>NZ_CP042305.1:0-2400000 GCF_007859675.1 Humibacter ginsenosidimutans
GTCGTTGTCGCGGCAGAACTCGGCGATGTGGTTCAGGTAGCCAGCGTCGGCGGGAATGACCTCACGCCGCCGTCGCCCTGACTGGCTCGAAGAAGAACGCGGCAGATCCTCGCACCGATGTGCGTCGTGATGTAGTCGATGGTGCGCTCGGCGGCCTCGTCGCCGCTCAGCCCGTCTTTGAACGGGTAGCTGCCGGGCACGCCGGTGACGCCGCCGGGGAACGGCCCCATGCTGACGCGCTCCGGCCAGGGGCGGTACGTCATCGCCATGGTGAGGTTGCGCGGCCGTGGAACGCGTGCTCCAGCGAGACGATCGCCCTGCGTCCCGTGTGCTTGCGGGCGATTCACGGCGTTCTCGACGGCTTCGGCGCCGGAGTTGACGAGGATCGAGCGATTCGGAGTCGCCGGGCGATCTGCGGTGCGAGCTTCTCGGCGACCTTCACGTAGTTCTCGTACGGGCTCACCGTGAAGGGGAGCGTGTGCGTGAGCTTGTTGGCCTGCTCGAACGCCGCTGCTGCCACCGCCGGGTGAGCGTGCCCGATGGTGGTCACTCCGATGCCGCAGCCGAGATCGATGAGCCGATTGCCGTCGACGCCGACGAGGATCGCGCCGTGAGGCGTGGTCCATGTAGATACCGCCAGCGTGCCGGCCCCGCGGGAGACGGGATGCCGCGGCGCGCCTGGAGATCGAGGGGACTTCGGTCCGGGAAGCGGGTGGAGAACGGCGACGGCTCTGCGGCACGGAGAAATCGCGGGGCATGGCATCCATCGTACGTGGTGGTGGCCGCGACTCTCCTGTGTGCGGACGCCCCCCTTCGGCGCCGGTCGCTCTCAGGGTGGACAAAGCCGCCGGCACCATGGAGTGCCCCCTTTTCTTCTCACGAAAGCATCGCCGTGCGCTCGAAGATCCCAGCAGTCCTTGCCGCCACCTCCCGCCCCCTCCTCCTGTTGGCGGGTGTGAGCTCCGGCTTCCGCGCATCCGCCACCGCGACCTCGACGAACAAGGCTGCTTCGACGGCCTGCACCGTCTGAAGTCCGATCCGTCTCGGATGCGGTGAAGGTCACCGGCGCGAAGCAGGCTGAGCCGACCGTCACGTTCGCCAAGCCTCTGAAGGCCAAAGACACCTCAGCGCAGCACCGTCACCAGGGCATCGGGCAGCAAGGTCGAGAACGGCGAGACCGTCGATGTGGCGCTCTGTCGCCCAACGGCGCCACGACAGCTCACCCAGCAACGCGGCTACGCGGGCACGTCGACGATTCCGGCTCACGGTCCGGCGACCTGTCGATGATCCCCGGCCTCCGCAGAAGCCGGAGTGTGCTCCCGTCGGCTCGCGCCTGGTGACCACCACGACGGCGAAGGATGCCTGGGGGGCGACGCCGACCCGACGAGCTCAACCTCAAGGAGAAGGACCGACACCGTCGTCTCGTGGTCGACGCTCGACGTGGTGCCGACCAAGACGGCACCCCCCAGCCGGCGCAGTCAAGTTCCTGACGGGTGAAGCTCGCGTCCGACGGCAAGCCGACGGTCACCATCCAGAAGGGCTTCACGGCTCCCGACGACGACCAAGGTCGAGGTGCTCATATGGGCAGCAGGCGCCATGGTCGCCAGCGGCGACGAGGTCACCATGCAGTACCAGGGGGAGTCAACGCCCGCACAGGCAAGGTGTTCGACCAGAGCTGGGGCCGCGTTGGGCTCGTCCACGTTCGACACGACGCAGGTCGTCAAGGGTTTCTCCACGGCGCTCGTCGGCCAGACGGTCGGCTTCCGCAGGTGCTCGCCGTGATCCCGCCGGCCGGACGGCTACGGCTCGCGGCAACCCCAAGGGCGGGCATCAAGGGCACCGACACGCTCGTGTTCGTGGTGGGACATCCACGCAGAAGTGACGCACTCGAGCGCCGATCGGTTTCATTCTCTAGAGCCCGCTGTCCCCTTCCGCGCGTCGCCCGTGCGATGACGGGCGACACGACGGGGACAAAGGAACTGGTATGAAGAGGGGGCGGCGGCCGCCCTGGCAGGATGTGGAGCGCATGCGCAGGATCCTGATTCTCGGCTCCACCGGTTCCATCGGCACCCAGGCACTCGAGATCAGGGCGAATCCCGACCGGGGTTCGAAGTGGCCGGTCTGGCCACCGGAAAGCGGCGGATGAGCCGGTGGCGCAGGCGGGCCGAGTTCGGGGTCGAGTACACCGCGCTCGGGGCGGATGAGGCCGAACAGCTCGTTCGCGACGTCGAGGCCGACGTCGCTCAACGGCACTGATCCGTCGGGCTCGGCCCGACGCTCGCCGCGCCCGAGCTGGGTCGCACGCCCGCCCCTCGCCAACAAGGAGTCGCTCGTCGTCGGGGGGAGAACTGGTCACCGCACTGGCGCGGTTCGCGGGCCAGGGGATCACCGTGCCTGTCGACTCCGAGCACTCGGAACGCGCAGTCGCTGCGTGCCGGGCGGCAAGGCGAGGTGCGCAGGCTCGTGGTCACGGCATCCGGGGCCTTCCGCGGCTGGGTCGCGCGAGGCGGCTGAGGATGTCACGCCCAGCAGGCGCTGGAAACACCCCAACTTCGCGATGGGCGGGTCATCACCACCAACTCGGCGACTCTGGTCAACAAGGGTCTCGAGGTGATCGAGGCGCACCTGCTGTCTGGGGTGCCTGTACGGCAGCATCGAGGTGGTGGTGCATCCGCAGCGCAGGTACATCCACTCGATGGGTGGAGTTCGTCGACGGCGCCGTCGTCGCCCAGCTCGGCCTGCTGACCATGCTCGTAGGGCCGATCTCGCACGCGCTCGCCCGTCTACGGAAGCGCGTACCGCACGCCGAGACGCCGATCGACTGGACGGCCGCGAGGCGACTGGCGGTTCGAGCTGCCTTGACGACGACGCCTTCCTCGCCGTGCGCCTCGCCAAAGCGGCGTCGGCGCGGCAGGCCTCGAGCTACCCGGCGGTATTCAACGCCGCGAACGAGCAGGCGGTCGACGCTTTCCACGACCGTCGTTCTTCTCGACATCGTCGACACCATCGACAGGGGTGATCGACGAGCACGACCCGGTACGGCCGTGCTGGACCGCGCGGCCCTCGCCGAGGCCGAGCGCTGGGGCGCGCGAACGCGCCGACGCGATCATCGCCGCGCGCTGAGCATCCGCTCGGCGGTACCACCCGCCGTCGTCGTGCCCGCGCTCAGGCGCCAGGGCTCCCTCCACGCCGAGCAGGTGGGATGTCTCGGTGGCGTCGATCACGAACGGTCCGTGAACCAGTAGTTGGAAGCATAGATCTCGCGCATCATCGGGCTGAACGCGGTGAATGAGAGCGAGCATCCAGCGCAGGGTCCGCACCCGCTTCGCCCGTGCTGCCGTACAGCGCGTTCAGCTGGGCGGCGATCTCGGCACGCGGATGGGGTGCGCCGCTCGGCACATGCCAGACGCGCTCCGCGGCCGGTCCAGTTCGATCGCGGCTACCCATGGTCGGACGAGTCGGGAACGTGGGACCAGCTGTGCGCGAGGTCGACGCCCCACCCGTGCGGTCTGCGGTCGAGGGGGGGGACTCGTGTGAATGTGGAACGCCTTCTTCCGCCCAGATGTGCCGTTCTCGTGGCGCCCTCTTGCCGAAGTAGTCCGCGGTCGCCCCTCACGCTCGACGCGCCGCGGATGCGTTCAGCAGCCGTCGCCTCGCGCACCGCGCGCCAGCCGGCCTTCCTGACCAGCCCTTGACTCCTCGGTGAGCTCGGGGCGGAATGCTCCGTCATGGCACCTGAGCGGCGACCCGTAGGGGTAGAGGTTGCCCATCACCACCAGCGCAGCGCCGGACCTTCCCGGCGGCCGTGATGACCGCGGGGTTATGCGCAAGAACACGGGCGGCCAATCGCGCTGCCAGGTCGTGTACGGGGGATTGGTGACGCCGAAGACCGTGCTCGGCGCCCTCCGGCGCGCGCGCGACGGCATCCGCGTCGCCCGCATCGACGACGAGCGACTTGGCGGTCTTCGGACGTGCGTGCCGCTTCGGGAGCCGACGCGCACGCCGTCACCCCGTTTCTGGCGAGCCTCGTGGCCAGCTGGGATCCGATCACTGCCGGCGCCGGAGCACCAGTTGCGTTGTCATGGGGAATGGCGTCCTTCGGGCGAGGGCTTGTGAGCACCGCTCGCAGCAAACCTAGGCGGCAACACGCTCTGGTCTGTCAAGGGTGGTCGCGCTCGATGGTCCGGCGTTCGCCCACAGCCGCGCGAGAAACCTCGGATGCCCGTGCTGCCGCACCGAGCGGCATGGCGGAGGGGTGAGCGCACGGCCGGGGGATGGGGAATCATCGGCCGGGACTGACGAGTCAGTCCATCGTGGGCAGGGCCGTTGATCCCTCGCGTGAGCAGGTGCTCGACGCGGCATCGGTCAGCGCTTCGCCGAAGGCGGGCGGGCGTGAGTGCCGTGTCGTTGCGGGGCCATCGCACGGCACCTCGGCGCGTCGTCAGCCTGCGGATGTACCGGCACTATCCCAGCTGCGAGACGATCCTATCAAGCCGATCTCGCCCGACGCTGCGACGCCCAGCTGGGCGACCGGGTGATGACGACGGAGCGCACCGTGCCACGCGAGAACGCTCGACCTGCCTCGCTCGATCGTGCGCGCGGAACCATGGGAGGCGCGGGCAATCGAGTACGCACCCTGTTCGGCTGAGGGAGGGCATCGGCACGTGTTCGCACTCCTGTTCGGAGGGGCCCGTGACGAGGCCCTACGCGCCGCCGTGCTGGCGTTGATCGACGAGGTCGTCGCCGACGCGACCGGGCGCCGGGCTCGGGCCCGATTCCGGCGGCGGACTGGTCGAGACCGTCGAGACCTGGTCGCGCCTGTTCGGACACGTCTCGTGTCGACGTGTTCTGGAAACCAGCGTGGATGCCGACGAGGTCGGATCGACGCCGTCGCCGCCTCGCACCGACTCGAGCGCTGGCGCTGGCGAGTGCTGGTCGGCCGGCCGCCTCAGTTCAGCCGTCCGCTGGTCGCCGTCGGCGTCGCGTCGCGGGTGGGCGCCGTCGAGGTCGACGCCCTTCCTGCACTGTCGGGCCGTCTCGGGACGAACGACTCGAACGTGCTCGCGTCGGCCGGGTCAGCGAGCCCCGATACTGCTGCCCGTTGACGATGACGGTCGGCGTGCGCCGAAGGTCGTGACGGCCGAGCTTCGAGTGGCAGCTTCTTCGTGACCGCCCGTTTCGGGCGCGCGTTGAGCCAGTTCGTGAACTTGACGTTGCTGACGCACGGTGGTGAGCTGGCATCAGAACTCACCTGCGCCTTCGTCATGATCGACAGGATCTTGGAGTTCGGCAGGCCGCCGGTCCCTCTGCGGCTGCTTGTCGACAGGGCCGAGCTTCACCGGCGAGGAACTTCGTCCGGGTCGTAGTTGGCCACGCACGCGTTGCCCTCGCCCAGCGCGCTTAGCCGCCGTTGCCCGCCGACGTGAGTGTAGTTCAGTGGAGGATGTGGATCTCCAACTGGGCGATGCCCGAGTCGAGCTCACCGCTTGATCTGCTTCAGTTTGCTTCCTGTGCTCGGAACTGCCGGGCAGTACGGCACTAGGGCTTCGTAGATGGTGGAGCGTACCGCCTTGGCCCGGGACGCGTCGCTCTGGCGTCGTCGCCGTCGGCGACCCGCCGGAAGGGGATGCCCGGCGTGCGCACGGGCCTGCTCGACGAGGTCATGACGATGCCGTCGCTGGACCATGCTTCTCGGGCCGGCGGAGGTCTCTGCCCTGCGGAATGGAGTTGACGACGACGAGCGCGACCACCGCGAGAACTGCAACGATGACCACGGCCACCGAGCCCTGGATCCACCACTGTGCGGCGCTCCTGGCCTCTTCGCGGCCTCTTCGCGCATCAGGGGCGTGCTCCCTCTCTGCCTCCTCACGACGGTCCTTCTGCTGCCGGACCGTTCGGCACCGCGGCCAGTCGCCATTGCCATCCTCGTTCAACGGGGAGTAGGGATGCCGTCCCGCGCGCACGCAGGATCGTCACGTCAGCACCACACCCTAACCTGCCTGCCCCGGCTATGGGGTTGCGTGAGGTGACCGGCTCACAGGATGCCAGGGGTCGGCTCCCGTCCGGTCCGCGCACAGGCGCACGTGGATACGATTTCGGTGCATGTCCTCCGTGCTGCCCTCTTCATCGTCGGCGTGCTGATCTCGTGATCGGCCCCGGCCTGTCGATCGCGCTGCACGAGCTCGGCCACCTCACCGCGGCCAAGGCGTTCGGCGTTCGGGTCACCCAGTACATGGTGGCTGCTTCGGCAAGACGCTGTTCTCGTTCCGCAAGGGTGAGACCGAGTACGGCGTGAAGATGCGTTGCCCTTCGGCGGCTACATCGCGATGATCCGGATGTTCCCGCCCGGGCACCTTGGAGAGGCGCCCCGCGATGCCTCCACCGGTTTCTACAACTCGCTCGGTCGCCA
This sequence comes from Humibacter ginsenosidimutans, assembly GCF_007859675.1. Classification (GTDB taxonomy): domain Bacteria; phylum Actinomycetota; class Actinomycetes; order Actinomycetales; family Microbacteriaceae; genus Humibacter; species Humibacter ginsenosidimutans. Next base: position 6,410 of record NZ_CP042305.1, read on the forward strand.
TGACGGACGGAGCCATCGGCGCGCCGGAGCAGGGAACGCGAGCAGCAACGCAGGAGCGTGCTGACGACGGACGGCCGCCGAGGCTCGTCAGGCGAGTGCGGGAGACCATCCCGGAGGGCGAGGAACACCGCGCCCTCTATCTGCTGCACCCGCTCAGCTGCATCATCGTGATGCTCTGCGGGCCCGGTTCATGAACCTCCGTGATCGCGTTCGTGCTCATCGCGATCATGCTGTGCGGCATCGGGGTGCAAGGGGCGAGCACCACGGTGTAGCCGGTCCCGGAGTGCCTCAAACCGGCATCCTCGACGTCCGACGACGTGCGCGTCGTCCGACCCTGCATCGCCGGCAGTGGACGCCGGGCTGATGTCCGGTGACCGTGTCGTCTCCGCTACGACGGCAAGACCATCACGACCCCGGTCCCAGCTCTCCTCGGCGATCCAGGGCTCGGCAGGCGAGACCGTTCCCATGGTGGTGGAGCGGGACGGCGAGGACGTCACGCTGAACGTGACCCCGCGCCGCACCGAGACCCAGGGTGACCGACGCCTGGCGCGACGTCGACCGTCGAGGGGGGATGATCGGCATCACCCCCCGACCACGCAGTTCGAGCCTCAGTCGCTCGGCACGGCGTTCTCGGTGACGGGCGAGCAGCCGGACAGGTCGCCGGGGTGGTGGCCAATCAACTGCCGCAGCGCATGGTGGGGGGTGTGGAACGCGGCGTTCGGGTCGAGCGAGCGGTCGGCATCCAGCCCGGTCGGCATCATCGGGGTCGGCCGCATGGCGGGCGAGATCGCCGACAGCAACGCCTACGCGTTCGCGTCGAAGATCCAGCTCGTGTTGAGCCTGCTCGCCTCGCTCAACCTGGCGCTCTTCGTGTTCAACATGATCCCGTTGCTGCCGCTCGACGGCGGGCACATCGCCGGTGCCGCGTGGGAGTGGATGAAACGCGGCTGGTTCAAGCTCACCTGCCGAGGCACGCGTCGCCGAAGCCGGTCGACATGGCAAGGCTCATGCCGCTCACGTACGCGGTGATCATCGTGCTCGGCGCGATGAGCCTGTTGCTCGCCTACGCCGACATCGTCCAAGCTGATCTCCCTTCCCGGCTGACCCGGGAGGGCCCGTACGCGAGTCGGTCTTCCCGGCTGACCGGGGAGGGCCCGTACGCGAGTCGGTGCCGTTCTGCGCGCCGGCGTTGATCGTGGGGCCGTGCAACTTCGGCGACGGTCACGACATCTCTCGTTGCTCGCTGCCCGCCCGTGAAGCTTCCGGGGTGCGGTTCTGGATGCCTCACGAACGCTGACATCGGGGCGCTGTCGATCTAGCGTATGTGACACCTGAATCAGCTGTCATGTTTGGTGACGGCATCCTCCTATCGCAAGCACTGAGAGGCATGCACATGCGAGTTACGAAGAAGTACCTTGCACCGGCCCCGGCCGCCGTGGTGGCGCTGGGCCTCGCCGGCTGCGCCCCCACCGTGGCGGCGGGTGACTCCGGCGGCTCGACATCGTCGAGCGCCCCCGTCGACGCCGGCATGATCTATTCGGCCACGGGCCCGCCCGCGGTCCTACGGCGCCGAGTACAAGGCCGGCTTCGAGGCCGGCATCGACTACGCCACCAAGGGAACGCGGCAAGGTCGACGGGCGCAAGCTCGACATCAGTTGGAACGACGACACGGGCAGCGCCGACACCGCTGTCTCGCTCGCCAAGAACCTGATCGGCAAGGGCGACAAGATCATCGCCGGCACCACCGATTCCGGCATCGCGACGACGCTGGCGCAGCAGGCCGAGCAGAACAAGATCCTCTCACATCTCGGGCCCGGCCGCCGCCGATGCGCTCACGGGCGTGAACAAGTACACGTTCCGGTCCGGCCGGCAGAGCTACCAGGATGTGGCGACGGCCGGCACCTTCGTCGGCGACCCGGCGGGCAAGAAGATCGGTGGTCTCGCGCAGGACGACGCATTCGGGCAGGGCAACCTGGCCGCGGTCAAGGCCGTGCTGGGGCGAAGGGAGCGACGGTGTCGTCGGTGCTCGTGCCCGACAGCGCGACGGAATTCACGCCGTTCGCGCAGAACCTGGTGAACGCCAAGCCCGACCTGGTCTCGTGGCATGGGCCGGCGCCACGACCTCGGCGATGTGGCAGGCGCTGCAGCAGCAGGGTGTCTTCAGTGTGGCGCCCGTGGTGACGGGCCTCGCCAACACCGCGAGCTATAACGCCTATGGAGCGGTCAGCGACAAGATCTCGTTCCTCTCGTACTACTTCCCAGGGGCGGCAGACACCCCTGATCGAGAAGAAGATGATCGCCTCCATCACGAAGGCTGGCGGAACACCTGACCTCTTCTCACCTGACGGTTTCGTGGCAGGCGCAGATGATCGTGCACGCCGTGCAGAAGGCGGGCGGCGACGACGCCGACAAGATGATCTCGGCGCTCGAAGGCTGGTCGTTCCCGTCGGTGAAGGGCACGATCACGGTGCGCGCCTCCGATCACGCCATGATCCAGCTGATGTACCAGGCCAAGCTGGTGAAGGGTTCAGACGGCAAGTGGACTCCGCTCATCAAGACCGTGTCCGCCTCCACCGTGGCGCCGCCGGAAAAGTGACGAGCGGCGCAGCGGCGAGCCGTACGGCGACGTCAGGCACGCGGGACGGCCGACGTGCCGGGCACGACAGGGAACCTCCGTGCAACTCGACGGCGTCGGACTCGACATCGGTGGTGCGCGCATCCTGTACAACGTGTCGCTGACGATCGGAGCGGGCGAGTTCGTCGCCGTGATCGGTCCCAACGGTGCGGGCAAGACCACGCTCTTCAACGTGATCTTCCGGCGTCGTGCGACCCACCAGCGGAAGGCTCGTGATCGACGGTGTGGATGCCACGCACTCGCCGATCGCGCGTCGCGCCAGAGCGGGCTTCGGCCGCACGTTCCAGTCCTCGAGCCTGTTCGATCAGCTCACGGTGCTGGAGAACGTGCGACTGGCCGCGCAGGTCCCGCTCGGGTCGACGGCGTCGCTGGTGCGGTTCCCCGCGCCGGCGACGCCGCCACCCGGGCGGCACGGGAAGCACCTGGCAGAGGTCGGGCTGTCTCATCGCGCAGGGGGCGCCCCGCCCAGCGGCGGAGAAGCGCAAGGTCGAGATCGCGATGGTGCTGGCTGCGGGCAGCCGTCCGTCGTTCTGCTCCGGACGAGCCGATGGGCCGGGGTCGCGTCCCGCCGACGTGCCCGAACTGACTGAACTCATCCGTCGACTGCATCACTCGGGAAGGACCGTGGTCATGGTGGAGCACCACATGGATGTCGTGCTCGGGCTGGCAGGGCGCGTCGCCGTGATGCATCACGGCGAGCTGCTCGCCTTCGACGGGCCCGACGCGGTGATGGCCGACCCGGTCGTGCAGGCCGCCTATCTCGGGGAGCCGCTGTGAAGGGGACTGATGCGCGGGACCCGCGGATGACACGGCCCGTCCTGACGGTGCGGGGCCTGCGTGCGAGCATCGCGCGGCAGCAGGTGGTGGAGGACGCCACCTTCGAGGTGGCCTCCAGCGGGGTCACGGCGCTGCTCGGCAGGAACGGGGCCGGCAAGACGAGCACGCTGCGGGCATCCTCGGGCTCATCGAACGCCAGGGCGAGGTCGAGCTCGACGGAGCCCGCATCGACGGGGCTGCCGACCCACCGCATCGTGCGGCCCGGGGTGGGCTACGTGCCGGAGGACAGGGGACGTGTTCGGATCGCTGACCGTGGCCGAGAACCTGCGGCTGGCCGAACGCGGCGACGCGCCGGGCGTAGAGGCCGTGCGCGAGCTCTTCCCCGACCTCGTCGCCAGGGCGAAGCAGCGTGCAGGAACCCTCTCCGGCGGCCAGCAGCAGATGGTGTCCCTGGCCAGGGCTCTGCTCAACGACAACCGCCTGCTGCTCGTGGACGAGCCGACGAAGGGCCTCTCGCCGCGAGTGGTGGGCGAGGTGACGCACGCGCTGGAGGTGGCGGCGGCATCCGTGCCGGTCCTGCTCGTCGAGCAGAACCTGCAGGTCGTGCGGCGCCTCGCGCAGGCCGTGGTCGTGATGGAGAACGGCAGGGTCGTGCTCACCGCACCGGCGGCGCAGTTCCTCGACGACCGCGCACTGGTGGAGCGCTACCTCGGCGTGGGCGCGGAGGCTCCGACCCAGAAGCAGACCGTGGTGAACGAAGACAGGGAGGTGACGGCATGAGCACGGTGATCCTGCTGCTGGTCACGAGTCTCGGGCTGGGCGCCCTGTATTTTCTGGTGTCGTCGGGGCTGTCGCTCATCTACGGGCTGATGGGCGTGCTGAACTTCGCACACGGCTCCTTCCTCACGCTCGGTGCGTTCCTCGGCTGGGCGGTGGCGAGCGCCATCGGCCCGACGACGTGGGGTTCTCTCCTGCTGTCGATGGTGGCCGGCATGCTGACCGGCGCGGCCTTCGCCGCCGCGACGGAGTTCGTGCTCGTGCGGCGGTTGTACCAACGTCACATCGAGCAGGTGCTCGTGACGGCGGGGGCTCGCCCCTCTGCCTGGCCTTGGTTCCAAGGCATCTGGGGCACCGGATCCCATCTCACATCTCCGCACCCGGCTGGCTGGGGCGCACCACGGACATCCTGGGCGCCAAGGTTCCGAACAACCGGTTTCTGCTGATCGGATGCGCCGTGCTGGTGCTCGTGGCCATCGTGCTCTTCCTCGCGAAGACCCGGTACGGGCTCATCATCCGTGCGGGCGTCGAGAACCGGGCCATGGTGACGGCGCTCGGCATCGACGTGCGCCGCTCGTTCACGCTCGTCTTCGCCATCGGGGGCGCTGCGGCGGGGGGCTCGGCGGCGTGCTGGCATCCGTGTACTTCGGCTGGCTACGTGTCGCCGACCATCGGGGTGTCGTCGCTGCTCATCTATGCCTTCACGTGACGGTGATCGGCGGGCTCGGCTCCGCTGGCCGGGGCGGCGCTGGCCAGTGTGCTGGTCGCGGTGGTGCAGCAGTTCCTCGAACTTCTACGGTGCAGGCACGGGCGACCTGCGCCGTCGTCCTCTGGCCCTCGGCGGTCGTGCTCGCTGCTGCGACCGCGCGGTCTGCTGGGAAAGCGGGTGGCGTGATGGCCGGAGACGTGAAGGTGACGGGTGCGGTGCGCGAGCACGGAACATCCGACCGTTCAGGGCGCGGCGTGCTGACGGCACGGCGGGGATCGTGCCGCTGATCGGTGTGGCGATCGTGGTTCGCCGCCGGGTGCTGCCGCTGCTGAATCTGTCGATCCCCTGGGGTGTTCCCCGGACCCACTTACACTCCCGGAACACTGCAGTTGCTCGCGTACGCTCTGCTGATCGCGGCGCTCGCCCTGAGCTATCACCTGCTGTTCGGCGTGGCAGGGATGCCTCGTTCGGCCATGCGCTCTTCGCGGCCGGCGCGTACGGGCTGGGCATCGTGCTCGTGCAGTGGGCACCGGCGGGGCGTCCCGTCGTGGCTGGTGTTCACGCTGCGGGCTGGGTCCGCTGGCGATCGTCATCACGCTCGCACTCGGACTCGTGCTCGCCGGCGTCGTCGGCGCGTTGAGCCTGCGGGGTGAGCGGCATCTGCGTTCGCGCATGGTGACCCTCGCGTTCGCGCAGGCTGGGTTCGTGGTGATCCTGGGACGCAACCCCGGGCAGACCACCGGAGGCGACGAAGGGCTGCCTCTGCCCACGAAGCAGGGTGCCGTCGATCTCATCGGTGTGGTCTAACACCGCCTATCTCTACTGGCTGTGCCTCGCCCTGCTGGTGGTGGTCTACCTCGTCACGCTGCGGGCGGTTGTGGGTGGAACGGCCCCCGAACCGGTCATGCCGCGGCCGCCGCGCGCGACAACGAACTGCGGGTCGAAGTCCTCGGCATGCGGCCGTACTGGGTGCGTTTCGCCGTGTTCGTCGTGGCCGCGATGCTCGCCGTGCTCTGCGGCATCGTGTTCATGCTGCTGCAGAGCGGCGCCACCCCCGACATCTCCAGCAGTGACTTCACGCTGGAGCCTGCTCGTCATCGTCGTGCTCGGCGGCCTCGGCTACCGGTGGGGCGCGATCGCCGGCGGAATCGTCTACGCGCTGCTCGACCAAAGGCTCGGCGCCCTCGCGTCGTCGACGTTCGTGTCCGATCTGCCCGCCGTGCTGCGCGTGCCGCCTCGGAGCCGCTCTTTATTCTGGGGACGATCTTCATCCTGGTCGTGATGTTCCTGCCCGGCGGCATCGCCGGACCCGCCGCACGAACGGGGAACGCGTGCCATCGAGGCGAGTGCGCCTGATGCCGTGGGAGGGACCGTCGAAGGCGAAGGGAGTTGGGATCGTGAACGAGCAGACCACCGATGAGCCCGGCCTGCACACCCTCGGGAGATGGACGGCGGACCGTGCCTTCGTCGACGCCGCACCGCATCGCGGTCGACGACCGCGGCGTCGTGCTCAGCTACCGCGACCTCGACGACCGCGCGAGCGCCTTGGCGACGCGACTGGATGCCGCCGGCTACGGAGTGGGGGACCGGATCGCCACCATCACGGGCAACAGCGCCGATCACGTCGTGCTGTTCTTCGCGTGCGCGAAGGCCGGCCTCGTGCTCGTGCCCTCTCCTGGCGTCTGTCCGCCAGGGAGCTGGCGGAGCAGCTCGAGCAGGCGGACCCGGCTCTGCTTCTCGTGGAAGACGAGTTCTCGGCGGTCGCGAAGGCGACGCTGCGGCGTCTGGCGCGGCCGCCGGCATCCTCGCTGTTGGGCATGAACGGGGTGGAGCACATCGTGCCGCCGCGCGAGCGGGATGCCGCACGAGACCCGTGTGCAGCGCCCGCCACGCGATGAGGATGCGCTGCTGATCGTCTTCACCCCGGGCACGCTCGGCCGTCCGAAGGGTGTCGTGCTGACCCACTCGAACTGTTTCTGACCAACCTGTCGCTCTCGCGCACGGCCGAGATCGCGTCATCCGACGTCGTGCTCGCGGTGATGCCCCAGTACCACGTCGGCGGCTGGAACGTGCAGCCGCTGCTGGCCTGGTGGGCAGGGCGACGGTCGTGCTCGAGCGCACGTTCGACGCCGGGCGGGTGCTGCAGCTGATCGCGGAGCGACGCATCACCACCATGATGGGTGTGCCGGCGAACTACCTGCTGATCGCGCAGCATCCACGCTTCGCCGACTCCGACCTGTCGAGCATGCGCCACGCCATCGTGGAGGTGCGCCCATGCCGCAGCCGCTGCTGCGCGTGTGGCACGCGAGGGGAGTGGCGCTCACCCAGGGCTACGGGCTCACCGAGGCGTCGCCGAACGTGCTCTGCCTGCCCGACGAGGATGCCTACCGCCGGGCCGGCTCAGCAGGCAAGCCGTACCCGCACGTCGACGTGGCGCTCGCCGACCCCGTGACCGGCGAGCACCTCGACGGCGTCGGGCGCGGTGAACTGCTCGTGCACGGCCCCGGTGTGTTCCCCGGGTACTTCCGTGACGACGCGGAGACGGCGCTGGCGCTGCGCGATGGCTGGCTGCACACCGGCGATCTCGTGGAGCGCGACGCCGAGGGATATTGCACTGTCGTCGACCGCATCAAAGACATCTTCATCTCGGGTGGAGAGGGCATCTCGCCTGCGGAGATCGAGAACGTGCTGTTCGGTCATCCGGCCGTCGCCGACGCCGGCGTGGTCGGCGTGCCCGACGAGAAGTGGGGAGAGGTCGGCGTCGCCTGGGTCGTCGTGCGGCCGGGAATGGTGACCGACGAGCACGAGCTGCTCGCCTTCGCCGCCACCGGGCTTGCACGCTTCAAGGTGCCGAAGCATCGGTGTTCGCCGCGGAGATCCCGCGGTCGAGTGCTGACAAGGTGGTACGTCGGCAACTGCTCGCCGACTGGAACGCGCGGGCGTCGCACGCGCACGAGGGGACGACACGATGACGACTTCTGCGCCCAGAACGGCACGCGGTGCCGAGACGAGACGCAAGATCCTCGAGACGGCCGAGCAGGTGTTCGCCGAGCTCGGCTACGCCGAGGCCCGATCTCGCGCATCACCGACCGGGCCGGCGTCGCGCAGGGCACGTTCTACCTCTACTTCTCCTCGAAGCTCGACCTCTTCAACGAGCTCGTCGAAGACATCAACCGTCGGGTGCGGCACGCGATGAGCGAGGCCTCCGGTGCCGCCTCGACGCGCATCGAGCGGGAGCGGGCCGGTTTCGACGCGTTCTTCCGTTTCACCGCGGAGCATCCGTCGCTGTACCGCATCGTGCGTGAGGCGGAGTTCGTCTCACCGTCCGCCCTCCGGCTCCACTACACGCGCATCGTCGACGGCTACATCGCCGGCCTGAAAGAGGCGAAGGATGCCGGCGAGCTCGGCGACGTCGACCCCACGGTGGCCGCGTGGGCGCTGATGGGCGTCGGCGAGATGATCGGCATGCGCTGGGTGCTCTGGGAGCCTCCGGCGCGGGAGACGAGGACGCCTTGGCCGGCGATGCGGACCCGCTCGCGTCCGGAACGAGCGAGGTGCCGCACGAGGTGTTCGAGCAGCTCATGCTCTTCATCCGCGGGGCGCTCGAGGCCAAGGCGGATGCGCCGAGCTCCTCGCCCCAGGCACCATCACGACAGGCTTCCTCATCGCAGGCTTCCCCATCACGGACGGAGTGAACCATGACAGATCACCAGCCGACGACGCTCGCAGGCAAGCGGGCGCTGATCACCGGAGGCGCCAGCGGCATCGGGCGGGCCTGTGCTGTGGCGTTCGCCGAGGCGGGGGCGAAGGTGACCATCGCGGATCTCGACGGTGACGCCGCGCAGCGGGTCGCCGACGAGATCGGCGGCACCGCGTGGCAGGTTGACCTCTCGCAGGCGCAGGCTCTGGCGGAGTTGCGACTCGACACGGACATCCTCGTCAACAACGCCGGCATCCAGCACGTGCGGCCCATCGAGGAGTTCGAGCCGGAGAAGTTCGAACTGATCCTGCGTCTCATGCTCGAGGCGCCGTTCCTGCTGATCAGGGCGGCACTGCCCGGCATGTACGAACGCGGATGGGGCCGCATCATCAACCTGTCCAGCGTGCACGGACTGCGGGCATCCGCATACAAATCCGCCTACGTCACGGCCAAGCACGGGCTGGAGGGACTGTCGAAGGCGACGGCGCTCGAGGGCGGCCCGCACGGAGTCACGAGCAACTGCATCAACCCCGCCTACGTGAACACGCCCCTTGTGCAGAAGCAGATCGCCGATCAGGCGAAGGTGCACGGCATCGCCGAGTCCGACGTGGTGTCGCAGATCATGCTCACCGAGTCGGCGATCAAGCGACTCGTCGAGCCGAAGGAGGTGGCCTCGCTCGCCCTCTGGCTTGCGGGCGACAGCGCAGGCATGGTCACCGGCGCCAGCTACACCATCGACGGCGGATGGACCGCGCGATGAGCAGAGACGACGTCGAGTACCGGCCGTTCGGTGTTCCGGTCCGTGGAGGAGAGCTCGCGGGAGGGGTGTGGAACGAGCACGCGAGCGGGATGCCCGTGCTCGCCATCCACGGCATCACCGCTTCCCATCTCGAATGGCCGCTGCTGGCCGATCGGCTGCCCGGCTCCCCGGTGATCGCGCCCGACCTGCGCGGCCGCGGCAGGAGCAACGGGCTGCCGGCTCCGTGGGGGATGCGCGACCACGCCGACGACCTGGCGGTGCTCCTGGATGCTTTCGGCGTCGAGCGCGCGCTCGTGGTCGGTCACTCGATGGGCGGCTTCGTTGCAGTGCGCGTCGCCGACCAGTATCCGGACCGCGTCGCGGGACTGGTGCTGATCGACGGCGGCCTGCCGCTGCCCTTCCAGCTGCCCGAGGACGTCGCGCCCGATGATGCGGCGACGGTGCTGCTCGGGCCGGCGGGGGAGCGGCTGAGCCGGGTGTATCCGTCGCGCGAGGCGTATGCGGAGTTCTGGCGCGAGCATCCGGCCTTCACAGACTGGAACCAGCACGTCTCCGCCTACATCGACTACGACCTCGACGAGGTCGACGGCGGGTATCGGCCTTCCAGTCGTGCCGAGGCGATCGCGACGAACATCGTGCAGCAGGACGGAAGCGACGGCTACCGCGATGCGCTCCGAGAGCTGCGGATGCCCGTGCACTTCCTGCGCGCCCCCCGCGGCCTGCTCGATGAGACGCCGGGTCTGTATCCGGACGACATCCTGAGCCCGTCTCTCTCGCTGGTGCCACGACTGACGGTGCACGAGATCGACGACGTGAATCATTACTCGATCGTGCTGACGGACCACGGCATCGATCAGGTCGTCCCGATCGTCGCCGACGCTCTGCGTGCGGCGGAGACGTCGGGCGGCGACCCGATCGGCACGGGCGCCACGAACAGAGGGGCGGAGCGAGCATGACCATCGACAAACGGGTCGGCAGTGCGGCGGAGGCCGTGGCGGACATCGCAGACGGTGCGAGCGTCGCGGTGGGCGGTTTCGGGTTGTGCGGTATCCCGATGGTGCTCATCCGTGCCGTGCTGGACGCCGGGGTGAGCGAGCTGTCGATCGTGTCGAACAACTGCGGTGTCGATGACTGGGGTTTGGGCGTGTTGTTGGGGGCGCGTCGGATTCGGAAGATGACGTCGTCGTATGTGGGGAGAACAAGGAGTTCGAGCGGCAGTTCCTCTCCGGCGAGCTCGAGGTGGAGTTGACGCCGCAGGGCACGTTGGCGGAGAAGTTGCGTGCGGGCGGCAGCGGTATCGCCGGGTTCTTCACGCAGACCGGTGTCGGAACGCAGATGGCCGAGGGCGGTCTGCCGCTTCGGCACAACGCCGACGGCTCGGTGGCGATGGTGTCGTCGCCGAAGGAGGTGCGCACGTTCGATCTGGGCGGCTCCGCGAAGGCGTTCGTCTTGGAGGAGGCGATCAGCACGGATTTCGCTCTGGTGCATGCGTTGCGTGGTGATCGGCACGGGAATCTGGTGTTCGACAAGTCGGCCCGCAACTTCTCGCCACTGTGTGCGATGGCCGGCAGGGTGTGCATCGCCGAGGTGGAGGGAGCTGGTGGAGCCTGGCGAGATCGATCCGGATGCCGTGCACTTGCCCGGCGCGTTCGTGCATCGCGTCATCGAAGTGGGTCGTGATGTGGAGAAGCGGATCGAGCGTCGCACGGTGCGGGCCGTCTCGAGCGAACGAGGGGAGGCGTGATCGTGTCGTTGAGTCGTGAGCAGATGGCGGCGCGTGCGGCGTTGGAGTTGCCGGATGGTGCCTACGTGAACTTGGGGATCGGTCTGCCGACCTTGGTGCCGAACTTTGTGCCGGAGGGGGTGACGGTGGTGTTGCAGTCGGAGAACGGCATCCTCGGTGTCGGCCCCTATCCGACCGAAGACGCCGTGGACCCCGACCTCATCAATGCGGGCAAGGAGACCGTGACGTTGCTCCCTGGTGCGGCGTTTTTCGATTCGGGGATGAGTTTCGGGATGATCCGCGGCGGCAAGATCGATGCCGCGATCCTGGGCGGCATGCAGGTGTCGGCCACGGGGGATCTGGCGAACTGGATGATCCCGGGAAAGATGGTCAAGGGCCCTGGCGGTGCGATGGATCTGGTGCACGGCGCCCGGAAGGTGATCGTGCTGATGGAGCATGTCGCCCGTGACGGGTCCCCGAAGATCGTCAACGCCTGCACCCTGCCATTGACCGGCAAGGGTGTGGTGGACCGCATCATCACCGACCTCGCCGTCATCGACATCACACCCGACGGGCTCCGCCTGGTCGAACTCGCCCCCGACACCACCGTCGACCACGTCATCGCCGCCACCGAACCACCACTCACCATCGCGCTCGAGGAGGAGCACGCATGAGCACCGCATCCGCCCTTTTCGACGGCATCGCCGCGCGCATCGTTCCGACTGGCCGGCTTCGCGCCAACGTGCTCGAGCGGCCTGCCGACCAGCCGGGCGACACGGTCGTCTTCGTGCACGGCAACTGCTCGTCCGCGCTGTTCTTTCAGCCGACGATGCTCGCGCTGCCGCCGTCCGTGCGCGCGCTCGCGGTCGATCTGCGCGGTTTCGGCGACAGCGAGACACTCCCCGTGGATGCCACGCGCGGCGTTCGCGACTTCTCCGACGACGTCTGGTCGGTGGTCGATGCGCTCGGCATCGACCGCGTGCACCTCGTGGGCTGGAGCATGGGCGGTGGCGTCGTGCTGCAGCAGCTGCTCGACCGGCCCGATGCCGTGGCATCCGTCACGCTCATCTCTCCGGTGGCGCCGTTCGGCTTCGGCGGCACGACCCTGGACGGCACCCGGCTCACTGCCGATGACGCGGGAGTCGGCGGGGGCGGTGCGAGCCCGGACTTCGTGGCTCGACTGAAGGCGGGCGACACCACAGACGAGGCCCCCACCTCGCCGCGTTCCGTGTTTCGCTCTTCCTACGTCGCGCCCGGGTACACGAGCGAGCACGAGGACATCTGGGTCGAGTCCATGCTCAGCACGAAGACCGGCGAGGACAACTACCCGGGCGACCTGCAGGCTTCCGAGCACTGGCCGGGGTTCGCGGCGGGAACGCGCGGTGTGCTCAACACGATGGCACCGAGATACTTCGACGTGTCGGGCATCGTCGAGCTTGCTCGCAAGCCGTCGGTGCTGTGGATCCATGGTCTCGACGACGCCATCGTGGGAGACGAGACCTTCTTCGACCTCAACACGCTGGGCAAGGCGGGAGTCGTGCCTGGCTGGCCGGGAGAGCAGGTGGCGCCGCCGCAGCCGATGGTCGCGCAGACCCGGCAGGTGCTCGACAGCTACGCGGATGCCGGCGGCCGGTATCGCGAGATCGCCCAGCCGAACTGCGGTCACTCCGCGCATCTCGAGCATCAGGATGTCGTCGTGGCCGCGCTTCTCGAGGTGATGGGCGAGACGGGCGCGACGTCCTGATCGCGCTTCGAGAGCCGTGTGAAGGCGGCCGTCTGGCCGTTTCGAATGAGTCCCGCAACCTAGACTGAACGCCGTGCCAGCAGTGAACATCGGTATGCCGACCGTCCCCGAAGTGCTTCACCCGCGCCGCAAATCGCGGCAGATCAAGGTGGGCAAGGTGCTCGTCGGCGGCGACGCTCCGGTGAGCGTGCAGTCCATGTGCACCACGCCGACGACGAACATCAACGCGACGCTGCAGCAGATCGCCGAGCTGACGGCATCCGGATGCGACATCGTGCGCGTCGCCGTGCCGAGCCGCGACGACGCGGAGGCGCTGCCGATCATCGCCAAGAAGTCGCAGATCCCGGTGATCGCGGACATCCACTTCCAGCCCAACTACGTCTACGCGGCCATCGATGCCGGATGCGCCGCCGTGCGGGTGAACCCCGGCAACATCCGCAAGTTCGACGACCAGGTCGGGGAGATCGCGCGCCGGGCGAAGGAGGCGGGAGTCTCCCTCCGCATCGGGGTGAACGCGGGGTCGCTGGAGCCGAGCATCCTGCAGAAGTACGGCAAGCCGACGGCCGAGGCGCTCGTCGAGTCGGCCGTCTGGGAGGCGAGCCTGTTCGAAGAGCACGACTTCCACGACTTCAAGATCTCCGTCAAGCACAACGACCCGATCGTCATGGTCAAGGCGTACCGACAGCTCGCCGAGCGCGGCGACTGGCCGCTGCACCTCGGCGTCACCGAGGCCGGCCCAGCGTTCCAGGGCACCATCAAGTCGGCCACCGCGTTCGGCATCCTCCTGTCGGAGGGCATCGGCGACACGATCCGGGTCTCGCTCTCCGCTCCACCCGTCGAAGAGGTCAAGGTCGGGCTGCAGATCCTGCAGTCGCTCAACCTGCGCGAGCGCAAGCTCGAGATCGTCTCCTGCCCGTCGTGCGGTCGGGCTCAGGTGGATGTCTACACCCTCGCCGACAGCGTCACGGAGGGCCTGCAGGGCATGAGCGTTCCGCTGCGCGTCGCCGTGATGGGATGCGTCGTCAACGGCCCGGGAGAGGCGCGCGAGGCGGACCTCGGCGTGGCATCCGGCAACGGCAAGGGTCAGATCTTCGTGAAGGGCCAGGTCATCAAGACCGTGCCGGAGTCCGAGATCGTGCAGACGCTGATCGACGAGGCCAACCGCATCGCCGCGGAGATGGGCGAGAGCCAGCCCTCCGGCGAGCCGACGGTGACCGTCGGACACTGAGCGTAGGTTCGCCGGTCGGCTTCAGCCGGCGTGGCTCAACGCTCAATGAGGTGCGTACCGGTCGCGCTCGTGATCGCTTCGACATCGATTTCGCTCTGTGCCACTGCGAGCGCCGCCTCGAACGCTTCATCGACGGTGAACGTGTGCCGCAGGCCGTTCAGGGCGAGGAAGAGCTGGGCGAGCACCCGGCTCAGCCGCTTGTTGCCGTCGAACAGGGCATCGTTGCGCGCCGGCGATTAGACGACCACGCGTCCTCCAGGCGGTCCAGGAGCTCTGCATCGTTCTCGAGGATCTCGTCGAGCGCCGCGTCCACCTGGGCCGCACGCAAGCTCGTAGCCGCTCGATCGCAGTCAGTGCAGCGACCCGCCCGTCACGTGGAGGTCGTCCTCGGTGTCCAGCGTGGTGCGCAGGGCGATCTCGAAGGCGCGGGCCATCGCATCCAGGGGGCAGCTCGGGTTCGCCGTTCGGTGCCTGGCCCTGTGCCCAGGGAACGTGGATGAAGCCGGCGCGCGTGCCCGCCTCGCTCGCCCAGGCCGCGGCGTGCATGAGCACGTGGTTGCACACGTACGATCCGGCGCTCAGCGACAGCTCGACCGGGATGCCCGCCGCGGCGACGTCGCGCACGATGGCTTTCACGGGCAGCGACGAGAACGCCGCAGCAGGCCCGCCGGGCAGCGACGGGACATCCACCGGCTGGTCGCCCTCGTTGTCGGGGATGCGCGCGTCGATGAGGTTGACGCCGATCCGCTCCACCGAGATGCGCGAGCGGCCTCCCGCCAGACCCGTCGCGATCACGATGTCGGGCCGGCGCTCGGCGATCAGCTCGTGGAGCCGGGCCGCGGAGCCTGCGAAGGTCACCGGCAGGATGTCGGTCACCAACCGCTCCGGGCCGTTCCAGTGCGCGGCCACGAGGCGTACCGCGTCGCCGGACGGGTTCACGGCATCCGTTCCGAACGGCTCGAAACCGGTGAGCAGCACGGTGGTCATGTCGTCTCCGTTGGAGAAGGATCGTGCGGCGCTCGCGTCCGCTTGGCGGGGTCGTCGGCACGTGCCGATGCGGCGGCCGGAGCGGCCGAGAGCTCGTCGGCGGCCGTGGGATCGGCCGGTTCGAACTGCACCGTGCCCGTCGCGATGTCGGCGTTCAGCAGCCGCACCGCGATGGTCTGTCCCGCGGCGACAGCAGTCGTCACGCGGCACGACGCGGTCACCACCGGGTCGGTCAGCTGCATCCTCGCTTTGCCGTCGCGCACCTCGAGCACCCAGGCGGTGAACCGTTCGCCGATGCGGTCGCGCAGCAGGGCGGCCTCGACGCGGTCGATCGATGCAGCAGAGAGGCGGGATTCGCGGTCGGTGGCGGCGTGCATCAGCGCCGGAATCGCCGGCAGGCTGTCGCGCGCCCAGGAGGGCACGGGCATCCCCGCCGAAACGGCCGCGCACACGACGAGACCCCAGCGATCCACGAGTCGGCGCAGGGGTGCCGTGACATGCGCATACGGCGCGGCGACGGCAGCCTGCAGCGTGTTCGCCGGCGGTTCGCCGTCGAAGGCGACGTAGCCGGCACCACGGAAAAGGGATGCTGCGGCCTGCAGCACCGCGAGCGTCTGCGGGTCGTCGCGGTCGAGGCCGCGCAGATACTCGCCGTACGGCATCCCATCGCCCCACGGCAGGCCTAGTGCGATCGTGCGCACTCGGAACGCATCGAGGGCCGTCTCGTCGGCCGCAGGCATGGTGCGCAGGATGCCGACCCTCGCCTCGAGCATCATCGTCGCGGCGGCCATCCCGGTCATCAGCGACAGCTGCGCGTTCCACTCCTCCAGGGGCAGCGGGCGGCGGCGACGGATGCCGTACGCGCCGCCGTCGTTCCGCACGATCTCCTCATCGGGGAGGTTCAGGCTCGCGCCGCCGCGCAACCGCTCCTGTTCCAGCCGCGCCCTGCCGATCTCCGGCAGCAGCGCTGCTGGAGTGTCGGGGTCGTGGGCGTCCAAGGCGAGCTGTGTCGACACGTAGTCGAGCTGCGCGCGCGAGCGCACCATGGCGCGTTCGACACGTGCCGCCGTCACCGCGCCTCGATCGTCGAGATCGAACGTCCAGACGAAGGCGGGGCGGTCGGCACCGGGCAAGAGCGATGCCTTGCCCTCGCTGATCGTGCGCGGGTGCAGCGGCACCGTTCCGTCTGCGGCGTAGAGCGTCTCGCCGCGGCGGCGAGCCTCGGCATCCATCGGTCCATCGGCCGGCACGAAGCCCGACACATCGGCGATCGCGTACCGCACGCGCCACCCGGATCTCGACCGTTCGAGCTGGAACGCCTGATCGAGGTCGCGCGATCCGGCGGGGTCGAGCGTGGCGAACGGAATGGCGCGCAGGTCGAGCTGCGGGGGGAACGGCCGTGGCGGACTCGGCTTCGGCGAGCACATCCGAAGGGAACCGGTCGGGAAGCTCGAGCTGCACACGCAGATCGGCCAGCGCCTGGGCGAGCTGCCCCTGCGCGGTGGAGGCGGTGAGACGCGCGCGACGGTGGGGCACGCAGTCAACACTAAACTTGAGCGGTGGCAACCCGTCTGAGCAACTTCTTTCTCCGCACGCTTCGTGAAGACCCGGCCGACGCCGAGGTCACCAGTCACAAGCTGCTCGTGCGCGCCGGGTACATCCGACGCCAAGCAGCGGGCATCTTCGCCTGGCTCCCGCTCGGGCTGCGTGTGAAGGCGAAGATCGAGCAGATCGTCCGTGATGAGATGGCCGCGGCAGGCGCGCAGGAAGTGCACTTCCCTGCCTTGATGCCGCGCGAGGCATACGAGGCGACGGGCCGTTGGGATGAGTACGGCGATCTGCTGTTCCGCCTGCAGGACCGCAAGGGCGGCGACTACCTGCTCGCGCCGACGCACGAGGAAGCGTTCACGCTGCTCGTGAAAGACCTGTACTCGTCGTACAAAGACCTGCCGATCACGATCTATCAGATCCAGGACAAGTACCGCGACGAGGCGCGCCCCCGCGCCGGTCTGCTGCGCGGTCGCGAGTTCACCATGAAGGACGCCTACTCCTTCGACTCGAGCGACGCCGGCCTCGACGCCAGCTACATGGCGCAGCGTGCCGCGTACGAGCGCATCTTCACGCGCCTCGGCCTCGACTACGTCATCGTGCAGGCGGATGCCGGCGCCATGGGCGGATCCCGCAGCGAGGAGTTCCTGCACCCGACCCCCGTCGGCGAGGACACGTTCGTGCAGTCGCAGGGCGGATACGCGGCGAACGTCGAGGCGTACGTCACGACGCCGCCGCCCGCCCGTTCGTACGAGAAGCTGACGCCGCAGGAGGTGGTCGACACCCCGAACACGCCGACCATCGAGGCGCTCGTCGCGATCGCCAACGAGAAGCATCCGCGTCCCGACGGCCGCGCCTGGACCGCAGCCGACACGCTGAAGAACGTCGTGCTCGCATTGACCGATCTCGACGGCAGTCGCGAGATCGTCGTCGTCGGTCTGCCGGGCGACCGCGAGGTCGACCTGAAGCGCGCCGAGGTGGCGTTCGCGCCCGCCGAGGTGGAGCCCGCGACCGAGGCGGACTTCGCGAAGCACCCCGGACTCGTCAAGGGGTACATCGGACCGTGGTCGCCCGCCGGGCAGGTGCTGGGGGAGGAGTCGAGCACGGGCATCCGCTACGTCGTCGACCCCCGAGTGGTCGACGGCACGGGCTGGGTGACGGGCGCGAACGTCGAGGGCAAGCACGTGCTGGGCCTCGTCGCGGGCCGGGACTTCTCATGGGACGCCACGGTCGAGGTCGCAGAGGTGCTGCCCGGCGACCCCGCGCCCGATGGATCGGGCCCCGTGGAGCTCGCGCGCGGCATGGAGATCGGCCACGTGTTCCAGCTCGGCCGCAAGTATGCCGAGGCGCTCGGACTCAAGGTGCTCGACGAGAACGGCAAGCTCGTCACGGTCACGATGGGTTCGTACGGCATCGGGGTCACGCGCATCCTGGCGATCATCGCGGAGGAGAACAACGACGACAAGGGCCTGATCTGGCCGGAGTCTGTTGCGCCGTTCGACGTTCACGTCGTGGCGACGGGCAAGGATGCCGCGGTGTACGAGATCGCCGACGGCGTCGTCGACTCGCTCGAGGCATCCGGCTTCGATGTGCTCTACGACGACCGGCCGAAGGTGTCGCCCGGCGTGAAGTTCGGCGACGCCGAGCTGATCGGTGTGCCGCGCATCGTGATCGTCGGA
Source organism: Humibacter ginsenosidimutans (assembly GCF_007859675.1). GTDB lineage: Bacteria > Actinomycetota > Actinomycetes > Actinomycetales > Microbacteriaceae > Humibacter > Humibacter ginsenosidimutans. Next base: position 24,677 of record NZ_CP042305.1, read on the forward strand.
CGGGACGCCGCAGACGGCGTCGTCGAGCTCTGGGACCGTCGCACGGGGGAGCGCGTCAAGGTGGCGGTCGACGAGGTCGCGGATCGGCTCGCCGCGCTCTGACGCGCGCGTCGTTCCGACGCGGTCGCGCGGCCGGTGCGGTCCGCCGCCGCCGCCGTGCAGGATATGCGGGCGGCGGTGTCGGATATGTGCTCGACGCACGGCATGTCCTGCACTGCGGCGAACGATTCAGAGCGAGAACACGGTGCCGCGGGCGCGGACGCCGGTGCGCCACATGTGCCGGCGCGCCCGCACGATCTCGAGGATGATGGCCTCGATGCGCTCCCAGTCGTCGATGACGTGGCGATATTCGAGTCGCAACACGAGGTAGCCACGGCGGATCAGCTCGTGGTCGCGTTCGTAGTCGCGGATCGAGTGGTACCCGTCGTGGAACTCTGCGCTGTCGCACTCGATGACGAGCCGGTCTCCGACCAGGAGGTCGACGCGGCCCACGCCAGTGATGGCGAACTGCGAGCGGACTTTGACGCCACGTGCCAGCATGCCGAGCAGGACCTTAGTCTCCGTTCCGGACTGACACGAGGGATCGCACCAGTGCGCCAGACGGGGCAGTCTCACACGAAGGTCCTCCTGGGAGACGCAGTGCTTGTTCAGGGCGGAATCCGCCATCGCGACGGCCGTCACGCGCGGTTGGCAATGTGCGGAGTCGACGATGAGCTGGAGTGGCTCGGCGACGGGTGTGGTCCGTGAGATCGTCCCCTTCGCCCAGTGGACGCAGACCGGCCGTACCGTTTGCAACGACGGGGACCCCACGTCGATACGAGATGCACTGCGCGAGACGAGCACGTGCAGCTTCTCGTCATCGAACGTCCAGAGGCCGTGGTGACGGGATCCCGACGTCGCTGTGAGGATGCCGCCGATGCGGACGGCGTCGATGGCATCAGGATGAGCCGAGGGCACGTGGAACCATCCGGGCCGGATGCGAATGAGTCGCTGGTCGGCGATCATCCGACGAACCACACCCGTCGAATGGCCGAGGTCCCTCAGCCGTCTTGTCGAGAAGATGCCGAGATGCGGATCGTCGCTGTCGCTCATGACTGACGATGGTCGCGTGTTCAGGGGCGCCCGCCTCTCGCAACCCTGTTGGCTGTGGAGAGCGGCCGAGGTTCGGCCACTGTGCACGAAGAGACGGATCCGGTCCGGGCCGGATGTCGTACGGCCGAGTGACCTCGAATCGCGTTGGAGGATATGCGCGCAGCCGAGGACATATCTGCGTCCGCAGACCGCATATCCTGCACGGCGCCGCCCCGACGACGACTCGGCCAGTTCCGACGACGACTGAGGCCGTCAGCGGGCGGTGAGGCCCGCGAAGAGCTCTCCGAGGTCGACCCCGTGACCGAGGATGCGCTCGGCCGCGCGGTGCCCGGAGCGGAAGGCGCCCTCGACGGTGGCCGGTTCGTCGCCCCACGTCGCCTCTCCCGCGAGGTGCAGGACCCCGCCGACAGGGGTCGCCGCAAGGTCGTGATCCTCGTGGGACGCGCCGGCGGCGACGTAGGAGTACGAGCCGACCGAGAACGGATCGTCGCCCCACCTGGTGATCCAGTGCGCGACGGGTTCCGGCGCCTCCGCGCCGTACATCCGGCGAAGGGATGCCATCACATCGTCGACGACGGCAGCATCGTCCCAGCCCTGCACGCGTCGTCCCCATGGACCGGCCGCGAACGTGAGCAGCATCGGCTGTCCGCTGATCGCTGACACGTCGTACCAGGAGTGCCAGTGCTCACCCGGCGCGCCGAGCTGCCGCAGGGCGTAGGCATCCTCGGGCCAGAAGGCCCGCGGAAACTGCAGGAAGATCTTGTTGAACACGCCCATGCCGAGGCGATCGACGGCGCCGGCGACCGGATCGGGAAGCGGCGGCTCGAACTCGATGGCGCCCGACTTCAGCACGCCGAGCGGTGCGGTGACGACCGCGGAGCTCGCGCGGAACGTCTCGTCGTCGGTGCGCACCTCCACTCCGTCCGCCGTCCACCTGATGCTCCGCACCACGCTGCCGAGGCGCACATCGAGACCACGGCAGAGCGCGCGGGGCAGTTCGTCGTACCCGTGCGAGAACACCACCTCGTCGCCGTCTGGCACATCGCCGTCGAGACCGTGCGCCGCGAGGTCGGCGATGTCGGCACCGCACTGCTCCTCGACGCGGTGTCTGGAAATACTCGCGCACGTTCTGTACGCGCTCGGCGTCCCACGGCATGAGGGCGAGCACGCGCTCGGTGACGTCGAGATACGTCTCGCCGGGCGTCGACTGCTCGACCACGCGAAGGAGCTCGCGGTCGGCTGCGGCGACGTCGTCGACCCATCGCGCGGTCTCGCGCTCGCTCAGGGGGCGGCAGTCCGCGTCGAAATTCGCGATCGGCCGGCCGCCGGCCTGGAAGCTGCCGACCGTGAACTCGATCGTCGGCACGTCGAGCGCTCCGGCCAGCTCCCACACCGCCGAGCCGTCGATGCCGTGGATCCAGGATGCGCCGCGATCGACGGCGAACCCCGCGCCCCTGTCCGTCCACATCCTGCCGCCGACGCGGTCGCGCGCCTCGAGCACGACGACCTTCCGCCCGGCATCGGTCAGCAGCCGAGCAGCCGTCGCTCCCGCCATGCCCGCACCCACGACGATCGTGTCGACGGCGGGGACGTCGCCGATGCGCATGTCGCCTGTACTCATGGTGCCCTCCTCGACCGCGTCGCGGCCATCTGCGGCACGCTACCCGAGAGTGAGGCGGCTCGACGCATCCGGCAGGGCATGCGTGACATCCTGGCTGCATGTCCCACGATTCCGTCGAATCCGACCTGCCAGACTCCCAGGGCATCGCGCGTCTGATCGCCGCGGCGGGCATCCACGATGATCGCGACCTCGTCACACGCATGGTCGAGACGGCGATCGGGCTCGGCGTGGATGCGCCGGGCCGCCTCGACCTCAAGATCTCGACCGCCGCGCTGGAGGAGATGCGCGCAGCGTTCCGACTGTTCGCGCCGTTCTCCGGCGTGAAGAAGGTGACGATCTTCGGCTCGGCGCGCACCAAGCAGCAGGATGCCCTCTACCGGCAGACCACCGAGGTCGCGTCCGCGCTCGCCGCCGAGGGCTGGATGGTCGTCACCGGGGCGGGCCCCGGCATCATGCAGGCGGCGGTCGAGGGTGCGGGACCGGACAAGTCGATCGGCGTGTCGATCCGGCTGCCCTTCGAGGAGCATCCGGACGCGTCCGTGCAGGAGGACCCGAACGTCGTGACCATGAAGTACTTCTTCACCCGCAAGCTCATGCTGGTGAAGGAGTCGAGCGGGTTCATCTGCCTGCCGGGCGGCTTCGGCACGCTCGACGAGATGTTCGAGCTGCTCACGCTCCAGCAGACGGGCAAGGCCGAGCCGGTGCCGATCGTGCTGTTGGACGCCCCGGGCGGAACCCATTGGAAGGGTCTCGCGCGCTTCGTCGACGAGCAGCTCGTTCCCTCCGGTGTGATCGCGCCCGACGACTTCGAGCGAGTGCTCATCACCGATTCGGTGGATGCCGCGGCAGCGGAGATCACCGGATTCTGGCGCAACTACGACTCGCTGCGCTGGGTGGGCGATCTGCTGGTGCTGCGTCTGAGGCACGAGCCGACGGATGACGAGCTGTCGTCGCTGAACGAACGCTTCGGAGACTTCGCCGTCGACGGCGCGATCAGGCGCGTCGAGCCCCTCAGGGCGGAGCGGCAGGACGACGACAAGGTTCTGCTGCCACGCCTCGCGCTGCGGTTGGAGCCGCACCATGTCGGGGACCTGTTCCGGCTCATCGGCGCCGTCAACGCGTTGCCGTCGGCAGTTTGACCCCACCGCGATGAGAGAGCGCAGACTGGAACCCGTGCGTGCTCAGACGGCGACGACGGCGGCCGACCGACGATTCGATGTGGGCGCGTTCACGCGATCGGCGCGCGGAGACCTGCTGGAGGGCATCGATCTCGACGCTGTGACGGTTCCCGCCCACTGCGCTGAGTCGCTCGCCGCGCTCTCGGCTCTGGAGGGCGCCACCATGGCGCACCTGCGCAACGTGCTCGTGACCGCGACCCATAAGGATGCCAGGGTCACGGCGTTCCTGGTGACCTGGGCGTACGAGAAGTACTGGATAGCTGATGCCCTTTCCACCGTCTCACGCACCGCTGTCGGCCCAGCGACGGGCTCGCTGCCCGGCGGTCCGGTGAGACGTTCGCTGGCCGGATTCCTCGCAGGCACGTCGATCGTCGCCGTGCACACCACAGCCGGACTCATCGACGACCTCGTGCTCGACGCCGCGTACGACGCGCTCGCCACGGATGCCGTCGGCGCGTTCGCGGAACTGCTCGCACTGGTGCGCGACACGAAGGCGCGTCACACGGAGTTCTTCGCCGACGAGTCCCGTCGGCGTCTCGCCGCGAACGATCGAGCCGTGCGGCTGACGGCTCGGAGCATCCGCGCAAGTGCGTGGCCGATCGGCTCCCCGCTGCTGGGCGAGGATGCTCGCCGCCGGTTCAGCGACCGCGTCTTCGGCGGCGAACGCGGCGCTCGTCGAGCGGCAGACATCGGCAGGGAGATCGGGATGCTGCCGGGCATCCCGCAACGCACGGCATCGCAGCTTGCGCGATCGCTGACCGGGCCGACATCGAGAACAGGAGCCTGACGTGGCGTTCGACATCGACAGGTACACGGCGACGAGCGTCGCGGTGCAGTGGGCGGACCTCGACCTCGAACGCTTCAGAGAGCATCCGCTCGAGGAGACCTCGCTGCGCACCCTGCGCTACATGACCGATGTGGAGTACCACACGGTCTGCTACACCCGCGATCTGCTGACGACGCCGTCGCACAGGGATCCGGACGTGAGCGCGTTCATGACCATGTGGAACCGCGAGGAGTTCTGGCACGGAGAGGCGCTGGCCGCCGTGCTGGCCATGCACGGCGTGACGGTGGAGTACGACGAGCTGAAGGCCAAGCGGCTGAAGCTCGGATGGAAGGATCGCCTCGATCCCATCAAACAGTCGTTGCTGGGGTCGCTCGTGGGCAGCGACTTCATCGCCACCCACATGGCGTGGGGTGCGGCCAACGAGTGGTCGGCCATCACGGCGTACAACCGCATGGCCGAGTTGGAGAGCGACCCGGTGCTGGCCGAGCTGTTGCGCCGCATCGCGAAGCAGGAGGCGCGACATGTCGCGTTCTACACCTCGCAGGCGCGTGCCAGGCTCGCGGCGAGCACCAAGGCGCAGAAGCTGACGAGGTTCGCCCTGAAGCGGTTCTGGGCACCCGTCGGCTCCACGATCATGGACCGAGACGACGTCGTGCACGTGATGACGCACCTGATGAGCGGACCGGACGGCAGGGATGCCGCGCGCAAGGTCGATCGCTCCATCTCTGCGCTCCCCGGGCTGAGCGGGCTGAGCATCGTGGAGGATGCCCTGAACGGCCTCGGCATCGCAGCCTGAGCAGAGCGGTGGTTTCCGAAAGCTCTCGTCCCGTGACGTGACGTGGTCGATCGGCTATCCTGAATGGTCAGCCCTCGTGCGAGGGCCCTGGCGTGATGCCCGCAGGTCCGGCTCGGACTGCGGGCGTTCCCTTGAACACCGACAACGAACTGAATAGGGGGCCGAAGGTGGACATCGACCTCAGCGTCTTGCGTCTGATGGAGCGCGAACGGGAGATCCCGTTCGACGAACTGGTGCAGATCATCGAGCAGGCGATCCTCACGGCCTACCTCAAGCACACCGACCAGGCGTCCCACAGACACAGCCAGGGTCACAGCGAGGAGTCGCCCGCCGCCCGCGTGCACCTCGACCGCAAGACCGGCCATGTCACGGTGTACGTTCCCGAGTTCGACGACGACGGCAACATCGTCGGCGAGTCGGAGGACAGCCCGAGCGATTTCGGCCGCATCGCGGCGTTCGCGGCCAAGCAGGTGATCAACCAGCGACTGCGCGACATCCAGGATGACGCGGTGCTGGGTGAGTTCAAAGGTCGCGAGGGCGACGTGGTCGCCGGCGTCATCCAGCAGGGGCCCAACCCGCGCATGATCCACGTGGATCTGGGCAGCGTCGAGGCGATCCTGCCGCCCGAGGAACAGGTGCCGGGCGAGGAGTACACGCACGGGTCGCGCATCCGCGTGTACGTCACGAGCGTGTCCAAGGGGCCGAAGGGTCCGTCGATCACGGTGTCGCGCACGCATCCTGCGCTCGTGCGCAAGCTGTTCGCGCTCGAGGTGCCGGAGATCGCCAACGGAGTGGTCGAGATCGTGTCGCTGGCACGGGAGGCCGGGCACCGCACCAAGATCGCGGTGCGCGCCAACCAGCCGGGCGTGAACGCCAAGGGTGCGTGCATCGGCGAGCTCGGACAGCGCGTGCGCTCGGTCACCGCCGAGCTCAACAACGAGAAGATCGACATCGTCGACTACTCGCCCGACCTGGCCACGTTCGTCGCGAGCGCGCTGTCGCCCGCCAAGGTCACGCGTGCCTTCGTGGTCGACGAGTCGCTCAAGGCGGTGCGCGCTCTCGTGCCCGACTACCAGCTCTCGCTCGCGATCGGCAAGGAGGGCCAGAACGCCCGCCTCGCCGCCAAGCTGACCGGCGCGAAGATCGACATCCAGCCCGACACCGCCGAATAGCGGTCTTCTGAAGAGCGGTCCTCGGGAACGGCGGCGCCCCGGCGATCCCCGGCGGAACAGCCGGTTCCGAAAACCGGACGATGCAACGAGAACCGGAGCATTTCGCCGGTTTTCGAAGCGAGAGCGTCATCCCTCCGTTTTTCGGGACGGGTGGAGGCGGTCGTGCGAGCACGCTCGCATCTGGTCCCCTCCTCCTTGGGGTAAGCTAGACGGCGTGAGAACGTGCGTCGGATGCCGTTCCCGCGCTCCCCGGTCCTCTCTTCTGAGGGTTGTAGCCCGTGATTCGCAGCTCGTCGTCGACGAGCGTGCGCGGATGCCCGGGCGTGGCGCGTGGCTGCATCCGACTTCCGAGTGTCTCGAGAAAGCAATCCGGCGCAGAGCCTTCGGGCGAGCGCTTCGGGTCGACGGACCTCTGGACACCCGGCCACTAGAGAACAGGCTGAACGGCTAATGGACAACTGATGAGCGGCTCGAAATGAGACCCGTCCACCACTAAGGCTTGCCCCTGCTCGGGCAAGTCCCGAACAGGAGAATTGTGGCTGCAAAACCACGTGTACATGAGATCGCGAGCGAGCTCGGCGTCGACAGCAAGGTCGCACTCGCGAAGCTCAAGGAACTCGGCGAATTCGTCAAAGGACCGTCGTCGAGCATCGAGCCGCCCGTCGCGCGCAAGCTGAGGGCAGCCCTCGCCGCCGACGGCGCGAAGCCGGCCGCTGAGTCGGCGAAGCCGGTCGCGACGCCGGCGTCGAAGCAGGAGGGCACGCCCGCGACGGTTCCGGCCGGCGCCGCGGCGCCCAAGCCGAGCGCGCCCAGGCCCGCTCCGTCCCCCGCACCGAAGGCGAAGGCCGAAGCCGCGCCCGCTGCTCCCCAGCAGGCGGAGCCGAGCGCACCTGAGGCGAAGCCCGCGTCGAAGCCGGGTGACGCGTCCGCGCCGCGTCCCTCTGCGCCGCGTCCGGCCGGCTCGCCGCGTCCCGGCAACAACCCGTTCGCGAGCTCGCAGGGCATGGGCCAGCGCCCGGCGGGAACACCGCGTCCCGGCAACAACCCGTTCGCGAGCTCGCAGGGCATGGGCCAGCGCCCGACGCCCGGCAACATCCCGCGTCCCCAGGCTCCCCGTCCCGGTTCGCCGCGTCCGGGTGGACCCCGTCCCGCCGGTGCAGGCGGTCGTGGTCCTCGTCCCGGCGGTGCAGGCGGCGGTCGTCCCGGCGGCTTCCAGCGCCCGGGTGGCGCAGGTGCAGGCACGGGTGCAGGCGGCTTCAACCGTCCGGGTGGCGGCTTCGGCGGCCCCCGCCCCGCAGGTGGCGGCGGCCGTGGCCGCGGCCCAGGCGGCGGCACCGCCGGTGCATTCGGTCGCGGTGGCGGCAAGAGCAAGGCTCGCAAGTCGAAGCGGACGAAGCGGCAAGAGTTCGAGATGCGGGAGGCCCCGTCGCTCGGCGGCGTGAGCGTTCCCCGCGGCGACGGCAACACCGTCATCCGACTGCGTCGCGGAGCATCCATCAGCGACTTCGCCGACAAGATCGACGCCAGCCCCGGCAACCTCGTGACCGTGCTGTTCCACCTCGGTGAGATGGCGACGGCCACGGAGTCGCTCGACGAGGCGACGTTCGAGGTGCTCGGCGCCGAGCTGGGCTACAAGATCCAGGTCGTCTCGCCTGAAGACGAGGACAAGGAGCTGCTCGAGGGCTTCGACATCGATCTCGATGCCGAGCTCGAGGAGGAGTCCGACGAGGACCTCAGGGCGCGCCCGCCCGTGGTCACCGTCGTCGGCCACGTCGACCACGGTAAGACCCGACTGCTCGACGCCATCCGCCAGACCAACGTCATCGCGGGCGAGGCCGGCGGCATCACGCAGCACATCGGTGCGTACCAGGTGTGGACCGAGCACGACGGCAACGAGCGCGCCATCACCTTCATCGACACCCCTGGTCACGAGGCGTTCACCGCCATGCGTGCCCGCGGTGCGCAGGTCTCCGACATCGCGATCCTCGTGGTCGCGGCCGACGACGGCATCATGCCGCAGACCATCGAGGCGCTGAACCACATGCAGGCGGCCGACGTGCCGATCGTGGTCGCGGTGAACAAGATCGACAAGCCGGACGCCAATCCGGCCAAGGTGCGCCAGCAGCTCACCGAGTTCGGCCTGGTGGCCGAGGAGTACGGCGGCGACACCATGTTCGTGGATGTCTCCGCTCGCGAGAACATCGGCATCGCCGACCTTCTCGACGCGGTGCTCCTGACCGCCGACGCCGGTCTCGACCTGCGCGCGAACCCCGACAAGGATGCCCGCGGCGTGGCCATCGAGGCCAAGCTCGACAAGGGCCGCGGTGCGGTGGCGACCGTGCTCATCCAGTCCGGAACGCTGCGCGTCGGCGACTCGATCGTCGCGGGCACCGCCTACGGCCGCGTTCGCGCCATGCAGGACGAGAACGGCGACACCGTCGACGAGGCCCTCCCGTCACGCCCGGTGCAGGTGCAGGGTCTGTCGAGCGTTCCCCGCGCAGGCGACACCTTCCTCGTCACCGACGAGGACCGCACCGCCCGCCAGATCGCCGAGAAGCGCGAGGCCGCGGAGCGCAACGCCCAGCTCGCCAAGGCGCGCAAGCGCATCAGCCTCGAGGACTTCACTCGCGCGCTGGAAGAGGGCAAGGTCGAGTCGCTCAACCTCATCATCAAGGGCGATGTCTCCGGTGCCGTCGAGGCGCTGGAGGAGTCGCTGATGAAGATCGAGGTCGACGACAGCGTTCAGCTGCGCATCCTTCACCGTGGTGTCGGTGCGATCACCGAGAGCGACATCGACCTCGCGACGATCGACAACGCGATCGTCATCGGGTTCAACGTGCGCCCCGACGTCAAGGCGCGCGAGCGTGCCGCCCGCGAGGGCATCGACGTGCGGTTCTACTCCGTCATCTACAACGCCATCGACGACATCGAGAACTCGCTCAAGGGCATGCTCAAGCCCGAGTACGAGGAGGTGCAGTCGGGTGTCGCCGAGATTCGCGAGGTGTTCCGCTCCCTCGAAGTTCGGCAACATCGCCGGTGTGTACGTGCGCAGCGGAACCATCACGCGCAACGCCAAGGCGCGGGTCATCCGCGACGGCGTGGTCGTGGGGGACAACCTCGCGATCGAGTCGCTGCGTCGGTTCAAAGACGACGTCACCGAGGTTCGGAGCGACTTCGAAGCCGGTATCGGCCTCGGCAAGTTCAACGACATCCAGGTCGGAGACGAGATCGAGACCATCGAGATGCGCGAGAAGCCGCGCGCTTAGTCTCGGTTTTCGAGACGGGTACCGGCCGGTACTCGGGAACGGGGTTCCCGCTCGGCATTCCCCTCAGGGGAAGAGAGCGGGGACCCCTACCCCGATTCCCCTGAGGGGAATGCCGAGCACGAACCCCTGAGTATCGCGTCGGTGGATGTGTTCAGCGGTGCGATCGCACGTGAGGGAAAAGAAGAGTTAGGGGAGAGGGATGGCTGACGAGGCACGGGCGCGCAAGCTCGCCGACCGCATCAAGGAGGTCGTCGCCAAGAGGCTCGACAAGGGTCTTCGCGACCCGAGGCTCGGCTTCGTGACGATCACCGACGTTCGCGTCACGGGCGATCTGCAGCACGCCAGCATCTTCTACACGGTGTACGGCACCGAGAAGGAGCGTTCCGACTCGGCCGCTGCCCTCAAGGCAGCGACCGGGATGCTCCGCACAGAGGTGGGCCGCAACATCAACACCAGGCTCACCCCGTCGATCGAGTTCATCGCCGACGCCATCCCCGAGAACGCCGAGCACATCGAGGGCCTGCTGCGGGAGGCTCAGGAGCGCGACGCGCAGGTGGCCGGCCTGGCGGCATCCGCGGAGTACGCCGGCGAGGAAGACCCGTACGTCAAGCCGCGCGAGCTCGACGACGAGGAGTGAGCGCGAGCGCGTGACGGTCGACGCGCCCTGAGCGCTCGACAGCTGTCACGCGACCGGCAACCATTCTCCGGAGTCGGGAAGCCTGCTCCACGCGGTCGTCACTCCGCCGGGGACCGGGAGTTCGGAGAGCCAGACAGTCGTGTCCGGACTCCAGCCGGCGATCATCGTGGCGAAGTCGTCGCCGGTCGCCAAAGCGCGCCCGGCTGCGGCCAGATAGCACCCGACGGTCAAATGCACGGCGTCCGCCGTCTCTGCCACCGCGTTCCAGTCGGGGATGACCCAGCGTTCGTTCGTTCCTGTTGCGCGGTACCAGTCGTGACGACGCGACGCGGTGACCTCGAGCGGGAACTCGCGGCACAGCGCCACCCAGTCGTCGGCGGTCCGAAGCTCGAGCGTCATGGGGGAGGCGGCCACTTCGGTGCTGTGCGCAAGGGCTTCGCCGAAGGAGTCCTCGACAAGATCGAATGCATCGGGCAGGTGTCCCACGGTCACCGGAACGCCCGTAGGCGTCGACCACCACGTGCCCGACCATGAAGCGTGCGGATCACGTGGGCGTTCGCGCCCGGCGCGTACTTCGTCGCTGTGCGTCTTCTGTGCCCATGCGGCGAGCGTCGCGCGCGGGTCGTGTTCGAGCCATGCCGCCGAGCCATCCCCGTCGATGCTCCACTGTCGTGCGGCCCGATCGCGCCACCACCAGTCGATCCCTTCGGTGGTGGCAAGCCGTGCAGCGAGCGGCCGCAGGGCGGTGCGTACCTCGGGATCGGCGGCCAGCACGTCCTCGCCGCTCGGCGGCTGCCAGTATGCTGCAGCGTCGACGGCAGCACGCAGTGCGGCTCGAGCATCCACCGTGGTCACTGCCGTCACGTGAGCGCTGTCGATCAGTGACGCGACGTCGTGCTGCGTCACCCGCTGAAGCTCCACAGCAGCCGCTTGATCGGCTGACGGTGCGCTTGAGTACACCCGCGAGCCGCTTTTGCCGGGATCGAGAACGGACGCGGCCTGGAAGACGGCGCGACCGACGTCTTCACATCGACTCGCGAGCTCGAGGCAGAGGCGTCGTCCCCGAGGACCATCGAGGAGCTCGTCTGCAGAGAAGGTCACCCGACCATGGTGCCGCTGAACCGTGTCGCTGCGGAATATGCAACAGGACCGCAGGGTCGTGAGTCGTGCGCTGCCGAGCAGCTCGCCACGGACTCGAAGGCGCAGCCCGATCAGCTGCGGGCGGTCTCGATCGGGCGTCTGAAGCGTGCACTCGGCTGGGTCCCTGCGGAGCTCACAGGTGAGCTCGATGAGGCGCTCCGCCTCCACCTCGCGCTCTGAGCAGCCCCTTGTTGGGCCGTCGCTCACACGAAGCGGATGCTCTGCTGCAACCGGGTGCGCACCTCGAACAGCGTGGTGCCGTCGGGGCGCGGGCTGTCGGCGACACCCGTGCGCAGCAGATGGGGGAGCACCGAGGACTGCACGGCCACGAGCGTCACGCCTCGGGAGCGCCCGACGACGATGATCGGCTGTTCGAGGTCGTCGTCGGGGAGCACGACGGCGGCGACGGTGAACCGCACACCCGTCGCGCGCCCCAGCGTCCGGGCGCGGCCCGCGAGCTCGTGCAGCGGTTGCCGCTCGAACCCTGATGCCTCGCCGCGCGGCACGAGGTCCCCACGTCGCACCGAGACCGGGGTCGCCCAGTCCTCCGACTGCACCGCGAACAGCCCTGTGGGTCCCAGCACCACGTGGTCGACCTTCTCGGTGCGCCCTGCGGCCGCGGCGGTGCGGCCCGTGGCATCCACGTCGTGCCACACGGTGTACCCGATGCCGAGCGTCGTGAGCGCGCGCGCAGTCGTCTCCTCGGCCACGGCATCCGCGAGCGCGTGCCTGATCTCGTGCGGTGCGGAGCGCACCAGGGCGGGGTCGTAGGGGTCGCGCAACGGCTCGCCGAGTCCGACCCACTCGCGCATCATGCTCAGGTACCGCTCGCGGGAGTACCCGCCCGGATGCCCGTACGTGCGCGTCTGCGGACGCGACGGCTGTTTGGGTGCCCGCGGCGGCTGCGGAGCCCAGGTGTGCGGCGTCTCGTGCGCGACGTTGCCCCTGTCGTACGCTGCGCGTGCCTCCGGAGTGCCGACGACGGTCCAGGCGTGCTGCACCGCGATGAAAAGGGCTTCGGTTCCGCCCGTGTCGGGATGCGCCTCACGCAGCATGCGTCGGTATGCCTTGCGCAGTTCCTCCTGGGTTGCAGAGGAAGGCACGCCGAGCACGTCGTACGGCGACGAGGAGAGCGGGCTGTCAGGCATCGAAGGGCAAGTGTATTCGCACGCGGCTGGTGTATCCGGCGAGGAGGCTGGTGGCGTCTACGCCGTCGCCGACATCTGCTCGCGGGGCACCGGCGTTCCGGCGAACGAGCGGCGGTAGGCGGTGGGGGCGACTCCGACCTCCCGCGTGAAATGGTGGCGGAACAGGGTGCCGCTTCCGAAGCCGCACGACGCCGCGATCTCGTCGATCGGGGCATCCGTCGACTCCAGGAGCAGCCTGGCGTGCAGAACGCGTTGCGCCGTGAGCCACTGCATCGGCGTCACGCCCGTCTCGGCGACGAACCGCCTCGCGAACGTGCGCGTCGACATGTGCGCCCTCGCAGCCAACGCGGCCACGGAGTGCTGCTCGTGCAGGCGGTCGTTCATGAACGCGATCACGTCGGCGAGCTCGTCGCAGTCGGGCTCGGGAACCGGGCGCGGAATGTATTGCCGCTGGCCGCCGTCGCGCTGCGGCGGCACGACCATGTTGCGGGCGATCACGTTGGCCACGGCGCTGCCCAGCTCACGCCGCACCAGGTGCAGGCTGGCGTCGATGCCGGCGGCGGTGCCCGCGCTCGTGATGATGTCGCCGTCGTCGACGAACAACACGTCTTCGTCGACTCTGGCGGTGGGATGCCTGCGCTGCAGGTCGGCCGCGTTCCTCCAGTGCGTGGTGCAGGGCCTGCCGTCGAGCAGGCCGGCCGCACCGAGCACGAAGGCTCCCGAGCAGGCACTCAGCATGATGGCACCGCGAGCAGCGGCTCGCTGCAGCGCCTCGATGAGCTCGGCCGGGTACTGGTCGTCCGGCCGGATGCCTGCGGCCGGCACCGCGACCACGTCGGCGTCGTCCATCGCGGAGAGGTCGAGCGGCGGAATGATCGCCGTGCCGACCTGCGTGGTCACCGGTCGTCCTGCCTCGAGCCCGCAGACGCGGAAGTCGATGCGCGGGATGTCGGTGTACCAGCTGCGATCGAGCCCGAACACCTCGCCGAGCAGGCCGAACTCGAAGATCGCGAGGTCGTCGATCACGGGCACTGCAACGCTGCGCAACATGAGTCAACTCTAGTGGCGGAATCTTTGTGATGAGAGTCTGTCTGCCATCTAGTGGCCGAATATATGCGATCGTAACGTGAGAGCCATGACAGAGAACACGGCATCCGGGTCCGCATTCGTCGGTCGGTCGGGGAACGCGCACCGTGCGCTTCAGGGAATCGAGCACGGCTACGTCGCACCCGTCGACAGTCGTTCGCCTCGTGGGCGGTTCTCCCTGTGGACCTGGTTCTCGACGGCGCTCGAGCACAGCGGGCGCGTTGCCGACCGCGACACGGAGCGGGCCCATCGCGACCTGCAGGCCGCTCGGGATCGCTCGGAGTGGTGAGCCCGGAGTGCCCCCGTACGTGCACGGAGGTCGACGTGGGGTCGACAGTGACACGAATCGATTCGATCGGGGGCCGTCGGCGGGATAGCGTTGATGCTTGTGACAGCAGAGGCCGGTGAAGCCGGCGCTTCCGACCCCGTGGGCGGAGCGCCGGAGCGCGACGCGAGCGACCACGGGTTTCGCGCCTACGGCACGCTGTTGGCGGCACCCTCCCGCACATTGATGGTGCTCGCCGGTCTGCTTGCCCGTGCGCCGATCGCCGTGCTCGGATTCGGATTCCTCTACTTCACGCACGCGAGCACCGGCTCGTACGCACTCGGCGGTCTCACCTCGGGCCTCGCCATCGCCTCGATGGGGCTCATCGGCCCGCTCGCCGGACGGGTCGCCGATCGGCGGGGACAGCGGCAGCTGCTGCTGGCATCCGCGATTCTGCACCCGCTCGCCGTGGCGGGGGCCGTCGCCAGCGGCTACCTCGGCTCGATGGTCGGGCTCGTGATCATGTCGGTGTTCTGCGGTGTCACGGTGGCGCCCGTCGGCGCCTTCATGCGCGCGCGCTGGTCGACGCTGGTCGAAGACAGCTTTCTGCTGCGCACGGCGTTCGCGATCGAAGCGGTCGCCGACGAGATCGTGTGGGTGTTCGGGCCCGCTGTCGCCGCGCTGCTGGCCGCGGGCGTCGCGCCGGCGGGCGGCCTCATCCTGTCGGGCGTCATCGGCCCGCTCGGCGCGCTCTTCTTGAGGGCGATGCCCGACGCCAAGCCCCTGCCGGTGGCCGAAGGACACGTGCACCGGCCAGGACAGCTGCTGCGCTCTGCGCCGTTCCTCATCCTTCTCGTCGCCAGCTTCGCCACCGGAATCGGCTTCGGCATCAACGACCTGTCGATCGTGTCGCTGGCCACCTCGAGCGGCGTAC
The DNA here is from genome assembly GCF_007859675.1 of Humibacter ginsenosidimutans. Classification (GTDB taxonomy): domain Bacteria; phylum Actinomycetota; class Actinomycetes; order Actinomycetales; family Microbacteriaceae; genus Humibacter; species Humibacter ginsenosidimutans. Next base: position 39,799 of record NZ_CP042305.1, read on the forward strand.
CCGAGCTGGCGGGCACGGTGCTCACCGCCTACTCGATCGGCAGCGCGTCAGGGGGCTTCCTCTTCGGTGCTCTGTCGACCAGGCTGCGCTCACGTCAGATGCTCGTCGGCACGGCGCTCGCGCTGTTCATCACCTGGGCGGCACTCGCGCTCGCGCCGACCATCTGGTGGTTCTATCCGCTCGGCTTCTTCGCCGGCGCCACCATCGCTCCGCTGATGATCGCCGTCAACCACATCGCACACGAGATCGTGCCGCCCGCGATCATCACCGAGGCGCTCGCCTGGCTCAACACACTCGTCATCTGCGGCATGTCGATCGGCTCGTTCGTGGGTGGACTCATCAACGACGCCGCTGGGCCGCGCACCGCATTCGTCGTCGTCGCCTGCACGTCGGCGGTGCCGCTGGTGCTCGTACTGCTCGGCGTGCGGGCGTTCTCGTCCCACAGACTCACGCCGGCTGTCGATTCCGCCGGGGGGCTCGGCTCGGCAGGCAGCGGGCGACGTCACGGGCGCGTGACGGCCACCATGTCGAGCGTGCCGTCGCCGCGTTCGACCGCCTGCGCGAAGAGAGACCTGCACACCTGCATGAGGGGAACAGGCAGGGATGCCTGCGAGGCGGCATCCACGATGAGCTCGCAGTTCTTCAGCACGTCGGCGATGCTCGCCTGCGGGCTGAGGTCGCCGTCGACGTACTTCGCGGTCTTCACCCGCGAGATGGGCGACGACATCTGGCCGCCATCGAGGATGCCGCGCAGCTGCTGAAGGTCGAGCCCCTGCTGCTGCGCGAACGCGAACGACTCGGCCAGCCCGGTGACGAGCGTGACGAGGAAGACGTTGACCGCGAGCTTCATCGTGAGCGCTGCCGGCACCGCACCGCACACGGTCGTGGACGCGCAGAGCAGCTCGATGATCGGGCCTACCGCCGCGACCGCATCGTCGTCGCCCGCGAGCATGCCGACCAGCTCGCGGCGTCGCGCCGGCTCCCGCGAACCCGACACAGGAGCCTCGACGTAACGGCCGCCCGCGCTCTTCACGTCGCGCTCGAGACCAGCGGAGTACCGCGGAGACGTCGTGCCGAGGTGCACAAGGGTCGTCCCGGCGAGATGGGTGGTGAAGGCAGCCGTGCCGCGTTCCAGCACCGCGTCGATCACGTCGTGCGTCGAAAGCATCATGAGCACCACGTCGCACTGCGCGAAGAGCTGCTCCACCGAGTCTGCGACGCGGGCGCCCTTGGCGGCGAGTCGTTCGGGTGCAGGGGCGGAGCGGTTCCACACGAGGAGGTCGACGCCCGAAGCCAGCAGGTTCTCCGCCATCGGCTCGCCCATCAGACCTGTGCCCAGAAAGCCCACCCGCGGCGTCACAGCGTTCGTCATTCGCACACCTGCTCCTCACGGCGTCGCACCGAACGATCGCCCCTCTCCATCGTTCGGACGGGTGCGCCTTCGCGGCACTGACGGGAGCGACAAAGCCGGCCATCGCTCACTGTGGGAGTGTGTACCCCTCGTCGGTCGTGACGGCGAGTCCGTCGGCGAGCAGGCCGGCCAGCGCGCGGTCGCGCTGCGCGGCATCGGGCCACAGGGGTTCGAGCTCTTCGGCCGAGAGCGGGCGGTGCACCGCGCCGAGCTCGCGAAGCAGTGTGCCCCGCACCTGGCGGTCGCTGCCCTCGTACTTCTTCTGCACCGCCCGTTTCGCGCCGAGGTAGGCGGGATGCCCCGCCGCGCGCCACGCGCACATGTCCGCCACCGGACACACGTCGCAGCGCGGCGATCGCGCGGTGCAGACGACGGCGCCGAGCTCCATCGCCGCCGCGTTGAAGACACGCGCCTCCTCGCGGCCATGCGGCAGCACGGCATCCATCGCCGCGAGATCGCGTCGGGCGTTCGGCGGGGCCGGCTCACCCTGGCCGTCGATGCAGCGGGCCAGCACGCGCCGCACGTTGGTGTCGACCACCGGATGCCGGTCGCCATAGGCGAATGCCGCGACGGCTCGCGCCGTGTAGTCTCCGATGCCCGGCAGCGCGAGCAGTTCGTCGACGTCGCGCGGCACGATCCCGTCATGACGTTCGGCGATGGCGACGGCGCAGGCGTGCAGGCGCAGCGCTCGCCGCGGATATCCGAGGCCGGCCCAGGCGCGGATCGCCTCGGACTGCGGCGTCGCTGCGAGGTCCGCGGGTGTCGGCCAGCGCTCGAGCCACTCGGCGAGGCGGGGGATGACCCGCACCACCGGCGTCTGCTGCAGCATGACCTCGCTGACGAGGATGCCCCATGCCCCGAACCCCGCCCGCCGCCACGGCAGATCCCTGGCCGCGTGTCGGAACCACTCGTTCAGCGTGCGCACGAGGTCGTCTTCGTCGCGGGGGAGCGCTGCGACGGTCGACATGCGTCAAGGCTACCGAGGAGCCGAGCGTGCAGCCGGCAGGGCAGACATCCTCCTCGCGCCGCTCGCACCACGATGTTCAGCTGTCCCGTGGTGCCGCTCGCTCATGGCGAGGCGACCTGACGGGACAGCGGAGCCGGAGGAAAGGAGCAGGAACCGGCACGCGCGTGCGTCGCCGTCGCGATCGATCGAGCTCATCGGCGGCGACACGCCCTAGGCTGGCGCCATGCAGTTGGCGACCACACCGCGCGTCTCGTTCCTGCGCGAGCTCCGCAAGGAGATCACGCACAACTACCCTGCCGGCCGTGTGACCGTCGCGATCGACGGGGCGGAGGGCGCCGGCACCGCGGAGTTCGCCGACGACCTCGCGGCGGTCTACCGCGAAGCGGGAACCGACACCGCGCGGGCGTCGATGCGCGACTTCCACCTGCCACGGGCCACGCGGCATCTGCACGGTCGAGCCGATGCAGGGGACTACTACGAGCGCTCCTTCGACTACGACACGCTGCGCCGCGTTCTCATCGACCCGTTCCGCATGGCCGGATCGACGGGCTTCCAGACGACGGCCTTCGACGTGAAGCGCGACGCCCCCGTGATCTCCGCGTGGGAGACCGGCCCCGCCGACGTGGTGCTGATCGTCGACGGCCCGTTCCTGCTGCGTCCGGAGATCCGCGGCGCGTTCAACTTCACCGTGCTGCTCGACGTTCCGCTCGCCGCCGCCTACGCTCGCCTGGCCGCGAGCCAAGGCAGAGACCCCGATCCCGAAGCGCCGTCGAACGCGCGCTACGTCGGCGGCTGGCGGCGGTACGGCGAGAAGGACGAGCCGCAGTACCTCGCGTCGGCGGTGATCGATCTGGCCGAGCAGGAGCATCCTCACCGCGAGTATCCCGACACCGGATGCGCGTGCTTCTGACTCGCAGCGCAGCGAGTCAGCGCACGGGGAGCGCTCCGCCCTGCTCCGGCGTGAGGAACTCGCCCGTGGGCTCGAGTCCCTGCATCGCCTCGACGATCGCCGCGTTCACGGGCGCGGGGCGTCCGATCGCGGCTGCTGCCCGAACGACGGCGCCGTTGAGGTAGTCGATCTCGGTGGTGCGTCCCCGACGTCGGCTCTGCAGCGTGGAGCCGAGGTTGGGCACGCTGCCCATTCGGCGCGCCATCAGCGTGGGCAGAGAGCGGGCGGCCCACAGCGGGAGGGCGGAGAAGACGCGCAGCAGCGGGTTGCTCAGGCCCTGCAGCGTGGCGTAGCGCACGCCCGAGGCGAATCCGATGCGTGTCGTCTCCCGCATCGAGGCGGTGACCACGCGAGAAAGCCGGCGATCCGCGATGGTCTGCTGCACGCTGAGCCCGGTGAGCGCAGGCATGGCGTTGACCATGTTGACGACGAGCTTCGTCCACTGCGCGCCGAGGAAGTTGGGGGTGGCGAAGGCGGGCATGACCTGGCCGAGGATGCCCGCTGCGCTGCGCGCGGCATCCGACGGTTCGCCTGCGCCTGCTCCGAGGTACGTGCTTCCTGTCGCCGTGACGGTGACGTGCCCCGGCTCGACGTACTGCGACGCGTAGAGCGCGAGGGCTCCGACGAGCTCGGCGTCGGGCAGGATGCCCGCGGCCACCTCGAGCGCCTCGAGCCCGTTCTGCACGATGACGACGGTGATGCCGCGCAGGTGTTCCGCGTTCTCGCGGAGCGCGGCAGAGGCATCCTGCGCCTTCGTGCACACGAACGCGAGGTCGGGCGTCGCCACGAGCGTCTCGGATGCCGTCACCGTCGCCACGTGCTCGCCCCACGCGCCGTCGAACCGCAGTCCGTGCTCCGCGATGGCGGCGAGGCCCTCCCCGCGCGCGGTCACGCTCACCTGGTGTCCCGCGCGGTCGAGCAGCGCGGCGATCGTGCCGCCGATCGCGCCCGTTCCGATGATGCCGATGCGCACCCGGCAAGCCTATTCGGGCACGTCGACACCTCGACGCGACCTGTGCGCCGTTACGCTGGCCCCAGCACACCGCGGGGGGACGGCCGAGGGGGCCGGGGCGGAGATGGAGTCTGCGCGATGGCCGGCACAGCACCCGAGGGGAATGCGCACGGTGGCGAGCCGAACGACGCGGCCGGCCGTTCGGACGGCGGGGCGGGCGGTTCGGATGGCGATTCCGGGCGTGGCTCCCGGCGCCGTCGCCCGGTGAAGCCGCCGTCACTGACCGACGCCCTGCTTCCGATCGTGCTGCTGGCGGTGCTCATCGCAGGCAGCCTGCTGGTCTTCGGGCTCGGCGCCCTGAACGGACCGATCCAGGTCGCGCTCATGGCGTGCGCCCTGGTCGCCGCGCTCATCGCGGTGAAGAACGGGCATCCGTGGGCCAGGGTGCAGACCGCGGGGCAGGGTGCGCTGTCGTCGCTCAGCAGCGCGATCTTCATTCTGCTGACCGTCGGTGCGTTGATCGGAACGTGGAACCTGTCCGGCACCATTCCGACGATGGTGTACTACGGCATCCAGCTGCTCTCGCCCTCGTGGTACTACGCCGCCTGCGCGCTCATCTGCGGCATCATCGCCCTCAGCATCGGCAGCTCGTGGACCACCGCGGCCACCATCGGCGTCGGCATGATCGGCATCGCAGGGATGCTCGGGGTCTCGCCGGCGATCACCGCAGGCGCCGTCATCTCCGGCGCCTACCTCGGCGACAAGCTGTCGCCGCTGTCGGAGACCTCCGTGCTCAGCGCCCAGATGGTCAAGGTCGACATCTACCGGCACATCCGCGCACAGGCGTGGACGTCGATCCCGGCCTTCCTCATCGCGTTCGTCGTGCTGCTCGTCATCGGCCTGAACTCGGGGACCGCTGCGCATCCGCCGCTTCCCGAGACCGTCGAGCTGCACAGTCTGAGCTCGATCTTCTGGATCACTCCGCTCAATCTGCTTCCCCTCGTGCTGCTCATCGTGCTCTCGATCCTGCGGGTGCCGGCCGTGGTGTCGCTGGCGAGCCCCGCGCTCTTCGCCGGCGTGCTCGGCGCCTTCCTGCAGCCGTCGGTGATGGCCGACTTCGTCTCGGGCAACGGCGAGAACCCCGTTGTCGGGTCGATCAAGGGCGTCTGGCTGGCGATGGCGGGCGGCTTCCAGATCGACACCCCCTACGCCGAGATCAACGGTCTGCTGAGCAGAGGCGGGATGTCGAGCATGCTGCTGACCATCTGGCTCATCATCGGCGCTGTCACGTTCGGCGCGCTGCTGGAGGAGTTCGGTCTGATCGCCCGGCTGATCGACCCGCTGATCCGCGCCGCGAAATCACGTGGTGCGCTGTACGTCACCGTCTTCGGGTTCGCGTTCGGGCTCAACGTGGTCGCCGGCGACCAGTACATCGCGCTCGTGCTGCCCGCTCGCGTGTTTCGGCTGGAGTTCGCCAGGCGTGGGCTCGCGCCGACGAACCTGTCGCGGCTGGTCGCGGACAGCGGCACCGTCACCTCGGCGCTGGTGCCGTGGAACTCGTGCGGCGCCTACATGAGCGCGGTGCTCGGCGTCTCCACACTGCTGTACCTGCCGTTCGCGATCTTCAACTATGCGAGCCCGCTGCTGAGCATCCTGTACGGCATCACCGGATTCAAGATCGAGAAGAGCACACCGGCCGACGAACCCGTCGCGGCCGAATAGGGTGCGACGGGTTCGTCGGCCGGGTGCGAAGCGAGGAGCGGTGCTCAGGCGACCGGGGCCCCGACCTGCTCGGTCTCGATCGGGGCCGCAGTGGCATCCGTTTCGCTCGGCGTCGCCTCTGCAGGGCGACGCACGGGCTTGCCGACCGGCAGGAACAGGCCGATCACCGCGGCACCCGCGAGCACGGATGCCCCGACCACGACGGCGGGAATCGCGGCGTGCACATACCCGGTCGGCGTGAGCGTGCCGCCCGCACCGATGAACACGGCGGTGAGCACGGCGACGCCGAGCGCGACGCCGATCTCGCGAAGCGTCGCATTGGTGCCCGATGCCTTGGCGTGGTCCTTCTCGGCGAAGCCCTCCAGCACGGCGGTCGAGCTCGGTGCGAACACGAGGCCCATGCCGACGCCGGCCAGCAGGAACGGCGGCACCATTCCGGCGAACGATTCGTCGGGTGCCAGGATGACGGCCAGCCAGAACATCGCGACCGATTGCAGCACGAGGCCGACCACGATCGGCAGGCGCGTGCCGAAGCGCGGAACGATCAGCGCGCCGGTGAGCGGGGCGACGACCATCGGCGCCAGCGTCCACGGCATGGTCATCAGGCCGGCCTCGAGGGCGGTGTGGCCCTGAACGACCTGCAGGAACTGGATCAGAATGAAGACCGAGCCGAAGATGCCGAAGCTGAAGGTCACGCCGACGAGGTTCGCCACCGTGAAGCTGCGGTTGCGGAACAGGCCGAGCGGCAGCAGGGGAGCGCTGGCGCGCGTCTCCCACCACACGAATGCCAACAGCAGCACACCGCCGCCGATGAGCGAGGTCAGCACCTGAGCGCTGTCCCATCCGGCGTCGTTGCCCCGCACGATGCCGAACACCACGGCGAACACGCCGACCCCCACGAGAAGCACGCCCAGCACGTCGGCCCTCAGCTTGGCGCCGAACGAGTTCGGCAGCACGAGAAGCACGAGGGGCAGGGCGAGCACGCCCACCGGAACGTTGATCCAGAAGATGGCCTGCCAGTTCCAGCCCTGCACGATGGCCCCGCCGATCAACGGCCCGAGCGCGACGCCGAGGCCGGAGATGCCGCCCCAGATGCCGATCGCGGCCGGCCGCAGCCGGGTGCTCACGGAGCCGACCAGCAGGGTGAGCGACAGTGGCATCACGGCGGCGGCGCCGGCGCCCTGCACGGCGCGGAACGCGATGAGCTCGCCGGGCGACGTGGCCAGGGCGGAGGCCGCGCTGGCCAGCGTGAAGACGGTGAGCCCCACCGCGAACACCGTGCGGCGGCCCAGCCGGTCGCCAAGGGCGACGGCGAGCAGGATGAACGTCGCGAACGAGAGGCTGTAGGCGTTCACCACCCACTGCAGCTCCTCGATGGATGCCTTCAGATCGATCCCGATCCTCGGCAGCGCGTTCGTGACCACGAGGTTGTCGAGCGTGGCCATGAACATGGGAACGGATGCCGCCACGATGGCGAGCCAGGTCGGCACGCGTCTGCTGCGTGCGAGCGCGGGTGCTGCGGTCATGAGCCTTCTCCTGTGCGGGGCGGACCGGTGAGCGGTCCAGGTGGATGGGATCGATGCGTATGCAAGAGAGGTAATCGAATGATTACAAGATGGAACAGTAGTAATCGACTGATAACATGTCAAGCATGAGCAGCGAATCCGTGACCGAGTCCGACGGCGGCGTCGCTCCGACCGGCGACGCGCCCACGAAACAGGAACGGGTCGCGGCGTCCGTGCGGCGCGAACAGATCCTCGCCGCCGCATCGCGCGTCTTCGGCGAACGCGGCTACATCGGGGCCACGACCGACCAGGTCGCCAAGGCCGCGGGAATCAGCCAGCCGTACGTCGTGCGCATGTTCGGCAGCAAGGAGAACCTCTTCGTCGAGGTGCTCGACCGCGCCCTCACGAAACTGGTCGAGGCGTTCCGAGGGGCCCTCGCCGACGTGGGCGACGACAGGGGCGACCGCGAGCTCGTGATGAGCAGGCTGGGGGCCGAGTACGCCGACCTCATCAGCGATCGGGGCATCCTGCTCTCGCTCATGCAGGGTTTCATCGCGGGACACGACGACGTGATCAGCGCGAAGGCGAAGGCCGGGTTCCTCGCCATCTACAAGCTGTTGCGCGACGAAGCCGGCCTCGACCCCGACGAGATCGTGGACTTCCTCGCGCACGGCATGCTCTTCAACACGTTGATCGCCATGCACATGGTCGACGACTTCCACTCCGGCGATCCGTGCGTGAGCGAGTTGCTCACGCACACCTTCCGCACCAAGCTTGACGTCGTGGTGAACACGGTGACCGGCATCTCCGCCTCAGAGGCACACGCGGCGGCCGAGGCCCCGCACACGCGGGCCACCGCGTGAGCGCACCGAACGGCATCCTCGTCGTCGACAAGCCGGCGGGGTGGACGAGCCACGACGTCGTCGCCCGTGTTCGCCGGCTCGCAGGCACGCGCAAGGTCGGGCATGCGGGAACGCTCGACCCCATGGCGACCGGTGTGCTCGTGCTCGGCCTCGGCCCGTCGACGAGGCTGCTCACCTACATCGTGGGCGCCGACAAGGAGTACCTGGCGACGGTGCGGCTCGGTGCCTCCACCACGACGGACGACGCGGAGGGGGAGAACCTCGGATGGGCTCCTGCCGAGCGCGTGCGTGCCATCACGTCGCAGCGGCTCGGAGATGCCGTCGCCCACCTCACGGGCGAGATCGATCAGGTGCCCTCCAGCGTCTCCGCCATCAAGGTGGACGGCAAACGCGCCTACGCGAAGGTGCGGGCGGGCGAGGCTGTCGAGCTGAAGCCGCGGCGCGTGACCGTGTCGGAGTTCGAGGTGCTCGAGACGCGCGAGGCATCCGTCGACGGCGCCGTCGCGCTCGACGTCGACATCCGGGTGGTGTGCTCGTCCGGCACCTATGTGCGTGCGCTCGCCCGTGACCTCGGGGTGGCCCTGCTCACCGGCGGTCACCTCACGGCGCTGCGGCGCACCCGGGTCGGCCCCTTCGACGTCGTGGATGCCCCGCCCCTGGCCGATCTCGAGCCGGAGCCGGCGCTCATCCCGCCTGCGACCGCCGCTGCTGCGATCTTCCCGGTGCTCTCTCTCACGGACGAGCAGGCCGTCGATCTCGGACACGGCAAGAAGATCGAGACGGCGCACGAGGATGCCCCGACCGTCGCCGCCATCGCCCCGGACGGCAGACTCGTGGGGCTGGCCGCCGTGCGCGGCGGGAGAACGCGCACCATTGTGAACTTTCCGGTCGAGGCGCTCGGCACGGGCCAGGCGGGGGATCGCGAAGAGGAGACACGTTGATCGAGTGGTTCACCGCCGTACAGGTGATCGTCGCGCTGCTGGCGGGTCTGATCTGCCTGGTGCTCGGGTTCATCGGCAAGCAGCCGAACGATCTCACGCTCGGCTCGATCGTGCTCGTCGAGCTGTTGCTCATCGCACAGCTCGTCGTGACGATCGTCGCTCCCACGGTCGGCAATGAACCGAGCGGCTCGCTGGCGGAGTTCTACATCTACCTCATCTCGGCTCTGCTGCTGCCGGTGGCCGGCGCTTTCTGGGCCCTCATCGAGCGGTCGCGCTGGAGCACCGTCGTGCTCGGCGTCGTGGGACTCGCGGTCGCCGTCATGCTCTATCGCATGGGCCAGATCTGGTTCGTGCAGGGCACACCCTGATTCCGTGCCGCTCTCACCCGACCATCGGCGGCGAGCCGCGATAATGGAGTGTCATGTCTGAGAAGCCCTCCGTCGTTCCTGCCGCCCACAAGGCCGTCGACACGCCAGCCACCGATCCCTCGCAGCAGAACACGACCTTCGTCCACGGCACGACGGCACCGCGCGCCGGCCGAAGGATGACCGGGGTGGGACGCGTGCTCGTGGTGGTGTACGGCATCCTCGCGCTCGCCGCCGCCGGTCGCAGCGCGTTCCAGATCATCGATCACTTCTCGGCGGCTCCCGTCGCGTTCTCGCTGTCCGCGTTCTCGGCGCTCGTCTACATCGTGGCGACCATCGCGCTGATCGCGCCCGGTCGCGTGTGGTACCGGGTGGCCTGGACCACGATCTCGATCGAGCTCGCCGGCGTGCTCATCATCGGCACGCTCAGCACGTTCGCGCCCGCTGCGCTCGGCCTCGACGCCGTCGACCCGTTCGGGCAGGACTCGACGGTGTGGTCGGTGTACGGCGCCGGCTATCTCTTCATCCCGCTGGTGCTGCCGGTGCTCGGCATGCTGTGGCTCGCGAAGCACAAGCCCGTCGACGGGCCGTCCACCGGCGAAGACGTCGCCGGTGCCGACGCCGCCGATGGGGATGCCGTCGGCCGGGCATGAGCGCAGGCATGAGAGTCTTCCGCTCGATCGCCGACATCCCCGACGGGTTCGGCCCGAGCGCCGTGACGGTCGGCAAGTTCGACGGTGTCCACCTGGGTCATCGCGCGGTCATCGCGCGACTGATGTCCGTGGCGAAAGCCGACCGGCTGTCGGCGGTGGTCGTCACGTTCGACCGCAATCCGATGTCGGTCGTCGCCCCCGACCGGTGTCCCGCCGACCTCGTGAGCCTCGAGCAGAAGCTCGAGCTCCTGGAGCAGACCGGCATCGACGCGGTGCTCGTGCTCACGTTCGACCTCGAGCTGTCGAAGGTGCCGGCCGAGCAGTTCGTCGAGCAGTTCCTGGTCTCGAAACTGCACACCAAGGCTCTGCTGGTCGGCAGCGACTTCCGTTACGGAGCCAAGGCGGCGGGCGATGTGGCGCTGCTGCGCGAGTTGGGGGAGCGCGACGGCTTCGACGTGCGACTCATCGACGACGTGCGTCCCGACGGACATGACCGCGTCTCGTCGACCTGGATCAGGTCGCTGCTGGGTGAGGGCGACGTGGCGTATGCGGGCATGCTGCTCGGGCATCCGCCGACCGTGCGCGGCATGGTCGTGCACGGTGCACAGCGCGGCAGACAGCTCGGGTTCCCGACCGCGAACCTGTCGCCGCAGTGCGAAGGACTGATCCCGGCCGACGGCGTGTACGCGGGATGGCTGATCGATGGCGGGGTGCGGCATCCCGCCGCCATCTCGGTCGGTGACAACCCGACCTTCGAGGGTGTGCCGCAGCGGCAGGTCGAGGCCTACGTGATCGGCGAGGACATCGACCTCTACGACCACGTGGTCGACGTGGAGTTCGCGCAGCGCATCAGGGGAATGGTCGCGTTCTCGGGCATCGACCCGCTCATCGCGCAGATGAAGGCCGATGTCGATCTCGCCTCCGAGATCCTCGCCGACTAGCCGAGAAGCTGGCCGCCTCGCGGCCGGACCTCAGCGGGATCCGGCGACCAGCGGCGAACGTCCGTAGAGATACAGCACGATGCCCTGCGCCGTGCCCTCGATGACGGGGCCTCGTCCGATCGCCCAGCCGGCGTCCGCCGCCCACAGGGTGCGTTGTCCGGCTGCGGCCAGTCGCTCGGGGGAGGCCAGCAGCATGCCGCGCACGGCGATGCGCCTGGTCGCCTCCGGCTCGACGTCGATGCGGACGCCGAGCGGCTGCACGATGTCGTACGTGTGCACCACGGTCTCCACGAGGTCGCCCAGTCCGGTGCGGCCGACGCCCGCTCGTCGCAGGTCGGCGATGCGACGCAGCCTGCGCGTCAGCTCTTCAGGGCTGGATGCCTCGCCCTCCTGCCGGCTCACGGCATCCGTCAACGCGGCGAAGGTCGACCGGGTCAGCGTGGGCAGCGGCAGCACACTGCGCAGCATCTCGCCGTACGAACCGCCGACGCGCCAGACGAGGTGGCCGACCACATCGCGCACGCTCCAGCGCGAGCACAGGCTCGGCGCGCCCCATTCTCCGGGCTCGAGCTCGTCGAGCACGTCGGCCGGCGCTCGAGTGTCTGCGCGATCTGCTCACCGAACCCGCGTGGCATGGCATCCCTCCGCCCGCGCTCCATCATGGCACTCGCGGGCCGGAGACGGGAGGGGCGAACGCCTCCGGTGACGGCACCCGAGACGTGGGCGGAGGGTCGCCGTCGGGCGACCCTCCTCCGAGTTCGTTAGCCTGCCGTGATGACTGAAGCGCTCGACGAAGGCCCCTTCTTCCACGGAACGGCCGCCGTGTTCACGCCGGGTGGACTGATCACCGCCGGTCATCGGTCCAACTACCGGCCGGAGGTGGTCATGAACCACGTGTACTTCACGGCGCTGCGCGACGGGGCGGGGCTGGCCGCCGAACTCGCCGTCGAGCTGCTCGGCGGCGGCGAGCCGCGCGTCTACGAGGTCGAGCCGACGGGCGCGTTCGAGAACGACCCGAACGTGACGGACAGGAAGTTCCCCGGCAATCCGACCCGGTCGTTCCGCAGCACGGAGCCGCTGAGAGTGGTGCGAGAGGTCACCGACTGGACCCGGCTCACGCCGGAGGCCATGCAGACCTGGCGCGATCAGCTGATCTCGAAGGCGCCGCACGAGCGGGGCGAGATCCTCAACTAGCGGGACGCACCACAGGGTCGAGAGCCGCACGGCACGGTGTCGGTCGCTGAGGGCAACGCCAGTCCGACGCTCAGGGCCCGAACTGCCGCACCTTGTCGATGGCCTGCGACTGGCCGCGTCGAAGCTCGGCCTCCTGCTCCATGCGCGCGTTGTGCATCAGGGACGTGCGCAGCCCCGTGTCGTTGCGCTTGCGCCCGCGTCCGATGACGAACGTCGTCACGGCCGCCACGATGACGACTGCCGCAATGACCCATGCGATGATCGCGCCCGCCACATCGACCCCCGTCGCTCGCCTTCATCGTAGAACAAGCCGTGCCGCGGTCGACGTGGTTCGGGCACTACGGTGGCTGTCGTGGCGAGAGCAGAGATGACGCGGTTGCCGGGTGGCACGTTCCTCATGGGTTCGGAGAAGTTCTATGCCGACGAGCGGCCCGCCCACGACCGCGAAGTGGCCCCGTTCTGGATAGACCCCTACGAGGTCACCAACGAGGACTACGCGGCTTTCGTCGACGACACCGGCTACGTCACCGTCGCGGAGCGCGAGCTCGATCCGGCGAAGTTCCCCGGCGCCGCCCAGGCGGATCTCGTTCCCGGCTCCATGGTCTTCACGCCCACCTCCGGCCCCGTCGACCTGCGCGACTGGCGCAACTGGTGGCGGTGGCAGCCAGGAGCCTACTGGCGCAAGCCGTTCGGCCCCGACTCGTCGTTGGAGGGACGGATGCGGCATCCGGTCGTCCACGTCGCGTTCGAAGACGTCATCGCCTACACGAGGTGGGCCGGTGTGCGGCTGCCCACCGAGGCCGAGTACGAGTACGCGGCCAGAGGAGGACTGGTGGGCAAGGACTTCGCCTGGGGCGACGAGCCCTACCCCGGTGGCGTTGCCCAGGCCAACTCCTGGCTCGGGCACTTCCCCTACGACAATCAGGGCGTGGGCGGCACAGCAGAGGTGGGGTCGTATCCGGTCAACGGGTTCGGGCTCTTCGACATGACGGGCAATGTGTGGGAGTGGACGACCGACTTCTACACCCCTCGCCACCTCAAGCTCTCTGACAAGCCGGTGGATGCGGGCAAGCGCGCGAACCTGCTCGCCGCGGCCAGCGCGCAGGAGGGGTTCCCGGACATCCCGCGTCGTGTTCTCAAGGGCGGCTCGCACCTGTGCTCGCCGGAATACTGCCTGCGGTTCCGTCCGGCGGCGCGCTCCCCGCAGGCGGAGGACACCGGGATGTCGCACATCGGCTTCCGCTGCGCGCGCGACGACTGACCCCGTTCGATCGCTCTCGCCCCGCCTGGGTGATCTGTCGGCAGGCGCCGACCTTCCGTCGCTGTTCCGCTCAGACTTCGAGCAGGGTGTCGGTCGTGAATGCGCCGACGCGTGCGGTCGACAGGGGGTCTGTGATGCCGAACGGCAAGCCGAACATTCTGGTCATCTGGGGTGACGACATCGGGATCACCAACCTCAGCTGTTACAGCGACGGTCTGATGGGATATCGAACGCCGAACATCGACCGCATCGCCCACGAGGGCATGCGATTCACCGACTCGTACGGCGAGCAGAGCTGCACGGCCGGTCGATCGTCATTCATCACGGGGCAGAGCGTGTTCCGCACGGGCCTGAGCAAGGTCGGAGTGCCTGGGGCCGACATCGGCCTCAGCGCAGACGACCCCACCATCGCCGAGCTCCTGAAACCGCTCGGGTACGCGACGGGACAGTTCGGCAAGAACCACCTGGGCGACAAGAACGAGTTCCTGCCCACCGTGCACGGATTCGACGAGTTCTACGGCAACCTCTACCACCTCAACGCGGAGGAAGAGCCCGAGTGGCCGAACTGGCCGTCGAAGCAGGACTTTCCGGAGTTCAACGCGATGGCCAGACCGCGGGGCGTCATCCACTCCTGGGCGACCGACGAAGACGACCCCACAGTCGACGGTCGATACGGGCCACGGGGAAAGCAGCGCATCGAAGACACGGGCGCACTGACGACGAAGCGCATGGAGACGATCGACGAGGACTTCGCCGCCGCCGCTCAGGACTTCATCGGTCGGGCCGTCGATGCCGAGACGCCGTTCTTCGTGTGGATGAACACCACGCACATGCACTTCCGCACCCACACCAAGCCGGAGAGCGTCGGGCAGGCGGGACGCTGGCAGTCGAACTACCACGACACGATGATCGACCACGACAAGGTCGTCGGCTCGCTGCTCGACCAGCTCGACGAGCTGGGCATCGCCGACGACACGATCGTGATCTACTCGACCGACAACGGCCCGCACATGAACACCTGGCCAGACGGAGGGATGACCCCGTTCCGCAGTGAGAAGGACACCAACTGGGAGGGCGCGTTCCGCGTGCCTGAGATGATCCGTTGGCCCGGCCACATCGAAGCGGGCAGCATCTCCAACGAGATCGTCCAGCACCACGACTGGCTGCCCACCTTCCTCGCTGCGGCGGGAGACACCACGACGGTCGAAGAGCTGAAGTCGACGAAGACCATCGGAGACAAGAGCTACAAGGTGCACATCGACGGGTACAACCTGTTGCCCTACCTCACGGGTGAGGTCGAGGAGAGCCCACGAAAGGGCATGGTCTACTTCTCCGACGACGGCGACGTGCTCGCGCTGCGCTTCGACAACTGGAAAGTCGTGTTCATGGAGCAGCGCGCGAAGGGCACCATGCAGATCTGGATGGAACCGTTCATCCCGCTCCGCGTCCCCAAGCTGTTCAACCTGAGGACAGACCCCTTCGAACGGGCGGATCAGACCTCGAACACCTACTTCGAGTGGTTGTTCGAGAACGACTTCCTGATACTCGCGGCGACCACGGTCGTGAGTCGCTTTCTGGCGACGTTCGCCGAGTTCCCGCCCCGGCAGAAGGCGGCGACCTTCAGCATCGATCAGGCCGTGGAGAAGCTTCAATCGTTCCTGGCAGGCAAGGACTGATCGGTCGCCTGCCCGCTCGCCGAGGGTGAGTTCGGCCCGGCGCAGCAGCGCTGCCCGGGCGTGAAAGACTGGGGCGTGACCCTCCCCATCTCGCGCCGTCCACTGTGGGCGGGCCGCACGCTCGCCCTGCTGGGCATCCTGCTCGTCGCCGCGAACCTGCGCACGGCGGTGACCGCGCTGTCGCCGATTCTCGACGAGATCACCCGCGACGTGCCGTTCGGTGCGACCGGTGTCGGGCTGCTCGGCGCGCTGCCGCCGATCTGTTTCGCGGTGTTCGGGCTGGTGGCGCCGCTCTTCACGCGCAAGGCGAGCCTCGAGGTCATCCTGGTGGTCGCACTCGCAGCCATCGTGGCCGGCCATGTCGTGCGCGGGCTCTCCGTCTCGTTCCTCATGCTCACGCTGGGCAGCGTGCTCACCTTCGCCGGCATGGCCGTCGGCAATGTGCTGCTTCCCCCGCTCGTCAAGCGCTACTTCCCCGACCGCATCGGGCTTCTCACCTCGCTCTACGCGACCGTGCTGTCGGTCAGCACGCTGGTTCCTCCGCTGGTGGCCGTGGAGGTGGCGGACTCGATCGGCTGGCGCTACTCGGTGGGCATGTGGTCTCTGGTGGCCGTGCTCGCGTTGCTGCCGTGGGTGGGCATCCTGCTGCGCTCGCGCGAGTCACGGCACGTCGACGCCGTGATCGACGAGCCCGGGGCGACGGCGATCGGCCGCATCTGGCATGCGCCGCTGGCCTGGGCGATGGCGATCACGTTCGCCGTCTCGTCGCTCAACGCCTACGCGATGTTCGCGTGGCTGCCCGAGCTTCTGCACGATACGGCGGCGAGCACGCCGGTGCAGGCCGGCGGCCTGCTGTCGTTGTATTCCGCGATGGGGATACCTGCCGGTCTGCTCATTCCCGTGCTCGCCGCGCGGATGCGCAACGTCGGGCTGCTCGTCTACCTGGGCATCGTGTTCTTCGTCGTCGGATACGTGGGTCTGCTGCTCTGGCCGGCGCAGGCCACCTGGCTGTGGGTGGTGCTCGCGGGTCTCGGCCCGCTGCTGTTCCCCTTGTGCCTCGTGCTGATCAACCTGCGCACGAGCACGCACGAGGGAGCCGTCGCACTCAGCGGATTCACGCAGGGACTCGGCTACGTGCTCGGGGCGCTCGGCCCTCTCGTCGTCGGCGTGCTGCACGATCTCACGCACGGATGGCTGTGGCCGATCGTGTTCCTGCTCCTCACCGTGGCGGCTGCCGCGTTCGTCGGCGTGGTCATCGCCAGACCGGGAACGCTCGAGTCCCACTTCGCGGCGAAGTCGGCGCGCGAGGCGGCGACCGAAGGGTGAACGTTCGGTGACGCCGGCCGCGCGCGCCGCGACATCCACTCGTGCGCGCCCGCGTCCCCGTGGTGGACTGAGACGGTGGGGTGCGCGCGGTGACCGATGAGCGGGAGAAGGCGTCGGCGCTTCGCCTCGTGCGTTCGCGCGGCGGCGCGGCTCGGCTGCTCGTGGTGCGGCACGGCAGGCGATTTCTCGATGAGAGCATCGGGTGCGGACCCGACTCGCTGTTCTGGATGTTCTCGGCAGGCAAGCCCTTCATCGCCGTTCTCGTGCACCGGCTGGCCGAGCAGGGGCGGATCGCGCTCGACGCCCCGGTCGCCGACCTCTGGCCGGAGTTCGCGCGCGCAGGCAAGGGCGCCGTGACAGTGCGTCAGGTGCTGCAGCATCGCTCCGGCATGGCCGTCGCCACCTCGACGCTGGGCGACGCGTTGGCGATGACGAACTGGGCGCGCAGCGTGCGGCACATCGAGAACGCGGCGCTGCGCTGGCCTCCCGGCAGCGTGCCCGCTTACCAGTATCTGGCGTTCGGCTTCATCCTCGGCGAGCTCGTGCAGCGCGCGACCGGGATGACCGTTGCCGAGTGCCTGCGCATCGAGCTTCTCGAGCCTCTCGGCCTGAACGACACGTTCCTCGGCGTTCCGGATGCCGAGCTGTCGCGCTGCGTGCGCATCAAGGGCACCACGACGGTCGGGCGGGTCGCCGCCGCCGACCTCAACCGTCGCAGCCTGCGACAGGCGATCATCCCGGCGGCCGGTGTCTCGACGACCGCCGACGACGTGGCCAGGTTCTACGCGATGCTGCTGGCGGGCGGAGAACTCGACGGAGTGCGCATCCTCGCGCCGGACACCGTGACGCGCATGCTGCGGCCGTCGAGCAACGGCGAACCCGACCGCTACGCGAAGGCGCCCGTGCGCTGGAGCGAGGGCTTCCAGCTCGGCGGCGGCCGACGCGAGTGGGGCTTCATCAGTCCGCTCGGCGAGATCAGCAGCAAACAGGCGTTCGGGCACAACGGCAGCAACTGCTGCGTCGCCTGGGCCGACCCGACCCGTGACCTCGTGTTCGTGCACCTCACCAACAGGCTCGGCGAGGGGCTGGATGCCATCGGCCACCACTCCGCCGTCGCCGACGCCGTGATCGCCGCGTGCGACGCGGTCGACGTGGCCGATGACATCGGCGCCGACGGTTGATGCCGGACCGTTGGTCGCGTGCGCGCGTCGACACGTCGGGTCTCGTCGCGGACACCGGTGACGCCGACCCTCGGGGTGGATCGGCGGGACGGATCAGAGCGGGGGAAGCAGCTCCGACCGGTGCACGATGGCGGCGGCGCCGATGAGGGGACCCTCGCCGGAGAGGCCGGACGGCACGACGCGCACCTTGCGCACGAAGCCGAAGTAGTGCTCGGCGATGGTGGTTCTGATCACGTCGAAGAGATCGGGGGTGGCCTGGGAGAACCCGCCCCCGATGGCGACCAGCTCGAGGTCGAGCAGGGCAGTGGCGCTCGCGATCGCCTGCCCGACGGCGTGCCCGGTGCGCTCGATCGCCGCACGCGCCACCGGATCGCCGGCCGCATAGGCCGCCGCAAGATCCTCCCCGGTCGCCCCGGCGAACCCCTCGCGCCTGGCCCATGCCACGGTGTGCGGTCCGCTGGCGATCGCCTCGAGCGACGTCGCCTTGCCGAACGTCTCCTCGCCCACGATGTCGGCGACCTCGACGTGGCCGATGTGACCGGCGTTTCCGGTCGGTCCGGTGATCACGCGGCCGCCGACGATGAGGCCGCCGCCGATGCCGGTGGAGACCACCATGCCCATCACGTTGTCCACGCCCTGTGCGGCGCCCACCCAGTGCTCGGCCATCGTGATGGCCACGCCGTCCATCTCCAGTGCGACGGTGGCCTCCACGCCCCGGTCGTCGAGCACGGAGGCGGCGAAGCCCCGCAGATCGAAGTCGCGCCAGTTCGGCACGTTGAGCGGAGAGACCAGCCCGCGGGATCGCTCGATCGGGCCGGCGCATCCGATGCCGACGCCCGCGAGCTCGCGCTCGCCCGCCGCGGTCAGCGCGAACTCGATGACCTCGCGCACGGATGCCTGCAGCTGCTCGCTCGTCGCCGCGCGTCCCGTCGGTGCCCGGTGCCGTGATCCCGGCACGAGCTCGCCGTCGGCGGTGACGAGGGCGGATTCGACTTTCGTTCCGCCGAAATCGACGGCGAGGGCGAGAGAGGAGCTCATGGATCCAAGAATATTGGCGATTGAGGGTCGGACGCGCGAGCCTGCTCGCGGGGCCGGCCCGATTGAGTCCGTGAGTTGCGTCAGCAACGATATTGGCGATTGAGGGTCGGACGCGCGAGCCTGCTCGCGAGGCCGGCCGCCGGCTCAGTCGCGGGGGAGGAAGGCGAGCGACGGCATCCAGCCCCTGTGCGAGATCGCGAGGTGCAGGTGCGAGCGCCGCAACATGATGGCGCCAATCACGGCCGCCGTCACCAGCGGAACGAGTCCGGAGACCGCGAGGCCCCACGCGGGGCCGAAGCGCTCCACGATCCAGCCCATCACGGGTCCGCCGAGGGCCTGCCCGCCGAGCTGCACCAGGATGTACAGCGCCATCACCCTGCCGCGGATGCCGAGGTTGGTCGACATCTGCACGAGCGAGTTGGCGCTGGTGAGGAACAGCAGGCTGGCGGCGCCGCTGCCCGCCATGAGCACGGCGAACACCACGATGTCGGGCGAGAGCGCTGCGGATGCCTGCACCACGCCGAGCACCGCGGCGCCGGCGATCACCAGGCGCAGGCTGACGCCGAGCCGTCGGGTGGAGAGCACGGCACCGGCGAGGGCGCCGACGGCGACCAGGGCGTTGAAGAATCCGTAGCCGGCCGAGCCGACCTTGTAGACGTCGTTCGCGTAAGCAGCCAGCAGCACGGGCATCGTGTAGGCGAACATCGCCACTGCGCCGAGCATGATGATGGTGAGGAGGATGCTCGGTTTCTTCTTCGCGTACCGCAATCCTTCTGCGAGCTGGCCCTTGCCCCGCGCGGCGACCGGCGACTGCAGCAGCTCCTTCGTGTTCATCAGGCTGAGCGCCGTGACCACCACGAGGCAAGCCCCTGCATTGATCACGAACGCCCATCCGCTGCCCACGGCGGAGATGGCGATGCCGCCCACCGCCGGACCGATGAGTGCGCCGAGTTGGAAGGTGGAGGAGTTGAGGCTGATCGCGTTCGGCAGGAGCCGCGGTCCGACGATCTCGTTGACGAAGACCTGGCGGGCGGGGTTGTCGACCACGGTGACGAAGCCGCCGATGAAGGCGAGAGCCCAGATGTGCCACACCTGCACGGTGTCGGTGAGGATGAGCAGGGCGAGGATCGCGGCCAGCAGCGCGGCCGTCGACTGCGTGATCATGAGCAGCACGCGCTTGGGATAGCGGTCGGCGATGACGCCGCCGAGCAGCCCGAAGATGAGCATCGGCGCGAACTGCATGGCGACGGTGACGCCCACGGCGGTGACGCTGCCCGAGAGCTGCAGCACGAGCCAGTCCTGGGCGACACGCTGCATGCCCAGCGCGGTGGTGGCGACGATCTGTCCGCCTGCGTAGAGGCGGTAGTTGGGAACGCGCAGTGAGGCGAACGTGTCGCGCCACGGCGGACGGCGCTCGAGAACGGGGACGGGAGTGGTCAGAACGGATTCGGATGCGGAGGCGGCAGAAGGAGAGGTCACGATGGTTTTCGGATAAGCGGCTGATCGAACGTGCTTTTCCACGCTAATCTCACGGGTTCTATTCCGCGAAATAATCGCACCTATAACTACTATTGGGTTCGCGAATGTATGCTCCGAGCATGTTCGATCCCGATCTGCTGGCCACCTTCCTCGCCGTGGCCGAGACCTCGAGCTTCACCCGTGCGGCGGAGCGGCTGGGGCTCAGCCAGCCCACCGTCAGCCAGCACGTGGCCCGCCTGGAGAAGGCAGCAGGTCGCACCCTGATCGACAGGGACACGCGCCAGGTGCGCCTCACCGACAACGGGGATGCCATGGCCGGCTTCGCCAGGAGCATCCTCGCCGCCCACGCCGCCGCCGACAGCTATTTCAGCGGGACCGCCATGCGCGGACGCCTGCGCTTCGGCGTCGCCGACGATCTCGCGATCACGCAGCTGCCGAGCATCCTGCGCGACTTCAGGCAGGCCTACCCGCAGATCAACCTCGAGCTCACCGTCGGGCAGTCAGGGCCGCTCTACCGGCGACTCAAAGCCGGACAGCTCGACCTGATCTTCATCAAGCAGGCGTCCGGATCGGGAGAGGGCGACCGGGTGAGCACCGACGACCTCGTCTGGATGGGGCTCGACAAGGCGGAGCTCGGACCGAACGATCCCGTGCCGCTCATCGCCTATCACGACCCGAGCATCAGCAGGCAGATGGCGATCGACGCCCTCGAGGCTGCGGGCCGCGTGTGGCGCATCACGTGCAACACGCGGGAGGTGAACGGCGTGCTCGCGGCGGTGCGGGCAGGACTGGGAGTGGCGCCGTTCCCGCGCACCCTCATTCCGAACGACCTGGTCAAGGTGACCAATCGGCTGGGGCTGCCGGAGCTCGGTCGCGTGGAATTCAGCCTGCTCGCCAACCCCGGGTCCGCGGCCGAACCCATCGCCGCGCTGACCCGCGCGATCATGGGCCGGACTCTCCATTAGGCACGCCCGTCCTCCCGGTGCTCTCCCGCTCGGCGCTTCGCGCCGTGCGGGTCCCTCACGCCCCGTGGGCCCAGCCGGGCGTGCCGCGGTCGACTGCTCGTGTCGGTGCGTTCGGCGGCGTACACGCCGCCGCCTCGAAGAGCGTCTCGCGGTCGAAGACCACGGGCTCGTCAGACGGGTGATCGCGCCGGTGATCACCGATCCCGCCCGGCCGACTGCTTGCGCAGATGAGCAGGGTCGGGCATCTGCGTTGCTCATAAGTGGAGCTCTTTTCTATTCTTGAAGACGCTATGAACTCCTCAGATGAACTGCTCGCTGTGCGCGCCGCCGAGCTCTACTACGACGAGGGACGCACCCAGGACGAGATCGGTGCAGCGCTGCACATCACGCGCTGGAAGGTCGGCAGGCTGCTCGCTCAGGCGCGCACGGCCGGCATCGTGCGGATCGAGATCGTGCACCCGCGGGCCAGGCGGGTGCTCGCCGAGCAAGCCGTCAAGAAGCGGTACAACCTCGACGACATCGTCGTGGCGTCGTCGGCGGGAGTGTCGTCCCCAGAGGAGCTGCAGCGGCGCGTCGCCCAGGCGGCGGCCGACTACCTCACCGCGTTGCGCCCCGCGCGGCAGACCCTCGGCGTCAGCTGGGGCCGCACCATGCACGACGTGGCCGCGTGCCTGCCGCGAGGCTGGGCCCACGGCGTCGGAGTCGTGCAGATCAACGGCGGGCTGAGCCTCACGAAGTACGGTGACACGGCGTCGGCGACGGCCCTCGTCATCGCCCAGAAGGCGGCAGGCTCCGCGCACGTGCTGCCCATTCCGGCCATCCTCGAGCACACCGCCACCAAGCGCAGCATCGAACGCGACCGCGCGATCGCCGGTGTGCTCGATCGCGCGGCGCACGCCGAGGCCTACCTCTACAGCGCCGGCGTCGCCGGTCCCGATTCCGCGCTCGTGCACAGCGGCTACCTCACGACAGAAGAGGTCGAGAGGCTGGTCTGCAAAGGTGCCGTCGGCGACATCGTCGGACGCTTCATCGGTGCGGACGGCAAACCCGTCGACGCGGAACTCGACTCGCGCACCGTCGGCCTCTCGATCGAGCGCATCAAGGCGGCATCCACCGCGATCGCGGTCGTGGCGGGCGAGGGCAAGCATGAGGTCGCGCGGGCGCTGGTGACCAACGGGCTCTGCACGGTGCTCATCACCGACGATCAGACGGCCGCCGCGCTGCTGGCCGAGCCCGAGGCATCCACCGACACCGCGACGGAGCAAGCATCATGACCCTCGACCTCGCACGCACCGTCGTCGGCAGCGAGCTGACGGAGCGCAACCTGCGCGGATTCGTCCTCGGGCTTCCGGGAGTGGATGCCGTCGGCCTCGATCAGCGCGCCGCCGCGCTCGCCACCCGCTCCATCAAGACCTCGTCGAAGAAGCAGGCGCTCGACACGATCGTCTCGCTCATCGACCTCACGACCCTCGAAGGCGCCGACACACCGGGCAAGGTGCGCTCGCTGGCGGCCAAGGCCGTGCTTCCGGACCCGTCGGACCCGACCTGCCCGCAGGTCGCAGCGGTGTGCGTCTACGGCGACCTCGTGCCGGTGGCCGTCGAGGCGCTCGGAGCACACCACGCCGGAAGCGGCGGCAGCATCTCGGTCGCGGCCGTCGCCACGGCCTTCCCGAGCGGCCGAGCGTCGCTGCGCGTCAAACTGGCCGACACCGCAGACGCGGTCGCCGCGGGTGCGGACGACATCGACATGGTCATCGATCGCGGGGCGTTCCTGGCCGGCCGATACGGCGAGGTGTTCGACGAGATCGTCGCGGTCAAAGAGGCGTGCCGCCGTCCGGACGGCACCAGCGCCCACCTCAAGGTCATCCTCGAGACGGGTGAGCTGGCCACCTACGACAACGTGCGGCGGGCATCCTGGCTGGCCAACCTCGCCGGGGCCGACTTCATCAAGACGTCGACAGGCAAGGTGTCGCCGGCTGCGACCCTGCCGGTCACGCTGCTCATGCTCGAGGTGGTGCGCGACTGGCACCGCCTGACCGGCGAGCTCGTCGGCGTGAAGCCGGCGGGCGGCATCCGTTCGTCGAAGGATGCCGTGCGCTACCTGGTGACGGTCGCCGAGACCGCTGGCGAGCGCTGGCTCGACCCGCGGCTGTTCCGCTTCGGTGCGTCGAGTCTGCTCAACGACGTGCTGCTGCAGCGCCAGAAGCTGGCCACCGGGCACTATTCCGGCCCCGACTACGTGACGATCGACTGAGCAGCACAGGAGAATCCGATGTCCTTCCTCGACTACGCTCCCGCGCCCGAGTCTTCAGCGATCCTCGACCTCAAGCCCTCCTACGGGCTGTTCGTCGACGGTGAGTTCGTGGACGGGCACGGCGAGGGCTTCCACACCATCTCTCCCGCCACCGAAGAGACGATCGCGCAGATCGCCACCGCAGACGAGCATGACGTCGACCTCGCCGTCGCGGCGGCCCGGCGCGCGTACGAGCGGGTGTGGTCGCGCATGAGCGGCTCCGACCGCGGCAAGTACCTGTTCCGCATCGCCCGGCTCGTGCAGGAGCGGGCACGGGAGCTCGCCGTGGCGGAGAGCCTCGACAACGGCAAGCCCATCAAGGAGAGCCGCGACGTCGACGTTCCCCTGGTCGCCGCCTGGTTCTTCTACTACGCGGGATGGGCCGACAAGCTCGATCACGCGGGCCTCGGTCCTGCTCCTCGCGCGCTCGGCGTCGCTGGCCAGGTCATCCCGTGGAACTTCCCGCTGCTCATGCTCGCGTGGAAGATCGCGCCGGCGCTGGCGGCAGGCAACACCGTCGTGCTCAAGCCGGCGGAGACGACTTCGCTCACCGCGCTGCTGTTCGCCGAGATCGTGCAGCAGGCGGGCCTGCCCGCCGGTGTCGTCAACATCGTCACCGGCGCAGGCGAGACCGGCAGGATGCTCGTGAACCACCCCGACGTCGACAAGGTCGCCTTCACCGGGTCCACCGCCGTCGGCAGGCAGATCGCCCGCTCGATCGCAGGCACCGGCAAGAAGGTCACGCTCGAGCTCGGCGGCAAGGCCGCGAACATCGTGTTCGACGATGCCCCGATCGATCAGGCCGTCGAGGGCATCGTGAACGGCATCTTCTTCAACCAGGGGCACGTGTGCTGCGCCGGCAGCAGGCTGCTCGTGCAGGAGAGCGTGCACGACGAGGTGGTCGACCGGCTGAAGGACCGGCTGAGCACGCTGCGCCTCGGCGACCCGCTCGACAAGAACACCGACATCGGTGCGATCAACTCGGCCGAGCAGCTGGCGCGCATCCGCGAACTCAGCGACATCGGGGAAGACGAGGGCGCCGAGCAGTGGACCGCCGACTGCGTCATCCCCGACAGCGGATTCTGGTTCGCGCCCACCATCTTCGACAACGTCTCCACCTCGAGTCGCATCGCGCGGGAGGAGATCTTCGGGCCGGTGCTCTCCGTGCTCACATTCCGTACCCCCGACGAGGCGATCGCCAAGGCCAACAACACGCCGTACGGACTCTCGGCCGGCATCTGGACCGACAAGGGGAGCCGCATGCTCGCCGTCGCGGACCGTCTGCGTGCCGGCGTGGTGTGGGCGAACACGTTCAACCGGTTCGACCCGGCATCGCCGTTCGGCGGCTACAAGGAATCCGGGTACGGCCGAGAGGGCGGGCGGCACGGGCTGGCCGCCTACCTGGCGAGCGGCTCGTCGACCGCTCGCGTCGCCGTGCCGAAGCAGCTCGCGTCGCCGGCCGCGGCCGTGACGTCCGAACGCACGCGAGCCGTGGAGCCGGCGCCGGCGAAGAGCACCAAGCCGGCGTCCCGACGCACAGCCAAGAAGGGATCAGCCCAGTGACCCGCCTCGCCGTACCCAAGACCTACAAGCTGTTCATCGGCGGCGCCTTCCCGCGCAGCGAGTCCGGTCGCAGTTACGAGGTCGTCGCCGCCGACGGCGGGTTCCTCGCCAACGCGGCCAAGGCGTCCCGCAAAGACGCGCGGGATGCCGTCGTCGCCGCCCGCAAGGCCGTGTCGGGGTGGTCGGGCGCGACCGCCTACAACCGCGGTCAGGTGCTGTACCGGGTGGCCGAGCTCATGGAGGGCAGGCGCGCGCAGTTCGTGGCGGAGGTGCAGACATCCGAGGGTCTCTCGGCCAGGGATGCCGCGGCGCAGGTCGACGACGCCATCGACACGTGGGTCTGGTACGCCGGCTGGGCCGACAAGTTCGTTCAAGTGGCCGGCAACGCCAACGCGGTCGCCGGACCGTTCTTCAACATCTCGGTGCCCGAGCCGACGGGTGTTGTCGCCGCGATCGCGCCACAGGGCGGGTCGTCTCTGCTGGGCTTCGTCGCCGTGGTCGCGCCCGCGCTGGTCACGGGCAACGCGGTGGTCGTGGTCGCCGACGAGCGGCATCCGTTGTCGGCCGTCTCGCTCGCCGAGGTTCTGGCCACGAGCGACGTTCCAGGGGGAGTGGTCAACGTGCTCACGGGCTCAGCCGCGGAGATCGCGCCGTGGCTGGCGTCGCACGCCGACGTGAACGCACTCGACCTCACCGGAGCCGAGTCGATCGACTGGGTCGACCTGCAGATCGCGGCCGCCGAGACGCTGAAGCGTGTGGTCCCTCCGACAGGCGGCGGATTCGACACCAGGTCGCTCGATCGCATCGTCGCGTTCACCGAGACGAAGACGGTCTGGCACACCAAGAGCATGCGCTGACCTGCGCTGAGCGGCTCGCGTCGTCAGTCGATCCCGCGTTTCCCGCCCCCGTCAAGGGGTGGCGTGTCGCCGTGTCTCCGGTTCAAGATGGAGGGGCAGGCGGAAGGAGCCCCATGTCCGACGAGGTCTTGACGGTCTTCGTGGGCGACAGCATCACCGCGGGCGGGCGCTGGGAGGAGTGGTTTCCCGACGAGCGGCCCCGCAACCTCGGCGTCGGCGGCGACACGACGGATGCCGTGCTCACCCGACTCGACGAGGTGATCGCGCTCGATCCGCACACCGTCGTGCTGCTGATCGGCACCAACGACCTGGCGTGGCGGCGTTCGGCGGAGCACATCGTGCGCAACATCGAGACCATCCTCGTGACGCTGCGCAAGGAGCTGCCCTCCGCTCAGCTGCTCGTGCAATCGGTCATGCCGCGCGAGGCGGCCTACGCCGACACCATCAAAGACATCAACAGGCACCTGTGGCAGTTCGCCTCGACGGTGCGCGCGCAGTACCTCGACCTCTGGCCGGCCATGGCCACCAGTGACGACGCGATCGACCCCGAGTACTCCGACGACTCCCTGCACCTGACCGAGCGCGGCTACGACGTGTGGGTCTCCGAGCTGCGCACCGCACTGGAGACGCTGCACAACGTGGCACCCACCAGCAGGCCCATCCTGCTGCCGCGCGAACACGTCAAGCACCGCAGGTGATCGGCCTCAGAGGGTCGCGTCGCTGAGCATCCCGCTGAAGGCGTCGAGCGCACGCTCCGAGAAGAGCACGTAGCGCACGATACCCAGGCCGGGCACGGCGGGTGCGTTCCGCAGCGTCGTGGCCACGGCGATGCGGGCGGCATCGTCCATCGGCCAGCCGTACACGCCCGCCGACACCGCGGGGAAGGCGATGGATGCCGCGCCCACCTCGCCGGCGACCGCCAGCGACCGCGCGTAGGCGCCGGCGAGCAACGGCGTGCGGTCTTCCAGCGACGACCACACCGGTCCCACCGTGTGGATCACGTGCTCTGCGCTCAGCAGCCCCGCCGTCGTCGCCACCGCGTCGCCGGTCGGCAGCCCGTCGGGATACACGGTCTCGCGAAGCGCCCTGCAGGCGGCGAGGATCTCGGGTCCGCCAGCACGATGGATCGCGCCGTCGACTCCGCCGCCGCCGAACAGTGTGGAGTTCGCCGCGTTCACGATCGCGTCGACCTGCTGCAGAGTGATGTCCCCGAGCACGGCCTCGAAGCGCACGCCACGTTCGGTGCGCGTGAACGCGGGTGGGGCGTCCGGCACGATCAGGACCGGTTGTTGGAGAGCTCGAAAAGGTGCACGAGCTCGGCGACGGCGCGCTCGCGCTCGTCGCCGCCCGCCTCGAACTGGGCCGTCACGTGGGTGCGCAGGTGGTTCTCCACGAGCAGCTTGTTGAGCGACCCGAGCGACTTCTGGATCGCGAGCGACTGCGTGAGGATGTCGACGCAGTAGTCCTCGTTCTCGATCATCTTCTCGAGACCCCGCAGCTGCCCGGCGAGGATGCGGGTGCGGTGCAGCGCACGCTTCTTGATGTCGTCGATCACGTGATCAGGGTAGGCGAAGGACCTTGTGCACGCCCGTGTCCCGGCATGCGTGGAGCAGCTTGTTCTGGCCCCGAATAGGGGACTGTCACGTGTGCGCCGGACGTTCTTACACTAACGAAAGGTCCGTGGCAAGCCCTAGTCACGCGGTCCTGCGTCGATCGAGACGCGAGGAGGCACCCAGCATGCTCAAGAACCTGTCGCCCATCGTGTCCGGGCCCCTTCTGCATGCGCTTGATGACGCGCCGAGCGGAGCCTGGATCGCGATCGTGAGCGCCGGTCACCCGGTGAGCGACGGCATCCATGTGCGGTCGGAGTGCGTCGAAGACGTCGCCACGGCCGTTCTCGCCGTCACGCCACTCGATGCCGACGCACCGATCGTGGTCGAGGGCGACGACGAGCTCAGCGACCTGGCGTTCGCGGTGACGGGCCTTGCGGCGGATGCCGAGGGTCACCGCGTCGACGCCCTCCCGGTCTCTCCGCTCGCGTTCGGAGCGCTGCTGACGGAGAGTCGCGTGAGCGTCGTCGTCGACTCCGTCGAGCCGTTCGGCTTCCTGGTGCTCAAGGGCCGCTGCTGACGGCGTGAGCACAGCGGCCGAGCCGTAGACTTCAGACACGATGTCTCGACCAGCCGCCCAACCCACGTACGCTCGCCTGGCCCTGCTGCCAGGCATCCTCGGCGGCATCGTGCTGCTGGCCTCGTTCGCCCTGATCGGCAACAGCGCCTGGTACATCTGGGTGCGCTTCATCGTCGCGATCCTCGCCCTCATCATGTGCGTCTTCGCCGTGCAGGGAAAGTCGTACTGGTGGCTGATCGGGCTGGTGCCGGTCGCGGTCGTCTTCAACCCGGTGTGGCCGCTGCCCATCGATGACCTGTGGATGCGCCTGCTCACGCTGGCCTCCACCGTCGTGATGATCGCAGCGGGTGTCGCCATCAAGGTGCCGGTCGGTGAGGAGAAGGCCGGCCCGCAGGGTCGCTACGGCGGTCGGAAGGCGGGGTCGCGCGGCACGCAGAGCGCAGGGTCGGGGCGAGGGCGCTCGAAGGGGTGAGTCGACATGCCGGTGGCGATCAAGCGGGTCTATGAGGCGGCGTCAGACGACGACGGCTACCGAGTTCTGGTCGATCGCATCTGGCCGCGCGGTGTGAGCAAGGCGGCTGCGCACCTCGACGAGTGGGACAAAGAGGTCGCGCCCAGCACAGAGCTGCGCGAATGGTTCGGGCACGATCCGGCGAAGTTCGACGGCTTCCGCGAGCGCTACCTCGCCGAGTTGCACGGCAACCCCGACATCGCCCGGCTCCGTGAGCTCGCCGAGAGCCGCACCATGACGCTCGTCTACTCGGCGCACGACGAACAGCACAACCAGGCCGTCGTGCTGCGCGAGGCGCTCGACGGCGCGATCTGAGCGCCTTCCGCGCACGCGCGCGGAAGGCCGTTTCTCGGTGCCCGGCGCGTCGAAAGATGACGCACAGGCCACCAGTAGCGTAAAATCGGTCAGCGTCGGGGTCCAGGCATCCGCCGGACACGTCTCATCGGTTGCATCGCAGCCGACTTTCGGGCTTCGTCCGAACACCCGCATCGGTCTCGTCACCCTCGGTGTCTGACGGCGCGAGCAGACGCATGCGGGCGGATTCGCACCGGGCTCCCCGCCGTCCCACCCAGGAGCGGTCCGCAGACGCGGACCCTCACGCACAGGAGGATCATGCCGCACAACGGCGATCGCACCGCTCAGGCCAGCCGCCGTTCCGGCGCCCGCCATTCCAACAACGACGGGCTCATCCCGGTGCTCGCGCGCCGAGTGCGCGAGGTCGAGGCCAAGGCGGGAACGGGAAAGAAGCTCGGGCCGACCAACCGCACCAAGTTCCAGGTGATCGCGCTGCTCATGCGCGAGGAGCGCGCGCGTGCGAAGTCGGATGCCGCGCTCAGCGATGCGGCGCGCGCAGAGCAGCTCAAGCGGCTCGACGGCATCGCGACCATCCTCGCGAAGACCGCGGCACGCGACACCTCGCTGATCGCCCTGCTCGAGTCGACGTCCACGCCGAGTCCCGCTGCGCAGAAGATGCGCAGGGACTGGCTTCTCGAGTCGGGCGCCGAGCTCGAGCCAGACGACCTCATCATCACGACCGAGGTGCCGAAGCCGAAGCAAGACGTTCTGCTCTCGCCCGAGCTGGCCCAGAAGCAGGTGATGCCGCAGTCCGTGCGCGCCCGCCAGCTGTCGAACCCGTTCCTCGCCCCCGACTTCGCGCTCGCGCAGCAGTCGTCTCCGTCGCCCCGTCGGCGCCTCGACTCGTGGGAGCTGCTCGGCCCGCTGTTCAAGTCGTTCGAATACGGCTCGGGCGGTCAGGCGGCCAGCATGGAGCTGCCGCCCGCGCCGAAGATCGACAGATACTCGCCTCCCGGCATGGAGCTCATGAAGCACCAGGCGAAGTTCGTGGAGTCGGTGCGCCTCGGGCACCGCAGCTTCCTCCTCGCCGACGAGCCGGGACTCGGCAAGACGGCGCAGTCGGTGCTCGCTGCGTCCGTCGCCGGCGCGTACCCGCTGCTCGCCGTGGTGCCCAACGTCGTGAAGATGAACTGGGCGCGGGAGGTGCAGCGGTGGACGCCGCATCGCAGGGCCACGGTCATCCACGGCGACGGCGAGGGGCTGGATGCCTTCGCCGACGTCGTCATCGTCAACTACGAGGTGCTCGACCGACATCTCTCCTGGCTGTCGGAGCTCGGTTTCCGCGGCATGGTGGTCGACGAGGCGCACTTCATCAAGAACCTGCACTCGCAGCGGTCGCGCTACGTGCTGGGGCTTGCGGATGCCATCCGCCACTCGGTCTCGGACCCGCTGCTCATGGCGCTGACCGGCACGCCGC
Source organism: Humibacter ginsenosidimutans (assembly GCF_007859675.1). Taxonomy (GTDB): domain Bacteria; phylum Actinomycetota; class Actinomycetes; order Actinomycetales; family Microbacteriaceae; genus Humibacter; species Humibacter ginsenosidimutans. The sequence goes on from NZ_CP042305.1 coordinate 70,313, forward strand.
TCATCAACGACATCGACGACTTCCGTGCGATCTGGCAGTTCCTCGGCTGGATCGACGGCACCAAGCCGACGGCCGAGCTGATGAGCAGGCTGGATGAGACGGAGCTCACGCCCGCAGACCCCGGCTTCTACACCGCGGCCAGGGGTGCCGTGATCGACATGGGCATCGTGCGCCGCAAGAAGATCGACGTCGCCGCCGACCTGCCGTCGCGGCGGGTGGTCGACCTGCCCGTCGAACTCGACGACGAGCTCGGCCGCTCCGTCAAGGCGGCGGAGCGCGAACTCGCCGCCCGCCTCGTGCAGCGCTACCGCAGGGCCTTCGCCGCCGGAGTGGGCGAATCGTTCGCCGGCGACGACGACGAACGTCGCGAGCACCTCATCCGCATCGTCGCGCACGCCGAGCTCGAAGAGTCGAAGGGTCAGAAGACCGGCGAGAACGTCTTCACCATGGTGCGCAAGATCGGCCAGGCGAAGGCGTCGCTCGCGGCCGACTACGCCGCCCAGCTCGCGCGCTCGGTGGGCAAGGTGGTGTTCTTCGCCAAGCACATCGACGTGATGGATCAGGCTGAAGAGGCGTTCGCGTCGCGCGAGCTGCGTTCGGTGTCGATCCGCGGCGACCAGACCGCGATCGCGCGCCAGCGGGAGATCGACGCGTTCAACAACGATCCAGGGGTGTCGGTGGCCGTGTGCTCGCTCACGGCCGCGGGCGTCGGACTCAACCTGCAGGCGGCATCCAACGTGGTGCTCGCCGAGCTGAGCTGGACGGCCGCCGAGCAGACCCAGGCCATCGACCGCGTGCACCGCATCGGTCAGGAGGAGCCGGTCACGGCATGGCGCATCATCGCTGCGCAGACCATCGACGCGAAGATCGCCGAGCTCATCGACTCCAAGCAGTCGCTGGCACTGCGCGCTCTCGACGGCGTCGACATCGAGCCGGGATCCGCCGACTCCGTGCAGCTCGACGCGCTCATCTCGCTGCTGCGCGACGCGTTGTAGAGCCAAGCGTTCGACGTCGAGCCGTCTCTCACCTCCGACCAGGGCGAGAGGCGGCTTGACCTTGACGGTGCGTCAGGGCAGATCGTGGAGCGCATGAGCGATTTCTACAACGCGATCGAACTGAGCCCCGTGCCAGCACCCGGTCCCGACGCCGTGGCGCCGGAGCCGTTCCACGGCATCTATGGGATGCCGGTGTTCGTCACGATCCCGACGCCCGACCTTGCGGCATCCCTCGAGTTCTGGACGCGCGGGCTGGGGTTCTTCGAACTGTTCAGCGTTCCTGGGCGACTCGTGCACCTTCGTCGCTGGGCCTTCCAGGACGTGCTCCTGGTGCCGGCCGCGACGGAATCCGGTGGGCTGCCCGCGCTCAGCGTCGGCTTCGCGTGCGTGTTGAACCAGCTCGACGCCGTCGTCACGGCATGTCGCACCGTCGGCGGGGGGACCGTGAGCGATCCGCACGACACACCGTGGAACACACGAGACGTCGAGATCATCACCCCCGAGAAGGCGCGAGTCGTCTTCACCGCGGCGAAGGAGCTCGACGCGTAGTCCTATTCGTCGTCGGGTTCGTCGTCGAAGACCACGATCCGATCTTCGTCGGGGAACTCGTCGTCGATGTCATCGAGTTCGTCATCGTCGATCAGGCGATCGTCGTCGTCTTCGAGGCCCGCGATCTCGTCGAGCTCCGGTTCGTAGTCGCCCTCTTGAGCGGCGGCGAATTCGTCGAAGTCCGCGTCGGAATCCTCGGGCCGTGCGTCGCTGTGCTCGGTCATGCTGTCAGGGTAACGCCGCATCCGCTCGCGTCCCAGGGGTTCGTGCGCAAAGAATTGGCGACGAACGGGCGTCATCCATCGCCGGGCACGGCTCCGCTCCGGCACCTGCGCAAGACTGGGACGATGAGCAAGCACGGCACGACGAGCATCGAGATCGAGCGCAAGTACGACGTCACGGGCGAGGCGGGCGAGCCGGCCTTCGTGGGGGTCGGGCCGATCGCGGTGATCGAAGTGCCGGAGATCCGGGAACTGGATGCCGTCTACTACGACACCGCTGACCTCTCCCTTGCGCACGCCCACGTCGCGCTGCGCCGCAGGGAAGGCGGACCCGACGCGGGGTGGCACATCAAGCGCGACGCGGGCGAAGGTCGCACGGAGCAGCACTGGGCCCTGGGCGAGGACGACCGCGACGAGAACGGGACGGGCGCAGGCGGGGGCGGTCGGGCATCCGTTCCCGAATGGGTCGCCGACGAGGTGCGCGAACTGATCGGCGACGGCGAGCTGCATCCCGTCGCCAGGGTGCGCAACCACCGGGTGGTGAGCCGGCTGCTGGATGCCGCCGGCTACCCGGTCGCGGAGTTCTGCGATGATCACGTGACCGGCGAGAACCTCGGCACGGGCGGCGCGGAGACCTGGCGGGAGTGGGAGGTCGAACTGTCGGCGGCAGCACCCGACAGCCGGCGAGGGCGCACCGAACTGCTCGACGGGCTCGAAGCGGCCGTGCTGGCAGCGGGTGCGGCGCCTGCGTCGAGCTCCTCCAAGCTGGAACGTGCGCTGCGCGCGGGATGACCGTGCGACGGCGCCCGTGGCGAGCGCCGTTTTGGTGCCGCCGACGGCATCCGGCATGATCATTGAAGTATCGGCCGATACAGCGGCGTATCGACGTGCAAACAGACGTGTCCCTGTATGTGCGAAAGAGGCGTAATGAAAATCGGCATCCTCACGTCCGGCGGCGACTGCCCCGGCCTGAACGCAGTCATCCGCGGAGCCGTGCTGAAGGGCGACCGCGTCTACGGTGACGAGTTCGTCGGGTTCCGCTACGGCTGGCGTGGCGTCGTCGAGGGCGACATGGTGCCGCTCGACCGGCACACCGTGCGCGGCCTTTCCAGGCAGGGCGGAACCATCCTCGGCTCCAGTCGCACCAATCCCTTCGAGGGCGAGGGCGGCGGTCCCGAGAACATCCAGCGCATGATGGACGTCAACGGCATCGACGCCATGATCGCCATCGGCGGCGAGGGCACCCTCACCGCGGCCCGTCGCCTGGTCGACGAGGGCGGCATCAACGTGATCGGCGTGCCGAAGACCATCGACAACGACCTCGCCGCCACCGACTACTCCTTCGGTTTCGACACCGCCGTCGAGATCGCCACCGAGGCCATCGACCGGCTGCGCACCACGGCAGAGTCGCACCAGCGTTGCATGATCGTCGAGGTCATGGGCCGTCACGTCGGCTGGATCGCCCTGCACTCCGGCATGGCGGGCGGCGCGCACGCCATCCTGATCCCCGAGCGTCCGCAGTCGATCGAGCAGATCTGCGAGTGGGTGCTGCACGTGCGCGACCGCGGGCGCGCGCCCGTCGTCGTGGTCTCCGAGGGCTTCCATCTCGACACCATGGAAGAGGCGCACTCGCACAAGGGCCTCGACGCGTTCAATCGCCCGCGGCTCGGCGGCATCGGCGAGCTGCTCGCGCCGATGATCGAGGAGCGCACCGGCATCGAGTCGCGTGCAACCGTCATCGGCCACATCCAGCGCGGAGGCGTGCCCAGCGCCTACGACCGAGTGCTCGCCACCCGACTCGGCATCGCCGCGGTCGACGCCGCGCAGACCAGACAGTGGGGCTCGATGGTCTCGCTGAAGGGCACCGACGTCGAGATCGTGTCGATCGCCGACGCCACCGGCGGTCTCAACACCGTGCCCGACTACCGCTACGACGAAGCGGCAGTGCTGTTTGGCTGACGTGAGCGAATCCTGGCGACCGGTGGTCGCGGCGCTCGCCGACGACGATGTTCGTGTCGTGTACAGCCGGCTGGTGCTGGGGGAGGGCATCGAGGATGCCATGGGCGGCGTGCCCGCGAAGAAGCGCGAGCGGGTGCTCCGCTCGCTGCGGAACGCCGGGCTCGTGGCGAACGTCGAGAACAGCGGAGCGAGCGTGGCGGCGGCGCCGTTCGCAGGCATCCTCGCCGCCTCACCTGTGCAGAAGGCGGAGGGCGTCGAGAAGTTCCTCAAAGACGGGCGCATCGACCGGTATCCGATGGGCGCGGCAGAGCGGCATGCGCTCTTGCTGCACGTGGCGGAGCATGCCTTCCGACCCGGTGAAGAGCTCAGCGAGGCCCAGGTGAACGAGCGGCTTCGCGTGTTCACCGACGACCACGTGACGGCCAGGCGCTATCTCGTCGACGTCGGCATTCTCGAGCGCACCCGCTCGGGTACCTCGTACGCGCTCAGTCCGCAGCGAGCGGAGCCCATCGTCACCGAGTGACGCCCGGCACGTCGAGCCGCCACCGCGAGCACGATTCATGCCGTACCCGGCCTCATGGCGCATTCCCGGTCGTCGGGCAGGGACTGCGCCTGAATTGTGGGCGGCGCGGGTGGGTCGGTCAGCTCAGGCCCAGCACGTCGAGCAGCCAGGCCAGCTCGAACGCGCGCTCGCGCCACGAGTTGTAGCGTCCGCTGACGCCGCCGTGCCCGGCCGACATCTCGATCTTCAGCAGCACGGGTGCGCCGGCGGCACGCAGCCGCGCCACCCACTTCGCAGGCTCGACATACAGCACGCGCGTGTCGTTGAGGCTCGTGACGGCGAGGATGCGCGGATACCCGCTCGCGTCATCGGCGACGTTCTCGTAGGGCGTGTACGACTTCATGTAGTCGTACACCTCCTTCTCGTGCAGCGGGTCGCCCCACTCGTCCCACTCGATCACCGTCAGCGGCAGGTCGGGATCGAGGATGCTCGTCAGCGCGTCGACGAACGGCACATCGGCCAGAATGCCCGCGAACAGCTCAGGAGCGAGGTTCGCCACAGCACCCATCAGCAGCCCGCCGGCGCTGCCTCCCTCGGCCACCATTCGATCGGGCCGGGTCCATCCGCCGTCGACGAGGTGCCGGGCGCACGCGACGAAGTCGGTGAACGTGGTGCGTTTGCGGGTGAGCTTGCCCTCCTCATACCAGTGCCTGCCGAGCTCGCCGCCGCCGCGCACGTGCGCGATGGCGAACACGACGCCGCGGTCGAGCAGCGACAGCCTGGCGACCGAGACCGCGGGGTCGATGCTGTGCTCGTACGACCCGTAGCCGTACAGCTCCAGCGGTGCGGGCTCGCCGGGGGTGACGAGGTCTCGACGATAGACGAGCGAGATCGGCACCAGGGTGCCGTCGTCGGCACGCGCCCACTCGCGACGCTGCTCGTAGGCGCTCGGGTCGTAGCCGCCGAGCACCTCCTGCTGCTTGAGCACACGCAGCTCGTCTGCGGTGCCCGCCTTCTCCGGCGACCAGTCGTACACGGTCGAGGGCGTCACCAGCGACCCGTAGCCGAGCCGCACCGTCGGCTGCGTCCACTCCGGGTTGCCCGCCACCCCGACCGTGAACAACGGCTCGTCGAACTCGAGCTCGCGCGGTTCGGCGTAGCCCTGCCGGGTGATCTCGAGCGCGGCGACGCGGGTGAGCGCCTGCCTGCGGTACTCGACGACGATGCGGGAGGCGAAGGCATCCACCGACTCCAGACGCACGCCCTTGTGGTGGGCGATGACGACCCTGCGCTCGCCCTGCGGTTCTGACGCCGCGACGTCGACGAGCTCGAAGTCTTCGGCGCCGTCGTTGTGCACGATGAGCAGACGGTCGTCACCCGCGACGATCGCGTGCTCGACGTCGTACTCGACGCCCTCGTGCCGCGGCCACACCACGAACGGCTCGGCCGTCGGGTCGGCTGCCGGGATCAGCCGCGACTCGCCGGTCACCGACGACCCGATGCCGATCTCGATGAAGCCGCGGCTGCGCATGACGCCGACGCCCACCCAGAAGCGCTCGTCGTCTTCGTGGTGCACGACGGCGTCGGAGTCCGCGTCGGTTCCGAGCTCGTGCCGCCAGATGGTGTCCGGACGCCAGGCGTCGTCGACGGTGGCGTAGAAGGCGTAACGGCCGTCGGGGGAGAGCACGGCACCCGCCGACGTGTCGGGAACCTCGTCGTCGAGGTCGGCCCCTGTGTCCAGATCGCGCACGCGCAACGTGTACCGCTCGTCGCCGACGGTGTCGATCGCGTAGAGCAGCCGCGTGCCGTCGGCGCTCACGTCGAAGGTGCCGAGTCGGAAGAACTCGTGGCCCTCCGCCTCCTTGTTCGTGTCGAACAGCACCTGCTCGCCCGGCAGGGCAGGCGACGTCGCGTCGACCTCCGCGACGGCGGGCGGCATCCAGTCGTCGACGCCCGTGATGGGTGCACGGCAGTGCACTCCGTACTGGCGACCCTCGAACGAGCGCGAGTAGTACCACCAGCCCCCCTCGCGCATCGGCACCGACAGATCGGTCTCTTTCGTGCGCGAACGGATCTCCTCGAACACCTTCTCGCGCAGGGGCTCCAGGTGCTGCAGCTGCGTCTGCGTATAGCCGTTCTCCGCCTCCAGGTGCGCGATGACCTCTGGATCGTCCTTGTCGCGCAGCCACTCGTAGTCGTCGACGACGACGTCGCCGTGCACGATCCTCTCGTGCGGCCGGCGCGGTGCGATCGGAGGGGTGGGACTCTGCGACATGGCTCCACCGTACTGGCCGCGCGACGGCATCTGTGAACGGTGCTCACCGGGTGCCACGACTGGTGCCGTGAGGCTGGGCGCGGGGCGTCGCAAGCGGTGCGCTCGCGGGCGATGCGGATATCTGCGCCGGTTTGTAGCCTGGGGCGATGGAGATTCCGCAGCGCGCACTCAACGACGGCACGAGCATCCCGGCACTCGGGTTCGGCACCTATCCGCTGAAGGGCGACGAGGGGGAGCGGGCGGTGGCCTCGGCCATCGAGGCCGGCTACCGGCTGCTCGACACCGCTGTCAACTACGCGAACGAGGATGCCGTGGGCCGTGGCATGCGGGCATCCGGCCTCGACCGTGCTCAGCTGGTGGTGCAGACGAAGCTCCCGGGCAGACACCACGGATACGACGAGACCCTCGCGTCGTTCGAGGCGTCGCGCCGCGCGCTCGGCATCGACACCATCGACGTGTACCTCATCCACTGGCCGAACCCGAGCGTCGACAGGTACCTCGACTCGTTCAAGGCGATGATCGACCTGCGCGACCGCGGCCTGGTGCGCTCCATCGGCGTCTCGAACTTCACCGAGGAGTTCCTGCTGCGACTGCAGCGCGAGACCGGCGAGCTTCCCGCCGTGAACCAGGTGGAGCTGCACCCGTACTTCCCGCAGGAGAAGCTGCGCGCGTTCCACGACGAGCACGGCATCGTGACCGAGGCGTGGAGCCCGCTGGGCAAGAACTCGCCCGTGCTCTCCGAGCAGGCGGTCACCGCAGCCGCCGCGGCGCACGGGGTCACGCCCGCCCAGGTCGTGCTGCGCTGGCACGTGCAGCTGGGATCGGTGCCACTGCCCAAGTCGGCCACGCCGCAGCGCCAGCGCGAGAACCTCGACGTCTTCGGATTCGCGCTGAGCGACGACGAGGTCGCGGCGATCACCGCACTGGGCCGGGCGAGCGGGCGACTGTTCGACGGCGACCCGAACCACCACGAAGAGCAGTAGCGGCAGGGAAGAGACCGCGCAGAAGCGAGGGGAAGCACACGATGACTGACGCGCCGACACCGGCCGAGATCGCCGCCATGTTCGATGACCGGGCGGCCAGCTACGACGAGTCCGCCTTCCACCGCGCCCTCGCGCAGCGCGTCGTCGAGTTCTCCGGCGCCGCAGCGGCCGACTCCGTGCTCGACGTGGCCACCGGCACCGGGCTCGTGCTGAGAGCCGTCCCCGCCTCGCCGTCGCGACGGCTGGCCGGCGTCGACGTGTCGGCGGGGATGCTCGCCGTCGCACGCGAACGACTGCCGGAGGCGGAACTCGTGCTCGTGGACGCCGCGGGGCCGCTTCCGTTCGCACCGGCATCCTTCCGGCTCATCACCTGCGTCACCGCACTGCACCTGCTGCCCGACCCCGAGGCGGCACTGCGGTCGTGGCGGCCTCTGCTCGCGGACGACGGACGGGTCGTCATCGCCGGGTTCCGCACCGACGAGGCGACGGAGGTGCCTGCGGTGGCCGCGGCGCTGCAGGGCGGCGCGGAACGGCATCCGCACAGCGCGCACACGCACCTGCACGAGCGGCTGGGCACCCCGGACAGGTTGTCCGCGCTCGCCGAAGCGGCCGGCTACACGGTCGCGCGCTCGGAGACCTGGGTGCGGCCGGAGCCGCTCGAGGTGTGCCTGATCGCGGAGCTGGTGCCGACGGATGCCGCATCCACGCCGCGTTCGTCGGGCGTCTGAGCCAGAATGTCGGCATGATCTCGACCGAGCTGGCACGCGAGCTGCGCGGGAAGGGGCTGGTGTGGCATCCGGTCTCCGGCGACGTGTTCGCCATCGACTCGAGCGAGCTCGAGGGTGACACGTTCACCGTCAGCGACATGACCATCGAGGCGCACGAGTTCGACACCGGCACCATCCTCGGCTTCAACGGCACCACGGAGTGGGCGCTCGATTCGGTGGCCGTCGAGAACGCGCTCTGGCTGCCGCGTGAAGACCAGCTGCGCGGCCTGCTCGGCGGCACCTTCGTGTCGCTGAGCACGACGGATGCCGGTGCCTTCGTCGTCGAGACCGCTCACGATGAGAACACAGAGCGCTTCGAGGCGTCCGATGCCGAGACCGCCTATGCGAGGGCGGTGCTCGCGCTCATCGCGCGGGCCACAGCCGACGCGGCGTCGTAGCGGCCATCGACGTGGGCGTTCAGCTCACGTGCACGTGCGGTCTGCGCTTCGGATCCTTCTCGGCCTCGCGCAGCACCTCCCTGGTCACGGGGGCGATCTCGCCCGTGCCGGTGATGAGGAAGCGGAGCATGTTGGAGATGGGGTTGCCCTCGTTCCACTCGAAGTAGATCTCGGGGACGACGCCGGTCTCGTCGCGGATCTGCAGCAACACGGAGGCCACCGTGTTGGGCACGTTGCCGCTCGTGACCTGCAACACGCGGTACCCGTGCTTCGCCACACCGGTCACCTCGAGGTCTTCCTCGAAGTCGGAGGAGTCGCTGGGCAGCACCTCGAGAAAGATGATCGGCGATCCCTGCGGGATGTGGGCGAATCGGCGCTCGTCCTTGCTCTTCTGGGCGTACTCCTGCACCGTGTCGACATCGGGCTCGTGGGCGATGAGCCGGATCGCACCGAACTCCTCCGCGTCTTCCGAGACGAAGCCCGCCGCAGTGAGGCCGAGCCGCACCGAGGTGGCGCGCAGCTGGAACGACCGGCGCACGCGCGACAGGATCGAGACCACGACGATGCCGAGGATGAACCAGCCGGCGATGCGAACGCCATCGGGCCGCTCCACGATGTTGTCGATCGTGGTGTAGACGAACACGGCCGCGATCAGCATGAAGGCGATGAACCAGCCGCGCTGACGTTTGCGCCACGCCGAGAGCATCACCGCGACGGCGGCCGACGTGATCAGCACCAGCACGCCGGTCGCGTAGGCGCCGCCCTGGCGATCGACGTTGGCGTCGAAGATCCACGTGATGAAGAACGCGATGAAGGTGAACACCACGACGAGAGGTCGAATAGCGCGCGCCCACTGCGGCGCCATGCCGTAGCGGGGCAGGTACCTGGGCACCAGGTTGAGCAGCCCGGCCATCGCCGAGGCGCCGGCGAACCACAGGATGGCGATGGTGGAGATGTCGTACACCGTGCCGAAGGCCGGCCCCAGGTACTCGTGCGCGAGGTAGGCGAGCGCCCTGCCGTTCGCCGCGCCTCCCGGCTGGAACTCCTTCTGCGGAATGAGCATGGTGGTGGCGAAGCTCGAGGTGATGAGAAAGCAGCTCATGATGATGGCCGCCGTCGTGAGGAGTCGCTTCGCACCGCGGATGCGCCCTGCCGGGTTGTCGGGCGTGTCGCTCGGGTCGCCCTTGATCTGCGGCATCACGGCGACGCCGGTCTCGAATCCCGAGAGCCCCAGCGCCAGCTTCGGGAAGACGAGCAGCGCTATTCCGACGATGAGCAGAGGATCGCCGTGGCTGGCCGTCAGGGCCGTCCACCAGTCCGTCACGTGCACCGGGCGCGTGACGACCTCGGCGACGGAGACCGCGACCACGACGACGTTGAGCGCCAGATAGACGCCCACCAGTATCGTGGCGACGCCGATCGCCTCGGAGAACCCCATGAGGAAGACGGCGCCCAGCAACGCGATGAGCACGAGGGTCACGGGCAGGTTTGCGCCGTGCATCCATGACGGGGCGAGCGGATTCTCGATGGCGTGGGCCGCGCCGTCGGCAGCCGAGAGGGTGATCGTGATCATGAAGTCGGTCGCGGCGAAGCCGAGCAGCACGAGCACGAAGAGCTTGCCTGCCCACCAGGGGAGCAGCCGCTCCAGCATGGCGATCGACCCCGATCCCCTGAAGCTCTCCTTCGACACACGCCGGTAGACGGGCAGGGCTCCGAGCAGCGTGAGGGCCACGAGCACGAGCGTCGCCAAGGGAGAGATGAGGCCGGCAGCGAGGGCCGCGATGCCCGGCTGATAGCCCAGGGTGGAGAAGTAGTCGAGACCGGTGAGGCACATGACCCGCCACCAGGTGTGCGGTTTCTCGGTCGACTCGGCGTGCGGCCCCGACGTCGGAGCCGTCATGCCCTTGAGGAACCAGGACCGGAACCCGCCGCCCTGCTGCGCAGTTGCACTCACTTGCAAAGACTAAGCGTCGCCGCTCCGAGTGCCGCGACGGCACCCCTCAAGTTGACCGGCTCACCGCCACATGTGACGATCGACATGGTCTTAACGCGCGATGCACGACAGGTGAACCCCAGGTGCCTCACCCGGTGTGCCGAGGCGAACAGACCGTGATTGTGCCCGCTTCTTCGAGAAAGCCGTCGGTGGACTTCACCCTGATCGTCGTGCTGGTGATCGTGCTGGCGCTGTTCTTCGATTTCACGAACGGCTTCCACGACACCGCGAACGCGATGGCCACGCCGATCGCGACCGGAGCGATGAAGCCGAAGATCGCGGTGGCCTTGGCCGCCGTGCTCAATCTGGTCGGAGCGTTCCTCTCCACCGAGGTGGCGAAGACCATCTCGAGCGGCTTGATCAAAGAGGGCTCCGGCGGCGTGCTCATCACGCCGACCATGATCTTCGCCGGGCTCGTAGGAGCCATCATCTGGAACCTCGTCACCTGGCTGTTCGGGCTGCCGTCGAGCTCGAGCCACGCCCTGTTCGGCGGCCTCATCGGCGCCGCGATCGTGGGTGCCGGGTTCGGCTCCGTCGACTACCTCGTGCTGCTCGACAAGGTGATCCTTCCCGCGGTGCTGTCGCCCGTGATCGCCGGCTTCGTGGCGTTCTGTGCGACCAGGCTCGCCTACGCCATCACACGGCGTTACGACGGACTGCCCGACGGGCGAGCGGGATTCCGGTTCGCGCAGATCTTCTCCTCGTCCCTCGTGGCGCTCGCGCACGGCACCAACGACGCCCAGAAGACGATGGGCGTCATCACGCTCGTGCTGATCTCCGACGGGGTGCTCGCACCAGGCGCGAGCCCGCCGGTGCTGGTGATCACCGCGTGCGCCCTGGCCATCGCGATCGGCACCTATACGGGCGGCTGGCGCATCATCCGCACGCTCGGCAAGGGGCTCACCGACGTCAAGCCCGCTCAGGGCTTCGCGGCGGAGACGAGCACGGCGGCCACCATCCTCGCGTCGTCGCACCTCGGGTTCGCGCTGTCGACCACGCAGGTGGCATCCGGATCGGTCATCGGCTCCGGCCTCGGCCGCCGCGGTTCGAGCGTGCGCTGGGGCACAGCGGGCCGCATCGGGATCGGCTGGCTCATGACGCTGCCGGCCTCGGCCATCGTGGGCGCCGTGACGGCGTTCATCGGGCTGCTCGGCCTGACGGGTGTGATCATCGACCTCGTGATCGCGGTCGCCGTGATCGTGCTCATCTTCGTCATCTCCAGTCGCAACACCGTGCATGCGCGCAACGCCTTCGAGGGCGTCAGCGAGGTGGCCGAATCCGGTCGCGTGGTCAAGATCCGCAAGGTCAAGCCGAAGAACCCGAAGAGGAGCGCAGCATGATCGACTGGTTCGCCTTCTTCACCGTCGCCGTCGCGGCGCTGGTCTCCGCGTGCGTCGTGGTCGCGCTCTATTCGCTGGGCCTGAGGATGCTCTCCACGGCGGGAAAGGCCCCGCACGTCACCCCGGCCGAGTTCACCGACGCCATCACGATCATCACGCCGGCGGAGGCCGCGGCCGAGGCGAAGCGCATCAAGAAGGCGTCGGCGCGCAACCCGCTGACGACAGCGCAGAAACGCCTCGCCCTCGTCGTCGCCTACACATGCTTCGTTCTCTGCGGCGCCGTCGTGCTCTTCGGCATCTACCTGATCATCCCGGCCCTGCACACGTAGAGCGACTCCGTCGCCGCAGCTCAGTCCGTGCCGCGCACCCGCCCGATCGCGTTCATCAGGTGGTAGATGACGATCGCGGCGACGGTGCCGAGCACGATGCCACCGAGCTGGATGCCCGTCTTTCCGCTTCCGATGGTCCACGTCAGGTTGCCGACGCCGATGACGAGTGCGACCGCCGCCGTGAACTGGTTCTTCGGCTTCGAGAAGTCCACCTTGTTGTCCAGCCAGATCTTGATGCCGACGACGCCGATCAGACCGTAGAGCGCGAGGGTCGCACCACCGAGCACGCCGGCCGGGATGGTGTTGAGCACCGCCCCCACCTTGGGCGAGAGCCCCAGCAGCACCGCGACGATGCCGGCCACCCAGTACGCCGCCGTCGAGTACACCTTGGTCGCGGCCATCACGCCGATGTTCTCGCCGTACGTCGTGGTGCCCGATCCGCCGAAGAATCCGGCGAGCGTTGTGGCGAGGCCGTCCGCGAGCAGCGCCCGACCGGTCAGCACGTTGACGTCCTTGCCCGTCATCTGCGTGACGGCACGGATGTGGCCGACGTTCTCGGCGATCAGCACGAGCACGACGGGCAGGAAGACGAGCAGGAGTCCCCAGAGCGAGCTGTCCGTGAACGGGTTCTTCGGCAGGGTGAACGTCGGCAGCCCGACCCAGGCGGCCTTCGCGACGGGCGCGAAGTCGACGGCCCCGAGCAGCACCGCGGCGATGTATCCGACCACGACGCCCACGAAGATCGACATGCGCCCGAGCATCCCTCTGAACAGCACGGTGCAGAGGATGATCGCAGCCAGCGTGATGACCGCCACCAGCGGCGAGGTGCTGAAGTTCGTCACAGCGGCCGGCGCCAGGTTGAACCCGATCAGGGCGACGATGGCACCGGCCACGATCGGCGGCATCAGTGCGTCGATCCATCCGGTGCCGGTCCAGATGACGATTCCGCCGACGATCGCGAGCAGGATGCCGACGGCGAGGATGCCGAACAACGCCCCGCCCATACCGTGCTCGGCCGTGGCCGCGGTGATGGGCGCGATGAACGCGAACGACGAACCCAGATAACTCGGCAGCCGGTTGCCCGTGATGAGCAGGAACGCGATGGTGCCGATGCCGGAGAACAGCAGCGTCGTCGACGGCGGGAAGTGCGTGAGCAGCGGCACCAGGAACGTCGCACCGAACATCGCCACGACGTGCTGCGCACCGATGCCGATCGTGCGCGGCCAGGTGAGTCGCTCGTCGGGCGCCACAACGGTGTCGGGGCGAATCGTCTTGCCGTCGCCGTGCAGGGTCCAGAGGGTCGCCATCGGTGCTCGCTTCGTAGGGTCTCGGGTCGGGAGAGAATAGGACGCGCTGCGGGAATCGCCACGGTCTCGGAGGCGATGCTAGCGCTCTCTGGCAGTTGCCTGACAATATCGTCTCGACGCCTCGCGTTCACCCTTCATTCGCACGATCGGAGACCCGTCCATGTCCGATACCGAAACCCAGGCCGACGTCGAGGCGCCCAGCCGTCTCAACGCGTTCTTCGAGATCTCCAAACGAGGATCAACGTGGTGGCAGGAGGTGCGCGGCGGCCTCGTGACCTTCGTCACCATGGCCTACATCATCGTGCTGAACCCGATCATCCTGTCGGGCAGCAAGGATGTCTCCGGCCACGTCCTGCAGTTCACCCAGGTCGCCGCCGTCACGGCGCTCACCGCCGGCGTCATGACCATCCTGTTCGGCCTCATCGCTAGGCTGCCGTTCGCGTTCGCCGCCGGCCTCGGCATCAACTCGTTCCTCGCGGTGAGTGTCGTCGGTCAGGTCACGTGGCCAGAGGCCATGGGCCTGGTGGTGATCGACGGTCTGATCATCGTGATCCTGTCGGCCACCGGCTTGCGGCGCCTCATCTTCGACGCCGTTCCGTATTCGCTCAAGATCGCCATCACTGTCGGAATCGGTCTCTTCATCGCGTTCATCGGCCTCGTGGATGCCGGTTTCGTCACCACGACGAAGCTCGCCTCCCCGCCGATCGGCCTCGGCGTCGACGGCTCGGTCGGCAGCATTCCGACGGTCGTCTTCGTGCTCACCCTGCTGATCACGGGCATCCTCGTCGCGCGCAAGATCAAGGGCGCCATCCTCATCGGCCTCGTGGGAGGCACGATTCTGGCCGTGATCGCGCAGGCCATCTGGAACCTGGGCGCGCAGCCGAAGGACCCGACGGGCTGGAACCTGAACATCCCCGAGATCACGAACTGGGTGTCGCTGCCGAACTTCGGCCTGGTCGGCCAGGTGAGCTTCGACTTCAGCAAGCTCGGCGCACTGACGGCGATCATGCTCGTCTTCACCCTGGTGTTCAGCAACTTCTTCGACGCCATGGGCACCATGACCGGCCTGTCGAAGGAGGCCGGACTGGCCAAGGACGACGGCACGTTCCCTCGCCTGCGCAGCGCGCTCATCGTCGAGGGTGTCGGCGCCGTCGCCGGCGGTCTGACCTCGAGTTCCTCGAACACGGTGTTCATCGAGTCCGGCGCCGGAATCGGTGAAGGCGCGAAGACCGGTTTCGCCAACGTGGTCACGGGCGGCCTCTTCCTGCTCGCGATGTTCTTCACGCCGATCGCGCAGATCGTGCCCTCCGAAGTCGCGGCCGCCGCGCTCGTGATCGTCGGTGCGCTGATGATGTCGCAGATCCGCAGCATCGACCTCACCGACTTCTCTGTGCTGCTGCCGGTGTTCATGACGGTGGTGATCATGCCCCTGACCTACTCGATCGCGAACGGCATCGGTGCCGGGTTCATCACCTGGGTGGTCGTGCAGGCGTTCTCCGGCAAGGTGCGCTCGATCTCGCCGCTGCTCTGGATCGTCGCCGCCGGATTCGCGATCTACTTCGCCCGCGGCCCCATCGAGGCGCTGTACACCCATTGAGTTCCGCCTCTGGAGGGTGCGATGTGAATCTCGCGCCCTCCAGGACGACGCTCGCACGGGCGAGCAGCAGAACCCCGCACACTCGGGCGAGGAATCTCGCGCTCTCGGTATGGAATCCCGCGCTCTCGGGACGGGAGACCAACACTCTCGGGATGGCGAACCCGCACCCTCGGCGGAGGGGACGCGCTGGCGCGCCGCGACTTGGTCAGGCGACCAGCACTACCATGTGCGCATGACTTCTGACGACATCGCCGGCATCGTGGCCGAGCGACGCCGGGCCTTCGAGGCCGGCATCACCAAGCCGCTGGCTTGGCGCAGGCAGCAACTGAACGGCATCCGCCGCATGCTCGAAGACCACAGCGCCGAGTTCGAGGCGGCCGTCGCGGCCGACCTGCACCGCAACCCCACGGAGACGCAGCTGGCCGACGTCAACGTCGTGCTGAGCGAGGTGGCGCACGCCCTGCGCCACCTCAAGTCGTGGGCCGCCCCGAAACGGGCATCGCTGCCCCTTGCGCTGCAGCCGGCGAAGGGCTGGGTCGTGCGCGAGCCGCTCGGCGTCGCGCTCGTCATCGCACCGTGGAACTATCCCATCCAGCTGCTGCTCGGTCCCGTCGTGGCGGCCATCGCGGCGGGCAACGCCGTCGTGATGAAGCCCAGCGAGCTCGCCCCGGCCACGTCGGCGGTGTTCGCGAAGCTCGTGCCCGACTATCTGGATGCCCGTGCCGTCGCCGTCGTCGAGGGTGCCGTCGAGGAGACCACGGCTCTGCTCGCCAAGCGCTTCGACCACATCTTCTACACGGGCGGTGCGCGGGTCGGCCGCATCGTCGCCGAGGCGGCGGCGAAGCACCTCACGCCCATCACGCTGGAGCTGGGTGGCAAGTCACCGGTCTACGTCGACGACTCCGTCCACCTCGAGACGGCTGCCCGCCGCATCGCGTGGGGCAAGTACTTCAACGCCGGCCAGACCTGCGTGGCTCCCGACTACCTGCTGGGCACTCGCGAGGTGCTGGATGCCGTCGTGCCGCTCATCGAGAAGGCCGTGCGCGAGTTCTACGGGAGCGACCCGCAGGCATCCGGCGACTATGCGCGCATCGTCAACCCGGGACGTTTCGACGCGCTGGCCGGCATGCTCGGCGACGGCACCGCCGTGCTGGGGGGGTAGGTCAGACGCCGCCGACAAATACATCGAGCCGACGGTTCTCACCGATGTCGCCGAGGACTCCAGGGTGATGAGCGAGGAGATCTTCGGACCGATCCTTCCCGTGATCGCGGTCGACGGACTCGACGACGCCATCCGCCGCATCACCGCGGGGGAGAAGCCGCTCGCGCTCTACGTGTTCTCGAACCGCGACGAGGTGCGCAAGGCGTTCCTGCGTCGCACCTCGTCGGGCGCCGTCGGGTTCAACGCCGTGATGATCCACCAGACCGTCGGCGGGCTGCCGTTCGGCGGTGTCGGTGAGAGCGGCATGGGCAGCTACCACGGCGAGTACGGCTTCGTCACGTTCAGCCACGAGAAGGCGGTGCTCAGCAAGCCGCTGAAGCCGGAATCGCTGGCGATGATCTTCCCGCCGTACACGCGTCGGGTCGACTCGATCGCCAGGGGTCTCATGCGCAAGCTGTCCTGAACCCGGTGCCGACCGCGTCGGTCCGGCCGACGCTCAGGATGCGCGCACTCGCCGCCGCGTAGAGTCGTCGGCGTGGCGCGACGATGCGCCTCAGAAAGGCCCAGGTCGTGACCGCGACGCGAGAGATCCCCGTTCAGCAACCCGACTCCATCATGTCCCCGCCGCAAGGTTGGGAGGCCGCATCAGGTGATTACCGCACCGAGACGGACTCCCTGGGGGAGCGTCGAATTCCCGCAGACGCGTACTGGGGTGTACACACCTCTCGCGCTCTCGAGAACTTCCCGATCGCTCACCGTCCCATCTCGGTGTATTCGACCTTCATCGACGCCCTGGCGATGGTGAAGCTCGCCGCCGTGCGGGCGAACATCGAGATCGGCGCCATCGACCCGCACAAGGGGCGGCTCATCGAGCAGGCCTGCCTCGAGCTGCTCGAAGGCAGGCTGCACGACCAGTTCGTGGTGGGCATCATCCAGGGCGGTGCCGGCACCTCCACCAACATGAACGCGAACGAGGTGATCGCCAACCGCGCCCTCGAACTGGGCGGTTGGCAGAAGGGCGACTACGCCCACATCCACCCGATCGACGACGTCAACCGCAGCCAGAGCACCAACGACACGTACCCGACGGCGGTGAAGATCGCGCTGTCTCTGCTGCTTCGTTCCCTGCTCGACGAGCTGTGGGCGCTGCGCGAGTCGTTCTCGCGCAAGGGCGTCGAGTTCAAGAACGTGCTCAAGGTCGGCAGAACGCAGCTGCAGGATGCCGTGCCCATGACGTTGGGACAGGAGTTCCACGGTTTCGCGACCACGCTCGGCGAGGACTACGAGCGTCTCAAGGAGACCATCTGGCTGCTGTCGGAGATCAACCTCGGCGCCACCGCCATCGGCACCGGCATCACCGCCGACCCGCGCTACGCGGCGTCGGCTGTGCACCACCTCAACCTCATCACGGGCCTCGATCTCGAGAGCGCCCCCGACCTCATCGAGTCGACGAGCGATGCCGGGGCGTTCATGTCGTTCTCCGGGGCGCTCAAGCGCAGCGCGGTGAAGCTGTCGAAGATCTGCAACGACCTGCGCCTGCTCTCGAGCGGACCGCAGGCGGGCCTCGGCGAGATCAACCTTCCGCCGCGCCAGGCCGGCTCCAGCATCATGCCTGGCAAGGTGAACCCGGTCATCCCTGAGGTCGTCAACCAGGTGGCGTTCAGCATCATCGGGGCGGATGCCACGGTCACCGCCGCCGCCGAGGGCGGCCAGCTGCAGCTCAACGCGTTCGAGCCGGTGATCGCGAACTTCCTCCTGCAGTCCATCACCTGGCTTCGTCAGGCGTGCCTGACGTTGCGCGTGAACTGCATCGACGGCATCACGGCCAACACGGAACGTCTCGAGACGATGGTCGGCTCCAACGTCGGCGTGATCACCGCGCTGACCCCGCACATCGGCTACGCGGCTTCCGCCGCACTCGCCAAGACGGCACTGCTGACCAACCGCAGCGTCGCGGACCTCGTGGTCGAGGCCGGCCTCATGCCGAGAGACAGGGTCATGAAGCTGCTCTCGCCCGCGCGACTGAGCGGCATCGAGACCATCACGACGTCGATCCCCGTGGTGCCGGACCACCACGGCAACCCCGACGCCCGGCTCTGATCCGCGGCGGGCGCGCCGCAGGTGGCGTGCCCGCCGCGGCCGCCGCGGCCGTGACGCACCGGTGACGCAGCGGCAATAGGGTGGACGCGTGCTGACCGATGACGACCGCGGAGCCGGGCCGCGGGCATCCGACGACGATCACGCACGCGATCGCGCGGTGCGGGCGGATGCCGCGCTCGGCGAGATCGAGTGGGCGCAGCCGCCCGAAGGCACGATCGTCGGCCGGTTCGAGGCGCCGAGCGGAACGCTGGCCATGTGGTCGATGGGGGACCACGAGCATCCACCCGTCGTGCTCGTGCCCGGTGTGACGGGGTCGAAGGAAGACTTCGCGCTGCTCGGTCCGCTGCTCGTGCAGGCCGGGTATCGCGTTGTGAGCTACGACCTCGCCGGTCAGTACGAATCGGCGGATGCCGGCCCGGGCGCCGGAGGCGGCTACGACTACGACCTCTTCGTCGACGACCTGCTTGCGGTCCTCGCCTCCAGCGGCGCGGCGCACCTGCTCGGCTACTCGTTCGCGGGAACGGTGGCGCAGCTGGCATCGGTGCGGCGTCCCGACCTGGTGCGCAGTCTCACGCTGCTCACCGCGCCGCCACTCGTCGGCCAGGTCTTTCGCGGTGTGCGCGCGATCGGCCCGCTCAGCAGGGTCACCACTGCACACCAGGACGCCGGCTTGATGATCTGGGGCGTGGTCACCAACAAGAACAAGGTGGGGCCGAAACGGCTGCGATTCGTGCGCGACCGCTTCGAGAAGACCACGCGGGAATCGGTCGACGGCATCATCGCCCTGATGCGCCGCACGCCCGACGTCGCGGCCGAGCTGCGCGCGCTCGACCTTCCGATCCTCGTCGCCACGGGAGAGCACGATCTGTGGCCGGTGCAGCTGCACGCCGCTTTCGCGCAGCGGTTGGGCGCGAGCCTCGCGGTGTACCGCACGGGACACAGCCCGTGCGAGACCGCGCCGCATCAGCTGGCGTACGACATGCTCCGGCTGTTCGCGCACGCCGAGTCCGAGGCATCCTGAGCCTCCGCGGTCTTCTGGTCAGACCGTGCTCGTGGCGTTGCCGTCGTCGGCGTGACGCTCGCGCAGGTAGCGCTCGCGCTCGTCCCTGATGCGCCACGGCGAGGCCTGCGGCCAGTTGAGCCGGAACGTGAGGAACGCCCAGCCGAGCCGGCGTCCGAATCCCCGCCAGGTCGAGAACGGCCTGGCCGAGATGCCGACGCGGAGCGTGTCGTCGACCTGCACGATCACGTCGGGCGGCAGGTTGAGGCTGAGGTCGAGATCGTCGTGCACCCGGCGCGTGCCGCTGTGCACCGAGCCTCGTACGCGCCGCCACACCTCGCGTCGCATCGCGAAGTTGGAGCCGAAGATGGGGCCGTTGTCGAGCCAGAGGCTGCCGAACCAGAAGTAGCCGCCGAGATAGAGGTTCTCGCCGAGCCAGGTGATGAGCGGATTGCCGTCGTAGAACTCGCCGGGGCCGGTGAGCACACCGACCTCCTGCGCCACGGTCAGCTCGGCCTCGATGTGGGCGAGCCAGTCGGCGGGCGGCCTCGAGTCGGCGTCGAGCCGGGCGATGATGTCCGACGAGGCCGCGTCGTAGCCCGCCGACGCGGCGGGGAAGATGCCGCGCACCGGCTGCACGATGACGCGTGCGCCGAACGACCGCGCGACGTCGGCGGTGTCGTCGGTGCTGGCGTTGTCGACGACGATGATCTCGTCGGCCCGCCGCAGCTGCGTCGTCAGCCGATCGAGGCACTCTCTGAGCATCGGCGCATCGTTGTAGGAGGGGATCACCACGGAGATCGTGGACACGGTGTGCAACACTCCTTCACCGGCAGACGACCGGTGGTGCGTGCCTGCCGACACACGATCCTACGCGTAAGATTCCGGTGCGCGTCGGCGGTCCCCGGGCAGGTCTCAGGGCCGGTGAGAAGGGGACGTTCCCGCGCGCGACAGCGGCTACGACACGACGAGGAGACGCATGCCCGACCCCATCGCACGTCTCGCAGCAGAGCTGGGAGACGCGTTCACCACGCAGCAGGAGCTGCTCGAGGATGCCCGCGCCGACCGGTCGGGCTGGGTGTCGGCATCCGCCCCCCTCGGCGTCGTGCGGGCGCACACCGTCGAGCAGGTGCAGGCTGCTCTGCGCATCGCGACCGAGCTGCGTCTTCCCGTCGTCCCGCGTGGCACGGGGACCGGTCTCGCGGGCGGTGCGACGGGAAGCTCGGGCGAACTGGTGATCGACGTGTCGGCGATGAATCGGATTCTCGAGATCAGACCAGACGACGAGCTCGCCGTGGTGCAGCCCGGCGTCATCAACGCCGACCTCGATGCGGCCCTCGAGCCGCACGGCCTCTGGTTCGCGCCTGATCCTGCGAGCAAGAACATCGCGAGCATCGGGGGCAACATCGCCACCAACGCGGGCGGACTCCTCTGCGCGAAATACGGTGTGACCAGGGAGTCGGTGCTCGGGCTTCAGGTGGTGCTCGCCGACGGCAGGCTGCTGCGCATCGGCCACCGCACGGTGAAGGGCGTCACCGGCTACGACCTCACCTCGCTCTTCATCGGGTCGGAGGGCACGCTCGGCATCATCGTCGAGGCGACCGTGCGCACGCTGCCGCGCCCGTCGCACGAGCCCACGACCCTGGTCGGGGTGTTCCCCGGCGTCCGCGAGGCCGCGTCGGCCTCCGCGGCGATCACGGCGGCGCGACTGCGACCTGCCATGTGCGAGCTCGTCGACGCGGCGGCGCTCGCCGCCGTGCGCGACCATCTCGGCGAGGCCGCCGTCGACGCGAACCCGCTGCTCGGCGACCGCACGGCGGGCGCCTCGCTCATCGTGCAGTTCGACGACGCCGATGCCGCCGACCGCGCCGATGCCGCCGCCGAGCTCATGCGCGCCTTCAGCGGCATCGCGCAGGTGTCCTCCGACCGCGAAGAGAGCGAGCGACTGCTCGAGCTGCGCCGGGCGTTCCACCCGTCACTCGAGGCTCTCGGCGAGGTGCTGATCGAAGACGTGGCCGTGCCGCGCTCGAGGTTGGCCGACATGTTCGACGAGATCGTGCGCATCCAGAACGAGTACGGCGTGAGCATCCCGACCGTCGCGCATGCCGCTGACGGAAACCTGCACCCGAACTTCGTCTACGAAGGGGGAGAGGTGCCGGAGCACGTCTGGGCGGCGGCGAACGAACTGTTCACGACAGCGCTCCGCCTCGGCGGCACGCTCACAGGTGAGCACGGGGTCGGCCTGCTCAAGCGGCGCTGGCTCAGGGACGAGCTTGGCGACGACTCGTTCGAGCTGCAGCGCGGCGTGAAGGCGGTCTTCGACCCGCTGGGCATCCTCAATCCCGGCAAGGTCTTCGCATGAGCGGGTTCACTCCGGGCGCGTTGCCGCCGGTGCCGCCGCGACCCCGGGCGAAGACGAGCACCATCGTGTGGACGATCATCGGGCTCATCCTGCTGGTGCAGCTGCTCGTCGTGGTGTTCGCGTACCTGGTGCTCGCCCTCGGTGCGGGCCTGGTGGCACTGAGTTCGCTGCTCGCGCTGATCCCGTTGGCGATCGTGCTGCTCACCGCCACCTGGATCGACGCCTGGGAGCCCGAGCCGTGGGCGGCCAAGCTGTTCGCGCTGCTCTGGGGAGCGGCGGCGGCGATCACGATCGCCCTGCTGTTCGACCTCGGTCAGCACCTCTTCACGACCATCCCCGAAGACTCGATGCTCTCCTCCGTCGTGCGTGCCCCGCTCGTGGAGGAGTCCGCGAAGGGGGCGGCGCTGCTCATCCTGGTCTTCGCGGCGAGACGCACGTTCGACGGACCGATCGACGGCGTCGTGTATGCCGCGTTCACCGCGGGCGGCTTCGCCTTCGTGGAGAACATCCAGTACTTCGCAACCGCCATCTACGAGGGCGGTGCGGGCTCTGCCGCGACCGTGTTCGTGCTGCGCGCCCTCTTCTCGCCGTTCGCTCACGTGCTCTTCACGTCGTGCACGGGTGTGGCGCTGGGGCTCGCCGCGCGGCGGCGCGGGGTGTGGCGCATCCTCGGGGCCTTCGTCGTCGGGGTGGCGTGCGCCGCCGTGCTGCATGCGGTGTGGAACTTCGCGGGCTACGTCGGTTTCTGGGGCGTCTACCTGCTCTTCGAGCTGCCGCTGTTCATCGCCGCCGTGGTCGCCGTCGTGCTTCTGCGTGTGCGGGAACAGCACCTCACCCGCGATCGCCTCGACGACTACGGCAGGGCCGGCTGGTTCTCGTATGCCGAGGTCGGGCTCTACGGCACCCGTGTCGGGCGCCGTCGCATCAGGGCGTGGGCGCGAGGAAAGGGCGGTGAGGCCCCGGGCGCCGTGCGATCGATGATCCGCGTCACGACACGGCTGGCGATGGATCGTCAGCAGATCATCGACGGTTCGGCGGATCCCGCCACCGCTGCAGACGAGGCAGCCCTGCTTGCCGAGACCACGGCGCTGCGCTCACGGTTGCACGCCATCGGCTGACGAAGAAAAACTCATCGCTCGGTGGTGCGGCACTGCCGGCAGCCGAATCCGAGCGATGAGTTGGTCTTTACCCAGGGTGCAATGCCGGACGCCGTATTGCAAGCATTTCGCCGATTCGTGTCGTGTGGAGAGCGGTCGCCTGCGGCGCCTCGCCCGGTCAATCCCGTTCGTTGTCGGCGGAGCTGTCGGCAGTGAAGACATTTCTGGCGACCGTCATGGCACTCATGCCGTTGGGCCAGCCGGCGTAGAACGCGAGCTGCAGGATGGCCTCCTTCAGCTCGTCCTCGGTGACGCCGTTCTGCCGTGCGAAGTCGAGATGGAAGGCGAGCTGGTCGGCCTTGCCCATCGCGGTGAGTGCGGCGACCGTGACGAGGCTGCGGTCGCGCTTGGAGAGCCCATCGCGCTCCCACACCTCGTCGAAGAGCACACGGTCGGTGTAGTGCACCATGCCGGGGGCGAAGTCTCCGAAGGCGCGTGCGCCGCCGCTCCACCCTGTGTTCGTGTTCTCTGTCATGCCGGATCTCCTTGTCTGATCGGGGTGGTGCGCGAAGGCTGCGCGGTGCCGGCGCGGCCGAGGATGAGGAAGGCGGCCAGCGCGAGCACGACGCTGGAGAACGTCACGATGCCCAGCGGGAGCGCGGTGCCCTGCGGACCGAGGCCGACGAGTGGCGCCGAGATCGCACCGAAGAGGTAACGCGCGACGCCGAGCAGAGAGGCTGCCGTGCCCGCGATGTGCGGATACCGGCGCAGCGCGAGAGCCGTCGCGGGCGGCGTGGTGGTGGCGACGCCGCTGACCATGAGCAGGAGCGAGAGGATGACGCCGATCGCAGGCCAACGCAGCAGTCCCGTCATCACGAGTCCGGTGCTGCCGACCACGCAGAGCGCCAGCCCGACGCCGACGACGAGGCGCTCTCCCCACCGCTCCGCCGCGCGCCCCGCGAGGAATCCGCACACCATGAACCCCGTCGAGTTGAGGGCGAAGGCCAGGGAGTAGCCCTGCGGAGTCAGCCCGTAGACCTCCTGGAGCAGGAATGTCGCGCCGGAGAGGTAGGCGAAGATCGCGGCGTTCAGGAACGCGCCGAGCAGCAGCATCCCGAGAAAGAGACGATCGGAGAGCAGGGCGGCGAACGAGCGTGCGACGCCGTGGAGACCGTGCGTGCTGCGCTGCTCGCGGGGCAGTGTCTCGCGGAACAGCACGAACCCGGCCGTGAGGATGAGCGCACCGACGATGCCGAGGAACACGAAGACGCCGCGCCAGTCGACGGCGGAGGCGAGCAGACCGCCGATCACCGGACCGACGATCGCTGCGAGGCCGGCGATCACCGTGAGCCTTCCGTAATAGCGGATCAGCGTGCCGCCGACGTAGAGGTCGCGGCCGGTGGCCTGGGCGATCACGATTCCGACGCCGCCCGCGAGGCCCTGCAGAAGCCGCAGCAGCACGAGAACCGTCACGTCCGGGGCGGCGGCGCAGAGCATCGAGGCGATCACGAACAGCGCGACGCCGGCGATCATCGGCCGTCGCCGGCCGAACCGGTCGGAGAGCGGACCCGCGATCACCTGCCCGAACGCCAACCCGAGCAGGCACGCGGTGATGGTCAGCTGGGCGGCAGACGTGGTCGACTGCAGCTGGTGAGCCAGTTGCGGAAGCACGGGAAGGTAGAGGTCCATCGAGATCGGCCCGAACACGGCCAACAGGCTGAGCACCACCGAGACTCCGACGCCGGCGGCGCCGTGCGCCCGCGGCGGTGCGTCAGCGCCGTGCGGTTCGTCGTTCGGCATGCTCGCACCTTTCGTTCGAGGGATGCCCTCAGCAAACGACGCCTCCACCGCTTCAGGGAGTCTCCGGCATGAGGTGTACCGGCAGGGCATCCCTCGGCGCGCTCCGACGGCGTACCGTCGTGGCCGTGGACAACCGAACCGAAGTGCGCGACTTCCTCACCACGCGTCGCGCCCGCATCACCCCGGAACAGGCGGGGCTGATCGGCGGCGGCAATCGCCGTGTCGCGGGGCTGCGGCGCAGCGAGGTGGCGATGCTCGCCGACGTGAGCATCGAGTACTACTCGAAGATCGAGCGCGGAAATCTGGCGGGCGTCTCGGGCTCCGTGCTCGAATCCATCTCCAGGGCGCTGCAACTCGACGACGCCGAGCACGAGCATCTCTTCGATCTCGCCCGCGCGGCAAGCGAGTCCGGCGTCGTCGCCCCGCAGCGCAAGCCCAAGGCGTGGCATCCGCGCGAGGGTCTGCAACTGGCTCTCGACGCCATCACGGCTGGGCCTGCGTTCGTGCGCAACGGGCGCATGGACATCCTCGCGACGAACGCTCTCGGTCGGGCCTTCTACGACTGGGTCCTCGACGGACCGGGGCGTGGCAATCTCGCCCGCTTCAACTTTCTCGACACCCGGTCCACCGAGTTCTATCCCGATTGGGATGCCGCGGCCGATGTGAGCGTCGCGATCCTGCGCACCGAGGCTGGACGCACTCCGCGCGACAAGCACCTCCACGACCTGATCGGGGAGCTGTCGACGCTGAGCGAGGACTTCCGCGCCAGGTGGGGTGCGCACAACGTGCGCAGGCACGGCAGCGGAACCAAGAACTTCCGCCACCACGTCGTCGGAGACCTCACCCTCACCTACGAGGGACTCGAGCTGACGGCGGAGCCGGGGCTCTCCTTGCTCATCTACACCGCGGAGCCGGGGTCGCCCTCCGCCGAGAACCTCGCCCTTCTCGCGAGCTGGCAAGCGACCGGTGGGCGGCAGCCGACCGTGCGAGACGGGGCGATCGAGAAACCGAAGGAGAGACACGCATGAATCTCGAGCCGAAGCCGGCCACGAACAAGGGCTCGGACGACTGGTTCAACGGTGACGTGTACGTCGACCCGATCGCGATGCCGAAAGACGGCGACCAGCGCATGATCGTCAGCCGCGTGCGGTTCACGCCGGGTGCTCGCACGGCCTGGCACGCGCACGGTCGCGGTCAGACGCTGCACATCACGGAGGGCGTGGCGCTGATCGGCACGCGAGACGGCACGGTCATCCGCGCCACTCCCGGACAGACGATCTACACGCCGCCCGGGCAGGAGCACTGGCACGGCGCCACGCCGGACGACTTCATGGAGCACTTCGCCATGCTCGAGGATGCCGCAGGCTCGGACGCGCGCGACGGCTGGTACGAGCACGTCACCGACGAGGACTACGACGCGGCGGCGGGAGCCTGAGATGCACACCAG
The DNA here is from genome assembly GCF_007859675.1 of Humibacter ginsenosidimutans. GTDB lineage: Bacteria > Actinomycetota > Actinomycetes > Actinomycetales > Microbacteriaceae > Humibacter > Humibacter ginsenosidimutans. The sequence goes on from NZ_CP042305.1 coordinate 96,496, forward strand.
AACGCTGGGCCGGGGCCTCGTCGTCTCGGCGGTCGGCCTGGGCTGCATGGGCATGTCGCAGAGCTACGGGCCGAACCCGGGTGACCGGGACGACATGATCCGGGTGCTGCGCTCCGCGATCGACGCCGGTGTCACGTTCTTCGACACGGCGGAGGCGTACGGTCCGTTCGTCAACGAGGAGCTGGTCGGCGAGGCTCTCGCGCCCGTGCGCGACCAGGTGGTCATCGCGACCAAGTTCGGATGGCGGTTCGGCGACGGCGGACTCGCCGGGCTCGACAGCAGGCCGGAGCACATCAAGGAGGTCGCCGAGGCATCCCTGCGTCGTCTGAACACCGACGTGATCGACCTCTTCTACCAGCACCGCGTCGATCCGGAGGTGCCGATCGAGGATGTCGCGGGTGCCGTCGGCGAGCTGGTGCAGGCAGGCAAGGTGCGGCACTTCGGTCTCTCCGAAGCGGGAGCCGCCACCATTCGCAGGGCCGATGCGGTCTTCCCCACGCATCCGGAAGAACGCTGGCTCCACCCGCGTGTCGCTGTCGGCCGACGAGCTCGCCGATCTCGATGCCTCCGCCGACCGCATCGGCGTGCACGGAGCCCGATACGGTCAGCAGCACCTGGGCTACGTCGGCCGATAGCGTTCCGGCCCGTCGCGATCGGGTGCGCTCGGCCGTCCCACGGCTTTGACCTGACGGGGCGCGTGCCGTTGGATGGTGTGATGAGCGATTCGCAGAAGACCAAGCCCGAGATCGACGCGCCTCAGGGCCCCGCGCCCGAGGAGCTCGTGATCGTCGACCTCGTCGAGGGCGACGGCGCAGAGGCGGCGCCCGGTGCCTCCGTCGACGTGCACTATCTCGGCGTCGACTACGACTCCGGCGAGGAGTTCGACTCCTCGTGGAGCCGTGGCCAGTCCATCCAGTTCCCGCTGAGCGGCCTGATCCAGGGCTGGCAGGACGGCATCCCCGGCATGAAGGTCGGCGGCCGTCGCCAGCTGACCATCCCGCCGCAGCTCGCCTACGGCCCGGCGGGCAGCGGTCACCCGTTGGGCGGCAAGACCCTGATCTTCGTGATCGACCTGCTCGACGTCAAGTAGTCGTCGGTGCCGCACGCTCTTCGACGGGCGGCGGCGTTCGATCGAACGAGTGCGATGCACCCGGAGCCCTCACGGCACCGGGTGCATCGCGTCGTAGTGGCGGAAGGTGCGCTGCACGCGCATCAGCACCGCGACGAGGGTGATGATGACCAGGCCGCCGAACGCCATCGGAAACCACAGCGCCACGAGAGCGGTCGCCACGCCCGCGTAGAGGTCGCCGACACGCGGCCCCCCGGAGACGACGACGGTGAACACTCCCTGGATGCGCCCGCGCATGGTGTCGGGCGTGGCCGACTGCAGAATGGTCTGCCGGAAGATCGCCGACACGTTGTCCGCCGCTCCCGCACCGGCGAACAGCACGCAGGCGATGGCGATCGCGGCGACCTGAGGATGCCCGGCGTCTCCGCTCCCGAACCACCCGGTCGAGAGCACCCCGAGTTCGACTCCGAACGCGAGGGTGAACGCGCCGTACACGATCACCGAGCGCCCCACGGCGAGTCCCTGCATGCGCACGTGCCCGAGTGGACCCGAGAACACGCTGCACACCAGTGCGCCGATCGCGAACGACGCGGTGAGCACACCGACGGTGATGGCTCCGCCGCCGAGCAGCAGGGCTCCCGCCGCCGGCAGCATGACGCGCGGCTGACCGAACGTCATGGCGATGATGTCGACGATGAACGACATGCGCACGTTGGGAGCGCGCCGCAGAAATGCCAAGCCCTCGCGCAGTGATTCCCATCCGGGCCGCGCCGCGTCTCCCTCTGGCACGATCGAGGGAAGCGTCGCGATGCCCAGGAACGCGAACACGAAGAGCACGACGTCGACCGAGTAGGTCCACCCGAACCCGACGGCCGCGACCAGCACGCCTGCCAGCGCCGGCCCGACGGTGACCATCACGCCGGTCGAGATGCCGCCGAGGGCGGACGCGGCGGGCAGCAGCTCGCGGGTGAGCAGCCTGGGGTAGATGGCCATGCGGGTCGCGCCGATCACCGTCGCCGCCACGGAGTTGAGGGTGGCCAGCAGATAGAGCAGCCACACGTTGTCAACGTGCAGCCAGGCCAGCAGGGCGATCGTGAAGGTCGAGCCCCACGCCACGATCGCGGAGAGCAGCGCGACGAGCCTGCGATCGAAGACGTCGGCGAGCATGCCGCCATAGATGCCGAAGAACACCATGGGGACGAGCGCGAACAGAGCGACGCCCGAGACCGCGAGCGTCGAGTGCGTGAGGTCGTAGACCTGCAGCCCGATCGCGACGATCGTCATCTGCCCGCCGATGCCGGAGATCGCGCCGCCGAGCCACAGCCGGGCGAAGGGTGGACTCTGCCTCAGCGGGGCAAGATCCACGAAGACCGACCGGCGAGGAGAAGCGGGTCTGTCGTCCTCGGGATTCTCATGCGGCACGGAGTCCGACGCTAACACGCCGCTCCCGTGCGCTCGGAAGCCGTGCTCGTGGCTGCTCCGAGCCGGCCGCGGACCGCGCACGCGTAGGGTTGCCTGGTGAGTCACGCGCGTGAGCAACTGGATCGTCTGCTGGTGAGTGTTCCCGACTTTCCGGAGCCGGGCATCCTGTTCCGAGACCTGGCACCCGTGTTCGCCGACGGGGATGCCTTCCATGCCATCGTCGACGACCTCGCCTCCCGCTTCGCGGGGCAGTTCGACGCCGTGGCGGGCGTGGAGGCCAGGGGATTCGTGCTCGCCGCCGCTGTGGCCTACGCGGCATCCGCGGGCGTTCTCGTCGTGCGCAAAGCGGGCAAGCTTCCCGGCGAGGTTCTGAGGGAGACCTACGACCTCGAATACGGCTCGGCGAGCCTCGAGCTCGAACCCGACCGCCTGCCGGTGGGATCGCGCGTGCTCGTGCTCGACGACGTGCTCGCCACCGGGGGAACGCTCGCCGCCTCATCGCGTCTCATCCAGAGGGCGGGCTACTCCGTGGTGGGCTTCGGCGTCGTGCTCGAACTGGGGGAGCTCGACGGGCGAGCGCGGCTCGGCGACGTGCCGACCTACAGCATCGCCTCCCTCTGACCGGCTCATGACCGGCGCGCGGCTGCTGCCGGCCCGGCTTGATGGCGAGACTCCGTCGAGTACGCGCCGCGCGGGTCCGAGACGAATTCACCCGCACCGTGCGGTACCCGGTGCGCACCGCGTTCTACGCTGAAATCCGTGAGCGCGACCGATGAGCTGGTCGTCGAGGCGGCACGGCCGGAGCCGGTCGTCACGACGGTCCACGGTGCCGTGCGGGGCGAACGCAGGGGCGAGACCTTCGCGTTCAAGGGCATCCCCTATGCCGCACCGCCCGTCGGGCCTCTGCGTTTTCGGGCGCCCGTAGAACCCGAGTCCTGGCACGGTGTGCGGGACGCCACGGAGTTCGGTCCGATCGCCCCGCAACCCATTCAGAGCTATCTCGGGTCGCATCCTCGGCCGATGAGCGAGGACTGCCTCTCGGTCAACGTCTTCACGCCGGAGCTCGGGGGTGCCGGCCTGCCGGTGATGGTGTGGGTCCATGGCGGCGCCTATCACCTCGGCTCGTCGGCCGATCCCATGTACGACGGATCCCGGCTGGCGGAACGCGGCGTGGTGGTCGTGACCTTCAACCATCGCATCGGACCGCTCGGCTACATCGACCTCTCCTCGTTCTCCCGCGGCGACGAGGTGTTCGAGAGCAACGTGGGTCAGCGCGACCAGCTCGCGGTGCTCGCCTGGGTGAGGGACAACATCCGGGGCTTCGGCGGCGACGCCGACCGGGTGACGTTGTTCGGCGAGTCGTCCGGCGCCGGCGCCGTGACCACCATGCTCGCGACCCCGAGCGCCGGAGGCCTGCTGCACGCGGCGATCGCGCAGAGCTCCCCGGTCGGCAGTGTGTACACGCAGCAGACCGCTCGCAGAGCAGCCGAGCGGTTCCTGCAGCGGCTGGATGTCGCGCCGGACCAGGTGCATCGGCTGCGGCGGCTGCCCGTCGGCGCGCTCGTCGAGGCGTGCACCCAGCTCATCGCCGAGACGAGCACGATCGAGCCCGGCACGATTCCCGTCGCCCCGGTCGTCGACGGCGATCTGGTGCCCGAGTACCCGCTCACCGCCATCGCGCGCGGGGATGCGCTGCGAATCCCGCTCGTCATCGGATCGAACCGCGACGAGGCGATGCTCTTCAGGCTGTTGCGCTCGCCGATCGTGCCCAACTCGTCGACGGCGGTGCAGCTGATGGTGGAGCGGCTCGGCACGCCGGAGGCGCTCGCCGTGCCGTCCGGATACCGCGGCTACCCGCGGTTGCGCTCCGCGCTGCGGCTCTCCACGGATGCCGCCTTCCGCATGCCGTCGGTGTGGGCGGCGTCAGGGCACAGCCGCTTCGCCCCGACCTGGCTCTACGAGTTCGACTTCGCGCCGCCGCTGCTGCGAGCGACGGGCATCGGGGCGGTGCACGGCGCCGAGCTGCCGCACGTGTTCGGCACGCCGGTTCCGCGCCTGCTCTCCCTCGGCGCTGAGTCATCGGGACGCCGGCTGACGGAGCGCGTCCAGTCGCGATGGACGACCTTCGCGAGCATCGGCGATCCGAACCCCGCAGGGCTCGACCCGTACTGGCCCCGCTACGACCCGGAGCGACGTCTGACCTATGTGTTCGGCGCGCGCGACCGTGTCGTCGCCGACCCGCACGGTGACGTGCGGCGTGCGTGGGGCGAGAGCATCATCGCCTTCCGGTGACCGGGCGGCCATCTCCGCGCGCCTGCGCGCGGCCCGACCCCATTTGCGAGCCGTCTGCGTGCTGCGCGGCACGCGAGACCGCACGGCTCCGCCCCCGAACAGGGCAGGTAGTGTCGAACGGGTACGCGAACGACGTGTGGTCGAACGTGCTTCTGTTCGACGCGAGAGGAGACGGCCTGTGACGCCGACGAGGAAGACGAGTCCGCGAACCGAGCCGCAAGACGCTCCGGTCGATGAGGAGTTCGCGGTGGCATCCGAGGAGGAGCCGGCCGGCTCGGCCGACGCGAGCGGCGGGCAGGGCGATGCGGGGCATCCTCAGCACGACGGTGCAGGGGAGCAGGCGGTGGAGCAGGGGCCTCTGACGGCGACGCAGCTCCTGAACGACCCGCTGCTGGGCACGCACGACGAGATCATCGCCGACCTCGGCCTCAAACTTCGCTGGGCCGCCATCGGCTATGCATCGCTCGGCATCATCGCCTCATGGCTGGTCGCCGCCCAGGTGGGCATGGCCACCAAGAACGCCGCCGTCTTCGGCTGGGCCGTCGCCGCGACGGTGCTCGTGCTGGCCGGGGCGGTCTGGTATTTCGCGGATGTCTCGACCCGCTTCGCCTCCGTCGCCTCGTATCGCAAGGGCAAGACCCCCCAGGCCATCGCTCGTCTCGACCGCGGGGCCATCGTGGGACTCTACGGCGCGATCGGTGCATGGATCGGCGTCGCGCTCGGCGTTCTGGTGCTCGTCAGCGGGACGGTCACGGCCGTGCTGACGCTGGCGTTCAGCGCGAGCGGCTGGGTGTGGTTCTTCGGCGCGGTGCCTGTCGTGCTGCTCTATCTCTACACGTTCGCGCTGCTTCACTACCGGCTCGTGGAGAAGGCTCGCGACGCCGTCGCCTGACCCTTGCCCATGGTTCGGGGCCCTCGTCCGGCCTGCTAGACTCTTCAGGTTGCCGTCAGAACGGCCGCGGAAAAAGAGCGCCCGGGCATGAGGCCCGCGGCACCGCGCAGCGAGAGAAAGGGGATCGAATCTATGGCACTCGATGCAGATGTCAAGAAGGCGATCATCGAAGAGTACGCAACCCACCCCGGTGACACCGGATCCCCCGAGGTTCAGGTCGCGATCCTGACCAAGCGGATCAAGGACCTCACCGAGCACCTCAAGGAGCACAAGCACGACCACCACTCGCGTCGTGGTCTGCTGCTGCTCGTGGGTCAGCGCCGCCGCCTGCTGGGTTACCTGCAGGAGATCGACATCAACCGCTATCGCTCGCTCATCGAGCGTCTCGGCCTGCGCCGATAGAAGCGGAGTCGAGAAGGCAGCTTCTTCGCTGACAACGCGAACTTCTTGCCTCGGACGGCCCGTCATCTTCACGGTGGCGGGCCGTTCAGGCATTTCCCCACCTTCGCCGTGGTCGTGCCGCAGACAGCGCCCGGCAGACTCCCTCGTCAGCGGCCGAGCGCGGGAGTACAGTGAGCCGCCGCACCGGCTCCCGTGTCGTCGCCCGGCTCGAGGAAAGCCGGCGGCACGGGACAGCCGAGCGACTCTGCCCGTGTCGAGTCAGCGGCGCGGCGCGTCGGCGGCCGTGAGTTCGGCCGCGATCTGCTTGGTGCCGCGGTTCCACGGCGTGCCGTGGCCGGGGAGCACCCAGGTGGCATCGATCGAGGCGAGCTTGGCGTGGGAGGCTCGGGCGGCATCCACATCGTCGGTGAACGGTGCGGGTCCCGGACCTCGGCGTCCGGTCAGCACGTGCCTGGTGGTGAGGGCGTCGCCGACGAAGACGGCGTCGACCGACGGCACGACGATGGCGACGCTGCCTGCGGAGTGTCCGGGGAGGGAGACGATGCGCGGGTTGCCCGGCAGGTCGAGCACGTCGCCGTCGTGCACGGGCACGACCTCTGTGAGGTACTTCGTGCGCATGCCGCCCTTGCGGAGCGCGTACCACATGAATCGAGCGGTGGCTCCGATGCGCATGGTGCCCCACTCGGGATGGCTCGCGACCTCGCCGCGGGCGCGTGCGGCATCCGCTTCGTGCACGTAGACGGGGATGCCGCGCTCGGAGCGCAGTCGTTCCGCGTAGCCGATGTGGTCGGTGTCGCCGTGCGTGAGCACCACACCGCGGATGTCCGCCGCGTCTCTTCCCATCGCCTTCAGTTCGCGCAGCAGATCGGCGTATTGCCCTGCGATGCCGGCGTCGATGAGCGTGAGCCCGCCGTCGCCCTCGACGAGGTAGGCGGCGATGATGTCGTTTCCGACGCGGTGCAGACCCGGTGCGAGTTGCATGGCCATGTCCTTTCGGGGGCGGTAAGGTTGTGATGGCTACGATAGTTAGCCATGATGGCTACTGTCAATAGCCATTGAGTGAATGCGCACGACGACGAAGAACACGGGGGAAGCATGCCTGCACCGAATCGCACGACGAACGACGAGATCGTCGCGGCAGCGCGCCACCTGGTCGAGGACGGAGGCCAGGATGCCCTGACCATGCAGGCCGTCGCCGCTGCGGTCGGCGTGCGCGCGCCTTCGCTCTACAAGCGGGTGCAGAGCCGGGAGCAGCTGCTCGGTCTCGTGGTGTCGGAGGCCGCGACCGACGTCGCCGTGCTGCTGGAGGGCGTCGAGAAGGAGGGCGAGGAGGAGCCACGAGCGCAACTGGTCGCCCAAGCCTGCGCGCTCCGCGGGTTCGCGCATCGGCATCCTCACCTCTTCGGCCTGCTGTTCGGCCCGCTGCCCGATGCGGCTCGCCCGCCGCGCGAGCTGCTGGCCAGGGCGAGCGCTCCCGTTGTGCGCGCCGCGGAGAAGCTCGCGGGAGCGGAGCACGCGCTCGAGGCCGCCCGCACCGTGACGGCATGGGCGTTCGGCTTTCTCACCATGGAGCTCGCAGGGGCGTTCCAGCTCGGTGGCGAGCCCGACGCGGCGTTCGCCTTCGGGGCCGCCGCCGTTGCCGGTGCCGTCGCCCGATCCTGACGCTGCTCGCAGCGCGGCACTGGTCCGCGACGGGGCCGCCGTCGTAGTCTGGCTGAGACGCGTGGCAACGGTGCCGCGCGGGCCGGCCAGCCACAAGCATCCGCCGGTCACGAACGATGAAGGCTGCGTACAACGATGCTCACCATCCGTCCTGATACAGGCACGTCCACCCGAGAAGACCAGCTCGCGAGGCTGATCGCTCCTGACGGGCAGCGTCTCAACGATCCCGATCTGGATCCGTGGGTCGCCGATGTCTTCGAGCCCCAACTGCTCGGCCTGTACGAGGACATGGTGGTCGCCCGCCGCATCGACACCGAGGCCACCGCGCTGCAACGCCAGGGCCAACTCGTGCTGTGGCCGCCCCTGATCGGCCAGGAGGCAGCTCAGATCGGATCGGCCCGTGCCCTCCGGCCGGACGACTTCGTGTTCTCCAGCTACCGCGAGAACGCCGTCGCCTACGTGCGCGGAGTGTCGATGACCGACATGGTGCGCGTGTGGCGCGGCTCGCAGTTCTCGGGCTGGAACCCGTTCGACGTCGGCATGGCCACCCCGACGGTCATCATCGGGGCGCAGACGTTGCACGCGGTGGGATACGCCATGGGCGTTCAGCGCGACGGCGCGGATGCCGCGTCCATCGCCTACTTCGGCGACGGCGCGACCAGCGAGGGCGACACGAACGAGGCGCTGGTGTTCGCTGCGGCATACGGCGCTCCCGTCGTGTTCTTCTGCCAGAACAACCAGTACGCCATCTCGGAGCCGGTCGGGCTGCAGGCGCGGCGTCCGATCGCGGACAGGTCGCCGGGCTTCGGCATCCCGAGCCTGCGCGTCGACGGCAACGACGTGCTCGCGGTGCTCGCGGCGACGCGCATGGCCCTCGACCACGCACGCACGGGGACGGGGCCGATGTTCATCGAGGCCGTCACCTACCGCCTGGGCCCGCACACCACCTCCGACGATCCGACCCGTTACCGGGACTCCGACGAGCTCGCGCAGTGGCGTGCGCTCGACCCCGTCGAGCGCACGAGGGCCATGCTCGAGTCCTCCGGCTACCTCACGGAGGAGCGCGCGGCGGGCGTCGCGGCGAGGGCCGATGCCGTGGCCAGGGAGTTGCGCGAGGGATGCCTCGCCCTGCGCCCTCGAGACCCGCTCACCATCTTCGACGACGTCTACGCCGACGTGCCCGAGTCTCTGCGGCGGGAGCGTGACGCGTACGCCGCCTACCTCGCGTCGTTCGACGGCGCCGACGGCATCGGGGTCGGCGAGGGAACGGGGGCGGCACGATGACGGAGCTCACGCTCGCGAAAGCCATCACGACCGGACTGGCGGATGCCCTGGCAGCCGACGACAAGGTCATGCTGCTCGGCGAGGACATCGGCAAGCTGGGCGGGGTCTTCCGCGTCACCGACGGGCTGCAGGCGCAGTTCGGCCCGGAACGCGTGCTGGACACACCGCTCGCAGAGGCCGCCATCATCGGTACCGCCGTGGGGCTGGCCTATCGCGGCTACCGTCCCGTGTGCGAGCTGCAGTTCGACGGCTTCGTCTTTCCGGGCTTCGACCAGGTCGTCGCCCAGGTGGCGAAGATGAGGTACCGCACGATGGGTGCCGTGCCGATGCCGATCACGATCCGGGTGCCGTTCGGCGGCGGGATCGGGTCGGTGGAACACCACTCGGAGTCGCCGGAGGCGTACTTCGCGCACACGCCGGGCCTTCGGGTCGTGGCGTGCTCGAACCCGCAAGACGCCTACTCGATGATCAGACAGGCGATCGAGTGCGACGACCCGGTGGTGTTCTTCGAGCCGAAGCGCAGGTACTGGTCGAAGGGTGACGTCTTGCCCGATGCGGCAGACGAGCTCTCCCTGGAGCGGGCGCGTGTCGTGACGGCAGGCACCGACGTGACGCTCGTGACCTACGGTCCGCTGGTGCAGACGGCGATGGATGCCGCGCTCGCCGCGGAAGACGAGGGCGTCTCGGTCGAGGTCGTCGACCTGCGCTCCCTCGCGCCGCTCGACGAGGAGGCGATCACGGCATCCGTCAGCAAGACCGGACGCCTGGTCATCGCCCACGAGGCACAGCGATTCGGCGGACTCGGCGCGGAGATCGCAGCGATGGTCACCGAGCGCTGCTTCGACACGCTGCTCGCGCCGCCACTGCGCGTGACGGGCCACGACATCCCGTACCCGCCCTCGGAGCTGGAAGATCACTACCTCCCCGACCTCGATCGCTTGCTCGACGCGGTCGACCGCGTGATGGGGGTGCGGGTGTGAGCGTCGAAGAGTTCGCCCTGCCCGATCTGGGCGAGGGCCTGACGGAGTCCGATCTCGTCGCCTGGCGCGTGACAGTCGGAGACGCGGTGGAGCTGAACCAGATCATCGCCGAGGTGGAGACGGCCAAGGCCCTGGTCGAAGTGCCGTCGCCGTATGCGGGTGTCGTGCGCGAGCTGCACGCCGAGCCGGGGGAGACCCTCGAGGTGGGCGCGCCGCTGATGTCGTTCGAGGTCGACGGTGACGGAGCGGATGACGAGGCACTCGTCGCCGAGGCGGTGGGTGTCGGCGCCGCGCGCGCCGAGGCGTCGGGTCGTCCCGTCGTCGGCCACGAGAACGGGCGGCCGATCGTCAGGAGCGGGTCGACAGCGACCGTCACGGATGCCGTCGACGTGCCTGTGGCCGGTGCCGACGTCGCGGACGGCGACGACGTGGCACGTGACGACGGCCCCGACGGCGACGCGGATCGGCACGCGGGGCCGGCGGAAGAGGAGCGCCACGAGGTGCTCGTCGGCCGCGGTCCGAAGGCACGCTCGGCGAAGCGTCCGCAGCGCAAGCCGCGTACGGGGCGACTCACCGAGCCGGTGGCGTGGGTGCGGCCGCACGGGGTCGGCCGAGGCGCATCCGAGCCCGAGCAGGGCGATCGGGGCGACGGAACACGCGATGAAGGAGAGACGCGAGAGCTCGCGACCGGAGTGCGACGCCGCACGGCGGAGGCGATGGTGCGCAGCGCGGCCGTGCCGCAGGTGACGGAGTTCCTCACCGTCGATGTGACGCGGAGCATCCGTCTGCTGAAGCGGCTCGCCGAGACGAAGGAGTTCCGCGACCGGCGCCTCACGGTGCTCACTCTCGCCGCGAAGGCGCTGAGCCTCGGGCTCGCTCAGACGCCGGAGGCGAACTCGCGCTGGGACGACGCCACGGGTGAGATCGTGACGCCCGCCGGTGTGAATCTCGGCATCGCGGTGGCGACCTCGCGTGGCCTGGTGGTGCCGAACATCCGCGATGCGTCGACGCTGAGGATGCCCGAGCTCGCCGACGCGCTCACCTCGCTCGCCGAGCGCGCCAGGGCCGGCCGCGCGACGCCCGCGGAACTCACCGGTGGCACGATCACGATCACGAACGTCGGAGTCTTCGGCGTGGACGCAGGCACCCCGTTGCTCAACCCGGGGGAGACCGCGATCCTCGCGCTCGGGGCCGTGAACCGGCGCCCGTGGGAGCACAATGGTGCGGTGCGCCTCCGGCAGGTCATGACGTTGAGCCTCACGTTCGACCACCGGGTGATCGACGGCGAGCAGGGCTCGAGGCTGTTGCGCGACGTCGGCCGCATCCTCGCGGATCCGGCGAGTACTCTCGCCCTCGCCTGAGCCGAGCGCTCAGCCACAAGACCACGGTCCCCGGGTGAGCCGGAGCAAGCCGGCGCGCACACATCTCACCCGGGGACCGTGCACTTTGTGTTGCCTCTCACCCCGCCGTGGGTTGAGGAGCACGCGAAGCGCGCGTCTCGAAACCCGCCCACGTCCGGGCTTCGAGACGCGGGAGGCCGCGCCGCTCGCTCCTCAATCCACGTGAGCAGCGTCGGCTCGACCCACGGTCGAAGCGTCGGTTACGGCACCAGGCAGCTCAGCGCCATCTCGCGCAGCAACGCGCCGACGACGGCACGCGGAGGCCGGCTCTGCGTGTGCGCCCTGCTGGAGTGCGGTGTGGAGTTGATCAGGCCGAACACGGCGTGCGCGCGCACCCGCAGCGAGCGGCGGTCCTCGTCTCGCAGCCGCTCGAGCACGTCGACCCACAGTTCGACGTAGGTGCGCTGCAGGGTGCGCACGCGGTTCGCGTCGGCTGCGGCGAGGCTGTCGAGGTCGCGATCCTGCGCACGGATGACGTCGGGCTCGGTCAGGGCGAAGTCGACGTGGAACGCGATGAGCGACTCGAGAGCTGTGCGCGGCGTCGCGGCATCGGCGACGCAGTCCCTGCCCCCGGCGAGAAGACCTTCGCTCACGTCGATCAGCAGTGCGGCCAGCACGGCCTGCTTGTTCGCGAAGTGCCGATAGACGGCGGGGCCGCTGACCCCCGCCGCCGCGCCGAGGTCTTCGATCGAGACGCCCGCGAACCCTCGCTCGGCGAACAGGCGAGCTGCGGCATCCAGGAGCGCCTCTCTGCGGTCGGCCTTGGCCTTGCGCCGGGGCGTCTCCGGCGTCGGGTCCTCGTCGTCGTCGGCGTGCTGGATGCCGGTGTTCATACCGACACACTAGACACTTCGGTTAATGATCGCTAACCTGAATTTCGGTTAGAGAACATTAACCGAAGAGCACGGCGAGCAGATCAAGCGGTGTCGGGCGATCAGCGCGAGGAGGCGCACCAGCGTGTCGATGACAGAGGCTCTGGCCGGAGAAGCCTCGGCTGCGGATCAGACGGCATCCGGTTCGGGTGCGAGCACGGTTCCCACGCAGCGCGAGCTCGTGGCCGATCTGCGCGACCGGCTCGCCCGTGCGGCGCTGGGCGGCCCCGAACGCTCTCGCGAACGTCACGTGGCCCGCGGCAAGCTGCTGCCGCGCGAGCGCGTCGATCGGCTTCTGGATGCCGGCAGCCCCTTTCTCGAGATCGCCCCGCTCGCCGCGATCGGCATGTACGACGACGAGGCGCCTGGCGCCGGCATCATCACCGGCATCGGACTCGTGCACGGCAGGCAGGTCATGGTCGTCTGCAACGACGCCACGGTCAAGGGCGGGACCTACTTTCCGATGACCGTGAAGAAGCACCTGCGGGCGCAGGAGATCGCGCTGGAGAACCGCCTGCCCTGCATCTACCTCGTCGACTCGGGCGGCGCGTACCTGCCCATGCAAGACGAGGTCTTCCCCGACCGCGACCACTTCGGGCGCATCTTCTTCAACCAGGCGAGGATGTCCGCAGCCGGCATCCCACAGCTCGCCGCCGTGCTCGGCTCGTGCACCGCGGGCGGCGCGTACGTTCCCGCGATGAGCGACGAGAACGTGATCGTGCGCGGCCAGGGCACGATCTTCCTCGGCGGACCGCCTCTGGTGAAGGCCGCGATCGGCGAGGTCGTCAGCGCCGAGAAGCTCGGCGGGGGAGACGTGCATTCGCGAGTCTCCGGCGTCACCGACCACCTGGCCGAGGACGATGAAGACGCCCTTGGCATGGTGCGTGACATCGTCGCGACCCTGCCGCCCGAGGCGGAGCCGGCGTGGCGTGTGGTCGAGAGCGTCGCGCCCGCGCGCGAACCGGCCTCCGTGCTCGATGCCGTGCCCGTCGATCTGCAGGCGTCGTACGACGTGCACCTGGTGCTCGACGCGCTGGTCGACGCGCACACGTTCTCGGAGTTCAAGTCCGAGTACGGCACGACGCTCGTGACGGGCTTCGCCAGACTGCACGGGCATCCGGTGGGCATCGTCGCCAACAACGGGGTCCTGTTCAGCGAGTCGGCCATGAAAGGCGCGCACTTCATCGAGCTCTGCGACGCGCGGGGTGTTCCGCTCGTCTTTCTCCAGAACATCTCGGGCTTCATGGTGGGCAAGGATGCCGAGGCCGGCGGCATCGCCAAGCACGGCGCCAAGATGGTCACCGCCGTCTCCACCGCACGTGTTCCGAAGCTCACCGTCGTGATCGGCGGCTCGTTCGGCGCCGGCAACTACTCGATGTGCGGACGGGCCTACTCGCCGCGGTTCCTCTGGATGTGGCCGGGCGCCCGCGTGTCGGTCATGGGCGGCAGACAGGCGGCCTCCGTTCTCGCCACGGTGCGCCGCGACGGGATCGAGCAGCGTGGCGAGACGTGGAGCGCCGAGGACGAGGAGGCGTTCGCCGCACCGATCCGACAGCAGTACGAGGAGCAGGGCAGCCCCTATTACTCCACCGCGCGGCTCTGGGACGACGGCGTCATCGACCCGGCAGACACGCGCACCGTGCTCGGCCTCGCACTCGACGTGGTCTCCCGTTCTCCTCTCCCCGAGCCGGGCGAACCGCGCTTCGGCATCTTCCGGATGTGATCGCGATGACCATGTTCACCACAGTGCTCGTCGCGAACCGCGGCGAGATCGCGCGACGGGTCATTCGCACGCTGCGGGCCATGGGCATTCGCTCCGTCGCGGTATACAGCGACGCCGATGCCGGCGCCCGTCATGTGCGCGAGGCCGACGAGGCCGTGCGCATCGGCCCCGCGGATGCCGCGAGCAGCTACCTGAACATCGCCGCGGTTCTCGAGGCGGCACGTCGCACCGGCGCACAGGCCGTCCATCCGGGCTACGGCTTCCTCTCCGAGAACGCGGACTTCGCGCGCGCCTGCGCCGACGCGGGCATCGCCTTCATCGGACCGCCTCCCCAGGCCATCGAGTCGATGGGCGACAAGGTGCGCGCCAAGCGGCTGGTCGCCGAGCACGGGGTGCCCGTGAACGCCGGCGTCGACGATCGCGACCTGGATGACGCCGCCCTGGCGGCCGCCGCGGAACAGCTCGGATTCCCCGTGCTCGTCAAGCCGTCCGCGGGTGGTGGCGGCATGGGAATGGTCGAGGTGCGCGAGGCATCCGAGCTGCCGGCAGCGCTGCGCACGGCCCGTCGGGTCGCCACGGCGGCCTTCGGTGACGACGCCCTCTTCCTCGAACGACTCATCGACACGCCTCGGCACATCGAGGTGCAGGTGCTGGCTGACAAGCAGGGCACGGTCGTGCACCTGGGGGAGCGCGAATGCTCGCTTCAACGTCGGCATCAGAAGGTCATCGAGGAGTGTCCGTCTCCTGCCGTCGACGACGCACTGCGAGCGCGCATGGGAGAGGCGGCGTGCGCCGTCGCCCGCTCCGTCGGCTACACCGGGGTCGGAACCGTGGAGTTCCTCGTCTCGGCGCGAGACCCCGGCACGTTCTCGTTCATGGAGATGAACACGAGGCTGCAGGTGGAGCATCCGGTCACCGAGCTGGTCTGTGGCGTCGGCGACGTTCGCGGCATCGACCTCGTCGAGCAGCAGCTGCGGGTGGCGGCGGGCGAGCCGCTGACGTTCGCGCAGGACGACGTGCGGCTGACCGGGCACGCCGTCGAGGCACGGCTGTATGCGGAAGACCCTGCACACGACTTCCTGCCGGCCACCGGGCGCGTCCTCGCGTTGCGCGAGCCGCGCGGCGACGGTGTGCGCGTGGACAGCGCGCTCGAGACCGGCCTGACCATCACGGGCGACTACGACCCGATGCTCGCGAAGGTGATCGCGTGGGGAACGGACCGCGACGAGGCTCTTGCGCGGCTCTCCGACGCACTCGGTCGCACCACTGTGCTCGGGGTCGTGACGAACGCGGCATTTCTGCGCGCGCTCGTCGACGATGCCGACGTGCGCGCCGCACGCATCGACACCGGACTCATCGCCCGCCTGCTCGAGCGCGACGCCGAGGCGGCGGTCGACGACACGACCGGGGGCGGGAACCTGCCACCTGCCGACGCGCTCACCGCCGCTGCGTTGCTCGTGAACGACGACGAATGGCGACGAGGATCCGATGCGCCGTGGTCGCGGCCCACCGGCTGGCGGCTCGGCACGCCTTCGCCCGTCGAACGTCGTTTCGGCGTCGGCCGCACCGAACTCGTCGTGCGCTCGGTGGGCGCACCGGCCGACGCGGTCGTGCGCATCGGCGACGGCGACGCGGTGCGCTCCCGCCTGCTCGAACGCTCCGGCGACAGGATGCTCGTCGAGCGCGACTCCCGCGCAGCCCGTTTCCTGCACGCCCGCGATGCCGACACCCTGTGGCTCGCCCGCGACGACGGCGCCTCGGCAGAGCCCGGGCCGTGGGTGCTCCGCCTGCTGCCGTCCGCGCGGCCGGCGGCCGAGCGCGGCGCGGCGCGCGGCGCATCCGATGCGGCGGCGGACCCGCAGGTGCGTTCGCCCATGCCGGGGACGATCGTGAGTGTCGAGGTGGCCGACGGCGACGCCGTGGAGGCGGGTGCGGGCATCCTCGTGATCGAGGCCATGAAGATGGAGCACCGCGTCGTGGCGCCGCTGGCCGGAACCGTGCGTCTCACCTCTCGCGTCGGCGACCATGTCGCGGCCGACCAGCCGTTGGCGCTCATCGAACCCGTGGTCCCCACCAGGGACGACGAAACTGCTGCCCCCACCACGGGCGGCCCCACTGCGGCGGACGACCGCCGCCCGATCCCCACGACGGAGACACGACCATGATCGAGACCGCGACGAAGCGCCGCACGACACACCCGGTCGGCGATGACCCGAGGCTCACCGCCGAGCACCTCGAGCTCAAGCGCACGGTGCGCGAGTTCGCCGACCACGTGGTGGCGCCGCAGGCCTACCACTACGACACCCAGCGCAGCCTGCCGATGACGATCATCGCCCAGATGGGTCAGCTCGGGCTCTTCGGACTGCCGTTCCCGAAGGAGTACGGCGGCGGCGGTCGCGACTATCTCTCGCTCTGCCTCGCCGTCGAGGAACTGGCCAGGGTCGACCAGTCCATCGCCGTCACCCTCGAGGCAGGCATCGGTCTCGGCGTGATGCCTCTGTTCCGCTACGGCACCGAGGAGCAGAAGGCCAGGTGGATGCCCGACCTCGTCGCAGGCCGTGCACTCGCCGGATTCGGCCTCACCGAGGCGGACGCCGGATCGGATGCCGGGGCCACGAAGACCACGGCCCGCGAAGACGGCGGCGACTGGGTCATCGACGGCACGAAGCAGTTCATCACCAACTCGGGCACGCCGATCACCTCGCTCGTCACGGTCACCGCCGTGACGGGGGGAGAAGCGGCGTGCCGACGGCTCGGTGGCTCCGGAGCTCAGCACGATCATCGTGCCGACGGGCACCCCCGGCTTCACGGTGCTGCCCACCTACGACAAGGTCGGCTGGCACACCTCCGACACGCACCCGCTCGTGTTCAAGAACGTGCGCGTTCCGAAGGAGAACATGCTGGGCGAGCGCGGCCGCGGCTACGCGAACTTCCTCACCACGCTCGACGAGGGCCGCGTCGCCTTCGCCGCGCTCTGCACGGGAGCGGCGCAGGGATGCCTCGAGCAGGCCGTCGAGTACGCGAAGACCCGCGTGGTCTTCGGCCACCCGATCGGGCAGAACCAGCACATCGCATTCCAGCTGGCACGCATGCAGGCGCGCACGCAGACCGCACGCCTCGCCTACTACGACGCCGCGTTCAAGATGGCGGCCGGGCAGCCGTTCAAGACGGAGGCGTCGATCGCCAAGCTCGTCGGCTCCGAGGCCGCCGTCGCCAATGCGCACGACGCATCCCAGATCATGGGCGGCTACGGCTATCTCAACGAGAACGCCGTGGCCAGGCACTACCGCGACTCCAAGATCCTCGAGATCGGCGAGGGCACCAGCGAAGTGCAGCTCATGCTGATCGCTCGCTCGCTCGGCTTCGACGAGTGACGAGCCCTGCGAGAGCGACGCGGGCCGAAGGACACCGGCGCAAGGAGAGAACATGACCGACGAAGAGGCTCCGTCCACCCGCACCGTCGTGCAGCGCGGCCTGTACTACGACGAGCTCGAGGTCGGCACGCTCTACCTGCATCGCCCGGGCAGAACCGTGACCGAAGCAGACAACGTGCTGTTCACCACGCTCACCATGAACACGCAGTCACTGCACCTGGATGCCGCGTGGGCGGCCACCCAGCCCTTCGGGCAGCGTCTCGTCAACTCGATGTTCACGCTGGCGACGCTGGTCGGAGCATCGGTGGCTCAGCTCACGCAGGGCACGATCGTCGCGAACCTCGGATTCGGCGAGGTGGCCTTTCCCCACCCGCTGTTCCACGGCGACACCCTGTACAGCGAGACCACGGTGGCCGCGAAGCGCCCGTCGGCCTCCCGGCCGGGTCAGGGCATCGTCACGTTCGACCACGTCGGACGCAACCAAGACGGCGTCGTCGTGGCGACGGCCAGCCGCTCGGCGCTGATGTGGTTCTCCGATGCGCAGCCCGCCTCCCGGCCCCCTGAGCGAGCGCAGCGAGTCGAGGGGCCCACCCCGTGACCGGGCGCCTCGCCATCGGCCCCGCTCCGATGTTCTGCCCTGCCGATCGGCCCGAGCGCTTCGCGAAGGCGCTCGAGCGAGCGGATGCCGTCATCCTCGATCTCGAAGACGGCGTCGCCCCCGCAGACCGCACCGCCGCGCGCGGGGCGATCGTCGCGTTCGGGGCGGCGGTGTCGCCGGAGGCGACGGCCCGCACCGTCGTGCGTGTCAACGCGGCGGGAACGTCCGACTTCGCCGTCGATGTCGCCGTCGTGCGCGCCTCGCCGTTCCGCACGGTCATGCTGCCGAAGGCCGAGTCGGCGGCAGAGCTCGACGAGCTGGCGGCTGCGGTGCCAGGAGTGCGCGTGATCGCGCTGTGCGAGAGCGCGAAGGGCGTGCTCGCCGCACCCGAGCTGGCACGTCATGCCGCGGTGGACGCGCTCATGTGGGGTGCGGAGGATCTGCTGGTGTCGCTGGGCGGGGCATCCAGCAGACGTGCCGACGGCACGTACCGCGACGTGGCGACGCACGCCAGGTCGGCGGTGCTCCTCGCCGCGGCCGCCGGGGGGTGCGACGCCATCGATGCGGTGCACGTCGATCTCGATGATCTCACGGGCCTGGCCGCTGAGGCGGAGGATGCCGTCGCGTGCGGCTTCGCCGCCACCTGCTGCCTGCACCCGCGTCAGGTGTCCGTCGTGCGGGAGGCATATCGACCGAGCGAGTCGCAGGTGGAGGCGGCGCGGAACATCGTTACGGCGGCGCACGCGGCGCCGGGCGCGTTCCGGCTCGGTGGACGCATGATCGACGAGCCGCTGATCGCGCAGGCCCGCGCCGTGCTGCGCCGCGCCGGCGGTCTTTGAGCGGCTCCGGGGTGCCCTACGATCACTCCATGTCCACAGTGCAGTGGAGGGCGGTCGGCCTGCTCGCCTTCGTCCCGTTCGCCATCGTCTCGGTCATGAATGTCGTCGCAGAGGCCGTCGGAGCGGACGACCTCGCGGGCGCGGTCAAGCCGCTGATCATCCCGTTGCTCGCGCTCGCCTTCATCGTGCTCGGTCCGCGCAGGCCGCTGGCGCCGTGCCTCGTGTTGCTGCTGGCGCTGCTCTTCGCGTGGCTCGGCGACATCGCGCCGACGTTCATCGTGATGCTCGCCTTCTTCCTCTGCATGCAGATCGTGTACATCGTGCTGTTCTGGCGCTACCTTCGCCGCTCGAGGCCCGCGATGTGGAGCGTCGTCTACGCCGCGTGGTGGCTGGTGCTGCTCGTGCTGGTCGGGCCGTCGTCCGGACCGCTCTTCGTGCCCGTCGCGGTGTACGGACTGGCGCTCGGCGCAATGGCCGTTCTCGCGACGGGCACGACGATGCTGACCACGATCGGGGCCGCCCTCTTCCTGCTGTCCGATTCGGTGCTCGGCATCACGCACTTCGTGCCGTCGCTCGTCTTTCCGGGACACGACGCCGTCGTCATGCTCACGTACACCGCGGGTCAGCTGCTCATCGTGTTGGGCGTCGGCTCAGCGCTTCGACGCGGCGAAGCGGCCGCAGCGGGCCGACTACCCTTGCAGGCATGATCCGCACGCTCCGCAAGCCGCTCTGGCGTTGGGAGCCCGCCCCCTATCTGCTGTTGATCGTGCTCGCCGCCGTGACGGTCTCGATCAGTCCGAACGGCGCTCCGGTCGCCTATTGGACGCTGTTGACGCTGACGGTCGTCGTGGCGGCGATCGCCGTGACGTTGCTCGTCGTGTCTCTGGTTCGGGGCCGGAGCAATCCGGACTCCGCGGGGATGCTCTCCGGCATCGACGACCTCGAGCTCGTGCCCCTGGATGCCGGCAGCGCGCCGGCCACGCCCGTCGCCGACACGAACCGGCACCGCGCGGCGCTGGAGAGCGTGGCGGCTCGTGCCGTCGGCATCCCGACCGCGGTGCTCGTTCCCGATGCGACGCGCTGGCTGGGGTTGCGCATCCGCATCGCCGTGCACCTGGTGGTGCCCGGCAAGGTCTATCACGTCGGATTCCTTCCCGAGCAGGCGACCGTCGCCTACACCGCAGGACTGCGGGCTCTCGCGGCTCGACGCCGATTCGTGTCGCCGCCGGTGCGCTCGTTCGCGACCGAGCCGCCGTACAAGCTGGAGCTCGACCTCGGCGCGCTGTCCGCGGTGCTGGAGCAGCGGGCCGCGTGAGTGCTGCGGCTGCGGCATCCTCGGCGTCATCGGCTCGACCACAGCGCTCCGTCAGCGCGGACTCAGCCGGCGCGGGAATGCTGTGACCATGTTCCGCCGCCACCCCGTACTGAGCATCGTCACGCTGCTCTATCTCGGCGTCGTCGGATACATCACGCTCGGACCCCAGCCACCGGTCGGCGGCAAGAACGGCATCGTGATGCAGGTGCTGCGCATCCTCTGGGAGCACCCGGTGACCGATTGGGTCACCTACAACGGTGTGGAGTTCACGGCGAACATCCTGATGTTCCTGCCCATCGGGCTGTTCTTCCTGCTGCTCTTCGGCCGCCGACGCTGGTGGCTCGCCGTGCTCCTGCCCTTCCTCATGACAGTGAGCATCGAGACGGCGCAGATCTGGATCCCCGGTCGTGTCTCCGACATCCGCGACGTCATCTCCAACACGATCGGCGCCGTCGTCGGCGTGCTGCTCGGCCTCGCCCTCACTGCCCCGCGCGCCCGTCGTGCCCGTCGTGCCCGCGCCGAGGCCCGCGCCTGAGCGCGACTTTTCCCGCGAGAGTGCTGGCTCCTTCCCCCGAGCGTGCGCCTTTCTCCTCTCGCAGCCGCGGGTGACGACGCTAGCGTTGCGGTGATGGCCGACGTTCTGACCAAATCGAACCCGGATGCCCCACCTCTCTTCTTCGAGGCAGAGGCTGCCGGACTTCGCTGGCTGTCGGCGGCGCGCGGCGCGCGCATCGTCCGCGTGATCGACGTCGCACCCGGCCGCATCGATCTCGAACGCATCGCCTCCGTGCGCCCCTCGGCGGATGCCGCGCGCGACTTCGGTGCTGCGCTGGCCGTCACGCACGATGCAGGTGCTGAGGCATTCGGCGCGCCGCCCGACGGATGGACCGGCCCCCTCTTCATCGGCCGCCGTCCGTTGCGCGCCGCACACGAGCGCGCCTGGGGCGTGTTCTACGCGCGCGATCGCGTGCTCCCGTATCTCGAACTCGCGATCGAGGCGGGCGGGATCGGCCGCGGACAGGCATCCATCGTGCGTCAGGCGTGCGACGAGATCGCGGCCGGCGTGTTCGATGACGGCGAACCGCCTGCGCGCATTCACGGCGATCTCTGGAACGGCAACGCGCTGTGGTCGCCAGAAGGCGTCGTGCTGATCGATCCGGCGGCGCACGGCGGTCACCGCGAAACCGACCTCGCCATGCTGGCCCTCTTCGGATGCCCGTACCTCGACGACATCGTGGCCGGCTACGAGTCGGCACATCCGCTGCGAGCCGGCTGGCGCGACCGTGTTCCCCTGCACCAGCTGCACCCGCTCGCCGTGCACGCAGCGAGCCACGGTCGGGGCTACGGCGACGCGCTGGCGGATGCCGCTGCCCGAGTCATCGCGCTCGCCGACACCCTCTGACCGGCACTACCACAGCCTCGACAACCCCCTCTGCTAGGATCGTCACGGTTCGATAACCACACGAAAACTCGCTATGCGTAGCCGGCAGGCTGCTGGTCCTCGGTGGTGGAATCCCAACCGCACTCTTCAAACGGCGTCGTTTCGCGCTGTGAAGGTCGGATGGTGTTTTTCTACTGATGGCCGGCGCGGAGCCCATGTCGCTCGGTCACGCCTGTTTCTCCGGCACCGCACGGCGAGTGCGTCATGTCCACACGGGACGACGCACGAACAAAGGAGAAGAGACCTTAATGGAAGGTCCAGAAATCAAGTTCGCCGAGGCCGTTCTCGACAACGGTCGCTTCGGCACTCGCACGGTCCGGTTCGAGACCGGCCGTCTGGCGCAGCAGGCACAGGGTGCCGTCGCCGCCTACCTCGACGAGGAGACCATGCTGCTGAGCGCGACGAGCGCCAGCAAGCACCCGAAAGACAACTTCGACTTCTTCCCGCTGACGGTCGACGTCGAGGAGCGGTCGTACGCGGCCGGCAAGATCCCCGGTTCGTTCTTCCGCCGCGAGGGTCGTCCGTCGACGGAGGCCATCCTGGTCTGCCGTCTCATCGACCGCCCGTTGCGTCCGTCGTTCGTCGACGGCCTCCGCAACGAGGTTCAGATCGTCATCACGGTGCTGAGCATCGCACCCGACGAGTTCTACGACGCGCTCGCGATCAACGCGGCCTCTGCGTCGACGCAGATCTCGGGTCTGCCGTTCTCCGGCCCGATCGCCGGTGTGCGCCTTGCGCTCGTCCCCGGCAAGGGCGAGCACGAAGACCAGTGGGTCGCCTTCCCGAAGGCGTCGCAGCTCGAAGACGCGGTCTTCGACATCGTCGTGGCCGGCCGCGTGCTGACGAACGACGACGGCTCCGAGGGTGACGTCGCGATCATGATGGTCGAGGCCGAGGCCACCGAGCACAGCTGGGATCTCATCCAGGCCGGCGCCACGAAGCCGAGCGAGGATGTCGTCGCGCAGGGCCTCGAGGCCGCCAAGCCGTTCATCCGTCAGCTGGTCGGTGCGCAGAATGTGCTCGCCGAGCAGTCCGCGAAGGCCATCGCCGAGTACCCGGTGTTCCTGCCCTACTCGCAGCTGAGCTACGACAACGTCGCCGGCATCGCCTACGACGAGCTCGTGAACGTCTACCAGATCGCCGACAAGATCGAGCGTCAGAACGCCGACGACGCGCTCAAGGAGCGCACGAAGGCCGCCATCGCCGAGAAGGTCGAGGCGGGCGCGCTGCCCGCCGAGGTGCTGGAGCAGTTCTCCGGTGCGTACAAGGCCGTGTCGAAGGTGGTCATGCGCGGCCGCGTGCTGCGCGAGGGCATCCGCATCGACGGTCGTGGCCTGCGCGACATCCGTCCGCTCGACGCCGAGGTGCAGGTCATCCCGCGCGTGCACGGTTCCGCGATCTTCCAGCGCGGTGAGACCCAGATCCTGGGCGTCACCACGCTGAACATGCTCAAGATGGAGCAGCAGATCGACTCGCTGTCGCCGGTGACGAAGAAGCGTTACCTGCACCACTACAACTTCCCGCCCTACTCGACCGGCGAGACCGGTCGTGTCGGCAGCCCGAAGCGCCGCGAGATCGGCCACGGATTCCTGGCCGAGCGCGCGCTCGTTCCGGTGCTGCCCACGCGCGAGGAGTTCCCGTACGCCATCCGCCAGGTGTCCGAGGCTCTCGGCTCCAACGGTTCGACGTCGATGGGCTCGGTCTGCGCGTCCACGCTGTCGCTGCTGAACGCCGGTGTGCCGCTTCGCGCCCCGGTCGCCGGCATCGCGATGGGCCTCATCTCCGACACGGTCGACGGCGAGACGCGCTACGCCGCGCTCACCGACATCCTTGGCGCTGAGGATGCCCTCGGCGACATGGACTTCAAGGTCGCCGGAACGAGCGAGTTCGTCACCGCCATTCAGCTGGACACCAAGCTCGACGGCATCCCGTCGTCGGTGCTCGCCGGTGCGCTGCAGCAGGCGAAGGAGGCTCGCACGACGATCCTCTCGGTGCTGAACGCCGCGATCGACCGCCCGGACGAGATGGCTCCGACCGCCCCGCGCGTGATCAGCGTGCAGATCCCGGTCGACAAGATCGGCGAGCTGATCGGCCCGAAGGGCAAGACGATCAACGCCATCCAGGATGAGACCGGCGCCGACATCTCCATCGAGGAGGACGGCACCGTCTACATCGGCGCCGTCGACGGTCCGTCGGCGGAGGCCGCTCGTGCCCAGGTGAACGCGATCGCGAACCCGACCAACCCCGAGGTGGGCGACCAGTTCCTCGGCACCGTCGTGAAGATCGCCGCCTTCGGTGCGTTCGTCTCGCTGCTGCCCGGCCGCGACGGCCTGCTGCACATCTCCGAGGTGCGCAAGCTCGCCGGCGGCAAGCGCGTGGAGAACGTCGACGACGTTCTCTCCGTTGGTCAGAAGATCCTGGTCGAGATCACCAAGGTCGACGACCGCGGCAAGCTGTCGCTTCAGCCGGTCATCGCCGAGGAGTCGGCGCAGACCGAGAAGCCTGCCGAGCAGGCCGAAGGCTCGGCCGAGCCCGTCGAGGCCTGATCCGCTTCATTCGCGAACGCGCCCGCTGCGACCACAGGTCGTGGCGGGCGCGTTCCGTCTGTCCGGGCGGTGCGCCGGCTCTCGCATCCACGTGCACACCCGGCGGAAGCCGCACTGACGGGGAGCGGAGAAGTTTCCAAAGATTTGGTAACGGTTCAATCGTTTCGACCGGGGTGCGGCCGGGCTGTCCACTACGCTCACTCACATAGATGTGACGTGGCATCCCGCGTCACATCGGCTCGCGGGGGGCTGAGGAGCTGGAGGGGTCATGGCGCAGGCATATCCTGTGCGTGCCAGTGAGCATGTGAACGGGGGAGCGACGGGCATCGGACCGGTGTTCGATGCACCGATCGCTACGGCCGAGTACGACGGTGTCGCGACGGCGCCGATGTCGATCGTCGCGCCGAGGCGTCTGGGGGAGACCGACCTCGCCGTCTATCCGCTCGCGTTGGGAACGGCTGCGCTCGCGCGCGCGGCCGACACCGACGCCGCCCAGGCCGTGCTCGACCGCTACGTGCACTTCGGCGGCAACCTGATCGTCACGTCACAGGCGCACGAACGCGGTCTCGGCAACGCGATCGTCGGCGGCTGGATGCATCGCCGCGACCTCCGCGACCACCTCTTCATCGACCTGCGCATCGGTTCGGGCTCCGAGAGCCCAGGTCTCGGCCAGATCAACGTGGTGAGGTCGGTCGAGTCCGCACTGATGCGGCTCGGCACCGACCACGTCGACGTGCTGACCCTCGAGGGTCCGGATGCCGATGTCGCTCTCGCCGACACGTTGGCGACCGTCGAATGGCTGATCGACACGGGCAAAGTGCGGCACATCGGATTCTCCGGGTTCTCGGCCGACAGCCTGCTCGAGGCGCGCGTGCTCTCCTCGTCCGGTCTGCCGAAGGTGGCGCTCGTCGAGGTTCCGTACAGCCTGATGAACCGCGGCGACTTCGAGCGCGACCTGCGCATCGTGACGGCGGCCCAGTCGCTGGGCGTGCTGCCGACGGGTCCGCTCGCACACGGCTTCCTCACCGGCGCCTACCGTTCGCGTTCGCGATTGGATGCCGCGGCCCGCACCGCGGGCGTCGCCGGGTTCCTCGGGCGTCGCGGCAACCGCGTGCTGCAGGTGCTCGACAGGGTGGCGGCGCTTCACGACAGCACCATGGCGACGGTCGCCGTCGCGTGGCTGCTCGCGAAGCGGGGCGTGGTCGCCCCCATCGTCAACGTGGCGTCGGCGGTCGAGGTCGACGACCTCATGGCCGCGTGCAGTCTGCGCCTGAGCCGCAGCGACATGCTCGAACTCGATCGCGCGTCCGAGTAGTAGTCGTCGTCGCAGCGTTCGCGGAAGCAGGCCGGCCGTCCGGCCGCGAACGCGGTCAGCCGAGCAGCCGCTCCGACATGCGGCGCAGCGAGGCCTCCGAGGCGACCGGGTCTGCGACCGGGCCGCCGCCGAACGCGCCGTCGCGCGCGAGCAGGAGGTCGTCTGCGGCGTCTTCCGGGTTCGGTGTTCCGGCCGCGGTGAACAGCTCCACGAGGGTGGAACGCAGCCACGTGCGCCAGGCGGCGACGGCGGGGGTGACGGGGCCGGAGGCATCCAGCTGCGAGGTCGCGGCGTTGATGAACGGGCACCCGTGGTAGCCGGGGCGGTGCGACTCCGCGACGAAGCCGTCGACGATGAAGCGGACGATTGCCGCAGGGTCGCTGGTGCGCTCGCGCTCGGCGGCCACGGCATCCTGCGCCAGTGCTGTTCGCCCGTCGATGAACGCGGCGATGAGCAGGTCCTTCGACCGGTAGTGCTTGTAGAAGGTCGCCTTCGTCACGTGTGACTGCGCGATGATGCGGTCAACGCCGACGGTGTGCACGCCCTCGTCATAGAACAGGCGGTCCGCGGTGTTCAGAATCTTGATCTTCGCCGGCGCGGGTGGGCGTGGGGCGATGGCGCTCTGATCAGGCATCCGGCGCTCCTCAACTCTTGTGGGTGGGTCTGCTCCACGACGAGTGACGTCGGAGATTGGTGTCAGTATATAGGGGTAGACAATCATGTTTGTCCTCAAGAATGCGGACAAGATTCTCAGGGTTCGGAAGCGACGATCGCGGCCATGTCGTTCACCGACTTGATCGGGTTGCCGAACACCGCGAGCGTTCCTCCTGCAAGCCTCAATCGCCGATATCGTCGCCGCGCGACTCATCGACTCAATCGGCCTGCCGGAGAAACGCGAGCGTTCCTCCTGCAAGCCTCAATCGCCGATATCCTCGCCGCGCGACTCATCGACTCAATCGGCCTGCCGGAGAAACGCGAGCGTTCCTCCTGCAAGCCTCAATCGCCGATAGTCTGAAGGGGATGAACGGCGCCGTTGACCTCCCCCTTGACCGTGCCGATCTGACGTTCGCCGCGTCCGGCGACGCACTTGTCTCCCGCTCCGTCCTGCCCAGCGGCGTGCGGGTGCTGAGCGAACACGTGCCCGGCGTGCGCAGCGCGACGATCGGGTTCTGGTTCGGTGTCGGGTCCAGAGACGAGACCGGTCTCGTGCCGGGCCCGTCGGGCCATGCGGCCAGCTTCGGCTCGACCCACTTCCTCGAGCATCTGCTCTTCAAGGGCACGCGCGACCGCACCGCTTTCGACATCGCGATCTCCTTCGACGCGGTCGGCGGCGAGCACAACGCGCTCACGGCGAAAGAGCAGACCTGCTACTACGCCAAGGTGCAGGACCGCGACCTCTCGATGGCCACCGAGGTGCTCGCCGACATGGTGACCTCGTCGCTGCTCGACGCGACCGACTTCGAGAACGAGCGCGGCGTCATCCTCGAAGAGCTGGCCATGGCGGAGGACGACCCGGCCGACGCGGTCAACGAGCGGTTCTTCTCCGCAGTCTTGGGCGACCATCCCGTCGCCAGGCCCATCGGCGGCAACCCCGACACCATCAACGCCGCGACGAGGGATGCCGTCTGGCAGCACTATCAGGCGAACTACCGTCCGCAAGACCTCGTGGTGGCTGCCGCCGGCGCTGTCGACCACGGTCGCCTCGTCGCCGACGTGGAGCGCGCCCTCGCGGCGGGTGGATGGCCGATGCACCAGGCAGGAAGCCCGGTGGAGCGGCGCGGCAGATCGGACGCGGCGATCGACGGCGGTAGCCCGCTCGTCACCGTCAGGCGCCCGATCGAACAGACGCACCTCGTGATCGGCACGCCCGGCCTGCGCGCCACCGACGACGCCCGCATCACGATGAGCGTGCTCAACGCCGTGCTCGGCGGCGGCATGTCGAGCCGTCTCTTCCAAGAGGTCCGCGAGAAGCGCGGCCTGGCCTACTCCGTGTATTCGTTCGCGGCCGGCTACTCCGACACCGGCGTGTTCGGCATGTACGCAGCATGCGCGCCGCAGAAGACGCGCTCGGTCGCCTCGATCATGGTCGACGAACTGCAGAGGCTTGCGGCCGATGGCATCTCCCACGAAGAGCTCGCCCGCGCCGTCGGGCAACTCTCGGGTGGGTCGGCGCTCGCCCTCGAGGACTCCGACACTCGCATGACCCGACTCGGCAGGTCCGAGCTCAGCATCGGCGAATTCTCCGACCTCGACGAGACGTTGCGTCGCATCGCCCTGGTCACCGCAGACGACGTGCGCGACCTCGCGCACCGACTCGCCTCCCGCCCCCTCACCATTGCCGCGGTCGGAGCCGTCGATGACGACGTGCTCTCCGGTCTGGTCTGAACCGAAGGATCCACCCGTTTTGCCCCACTACCTCTACCTCGTGCGCCACGGAGAACAACAGGATGCCGAGCACGGCATGCCGGACGGCCCGCTTTCGGGCCGCGGCAAGCGTCAGGCGACGCTGATCGCCGAGCGGCTCAGCGGCATCCCGTTCACCTCGATGTACCACTCGCCGCTGCGGCGAGCCGAGGAGACGGCGAAGATCATGGCACACCGCCTGCCGGCGCTCTCGCCCGAACCGTCGAGCCTGCTCTTCGACTGCATCCCCTCAGGGCCGACACCCGACATGCCCAAGGCGTTCGAGTCGTTCTTCGGAGGCGTCACCGAGGCGGAGATCGAGGCGGGGAGTGCGCAGATGGCGGATGCCGTCGACGAGTTCCTCACACCGGCACGGGGCGATCGTCACGACCTGCTCATCACGCACAACTTCGTCATCGGCTGGTTCGTGCGCCACGTCTTCGACGCACCGGCATGGCGTTGGCTCGGGCTGAACCAGGCCAACTGCGGGCTGACCATCATTCGTGTCAGGTCGGCGAAACCACCCGTGCTCGTCGTGCACAACGACCTCGGGCACCTGCCCGTCGAGCTGCGCACGGGAATGCCAGAGCTCCAGCCCGTGTGAGCCTCAGCCCAGCAACTCCTTGAGAGTGTTCAGGTGGGCTCGGGTGAGCGACGCGGCCATCTCCGTGTCGCCGGAGGCAATGGCCTCGTAGATGTCGTCGTGCGTCGCCTGGTCGGCGTCGGTGCCGTGTCGGCCGCGAAGACGCAGCATGTCGATCATGGCCTCTCGGCTGCGTGGCGCGAAGTCGTCGAACAGCTCGAGCAGGATCGGGCTGTGCGCTGCGAGGAGGATTCCTCGGTGGAACTCGTGATCCGTGTCGACGTGCTCCTCGATGTCCGAACGGTGGTCGTCGCGGCTGGCCAACGCCCGATGCAGGGACTGCAGCTCGGCGCGGGTGCGGCGTTCGGCGGCGAGAGCGGCTGCCTCGGTCTCGATGGCGATCCGCGCCTCGATGACCGCGACGATGTCGGCGCGCCGCAGCACGGCATCCCACGGCTCTGCGGCTTCGGCGGCGGAGACGAACACGCCGGCTCCCTGACGGGTGGTGAGAACGCCACGGCCCGCGAGCTGCCTGATCGCCTCGCGCACGGTGGAGCGGCCCACCCCGAGCTGCGGCGCGAGCGTGGTCTCGCCCGGCAGCTTGTCGCCCACCCGCCACTCGCCGCTCCTGATTCGGGACAGCAGCAGTTCTGCTGCCTGATCGGCGAGGGATTCGCGACGTACAAGGGACATGACGGCATTCTCTCATCACGTCTACTGCTCTACTTGTCTGAGGAGTCGTGATAACCTCGAGCATGGTCAGCAGCGCATTCCCCACCATCGACACGCCTCACGGTGCCGTCCCCGGCGACGCGGCGGCGTGGAATCGGCAGCGTCGCTCGCAGATGCCGTCGCACCGCTACCGCGACGTGTATTCACGGGTGCAGGTGCCCCTCACCGTGCGAGCGTGGCCGGACGCTCGCCTCACCACCGCGCCGTTGTGGGTGCCCGTCGATCTGCGGGACGGCAATCAGGCGCTGGCGGAGCCGATGGATCCCGCCCGCAAGCGCCGCTTCTTCGAGCTGATGGTGGCGATGGGGTACAAGGAGATCGAGGTGGGCTATCCCTCCGCCTCGCAGACCGACTACGACTTCGTGCGGCTCATCGCGGAGGGTGAGCTCGCGCCCGACGATGTGACGATCGTCGTCTTCACGCCCGCGCGCCGGGACCTGATCCAGCGTACGGTCGACTCGATCAGGGGCATCCGCAACCAGGTGGTCATCCACATGTACACGGCCACCGCACCCACGTGGCGTGATCTCGTGCTCGGCCACGACCGAGCCGAGCTCACCGAGCTGATTCTCGCCGGCGCAAGGGACGTGCTCGAGTTCGCGGGCGGCTTGCCGAACGTGCGGTTCGAATTCTCGCCAGAGGTGTTCAACCTCACCGAACCCGACTACGCGCTCGAGGTCTGCGACGCGGTGACGCGACTGTGGGATGCCACGCGCGAGCGTCCGGTCATCCTCAACCTGCCCGCCACTGTCGAGGTCGCAACACCCAATGTGTACGCGGACCAGATCGAGTACATGCACCGCAACCTCGCTCGACGCGATGCCGTGATCCTCTCGGTGCACCCGCACAACGACCGTGGCACCGGCATCGCCTGCGCGGAGCTCGCCGTGCTGGCGGGAGCGCAACGGGTGGAGGGCTGCATCTTCGGCAACGGGGAGCGCACGGGCAATGTCGACCTCGCGACGTTGGCGCTCAACCTGCACGCGCAGGGCGTCGACCCCATGATCGACTTCTCCGACATCGACGAGATCCGCCGCACGGTCGAGCACGCCAATCGCCTCGAACTCCACCCGAGGCATCCCTACGTCGGCGACCTCGTGCACACGGCGTTCAGCGGCACGCACCAGGACGCCATCAAGAAAGGGTTCGCGGAGCATCGTGCCCGTGCCCTCGCCGAGGGCAAGCCGGAGCGTGAGCTGGAGTGGCGTGTTCCCTACCTGCCGGTCGACCCTGCCGACCTCGGGCGCGGCTACGAGGCCATCATCCGGGTGAACTCGCAATCGGGCAAGGGCGGCATCGCCTACCTGCTGGAGACCGAGTACGGCATCGAGTTGCCGCGACGCTTCCAGATCGACTTCGCCCGGCACATGCAGAAGCACACCGACTCCAGCGGAGCCGAGGTGACCGCGGCCGAGCTCCTGCGGATCTTCGAGGATGCCTACCTCACCCCGCCGGCTCCCCGTCGCGTCCCCGAGCTCACGGCCTTCGACTCCAGCGACAAGGGCACCGCGATCACGTTGCGCACCGCCGACGGCCGCGAGCACACGAGCGACCACGACGGGGTCGGGCCGGCGGAGGCACTCACCGAGGCCCTCGCGCGTGTCGGCATCCGCATCGAGGTGCTCGGTCTGCATCAGACCAGCGTGGGCACCGGAAACGACAGCGACGCGATCACGCTCATCGAGTACCGCGGTGACTCCGTCACGGGCTGGGCGGCCGGACGCGATCGGTCGGTGCTGACGGCGACCCTCTCCGCGATCGTGAGTGCGGCGGAGACCGTGGCAGCGGCATCGGCAGCCGCGGTCGGCGGATCAGTGACGGCCGATGAAGCCGGCGAGCGGGAGAGCGATTCCGACTCGTCTCCCGTGCGGGCAGCCTGACAGGGGAGTCGCACCCGACGTGTCCCGGCCGGACCGGGCGACCTGGTCGGCCGCCGTCGAGTGATCCGCGACGCCAGTCTGCGCCGCTGCGCTCACACGTTCTTGCCGTACCAGTGCGTCGCGTTCGGGTTGTCGTTGTACGGCATGGTCTCCGTGTACCCCGACGTGCGGTACAGGTTGCCCGCGGCGGCCAGGCTCTCGTTGGTGTCCAGCACCAGCCGCGTCGCGCCGAGAGCGATGGCACGGCGCTCCAGCTCGGTCAGCAGGACCCGCCCGGCGCCGCGGCCTCGGGCATCCGGGGCGAGCCAGAGGTGCTTGATCTCGAAGCGCACGATGGGCTCGCCGTCTGGGCCGACGGCATCCTCGATACGTCGCACGCCGCCGCAGCCCACCGGCGTGCCGTCGAGTTCGGCGAGCACGAAGTCGCCTGCCGGCGGCACGAACCGGCCTGCGTCGGGCAGGTTCACGGTGTAGGCGCCTTGCGCGCTCGGGAACGTCTGCTCGCGCTCGGCGAAGTAGCGATTCAGAAGCTCCGCGGCGATGCTGTCGTCGGTGCGTGCGGGGGTGAAAGTGAGCATCGCGCTCAGCATACGACCGTGCTCCGTCGCCCGGCCGAAGCGCCGGTTCGCCGTTGGTATCGTGAATGCCATGACCATTCGAGTGGCCGTCGTCGGCGCGAGCGGCAAGCTGGGCAGCGTCGCCGTCGACCTCATCGAGAAGGCCCCCGACCTCGAGCTCGTCGCGGCCCTCGGCTCGCGCAGCGACCTCTCCGAGATGCTGGGCACCGACGATGCGCCGTCCGACATCGTGCTCGACGTGACACTGCCCGCCGTGAGCCCCACCATCGTCGACTTCGCTCTGGATGCCGGCCGCAATGTCGTCGTCGGCACGTCCGGCTGGTCTGCCGCGCGACTCGCTCCGTTGAAGGCTCGGCTGCGCGATGAACCGGACGCCGGTGTGATCGTCGTTCCGAACTTCTCGCTCGGCTCTGCCCTCGGCACCGCATTCGCGGCGGCCGCCGCCAAGTATTTCGACTCGATCGAGATCATCGAGGCGCACGCCGCGACGAAGATCGACTCCCCGTCGGGAACGGCCGTGCGCACGGCCGAGCTGATCGCCGAGGCGCGCAGCGAACAGGGACCGGTCGCCGCACCGCACACTGACCAGAGGGCGCGCGGCCAGCAGGTGGCGAGCGTGCCCGTGCACAGCCTGCGCATGTCGGGGCTGGTGGCGAGGCAGAGCGTCATCCTGGGCGGCGAAGGCGAGACGCTCACGATCACGCACGACACGACGGGCTCGCGGGCGTATGCGGCGGGCATCCTGCACGCGTTGCGGGCCGCTCCCGATGCACGCGGTCTCACCGTGGGGCTCGACAAGCTGCTCGGCCTGTGAAGGGACGCATCGCGGCCATCGTGATGGCCGTTCTCCTCGCGCTCTACGTCGTGCTCGTCGTGCGCTACGGCGTGATCCTCATCGCCAGCGGATCGTGGATCGGCATCGCCATGGCCATCGCGCTCTTCGTGCTCTCGGCGATCGCCGCGTGGGCGCTGCTGCGCGAGCTCTGGTTCGGCGTGCAGACGCAGCGGCTCGTGCGCATCCTCGATGCAGAAGGCGGGCTTCCCATCGAGGAGCTTCCGCACCGTGCCAGCGGACGTCCGCTGCGCGATGCGGCCGACGAGCAGTTCCCGACTTACAAGGCCGAGGTCGAGGCTGCACCCGAGAGCTGGCGCGCCTGGTTCCGGCTCGGCCTGGCGTACGACGCGTCAGGCGATCGCCGCCGCGCGCGGCAGGCGCTGCGCGAGGCGGTCAAGCTGCACAGGTCCCGTCCGTAGGATGCCCCGCGGGGGAGTTTCTTCCTCCTCGCGAGAGTGGGCATTTCTTCCGTCGAGAGTGCCGCTTTCCACGCGCGGCTACTCGAGCTCGGCCTCGATGGTGATCGGCACGCCCGCCAGCGCCCGCGACACAGGGCAGTTCTTCTTCGCCTCTTCGGCCAGCCGCTGGAAATCCTCTTCGCCGAGTCCCGGCACGGCGGCATTGACCAGCAGGTGGCTGCCCGTGATGCCGGGAATCGTCGGGTCCAAGGTGACGGCTGCGGTCACCCGGATGCTCTGCGGCGGGGTTCCGAAGCCGGCGAGCGTCGCGGAGAAGGCCATCGCGAAGCACGCCGAATGTGCGGCGCCGATCAGCTCCTCCGGGTTGGTGACCCCTGCCTCGCCCTCCGATCGTGCGCGCCAGTTCACGTCGAACCGCCCGACGTCGGAGGAGTCCAGGTGCACGCTGCCGGACCCCGTGGAAAGTTCGCCCTGCCACTGCGTGGTGGCTTCGCTGGTGATGGTCATTGCCCGCTCCTTCGACTGCGTCGCGATTCGTTCGGCCGTCGGGCATCCGGTCGCCTTGGCGGAGCCGGGCCGACTCCCTCAGCGTACGAGGGACGAGCGGGGGCGGGAAGGGCGCGACCGCGCGTCAGGACCGCGCGGCGGTACGGCGGACGAGACCGATGCGTACGAGGAGAAGGTAGATCTGGCATCCGAGGCAGTAGCCGAAGACGGCGTTGAGGAACGCCGCGACGAACGCGAGCGCCGCGGCCACGACCGTCGCGTACGGCACACCGACCAACTGGAGCAGCACACCGGCAGCGCTGATGACGAAGCCGACTGCTTGGGCGAAGGTCGGCGGTGCGGGATCTTCCACCTCGTGCGAAGGTGCGAGTCTCGGCCGGACTGCGCGTGCGTACAGCAGCCCCCAGGGGTGCCTCTGTACGCCGGCGGCTGCGCCCCAGAGGAACAGCAGCGCCAGCACCGTGAGTGCGACCGTGGCCGCCGGGGTGAGTCCCACCAGCCCGAGGAAGATCGTGATGAGCAGGAGCACCGCCGTGATCGTCGCTCCGAAGCGCGGTCCGCGCGGGTCGATCCCGCGTCCTGCGCGCGAGCCCGCTGTCTCAGCTGACGACGACATGGGTCTCCTCGGCGATTGTGGCGAGCTGCTCTTCGACATCGGCCGCGCGCGGCACTCCGCTGATGCGGGCGCGGATGCCTCCTGCTGCATCCAGCAGCAGAATCGTCGGTGTCTGCACGACTCCGAATCTCGACGCGAGGTGCGGCCGCGCGGCGAGGTCGACGTCGACGAACGCGACGCCGTCATGCTTCTCGGCGACGCCGCCGAGCACGCGCTCGGCGATGCGGCACGGCCCGCAGAACTCCGTGGAGAACTCGACGATCGTGGCGTCGTCGCCGAAATGCACGTCGTCGCCGAGCTCGTCCGCACTGACGCGGATGCCGTCGGCAGCCCGAATCCGTCCGGACCGCGCGCGCCACACCAGCCCGAGCACGGTCGTGACGACGACGAGTGCAACGAGCACGAGGAGAGCGGCGACCGGGTTCATGATGCCGCAACGCTACGACGCGCCGTGCGCTGCGGCACGGAGTGTGACGTACCGTGACGCGCGCAGAGCGCGGCCGACGATGGAGCTCCGGGTCCTACCCGCGATAGCCTGATTCGGTGTCCACGCCAAACAATCCCTTCGGTCAGGTCCTCGTCGCGCTGGTGACCCCGTTCACCGCCGACGGCGAAGTGGATTGGCCGGGGGTGGAGAAGCTGATCGACGACGTGATCAGCGACGGCGCCGACGGCATCGTCGTCTCGGGCACGACGGGTGAGACCTCGACCCTCACCGACCCGGAGAAGCTCCGGCTCGTCGAGGTGGCGAAAGACGTGGCCGCCGGCCGCGCGAAGATCATCCAGGGCGGCGGTTCGAACGAGACCGCGCACGCCATCCAGCTCTACAAGGCGAGCGAGAAGGCCGGTGTCGACGGCGTCATGATCGTCACGCCCTATTACAACAAGCCGACGCAGGCAGGCATCCTCACCCATTTCCGGCTCATCGCGGACGCCACCGGCCTTCCGGTCATCCTCTACGACATCCCGGGACGAACCGGCGTGCCGATCAGGTACGAGACCATCCTGCGCGCGGCGAAGCACCCGAACATCGTGGCGATCAAAGACGCCAAGTGCGATCTGGCCGAGGTCTCCCGGGTGCTCAACAACACCGACCTCATGTACTTCTCCGGCGCTGACGAATACGTGCTGCCGTCGCTCGCGATCGGTGCCACCGGTCTCGTCGGGGTCACCGCGAACATCGCGGCCCGCCCTTACCGTCAGATCATCGACGCAGTCAACAGCGGCGACCTCACGACGGCGACCGCCGTGCACAAGAAGCTCGAACCGTTGGCGAGGGCCGTCATGACCCACGTGCCGGGCACGGTGGCCGCGAAGTACATCCTGCACGGCCTCGGCCGCATCCAGAGTCCTCGAGTGCGGCTGCCGCTCGTGGGGCCGGAAGACTTCGAAGCAGCGCAGATCGAGGCCGACCTCGACCTGGTCAACGACATCGACGGCCTCGACCTGAGCAACTTCAGGCCGGACCGCAACGCCGCCGCCGGGGGAGCGCTTCCCAAGGTGGCGGGAACCACACGCTGAGCGAACCTCTCGCTCGACAACGAAACACTGGAGGCACGGCATATGCCCGCGTCGGTATACGACCCGCCCGCACTCGAACCCGGTACTCTCCGCATCATCCCGACGGGCGGTCTCGGAGAGGTCGGCCGCAACATGACCGTCTTCGAAATCGACGGCAAGCTTCTCATCGTCGACTGCGGCGTGCTCTTCCCCGAGCAGGACCAGCCGGGAGTCGACCTGATCCTGCCCGACTTCGGTCCGGTGCGCGATCGCCTCGACGACGTGGTCGGCCTCGTGCTCACGCACGGGCACGAGGACCACATCGGGGCCGTGCCGTACCTGCTGCGGCTGAAGCGCGACATCCCGCTCATCGGCTCGAGTCTCACGCTCGCTCTGGTGGAGGCGAAGCTCAAGGAGCACCGCATCCAGCCGTACGCGCTCACGGTGAAGGAGGGTCAGCGCGAGCAGCTCGGACCGTTCTCGCTCGAGTTCATCGCCGTGAACCACTCGATTCCGGATGCCCTCGCCGTGGCCATCCGCACGTCGGCGGGCCTCGTGCTGCACACCGGCGACTTCAAGATGGACCAGCTCCCGCTCGACGACCGGCTCACCGACCTGCGCGCGTTCGCCAGGCTCGGCGAAGAGGGCGTCGACCTGTTCATGGTCGACTCGACGAACGCCGATGTGCCGGGCTTCACCGCGCTCGAGCGCTCGATCGGTCCGGTGCTCGACAACGTGATCGCCAGGGCCCCGCGGCGCGTCATCGTGGCGAGCTTCTCCAGCCATGTCCACCGCGTGCAGCAGGTGCTGGATGCCGCCCACGCGAACGGCAGGCGCGTCGCGCTCCTCGGCCGCTCCATGGTGCGCAACATGACGATCGCCGCCGAGCTCGGGTACCTGCAGGTGCCGGAGGGTGTGCTGATCGACTACAAGAAGGCCGCCGACCTGCCCGACGACAAGATCGTCTACATGTCCACGGGGTCGCAGGGCGAGCCGATGGCGGTGCTGGCGCGCATGGCCAATCTCGACCACCAGATCGAGGTCGGAAAGGGCGACACGGTCATCCTCGCCTCGAGCCTCATCCCCGGCAACGAGAACGCGGTCTACCGCGTGATCGACGGCCTCACCAAGCTCGGCGCCACCGTGGTGCACAAGGGCAATGCCAAAGTGCACGTCTCAGGGCACGCTGCAGCGGGCGAGCTGTTGTACTGCTACAACATCCTCAAGCCGCGCAACGCGATGCCGGTGCACGGCGAGTACCGGCACCTCACCGCGAACGCCAAGCTCGCGCAAGACACCGGCATTCCCGAGGAGCGCACGATCATCGCCGAAGACGGCACGGTCATCGACCTTCGCGACGGAGTCGCAGAGATCGTCGGGCAGCTCGACCTGGGCTTCGTGTACGTCGACGGGTCGTCGGTGGGTGAGATCACGGACGCCGACCTCAAGGACCGCAGGATCCTCGGCGAAGAGGGTTTCATCTCCATCATCGTGGTGGTCGAGGCGGGAACGGGACGGGTCATCACGGGGCCGGAGATCCACGCGAAGGGCTTCGCCGAAGACGACGCCGTGTTCGACGACGTGAAACCCAAGATCGCTGCCGCGCTGGCGGATGCCGCCCACAACGGCGTGCGCGACGCTCACGCCCTCAGCCAGGTCGTGCGTCGCACGGTCGGCCGCTGGGTCAACACGAGCTATCGCCGCCGCCCGATGATCGTCCCGCTGGTGATCGAGGCGTAGGCCTCGATCACGGGAGGGTCCGCGCGTCCGCCTCGTCCCGGACGCCGTCGCTCGCCCGACCAACGGCCGAAATCACTGTCGCAGACGGCCCCATCGGTGCGTCGACAATGGCGATCTGCGGCAGGGGTTCCTGCTGCGGGACGGCGTGGCGGGGCGAGTCGCCGGCGGCCGCTCGCCGCGGCGCGAATCGCTGGCGCTCCGCGCCGCTTCTGCCGCGATGACGCCGGTGGCCGCTAGCGTTGCTCCCATGGCCACGAGCACGAAGTCGACGTCGCGCGCCCGCGCGAGGGGCACGTCGACCGCGCGCACGCCGACGCGTCAGACGGCGACCCAGAAGACCAAGGTGCTGCCGGCGCCGGAGCCCAAGCGCGGCATCCTCGTCAAGGCATGGCTCGGCCTCGCCCACGTCGTGGGCGGCGCCGCGCGCGCCTTCGGTCCCGAAAAGCTCGCCAAAGAGGAACGCAGAGACGGTCTGCCGTTCTTCATCGTTCTGCTGGCGGTGGCGGGCGCCGTCGTCGAGTGGTTCCTCATCGACAATCCCGTGGCCCAGCAGCTGGACGCCTGGACGTTCGGCGGCCTGTTCGGTCGCGTCGCGTTCGGGCTGCCCGTCGTCATGCTGTTGCTGGCGGTCTGGCTGTTCCGGCATCCGTCGTCTGTGCACGACAACACGCGCATCGGCATCGGCCTCGCGCTGCTGCTGGTCACCGTGGCGGCGCTCTGCGAGATCTTCTCGGCGCGCCCGCAGCCGAGCGACGGCATCGTGGCCCTCGCCAAGGCGGGCGGCGTCATCGGCTGGATGGTCGGCGCCCCCTTGGTCGCGCTCGCCACCGTCTACGGCGCGGCGGCCATCGTCATCGTGCTGATGCTGCTCAGCATCTTGATCATCACCAAGACCCCGCCGAACCGCATCGGGCGCCGGCTCGGCGAGCTCTACTCCTACCTGTTCGGTGCTCAGACGGAGGCCGAGGAAGAGCCGGTCGAGGCCGAGAAGCCGGCACGCAGACGGCGTGGCAAAGAGGCCGATGACGACGACGAATCGTCGGGCGACGATGCGAACATCCCGTGGTGGCGTCGCAACAAGAGCGGGCGCGAGGTCGACCCCGACTTCGATGCCGCAGGCCCGTCGTTCACGGAGGTGCTGGGCACCGACTCGCCGGGTACCGGCAGCTTCGCCACTGCGCTCGAGCCCGAGCCGCAGGACTACAAGACCGAGGTGCTCGCCGACCTCAAGGAGGCGGAGAACGCGGTCAGCCGCTTCACCGGCGACGTCTCGCGCGCGGGCACCGGATCGACCGGGCTCCAGCCCGACGCGACGACGACCGTGCTTCCGGGCTTCGGGTTGTCCGACGACGACTTCGATGAAGCGGCGGTGGCGAATGCGATGCCGCTCGAGGCGGTGCCGGACGCGCCCTATGTGCTGCCGGCGGCATCCACTCTCTCCGCAGGGACACCTGCGAAGGCGCGTTCGTCGGCCAACGACGAGGTGGTCGCCGCCATCACATCGGTGCTCGACCAGTTCTCGGTGGATGCCCGTGTCACCGGGTTCTCGCGCGGCCCGACGGTGACGCAGTACGAGATCGAGCTCGGCCCCGGCGTCAAGGTGGAGCGCGTCACGGCGCTCAGCAAGAACCTCGCCTACGCGGTGGCGTCGAACGAGGTGCGCATCCTCTCGCCCATCCCGGGAAAGAGCGCGATCGGCGTGGAGATCCCCAACTCCGACCGCGAGATCGTCTCGCTCGGTGACGTGCTGCGCTCGGCGGCCGCGACGAGCAGCCATCACCCCATGACCATCGGCGTCGGCAAAGACGTCGGCGGCGGCTTCGTCGTCGCCAACCTCGCCAAGATGCCGCACCTGCTGGTCGCGGGATCCACGGGTTCCGGAAAGTCGAGCTTCGTCAACTCGATGATCACCAGCCTGCTCATGCGGGCCAAGCCGAGCGATGTGCGCATGGTGCTCGTCGACCCGAAGCGTGTCGAGCTCTCGGTCTACGCCGGTGTTCCGCACCTCATCACGCCCATCATCACGAGCCCGAAGAAGGCGGCCGAAGCGCTGCAGTGGGTCGTCAAAGAGATGGACATGCGCTACGACGACCTGGCGAGTTTCGGCTTCCGCCACATCGACGACTTCAACAAAGCAGTGCGCAACGACGAGATCGTGCTGCCGGAGGGCAGTGAGCGCAAGCTCAAGCCCTATCCCTATCTGCTGGTCGTGGTCGACGAGCTCGCCGACCTGATGATGGTGGCGCCGCGTGACGTCGAAGACTCGATCGTGCGCATCACGCAGCTGGCCCGAGCATCCGGAATCCATCTCGTGCTCGCCACGCAGAGGCCGTCCGTCGATGTCGTCACTGGTCTCATCAAGGCGAACGTGCCGTCGCGGCTCGCCTTCGCTGTGACGAGCGTCACCGACTCGCGGGTCATCCTCGATCAGCCGGGCGCCGACAAGCTCATCGGTCAGGGCGACGGACTGTTCCTGCCGATGGGCGCGTCGAAGCCCATCCGCGTGCAGGGCGCGTGGGTCGCCGAGAGCGAGATCCAGCGCGTGGTCGACCACGTGACGAGCCAGGCACGCCCTGAATACCGGCAGGATGTCGCGGCCGGGCCCGAGAAGAAGCAGATCGACTCCGACATCGGCGACGACCTCGACCTTCTGCTCGCCGCCGCCGAGCTCGTCGTGTCGAGCCAGTTCGGCTCCACGTCCATGTTGCAGCGCAAGCTTCGTGTCGGATTCGCGAAGGCGGGCAGGCTCATGGATCTGCTCGAGTCGCGCGACATCGTCGGACCGTCCGAGGGATCCAAGGCCCGCGACGTGCTCGTGACGCCCGAGCAGCTGCCGCAGGTGATGGCGAGGCTGCGCGGGCAGGACGGCGGCCAGGCATCCGCCCCCGCTGCCGCGGCGAGCCCCGCTCCTGCGGCGCCTGTTCCGACGACGGCGCCCGCGAATGACGACCGTTACGACGACCCCGTCTCACGTCAGTTCGACGGGCTCGAAGAGGTCGATGGCGATTCCGATGAGGATGCCTGGGGTCTCACGGGACGCGACTGAGGGTTCGTCTCCTGCCCGTAGTCTTGGAGCATGACCGATCCCGGCAGCAGCGAGGCGCCGACCGCTCCAGGCAACTTCAACCTGCCGAACCTCATCACCGTCGTGCGCATCATCCTGGCGCCGGTGTTCTTCTGGCTTCTGCTGGCCGATGCCGGTGATGACGGTCTGCTGCGCTGGATCGCCGCCGCGCTCTTCATCATCGCCATCGCCACGGACGGCGTCGACGGCGCGATCGCGCGCAGACGCGGACTCGTCACCGACCTCGGCAAGATCCTCGACCCGATCGCCGACAAGCTGCTCACCTCCGGCGCGCTCGTGTGCCTCTCGATCCTCGGCGAGCTGTGGTGGTGGGTGACCATCGTCATCGTGGTGCGCGAGGTGGGGATCACCGTGTGGCGCATGGTCGAGCTGCAGCACGGCAACGTCGTTCCTGCCGGCCGGGGCGGCAAGCTCAAGACTGTCGTTCAGGCCGTCGCCATCTCCTTCGCTCTCGCGCCCACCTGGGTGGTCGTCGGTGACTGGATCTTCTGGGTCAACTGGGTGCTCATGGGCGCCGCGCTGGTGCTCACGGTCTGGTCCGGCCTCGACTATCTGTGGCAGGCGTACCGGCTTCGCCGCAGCGCGGGGACGGCAGCGTGACCGAGCAGCCGGAGGCCGACGCGTCGGTGGATGCCACGGCCGCGCTGATCGCGCACCTCACGCGTGAGGGCCTCACGGTCGCCACCGCGGAGTCGCTGACCGCAGGGGCGCTCACCGCGGAGCTGACGAGGCCGGCAGGAGCCTCCGCCGTGGTCGTGGGCGGCGTCGTCGTCTACGCGACGCCCCTGAAGCACACGCTGGCAGGGGTGGATGCCGCGCTGCTCGCCGAACACGGCCCCGTGCATCCCGAGGTGGCAAGGCAGCTCGCCCGCGGTGTGCGTTCCTGTCTCGCGGTCGACGGCCGCGGCGCCGACATCGGCGTGGCGACGACGGGCGTCGCCGGCCCTGACGGGCAAGGCGGTCGGGCGCCGGGCACGGTGTTCGTCGGCATCTCGTACGGCGACGTCGATGAGGCGCTCGAACTGTCGCTCGACGGGGACCGGATGCAGATCCGGGCCGAGACGGTGAGACGCGCGGTCGCCGCACTCGTCGAGCGCTTTCTCTCGTCACCGGCGGCGGTGGAATAGGCGGTGTGTCGAGTTCGTTACAGCGTGTGTACTTCACACCCAAAGCCCATCCAGGGCGGTTAGAGTTCTTGGACCCGATGCGCGTAGCGTTGAAGGTGCACATGGATTCGAAGGTTGTGGCAGGAAGAGAAAAGGAGGCTCCAATGATTCTTGTACGTCAGGAAATCGGCGACGTGCTACGGGACTTCCGCCTGCAGAAGGGGCGCACTCTTCGTCAGGTCGCGAGCCGCGCGAGCGTGGCTCTCGGATACCTCAGCGAGGTCGAGCGTGGTCAGAAAGAGGCGTCGAGTGAGATCCTCGCCTCGGTGGCCGAGGCGCTCGACACGCCCATCTCGGTGATCATGCGTGAGGTCGGCGACCGTCTGGCCGTCATCGAAGGCATCGACCAGGTGATTCCCGACACCATCCCCGACGAGTTCGTCGCCGCGCTCGACGCGGACCTCGTCGCTCGATGACGTCGTCTTCGCTCGAACGAAGAACGCCCCGCATCGCGGGGCGTTCTTTCGTTCATCCCGCGGCGTCGCATCGCTCGTGTCGGACTGCGACGCGATTTCCGCGCCGAGGCTCCGGCTTGCCCGCGGGGCTGCGGCACCGCCGCCTAGGCTGACGGGATGCGAGCGAGCGAGTTCAAGCGTGCCGTCGCCGCCGAGTTCGGCGAGCAGTACGGGCGCGCCCTGCTGCGCGACCTGGTGATCGACGAACTGGGCAACCGCACCTGTGACGAGGCACTCGCCGCCGGCGCTCGAGAGCGCGACGTGTGGTTCGCGCTGTGCGAGGCGATGGAGGTGCCGGTGGAGCGTCGCTACGGCGCAGGAATCCCCGAGCCACGCCCTCGCTGAGCCGAATCTGATCCCGCGACTCGATCGCGACACGCCATCCGACATACGAAGAGATGTTCGGTTCTTGGTACTCTGAGACCACAAGCGCCCTCGAAGTGAGTTATCCACCTCATGGGCCCCACGACACTCGAATGTCGCACGTGCGCTCTACGGTTCGAAGCAGCGAATCCGCAACGACTGTCCCGGCGAAAGGAAGCCACACATGCCCTCTCCAGCTGATCGCGAAAAAGCACTCGAGACCGCGCTCGCTCAGATCGACAGGCAGTTCGGCAAGGGCTCGGTGATGCGGCTGGGCAGCGACGAGCGCGCGCCGGTCGAGGTCGTTCCCACGGGTTCCATCGCGTTGGATGTCGCGCTCGGCATCGGCGGACTGCCTCGCGGTCGCATCGTCGAGATCTACGGTCCGGAGTCCTCAGGCAAGACCACACTCACGCTGCACGCGATCGCCAACGC
This sequence comes from Humibacter ginsenosidimutans, assembly GCF_007859675.1. Taxonomy (GTDB): domain Bacteria; phylum Actinomycetota; class Actinomycetes; order Actinomycetales; family Microbacteriaceae; genus Humibacter; species Humibacter ginsenosidimutans. The sequence goes on from NZ_CP042305.1 coordinate 139,219, forward strand.
GCAGAAGGGCGGCGGCATCGCTGCGTTCATCGACGCGGAGCACGCGCTCGACCCGGAGTACGCGAAGAAGCTCGGCGTCGACATCGATTCGCTGCTCGTCTCCCAGCCCGACACGGGAGAGCAGGCGCTCGAGATCGCCGACATGCTCGTGCGCAGCGGTTCGATCGACCTCATCGTCGTCGACTCGGTCGCTGCGCTCGTGCCGCGGGCGGAGATCGAGGGCGAGATGGGCGACTCGCACGTTGGTCTGCAGGCGCGCCTCATGTCGCAGGCCTTGCGCAAGCTCACCGGAGCACTCAACCAGACCAACACCACGATGATCTTCATCAACCAGCTGCGCGAGAAGGTCGGCGTCTTCTTCGGCAGCCCGGAGACCACCTCCGGCGGCAAGGCGCTGAAGTTCTACGCGTCGGTGCGACTCGACATCCGCCGCATCGAGACTCTGAAAGACGGAACGGATGCCGTCGGCAACCGCACGAGGGTCAAGGTCGTCAAGAACAAGATGGCCCCGCCGTTCAAGCAGGCCGAGTTCGACATCCTGTACGGCGTGGGCATCTCGCGCGAGGGCAGCCTTCTCGACTACGGCGTGGAGCAGGCCATCGTGAAGAAGTCCGGAGCCTGGTACACGTACGAGGGCGACCAGCTCGGGCAGGGCAAGGAGAACTCCCGCAATTTCCTCATCGCCAACCCCGACATCGCGGCGGAGATCGAGCACAAGATCCTCGTCAAGCTCGGCGTCATCGCCGACCCGAACGCTCCGGCGGAAGGCGCGTCCAACGTCGAGTCGATCGAGCCGAAGATCGCTCAGCGCAAGGGCGCTTGATCGAGGCGGTGGCGCGATGGTGGTGCAGTTCCCTCCCGCAGGAGGCGACGAGTCGCGTCCGACGCGCCGCCGCGCTCGGTCCGCCGACGGCGGGGCGGCACGAGGCCGGTCGCCAGAAGGAGACACGCTCGCGCCGGTGACCTACCTCCCTGGTGCCCGACCCTCCGCGGAGGCACAGGAAGCACTGGCCCGAGTCCGGGCCGTGCAGGAGTCCGATGAGCAGGACTCAGGGCGAGCGACGGTCGCGCGCGGCGCGAACGGGCGTGATCGCGCGACGACGCGGGCGAACAACGTGGCCATCCATCAGCTCGCCAGGCGAGGGATGTCCCGCTGGGAGCTCGAGCAGGTGCTGGCCAAACGCGAGGTGGACGAACTCACCGCGGCCGCGGAGCTCGACCGCCTCGAGAGCGTCGGTCTGGTCGACGACGCGGCATTGGCCGTGTCGGTCGTGTACGCGATGCACGCGCGCAAGGGCGCGGGCCGCACGGCGATCGAGATGGAGCTGCGCAGGCGTCACCTCGACGACGACGTCATCGCCGAGGCCATGGCGGAGCTCGATGACGACGACGAGCTCGAACGGGCGACCGATCTCGCGACGACCAGAGCAAGGCAGCTGCGCGCACAGCCGTACGAGGTTGCGGCGCGACGGCTGAACGCGTACCTCGCGCGCAAGGGCTACGACGGCGACGTCGTGAGGGCCGCGGTGCGCACCGCTTTGAGCGATCATCCTCGCGACTCGCAGGGCGGCCACGGTCGCGGACGCGACGGCGTGCGGTTCCGCTGAGCAGCGGCTCGTGCGCGCGAACGGAATGCTCGGACAGCGAACGTAGACTGGTCCGCACTATGAGCATTGCCGATCGAATCCGACCGAGTTCGACGCCGACGTCGATCGCGGTGTCGGATGCCGCCGTCGACGCCGCGGGGAACGCCCGCACCTACGAGGTGCGCACCTACGGCTGCCAGATGAACGTGCACGACTCGGAGCGACTGAGCGGATCCCTCGAGGCCGCCGGCTACGTTCCGGCCGTCGACGCCGAGCCCGACATCGTCGTGATCAACACATGCGCGGTGCGCGAGAACGCCGACAACAAGCTGTACGGCAACCTCGGACATCTGGCCTCCGTCAAGCGCCGCCACGCGGGAATGCAGATCGCCGTCGGCGGCTGCCTCGCGCAGAAGGACAAGAACGTCATCCTCGAGAAGGCGCCGTGGGTCGACGTCGTTTTCGGAACCCACAACATGGGTTCCCTGCCCAGCCTGCTCGAGCGAGCCCGCCACAATCACGAGGCGCAGCTCGAGATCCTGGATGCCTTGGAGACGTTCCCGTCCACCCTCCCGGCCAAGCGTGACTCCACCTACAGCGGTTGGGTGTCGATCTCCGTCGGCTGCAACAACACGTGCACCTTCTGCATCGTGCCCGCACTGCGCGGCAAGGAGAACGATCGCCGCCCCGGTGACGTGCTCGCAGAGATCCAGACGCTGGTCGACGACGGCGCCATCGAGGTCACTCTGCTCGGGCAGAACGTCAACTCCTACGGCGTGGACTTCGGCGACCGCCTCGCGTTCGGCAAGCTGCTGCGTGCTGCGGGCGAGATCGAGGGACTGGAGCGCGTTCGCTTCACGAGCCCCCACCCTGCGGCGTTCACCGACGACGTCATCGACGCCATGGCCGAGACGCCCAACGTGATGCCGCAGCTGCACATGCCGCTGCAGTCCGGCTCCGACCGCATCCTGCGTGCCATGCGCCGCAGCTATCGCTCTGCGAAGTTCCTCGGGATCCTCGATCGCGTGCGTGCACGCATCCCGGATGCCGCCATCAGCACCGACATCATCGTCGGTTTCCCCGGTGAGACCGAAGAGGACTTCCAGGAGACGCTGCGGGTCGTCGAGCAGGCGCGTTTCGCGTCGGCGTTCACCTTCCAGTACTCGCCGCGCCCCGGCACGCCTGCAGCAACCATGGAGGAGCAGGTTCCGAAGGAGGTCGTGCAGGATCGCTACGAGCGCCTGATCGCCCTGCAGGAGCGCATCGGCCTCGAGGAGAACGAGAAGCTCGTCGGCCGTGAGGTCAATGTGCTCGTCTCGACCGGTGAAGGCAAGAAAGACGCGGAGACGCACCGCATGAGCGGTCGCGCGGAAGACAGCCGCCTCGTGCACTTCGAGGTTCCGAAGGGATCCGAGCTTCCGCGGCCGGGCGATGTCGTCACGGTTCGCGTCACGCACGCTGCGCCGTTCCACCTGCTCGCCGACGCGAAGCCCGGGGAGTTGCTGCGTGTGCGTCGCACGCGAGCCGGCGATGCCTGGGACCGCGCAGAGGCCGAGTCGTGCGCCGTTCCGTCGCACGGGGCGACGGGTGGCGGTGCCGGCCCGGTGTCGCTCGGGCTGCCGACGCTGCGCTCGCGGCTCGACGTCGGTTCTCCCGCCGGCCCCACGACGCCGATCTACGACCTCGCCGACGGCGAGCGTTGACGGAAGCGCCCGCACCGTATCTCGCGATCGTCGGGGCGACTGGCACGGGCAAGAGCGACCTCGCGATCGACGTCGCGCTGAGGCTGGCTGAGCGGGGCATCCATGCCGAGATAGTGGGCGCCGATGCCATGCAGCTCTATCGCGGCATGGACATCGGAACGGCGAAGCTGCCGATCGCCGGGCGACGGGGCGTCCCGCACCATCTGATCGACGTGCTCGACGTCAGCCAGGAGGCGACCGTCGCGTGGTACCAGCCGCACGCCCGGGCCGCGATCGAGGAGATCGCCTCGCGAGGAGCGCTGCCCATTCTGGTCGGCGGCTCGGGGCTCTACGTGTCGTCGGTGCTGTACGAGTTCGCGTTCCCCGGCAGGGACGCCGACGTGCGCGCCCGCCTCGAGGCCGACGCCGAGCGCGACGGGATCGGTGCACTGCTCGAACGACTGCGCACGCTCGACCCCGCAACGGCGGCGCGGGTGGATCCGGCCAACGCACGTCGGGTCATCCGCGCCCTCGAGGTGGCGGAGCTGCGCGAGACAGGGCACGGCGCAGCCCTTCCCGAGCGACCGATGCTCTGGTCGCCCGCCGTCGTCATCGGGCTCGGCATGGCGCGAGAACGGCTCGTCGAGCGGCTGGATGCCCGGGTTGAGCGCATGTGGAGCGCCGGGCTTCTCGACGAGGTGCGTGCACTACTCGGCGAGGGGCTCGAACGAGGGGTCACGGCATCAAGAGCCATCGGCTACGCGCAGGCGGTCTCCGAGCTGCGCGGCGAGCTCACCCGCGAGGAAGCGATCGCGGAGACCCAGCGGCTCACCCGTCGCTACGCCAGGCGGCAGGTGTCGTGGTTCAAGCGTTACGCCGAGCTGGAGTGGCTGGAGGCGTCGGAGCCCGGCGTCGCCGCGTCGCTCGTTCTGGATAGGCTTCCCTGGTGACGACACTCTCCTTCACCAAGGGCCACGGCGCGGGCAACGACTTCGTGCTGTTCGCGGACCCCGACGGCAAGGTCGACCTGACCGCCGCCCAGATCGCGTTGATCTGCGACAGGCACTTCGGCGTGGGGGCTGACGGCGTCATCAGGGCCGTGCGGTCGTCTGCTCTTCCGGAGGGCGGGGCGGTGCTCGCCGAGGATCCGACGGCCGAGTGGTTCATGGACTACCACAACGCCGACGGTTCGGCGGGGGAGATGTGCGGCAACGGCATCCGGGTGTTCACGCGCTACCTGCTCGACGGCGGATACGCGCACCTCGCTCCCGGGCAGACGCTGCCGATCGGCACTCGCTCCGGCGTGCGTGACGTGCAGCAGAGCGGAACCGGATTCCAGGTCGATCTCGGCGCGTGGCACCTGACGGGCGACGACCCGCTGGTGCGCGCCAAAGACCTCGGCGTCGCCCGGCCCGGCCTGGGCATCGACGTGGGCAACCCGCACGTGGTCGTGGCGCTCGCGGACGACGACGAGCTCGATCGCGTGGACCTCGGCCCGCGGCCGGTGCTCGACCCCGAGCCCGTGAACGGTGCGAACGTCGAGTTCGTGGTGCCCTCCGAGCCGCTGATCGTCGACGGCATCGGTCGTATCCGCATGCGGGTGCACGAGCGCGGCAGCGGCGAGACACTGGCCTGCGGCACGGGCACGGCAGCCGCGGCACTCGCGACCCGCTACTGGGCCGGCGACGGAGCGCCCGACAACTGGAAGGTGCGGGTTCCAGGCGGAACCCTCGGTGTGCGCATGTTCCCGACGGAAGAGGGAGAGCACGTCTCGCTGTCGGGCCCGGCGGAGCTCGTCTACGACGGAGAGCTGACCGTCGGCTGACGCATCGCGGCCGCTCAGGAGCTGACTGCGACGGCCGTGGCGGCACGGACTTTCGTTGCCGCGCGCGTCCGTCGCGATCGTGCGACTACTCCTCGGAATCGCCCCGTCGGGCGCCGCGCCGCGTGACGTGCAGCACGCGGAATCCCTTGCTCGACGACGCGCGGTGCACGGCGAACTCCGCGGGAAGCTCACCCTGCAGCCAGCGCTGGAGCGAGTCGGAGCCGAGGTTGCGCTGCACGACGAGCCAGGCATCCGCGTCGATGTCGAGTCGTGGGAGCCACCTGAGCAGCAGGGCGTGCAGTTCGGCCTTGCCGATGCGGATCGGGGGTTCGACCAGATGGCGCGGAACGCCACCGAGGCGGGAACATCGTCGGGCAGCACGGCGTTGAGGTTGTGCAGACCGAGGGTTTCGGCATTGCGGCGCAGCACGTCGAGCGCGCGCTCGTTGACGTCGACGGCCCAGACCGTGGCATTCGGCGATTCGAGCGCAAGGGTCAGGGCGATCGGTCCCCAGCCGCAACCGAGATCGAGCAGGTCTCCGCTCGGCGGTGCGTCGGGCGCGTCCGCGAGCAGCACCTGGGTTCCGATGTCGATGTGATCGGGGCTGAAGATGCCGGCAGCGGTGATGAGCTCCAGGTCGCGGCCCGCGAGTCGCACCGACAGGGGATGCAGCTTGGCGTCACCGCCGGGACGGGATGTGAAGTAGTGCTCGCCAGAGGCCATACAGAGGACGGTACTCGACGCCGGGAGGCGGCGGGGCACCGAGCGGCAGCGTTCGAGGCGCTGTCGGTGAGGACAACTAGGGTGGAGCACACGATGACCCAAACCCACAGCAATCGGGACCATGCCGGCGACGACGCCGCACGCAGCAACGCAGGCGACGACGAGTCGATGAACGCGCAGACGGCCGATGTCGGCACCGAGAATGCGGGCGCAGAGCACGCAGGTGGACAGCACGACGACGTCGTGGCGAGGGTCCTCGCCAGGGCGTCGCAGGCATCCGCTCGCACCGCCATCTTCGGTCAGGGCGCGCAAGCCCTGCAGCAGCAGGCCGCCGAGGGGCAGGCCTCCGACGGCGAGCAGTACGACCGCGAGGAGCGTGCAGCGCTGCGCCGTGTCTCGGGGCTTTCCACCGAGCTCGAAGACGTCACAGAGGTCGAGTACCGGCAGCTGCGACTGGAGAACGTCGTGCTGATCGGCGTCTACTCCGGTGGCACGCTGACGGATGCCGAGAACTCGTTGCGCGAGCTGGCGGCACTCGCCGAGACGGCGGGCGCCGTGGTGCTCGACGGGCTGCTTCAGCGGCGACCGCATCCCGACCCCAGCACCTACCTGGGCAGCGGCAAGGCGCAGGAGCTGCACGACGTGGTGGCGGCGCTCGGCGCGGACACCGTCGTGGCCGACACCGAGCTCGCCCCGAGCCAGCGGCGTGCACTGGAAGACATCGTCAAGGTGAAGGTGATCGACCGCACCGCCGTCATCCTCGACATCTTCAGCCAGCACGCCAAGAGCCGCGAGGGCAAGGCGCAGGTCGAGCTCGCGCAGCTCGAGTACCTGTTGCCGAGACTGCGCGGCTGGGGTGAGTCGATGAGCCGCCAGGCCGGCGGCCAGGTCGGCAGCGGCGGAGCCGGAATGGGCAGCCGCGGGCCCGGCGAGACGAAGATCGAGCTCGATCGACGGCGCATCCATTCCCGCATGGCCCGGCTGCGCAGGCAGATCAAGGACTTCGCGCCCGCGCGCGAGGCGAAGCGCGCCAACCGTCGCCGCAACAGCGTGCCGTCGGTCGCGATCGCCGGTTACACCAATGCGGGCAAGTCCAGTCTGCTGAACCGCATCACGAAGGCGGGCGTGCTCGTCGAGAATGCGCTCTTCGCGACGCTGGATGCCACGGTGCGCCGCTCGATCACCGCCGACGGTCGTCTCTACACGCTGTCCGACACCGTGGGATTCGTGCGAAACCTCCCGCACCAGCTCGTTGAGGCGTTCCGCTCCACGCTCGAGGAGGTCGCCGACTCCGACCTCATCGTGCACGTCGTGGACGCCTCGCATCCCGATCCCGCCGCTCAGATCGCCACGGTGCGCGATGTGATCGGCGAAGTCGACGCCAGGGACATCCCGGAGCTGGTCGTCTTCAACAAGGCGGATCTCATCGACGATGGCAGACGGCTGGAGTTGCGCGGCCTCGAACCGAACGCGGTGTTCGCCTCGGCCCGCACGGGCGAGGGCATCGACGAGGTGCTGGCCGCCATCGCGAGGCTCCTGCCCGACCGCTCCGTGAGCATCGACGTGCTCATCCCGTACGACCGGGGCGATCTGGTGTCGGCGCTGCACGAGCGTGGCAGGGTGTTGCACACGGACTACGAACCCGACGGCACCCGCATCACGGCGAAGCTGGCTGCGGAGTTCGTTCCGGTGTTCGAGCCGTTCCGTGCGGAGACCGTCTCGACCTCGGCGTAGCGATGCGTAACACGGCACCGTTCGCGCGGCCGAGCTTTGGTACGGTGGGTGCGTTGTTCGTCGAGCGGCTCTGAGAGCGGCTCGACTGGAGCGAAAGCCGAGCCCGGCACCCGCCCACGGACCGCGTGATCTGCGTGGTCCGTCAGTGATGCGGTGTGCATGTCCTCGGCTTCTGTCGTCGACCCGCGCCGCCCGAGCCGGGAGCCGACGTGAGCGCACAGCAGAACGCCGACGGCGAGGTGCCGTGTCCGCGCGGCACCCCGTTCTCGTTCGAGCTGTATCCGCCGCGTAATGAGGCTGCGGCGAAGGCGTTGCCCGAGACGCTGCAGCGGCTCGCGGCCGTTGGGCCGGACTTCATGGCAGTCACCTACGGCGCGGGCGGCTCGTCTCACGCGTCGTCGCTCAACGTCGTCAAGCAGATTCTGAGCGATACCACCGTTCCGGTCATGGCGCACCTCACGTGCATCGGGTCGTCTCACGAGGAAGCCGGGCGCATGATCCGGGAGTTCCTCGCCGCGGGCGTCACCCGCTTTCTCGCCGTTCGCGGCGATCTTCCGGCAGATTCGCCACCGGATGCCCCGCTCGGCGACCTGCACAGTGCCGCAGAGCTGGTGCAGCTCATCCACCGCATCCAGGCCGAGCGCGAGCCGTATCGCGAGATCCCGGTGCCCGGACTGCCTCGTGCCAGGGCGGTCGGACGTCGGGAGAAGGTGACGATCGCGGTGGGCGCGTTCCCGAACGGGCATCCGAGTTCGCGGTCGACGACTCAGGACATCGACACCCTGCTCGCCAAGCAGGCGTCCGGCGCGAACCTCGCCATCACGCAGATGTTCTTCCACGCCGAGGACTACTTCGCGTTCGTCGACAGGGCGCGCTCGGCCGGTGTGACATTCCCGATCCTGCCCGGCATCATGCCCGCGACGACCCCGGGCGTTCTACGGCGCATGCTCGAGCTCAGCGGCGAAGACCTGCCGGCCGAGCTGGGCATCCAGCTCGAGGTGGAACCCACCGACGAGGGCAGGCGCGAGATCGGCATCGACTACGCCGCGCGGCTCGCATCGCGACTCGTCGCGGGCGGTGCGCCTGGCATCCACCTCTATACCTACGGCCGGCCGCAGACTGCGCTCGCCGTGCTCGAACGCTGCGGACTGATCGACCAGCAGCACCTCACCACCAGCAATCAGAAGGACTACGCATGACCTCCTCCGCGTTCCCCACCGGGACGATCATCGGGTATCCGCGCATCGGCCGCCGCCGCGAGCTGAAGAAGGCCGTCGAGGCGTTCTGGGCGGGCTCGATCGACGCCACCGAGCTCGAGACCACGGCTGCGGGTCTCCGCCGCACCACCCGTGAGCGTCTGGCCGCGCTGGGTCTCGGCCGCACAGACTCGTCCATTCCCGAGAGCTTCAGCTTCTACGACCAGGTTCTGGATGCCGCCGTCACGGTCGGCGCCGTTCCCACCCGTTTCGCGTCGCTGCAGCGCGCTGACGGCACGGTCGACCTCGCCGGCTACTTCACGATCGCTCGCGGTGCCGGCGACGACGCTCCCCTCGAGATGACGAAGTGGTTCGACTCGAACTACCACTACCTCGTGCCCGAGATCGGCGAGGACACCGATTTCCGCCTGGCTTCCGAGCGTCTCGTGCGCGAATTCGAGGAGGCGAAGGCCGACGGATACGTGACTCGCCCGGTCATCGTCGGCCCCGTCACATTCCTCGCGCTGAGCAAGGCCGCCGACGGCGCGCCGGAGGACTTCCGGCCGCTGTCCCGTCTCGCCGACCTGCTCCCGGTCTACGTCGAGCTGCTTGCTCGTCTGAAGGGCGCGGGAGCCGAGTGGGTGCAGCTCGACGAGCCCGCACTGGTCAGCGAGAGCATCGACGACGCACGCGCAGACGTTCTCGCTGCGGCGGCGACCGCCTACGACGTGCTCGGCTCCGCGGCCGAGCGTCCGCAGCTCTTCGTCGCGGCGCCTTACGGTTCGCTCGACGATGCGCTGCCCGTGCTGGCCGCCACCAAGGTGGAGGCGATCTCGCTCGACCTCGTGCGCGGCAGCGTCCCCGTCGACCTCGACGACGCCACGCGCGCGGCGCTGCCGGGCAAGACCGTGGTCGGAGGCGTGATCGACGGCCACAACATCTGGCGCGGCGACCTCGAGGCGTCGTTCGGGACGCTCGAGTCGCTGCTCGCGCTGTCGCCGAAGATCGCGGCATCCACCTCCACCTCGCTGCTGCACGTGCCGCACGATGTCGCCGACGAGCCCGCGCTCGACGCGCGTCTGACGTCGTGGCTCGCGTTCGCCGACCAGAAGGTCGGACAGATCGCCGTTCTCGCGCGCGGGCTCGATGACGGGCACGAGGCGATTCAGACCGAGCTGGCCGAGGCGTCGGCAGCTCTCGCCGACCGGCTCAGCGCACCCGGGGTGCGCGACGGCGCCGTGCGCGAGCGCGCTGCCGCTCTCACGTCCGACGACTTCTCACGCGGTGGCTACGAGGCGCGTCTCGCGGCTCAGGATGCGGCGCTCGGCCTGCCCGCGCTGCCCACCACCACGATCGGATCGTTCCCGCAGACCGGCGACATCCGTCGTGCCCGCGCGCAGTTCGCGAAGGGGGATCATCACCGAGGCCGAATACCTCGGGCTCATGCAGGCCGAGATCTCCCGGGTCGTCGATCTGCAGGAGGAGATCGGCATCGACGTCATCGTGCACGGCGAGCCGGAGCGCAACGACATGGTGCAGTACTTCGCGGAGAACCTCGACGGCTTCGCCGTGACGCAGAACGGCTGGGTGCAGTCCTACGGGTCGCGATGCACGCGTCCGTCGATCCTGTGGGGCGACGTGAGCCGGCCGAAGCCGATCACTGTCGACTGGTCCGCGTACACGCAGTCGCTGACGCAGAAGCCGGTGAAGGGGATGCTCACGGGTCCCGTCACCATCCTCGCCTGGTCGTTCGTGCGCGACGACCAGCCGCTCGGTGACACGGCCCGCCAGGTCGCCCTCGCGCTGCGCGACGAGATCGCCGATCTCGAGGCAGCGGGCATCCGCATCGTGCAGGTCGACGAGCCCGCGCTGCGCGAGCTGCTGCCGCTGAAGCAGAAGGACCAGGCGGACTACCTCGACTGGTCGGTCGGCTCGTTCCGTCTGGCCACGAGCGGAGTGGCCGACGCGACCCAGATCCACACGCACCTCTGCTACTCGGAGTTCGGCGTGGTGATCGACGCGATCCGCAACCTGGATGCCGACGTGACGAGCATCGAGGCGGCCCGCAGCCGCATGGAGGTCGTCGACGACATCAAGGCGAGCGGCTTCTCGCACGGCATCGGGCCGGGCGTCTACGACATCCACTCGCCGCGTGTTCCGTCGGTCGCCGAGGTCACCGAGCTCATCGAGAAGGCCCTGGACGCCATCCCCGAGCGTCAGGTCTGGATCAACCCGGACTGCGGCCTGAAGACCCGCGGCTACGACGAGACCGTCGCGTCGCTGAAAAACATCATCGAGGCCACCCGCGCCGTGCGCGAGAAGCAGACCGCATAGCGCTGCCGCGCTCCGCAGCGAAGGGCCCCGCTCCGAACCACCTTCGGAGCGGGGCCCTTCGTCATGGTGTGCTTGATCAATCCCGACTCGGCACCCGGGGCTCTCAGACCGCGCGCAGCACCGCCACGACCTTGCCGACGACGGTCGCGAAATCGCCCAGGATGGGCTCGAACGCCGAGTTGCGGGGGAGCAGCCACGTGTGTCCGTCCCGCTGGCGGAAGACCTTGACCGTGGCCTCGCCGTCGAGCATGGCCGCGACGATGTCTCCGTTCTCCGCGTCGTTCTGCTGCCGAACGACCACCCAGTCGCCGTCGCAGATCGCGGCGTCGATCATCGACTCGCCCTGCACCTTCAGCATGAAGAGGTCGCCGTTGCCCACGAGCTGGCGGGGGAGCGGGAAGACCTCCTCCACCTGCTGCTCTGCGGTGATGGGCACACCGGCGGCGATGCGTCCGACCATGGGCACCATGGTGGCGTCGCCGACCGGAATGGATGCCTCGTAGTCGCTCGTGGCATCCGCGCGTCCCGCGCTCTCCGGCAGATCGATCAGCACTTCGAGCGCTCGGGGGCGATTGGGGTCGCGGCGAAGGTAGCCGCTGAGCTCGAGCTGGTTGAGCTGGTGCGCCACGCTGGACAGCGACGCCAGGCCCACCGCGTCGCCGATCTCGCGCATGCTCGGCGGATACCCGCGCTGGCTCACCGAGCGCTGGATGACCTCGAGGATGGAGCGCTGCTTCTCACTGAGGCTCTTGCGTCGCCTGGTCCGGGGCTTCTCGGCGGCGCCGCGCTTGGCGCGGGCGGGAGATGCCGCGGTTCCCGCGGTGTCGGACTCGGTCAACGTACTGGTCCTCTCATCGATGGCGCCGGCCGGTGGTCGCCGGTCGCTTTCGCCGTGGTCGGTGCGTCTGCGGCAGAGGTTTCGAAAGTTCATCGAGCCGCCCGGCTCGACACGTCGGAACGAATGTCGGTGGTGTGTGGTGCTCTGTCGTGGTGACGATCGAAACTCTATCGGGGTTTCGCACATGATCGACGGATCTGTTCGAGCGTGTTGATGACTCGCAGAGCCGAAATTCGAAAATACGGTTGAAATCGACAGGAATCGAAGATAGATTCGGAATATCACTTCGAATCTGAGGGGAGAGGGCCATGACGACCATCGCACTGACCCAGCACCGCATCTCGGCGCAGCAGCCTCGTGTGCGAACCAGGCTGACTCGTCGCGGTCGCGTGGTCCTGGCCGTCCTGCTCGTGCTCCCTCTCATGATCGGGGGCGCGATGTTCGCGGCGAACAGTGCGGCGATCGCCGGCGTCGACGGCACATCGTCCGTCACGTTCCGGCATGTGACCGTACAGTCGGGCGACTCGCTCTGGAGCATCGCCGAACGTGTCGCACCCGGTTCCGATCCGCGTGACGTCGTCAGCGCCATCGTCGATCTCAACGGGCTCTCGTCGAGCATGGTGCAGGCGGGGGAGCAGCTGGCGATTCCCCACCAGTACGACGGGGCCGGCCACTGAGAGATCGGGGCCTCTTCGACCCCTAGCATTGTCGGGTGACCTCGTTCTCCGATCTTCCGATCCGCGACGATCTTCGCGGCAAGTCGCCGTACGGTGCGCCACAGGCTCCCGTGCCCGTGGCGCTGAACGTGAACGAGAACACGCATCCGATTCCCGATGACGTGGTGGCCGACATCGTGCAGTCCGTCGCCGTTGCACTGAGGGGTGCGAACCGGTACCCCGACCGCGAGTTCGGCGAGTTGCGTGCATCTCTCGCCGGCTATCTCGGTCATGGGCTGGACGCTTCGAACATCTGGGCGGCCAACGGCTCCAACGAGGTGTTGCAGCAGATTCTGCAGGCGTTCGGCGGTCCTGGGCGTTCCGCGCTCGGCTTCGCGCCCACCTATTCCATGTACCCGCTGCTCGCCTCGGGCACGGGCACGGCCTGGATCGCGGCGGATCGCGGTCCCGACTTCGTCGTCACGCCGGAGCACGCAGCACGGGTGGTGCGCGAACACCGGCCCGATGTCGTCATCCTCTGCGCGCCGAACAACCCGACGGGAACGCCGCTCGGACTCGATGTCGTCGAGGCGGTGTACGACGCGTCGCAGGGCGTCGTGATCGTCGACGAGGCGTACCACGAGTTCATGCCCGAGGATGCTCCGAGCGCGATCACCCTGCTGCCCGGCCGGGAGCGCCTCATCGTCTCGCGCACCATGAGCAAGGCCTTCGCCTTCGCCGGGGTACGCCTGGGCTATCTCGCCGCGGATCCGGCCGTCGCGGACGCGCTTCGGCTCGTGCGCCTGCCGTACCACCTCTCCGTTCTGACGCAGGCGGCCGCGATCGCCGCCCTGCGGCACTCCGACGAGATGCTCGCCACCGTGCACGACATCGTGGCGCAGCGCGACCGCATCAGCGAACGGCTCGGCGAGCTGGGCTACGACGTGCACGCGTCTGGCAGCAACTTCGTGCTGTTCGGGGGCGTGAGCGACCCGCACGCGACGTTCCTCGCGTTGCGGGAGCGGGGCATCCTCGTGCGTGACGTCGGCATCGCGAATCACCTGCGGGTGAGCGCTGGCACGGAGGCCGAGACCACGGTGTTCCTCGATGCGATGGCCGAGTTGGCGGCGTCGGGCCGCCGGTAGGGTTGAGGACATGAGCAGCCGCACCGCGAGCATCCGCCGCGAGACCAGCGAGTCGAGCATCGAGCTGTCGCTCGACCTGGATGGCACGGGGGCCAGCAGCATCCACACCACGGTGCCGTTCTACGACCACCTGCTCACGGCGTTCGCCAAGCACTCGCTCACCGATCTGACGGTGCGGGCCAAGGGCGACATCGAGATCGACGTGCACCACACCGTCGAGGATGTCGGCATTGTTCTCGGCCAGGCGATCAGAGATGCCCTTGGCGACAAATCCGGCATCTCCCGCTACGGTGACGCGACGGTGCCCCTCGACGAGGCGCTCGTGCAGGCCGTCGTCGACATCTCCGGCCGCCCGTACCTCGTGCACACCGGTGAGCCGGCCGGCTTCGAACACCACTTGATCGGTGGACACTTCACCGGATCGATGGTGCGTCACGTCTTCGAGGCGATCGCGTTCAACGCCGCTCTCACGGTGCACGTGCGCGTGCTGGGCGGGCGCGACCCGCACCACATCGCCGAGGCCGAGTTCAAGGCGTTCGCCAGGGCGTTCCGCCAGGCGAAGGCGCTCGACCCGCTCGTCACCGGCATCCCGTCGACCAAGGGCGCGCTGTGAGCGGGGACGGCGCCGAAGCGGCCTCGCGCGCCGACGACGAGGCGACCGCCGCAGCGAAGCCGCGTGTCGTCGTGCTCGACTACGGCTCGGGCAATGTGCACTCCGCGGCGAAGGCGCTCGAGGCGGTGGGGGCCGACGTGCTCCTTACCTCCGACAGACAGGCGGCCATGGATGCCGACGGTCTCGTCGTGCCGGGCGTCGGCGCCTTCAAAGCTGTCGTCGACCAGCTGAACGCCGTGCGCGGTGCCGAGATCGTCGACCGGCGGCTCGCGGGCGGACGTCCGGTGCTCGGCATCTGCGTCGGCATGCAGGTGCTCTTCGAGCGCGGTGTCGAGCACGGCCACCACGCAGAGGGACTCGGCGAGTGGCCGGGCGTGGTCGAGCCGCTGAAGGCCGAGGTACTGCCGCACATGGGTTGGAACACGGTGGATGCCCCGGCCGACTCCGTGCTCTTCGAGGGCGTGCGCGGCGAGCGTTTCTACTTCGTGCACTCGTTCGCGGCGCAGAACTGGGAGCTCGAGCCCACCGGCCCGTTCGCCGCGGCCAAGCTCACCTGGGCCGACTACGGCGGCCCGTTCCTCGCTGCCGTGGAGAACGGCCCCCTCACCGCCACGCAGTTCCACCCCGAGAAGTCCGGCGCTGCGGGCATGCGTCTGCTGAGCAACTGGGTGCGGAGCCTTCCCGTGCGCAGCTCAGGAGCAGCCGCGCCGACCGCGTCCGCTGCGCGCTAGCGCGGCAGACCTTCTTCCCATCCGCTTCACCCTGAGGAACCGCCACCGATGAGCCCCATCAGCGACACCCCCCGCCTGCAGCTGCTTCCCGCCGTCGACATCGCCGACGGCAAGGCCGTGCGACTGACGCAGGGGGAGGCCGGCAGCGAGACGAGCTACGGCGACCCCGTCGCCGCGGCGGCGGAGTGGGCGGAGCAGGGTGCGGAGTGGATCCACCTCGTCGACCTGGATGCCGCGTTCGGCCGCGGAGACAATCGGGACGTGCTCAAGGCCGTGATGCATTCCAGGCGCGACGTGCAGATCGAGCTGTCGGGCGGCATCCGCGACGACGAGTCGCTCGAGCGCGCCCTCGATCTCGGCGCCAAGCGTGTGAATCTCGGCACGGCGGCGCTGGAGAATCCGCAGTGGGCCGCCGACGTCATCTCACGTTTCGGCGAGGCCATCGCCGTCGGCCTCGATGTGCGCGGCACGACGCTCGCCGCTCGTGGCTGGACCCGCGAGGGCGGTGACCTGTGGGAGGTGCTCGCCCGACTCGAGGATGCCGGCTGCGCGCGTTACGTGGTGACCGATGTGACGAAAGACGGTACTCTGCGAGGCCCCAACCTCGAGTTGCTGAAGCAGATGACCGATCGCACCGACCGCCCCGTCGTCGCCTCCGGCGGTGTCTCGAACCTCGACGACATCGCCGCGCTGCGCGAGCTGGTGCCGGAAGGCGTGGAGGGTGCGATCGTGGGCAAGGCCCTGTACTCCGGCGCGTTCACGCTCGCGGAGGCGTTGGACGTTGCCGGACACTGACGGCTCGCGCCACCTCTTCGGATCGACCGACAAGGCCGATTCGGCGGGACTGCCGTGGGCGGGCCGTACGTTCGATTCCGCTCCGGCGTCGACCGACGACGGCTCGGCCGACCCTGCGCTGCTCGCCGCACTGATCGCCTTCGACGCAGGACACGGCAGTCAGCGGGCCGTGCTCGAAGCGTTCCGCGCCGCGCGGCTGCTCGTTCCGCTGCTCGCTCACGCGGGTGAGCTCGGCGAGGCGGCGGACGGGCACCTCGTCGACAAGACGCAGGAGCTGTCGATCGCGACGGTCGGCGCCCCCGACGGTCGTGCCGTGCTGCCTGCGTTCACCTCGGTGGCGACGCTGTCGGCCTGGAACTCGAAGGCAAGGCCGGTGCCCGCCGCGGGTCCGCGGGTCGCGCTGGCCGCAGCGAGCGAAGAGACGCAGCTGATCGTCATCGATCCGACGAGCCTCACGGAGTTCGTGCTGCGCCGCCCGATGGTGACTGCCTTGGCGACCGGCGCGGATTGGTGTGAGCCGTGGAGCGATGCTGAGGTGGTCGGGGCGTTCCGCGCATCCATCGCCGAGGAGACCGCCGTCGCCGGCATCGAGCTTCGCGCGGGGGACCCGCACGCTCGCCTCGCGGCGGCGGAGGTCGAGGTCACGCTCTCGATCGTCGTGGGCTTGGACGCGGGCGCGCTGCGCGACCTGGTGCAGCGCGTCAGCGCGCGCTGGGGGAGTCGGCCGTCGTCGCCGAGCGCGTCGACTCGATGACGGTGAAGATCACGGCAGCCTGACGCGGCAGACTGCTCGTCGATCGCTCAGCTGACCGGCCCGGTGTACCTCTCGCCTGGCCCCTTGCCCGGCTCGTCGGGAATGGCGGATGCCTCGCGGAAGGCGAGCTGCAGGCTGCGCAGACCGTCGCGCAGGCTGCGGGCATGCTGGTCGCCGATGTGCTGAGCGCTGGCGGTCACGAGACCGGCGAGGGCGTCGATCAGCTTGCGGGCCTCGTCGAGGTCGGTCTGCGTCGCCGGGTCGTCGGCGAGTCCGCACTTCACGGCGGCGGCGCTCATCAGGTGCACCGAGGTGGTCGTGATCACCTCGACGGCGGGCACGTCGGCGATGTCGCGAGTGGCGTCGGCGACGGTCGCCTCGGCATCCTGGTCGTCGAAACGGTGGACGTGCTGCTCTGACATGCTGCCTCTACGGGGGATCGGGTCGGTGATGGTGGCGGCCGATTCGAGGTCGTGCACAGATGTCTGTTAGACTCTGTTGGGCTTTCGGAGCACCATGCCCCGAAACGCAAAGTGGAGACTCTCCCACCCGCGCTTGACCGCTTCACCAGGTTACCGGGTCGTTACACACTCCGCCGACGCGACGAAAGTCGCCGAGGTTGACGCAAAGGGTGTGGGATGCGCGGCCGTGCGCAAACACGGATCGCACGAGTGTGAGACCTCTGCCGGCCATTCCGGGACGACGTTCCGGGATGGCCACGTCAACAGCAACGTTCGATCAGAGGAGACACGCATCAGCGATCCCCGTACCAATGACCGTATCCGCGTGCCCGAGGTTCGCCTCGTCGGACCAGGCGGAGAGCAGATCGGCGTCGTCAAGATCGACGTCGCGCTGCGTCTCGCGCAGGAGTCCGACATGGACCTCGTCGAGGTGGCTCCGAACTCGAAGCCTCCCGTGGCCAAGATCATGGACTACGGCAAGTACAAGTACGAGGCTGCGCAGAAGGCCAAAGAGGCCAGGCGCAACCAGGCGAACACCGTGCTGAAAGAGGTGCGGTTCCGCCTCAAGATCGACAAACACGACTACGAGACCAAGCGCAAGCGCGCCGAGGGGTTCCTCAAGGCCGGGGACAAGGTCAAAGCCATGATCCTGTTCCGCGGACGCGAGCAGTCCCGCCCCGAGCAGGGTGTGCGCTTGCTGCAGAGGTTCGCCGAAGATGTGGCGGAGTTCGGTTCCGTGGAATCGAATCCGACCATCGACGGTCGCAACATGGTCATGGTCATCGGCCCCCTGAAGAACAAGTCGGAGGCCAAGGCCGAGGCCAACGCACAACGTGCCGCGAACCGAGCGCGCTCCCAGCAGCAGCGTTCCGGCGAGCAGGCCACCGAGGCGGAAACCCCCTCCGCCACCGATGAGGAGAAATAATGCCCAAGCAGAAGACCCACTCCGGGGCCAAGAAGCGTTTCAAGGTCACCGGCAGCGGCAAGGTCATGAAGCAGCAGGCCGGCATGCGTCACCACCTGGAGCTCAAGACGAGCCGTCGCACGCGCCGTCTGAACCAGGACCAGGTGCTGCCGAACGTCGACGCCAAGGTCGCCAAGAAGCTTCTCGGCAAGTAAGCCGACACGACGCATAAAGGAATTTGAGCAATGGCAAGAGTGAAGAGGGCCGTCAACGCCCACAAGAAGCGTCGGGTCATCCTCGAGCGCGCCGAGGGTTACCGCGGCCAGCGGTCGCGTCTCTACCGCAAGGCCAAGGAGCAGGTCACCCACTCGCTGGTCTACAGCTACCGTGACCGCCGTGCCCGCAAGGGCGACTTCCGTCGCCTGTGGATCCAGCGCATCAACGCCGCGAGCCGTCAGAACGGCCTCACCTACAACCGCTTCATCCAGGGTCTGAACCTGGCCGGCATCGAGGTGGACCGTCGCATCCTGGCCGAGCTCGCCGTGAACGAGCCCGCCACGTTCGCGTCGCTGGTCGAGACCGCGAAGAAGGCACTCCCGGCCGACACGTCCGCCCCGAAGGCAGACGCCGCGTAAGCCTGCACCACAAAGCACCACAGCACGGCCCGGTCCATCAAGGACCGGGCCGTTCCGCTTTTCCCCCACCCTTCACCGTGCCCAGGGCGCCATACACCGCGCAACAGAGCGTGACCGGAGGGAATCGGGTCCTCGGGGCTGCAGGTCCGCCAGCCGAGACGGCTGGCGGCGCTGGCGTCGCGGCGGAGGCCAGAAATGGCCTCCGCTCCTAGCTCCAGCGCGCAGGTCTGGCGGGAGCCGTGCGCAGCGCGGCGGGGGCATGTCCCCGAGGACCCGATTCCCTCCGGTCCCGCGACCGCCATGAGCCTGCCGATCCGCTCCGGTCCCGCGACCGCTATCAGACCGCCGCCCGCCGATCCCGCGACCGCCCTGAGCACCCCGTTCCGCCCCTAGACTGAACCCGTGCTCGACAACCCCCGGTCACCAAGGGTCCGTGCTGTCGCCAAGCTGGCCAAGAAGTCCGCTCGTGCCGACACGGGTTACTTTCTTCTCGAGGGCCCTCAGGCGGCGCGTGAGGCGTTGACCTGGCGTCCCGAGCTCGTGGTCGACCTCTTCGCCACGACGCACGCGTTCCACAAGCACGACGATGTCGCGGTGCTTGCCCGTCATGCCGGCATCGAGACCGAGTTCGTGACCGACCAGGTGCTGGATGCCATGGCCGACACGGTCACGCCGCAGGGCTTCGTCGCGGTGTGCCGCATGTTCACCTCGTCGCTTGACGACGTGTTCGCCGTGCAGCCGAAGCTGATCGCGGTGCTCGAGGAGGTGCGCGATCCGGGAAACGCGGGAACGATCATCCGTGCCGCCGACTCCGCGGGAGCGGATGCCGTCGTGTTCTCCGGTCACACGGTTGATCTGTACAACCCCAAGGTCGTGCGCTCGACGACCGGCTCGCTGTTCCACCTGCCGGTGGCCGTCGGCTCCGGGATCGGGGACGTGCTGGGGCGGGCGAAGGCGGCAGGGCTGCACGTGATCGCCGCGGACATGGCGGGGGACGATCTGCTGGTGGCGCGGGTGAGCGGGGAGCTCGCCGAGCCTACGGCATGGGTGTTCGGCAATGAGGCGCACGGGCTCTCCGACGAGGCCGTGGCCCTCGTGGATCGGGTGATCACGGTGCCGATCTACGGTCACGCGGAGTCGATGAATCTGGCGACCGCGGCATCCGTCTGCCTCTACGAGTCGGCATTCGCGCAGCGCGCCTGACAGCACTGCACGGCCACAACAGACGGTCAAGCGCGCTTCGCGATCACGGCAACGGTGACGTAGTCCATCGTGAAGGAGCCGCCCATGGCATCGATGGCGGCGCCGACCCTGGCCAGCAGCGGTGAGAGCTGCTCTTTCGGCAGCCGGTTGACGCCACCCGACGTGGGGAACGCGTCGAGCCACTCGGCACGCGTGTACCGGCGCCGCCAGTCGTGGCGCCAGAAGCCGGGCTCGGTGAATCGGCCGGAGGCGCGGATGCCGTCGGCCGCCTTCGCAGCCTGCCCGCCGAACGGGTCATCGTCGGAGGCTGCGGCAGCCGCGGGCGGCAGGCCGGGGATCGCCGCCGCAAGCGCTGCGTGCGTGACCTCGCGAAGGGCGTCAGGCACTCGCATGATGTTCCAGAACAGGGCGATCGCTCCGCCGTCACGCAGCACCGATGCCGCCTCGTGCGCGCCCGCCGCGGGGTCGATCCAGTGCCAGGCCTGGCCGGAGACGACCAGATCGAAGGTGCGGCCCGCGGCATCCCAGCGCTCGAACGGCGCGATCTCGACGGTGAAGCCGCGATCGCGGGCGAGCGTGGCCATCCTCTCGTCCACCTCGACGCCGAGCACTGTCGCCCCGCGATCGCGGAACGGCAGTGCCGAGATGCCGGTGCCCATGCCGACGTCGAGGATGTCGATGCCTGCACCATCGCGCCCGATCGCGTCGAGCACGTGCTCGACGAGCTGCTCGGGATAGCGGGGCCGACCGCGATCGTAGGCGGCGGCATCCGTGCCGAACGACTCCGCGATCTCGCGGCGGCGGTGGGATGACTCGGCGAAGTCGCGTCCGTCGGCGGAGTTCTGCGGCGCCCCGTCTTCCGATAAAGTGACCATGCGCCCACTCTAAGTGGGCACGCGGTCACTCTCAAGGACCGCTCCGCACGGCCGAACGACGAAGGGGGACGGCGTGCCGACCGGTGTCGCCCTGCAGGATCCCCGTGAGCAGCTCTTCGCCGCAGCCGATCGGGTGATGCTGCGCGACGGGCCCGGCGCGTTGACCAGTCGTGCCGTGACCGAGGAGCTCGGTGTCGCCAAGGGCGTGCTGCATCGGCACTTCGTCGACTTCGACGATTTTCTCGTCGAGCTGGTCGGTGCACATCTTCGTGGACTGTCTGTGATCGCCCACGAGCTGGAGCGCCGCGTCGGCACCCTGACCGTGGTGGCGAACACCCGGTTCGCCCTGACGGGCGCCTTCGATGCGCTCGGGCTGGCCGTCGTGAGTCTCGTGATCGGCAGGGACGAGGTGCGCCGGCGGCTTCGCGGCACGGCCGCCGGCGGCATTCCCTATCTCGCAGAGATCGTCGAGCTGCTCGCCGACTATCTGGAAGTCGAGAAGAGACAGGGTCGCCTCGCCGCGACCGCCGACCCGCGCACCATCGCGGTGACGCTCACGGGTACGTCGCACCTGCTGTTCGCCGGTGAGCTGGGCGGTCTGCCCGACGAATCCGCCGTCGACGAGGTGGTGGAGTCCGTCTTGGTCGGGGCATTGCCGGGCGTCGGCCACTGACCGCGAAGGCCGTGCCCCGCAGCTCCATCGTCTTCTCATCGCCGTCGGGCCGCGGCACGGGGCTCCCGTAGACTTGGTGCTCGTGCCAGAACCCATCGAGATCACCGAATCCGCGGTGCGGCAGGCGGTCGAGGCGGCCCTGGCCGCCGTGGATGCCGCCGCCGACGTCGCGGAACTCAAGGCGGCGCGCACGGCGCATGCCGCGGAGCACTCGCAGCTCGCCCGCCTGAACGCCGCGCTGCGCGACGTTCCCGCCGACCAGAAGGCCGCGTTCGGCAAGCTGGTCGGGCAGGCCAGGGGAGAGGTCAACCGGGCGTTCGCCGCGAAAGAGACCGTCCTCGCCGAGGCGGAGAACGCTCGTCGGCTGGCGGAGGAAGCCGTGGACGTCACCGAGGTGGCGCTGCCGGGGCGGGTCGGGGCGAGGCATCCTCTCTCTCTGCTGCAGGAGCGCATCGCCGACATCTTCGTCGGCATGGGCTGGGAGGTCGCGGAGGGCCCGGAGCTCGAGAGCGAGTGGTTCAACTTCGACGCGTTGAACTTCGACGCCGACCACCCGGCGCGCGCGCTGCAGGACACGTTCTTCGTGGAGCCGCCCGAGGCGCACCTCGTGCTGCGCACGCACACCTCGCCCGTGCAGGTGCGCGCGCTGCTGTCGCGCGAGCTGCCGGTGTACGTCGTGGCGCCCGGCCGCGTGTACCGCACCGATGAGCTCGACTCGACGCACACCCCGGTGTTCAGCCAGGTCGAGGGCATCGCCGTCGACAAGGGGCTCACCATGGCGCACCTGCGCGGCACGCTCGAGCACTTCGCGCGCGCCATGTTCGGCGAGGAGGCGAAGATCCGCCTGCGTCCCAACTACTTCCCGTTCACGGAGCCGAGCGCCGAGATGGATGTCTGGCACCCCGGCGCCAAGGGCGGCCCGCAGTGGATCGAGTGGGGCGGCTGCGGCATGGTGAACCGCAACGTGCTGCGCTCTGCAGGCATCGATCCGGATGTCTACACGGGCTTCGCCTTCGGCATGGGCATCGAGCGCACGCTGCAGTTCCGCAACGGGCTCAACGACATGCGCGACATGGTCGAGGGCGACGTTCGCTTCTCCCAGCAGTTCGGAATGGTGGTTTAAGGGCATGCGCATCCCGCTTTCGTGGCTCGCCGAGTACGTCGACGTCGCCCCCGGCTCCACGCCGGAAGACGTGCACGCCGCGCTCGTCAAGGTCGGACTCGAAGAGGAGGCGATCCACCGCTTCGAGATCTCCGGACCCGTCGTCGTCGGTCAGGTGCTCGACTTCGTCGAGGAGCCGCAGACCAATGGCAAGACCATCCGCTGGTGCCAGGTGCGCGTCGCGCCCGAGGGCGAGACGGCCGCCGATGGCGGCGAGTCTGTGCACGGCATCGTCTGCGGTGCCCATAACTTCTTCCCCGGCGACAAAGTCGTGGTGACGCTGCCGGGGTCCGTGCTGCCTGGACCGTTCCCGATCGCCGCGCGCAAGACGTACGGCCACGTCTCCGACGGCATGATCGCCTCGGCACGGGAGCTCGGTCTCGGCGACGAGCACAACGGCATCCTGCGCCTCGCAGAGCTCGGCATCGACGCACCCGTCGGCGCGGATGCCATCGGCCTGCTCGGTCTCGACGACGCGTCGGTCGAGGTGAACGTCACCCCCGATCGCGGCTACGCGCTGTCGATCCGCGGCGTCGCGCGCGAGTACGCGCACTCCACGGGTGCGGCATTCCGCGACCCGGCCGCCGCGGTTCAGCCCGCCGACGGCGAGGGGTTCACGGTCGTCGTCGACGACCGTGCGCCGATCCGCGGGCAGATCGGCGCGAGCGTGTTCGTCACGCGCGTGGTGCGCGGCGTCGACCCGAGCGCGCCGACGCCGGCCTGGATGATCGCGCGGCTCGTGCTGGCGGGCATCCGCTCGATCTCGCTCATCGTCGACGTGACCAACTACGTGATGGTCGAGCTCGGCCAGCCGACACACGCCTATGACCTGGACAAACTCACCGGCGGCATCACGGTGCGCAGGGCAGAACCCGGCGAGACGATCGAGACGCTCGACGCTCAGGTGCGAAAGCTCGATCCCGAAGACCTCCTGATCACCGACGGGGCGGGGCCGATCGGCCTCGCCGGCGTGATGGGCGGCGCCACCACCGAGGTGAGCGACACCACGACCGACGTGCTGATCGAGGCCGCGAACTTCGACCCGGTGTCGATCGCGCGCTCCGCGAGGCGGCACAAGCTGCCCAGCGAGGCATCCCGTCGTTTCGAGCGCGGCGTCGACCCCGATGTCGCCCGCGCCGCGGCGGCCCGTGTCGTGCAGCTCCTCGAGCAGCTCGGCGGCGGCCACGCCGACGGCCTCGGCTCCACCCTGCACACACCGCCGACCGCGCAGGCGATCCTGCTGCCGCACGGCTACGTGAGCACGCTCGTCGGCGTCGAGTTCACCGACGACGAGGTGCGCTCCACGCTCGCCGAGATCGGCGGCATCGTCGAGCAGCAGACCGACGGCGGGCTGCTCGTGACCCCGCCGAGCTGGCGCCCCGACCTCGGCGACAAGGCCGACCTGGCCGAAGAGGTGGCCCGCATCGTCGGCTACGAGCGCATTCCGTCCGTGCTGCCCGTCGCGCCTCCGGGCCGCGGCCTCACACGCTCGCAGCAGCTGCGCCGCCAGGCGGCGACCGCGCTCGCCGCAAGCGGCCTCACCGAGGTGCTCGTCTACCCGTTCGTGACGGCCGAGCAGAACAACACGTTCGGTTCGGCCGTCGACGGCGAGGTTCCCGCTGTGAGACTGGCGAACGCGCTGGATGCCTCGGTGCCCTTCATGCGCACCTCCCTCCTTCCTGGGCTGGTCGACACCGCCAAGCGCAATCTCTCCAGGGGGCTCACCGATCTCGCGCTGTTCGAGATCGGGCTCGTGTTCCGCCCTGACGGCGCTGTGAGCGGAAGCGCCGAGCTGCCTGCTGGTGCCGCGTTGCCGGCACCGGAGGTCATCGCGGAGCTCGAGGCGGGCATCCCTGCGCAGCCGCGCCGGGCAGGCGCGATCTTCACGGGGGACTCCACCACCAAGCAGCCGGGACAGGCCGCGGTGGCGGCGGGGATCGCTGATGCGCTCGTGGCCCTGCGCACGCTCACCACGGCGCTCGGCGTCGAGGTGGCCGTTCGGCAGGGCACGCACAAGGCGCTGCACCCGGGTCGCACCGCCGAGATCGTGCTCGACGGCGAGGTCATCGGCTACGCAGGCGAACTGCTGCCGGCGCTCGCCGAGTCCTCCGACCTGCCTCGCGTGGTCGGCGTGCTCGAGGTCGACCTCGACAGGCTGATCGAGGCCGCGGGCGGCGACGCTCGGGTCTCCGCCATCTCGACGTTCCCTGCGGCGACGCAGGACCTCTCGCTCGTGGTGGACGCCGCGGTGCCGGCCGGCGACGTTCTCGCGGCTGTCGTCGAGGGCGCCGGCGAGCTGCTCGAAGCCGCGCACATCGTCGACGACTACCGCGGTCAGGGCGTGTCGGAGGGCACCAAGAGCCTCACGTTCGCTCTGCGCTTCCGCGGCGACGACCGCACGCTCACGGCGGCAGAGGCCAGCGAGGCGAAGCTCGCAGGCGCCGCCCTCGCGGGCGAGCGCTTCGGCGCCCACGCGCGCGAGTGAGCGTTCCCACTCCCTGAGCGAGTGCCGCGAGTCCCGCTCCCTGAGCGAGTGCCGCGAGTCGAAGGGCTGGGGCATCCATCGAACGATGGATGCCCCGATCCATCCCTCGCCCCATGGCACGCCGCGCCCCGGCGCGGGAGTCTTGCCGTATGGCGAGCACATCATCACCCGTGGTCAGCGTGCGCGGGTTGCACAAGCGCTACGGCGACGTCACCGCGATCGACGACATCGACTTCGACATCGAGACGGGGGAGACCTTCGCCCTGCTCGGACCGAACGGCGCAGGCAAATCGACGACCATCGAGATTCTCGAGGGCTACCGCGACCGCACCTCGGGCGAGGTGAGCGTGCTCGGCGTCGACCCGCATCGGGCGACGCTCGCCTGGAAGGCGCAGCTCGGCATCGTGCTGCAGTCCGCGGGCGAGCCGGCCGTCATGACGGTCGCCGAGCAGCTGAGACACTTCGCGGGGTTCTACCCGCACCCGCGTGACGTCGACCAGACGATCGCCGCGGTGGGGCTCACGGGCAAGGCGAACACGCGCATCGCCAAGCTGTCCGGCGGGCAGCGCAGGCGCGCGGATGTCGCACTCGGCATCATCGGCAACCCGCGCCTGCTCTTCCTCGACGAGCCGACAACGGGCTTCGACCCCGAGGCACGTCGCGAGTTCTGGGGCCTCATCCGGGAGCTGAAACGCGAGGGAACGAGCATCCTGCTCACCACCCACTATCTCGACGAGGCGGCACAGCTCGGCGACCGCGCCGGCGTGATCGCCGGAGGCCGCATGATCGACATCGCACCCATCGACGAGCTCGGCGGAGCGGATGCCCGCATCCCGCTCGTGCGCTGGCGCGACGCAGCGCAGGTGCGCGAGCTCCGTACCACCGAGCCGGGTCGCACCGTGGCGGAGCTCGTCGCGCGGCTCGGCGCGGAGCCCGACGACCTCGAGGTCGTCAGGCCGAGCCTCGAGGACATCTACCTCAGGCTCGTGGGAGATGCGCATGTCGGATCGGCGGCGGACGACGACGAGGAGGTGGCGGCATGAGCACGCTCGCGCTCGGGGCCGCTCGCACGCGATACGAGGTCGTGGCGTACTTCCGGTCGCTCGACACCGTGTTCTTCACCTTCTTGTTCCCGCTGGTGATGCTGGGCATCTTCACGGCGGCATTCAGCGCATCCGGCGACATCGTGGCGAAGCCGGGCGAGCCGGGCATCAGTGTCGGCGCCTACTATCTGCCAGGCATGCTGGCGGCGGGCGTCCTGCTCTCCGGCGTGCAGAACCTCGCCGTCGACATCGCGCGGGAGAAGTCAGACGGCACGCTCAAGCGGTTGGGCGGCACGCCGCTGTCGCCCATCTCCTACTTCGCGGGCAAGATCGGGCAGGTCTTCGTGACCGCCGTCATCCAGGCCGTGCTGCTGCTGGCCGTCGCGAGGCTGCTCTTCGGCATCGCGCTGCCGACCGACGGCAGCAAGTGGCTGACGTTCGCGTGGATCTTCGTGCTCGGCATCGTCACCTCCGCCGTGCTCGGCATCGCCCTCTCCGCGCTGCCGCGATCGGGGCGGTCCGCGAGCGCCGTCGTGGTGCCGATCGTGCTCATCCTGCAGTTCATCTCGGGCGTCTACCTGAACTTCAGCCAGCTCCCCGGCTGGATGCAGACCATCGCGGGACTCTTTCCGCTGAAATGGATCGCGCAGGGCATGCGCAGCGTGTTCCTGCCCGACGATTTCGTCGCGCTCGAGCCGAACGACAGCTGGCAGCTCGGCGGCATCGCCGTGGCGCTCGTGGTCTGGCTCGTCGTCGGACTCGTGATCAGCAGGATCACCTTTCGTTGGATCCACAAAGACCGATGACGCGAGGCGCGACGGGCCGACACGGGTCGCCGCGCGCGCGGTGCGATGCGAGAGTGGACCCGTGAACATGCAGAAGCGGCTCTGGTGGGATGCCGCGGTCGCGGTCTCCGTGCTCGCCTGCGCGTTCCTGGTCTGGCTCGACACGGCATTCGACCACGCGATGCCGAAGAACGCTCTCGGTGCGCTGCTGGCGCTGGCCGCGTTCGCCGTCGCGTATGGAGTGTTCGGCAGGTGGCTGATCGGCCGTCCGCATCCGGTGGCGTCGCAGGTCTACCTCGGCGTCGTGGTCGTGATCACGGCGGTCGGCTGCGCGGCCGATCCGAACATCGCCGTGCTCCAGGCGATCGCCTACCCGCTGATCGGCTGCTTCGCCCCCGTCGGATTCTTCGGCATGCTCGCCTGGGATGTGCTGCTCGCTCTCGGCGTCTTCGTCGGCCTCGCCGCCGGTCCGGCGGGCGCCACGGCCGCGGCGATCACTGCGGTGCTGTCGTTCCTGTTCGCGGTCGCGATCGGGCTCTGGATCCTGCGCATCACCCATTGGGGACTGGAGCGGGCGAGACTGCTGTCCGAGGTGCAGAAGGCACAGCAGCAGGCGGCGGTGTCGGCGCGGGATGCCGGCGCCGCCCGCGAACGCGAACGTCTCGCCCGTGACATGCACGACACGGTGGCGCAGTCACTGACCGGCCTGGTCATGCTGGCGGAACGGGCCCAGCGACAGGCATCCGCTCCGACGGGTGCAGGTGAGCTGCCCGACACGTTGGCGACGATTGAGGATGCCGCCCGCGAGACCCTGCGCGAGATCCGCTCCCTGGTGGCCGAGACCACAACCCCGTCGGTGGACGACGGACTCGCGGAGGCCGCCCGGCGGGTGGTGCAGCGCTTCGCCCGCGAGACCGGAATCGCCGCGAGCATCGAGTTCGACGCCGTCGTGCCGCAGCGCGAGCACGAGGTGGTGCTCCTGCGCTGCCTGCAAGAAGGGCTCGCCAACGTGCGCAAGCACGCACGGGCCGCGACGGCGGCGGCCACACTTCGATCGGTCGGCGACACGGTCGTGCTCGAGGTCGTCGACGACGGTGTCGGCGTCGCAGGCGTCGTCGACGACGAGGAGGGCTTCGGACTCGCCGGCATGCGGGAGCGTGTGCGCATGTTCGGCGGCACCGTCGCGCTGCGCCCGGCTCCGGGCGGCGGCGCCCGTCTCACCGTCTCCGTGCCGAGCGGATCGGGCGCGGCGGCGGTCGATCCGTCCGTGGCCGACATCGTCGAGCACGCTGTCGACGACGAGGCATCGGTGCGCACCGCGCACGAGGGAGGCGCAGCGTGATCCGGGTCATCATCGCCGACGATCATCCGCTCGTGCGCCGCGGCATCCGCGCGATGCTCGACGACGAGACCGACCTCGACGTGGTCGCCGAGGCGGAGAACGGGGCAGAGGCTGTCGAACGGGCGGCGACAGTGGGCGCCGACGTCGTGCTCATGGACCTGAGGATGCCCGTGCTCGGCGGCGCCGGCGCCACCGCCCGCCTCCTCGCCGACGCCCGAGCGCGGGGCGACGTCGTCAGGGTTCTCGTGCTCACCACCTTCGAGTCCGACGCCGACGTGCTGCAGGCGATCGAGGCCGGCGCGAGCGGATACCTGCTGAAGGCCGCACCGCACGACGAGGTCGTGGCCGCCGTGCGCGCCGTGGCGCGCGGCCGTACGGTGCTCGCGCCGGGGATCGCGGAGGCGCTGGTGCGCGGCACCCGGAATGCGGCGATCGAAGGCGTGCGGCTCTCGGACCGCGAGGCTCAGGTGCTGGCTCTGGTGGCCGAGGGATCGAGCAACGTGCAGATCGCCGCCCGGCTCTTCATCGCGGAGTCCACGGTGAAGACCCACCTGGTTCACGTGTTCGAGAAGCTCGGGGTCGACGACCGCACGAGGGCGGTGACGAGGGCGCAGGAGCTCGGCCTGCTCGATTCGCGCCCACCCCGACCCGCCCGCTAAGCTGGCCGACATGTCTTGCACCCGGCGCACCGTCACCGCACAGGTCTTCTCGACCCGTGCCGTGCGCCGACGTCTGTGCCGATCGGTTCTGCGCCGATCTGTTCCGAACGCTCGCCGAAGCTAGGCGACGCGTACAGACCCGCGCGATGGTGCGGTTCACTGTGGGCGTCGCCGTGCCGACACCGTCCGCTCACTCCTCTTAAGGTAAAGACATGTCCTATTCGGTCGCCGTCGCAGGCGCCTCGGGCTACGCGGGGGGAGAGATCCTCCGCATTCTGGCCGACCACCCCGATTTCGAGATC
The DNA here is from genome assembly GCF_007859675.1 of Humibacter ginsenosidimutans. Classification (GTDB taxonomy): domain Bacteria; phylum Actinomycetota; class Actinomycetes; order Actinomycetales; family Microbacteriaceae; genus Humibacter; species Humibacter ginsenosidimutans. The sequence goes on from NZ_CP042305.1 coordinate 168,360, forward strand.
CGCACGGTCACCGCCGGTTCCAACGCCGGCACGCCGTTGATCGATCACCAGCCGCACCTGCGTTCGCTCGCGCACCTCACGCTGCAGGAGACGGATGCCACGACCCTTGCCGGTCACGACGTCGTCTTCCTGGCGCTGCCGCACGGAGCGTCAGGTGCCATCAGCTCCCAGCTCGGCGACGACGTGCTCGTCGTCGACTGCGGCGCCGATCACCGACTCACCTCCGAGGCCGACTGGAACGCGTTCTACGCCGGCGACTACGCCGGCGCCTGGACGTACGGCGTGCCCGAGCTGCCCACCACGGACGGCAAGCAGCGGGATGCCCTCGCCGGCGCCACCCGCATCGCCGCACCCGGCTGCAACGCGAGCTCCGTCTCCCTCGCCATCGCCCCAGGCGTGGCGGCCGGCCTCATCGACGACAGGGACATCGTCGCGGTGCTGGCCGTCGGACCGAGCGGAGCGGGCAAGAGCCTCAAGACCACCTACCTGGCCTCCGAACTGCTGGGCAACGCCGTGCCATACGGCGTCGGCGGCACGCACAGGCACATTCCCGAGATCCTGCAGAACCTGCGGGCCGCCGGGGCGCCGAACCCGGCCATCTCGTTCACGCCGATGCTCGTGCCGATGGCGCGGGGCATCCTCGCCACCGTCAGCGCACCGTTGAAGCCCGGTGTCTCGGTCGACGAGGTGCGCGCGGCATGGAACGACGCCTACGCGGGGGAGCGGTTCGTGCAGGTGCTGCCCGCCGGCAAGTTCCCGCGCACCTCCGACGTGCTGGGTGCGAACACCGCTCTCATCGGCGTGGCGGTCGACGCCGCGGCGAATCGCGTGGTCTCGATCGTCGCCGTCGACAACCTCGTCAAGGGCACCGCGGGTGCCGCCATCCAGTGCGCGAACATCGCGCTCGGTCTGCCGGAGCATACCGGCCTCAGCGTGAACGGAGTCGCACCGTGAGCATCACGGCACCAGCAGGATTCGCCGCATCGGGCGTCGCGGCAGGACTCAAGGCATCGGGTGCCCGCGACCTGGCCGTCGTGCACAATCTCGGCCCGTTGCAGAACGCCGCCGCCGTGTTCACCTCCAACCGCTGCCAGGCCAACCCGGTCATCTGGAGCAAGCAGGTCGCGAGCGACGGCATCGTCTCCGCCGTGGTCCTCAACTCCGGCGGCGCCAACTGCTACACGGGCACCGAAGGATTCCAGACCTCGCACGCCACCGCAGAGGCCGCGGCGGAGCAGCTCGGCGTCTCCGCCGGCGACGTCGTCATCTGCTCGACCGGACTCATCGGCGAACAGCTCGACCGCGCCGCGCTGATCTCCGGGGTGGAGCAGGCCTCAGCGGCCCTCTCCGAGGACGAGGCGGGCGGCCTCGCCGCCGCCGAGGCGATCATGACCACCGACACGCACCCCAAGCAGGCGGTCGTCGTCGGCGACGGCTGTTCGATCGGCGGCATGGCCAAGGGTGCGGGGATGCTCGCCCCCGGCCTCGCCACCATGCTCGTCGTCATCACGACGGACGCCGCGCTCGATTCCGCCGCGCTCGACCGGGCGCTCCGTGCCGCCACCCGCGTCACGTTCGACCGGCTCGACTCCGACGGCTGCATGTCGACGAACGACACCGTCGTGCTGCTCGCCTCGGGCGCGTCCGGCGTCACCCCTGGCGAGGACGAGTTCGCGCTCGCGCTCACCGACGTCTGCCGCGATCTCGCGTTGCAGCTGCAGGGCGACGCGGAGGGGGCATCCCACGACATCGCCATCGAGGTCGTGCATGCGGCGACCGAAGACGACGCCGTGAATGTCGCGCGCGCCGTCTCCCGCAGCAATCTCTTCAAGGCCGCCATCTTCGGCAACGATCCCAACTGGGGCAGGGTGCTCGCCGCGGTGGGCACGACCGACGCCGAGTTCGACCCCTACGGCATCGACGTGGCGATCAACGGCGTGCAGGTGTGCACGGCGGGGGAGCCCGACCAGCCGCGCGACCTCGTCGATCTCGCGCCTCGCGCGACGTCGATCCTCATCGACCTGCACGCGGGCGATCACGCGGCGACCATCCTCACGAACGATCTCACGCACGATTACGTGCACGAGAACAGCGCGTACGCGAGCTGACGGGGGACGCGCATGACCGACCCCGCCGACACCGAGCCGCAACCGCTCCCGTTGATCGAGCACCACAGCACGAAGGCTGCCGTGCTGATCGAGGCGCTGCCCTGGCTGAAGAAGTTCCACGGCCAGACCATCGTCATCAAGTTCGGCGGCAACGCCATGGTCGACGAGGAGCTCGTGCGGGCCTTCGCCGACGACATCGCCTTCCTGCGCTACGCGGGCATCCGTCCTGTCGTCGTGCACGGCGGCGGCCCGCAGATCTCCGCCATGCTCGACCGGCTCGGCATCGTCAGCGAGTTCCGCGGCGGGTACCGGGTGACGACCCCAGAGGCCATGGAAGTCGTGCGCATGGTGCTCACGGGCCAGATCAGCCGTGACATCGTCGGCCACATCAACCTGCACGGAGCTCTCGCGTCCGGCATCTCCGGCGAAGACGCCCGGCTCTTCGAGGGGCGGGTGCGCAAGGCGCTGATCGACGGCGAGCCCGTCGATCTCGGCCTCGTCGGCGACGTGGTCAGCGTCAACCCGGAGGGCGTGATGGCCGAGCTGCACGCGGGCCGCATCCCCGTCGTGTCGTCCATCGCGCTCGACGTCGACGTGCCGGGGCGCAGCCTCAACGTGAACGCGGATGCCGCGGCCGCCGCGCTCGCCGTCGCTCTGCGCGCTGCCAAGCTGGTCATCCTGACCAACGTGCCCGGTCTCTACCGCGACTGGCCCGACCGTGATTCCCTCATCTCCACCGTCTCCGCCCTCGAGCTGCGCGAGCTGCTGCCGTCGCTCGACGCGGGGATGATCCCCAAGATGACCGCGTGCCTCGACGCCGTCGACGGCGGCGTGCCGAAGGCGGCCGTCATCGACGGCCGCGATGCTCACTCCCTGCTCTTCGAGCTCTTCACCACCAGCGGCAGCGGAACGGAGGTGACCGCGTGACGACCACGTGGCACGACGACGCGGACCGCGACCTGATGAGCCTCGGATCCCGCCTCGCGCTCTTCGTGCGCGGCGAGGGTTCCTCGGTGTGGGACGAGAAGGGCAACCGCTACCTCGACTTCCTCGGCGGCATCGCCGTGAACTCGCTCGGCCACGCGCATCCGGTGTTCGTGGATGCCGTCTCCCGCCAGGCCGTGACGCTCGCGCACGTCTCCAACTACTTCGCCTCCCCGCAACAGTTGCAGCTCGCGGCGACCGTGAAGCGCATCGCCGGCACCGGCGACGCCGGCAGGGTGTTCTTCGCGAACTCCGGCACCGAGGCGGTCGAGGCCGCCGTGAAGCTCGCGCGACTGCACGGGCATGCCATAGGGACCGAGACCATCCTGTGCCTCGACGGCGCGTTCCACGGTCGGACCATGGGAGCGCTGGCCGTCACGCCGAAGGCCGCCTATCAAGACCCGTTCATGCCGATGCTGTCGGGAGCGCGGGCGATCGAACCCACGATCGAGGCGCTGGAGGCGGCGTTCGCGCAGCCGCAGGCATCCATCGCCGCACTCATCGTGGAGCCCATCCAGGGTGAGGCCGGCGTCGTCGAGCTGCCGGACGGCTATCTGCGCAGGGCGCGCGAGCTCACGACGCAGCACGGTGCGCTGCTGATCGTTGACGAGGTGCAGACCGGTGTCGGCCGCACGGGAGAGTGGTTCGCCTTCCAGCGGGAGGGCATCGTGCCCGACGCGATCACCCTGGCCAAGGGCATCGCCGGCGGCTTCCCGCTGGGTGCGCTGGTCACGTTCGGCGCCGCGAGCGACCTGTTCCAGCCCGGCAACCACAACTCCACGTTCGGCGGCAATCCGCTGGCGACCGCGGTCGGCCAGGCCGTGATCGGTGAGATCGAGCGCGCGAACCTGCTGCAGAACGCCGCGGTGCGCGGCGCCCAGCTGTGCGCCGGCGTCGAGGGGATGCCCCTGGTCAGCGGAACCCGCGGCGCGGGCCTGCTGATCGGCATCACGCTGAAGGCACCCGTCGCCGTGCAGCTCCGCGACGAGGCGCAGCGCAGAGGGCTCATCGTGAACGCTCCCGACGCGAGCGTCATCCGCATCGCCCCCGCCCTGACCATCGGCGACGCCGAGGTCGAAGAATTCCTCGCACTCTTCCGGGAGGCGGTCGAGACCGTCGCCGCCGGCATCGATCAGGAGAACGCATCATGACCCGTCACTTCCTCCGCGACGACGACCTTTCGCCGCACGAGCAGACCGAGATCCTCGACCTCGCCGTGCAGATCCGCGCCGACCGCTGGGGGCGCAAGCCTCTCGATGGACCGCAGACGGTGGCCGTGATCTTCGACAAGTCGTCGACGCGCACCAGGGTGTCGTTCGCGGTCGGCATCGCCGACCTCGGTGGCAGCCCGCTCATCATCAGCACCGCCAACAGCCAGCTCGGCGGCAAGGAGACGCCGTCCGACACGGCGCGTGTGCTCGAGCGCATGGTCTCGGCCATCGTGTGGCGCACCTACGCGCAGTCCGGCCTCGAGGAGATGGCTGCCGGCACCACGGTGCCCGTCATCAACGCGCTCTCCGATGACTTCCACCCGTGCCAGCTGCTCGCCGACCTGCTCACGATTCGGGATGCCTTCGGCACGCTCGCGGGCCTCACCGTCGCCTTCCTCGGCGACGGTGCCAGCAACATGGCGCAGTCCTACCTGCTCGCCGGCGCGACGGCCGCCATGAACGTGCGCGTCGCATCCCCCGTCGAGTTCGCTCCGCACGAGACGGTGGTCGGCGACGCGGATGCCATCGCCACGAGCACGGGCGGCTCGGTCACGCTCTTCACCGATCCGTTCGAGGCGGTCGCCGGCGCCGACGTCGTCGTCACCGACACCTGGGTGTCGATGGGCAAAGAAGAGGAGAAGGCGCACCGCATCGCTGCGATGGGCGGCTACAAGGTCACCCAGGAGCTGATGGACACGGCCAAGCCCGGCGCGATCTTCCTGCACTGCCTGCCCGCCGACCGCGGTTACGAGGTCGACCCCGAGGTCATCGACGGCCCGCAGAGCGTCATCTGGAACGAGGCGGAGAACCGCTTGCACGCCCAGAAGGCGCTCCTGACGTGGCTGCTGGCAAAGAACGCGGCCTGAGACGGAGCCATCGATGACTGAAGAACAGCAGGCGAACAGGGCCGGGGAGGCCGGCGCGCTCTGGGGCGGACGATTCGCGGGCGGTCCGTCCCCCGAGCTCACCGAGTTGAGCCGCTCGACGCAGTTCGACTGGCGGCTGGCCCCGTACGACATCGCCGGCTCGAAGGCGCATGCCGCAGCGCTCGCCGCGGCCGGCTACCTGAGCGCGAGTGAGCTCATCGACATGACGGCGGCGCTCGACGCGCTGTTGGCCGATGTGACGAGCGGCGCCTTCGGGCCGCAGGCATCCGATGAAGACGTGCACTCCGCTCTGGAGCGAGGCCTCGTCGAGCGTGCGGGCGACCTCGGCGGCAAGCTGCGCGCGGGTCGAAGCCGCAACGACCAGATCGCCACGCTCGTGCGGCTGTTCCTGCGCGACCACTCCGAGCGAATCGCCCGGCTCGTGCTCGACCTGATCGACGCCCTCGCGGCGCAGGCGGAGGCGCACCCGAACGCGATCATGCCCGGGCGCACGCACCTTCAGCACGCCCAGCCCGTGTTGCTCGCGCACCACCTCCTCGCGCACTGCTGGCCGCTGGTGCGCGACCTCGAGCGCATCCGCGACTGGCGAGCGCGGTCGGATGCCTCCCCCTACGGCTCCGGCGCCCTCGCCGGCAACACCCTCGGCCTCGACGCCGGCCTCGTCGCCGACCGACTGGGATTCTCCGTCGTGGTCGAGAACTCGATCGACGGCACGGCCGCCCGCGATCTCGTCGCCGAGTTCGCGTACATCACGGCGCAACTCGGCATCGACGTATCCCGGTTCGCCGAGGAGATCATCCTCTGGAACACGCGCGAGTTCGGCTTCGTCACGCTCAGCGACTCGTATTCGACCGGGTCGTCGATCATGCCGCAGAAGAAGAACCCCGACATCGCCGAGCTGGCCCGCGGCAAGGCCGGCCGCCTGATCGGCAATCTCTCCGGGCTGCTGGCCACGCTCAAGGGCCTCCCGCTCGCGTACAACCGCGACATCCAAGAAGACAAGGAGCCGGTGTTCGACTCGGTCGACACGCTCGAGGTGCTTCTCCCGGCGTTCACCGGCATGGTCGCGACCCTTCGATTCCACACCGAGCGCATGCGCGAGCTCGCACCTCAGGGCTATTCGTTGGCGACGGACGTGGCCGAGTGGCTCGTCAAGCAGCACGTGCCGTTCCGCGACGCACACGAGATCACGGGCAAGCTCGTCGCCCACGCCGAGGCGAACGGCCTGGAGCTCGACGAGGTCGACGATGCGGCGCTCGTCGCGATCTCGCCGCATCTGACTCCCGAGGTGCGCTCGGTGCTCACCATCGAGGGCTCCGTGGGGTCGCGCAGCGGCATCGGCGGAACGGCGCCCGAGCGCGTCGCCGATCAGCGTGCCCACCTCACCGAGCGGGTCCGTGTGCTCGCGGACGCGCTGTTCCCTGCGGGCGACGTGCGATGACGCACGCGGGCTGGCTGTCGTAGCGGATGCCGTCGCTCGACCGTTCCTTCTTCGACCGGCCTCCGATCGAGGTTGCGCCGCAGTTGCTCGGTGCCAGGCTGACCCACATCACCGATGAGGGGCCGGTGACGCTGCGCATCACCGAGGTCGAGGCGTATCTGGGAGACGGAACCGATCCTGGATCGCACGCGTTCCGCGGCAAGACCGCGCGCAACGCCGTGATGTTCGGTCCGCCCGGCCACGTGTACACCTATTTCACCTACGGCATGCACACGTGTGCCAACCTGGTCTGCCTGCCGGAGGGGCAGGCATCCGGTCTGCTGCTGCGCGGAGCGGAGGTGGTCGACGGCATCGAGCTCGCGCGCGAGCGGCGGGGGAGCAGCGTGAAAGACCGCGACCTTGCGCGGGGACCCGCCCGGCTCACGATCGCGGCCGGCATCCGGCTCGACGAGGGCGGTTCCGATGTGTTCGCGCCGCCGTTCGTGTTCGAGGCGCCGGCCGAACCGGTCACCGCGTTCGCCACCGGCCCGCGCACGGGTCTCAGCGGCCCCGGCGGCGACGGGATGCTCTATCCCTGGCGCTTCTGGATCCCCGGCGACCCGACGGTGTCGCCCTACAAGCGGCATCCGAGGGCGCACTCCGCGACAGCTGCTCCCGGGGCGTGAGCCACACGCGAAGCGCATCCTGTCGCGTGCGCTGAGGAGCGCGCGAAGCGCGCACCCCGTCCCGTGGGTTGAGAAGCACGCGAAGCGCGCGTCTCGAAACCTGCCCGCTGCCGCTCAGACCCCGAGCGCGAACCGGAACAGCGCCCCGCACGCCGCCGCCCACACGAGGCTCACCAGTGAGCCGATGATGAAGCGTTCGCGCGCCTCCGCGACGTCGAGCTCGCTGAACCGTCCCACGCTCTTGAGGGCGACGAGCACGGCGAGCGCCTCGGGAAAGCCGGCCATGATGCTGCCCGTGGTGGCCAGCCGTTCGAAGACTCCGATCGCGGTGCCGCCTCGCAGCACCTCGCCGGGCTCTGCGGCCCCGCCGGGTACCGAGGCACGGTCGACCACGATCCCGCCGTGGGTGCCCTCGCGCACCGTTCCCTTCGAGGCGAGCGCCAGCACGAACAGTGTGGCCGGCCCGCCGCCGAGCACGCTCAACGCGAGCACCGCGAGGCCGAGCAGCACGCTGACGGCGGGAACCGGCTTGTCGTGCGGGATCACCACAGCGACGATGCCCGCCACGATGGTGGCGCCGGCGGCGATCACGAGCCAGCGTCGCGGCACGCGCAGCGTGACGGCTGCTGCCGCAACGCCGAGCCCGACGATCACGAGCACGAGCCCCCAGTACATCGCCGTCAGTGCCGAGTACAGCAGGGGAGTGCTCATGCGGGGGCTCCTTCGACCGAGCGGGTGTCCAAGTCGTTCATCAGCCTAGCGATGGCCGGTGTCGACGACGCCTCTGGATGGATGCCGGCAGCCCGCGCCCGCGAGCTCACGGCCGGCTCGCTGATGCCGAGCCGTTCCGCTGCCTCGCGCTGCGTGATCCCGGTCAGCAGCAGGTCGTACAGTTCCCATCCGGCAGCGCTGCGGCGCCCGCGCACGGTGAGCAGCAGGTCCGTGAGCGCTTCGAGATCCGACGCCGGTTCCCGTTCCGACTCGGCGCCCGACCGGATGGCGAATCGCAGCTGACGCTTTTTGGCCGATTGCACGGCATCCCTGGCGGCGAAGAAGGCCGGTCCGGTGGCCGCGCGTGCGCTGTCGGGCAACGGCTCCCGCACCGCACCGCAGCCGACGCCGATGCTCCAGTCGTTCGTGCGGTCGAGCGCGAGCACGATGTCCAGCGCGGTGCGGGCGTCGTCGGTGACCAGCTGCACCTCGTCGCCGGCATTGCGATCCACGGGCAGTACGAGCGCCGAGCCGAACCGCGTCTGAAGGGATGCCTGCGTCTCGGCCACGACATCGGCGCGGTTCCTGCTGTCCACCTGGTCTGCGGTGATCACGAACATCTCGACCTCCGATTCGCCCGACCCGATTGTCCGTGCATGTAAGGCCACAAGCTTAACCAGTATCAAGATAAGTCTCAAGCCTTCATTACCGCGATCCAAAGCCTCCACGCCTTGCTACTGTTGTGGCGTGCCAGCCGACGTCCTCGCCACACAGAGCAACGACCCCACGTTCCACGACATCTGGGATGAGCTTCTCTGGCGCGGTCACGTGCACGTCTCGACCGATGCGGATGCCCTGCGTGCGGCACTCGCCGCCGGCCCTATCACCTACTACTGCGGCTTCGATCCGACGGCACCGAGCCTTCATCTCGGCAACCTCGTGCAGCTGATCGTGATGCGCCGACTGCAGCTCGCCGGCCATCGCCCGCTCGGGTTGGTCGGGGGCTCGACGGGACTCATCGGAGACCCCAAGCCGTCGGCCGAGCGCACGCTCAACACGAAGGAGACCGTCGCGACCTGGGTCGGCTACCTGCAGGGTCAGGTGTCCCGGTTCCTCAGCGACGACGGCGACAACGCGGTGCGCCTGGTCAACAACCTCGATTGGACGGCCCCGCTGTCCGCCATCGACTTCCTCCGCGACGTGGGCAAGCACTACCGCGTCGGCACCATGCTCAAGAAGGATGCCGTCTCCGCACGCCTCAACTCCGAGGCGGGCATCAGCTACACCGAGTTCAGCTACCAGATCCTGCAGGGGTACGACTTCCTCGAGCTGTACCGCCAGTACGACTGCGTGCTGCAGACAGGGGGCAGCGACCAGTGGGGCAACCTGACGAGCGGAACCGATCTCATCCATCGCGTCACGGGAGCGAGCGTGCATGCGATCGGCACGCCGCTGGTGACCAACAGCGACGGCACCAAGTTCGGCAAGAGCGAGGGCAACGCCGTCTGGCTCGACCCGGCTCTGACGAGTCCTTACGCGTTCTACCAGTTCTGGCTCAACGCACTCGACAGTGACGTGATCGATCGGCTGAAGGTCTTCACCTTCCTCCCGCGTGCCGAGATCGATCGACTCGAGCAGGCGGTGGCCGACGAGCCCTACAAGCGCGAAGCCCAGCGCACCCTGGCGAGGGAGGTCACCACTCTCGTGCATGGACGCGAGGCGACGGATGCCGTCATCGCGGCAGCAGAGGCGCTCTTCGGCAACGGAGATCTTGCCACGGCGGATGCCCGCACTCTCGAGGCGGCGCTTCGCGAGCTCCCGAACACCACGACCGCGCCGGACGCCCCGATCGCCCAGCTTCTGGTCGACACGGAGCTCACGTCGAGCCTTTCCGATGCGCGACGAGCCATCGCCCAGGGCGGGGTGTACGTGAACAACGAGAAGATCGAGGACGCCGCGGCGACCATCGAGGGCCGGGCACTCCCGAGCGGCGTCGCGGTGCTCCGCAGGGGCAAGAAGACTCTCGCCGGCGTCTTCGTCGAGTGACGCGCCACTGGGTGGATGCCTGCGACACGCCCGACTCGTCGCCACGATTTGCGCCGTCCGGCCCCCGTCCGTAAAGTACTTACTTGTCACCCCAAAGGTGCGGAAAGCTTGAAAAGCTTCCGGCCTCAAGCGGGACCGATCCTCGGCCGAAGAGCTACTCCCTTGCGGGAGAGAACCACTGGCCCTAGGATGGAAAAATCCACTCGATGATCAGAGTCCAGTTCCCTGGATTCGAGCCGATCAGTCGCGCGGATCTCGAGCTTCTGCTCGAGACGCCGACTTGACAAGCTGGATCGGAGTGGTAAGGTAGTGAAGTTGCCTCGGTGTGACGGTCGCGAGACTCGATGCCGAAGGTGTCCGATCCTTGAGAACTCAACAGCGTGCACTATGTCATATGCCAATTAACCTCGGCATCAACGTTTTTGTTGGTGTTTGAGATTCCTTTGGATTAGATATTTTCGGATTGTCAGTTTGAGATTCGATTCTAGTCAGATCAGCTCGTCCAAGTTTTTTTTGCTTGGTGGGTGATATTTCCATGGTTCTGGTTTTTCCGGGGCTGTGGGTTTGTTCATTTATGGAGAGTTTGATCCTGGCTCAGGACGAACGCTGGCGGCGTGCTTAACACATGCAAGTCGAACGGTGAACCTTGGAGCTTGCTCTGGGGGGATCAGTGGCGAACGGGTGAGTAACACGTGAGTAATCTGCCCCGGACTCTGGGATAAGCGCTGGAAACGGCGTCTAATACTGGATATGACCCATACAGGCATCTGTTGTGGGTGGAAAGATTTTTTTGGTTTGGGATGAGCTCGCGGCCTATCAGCTTGTTGGTGAGGTAATGGCTTACCAAGGCGACGACGGGTAGCCGGCCTGAGAGGGTGACCGGCCACACTGGGACTGAGACACGGCCCAGACTCCTACGGGAGGCAGCAGTGGGGAATATTGCACAATGGGCGCAAGCCTGATGCAGCAACGCCGCGTGAGGGATGACGGCCTTCGGGTTGTAAACCTCTTTTGGTAGGGAAGAAGCTTTTCGGAGTGACGGTACCTGCAGAAAAAGCACCGGCTAACTACGTGCCAGCAGCCGCGGTAATACGTAGGGTGCGAGCGTTGTCCGGAATTATTGGGCGTAAAGAGCTCGTAGGCGGTCTGTCGCGTCTGCTGTGAAATCCCGAGGCTCAACTTCGGGCTTGCAGTGGGTACGGGCAGGCTAGAGTGCGGTAGGGGAGAATGGAACTCCTGGTGTAGCGGTGGAATGCGCAGATATCAGGAAGAACACCGATGGCGAAGGCAGTTCTCTGGGCCGTAACTGACGCTGAGGAGCGAAAGCGTGGGGAGCGAACAGGATTAGATACCCTGGTAGTCCACGCCGTAAACGTTGGGCGCTAGATGTGGGGACCATTCCACGGTTTCCGTGTCGCAGCTAACGCATTAAGCGCCCCGCCTGGGGAGTACGGCCGCAAGGCTAAAACTCAAAGGAATTGACGGGGGCCCGCACAAGCGGCGGAGCATGCGGATTAATTCGATGCAACGCGAAGAACCTTACCAAGGCTTGACATATACGAGAACGCTGCAGAAATGTGGAACTCTTTGGACACTCGTATACAGGTGGTGCATGGTTGTCGTCAGCTCGTGTCGTGAGATGTTGGGTTAAGTCCCGCAACGAGCGCAACCCTCGTTCTATGTTGCCAGCACGTGATGGTGGGAACTCATAGGAGACTGCCGGGGTCAACTCGGAGGAAGGTGGGGATGACGTCAAATCATCATGCCCCTTATGTCTTGGGCTTCACGCATGCTACAATGGCCGGTACAAAGGGCTGCGATACCGTAAGGTGGAGCGAATCCCAAAAAGCCGGTCTCAGTTCGGATTGAGGTCTGCAACTCGACCTCATGAAGTCGGAGTCGCTAGTAATCGCAGATCAGCAACGCTGCGGTGAATACGTTCCCGGGCCTTGTACACACCGCCCGTCAAGTCATGAAAGTCGGTAACACCCGAAGCCGGTGGCCCAACCTTTTTGGAGGGAGCCGTCGAAGGTGGGATCGGTGATTAGGACTAAGTCGTAACAAGGTAGCCGTACCGGAAGGTGCGGCTGGATCACCTCCTTTCTAAGGAGCACTGGCACCTTTTGGTGTCCAGGCGCCAGATCCGAGACGAATGTTCTCGGCTGGTTGCTCATGGGTGGAACATTGACATGGGTCGTGGGCGGATGCTCACGGATCTCAGTACGGTCTCTTCGGAGGCAAGGAACGGGTCCGGGGTGGAAGTTTGCGACATGCACGCTGTTGGGTCCTGAGGGACCGGGCCGGCCTTTCGGGGTCGTACCTGAACCTCTGGGCCCCTTTTCTTGTCTGACCGTGGTGTTGGGCTGGTGGGGGGGTTCCGACCGTATTTTGAGAACTACACAGTGGACGCGAGCATCTTAGATTGATCCCTTTATAGGGGTCGATCACAAAGATCTTGTTCAATACTTTTTGTATTGACTTACAGATCATTGGTCTATCTCCACCGGCTTTGCTGGTGGCGATCGATTCTGACTCATGTGATTTCAAGTTTCTAAGAGCGAACGGTGGATGCCTTGGCATCTGGAGCCGAAGAAGGACGTAGCAATCTGCGATAAGCCTCGGGGAGTTGATAAGCGAACTTTGATCCGAGGGTCTCCGAATGGGGAAACCCCGCCAGGCCCTTTGGGTGACCTGGTGACTCCCGCCTGAATATATAGGGCGGGTAGAGGGAACGTGGGGAAGTGAAACATCTCAGTACCCACAGGAAGAGAAAACAACAGTGATTCCGTTAGTAGTGGCGAGCGAACGCGGATGAGGCTAAACCGATCATGTGTGATAGCCGGCGGGCGTTGCATGGTCGGGGTTGTGGGACTCTCACGAACTTCCGCTGGAGTTCACGTCGATGCGCATGGTGTAGGTGAACGGCTTTGAAAGGTCGACCGTAGAGGGTGCCAGTCCCGTAACCGAAATGCTGTGCCAGGGCGGAGAGGATCCCAAGTAGCACGGGGCCCGAGAAATCCCGTGTGAATCTGTCAGGACCACCTGATAAGCCTAAATACTCCCAGATGACCGATAGCGGACAAGTACCGTGAGGGAAAGGTGAAAAGTACCCCGGGAGGGGAGTGAAATAGTACCTGAAACCGTTTGCTTACAAACCGTTGGAGCCTCCTTGTTGGGGTGACAGCGTGCCTTTTGAAGAATGAGCCTGCGAGTTAGCGATATGTGGCGAGGTTAACCCGTGTGGGGTAGCCGTAGCGAAAGCGAGTCTGAATAGGGCGATTTCAGTCGCATGTCCTAGACCCGAAGCGAAGTGATCTACCCATGGCCAGGTTGAAGCGACGGTAAGACGTCGTGGAGGACCGAACCCACTTCAGTTGAAAATGGAGGGGATGAGCTGTGGGTAGGGGTGAAAGGCCAATCAAACTTCGTGATAGCTGGTTCTCTCCGAAATGCATTTAGGTGCAGCGTTGCGTGTTTCTTGCCGGAGGTAGAGCTACTGGATGGCCGATGGGCCCTACAAGGTTACTGACGTCAGCCAAACTCCGAATGCCGGTAAGTGAGAGCGCAGCAGTGAGACGGTGGGGGATAAGCTTCATCGTCGAGAGGGAAACAACCCAGACCACCAACTAAGGTCCCTAAGCGCGTGCTAAGTGGGAAAGGATGTGGAGTTGCACAGACAACCAGGAGGTTGGCTTAGAAGCAGCCACCCTTGAAAGAGTGCGTAATAGCTCACTGGTCAAGTGATTCCGCGCCGACAATGTAACGGGGCTCAAGCACGCCACCGAAGTTGTGGCATTGACATTAGTGGTAGGCCTTCGTGGTCCAGCCGTGTTGATGGGTAGGAGAGCGTCGTGTGGGCAGTGAAGCGGCGGTGTGAACCAGCCGTGGAGCCTACACGAGTGAGAATGCAGGCATGAGTAGCGAAAGACGGGTGAGAAACCCGTCCTCCGAAAGACCAAGGGTTCCAGGGCCAGGCTAATCCGCCCTGGGTAAGTCGGGACCTAAGGCGAGGCCGACAGGCGTAGTCGATGGACAACGGGTTGATATTCCCGTACCGGCGAAGAACCGCCCCAGTCAATCCAGTAATGCTAAGAGTCCGAAACCCTTTCCGGATCCCTTCGGGGTGATGGTCGGGGAGGTAGCACTCGACCCTATGCTGGTGCGGCTAGCGTATTAACAGGTGTGACGCAGGAAGGTAGCCGATGCCGGGCGATGGTTGTCCCGGTGCAAGTGCGTAGGCCGAACGATAGGCAAATCCGTCGTTCATCAAGGCTGAGACACGATGCGGACCCGTTTGGGGAAGTTGGTGATCCTATGCTGCCGAGAAAAGCATCGACGCGAGGTTCCAGCCGCCCGTACCCTAAACCGACTCAGGTGGTCAGGTAGAGAATACCAAGGAGATCGAGAGAATCGTGGTTAAGGAACTCGGCAAAATGCCCCCGTAACTTCGGGAGAAGGGGGGCCTGAGGCGTATTAGGACTTGCTCCGAAAGCGTTTGAAGGCCGCAGAGACCAGTGGGAAGCGACTGTTTACTAAAAACACAGGTCCGTGCCAAGTCGCAAGACGATGTATACGGACTGACGCCTGCCCGGTGCTGGAAGGTTAAGAGGAAGGGTTAGCCGCAAGGCGAAGCTCAGAATTTAAGCCCCAGTAAACGGCGGTGGTAACTATAACCATCCTAAGGTAGCGAAATTCCTTGTCGGGTAAGTTCCGACCTGCACGAATGGCGTAACGACTTCCCAGCTGTCTCAACCGCGAACTCGGCGAAATTGCAGTACGAGTAAAGATGCTCGTTACGCGCAGCAGGACGGAAAGACCCCGTGACCTTTACTACAGCTTGGTATTGGTGTTCGGTGTGGCTTGTGTAGGATAGGTGGGAGACTATGAAGCGGGCACGCTAGTGTTCGTGGAGTCATTGTTGAAATACCACTCTGGTCACTCTGGATGTCTAACTTAGAACCGTAATCCGGTTCAGGGACAGTGCCTGGTGGGTAGTTTAACTGGGGCGGTTGCCTCCTAAAGAGTAACGGAGGCGCCCAAAGGTTCCCTCAACCTGGTTGGCAATCAGGTGGCGAGTGTAAGTGCACAAGGGAGCTTGACTGTGAGACTGACAGGTCGAGCAGGGACGAAAGTCGGGACTAGTGATCCGGCAGTGGCTTGTGGAAGCGCTGTCGCTCAACGGATAAAAGGTACCTCGGGGATAACAGGCTGATCTTGCCCAAGAGTCCATATCGACGGCATGGTTTGGCACCTCGATGTCGGCTCGTCGCATCCTGGGGCTGGAGTAGGTCCCAAGGGTTGGGCTGTTCGCCCATTAAAGCGGTACGCGAGCTGGGTTTAGAACGTCGTGAGACAGTTCGGTCCCTATCCGCTGCGCGCGTAGGAAGTTTGAGAGGATCTGACCCTAGTACGAGAGGACCGGGTTGGACGAACCTCTGGTGTGCCAGTTGTTCCGCCAGGAGCACCGCTGGTTAGCTACGTTCGGGATGGATAACCGCTGAAAGCATCTAAGCGGGAAGCCGGCCTCAAGATGAGACTTCCATACCTTCGGGTGAGAGGCTCCCAGCCAGACGACTGGGTTGATAGGCCGGATGTGGAAGCAGGGACGAAAGACCTGTGCAGCTGACCGGTACTAATAAGCCAACAACTTGACAACACAATCTTTTCCGTCACGAATCGTGACAGAACTCGCGTCCACTATGTGGTTCCCGATCTACGGTCGGAAACCAACCCCCCAACCACACCCGCAACGGGTCGTGACAGTCAGGGGTTGCACACCACAGATCAACAGAGTTTCGGCGGCCATAGCGTCAGGGAAACGCCCGGACACATTCCGAACCCGGAAGCTAAGACTGACAGCGCCGATGGTACTGCAGGGGGGACCCTGTGGGAGAGTAGGACACCGCCGAACACACCATTAGACGAAATGGCCACCCGCATGGGTGGCCATTTCGCATTTAACATCACAGAGAGCCGTTGCTCGAAGACTCGAGCCAGCTGCACGGCGGTCGGGAAGGACCACGCACATGTCAGACGAGGAGCGCGACTCCGCGCGCGGTGGCGGCGAACGCCGTTCCGGGCACGATCGGAACGGTCACAGGCCGGCGCGCGATGGTGCGGGCAGGCATCCCGAGCACGGTGGTGGGCGTGATGGCTCTTCTCGTGGTGGTGACAGATCTCGAGGTGGCTCGTCGGAGGGTGGCCCCGGCCGTGACGGGGCATCCGGTGGCGGGAAGCGTTGGTCGGGCGGCTCTCGTGGCGAGGGGACTCGGTCCGGCAATGGCGCGCGCCGATACGACGGTCCGCGCCGCGACGGTGGCCAGCAGAGCGGTGCCCGCACTGGTTCGTACGGCGGGGGTAGCTCCTTCGGCGGTGATCGTCGGAACGACGGCGGGCGCGGGAACGGCGATGGACGCCAGGATCGGAATGCGCGCCCATCGCGTGACGGGTGGCAGCCGCGTGACGGTCGCTCGGGTAGAGATCCGCGCCAGCGAGGTGACGAGCGTCAGTCGCGTGATGATCGCGGCGGGCGGCCGCACGGCTCGGGCCGCAGCCCGAACTCTTGGCAAGGTGGACGCGACGGCGGCCCTCGGCATGACGGGGCTCGACGGAACGGCGACCGGCCGTATCGTTCGGGCGGGGACCGACCGTATCGCTCTGATGGGGAACGTCCGTACCGTTCGGGCGGAGACCGACCGTACCGCTCAGACGGTGAGCGCTCGAGCGGGCGTCATGATGATCGCGCGCGCGGTGGGTATCGCTCCAGGAATCAGAGTCGGGACGGGCAGCGCGGGAACACATCCGGTTGGAACGACCGGCCGCAGCGCTCGCGCGACGGCGGTGGCGACAGGCCTCGTGACCGTGATCAGAACCGCGAACGCGGGAGCTTCCGTTCGGGTGACCGTGATGGTCGGCCGGGGGAGCAGCGTCGTGATGGTCGCAACACCGGTTGGAGCGGCGATCGCCGGGGGGATGCGCGCGGGGGCGATCGGGCGCGTTCTGGGCGTCCGGAGCGGGACGACCGACGCGGATACCAGCAGGATGAGCAGGACCGCCGGATGCCAGGCGCGCCGCGGAGCGTTCGGCCGCGTCACAACGACCCGGAGCTGCCGGAGTGGATCACGCCGAAGGACCTCGAGCGTGCTGCACGCATCGAACTGAAGACGCTCACCATGGAGAACGCCGACGAGGTGGCGCGTCACCTGGCCATGGTTCCCCGGTTGATCGAGTCCGATCCGGAGCTGGCGCACCGCCACGCGGCTGCGGCGGTCAGGCGTGCCGGTCGGATCGCGATCGTGCGGGAGACCTACGCGATCACGGCATACGAGACCGGCGATTTCGCACTGGCGCTTCGTGAGTTGCGCACGTATCGGCGCATCTCGGGCAAGGACGACCAGTTGCCCCTCATGGTCGACAGCGAACGTGGTGTCGGCCGGCCCGACAGGGCGCTGGAGGTCGGCCGTTCGGTTGATCGCTCGCAGCTTTCCGCCGATGTGCAGGTCGCCCTCGCGATCGCGATGTCGGGTGCTCGGCTCGATCTCGGGCAGACGGAGGCCGCGTTGGCGGAGCTCGAGATCCCGCAGCTCGACAAGACGCGTGCGTTCTCGTACAGCCCGGCTCTCTTCGACGCGTACGCGACGGTGCTCGAAGACCTCGGACGCGATGCGGAAGGAGTGTCGTGGCGCACGCTCGCCGAGACGGCACGTGAGGCACTGGGCTTCAACGACGAAGAAGATCTGATCGAGGTGGACGTCGAGGAACTCGAATTCGACGCCGACGCTGATGTCGATGTCGATGTCGTGGACAATGAGCCCGCCGAGGACACCTCGTCGGTGGAGACGGAAGACGAGTCAGTGGACGACGCCGGCGATGCCCGCTGAGGGGCGCAAGGGCGGACTGTTCCGCAAGAACGCCGGCGGCACGCCGCTGGCCGGCATCGATGTGGTGCTCGCCGACCTCGACGGGGTGCTCTACGCGGGCCCCGATGCGATTCCGTACGCCGTCGAGTCGTTGACGGCGGCGCAGCGCGCGGGCATCCGGGTCGGATGCCTCACGAACAACGCCGCGCGCACCGATCGAGCCGTGGCCGACCACCTCTCGCAGCTCGGGTTCGAGGTGCGGCCCGACGATGTGGTCACCTCCCCACAGGCGGCGATGCGACTGCTCGTCGAACTGATCGAACCCGGCTCGACGGTGATGGTCGTCGGCGGGGACGGACTGGTCGCCGAGGTGGACAAAGCCGGGTTCGAGGTGACGCGCTCTGCGCACGACAAGCCGGTGGCCGTCGTGCAGGGGTTCGCGCCCGAGGTGGGGTGGCTGCAGCTGGCCGAGGCATCCTTCGCCCTCGCCGACGAGGCGGTGCACTGGGTGGCGACGAACACCGACTGGACGATCCCGCAGGCACGCGGGGTGGCGCCGGGCAACGGCACCCTGGTCTCCGCGGTGCACACGGCGGTCGGACGACTGCCCGTCGTCGCCGGCAAGCCCGAGCGGCCGATGTACGACCTCGCGGTCGAACGATTCGGTGCGGCGTCGCCGCTGGCGATCGGCGATCGGCTCGACACGGACATCCTCGGTGCGAACAGAGCCGGCATCCCCTCCGTTCTGGTGCTGACCGGCATCGACAAGGCGAAGCAGGTGCTCGCGGCAGGTGAAGAGGAGCGTCCGCGCTACCTGCTCGCCGACCTGCGCGAACTCGACGAGCCGTACCCGGAGCCGAAGATCTCCCGCTCGGGCGATGCCGTGCGCGTGCGCGAGGCATCGGTGCGGCTCGAGGGCAGCGCGGTGCGCATCGTCGATCGCGGCTCCAGCGAGATCGATCTGCTGCGTGCGGCGAGCACGCTCATCTGGAACAGCGGGCGACCGATCTATGCGCTCGAGGTGCCGGAAGAGCTTTACGCCTGACAGGGTGCGCGACCGATGACACAGGTCGCTCGCGAGCTCGGCGGCCGGAACGAGAGTCGTGCGCGAGTGGGTGCGGGCGGTGTCGGCGAGGCGGGGTAGCGTTGAAGGATGCCGGAGCATCCCGATACCGACCAGAACGCCGACGACGCGTTGCTGTCGCGGCTGCGACTGATCGAGGAGCGTCCTCTCGAGGAGCGCGCCGACGCCTACTCGCGCATCCACACCGAGTTGGTCGACGCGCTCGAGGGCCAGGACTCCGACCGGCAGGATGTCTGAGTCCCGTCTCGACGCGGCGGTGACCGCCCGCGGACTCGCGCGTTCTCGCACGCACGCGGCGAGGCTCATCGCCGAGGGTCGCGTGAGCGTGGATGGCCGGCCGGCGGTGAAGGCATCCACCAAGGTAGCGGATGAGAGTGCGATCACCGTCGCCGAGGCAGACCACTACGTGAGCCGCGCTGCGCACAAGCTGATCGCGGCGCTCGACGGGTTCGGCATCGACCCTGCGGGCGTGACGGCGTTGGATGTCGGCGCGTCCACCGGCGGGTTCACGCAGGTGCTCCTCGAGCGTGGAGCGCGGCACGTCGTCGCGCTCGACGTGGGGCACGGACAGCTGAATCCGACGATCGCGACGGACCAGCGGGTCACCGTCGCCGAGGGCGTGAACGTGCGGTATCTCGACGCCGCCGAGTTGGGCGTGCTCACCGGAGAACGCGCCGTCGACCTCGTGGTCGGCGACCTCTCGTTCATCTCGCTCACCCTCGTGCTGCCGCCGCTCGTCGGGGCCGTCGGACGCGATGCCGAGTTCGTCGTGCTCGTCAAGCCGCAATTCGAGGTGGGGCGCACGGGCATCAAGGAAGGCATCGTGCGCAACAGCGCGTTGCGGGAGGATGCCGTCACCTCCGTGATGTGGGCCGCGTGGGATCTCGGGCTGCCGACCGCCGGCATCCTTGCGTCCCCCATTGTCGGAAGTCACGGCAATCGCGAGTACCTGTTGTGGCTCAGCGCGCGCGAGGGCCGGCATCCGACAGAATGGTTGGACGAGATCGGCGCGATGGTGGGAGAGTGAGGCGCGTGGGCGAAACCGGGCGATACTTCCTCGTGGTTTCGCACACGGGTCGAGGAGACTCGCTGCTGGCCGGCATCCAGGTGTGTCGTCAGCTCCTTGCCGCAGGGGTCGTGCCCGTTCTCGGCACGGACGAGCGCGATGAGCTCATCGAGGCCGCCGGCGATCTCGCCGACCTGCCGGTGCTCGGCAGAGACGTCATGGCGGAGGAGCTCGAGCTCGTCATCGTGCTCGGCGGCGACGGCACCATCCTGCGGTCCGCCGAGACGGTGCGCGGCTGCGACGTTCCCCCTGCTCGGAGTGAACATGGGGCACGTGGGATTCCTCGCCGAGAGCGAGCGGGATGACCTCGAGCTCGCCGTCACCAGAGCCCTCGCCAAGGACTACACGGTAGAGGAGCGGATGACGCTCGCCGTGCGCGTGAAGGCCGGCACCGAGGTCGTCTACGAGAGCTGGGCGCTCAACGAGGCGAGCATCGAGAAGGCGAGCCGGGAGCGCATGATCGAGGTCGTCATCGAGGTGGACGGGCGGCCGCTCTCGAGCTTCGGATGCGACGGCGTCGTCATGTCGACGCCGACCGGGTCCACCGCCTACTCGTTCTCCGCAGGCGGCCCCGTCGTGTGGCCGACGCTCGACGCGCTGCTGCTCGTTCCGCTCAGCGCCCACGCCCTCTTCGCCAGACCGCTCGTCGTCGCAGCGGACTCCGTGCTCGCCGTGGAGCTGCTGCGCCGCACCGACACTCCTGCCGTGCTCTGGTGCGACGGGCGGCGCGCCTTCGATCTGCCGCAGGGAGCGCGCGTGATGGTGTGGCGTTCCGACACCTCGGTCAAGCTCGCGCGGCTGCACACCGCTCCGTTCACCGACCGGCTGGTGCGCAAGTTCGACCTGCCGGTCACCGGATGGCGGGGGCCCAACGCGCGTGATTGAGGAGATTTCGATCAGGGACCTCGGCGTGATCGAGTCGGCGACGCTGCCGCTCGGTGCGGGCTTCACCGCGCTCACGGGCGAGACCGGTGCTGGCAAGACCATGGTCGTCACGGCGCTCGGGCTGCTGCTCGGGCAGCGCGCCGACAGCGCCGTGGTGCGCTCGGGTGCCGGTCAGCTGTGGGTGGAGGGCCGTTGGCAGGTCCCGGTCGACGGCGAGGTCGCCGAGCGGGTGCGGGATGCCGGGGGAGACCTCGACGACGCGGGCGAGGCATCCATCGGGGAGCTGGTGCTGAGCAGGTCGGTGGCGGCAGAGGGCCGGAGCAGGGCCGTCGTCGGCGGCCGCGGCGCGCCGGTGAGCGTGCTCGCCGAGCTCGCGGAACAGCTCGTGGTGGTGCACGGGCAGTCCGACCAGATCAGACTTCGCTCGGCGACGGCGCAGCGCGAGGCGCTCGATCGATTCGGCGGGGCCGGACTCGACTCGGTGCTCGCCGCATACCAGTCCGCCTACCGGCGGTGGAACGCGAACAGCGCCGAGCTTGCGGAGCTCATCGATGATCGCGACCGCCGCGCGCGCGAGGCTGACGACCTCAGGGTCGCACTCAGCGAGATCGAGGCCGTCGCACCCGAACCGGGCGAAGACGAGACACTCGCCGAACAGGCCGAGCGGCTGACGAATCTCGAGACGCTGCGCCTCGGAGCCGCCGTGGCCAGGGAGGCGCTGTCGACGGAAGACGCCGAAGGGCCCGACGTGCGCGGCCTGCTGGAGACGGCGCGTCGCGAGCTCGAAAGGGCGGGGGCGCACGATCCCGCCCTGCAGGAGCTCGCCGAGCAGGTCGCGGGTCTCGGGTTCCAGGTGGACGACGCTGCTGCTCAACTCTCGACCTATCTCGCTGCGCTCGACGCGGACGGCGCGCACGATCTCGAGGTGATCCAGGAGCGTCGAGCCGAGCTCTCCGCTCTGGTGCGCAAGTACGGGCCCACGCTCGACGAGGTCATGGAGCAGGCGGCGAGCGGCGGCAAGCGACTCGCCGAGCTGGAAGGCGACGAGGAGCGCATCGAGCAGCTGACGTCGACGGTGCGAGACGATCTCGCGGAGGTCGAGAGGTGCGGGGCATCCCTTTCCCAATTGCGCTCGACCGCGGCCGCCTCGCTCGCCGAGCAGGTGACAGCGGAGCTCGGGGCTCTGGCGATGGCCGACGCCGAGATCGTGGTCGACGTGCAGCAGCGCGACGAGTTCACGCTCACGGGGCGTGATGCGGTCTCGATCCTGTTGCGTCCGCACAACGGTGCGGAGCCGCGGCCGCTCGGCAAGGGCGCGTCCGGCGGCGAGCTGTCGCGAGTGATGTTGGCGATCGAGGTGGTGCTCGCCGGCAACGATCCGGTGCCCACGTTCGTGTTCGACGAGATCGACGCGGGCGTCGGCGGCGCCGCAGCGATCGAGATCGGTCGTCGACTCGCCCGACTGGCGCGGTCGGCGCAGGTGATCGTCGTGACGCACCTGGCCCAGGTGGCGGCCTTCGCGACGAATCATCTCACCGTCGTGAAGGCCGGCGACGGGTCGGTGACGGCGTCCAGCGTGCGACAGCTGACCGGCGACGAGCGCGTGGCGGAGATGGCGAGGCTGCTCTCCGGACTGCCCGACTCGGAAAGCGGGCTCGCGCATGCGCGCGAACTCATCGAGCTGGCCGAGGAGAAGGCCGCAGCTTCGCGCTGACCGGGAGCGCCCTGGGTGTGCGCGTCAGCGCGAGCCGCCGCCTGCACCGCCGAAGACCGCGTACGCGAGCGGTACGACAGACACGCACATCAGCACGATGCCGAGCGGGGCGACCTGCGGCAGGAGAAGAACGCCGCCGACGAGGAATCCGGCGAAGATCACCGCCCCGACCGCACGGCGAACGAGACGCTCCAGCCGGCTGAGACGCCGATCGATCGCCGGGGTGGCGACGGTGATGGACCCCTCGTTGAACCGTGTGATGAGCGCGTCGATGCGGCCGGGAAGCCGCAGTGTGACACCGGCGATCGAGGCGACCTCCTTCACGGCGGCCACGACGGCGTTGCCGCTCTCGTCGCGCAGCAGCCTCGAGGCGTAAGGCTCGATGGCATCCCACACGTTGAACTCGGGATCGAGCGCGCTGCACACGCCGGAGGTGAGCGACATGGAGCGGATGACGAGCAGGAAGTTCTCCGGCAGCTGCAGGGGGAGTGAGCGCACCACGGCACCGAACTCCTTGCCGAAATCGCGGAACTCGCGTTGATCGACCTTGCGCAGTTGGGCGAAGCCCATGCCGCCGAAGCGGTCGAAGAGCTGGGTCATGGCATGTTCGAGTTCGGCGGTGTCGGTGGTCGGCAGCAGGATCCCCACATCCTGGATGCTCGCAACGAGCCCGCGTCCGTCGCGCCGGGCGACAGCGATCAGCAGTCGCCGCAGGCCATCCCGCAGCTCGTCGGTGACCTCGCCCATCATGCCGAAGTCGAGGAACGTGAGCCGCCAGGCCGTGCTGTTTGAGGCACTCGACCCGGCAGACTCCGCCCAGGAGGCATCCGGCCGCGAGAAGGGGACCGGCGTGACGAAGATGTTGCCGGGATGCGGATCGGCATGGAAGTAGCCGTGGCCGAAGAGCTGCTCGAACATCACCTCGGCGAAGACCGAGGCGACCTCGGCCGGGTCGATGCCCGCCGCGCGCAGGCCGTCGACGTCGTTGATCTTGATGGCGGTGACGTCGGAGAGCGTGAGCACTCGTCGCGATGTGCGCTCCCACACGACCTCAGGAACGGCCACGCGGGGATCGTCGGCGAACATCGCGCCGAACCGTTCGGCGCCGAGCGCCTCGTGCAGATAGTCGATCTCCTCGAGGCTCGTTCTCGCGAACTCGGCGACCAGGGCGTGCGTGTCCACGTGGCTCGACACGATGCGCAGACGACTGAGCCAGCCGGAGACCCTGCGCAGCGCCGCGAGATCGACGTCGACGATCGCCTGGATGCCCGGCCGTTGCACCTTCACCACCACCTCGGCGAATCCGCTCGCTGCGGCATCCACAGCGACGAGAGTCGCTCGATGCGCCTGGCCGAGGGACGCCGCGGCGACCGGTGCCTCGTCGAACGTGGCGAACGCCTGCGCGAGCGGAACGCCCAGCTCGGCCTCTGCGAGCCGCCGGATCGCGTCGAACGGCGCGGGCGGCACCTCATCCTGGAGCCCGGCGAGCTCTTTGGTGATCTCGGGAGGAAGCACGTCGAGCCTCGAAGAGAGAAACTGTCCGACCTTGATCATCAGCCCGCCGAGCTCCACGGCGAGCACGTGGAAGCGCTGGGCGAGGCGGGTGAGCCTGGCGGCCCGTCCGCGCTCGGAGAGTCGCGCGAGGCCGATGCGCGGCAGCACGAGTTCGAACCACCAGGTCTGCACCAGATAGCGCAGGGCGAATCGGAGGATGCGCCGATAACGGGCGCGCGTCTCCGGGGCGTCGGGCGCCTCCCGCGCCCGCGTCTCGGATGCCGGCGGCATCCGGTCAGTCCTGCGCGAGGATCGTGTAGAGCTTGCGCCGGGCCTCGTCGAGCACGGTCACCGCCTGCTGCACCTGCTCGTCGCTGCCGGTGCGGCGCACCTGCGCGGCGGCCTGTGCCAGCGCCATGCCCGCCTTGGGCAAGGCGCCCAGGCCGGGCCCGTCTCCCGTGCCGGAGGCCTCCCACGGAGCCGGGCGGTCGGCCGCGGCATCGGCCTCCGCTCGCCCTTCATCCGTCAGTGAGTAGGTCTTGCGGCCGTCCGCGGCCTCCGCGCCGATGAGGCCCTCGTCGGCCAACAGCTGAAGGGTCGGATACACCGACCCCGGGCTCGGCTTCCACGCGCCTCCGCTGCGCTGCTCGATCTCCGCGATGATCTGGTAGCCGTGCATCGGCTGCTCGGCGAGCAGAGCGAGCACGGCGGCACGCACGTCTCCGCGCGCCATGCGCGGCGCGACCCGCTGCTCGAATGCCGAGCGCAACTGATCGATGACCTCGGCGAGGTGCTGTCCGGATGCCGCGCCCCCTCCGCCGAAGCCGCGGGCGCCGAATGCTCCGCCTTGATACGAATCGTTCATGACGACCTCCCATCGTTGTGTCGTCACGTTCGCGACGCTCCGACAGGAGCGGTGAATGCGCGGATGGCGACATATCACGATATATCGTCGAGTACGGTTTGTCGCTGAGAACTATCCGGCGGAGGCGAGAGCGGTGCCCAGGGCATCCAGCTGCTGTCCGATGCCCTGTTTGCGATACTCCGGCTTGTCTTCACCGTCGAGGAAGACGCCGTGCTCCGTGAGCACGAGTCGCGTGCCGTCGCCGGTGCGCAGGAACTCCACGCTGGTGAGCGAGGCCGAGATGCGGGTCTCGCCGCGCAGCATGAAGTTGGTGTAGACGATGCGCGAGTTCGGAACGATGTCGACGTACTGAGCGTCGTAGGTGTAGATGTCGTCGGAGCCGGCGGGGCCACCGCGGGACACCTCGTGGCCGCCGACGCTGAAGTCCAGCACGTAGTCGCCCTCGGAGGATCCGCCGGTGAACCACTCGCGCTTCTGCGCGGGGTCGGCCCAGGCCTCGAACACCCTCTCGGGGCTCGCGGGATAGTCGCGCTCGAGGCGCATGGTGTCGTGGGTGGTGAATCGCTCGGTCATCGTCTGTTCTCCTTGTCGTCGTGTTCGTGACCCTCGCGCCCGCCATGGTCGTCGTCGCGTGCGAGGTGCTCGCCCAATCGGTCGAGGCGGTCGTTCCACTCGGTGCGCCGCTGCAGGAACCACGACTCGGCCCGCGTGAACAGTGCGCGGTCGAGGCTGCAGGTGCGCACCCGCCCGGTCTTGCGACTGTGCACGAGACCGCTGGCCTCCAGCACACGCACGTGCTGGAGCACCGCGGGCAGCGACATCGTCAGCGGCTCGGCCAGCTCGCTCACCGACAGATCGCCTGCCGAGAGACGTTCGACCATCGACCGGCGCGTGGAATCGGCGAGAGCGTGGAACACTCCGTCCAATTGGTTAAGCATGTGGTTAACTAATCATGCGACACGGGGGATGTCAACGCCGAACGGCGTGCGGAGGGAGCCCGGCCGTGCGATAGGATGGAAGCCCGTGGTGGATAAAACTGACGCGGGCCCCTCGAGCACAACAAATCAGCCGAACGGCACTACCAAACACATTTTCGTGACGGGTGGTGTCGTTTCTTCGTTGGGCAAGGGACTGACGGCCGCCAGCCTGGGCAATCTGCTCACCTCGCGAGGTCTGCGCGTCGTGATGCAGAAACTCGACCCGTACCTCAATGTCGATCCGGGCACGATGAACCCGTTCCAGCACGGCGAGGTGTTCGTCACCGACGACGGTGCGGAGACCGATCTCGACATCGGGCACTACGAGCGCTTCCTCGACATCAACCTGAGCCAGGCCGCCAACGTGACGACCGGGCAGATCTACTCGCAGGTGATCGCCATGGAGCGACGCGGCGAGTACCTCGGCGACACCGTGCAGGTCATTCCGCACATCACCGATGAGATCAAGCGGCGCATGCGGCTGCAGGCATCCGATCACCCGAAGCCCGACGTGATCATCACCGAGATCGGCGGCACGGTCGGCGACATCGAATCGCAGCCGTTCATCGAGTCCGCCAGGCAGGTTCGTCACGAGCTCGGACGCCAGAACTGCTTCTTCGTGCACGTGTCGCTCGTGCCGTTCATGAACGCCTCGGGAGAGCAGAAGACGAAGCCGACGCAGCACTCGGTCGCGGCGCTGCGCTCCATCGGAATCCAGCCCGACGCGCTCGTGCTGCGCAGCGACCGTCCGGTCTCGGAGAGCAACAAGAAGAAGATCGCGCTGATGTGCGACGTGGACGAGCGGGCCGTCGTGAACGCGATCGACGTTCCGAGCATCTACGAGATCCCGAACATGTTGCACGAGCAGGGCCTCGACGACTACATCATCGCCCAGCTCGGCCTGGCGTCGAACGAGCCGGACCGGGAGAGCTGGGATGCCCTGCTCAAGGTCGTGCACGAGCCGAAGCACGAGGTCACGATCGGCCTGGTCGGCAAGTACGTGGACCTGCCGGACGCCTATCTGTCGGTCACCGAGGCGCTGCGCGCCGGCGGGTTCGCCAACCGCGCCAAGATCGCGCTGAAGTGGATTCCGAGCGACGAATGCCAAGACCCGGAGGGCGCCGCTCGGGAGCTCGCCGACGTCGACGGCATCTGCGTGCCGGGTGGCTTCGGCATCCGCGGCATCGAGGGAAAGCTCGGCGCGTTGCGGTTCGCCAGGGAGAACGGCATCCCCGCGCTCGGGCTGTGCCTCGGACTGCAGTGCATGGTCATCGAGTACGCGAGGCACGAGACCGGGCTGGAGGGGGCATCCTCGAGCGAGTTCGATCCCGACACGACGAACCCGGTCATCGCGACCATGGCCGAGCAGGTGGAGATCATCGCGGGCGGCGACCTTGGCGGCACGATGCGCCTCGGGCTGTACCCGGCGAAGCTGCAGGGCGGCTCGATCGTCGCCGAGCTCTACGGTGCGGACGCCGCGTCGGAGCGCCACCGTCACCGCTACGAGGTGAACAACAACTACCGCCAGCAGATCGCCGACTCCGGCCTCGTGTTCTCCGGCACGTCGCCCGACGGCCACCTCGTGGAGTACGTCGAGCTGCCGCGCGACGTGCACCCGTTCTACGTGGGCACGCAGGCTCACCCGGAGCTGCGGTCGCGGCCGAACCGCGCGCATCCGTTGTTCCGCGGTCTGATCGCCGCCGCCCTCGACCGTCAGGAGTCGACCAGGCTGTTCGAGGTGAAAGAGGATGCCTGACCTCGCCGACGAGCCCCACGCCGGCGACGTCGTCGAGTCCGAGGTCGTGCACGACGGCCGCGTCTGGGACATCCGGCGTGACACCGTCGATCTCGGTCACTCCACCGTCGTGCGCGAATACGTGGACCACACCGGTGCCGTCGGCGTGCTCGCCATGGACGACGCCGAGCGGGTGCTGCTGATCAGGCAGTACCGGCATCCGATCCGCAGCAGGGACTGGGAGCTGCCGGCCGGCCTGCTCGACATGGCGGGGGAGCCGCCGCTGGTCGCGGCGCAGCGCGAGCTGGCCGAGGAGGCGGACACCGTCGCCTCGACATGGAACGTGCTGACCGAGGTGGCGCCGAGCCCAGGCGGAAGCAACGAGATCATCCGCATCTATCTGGCGCGGGGCATCCGGCGAGCCGAGCAGGCCTTCGACCGTGAGGACGAAGAGGCCGACATCGAGGTGCGCTGGGTGCCGATCGACGAGGTGGTGCGTGGTGTGCTGGAGCGTCGGCTGCGCAACGCGGCCCTGGCTGTCGGCGTGCTCGCCGCGGTGGCGTCGCGCGCGACCGGCTATGAGACGCTCGGCGACCCGGACCTGCCGCTGGAGCGCGGCTCCTGGCTCACCAGGCCTCTGCACCACTGGTCGCCGAGCGCCGAGGATGATTCGGCGCGATGACGCCGGACGCCGCGATCGAGGCGTACCTCAGGCACGTCGGGATCGAACGCGGCCTGTCGCGCAACACCGTCGCGGCGTACCGGCGCGACCTGGCGAGGTACGCGGCGTGGCTGGAGGGGCGGGGCATCCGCGATCTGCGCACCGTGGGTGTGCGCGACATCGACGAGTACGGGCGCGACCTCGCGACGGCCGTCGACGAGGACGGTGAGCGACTGCTCGGCCCCGCCTCGATCGCGCGCATGCTCTCCACGGTGCGCGGCCTGCACCGCTTTCTGCTCGACGAGGGCGAGGTGAGTGAGGATGCCACGCGCGAGGCCCGCGCCCCCAAGCTGCCGTCGCGGCTGCCCAAGGCGCTCAGCATCGCCCAGGTGGAGGCGCTCCTGGCGGCCACCGACGGCGACGACCCGGCTCGCATCAGAGACAAGGCGCTGCTCGAGCTGCTCTACGCGACGGGCGCACGCGTGTCGGAGGCCGTCGATCTCAACGTGGACGATGTGATCGACCGCGAGGTGATCAGGCTCACCGGCAAGGGGAGCAAGCAGCGCATCGTGCCGCTGGGCAGCTATGCGCGCGCCGCCGTCGACGACTACCTCGTGCGCGTACGACCGCTGTACTCGGCACGGGGGCACGCGACACCGGCGCTGTTCCTCGGCGCTCGGGGCGCTCGGCTGGGCAGACAGAGCGCGTGGCTCATCATCAAGGCGGCGGCGGAGCGGGCCGGGCTGACGGCATCAGTGTCGCCGCACACCCTGCGGCATTCGTTCGCCACGCATCTGCTCGAGGGCGGGGCCGACGTGCGTGTCGTGCAGGAGCTGCTCGGTCACGCGTCGGTGGCCACGACGCAGATCTACACCATGGTGACGGCAGACACTCTGCGGGACATGTACACGACAGCGCATCCTCGAGCGCGGTAGGCCGGGTCAGCGCACCTGGTCGAGCATCCATCTCCAGGTGGGTGCGAAGACCATGGTTCCCGAGGCCGTGCGCGGGCCGTAGTCGTTCACGGTGTGCCCGTGCGACTCCTTCGGCGTTCCGACGTCGAGGGAGCTGAGCAGCACGTGGCTGCCGGTCGGCACCGCGGTCGCCGTTCGCGCGTTCGGCGTGCCCATGCCGAGTCGGCGCCATGATCCGGTGATGCGCGAGAAGTACATGTCGTGCACGTCGTCGAACCCGTACATGCGAGAGGCCGGTGTGGCGCCGGGGGTGGACATCCAGGCGGCGGGCACCCCGTGGTAGGTGTCGACGGGCGATGAGTACATCAGCACGCCGCGCACGCGGTGGAGGTGGGCGATGAATGCCGACTCCCCGCCGCCCTGCGAGTGGCCGGCGAGCACGATATTGCGCCACACGGGCTGGCCGTCGTCGAGATACCGGCCCCAGTACCCTGTCGGATCCTGTTGCTCGAGGTAGCCGATGGCCGCGCGATACCGGCGCAGGATCGAGTTGTGGATGCCGACCCGGCTGAACCGGGACGGGCTGGCGCCGTTGAATCGGTTGCGCTGCAGGTCGGAGTAGCACTGCGGGTCGGCCCTGCAGGTGCGCGTGACGGAGAGACCCACGTTCCAGTAGTCGAGGCCGAGCACGCTGTAGCCGGCGGACACGGCGGTGGCGAGGTAGTCGCGGTAGTCGTTCGGCACCTCGCCGGTGGCTGGCAGGAAGAGAAGCAGCGGGCCGTCTCCCGCGGCGTGCTGAGCGATCTCCTGGGCGTTCGGATCGTTCACCCGGTGCTCCAGGTAGGGCAGCGTGAAGCTCAGCACGGTGCCGTCGTGCTTCGGAGTGCCTGTCGCGTCCACAGCGGCCTGTCCCGAACCGTCGGATGCGGTCAGCGCGCGGGGAAGAGGAGTGGCGCCGGACGTGAGCGCGGCGGCGAGCAGCACGATCGCGCCGACGACCGTCGGCCAGAGCGCGGACCTGCTTCTCACGGCCGACAACGTATCAGCGGGCGGCTCCCTCACGCTGCAGACGGGGCCGCGTGCGGATGCGAGCTTGCTCAGGCATCCTCGCACCGCGGCCCGTGCGGGCGATTGGCGGTGTTCCTGCCTGTTCACGAAGCGGATGCTCGCTAGACTCATTGCGCGTATCCAGTGAGAGTCGAAGCGGAGAAGTCGTGACCCGAACCCCAGCCGATGAGCAGGAACTGCCCGGCTTGGCCGGCGTCGATCTCGGCGAACTGGGGCCGACGGGTCGGCCTCTCCGCACCTTCGCGGAGCCTCCCGCTCTGAGCGCCCACGGTCCGGCGCGCGTGATCGCGCTGTGCAACCAGAAGGGCGGTGTCGGCAAGACCACCTCCAGCATCAACCTGGGCGCTGCGTTGGCGGAGTACGGCCGCCGTGTGCTGGCGATCGACTTCGACCCGCAGGGCGCGCTTTCCGCGGGCCTCGGCGTGCCGACGCACGAGGCGATCACCATCTACGACCTGCTGCTGTCGACTGCACACGACCCGTCGGAGGCGATCCAGAAGACCGCGACACCCGGTCTCGATGTGATCCCCGCCAACATCGACCTCTCGGCCGCCGAGGTGCACCTGGTGAACGAGGTGGCTCGCGAGCAGGCGCTGGCGCGCGTGCTGCGCAAGGTCTCGGCCGACTACGACGTGATCCTGATCGACTGCCAGCCGTCGCTCGGCATTCTCACGGTCAACGCCCTGACCGCCAGCCACGGTGTGCTCATCCCTCTTGAGTGCGAGTACTTCGCGTTGCGCGGTGTCGCCCTGCTCATCGAGACCATCGACAAGGTGCGGGAGCGGCTGAACCCGGCGCTCGAGCTCGACGGCATCCTCGCCACCATGTACGACGCGCGCACCCTGCACTCGCGCGAGGTGCTCGAGCGGGTCGTCGACGCGTTCGGCGACAAGGTGCTCGAGACCGTCATCACGCGCACGGTCAAGTTCCCCGACGCCACGGTCGCCGCGACCCCGATCACCCAGTTCGCGCCCGACCATCAGGCGGCCGACTCCTATCGTCAGCTGGCGCGGGAACTGGTGTTCCGTGGCGCGGTCGCCTGAGAACGACGAGCGCAACGCCGTCGGCACCGCCAGCGTGCCTGTCGCCCCTGCAGAGCGCGACGGCGTTGCGCCGGCGTTCCGCGTTGCGCTCGAGGTCTTCGAGGGCCCCTTCGACCTGCTGCTGAACCTCATCGGCCGGCACGAGCTCGACATCACCGAGGTGGCGCTGAGCCGCGTGACCGACGAGTTCATCGCCTATCTGCGCGACATCGACACCGCCGACGAGCTCGACCAGGCGAGCGAGTTCCTCGTGGTGGCCGCCACGCTGCTCGATCTGAAGGTGGCAGGGCTGCTGCCCCAGGGCGAGCTCGTCGACGCGGAAGACGTCGCGCTGCTGGAGGCCCGGGATCTGCTCTTCGCCAGGCTGCTGCAGTACCGCGCGTTCAAGGAGGCGTCCGCCTGGTTCGGCGGGCGACTGGAGGCGGAGGGCGGCAGGCATGCTCGCATCGTGCGGCTCGACGAGAAGTACCGGTCGCGGGAGCCCGAGCTCAAGTGGACGCTGAGCGTCGAGGACTTCGCGGCGCTCGCCGAACTCGCGTTCGCGCCCAAGAGCATCCCGGTTCTCGAACTGAACCATCTGCATGCGCCGCTGGTGAGCGTGCGCGAGCAGGCGGCGCTCGTGGTGTCGCAGCTTCGCCGAGGAACGCCGCACACGTTCCGCGAGCTCATCGCCGGCGCCGACCGCAAGGGCGTGGTCGTCGCCCGCTTTGTCGCGGTGCTCGAGCTGTACCGCTTCGCCGCCGTCGCGTTCGAGCAGCTGGAGCCGCTCGGCGAACTGACGATCAGGTGGGTGGCGGATGCCTGGTCGGACGAGAACCTGGCGAACCTGGGGGCCGACTATGGATGATGCAGGCGAGGAGAACGCACAGCAGGTGGATGCCGAGACAGAGTCGGCGACGGCCGACGACTTCGACCTGGAGACCCCGCCGGAACCCGGCGACGAGGCCGCGCAAGAACGCGAGGCGAAGACCGTCTACGACGTGCCTAGAGCGATCGAGGCCGTGCTCATGATCGCCGACCAGCCACTGTCGCTCGTGACACTCGCGACGTCGGTCGGGGCGCCGGTCGCCGCAGTGCGTCAGGCGATCGACGCTCTCGTGGAGGACTACGACGGCCTGGGCGACGGTCCCCGTCGGGGCTTCGAGCTGCGCGAGGTCGGCGGCGGGTGGCGCCTGTACGTGCGGGAGGAGTTCGATCGGCTCGTCGCCGACTTCGTCAGCGAACAGGCCCCGGCGAAGCTGTCGCAGGCGGCGCTCGAGACGCTCGCCGTGATCGCGTACCGGCAGCCGATCACCCGCGGTGCCATCGCGTCGATCCGCGCGGTCAACGTGGACTCCGTGGTGCGCACCCTCGTCTCGCGCGGGCTCATCACCGAACTGTTCTCCGACGCCGAGACCGGCGCCATCAACTACGGCACCACCGATCTGCTGCTCGAGCAGCTCGGCATCAACGCGATCGAGGAGCTTCCGCTCATCTCGCCGCTGCTGGCCGACGGTGCGGAAGGATTCGACGGCGATGTGCGCTGACCAGGATCGCTCGGGCGACGCCTCGGCAGAGGGCGAACGCCTGCAGAAGGTGATGGCGGCGGCGGGCGTCGCCTCCCGCCGGGTGAGCGAGCAGCTCATCGTGGAGGGGCGCGTGCGGGTGAACGGCACCGTCGTGCGCGAGCTCGGCCGCCGCATCGACCCCGCCGTCGACGAGCTCGAGGTGGACGGCACAGCGGTGCAGCTGGACCCCTCCAAGCGCTACGTCATGCTCAACAAGCCCACCGGCGTGGTGAGCACCATGCGCGACGACCGCGACCGGCCCGACCTGCGCCGCTACACCGACCAGTACGAGGAGCGCCTCTTCAACGTCGGGCGACTGGATGCCGACACCAGCGGCCTGCTGCTGCTGACCAACGACGGCGAGGTGGCGAACGTGCTCGCCCACCCGTCGTTCGGCGTCACCAAGACATACATCGCGACCGTGCGTGGAGCTGTGGTGCCCGCGACCCTGTCGAAGCTGATGCGGGGGATCGAACTCGAGGACGGGGAGGTCGCGGCCGACAAGGCGCGGCTGGTGCAGGCATCCGCGACCCAGAGCATCGTGGAGGTCACGCTGCACTCCGGGCGCAACCGCATCGTTCGACGCATGCTCGCGGCCGTGGGGCATCCGGTGACCGCGCTGGTGCGCCGGCAGTTCGGGCCGTTGCGGCTGGGAACGCTGAAGTCGGGGGCCACCCGGGACTTGACTAAAATCGAGCTCGGCCAGGTGCTCACTCTCGCCCGGTCGAAATCGGAGTGAATGTGACCCAGAACCTGCCCGCGCGCCTCGACGGCAGCGTGCGCGTCGTGGGCGCCGGCCTGCTGGGCGCGTCCATCGGGCTCGGCCTCAAGCGGCTCGGCGTCGACGTGATCTTGGCGGATGCCTCGCGCGCCGGCCTCAACCTCGCCATCGACTACGGTGCGGGCCGACTCGCGGCCGAGGGCGACGATCCCGCGCTCATCATCGTCGCGGTGCCGCCGGACGCCACGGCATCGGTCGTCGCCGCGGAGCTCGCCGCCTACCCGAACGCCACCGTGACCGACGTCGCGAGCGTGAAGGTCGCGCCGCTGGCGGAACTCGAGGAGCTCGGCGCCGACCTCAGTCGCTACGTGGGGTCGCACCCGCTGGCAGGCCGGGAGCGCGGCGGCGCCATCTCCGCGCGCGCCGACCTCTTCGTCGGCCGCCCGTGGGTGGTGTGCCCGCGTCCCGAGGTGGGGCGCGAGCGCGTGGTGCTGATCGAGCACCTGGTCCTCGACCTCGACGCCACACCGGTCACGCTGGATGTCGACGCGCACGACGCGGCGGTCGCGCTCGTGTCGCACGCGCCGCAGGTCGTGTCGTCGCTGATGGCCAAGCGGCTGGGTGCGGCGCCCGCCGGCGCGCTCGGACTGGCGGGCCAGGGCGTGCGCGACGTGACGCGCATCGCTTCCAGCGACCCCGAGCTGTGGGTGCAGATCCTCGCGGCGAACTCGCCTGCGGTGGTCGAGATTCTGCGCGCGTTCCGCGACGACCTCGACGACGTACTGCGCGCGCTCGGCGATGTGGAGGCATCCGGTGCCCGGCGCGTCATCGCGCAGGAGCTCGCGGCGGGCAACGCCGGAGTGGCGGGTCTGCCGGGCAAGCACGGTCAGGATCGCCGCTATTCGAGCGTGGTCGTCATGGTCGACGACACGCCCGGCGAGCTCGGCCGGCTCTTCTCGGAGCTCGGCGAGATCGGCGTGAACATCGAAGACCTGCGGCTCGAGCACTCGCCGGAGGCGCAGATCGGCCTCGCCGAGATCGCCGTGCTTCCCGAGGCGAAGGCGCGCACCATGGACGACCTGTCCGCGCGAGGATGGAGGATCGCCGGATGAGCGCCACATCGTTCCCGGAGCGGGCACAGCGAGCCGACGGGCCCTTCGTGGTGGCCGTCGACGGGCCGGCGGGCAGCGGCAAGTCGAGCGTGAGCAAGGCCGCGGCCGCCAAGCTCGGCTTCGCCTTCCTCGACACCGGCGCCGCCTATCGGGCCCTCACCTGGTTCGCGACGCAGCGGGGCATCGACGTGACCGACGCTGGCGCCGTGATCGACGCGATCGCCGACTTCGACTACCGCATCGACACCGAGCCGGGCAGGCAGCGCGTGTTCGTCGGGGAGACCGATGTGACCGGGGCGATCCGCGATCCCGAGGTGTCGGCTCGCGTCAGCGCTGTGGCCCGCATCGCGGAGGTGCGGCTGCGGTTGAACGAGATCTTCCGCGGCATCCTCACCGGCGACGGTCACGACGGCATCGTGGCGGAGGGCCGCGACATCACGACGGTGGTGGCGCCGGACGCGCCGGCGCGCATCCTCTTGACCGCATCGCCCGAGGTGCGCGCGGCTCGTCGGGCCGGCGAGCTCGACGGGCACTCGGTCGCCGAGGTGGCCGCGCAGCTGCACGCCCGCGACCACGCCGACCTTCAGGTCGTCGACTTCATGACCGCCGCCGACGGAGTGACCACAGTGGACTCCACCGACTTGAACTTCGATGAGACCGTCGATGCTGTGATCGACGTCATCAAGGCAGCCCGCAACGCGGGCGCCGCACCGTCCCTGGGAGGAACGGATGTCTGACACCAGCCAGAACGGCCGAAGCGACGAATTCGAGGCAGGTCCCGACGACCTCGCCGAGCGTCTCGCGAACGTGGACGAGGAGCTCGCGCACCAGCGGGCATCCGCCCTGCGTGCGGGCCTCGAGGACTACGAACTCGATGACGCCGACCTCGACGTGCTCGATGCCGCCACCGAGAACCCCGACGAGATCCACTACCTGCCCGCGCTGCCGGTCGTGGCCATCGTCGGACGGCCGAACGTGGGCAAGTCGGCACTGGTCAACCGGATTCTCGGACGCCGCGAGGCGGTCGTCGAGGACACTCCCGGCGTCACGCGCGATCGCGTGACGTACCAGGCCGAGTGGAACGGGCGACGCTTCAGCGTGGTCGACACCGGCGGTTGGGAGCCGGATGCCCGCGGCATCGACGCCTCCGTCGCCGCGCAGGCCGAGGTCGCTATCGATCTGGCCGACGCGGTGATGTTCGTCGTCGACTCCAACGTGGGCGCCACGGCGACCGACGAGCACGTGGTGCGGCTGCTGCGCAAGACGAAGAAGCCGGTGTTCCTCGTGGCGAACAAGGTGGATGACGCCAGACAGGAAGCGCAGGCGACCGAACTGTGGTCGCTGGGGCTGGGGGAGCCGCATCCCGTCAGCGCCCTGCACGGACGCGGTGTCGCCGACCTGCTCGACGACGTGCTGAAGGTGCTGCCGACCGAGTCGGCCTATGCGCAGCGCGAGGTGGGCGGACCGCGCCGCGTCGCGATCGTCGGACGGCCGAACGTGGGCAAGTCGAGCCTGCTGAACAAGGCGGCGGGCGAGGAGCGCGTGGTCGTCAACGAGCTCGCCGGCACCACCCGCGACCCGGTGGACGAGCAGATCGAGCTCGGCGGCCGGGTGTGGCGGTTCGTCGACACCGCGGGCATCCGCCGTCGCGTGCACCTGCAGCAGGGCGCCGACTTCTACGCGTCGCTGCGCACCTCGACCGCGCTGGAGAAGGCGGAGGTCGCTGTCGTCGTGCTCGACGTGACCCAGCCGATCAGCGAGCAGGACGTGCGCATCATCGACCTGGTGCTGGAGAGCGGTCGAGCCCTCGTGCTCGCCTACAACAAGTGGGATCTGCTCGACGACGATCGACGTCGATACCTGGAACGGGAGATCGAGCAGGATCTCGCGCATGTCGCGTGGGCGCCGCGGGTGAACATCTCGGCCCGCACGGGTCGGCACCTCGAGAAGTTGGTCCCCGCGCTGGAGACGGCGCTAGAGTCATGGGACACGCGTATTCCGACGGGCAAGTTCAACGCGTTCCTCGCGGAGCTCACGGCGGCGCATCCGCACCCGGTGCGCGGCGGAAAGCAGCCGCGCATCCTGTTCGGCACGCAGGCGGCGAGCCGTCCGCCGACATTCGTGCTGTTCACGACCGGATTCCTCGACCCCGGCTACCGGCGCTACATCCAGCGCCGGCTGCGCGAGATCTACGGCTTCGAGGGGTCGCCGATCGTGCTCAACATGCGTGTGCGGGAGAAGCGGCGCAAGTAGAGCGGGGCGAGGTCTCGTCAGATCTCGCCGCGCTTCATCGCCTTGCGCAGGGTGTTGTAGTCGGCGACCGCCTGGTCGGCGTACGCGGACGCCCACTCCGCGACGGCTGAGTCGAACTGCGTGCCCTCTCCGAGGTATCCGGCGATGAACGGAGCGTTGGGGGACTGCGCGTGGGCGCGGGCGAGAACCGTGCCGCAGGCATCCACGTAGTCGGTGAACGGTCGGAAGTCGAGCGTCTCGGTGTCGATGGAGACGTTCTGGTCTCGGAACTGGCGCACGTAGAAGGCGTGGCCGTCTTTGCGCACCCAGCCGAGGAACGGGTCGCTGACGGACTGCAGAACGCGCTGGTTGGCGACGACCCGGTGTCCGTGGTCTTCTGGGCCGGCGTGCGTGTCGTAGATCGGGGCGCGTCCCGCCGTCGCGTCGCCGAACTCGACGGCGACGGAGTCGGTCGCCTCCTTCACCTGGAGCACGAGCGACTCGCCCGCCGGACCGGTGAGCACGATGATGTAGCAGCGGGTGCCGACGCTGCCGACGCCGACGACGCGGCGCACGGCATCCGTCGCGACGTACTGCGACAGCAGCACAGCGATGTCGGAGGGCACGGTCTCGAGGTACTCGCGGGCGATGTCGAGGATGTTCTGCTCCGTGCCCTCCGCGACGTGGCTGAGCACCGGCGGGTTCTCGATGATGGAGACCGTGCCGTCGGCGGCACGCTCCGTGATCTTGCGCACGACGCGGGCGGAGGTGCGACGGGATGCCGCGTCGATGGCGTGATCGAGCACCTTCTGCGAGCTGGCGGCGCGCTGGCCCCTGTGCACATCGGCCCTGATGTAGTAGCGCTCGAGCACGCCGAGCTGCGTGATCTGCCGCAGTGCGATGCGATAGCTCGCCGCGGCCTCCAGGGCGGCCGTCTGCACCTTGGATTCCTTGAACCCGCGCTGGCGGGCTGCGATGACGACGCTGCCGACGAAGCGTTTCACGTCCCATTCCCACGGGCCGTACGCGGATTCGTCGAAGTCGTTGAGGTCGAAGGTGAGCGCTCGCTCCGGCGAGGCGTAGATGCCGAAGTTGGCGATGTGGGCATCGCCGCAGATGGTGACGTCGACGCCGGTGCGCGGGGCATCCTTGAGGTCGGCGGCCTGGATGGCGGCTGAGCCGCGGTAGAACGCGAACGGGTTGGCCGACATGCGCTCCAGGCGCAGCGGGACGAGCTCCTGCACGCGGTGCTCGTGCTGCGCCTTGAGGATGCCCATGGGGTCGCGATCCTTCGCCGGCACGTACTCGGCGTGTGCGGAGCGCGGAATGTCGGCGCGCGCAGCCTTGCCTGCCTCGACGAGGTCGTCGGCGCTGTGGATGGCGGCGTGGTCGAAGCGAAGGCGACCCTTGTTCTCGCTCATGAGCGGCTCCTCATCGTGGGCATGAAGTACGCGCTCGTTTGCGCATGCACCAAGACTAGGGGCGCGCGACCGCGATCGGCCGTCGCCGACACGTCACAGAATTCGACTGACCACCGCCCGTCCCGCGCTGGGCCGGGAGACGACCCCGAAACCCGCCTTCTCGAACTGCACGAGCGCCCCGTGATAGAGGTCGCTCGAGGATGCCTTGCGCTCGCTCGTGTCGATCGGATACCCCTCGAGAACCCGCGCGCCGCCCGCCTTCGCGTGCGCGACTGCGGCGTCGAGGAGAGCGGATGCCACGCCCCTGCGACGGAATCCCACCCGCACGACGAAGCA
Source organism: Humibacter ginsenosidimutans (assembly GCF_007859675.1). Taxonomy (GTDB): domain Bacteria; phylum Actinomycetota; class Actinomycetes; order Actinomycetales; family Microbacteriaceae; genus Humibacter; species Humibacter ginsenosidimutans. The sequence continues at coordinate 207,147 of NZ_CP042305.1, forward strand.
CGTGACGCTCCAGACGTCGGCAGCGTCCTTCGGTTCCGCGCTGCCGTCGATGACGATGCGTGTCCGATGCAGGCGCGGGTACGCGGAGCGGGGCTCGACGGCGACCCACCCCACGGGTTCGTCGTCGAGGTAGGCGACGAGACCCGGCCCCGCTCCATGCTGCGACTGCTCGCGGAGTGCGGACTGGCATCCAGCCGCGCCGGCCTCGTCCATCTGCGCGTTGGTCAGCTTGAACCACTGGCACCAGCAGGTCGACGCGTCTCCGCGTGTGCCGAACACCGTCTGCACGTCGCTCCAAGGCGCATCAGCGACGGCGATGACGCGGATGCCCGCGGTCGCGTCCGCCTCGGACCCGGAACTGGTTCGCGCGTTGCTGCTCGCTGTGGCGTTCCTTGCTTCGGCCTTGTCGCCGCCCGCCGTCGCGCCGTCGCCAGAGTCGGTCTCACCCATGTCGCCAGAGAGTAGTCCGCGCCCCCGACAACCGGCACCCACGTCATTCGGCCGCTTAGTCGGTCTCGTGGATGCCCGTGCCCGCCCGGGTGTCATTCCGCACCCCTCGCAGCCTGTAAACTACTCAAGGCCGTTTCGGCGGCCAACGGGCTGTGGCGCAGTTTGGTAGCGCACTTGACTGGGGGTCAAGGGGTCGCAGGTTCAAATCCTGTCAGCCCGACGGTATGCGAAGAGGGCCGGTCAAGAGACCGGCCCTCTTCGCATACCTCGCTGCTGACAGGCGGAGTCCTCGCCCTGGGTCCCTGGGCGCCGCAACGCGGCATTCGGGGGAAGGATGGGGCTCGGCCTGACCGAACCTGATACCTGATACCTGATACCTGATCGGAAGGTATTTGCATAAGGTCGAGGGGTCGGCGTTTGCGCCGGTCTTGGATCTTTATTTGTACCTGTTGAACCCCTTGAATTGACATGGCCAAGGGGTCAGACGCTTCTGGCTACTCATCGTGGCCTCCGAGGGCGTTCATTCATCCGTGCCGCAGCGCTCTGCAGCGCCGTGTTGGCCACAGCGCCCTGCAGCGCCGTGTTGTCAGTGTGAAGGTATGCACGCGTCGCCTCGACCAGTGCATGCCCGAGGATGCCGCTCACAACGTGGAGGGAATTCCGGCATTGGCGAACCGAGTGGAGCCTGCATGCCGAAGGTCGGCCGCTCGTTGTACGGGTTGCCGTGGCGTTCCCTCGCGGGGAGACTAGTTAGGTGGTTGTGGTCGGTCTGGCGTGCCTGTTTGCCGTGGCACTCGTGACCGTGATGACGGCACCGACCGTGATCACCCGAGGAGGATGGCGGCTGAGGTTTCCCCGTCTGGCTCTGGCGGTTTCTCACGCGCTCACTTTGGTGGGGCTGGCCTGCGCCGCGTCGACGCTGGTGTGGACTCTTGCCGAAGTCGTTTCGGGTGGGGATCGATCGGGGGGAGCGTTCTGGCTGCAGCCGACCGCACTCACGTTGTTCGGTTGGGTGGGATTGGCCGCCGTGGGTGGGCTGATCACTGTGATCGTCACCAGCGCGGAACCTATGACGGAGTCGGATCGTCGGCTCCGACTCGAGTTCTCGTTGCTCGAGGCTCGAGGCACGTCGGTGGTGCGGGATGGCATACGCGTGGTGACTGTTCCCTCGGATCGGCCGGTTGCCTTGAGCGTGCCTGGACCGCAGCATCGGATCCTGATCGCTTCAGGGTTGATGCGTTTGCTGACCGAGGATCAGTTGCGGGCGGTCGTGGAACATGAGCGTGCGCACTTGGTACAGCATCACGGCATGCTGACCAGGCTGGCCCGGCTGAATAGGGCGTGCTTCGCCTTCATTCCGGGGACGAGCGAGATCGAACGCAGCACTCGGATGCTGGTTGAACTAATCGCTGACGATACGGCAGCCCGTCACGCAGGTGCCGTCAACTTGGCGAATGCGCTCTGGAGGGTGGGCTCAGCCTCCGAGGATGCTGCGCTGCGGCTTCGGGCGCGACGTCTGGCATCCCACCCGCCACGCGGAAGTTCCACACTCTCATCGCGAGTGCGTCACACACTGGCCGCCTCGTCGATCTAGGGTGCGAGGCCGCTGTTTCATGTCATGAGACGAGTAGCATGTTCCACATCATGTGGAACACCCGATTCGCTTGTTCCGGAATGTCTGTGAATCATGGACAGTGCGTCTGGTGATACAGATCGTTCAAGGGATCGCGGCGTTGACGCTGGTGCTGGTGCTGGCGCTGGGCTCCACCGCAGCACAGGAGTCGCACACGACCCGTCGACGAGGCGACCCTCGACCAGTTGAATGGATGCGTCGATTGCGACGAAAGGGAAAGCGATGACGGAACAGCGCCGCCCGCACGGCGGGTTGAAGGCCCGCATCGTCGACCTCTTGTGGCAGAACGGTAAGGGCCTGACGGCGAAAGAGCTCCAGGCACGGTTCGGCGACGATGGTCAGATTCCGGCGCTCTCGACGATCCTGACTGTGCTTGAACGATTGAGGAAATCCGGTGATGTTATCCGGGTTCCAGGAGATGCAGGCGAGTATCTGTACTCTCCGACGCCGGCAGAGGCGGACGAAGCCGTTGAGTCGATGCTGGGGGCTCTGATGAAGAGCTCGGATCGCACGGATGTGCTGCTCGGTTTCGCTGGGAGCCTCGACGCGGATGATCTGGAGACGCTGCGCAAGGCGATCGATCGTGCAGGCCCGGACCACTGATTTGCGCCCCGTTACACAATTTGTAGAATGAGGGTGTGCTTGTAGCCACCCTGGTGTCGGACCGATGATCGCGGTCGTTGTGACCGTGTTGTTCGCGATCACGGGCGCCTATTGCCTGGTGCGGGTGGCCGTCGGGTATTCGTGGATCGACCGGGTGAGTAACGGCGTTCACGTGGTGATGAGCCTGGTGATGCTGGCGATGCCCTGGCCTTGGGTATCGGTGTTCGCGACGGCGGCCCAGATCGCTTTCTTCACCGCGGCGGCCCTGTGGTACGTCTACCTTGCGCTGTTCGATGTGCACGCGGATGCCGGCCCGGGTGAAGGTCATCACCGGGGGCCCGCGTTGCTGTGGTATCACGCCGGGATGATGGCGGCGATGGTTTGGATGGCGGTGGCCATGACGCCGTTCGCTGCGCAGCCTCAGATGCCCGGCATGGACATGTCGCACATGCAGATGACCATGAGCAGCGGGTCCGGGATGACGGCGATGACCGCCGGCCAGCCGTGGGCGATAACCATCACCTGGGTCTTCGGCATTCTGTTCTGCCTGGCAACGCTGTGGTTCCTCATCCGTCTGGTTCGCCAGGCGATCGCCGCCGACTCGCTGTCGGGGCGTGAGGGCGTCGTGCTCCTGGACTCGCTGGTGAGCGCCGTGATGGCGGCGGGCATGGCGATCGCGTTCCTGATCTTGATGACTTGATTCGACCCTCTACCACTGATCCACCTCGTGAAGGAGAACACCCCATGATTCGCAGCACGCATCACGACGGTTCTGGGAGCCGGGTCCGGCGTCTGATGTCCCGAGTTGGTATCGGTGCCGTCCTCGGCGTGGCCGGGGTGCTCGTTGTTGCCGGGGTCGCATCGGCGCATGTGAAGGTCTCCGGCGTCGACACCACGCAGGGCGGATACGGTGTGCTCACGTTCCGGGTGCCGTCGGAGTCCGCTACCGCCTCGACCACCGAGCTCACCGTGACCTTCCCGTCGGACACCCCGATCACGTCGGCCTCGACGCAACCGATGCCCGGGTGGACGGCGACCGTGAAAACAGCGAAGCTCGCGAAACCGCAGAAGACCGACGATGGCACGATCGACACTTACGTGTCGCAGGTCGATTGGAAAGCGGACAACGCGGCCGCGGCGATCCCACCGGGCCAGTTCCAGATGTTCAACCTGTCCGTCGGACCGCTCCCGAAGGAGCCGTCGGTGTCGTTCCCTTCGTTGCAGTACTACAACGACGGCAGCACCGTTAACTGGAACGAGAAGTCCACCGGCGGTGCGGAGCCGGAGCATCCGGCGCCGGTACTGCAATTGGCGGCCGCGACCGACGCCACCTCCGGTTCGACATCGACACCGACCGTAACGGCGCAGGCCAGTGGCTCGACCATGGACATGAATTCGTCGAATGACACGGCCTGGACCGGCATCGTCGGCTTGATCGCCGGGATCCTGGGTCTGATCGCCGGAGCGATCGCCCTGGTGCGCAGCGGCCGGAAACCGGCAGCCGAGAAGTGACATCTCAGCACGCTCGATCTCAGCACAGCCGGGCTCGAGCGCTGCTTGCCGCCGCGTCTGTGGCAGCGGGGCTGCTTCTGGGAGGTGTGGGCGGCATCCAGAGCGCGTCCGCCCATGCTGTGCTGGTCTCCAGCACGCCCGCCGACGGCAGCCGCGTCGACTCCTCGCCGAAGCAGGTCGTTCTCACCTTCGACGAGAACATCCAGCTGGTCCCCGGCACTGCCCGCGTGCTCTCCTCCACAGGAACCCGGGCGGACGCCGGCGGTGCGCATCTGACCGCCGCGGGCACGGGAATCACGATTCCGTTGCACCCGAACCTGCCTCGCGGCAGCTACACCGTGACCTGGCGCGTGGTGTCCGCCGACACCCACATCGTGGCCGGCTCGATCGCATTCGGTGTGAGGCAACCAGCCTCCGAACAGGCGCGAGCGGCGGCACCGCCGAGTTCACCGGATGTTGTCGCGCAAACCGCGCAAGGTTTCGCGTATGCCGGAGTCATCCTGTGCTTCGGGATCCCGGCTCTGACCCTGACCCTGTGGCGTCGCCGGCGACATGCCCAAACCCTTCGAACACTCACCCGCGTCGGCTGGTTGGCGCTTCTTACCGCGACCGTGGTCGACTTCGCGTTGCAGGGCCCGAGGGCCGCGGCCGCCGGATGGGCCGGAGTACTTCGCCTCACCGACGCCGGTCAAACCGTGGCGAGTGTATACGGGGTGGCCTTGATCTGTCGCGCTGCGCTTCTCGTCGCGATCGCACTCCTGGCCACCGTTGTCCGCCGACGTCGATGGACCCCGATCGTTGCTGCGGTTCTGGCGGTGGGTGTGTTGATCACCATCGGGGTGGGTGGACACGCCGGGACCGGGGGCGATGTGGTCGTCGCGCTGCTGGCGGCCACCGTGCACCTGGCTGCAATGGCGGTCTGGATCGGTGGTCTCCTCGTGCTGCTGATCGGTGTGCTGCCCGGCTTCATCGCCGACACGGAGAACCTGGCCCGGCTACGTCGCTGGTCGCAAGTCGCCTTCATCAGCGTTGTCGCCTTGATCCTCAGCGGCGAATATCAGGCCTGGCGGCAGATCCAACCGTTGCCATCGCTCTGGTCCACGCCCTACGGCATCACCCTGCTGGTCAAGCTCGCCCTGGTAGCCGCGGCCCTCGTCTTCGCGCTCCTCGCACAGCGCGCACTCCATGCTCGAGTACAGCCGGCGAGCCGCGAAACACACCCCGAGACCGGTTCGGAGGCACCCGCGCAGCCTGGCTTGGCACGGAGGATCCGTCGATCCGTCGTCGCGGAGGCGGTGATCGTGACCGCGGTCGTGGTGGTCACCACGGTGCTCACCGCCCTTCCCCCGGCATCCGGCACCTACGGTCCACCTACCTCGCGGACCGCGGCGTTGGGCTCCGACAGTCGCCTTGTCGTCGACGTCGATCCGACACAGCGCGGCCCGCAACAGATCACCATCACCCCGGAACGCGACGACGGCACACCCGAACACGTTCAGAGCATCGCTGCGACGCTGTCCTCCGAACAGAACGGCGTCTCGGCCATCGCCGTTCGGCTGCGCAGAGACGGGAACCTGTGGCGCAGCGTGAACACGGTCGTGCCGCTGGCAGGAACCTGGACGATCACCTTCGACGTGTCAGTGGATCAGGCCTCCGGCTATGCGACCCAGGTCGCCTATCAAGTGTGGTGACCAGCTGGAATCAGTTCGTGGGTTCGAAGGAACGAAGCCGCAGGCTGTTGGAGACCACGAACACCGAGGAGAGCGCCATCGCCGCTGCCGCGATCAGCGGGTTCAGGAGTCCGAAAGCGGCGAGCGGGATCGCGGCGATGTTGTAGCCGAACGCCCACACCAGATTCATCCGAATCGTGCCCAGCGTCTTGCGGGACAGCCGGATGGCATCCACCACCGTGCGCAGATCATCGCGGACCAGGATGATGTCCGCGGACTTCATCGCGATATCAGTACCGGTGACCACCGCCAATCCGAGGTTCGCGGTGGCCAACGCGGCGGAGTCGTTGATGCCGTCGCCGACCATGGCCACCCGTCGGCCCTCGGCTTGGAGCTGTTCGATCCTGGCGGCCTTCTGTTCCGGCAGCACTTCGTCGATCACCGCATCCACGCCGACAGCGTTGCCGACTGTCTGGGCTGCTGCGGCGGTGTCGCCGGTGAGCAGGACCGTCTTCAGCCCCATCTGCTTCAGCAACGTCACAGCCGGTGCGGCGCTGGGTTTGATCTCATCACGAACCCGGATCACCGCGATCACAGCTCCGTCGACAGCGGCGAAGACCTGCGTCGAGTTTCCCGACGCGGTGTGCGCCGACGATACAGCAGCATCCTCCAACACCGATGGCACGGGCAAGCCCGACGATGCCATCAGAGCCTTGTTCCCGACGATCACATCGCGGCCCTGAACCAGCGCGCGTGCTCCGAGTCCCGGCAGCGCCCGGAACCCGGTCGCTGCAGGCGCCGGCGATTCCGGGTTGAGAGCCGCCATGATCGCTTTCGCAATGACATGCTCCGAGCCGGTCTCCACCGCGGCTACCATCGGCAGGACCTCCGTCTGGTGCCAGCCGGCGACCGTGTGCACCGAGTCGACCTGCATGGTGCCGGTGGTGATGGTGCCGGTCTTGTCGAACACGACAGTGTCGATCCGGCCGCTGGCTTCCAGGGCATCCTGTCCCTTGATCAGGATGCCCAACTGGCCGCCACGGCCGACACCGACCATCAGGGCGGTCGGTGTGGCAAGGCCCAGGGCGCACGGGCAGGCGATGATCAGCACGGCGATCGCGTTGGAGACCGCCTGACCCGGGGTGGCACCAGCTAGTGCCCAGACGACCCCGACGATCAGGGCCAGCCCGATCACGACGGGGACGAAAACGGCCGAGACCCGGTCGACGAAGCGTTGAACACCGGCCTTGCGTCGTTGCGCGGCATCCGCAAGGGCCGCCATCTGCGCGACCTTCGTGTTCGCCCCCACGTGTTGCGCGGCCACGACGAGACGACCGGACGAGTTCAACGTGCCGCCGGTGACCGGCGAGGCCGGTCCCACCTCGACGGGCAACGATTCGCCGGTCATCGCGCTGGCGTCGATCGTGGACCTGCCGTCGTCGACGATACCGTCGGCAGCGACGACCTCGCCGGGCTTGACCACGAACAGTTGCCCCGGTCGGAGTTCGCCGATCGGGACGATGCGTTCCGTGCCGTCCTCCGCCAGGATCCGGGCGTCCTTCACCGCAAGACTCGCGATGGCGTTCAGCACGTCGCCGGCTCGGCGTCGGGAACGGGTTTCGAAGTAGCGGCCGGCCAACTGGAAGGTGATCATCCCGGCGGCGACATCCAGATAGATGGACTGCGCACCCGCAGGAGTGCGACCGAACCCCAACCAGAACCCCGGAGACTCGCTCGGGGCGAAGATCATCGCCCCGATCGCCCACAAGAACGACACCGCCGCACCCAACGAGATCAGGGTGTCCATGCTCAGACTGCCGTAGCGCAGGTTCCGCAGCGTCGCCTTGTGGAACGGCCATGCCGCCCAGGTCACGATCGGCACCGCCAACAGCACGCACACGATCTCCCAGCCCGGGAACCGGTAGTCCGGAACCAGGGCGAGAAGGATCGTCAGATCGCACAACGGAATGGTCAACAGCGCAGAGACGGTCAGGCGACGCCGCAACGACGACAACCGCACCGCCGCGGCACGCCTCGACCACTCATCGTCCTCCGGGTCGTGGACGGCGGCGGTGTAGCCGGCGCGTTCGACTGCGGCGATCGCCTCCGACGCATCAGCAACCGGAAGCCCTGTCACCAGTGCCCGCTCGGTCGCGTAGTTGACCGAAGCGTTCACTCCCTGAAGACGGTTGAGCTTGCGCTCGATCGCCACCGCGCACGCGGTGCACGTCATGCCGCCCAGATCGAGCTCGAACGATTCCTCGACAGTGAGCGGGTCGGGGTGGTGCATCGTCTCTGACGACATCAGCGTCTCTCCTCAGTCACGGGTGCGGTGTTCGCAGCAGCCTGAGCTGCCCGCGGAGCCTGGTCCTCTCGCTGGGCGAGGCGGGAGAGCATCTCGTTGTAGGCGGAGAAGCTGTCGTCCAGTCCTTTGTCGATCGTGCGATCAGTACGCCGGGCCTGCCGTTCGTCCTGTCTGGCCCACTGGGTGACCAGCACGATCACAACGAACAGGAGCGGAATCTCACCTGCCGCCCACGCGATTCCACCGCCCAAGTACTGGTCGGCGTGCAGATCGTGCATCCACGGTGCGTCGATGTACTGGTAGAACTCCTTGGCGATGACCGTGGAGCTCATCATCACGACCACGCCGAAAAACGCGTGGAACGGCATCGCCGCCAGCACCAGCCCGAGTTTGCCGATGTGCGGCAGCGGCCGTGGCGTGTGGTCAACGCCGATCACCAGGCCGTAGAACATGTACCCGACGACAAGGAACTCCACGTTCATCACCTGGTGCGCCCAGTGATAGCGCAGCGCCTGCGCGAAAAGGCCCGTGAGGTAGAGCAGATAGTACGAGCCGATGAACCGGACGAACACGAACAACGGGTTGTACAACCCGCGCGAGAATCGCCAGTTCAGCAAACCGGTCACCCATTCATGTGGTCCCGCATACCTGCGTTCCGGATGCGCCGTTGTCGCCCGCAGCGCCAGGGTGACCGCTCCGCCGAGCACTAGCAGCAGCGGGCCGATCATGTTCAGGCACATGTGCAGCACCATGTGGATGCTGAACGCGGCATTCGAGTACCGCCCGATCCCCGATGACGTCGTCAGCACGATGACGATCCATCCGGCCAGCCACGCCACCGTTCGCCCTATCGGCCACACGTCACCGCGCCGCCGCAATCGCGTGACACCGAACAGGTACGCCGTGCAACCCACCGCGGCCATCACGAGGAAGAGGATGTTCGGCCGCCAGTCGAAAGCCAGCGCGAGCGGTGTGGGCGTCGCGTTCGCGTTGTAGCCGAAGAACAACTGCATGATCGAGGTCGGCACGAAATATTGCGGAGGCGGAATCCGCGAACGAATGACATCGATTCCGACATACGCGGCCATCACGAACAGCCCGACCGTCAACGGCGCAGCACGTACGAGAAGGGAAGCCGAGTCCGGTCGCCCCCACCGCGCAACCGACGGCAACGCACACAGTGCGAGCACGAGGAGCAACCCGAACTGCACCAGCATCAGCATGCCCGTCCGCGACGCCAATGGCGAGCTTCCGGCAAGCTCGAACATCATGACCACGACGCCGCTCGCCGACGTCACCAGCCAGCAGGTCGCCCAGGCCAGACGGAACCGCCCGACGGCGGCCGGCGAGGGGCGCGGCCCCCGCCAAACCCGTAATGCCATCACCACCGTGGCGCCGAACCAGATCGCTTGAGCAGGTGCACCGAGAATCGTGGCGTCGCTGCCGAAGTCATGGTTCGGCCCCACCAGAACCTGCGTCACCAGCAACGGAGCGAGCAAGGCGACGATCGCGGGCACCAGCAAACCCGCCAAAGACTGCCAACTGGTCGCGAATACGGCAGCCACAAAGACGAAGCCCACCAACAGCGCGACGACGATCCACGCCGCCGGAAGATACGACGCCTGCACCAGATAAGGCAACGCACCAGGATCCAGCAGCTTTGACAACGGCTCACCATTGGCGTCGGCAGCATCCACAGGGATCAGAGCGACCGCGGCGGACGCCCACACGATGGCGGCCCACCGGACCACACCGAAATCCGTGCTTGGATCCGCTGACAACCGCCGCGGACCCAACCTCGTGCGAATGAACGCACCGTAGAACAGGCCTCCGATGCACACCGTTCCGGCCACAGCGACCACCAGGTGCAGAACGGCGCTCGTCATCGACGTCTCGATACCGGGAACGCCGCGGTCCAACGCACGGTAGGGCTGACCGCCGAGCAACACGACCGCGACGATGACAGCCACGACCGGGAGGATCAGCGCGAGCCCGAGCAGCAGCGAAGAGCGTGTCGAGCCGGAGAGACCCTCAGACACCGACCAGCTCGTAACCGGCCTCGACCACGGCGTCGCGGACGGCCGAGAGCTGCAGCGCCTCACCGGACTCGATCGTCACGGCGCCCGTCTCCAGGCTCACCTCGACAGCGCTCACCCCGCTCACGGCCAGCAACTCGCCGCGCACACGATTGACGCAATGCTCACAGCTCATACCGCTGACAGACACGTTCGTGATCACTTGCTCACTCCCAGATCGACGACAACGATTCTACAATACGTGGAATGGTCGGCATGATGCGGGCGCAAAGGGAACGGACACGGCCGGGCTCCGAGCGGGCGCGTATGAGCAGCATTCGTGCGTGCGCGAAGCGAACGTGGCGAAATCTCGGGTGTGTGGTGGTCGTCGCGGCGACCGCGCTGCCCCTGGCGGCATGCTCCGGTAGTGGCAACCCGGGTGCGGTCCACGCATGGCGTGTGCATGACGGATGTCCGAGTCCGGCAGCCGCGGCACGGGCGAGCAACATGGACAGCTTGATGTTCGAGTACACCGCACCGCGGGAGAAGTCGGCGACGACATCCGGTTGCACCTATGTCGCGCGTCACGCCTCGGTGTCGATCGAGGCCGAACGTGGCGGACCATCGAATGTGGACTACAACACAGCGGCCGGAATCCGCGACACGAACATGCCCACATGGGGTGCCGGTGCCCACACCGGAACCTCCCGCAACTTCTGCGGAGCGGCCGTTCCGACAACATCCGGCAACACGCTCGAAGTGACCATCACGACGCGAGACCGGACCATAGCCGACTGTGCAGCCCTCGCTCCGCTCGTGCGACTATCCGCCACCAGGCCATGACCTCCGCCGGCAGTCGGCGGACCGAGGCCACGGTCTTTAATTGTGGATGCCTTCTTGTCGGCGACGCTGCCTTCCAGGTCGCTGGGTGGAGCGACTGGATGGCGCTTGACGACCCGGACCGCATTCCTAGCAAAGGGGACCCGCCGCCCCGGGCGATGATGCTCGGAGCAACGTTGCCTGCGGCATGGGTTCGCAACGGCAGCATCGGCCCGATCACTGACGTCCTTGTGGCGTGGTGTGATCCGAAGAATCCTTCCTCGGTATTGGGCCGCAAGGCTATCCCGGTCATACCGCCGCTGTCGCAACGCGCCATTTCGCGCCCCAGTAACCTCACACGCGATGGATGGCCGGAGCAGGTGCCGATGCCTGTCGAACTCGAGTTCGCGGACGCCCCGGCCCGGTCGTGGCGGCGCCGCGCGAACGGCGTGGGTCGAGCTGGCTGCGGCCGTGGCGCGCGACGAAAAGCCGGTGGCGAATCGGCTCAAGATCACGTACATCGGGCCCCGCGATGCGGACGTCACGGAGGTTCACGAGGTCGTCGTCAGAGGATCTTGCCTTGTGCCAGTATCCGATGCCACCGGCGACTGGACGATCGAGCGGGACGTCTTCGATGCGAACATGGAGGCCAGCGTGCTTCCGGCGCGACGCACCTATTGGCGCTCACGTTCTCAGAAGCTTGAGTTCTGACAAGGAGTACCGGTCAGCCTCGAAAGCGGATCGGCTCGCGGGCTGGCGGCGATCTTCGTGTCTCAAGCGTGCGCACAGCTAAAGTCGCCGTGTGCAACACGTGGCCGGCACTCCTACGCGCAGGACTGTGACCCTGATGGATGGGTCGGTCCTTGAGGTCTGAGCGGACGCTGTTCAAGGTCTGGACGGATCCGAACCCAACCTGGTTTTCGATTGTCTGATGGACGTCGAAACGGTCGATCAGCAAAGCCTCGACATGAGCTGCCGAACCTCGTCGAACCCGAAGCGCGTCGGCGTTGTCGTAGCGAAGCTTCCACGCGCGATCGTCCGAGGCGTACTCGGCAGTTGATGCCGAGGCGATAGAGCCCGCAGCGGGATCCCGTTCCGAGATTGTCCGTCGGTTCGCGAGGGGCTCTGTGGACCCACGGGTTCGGGGGATGATGGGCTCGTGTTGTTGTTGGTGACGGGCGCTAGCGGTGTGGGCAAGTCGACGGTGCGTACCTTGGTGTCCGGCACGCTGGCTCCGGTGGTGGAAAGCGTGGAGCTCGCGCACGTGTTGCCGCTGAGAGCCGCTCCGACAAAAATGTGGCGCCAGCAGGCCGCGGAGCAGGCAGTGCGGCGTGCCGTCGAGCTTCAGACGGCCGGGCGGCATCTGCTCTTGTCCAGCGACCCCGTCCCTGCCGCGGAAATCGTCGCCGCACCGTCGGCGCCACAGCTGGACGGCATCGCCGTCTGCCTCCTCGACGCGTCACCCGAAGCGCAGACCGCTCGGCTGACGGCGCGAGGCGACGATCCCAGCGTCCTGCATCACCACCATGCCTTCGCCGAGTGGATGCGCAAGGCCGCAACCGACCCGCTGCACATGCCCGAGGTGATCACCACCAACGGGTGGGATCAGATGCGCTGGGACCGTCTCGAGCGTGCCGCCGACTCCTGGCGCGTGACGACCATCGACACCAGCGAGCTCTCGCCGGCACAGGTCGCGGAGGCGGTGAGCACCTGGTGTCGCGCCTCAATAGACGGTGACATCCCGACCATTCATGTCACTCATCTGTAACAACGAAAGAGGAACAGCTCGCGAGATCTACGTGCGTAGCGTGTAAGTTGCCGGATCCCGAAGCGATGCACGGCGGGTCGATGACCGGGACGATGCCGGTCTCGCCTGTGAGGCGGTCGAGGTGTGCGGGGCAGGGAGTTGTACACCCCGGCGCTGCACAGCCGACCGTCCTGGACGAACTCGGCTATCGCCAGCCAGCTAGAGATGTAGTCGCCGCCGCACCGAGTCGGCATGGGCCAGTGGATCAGGATCAAATCCACGTACAGGAACTGAAGGGTCTGGTCGAAGCTGCGGTGCACATTGTCCAGCGCATGATTTCAAGCCGCCGTCGTGTCATGGCGTGCCGGATGGGCGGCCGACCAGGTCGTAGAGATGCTCGGTCGCTGATGTCCACATCGGCTCGATCGTCACGCTCTCGCCCAGTTGGGGTGCGGCGAGGATCATGTTGTGGCCGAGGTAGATGGCGACATGCGGGAAGCTCCCGTCGTCTCCCTGCCAGAAAATCAGGTCGCCGCGCTCACGATCGTTGAAGGGCAGGAGGCGTCCTTCGCTTCTCATGACCGACAGTTGGGCGGGCACGAAGTGTGCGCCGATGTCGATGCCCGCTGCCAGATACGCCGCCTTCGTCAGCCCGGAGCAATCCCACGAGTCGGGTCCCGCGCCATCGGTGGCGTAAGGCTTTCCGAGCTGCGCCTCCGCGAAGGCGATCGCCCCAGCGACCTGCGTAGCGTTCGGGGTGAAGCCACCGCCGCTGTCGTCCGGGCCCGGGTCGGTCTGCACGCCCGAATCAAGCCCGAAGTCATCGATGAAGTCGGTGTCGGTGTCACCGTCCGATTCCGCCAGCATCGCGTCCGTCGCGGCATCCAGTGCCGACTGGGCGGCATCGACGGCGCTCGCTGCAGCCTTCTTCGCGGCACTCTTCTCGGCCAACGGGATTGCCTCGAGGGCGGCATGGGCTTGTGTCGCGGCGGCTCGGGCGGCATCCGCGTGCTTAGCGGTGGACGCCGCGCGCGCCGCCAACGTGGCAAGCGGTCCGTGCATGCTGCCGAGTTGGTTCGCGGCGGTCAGGCGCTGGAGAAGGTTGCCTCCGCTCGGACCGTCGTCCAGTAGAGCGCCGAGCGTCGTGGTCGTCGAGTCGGAATGGCCCTGCTGCAGTGCCACCAGGAACGCGGCGGCCGCGGCCTTGGCGGCCTTCGTCGCCGACGCCGAGATCTTCGTCGTGGAGGCATCCAGTGCCTTGGCGCTTCGGTAGGCGGTGCGGGCCGCGTCGTAGTCGTCGGTGGCGCCGTCTTTCACCGTCTGGGCGGCATCCACTGCGGCCTGCGCCTTGTCGACGGCGTTCTCGAGAGCGTCGGACACCTCGTCGTCTGCATCGGAGTCGGCGTCGTCAGCGGAGTCGTCATCGCCGGCAGTCGGTACGGCGGTCGGATCGTCGGTGTCCGTCGGCGACGGCGTGCTCGTCACGGGCGGTTTCGGTGTGCTCGTGTCGGTCGGCGATCCCGGAGTCGGCGTGGCCTCGGTGGGGGTCGGAGTCGGGGAAGCAGTGCCGATTCCGCCGTCGCTCGGCGTCGGAGTCGATGTTGCACATGCGGCCGAGCAGTCGTCCAGCGGCGATGCACCGAAACCCACGAACCCAGTTGCGAGCACGACAACGCACAGGAGAGCACGCTCTCGCAGCCCACGACGTTTCGGCGCACGCCAGCTCGACGCGTTCGCTCTCAGCCTGGTGCCGAACATTCCCAACGATCCATGTATCACCGCGACGGTCGAGAGAACGGCCCTCGTGCTGGCAGTCTCGCACCAGTGCCCCGGCGCGGCACCCGTGCGGAGAATGAGTTCAGCATTGTGTGCAGTTTCGGCATCGTCCGTGCACGGCGATCGGTGAGCCGCCCGTGAAGAACTCCGCCAGCTCGGGCGCGACACGGGAACGTCGCGCGATCTCCTCGGTGCGCCCGCAGTGGTCGCAGACCAGCACGTCCGTCGCGGTGAGCTGGTAGGCGGCCTCGGTGCCGATGCGGATCTCGTAGATGCGCCGCTCCAGTGCGAGGGCGTGCAGCTCGCGGTAGACGGTCGCCAGGCCAACGCGCGCTCCGTCGGACCGGATCAGGGTGTAGAGGTCCTGGGCGGATGTCGGGCCGGTGCAGCGCCCGAGCGCATCGAGAACGACGGATCGATAGCGATGTACGCGACCGACGCGTGCCGGTCCGAGCGCCCCTGACGGTCCCGGCGCTTCACTGCCGACCACGGCGCCACCAACCCTTCGGCTCACTATGTATAACAAGAATCGTTATCAATAGGATTAGACCAGAAACGAGAGCCGGAGTATCGTCCATTTGCGAGAATCATTCTCAATAAGAGACGAGCGGGAGCGCGACTCCCTGGAAAAGGAACACGTCAGTGAGCATCAAGAGAAGAGCGGTGGCACTCGGCCTGGTCGCGGTCGCGGTGGCCGTCGCGTTGAGCGGTTGCACGGACTCCGCCAATGCGGGCAGCGGCAAGATCGTGGTCGTCGGCGCGGAGAACGAGTACTCCGACGTCGCGGCGCAGATCGGCGGCAAGTACGTCGACGCCAGCGCCATCATGAGCAACCCGAACACCGACCCGCACACGTTCGAGGCCAGCGCAAGCGTCGCGAAGGAGCTCAGCACGGCGCAGCTGGTGGTGCAGAACGGCGTCGGCTACGACGACTTCATGGCGAAGCTGGAGAAGGCGTCGCCGAACAAGGACCGCAAGGTGGTCGTGGCGCAGGACGTGCTGGGCCTGCCCGACGACACGAAGAACCCGCACCTCTGGTACGACCCCAAGACGATGCCCGCCGTTGCCGAGAAGATCGCCGCCGACCTCGGTGCGATCCAACCGTCGCACAAGGCCTACTTCCAGAGCCGGCTGGCTGCGTTCAACGACTCGATGAAGACCTGGACCGACGCGCTGTCCACGTTCAAGCAGTCCTACGCCGACACCCCCGTCGCGGTCACCGAGCCCGTGGCGGACTACATGCTGGAGGCCGCGGGGATCGACGTGAAGACGCCGTGGTCGCTTCAGGCGGCCATCATGAACGACACCGACCCGTCGCCCCAGGACTCCGCGGCGCAGGATGCCCTGTTCACCGGCAAGAAGATCAAGGTGTTCCTGTACAACCAGCAGGTCACCGACTCCATCACGTCGCACTTCCTGAAGCTCTCGCACGACAACGACATCCCCGTCGTCGGGGTCTACGAGACGATGCCGACCGGCTACACGTATCAGAAGTGGATGCAGGCCGAGCTGGATGCCCTGCAGAGCGCGATCACGTCGGGCACCTCGACCGAGAAGCTGTGAGCCGGGCCGACCGCGGGGCCGATGTCCCGGGCGGCGTGGTGTCCGCCCGGGGCATCCGCGTCGTGCTCTCCGGCAAGGAGATCCTCGACGGGGTCGACCTCGCGGTGGCGCCGGGGGAGTTCGTCGGCCTGATCGGGGCGAACGGCGCCGGCAAGACGACGCTGCTGCGTGTGCTGCTCGGTGTGCTGAAGCCGTCGGCCGGAACAGTCTCGCGACCGCGGAGGGGCGGCGCCGTAAGCGGCATCGGCTACCTGCCGCAGAAGGTGGCTCTCGACCCGGATGCGCCGCTGCGCGCACGCGACGTGGTGGCGCTCGGTGCTGATGGCGGCCGGCTCGGACCACCGCTGCGCTCCGCGACGCTGCGTCGCAGGGTCGAGGAGACGCTGCAGGCGGTAGGCGCGTCGCAGTTCGCCGACCAACGGATCGGTGAGCTCTCGGGGGGCCAACAGCAGCGGGTGCTCCTGGCGCACGCCCTGATCAGCGAGCCGGCCCTGCTGCTGCTGGACGAGCCGCTGGCGAACCTCGATCCCGGCAGTGCGCACGACATCGTGCTGCTGCTGGATGAGCTGCGTCGCCGCCGGAACGTCGCGATCGTGATGACCGCGCACGACATGAACGTGCTGCTGCCCGTGATGGATCGCATCGTCTACCTCGCCGCCGGCCACGCCGTCACGGGTCCGCCCGACCAGGTCGTGCGCACCGAGACCCTGACCAGGCTGTACGGCAGACCCGTGCGGGTGCTGCGCGCCGAGGGCCGAGTCATGGTGCTGGCGGACGACGAGGCACCGCAGCTGCCGGAGGCGGCGCATCACCGACAGCCCTTCGACGAGCCCGCCGATCGGGTCGGGACATGACCGGCGTGCAGAGCGTGCACGCCGCGCTCGGCGACTTCCTCACCAGCCCGACCGTGCACACCGCGCTGATCGTCGGCGGCTTCGTGGCCGTCGTCACCGGAGTCGTCGGCGTGTTCACGGTCATGCGCGGACAGTCGTTCGCCGGCCACGCGCTGGCCGACCTGGGCGCGGTGGGCGGCTCCGGCGCCTTCCTCGTCGGGATCAGCCAGCTGTGGGGCTTCGTCGGGGCGGGCATCCTGGCGGCGCTCCTGATGGAGCTGATCGGCATCCGCCGCATTCAGGGCCGCGATGTCGCCACCGGGATCGTCTTCGGCTTCGGACTCGGCCTGACCGCACTGTTCCTGTACTGGGACACCACCATCGGCGACTCCAGCAACGCGGCGGTCTCCGTGCTGTTCGGATCCCTCTTCGTGATCGACCCCGGCGTGATCCCGACCGTGGTCGTGCTCAGCGTGCTCGCCCTCGTCATCGTGGTGGCGATCTACCGCTGGCTGCTCATCGAGTCGCTCGACCGTGACCTCGCGATCGCGCGCGGCGTGCCGGTGCGGCTCGCGGGCATCCTGTTCCTCGTCGCGCTCGCGCTCGCCGTGGAGCTGTCCGCGCTGACGATCGGCGCGATCCTGTCCACCGCCCTGCTGATCGGCCCGGCGGCGACCGCCCTGCTGCTGACCAGGCGCTTCGGCGTCGCCGTGCTGATCGCCGCGGGGCTGGCCGTGGGCACGACGTGGATCGGATGCCTGGTCTCGTACGAGAGCTACTACTGGTCGTCCCGTCACGACAACTGGCCGGTGAGCTTCTGCATCGTCGCGTTGGTCTTCGTGACCTATCTCGCCGTCAGGGCGGGAAGCGCGCTGCGTCGTCGGTCGATGTCGGCCGCCGCGCTGCGCGACGGCGTCCCCACCGCAGAGACGGCGGTGTGACGTGTTCGCGCCCTTCATGATCAATGCCTGGGCGGCCGGCACGATCGTCGCCCTGATCGCCGGTGCCGTGGGGTTCTTCGTCGTGCTGCGCGGCAACTCCTTTCTGGCGCACGCCGTTCCGCACGGCGCGTTCGCCGGCGCCGCCGGCGCGGTGCTGATCGGCGTCGACCCGCTGATCGGGCTCGGCGTGTTCGCCGCCGCCGGCGCCCTGACGATCTCGGCGCTGGGCCGGCGTGCGCGCAGCGACGTGATCACGGCGCTCGCGCTGTCGATGATGCTCGGCCTCGGCGCGTTCTTCTTGAGCCGGTCCAGCGAGTACTCGGCCGAGGTGTTCGCTCTGCTGTTCGGGCAGATCCTCGGCGTCGCGAGCATCGAGATCGTGCCCATGCTCGTGCTCGGAGCGCTCTGCGTGCTCGCCATCGTGGTGCTGTACCGACCGCTGCTGCTCGCCTCGGTGCTGCCCGACATGGCCGCGTCGCAGGGGGTGAGCACGCAGTGGCTGTCCGTGTGCTTCGGGCTGATCCTGGCGTGCGCGACCACGATGAGCGTTCCGATCGTCGGAGCCCTGCTGATGTTCGCCCTGCTCGTGGGCCCGCCCGCCGCAGCGAGGCTTATCACCCGACGTCCGGCCACGGCTATCGCGCTGTCCATTGTGCTGGCGGTTGCGACGGTGTGGGCATCCATCGCGCTGGCGTACGCGACTGACTGGCCAGTCGGATTCTTCGTCACCGCGGTCAGCGCCCTGCTCTACCTGCTCGGCCGCCTGACGGCGTGGCGCATGCGAACCAGGGGCGGCCCGGCGGCGGCTGAGACGGATGCGGCCGTCGAAGTCGGAGAGAGGGCGACGGTCTGAGATGAACGGAGACACGAACGTGAACTGCGATGCCATCGTGATCAGCGGCAAACCCGCAGGCCTGTCCGCCGCGCTGATGTTGGGACGGTCACGGCGACGCGTGCTGGTCGTGGACGCCGGTGTGCTGCGCAAACCGGTTCGCCGACCACATGCACGGGGTCCTCGGCAACGAGAAGACTTCGACCGCGCGGTCACCGCGCGGGTCGCCGTGTGATCGACGGGGCAGGTGCACGTGGCGTCCAACGAACTAGACCGCCTCCCCGTGATCGCCGTCACCGGGCCGCTCGGCGCGGGCAAGACCACCGTGACGAACCACCTGCTGCGCAGGGTCGGCGCACGCCTCGGGGTGGTCATGAACGACTTCGGCGCCATCAACGTGGACGCCGCGCTCGTGACCGGCCAAGTCGACGAGATGGCGGCGATCTCCGGCGGATGCCTGTGCTGCCTCCCCGACTCCGGCGGCCTCGACGACGCCCTGGCGAAGCTCGCCCATCCGCGTCTCCGGCTGGATGCCGTGCTCGTCGAGGCGAGCGGCGTGGCCGATCCGGTCGCGCTGGCCCGGCTCATCCGCTTCAGCGGCGTCGACCGGGTGCGCCCGAGCGGCGTGGTCGAGGTCGTCGATGCCGTCAACCTCGACGCCGCCGACGCGGGCGCCGACGCGTCGAACCGGTACCGAGCGTCGACGCTCGTCGTGATCACGAAGACCGACCTGCTCGAGCCCGCGACGCGCGACTCGGTCGTGGAGCGCATCCGAGATCGGGTGCGGCGGGCCAACCCGGACGCCGAGATCGTGGTGGCGCCGCACGGATCCGTTGATCCGCAGCTGGTGTTCGACGCCGCGAGGGAGGAGGAGCCGGCCGACGAGCTCCCGCTCGCGCGACTGGTTCGCGACGATCATGCGGGTGCCCACCATGAGCATGCCCACTCGGCGAGCGTCGTCGCCTCCGGCCCCGTCTCGCCGAGCGCCTTGATCGACCTGCTCGAGCATCCGCCGGCGGGGGCGTACCGCCTCAAGGGCCGGGTCGGCGTTCTCACGCCCGGAGGCGTGCGCGGCTACGCCGTGAACCTCGTCGGCGGGCTCATCCACGTGGCACGCATGGCGGCGCCGCCGAGGCCGGCCGGTGAGCTCGTCGCCATCGGACTGCGGCTGGACGAGGCCGTCGCTGGAGCCCGACTCCACGACGTGCTCGCGACGCCGGCGACCCGTCCCGATCCCGCCGGCCTGCGCCGTCTGCAGCGCTACCGCCGCCTCAGCGACTGATCCGAACCGCGCACGCCAGTGACTCAGGCGGACTCTTCGCTCAGCTCGTGCCGGTGCGCCGAGCCGAGGCCGCGCGGCTCCTGCACGTGCACGACGGCGTCCGCGATGACGTGGGTCACGTGCAGGTCGGCGACCTGATAGGTCACCTCCTTGCCGCGACGCTCGGCCGTCACCAGACCGGCCTGGCGCAGGGTGCGCAGATGCTGCGACACCAGCGGCTGCGACATCCCGGTCGCCTCCGTCAGGCGACCAACCGTGGCCGGAGACTCGCTGAGCAGACGGAGGAGCCGGAGTCGGGATTCGTTGCCCAGCACCTTGAACAGGTCGGCCGCCTCCGCCAGGCCCGGTTCCGCACTCACGCTCAGATCCCACCACATGTATAAGAGAATTGCAATGTGTCTACTATTGAGTGAGGTTCTCAGTTCGATCGGAGGGCGAGACCGTGCCAGCATCAGAGATTCGCGAGGAGCGCCGGACGGCGCAGAAGGATGCCGTCCGCCGTGCGTTGGGCGAGGAGAGCGGCTTCATCTCCGCTCAGCAGCTGCATCAGCGCCTGAGCGACAACGGCGCATCCGTCGGGCTGGCGACCGTCTACCGGCAGCTGAACGCGCTGGTCGACTCGGGTCTCGCCGACGCCATCCCGGTATCGGGCGGCCAGCTGTTCCGGGCGTGCGAGCAGCGCGAGCATCACCACCATCTGGTGTGCGAGAACTGCGGCAGGGCGGTGGAGATCGACCCGCCATCGGAGAAGTGGATCCGCACCGTCGCGAAGGACCACGGCTTCACGGTCAACAGGCACGTGCTCGAGGTGTTCGGGCTCTGCGCGGACTGTCACAACGCCGGCGTCGAGCCGAACGACCGTCCGGAGGCGTTCCGCGATTCCTAAGCGGGTCCTCGTCACGGAGGAGAGGTCGGTCGGAGAAGACTGGTCACACTACCGGCGCTTGTCGTTTCAATCGCAAATGCCATCAAACAGTGCCTGCGGGTCGTTCGCGAGAACGCAAGTTGCTTGACGTCGACGCGTTTCCGTGGATTGTTCCGTTCTGTGGTCGGGCCGGAAGTCCTGTCCACAGATGTTTGAGGGAACGGTGTTGGCGTGAGTGGAGTTCGGGCGCCAAGGTGAGTCAGGTTACAACACGATCGAGGCCCTCATCTTGGAAGCGTCAGCGCAGAAGGCGGAACAGAAGTAGACGATGTCGACACAGAAAAACCCCGGAACGACGAGGAACTCGAGGGCCTCGGGGGTTCTGCATTTCACGGCTCAGCGGCTCGCGCGGGGCCCATCGGTCCGAACGGGCCGGTAGAGGGGAAGGGCTGACATCCGTCAAGGGAGGGATTCCGACTTTGCCTGCGTGACGAGCGCCCGTACCCTCTCGGCGAATGCGCGCGGGTGGCTGAGGTTGCCGTTGTGTCCTCCGGGCATCTGCTCGACCGGTGTGCCGAGAAGATCAGCCAACGCGATCGCGCATCGGTGGTCGTAGACGGCGGGAGGCGTCTGCTCGCCGGCGGCGGGCACCACCGGTACCGATGTCTGACGCAGGCGCTCCAGATCGAGTTCGTCTTCGATGATCGCCGTGAAATCGTGCCGGATGAAGTGGTCGAAGTTCCGTTTTCGCTGCGCGTCGAGAGGCTGCGGGGTGAGCCCGGGCTCGGCGTCGTCAGGAGTCTGCACGATGCCCAGTGCGTCCCGGATCAGAGGGACGGCGGCGAACAGGCCCTGGTCGACGTAGGTCGACTGAATGCTGGAGAGTTCGTGCCGTTGGCGAGCACGATCCGTCTCAGGCAGCAGGCTCGGCGCGACGGGTTCATGGGCGATGAGCAGCTCGACCTGCTCCGGGTGTCGCACCGCAAGATGCAACCCGATCACGGCACCGATGCTCAAGCCGAGCATGCTCACCGGCCCGTCTGCAACCACTTTGAGAAGGTGGTGCACATCGTCGGCGTGGTCGGACATCGTCGCTGACGCATCGGCTGACGTCGTGCGGCTGCGGGAGAGCCCTCGCCGGTCGTAGGTGAGTACGGTGAAGTCCCCGGCAAGAGCGTCGACGAGATCGACACTGCGGTCGGCGTCTCCTTCTCCGCTCTCGGCGATCAGCAGGAGGGGACCCGATCCACGCTTCTGGTAGTAGAGGACGGCGCCGGGGACCTCCAGTCGGCCGCTCGGCTGGGAGCTGGTGCCGACCTGGCTCGGGTGCAACGGGGACGGACTGATGCTTGGCGTTGTCATGAGGCATGAGCGTAGAGCAGTTACATCGAAATAGATACATCGAATTCGATGCTATGGTTCGTGTCGTGAACTCGGTCGAGCTGTTCCTTCTGGGAAGGGTCCTGATGAAGCTGGGTGAGCAGGGGATGCCCCAGCTCACCGATGCCCAGCGTGGCGGCGGGGGAGACCGCGTCGCACTGGTCGTCGCCACCGAGATCGCGATGTACCCGGGCACGACCGCCGCTGAGGTCACCGTGCGAACCGGATTCCCGCAGAGTCAGGTCTCTGCGGCCGTCGCACAGTTGGTCACCGCAGGCTCGGTCGAGGCGAGCCGGGATCCCGGCGACGGTCGCAGAACGCTGCTGCATCCCGCACGCCGTGTGTCGAGCCGTGTCGCCGAGGTTCGCGCCGCAAGCGTCGACGGCATCGTCGCGGAACTCGTCGGAGAGGCGGACCTGCGCCGCGTGATGGACGCGCTCGAGTTCTTGGCCGCGACGCTCAACCCGGCGAAGGCCGGCGGTCGATGAGGGAGTGCTGCGGGAGTCTCTGCATCCCGTGACGACACCGTTCGTCTACGTCTGTAGAATCCACGCATGGCGATCTCGACGGTGATGACCGTTCTCGGCCCCGTGCCGGTGACCGAACTCGGGCGCACGATGCCGCACGAGCATGTGCTGTGCAAGGAGCTCGGCATGGGGGAGGGCCCGCTCGACGACCTCGGCGGCGCGGTCGACGACCTCAGGGTGCTGAAGGATGCCGGCGGCGGCACGATCGTCGACGTCACGTCCGGTGACCTCGGGCGCCGCCCCGCGCTGATCCGCGAGGCGTCGGAGCGCTCGGGCGTGAACATCGTCATGGGTGCCGGCTGGTATCGCGAGTCGTTCTATCCAGAGGACTTCAACCAGGTATCGCTCGACGAGCTCACCGAGCGGCTGCTGGCCGACATCGCCGAGGGTGAGGACGGTGTGCGTCCCGGCGTGATCGGCGAGATCGGTGCCGACCACGGCTACCTCTCTGCGGTGGAGGAGCGCGTGCTGCGTGCCTGCGCCAGGGCGCAGCGCGAGACCGGGCTTGGCATCGTGCTGCACGCCGTGATGAGCGAGGTGGGTGCGTGGCAGCTCGACGTGCTCGAAGACGAGGGCGTCGACCTTCGCCGCGTGGGCGTCGGCCACTGCGACCTCTACCCGAACGTCGACTATCACGTACGGCTCGCCGAGCGCGGCGCCTTCGTGATGTACGACACGCAGAGCTTCCCGAGCCCGGAGCTCGACGCCGCTCGCATCGCGAACGCCGCCGAGCTGGTGCGGCGAGGCTTCGGCTCGCAGCTGCTGATCTCCCACGACGTGTGCACCCCGAGCGGACGCCGCGTCGGCGGCGGCCCCGGCTACTCGCGCACGATCACCGACGCCATGCCGGCCCTCATCGAGGCCGGGGTCCCCGCCGAGGTCACCGAGCAGATCATGACCACCAACGCCTGGCGGCTGCTGGCCGGCGAATCCGTCTAAGCCGCGTCGTCGCAGGGAGGCGACGTTGTGACACGGGATACGATGAGGTCGCGCACCACGTAGAACCCGGGCTTGGGCGTGTAGTCGTCGCGGAGCATCCCGAATCTGCTGCGCCAGGTGCTCGAGCTGAGCCCGTCGCGCAGGCCGAAGAACTCGTAGGCTCCGATGTTGGCGTCGGCATCGAGCACGGCCTCTGCCACGGTGACGAGCACGCGCGCCTGCGTCTCTTCGTCGCGTTCGTCGTCGGTGGGCCATCCCGTCTCCGTGATGTGAATGGGCGTCTGCGCCGGCACGCCCACCTCCGACGTCACCCGGCGGAACGTCGAGACCAGAAAGCGCACCGCACTCTCGAGCTGCTCCTCGGGAATGGGGCGGAAGACATCGGGGAACATGTCGAGACCGACGTAATCCAGTTCGCGGAGCCGCCGTTCTCCCAACGCGTCGGCCAGTCGGCGCCAGAACGTCGGATCGGCCAGCCCCGCGGAATTCACGCCGATGCGCACCGGGGCCGCCAGCCGCGCGCGCTCGTCGAGGGCGGCATCCACTCCCGCAGCGATCGCTTCGAGGCATCCTGGGGAGCCGCCATCGAGTGGTGCAGGCACGTTGGGTTCCTCGCCCACCTGAACGTTGCCGCCGCCCCACTCGGCGACGTCGCGGACCGCTCGGCGAACGAACTGCGCGAAGCCGTCGGGATCGGGGCTCGAGCTCTGGTAGCAGGCGACGAGGTCTGCGCGTCGGCCCTGGCCCAGATAGGCGCGTGGGTCGTGCGGGGTCGCGGGGTCGTCGACGCGGCCGTCGCTCTGCCGGCCGAAGTGCCGATAGCAACGGATGAGAAAGCCGTGCCCTTCCATCTGCAACTGCTCGATCGCCTGAACCGCTCGCCGCGGGTCTTCAGGCGGGCAGTCCAACGGTTGGAACTCGACGAGGTCGGCGCTCACGACGCCGGGCCAGATTCCGAAAATCATCATAACTCCTTATTAGCCGTATACGGCTAGGAGCTTAGACGCACTAGCCGTATACGGTCAATTGGTCGGGTACGCTGAAGCCGTGCCGTCGAACGCCCTCGCGAACCCGCTCGTGCTGCCGATACTCGGTCTGCTCGTCGAGCAGCCACGCCATCCCTACGCCGTGTTCTCGGAACTTCGCGCGCGCTACGACTTCCTGAAGGTGCGCAACGCGACCGTCTACACGCTGCTGAACACGCTCACTCGCGCAGGCTGGATCATCGAGTCCCCGCAGCAGGACTCCCCGGTGCTCTCCACGACCGTCGCAGGGCGTGAGGCGCTCGCGGAGCGGGTCACGGTCGGACTGAGAGGCGGCGCACTCTCCGCGGACGCCGAATTCATGACGGCGCTCGCCTATGTGGGCATCCTGGCCCCGAAGGATGCTGTGGCAGCGCTCCAGGATCGTCGTGATCGCCTGCGCGACGAACTCGCTCGGATCCGCCGTGTGCTCGATGACTCGCCGGCACTGGAGCTGCACATGATCGAGGTGCACTACTACCACGACAGGCTTCGCCACGACCTCGCATGGATCGAGCGCACCATCACACGGATGGGCGACGGCAGCCTCGCGTGGCCCCGTCGGGGCTGAGCGCGACGCGAGCTACTCGTCCTCCACAGCCGATGAGTTTCGGGAGCTTTCCACAGAGCGCGCTCTCGTGTCGCCCGGGCGTCCGGTCAGCGGCCAGCCTGGGGCGATGACCTCACGAAAAGCGACTGACCTGCGCGAGCGTACGTGCGAGCGCGACGACGACCTGCGGGACGTCCTGCGATTTCTTCTGAAGCGCGCGAACATGCGGCAGATGTGGCTCATCTTCCTCGACGATGAGAACCGCATCGGCGACCCGTTGATGCCGATGGACGGCTACCCGGACGACCCCGAAGAGCTGGTGACCACGGATGATCTCGGGGAGCTCACGCACGGCCGGCTGCTGATGCATCGAGCCGGGATGCTCCGCGAGCTCACCGGCAACGCGGCGATCGTTCTCGTCTGGGAACGCACGGGGCGCGATGCGGTGGATGAGGAGACGCGCCACTGGGCCGGCGCGATGGCGGAAGCGGCGCACGACCTGGGCGTCCCGCTGCGTGCGCAGTTCCTGTTGCACGACTCGGGCATCCGCCAGCTGCAGGTCGACGACTACGTGAGGTAGGGACCGCGGTCTGGCGAGCGCCGACGTCCAGCTTCACGACCGGTTCACGGGCTGAAATCGGACTCGGACTGAGAACAGACGCGGGCGCTCGAATCCCGCACGACTACGTCAGGCGAGCCGCCGAGAGGAGCAACACGACGGAGACGAGCGCGATCACGATCACCAGTCCGACGACGGCCCAGCCGATGATCACGGCCGCGAGAGCCAGTCCGTGGCCGGGTTGGCCGGTTCGCTTGATCTGACTGAGCGCAACGTGGCCAAGGATCAGCCCGACGACGCTGCTGAAGAAGACGACGATGAGCGCGGCGATCGCGAGACCGTTCGTCTGCTCGACCTGCTGGGTGGCTGGCTGAGCCCCGATGACAGGGGACGCGGCTTCCGCCGCGAGCTGTCCGCTGCGTGTGCTGCTCCTGCTGATGACTTCAGCGACAACGGCGACGATGATCGGCACGACGATTCCGAGGATGAACGCGAAGACGATGGCGATCATGGCGGAAGGGGCGAGGACTCCGAGGAGCCCGAGAAGGCTCACGGCGACGAGCCCCCACGTTGAGGCGCGAAGCCGCCTGATCAAGATCCATCCCGATGTCAGCGCTGCCGCTCCTAGAACGAGGGAGACACCGAATGCGATGCGCCAGATCGGCATGAGTGCTCCCGTGGAGGGCAGCAGGAATGGACCGGGACTGTGCAGATCCGGATTGCCCCGCAAGAGATCGAATGCGGTGAAGACGAAGAAAACACCGACGACCAGCAGAACAATGCTGATGACGCGGCTCGCTGGAGTGGAGGCGGTGTTGACAGCGGCGGGGCTCGGGTTATCGGTCATGGAGGTCCTCTCGGTGGCGCAGGTATCCCGATCGTGGCGTGCGAATCGTGGGCGGGCCATCCCAACTTCTGGGGGCGTCGTCGCGGTGCACCGCCGAGGTCGGCCACGCAGGCACTGCGGGTGCGCTCACGCCCGTCCGGACCCGCTCGCCCCTGCCCAGCCCGACCCCCGCCGCCCAGTACGCTTGATCCGATGTCGAACACGCGGGCCGAGGCTGCCTACCTGCGCTCCCTCGCCGCGTTCCGCACTCCCACGCTCGACCTGCTGCACGGACGGTACGCGCCGTTCGTCGTCGCCGTGTTGTCCATCGTGTTCACGGTCGATCGGCCGACGGTTGCGGTGTCGGATGCCCATGCCGAGATCGCAGAGATCATCGACGAGCTGCGCGCGGCCGGCTACGACGAGGACGACCGTTCGCTGCCGTCGGGCAGCGCGCGCGAGATCTGCCGCTACTGGGTGCGGGTCGGCTGGCTCGTGCCGCAGATCGACGGCGACGTCGAGGTGTACCGGCTCACCGCGCATGCGGTGGGCGCGCTGGAGATCACCGGCCGCACCGGCGGCGGACGCACGCGGGTGTCGAACTCGCGGGTGCGCACGTTGCTGGAAGCGGTAGAACGGCTCGCGGCCGACGCGGAGACCGATCCCGAGCTGAGATTGCAGCGGCTGGTCGAGGAGCGCGCGGCGCTGGACCGTGAGATCGCGAGACTGTCGACGAGTGGCGAATCCGCACCGGTCGACGACGAGGTGCTGCTCGAGGAGGCGGAGAACATCCTGCACCTCGCACGAGAGCTTCCGGCGGACTTCGCCCGCGTCGCCGAGTCGATCAAGGCCATGCAGCGCGACGTCGTCGCGGACCTGCGGCGCGACGTGCGCCCCACGGGTGAGGTGCTGCGCGAGTATCTCGAACGCGGCCAGCACGTGATGCAGGCCACCGCGGAAGGCCGCGCGTTCGCCGGTGCCCTGCGGCTGATCGGTGATCCGGAGCGCATCGACGACCTCACCGACCAGCTGCACACCGTGCTCGCACAACCGTTCGCCCGGCTGATGGACGCACAGCAGCGCGGCGAGCTCGACGCCATCGGGCGTCGCGTGGAGCTGGGGGTGCAGGAGGTGCTGACGGCGCAGCGCAGGGCATCCCACGTCATCACCGGCCAGGTGCGCACCCACGACCCTGTGCGCGACAGACAGGTCGACGAACTGCTGCGCGACGTGATGGCCGGTCTGCAGAGCTGGACGCAGAGCTCCTCGCCGGATGCCCCTGTCGACCCTGTGCGCAGCCTCCCGGCCGCCACCGTGGGCCACCTGCGGCAGTCGGTGAGCGACATCCGCCCGCCCGGCGCCCCTGCGCCGTTGACCGTGCCCGACGCCGACGCGGAGCTGCTCGATGCCGACACCCGCGCCTGGGGCGGCCCTCGCTACGCCGAGTTGGAGGCCTACGTCTCCCAGCTCGGCGACGAGTTCGACCTGGCCACCGCGTTCGAGGGCGCGGACGACGACACGCGCCGGCCCGTGGACCTGCTCGGACTGCTCGAGATCGCGCACCGTAACGGCATGAGCGAGAGCGACACGGTCTCGACGGTGGAGACACTGCGCCCCGACGGCACGACGCGCCGATTCGCGTTCGGCGCGGTCACGGTACGCGGCACGAAGGAGAACGACGATGACTGAGGCTGCGGCGATCGACGAGGCTCTCGAAGAAGACGAGGCTCTCGAAGAAGACGTCGAGGTGGAGACGCTGAACGCCGAACCGTCCGACCGGCAGAGCGACCCCTTCATCGCGCCCGTCGCGATGGAAGACGACCTCGGCGAGCTGTTCCCCGGCGACCGCGGCGTGCTCGACCCCGAAGTGCGGCGCGTGCTCGTGCACGTGGTGCAGCGTCGCTTTCTGCTCGCCGAGCGCGGACGCGACGAGTGGAAGGTGCTGCTCGAGAATCAGCAGCTCATCGAGTCGCGACTGAACGATCTTTTCGTGCGTCTCGTGATCGACCACGATCGCGGCGTCGCCTACAAGCAGCAGGTGCGCAGCGACGATGTCGATGTGCCGATTCTGCTGCGCGACGCGCCTTACTCGCGTGCCGAGACGCTCGTGCTCGTGCACCTGCGCACGGTGTATCAACGGGAATCGGCCGCGGGCGAGACCTCGGCCCGTGTCGACATCGAGGACGTCGAGCAGACCGTGCTGAGCTACTTCGCCGACGCCGACGGCGACACCGCGCGCAGGCAGCGCATGATCCGCTCGGCGATGGCTCGCTTGGCCAAAGACGGCATCGTCGACGAGGAGACGGCGGGGCGCTTCCGCATCAGCGCGCTCGTGGAGATCGTGCTCAGCGCCCAGAAGCTGCGCGAGCTTCGCGACTGGCTGCGTGCGCAGCCCGCGGTCTCGCTCGACGAGTCCGCAGCGGATGAGACAGCACTCGACGAGGCAACACCGGAGGAGTCAACACTGGAAGAGGCAGTCCTGTGACCATGCTCGACACCCTGTTCGGGCTCATCCCGGCGGCGTCCCGCGGCCAGCAGTGGCTCGCCGAAGACCTTCAGCTCGTGAACTGGGGCGGCTACGACGGCGCGCACCGGGTGCGCTTCTCGCCGGGTGCGACGCTGTTGTGCGGCGGATCCGGGTCGGGCAAGTCCACGCTGATGGATGCCTACATCGCGCTCATGATGCCGCACACGACTCCCTTCAACGGAGCCTCCAATGGCGGGGTGACCGGGCGTCCGCGCGGCGAAGACCAGCGCAACATCCTCTCCTACGCCCGCGGCAAGCTCGACGAGTCCCGCACCGAGGACGGCACGAAGATGCGCGTGTTGCGCGGTGACGGCGAGGACACGTGGACGGCGGTCGCGATGACGTGGCTCGACCACGACGGGTCGAGGTTCACTGCGGTGCGTGCCTGGTACATCCCGGCCGGCGCGCGAGTGCTCGAAGACACCGTGCGCGTGCGTGCGACCGCCGACGACACCTTCGACCTGGCGTCGCTCGAAGCCGCGGCACCGCAGCGGTTCACCGACACGTCGCTGCGGGCCGTGGGACTCGACCCGGTGGGCACCGACCGCGAGTTCTCGGCTCGACTCCACGCCGTGCTCGGAATCGGCGCGGCGGGGGCGGGGGCCAAGGCGATGAGCCTGCTCGCGCGCATCCAGGCCGGCCAGCAGATCACGACGGTCGACGACCTGTACAAGCGTCTGGTGCTCGAGGAGCCCGAGACGATGCTCACCGCCGACGCCGTCGTCGCGCACTTCGACGAACTGGAGAGCACAAGGCAACGGATGCTCACGGCCAGGCAGCAGGTGAACGCGCTGGAGCCCATTCGCGAGCTGCGCGCGAAGATCGCCGACGCCGCCGAACGTGCCCGCGTGGTCGACGAGATCGGCGGGTTCGGCGATCCCGACTCGCTGGCGTCACTGTGGCGGGCGAACAGGCGCCTCGACCTGTTGCGCGAGGTGGAGACCGAGCTCGGCGCACGCAAGCACGAGGTCGACGTGGCTCTGCGTGAGAAGCGGGCGCTGGCGGATGCCGCGGAGTCGGAACGCGACGGCCTCGCCGACCTGCTGCGCCAGTCGGGCGGCGACCGGCTGGAGACCGCGCAGCGCGAACTTCGGCAGATCGAGACCAAGCTGACCGCCGTGCAGGAGAACCGCGCGCGACTCGACGACGACCTCGCCGCCGCGGACACCACGGTGTCGACGCGCGACCAGTTCGAGGCCCTCGTGGCGCGGGCGCGGGCGGCGCTGGCGGACGGCGACACGAAGCGCGGCGCGCGAGCCGACTTCGCGACCGCCATGTCGGCGCAGAAGGCTGCGGCGGCCGAGGTCGCGAACCTCGAGAAGGAACGCGAACGAGTCGAGGGCGGACGGGGCAACGTGCCCTCGCACTTCGCCGACGCGCGCGATCTTCTGGCGCGTGCCGCGGGCATCCAGCCAGAGGAGCTGCCGTTCGTCGCCGAGCTCGTCGAGGTGCGCACCGAGTTCGAGCCCTGGCGCGAGGCGTTCAACCTCGCACTCGGCGGATTCGCGACGACGCTGCTCATCGATGTGGCCAGGATCGACGACTTCCGCGCTGCGATCGACAGCGTGCGCACCCCGGTGCGGCTGCGCTACGAAGGCGTGCACACGGGTCTGGATGCCTCGGGCTCCCTCGATACCCGCACCCTCCCCGGCCGACTCGACTACCTGCCGTCCCCGTTCGCCGGGTGGCTGCAGGAGCGGCTCGACAAGCGCTTCGGCTTCGTCTGCGTCGACTCGCCGGCCGAGCTCGCCCGGCACCGGGACGCCCTCACCATCACGGGTCAGCTGTCGCAGGGGAGCGCTGGAGCGCACGGCGGACACGGCCGCGACAACGTGCTCGGCTTCTCCAACGAGCACAGGCTGCGCGACCTCGACACCCGGTTGGCAGCGGCCCGCGCCCGGTTCGCGGATGCCGAGCAAGCGGCTTTTGCGGCGGAGACCCGGCTCGACGAGCTGGAGACCCGACGTGCCCTCTACACGAAGGTCGTCGACCTCACCTGGGATCAGGTCGACCTCGACACCGTCACCGCTGAGCGGGACAGGTGGACGGCCGTGCACGACGAGGTCGTTGCCGGCAATCCCGAGATCGCGCGCATCCAGGCGCAGATCGCCGAGGTCAAGGCGCGTTCCGCCGGCTTCCAGCGCGACATCGGCCGGCTGGAATCCGAACGCGAGAGCGTCGAGAACCAGTGGGCGGGGGTCACCGACGACGTCGATGCGAGCCAGGGCGTGGTGGACGAGGCCGAGGAGCAGGAACGCGGGCTCGCCGACGACCAGCTGGCGTACCTCGACGCTCGGTTCACGCTGGGGGAGAAGGCGGCGGCGGGGCGGGCATCCACGGTGCTCGCGCGCTTCGACGCTGCGCTGGCGGATGCAGGCCATCGCCTCGACGAGGACCGTCGCGTCGCGCTGCAGGCCCACCTCGAACACCGCGAGTCGTTGCGCCGCATCATGACCGGCTTCCTCGACCGTTGGCCGAACCCCAACCTGCTGCCCGACCCGGATGTATCGTTCACCGACTTCGAGCGCATTCTCGAGGCGCTGGAGACGA
This sequence comes from Humibacter ginsenosidimutans, assembly GCF_007859675.1. Classification (GTDB taxonomy): domain Bacteria; phylum Actinomycetota; class Actinomycetes; order Actinomycetales; family Microbacteriaceae; genus Humibacter; species Humibacter ginsenosidimutans. The sequence goes on from NZ_CP042305.1 coordinate 238,873, forward strand.
GCGGTCTGCACGAGCTCGAGTCCGAGTGGCGGGACAGCCTGCTGGGGCTCTCGGGCAACGATCTCACCAACCTGGACTCGACGCTCAGCAGGTCGTTGCGCGAGATCCGTGAGCGCATCGAGCCGATCAACAGCATCATGCAGGACCTGCCGTTCTACGACGACGACCACCGGCTGCAGATCACCACACGGGAGAACCAGTCGGAGGCGCGCAAGCGCTTCCGTCGTGACCTGCGCGAGGTGCGTGCGCTGATCGAGGCGGCGTCCACCGACGACGACCGCGAGCAGGCGTACCGCCGCATGACCAGGCTGATCGCGAGGATGCGCCGCTCGGCGCCCGACTTCGGCGACCTCATCGACGTGCGCAACCACGTGCGCGTCAGCGCCGAGCGGGTCGACGCGGCGACGCGTACGCACGTGGCGTTGTACGACCACATCGGCGAGAAGTCGGGCGGCGAGTCGCAGGAGCTGATCGCGTTCATCGTGGGCGCAGCGCTGCGGTACCAGCTCGGGGACGCCGGCGCAGAGCGGCCGCGCTACGCGCCGGTCTTCATGGACGAGGCGCTCATCAAGGCCGACGCGCACTTCACCAAGCGCGCGATCGGCGCGTGGCGCGGCCTCGGATTCCAGCTCGTCATCGGCGCGCCGAACGACAAGTACAGCGCCATCGAGCCGCACGTCGACGTCGAGTACGACATTCTCAAGGACACGAAGGGGCGCTCCTGGGCGAAGCCCAAGGTGGGGCTGCAAGACGACGCCGCGTGAGAGTTCGCCCGAGCACGCCGCCGATGGCGGCCGCGCGCGGGCGTCAGCTCAGCTCGCCCGCGCAGCGAACGTGAGGTCGTCGACCTGCTGATACTCGTGGTACTGGAGGGCGCCGAGCGTGAGTGCGCCGTCCGACGTGAGGCGCACCTCGGTTCCCGCCCAGACTCCCGGCTGCGTCTCCGTGGCCTTCATGGTCGCGATCGTCCAACGCTCCAGCGGCAGGTCGGGCAGCTCGACGTCGAACGACAGCGCGGGCGCAGGGGACAGGGCGATCCAGGGCGACGACAGCGAGGCATCCATCAGTCCGTGGTGACCGAACCAGTGCACCCGTCCGCCGTAGCGCAGGATGCCGTCGGCGCCGACCTCGACGAACGGGAACCGGAAGGTTCCTTCCGCACTGAGCTCGGCATCCTCCGACACCTCGATCGTGCCGTCGTCGAGCATGCGCACGTACCTCATGAGGCTCTGCTTGACGCCCCAGTCGAGCGCGTGCGAGGCGGTCATGAGTCGGAGTGGTCGGCCGGCGCCTCGGAGAACGCCTTGAGCGCATCGAGGCGCTCGAGCGACTCCGTCGCCCACGCGATCTCGAGCTCCGCCCGCTGCACGTCGCCGCTGTAGGCGAGGTCGCGGAGGAGCAGGGTCACCACCTGCTCGGCGCCCTCCTTGGACTGGATGCGTTGCAGAACGCGCGGGTTCTCGCCGGTGAGCACGCGCTCGCGCATCTCGATGACGCGTTCGCGGCGCTGGGTGAAGTGCTCGCGGTGGGCCTCGAGGTGGCTGCGGATCGCCTCGATGCCGTTGTTGTCCGAGAACAGCAGCTGGAGGCGTTCGGGATCGCGGTTCGGCCGGTATTGCGGCTTGTCGGCGGTCCAGCCACGCAGATCCTCCGCGCCTGCGTCGGTGAGCGAGTAGACCCGCTTCTCGAGCCGTTCCCCGACCGTCGTCGCGGTGCCGGAGATGAGGCCGGCCGTCTCGAGTCGCCGCAATTCGGGATAGATCTGGCTGTGCGAGGCAGCCCAGAACCAGCCGAGACCGCCGTCGAGCTGCTGGACCAGGTCGTAGCCGGATCCGGTGCCCGAACTCAAATAGCCCAAGATCGCGTATTTCAGGGACATGGCGTCACGCTATCAGTAGAGCAGACATGTACACGTTGACATGTCGGGGAGTGTCGAAGGTCGCCGTGCGTCGGCGTCATGCGATCGGGTCGGTGTCGATCAGCACGAAGAGCACTTTGCAGGGCTTGCCCGACTCGTTGCGCCAGCCGTGATTGGTTCCCCGCTGCACCAGCACGTCTCCGGCGGAGAGCACGCGCTCCTCGTCGTCGAGCACGGCGACGATGGTTCCGTCGATGATGTAGCAGTAGTCGAGCGACGGAGTTCGGTGCATGTGGATCTGCTCGCCCGGCTCGCGCGGCGCAAAGTCGACGATTCGGAACACCGAGCCGCCTGCGGGCGGCGGGAACTGCGTCTCGCCGAGAATCGAGTCGACGAAGTCCGCAGCGTTCTCTGCTCGGTCTGCCGCCTTCCAGAGCTCGTACACGGGTCCGCCGTCCGGCGCCTCCCAGACGTTCGGCGTCGGACCATCGGCGACGAAGACCGCGGTTCCGTTCTCGTCGTGCCCGGTGACCAGGCGTCGTTGCTCAGCGGTCATGACAGGTTCTCCTCGGTGATCGTGGGGTGGTAGGCCCGGAATCCGCCGGAGGCGGGCGCCGGAGCGGCTTCGACGGGGTTGCTCAGGGTTCCGATCCCGTCGATCTCGACCTCGACGACATCGCCGTCCATCATGAAGACGGGCGGAGTGCGTCGGAGCCCCACGCCGCCGGAGGTGCCGGTGACGATGACGTCGCCGACCTCGAGCGTCGAGACCGTCGAGACGTAGTGGATCAGGTACTCGATGGGGAACAGGAGCTGGTCGACGGTCGTGTCCTGCATGACCTCGCCGTTGAGGCGGGTGGTGATGCGGTGCGACGTCGGGTCGCCGAACTCGTCGGGGGTGACGAGCCATGGACCGAAGCCGCCGGTCGCGTCGAAGTTCTTGCCCATCGTGATCTGGGTCGTGTGGCGCTGCCAGTCGCGTACCGAGCCGTCGTTGTAGCACGCGTAGCCGGCCACGTGGCCGAGAGCCTCGTCCATCGGGATGTCGCGACCGCGCGTTCCGATCACCACGGCGAGCTCGCCCTCGTAGTCGAGCTGCGACGAGACGTCGGGGAGCCGCATCGGCTCCCCGTGCCCGAGCTGGCTGTTCGCGACCCGCAGGAAGAACAGCGGATAGTCGGGCACCGGGCGCCCCGCACCTTCCCGCACGTGGCTGAGGTACGTCAGCGCGGCGCACCAGATGCCCTGTGGATTCGGCACCACCGGGAGGTAGCGGACGGCATCGAGCGGAATCACGGCCGAGGCGTCGGCAGCGTCAGCGTTGAACTCCTTGCCGGGGAGCCACTCCAGCGCGGCGCGCATCGAGGTCGGCGCATTCTCGGCGAGCGCGCCGAGTGGAACGATGCCGTCGGCCCGAACGATGCCGACGTCATCGACACCGTCGTGCTGGAAAGAAGCGATCTTCATTGAGCCTCCTAGGGCGACACGTTCATAACGACATGTCAATCTTGACATAGATCGCGGCGACTCCGATACTGATCGTGACGGGACGTTCTCGCGGACTCGATGACGAGCACCTCGAGCACCGACTCCGTACACACTCGACGAGGGAGACGAAGTGGTCACCACCAAACCCGGACGCGTCGGCATCATCGGCAGCGGGCCCGCCGGCATGGCTGCGGCGATGTCGGTGCTCCAGGCCGGACATCAGCCGACGGTCTTCGAGCGGTATCCGGCGACGGAGCCTCGGGGCAACATCCTCAACCTGTGGCCGCCGCCCATCGAGGCGCTCGAGCTGCTCGGCGTCGATGTCGAGGACATCGGTGCTCCGTGCCAGACGATCTTCCGCAACAACAAGGGCCGCACGCGTGCGACCATCCACATCTCCGACGAGCTGCAGCAGAAGTACGGCGGCGACTTCATCGGCCTGCTCCGTCCGGATCTCTACAAGCGCATGTACGACTCGGTCCCCGAGGGAATCATCGAGCCGAACCTGGCCGTGCAGAGCTTCACGCAGAACGACGACGGCGTGCAGGTCGTGCTGTCCGACGGCACGACACGCGACTTCGACGTGCTCGTCGGGGCCGACGGCATCCACTCCGTCGTGCGCAAGACGCTCTGGGGCGACCAGCCGATTCGCGAACACAACCTGCACATCTTCGGCGGCTACACGATGAAGCCGTTCCCCGACGTGCAGCGAGGCCAGGTCGTGATCTCGTGGTCGAAGGACAAGCAGGGCAGCTACACGTCCATTCGCAGTCACGGTGACAGCGGCTTCGAATGGTGGACGATCGAGGCGCACCCGAAGAACACCGAGTTCACCGGCGACTTCCACGCGACCGCAACGCGCATCGCCTCCGAGTTCCCCTCTCCTCTGCCGGAGCTGGTGGCCGCGACAGACCCGAAGGACATGCACCGCTGGGTGCTGCGCGACCGCAAGGCACTGGAGAAGTGGTCGAGCGGCCGCGCCGTCATCATCGGTGACGCGGCGCACGCGACATCGCCGTACGCGGGATACGGGGCGGGCATGGCGATCGAAGACGGATACTTTTTCGGGCGCGCGCTCGCCGGCGTCGACCTGTCGAACCTCGCCGAGGTGCGGTCGGCGCTCGAGGGCTTCGAGGGCCCGCGCATCACGCACACGGCGAGTCTCGCCCAGCGCGCCTACATGCTCAGCCAGGTGATGCATCACGCACCGAAGCCGTTGCGTCCGCTGCGCGACCTCGTCATGGATCACACCGGTCTGCTGCAGAAGGTGGCCGCGGACGGAACGCCGGGGGAGATCATGGCCCAGGTCGACATCATCCGCGACACCGAGAAGCGGTTCCAGGCCCGGATGAGCTCGGCATCGAACGACGAGAAGGTCGCCTGAGCATGGCCGCATTGAACATCGCCGTCGTCGGCGGAGGCATCGCGGGTCTGACCGCGGCCACGGCTCTGAGCCGGCAGGGGCACAGAGTCGAGGTGCTCGAACGGCAGAGCGAGTGGCCGGCGGTCGGATGGGGTCTCACCCTCACCGGTCCCGCGCTGCGCGCCCTGCGATCGATCGGGCTGGATCAGGCGTGCATCGCCGTCGGCTACCCGATCGACTCGATCAACAACTGCGACGTGCGCGGAGTCACCTTCCATACGGTGGAGCCGCCGTCTCTGCTGGGACCGGGCGAGCCGGTGATGGTCGGCATCGGCCGGCCGGCACTGTCTCGCGTTCTGCGTGAGGCGGCACAGAACGCGGGTGCCACGCTGACGCTCGGCGCGAAGGTCGTGTCGATCGACGACGAGGGCGACAGTGCGACTCTCGTGCTCGACGACGGAACGCGCAAGACCGTCGATCTGGTCGTCGCCGGCGACGGCGTGCACTCCGCGGCGCGCACCGCGATCGGCATCGACGAGGAGCCCCGTTTTCTCGGCCAGGCGGTCTGGCGCACCACGGTGCAGCGGCCCTCGTCGATCGACCGGCTCACGACGTTTAACGGCCAGGAGCACTCGTCGGGCATCATCCCGATCTCCGAGCACGACGCCTACGTGTTCACGACGCAGATCGTCGACGATCGTTCGGCAGACGCCGATGTCGACCTGGCCGCTGACCTGCGGGAGCTGCTGTCACCTCTCGAAGGGGAGATGGCCGCGCTTCGTGACGGCATCGTCGACTCCGAGCGCGTCGTGCGACGTCCGGTCATGGCGATCATCGTCGAGGAGCCCTGGTACCGCGGCCGAACGGTGCTCATCGGCGACGCCGCACACACCTGTGCCCCCGGAATGGTCAGCGGGGCGGCGTTGGCGATCGAGGATGCCGTGACTCTCGCCGATGAGCTCGGCGCGCGCGAGTCCGTGGCCGGCGCGCTCGACGCGTTCTTCCGTCGCCGGCTCGATCGGGCCCGTCTCGTCGTCGAGGCGTCGGAAGAGATGACGAAGGCCGAGTTCGAGCATCGCTACGCCGAAGAGCACGAGATTCAAGACCGCGCCTTCGCCGCCCTGGCGGCTCCGGCATGACGACCATCGGGAGCAGGACCATGCAGATCGACATCAACCTTTCGAAGTGCGAGGGCCACGGGCTGTGCGAGCAGCTGGCGCCGCAGGTGTTCGGACTCGATGACGAGGGATACGTGTTCCTCAAAGTGGATCAGCCCATCCCGGCCGAGCTCGAAGAGGCGGCTGCCGCCGGCGCGCGGGTCTGTCCGGTCGCAGCGCTGCGAGTGCTCCGATGACACTCGACCACATCGTTGTCGCAGGCGGCTCGATCGCCGCCGTGACAGCGGCCGGAGCGCTGCGAACGGCCGGCTTCGGCGGGCGTGTCACGCTCGTCAGCGCCGAACGGGCGGCACCGTATTCGCGCGTGCCGCTCTCCAAGGGCGTCATGATCGGCACGGAGACGCCGGAATCGGCAGCACTGCCCGCGCTGCCCGACGACGTCGAGCTCATGCTCGGCACTGCCGCAGCCGGGCTGCGAGTCGATCGGCGCGAGCTGATCCTCGCCGGCGGCGGGGTCGTGGACTACGACGGGCTCGTGATCGCGACCGGTGCTCGTGCGCGTCGTCTCGCCGCACCGGGACAACGGGGCGAGCTCGTCGTTCGCACCCTCGCCGATGCGGAGGCGATCGCCGAACGTCGAGCGGATGCGTCGAGCGCGGTGGTCGTCGGCGGCGGGTTCCTCGGTATGGAGGTGGCCTCGACGCTGCGTCACCACGGTCTCGAGGTCACCGTCGTCGACATGGAGCCCCCGCTTCGACGGCTGCTCGGACCGTGGCTCGCGGAGTACGTCACGAAGGCGGCGCTGGAGCACGGTGTGCGCCTGGTCATCTCGGAGGGCGGCGTCGTGCTGGAAGGCGACCCGATCTCGGGTGTTCGCCTGGGCAATGGCGAGTTCATCGCCGGCGACCTCGTGGTGTCGGCGGTGGGCGACATCCCCAATGCCGAGTGGCTCGAAGGCTCCGGACTGCGCCTGGCCAACGGCGTCGTCGTCGACGAGCGATGCCGCGTGGCACCGGCCATCACCGGCGCCGGGGACGTCGTCTCCCGCGAGGTGTCGCCCGGCGTCTTTCGCAGAACGCCGCACTGGAGCAACGCCGTCGCTCAGGGCCGGGCCGCCGCGACGAGCCTGCTCGACGATGGCGCCTCGCCGTACGTCCCCGATCACTACTTCTGGACGGAGCAGTACGGACTCGACGTGAAGATCGCCGGCGAGCCGCCCCTTGTCGGCGAGCCGGATGTGCTCGCGGGCGATCTGGACGGCCGGGAGGTCCTGCTGCGCTGGTCGAACACCGACGATGCGACCACGGCCGTCGTTTCGATCAACTACCGGATGCCGGCAGCCCGCCTCCGGAAGATGGTCGCCTAGCACCTTCCAGCGCGGCGATCCATCGACACGCAACTTCAAACATGTAACTATGTACATAATTTGGATTCGATGCCTCCGTCGGATCGCAACCCGTCAATGAAGACCGAGGAGCATGAGATGGCGCTAGCCACCACGACGCCGCAGACCGACGCCGATCCGTTCGCCGCCGACTGGGTGGCGGACCCGTTCCCGCGGCTCGCGGAGATTCGCGAGCAGACGTCTGCGATGTATTTCAAAGACTTCGACTTCTACATGCTCACGCGTTACGACGACGTACGCCGAGCAGCCGACGACTGGCAGACCTTCAGCTCCGCGGAGGGCGTCGCGCTCACCCCGGAGATCAACTATGCGATCGACGGCTCGATCCTTCATCTCGACCCGCCAGAGCACACGGCGCTCCGTGATGTGCTCGGGCCCCAGCTCGCGCCCCGTGGGCTGCGCAAGCTCAACGCCCAGATCGCCGACTACGCAGACAGGCTCGTCGCCGAGCAGGTGGCCGCCGGGGAGTTCGACGCCGTGCACACGATCTCCCGGGTCTTTCCGATCAACGTCGTCGCCGATCTTCTCGGACTTCCGGCGGAGGGGCGCAACACCCTGCAGCCAGGAGCCGACGCGATGTTCGCCGCCTTCGGGCCGTGGGGCGACTACCTGATCTCGCACATCCAGGAGATGGCCGACTATCAGGAGTACCTGAACTCCATGGATGACCGCGCCAAGTTCTCGCCCGACGGCTGGGGCGCGGCGATCATGGACGCCATCGACGATGGCGCGGTGACGCAGCTTCAGGGGCTTCGACTCATCAACGGCTACCTCACGGCAGGCATGGACACGACGGTCAATGCGATCGGTGCGATGCTGCGGCTGTTCGCCGAACGCCCAGAGGTGTGGAACGCGCTCAAGGCCGATCCGTGGCGCGCTCCCGCGGTGTTCGAGGAGACGCTGCGGTGGCATTCGCCGGTCGTCGGATTCTGGCGCGTCGCCACCCGTGACGTCGAGATCGGGGATGTGACCGTTCCGGCGGGCAAGCAGGTCATGCTCAACTTCGCTGCGGCGAATCACGACCCTGAGAAGTTCTCGAACCCCGAGGAGTTCCAGATCGAGCGCAATCCCCTCGACCATCTCGCCTTCGGCTACGGGACTCACGGCTGTGCGGGCCAGGGACTCGCCCGCATGGAGGCGCATACGCTGTTGAAGGCGCTCACCGAGCAGATCGACACGATCGAGCTGACCGGTCCGGCAGCGGCGAGTTCCAACCCGATCGTTCGTGGCTTCGAGTCCGTGCCCGTGCGCGTGACCCCCGCCGCCTAGCGAACACCAACACCGACTCGAAGAATACGAAGGAGTAGAACCATGGCTGATGTCGACGGAGTGTCGGAGATCGTCATTGCGAGTCCGATCGGACGTCAAGAGGTCACTCTGACGCTGGCCTCGGAAGGATCGACGGTGACGGGCAAGGCGCAGACCAGCGCTGAGCTGGTCGACGTGAACAACGGCAAGTTCGACGGCGGGGTGCTGACCTGCTCGGTCGACCTGCGCAAGCCGTTCCCGATGACCGTGACGTACACGCTCACGTATGAGGGCGACGCGATCACGGGCAAGGCGAAGGCGGGTCCGTTCCCCGCCTCGAACGTGACCGGCAACAAGGTCTCGTAGCCGAGACCGCCCCGCAGAAGCAGTGCCCCGCGAACCCGACGCGGGGCACTGTCGTGCTTACGCCGGGACCTCGCCGACGTTCGCGTCGAGTAACGTCCTTCCCATCAGCAACGGCGAGAAAGAGACTCATGGACAACAGCACGCCCGAGACGAGTGCCGACGTCGACCGAGACGGTGACGCGCCGCAGCATCCCGAAGTGCAGACCGCCGCGGGGCGCGTTCGCGGACGGTGGCGCTCGACCACGGGTGGTCGTGGGAACTCGCGGTCGGCGGCGTTCCTCGGCATCCCGTTCGCCGAAGCGCCCGTCGGCGAGCTTCGGTTCGCCGCACCGGTGCCCAAGGCGCCGTGGGACGGCGTGCTCGACGCCGTCGAGTTCGGGGCGACGGCGCAGCGCGGAGACCAGGGGGTGACGCTCATTCCCGAGCCGAGCATCCCCGGCGACTCCACCTTGAACGTGAACGTGTTCACGCCGTCGCCCGAGGCCACGGCGCCGGGCGAGGGGCTGCCCGTGCTGGTGTGGATTCACGGCGGCGGCTACTTCGCGGGATCACCCGCCAGCCCCTGGTACGACGGGCGCAACTTCAACCGCGATGGCGTCGTCACGGTGTCGATCTCGTACCGGCTCGGCTTCGATGGCTTCGGGTGGATTGAGGATGCCCCGTCGAACCGCGCCGTGCGCGACTGGCTGCTCGCCCTCGAGTGGGTGCAGCAGAACATCGCCGCCTTCGGTGGCGACCCGTCGCGCGTCACCATCGCCGGTCAGTCAGCAGGCGGCGGTGCGGTGCTGACGCTGCTCGGCATTCCGCAGGCTCAGCACCTGTTCCACGCCGTCTACGCCGTCTCCGGCGTACTCGCCGACGTGAAGCCCGCGAAGGCCGAGGCGTTCGGACGCGCCCTCGCCGAGGCCGCGGGCGTCGCGCCCACCCGCATCGGCTGGTCGACGCTCTCGGAGGAGCGTGTTCTCGAGTTGCAGAAGAAGGCGACCCAGCTCGATGGGGATGCCCTGAACACGGTGGCCGACGACGGGCTGCCGCTCGGTCCGGCCATCGACGGCGAGCTGCTGCAGATGTCCACGCCCGACTCGTTGCGCTCGGGGGTCGGCGCGGACAAGCCGCTCGTACTGGGCGCGACGGACGACGAATTCACCATGGCCACGGCCGACGCCGAGAAGTCGTTGCGGTGGGTGCCGAAGGGGCTGCTGCTGAGCAAGCTCGGCGTGCCGAAGGCTGCGCGCAAGGCGTACCTGGCGGCGAACGCCGACGTGGTCGCCAAGGGCAAGGCCCGCCTCGCCGGTCGCGTGGTGACCGATCGACTCTTCCGCGTCGGCGTGCTGAGGATCGCCGCCGCCCGCGGCTCCGCGCCGACCTGGGTCTACCGCTTCTCGTGGCCGTCAGGGCATTTCGGCTACGCGGAGCACTGTCTCGACGTGCCGTTCTTCTTCGACTGCCTCGACGGGCCGGCGATCGACCACCTCGCCGGAGACCACGCACCGCAGTCGCTCGCCGACGATATCCATTCGGCGGCCGTCGCGTTCGTCGTCGGCGGCGATCCGGGGTGGGAGCGTTACGAGACGGCATCCCACGCGACGAGGGTGTGGGACGTGCCGAGTCGCGACGACGCGAACGCCTACGCGTCGGTGCGGCCGCTGCTCAGGTAGTGCAGCGGAGGGCGTCCGGTCGCGTCACAGCACCTTGAGGATGTCCTCCACCCGTTCTTTCGCGTCGCCGAACAGCATCTGCGTGTTCTCCCGCCAGAACAGCGGGTTGGGCACGCCTGCATAGCCGGAGGCCATCGACCGCTTGAACACGATGACGTTCTCCGCCTCCCAGACGCGCAGCACGGGCATCCCGGCGATCGGGCTGCCCGGGTCTTCGGCGGCGGCCGGGTTGACCGTGTCGTTGGCGCCGATGACGAGCACGACCGAGGTCGAGGCCAGGTCGTCGTTGATCTCGTCCATCTCGAGCACGATGTCGTACGGCACCTTCGCCTCCGCAAGCAGCACGTTCATGTGCCCCGGCAGGCGCCCGGCGACCGGGTGGATGCCGAACCGCACCTCGACGCCCCGCTCGCGCAGCCGCTTGGCCAGCTCCGCCACCGGGTACTGGGCCTGCGCGACGGCCATGCCGTAGCCGGGCGTGATGACCACGGAGGATGCCCCGGCGAGCAGCGAGGCCGCCCCCTCTGCATCGATCTCGCGGTGCTCGCCGTGCTGCTCGTCGCCGCCCTTCGGCGCCTCGATGCCGAAGCCGCCGGCGATGACAGACAGGAACGACCGGTTCATCGCCTTGCACATGATGTAGGAGAGGTAGGCGCCGGAGGACCCGACGAGCGCGCCGGTGACGATGAGCAGGTCGTTGTTCAGCAGGAAGCCGGCGGCGGCCGCAGCCCAGCCCGAGTAGCTGTTGAGCATCGAGACGACCACCGGCATGTCGCCGCCGCCGATCGAGGCGACGAGGTGCCAGCCGAGCGCGAGCGCGAGCGCGGTCACCACGACGAGCAGCCACAGCTGCGGTGCGGCGACGTACCACACGGTCAGAGCGACGAACACGACGAGCGCACCCATGTTGAGCACGTTCTTGCCCGGCAGCATGAGCGGGCGCGACGAGATGCGGGCCGCGAGCTTGAGGTAGGCGACGATCGATCCGGTGAACGTGACGCCGCCGATGAAGACGCCGATGAAGACCTCGGCGTGGTGGATGCCGATGAGGTTCGCGGCGATGCCCGTGGTGTCGAGGGCGCCGTTCCAGCCGACGAGCACGGCCGCGAGACCCACGAACGAGTGGAAGAGCGCGATGAGCTGGGGCATCCCGGTCATCGCGACGGTGCGGGCCCGCCAGAGTCCGATCGCGGCACCGATGAGCACGGCGACGACGAGCAGGGTGACGCCCAGCGGCAGGGACGCGGTGCCCCACGCACCGGTCAGCGCGACGATGATCGTGGCGACGAGTGCGATCGTCATGCCGATGATCCCGTAGACGACGCCCCGCTTGGAGGTCTCGTGCTTGCTGAGCCCCGCGAGGCTCAGGATGAACAGCAGTGCGGCGACGATGTACGCCGCGTCGGCGATGGCGGTCGCGATGCTCACCGATCACCTGCCTTCGTGGCAGTGTCTTTGACGAACATGGCGAGCATCCTGCGCGTCACGGCGAAACCGCCGAACACGTTGATGGATGCCACGAGCACCGCCACCGCCGCGATCACCTGCACCAGCGGCGACGGCGCCACGATCTGCACCATCGCGCCCACGACGATGATGCCCGAGATGGCGTTGGTGACGCTCATCAGCGGGGTGTGCAGCGAGTGCGCGACCTGTCCGATCACGTAGAAGCCGATCACGACGGCGAGCGTGAGCACGAGAAAGTGCTGGGGAAGGGGAGGCGGGGCGAACGCGCAGATCGCGAACAGCGCAGCGATGCCCAGCGCGACGAGCGCGGTCTTGCCGCCAGCGGACAGCCTGCGCTTCGGCTTCGCCTGACTCGGCTCCGCGGTGACGTCTGCCGCTTGCTGCGGCGCGGCAGACACCTGCACGGGCGGTGGAGGCCAGGTGATCGCGCCGTCGCGCACCACGGTGACCGCGCGCTGCACGATGTCGTCGACGTCGATGACCAGCCTGCCGTCTTTGCCGGGCGTCAGCAGGGCGAGCAGGTTGAACAGGTTGGTGCCGTAGAGCTGGGATGCCTGCGCGGGCAGTCGCCCCGCGAGGTCCGTGTACCCGAGGATCGTGACCCCTTCCGGCGTCACGATCCGCTCGCCCGCGACGGATCCCTCAACGTTTCCGCCCTGAGCAGCCGCCATGTCGACGATCACACTGCCGGGTCTCATGCTCGCGACGTCGGCTGCGGTGACGAGCCGAGGCGCCGCGCGGCCGGGGATGAGCGCGGTGGTGATGATGACATCCACATCGGCCGCCTGCTCGGAGTAGATCTCGGCGGCCCTGCGGTCGTAGGCCTCGCTGGTCGCCTTCGCATAGCCGTCGGTGGACTGCTCGACGGCGACGTCGACCGGCAGGTACTCGCCGCCGATCGAGTGCACCTGATCGGCGACCTCGGGGCGCGGGTCCGTCGCCCGCACCACGGCGCCGAGGCTGGAGGCCGCGCCGATCGCGGCCAGTCCTGCCACGCCGGCGCCGGCGACGAGCACCTTCGCAGGCGGCACCTTGCCTGCCGCGGTCACCTGGCCGGTGAAGAACCGCCCGAACTCGTTCGCGGCCTCGATCACCGCCCGGTAGCCGGAGATGTTCGACATGGAGCTGAGCACGTCCATCGACTGCGCACGCGAGATGCGCGGCACGGCGTCGAGCGCGAGCGCCGTGATGCTGCGGGTCGCGAGCCACTCGAGCAGCTCCGGTCGCAGGGCGGGGCTCAGCATGCCGACGAAGGTGGCGGTATCGCCCAGCCGGCCCACGTCATCCTTCGTCGGCGGCGTGATGCGCAGCACGATGTCCGACGCCCATGCCGTCTCCGTGTCGACGAGAGTCGCGCCCGCCTTGCCGTAGGCGTCGTCGGGGAACGAGGATGCCACGCCGGCTCCCCGCTCCACCACCACGTCGTACCCCAGGCCGCGCAGTCTCTCCGCGGTGGTCGGAGACGCCGAGACACGGGTCTCGCCCTCGGGTTCGGCGACGATTGCCATGCGGAGCGGAACGTTCATCCGCTCCGATGCGGTGCTGTCCATGTTGATGACGATAGGGGACGAGCACCCGCCGTCGTCAGTGCTCGCGGGTCAGTACTCGCCCTTGATCACGAAGAAGGAGCCCCGGATGACCCCGGCGAGCTTCGACTTCTGCCTCGCGAACTTGAACGCGGCGAGTTCGGCCGGCACCTCCATGCCCTCGCAGAGCTTGAAGCCGACGGCGCGTTTGCCCGCATCGTCGAGCGTGTACATCGCGTTGATCGAGAGCCCCGACTCGTAGAACACGTATGCCATGCGGATGCCCGCCACGACGAACTCGGTCGCCTCCAGCGCAGGGGAGGCGATCTCGATGCCCCGCTCCTCCGAGAGGATGCGGCTCAGCCACTCGACGGTCTCCGGCACCTCATCGGCGGGGGAGACCGTGAACACGTGGTCGTACTTGTTCTTGAAATAACGGGCCTCGTTGGCGCGGAGGCCGGCGAGGGCATCCGCGAACGGGGACGATTCGAGGCCCGTGGTGGAGACGTTCACGAAGTCGACGGCGTAGGGCATGGTTTCTCCTCGATCACTCTTCGTCGTTCGGGTGTGCCTGGATGTAACGCTCGATGCGCCGGTCGGGAATGAGCCACAGAACGGCCACCGCGATGTAGGGCACGAGGCCGAGCCACGGCACCACGAACGCGAGGCCGATGCCGAGCACGTAGAGGAACGGCGAGATCCAGCCCTTCACGTCGCGGCCCAGCGCCTCGCGCAGTCGCTGACCGCCGGGACGTCTGATGATCACCGCCTGCAGGATGGAGTACGCGATCGCGGCACCGAGCAGGTTCACCCCGTAGATGACGGTCGGCACAAGGGCCACCCGGGTCTCCGTGAGCCAGGCCGTCGTGAACGGGTACAGCGAGAGCCAGAACAGCAGATGCAGGTTGGCCCACAGCACGCCGCCGCCCACCTGCGGGTGCAGCTGGAACAGATGGTGGTGGTTGTTCCAGTAGATGCCGATGTAGATGAAGCTCAGCAGATAGGTCAGCAGACCGAGGCCCGTTGTGTGCCACAGCGCGGTGAACGTCTCGCCCTTCGGCACGGCGAGACCGAGCACCATGACCGTGATGACGATGGCGAGCACGCCGTCGCTGAACGCCTCGAGTCGTGATGACCGCATCCCGAAAGCCTATGGTGTGTACAGAGGCGATCGGGGGCGGGGCGATCATGAGTCGGTTCACGGAGCGGCTGAAGAAGCTGGTGCATTGGCCGGAGCGCACGAAGACCCCGGCAGAGCACAAGCAAGAATCACGCTGGGAGGGCGAGGGCGGCGCCCTTCACCCTGATGACGACGAGCAGCACGACTGAGCCGGATCATCTGCCGCTCGCGCCGACGACCCCGGCGACCTCAGCGCGCCTGCGATGCACCGCGAACGGCGTAGCGGTGCATCGTGACCCCGCTGTCGAACACGGCATGCTCGAGAAGGTCGAGCTCGATCACGCGCTCGTGCGCGTCGAACAGCGGCCGGCCCGTGCCCAGGACGGCCGGGTGGGTGAAGAGCAGCAGCTCGTCGAGGATGCCCGCCTCCAGCAGCTGCGTCGCCAGCGTCGCGCCTCCCACCCCGATGTCGCCCGTGGACTCGGCGCGCAACCGGGCGAGCTGGTCGATCGCGTCGTCTCCGCCGACCACGCGCGTGTTGTGGTCAGCGTGATCCCGGGTGCGTGACACGAGCACCTTGGGTGCCGAGGTCCAGATCTCGCCGTACTCGCGCAGCACGTCGGAGAGCGACGCGTCATCGCGCGCAGCGGGCCAGTACGCCTCCATGGTCTCGTAGATCACCCTGCCCTCGACCATCGCCGACAGGGCGCGTGCCCGAGCGTTGAACTCGCGATGCAGCTGTTCGTCGATGCGCAGCCAGTCGCCGCCGCCCTGCTCGCCCGTGGTCCGCTCGATGAACAGGTCGAGCGAGACGTTCATCCAGTACACGAGTCGAGCGGGCATGCGGGCACCTCCGAGTTCGGTCGCCAACCACCCTAAGTCCCTTAATGGGGGTCTGGCCAGGGAAAAAACCGCGTGATAGGCCGGTGCCATCGGTCGTCGACCGGTGACTCACGACGGAGGGTGCTGGCATGAGTGGGAACAACGGCGAAGTCGATCTGGTTCCGAATCCGAACGACAAGGGGGTCAAGGGATCGACGGTGAATCTTCTCTGGCTCATCCTGGTCTGCACCCTGGCCGCGGTCATCGTGATCAGCCTGTTGGCGTCGGTGCTGCTCATCGCGCTGGGGCTCGACGCGAGCCTGATCGTGGGGATCGGATCCGCCGCCCTCACGGGTCTTCTGGGGCTCTTCGTGTCGCCGTCGACCGGAGGCGAGCCGAAACAGGGCTGACTGGCGGGGTCGACCGGGGCCGCGCCAACGGTCGTGACTCGGTAGTCTCAACGCTCGGACACCGCGCCGAACACGTGGCAGGCTCGGGCCGCAGGAGGATCGATGTCACTGGCCGAACTCGTCGCCACACCGCTCGGCTGGCTGCTGCGCGGCAGGAGGGCGGACCCGAGCCGCAGCGTGCAGTTCGCCGACGAGCTCGCGGGCGCCGGCATCCTCACCGTCAGCTCCACGTCGTTCGATGACGGCGCCGCTATCGCGCGCAAGCACTCGGGCGTCGGCCGTGGCCAGAACGTGTCGCCCGAGCTGCACTGGAGCGGGATGCCCGAGGGCACACGGCAGGTGCTCGTGATCATCGAAGACCCGGACGTTCCGCTCGCGCTGCCCGTCGTGCACACGATCGCGCTCGTCGACCCCGCAGGAGACCCCGACGGTGACTTCGGGGATGCGACGAGCGGTTCGCTGCGCGAGGGCGCGCTCACGGTCGGCAATCTCCGCGTGCAGTACGTGCCGGCGTTCCGCGACAGGGTCGGGTACCAGGGACCGCGGCCGCTGCCCGGGCACGGCGTGCATCATTACGGGTTCCACGTGTACGCGCTCGACACGGTGCTGGATGCCGACGCCCTCGCCGGTCTCGACGCGCTGCTTCCGCAGGCGGCCGGCCACGTGCTCGCCGCCGGAGTGCTCACCGGGTGGCAGCGCGGCTGACGCGCGCCGCACGCTTCACGGGTGCACTACAGATGGTCGGCGCGCCGGCCGATGATGACGATGGACGACACCAGCGAGAGCGCGTAGAACGCGAACATCGCCAGTCCCATGTTGAACCCGTTGTCGGTGCCGAGAAGGCCGAGCAGCGGTGCCGAGATGGCAGCGGCGACCAGGGAAGCCGCACCGATCAGCGCAGATGCGACACCCGCGAACTGCGAGTGACCGCTGAGCGCCATGGCCTGGTTGTTCGGCGTGACCAGCTGCTGGAACCCGATGCACAGCCACGACGTGATCGTGACGCCGATCAGCCCGAGCGTCGGCGCTGCGAGCATCATCAGACCGGCGACCACGAGGGCGCCGACGAGTCCGATCACGGCGACCCTGTGCGGCGTCCGGCTGCGCAGCAGACGAGGGCTGATGCGGTTCATGCCGAGCATCACGACGGCGCCTCCGGCCAGGATGAGTCCGTAGACCTGCTGCGAGACGCCGTACCAGTCCTGGGCGACGAAGCTGAGGCCGGAGATGTAGCAGAAGCTCGCCGCCATCATGGCCGCCTGCGACAGCGTCGAACCGACGAAGACACGGTCGCGGCCGAGCGCCTTGACGCCGGTGAGGAAGCCGGCCTGCTCGAGGTGGTGGCGGACATCCCTGGTCTCGGGCAGCGCGATGATGGCCGTCACGGCGAGCGCCGCGGCCATCGCGCCCTGGATGAGGAAGATGCCGTGCCAGTCGGTGTAGAGCAGGAGGGCCGAGCCGATGAGCGGGGCGACGATCGGCGCACCGGTGGCGATGAACATGATGGTCGAGTATCGCTTCGACGCGTTGCGGCCCGTGGAGATGTCGCGCACGATCGCCATGGCGATGGCCGGTGCGGCGGCGGATCCGGCGCCCTGCAGCGCGCGGAACACGATGAGCCACCCGATGCTCGGAGCGAGGGCGGAGAGCACGGAGAACGCGGTGTGGGCGAAGAGGCCGATGATGAGCGGCATGCGCCTGCCGAACGAGTCCGACAGTGAGCCGAAGACGATCTGGCCGACCGCCATGCCGAGCAGCGAGCCGGTGAGCGTGATCTGCACGGCGGCTTCCGACGTGCTGAACTCGCGGGCGATCTGGGGGAGCGCCGGCAGGTACATGTCGGTGGTCATCGGACCGAGCGCCGACACGATGCCGAGCAGGATGATGAGGCCGCGATACGACCGGGCGGGCCCCGGCTGAGAGTGGTCGGCGTCCGCGTGCATCATCAGCACCGTACCGGATGCCGAAGAGGCCATCGGACCATGCCCGTCGGTCGTGTCGAGCGAGCCGCGCGCTCGCCGTTTCCCCGTGCGCGGGGACACCGTGCATATCGTGGAGCATGACGCCTTCGATACAGTCGAACTCCGCTTCTCAGACCCCTGCGCCGACCAACGATGCCGCCGGTGCACCGCGTTCTGCTGCGCCGCAGATTCGCACGCTCGGCGAGCTGAAGGCGTCCGGTCACGTGCAGAAGACGTTGCGCGCCGAGGTGCGCGACAACCTGCTGGCGAAGCTGCGCGCCGGTGAGGATGCCTGGCCGGGCGTGCACGGGTTCGAGGCGACGGTCATCCCGCAGCTCGAGCGGGCCCTGCTGGCCGGACACGACATCGTGCTGCTCGGCGAACGCGGACAGGGCAAGACACGGCTGCTGCGCACCATCGGCGGGCTGCTCGACGAGTGGACGCCGGTGATCGACGGCGCGGAGCTGGGTGAGCACCCCTATGAGCCGATCACGCATGAGTCGATCAGACGCGCCGCGGAGCTCGGCGACGGTCTTCCCGTCGCGTGGCGGCACCGCAGCGAGCGGTACGTCGAGAAGCTCGCGACGCCCGACACGTCGGTGGCCGACCTGATCGGCGACGTCGACCCGATGAAGGTGGCGGAGGGTCGTTCGCTCGGCGACCCGGAGACCATCCACTTCGGGCTCATCCCGCGCAGCCACCGCGGCATCGTCGCGATCAACGAGCTGCCCGATCTGGCCGAGCGCATCCAGGTGTCGATGCTCAACGTGATGGAGGAGCGCGACATCCAGATCCGCGGCTACGTCCTGCGGCTGCCCCTCGACGTGCTCGTCGTCGCGAGCGCCAACCCGGAGGACTACACGAACCGCGGACGCATCATCACCCCGTTGAAGGACAGGTTCGGGGCGGAGATCCGCACGCACTACCCGCGGCAGCTCGAGGCGGAGATCGCCGTCATCCGGCAGGAGGCCGAGCTGGTGGCCGAGGTGCCCGACCACCTGGTCGAGATCCTCGCCAGGTTCACACGCAACCTGCGCGAGTCGAGCTCGATCGACCAGCGCAGCGGCGTGAGCGCCAGGTTCGCGATCGCCGGCGCCGAGACCATCGCGGCCGCGGCCCTGCACCGGTCGACGGCTCGTGGCGAAGACGAGGCCGTGGCCCGCACCGTCGACCTCACGACGGCGGTCGACGTGCTCGGCGGCAAGATCGAGTTCGAATCGGGGGAGCAGGGTCGCGAGTCCGAGGTGCTCACCCACCTGCTGCGCACCGCGACGGCAGACGCCGTGCGAACGCAC
The DNA here is from genome assembly GCF_007859675.1 of Humibacter ginsenosidimutans. Classification (GTDB taxonomy): domain Bacteria; phylum Actinomycetota; class Actinomycetes; order Actinomycetales; family Microbacteriaceae; genus Humibacter; species Humibacter ginsenosidimutans. The sequence goes on from NZ_CP042305.1 coordinate 257,978, forward strand.
TTTCGCGGCATCGACTTCGGGCCGCTCGTGGCCGCCATCGAGGGCGGAGCGATGGTCGCCACCGGTGAGCGCGTGACCGCAGCGGAGTTCCTCGACGGCCTGCCCCTCCTGGGGGAGTCGCCGCTCTACGACGAGGTGGTGGAACGGGTGGATGCCCGCACCCCCGGCGAGCGCGCCGCCGCGATCGAGCTCGCGCTGGAGGGGCTCTACCTCGCCCGCAGGATCGGCAAGGACACCGACGGGAACGAGACGATCTATGGCTGAGCAGCCCGGCGCACGGTCGGGATCGGGACCGCTCAGCCGCTTCCACCGCTACGAGGGCGGCGACCCGCTCGCGCCGCCCGTCGACCTCGCCGAGGCGCTCGACGCCATCGGCGAAGACGTGATGGCCGGCTACTCGCCGGAGCGCGCCCTGAGCGAGTTCCTGAGACGCGGCGGGCGCGACACATTGGGCCTCGACGACCTGGCGCGTCGGGTGGCGGAACGGAAGCGGGAGCTGCTGAGGCGACACGAGCTCGGGGGGACGCTGCGGGACATCCAGAAACTGCTCGAGAACGCGGTGCTCGCCGAACGCAAACAGCTCGCGCGTGACGTCGAGATGGATGACACGGATCGAGCCTTCGCCGAGATGCGGCTGGAGAACCTGCCCCCCTCGACAGCGGCGGCCGTGAAAGAGCTGGGGGACTACGACTGGCGGTCGTCCACGGCCAAGGCCGACTACCAGAAGATCAAGGACATGCTCGGCCAGGAGCTCCTGGGTCAGCGCTTCGAAGGCATGAAGCAAACCTTGGAGAACGTGACCGACGACGACCGGCGGTCGGTGAACGAGATGCTGTCGGACCTCAACGAGCTCCTGGACAAGCACCGACGCGGAGCAGACACCCCAGAGGACTTCGAGCGGTTCATGGCCGAGCACGGCAGGTTCTTTCCCGAGAACCCGCAGAACATCGACGAGCTGATCGACGCGCTCGCCGCACGCTCCGCCGCGGCGCAGCGGATGCTCAACTCGATGACGGAGGAGCAGCGGCAGGAACTGATGGAGCTGTCGGCACAGGCCTTCGGCTCACCGCAGCTCATGCAGCAGCTGGCCGATCTCGACGACAACCTGCAGGCGTTGCGCCCAGGCGAGAACTGGAGCGGGGCGGAACGCTTCGACGGCGATCAGCCGCTCGGGCTCGCCGATGGCGCTCAGGTGCTCGCCGACCTCGCCGACCTCGACGAGCTGTCGGAGCAGCTCACCCAGGGTTACGACGGGGCGCGCCTCGACGAGCGTCGACCTCGACAAGCTGGCCCGCCAGCTCGGCGACGAGGCCGCCGTGGATGCCCGCACCCTGCGCGACCTCGAGCAGGCGTTGCGCCGCGCGGGCACGTTCCGCCGCGATTCGCGAGGCGACCTTCAGCTCACACCGAAGGCGATGCGTCAGCTCGGTCAGAGCCTCCTGCGCGACATCGCCGAGCGGATGTCGCGACGCAGGGGCGAGCGCGACGTGCGGCTCGCGGGGGCGGCGGGGGAGGCATCCGGTGCGACGAGGCCATGGGAGTTCGGCGCCACCGAGCCGTGGGACATCCCGCGCACGGTGTTGAACGGCGTGCTGCGTCGCGCGGGCGGTGCGGGTGACGGCGGCGGCTCCGGTCGGCGCATCGAGCTCGACGACATCGAGGTGGCGGAGACCGAGACGCGAACGCAGGCGGCGGTCGCGCTGCTCGTCGACACGTCGTTCTCGATGGCGATGGACGGCCGCTGGGTGCCCATGAAGCGCACCGCGCTCGCCCTGCACACGCTGATCCGCACCCGGTTCAGGGACGACAGCCTGCAGCTCATCGGGTTCTCGCGGCACGCGCAGGTGATGGAGATCGAGGAGCTCACCGGGCTCGACGCCATGTGGGACAAGGGCACCAACCTGCACCACGCGCTGCTCTTGGCGAACCGGCACTTCCGCAAGCATCCCGACGCTCAGCCCGTGCTGCTCGTGGTGACTGACGGCGAGCCCACCTCGCACCTCGAGGCCGACGGCTCCGTGCGATTCGCCTACCCGCCGCATCCGGTCACCATCGCCCGCACAGTGGAGGAGCTGGATGCCTCAGCCCGCCTCGGCGCGCAGATCACGATCTTCCGTCTCGGCTCCGATCCAGGGCTGGCGCGCTTCGTCGACTCGCTCGCGAACCGCGTCGGCGGACGCGTGGTCGCCCCCGAGCTCGGCGACCTCGGGGTCGCCGTCGTGGACAGCTTCCTCGGTTCGAGGTGGGGCGGTGGCTACGGCGCCGAGGCCGGGGGAGCAGCGGGCGGGGGCTGGTTCGGCCGCGGCGGCTGGGTGGACGGCGAGCTGTTCGGGTAGCGCCGGTCCATCGGCCTGGTCGGCCGGTCACGCGCCGGCGCGGATGGCGATGATGCCCGCGACGGCGCAGAACGTGGCCACGGTGCGCCAGCGGTTGAAGCGCTCGCCGAAGAACAGCACCCCGATCAGCCCGGCCGCCAGCACGCCGGTCTCGCGCAGCGCCGAGACGAGGGCGAGCGGTGCGACGGACTGCGCCCAGACGACGATCGTGTAGGCGGCGACCGAGAGCACGCCGCCTGCGCTGCCGCGCACGACGTTGTGTGGCGCAGCGACAAGGAACGCGCGTCGATCCTTCGACAGCGCGAGGCACACGAGCGGGATGGTGAGCCCCTGGGCGAGGAACAGCCACGACGCGTAGCTCAGGGCATCCCCCGACGCACGCACGCCGACGCCGTCGACCACGGAGTACGCCGTGATCGAGGCGCCCACCGCCACGGCCATGAGCACGCCGACGAGGTTCGAGCGCCCTGAGCCGGCCCAGGCCACGGCGAGCAGGGCCGCGGCGACCACGCCGACGCCGACGAGCTGCATGATCGTGAGCCGCTCGCCGAGCACCGTGACGGCGATGACGGTCACGCCGAGCACGGCGATCCCCCTGGTGAGCGGGTAGGCGCGCGAGAACTCCGTCTTCTCGTACGCGGCGGTGAGCAGAATCAGATAGACCGTCTGGATGCCCGCGGAGACGAGCAGGTACGGCCACGCTCCTGCGGCTGGCAGCGGGAACAGCAGGCATCCGGCGACCCCGGCGGCGAGGTAGACGACGCCGATGAGCGCCGACGACACGAGACGCTGGGGGATGGCCTTCGCGATCGCGTTCCACGCGCCGTGCATCACGGCGGAGCCGAGCACAGCGACGAGGACGAGTCCGCTCACGCCGGCGTCGACGCAGTGGCGGGGGCGTCGTCCCGGTGACCGAACGGTGCACCCTCGAAGTCGGCGTCGGCGGGCACAGGGATGCCGAGCGCGTGCAGCACGTGGGGAGCGATGTCGGCGTGATCGACGCCTGCGCCGTGCTCGGCGTGGATGCCGGGGCCCGCCGCCGCGATCCACGCGTTGCGCTCCTCGACGCTGTCGCCGCCGTGGTGCCCGGCGTCGAGATGGCCGTGATCGGTGACGACGATGACCGTCCACTCCTCGTCGCTGCGGTGCGGTCTCGCCTCGATGGCGGCCAGGAGCACGCCGAGCTGCTCGTCGCACGTCTCGATGGCGGACCGGTAGCGAGCGGTGACGCCTTCGTGATGGCCCACCGTGTCGGGCAGCACGACGTAGCTGAAGACGGCGGCGTGATCGCGCAGCAGCAGCTCTCGGGCGGTGCGCGAGATCACCGCGTCGTCCATCACGGCCACGATGCTCAGGTCACCGTCTTCGGCCCCCGGTGCGAGCTCCGGCCGGTAGCCGCCGGCGCGGAACACCGGTCCGCCGCCCGCCTCGGTGACGAGTTGTCCCCACGACGCGGCGGCGAAAGTCGTGGCTTCGGGCAAGACCGTTCTGATGCGGGTGAGGAAGTCCGGGTAGCACTCGAAGCGGTGCGAGTGCAGGTCGTTGTCGCGCACGCCGTGCAGGTCGCTGTAGGTGCCGGTGGCGACGGTGGACCACACGGGCCCGGAGATCGTCGGGTTCGCGGGATGCACCGGCACGGTCGCGAAGAAGCCGTCGGTCGCGATGCTGTCGAGCCACGGCGTGCTGGCGGCGCGCACTTCGTCGTCGCGCACGCCGTCCCAGGCGACGACGAGAACGTGGCTGCTGAGGTGGGACTGACTCATGGTGTCCGACGCTACGCCGACCGGATCGTCGCCAATCGCGCCGCAACCGATGGGACTATCGGTTCTTCACGCACGGACCGCGTCGAAGAGCGCACGGCACAACACGGTGTCCCGTTCCGCGCGGCGGCACACCAGGCGCTCCTCGAGCACGATCGCGGGATCTTTGATGTCGAGCATGACCAGGCGAGGGTCGTCGATCATCTCGTTCTCGGCGATCACCGCGACGCCCAGGCCGGCCGTCGCGGCGGCGAGCGCACCCTCGCGGGAGTCGGCCTCGAGTGCCGTGCGCAGCTCGGTGCCGTTCGCCGCGCTCTCCAGTGCCGCCCTGCTGGCACTGCCCGACTCGCGCAGGATCAGGCGTTCCTTCAGAAGCCTCGTGAGCCGCACGGTCTTCTGCCCGGCGAATGCGTGATCGGTGCGCACGACGGCGGTCAGCGTCTGGCGGTCGACGACGCGCGAGGCGAGGTCGTCGTCATCGGCGACCCCTGCCGCGATGATCACATCGTCGAGTCCGGAGCGCAGCCGGGCGACCAGCCGTTCCGCGTTGTCGGAGCCGAGACGCACCGCGACTGCGGGGTACTGCTCCCGCACCGCAGCGATCAGGGGGATGGCGTGCACCGGGGCATCCGCGGAGATGCGCAGCTGAACGCCGTCGAGTCGCTGGGCGGATTCGAGGATGCCGCGTGCCCGGCCCTCGAGTTCGAACAGGCGCCTGCTCACCTCGTGCAGCCGTTCACCGAGCGGGGTGAGCGCGATGCTCGCTGCACGTCGCTCGATCAGCGTGACGCCGTACTCCGCTTCGAGGGCGGCGACCTGCTCGGACACCGTGGGCTGTCGAACGCCGAGGTCGCGCGCGGCCGCCGAGAAACCGCCCGTCGAGGCGACGGCGTCGAAGGATCGGAGCTGCGTGATGCGCATAGGGAGAGCCTATGCAGGCAGCGGAGTCGCAGTGCCGCCAGACCGTGGGGCTGTTCCGTCGGAGCGACGGACCGGCGCTCGGCCATGGCTTGTGACTGCACGCGCTCGTAGACTCGTGCACACACCGCGACGCTCATGGGGGAGACGATCATGGCCGATCTCGAGACGCAGGCTCTCATCGCCGACGCACGGCAGGCGGCGAGTGCCGCGAGTTTCGACATTCAGCAGTTGCCGGAGAACTCGATCGAGCGCCGGGCGCTGCACAATCTCATCACCGCTGTCGACGCGCTGATCTCCGCCGTCGACTCGGGCGACGACTGAGGGGTTCCGGCGAAGCGGGAATCAGCGCATCGCCGTCTTAGAACGGCGGCGGGTCCGAGTCGTATCCGGTCGGTGTTCGCACGCGGATGCCTCCGCCGGGCTTCGGATCGAGCCGGATGCCCGTGACCGACTTGAGCCTGTGCAGCCGCGGCTTGAGCGGAACGAGGTTCGCCACGTCGGTCGTGCCGCCGTCGTGCCATTCGACGACGTGGTCGATGTCGGCGTCGGGGGAGAGGTACGGCGCTGCATCGTCGTCGAGTCCATAGCGGATGCGCAGCCACAGCCTCTGGTCGGCGGTCGGACGGTAGCGCGACGCGTCGAGCACGAGCGTTGAAGGTCGCCCCGGATCGGCGATCACCTTGCGAAAGGCCGGGGCGTCGCGAAGCGCTCGGCCCGCGGATTTCGGTGGAACAGGGCCGTATCCGAGCAGCTCGGCGTAACGCCCTGCCTCGTCGATCAGCAACACCGGCTGCACGGTCGCGGCGGCGGGAGTGTCGCCTCCGGTCAGCCAGTCGATGGCGAGGTCGGCACGCAGCTGGTCGAGGGTGCGCGTCTCGCCGGCAGCGTTGCGCAACCGGCGGGCTGTGCCGCCGAGTCGCGACTCGACGCGGGCCGCGTCGACGACCGGCAGGTAGACGTTGAGCCAGGCCATGCCATCGTGGTCGGGCTCGACGCTGACACGGCGCTTCGTGCGCGCCTCCTCGTGCCGTTGCTGCAGGGTGTCGGCGCACAGTCGTTCGCGCAGCAGCCGTGCCCTCCGTCGGAACTCCCCGGCGCGAAGCCCCTCGGCGATGCCGGCCAGTCGCTCATCGAAAGCGGTCATCGCGGCCTCGTCGAGGATGCCTGCCGACGCGTCGACGGCGGCCCGCACGTGCTGCACGCTCACGGCGCCCGCCACGAAGAGCTCGCACAGACGGGGGAGTGAGGAGGAGAGCACGTCGGCCTGGTGCGCCCAGGCACGCACGGTGTTCTCCGACACGTGCAGCCTGTGCGCGAGGTCGAAGGCGACGGAGCGCTCGGCGAAATCACGGGCATCCACACTCGGGCCGGCGCCCGCCGGCGACGCCGAGCCGCCCATGACGGCGGACGGCAGGTAGAGCTGCGGGTTGTCCCCGGCGATGTGCACGGCGTCGCGCACCGCGAAGAGCTGACGCGCGGCCAACAGATTGACCATGGTCTGCGTCGCGACTGCGTCGGCGACGGCGGCGTCCATGATGTACCCCGCCGACACGGCCTGCGGTGCAGGCTCCAGATCGATGGATGCCTGTGCGTGCGCGCCCCAATCGCTGACCACCGAGAAGCCATCGTCGTCTGCGTAGAGGTCGCTGCCCGCGTATGAGTTGTCGCCCTCCAGGTGCTGGCCGCCGTTCGTATGAAGGTTGTCAGCGGCCGCGGCGTCGAGTGGATCGATGCCGAAGGTGCGTGCGAACGTATATGCGTCACTGGTGTGCATACGCGATCCGTTCATACGAATAAATATACGACGAATCGCCGACATTCTGGCGATGACATAGCCGGAAGCGGAGTGCCCGCGACCCTCGGACCGGCTCTTACTTGTTCGCCGCCGATCGAACAGAATCGTGAGATGTCGGTTGCGCAGGTGGCGGTTCTCTCGGACGTGCACGGAAACCTCACCGCCTTCGAGGCGGTGCTCGCCGACATCTCCGCGCGGGGCATCGACACGATCTACAGCCTCGGCGACGTTGCAGGCAAAGGACCGCGCGGTTCTCAAGCGGTCCAACTGGCCCGCGAGCGCTGCGCCGTCAACGTTCGCGGCAACTGGGACGAACTGCTGGCATCCGACAGGGTCGACGACCCCGTGGGCGCATGGTGGCGCGACGAGCTCACCGTGGAGGATCGTCGCTGGCTCGGCTCCCTGCCTGCGTCGTACGACCTCGCCTTCGGCGGATCGGCCTTTCGACTCTTCCATGCCTCGGCCGCCAGCGTCTTCACGCGCGTGTTCGAGCAGCATTCGCCGGCCGAGTTCGAGGGCATGTTCGCCAACACTCAGCTCACTGGTCCTGGACCGCTGCCGACGGTCGTCTGCTATGGGGACATTCATGGCGCCTACGTCAAGACGGTCGCGGACCGCACGCTCGTCAACGTCGGCAGCGTGGGCAATCCGCTGGACGAGACGACTGCCTGCTACGTCGTGCTCACCGCCTCGCGGACAGCCCGCCCGGAGGCGCCGACGGTCGAGTTCGTGCGCGTCGCCTATGACAGGGAAGCGGAGGTCGCCATCGCGATGGCCAGCGGGATGCCCGAGGCGGAGGCCTACGCCATCGAACTGCGCACTGCGGTCTATCGCGGGTTCCAGACCCCGGACTGAACCAACTTCGCACACTTAGGGTTGCCTAACCTAACCGCAGCCGATAGTGTCGTGGCCGCGGGCATCCGCAGCACCAGTCCACAGCCCGGGGCGGGCGGTGTCGGTGCGCGGATGCCCGACCACCCGAATGCACCGCGCCTCACTCTCTCGACGGCGCCGAGCCGAGGAGATCGAGATGGCGGCCAACTGGCAGCGTGGCGTGCTCAAGGCGATGGGCGTGAAGAACCATTCGGCGCGGGTGATCGACGTCACCGACCTCACGCCGTGGTACCGCCGCATCCGCCTCTCGGCGCCCGGGTTTCTCGACGAGATCGCCCTGCATCCGACGATCTGGCTGCGGCTGTGGGTGCCGTCGCTCACCAGCGACAAGGTGGTGCAGCGCGGCTACACGATTCTCGAGCCCGACGTCGCGGCGGGGGAGTTCAGCCTCGACTTCGTGCTGCACGAGCCGACCGGGCCTGCCGCGGCGTGGGCGAAGAGCGCCGTCGTCGGCACGACAGCAGAGGTCGCGCACACCCCGCAGCGCCTCACCATCGACCCGCAGACCCGCCTGCTCGTGCTCGCGGGCGACACCACGGCGCTGCCCGCCATCAACACGATGCTGCAGCACGCGCCCGAGGATGCCGTCAAGCACGTCGTCGTGCAAGACGACCACGACGACCACGAGGCGCTTCCCCTCGCGGCGGATGCCCGCACCACGGTGTCGTGGGCCGCGCCCGACGCGACCGGAGCGAGTGTCGTCGCCGGGCTGCAGGCATCCCTGCCGCACGAGGTTCCGGATGCCGTCTACCTCTGGGCCGCGGGCGAGCGCAAACTCGTGAAGGCGGTCAGGGAGTACGCACGCGGCACGCTCGGCCTGGACCGGCACCGTCACCACGCGCAGAACTACTGGATCCAGGGTTACAACGCGGGATAGGACGTCACGGCCGTCGCGGGGTGATCGGCGGCCGGACGATCAGCGATCGACGTCGCCGAGATAGGCGAGCACGGCCATCACCCGCCGGTTGGTGCCGTCGTCGGGTGCGAGGCCCAGCTTGTCGAACGTGGTCGTCGTGTACTTGCTGATCGCACCTTCGCTGAGGTGCAGGCGTTCGGCGATGGCGCTGTTGGAGAGGCCCTCGGCCATCAGCGAGAGCAGTTCGCGCTCGCGGTCGGTGAGCGCGCTCAGCCTCGCCTGGGGTCGGTCGAGGAGCTTCGCCACGACGACGGGGTCGAGCGCGGTGCCGCCGCTCGCAACCCGTTCCAGGCTGCCGATGAACTGCTCGTCGTCGAAGACGCGGTCTTTGAGCAGATAGCCGACGCCGCCGTTGCCGTCGGCCAGCAGTTCGCGCGCATAGAGGTGCTCGACGTGCTGGGACAGCACGAGCACGGGCAGACCCGGCACCTGCGCTCGCGCGGCGAGGGCGGCGCGCAGGCCGTCGTCGGTGTTGTCGGGCGGCATGCGCACGTCGACGACGGCGACCTCCGGGCGGTGCTCGAGCAGCGCGACGAGCGCCTCCGGCCCGGTCGCCGCGGTGGCGACGACGTCGTGACCGAACGCCTGCAACAGCCGCACGAGACCCTCGCGCAGCAGGAACTGGTCTTCGGCGACGACTATTCGCACGGCATCCTCATTGTCACGGTCGTTGGCCCGCCCGACGGGCTGTCGAGCTCCATGGTGGCGTCGAACACGGCGAGACGGCGTCGCACGCCGTCGAGACCTCCGCCGTCGGAGAAGGATGCTCCGCCGCGGCCGTCGTCGTGCACGACGACATCGACGTGCTCGCGTTGCCGTGCGACGGTGACGGAGGCTCTGGATGCCCGCGCATGTTTGGCCGCGTTCGTCAGCAGTTCGGCGACACCGAAGTAAAGCGCGGCCGCCAGCGGTGACGCCAGCCCGAGATCGTCAGGCCCCGCGACGTCGACCGGAAGCGGGCTGTCGAGGGCAAGGGCCCGCAGTGCGGGCACCAGTCCACGCTCGACGAGCACCGGCGGATACACGCCTCGCACGAGGTCGCGGAGCTGGTTCAGCGAGTCGGCGGTTCCGAGGCGCGCCGAGCGCAGCAGCTCGCGCGCCTGGTCGGGGCGGGACCCGATGAGGCGTTCCGCCGCGGCGATGTCGAGGCCGACGGCCACGAGCCGGGACTGGGCGCCGTCGTGCAGATCGCGCTCGATGCGCCGGATCTCGGCGTCGTGCGCGGCCGTCAGGTCGGCGCGCTGTTCACGGAGGCCGCGTTCGGTGTCGCTGGCCGGGGTTCCGGTCAGGAGCCGCCTGCCGAGCGGCGGAACGATGCGCCACGCCACACCGACGACGGCGCATGCGACGACGACGAGCAGCAGGGCTGCCACGACGGCCAGTGGCGACGGGTTCAAGCAGAGCACGATCGCGCCGGCGAGCGCGGCGGCCGGAGCGACGCAGACGGGAAGCACGGTGACCGCGGCCACGGGCATCCAGAGCACCTCTCGCCAGAACGCGGGCTCGGCGGCGCGGCGCATCCGCTGATCGCTGTGCGCGTCGTCGCGGGTGCGTTCGTACGACGAGCCGTTCCACCAGTACCCGGTCGCCAGGCGTACGGGCTCTGGACGTTGGCGATAACCGTCGGGCAATTCGATGCCGGTCCAGCGCCGCACCAGGCGACGGAACAGTGTCGCGACGGGATGCGCCAGTGCGAGCGTCACCGCGGCCGTGATGATCGCCAACGCGGCCCACGACCACGGGTTCGACCACGACCACGGCGACCCGAGCAGCCGCAGCGCGGCCAGCACGGGAAGCAGCGCGATGCACGCAGGCACGATGAGGGCGCACAGGGCGAACGTCGTCGACCGCAGCAGCCCCGTGGCCACCGAACGCGCGACCCGCATGATCGAAGCGATCATGCTCGGTGCTCCTGCCGCCGGGGTGCCGCTGCCATCTTCCGTATTGTTCCATCCGCGCTCACGCACCGGGCTGCTCCCGGCGGGCACGCCACGCGATCACAGCGACCGGTACGAGCACCAGCGAGCCGATTCCCTGCAGCAGCGCGTACCAGAGCGGCGCGACTCCTGGGATGAAGTCGACCACGATCACGGCGACCGGCAGAACGCTTGCCACCATCCGCAGGCGTCCGAGCGCAGCCGTGCTGCCACGCTCCGCCGCCCGTGCGAGTCGCACGAAGAGCGGAGAAACGGCGATCAGGATGCCCGCCCGCACCCACATGAACACGCTCGGCGTTCCGCCGCTGATCGCCGAGGCGATCAGCACGGCCAACACGACCGTGTTCCACACGCCGAAGATCCAGGCGCACTTCGCGGCCGTCTCCAGCGCCCGCGAGGCAGTCGTGTCGTGGCCCTTCCGATGCTGCGACGTCGCCTCGGTCTTCGCGTTCGAGTTCGGATTCGCGTTCAGTCCCGTCTCCATGACGGCTCCCTTCATCCAGTGATTCCACGCTAGAAAGACGGCGAACGGCGCTGTACGGGGGCAGACCCACGATCGGGTGGGGCCAGCCCCACAACGGCACGCACGGGCGGCGGCGCGAGTCGGAGACGCCTCGGCGCGCACGGAATCCGTTAGCGTCCCTCAGCTGCGCGTATGGATTCCGTAAGGGCGTCGCAGGCGCCCGTGACGGGCGGGTTCGATAGTGCCTTGGCCGCGAGGTGCGGCCCGCGACCGCCGGTGGCGGCGCGTGGAGTCGAACGGAGCATCCTCGTGCTTGACGTGTTCTGCATACTCGGCATCGTCGCCCTCGGCGTCGTCGTCGCCCTGGTCGCAAGGGTGGTGGAGAAGCTGTGATCGTCTTCGTCGTGCTGTCGGCGGTGCTGGCCACCGCATCCCTCGTGTACCTGGTGTACGCGCTCGTGAAGCCGGAGAAGTTCTAGCCCCGATGACAACTCTCTGGCTCTTCATCGCCCAGCTCGCCACCGTGGCCCTGATGCTCGTCATCAGCTATCGGCCGCTCGGCGACTACCTGGCGCACACGTTCACCTCCCGCAAAGACCTGAAGGTCGAACGCGGCATCTATCGCCTGATCGGCGTCGACTCCGCCTCCGAGCAGAGCTGGCAGGTCTACCTGCGCAGCGTGCTGGCGTTCTCGATCGTCGGCGTGCTGCTCGTCTACCTGATCCAACGGCTCCAGGCATGGCTGCCGTACTCGCTCGGCCTCCCCGCCGTTCCACAAGGATTGTCGTTCAACACGGCGATCTCGTTCGTCACGAACACGAACTGGCAGTCGTACTCACCGGAGGTGACCGTCGGCTACACCGTGCAGATCGCAGCGCTCACGGTGCAGAACTTCGTCTCGGCGGCCGTCGGTCTCGCCGTCGCCATCGCGCTCGTGCGCGGGTTCGCCGCACACCGCAACGAAGGCCGAGAGGCGAACGAGTCCACTCGTTCGTCCGAGGCCAAGGCAGCGGTTGACGTGCGCAGCACGGAACACAGGTCGGGCACGATCGGCAACTTCTGGGTGGACCTCATCCGCGGAACGCTGCGCATACTGCTCCCGCTGTCGGTGCTGTTCACCATCGTGCTCATCGCCGGCGGTGCGATCGAGAACTTCAACGCGGTCGACACCGTGCACACGCTCGCCGGCGCCACGCAGCACATCCCGGGTGGGCCCGCCGCCTCGCAGGAGGCGATCAAGCTGCTGGGCAACAACGGCGGCGGCTTCTTCAACGCCAACTCGGCGCACCCCTTCGAGAACCCGACGGCGTGGACCAACCTCATCGAGGTGTTCATGATGCTGCTCGTGCCGTTCTGCCTGCCGAGGGCGTTCGGCCGCATGGTCGGCGACAACCGCCAGGGGTACGCGATCGCGGCCGCCATGGGCGTGATCTTCGTGGTCTCCCTCTCGCTCTTCACCTGGATCGAGACCGCGGGCGGCGGAACGGCCACCGCGGCGGCCGGCGGCGCGATGGAGGGCAAGGAGCAGCGCTTCGGCATCCTCGGCACCACCCTGTTCGGCACGACGAGCACCCTGACGTCGACGGGAGCTGTGGATGCCGCGCACGACTCCCTCACCCCGCTCGGCGGCATGATGACGATGATCAACATGATGACCGGCGAGGTCGCCCCGGGCGGCATCGGGGCCGGGCTCTACGGCATCCTCGTGATGGCGATCATCGCCGTCTTTCTCGCCGGGCTCATGGTGGGCCGCACGCCGGAATACCTCGGCAAGAAGATCGGCGCCCGCGAGGTGAAGCTGGCGAGCCTGTACTTCCTCACCACCCCGACGATCGTGCTCGCCGGCACCGCGCTGAGCTTCGCCATTCCGGGAGTCGTGCAGAGCGTGGAGAAGACGACGATCTTCAACCCCGGCCAGCACGGGTTCTCCGAGATCCTCTACGCGTTCACCTCGGCGGCCAACAACAACGGCTCGGCGTTCGGCGGCATCTCCGCGAACACGCCGTGGATGAACGCGGCACTGGGGGCCGCGATGTTCCTCGCCCGTTTCATCCCGATCGTGTTCGTGCTCGCGCTCGCCGGATCTCTCGCGGCTCAGGAGAAGCTCCCCGTCACGGCCGGCACCATGCCGACGCACAGGCCGCAGTTCGTCGGACTGCTGGTCGGAACCATCCTCATCATCACCGCACTCACCTACTTCCCGGTGCTCGCACTGGGGCCGCTCGCAGAAGGACTGCACTGAGCCATGGAAGAGACCCGAGCCATGAACGAAACCCTCACCACAGAGCCGTCGGCGCGGCATCCGCGAACCGAGAAGGCCCGCGGCGGCGCGTTCAACGCGCGCCAGCTCGTCACGAGCCTTCCGGATGCCCTGCGCAAGCTGAGCCCCCTTCAGATGTGGCACAACCCGGTCATGTTCATCGTGGAGGTGGGAGCCGCGCTCACCACGCTGCTCGCCATCGCCCAGCCCTTCCTCGGCGGCCAGGTCTCGGGCGGCACCACCACGACCGTCGCCTTCACCTGGTGGATCGCGGTCTGGCTGTGGCTCACCGTGCTGTTCGCCACGCTCGCCGAGGCGGTCGCCGAGGGGCGCGGCAAGGCGCAGGCCGCGAGCCTGCGCAAGACCCGCACGACGACCACCGCCAACCGCGTGGTCGACTATCGCGACGACGACCCCGGAGCCGTGCATGCGCCGACCACGCAGGTCGCGTCGGCCGACCTGAAGCTCGGGGACGTCGTGGTCGTGACGGCAGGCGAGCCGATCCCCGGAGACGGAGACATCGTCTGGGGCATCGCCTCGGTCGACGAGTCGGCGATCACGGGGGAGTCGGCGCCCGTCGTGCGCGAGTCGGGCGGTGACCGCAGCGCCGTCACCGGCGGCACTCGGGTGCTCTCCGACCGCATCGTCGTGCGCATCACGTCGAAGCCGGGGGAGACGTTCGTCGACCGCATGATCCGGCTCGTGGAGGGCGCGAGCAGGCAGAAGACGCCGAACGAGATCGCCCTGAACATCCTGCTGGCCAGCCTCACGATCGTGTTCGTCGTGGTGATCCTCATCCTCGGTCCCGTCGCGGGCTATGCGGATGCCACGCCCACGGTTCCCGTGCTCGTCGCCCTGCTCGTCTGCCTCATCCCGACCACGATCGGCGCGCTGCTGTCGGCCATCGGCATCGCGGGCATGGACCGGCTCGTGCAGCGCAACGTGCTCGCCATGTCGGGACGCGCCGTCGAGGCCGCCGGCGACGTCAACACCCTGTTGCTCGACAAGACGGGAACGATCACCTACGGCAACCGCCAGGCGAGCGAGTTCCTGCCGTTGAGCGGGGTGGGCGACGACGAGCTGGTGGACGCCGCCGCGCTGGCCTCGCTCAGCGATCCGACACCGGAGGGATCGTCCGTCGTCGCACTGGCGACCAGCCTCGGCCGCACGCCGCCTGCCTCCGTGCCGGGCGATGTGGTGCCGTTCACGGCGCAGACCCGCATGAGCGGCGTCGACCTCGCCGACGGCACCGTCATCCGCAAGGGCGCGGCGAGCGCCGTCGTCACGTGGGCCGGAGAGGATGCTGCACCGCCGGCATCCGTCATCGCTCAGCTCGACCAGCTGGTCGAGGGCATCTCGCAGTCCGGCGGCACACCGCTCGCGGTCGCGACCCGCGGAACGGACGGGACCACGCGCATCCTCGGCGTCATCCACTTGAAGGACGTCGTGAAGACCGGCCTCGTCGAGCGGTTCGCCGACCTGCGACGCATGGGCATCCGCACCGTGATGGTCACCGGCGACAACCCGCTCACGGCCAAGGCGATCGCGCAGGAGGCGGGGGTCGACGACTTTCTGGCCGAGGCGACGCCCGAGGACAAGCTGGCGCTGATCCGCAGGGAGCAGGAAGGCGGAAGCCTCGTCGCGATGACCGGCGACGGCACGAACGATGCGCCGGCGCTCGCACAGGCCGACGTGGGCGTGGCGATGAACACCGGAACGTCGGCCGCGAAGGAGGCCGGCAACATGGTCGACCTCGACTCCGACCCCACGAAGCTCATCGACATCGTCTCGATCGGCAAGCAGCTGCTCATCACCCGCGGCGCGCTCACCACGTTCTCCATCGCGAACGACGTCGCGAAGTACTTCGCGATCATCCCGGCGATGTTCGTCGGCGTGTTCCCCGGGCTGCATGTGCTCAACATCATGGGGCTGCACTCGCCGTCGTCGGCCATCCTCTCCGCGGTGATCTTCAACGCGATCATCATCGTGATCCTGATTCCGCTCGCTCTGCGCGGCGTGCGCTACCGGCCGTCGAGCGCCTCCCAGCTGCTCGGTCGCAACCTGCTTCTGTACGGCATCGGCGGCATCATCGCGCCGTTCATCGGCATCAAGCTCATCGATCTGCTGATCGCACTGATCCCGGGGTTCTGATGACCGAGACCTCCTTTTCGGCGACTTCGCCGCAGAACCGCACGACTTTCGAGAAAGAAGAACTGAGATGAGTCCCGCACTTCGTGGCACCGGGCGGCAGTATTGGGTGGCCCTGCGCGCGATGATCGTGCTGACCGTGCTGCTGGGCGTGGCGTACCCACTCGTGATGACGGCCGTCGGGCAGCTGACGATGCCGGCGCGCGCGAACGGCTCCCTGATCACCGTGAACGGCACGACAGTCGGCTCGAGTCTGATCGGCCAATCGTTCACCGACGGGAAGGGCAACCCGTTGCCGCAGTGGTTCCAGTCCCGGCCGTCGGCCGCCGGGGACGGCTATGACGCCAACGCGTCGAGCGCCAGCAACCTCGGGCCGAACAACTCGGAGCTCGTCAAGCAGATCGACGCCCGCAAGGCGCAGATCGAGAAGCTCGACGGCGTGGATGCCGCGAGCATCCCGCCCGACGCGCTGACGGCGTCAGGCTCGGGCCTCGACCCGCACATCTCGCCCGCCTACGCGCTGCTGCAGGTGCACGCCGTGGCGAAGGCGCGGGGCATTCCGGAATCCCGGGTCGAGGCGCTTGTGACGTCTATGATTCAGGGGCGGGACCTCGGGTACCTGGGCGAGCCGACGGTGAACGTGCTGCAGCTCAACCTGGCGCTGTCGAAGATGGATCCGGCGGGCGACGCCGGCTCCAAGTGACGAACGAGTTGGCGTAAGAGCTGGGACGGGCATGGCGAGAGGCAAGCTGCGGGTGCTGCTCGGAGCCGCGCCGGGCGTCGGCAAGACCTACGCCATGCTGGACGAGGGCAGGCGGCTGCTGGAGACCGGCAAAGACGTGGTGGTCGCCGTCGTGGAGACGCACGGCAGGGCCGCGACCGCTGCGATGCTCGACGGCCTCGAAGTGGTGCCGCGGCGTGCGGTGAACCACCGCGGCGTCGAGCTCACCGAGCTGGACCTCGACGCTGTGCTGGCCCGTGCTCCCGAGGTCGCCCTCGTCGACGAGCTCGCACACACGGACGCGCCGGGCGGCCGCCACGAGAAGCGCTGGGAAGACGTGGCGGAACTGCTGGATGCCGGCATCACCGTGATCTCCACGGTCAACATCCAGCACATCGAGTCGCTGAACGACGTGGTGGAGCAGATCACCGGCATCGGTCAGCAGGAGACGATCCCGGACTCCGTGCTGCGCGCCGCCGATCAGGTGGAGGTGATCGACCTGGCGCCGCAGGCGCTGCGCGACCGCCTCTCCGAGGGACTGGTCTATCCGGCCGCGAGGGTGGACGCTGCGCTCTCCAACTACTTCAGGCTCGGCAACCTCACCGCACTGCGCGAGCTCGCCCTGCTGTGGCTCGCCGACGAGGTCGACAGCGCCCTGCAGACCTATCGGCGCGAGCACGGCATCGACAGCAAGTGGGAGGCGCGGGAGCGCGTCGTCGTCGCGCTCACCGGTGGGCCGGAGGGCGAGACCCTGCTGCGCAGGGGTGCGCGCATCGCGGCACGGTCGGGCGGAGGCGAGCTCGTCGCGGTGCACGTCGTCAGCGATGACGGGCTGAGGGAGCGGCATCCGGGCGCGCTGGCTGAGCAGCGCGCGCTGGTCGAGAAGCTGGGCGGGGCGTACCACGAGATCGTGGGCTCCGACATTCCGGCTGCCCTCGTGGAGTTCGCAAAGGCCGTCAACGCGACGCAACTCGTGATCGGGGTGTCGCGGCGTTCGCGGCTGCTCGCCTTCCTCACCGGGCCCGGCATCGGCTCGACGGTGATCAGGGCGTCGGGCGACATCGACGTGCACATCGTGTCGCACGCCGCGGCGGGCAGCGCCCAGCTGACCCTGCCGAGGGCGCGCGGCTCGTTGAGCGTGCGGCGCAGGGTCTACGGGTTCGTGCTGGCGGTCGTCGGCGGCCCGCTGCTCAGCTGGCTGCTCTGGGCGGTGCACACCCCGGACGCCCTGACCAGTGACGTGCTCGCCTTCCAACTGCTCGTGATCGTGGTCGCGCTCATCGGCGGCATCTGGCCGGCGCTGTTCGCCGCAGTGCTGTCGGGACTCACGCTCGACTTCCTCTTTCTCGCGCCGGTTTATACGATCACGATCGCCGAGCCGGTGCACCTCCTGGCGCTGCTGCTCTACGTGGTGGGTGCTGCGCTCGTGAGCTTCGTCGTCGACCAGGCGGCACGCCGATCGCGGGCGGCGCAGCGCTCGGCGGCGGAGTCCGACGTGCTCGCCACTGTGGCAGGCGGAGTCATCCGCGGCGAAGACGCGGTGCACGCCCTGGTGCAGCGCACCAGGGAAGCGTTCGGACTCGAGCGGGTGCGGCTGCTGGATGCCGACGGCGCCGAGATCTCGCACGATGCGGCTCCCGAGTCCGAGGCGGTCGGACCCGATGTCGAAAAGCCCGTCACGGTCGAATCGGTGGGGGAGCGCGGCACGCTCGAGCTCTATGGGGCGGAGCTCACGGCATCCGATCGCCGTGTGCTCCAGGTCATCATCACGCAGCTGAATGCGGCGCTCGAGCACCGGGAGCTGAGCGACACGGCCAGCGAACTCGGACCGCTCGCCGAGACCGACCGCGTGCGATCGGCGCTGCTCGCCGCAGTAGGGCACGACCTGCGTCGGCCGTTGGCCGCGGCCACCGCCGCTGTGACGAGCCTGCGCTCGCACGACGTCGAACTGTCGCAAGGGGACAGGGATGCCTTGCTCGCCACCGCGAACGACAGCCTCGGCAATCTGGACGCGCTCGTGACCAATCTGCTCGACGTGACCAGGGTGCAGGCGGGCGTGCTCGCCGTCTCGCTGCGCCGCGTCGAGATCGAGGACCTGCTGCCCGCTGCGCTCGAGGAGCTCTCCGCGCCCCCGGGCAGCGTCGCGCTCGACGTGCCCGACGACACACCGGCCGTGATGGCCGACCCCGTGCTGCTGCAGCGCGTGCTGGTCAACCTGCTCGCGAACGCCTTGAGGTACTCGCCGCGCGGCATCCCACCAAGGCTCGGCGTCAGCGTGTTCGGCGATGAGGTGCAGGTGCGCGTCGCGGATGCCGGCGCCGGCGTTCCCGACGACCGCAAGGACGCCATCTTCCAGCCGTTCCAGCGCGAGGGAGACACCGACAACTCGACGGGGATCGGACTCGGCCTCGCCCTCTCGAAGGGGTTCGTCGAGGGGATGGGCGGAACCCTCGCACCGGAGGACACCCCGGGCGGCGGGCTCACGATGGTGGTGGCGCTCCCGGGGTTCTCGCGGGCGAACCCCACGCGCACCGCGCTTCACCAGGAGAAAGGACCGCGATGAAGATCGTCGTCGCCGACGATGACCGGCAGATCCTCGGGGCTCTGCGCATCATCCTGAGCGCCCGCAGCTACGACGTGGTCGTGGCGGCGAACGGCAAGCAGGCCCTCGAGAAGGTGATCGACGGGCATCCCGATCTCGTGGTGCTCGACCTCGGCATGCCCGAGCTCGATGGGCTCGAGGTGATCGACGCCATTCGCGGCTGGAGCACGGTGCCCATCCTCGTCATCTCCGGCCGCGCCGACTCCGCCGAGAAGGTGGAGGCACTCGACCGTGGAGCCGACGACTACGTGACCAAGCCGTTCGCGACCGACGAGCTGCTGGCGCGCATCCGGGCTCTCGTGCGCCGCACTCCCGCCTCCGACGAGGAGCCGAGGGTGTCCTTCGACGACGTGGTGGTCGATCTCGGGGCGCGGCGCGTGACGAAAGACGGGCATCCGGTGCGGCTCACGCCGACCGAGTGGCAGATCCTGTCGCTGCTCGTTCGCAACCCCGATCGCCTGGTCACGAGGGAGGCGATCCTCACCGAGGTGTGGGGGCCGCACCACACGTCGGACTCCGGCTACCTTCGGCTCTATCTCGCGCAGTTGCGCAAGAAGCTCGAACCCGAGCCGTCGAGCCCGAGGTTCCTCATCACGGAATCCGGCATGGGCTACCGGTTCGTGCCCGGCGGCGAACAGTCGTGACGCCGGTGTAGCTTTCGCGCGGTGCTCGTACCCTGGAGTGGACGGTCGCTCGCGGCCGCGCGCAGTGATCGAGCAGTGGAGGTGTGTGATGGCCGGTGAGGATGCCCGTGGCACAGACCCCGTCGACTCGCGCCAGCGCGCCTCGCGGGGTCACACCGCGGCCAAGGCGCCGATGACGCTTGAGGAGGCCGAGCGCATCGAGCGGCAGTACGACCGCGGCACCCTCGACCTGTCGTTGCCCGGCACCGAGGAGATCGTCGCGGAGGCCCACCGCGTGCGGCTTCGCGCCGAGCTGTGGGGCGCACACAAAAGCGATGACCGTCGCCGTCAGGCCAAGGGCACCGTCGTGGTCGTGTGCGCGTTCATCGTGATCACGGTCGTCGGCCTGGTCGCCTGTCTCGCCGTGGCGTACTGAGCCTCAGTCGCCCTCGGAGAACTCGGCGACGGCGCGCCTTCCGGCGTCCGCGGTGCGTTCGAGGAACCCGCTGATGAGCGCGAGCTCGGCGGGGGAGTAGGCGTCGCACACGGCGTCCAGCTGCGAGTTCATCCCGTCGTAGTGCCGGAACACCTCGCCGATCGCCTCCCGGCGCACGGAGAGCACCACGGCCCGCCGATCGTCGGCGTCGCGCTCGCGCTGGATCCAGCCGCCCTTCTCCAGGCGGTCGACGACGCCCGTCATCGTCGCGGGATGCACGCCGACGCGCCGAGCGAGCGCGCTCGGGCTGGCCGGCCCGTGCTGCGCGAGGAAGTCGAGGCAGTCGAGGTCGATGTCGCGCAGCTCCACCCGCGCCGAGACGTGGTGCGAGAGCAGGGCGATCTGGTTGTTCACGTCGCGGAATCGCCGCTTGAGCTCGCCCGTCACCCGACGGCGGGTGCGGGTGTCCTCTGTTCCGGCCATAGCAATTCTCGCTTTCATATAGTACGGTTTCCATATTATCGGAATTCGGCGACAAGGAGAATCTAGTGAACATCGTGGTGTTCGGGGCCAACGGACCGACGGGCCGACTCGTCGTGCGGCTCGCGCTGGAGCGCGGGCACGCCGTCACGGCCGTCACACGCTCGCCGCAGGCGTTCCCGATGTCGGACCCGAGGCTGCGGGTCGAACGGGGCGACGTCTTCGCGCCAGAGACGATCCGTCCGCTGCTGCAGGGACGGGATGCCGTGCTCTCGGCACTCGGCGTCCCCTATGGTCGAGAGCCCATCACCACGTACTCGGTGGGTGCGCGCAGCATGCTCGACGCGATGGCACAGCACGGAGTGCGTCGTCTCGTGTGCGTGAGCTCGAGCGCGGTCGACGCCGACGCGGGTCCGCACGGCGGCTTCTTCTTCGAGCGGGTGCTGCAGCCGTTCGTCACCAACGTTCTCGGCAAGACGCTGTACGACGACATGAAGCGCATGGAGAGCATCGTCGCGGGCAGCGACGTCGACTGGACCGTGATGCGGCCGTCCGGCCTGTTCGACGCGGATGCCGTCAGCGACTACCGCATGGCCGAGCGGTACGTGCCGCAGAAGTTCACCTCCCGCATCGACCTCGCGGATGCCATGCTCCGGCAGCTCGACGACCGGCGCTTCGTGCGCACCACGGTCGCGGTCGGCACGGTGTCGGGCGCTCCGTCGGTGGCGCAGCTGATGATGCGAGAGGCGTTCAAGCGGCCGCCGCGACCCACGGCATCCGGGGCTGCCGGCGGCGTGTCCGACGGCGCGGCGGCTGTGGGACAGGTGTCGGAATGACGCGCATCGCGGTCGGCGACGTCATCGAGCGCCGGCCGTTCACGAGCATCCACGACAGAACCTTCACGGTGCCTGACGACGACCGGATCGTGCACCTGCAGTTCCGTCGCTTCGCAGGCTGCCCGGTCTGCAACCTCCACCTCCATCAGGTGGGCGCCAGGCTGGGCGAGCTGACGGATGCGGGAATCCTGGAGGTGGCCTTCTTCCACTCGAGGCCCGAGGTCATGCGGGACTTCCAGGGCGAGCTGCCCTTCGACGCCGTCGCGGACCCGGAGCGGATCGTCTATCGGGAGTTCGGCGTCGAGCGGATCACCCTGGGCATGGCATGGCGGGCGCTCGTTCCGCACGTCTGGACGACGGCGATCCGGTCGCTGCGCTGGACGCAGCGACGCCGGGGTCTGCGCGGCTCGGTCGGAGAGGGGGAGAACGTGCTCGGGCTGCCGGCGGAGTTCCTCATCGCGCCGAACGGGACCGTGCTGACGGCGCACTACGGGCGCTCCGTCGACGACCATTGGTCAGTGGACGAGATCCTGTCCCACGCGGCCGCAGAGCGAAGCCGCCTCTGACGCTCGAGGAGATCGAGGCGCAAGCGCCGCGTGCGCGTCGGTGGTGAACCGCTGGCTACTCTTGTGCCGATGAACGGCACACCCGAGCCATTCCATCCCGACCTGCGGGCCGCGCGATGGATCCCGAATCTCGGCGTCTCGCGCGCGACGCTGCGTCTGTTCCGCGCGTCTCCGCGAGAGGCGGGCTCGACACCGACGGTCGAGGTCAGCTCGGCTTCCGTGCACACGACGGACGGGGAGCTGGTCCTCCGGATCTTCCGGCCGCGCGCGGCGGCAGACCCCGTGCCCGGCCTGTTCTGGATCCATGGCGGCGGCCTCGTCATCGGCACTCCGCAGCAGGACGACGCCACCAACAGGCTCCTGGCCGAGACCCTCGGCATCGTCGTCATCGCCGCGCAGTACCGGCTCGCGCCTGAGCATCCGGCCCCCGCCGCGCTCGACGACCTCATCGCCGAGTGGCGTGCCGTGCTGGGGGACCCGAACCGGTTCGGCGTCGATCCCTCCCGGATGGCGATCGGAGGCGGCAGCGCCGGCGGGGGCCTCGCCGCCGCGCTGGTCCAGCGGCTGCACGACGAGAAAGATCCCGAGCCGATCTTCCAGTTGCTCGTCTACCCGATGCTGGACGACCGCACGGTGCTCCGCACGGACATCGACACCCGCCATCACCGTTTCTGGCCGGCGTCGAGCAACAGGTACGGGTGGGAGTCGTACCTCGGCGTGCCCGCGGGCAGCGCGGAGGTTCCGCCGTATTCGGTGCCGGCGCGCCGTGAAGACCTCACGGGGCTGCCGCCGGCGTGGATCGGAGTCGGGACGCTCGACCTGTTCCACGACGAGGATCTCGCGTACGCCGATCGCCTCCACGCGGCCGGCGTTCCCTGCGAGGTCGTCGAGGTGCCCGGCGCCTTCCACGGCTTCGACGCGACCTTCACGAAGGCGGCCGTGACGAAGGAGTTCCATGCGACGATCGCTCGCGCACTGCGTGGGGCGCTCCGGCTGCCTGAGGAGTCGCCCGCGTCGTGACGCTCGGTGTCAAAGCGAGCGCGACTGACGCGTCAGCGGGCGCAGGTGCTAGAGGCGGTCGCGGCGAGCCCTCGCGGCGAACTCGTCGAGCGCGTCGAGAACTTCGGATGCCTGCCAGATGCGGTAGCGATTCTCGCCCGCGGCCTTGGTCAGGATTCCTGAATCGGCGAGGCGATTGATCGCTGTGCCTGCCGCCACCTCACTGACCTCGAGGAATCTCGCCGCCGTCGCGACCCTGATCACCGGGCGCTCCAGCAGCAGGTCCATCAATCGGTGCACCGAGGAATCTGTTCGGGCTCTGACGAGCTCGTTCCAACCGTCGCGGATGTCGTTGATGTCGGCAACGAGTCTGGTGCCGTTGCTGACCGCTGCGAAGCTCGCGTAGGTGATCGCGTGCACGATGGCGTCCACGTCTCCGTCGCGGTAATCGGAGAGTGCTTCGAAGTAGGCGTGCGGGCTCCGGAGCAGACCTGCCGACACGGGCACCGTCAGGTTCCGAGTGAGTCCGCCGCGATGGAGCATCGCGTGGATCAGCGCGCGGCCGGTGCGGCCGTTTCCGTCGGGGAACGGATGGATGGTCTCGAACTGGGCGTGCGCGATCGCCGCCTGCGCGAGAAGAGGAACGTCCGTGCGATCCACGAAGTCGAGCAGGTCATGCATGAGTTCGGGCACGCGTTCGTGATGCGGGGGCACGAAGTCCGCGTCGTGGGGTGAGACTGCGCCGCCTCCGATCCAGACCTGCTCCTGACGCCATTGCCCGACGAAGTGCGGTGCCGTCTCGCCGAGGAGTGCTGCGTGCATGGCTATGAGGGCGTCTTCATCGAGGTCGGTGCTGAGAGCGATGGCTGCATCCATGGCACGGGTGTTCGCGACGACCAGGCGTGCGTTCTCAGAACGCGCCGCGCCGATCTCTGCGAGTGCGACCTGTTTCGCACCGGCGGTCAGGTTCTCGACCTCGGAGCTCGACGACGACTCCGCTCGCAGCAGGATGGCGGGGAAGGGAGCGATGACGGCTCCAGCCTCCGCGTCGAAGCGGGCGAGTGCGTGACTTGCCGCGTCTGCGGCGGCGAGCGTTTCGGGCTCGAGCACAACAGAGGCCCGCCCGATCCGCGCCGGGATGGCTGCGTGATAATCACCCGAAGCCCGGCGTAACTGCCGTCGAGAGCCGACCGCGGCCTCGTTGCGCGCCCACGATCGGGATTCGAACGAGATCGCGGGCCATGAAGTCACATCATTGACCATGACTTTATTTAACCAAAGGATCAGTCAAGAGCCTTTGGTTAGAGGCAAAGAGGCAAGGACTCACTTCTTCGGATCGAGAACGAGTCCGATCGCGCGGACTCGATTCGCGATGGTCGGCTACGGCCCGTCCGACGACGCACCCCTTGACGCGGGCTGTCGTGCGGCCTAACCTACAACCAAATGGTTGTACATATCTCGATGGTGAACGCGCCGACAACGACGGCGCTCAGCGACGACGAGGTCGATCGCCTGTTCCACGCGTTGGCGGATGCCACACGCCGTGACATCGTGACCCGCACCCTGCGCAGCGATCAGTCGATCTCCGCGTTGGCCCGCGGCTACGCGATGAGCTTCGCGGCGGTGCAGAAGCACGTCGCCGTGCTCGAGTCCGCTGGGCTCGTGCGCAAGGAGCGGCGCGGTCGGGAGCAGCTGGTGCGGGGAGAGCCCCAGTCCATCAGGCGTGCGGGGGAGCTGCTGAGCCGTTATGAGGCGATCTGGAACGAGCGCGCGGCCGGGATCGAGCGCATCCTCGCCGGTGATCTCGCGACGGCACGGATGTCGCGCGCCTCCGACGCCCGGCAACACGAAACGACCGACGGAGAGGAAACGGAACGATGACAGTGATCGGCAGCACCAAAGACGCGGAGAAGCTCACGCTGACGTTCGTGACCGAGTTCGACGCGACGCCCGAGCGGGTGTGGCAGGTGTGGGAAGACCCGCGCCAGCTCGAGCGCTGGTGGGGTCCGCCGACCTGGCCGGCCACGTTCGAGAGGCATGAGCTGGCCCCGGGCGGCCAGTCGCGCTACCACATGACAGGTCCGGAAGGAGAGAAGTCGCCCGGCTGGTGGGCGACGGTCGAGGTGGATGCCCCGCACTCGCTCGTCGTCGACGACGGCTTCTCGCAGCCCGACGGCGAGCCCGACCCAGCCATGCCCACCATGCGCATGCACGTGTCGCTGGAGGGCCTCGACGACGGCTCACGCACCCGAATGACGATCCTCACCCGCTTCGAGAGCTTCGATCAGCTCGAGAAGGTCTCGGCCATGGGCATGGTCGAGGGCATGACGCAGGCGCTCGGCCAGATCGACGGCATCCTCGCCTGAAGCACACGCAAGAGAAAGCACACGCTAGAGAAGGAGAACGACCATGACCCAGATCGCAGCCATCCAGCCGTGCCTGTGGTTCGACGACCGGGCGCGCGAGGCGATGGAGTACTACGTGAGCGTGTTTCCGAACTCGCGCATCGTCTCCATCGAGGGGTACCCGGACGAATCGCTCGACGAGCATTTCGCCGGCATGTCCGACAAGGTGCTCAACGGCAGACTCACGCTCAACGGGGTGGATTTCGTCTGCCTCGACGGAGGCCCGCTCTTCACCTTCAACGAGTCCATCTCGTTCGTCGTGACGTGCGCGGACCAGGCGGAGATCGATCGGTACTGGGCGGCGTTGTCGCACGTGCCGGAGTCCGAGCAGTGCGGCTGGTGCAAAGACCGGTTCGGCATCAGCTGGCAGATCATCCCCGAGAACATGGGGGAGCTCGTGAACTCGCCTGCGCGCATCCAGGTGATGATGTCGCAGAAGAAGATCGTGATCGACGAGCTGCAGAACGCCTGAGACGTCGGTGCCCGTGGGTAACGTGGTGCGGGTGTCCGACTCACCAGCCGTCATCCTTCGCGCACCCACCGACTTCGACGTCGAGGTGCTCTACCGCCTCGCCTCCGACCTCGACACGTGGGAGGAGCGCAGCCCGTCCACCCCTGCCCCGCTGACCAGGGCCGCCTACGAGGCTCGACGTGCCGATCAGGACTCGGCGGCCCGCAACGTGCGCTTCGTCATCGAGGCGGAGGGCACGGCGGTCGGCAGCATCTCGCTCTTCGACTTCGACGATCTCGCGCGCCACGCCGAGGTGGGCATCGCACTCGTGACCGAGGCTCGGGGCAAGGGCATCGGCACGGATGCGATCGCCCAACTCGTCGAGTTCGCCTTCGTGCGCTGCAACCTGCGTCGCGTTCACCTCGAGGTGATCGAGTCGAACGCCGGCGCGATCCGGGCCTACGAGAAGGCCGGATTCGTGCTCGAGGGTCGGCAGCGCGAACACGCCTGGGTGCGCGGGCGCTACGAGGACATCCTGCGCATGGGCCTGTTGCGCTCGGAATGGGAATCCGCACGCGAAGAAGCCCCGACGCGTCGGGGGTGACGCGCCGGGGCAGAGGCCGCCGGGTGGGAACGAGGTCCCTTGGGGGAAAGACCCCGACGACCGGCTAGGGGACCGGATCAGGCCGCGACGGGCATGCGCACGCCGGAGGTGACGCTGAGGTCATCGCCGCGGGCATCCACCAGCACGGCGCCGCCGTCGTCGACGGATCCGTTCACCAGCAGATCGGCGACGCGATCGTCGACCTCGCGCTGGATCACCCTGCGCAGCGGGCGGGCGCCGAACTCCGGCTCGTAGCCGTGGTCGGCGATCCACTCGATGGCCGCATCCGTCACCGTGAGTGTGATCTCTCGCTGGGCGAGCCGCGCATCGGTCGCGGTGAGCAGCAGACGGACGATGTCGCGCAGCTGGTCGCGGTCGAGCTTGCGGAACAGCACGATCTCGTCGATGCGGTTGATGAACTCCGGCCGCATGTTCTCACGCAGCTTGCCCATCACCCGATCGCGCAACGCCTTCTCGTCGCCGAATCCGTCGGCGCCGGGCGCCACGAACCCGAGCGCACCGCTCTTGGAGGCGAGGAACTCGCTGCCGATGTTCGAGGTCATGATCACGACCGTGTTGCGGAAGTCGACGGTGCGGCCCTGACCGTCGGTGAGGCGCCCGTCATCCAGCACCTGCAGCAGCAGGTTGAAGATGTCGGGGTGCGCCTTCTCGATCTCGTCGAAGAGCAGCACGGAGTACGGGTTGCGGCGCACGCGCTCGGTCAGCTGGCCGGCCTCGTCGTAGCCGACGTACCCGGGAGGGGCGCCGATCAGCCGAGCAGCCGTGTGGCGTTCGCCGAACTCGCTCATGTCGAAGCGGATCATCGACTTCTCCGAGCCGAACAGCGAGCCCGCAAGGGCCTTCGCCAGCTCGGTCTTGCCGACGCCCGTCGGGCCGAGGAACAGGAAGCTGCCGACCGGGCGGTTCTCGTCGCCCATGCCCGTGCGGTTGCGGCGCACCGACTTGGCGACCGCCGTCACAGCGTCGTCCTGACCGATCACGCGGTCGTGCAGTTCGCTTTCGAGCTTCGCCAGCCGTTCGCGGTCGGCTTCGCCGATGCGTGCCACAGGGATGCCCGTGGCGCGCGCGATCACCGCGGCGATCTGCGGCTCGTCGATGACGGCATCCTCGCCGACGCGGGCGCCCGAAGCGGATGCCTCCGCCAGCTTCGCCTCGACCGCGGCGATCTCGTCGCGCAGCGTCGACGCCTGCTCGTAGTGCTCGGCCGACACGGCGGCGTTCTTCTCCGCCTCGAGGTCGGCCAGCTGCTGCATGAGCGCGGACGCGTCGACCAGCTTGCCGAGCCGCAGCCGCAGCCGCGCGCCGGCCTGGTCGATGAGGTCGATCGCCTTGTCGGGCAGGAACCGGTCGGAGACGTAGCGGGCCGACAGCTCCACCGCGGCGCGGATCGCGTCGTCGGTGTAGGTCACACCGTGGTGTTGCTCGTAGGCGGGCTTGAGGCCCGTGAGGATCGCGATCGAGTCCTCGATCGACGGCTCTGCCACGGTCACCGGCTGGAACCGGCGCTCCAGCGCTGGGTCCTTCTCGATGATGCGGTACTCCTTGAGCGTGGTCGCGCCGATCAGGTGCAGGTCGCCCTTCGCGAGGCGCGGCTTCAGGATGTTGCCGGCATCCATGCCGCCGTCGCCCGCTCCGCCTGCTCCCATCACGGTGTGCACCTCGTCGATGAAGACGATCAGCTCGCCCTTGCGATCGGCGATCTCGTCCATCGTCTTCGTGAGCCGTTCCTCGAAGTCGCCGCGGTAGCGGGTGCCGGCGAGCATGCCGGGCAGGTCGAGCGAGACGACGCGCTTGTCGCGCAGCTGCTCGGGAACCCCGCCGTCCACGATGGCCTGCGCCAGTCCCTCGACGATCGCGGTCTTGCCCACACCGGCCTCGCCGACCAGCACCGGGTTGTTCTTGGTGCGACGGGAGAGGATCTCCACGGTCTGCTCGATCTCGTCGACACGGCCGATCACCGGGTCGAGCTTGCCGTCGCGGGCGAGCTGGGTGAGGTCGGTGCCGAACTTGTCGAGCATCGGCGTCTCGGATGCCTCTGGCGAGTCATCCGGATCGCCCGCCGCGCCCGCACCCACCGACGCGCCATCGCGCATGGCGCCTGCCAGTGCCTCGGGCGTCACGCCCGCGGACTGCAGCACCTGGCCCGCCGGGGAGTCCTGGGCGATGACGAGCGCATAGAAGAGGTGCTCGGGGTCGATGTAGGTCGAGCCGGACGCGCGTGCCACCTGGTACGCGTGGAACAGCGTGCGCTGGGCCGATGGGGTGAGCGCCGGAGCATCGCTCGTCGCGTCGGCGGTCTGCGGCAGACGCTGCTCGGCGGCGCGAACGATGCGCGACGGGTCGACACCGATGCGCCGCATCGCTTCAGCGGCCGGGTCGGTGTCGGCCATCACCCGCAGAATGTGCAGCGCGTCGAGCTCGTTGTGGCCGTGTTCGAGCGCGAAGCGCCCTGCGCGCTGCAGCACCTCCTGGGTGCGGCGGCTGAGGAACCGGCTGATGTCGATCGAGCGCGACTCGCGCGCGCGTTCCCCTGCGAGGTAGCGCGCGAGGAACTCATCGAACGAGTTGCCCTCGCTGCCCTCGGGGGCGCCGGGGAAGAAGTTGTCAGGCACTGAGTCTCCTGTTGATCCGGGATGTTGTCCGTCGACTCGCTCGAACTTGAGTCGAGTCTTATCAACTTCAACGCGCTGCGACGCGAGCTATTCCCGTGCTGGACTTCTCGTCTGAGGGACGGGTCACAACCCCCTTCCGACCATGCGCGACGAGGGCGCCGGTCCGCAGACCGACGCCCTCGCGCACTGTTTCCCGAACGCCGCTACGGCAGCCTGGCGTCGAGGTTCAGGATGCGCGTGGTCTGCGAGGCGCTGAAGTTGTCGTCGCTGATGAGCGCGATGCCCGTTGATCCGCCGTGGCCATAGCCATGACCGCGACCCGAACCGTGCGACGACGTCACGACCATGCCCTCGAAGTTGTCGAGCAGCGGGTTCGCCTGCGCTTCCTTGGCGGTGGCGCCGAGCGTCGGGCACTGCACAACGTCGGCGACGAGCGACTTCGTCACGGCGAGATCGCTCGGGGCCTCGGCGAGGTCGGCGATCGTGCTCACGTCACGGGCATCCACGAGCCCCTTCACCGCGTAGAGCTTGACCGAGTTGCCGATCGTCGCGTTCCATGCGGCCTCCTCGACCACGAACCCGTCGTCGCCGTATGCGGTGATCTCCGGGATGCGCATGCCCGGCTCGGTGCGATACTCCACCTGCTTGCTCAGCGACCAGCGACCGTGCCTGTCCTGCGTGTAGACGAGCAGTCGGTGTGCGGTGGCGTCGCCATCCGTGGAGACGTCGCCCGAGAGCGCACCCTCCATCGCGGCCACGATCGTCTTGCCGTTCGGCGTGATCGTGAGGCCCTCGAGCGTGGCGTTCGATGTCGCCTCGCCCGCCGGCGTCGTGCCGGTCACGGCGAACCGGGCGGGGATGGGCAGCGACGCCTTCTGGATGCCGTCGCGTCCGAAGACGCGGATCGACGGCTCTGTCTCGCTGCTCACCACGAAGTCACCGTTCGGCAGCACCGTGAGGCCCTCGTTGTCGCTGTCGGTCCCGTTGTACGGCGTGCCGTCCGGGCGCTTGAGCACGAGCGGGTCGCGCGTCACCTTCGGGTTCGTCGTGTCGGAGAGGAACCAGATGCGCGCTGGGTCGCTGGCGTGGTTGTCCACGGCGGCCACATAGCCGCCCGACCGCGGATCCTTCGCGAGCGAGGAGAGTCCACCGAGCTCGACGCCGTGGTAGCTCAGCTTGTCGAGAGCGTCCGAGTAGCCGGAGGCCACGGCATCCGGACCGCACGTGCGCTGCTGGTAGCCGGGCGGCGACCAGGGCTTGGCGCCCGCGGTGATCGCGACCTCCTGCGGGTCGTGGTCGCTCACCTGGTTCGCGAACTCCGCGTTGACGTGCACCACCTGGTAGCTCGGCTTGCCCACTCCCGAGGTCACGAGTATGTGGTCGAGCACCTCGGAGATGCCGTCGTAGTCGTACGTGTACTGCTGGTTCTTCGGCAGCGTGGTGATGAGGTCGGTGAGGATCGGCCTGCCGCTCGCGGCGCCGGTGAGGGTCGCCAGCGCAGGGCTGAACTGGTAGTCGTTCAGGTCGCCGGCGACGATCACCTTGGCCTTCTTGTCCACCTTCAGCAGGGATGCCACGAAGTCGTGCACCTCGGTGGCCTGCTGCTGCCGCTGCACGGCCGACGACTGCTGCGGGTACTGATACCGCCCGTCGGCGTTCTGGTCACCCAGCTTCGCGTCGAAGTGATTGCCGATGACGAACACGTCCTGGCCGCGGAACAAGAACTCGCCGACCAGCGGCTTGCGGCTGCTCTGCCAGGCGTCGCTCGTGGGGTCGATGCGGCCGGGGGAGAGGGTGAGCTGCGGCTGCCCCTTCACCTTCGTCACGGCCGTGGCCGTGGTCGAACGGTCGACGTTCGAGCCGCCGCGGTCCACGAAGGCCACGCGCGTCGGGTCGAACAGGAAGGCGACGCGGATGTTGCCGCCCGGCTGACCGCCGTCCTGGTCGTTGACCGGGTCGATCTCCCGCCAGTCGTAGAGCGGTCCGCCCGCTGCCTTGATCGCCGCGGTGAGCTTCGCGAGCGTCTGGTCGGCCGCGACCGTGCCGGAGTCCGTCGCGCCGTCGTTGTCCTGCACCTCTTCGAGCGCGACGACGTCGGGCGACGCGAGGTTCGTGACCACACCCTGCGCCAGCCGGCTGTACTTGTCGGCAGAGTCGCTGGGAGCGAGGTTCTCCACGTTGTAGGTCGCGACCGACAGCTGGTCGGCGGCGGCCTTCTTCGCGACGACGGGCTTGAGCCCGCCCGCCTTGACCGTGCCGAGCTGCGTCGCGGCGAGCAGGTAGCCGCCGTAGAGCGAGTAGTCGATCGGTCCGACGGTCGCACCGGAGAACACGTCACCCACTGTCACGTTCGGATTCGAGCCGTCGGCGGGAACGACCTCGAGGCGTCCGGACGGCGTCTGGTTCTCGCCGGTCAGCAGTGTTCCGCCGCGGTAGCTCGTGTTCTGGTTCGGCTTCGTGGTGATGTACTGCTCGCCATAGCTGTCGCTCGGCCCGACGACGCGGGCGTTGTCCACCTCCACGCGCATGCCCTCGATCGACTCGTAGTAGTCGAGCGCGGAACGCGTCGGCGTGATCGGTGTGGTCTCGATGTTCGCGCCGCCCAGGTCGGGTGCGTATGTGTTCGGCACGGTGTTCGGCCCGAGCACGATCGGCGCTGGCAGCGGGTTGCCGTGCGAGAGGGTGAAGACCTTCGGACTCTGGATCTCGGTGATCGAGAGGTTGGAGGTCTGCGAGACCGTGTCCCCGCTGGCCAGCGGGTAGTAGTCCTTCACCGTGCCGCTGACGAGCACCGAGTCGCCGGCGGCGACCGTCGGAGAGCTGCTCGTGTAGACGAACACGCCCTCGCTGGTGGCGGGGTTCTGGTCGGGGTCGGGGTCTTGCATCCAGAACCCGCGGCTCGAACCGGATGCCCGCACGCCCGTCACGACGCCTGGCACGTTCGTCACCTGGTCACCGTTCAGGGGCGACACGAAGCTCGTGCCCTGAATGTCGTGGATGCGCGTGGTTCCGGCCTCGGGAGGTGTGGTCGAACCGCCGCCGTCGTCGCCGGCGGTGGCGGCGCCCGGTGTCGGCGCACCGGAGACGAAGTCCGCCGCGTTGTCGTCGGTGTCGGCGCCTGCCGTGCGTTGCACGGAGGCGGTGTTCGAGGCGCCGCCGGCGGGGGAGTCCTCTGCGATGGCCGCGGCCCCGAAGCCGACGAGGTCGACGGATGCCGCCCCGCACGCCGCAGAGTCACCGCACGTCAGCGCCGTGCCGCTCGACACGAGCGCCACGGTGCCGTCGGTGGCCGACATCGCGATCGAGCCCGTGGCATCCGACTGCGGGAGCGGTGACGTGCCGCCGTTGCCCTTCGCCTCGGCCACCACGTAGAACGCACCAGGGGCGATCGAGCCGGTCAACGAGGTCGCCTGCCAGCTGCCGGTCGCGGCCTTGGAGTGGTACTGCACCGACCAGCCGCTGAGGTCGACCGACGTCGTGCCTCGGTTGGAGAGTTCGATGAAGTCGTTGGTATAGGTGGCGCCCGCATTGCCGCCGCCTCCGTACACCTCGTTGATCACGACGCCGCTCGACGGCGCCGCGTGCGCGGCGGCCGTGGCGACCAGAGTGCCCGACAGCATCCCGAGTGCAGCGACCGCCACGGCGGCCCCTCTCGAGACGCGGGTGAGTGCTGAACGCATGCTGCGATTCCCCTTCGACGTGTGTCACCCAATCAGGTGACAGTGAACCCCGAGTGAAGGCGGAGCGAAACCTCGCGGTGGCTCTTCGCTCATCCGTGCAGTCGCGCGCTCGATACTGTGATCACGACAGCTCGACCAGGCAGGAGCATCCATGAGCGCAGCAGTCCGTCGTCCGGCAGGCGTCACCCTGATCGCGGTTCTCGCGTGGATCGAGGGTGCCCTCAACATCGTCGCAGGCATCGTTCTCCTGGTCTTCAAGAACGAGCCGAGCATGCACATCGCCGGCGTGAGCGAGAGCTCGCTGATCACCTCCGCGATTCTCACGATCCTGTTCGGTGTGGTGGTCGTGCTCGTCGCCGGCGGGTTGTTGCGCGGCTCGAGCGGTGCGCGCATCGTCGTCACCGTGGTGCAGCTGCTGGCGATCGCGGGGGATGCCTTCACCGCATGGGCGTACCCCGATCAGTTCGCCTGGTCGGCGGTGAGCGCCCTCATCTCGCTGCTCATCATCGTGCTGCTGTGGACGGGGCGGGCGAACGACTTCTTCCGGTCTCGGTGAGGGGTGAGGTGGGGCGGGAACACGTACCTGTTTACGCGAGGTCCTGTCGACGTGCCTCGTCCGCGATGGCGGCGACCGCCTCGATCTCGACGAGCTGATTCCGATAGCCGAGAACGGTGACGCCGAACAATGTGCTGGGCACCTCGTGCTCGGCGAAGGCATCCCGCACGACATCCCACACCGTTCCAAGGTCCTCATTGCGCTGGGTTGCGACGAGCACCCTCGTGTAAGCGACGTCCTCAAGCGAGGCGCCGGCGGCGGCCAACGCAGAGTTGAGGTTTTCAATGCACTTCGCCGCCTGGCCGGCGTAGTCACCAGCGCCGACGACCGTGCCATCGGCATCGAGAGGGCATGCTCCGGCGAGGTGGATCAGCCGGGTGCCCGCCTCTGTGACCGACGCATACGCGTAGCCGGGCGTCTCGGCCAAGGCATGAGAACGGATCAGGGTCACATTGGACACCAGATCACCCTAGCGATCTGACCACGCGTCAGATGATGAAGGATCGCCCAGCCACATGTGGCCTTGATGCGGCGCTCGGTGACCATCCGCGGCGCGCGGAGAAGGCCTTCGCCCGCTCATGAAAGCAGGTGTGGTGCAGGGCGGTCGCCTTCAGATCGTCCGCGTTCGTATGCTCGGACGGTGGACCTCGACATCCTGACAGAGAAGCTCACCACGTATCGCAAGGAGAGCGACCGGCCTGTCGTCGTGGGCATCTCAGGGTACTGCGGATCGGGCAAGTCCACGCTCGCACGGTCGCTGGTTTCGGCGCTGCCGGGCGCGGTGCGACTGCGCGGCGACGATTTTCTCGGTCCTGTTCGCTCCCATCGACGTTCCGCGGACTGGGACGGCGTCGAGCGCACACGCCTCGTCGAAGAGGTGCTCTCCCCATTTCGGGCGGGCCGACCGAGCATGTTCCAACGGTTCGACTGGGGGCGAGGAGAGCTCGCACCGCCGGAACCGATACCGACAACCGACCTTCTGATCGTCGACCTGATCGGTCTGTTCCATCGTGAAGCGTTGCCGAACCTCGACGTCACCATCTGGTGCGACGTCGACCTCGACGTCGCCGCCACTCGGGGAATGGCCCGTGACCATCGATTGGGCAGGGACCACGACACGTTGTGGCGGGATGTCTGGATTCCGAACGAGCGCGATTTCGAGAAGAAGCACTCGCCTCAAGAGTGCGGCGCGATGTTCTACCGAGGAGAGCGGCTCAGCCTCGCTCAGCACCCCAGCGCCTGAGCGCGACGATCGCCTCCTGCAAGGCGCGACCCCGATCGGTCAATGCATAGGCCCGCGTGTTGTGCTTCAGGGGCAGCCGGGAGAGCACGCCGGCCTCCTCGAGTTCGCGCAGGCGGGTCGCGAGCACGCTCATCGGCACGCCGAGGTCGCGTTGCAGGTCGCCGTACCGCTGAGGTCCGTCGAGCAGCCGTTCCACGATGAGCAAGGCCCACCGCGCTCCGACGACGTCGAGTGCCGCAGTGAGATCGCTCACGCCGACGGATCGGTGTCCGGCTTCATCCAGAACGGCGAGTAG
The DNA here is from genome assembly GCF_007859675.1 of Humibacter ginsenosidimutans. GTDB lineage: Bacteria > Actinomycetota > Actinomycetes > Actinomycetales > Microbacteriaceae > Humibacter > Humibacter ginsenosidimutans. The sequence goes on from NZ_CP042305.1 coordinate 292,538, forward strand.
TGGTACCCGTCGGGGTCGTCGAACTGGCGCTGGTACATGAAGGGGTAGTCGTCGGTGTCGCCGATCCGGCCGCCGGCCGCGCGGGCGCGCTCGACGAGTTCGTCGACGGCCTCGCGGCTGGCGAGGTCGAACGAGACCGTCACCTTCGAAGGTGTGTCCGGCCCGCCGATCAGGTCTTCGGTCCCGCCGACGCTGGCATACATCTCGCGGCTGCCGAGCATGACGTACTGCTCCGGCGCGATCGCGAAGCAGGACACGTTGTGATCCGACATCTTGGTGTTGAGGGTCCAGCCGAGCGCGGTGTAGAAGGCGGTCGCGCGTTCGACGCTCTCGACGGGGCAGGTGATGAAAAGGCTCATGCAGCACACACTTTCAAAATCGAAGTATGATGTCAAGGCTCAGCCGATGCGGAATCGCAATGCGGTGAAGCCGGGGTCAGCCGTGTGCGGACGAATAGCGTTGTCGGGTGAGGTCCTGGCGGAGGGGAGCGGCGTCGGTTCTCGTGGTCGTCGCCGTTGCCTCGGGTTGCGCCGGTTGCGGCGTCCGCGCGTGCGCGGAGCCGTCGATTCCCATACCGGCGGTGTGGCTGGATGCATCGCCATGGTTGTCCGCCCATCCGCACACGTCGCTGCGGGCGTGCTTCGCTCATCGGTGTCGGGTCATCGGCGGCGGACAGCAGCCCGTGCCTCTGGCTCAAGGGAACACGAGTCTTGGCGATCCTGAGCCCTTGACGGTCTCCACGACGGGCGCGGACTCGCGTCGGTTGGTCAGCGAACGCGTCGCGCTCAAGGACGACGTGGCGCACGGGCCCTGCGGGGACCTGCACTTCTGGGGTGCGAACGCCCGTGTCTCCGCGGGTGGACATGTCGAGATGCTCGGCTGGTCGGGTGCGTACCTGCCGCCGGCGACATCCACGCCCGAGCCCACGCCATCATCGACGACATGATGAACGCCGGCAGAGCGGGATCGAGTCGTGTCCCGGCGCCATGGAGCCGCCGGGAGAACGTCGCCGCCGTGCTGCTGGGCATCGTCGTCTTCGCAGCGATCGGGCTCTTCGTGCCGATCCCCAGTCTCGCCTGGTTCCTGGTGATGGCAGCGTTGCTCGTCGTCGTGGGCATCGCTTCGATCGTGACGGGTGTCGTCGTTCTGGCGCAGACGTCGCGAAGTCGGCGTTCGATCGCGGTCGGACTCGGCGCCGTGATGGTTCCCCCGTTCTTCTGGTGGGGGCTGGCCTCTGGTTCCTTGCTTCTGCTGCACGACCTGCGGCTCTAGGGCTGTGGTGCACTCCGCGATCGTCCACCAGCCACATCGCCCACGTGCGCCCCGCTTGACCTTGACCCATGGGTCAACGTTTAGCGTGAACATGTCACGGTGCATCGGCGCCGTCGGGAGGCATCCATGAGAATCGGCGAGGTCGCCACGTCGGCGGGCGTCACCGTCAAGACGGTGCGGCACTACGAGACGCTCGGCCTCATCCGGTCGACGCGGCTGAGCAACGGCTACCGCGACTACGGCGAGGATGCCCCGCGGCTGGTCGCCGAGGCGCACGCGCTGAGCCGTGCGGGCATCCGTCTCGAACAGACCCGTCCGTTTCTCGACTGCCTGAGCGAAGGCAGCGAGCACGGCGACGACTGCGTCACGACGCGCCCTGCCTACCGGGCGGCGATCGACGACCTCACGGAGCGCATCGACGAACTGAGCCGCCGTCGCGACGCGCTGCTCGAGTTGCTCGCGACAGCCGAGGCCCGAGAGGATGCCGGCTGCCAGTTCGCCGACGCCCGCCCCGTTCACGAAGACAGCCGCGTTCACGAAGGAGTACTGAAAGCATGATCACCGCAGACGAGTCCACGTTCGAGAGCGCCGTCGAATCGGCCGCGACACCCGTGCTGGTGTACTTCTGGGCCACCTGGTGCGGTCCGTGTCGTGTGCTCGGCCCGCTGCTCGAGCAGATCGAGTCGGAGAACGGCGAGGCGTTCACCGTCGTGAAGGTCAACGCCGACGATTCACCGGCGCTGGCCGCCCGTTTCGGGGTGATGGCGGTGCCGACCATGAAGCTCCTGGTCGACGGTGAGGTGAGGCGCACCATCGTGGGCTCGAAGCCCAAGGCCGCGCTGGTCGCGGAGCTCGCACCCGTGCTCGCTTCCTGAGCGCAGAGCCCGGCCGGGCTCACGCACGCCAGGCCGTGGCGTCACCACGAACCGTCAGGGCTCTTCATCGGCTTCCAGCGTCTCGTCGGGATCGATCGACGAATCGTCGGTCTCGGTCGCGGCCATCGCCTCCTGCTCCTCGGCCCTCGCCTCTGCCGCGATCTCCTCGTCGTGTCGTTTCCTGCCCAGCATGCTTCCTCCTGACTCGATGGGTCTGACTCGATCGGTGCGGCTGTCAACCCGCCGGAGCCGACGCCGTGTTCGTCGGCGCGGGCGCCGGTCCCGTACCTGCCCGAAATCTGCGCACCGACACGGCGGAGACCTTGAACTCGGGCTGCTTCGAGACCGGATCCCACGCGCTCAAGGTGAGTTCGTTCGCGGCAGTGAGCGGATCACCGCCGTAGTGCCAGGGCGCGAACACGACGCCTTCTCGCACGTGCGAGACCCGAGCGGGCGCGTCAATGTGGCCGCGGCGGGATGTCACGCGCACGACATCGCCCTCGGCGACGCCCAGCCGCGCGGCATCCTGCTGCGACAGCTCCACCCACATCGACGGCGCCGCATCGTTGAGCTGCCTGGCCCGCTTCGACTTCGTGCGGGTGTGCCAGTGGTACACGGTGCGCCCTGTGGTCAGCCGCAGCGGGTACTCGTCGTCGGGTGTCTCGTACGCCGGCTCGAACGGCACCGTCTTGAGGATGGCGCGCCCGTCGGGATGGTCGGACCGGTACTGCGCCTCGCTCGTCGCCTCGCCGGTGCTCAGGTCGTGACCCCACGTCTCGCAGTACTCGATCTCGGTCGCGAAGTGCGCGTCGATGTAGAGACGCTCGGTGCCGTGCGGTGCGCCGGCGGTGACCGGCCATTGCACCCCGCCACGCTCGTTCAGCTGCTCGTAGGTGAGCGCCGAGTAGTCACAGAGCCGGCCCGCGCTGCACGCCTTCCACCCTTCGAAGGCGCCCTCGGGGGTGTCCCAGCCAGGCAGGGCTCGACCGTCCTTGTCTTTCAGGCCCAGTCGGGTGGCGTAGTCCACCCAGATGTCGAGGTCACTGCGGGCCAGCCCAGGCGGCTCCACGGCCTTGTTCTGCAGGTGCACGGTGCGGTCGACGTTCGTGAACGTGCCCGTCTTCTCCGCCCACAGCGCGGCGGGAAGCACCACATCGGCCAGCTCGGCCGTCTCGCTCAGATAACCGTCGGAGACCACGACGAAGCACTGATCACCGCTCAGCGTCGTGCGGATGCGCGCCAGGTCGGGCATGGAGACCGCGGGGTTGGTGCCGGCGATCCAGAGGAACCCGATGGAGCCCTTCTCGGCGAGACGGAAGATGTGGTTCGCGTCGGTGGGCGGCCCGTCGTGGGGGATGGTCGAGGCATCCACGTTCCACAGCTTCGCGAGCTGATCGACGTGGTCGGGGTTGGCCCAGTTGCGGAAGCCGGGCAGCGCGGCGCCGCAGCCCGCCTCGCGGTTGTTCTCGGCCGACGGCTGCCCGTTCATCTGCAGGATGCCCGCACCGGGCCGTCCGAGCATCCCGCGCAGCAGATGCAGGTTGTTCACCTGGCACGACGCGGCCGTCGCCTGGTGCGACTGATAGAAGCCCATCGAACACGTGGAGACGACACGGTCGCTGGTGGCGAAGATCTCGGCGGCGCGACGGATGTCATCGGCCGGCACCGCGCAGATCTCCGCGGCCCATTCCGCGGTCGCCTCCGCCGTCACCGCCCGCAGTTGCTCGAACCCGATCGTGTGTTCGCCGACGTATTGCGCGTCGACCGCGCCCATCGCGATGAGCTCGTGCACCAGCGCGTTCATGAGGGCGAGGTTCGTGCCGTTGAGGATCGGCAGGTGCACGGTGGCGCGCTCGGCGACCTTGGTGCGACGAGGGTCGACGCACACCAGCCGCGGCGGGTTCGGGCCGTCGAGACGGTCGAGCATTCTCGTCCACAGCACGGTCTGCGTCTCGGCGACGTTGTGGCCGTACAAGAAGATCGCGTCGCAGCTGTCGATGTCGGCGTACGACCCCGGCTGGCCGTCTGAGCCGAACGTCTCCTGGAACGCGGCTGAGGCGGTCGCCGTGCACAGGCGCGTGTTGCCGTCCATGTGCGGGGTGCCGATGCCCGCCTTGCCGATCACCGCGAGCGTGTAGTACTCCTCGATGGTCAGCTGGCCCGAGGTGTAGAACGCGTGCGAGAGCGGGCCCCTGCCCGCCAGAAGGTCGGCGGAGCGCTCCACCACCGCGGCCATCGCGGTCCCCCAGTCGGTCTCCACGAGCCTTCCGTTCCGCCGTATCAGGGGAGTGGTGAGCCGTTCGTGCAGCTGGCCCTGCCAGCCGTAGAGCCCTTTCGGCCCGAGCCGACCGTGGTTGACGCGGTCGTCGGCGCGGCCGCGCACGCCGACCATCCTGCCGTCGGCCACCGCCACCTGAAGGCCGCAGCCGTTGCTGCACAGCAGGCACGCGCCATCCACCCACTCGACATGCTCGGCGCTCACGCCCTCGGCGAGGTACTCGTCGACACGTTGCGGCCACACCGCCCCCGAGGCGTAGGGGGTGCGGCGACCCCAGATGTCGCGGATGCGGTCTTCGTTCGACGTCACGTCGATCACCACCTCGTGTTCAGACGACTCGCCTTCCACGCTCTCACCAGAATCGGCTCACGTCACCCCCCTCGATCGATCGGTCGACATGCCTCCGCGCCGAGTGGGCGGCTCCATGTCCTTGTCGTTGCGCCCGCGTGACGACGCAACGAGGATGGGCCGGTGATCGATCAGCAGCAGATCTGGGACGACGACGCCGCGCAGAGCTACGACACTCCCGGCGAAGGCATGTTCAGCGACGGGGTGCTCGGGCCGGCGGTCGACGCGCTGAACGAGCTCGCCGCCGGTGGTCCGGCCGTGGAGTTCGCGATCGGCACGGGACGGGTGGCGATCCCGCTCTCCGAGACGGGCATCGCAGTGAGCGGGATCGAGCTTTCGCACGCGATGCTCGCCAGGCTCCGCGAGAAGGTCGACGAAGACCGCATTCCGGTCGTGCAGGGCGACATGGCCACGGCATTCGCGGGCACGGACTTCGCGCTGGCCTACCTGGTGTTCAACACCATCTCCAACCTGCTCACTCAAGACGAACAGGTGGAGTGCTTCGCCAACGCGGCACGACATCTGCGCCCGGGCGGATGCTTCGTGATCGAGCTCTGGGTGCCCCAGCTGCGTTCGCTGCCGCCCGGCCATGGTGGAACCGTCGAGGTGAGCGAGCCCGGCTACGTGCTGGTGGATGCCGTCGACCCGCTCGAGCAGCGCCTCACCTCGCACCACTTCAGGTTCGCCCCCGACATCGAGGGAGGCCGAGAGGCACGGGTCTTCCGCTCGCCGCATCGCTACATCTGGCCAAGCGAACTCGACCTGATGGCCCGGCTCGCCGGATTCCGTCTGGAGTCGCGCTGGGCGGATTGGAAACGAAACGCGTTCACCGCCGAGTCGACCAGCCACGTCTCGGTGTACCGCCTCGAGGAGGGCTGAAGAGTGCTGATCTACTCGATGACCGCGTCGGCCGACGGCTTCATCGCCGACCGCGACGGCGGTATCGACTGGAGCGCACCGGACGACGAGCTCTTCCAGGCGCATCTCGACGAGGTGCGCAGCCTCGGCGCCTACCTGCTCGGCCGCCGACTCTACGAGACCATGCTCGTCTGGGAGACGCAGCCGGCGCTGAGCGAGAGCGAGTCGGGTGCTGCGTTCGCCGAGACCTGGCGCACCCTGCCGAAGATCGTGTTCAGTCGCAGCGGCGCACCCGTTCAGGGACGTGCCCGACTCGCAGAGAAGCCCCTGGCCGAAGAGATCGTCACCGCCCTCGAGACGACCGACAAGCCGGTCTCGATCGGCGGCGCCGCACTCGCCGCGGCCGCCATCGAATTCGGCTTCGTCGACGAGTTCCGCCTCTTCCGCGCTCCCGTCGTCCTGGGCGGCGGCACCCCGTACTTCCCGCCCGTCCCCGAGCAGATCCGGATGCGGACGCTCGAGACCCGAACGTTCGACTCCGGTGTCGTCTACGAGCGGTATCTGCGCGTCAGCGCCTAGCGCGAGCGCACCACAACGGGACGGCCCTTGAATCGCACGTGCACCGCGGCATCCGGCACAGGGCGGTCGCGAACGTCGTGCTGCACCGAGGCCAGCGTGCCGTCCTCGAACCGCACGGTCGTGCGACGCATCGAGCCCAGGAAGCTCGAGCCCACGACGACGGCCGGCAGAGCGTCATCGGCGCCACCCGCGCGCTCGTCCAGCTCGAGGTCCTCCGGCCTGATCAGCGCCGTCACCTCACCGCTCGCGCTCTCGCCGAGCACCGTGAGCCGGCGGCCGAACACGACGACCTCGTCGCCATCGGCGACGCCCGGAAGCCGGTTGCTCAAGCCCACGAAGTCGGCCACGAACGGCGTCGACGGCTGCAGGTAGAGCTCCTCGGGCGTGCCGATCTGCTCGATCGCCCCCGCATTCATGACCGCAACGCGGTCGGCGACGGCGAGCGCCTCCTCCTGATCGTGCGTGACGAACACCGTGGTGATGCCGAGCTCCCGCTGGATGCGCCGGATCTCCTCGCGCAGCTGCACCCGCACCTTCGCGTCGAGAGCTGACAGCGGCTCGTCGAGCAGCAGCACGCGGGGCCGCGTCACGAGTGCACGTGCGAGCGCGACCCGCTGCTGCTGCCCACCGGACAGCTCGTGCGGATAGCGTTCGCCGAAGGACGCCAGTCCCACCAGGTCGAGAGCCTCGGCGGCGCGGGCGGCGCGCTTGCGGGCATCCACCCGGCGCATGCGCAGTCCGAACTCCACGTTCTGCGTGGCCGTGAGGTGCGGAAAGAGCGAGTACGACTGGAACACCATGCCGATGTCGCGGCGGTTCGCGGCCACGGCGGCGACGTCGGTTCCGTCGATGAGGATGCTGCCGGCATCCACCCGCTCCAGGCCCGAGAGCGCGCGGAGCATGGTCGTCTTGCCACAGCCGGACGGACCGAGCAGGGCGACGAACTCGCCGGGGTTGATGCTCAGCGTGACGCCCTGCAGAGCACGGTGCGAACCGTAGGTCTTGACGATGTCGACCAGCTCGACGGCGGTGCCCTTGATGGTCAGGGGGCCGGTGTCTCCCGGCCCACCGCCGCCCGGCGTGGATGCCGGGTGGTCGGTGTCGTGCAGGGTGACGGTCATGATGCGCTCCTTCTGGTGCGGCGGTACGAGCCGACTCGGCCGATCACGAGCAGCAGCACGAACGCGAACACCAGGGCGAACACGGCGAAGATCGCCGCGACGTAGGGGTCGGTCTGCTGCAGCAGGAACAGCGCGGTCTGGAAGGTGGTCTGGTTGAGGAACGACGCGATCGTGTACTCGCCGAGCACGACGGCGATCGTGAGAAAACAGGCGGAGAGGATGCCGCGCTTGAGGTTGGGCAGGATGACCCGCCCGAGCACCGACAGCCAGCCGGCGCCGAGCGAGCGGGCTGCCTCACCGAGCACCACCAGATCGAGGGCCGCGATGTTCGCCTGGATCGGCCGGTACGCGTAGGGCAGCACGATGATGCCGATCGCGAACGAAAGCGTCCACGCGACCGAGCCGAACACGCCGGCCACCACCTGGTACACGGGCACGAACCCCACCACGAGCACCACGGTCGGCACCGTGATGGGCAGCAGGCAGACGAACTCGATGGCCCGGCGCATGCTCGGGTAGCGCAGTTCCACCAGCACCATCGTGGGCAGCAGCACGAGCAGCACGACGGCCACCGTGATCACGCAGATCAGCAGCGAGTTGCCGATGCCGGTGAAGAGCTGATCATAGGTGAGCTCCTGCGACGGGTCGAAGATCGCCGCGTAGTGCACGAGCGTGAACGAGGAGAACGAGCCGGTCGCGCCGGGCGCACGGAACGTGAAGAGCAGCATGGCCGCGATCGGCAGCAGAAAGAGGATGCCCGCCACGGTCAGGATGATCGTGCTCGTCGTGCGGCTCGGTGCGGCGCCGACGCGCACGTCGTGCCGGCTCACCGCTGCCACCTCCTGGCTCGTCGCTGCAGCATCGAGTACGCGGCCATGACGATCACCATCACCACGAGCATCCCGAGCGCCAGCACTCCGGCCGTGTTGGAGACGCCCACGATCGTCTCGCTCGTGAGCTGCTGCTTGATGGCCAGCGGCATGATGCCGCCCTGGTCGATCAGCGCGGCCGCCGTCGCGAACGACGAGAACGCGTTCGCGAACAGCAGGATCGTGCTGCCCCAGAACGCGGGAGCCAGGATCGGGAAGGCGACCCGCCACCAGTACGTGGCGCGCGACGCGCCGAGCGTCGCCGCTGCCTCCGCCCACTGGTGCTGCATGCCCTCGATCGCGGGCATGAACGTGATGACCATCAGCGGGATGGAGAAGTAGAGGTAGGGGAAGACGAGACCGCTCACCTGATAGAGCAGGGGACCGTTAGCGTTGATGTCGAACCCGAAGGTCTGCTTGAGCGTGAGCGTCAGCACACCCTGAAGGCCGATCAGCGCGATGAACGCGAACGCCAGCATGATGCCGCCGAACTGAGCGAGCACGCTGGATGCCGAGTCCACCACCGTGCGCAGCATGCCGGTGGGCTTGGCGCCGAGCAGGGCGAAGCAGATCAACGCCCCCACGACGGCGCCCACGAGGGCGACAACGGCCGAGACCCAGAACGAGTTGACCATGTCGGTCACGATCACCGGATTGGCGAATGCGGCGAGGTTCGCGAAGGTGAAGGCCCCGGCATCCGTGAAGAACCCGCTCGCCACGGCGTAGACCGTGGGAACGGCGAGGAACAGAAGCACGTACAGCGCGAACGGCGTGAAGCCCAGCCACCCTGCCCCAAGGCGCCGGAACCTGGCGGTTCCGGCGCCCGTGGCGGTGGTGGCCGTCGCGATCGGTGTGGACGCGGCGGTCATCGCAGCTCCTTCAGACTCGGTCAGCCGACCGTCTTCGACCAGCTGGAGCCGAGCAGCGAACCGGCCTTGGTGGCCTGGTCTGCCGTGAGCTGCACGAAGTTCTTCGGCGGCTCACCCACGGACTTCAGCGTGCTCTCGTCCACGGTCTTGTTCGAGATCATGGCCTGCAGGGTGGCCGGATAGGCGCCGGAGGCCAGGTACAGGTTCTGCACCTCGGGGCTGTACAGGTACTCCTCCCACAGGCGAGCGGCCGCCGGGTTCGGGCCGTCGGCGTTGATCGCCTGGTTGTAGTAGCTGCCCAGTGCCGTGCCGGGAAGCACCACGGTCTTCCAGTTCGGGTTGCCCGCCGAACCGCCCGCCGGACCCCAAGCCAGGTTGTTGTAGCTCCACTGGATGACCACGGGCGTCTCGCCCGAGTTCACCGTGGCCTGCGTCGGCAGCACGGAGAGGAAGTTGCCGGCCTTCTTCAGCTTGCCGAAGAAGTCGATGCCCGGCTGGATGTCGTCGGCCGTGCCGCCCGACTGGAGGTTGGCCCAATAGACAGCGCTCGCAGCCTCGTTGGCCTGGGTCGGGTCGCCCTTGATGGCGACCTTGCCCTTGTAGTCGGAGCCGAGCAGGTCGTCGATGCTCTTCGGCGCCTTCTTGATCACCTTGGAGTCGTAGCCGATCGACATCAGGCCGGTGTAGTCGTAGTACCACTTGCCTTTCGCGTCTTTGTAGTCGGCGGGCAGGTCGGCCCAGTTCTTCACCTTGTAGTCGGCGAGCAGGTCGAGATTGTCGTCGAGAACGGCGGTGCCGAGGTCGAACACGTCGGGGGCGGTGCTCTGCCCCTTCTGCGACTTCGCCGCGGCGACCTCGTCGGCGCTGGAACCGTTCGGGTTCTCCGAGTTGATCTTGATGTTCGGGTACTTCTTCTGGAAGCCGGCGATGATCTTGCCGTAGTTCGCCCACGACGGCGGCAGGGTGATCACGTTGAGGTGGCCCTCCTTGTTCGCCGCTGCGACGAGACCCGCCATGCCGCCGAAGTCGGCGGCGCTTGTCGCCTTCTGCGCCTGCTCGAGCGTGAGGGTCTTCGCGTCTGCGGCGTTCGCCGTGTTCGCTCCGCTGCCTGCGCAGGCCGTGAGCGAGAGGGCGACGACCGTCGCCAGGGCGGCGGTCGCGAGAATGCGCTTGCCGCCTCGCGTGCCCGCGGTGCGGGCGATCGCGCGTAGTTCCATGTCCGTGTCCTTTACGGTTCGGTGTTCGGGTGTGTCTTGGTGGTCGGTGAAGTCGTGGGGGCTCACGCTGCGGTGTGGGCCTGTCGGGAGGAGACGAGCTCGTCGAGAACGGCACGCGCGAGCCCGAAGCCCGTCGTCATGCCGATGCCGCTGGTGACGGATGCCACGACCACCCCGGGCTCCGGGCTCGCCATCAGGAACGGCCCGGTCGGGGCGGAGGCGTACACGCCCCGCCAGCGCCGCAGCACCGTGAGGTCGGGCACGCCGAACAGCAGGCGGAACTGGTCGAGCAGCAGCTCGTCGACCTCTTCGGCCTCGAACGGCGTGAGCGTGGTGTCGTAGTGGTGGGTGTCGCCGATCACGATGCGACCGTTCGCCCGCTGCGTGAACATGAGGTTCACGGTGTTCTCTAACAGCTCGGGCGCGGACTCGGCGAGTTCGGCACGCACCCTCTGCGCGGAGTCCGTGCTCGCGAAGCCGTCGTAGCGCAGCAGCGAGGTGCCGGTGAACACTCCGGGGGCGACGGTCATGCCGGAGGGTGCCTCGATCTCCATCATGCGCAGGCGGCAGCGCTGCACCCCCGCCTCGGCGGCGAGCTCGGGGTAGTGTCTGTCCACGTCGTGTCCGACGGCGAGCACGACCGTCTCGGCCGTGTACTCCCGCCGGTTCGTGCGCACGAGCCCGCCCGAGATCTCGAGCACGTTCTCGCCGTACCGCAGGTCGGCGCCGCGCTCCGCGATCGCCGCGGCGAGCGCCGGGATCGCGTCGGGGGAGTCGACGCGCAGATCGAGAGGGAGGTGCGCGCCGGCGACGAGGCCGGGCGAGTCGAAGCCCGCCAGCCGCGCGGCCTCGGCGGGGGTGAGCATCCTCACGGCGTCGTCGCGCAGCGCGTGAAACTCCTCGAGCACGTCGGCCTCCGCCTGCGTGCGGGCCAGCACCACCGTGCCGTCGGTGCGCACCGGGATGCCCGCGACGGCTCCCGCCTGCAGCCACGTCTCGCGGGCATCCATCGCGTACTCCAGCGCGAGACCCGACTGCGCGGTGGCGCACAGGTGCCCGAAGTTCCGGATGCTCGCACCCACCGCGCGCTCGTCGCGCTCGATCACGATGACCGACATCCCGCGCAGCACGGCGTGCCAGGCGTGGGCGAGCCCCACGATGCCCGCACCGACCACGATGAGGTCGGCGTGCGGGGCGATGGCGGAGGAGTCGTCGGAAGTCACGGCTCGAGTCTGCAGGGACGAAGGCGGCGGATCGGCCGATTCCATCCACTTGTCATGAGATGTTCACCTGACAGGAAATCGCGGCGATTCGAGGCAAACATCGGGTGAACAGGCGGTGTCCGAAGGGGCTGTCTTGTTGTCCGGTGTCGACATCTATAGTCAAGCTATGACGGTGCCTCTCCACGAACGCGTTCGCACGAGCATCAGGGACCGCATCCTCAGCGGCGACCTCGTCGCGGGTGACACACTGCCCAGCGAGGCGGAGCTGTGCGCACAGTTCGGGGCCTCCCGTGGCCCGGTACGTCAGGCCATCTCGGCGCTGAGCGCCGAGGGCCTGATCGAGACCAGTCAGGGCAAGGTGCCCACGGTGAGCAGGCTGCCGCTGAAGCAGCCGATCGACGACTTCTTCTCGTTCTCCGCCTGGGTCACGGCCATCGGCCGCATACCCGGCCAGCACACTGTGGAGATCGCCCTCCGCAGGGCCGACCCGGTGCTGTCCGCCGAGCTTCGCGTCGATGACGACGAGAACATCGTGCAGCTGTTGCGGGTGCGCTCCATCGACGCAGAGCCCACCATGCTGGAGCGCACGGCGTTCGTGGCGTGGGTCGGCCGCATGCTGTTCGACTTCGACACCGACTCCGGGTCGATCTTCGGGCACCTGATCGAACAGGGCGTTCCGCTCGACCACGGCGAGCACACCATCGACGCGGTCGCCGCCGATGAGCAGGACGCCCTCCACCTGTCCGTTCCCGTCGGCTCGCCGCTGCTGCGCGTGCGTCGCGTCACCACCTCGCGCGACGGCGAGGTGCTCGAGTACTCCGACGATCGCTACCGGCCCGATCGCGCCGATCTCGTGGTGCGCAACGCGAGAACGCCGACCAGCCAGCGCGTCTTCGTCACCCGTCAACTCACCCCGGAGACCTCCGGAGACACCAGCAGGAGAACACCGTGACCATTCGACTCGTCTGCCTCGACATGGCAGGAACGACCATCGACGAAGGCGGTGTCGTCTACGACGTGCTCCGCTCCAGCGTCGAGAACGCCACCGGCCGCCGGGTCGCCGACGACGTGCTCGCGCGGTGGACCGGCACCGACAAGCACGGGGCGATCACCGGACTCCTCACCGAGATCGGCGACGACCCGGCGCGTGCCGACGAGGTCTTCGCCGTCTTCTCGAGGAGGCTCGACGAGGCCTACGCCGCCACGCAGGCCACGCTCTTCCACGGCGTGCGCAAGGCGGTCAGGAGTCTGCGCAGCCACGGCGTGAAGGTCGCGCTGCAGACCGGGTACACGCTCGAGGTGGCGGCGCCGCTGCTGGATGCCGTGGGCTGGCGCATCGGCCACGACATCGACGCCATCGCCACGGCCGACGACGTCTCCGCCTCCAGGCCCGCTCCGTACCTCGTGTTCCGCACCATGGAGGCCACGGGGGTGCGCAGCGTCGACGAGGTGCTGGTCGCAGGGGACACCCCGAACGACCTCGGCGCCGGGCACAACGCCGGTGCGAGGTACGTGGTCGGGGTGCTGACCGGCGCGGCCGATGCGGTGCAGCTGGGCAGGCATCCGCACACGCACCTGCTTCCCGGTGTCGCCGACATCCCGGCGCTCCTGGCAGAGGCGGGGGAGTTGCCTGCAGGGGGCTGACGCCGACGGATGCACGCAGGTAGCGTTGCCGACGAGAGCGCACTTCCGGTTCACAGCGTCTTTCGGAGATCCCGGGGGCGGGGCCGGCGAAGGAGAGACACTCATGTCCGTCGTACTCAGCCCCTACCTGAGCTTTCGCGACAACGCTCGCGAAGCCATGGAGTTCTACCAGACCGTCTTCGGCGGTGACCTCACGGTCAGCACGTTCCGCGACTTCCACATGCAGGAGGAGCCGAGCGAGCTCGACAAGGTGATGCACTCGCAGTTGACGGCGCCCGGTGGCATCACGCTGATGGCCGCCGACACGCCGAACCGCATGGACCACACGCCCGGCGGTGCCGTCACGATCTCGCTGAGCGGTGACGACGAGCCGACGCTGCGCGGGTACTGGGATCGGCTCTCCGATGGCGCGAACATCAGCCAGCAGCTCTCGCAGGCGCCGTGGGGAGACTGGTTCGGCCAGCTCGTCGACCGCTTCGGGGTCGCCTGGATGATGGACATCTCGGCTCAGGGCTGAGCGGTCATCCATGGCAGACGAGACAACGCTCGACGTCAACGGCCCGCACGGCGTGCGCCGGGTGCGCATCAGCCACCCGGGCCGGGTGGTGTATCCGCAGGTGGGGATCACGAAGCTCGATCTCGCGCACTACGCGATCGCGGTGGCCGAGCCGTTCCTGGCGGCCAACGGCGACCGGCCCGTGTCGCTGCAGAGGTTCAGGGACACGATCGACGGCGAACAGTTCTTCTCGAAGAACCCGCCGCGCGGCACGCCCGACTATGTGCGCGACGTGACGGTCGTCTACCCGAGCGCCAGGTCGCATCCCCAGCTCGTGCTCGACGAGCCCGCGTCGATCGTCTGGGCCGTGCAGATGGGCACCGTCGTGTTCCATCCGTGGGCGTCGCGGGCCGAAGACTCCGACAACCCCGATCAGCTCCGCATCGATCTCGATCCGCAGCCCGGCACCGACTTCTCCGACGCGATCCCGGCAGCGACCGAGTTGCGTGCCGTTCTCGCGGAAGCGGGTCTGGATGCGTTTGTGAAGACCTCGGGCAACCGCGGCCTGCACGTGTTCGCGCCCATCCGACCCGAGCACGAGTTCCTCGATGTGCGCCACGCTGTCATCGCGGCCGCTCGCGAGCTGGAGCGTCGCATGCCGGATGCCGTCACCACGGCCTGGTGGAAAGAGGAGCGCGGAGAGAAGATCTTCGTCGACTTCAACCAGGCGAACCGCGACCGCACGATGGCGGGTGCGTACAGCCCGCGGGCGCTGGCACACGCATCCGTCTCGGCCCCCGTCACCTGGGACGAGCTCGAGTCTGTCGATCCGCACGACTTCACCGTGCTCACCATGCCGCAGCGGCTGGCCGATGCCGGAGATCCGTGGGCGGATTTCGGGGCGCACCCCGGCAGCATCGACGTGTTGCTGTCGTGGTGGCGGCGCGACACCGAGAACGGCCTCGGCGAGCTTCCGTTCCCTCCCGACTTCCCGAAGATGCCGGGCGAGCCGCCGCGCGTGCAGCCCAGCAAGAAGGTCGACGCCAACTGGGACGCCGCAGGCAACCGCGTCGACGAGGCCTGAGCGGCGCAACGACACTCTGCTCCCTGAGGGCGTGCAGCGAGTCGAACGGTCAGGCCAGCACGTCGCCCAGGTCGTACGCCGCAGGCTGATCGAGCTGGTCGAAGGTGCATGAGCGAGGCTCGCGGTCGTCGCGCCACCGTTCGAACTGCACGGTGTGCCTGAAGCGCGCACCCTCGAGCTGGTCGTAGCGCACCTCGAGCACACGCTCCGGGCGCAGCGTGACGAACGAGACATCCTTGCTCGACGAGAAGCGGCTCCGCTCGCCCTCTCCGGTCACCGCATTGCCCTCGGCGTCGCGCTCGACCAGCGGTTCCAACTCGTCGACGAGCTCGAGTCGGCGTGCGTTGCTGAACGCGGATGCGCCGCCAACGCTCCGCAATGCCCCGTCGCTGTCGTAGAGACCGAGCAGCAGCGATCCCACGCCACGTCCGCTGGAGTGCACGCGGTAGCCGATCAGCACGACGTCGGCCGTGCGGTGATGCTTCACCTTGAGCATCGTGCGCTTGCCAGGGGCATAGGGGGCGGCGAGCGGCTTCGCCACAACCCCGTCGAGCCCGGCGCCCTCGAACTCCACGAGCCATCGCCTGGCAGTCTCGACGTCGGTCGTGGTCTGGCACAGGTGCAGCGGCTCGACCCACGGCGCCGCGAGCTGCTCCAGCGCGGCGCGGCGCTCGGCGAACGGCTGCTCCATCAGATCCTCGCCGTCGAGGGCGAGCAGATCGAAGGCCACGAACATCGCCGGCGTCGTCTCCGCGAGCAGGGCGATGCGGGTTGCGGCCGGATGGATGCGCTGCGACAACGCCTCCCAGTCGAGTCGCTCCTCGCCCCTCGTTCCGCGACGCAGCACGATCTCCCCGTCGAGCACGCAGCGCGGCAACTGCCAGGCGAATGCCGAGACCAGCTCGGGAAAATACCTGGTCAGCGGCTTGGAACCGCGGCTGCCGATCTCGACGTCCCGTCGGCCGTGGGCATCCGCCTCGCCGACCGCGACGATGCCGCGGAATCCGTCCCACTTCGGTTCGTACGAGAGGCCGCCCGGCACGGAGTCCGGGACGGGGACGCCGTCGACGGCTTTGGCGAGCATGGGCGCCACGAGGGATTCAGCCATGTGCCGATCATGCCTCAGGCCGACGACGTGCGGGAGAACGCGTCGGCGGTCCACAGCTGCATCGTGGCGTACGCCCGCCACGGTCGCCAGCGTTCGCCGAGCTCCGACGCGGCGGCCGGCGTCACGCCGCCGAGGGCCCTGCGCAGCACGAGGTCGCCGACGGGGTAGGCATCGGGATCGCGCAGCACCCGCAGAGCCAGGTAGTCCACGGTCCACGGTCCGATGCCCGGCAGCGCGAGCAATGCGGAGCGCACCGTGGCCGCATCCTCGCCGCGTCGCACGCGCAGCCCGTCGGCGAACGCCGCAGCGACGGCGATCACCGTGCGGGCCCTCGCGAGCGGGATGCCGACTGCGGCGCGCAGCTGATCGAGGTCGGCGTCCGCGACGACGCGCGCCTCGGGAAACGCGAGCAGCTCGCCGGGTCCTGGCGCTCCGTAGGCGGCCGCGAGCCGCCCGGTGAAGGTGCGGCAGGCGGCCAGAGAGACCTGCTGGCCGAGCACGGTCTGCACGGCGGCCTCGAAGGCATCGGGATGCCCGATCACCCGCACGGCGGGCCGCTCCCTCACCAGCGGGCCCAGCACCGCGTCACCCGCGAACGCCTCTCCGACGGCGTCGATGTCCGTGTCGAGGTCGAACCACTCCCGCACGATCTCCGTCGTCTCGGCGTCGCCTCCGCCGAGGATCCGCACGCCGTCGTCGAGCACCGCGACGGTCACGGGAACGAGTCCGGATGCCGTGCGCAGCAGCCTCGTCACCGTCCCGTCGTCGAGATCCACGCGCTCCACCCCCGGCACGCTGTGGTTCACGAGCGATCGCAGCACCACCTCGCGCTCGAGGTGTCCGGCGAGCGGGCTGCCCGCGGATTCGCGCGATGCCCGCTCGCCCGTCGCCGACCCCGGCGACGCCGGCCCGGTCACGCCGCGGCCTCGAGCGCGAGCAGAGTGCGCTTCGCGTCCAGGCCGCCCGCGTAGCCGCCCAGCGATCCGTCGCCGCGCAGCACCCGATGGCACGGCACGACGATCGGAAGCGGGTTCGTGGCGCAGGCCGTGCCCACAGCACGGTACGCGCGGGGCCGGCCGGCGGCATCCGCGAGCTCCCCGTAGCTGGCGGTGTGCCCGTAGGCGATGGTGGGCAGCAGGCGCTGCACCTCGCCGCGGAACCCACGGCTGAGCGCCCGGTCGAGCGGCAGGTCGAAGGCCGTGCGCCGGTGTTCGAAGTACTCGTCGAGCTCGGCGACCGCATGATCGAGCCGGGCGGGCGCCTCCAGCACCCGCGGGCTCACCCTGTCGGCGAGCGCCTGCAGCACGTCGTCGAAGCCCTCGCTCTCGAACGCGATGCGTACGATGCCCTGCGTCGTGCTCGCCACGAGCAGCCTGCCAACAGGTGTCTCCGTGTACCGGTAGGCGATGTCGAGCAGTCCGCGCTCGCCCGCCTCCCGTTGCAGCCGCTCGTGCAGGGCGGAGAGGTGCTCCGTCAGCTCGTTCGTCGCCATCACCCGGCTCCCATCGTTCGTCGCAGCGAGCGGATGCCGTCGGCCGCCGCCCGCCTCGCGGCCTCCGTCGTGCCGCCGATGATGTCAGCCACCTCCTGGTATCGCAGCCCGCCGAGGTAGTGGTAGGTGACCGCCTTGCGCTGGCGCTCCGGCAGCGTCGCGACGGCACGCACCACCTGGTCCGATTCCTCGCGCCACTCGGCGTCGAGCTCGGGCAGGCCCAGCGTGCTCGCCTCTTCGGGAACGTGCTCGACCGGAAGTGCATGGCGGCCCTTGGCGCGCAGCAGGTCGATGCACTTGCGGCGCGCGATCGTGACCAGCCACGCTTCGACGTTCGCGTCGGGGGCGAGGCGCGGGTAGGCATCCATGGCGGAGAGGAAAGTCTCCGACCAGGCGTCATCCGCGTCGTGCACGGCGAGCATCGAGCGGCACACGCGCAGCACGACGGTGCCGTGTGTGCGCACGACGGTCTCGAACGGCAGGGGCATCATCACACGGTAGACGTTGCCCGCGACGAAAACGTGAGGTCGGCGGGTCGCCTCCTAGTCCGCGAGCAGCTCGCGCACGCGGGGGATGACCTTCGTGGCGTACAGCTCGATCGAGTGCATCAGCAGGTCGTGCGGCATCGGGCCGTTCGCGTACTTGAGGTCGAAACGATCGACGCCCAGCACCTTGATCGCCTCGGAGATGCGCTTGGCGACCGTCTCCGGCGAGCCGACGTACAGCGACCCGTGTCGCACCTCGCTGATGTACTGCTCCTTGCTCTGCGGCGCCCAGCCGCGCTCGCGCCCGATGCGGTCGGTGGATGCCTTCTGATACGGATACAGCTGCTCCATCGCCAGCTCGTCGGTGTCGGCGACGAACCCGGGGGAGTGCATCGCCAGCGGCATGGGCTCGCGCTCCAGCTGCTCCTGGGCGCGCTTGTACAGGTCCACGTACGGGGCGAAGCGCCCTGCGTTGCCGCCGATGATCGCCAGGGCCATGGGGATGCCGTAGCGCACCGACCGAATGACGCTCTCCGGGCTGCCGCCCACTCCGACCCACGCCTTGAGCCGGCCCGACTCCGTCTTCGGGTACACCTGCTGGTCCGTCAGAGGTGCTCGGACCGTGCCCACCCAGGTCACGGGGTCCTCCTCGCGGAGCAGGCTGAACAGTTCCAGCTTCTCCTCGAAGAGCTTCTCGTACTGCGACAGGTCGAATCCGAACAGCGGGAACGACTCGGTGAACGAGCCGCGTCCGACGGTGATCTCCGCGCGGCCGTTCGACACGGCATCCAGCGTCGCGAACCGTTCGTAGACGCGCACAGGGTCGTCGGAGCTGAGCACGGTCACCGCGGTGCCCACCGTGATGTCCTTCGTGCGGGAGGCGATGGCCGACAGCACGATGTCGGGGGCGCTGATCGCGAAGTCGGCGCGATGGTGTTCGCCGATCCCGAAGGCGTCGACGCCGAGCTCATCGGCGAGCACCGCCTCGTCGATGACGTTCCTGATGGTCTCGGCGGCCGGGCCCTGTGCGCCGTCCTCGCCGAGGGGAACGTCCCCGAAGGTGTCCAGTCCGAACTTCACGGCCACAGCGGCCCCTCTCCATTTGTATGCGAATGCATGCATCGACAACGCGACGGACCTCTCCATCATTCCCGGCCGACGCGAGACGAGCGAGGGATCGCGTCCGAGCGCAAGGGGTGGGCCCGAACCTTGTGCCGGCGTACCGTGGCGAAGATGGAGCCACTCGACCTCGCGAAGAAGAAGGCGCATCGGGCGAGCAAGCAGACCCGCAAGCTCGCGAAATCGCTGCGCGACCACGACGAGCCGCAACCGCCGTCACCCGCGCAGGTCGCGCTGCGAGAGCGTGAGGCGAAGGCCGCGGCATCCGCACGCTACGGACGCATGCCGTGGGGTTACGTGCTCTCGCGCACCCTGCGCGAGTACGGGCGAGACGGATGCTCCGACCTCGCCGCCGGCCTCACCTACTTCTCCGTGCTGTCGGCTCTGCCCGCCCTCCTGGCGCTCGTCTCGGTCCTGGGTCTTCTGGGTGCGGGCGGCGAGGGGTCCAAGACCCTGCTCGATGTCGTGGATGCCGTCGCGCCGGAGCAGGTGCAACCCGCCCTGGCAGGTCTCGTGAACCAGCTCACTTCCTCGACGGCGGCGGGAATCGGTCTCGCCGTCGGCATCGTCGGCGCGGTGTGGTCGGCGTCCGGATACGTCGGAGCCTTCATGCGGGCGGTGAATCGCATCTACGGCGTGGCCGAAGGACGCGGCACGCTCGCGCTGCGCTCGCGTCAGCTCGTCATCACCGTCGTGGTGCTCGTGCTGATGGTGATCGTCGTGCTCTCCCTCGTGCTGACCGGTCCGTTCGCTCGCACGATCGGGGAGGCGCTCGGGTGGGGCGGTGCGGTGTCGGCCACCTGGGAGATCGTGAAGTGGCCCGTGATCGGGGTCGCTGTGGTGGTCGCGGTGTGCGTGCTCTTCTTCGGCGCCCCGAACCTCCGCGGCCTACGGCTGCGCTACGTGGCGTCGGGCGCGGCGGTCGCCGTCGTCGTCATGGTCGCCGGCTCGCTGGTGTTCGGCTTCTACGCGTCCACTTTCGCCAGCTACAACCGGGTGTACGGCACCGTCGGCGGGCTGCTGGTCGCACTGCTCTGGGTGTGGCTGGCGAACCTCGCGCTCGTGATCGGCGCCGAGCTCGCCTCCGAGCTCCAGCGCGGCCGTCAGCTCGCGCTGGGGGTGCCGGCGGAAGAGAGGGTGCAGCTTCAGGTGCGCGGGAGCACGGCCTCCGAGAAGGCGACGCGCAAGCTCGAGGCCGACACGCTCGTCGGCCGCGCCATCCGCGAGGCGACGGCGGCCCAGCACGATGCGAGTACTGCCCATTCGGTCGGTGCGGGGATAGCCTGACAACGTTCAGCTCGCACAGCCCACTCGATGAATCGTCACGAGAACTCAGCAGGGAGACAGCGATGATCGCGTCCATCCTCGACAACGACAGCGTGCACTTCGAACACAGGGGCGCCGGCTATGTCATCACCAGACTGGGGCCGACGGACTGGTCCGTGCGCGCCGATGACGGCACGGCCGTCGGTGCGCTCACGGTCATGTCGCCGGAGGGCGAGGAGCACGAGCCGGTCTACGGCGGCATCGTGCGGGGCCAGAGCGAGACGGACTACGAGGGATCCGACTGGGAGTCCATCGTGCGCGCCCTGGTCAACGAGCTGCTCGACGCCGACGAACCGGTCTCGTAGCGGTCGCCGCGCACGGCTCGACCGAGGCGCTCAGCTCTCGCGCACCACGTCCTTCGGCTCCTTGTCGGTGCGCCATCCGCGCCACGACGGCTGCCGCAGGCGTCCGCCCTTCGTCCACTCGGCGAACTCCACCTCGCCGACGAGTGTCGGCGTCACCCAGTGCACGCCACGGGCATCCGTCGCGGGCACGTCGTCGAACGGTGACCGCGTCGCCTCGACGGCACCCAGACGCCGAGCGATCTCATCGAGCTCGGCGTCGCCGAACCCGGTGCCCACCTTGCCGACGTAGGTCAGCGCGTCGCCGTTCGGGATGCCCATCAGCAGCGAACCGACTCCGTTCTCGCGTCGCCCTTCGCCCGGCTTCCACCCGCCGATGACGACCTCCTGCGTGCCGTGGTGCTTCACCTTGATCCACGACGCGGAGCGCTTGCCTGCCGCGTACGTGGACCGCAGCTCCTTCGCCACGATGCCCTCCAGGCCGTCTCGACGGCTGCGGTCCATCGCGGCCCCGATGGGACCCTCCACGGCATCCGGAACCTGCGCCACCCCGCGGTGCCTGTCCGTCAGCACGTGTTCGAGCGCGGCGCGGCGCACCTCGTACTCCGCGCCGGTGATGTCGTGTCCGTCGAGCTCGAGAACGTCGAACGCGTAGTAGCGCACCGGAACCCGCGAGGCGACGCGCGAGATCTCGGCCTCGTTCTGCAGGTTCATGCGCTGCTGCAGCAGTCCGAAGTCGGGACGTCCGTCGTTCAGCGCGACGATCTCGCCGTCGAGCACGACGGGGGAGCGCACGGAGTCGGCGATCCCGGTCAACTCGGGGTACTGCGCGGTCACGTCATTGCCGCTTCGGGTCACCAGCCGCACCGCGCCGTCGTGCACATAGGCGATGGCACGGATGCCGTCCCACTTGCCCTCGAACGCCCACCTCGCCTCGTCGTGCTCCAACTGCTGCTGGCTGCCGAGCGTGGCGAGCATGGGGGAGTAGTCCTTGCGCACACGATCCACGGCCATGCGGTGGATCAGCCAGTTCTTCTCGTCCTTCGCCCCACGGCCGCCCGACCCGCCGGTGTGGATCAGCGCCACCTTCACCGGCTTGCCGCCGAGGCCGCCGTCGTGCGACGGGTGCAGGGTGACGATCACCTCCTCGCCCTCGCGCCACTTCTCGAGGTCGTAGACCCCCGAGTCCCAGATATCCACGTGGCCCGCACCGTATTCCCCGTGCGGAATGTCTCCCTCGAACCCGCCGTAGTCGAGCGGGTGGTCCTCGACGTGCACCGCCAGGTGGTTCTGCTTCGTGGTCTCCGGCACACCCTTGGGCAACGCCCAGCTCACCAGCACGCCGTCGCGTTCGAGCCTGAAGTCGTAGTGCAGGCGGCGCGCGGCGTGCTTCTGGATCACGAAGGAGCGGCCGGACGTCGTGGCTGGCGTGCCGGCCGGCACCGGCTCCGGCGTCTTGGCGGCGTCCCGTTTGCTGCGATACACGGTCAGGCGGTCGCGGTCGGCACTCTTCTCTGCCCCGTGCGCATCACCGCCCTGCTTCGTCGACGCGGTCGAGGCATCCGCCAACGGGTCGCCCTTCTTCTCCACCCGGTCGAGCACCTCCGCGTAGCCGAGCTGTCGCAGCTTCGGCGACGCGAGCTCGCGCCACGTGCGCGGGGCGGCGACAGTGGGATGCTCCCTTCCGCGCAACGAATACGGCGCCACCGTCGTCTTGCCTGCGTTGTTCTGACTCCAGTCGATGAACACCTTGCCGGCGCGGTCGACACGTTTCATCGTGCTGATCACCTCGTCGCGGTGGTCAGCCTCCAGCGCACGGGCGAGCTCGCGCGCCACCGCCGACGCCTGATCGGAGGTCTGGGCTCCGTCCAGCCGCGCGTAAAGATGGATGCCCTTGCTCCCGCTGGTCACCGGCACCGGTTCGAGCCCCATGTCGGCGAGGATGTCGCGCGCCCATGCCGCCACCTGAGCGCACTCCCTCAGCCCGACCCCCTCGCCGGGGTCGAGGTCGAGCACCAGCCGGTCGGGGTTGCGCCTCGCCCCGCGAGGCCCGACCTGCCACTGCGGAACGTGGATCTCCAGTGCGGCGATCTGCCCGAACCAGGCCAGCACGGCCGGCTCGTTCACCAGCGGGTACACGTTCGCGTGGTCCTTGTGCTGAATGCTCACGCGCGGCACCCAGTCCGGCGTGCCCTCGTCGAGGTTCTTCTGAAAGAACGCCTGCTCGGGATGCTCCGCCGTGCCCACCCCGTTCACCCAGCGTTTGCGCGTGGCCGGCCGGTCGTGCGCGTGCCCGATGAGCAGCGGTGCGATCTGCGCGTAGTAGGCCAGCACGTCCGCCTTGGTCGTGCCGGTCGCCGGATACAGCACCTTGTCGAGGTTGGTCAGCTTCAGCCGATGCCCGTCGACCTCGACCACCTGAGGCCCGCTCGTGCGCGCCGTGTCGTCTGTCTTCGTCGCCCCCATCACACCGACGGTACGCTCGCGCGCGGGCGGCGCAACCGGCTTGACGGGGGCGCGGTGCGGTCGAAGGGTTGTCCTCCCGCGCCACGGGCTGTGCAATAGACGGTATGCGAGCCATCGGCAAGCGGGTCATCGCCTTCGGACTGGTCAACGTGCCGGTCAAGATCTACAGCGCCACCGAGGACCACGACGTGTCGTTGCACCAGGTGCACGACAAAGACGGCGGGCGCATCCGCTACCAGCGGCGCTGCGAGCTCGACGGCGAGATCGTGCCCTACGAGCACATCTCCAAGGCCTACGACGCGGGCGATCGCACGGTGGTTCTCACCGACGAGGACCTCGCCTCGCTCCCCGAGGAACGGAGCAATGAGATCGAGGTGGTCGAGTTCGTGCCGAACGCCCAGGTCGACCCGATCATGTTCGACCGCAGCTACTTCCTAGAGCCCGACTCCCGCTCCGCGAAGGCGTACGTGCTGCTGCGTCAGACGTTGGAGGCCACGGATCGCACCGCGATCGTCAAGTTCGCACTGCGCCAGAAGACCAGGCTCGGCGCATTGCGGGTGCGCGACGGCGTGCTGATGCTGCAGGGTCTGCTCTGGGCCGACGAGGTGCGCAAGCCCGAGTTCTCGAGCCTCGCCGAGTCCGTGAAGATCACCGACAAAGAGCTCGACATGTCGTCGAAGCTCGTCGCCAGCTACGAGAGCGACTTCGAGCCCGAGAAGTTCGACGACGACTACCAGATGCAGCTGCGCACGCTCATCGATGCCAAACTCGAGCAGGGCGACTCGATCGACACCGAGGCGACCTTCGGGACGGAGAACGAGGGGGAGAAGGGCGAGGTGCTCGACCTCATGGAGGCGCTCAGGCGCAGCGTGGACCGCAACCGCGCGGCCACCAAGACGGGCGAGGAGAAGTCGGCGGAGCATCCGAAGGCATCCCGGCGCAAGCGGGCCGGCTGAGCTCCGCTGTGACGCTGCAACGACGACCGCTCGGCAGCGGTGACGCCTGGGTGGACGGACCAGACGGACGACGATTCTGGGGCACCTACGGTGCGGCCGGCCTGCTCGTGGTCGATCGGCACGGCCGTGTGCTGCTGCAGCACAGGGCGGAGTGGAGCCACTTCGGCGGCACCTGGGGGCTCCCAGGCGGAGCGCGCCACGAGGGTGAGAGCGCGGCAGGTGGCGCGCTGCGCGAGGCGGAGGAGGAGGCCGGCGTCCCGGAGGGCGCGGTTCGTCGCCGTTTCGCCTCGGTGCTCGACCTCGGCTGGTGGTCCTATTCCACGGTCGTCGCGGCCGCCGAGGTCGACTTCGATCCCGTGATCGGGGATGCCGAGAGCATCGAGGTGCGCTGGGTCGCCTTCGACGACGTGGCGGCGCTGCCCCTGCACCCGGGGTTCGCCGAACGCTGGCCCTCGCTGCGACCCGATCTCGACCGCGACCCCGTCGTCGTCGTCGACGCCGCGAACGTCGTCGGCGCGAGGCCGGACGGATGGTGGCGCGACCGCGCCGCGGCCGCTTCTCGGCTCGTGGCGGCCGTCGCCCGCCTCGACGAGGCGGGCTGGCCGGCGTCGGCGCTCGGTCTGCCGCACGACGTCTGGTGGCCGCGTACGACCGTGGTGCTGGAAGGCGAGGCGAAGAGGATGCCGTCCGCCGGGCATCCCGCCGCTCCCGAGCTCGTTCTCGCGCCGCACGACGGCGACACCGCCATCGTGCGGCACGTCGCCTCCCTGCCCGACCCGGCGCGGGCCGTCGTCGTCACCTCCGACCGCGAACTCCGTGACCGGGTCCGCGACCTCGGCGCCGACACCGCATCGCCGGCCGCGCTCTGGGCGGCGGTGGACGGGCTCGGCTGACCGATCGGGCGCAGGCCGGTCAGGCGCCGGCCGGCTGGTCGGCCAGTGACGCCTTCCATTTGACCAGCGAGCGCACCGTCGCGCTCTCATCGTCGGCGAGGCGCGCCATGGCGTCCTCTGGCACGAAGTAGTTCACCGCGACCCAGCCGCGGACCATCTCGGAGCTGTCACGCGACAGTTCGCGCAGCACGTCGCACGGTGTCGCCTCGTTGCGGGCGACGCACGAGCGCACGCCGTCGTCGGGGTCGTGGGCGAGCGTCGCGAAGAGGTCGGCCGGGGTGTTGTAGCTGCTGGCAACGCTCTCGCGGATCTTCGGATTGGCATCGAGCGCGAGCACGCGCAATCGACGGATCTTGCTCTCGGTCACGGGCGGCATCGGATGCAGAGCCGCCGCTTCTTCCGCGGTGAGCATCGTCGGCGCCGCACGCCGCATCGCTTCGCGTTGGGCAGGAGTGTTGAACCGGATGCACGACATGTTTTCACTGTATGCCGGGCGCCCGACGTCTCCGGCGGTCAGTCAGCGCGTCGCGGGAACCAGGGCACGACGGCCGACGTCGTGGCGCGGTAGCCGTCGTATTCCGGGTAGCGACTGCGCGAGATGCTCTCGGTGAAGACCGTGGAGCCCACGAAGAGCAGGGTGAGCAGCACGGCGCCGAGCACCGTCCACTGCAGCACGGATCCGGCGGCGATCGTGCCGAAGAAGAAGATCACCCACCACTGCGCGATCTCGAAGAAGAAGTTCGGATGCCGCGAATAGCGGAAGAGTCCGGAGCGCAGGAACGGCGGAGCGGGATGCCGGCCAGCAGCCTGCTCGGCGGCCTTCCACCGATGGAAGTCCCACTGCTGCTGATCGGCGATCGTCTCACCGATCAGGAACGTCAGGAAGGCGATCACCGCCACCACGTCGAGCACGCCGAGCGGCGCGGGGTTCTGGAACGCCGTCCATGCGGGCAGGGTGATGAGAAAGAGCAGCACGTTCTGGTAGATCACGATGAAGAAGAGGTTGAACGAGACCCACTTCCAGCCGCCGATCCTCGAGCGCAGCAGTGCCCAGCGATAGTCCTCGCCACCGGGCGCGTAGCCGCCCTTCCGCGCGAAGTTGAAGGTGAGCCTCGCTCCCCACAGCGTCACGAGGGCGGCCATCACATCGAGTCGCGCATCGGCGAGGCCCGCGGCCACGGCGTACACCC
The DNA here is from genome assembly GCF_007859675.1 of Humibacter ginsenosidimutans. GTDB lineage: Bacteria > Actinomycetota > Actinomycetes > Actinomycetales > Microbacteriaceae > Humibacter > Humibacter ginsenosidimutans. The sequence goes on from NZ_CP042305.1 coordinate 318,608, forward strand.
ACACGTAGACGACCGGCACGATCGACCAGATGCGGTCGACCCAGGAGTACTCCTTGGTGATCAGAGAGAGCATCCAGGTCACCACGCAGATGGCGGCGAGAATCCACAGACACACGATCACGGGGGACATGTAGTGGAGTCTATGGCCGCTCGCGCACCGAACCCCGTCGTGCTGCGGCACGCCACGCTCTCGCGCACAGGTAGCATTGCCAGGCGTGGCACAGGCATCCGAAACGGTCTCGTCTCGAGTGCTGACCGTACCCAATCTGCTGAGCTTCTTCCGGCTCGCGCTGGTGCCGGTCTTCCTCTGGTTCGTGATCGCCGCATGGGATGCCTGGGCGCTCGTCGTGCTCATCATCGCCAGCGTCACCGACTTCTTCGACGGCTACCTCGCGCGTCGTCTCGGTCAGGTGTCTCGGCTCGGGCAGCTGCTCGATCCTGCGGCGGATCGGCTGTACATCTTCGCGGCGCTGATCGGGCTGGCCTGGCGCGACCTTCTGCCGTGGTGGCTGGTCATCGTGATCATCGCGCGCGACGTGATGCTGCTCGTGCTCGGGGTCGTGCTCGCCAATCACCGGCACGGGCCGCTTCCCGTGCATCACCTGGGAAAGATCGCCACCTTCGCGCTCCTCGTCGCTCTGCCCGTGCTGATGCTCGGCGAGGCCTTCCCGGTGATCTCCGCGGTGTCGCAGCCGGTCGGCTGGGCGATCGCGCTGTGGGGTGCCTTCCTCTACTGGTGGGCGGGCATCCTCTACATCAGGGAAACGGTTCGCGTGGTGCGCCGGTCGCCTGACATCGACGCCCCTGCATCCGATACGCTTTCGGGAGAGGAGGTCGACGGTGGCTGAGCAGAACGACCCGAAACGCGACGCGCAGCGAGACCCGGGGGACGACACGACCGCCGGATTCGGTGAGGATTTCGCCGCGGCGATGAACGCCCAGGCGGCGGGGGTCACCCCCGAGGAGCGAGAGGCGATCAACGCGCTGCCCAGCGGGTCCGCGTTGTTGATCGTGCGCCGTGGTCCCAACTCCGGCGCGCGCTTCCTGCTCGACGCCGACGTGACGACGACGGGGCGGCATCCCGATGCCGACATCTTCCTCGACGACGTGACGGTGTCGAGGCGTCACGCGGAGTTCATCCGGCACGGCACGGCTTTCGAGGTCAGAGACCTCGGCTCGCTGAACGGAACCTACTTCGACGGCGTTCGTGTCGAGAGCGCCATGCTCGCCGACGGCGCCGAGGTGCAGGTCGGCAAGTTCCGGCTCACCTTCTACGCCGCCCGCCCCGACCTGGACGCCGCGGCGTCGGCCTGATCGTGCGGGGGTCGGCACAGGCACGCGACTCAGCCGCCGGCCGTGGGTCCGCACTGCTGAGCATCGGTCAGGTCCTGGCGCAACTCACCCCCGATTTCCCCGATCTCGCGCCCTCCAAGCTTCGGTTCCTCGAAGAGCAGGGACTCGTGACTCCCGCGAGAACCGCGTCGGGCTACCGCAAGTTCTCCCCGGCAGACGTCGAGCGGCTTCGCACGATCCTGACGCTTCAGCGCGACCATTACCTGCCGCTCAAGGTCATCCGTGCCTACCTGGTCGAACAGGATGCCGGTCGCACGCCGATCCTTCCCGGCGTCACGGGTCCGAGCAGGCCGACCATTCTCTCCACCGGCCGTCGGCTCAGCCGCGACGAGCTGCTGGCCGAGGCCGGCGCCCCGTCTTCCCTTCTGCAGGAGGCGATCGCCGCATCCCTGCTCACGCCGGCCGACGTCTACGGCGACGACCAGCTCACCGTGTTGAAGGCCTTGGTCGAGCTGCACGGTTCGGGCATCGAACCCCGCCACCTGCGCGGCCTGCGCGCGTCGGCGGAGCGCGACATCGGGCTCATCGAGTCCGCGCTGACCGCCGTGGCGCGACGAGGAGACGCCAGCGCCAGGGCGCGTGCCGGCGAGGTCGGACGCGAGCTGGCCGACGATCTGGAGACCGTGCGCGCGAGCATCGTGCGGGCATCCATCGCCCGGCTGTGGCCGTGACGTCCGGCTCCGGCGCGACACGCCGCCTGCTCGAATGCGGATGTCGTTGATCGCCTCGCCGAGCGCGGTTACCGTGGAACGTACGCCAAGCGTGAGCTGCGTGCCTGGGGTGAGAGGAACTGGAGCATGACCGAAGTGCGTCGAAACGAGGATGCTCGTTACGATCTCGGGTTCCTCTTCACCGATGGCCTGCCCGAGATGGATGACGTGTCCGGCTACCGAGGAGCGGTCGCCGCTCGCGCGGCGGGCATCAGCTATCGCCAGCTCGACTACTGGGCTCGCACCGGGCTCGTGGAGCCGACGGTGCGCGGCGCGGCGGGCAGCGGTTCGCAGCGCCTCTACGGCTTCCGTGACATCCTCGTGCTCAAGCTCGTCAAGCGTCTGCTCGACACCGGCATCTCGTTGCAGCAGATCCGCACGGCTGTGGAGCAGCTGCGCAAAGAGGGCGTGAACGATCTCGCCCAGACCACGCTCATGAGCGACGGCGCCAGCGTCTACCTGTGCACCTCGAACGATGAGGTGATCGACCTGGTCGGTCGCGGCCAGGGCGTGTTCGGCATCGCCGTCGGCAAGGTGCTGCGTGAGGTCGAGACCAGCCTCGTCGAGCTGGATGTCCAAGCCTCCGACCCCATGGACGAGCTCGCCGCTCGTCGGGCGGCCAAGAAGATCAGCTAGCTCGCATCACAGCAGCTTCACCGCGAACAGCGAGGGCGTCGCCGCGCTGCAGTGAGCCGGTGGACGCTCTCAGTTCTCCGCGTAGTCGCCCATGCGGGCGGTGCGCAGCACGCGCTCCAGCAGCAGGTCGAAGTTGTGCGCCATCTCCTGTGCGCTCTCGCCGGGCCACACGTGAAGAGGCTTCGCGGCGCCCTGTGCCTGCTGCAGGGAGGTGCGCTCGGGCAGTTGAGGGGAGAGCACGAGCGGGCCGAACATGTCGCGCAGCTCCTTGATGCGGAACTGGTGCTCCAGGGACTGCACACGAGCGCGGTTCACGATGATGCCGAGCGGCTGAAGGCGAGGGGAGAGCCCGCGGCGGATCTCCTCGATCGCGCGAAGGGCGCGGTCGGCCGCGGCGACGGAGAACAGGCCGGGCTCGGTGACCACGGAGACGCGGTCGCTCGCGGCCCACGCGGTTCTGGTCAGAGCGTTGAGCGACGGTGCGCAGTCGATCAGCACCAGGTCGTAGTCGTGCTCGACGTTGGCGAGGGCCTCCTCGAGCTTCCAGATGTCACGGATCGAGGGATGCGGTCCGTCGAAGTTGATCGCCGAGGGGCTGCCGACCATCACGTCGACCTTGCCGCTGCGGCCGCGCGTCCAGCCGCTCGGAGCGATCGCCGCCCGCACCACCTTCTCCTTCGGAGAGGCGAGCACGTCGGCCACGTTCAGGTGCCCGGCGACCGCGATGTCCATGCCGGTGGAGACGTCGGACTGCGGGTCGAGATCGACGACCAGGGTGCGCAGACCCTTCGCGAACGCAGCGGAAGCGAGTCCCAACGTCACCGTCGTCTTGCCGACACCGCCTTTGAGGGAGCTGACGCTGAGCACATGCACAAGACGCAACGTTACCGTCAGTAGTCTTAGAGAACCTAACCGTTCGCTGAGCGGCGTGTGCCCCGCCAGAGAGGCTCGAATGTTCACGAAGATCCTGGTCGCCAATCGCGGGGAGATCGCCATTCGGGCGTTCCGCGCGGCCTACGAACTCGGGGCGAAGACCGTCGCGGTGTTCCCCTACGAAGACCGCAACTCGCTGCACCGCATGAAGGCGGACGAGGCGTACGAGATCGGCGAGCCGGGGCATCCGGTGCGCGCCTACCTCGATGTGGACGAGATCATCCGCGTCGCCCTGCACGCCGGCGCCGACGCGATCTATCCGGGATACGGATTCCTCTCCGAGAACCCCGATCTGGCCGAGGCTGCTGCGGCGGCCGGCATCACGTTCATCGGCCCCGACGCCGATGTGCTGCGCATGGCGGGCAACAAGGTCACAGCCAAGGAGCATGCCGTGGCCGCCGGTGTTCCCGTGCTCGCGTCGACTCCGCCTTCCCGCGACATCGACGAGCTCATGGCCGGCGCCGATGAGATCGGATTCCCGATCTTCGCCAAGGCCGTTGCAGGCGGCGGCGGTCGCGGGATGCGCCGGGTCAACAGTCGGGACGAGCTGCGCCCCGCCCTCGAAGAGGCGATGCGCGAGGCAGACAGCGCCTTCGGCGACCCGACCATGTTCCTCGAGCAGGCCGTGCTGCGTCCGCGACACATCGAGGTGCAGGTGCTGGCGGATGCCACGGGTCACACCGTTCACCTCTTCGAGCGCGACTGCTCGGTGCAGCGTCGGCACCAGAAAGTGCTGGAGATCGCACCGGCACCGAACCTCCCCGACGCGACGCGACAGGCCCTGTACCGGGATGCCATCGCCTTCGCCTCGTCCATCGGGTACGTCAACGCGGGCACTGTCGAGTTCCTGCTCGACACCGCGGGGGAGCGTGCAGGCGAGCACGTGTTCATCGAGATGAATCCGCGCATCCAGGTGGAGCACACGGTCACCGAAGAGGTCACCGACGTCGACCTCGTGCAGTCGCAGATGCGTATCGCCGCGGGGGAGACCCTCGACGATCTCGGCCTGCACCAGGAGACGATCCAGCTGCACGGCGCGGCCATCCAGTGCCGCATCACGACGGAAGACCCGACCCAGGGGTTCCGGCCAGACACGGGCACGATCACGACCTACCGTTCGCCGGGTGGCGGCGGCATCCGTCTCGACGGCGGCACGACGGCGGCCGGCGCCCAGATCAGCCCGCACTTCGACTCCATGCTCGCCAAGCTCACCTGCCGAGGCCGGGACTACGGGGCGGCCATTCTGCGCGCGAGGCGGGCTCTGGCCGAGTTCCGCATCAGGGGTGTGTCCACGAACATCCCGTTCCTCCAGGCGGTGCTCGACGACCCCACCTTCGTCGCGGGCGATCTCAGCACGTCGTTCATCGAGGAGCGTCCGCAGCTGCTGCGCGGCCGCGTGTCGAAAGACCGTGGCACGAAGCTGCTGAACTGGCTCGCCGACGTCACCGTGAACCAGCCGAACGGCCCTCGCCCGGCTGTCGCAGATCCGGTGACGAAGCTCCCTCCGATCGACCTCGCTGCTCCGGCGCCCTCCGGCTCGCGCCAGCGGCTCCTCGAACTGGGACCTGCCGAATTCGCTCGCGATCTGCGGACCCGCTCCGAGCTCGCGGTGACCGACACCACGTTCCGCGATGCGCATCAGTCGCTGCTGGCCACCCGAGTGCGCACGAGGGACCTGGTCGCCGTCGCCCCTCATGTGGCACGGCTCACCCCGCAACTGCTTTCCGTCGAGGCGTGGGGTGGCGCCACGTACGACGTCGCGCTGAGGTTCCTCGGCGAGGACCCGTGGGAGCGTCTCGCCGCGCTGCGCGAGGCGCTGCCGAACATCAACATCCAGATGCTGCTGCGCGGACGCAACACGGTCGGCTACACGCCGTATCCGACGGAGGTGACGGATGCCTTCGTGCACGAGGCGGCGGCCACCGGCGTCGACATCTTCCGCATCTTCGACGCCCTCAACGACGTGAACCAGATGCGACCTGCCATCGAGGCGGTGCTGCAGACGGGCAGCGCCGTCGCCGAGGTCGCCGTCTGCTATACGGGCGACGTGCTCGACCCTGGCGAGAATCTCTACACCCTCGACTACTACCTGCGTCTTGCAGAGAACATCGTCGATGCTGGTGCGCATGTTCTGGCCATCAAGGACATGGCAGGGCTCCTGCGTCCTGCTGCGGCAGCCACCTTGGTGAGTGCGTTCCGCGAGCGTTTCGATCTTCCCGTGCACGTGCACACCCACGACACGGCGGGCGGCCAGCTGGCGACTCTGCTCGCCGCGAGTGCGGCGGGCGCGGATGCCGTCGACGTGGCGAGCGCGCCGATGGCAGGCACGACGAGCCAGCCGTCGGCATCCGCGCTGATCGCGGCGCTGGCGAACACGGAGCGGGATACGGGCATCCCGCTGGCCAACGTGATGGACCTCGAGCCGTACTGGGCCGCGGTGCGCGAACTGTACGCACCGTTCGAGTCCGGCCTGCCGGGGCCGACGGGCCGCGTGTACAGGCACGAGATCCCCGGTGGGCAGCTGTCGAACCTGCGTCAGCAGGCCAAGGCGCTCGGGCTGGCCGAAGACTTCGAGCTCATCGAGGACATGTATGCGGCGGCGAACCGCATTCTCGGCCGCATCCCGAAGGTGACTCCGTCGTCGAAGGTCGTCGGCGATCTCGCCCTGCACCTCGCCGCGGTGCACGCCGACCCCGCCGAGTTCGAGGCCAACCCGCAGGCGTACGACATTCCCGATTCGGTTGTCGGTTTCATGGCGGGCGAGCTCGGCGACCTTCCCGGAGGATGGCCGGAGCCGTTCCGCAGCAAGGTGCTCGAAGGCAAGACCGTGCGCGTCGGCGTCACCGAGCTGACGCCGGAGGAGAAGGCCGGTCTGGCCGCCGAGTCGGGGGAGCGTCGGTCCACGTTGAACCGGCTGCTGTTCCCGGCGCCGTCCCGACAGTTCGACCAGGTGCGAGAGCTGTTCGGCGACGTCTCGGTGCTCGACACGGCCGACTACCTGTACGGCCTCTCGAACGCGGGGGAGCACGTCATCGAGCTGGCCCCCGGCGTGCGTCTCTACGCGGGTCTCGAGGCCATCGGCGAAGCCGACGACAAGGGTGTGCGCACGGTGATGACCACGCTGAATGGACAGCTGCGACCGGTCTTCGTGCGCGACAGGTCGATCACCGTCGAGACGAAAGCGGCCGAGAAGGCCGATCCGGATGCTCCCGGCCAGGTCGCCGCACCCTTCTCGGGCGTCATCACGCTGAAGGTGCAGGTGGGTGACCGTGTCGAGGCAGGCTCGCAGGTGGCATCCATCGAGGCCATGAAGATGGAGGCCGCGATCACCTCGCCCGTCTCGGGAACCGTGACCCGGCTGGCCGTGCCGACGACGCAGCAGGTCGACGCCGGTGACCTGCTGATCGTCGTCACCGGCGACTGACGAACCACGGCTGACACACCGCAGTCCGGGCCGGAAAATCCTGCCCGGGCGGCGGTGCGTCGCGGCGATACACTGGGGCTCGACGCGGGGGAGGCGTTTGTGGCTGCGAGCGGAAGTACGAGTACGAAGAAGTCCGGATCTGCGCGGGGAGTGGCGGTGAAGGAGGGCGGTGGCTCCGGCGGAAGGCCGGGCACGGACTCCGGCGGAGACGTCGAGCACCGCAAGCCGACGTCGTCGCGCAAAGCGACGCAGACAGCCGACGTCGACACGATCGATCCGAGCGACGAGAGCCTCGAAGGACGCGACATCGTCGTGACCGAGTCGGGCAGCATCAATGTCGTGGTCGATCTGCCGCCGGCTCCTGTCGCGGCACCGCCCGCCGACGAGGCGGCGGTGGCCATCGACGATGTCGTCGTCGACCCGTCGCGTCCGGTGCACACGCAGACGGCGTCCGTCACGATCGTGACGGCGCATCCGGTGGTCGAAGCGCCGCTGCCGCCCGTGCGCACGGTGCTGCCGAAGCAGGTCGAGGTGGAGGTCTCTTCCGGATGGCGGCAGCCGTCCCGCAGGAGCAGGCGGAGCGGTGAGGTCGCCGAGGTGCCGGAGTCCTCAGCGATGCTCACCGCGGACAGGCTTCTCGTTCCCGGGCGATTCGGCAGGCCGGCACCGGAGGGCGGGGCACGCCTGTTGCTCTACAAGGCGACGTTCGGTCTCGCCAATCTCGGCGACTCGCCGAAGGTGCGTGCCCGCAAAGAGCTGGACAAGCGCATCCAGCGTCCGCTCGACGGCGGTGCGCGCTTCGTCCCCGTGCTGACGCGCAAGGGCGGGGTCGGCAAGACCACGGTGAGCGCTCTGCTCGGCATGGCTCTGGCCGACCAGCGCGATGACCGGATCGTCGCCATCGATGCGAATCCCGATCGCGGAACGCTGTCTGAGCGGGTTGCACGGCAGACGGATGCCACGGTGCGCGACGTCGTTCAGCGTGCGGCCTCCATCACGGGCTACACCGACTTCTCCACGCTCGTCTCACGCGACGTGACGCGGCTCGACGTGCTGGCGTCCGACACCGATCCGCAACTGTCCGAGGCGTTCAACGAGAACGACTACAACGTGGTGGCCGACCTCGCGTCGCGGTACTACTCGATCGTTCTGACCGACTGCGGCACCGGCATCGTGCACTCGGTCATGCGGCCGACGCTGCGCCGAGCCGACTCCATCGTGATCGTCTCGGGCGGCAGTGTCGACGAGGCCCGGTTGGCGTCGGAGACGCTCACGTGGCTGGAGGCGAACGGCTATGGCGAGCTCGTGCGCAACGCGGTGATCGCGCTGAACACGGCGACCCAGGGCACGAGCCTCGTCAACGTCGAGGAGATCGAGGCGCACTTCCTCTCCCGCGTCCGGCAGGTGGTGCGCATCCCTTATGATCCGCGGCTCGCGGCGGGGGCTGCGATCGAGTATCACAAGCTGCGACCCGCCACGATGCATGCCGCCAGGGTGTTGGCGGCGCTGGTCGTCGAGGGGCTTCCCGCCACCAAGTGAGCGACGGCATCCCGGTAGGATTGCGGGATGCCCGACCGCCCCATCCGCCTCTACGGCGACCCTGTGCTGGCCACCGTCTCCGATCCCATCGAGGCGATCGACGACGGAGTTCGTGCGCTCGTCGCCGACCTGCTCGACAGTGTGCAGGTGCCGGGGCGCGCCGGAGTCGCGGCGTGCCAGATCGGTGTCGGGCTGCGCGCGTTCAGCTACAACGCCGACGGCGAGATCGGCTACCTGATCAATCCCGAGGTCGTCGAAGTGCGGGGTGAGCTCGAAGAGATCGATGAGGGATGCCTGTCCGTCCCCGGCCTCTGGTTCCCGACCCCGCGACACCCGTACGCTCGCGCCCGCGGCATCGACCTCGACGGCAACGAGGTGTTCGTCGAGGGCACGGGCACGCTGGCGCAGGCGCTGCAGCACGAGACGGATCATCTCGACGGCATCGTCTACCTCAAGCGACTCCTGCCCGAGCGCCGCAAAGAGGCGATGCGCCAAGTGCGCGAGTCGAACTGGTTCTGACTCACCTCAGCGCAGGCTGAAGCCCTCGGTGGACGGGGCGTTCGAGTAGAGGCCCTCGACCTGCGTGTTGAAGTCCTTCATGATCTCGTTGCGCTTGATGCTCAGCTTCGGCGTCAGGTGACCGCTGGCCTCCGTGAACTCGATCGGCAGGATGACGAACTTGCGGATGGACTCCGCACGGGAGACCTGCGCGTTCGCGGCATCCACGGCCTTCTGCACCTCGGCCAGCACGGCGGGATGCTGCGCCGCGACCTCGAGCTCCATGCCGGCGTCGAGCCCGTTGTTGTTCAGCCAGACGGGAAGCATCTCGGGGTCGAGTGTGACGAGTGCGCCGATGAACGGTTTCTGGTCACCGACGACCACGACCTGACCGACGAGGAGGTTCGCCCTGATGTGATCTTCGAGCACAGCGGGAGCCACGTTCTTCCCGCCCGCTGTGACGATGATCTCCTTCTTGCGGCCCGTGATGGAGAGGAATCCGTCCTCGTCGATGCTGCCGAGGTCGCCCGTCTTGAACCAGCCGTCCTCGAACGCGGCGGCCGTCTGCTCGGGGTTGTTCCAGTACTCCTTGAAGACGTCGTTGCCCTTCACGAGGATCTCGCCGTCGTCGGCGATGCGGATCGCGACGCCGGGGAGCGGGATGCCGACCGTACCGATCTTCGATCGCTGCGGCAGATTCACCGTGGCGGGAGCCGTGGTCTCGGTCAGGCCGTAGCCCTCGAGCACCTTGATGCCCATGCTGTGGAAGAAATGCCCGAGCCGTGCACCGAGCGGTGCGGATCCCGACACCGCGTAGCGCACGTTGCCCCCCATCGCGGCGCGCAGCTTCGCGAACACGAGCCTGTTGTACAGCGCGAACTGCAGGCGCAGCCCGAGGGGGATGGACCCCCCGGCTTCCTGTGCCTTCGAGTACTCGATCGCCACGTGGGCCGCCTTGCGGAAGATCCCGCCCTTGCCGCCCGACTCCGCGTTCTGCTCCGCGGAGTTGTAGACCTTCTCGAACACACGCGGCACTGCGAGCAGGAAGCTCGGCTTGAACGTGCCGAGCGAGGGCAGCAGATTGCGGGTGTCCGGCTGGTGCCCGACCCGCACGCCGCCGTGCACGCAGAGCACGGAGATGAAGCGGGCGAACACGTGCGCCAGGGGGATGAAGAGAAGGGTGGATGCCCCATTCGAGTCCGACACCAGCTCGTCGAGCGCCACTGCCGCGTTGCGCGAGAGTTCGACGAAGTTGGCGTGCGTGATCACGCACCCCTTGGGGCGTCCCATGGAACCGGACGTGTAGATGATGGTGGCGAGGTCGTCCGCGTTCGCCAGAGAGCGACGACGAGCGATCTCCTCGTCCGGCACCTCCGACCCCGCTGCGACGATCTTCTCGAGATCGCCGAGATCGATCTGCCACACGTTCGTCACCAGCGGCAGATCGGCTGCCACCTCGTCGAACCGTGCGAAGTGGTCTGCGGTCTCCAAGAAGACGGCACTGGCTCCGGCGTCGCTGAGGTTCCATTGCACCTGGGCCGGCGAGCTGGTGTCGTAGACGGGTACGAGCACCGCTCCGGCGTACCAGGCCGCGAAGTCGATCAGCGACCATTCGTACCTGGTGCGGCACATGATGCCGATCTTGTCGCCGGGCTGCACGCCGGAGGCGACGAGACCCTTGGCGAGGGCGATGACCTCGGCCTCGAACTCGGCCGCTGTCACGTCGTTCCACCCGTCACCGGCCGGCTTGGCGAAGAGCACGCGCTCCGGCGTCTCGGCGACGCGCAACGCAAGCAGATCTGCGGAGTTCGCGCTCGGGTCGACGGGAACGACGGCGGGCGTCTCGGCATGGTTCACGGGGTAGCTCCTTCGGCACCGGTACAACCACTACACTCTATGCTGCATCGGTCGCCTGCTCTGACGGCCTTCCTCCCACCCCTCGGCGAAAGGCGGCACGCGGCGTGCAGGCGATCGGAATCGACATCGGCGGCACGAAGATCGCGGGGGCTCTCGTCGACGAGCTGGGCACGATCATCCGCGAAGACCGTGTTCCGACGCCGAAGCAGTCCGACGCCATCGAAGACGAGGTCGTCGAGATGATCACGCGGCTCGGCGACGGCGCCGACCCGGTCGGCGCCGGTGTCGCGGCCGCCGGTTTCATCGACGCCGCGCAGTCGACCGTCTACTACGCGCCCAACATCGCGTGGCGCAACGAGCCGCTTCGACAGAAGATCGAGACGCGAGTGGATGTCCCGGTCATCGTCGAGAACGACGCCAACGCCGCAGGCTGGGCCGAGTTCCGTTTCGGTGCCGGCCGCCTGGTGAGCGACATGGTCATCCTCACGATCGGCACGGGCGTCGGGGGTGCGATCGTCACCGACGACCGCCTCTTCAGGGGCGGGTTCGGTGCAGGCGCCGAGGTGGGACACATGCGGGTCGTTCCGGGCGGCCTGCTCTGCGGGTGCGGCGCGCGCGGCTGCATCGAGCAGTACGGCTCGGGCAGAGCGCTGCAGCGCTACGCCAACGAGCTCGCCGATCAGGGCGGCATCGGCCAGGCGCTGGCCGACGTGCGCTCGCGCAACGGCGCCCTCAACGGGCCGGACATCAGCGCGTTGATCCAGCAGCACGACCCGGGAGCCCTCGCTGCGCTGCGGCAACTGGGGGACTGGCTCGGTCAGGCGAGCGCCAGTCTGAGCGTGGTCCTCGACCCGCAGATGTTCGTGTTCGGCGGGGGAGTGGCGCAGGCCGGCGAGCTGTTGCTCGAGCCGATCCGCAACGCCTACCTCGAGAACCTCCCGGCCCGCGGATACCATCCCGAACCGGAGTTCCGTATCGCCGAGCTCGTCAACGACGCGGGCGTCGTCGGCGCCGCAGATCTCGCTCGCGTGCACGCCATCAGCCATTAAGCTGCATCTGCACGCTACGGAAGGGTTGCATCGAGAGTGTTCTACTGGCTGCTGAAGTACGTGTTCGCAGGCCCCGCGCTGCGTGCGATCTTCCGGCCGTGGGTGATCGGTCTCGAGAACGTTCCGAGGAACGGCGCCGTCATCCTCGCGAGCAACCATCTCTCATTCATCGACTCGATCTTCCTGCCGCTCGTGGTCGGCAGGCACGTCTCGTTCCTCGCCAAGAGCGACTACTTCACCAGAAGAGGTCTGCTCGGCTGGCTCACTAAGACCTTCATGAAGGCGACGGGGCAGCTGCCCATCGACCGCGGAGGCGGACCCGCGTCCGAGGCATCCCTCAACACCGGCCTCGGCGTGCTCGCCAGGGGCGAGATACTCGGCATCTACCCGGAGGGCACGAGAAGTCCCGACGGTCGGCTGTATCGCGGTCGCACCGGTGTCGCGCGCATGATCCTCGAGGGTCGCGTTCCCGTGGTTCCCGTCGTCATGGTCGGCACGCAGGCCATCATGCCGATCGGCTCCAAGCTGCCCCGCATCAGGCGCGTCGGCGTGGTCTTCGGCGACCCGCTCGACTTCTCCCGCTTCGAGGGCCTGGAGGGCGACCGCTTCATCCTGCGCTCGATCACCGACGAGATCGTCTACTCGCTGCACGCCCTCGGCGGACAGGAATACGAGGATGTCTACGCCTCGACCGTCAAGGAGCGACGCCCCAGCGTGGCCCGGTAGGCTCGGTGACGTCTTCTGCGTCATCGACGCGCCTCCCTTCAGAAGTGGAACTCCCCGAAGTGTTGCTCGACCACACCGAACCCGTCGTTCCCGCCGATGCTTCCGTGATCGCCGGACTCGACCACTGGCGCACGCTCGAGGCACGGCAGCAGCCGGTGTGGCCCGACTCGGATGCCGCGCGTGCGGCATCGGAGGAGCTTGCGACGCTCCCGCCGCTGGTCTTCGCCGGCGAGGTCGACCAACTCCGCGATCGGCTCGCCGACGCCGCGACCGGCCACGCCTTCCTTCTGCAGGGCGGCGACTGCGCCGAGACGTTCGCGGGCGCCACGGCCGATCAGATCCGCAACCGCGTCAAGACCGTGCTGCAGATGGCGGTCGTGCTGACCTACGGCGCCTCCGTCCCTGTCATCAAGATGGGCCGCATGGCGGGGCAGTTCGCCAAGCCGCGCTCGAGCGACACCGAGACGCGTGGCGAGGTCACGCTGCCCGCCTACCGCGGCGACATGGTGAACGGCTACGACTTCACCCTGGAGTCGCGCACCGCCGACCCGCGCCGCCTCGTGCGCGGCTACCACACGGCTGCGTCCACCTTGAACCTCATCCGCGCCTTCACACAGGGTGGCTTCGCCGACCTGCGCGAAGTGCACAGCTGGAACCGCGGCTTCGCGGCGAACCCCGCCAACCAGCGGTACGAGGGGCTCGCGCGCGACATCGACAGGGCTATCAAGTTCATGGAGGCGGCAGGTGCCGACTTCGACGAGCTCAAGCGCGTGGAGTTCTACGCCAGCCACGAGGCCCTGCTCATGGACTACGAACGGGCGATGACCCGCATCGATTCGCGCACCGGCACCCCGTACGACACGTCCGCCCACTTCGTCTGGATCGGGGAGCGCACGCGCCAGATCGACGGCGCCCATGTCGACTTCCTCAGCAGGGTGCGCAACCCGATCGGCGTGAAGCTCGGGCCGGCAACGACCCCCGACGACATGTTCCGCCTGGTCGACAAGCTCGATCCGCATCGCGAGCCCGGACGCCTCACGTTCGTCACGCGTATGGGTGCAGGCACGATCAGGGACGCCCTGCCCCCGTTGCTCGAGGCGATCAAGTCCGAAGAGGTCTCTCCAGTGTGGGTGACCGACCCCATGCACGGCAATGGACTGACCACTCCGACCGGATACAAGACACGGCGGTTCGACGACGTCGTCGACGAGGTCAAGGGCTTCTTCGACGCGCACCGCGACGCGGGAACGGTGCCGGGCGGCATCCATGTCGAGCTCACCGGCGACGATGTCACGGAGTGCCTGGGCGGCTCCGAGCACATTGACGAGGCGACTCTCGCGACGCGCTACGAGTCGCTGTGCGACCCGCGGCTCAACCACATGCAGTCGCTCGAGCTCGCGTTCCTCGTCGCCGAAGAGCTCGGGTCGCACCGCTAGACGCTCATCGGCGGCGATCGCCGGGATGCCGTTCGGCGACGGCCGATCAGAAGTTCGCGGCGAGCGACACCGTGATCGTGCTGCCCTTGGGCTGCATCGTGCCCGCCGCGGGGTCTGTCGCCGTCACCTTGAAGGCGCTGGAGAACTGGTCGACCGGGATCGGACCGACGGTGTCGGGATAGCTCACCTTGAATCCGGCGTTCGTCAGCTTGGCCTTCGCCTTGTCCCAGGTCTCGCCGATGACGTTCGGAACCTCGACGGGCGCCGGTCCGCGCGAGATGTCGAGCACGATGGTGTCGCCCTTGCGCACCGGTCCCTGACTCTGCGGTGCCTGGGAGATGACGGAGCCCTCCGGGACGCTGTCGCTGTACTCCTTCTTGCCGTCTGTCGGCACGAGTCCGACGGCTTGGAGCGCGGAATCGGCGTCGGCCTCGGCCTTTCCCGTGACGTCGGGCACCGCACCGAGCGAGACCACGAGGTTCACCTTCTCGCCCTTGAAATAGCCGCCGCCCTTGGAGAGGTCGGCCTTGTCGCCCTCAGCCTCGGCAGCGGAGATGACGTCGTTCTTGGCGACATCGCCGTTGAACTGCTCGTCGACGGAGCCGACGACGGCACCCGCCGATCTGATCGCCTTTTCGGCTTCGTGGCGGCTCAGGCCGGCGAGCGCGGGGATCGTGATCGGCTGCCTGCCCTTCGACACGTGCAGGGTGACCTTCGAGCCCTTGGGCGCCGAGATCCCCCTGTACAGGCGTCGAGGAGACCACCGATCCGATCGGCACATTCGCGGAATACACCTGGTCTGATGCCGTTGTGAAGTGCGCGTCGGTCAGCGCGGCGGTCGCCGACTGCAGCGTCGCGCCGTTGACGACGGGAACCGTCACCCTCGAGCCGGGCCCGCCGCCGAAGTACCATCCGGTGCCTCCCGCGACCGCGGCGAGCACGAGCACGAAGGCGATCAGCCACCACCCTCGCGACTGACGGCCCTTCGTCGTCGCGGCCAGCGCCGCCACGGCATCCGTCGCCGACGACTCCGGCGTGACCTGCGCAGCGGGCGCGAGAACCTGGGTTCCGGTCGTCACCTCGTCGAAGGATGCGTCCGGCAGCACGAGCGTCTGCTGGACGCCGTCTTCCTGATATCCGGTGTTCAGCTCCTTCTCGACCTGAAGCAGGCGTTCGAGCATCACGGATGCGTCGGCGGGCCGGTCCGCCGGATCCTTCGCCGTCGCCCAGAGAACGAGCTCATCGAGCGCGGGAGGCACCTCGGGGTTCAGTGTGCTCGGCGCGGGAACGGGGTCGTTGGCGTGCTGGTACGCCACCTGCATCGGCTGTTCGCCCTTGAACGGCTGTTCGCCGGTCAGCATCTCGAACATCATGATGCCGAGCGCGTAGATGTCGCTGCGGGCGTCGGCCACGCCTCTGGTCACGAGCTCCGGGGAGAGATAGGCGATGGTGCCGAGAAGAGCCTGCCCCGTTCCCGTGCTGTTCGTGACGGCGCGGGCGAGGCCGAAATCGCCGATCTTGATGCGTCCGTCGTCGGCGAGCAGCACGTTCTCCGGCTTGAGGTCGCGGTGCACGATCCCAGCGCGGTGGGCCGCGGCGAGGCCGGACAGCACGGCATCGGTGATGTCGATGGTCTGCGCAGCGGTGAGTCTGCCGTAGTCGCGGAGCAGGTCGCGCAGCGTGATCCCCGGCAGATATTCCATGACGAGATACGCCATCTCGGCGTCCTGGCCTTGATCGAAGACGCTGACGACGTTCGGGTGGGCGAGGCGAGCGGCCGATCTCGCTTCCTGCACGAAACGGTTCTTGAACTGGGCGTCGTCGGCGAGGTAGCCGTGCATCACCTTGATCGCGACGCGGCGCTCGAGCCGCAGATCCGTGGCGAGATAGACCGTGGCCATGCCGCCTCGCGCGATGCGGGAGCGCACCTGATAGCGGCCGTCGACGAGACGACCGAGCATCGGGTCGGGCTGGCTCGCGGTCACGCGTCGAGTCTACGGAGGAGAGCTCCGCGAACCCGGTAGAACACGGTAACGAAAGCACCACGCGACGCTGTGGAAATCCGAACGACGTGGCACGCTAGTCGGGTGGCGAAAGCGAGTCCTGCACCCCAAGCATCCCGAGAAGAGAGAGTCTGGCTGACCGTTCCCGACCTGGTCGACGTGCTCGGCGTCGGTGTCGGGCGAGTCCACCGACTGTTGGAAGACAAGCACCTGCTCGCGGCCAGAGTCGACGGCGTCCTCAAGGTGCCCGCCGACTTCGTGGTCGACGGCGAACCGATGAGCGAGTTGCGCGGAACCCTCATCGTCTTGTCGGACGCCGGGTTCAGCGACGACGAAGCCATGTCGTGGCTGCTCGAACCGGAGGACAGCATGGGTGTCGCGCCCATCGACGCTCTGCGATCGGGCCGCAAGGCCGAGGTGCGACGGGTCGCCCAGGCGCTCGCCTGATCGGTCGGTCCTGCTCTGCGTGTCCTAGGCGACGCGTGCCCTAGGCGACCCGGTCGCTGACGGACCTGGTGAGTTCCCGCAGTCGATTCACTGCCACGTCTGCGAGCGGCGCATCGTCGAGGGCGTGACTCGCGCGCTCCACGTTCAGCGCGATCATCCGTTCGACCTCGGCCGTGGCCCCCGACGAGGTGATCGTGTTCTGCAGCATGCGAATCTGGTCGTCATCGAGTTCGGGATCGCCCAGCAGCTCGTCGAGCACCCGGCGCGCCGACGACGGAAGAGAGCGTCGCGCGAGCGCGATGAGCACCGTGCGCTTTCCCTCGCGCAGGTCGTCTCCGCTCGGCTTGCCCGTGACCGTCGCATCGCCGAAGACGCCGAGCAGATCGTCCCTGAGCTGGAACGCGATGCCCAGCGGAAGTCCGAACTCCCGCAACGCGTCGAGCTGACCGAGCGTGCCGCCGGCGAGCAGGCCACCGAGCAGGAGAGGCGCCTGCACGCTGTACTTCGCGGACTTGTAGACGATCACTCGTTCGGCACGAGAGAGGTGGTCGTCCTCTGCGCCCGCTCGCCATGAGCGCTCCTCGAGGATGTCCAGGTACTGGCCGGCGATCACCTCGGCGCGCATCCTGCCGAACTCCCTGCGCACGCCGACCGCGCGTGCTGCGTCGACGCCGTCCGCCAGCGCCTCGGCCAGCAGGTCGTCGCTGTAACCGAGCAGCAGGTCGCCGAGGAGAATGGCTGCTCCATCACCGAAGTCTTCAGCCCGTCCGTCCCAGCCGTGCTCGCGGTGCAACGACTCGAAGCGGCGATGGGCGGACGGTGCTCCTCGACGGAGGTCGGAGCGATCGATGATGTCGTCGTGCACGAGCGCCGCCGCGTGGAAGAGTTCGAGTGCGGACGCGGTGCCGATCACGGCATCCAACCGCTCGGATTCGCGCCGATCGCGCGCGCCTTCGACCGACTCGTATCCCCAGTAGCAGAACAACGCCCTGAATCGTTTGCCACCACTGAGAAACTGCCTGGAGAACGACGCGAGCGGGCCGATCTCCGGGGCGATGGACAGCACAATTGATTCGCGGGTTTCAAGGAATCTTCCGATTCGTTCGTCCACGAGATCGATCAACCGGTCGGTTCCAGGCACTCGCCTAGCCTAGCTGCGGCAGCATGACTAGAATCAGTAGTCACAACATGGTCATTCTCGTAAGCCTGAGGGGGACAAGGATGCCGCTTTCGGAGCACGAGCAGCGCCTCCTCGATGAGATGGAGCGCAGCCTCTATCAGAACGATGCCGACTTCGTCGCGAAGGTCGGCGGAGGACGAGTCCGTCCCACCTATCGAGCGGTGGTTCTCGGCATCCTCCTCGCCGTCGTGGGAATCGGTGTTCTGCTGACCGGCGTCTTCACCCAGATCGTGCTGGTGGGCATTTTGGGCTTCGTGCTCATGCTCGCCGGCGTGCTGGTCGCCATCACGCCGAGTCGCAGAAAACGAGCGGCAGCCGCCCTGGACGACCAGCAGCAGGCGTCGACGCCGAAGCAGGCCCAGCAGCCCGGGTTCATGGACAAGCTCAACGAGCGCTGGGACAAGCGTCAAGACGGAGAGCAGTAGCCAGAGATCTGCCGGCGGGCCGCCGTCGTTGACGTGAATTCGTCGAACTGAGCCCGGCCGCGTCGTACCGTGCGTTCGAGCGGTGTTCTCCGCCGATTCTTTCTGCGGCTCGGGCCGCGGCAGCCCCGGCCGGCACTGTGAGTTCGCCCGTCGCATCAGCGACGGGCCTTTTTGTGTGCCCTCCCTGGCGCTTTGTTGTCGGCCTCACTCTCACCATCTCGACACGCCGCCCTCCCCGGGGCTCTCGTATTCCCTCCACCTTGCTCCCGACGCTTTTCCCGCGTGTTTTCTGGGGGCGAGGCATCCCTGCGCGGGGTTCCCATCACTTTTTCATCTTTGAGTGGATGGATGTGGAGTAAAGTGGAGGATGTCGCCGGCTCGCGGCGAAGCTCGACGGGGGAGGAGCCGATGTTTCTTGGCACCTACGCTCCGAAGCTCGACGAAAAGGGGCGCATCATCCTCCCTGCGAAGTTCCGCGACGAATTCGAATCGGGACTCGTGATGACCAGGGGGCAGGAGCGCTGCGTCTATGTCTTTCCCCGTCGCGAGTTCGAGTCGTTGAACGAGAAGATCCGTCAAGCACCGGTCACGAGCAAGCAGGCCCGCGACTACCTGCGCGTGTTCCTCTCGGGCGCGAGCGACGAGGTGCCCGACAAACAGCACCGCGTCACGATCCCGCCGCTACTGCGCACCTACGCGGGGCTGCAGCGCGACCTGACCGTGATCGGCGCAGGCAACCGCGCAGAGATCTGGGATTCCACCGCATGGGATGCCTACCTCGAGGCGAACGAGGCGTCGTTCGCGGAAACCGCCGAGGAGGTGATTCCGGGGCTGTTCTAGCGCCTGGCGCCCGACCCCCAGCCACATCGAACGCACCCTGACGCACTTCCCCGGTGTCAGGTGGCGTGTGGATGGGGATCCGGCGCCAGGGGCGAAAGCTCCGAGACAGCATGGATGAGACACCAGACCCTCGCGACATCCACGTCTCCGTGATGCTCGAACGGTGCGTCGAGCTCCTCTCTCCTGCGATCGACCACGACGGCGCCGTGATGATCGACGCCACGTTGGGCCTCGGCGGACACACGGAGGCGTTCCTCGAACGGTTCCCCTCCCTGACCGTCGTGGGGCTCGACAGAGACCTCGAGGCCATCGACCTGGCATCGCAGCGGCTGCGGAGATTCGGCGACCGGTTCGAGGCCGTGCACACGGTCTACGACGGAATCGTTGATGCCGCGGCATCCCTCGGCCACGACACCGTCGACGGCGTGCTTTTCGATCTCGGAGTCTCGTCTCTGCAGCTCGATCGCGTGGAGCGCGGCTTCTCGTATTCGAAGGATGCTCCGCTCGACATGCGCATGGACGCCACGAGCGAGCTCACGGCCGAGACCGTCATTGCGGATTACGACGAGGGTGAACTGCGCCGCATCTTCCTCGACTACGGCGAGGAGAAGCTGGCGGCGCGATACGCGCGAGCCATCGTGCGGGCGCGGGCGAAGGCGCCGATCCGGCGGTCGGGCGAACTGGTGGCGATCATCCAGGAGGCGACGCCCGTCGCGGTGCAGAGGGCGGGGCATCCCGCCAAGCGGGTCTTCCAGGCGCTGCGCATCGAGGTCAACCACGAGCTCGAGGTGCTCGAGACGGCCATTCCTCGAGCCATCGACCTCCTGCGCGTCGGTGGACGGATCGCTGTCATGTCCTTTCAGTCGTTGGAGGACCGCATCGTCAAACGGGCGCTGGCCGCGAAGGCGACCTCGACCGCACCGGCGGGGCTGCCGGTGGAGCTGCCGGAGCACCGCCCGCAACTGAAGTTGCTGACCAGGGGGGCCGAGCTCGCCGACGAGGAGGAGCGCGCACGCAATCCGCGCTCCATTCCCGTTCGGCTGCGCGCGGCGGAACGCATCAGGGGGAACACATGAGCCAGGCGACCGCCGCGCTTCCATCGACCGGTGCGGCACCGGCACGCAGGGCTGCGCCCCGTCTGGAGGCGCTGCCCCGGGTATCCCGTCGTGCGCGACCGAAGCTGTTCTACGCAGCCGTCGCCGTGAGCACGGTGATGGTCATCGTCGTGACGCAGCTGCTGCTCTCGATCGGCGTCTCGCAGGGCGCGTACCGCATCGAGTCGCTGCAGTCCGAGAACGCGCGTCTCGCACGGGAGTACCAGGCGGCGTCCGAGACCGTGCAGACGCTCTCTTCGCCGCAGAACCTGGCCGCCAACGCCGTCGCGCTGGGCATGGTGAGCGATGCGACGCCCGTCTATCTGCGGCTGTCGGACGGCAAGGTGATCGGCTCGCCCACGCCCGCGACGGCCGCATCGGGCTCGACGGGCCAGCTGGTCGGAAATGCGCTGACCCAGGACCTCCCGCTCGTCGTCGGTGGCTCGACGAACACGAAGTCGGCGAAGTCCGCGGCGAGCGGCACGACAACGGGCAAGACCGGATCGGGCGCACCGACGTCGAATCAGCAGCAGAGCGAGAGCACCCCCGTACCGTGGACGGGAGCCCTGCCGGGGCCGTCGACCCATTGATCAGCAACATGAGGTGGCACCATGACGTCCGTCGCTTCCCGTAGACGCCGTGCCACGGTCGCGATCGCGACGGTGATCGTGATCGTGATCGTGTTCGTCGTGCGACTCGTCGATGTGCAGGTCGTGCAGGCGGACTCCCTGAACCGCAAGGCGGCGGAGCAGCGCGGAGACGTCTCCGTCATCAACGGCACGAGAGGCTCGATCGTCTCAGAAGACGGCACGGTGCTGGCACGCAGCGTGTTGCGCTACGACTTCATCGCCACACCGAAGTACACCAAGAAACCCTTCGACGTGACGATCGATGGCGCGACGAAGAAGATGACGCTTGCCCAGGCGGCACCGGTCATCGCCGCCATCACGGGGCAGAAGGCCACCGATATCACCGAGCCGATCCAGTCCGCGCTGGCCACCAACAAGAACTCCATGTACGCGCCCATCGTGCAGAACGTGGATGTCTCCACCTACCAGAAGCTGACGGCGCTGCACATCTCGTGGCTCAACTCCACCAGCCACGAGACGCGCGTCTACCCGAACGGGGCGGTGGCCGGCAACATCCTCGGTTTCCTCAACGGCGACGGGGTCGCGCAGGCGGGCCTGGAGGAGAGCGGCAACGCCTGCCTCGCGGGCAAGAACGGTGAGGAGACGTACCAGGTCGGTGAGGACGGCGTCACCATCCCAGGCAGCACGAAGGTGCAGAAGGCGGCCAAGCAGGGTGGTCAGCTCGTCACCACGCTGAACTCCGACCTCCAGTGGTTCGCGCAGGACGAGCTCGCGAAGACCGTGAAACAGCTCGGTGCGCAGTTCGGCATGATCAGCGTCGTCAGCATCAAGGACGCCAAGATCCGGGTGGCGGCGCAGTATCCGTCGGCGGACCCGAACGATCTCGACGCGACGCCCACCGAGTATTGGCCGGCGATGATGTTCCAGAGCATCTACGAGCCCGGATCCATCTTCAAGCCGCTGACCGCCGCCGCTCTGCTGGACACGGGCAAGGCGACGCCGACGACTCACGCCGTCGTTCCCGACACCTTCGCTCCGCAGCAGGGCGTGTTCGTCTCGGACAACGAGTCGCACCCCGTGCAGAACCTGACACTGACGGGCATTCTGACCGAGTCCTCGAACGTCGGCATGTCGGAGATCGGAACCACGATGACCGACCAGGCGCGCTACGAGTTCCTGAAGAAGTTCGGCATCGGCAAGGCCACCGCCGTCGATTTCCCTGGTGAGCAGAGCGGCATCCTCACGAAGCCGTCGACCTGGGACGAGCAGACCAAGTACGCCACCACGTTCGGACAGGGCCTGTCGACGACCCAAGCGCAGATGCTGAGCGCCTATCAGGCCATCGCGAACGGGGGAGTGCAGGTTCCGCTCTCGCTCGTCGAGGGCTGCAAGCAGGCCGACGGCACGATGACACAGGTGCCGTCGAAGAAGGGCACCAGGGTCGTCACGGCGAAGACCTCGCAGGAGATCCTCGGCATGCTCGAGAACGTGCTCAAGGGCGGTCCGCTCTCCACCTTGCCCGACACCGAGATCCCCGGATATCTCGTCGCGGCGAAGACAGGAACGGCGCAGGAGCCCGACGGTCACGGCGGCTACCAGCAGAACTACTACGTCTCGGTGATGGGCGTCGCACCGGTGGACGATCCGCAGTATCTCGTTTCTGTGAACATCGGCTTCCCGACTACGATCAGAACGTCCATGGCAGCGGGTCCGCTGTTCAAGTTGATGATGAGCCAGGTGCTCAAGGACTACCGGGTTCAGCCGTCGACCGGCAGCCCGGCGAACTACCCCGATACCTATTGAAAGTGAGCCACGTGACCGGAACGGGCACCGCAATGCTGCGCCCAGAACACCCCGTCCCCCGGTCCCTGTCGCAGCTGGTGGCCGACTTCGGGTTCGAGGCGTCGGAGCGGGTTGATTCAGTCGAGGTCAGTGGCGTGACCGTCAGCTCGGCGGCCGTCGAGCCGGGCGATCTCTATGTCGGGCTTCCCGGAACCAGGGTGCACGGGGCATCCTTCGCCGCCGACGCCGCGGCCTCAGGCGCGACCGCCGTGCTGACGGATGCCGCCGGCGCGGTCCTCGCCGAAGGCGCCGGTCTGCCGGTGCTCGTCACCGAAGACCCGCGCGCGGCTCTCGGCGACGTCGCCGCATGGGTGTACCGCACCGAGGAGAACACGGCTACCTTCTTCGCCGTCACCGGAACCAACGGCAAGACGAGCGTCGTCTACGTGATCACGGCCGTGCTGGGACAGCTCGGCGTGCGCTCGGGTCTCAGTTCGACGGCGGAGCGTCGCATCGGCGACGTCGCCGTCACGAGTTCGCTGACGACGCCGGAGGCGAGTGAACTGCACGGCCTCCTGGCCAGGATGCGCGAGGCCGAGGTGCGCGCCGCCGCCGTCGAGGTGTCGGCACAGGCGTTGAGCCGCCATCGCGTCGACGGCATCGTCTTCGACGTGGCCGGATTCACGAACCTGAGCCACGACCACCTCGACGACTACGCGTCGATGGACGAGTACTACGCCGCCAAGCTCGAGCTGTTCACGCCGGACAGGGCTCGTCGGGCTGTCGTCACGATCGACGACGAGTGGGGAAGGCGGCTCGCGGACGAGTCGCGCATCCCCGTCACCACGCTGACCAGCGTCGAGGGCATCGACGCGGACTGGCGTGTCGAGCTCGGGGAGCAGACGATCGATCGCACCGGGTTCACGCTCGTCGGGCCCGACGGACGATCGCTGACCACGAGCATCCCGGTGCTGGGCGCCTTCATGGCGACGAACGCGGCGCTCGCGATCGTCATGCTCGTGGAGTCGGGCTTCGATCTCGAGGCCATCGGACAGGCGCTCGAACGCGACGGGGGCATCCAGGCCTACATTCCCGGGCGTGCCGAACGCGTCTCAGGCGAACGCGGCCCCGCGCTCTTCGTCGACTACGGACACACCCCCGACGCGTTCGAGCGGGCGCTCTCCTCGCTGCGCGTCGTCACCCCCGGGCGCATCATCATGGTGTTCGGCGCCGACGGCGACAGAGACACCACCAAGCGAGCAGCGATGGGCGCGATCGCGGCGCGCGGTGCCGACGAGGTGATCATCACCGACTTCCACCCCCGGTACGAGGACCCCGCAGCCATCCGCGCAGCGCTCATCGCGGGGGCGCTGGATGCCGTCCCCGACGCCGAGGTGCTCGAGGTCGCCGACCAGCGTGCGGCCATTCGCACCGCCATCCAGCACGCCACAGAAGGAGACGTCATCTTCTACGCCGGACCCGGCCACGAGGACTACCAGGAGGTCGCGGGAGTGCACCTGCCCTATTCCGCCAGGGACGACGCGCGACTCGCCCTGCGCGAAGCGGGGTGGCTTTCGTGATCGCGATGACCATGGGCGAGATCGCCGACGCGGTCGGCGGAAAGATCGTCGGCGGCGATCCCGCCACGCTCGTCGACGGGCTGTCGTACACCGACTCCAGGGAAGTGACGAGCGGCGGCGTCTTCTTCGCGAAGCCGGGGGAGTTCACCGACGGACACCTGTTCGCTCCGCAGGCCGTCGAGCGCGGTGCTGCGCTGGTCGTCGTCGATCACGAGCTCGAGCTCGATGCGCCACAGCTCGTCGTCGCCGACGTGGTGGACGCGCTCGGCGACCTAGCGCGCACCGTGATCGCGAAGGTGCGCGAGGCGGGCATCCTGCGCATCGTCGGCATCACCGGCTCGAACGGCAAGACCACCACCAAGAACCTGCTCGGCACGATCCTCTCCCGCGTGGGGCAGACCGTCGCACCCCGCGCCTCGTTCAACAACGAGGTGGGCGCCCCGCTGACGATGCTCGAGGTCACCGACGAGACGCGGTTCCTCGTCGCCGAGATGGGCGCGAGCCGCGAGGGCGACATCGCGCGCCTCATCCGCATGGCGAAGCCCGACGTCGGCGTCGTGTTGAAGGTAGGGCTGGCCCACGCGGGCGAGTTCGGCGGCATCGAGGCCACGCAGCGGGCGAAGTCCGAGATGGTGACCGACCTCTCCGCCGACGACATCGCGGTGCTCAACGCCGACGACCCGCGTGTGGCGGCGATGGCGCCGATGACGAGGGCCCGAGTCCTCTGGTTCGGCGAGGACGGCGAGGATGCCCCCGACCGCGTGCGCGCCACCGGTGTGCGTTCCGGCCGCGCGGGCACCGCGTTCCGGCTGCATCTTCCCGATGGCGAAGAGCGTGACGTGGCGTTCCGCGTGCTGGGCGAGCACCACGTGGCGAACGCCCTCGCGGCATCTTCTGCTGCGTTCGCACTCGGCGTCGGCATCGACGACATCGTGGCCGGGCTCGAGTCGGTGACGCGTGCCGAGCGCTGGCGCATGGAGGTCGTGGGCAACGCGCGCGGGGTCACGGTGATCAACGACGCGTACAACGCCAGCCCCGACTCGATGGCCGCCGCGCTCAAGACGCTCGTGCAGCTGCGCGAGCCGGGCGGCAGGGCGATCGCCGTGCTCGGCGAGATGAGTGAGCTGGGCGACGCATCAGGAGCGGAGCACGATCGCATCGGTCTGCTCGCCGTTCGGCTCGGCATCGATCAGGTCGTCGTGGTGGGATCGGGCGCGCGTCGCCTGCACATCTCCACGATCAACGAGGGATCGTGGGACGGCGAGTCGGCGTTCGTGGAGACGCAGGACGAGGCGTACTCGCTGCTCGCCTCGATGCTGCGTGAGGGAGACACGGTGCTGGTGAAGTCGTCGAACTCGGCGGGTCTGCGGCACCTGGGAGACCGGTTGGGAGAATTGTTCTCGTGAGGGCACTACTGACCGCAGGCGCTCTGTCGCTCGCCTTCTCGCTCTTCTTGACGCCCGTGTTCGTCAAGCTCTTCCATCGGCTCAACTGGGGCCAGTTCATCCGCGACGACGGACCGCAGTCGCATCATGCCAAGCGTGGAACGGCCACCATGGGCGGCATCGTCATCATTCTGGCCACGCTGGTCGGATACTTCGTCGCCGTGTTGATCAACGGCGGCGACGGTCTGTCCGTCTCGCCGCTGCTCGTGCTGTTCATGATGGTCGGGCTCGGGGTGGTCGGCTTCGTCGACGACTTCATGAAGACGCGCAAGCAGCGCAGTCTCGGGCTCGGCGGCTGGTCGAAGGTGTTGGGCCAGGTCATCGTGGCGACGGTGTTCGGCATCCTCGCCATCAACTTCCCGAGCCGAGAAGGGGTCACACCGGCGTCGACCGAGATCTCCTTCATCAGGGACCTGCCGATCGACCTCATGGTGCTCGGCGGCATCCCGATCGTCGGCATCATCCTCTACCTCATCTGGATCAACCTCATCGCCACGGCCGCGTCGAACAGCGTCAATGTGACCGACGGCCTCGACGGCCTGGCGACGGGCGCGTCGATCCTGGCGATCGGGTCGTACATCATCATCGGGTTCTGGCAGTTCAATCAGTCCTGTTTCAGCGACTCGATCGACAAGGACAACCTTTTCAAGTGCTACACGGTGCGCGACCCGCTCGACCTCGCGGTGGTCGCCGCCGCGATCGTGGGCGCACTCGTCGGATTCCTGTGGTGGAACACGTCGCCTGCGCAGATCTTCCTCGGCGACACCGGCTCACTCGCCCTCGGTGGGGCGCTCGCAGCGCTGGCGATCCTCAGCCACACCGAGCTTCTGCTCGTCCTCATCGGCGGCCTGTTCGTGATCGAGAGCGGCTCGGTCATCCTGCAGCGGGCGTACTTCAAGGCCACGCGCGGCAAACGGATCTTCCGCATGAGTCCGATCCACCACCACTTCGAGCTCAAGGGCTGGGCCGAGGTGACGGTGGTCGTGCGGTTCTGGATCATCGGCGGGTTGCTCGTGGCGGCCGGCGTCGGCTCCTTCTACCTCGAGTGGTTGTCGAGAACCTCGTGACGGAAGCCCTGACGCGGCGGCTGGCGGGGCTCACGAGCTGGCGGTCGGACTGGCGGGGGCTTCGCGTCGCCGTTCTCGGACTCGGCGTCGCGGGTTTCTCCTCCGCCGACACGCTCGCGGAGTTGGGCAGCGACGTTCTGGTGGTCGCGGATGCCCGCCACGACGAGCGCGCCCGCCTTCTCGACGTCATCGGCGCACGTCTGACCGTGCATGATCTGAAGACCGTGCCTGGCGAACTTGTCGATTTCGACCCCGAGGTCGTCGTCGTCTCCTCGGGCAGATTCCACCCCGACCACCCGGTGCTCACCTGGGCCGCAGACAACGGGATTCCGGTCTGGAGCGACATCGAGCTGGCCTGGCGGGTGCGGGACAAGGTCGAGCCGGCGGCCGAGTGGATCTGCATCACCGGCACGAACGGCAAGACCACGACGACCCGGCTGACGGCGACGTTCCTCGTCGCAGCGGGCCTCCGCGCGGCACCGTGCGGCAACATCGGTGTTCCGGTGCTCGACGCCGTTCGCGATCCGCAGGGCTTCGACGTGCTCGTCGTCGAGCTGTCCAGCTACCAGCTGCACTGGCTCAACCAGAACGCGGGGGGGAGAGATCGTCCCGTTCTCGAGCGTCTGCCTCAACCTCGCGGAGGATCATCTCGACTTCCACGGGTCGATGGCGGAATACGCGCGGGCGAAGGCGCGCGTGTACGAGAACACGAAGACCGCCTGCGTCTACAACAAGGCCGACGTCGCCACGCTTCGCATGGTGGAAGACGCCGATGTCGTCGAAGGCGCACGCGCGATCGGATTCGGTCTCGATTCTCCGGGTCCGAGCGACTTCGGCATCGTCGACGGCATCCTGTGCGACCGCGCCTTCCTCGCCGATCGCACGATGACGGCACTCGAACTCACGACGGTCGAGGAGCTGAGCGCCGTCGGGCTCGCCGCTCCGCACATCGTGGCGAACATCCTCGCCGCCAGTGCGCTTGCGCGGTCGTACGGGGTGACGGCAGGAGTCATCCACGAGTCGCTCGGGACGTTCCGTCTCGACCCGCACCGCATCGAGCGGGTCGCAGAACACGACGGCGTCGTGTGGATCGATGACTCCAAGGCGACCAACCCGCATTCGGCGGACGCCTCCCTACGTGCCTTCGACCGAGTGGTGTGGGTGCTCGGGGGACTGCTCAAGGGCGTGGAGATCGACGAGCTCGTGCGCAGCCATGCCCCGAGGCTCGCCGGGGCTGTCGTGATCGGGATCGATCAGGAGCCCGTGCTCGCGGCATTCCGCCGACACGCGCCCGGCCTCGAGGTGCTGACCGTCAGCCCCCGCGAGACTGAGGAGGTCATGCCGGAAGCCGTCCGGCTGGCGGCGCGGCTGGCGCACGAGGGCGACACGGTTCTCCTCGCACCGGCGGCCGCATCCATGGATCAGTTCACCGACTACGGAGACCGGGGCGACCGATTCGCCGAGGCGGTTCGCAACCTTCTCAACCGGTGAGGTGACGCAGAGAGAGGGGACCGGGTGACGGCATCCACACGGGTCCCGGAGCGGTCCTCGGTTCGGGGCAAGGCCAGAACCGAGACGCCGGCGCCGCAGACATCGGTGCGCAGTTCGTTCGTCAGCGCGCGGATCTCACTGAGCAGGGTGTTCGCCGCCGAAAGCGCCAACTACTACTTCCTGCTCGCCGTCACGCTGTTCATGGTCGTGTTCGGCCTGGTGATGGTGCTCTCGTCGTCGTCGATCGACTCCGGGTCGGGCGGTGGAAGCTTTTTCGCGCGGTTCCTGACGCAGGGACTCTACGCGGTCATCGGCGTGCCGATCATGCTGATCGCCTCCCGGGCACCCGCATCGTTCTGGCGCTGGGCGTCGTGGCCGGCGCTGCTCGCGTCGCTCGTGCTTCAGCTTCTGGTCGTCGCCACTCCGCTCGGTTCGGACAACGGCACCGACTACAACAAGAACTGGCTCCAGATCGGCTCGGTCGCGCTGCAGCCGTCCGAGGCCATCAAGATCGCGCTGATCCTGTGGATCGGGATGTTCGTGGCTCGCAAGCAGGACCGCCTCAAGGAGTGGAAGTACGGGCTGCTCCCCGTACTGCTCGTCTCGTCGGCAGCGATCGGTCTGGTGCTCGCGGGCGGAGACCTCGGAACCACCTCGATCATCCTCGGGATCGTGATCGGCACGCTCTTCTTCGCCGGCATTCCGATGCGTCAGTTGCTCATCACGGGTGTCATCGCGCTCGGCGGCGCCATCCTGTTCGCGGTGAGCAGGGCGAGCCGCCTCCAGCGCATCCTGGGATTTCTTCACCCGTCGTCGGCCGACCCGCTGAGCACCGGGTGGCAGATCCAGCAGAGCAACTTCGCCCTCGCTCACGGCAGCATCATGGGCGTTGGGCTCGGCAACTCGCAGTCCAAGTGGAATTGGCTGCCAGAGGCCGACACCGACTTCATCTTCTCCATCATCGGAGAGGAGCTGGGGCTGCTCGGCGCCATCGTCGTGCTCGTGCTGTTCATTCTGCTGACGGTGTGTTTCATCCGTATCATGAACGCGTCGAAGGATCCCTTCGCGCGGGTCGTCACCGGCGGTGTGATGGTCTGGCTGGTCGGACAGGGACTCGTCAACATCGGCGTCGTTCTCGGGCTGCTGCCCGTGCTCGGCGTTCCATTGCCCTTGATATCGGCCGGAGGAACAGCCCTGATCAGCTCGCTCTTCGCCATCGGCGTCGTGCTCTCGTTCGCACGTTCGACGACGGCGTCACC
Source organism: Humibacter ginsenosidimutans (assembly GCF_007859675.1). Lineage (GTDB taxonomy): Bacteria > Actinomycetota > Actinomycetes > Actinomycetales > Microbacteriaceae > Humibacter > Humibacter ginsenosidimutans. Next base: position 347,972 of record NZ_CP042305.1, read on the forward strand.
GTCGGCTCGTGGCCGCAAGTCCGCGCGCGCATGACCACGTATCTGATGGCCGGTGGTGGAACCGCCGGCCACGTCAATCCATTGCTCGCCGTCTCCGACGCCCTTCGTCGTGACGAACCCGACGCCGAGATCTTCGTGTTGGGTACCGCAGAAGGCCTGGAGTCGCGTCTGGTGCCCGCCCGAGGCTACGAGCTCGTCACGATCCCGAAGCTGCCGTTCCCGCGGCGACCGGATGCCGCCGCCTTGCGCTTCCCCGCCCGGTTCCGTTCCAGCGTCGCCCAGGTTCGCGCCCTGCTGACCGACCGTGCGGTCGATCTCGTGATCGGCTTCGGCGGGTACGCCGCCGCTCCGGCGTACAGCGCGGCGCATCGTGCCGGAGTGCCGCTCGCGCTGCACGAGGCCAACGCCAAACCCGGCATGGCCAACAGGCTGGGCGCGCGGTACACGCGCCACGTGGGCGTCGCGTTCGAGAACACGTCCATCGCGCACGCCCGCTTCGTCGGCATGCCTCTCAGGCGCGAGATCGAAGACCTCGACAGGGCGGCTGTCAGGCAGGAGGCGCTCGACTTCTTCGGGCTCGACGACGCGCCCACGGTCTTGGTCACTGGAGGGTCGCTCGGCGCCCGTCGCATCAATGCAACGGTCACCGCTGCTGCTTCGATGCTCACCGACGCCGGATACCAGGTGCTGCATATCCAGGGCGGATCCGCGGAATTCGAGGATCCGCGAGTACCCGGATACCACCTGATCGACTACTGCGACCGCATGGATCTGGCCCTGGCCGTGGCCGACGCGGCGATCTCGCGCGCGGGCGCCGCAACCGTGAGCGAGCTCTCTGCGCTCGGCATTCCGGCCGTGTACGTGCCGTACCCGGTCGGCAACGGCGAACAGCGTTTCAACGCTGCAGGCGTCGTCGACGCTGGCGGAGCCGTGCTCATCGATGACGCACGTTTCACGCCGGAGTGGGTGTCGGCATCCGTCGTTCCGCTGCTGCAGGATCGCGACCGGCTCGCTCAGATGGCCGACGCCGCTGCGGCAGTCGGCGTGCGCGACGGAGCGGAGCGCATGGTCGCTCTTGCACGCGAGGCGCTCGGAGCCGCGAGCTAGCTGAGGGGTCGAGCGGGTCGCACCACGGGGCGGGTCGCCCGACCGGCATACTGGAGACACGCCGCAACGGATGCCCATCGCCCGTTCCGCAGACCGCACAGACAGGACACCCCCGCACCGTGATCAAGCCCGATCTCACCATGACGCTTCCCGACACCATCGGGCGCGCGCACTTCGTGGGGATCGGCGGATCCGGCATGAGCGGCATCGCCCGCCTCTTCCTGCAGGCAGGCGTCCTCGTCACCGGCTCCGATCGGGTGGAGAACGGTTACACGCAGGCGTTGCGCGAGCTCGGCGCCGAGATCCACATCGGTCACGAGGCGTCCAACGTGGGCGACGCGGACACCCTCGTGGTGACCGGAGCCCTGTGGCAGGACAACCCGGAGTATCAGTACGCGCTCGCCCATGACATCCCGGTTCTGCACCGCTCTCAGGCGCTCGCGTGGCTCACGCGGGGCGAACGCCTCGTCGCGGTGGCCGGGGCGCACGGCAAGTCGGGCACGACAGGCATGCTCGCGACAGCGCTCGTCGAGCTCGGCGCCGACCCCAGCTTCGTCAACGGCGCCGTGATCGAGGGACTCGAGACCAACGCTCGCAGGGGAGAGTCCGACCTCTTCGTCATCGAGGCCGACGAGTCCGACGGATCCTTCCTGTTGTACGACACGGCCGTCGCCCTCATCCTGAACATCGACGACGACCACCTCGACCACTATGGCTCGTACGACGCCGTGGAGGATGCCTTCGTCACGTTCGCAGACAAGGCACGCGAGCTCGTGGTGATCTCCGCTGACGACAACGGCGCCCGTGCTGTTCTGCCGCGTATCTCGCACCAGCACGTCGTGACGTTCGGCCAGTCCGAGACTGCGGACGTGAGAGTGACAGGCATCAGCACCGTCGGTCCGGTGGGCTTCACGCTGCGCTGGCGGGGACGGGAATTCCCGGTCCAGCTGACGCTTCCTGGCCGGCACCATGCGCACAATGCCGCAGGCGCCTTCGCCGTGCTCGTCCACCTCGGCATCGACCCCGACCGAGCGGCGGTGGCGCTCCAGTCGTACGGCGGCACCCACCGGCGATTCGAGCTGCACGGCACGGTCGGAGGCGTGAGCGTCTACGACGACTACGCCCACCATCCCGCCGAGGTGCGCGCCGTGCTGGAGGCCGCGCGCTCCGTGGTCGGCGACGGACGGATCATCGCCGTGCACCAGCCGCACACGTACAGCCGCACGCAGCGTCTGGCGAAGGAGTTCGCCGACACGCTGGAGAGCTACGCGGACGAGACAGTGGTGCTCGACGTGTTCGGCGCACGCGAAGACCCCGTTCCCGGCGTGACGGGTGCTCTGGTGTCGGAGAGCTTCCACGATGCGTCCAAGGTGGCGTTCATCGCGGACTGGCAGGAGGCGTCCGACTACACCGCGAAGATCGCGCGCGACGGCGATTTCGTCATCACCCTCGGCTGCGGAGACGTGTATCGCATCGTCCCGCAGCTCCTGGAGTCGCTACGCAGGGCGGACGGGTGACGCGTGAAGCGTCCTCAGGGGGTCGACACCGCGACGGCACGTCGCGCGATGCAGGGCGGCGCTCGCACGCGGCAGGCGGTGCCGGCGAAGGACGGCGGCGAGAGCAGGCCGTCGGCGGGCGATCCGCCGCGGAGCGCGGCACGGCGCGCTGAGCCGGAGGCGGTGACGGCGCCCATTCCCGTCAGCACCGCGTCGACTCGGCAACCGCAGTCCGGTCCTACGCCGAAGAGCCGTCGTCGTCCGGACACGGCGACGGACCCGGCAGCTCAGCCGACGTCACCGAGAGCGACCGTCGTCGATGAGCCGGCCGCGCCGTCACCCGTCGTCACGCCGAAGTCTGCCGCCAGGCGACGCAAGCGCTACGAACGTGCGGAGCTCAAGAGGTTCACCCGTGCGTCACGACGCAGGCGCATGGCGTGGCTGATCGGCATCGGATCCGTCGTGATCGTTCTGCTCGGCGCTGTGTTGGTGTCGATCTCCCCGTTGATGGCGCTGCGCACCATCGACGTCGTCGGGGCGCAGCGGGTGGATGCCGCAGCGGTGCGTCAGGCGCTCGGCGGCCAGGTGGGAACACCGTTGCCGCTGCTCGACTACTCGAAGATCCACGACGAGCTGGGCAAGTTCGCGCTCATCCGCAGCTACAGCACGGAGGCAGACCCGCCGGGAACGCTCGTCGTGCGCATCGTGGAGCGCACGCCGCTGGCTCTCCTCAAGGCCTCCGACGGATTCCAACTCGTCGACCAGGCGGGCGTGGTGATGCAGACGACTCCGGGGCGTCCGGGCGGCTACCCGCTCATCTCCTTTCCGGATGGCGCATCGAAGAGCACGCGACAGTCGGAGTTCGCCGCGTCGGCAGCCGTGCTCGCAGCCCTTCCCGACGGGATGCTCGCGACGGTCGCGACGGCCAGCGCGACAGGGGAAGAAGACGTCACGCTCAAGCTCTCGTCCGGTGTCACCGTGGTGTGGGGCGGTCCCGACGATGCCGAACTCAAGTCCACGGTGCTCGGCGACCTCGTCAAGGGTGCACCGCACGCATCCCTCTACGACGTGTCTGCCCCGAACAGCCCTGTCACCCGCTGAACAGCGTGATCCGACGCCTTCGGCGCGTCGGTTGCACGGATGTCGGTGCTCGGTGCGGCGACACGCGGACCGCCTGCACGCCGGGGGAGCGGTGCGCGCTTTAACGTCGGGCGTAGTAAATGCATACCGAACATAACTTTAAGCTTCGACTTGAAGTTGAAGGTTGCCAGCGGAGGCCTCTCGTGACTATGAACCAGAACTACCTCGCCGCGATCAAGGTCGTCGGCATCGGCGGTGGCGGCGTGAACGCCGTCAACCGCATGATCGAGCTCGGCCTGCGCGGTGTCGAGTTCATCGCCGTGAACACGGATGCCCAGGCGCTGCTGATGAGCGACGCCGACGTCAAACTCGACGTCGGCCGCGAGATCACTCGCGGTCTCGGCGCGGGTGCGGACCCCGAGGTCGGCAGACGAGCCGCCGAAGACCACGCCGAGGAGATCGAGGAGGCGCTCACCGGCGCCGACATGGTGTTCGTCACGGCGGGGGAGGGTGGTGGAACCGGCACGGGTGGCGCCCCGGTCGTCGCACGCATCGCCAAGTCCATCGGCGCGCTCACCATCGGTGTGGTCACCAAGCCCTTCGGCTTCGAGGGCAAGCGTCGCGCCGAGCAGGCGGAGGCCGGCGTCGCGCGGCTGAAAGAAGAGGTCGACACCCTCATCGTGGTGCCGAACGACCGACTGCTCGAGATCAGCGACCGCGGCATCAGCATGCTGGAGGCGTTCGCCACCGCCGACCAGGTGCTCCTCGCCGGTGTTCAGGGCATCACCGACCTCATCACGACTCCCGGTCTGATCAACCTCGACTTCGCCGACGTGAAGTCGGTCATGCAGAGTGCGGGATCCGCGCTCATGGGCATCGGCTCCTCCCGGGGCGCCGACCGCGCGATCAAGGCCGCGGAGCTGGCCGTCGCCTCCCCGCTCCTCGAGGCGAGCATCGAAGGCGCGCGCGGCGTGCTGCTCTCCATCCAGGGCGGATCGAATCTCGGCATCTTCGAGATCAACGACGCTGCCCGACTGGTGCAAGAGGCCGTGCATCCGGAGGCGAACATCATCTTCGGTGCGGTCATCGACGACACGCTCGGCGACGAGGTGCGTGTGACGGTCATCGCGGCCGGGTTCGATGGCGGAGAGCCGCACACGAAGCAGACGGATGCCAGGCGTTCGACCTTCGTCGCCTCCTCCGGCGCCCAGAGCGCGGAGACCTCGGGCACGGAGCTCACCGACACGCAGGCCCTCGAGCAGGAGGACATCCCGGCCCAGGGCAGCTGGTCAGAAGCGGACTCGAAGCTCGTCGAGGCCGCGGCGAGCGACCCGTCGTTCGATGACGACGACGTTCTGGACGTGCCCGACTTCTTGAAGTGAGGATGCCGATCGAGACCGAAGGCCTCGCGGACCGCCTCGAGCGCGTGCGGCATCGGGTGGCCGATGCCGCACGCGCGGCCGGACGTGACCCGAGCGAGATCACGACGATCGTGGTGACCAAATTCCACCCCGCGTCGCTCGTTCGAGAACTCGCAACCCTCGGCGTCCGGGATGTCGGCGAGAACCGTGCGCAGGAGGCGGCGGGCAAGGCCGCAGAGCTCACCGATCTCGACGTGCGCTGGCACTTCATCGGACAGCTGCAGACGAACAAGGCCAAGGCGGTGAGGCACTTCGCCTCGGCCGTGCACTCGGTGGACCGCCCCGGCCTCGTCGCGGCGCTCGACGGAGGCGATCGGGTTCTGGACTGCTTCCTCCAGCTGGCGCTCACGGACGACCCTGGCCGTGGCGGCGTGCCGATACCCGAGCTGCCGGCATTGGCGGAGCGCGTGCTGGCTGCCCCAGGGCTGCGCCTGCGCGGTGTGATGGCGGTGGCGCCGCTCGGCGTCGAACCTCGAAGGGCGTTCGCCACGGTGCGCGAGGCATCCGAGTCCCTGCGCGCCCTGGCGCCGGATGCCACGGACATCTCCGCCGGCATGTCGGGAGATTTCGGCGACGCGATCGCCGAAGGCGCGACACACCTTCGGATCGGCACCGCAATCACTGGAAAGCGGCCCGAGCATGCTTAGCCTGGCTGTGGAAAGCGCCGACGACCGGCGAGACCGCAAGACCTCGAGCAGCACCCGGAGGATCCCATGGCTAACCCGCTCAAGAAGACGATGGCCTACCTCGGCCTCGTCGAAGACGAGCTCGAGTACGACGAAGAACCGGTCGCCCCTGCGCATCCGGCACCTGTCGCGCCGGTGCAGCACTCTGCTCCGGCCAAGGCGCCCGTCACACCCTTGCGCAAGCCGACCCCAGCACGGAATGTGACGGTGCAAGAAGTGAACGAGATCCTTACGGTCCACCCCAGGCAGTACAGCGACGCGAAGATGATCGCCGAGTCGTTCCGGGAAGGAATCCCGGTGATCCTCAATCTCTCGCAGATGAGCGAGTCGGATGCCCAACGCATGATCGACTTCTCCAGCGGGCTCACGCAGGGCCTGCGCGGCAAGATCGAGAAAGTGACGAGCAAGGTGTTCCTGCTCTCGCCGGAGCACGTGATGGTCTCCGGGTCGTCGTCGTCCTCCGGCAGCGAGGTCGAGGCGTCCTTCTTCGCCGGCGCCTGAGGCTTCAGCCAGGCCGCAGGCGCTGTCCCTCATACTTGATCTGTGCAGCTCGCCGTCTCGATCGTCGCGACCGTCGCGTATTACATCTTCTTGTTGTTCCTCGTGGTCCTCTGGGCCCGGTTCGTCCTCGACCTGGTGCGCACCTTCGCCAGAGGATGGCGCCCACGCGGCTTCGGCCTCGTGCTCGCCGAGGCGGCGTTCACCGTCACCGATCCGCCCATCAAGTTCTTCCGCAGGCTCCTGCCTCCGCTGTCGCTCGGTCCGGTCGCGCTCGACTTCGGCTGGACACTCACGATGTTCGTGTGCATCATCGGCATGTATATTTCGTCGTCGTTCATCTGATGTCGCGCATCCCGCGGCGGATGGCATCGTCACAGCCGACTTTGCTAGCGTTAGCTGAACGTGATCCCGTGTTCGAATCAAGCTCTAAGGGTGGTAGGCCATGGCGCTAACTCCGGAAGATGTCGTCAACAAGCGGTTCCAACCGACCAAATTCCGTGAGGGCTACGACCAGGACGAGGTTGACGACTTCCTCGACGAGGTCGTGGTCGAACTCCGCCGACTCGGTCAGGAGAACGACGAGCTGAAGCAGCGACTCGTCTCCTCCGAGGCGCGCATCTCCGAACTCCAGCGCAACGCCTCCGTCGAGCAGACGCAGGCCATCGCAGCGCCCGCTCCGGCACCCGTCGTGGCCCCGGTCGTCGCAGCCCCGGTCGTCTCGGCCGTCGATGACACGGAGAGCACCAACAACCTGCTGCAGCTGGCCCGTCGCCTGCACGAGGAGCACGTGCGCGAGGGCGTCGAGAAGCGCGACGCACTGATCGCCGAGGGCCATGCCACGGCAGCGCGCGTCGTCGCCGAGGCCGAGGCCAAGCAGCGTGCCCAGATCTCCGCCCTCGAGACCGAGCGCTCGGCGATCGAGCACCAGATCGAAGACCTGCGCAACTTCGAGCGCGACTACCGGGCGAAGCTGAAGAGCTACATCGAGGGTCAGCTTCGTGACCTCGACAGCGCGGGTGTCGGCACGAACGGCTTCAAGCCGGTGGGCGGCCAGCAGGTCGGCCAGTTCGCCGCAGTGGCCGCCGGCGACGCGGATCGCCAGACGCCTCCGACGTTCCAGAGCTTTGGCGGCTGAGCCAGCGAGCAAGGTCAGCGTTCGCGCGATCGTTCTGCTCGTCTCCGTCGCGGTCGTCGTTCTGGTCATCGACCAGCTCGCCAAATGGTGGGTGGTCAACAACCTCGACTTCCGCGTGCCGAAGAACATCATCGGCAACCTGCTCATCTTCGAATACGACCGCAATTCGGGTGCAGCCTTCTCCATCGGGGCCGGCTCGACCTGGATCTTCTCGATCATCGCGGTCTCGGTGCTCGTGTTCGTGATCTGGTACGCCCGTCGGATCCGTTCCGCCGTGTGGGCGGTGGTCTTCGGACTGGTGCTCGGGGGCCTGCTGGGAAATCTGTCCGACCGCCTGTTCCGCCCGCCGGGGTTCGGCGTCGGCGAGGTCGTCGACTTCCTGCGCATCCCCTTGCTTCCGGCCATCTTCAACCTCGCCGACACGGCGATCGTGACGGCGATGGCGCTCTTCCTGGTGCTCACCGTCATGGGTGTGGGGCTGGACGGCAAGCGAGGCCAAGCCAAGGTTTCATCGACCACGGCCCAGGGGGACGACATCGAGGCACCCGTCGCGGATGAAGCATCGGATGAGGCTGCCGCGGCCGACGAAGGTCGGGAGGAGGCCGGTGGCGAGACGGAGCCGCACGACGGCGAGCCGCGGAACGGCGAGCATGCTCGTGTCGCCGACACCGGGCATCCGGTCGACGGCCGTGCCTGAGCCCTCCGACCACCGGAGCCTCCCCGTGCCCGATGGGCTGGACGGCACGCGGGTCGATGCCGGTGTGGCCAAGCTGCTCGGGTTCTCAAGGAGCTTCGCCGCCGAGGTCGCCGCTGCCGGTGGCATCTGCCTCGATGGCCGCGTGCTCGACAAGTCCGACCGCCTGAGCGCCGGCGCCTGGCTGGAGGTCGCGTGGACGCCGAAGGCGCCCGTCGAGATCGTGCCCGTCGAGGTGCCGGAGCTCGGCATCGTCTACGACGACGACGACATCGTGGTGGTGGACAAGCCGGCCGGTGTCGCAGCCCACCCGTCGATCGGCTGGGAAGGTCCTACGGTCTTGGGTGCTCTCGCCGGTGCGGGCTTTCGCATCTCGACATCCGGAGCGGCGGAGCGTGCCGGCATCGTGCATCGGCTCGACGCGGGCACGAGCGGTCTGATGGTGGTCGCCAAGAGCGAGCACGCCTACACGGCGCTGAAACGGGCGTTCCACGACCGTGAGGTCGAGAAGATCTATCACGCGGTCGTGCAGGGGCATCCCGATCCGCTTGCCGGCACGATCGACGCGCCGATCGGCAGACATCCGCGGGCCGACTGGAAGTTCGCCATCACGGCGTCGGGCAAGCCGTCGGTCACGCACTACGAGACCATCGAGGCGTTCCCCGCGGCCAGCTTGCTGGAGATCCACCTGGAGACGGGCAGAACGCATCAGATCCGCGTGCACATGGCCGCCCAGCGGCATCCCTGCATCGGGGACTCCATGTACGGCGCCGACCCCACGTTGTCGTCCCGCGTCGGTCTGACGCGCCAGTGGCTGCACGCCAGGCAGCTCGCGTTCGCGCATCCCGCCGACGGGCGCTGGGTGACGTTCACGTCGAGCTATCCAGACGACCTGCAGCACGCTCTCGACGTTCTCCGCGACGTCTGAGCGGGCGCCGGCGACGGGCATCCCGATCGGAGTTCGGAACGCCGAGGAAGCGCCCGACCCGGCGTGCCTCTGGAACTAGGCTGGTGACTCCAGACGACCGGGAGGACTTGACGACGTGGCGACTGATTCCTTCGTCCACCTGCACGTGCACAGCGAGTATTCGATGCTCGACGGGGCGGCGAAGATCGGTCCGCTGATGGAGGCCGCCGTCGGTTACGGCATGCCGGCGATCGCCGTGACCGATCACGGCAACATGTTCGCCGCGTTCGAGTTCTGGCGTGCCGCCACAGCGGCGGGCATCAAGCCCATCATCGGCACGGAGGCGTACCTCACCCCCGGCACGCACCGCAGCGACAGAACCCGGGTCCGCTGGGGAAATGGCGGCGAAGACGATGTGTCGGGCAGCGGTGCGTACACGCACATGACCATGCTCGCCCAGACGACAGAAGGCATGCACAACCTCTTCAAGATGTCGTCGTTGGCGTCGATCGAGGGCTACTACTTCAAGCCGCGCATGGATCGCGAACTGTTGGAGAAGTACGCGAAGGGCATCATCGCCACGACGGGATGCCCGAGCGGCGAGGTGCAGACCCGCCTGCGTCTCGGACAGTACGACGAGGCGGTCAAGGCGGCGGCGGACTACCGCGACATCTTCGGCAAAGACAACTTCTTCGTCGAGCTCATGGAGCACGGCCTAGGACTCGAGTCCCGGGTGCGCAAAGACCTGTTGCGCCTCGCCAAGGACCTCGACCTGCGTCTCGTCGCCACCAACGACCTGCACTACACGCACGCCGAAGACGCCAAGTCGCACGCCGCGCTGCTGTGCGTGCAGTCGGGGTCGACGCTGAACGACCCGAAGCGGTTCCAGCTGGAGCCCGAGGGCGAGTACTACCTGAAGTCGCCGCAGGAGATGCGCGACCTCTTCAGGGAGCTGCCGGAGGCGTGCGACAACACGCTGGAGATCGCCGAGCGCTGCCAGATCGATTTCGAGCTCTCCACCGGCAAGTACATGCCGAAGTTCCCTGTCCCCGAAGGGGAGAGCGAAGAGAGCTGGTTCATCAAAGAGGTCAACACGGGCCTCGAGAAGCGCTACCCGGACGGTGTCCCGGAGAAGGTGCGGGCGCAGGCCGACTACGAGATCGGGATCATCACCCAGATGGGGTTCCCCGGCTACTTCCTCGTGGTCGCGGACTTCATCAACTGGTCGAAGAACAACGGCATCAGGGTCGGGCCAGGTCGTGGGTCGGGTGCGGGCTCGATGGCGGCGTACGCCATGCGCATCACCGATCTCGACCCGCTCGAGCACGGTCTCATCTTCGAGCGCTTCCTCAACCCTGATCGTGTCTCGATGCCCGACTTCGACGTCGATTTCGACGACCGCAGGCGTCTCGAGGCGGTCAAGTATGTGACCGAGAAGTACGGCGCGGAGCGGGTGTCCCAGATCGTCACCTACGGAACCATCAAGGCGAAGCAGGCGCTCAAGGACGCGGGCCGTGTGCTCGGCTTCCCGTTCTCGATGGGGGAGAAGCTCACCAAGGCGATGCCGCCCGCGGTGATGGGCAAGGACATCCCGCTCTACCAGGTCTTCGACAAGGACAGCCCCCGCTACAAGGAGGCCGTGGAGCTGCGCGCGGTCGTCGAGGCCGACCCCGAGGCGAAGACCGTGTTCGACACGGCGCTCGGGCTCGAGGGACTGAAGCGGCAATGGGGTGTCCACGCCGCAGGCGTGATCATGTCGTCGGACCCGATCGACGGCGTCATCCCGATCATGAAGCGCGAGCAGGACGGCCAGATCGTCACCCAGTTCGACTATCCGGCGGCCGAGTCGCTCGGCCTCATCAAGATGGACTTCCTCGGGCTGCGCAACCTGACGATCATCAGTGACGCGCTCGACAACATCAAGGCGAACCAAGGCTTCGAGCTCGACCTCGAGGGGCTGCCACTCGACGACCGAGATGCCTACGACCTGCTCACCCGTGGAGACACTCTCGGCGTGTTCCAGCTCGACGGTGGTCCGATGCGCGCCCTGCTGCGCCAGATGAAGCCCGACAACTTCGAGGACATCTCCGCACTCATCGCGCTGTACCGACCGGGACCGATGGGCGCGAACTCGCACATCAACTACGCGCTGCGCAAGAACGGGCTGCAGCCCATCACACCCATCCATCCCGAGCTCGAAGAGCCGCTGCAAGACATCCTCAACACCAGCTACGGCCTGATCATCTATCAGGAGCAGGTCATGGCGATCGCGCAGAAGGTGGCGGGATTCTCGCTCGGCCAGGCAGACATCCTGCGCCGTGCCATGGGCAAGAAGAAGAAATCGGAGCTCGACAAGCAGCAGGCCGGATTCTTCGGCGGCATGCAGGAGCGCGGCTATTCGCAGGCCGCCATCGACAAGCTCTGGGAGATTTTGCTCCCGTTCTCGGATTACGCGTTCAACAAAGCGCACTCCGCGGCCTACGGCGTCGTCTCGTACTGGACCGCGTACCTCAAGGCCCACTATCCCGCCGAGTACATGGCGGCGCTGCTCACGAGCGTCGGCGACTCCAAAGACAAGATGGCGCTGTACCTCAACGAGTGTCGCCGCATGGGAATCCGGGTGCTGCCGCCTGATGTGAACGAGTCGATCGGCTTCTTCGCGGCGGTCGGCGACGACGTGCGGTTCGGCCTCGGGGCGGTGCGCAACGTGGGCGGCAACGTCGTCGACGGCATCCGCCACGCACGCGACGAGAAGGGGCGCTTCGAGTCGTTCCACGATTACCTCAAGAAGGTGCCGCTGCACGTGGCGAACAAGCGCACCACCGAGTCGCTCATCAAGGCCGGAGCGTTCGACTCGTTCGGCGCAGCGCGCCGCGCCCTGCTGGAGATCCACGAGGCGGCTGTGGAATCGGTCGTCAACGACAAACGGGTCGAGGCGACGGGGCAGGCGGGTTTTGACTTCGACATGCTGCTCGCCGATGCTCCGGACACGGCGCCGGTGTCGCTCGTGCCGGATCGCCCCGAATGGGACAAGCGACAGAAGCTCGCCTTCGAACGCGAGATGCTCGGTCTCTACGTGTCCGACCACCCGTTGGCGGGCCTTGAGCTGGAGCTCGCGAAACAGGCGAGCACGTCGATCGCCGACCTGATGGCCTCGGAGAGCACCCAGGACGGCGACACCGTGACGATCGCCGGACTCGTGACGGGCGTACAGCACAGGGTGGCGAAGCAGTCCGGCAATCAATACGGCATGATCACGGTCGAGGATTTCGGTGGTGAGATCACCGTCATGTTCATGGGCAAGGCCTACCAGGAGTTCGGTCCGGCGTTGACAGCCGATTCGATCGTCGTGGTGCGGGGCCGGGTCAGCATGCGCGACGACGGCATGAACCTGCACGCCTACAGCCTCTTCACCCCCGACCTGGGCGCCGCTACCGAGGGGCCCTCCGGCCCTCTGGTCATCACCATGCCGGATCAGCGCGCGACGACCGATGTCGTGCAGAGCCTCGGCGACATGCTGATCAGACACGCGGGCGAGGGCGAGGTGCGGTTGAAGCTGGTCAAGGGGTCGACGGCGCGCGTCTTCGAGCTGCCTTATCGGGTGTCGGTATCGCCGGATCTGTACGGCGAGCTCAAGGGTCTGCTCGGGCCCGCCTGTCTGGTCTGAATCCGCACTGACACGTACGAAGACACAGCTTTTGTGCGAGCAGATCGCCGAACCCTAGGCTTGGCGAATGCGAACCATCGACCTCAGAGGACGCTCGCTCGACGACCGAGCACTGCGCTTGGCCGTGCCCCGACCGGTGATCGACATCAGCAGGGCGTCGGATTCCGCGGCGAGCCTCATCGCCGAGGTGCGCGACCGAGGTCTGGCGGCTCTGCTCGAGCAGGCCGAACGGTTCGACGGGGCTCGTCCGACGCAGGTTCGCGTCGCTCCCGAGCACATCGCGGCGGCGGTCGACTCGTTGTCCGTCGAGGTGAGAGATGCGCTCGAGCGCTCGATCCAGCGGGTGCGTGCCGCCAGCTCCGCGCAGGTGCCGCCGCCCGCAATCACGACGCTCGGCGACGGTGCCGTGGTCGAGCAACGCTGGGAACCCGTGAACAGGGCCGGCCTCTACGTTCCGGGCGGCAAGGCGCCGCTCGCGTCGAGCGTGGTCATGAACGCCATCCCTGCCCTCGTCGCCGGCGTTCCGTCCGTGGCACTCGCCAGCCCCGCCCAGCGCGAGCACGAAGGGGGAGTGCACCCGACCATCCTGGGTGCGGCGGGACTCGTCGGCATCGACGAGGTCTATGCGATCGGTGGCGCAGGCGCCATCGCGGCACTGGCGTACGGGGTCCCCGAACTCGGACTCGAGCCCGTCGACGTCATCACCGGCCCAGGCAACATCTACGTCGCCGCGGCGAAGCGGCTGGTGCGGGGGATCGTCGGGATCGATTCGGAAGCGGGCACGACCGAGATCCTCGTGATCGCCGACGAGAGCGCCGATCCGCGCTTGATCGCCGCCGATCTGCTGAGCCAGGCGGAACACGACGAGGCGGCGGCATCGCTGCTCGTCACCGACTCGGAGGAACTCATCGTCGCCGTGCAGCGTGAGCTCGACGTGTTGGTGGCGGCGACGCGCAACGGTGGTCGGGCGGCGACCGCGCTCGACGGACCGCAGTCGGCGTTCATCCTGGTGGATGACGAGGCGACGGCGATCCGAGTCAGCGACGCGTACGCGCCGGAGCATCTCGAGCTGCAGACGGCCGACCCGGAGCGCACGCTCGCGGGCATCCACAACGCCGGAGCCATCTTCATGGGGCCGTCCTCGCCCGTGAGCCTCGGCGATTACCTGGCCGGCTCGAACCACGTGCTGCCCACCGGGGGAGCCGCGCGCTATTCGGCAGGGCTCGGGGCGGCGACGTTCCTCCGCTCGCAGCAGATCATCCGCTATGACGAGCGCGGCCTCGCCGACGTCTCCACCGCTGTCGTCGCACTGGCGAACGCCGAGCAGCTGCCCGCCCACGGTGAGGCGGTGGCCGCTCGCGGCGCAGCATCCCTTCGTCCGATTGACTAGCCTGAGGCCACCATGTTCTGTCCGTTCTGTCGCCACCCCGACTCTCGGGTCATCGACTCGCGCACGTCGGACGACGGCCTCTCCATTCGCCGTAGACGGCAGTGCCCGGAGTGCGGTCGTCGATTCTCCACCATCGAGACCGCCAGCCTCAATGTGATCAAGCGCAGCGGCGTCGTCGAGCCGTTCAGCCGCGAAAAGATCATGTCTGGTGTGCGCAAGGCATGTCAGGGCAGGCCCGTGACCGACTCCGATCTCGCGGTGCTTGCACAGAAGGTGGAGGAATCGGTGCGGGCGACGGGTGTATCCCAGATCGACGCGAACGAGATCGGCCTCGCGGTGCTGCCGCCGCTGCGCGAGCTCGATGAGGTGGCCTATCTTCGTTTCGCCAGCGTGTACCAGGCGTTCGACTCTCTCGAGGACTTCGAGGATGCCATCACCACGCTGCGAGACGAACACAGCACGCGAGGCGGCGTGGCCGAGTAGCGGTTCGTTGCTGCACGGGTCACGGCTCGATAGGGTCAGAGAACCGAGCTTGCTCGCTTCTCTGACCCTCAATCGCATATATCGCTGCTGCGCAGCTCATCTGCTCAATCGGCTTGGCAAAGCGAGCGAGCTCGCTTTGCCAAGCCTCAATCGCAGATAGGGTGGCACAGGCATGTATCGCATCCTGTTCAACCTCGTCTTCCGTCGCATGGACCCAGAGCGGGCCCACCACCTCGCGTTCCTGGCGATCCGCATGATCCCGATGCTCGGCCTTCGGCGGCTGGTCCGGCGGTTCACTCAGCCGCGGCGTGACACATCGGTCACGACCCTCGGCCTGAGATTTCCGACCCCGTTCGGTGTCGCGGCGGGCTTCGACAAGAATGCGACAGCCATCCTCGGGCTCGGCTCTCTCGGATTCGGGCACGTCGAGGTCGGAACGGTCACGGCCATCCCGCAGCCCGGAAATCCGCGCCCCAGGTTGTTCCGACTCATCCCCGATCGCGCCATCGTCAATCGCATGGGGTTCAACAACGAGGGTGCCACCGCGGCGGCGGCCAGGGTCGCCAAGGTTCGTCGAGTGCGGGGTCGTCCCATCGTCGGCATCAACATCGGCAAGTCACGGGTCGTCGACGTGGCGGATGCCGTCGCCGACTACCGGACGTCGGCGCGGGCCGCGGCGCCCGTCGCCGACTATCTCGTGGTGAACGTCAGCTCCCCGAACACGCCTGGCCTGCGCGATCTGCAGGCCTTGGAGTCCCTGCGCCCTCTTCTCTCCGCAGTGCGAGAAGAAGTGGGAGCCAAGCCGCTCCTCGTCAAGATCGCCCCCGACCTGGCCGACGACGACATCGTCACGATCGCCGACCTCGTCATCGAGCTCGGGCTCGACGGCATCATCGCGACCAACACGACCATCTCGCGCGAGGGACTGTTCACCGATCAGCAGACCGTCACGGCAGCCGGCGCCGGAGGCCTCTCGGGAGCGCCGCTGGCCGCTCGATCGCTCGACGTGCTCCGCTTGTTGCGCGCACACGTGCCGCCCGAGCTCTGCGTCATCTCGGTCGGCGGCGTCGAGACCGCGCAAGACGTGCGCGATCGGTTGGATGCCGGCGCCACCCTCGTGCAGGGCTACACGGCGTTCATCTACCGAGGGCCGTTCTGGGCGCGCGCCATCAACAGAGGGCTCGACCGCCTGCCCGCGTCCGTCTGACACCGAAAGTCTTCAGTGCGCTGAGCCGAATCCGGCGCAGACGAGTCAGGCTTCCGGCGTGCCCTGGTGGAATCGAAGCCGCCACCGCTCGCCATCACGCACCCACAAGGAGCTGCGCAAGGTTGCGCCTGAAACGCCCGTCGTCCGCAGTGTGAGCAGAACGGTTCCTGCTGCCGGCTCGTCGGCGCCGAGCACCTCGAGCGCGACGTCCGACGGTTGCTCGCCGTCGAGCTCTTCGATCAGCGTGTCTCTGCCCCAGAGCCTGCCCGACCGGCCGATCTCCTCGAAGTCCGGGTGGAGGAGCGCCGCGACACGGGCCGAGTCGGCCCGCACTCCTGGATCGAGCAGTTCGCGCTCCAGACGCACCACCGCATCGAGGTCGGTCTCGTCGTCGAGCAGGTCATCGCCGAACAACCCATCACCGAAGGGGTCCTGTTGCGCTGCCGGAGCCTCCGTCGCGATCCGGTCGTTCTCCCGCTCGGCCGCTGTGCCGGAAACGACGGTTGCGCCCTGCCAGCCGGGACCCTCGTCGGGGAGGGACTTCTTCTGATATGCCGTCGCGGCCGCGCGCGCCCGAGTGTCGGCAGCCTCGTTGAGTTCGTGCCCGGTGTGGCCGCGCACCCATTCGAACGCGTAGGAGCGACCGACCAATGCATCGTCCAGTCGCTTCAACAGGTCGAGGTTCTGCACGGGCGAGCCGTCGGCCTTGCGCCATCCCTTGCGTTTCCACCCCGGCATCCACTTGGTGACAGCGTTGATCACGTACTGGCTGTCGCACAGGATGACGAGGTCGTCGTCTTCGTCGGCCGTCGACTCGAGCAGGTCGATCACGGCCATGAGCTCGCCCTGGTTGTTGGTTCCGTGCGGCCAGCCCCCTGCCGCCCACGTCGAATCGTCCACATACCATGCCCATCCGGCGGGGCCGGGATTGCCGAGGGCCGAGCCGTCTGCGGCAGCGGTGATCGTCATGCCGGGGGAGTCTAGGACGGGTACTGGCCGCGCCGCACCTGCGGCTTCGGGATCCGGATCATGCGGAACTGCAATGCACGCATGACGGCATACCAGGTGAGCCCGCGCTCGAGTGCGCCGAACTTGGCGCGCAGCCGACGCTTCATCGTGAACACCATGATGGCGGAGTCGATCACCGCGAGGGCGAAGAACGACCACAGCACGATGATCCCGTAGTACTGAAGGGCCTGGACGAAGGTGAAGACGATGATGATCAGCATCAGGGGCATCAAGAACTCGGCGACCGTGTACCGAGCATCGACATAGTCACGCACGAACCGGCGCTGGGGACCGCGGTCGCGCTGGGTGAGGTAGCGCTCGTCGCCGGCGGCCATGCCGAGCCGAGCCCTCTCGCGTGCCTCCGCGTTCTTCAGGCGAGCGTCTTTCGCGGCAGCCTTGCGGTCGGAGGGCACCAGCGGCCGCTTGCGGGCCGCCTCGCGTTCCGCGCGCGACGGCGTCGCGTGTCCCTTGCCCTGGGTGGGGGTCGCCTCGGTCTCATCAGCACTCGGCGCGGTGGGTTCTGGTCGTTTGGCCACGAAAAAGTCCTTGATAGTCGTCCGATTAAGATTACCCGCATGAGTGAAGCCGATCAGACACAAGACGCCGTGCTCGCTGCCCTCGACGAAGTCGTCCGGGCCGAACTGCCGCACACGATCGCAGATCTGACCGATCTGGTGCGCATACCTTCGGTGTCATGGGCCGCCTTCGATCCGGCGAATGTCGCACGGAGCGCGGATGCCGTCGCCGGCCTGATCCGCGACCTCGAGGTCTTCGACACGGTCGCCGTCGCCCAAGCGCCGATCGGCGACAGCGATGAGAAGGGTCGCCCCGCAGTCGTCGCTCGTCGTGCCGCGAAGAACGGCGCGCCGACGATCCTTCTGTATGCGCATCACGACGTGCAGCCCCCGGGAGCCGACGAGGACTGGGACACGGCGCCGTTCGAGCCGACGGTGCGCGGAGACCGCATCTACGCACGCGGCGCCGCGGACGACAAGGCGGGTGTGATGACGCACATCGCCGCGATCCGCGCGCTGACGGAGACGGTCGGCCGAGACTTCGACCTCGGCATCGCGATGTTCATCGAGGGAGAAGAGGAGTTCGGCTCGCGTTCCTTCGCGAACTTCCTCGCCGAGAACAAGCAGACGCTCGCCGCCGACGCGATCGTGGTCGCGGACTCCGACAACTGGAGCACCGACATCCCGTCGCTGACGGTCGGGCTTCGCGGCAATGTCGCATTCCGTCTCACCGTCTCGACGCTCGAGCACGCCTCGCACTCTGGAATGTATGGCGGGGGAGTGCCCGACGCGATGATGCCGCTCGTCAGGCTCCTGGCGACGCTGCACGACGACGACGGCTCCGTCGCGGTCGATGGGCTGACATCCCACGAGGCCGACGTGCCGGAGTTCTCGGAGCAGCAGCTGCGCGACGACGCGGCCGTGCTCGACGGCGTCTCCCTGATCGGCCGCGGGCCCGTGCTGTCTCGCCTGTGGAATCAGCCCACGGTGACGGTCACGGGCATCGACGCGCCGAGCGTGGCGAACGCGTCCAACACCCTCCTGCCGAAGGCCGCCGTTCGCATCAGCGCCCGCATCGCCCCGGGCCAGACCGCGAGCGAAGCCTTCGTCGCACTCGAGAAGCATCTTCGAGAGAACGTGCCGTTCGGTGCGCACATCGAGATCGATGACGTCGACTTCGGCGATCCGTTCCTGGTCGACACCAGCGGGTGGGCGGCGGTCGAGGCCAAGCGTGCCATGAAGGATGCCTGGGGAGCGGAGCCCGTCGAGGCGGGCATCGGCGGCAGCATCCCGTTCATCGCCGATCTCGTTCGCGAGTTCCCGGACGCGCAGATCCTGGTCACGGGCGTTGAGGATCCCGACACGAGGGCTCACAGCCCGAACGAGTCGTTGCACCTCGGCGTCTTCAGGCGAGCGATCCTCACCGAGGCGCTCCTGCTCGCCCGCCTGAACAATCGGGTCGGCTGAATTACACTGGTGCCACGTTCGTTTCCAGCGGAGGAATGAGGCATTCGATGAGCGACACGACTCTTACCGGCACTGCGACGGCCGCCGACACCAAGGCACACGGAGTGCTGCTCACGGATGCCGCCGCCGGCAAGGTGCGCAGCCTGCTCGACCAGGAGGGTCGCGACGACCTGCGCCTTCGTCTGGCGGTGCAGCCGGGCGGATGCTCCGGCCTGATCTATCAGCTCTACTTCGATGAGCGCTTCATGGACGGCGACGCCGCCGTCGATTTCGACGGTGTCGAGGTGATCGTCGACAAGATGAGCGCGCCCTACCTCGACGGCGCCACGATCGACTTCGAAGACAGCATCCAGAAGCAGGGCTTCACGATCGACAACCCCAACGCACAGGGCAGTTGCGCCTGCGGAGACAGCTTCCACTGAGCCTCTGACGGTCGTGGGAGCGTCACGACGAGACAATTCCATAACGAGAAGGACCGGCCGATCAGCCGGTCCTTTTCGTCGTTTCCGGGGCCCAGAACGGGACGCACGACGGTGCGTCCGGCGCGCATCGGCCCCTCAGATGGCAGTAGGCTAGGCAAAGGTCAACGCAGCTGCGGATACCGCGCTGCCCACGATTCACTCGAAAGGTCACCGGTGCGTCACAATCGCCGTTTCCGATGGGCTGCAGTTCCAGTCGCAGCTTTGGTCGTCCTGGTTCTGGCTGGTTGCTCGCAGTCCCAGCTGAACGGATTCCTGCCCGGCTTCGACGGCAAGACCCCGGTGACCAACCACACGGAACTCATGTCCGGGCTGTGGGTCACCTCGTGGATCGTGCTTCTGCTCGTGGGTCTCCTCGTCTGGGGACTCATCATCTGGTGCGTCATCGTCTACCGCCGCCGCAAGGGCCAGACCGGCCTCCCCGTGCAGCTGCGATACAACATGCCGATCGAGATCTTCTACACGATCGTTCCGTTGGTGCTGATCATCGGCTTCTTCGCCTTCACCACGAAGGCCCAGGACACCATCGAGAAGCCTTACGCCCATCCCGACATCACCGTGCAGGTCTACGCCAAGCAGTGGTCATGGGACTTCAACTACCTGTCGAACGGCGTCTACGATCCGGGCATCCAGGCTCAGAACGACAACGACCCGAACGCTCCGGCGGGAACGGTCATCGAAAGCCAGATCCCGACCCTCTATCTGCCGGTGGACAAGAAGGTCACGATCAAGCTCAACTCGCGTGATGTCATCCACTCGTTCTGGGTCCCGGCGTTCCTGTACAAGAAGGACGTGATTCCGGGGCATACGAACTACATGTACCTGGAGCCGACGCGCAAGGGCACCTATGTCGGCAAGTGCGCCGAGCTCTGCGGCGAGTACCACTCGGCGATGCTCTTCAACGTGAAGGTCGTCTCCGACGACGAGTATCTGCAGCACATGCAGGACCTGAAGGACCGGGGCTACACAGGCAAGCTCGGCTCCGATGAAGATCGCAACCTGAACCTGCCCGGCACGGGCGCCCCGAAGAACAACGATTAAGGCATCCGGAGAATGAGTACGACAACAGCACCGGCTCCTTCGACGACCACGGCGTCGCCGACAGCTCAGATCCTCGGTGCGACCAAGATCCACCGCAAGGGCAACATCCTGGTCAACTGGATCACTTCCACCGACCACAAGACCATCGGGTACATGTACCTGATCACGTCGTTCGTGTATTTCTGCGTCGGCGGTGTGATGGCACTGATCATCCGCGCCCAGTTGTTCGAGCCGGGCCTCGAGGTCGTGCAGACGCGCGAGCAGTACAACCAGCTGTTCACAATGCACGGCACGATCATGCTGCTCATGTTCGCGACGCCGCTCTTCGCGGGGTTCGTCAACGTGATCATGCCGCTGCAGATCGGTGCACCGGATGTCGCGTTCCCGCGGCTCAATGCCTTCGCCTACTGGCTCTACAACTTCGGCTCGCTGATCGCGGTCGCCGGCTTCCTCACTCCGCAGGGTGCGGCGTCGTTCGGCTGGTTCGCCTATCAACCGCTCGCCTCGACGACGTTCTCACCTGGCCTCGGCGGCAATATGTGGATGCTCGGTCTCGGCATCTCCGGTTTCGGAACGATCCTCGGTGCGGTGAACTTCATCACGACGATCATCACGTTGCGCGCACCCGGTATGACCATGTTCCGCATGCCGATCTTCACGTGGAATGCGCTGGTCACCTCGATCCTCGTGCTGATGGCGTTCCCCGTGCTCGCCGCCGCGATCTTCGCCGCCGCCGCCGACCGCGTGCTCGGCGCCCATATCTTCGACGCGGCCAATGGTGGCGCCATTCTGTGGCAACACCTGTTCTGGTTCTTCGGCCATCCAGAGGTGTACATCATCGCGCTGCCCTTCTTCGGCATCGTGTCAGAGGTGTTCCCTGTCTTCAGTCGTAAGCCGATCTTCGGCTACAAGACCCTCGTCTACGCGACGATCTCCATCGCGGCGCTGTCGATGACGGTCTGGGCCCATCACATGTACGTGACCGGGTCGGTGCTGTTGCCGTTCTTCTCGCTGATGTCGATGTTGATCGCTGTGCCGACGGGCGTGAAGATCTTCAACTGGATCGGCACCATGTTCCGCGGATCGATCACGTTCGAGTCGCCGATGCTCTGGGCGATCGGATTCTTGGTGACCTTCACCTTCGGTGGCCTCACCGGCGTGATCCTGGCCTCGCCGCCGCTCGACTTCCACGTGTCCGACACGTACTTCGTGGTGGCGCACTTCCACTACGTGGTGTTCGGCACGGTCGTGTTCGCCATGTTCTCGGGCTTCTACTTCTGGTGGCCGAAGTGGACAGGCAAGATGCTCAACGACAAGCTCGGAAAGTGGCACTTCTGGTTGCTGTTCATCGGCTTCCACACCACGTTCCTCATCCAGCACTGGCTGGGCGTAGTGGGCATGCCGCGTCGCTACTACACCTATTCGCCGCAGGACGGGTTCACCTGGATGAACCAGGTCTCGACGATCGGTGCGGCGATCCTCGCGATCTCGATGATCCCGTTCTTGTTGAACGTGTACATCACGGCTCGCTCCGGTGCGAAGGTCACGGTGAACGACCCGTGGGGTTACGGCAGGTCGCTCGAATGGGCGACGAGCTGCCCGCCGCCGCGGCACAACTTCACGTCGATCCCACGCATCCGAAGCGAATCGCCGGCGTTCGACCTGAACCACCCCGAGGTGGCCGTGCCGATCGCGATCGGTGTCGGTGCTCCGGCGGCAAATGCTGGTGTCGATTCTGCAGAGGTGAAGTGACATGCGCGTCAGTGCGACAGTCTTCTGGATCATTGCGATCTTCTTCTGGATCATGGCGATCACCTACACGGTGTGGGCATGGTTCTACTACCCTCACCACGAGATCGAGCCCGTCGGTACCGTCGCTCTGACTCTGACAGGCATCCTCGGAGCCTTCATCGCGTTCTTCCTGGGTCGCACCCACGCGACCCAGAACGGCGTGGAGCTTCCGGAAGATCGTCTGGATGCGAACATCGACGACGGCGACCCGGAGCTTGGACACTTCAGCCCGTGGAGCTGGTGGCCCTTCCTGCTCGGACTCTCGGCGGCGCTCGGTGCTCTGGGAATCGCCGTCGGCTGGTGGATCGTGCCGATCGGCGGCGCGCTGGCAGCTGTCAGCCTCGTCGGCTGGGTCTACGAGTACTACCGGGGATATTTCGCTCGGTAGAGGTACGGCATTCGCTGCGTCCGGAGGGGCGGGACCGATCAGGTCCCGCCCCTCCGGCGCGTTTCCGTCGACGAATGCAGACGAACGAACACTGATCATGAGGGCCAGGCAGGATGTCATGACGTCTGACGCGGAGACCGGCATCGAGCTTTCGCGGCGCTATTTCGCCGAGGTCGTCGGACCGATCGTCGCGCATCGCTTTCCGTCGATGAAGGTCGCAGCGGGCCGGCTCGGCACCGGCTCTGACGTGCTCGGTTTCGACGATGACACATCTCGAGACCACGATTGGGGCCTGCGCCTCAGCCTCTTCGTACCGCAGGAGTCCGTCGCCGCGGTGACGGCCGAGCTCGATGAGAAGCTCCCTGAACGCTTCCGAGGGCAACCGACCAGGTTCGCCTTCACCGGGGAGAACGCGCTCCGCCACCACGTCGAGGTCGGCACTGTCACGGACTTTCTGATCGATCGTCTCGGCTTCGATCCGCGGTCCGAGATGTCCGTGCCGGACTGGCTGTCGCTGTCAGGACAAGCGGTTCTCGAGGCCACAGGCGGCCCCGTCTTCGTCGACCAGTCCGGAGAGCTGGAGACCGCACGTCGCGCGCTGGAGTGGTACCCGGACGACATCTGGCGGTACGTGCTGGCGTGCGACTGGGATCGGATCGGCCAGGAACTCCCGCTGATGGGCCGCGCTGCTGACGTCGGGGATGACATCGGGTCGCGCATCATCGCGGCCCGGCTCGCGGCGGTCGTGCTGCACCTGGCATTCATGATCGAGCGCAGGTGGCCTCCGTACGCGAAATGGCTGGGATCGGCATTCGATCGGTTGCCGTGCGCGCGAGATATGCGTACGGCGATCTACGACGTCATTGCGGGCGACGATGCGGGGGAGAGGCAACGGGGGATCGCTGAGGCGCTGGACGGTCTCCTGGAACGCCAGAACGCGTTGGGTCTCACCACGTCCAGGCGCGCGCTGATCCCGTTCTGGGATCGGCCCTATCTTCATCCGGATCCAGCCATCGCGGCCCGACTGCTCGATGGCATCGCAACCCCTGATGTCCGAATGCTGCCTCGTGGCCGTGGCGCCGTCGAACAGCGAACGAGCAACGTGGATGTGCTCGTGGATCCCGCGGCGCGGCGTGCTGCGGTCGCGATCTGA
Source organism: Humibacter ginsenosidimutans (assembly GCF_007859675.1). Lineage (GTDB taxonomy): Bacteria > Actinomycetota > Actinomycetes > Actinomycetales > Microbacteriaceae > Humibacter > Humibacter ginsenosidimutans. The sequence continues at coordinate 371,588 of NZ_CP042305.1, forward strand.
ACACGAAAGAGGTCGGGCACCGATGCCGCCGGACTCTCGCCCGGTCGGCTCGGTGCCCGACCTGCAGGGTGCTTTGCTCAGCTAGTGATGTCCGTGTCCGGACTCGAGCTCCTTGTTGGTGACGGGCTCGAGGCGATCCTCGAAGAACCACCGGGACATGCCGGCGCGGAGGCGGTTGCTGAAGGTGATCTTGCCACGCGAGTTCGGACGCAGCATCAGCGGCTGGTAGGTCTCCTGGCTGACGAGACGCCAGCGCTCGTACTCGTCGAGCTGCTGGTGCACCTCGATGAACTCGCCACCGGGGAGCTTCACGATGCGGCCGGACTCGTAGCCGTGCAGCGCGATGGAGCGATCCTTCTTCTGCAGCGCGATGCAGATGCGCTTCGTGATGAAGTAGGCCACGATCGGACCGAGGATCAGCGTCACCTGGAGGGTGTGGATCACGCCCTCCATGGTCAGCTTGAAGTGGGTTGCGACGAGGTCGGAACTCGCGGCCGCCCACATCACGGCGTAGAACGTGACGCCGGCAGCGCCGATCGCAGTGCGGGTCGCCTGGTTGCGCGGGCGATCAAGGATGTGGTGCTCACGCTTGTCTCCGGAGACCCACGCCTCGATGAACGGGTAGATCGCCACCAGAACGAGGAAGAGGACCAACACGACCACTGGAACGATGATGTTGAACGACCATGTGCGGTCGAGCCACACGAACTCCCAGTGCGGCGGGATCAGGCGAAGCATGCCGTCCGCGAATCCGATGTACCAGTCCGGCTGCGTACCCGCCGAGACCGGTGACGGGTCGTAAGGTCCGTACATCCAGATCGGGTTGATCGTGAAGAGCGAAGCGATCAGCGCCAGAACACCGAAGACGATGAAGAAGAATCCACCCGCCTTCGCCGCATAGACGGGGAGGATCGGGAAGCCGGACACGTTCTGCTGGGTGCGACCGGGGCCCGCGTACTGCGTGTGCTTGTGCACGACGACGAAGACCAGGTGCAGCGCTACGAACGCGACGACGAGCGCAGGAAGCAGCAGGATGTGCAGCGTGTAGAGGCGTCCGACGATGGCCGTGCCAGGGAACTCGCCGCCGAAGAGCAGGAACGACATCCACGTTCCGACCACGGGGATGCCCTTGATCAGACCGTCGATGATGCGCAGACCGTTGCCGGAGAGCAGGTCATCGGGCAGCGAATACCCGGTGAAGCCCTCTGCCATCGCGAGCACGAACAGGGTGAAGCCGATCACCCAGTTGAGCTCACGGGGCTTGCGGAACGCACCGGTGAAGAAGATGCGCAGCATGTGCAGGCCGATGGAAGCGACGAAGAGCAAGGCTGCCCAGTGGTGGATCTGACGAACGAGCAGACCGCCGCGGATGTCGAACGAGATGTTCAGCGTCGAGTTCATCGCCGCGGACATCTGAATGCCCTTCAGAGGCACCCACGAGCCGTGATAGATCACGTCCGCCTGGGAGGCCTGGAAGAAGAACGTCAGGAACGTTCCGGTGATGAGGATGACCACGAAGCTGTACAGCGCGATCTCACCGAGGAGGAACGACCAATGGTCGGGGAAGATCTTGCGTCCGAACTCCTTGACCACACCGGAGATGCTGGTGCGCTCATCGATGTAGTTCGCAGCGGCAGCGGTGAAACTGCGCTTCTTGGCCGTGGTGTCAGCGGCTGTCGTGGCGGTCAATGACGCTCCCAGAAACTCGGGCCGACGGGCTCATGGAAATCGCTCTGAGCGACGAGGTATCCGTCGGCATCCACCTCGATGGGCAGCTGCGGCAGCGGACGGTTCGCCGGTCCGAAGATGACCCTGGCCTCGTGCGTGATGTCGAACTGCGACTGGTGGCATGGGCAGAGCAGGTGGTGGGTCTGCTGCTCGTACAGGGCGACGGGGCATCCGACGTGGGTGCAGATCTTCGAGTAGGCGACGATGCCGTCGTACGCCCAGTCTTTGCGGCTGGGTCGCGGGTGAAGGTCCTTCGGGTCGAGGCGCATCAGGAGCACGGCGGCCTTGGCCTTCTGGTCCAGTGCGTCTTCCTTGTCGTTGAGCCCCTCGGGGATCACGTGGAACACGGAACCGATCGTGACGTCGGATGCCTTGATCGGCGTGCCGGACGGGTCGCGGGTGAGACGCATGCCCTTCTTCCACATGGTGTGGGAGAGCAGCTTCACCGGATCCTCGTTCATCGGGCCGAGCCCGCGGAAGAGAACGATGGCGGGCAGCGGGAAGGCGACCAGCGCACCGATGAGCGAATTGCGGATCAGCGTGCGTCGACCGAAACCGGACTCCTGGTCGGCCTCCTTGAAGATCTCCACCGAACGCTCGCGCGTCTCGTCGGAGCCCTGAACGGGATGCCGGATGTCGATGCCTTCTTTGTCGACCATGAGCGCCTTGGCCCAGTGGACCGCGCCGAAGCCGATCGCCAGCAGGGCCAGCGTCATGCCGAGGCCGATGGCCAGCGTGCTGATGCGAAGGTCGGCGATGTTCCCCGACTCGATCGGGAACGCGATGTACGCCGCGATCGCCCAGATGCTGCCCACGATCGACAGGTAGAAGAGCGTGTAGATCGTGCGCTCGGCTCGGCGCTGCTTGCGCGGGTCCTTGTCGGTGATCCTCGCGCGGTGCGGTGGGAAACCGGGGTTCTCCACGGCGTCTTGCACGATGACGGCCGTACCCGGGTCGCCGGGACGGTGGTCGACGGCCGACGAGGCGGCGGGCGTGATCTCCGTGCCGCCGTTATCGTCCAGTGCCATTGCTCTCCTTCTTGCGCTCGTCTGCGATCTGAGCGTGCATCAGTTCGACTTCGCCGTGATCCAGACCGTCAGTGCGACGATCGAACCCAGGCCGAAGATCCAGATGAACAGGCCCTCGGCGACCGGGCCGAGCGAGCCGAGCTCGAATCCGCCGGGGGAGGGGTTCGCCTCGATGTACTTGAGGTAGGTGATGATGTCCCGCTTGCCCTCAGGGGGAGATGTTGCGGTCGTTGAAGACCGGCATGTTCTGCGGGCCGGTGATCATCGCCTCGTAGATGTGCGTGCCGGTGACTCCGCGCAGAGGGGGAGCGAACTTGCCCTCGGTGAGAGCTCCGCCGGCGCCCGCCACGTTGTGGCACATGGCGCAGTTGACGCGGAACAACTCGGCGCCCTTCGCGGCGTCTCCACCACCGTCGGTGTACTCCGAGCTGGGAACATCGGGTCCAGGTGCCAACGACGCCACGTAGGCGGCCAGCTGGTCGATCTGGCTCTGGTCGAACTGCGCGGGCTTCTCTTCGGCCTGCGGACCGTCCATGGCCATCGGCATGCGGCCCGTGCCGACCTGGAAGTCGACAGCGGCGGCGCCGACGCCGATCAGGCTGGGGGCGTCGTCGGTGCCCTGGGCCTCGAGGCCATGGCAGCTGGCGCAGTTGGCCTGGAAGAGCCGTTGGCCTGCATCGATGTCGCTCTGGCTCGACGATGCGGCGTCTGCCGTGGAACCCGTCGCGTTGAAGGCGGCATACGTGCCACCGGTGAGGCCGAGGCCGATCGCGATCAGCGCGACCGTCGCGAGTGGATGCCTGCGACCCGCCTTGCGCTTGCGAGCGGTCTTGTGCGTTGTCTCCCGCATGTGAAGTGCTCTGCTCCCGATTTCTCTATTTGAGGACGTAGATGACCAGGAACAGCCCGATCCACACAACGTCGACGAAGTGCCAGTAGTACGAGACGACGATGGAGCTCGTCGCTTCTTTGTCGCCGAACCTGCGGACCGCGAAGGCCCGGCCGATGACGAAGAGCATGGCAATGAGTCCGCCGGTGACGTGAAGCGCGTGGAATCCGGTGGTGAGGTAGAACGCCGACCCGTAGGCGTTCGAGTTGATCGCGACGCCCTCGCCGACGAGGGTCGCGTACTCGACAACCTGGCCGGCGACGAAGATCGCGCCGAGCGCGTAACTGAGGGTGAACCACTCGACCATGCCCCACTGGCGCGGGCGCCAGCCGGTGGATCGCGCCTGCAGACGCTCGGCGGCGAAGACGCCGAACTGGCAGGTGAACGAACTGGCGACCAGGATGAGCGTGTTCGTCAGAGCGTAGGGAACGTTGAGGTGCTGTGTCTCCGCGGCCCACAGCTGAGGCGACGTCGAGCGCAGCGTGAAATAGATCGCGAACAAGCCCGCGAAGAACATCACCTCACTGCCGAGCCAGACGATGGTTCCGACGGCCACCACGTTGGGGCGGTTGATCGTCGGCGCCGGAGCCGAAGGAGATATCGAGGTGCTCGTCACGCTCCCCATTATGGCGGATTTCGGGGGGCCGTTTTCGCATTGGGCGTCTCAATCCGGCCGATATCGCGGCTTTCGGCGCTCAGCGCCTCCATCGTCTCTGCCGTGTCAGCACGCTCCCGCGGTCGTCGGCTCCGTCGCCGATATGATCGCTCACATGGCGGAATCCCGAACCTGGCCGACGATCATCTCGAGCGTGCTCGAGGGCGAACATCTGAGCGTGGCGGACGCGGCGTGGGCTATGGAGCAGGTCATGACGGGGCAGGCGACCGATGCGCAGCTCGCTGGATTCCTCGTGGCGCTGAAGACCAAGGGCGAGACCGTCGACGAGATCGTCGGTTTTCGCGACGCTATCCTCGACCACGCCGTTCCGCTTCGTCTCGATCCGATGGCGCTCGACATCGTGGGCACCGGCGGCGACCGTTATGGAACTGTGAACGTCTCGACGACGGCGTCGATCGTGGCGGCGGCCGCGGGCGTGCCCGTCATCAAGCACGGCAACCGGGCGGCGAGCTCACGATCGGGCTCGTCCGACGTGCTCGCGGCGCTCGGCCTCGACCTCGGCATGACGGCCGACCGTGTCGCGAGCGTGTTCGAGGAGGTCGGGATCACCTTCGCCTTCGCGTCGATGTTCCACCCCGGATACGGAAACGCGGGAGCCGTGCGTCGTGAGCTCGGCATCCCGACGGTCTTCAACATCCTCGGGCCCCTGATCAACCCCGCCCGCCCTGAGGCGTCCGCCGTCGGCGTGGCACAGCTCGACAGGGTTCCGCTCATCGTCGGCGTCTTCCAGACCCGAGGGGCGACAGCGCTGGTGTTCCGCGGCGATGACGGGCTCGATGAACTTTCCACCACAGGGCACAGTCACGTGTGGGAGGTCTCGCGCGGTCTTGTCACGGAGCACGACATCGACCCGCGCGACCTCGGGATTCCACGAGCCGACATCGATCAGCTGCGGGGCGGTGACGCCGAGCACAACGCTGCCGTCGTGCGGGGAGTCCTCGCGGGGGAGGCGGGCCCGGTGCGCGACATCGTGCTGCTCAATGCCGCAGCGGGACTCGTGTCGTTCGAGCTGGCATCCGACCCGGCGAGCGGTCAGCGGGCCATCTTGGACAGGTTCTCCGACAAGCTGGCCGTCGCCGCCGAGGCCGTCGACTCGGGGGCCGCGGCCGCGAAACTCGAAGAGTGGATCGCCGCCGCTCACTGACGTGGCGGCGCACCCGCAGAGGGGTCCTGGCGTGAAGAAGCTGGTGAACGATCCGCGGCGCTTCGTCGCCGATGCGCTCGCGGGGTTCGGTGCCGCCCACCGGGAGATCGTCCGGGTGAACGCGAACCCGGTGTACGTGGTTCGTGCGCGTGCGGCCGGAGACAAGGTGGGCATCCTCTCCGGCGGCGGGAGCGGTCATGAGCCGCTGCACATCGGTTTCGTCGGCGCTGGAATGCTGGATGCCGCGGTGCCGGGCGAGATCTTCACCTCGCCGACTCCCGACCCCATCCTCGCCGCCACGCGAGCGGTCGACACCGGGCACGGAGTTCTCTATCTGGTCAAGAACTACACGGGCGACGTGCTCAACTTCGAGACTGCTGCGGAGTTCGCGACGCTCGAGGGCATCCGGGTGCGAACCGTGGTGATCGACGACGACGTCGCGGTGCAGAATTCGGAGTTCACGGCCGGCCGCCGTGGCGTGGCGGGAACCGTGCTGATCGAGAAGCTCGTGGGAGCTGCGGCAGAGCGCGGAGCGGACCTCGACGAGCTCGAGAGGCTCGCGAGCAGACTGGTGGCGACGACGCGATCGATGGGTGTGGCGATCGCGGCTCCCACCACTCCGCACTCGGGCAGACGGAGTTTCGAGCTCGGCGCCGACGAGATCGAGTTCGGAATCGGGATCCACGGTGAACGGGGACGTTCTCGGTCGACGATGGCACCAGCGGACGAGCTCGCCGATCGCGTGCTCGATGCGGTCCTGGAGGACCTCCCGCGGCAGCGCGGGAGCAGGGTTATCGCACTCGTCAACGGAATGGGCGCGACGCCATCGGCCGAGCTCTACGTGGTGTTCAGAAGGGTCGCCGAACGACTCGACGCGCTGGGCGTGGAGATGGCGAGGTCGCTGGTGGGTTCCTACGTGACCTCGCTCGACATGGCCGGATTCTCGGTGACGCTGGCCGACGTCGACGACGACCTCGTGGAACTCTGGGACGCTCCGGTGCGCACTGCCGCTCTGCGCTGGTGATGATGGAGACCGAGCCCGCGATTGCGCGAACCCGGGTTGAGATGATGGGGATGACATGACACTGGACACGGCATGGGCGATCGCCTGGGTCAGGACGGCCGCGGACCGGATCGCCGAGCAGGCGTCGGAGCTGGGTGAGCTCGATCGGGCGATCGGCGACGGCGACCATGGCGAGAACATGAACCGCGGATTCGCCGCTGCGCGCGATGCCCTGGAGGAACTTCCCGCGAATGCTCGGCCCTCCGACGTGCTGCGCGCGACGGCGATGAGACTGATCTCCTCGGTCGGCGGCGCTGCCGGACCGCTCTACGGAACGGCGTTCCTCAGGGCCTCCGAGGCCGTGGCCGACCGTGTCACGCTCGACGCGAAGGACGTGGTCGCGATGCTCGATGCGGCGCTCGGCGGCATCGAGGAGCGTGGTCACGCGACCCCCGGTGACAAGACGATGGTGGATGCCTGGACGGCCGCGGTCTCCGCAGCTCGGGCCGCGGCATCCTCTGGAGACGATCCGGTCGCCGTGTTGTCCGCCGCCGCGCGCGGGGCGGAAGAAGGGGCGACGGCGACCGACCCGCTGCTGCCGCACAAGGGCAGAGCGAGCTACCTGGGGGAGCGGGCGGTCGGACACCGTGACCCGGGTGCGGCATCCGCGGCCATCGTCCTTCGCGCCGCAGCGGACGCCGCGGCATGAGCGAGCACTCGGTCGTCGGCCTTGTCATCGTCTCGCACAGCGACCTGATCGCACGGGGCGTCGTGCAGCTCGTCGCCGAGATGAGCCCGAACGTGACGGCCGTGGCCGTGGGCGGCACGGCGGACGGTCGCCTCGGCACGGACGTCGAAGCGATCATGCATGCGGTGGTCGAAGCCGATTCGGGTGCCGGCGTGGTGGTGCTCTCCGATCTCGGATCTGCCGTGCTTTCCGCCGAGACGGCCATCGACCTGCTCGGGGCCGAATGGGCGGGACGCGTGACCGCGGCGGACGGTCCCCTTGTCGAAGGTGCAGTCGCCGCAGGCGTGCGTGCTCAGACCGGAGGAGACCTGGCCGCGGTGGCGTCCGCTGGGTCTGATCGGAGCATGCGCGAGTCAGCAGGGGACGACAGCGCGCCGAACGCCGGCTACAGTCGCACGGTGACCCTGGTCAATCCCGACGGGCTGCACGCACGCCCCGCCGCCGAGTTCGTGAAGTTGGCGACCTCACTCGGTGCCAAGGTGACGGTGAACGGGACGGATGCGCGGAGCCTGTTGGGCATCCTCTCGCTCGGGCTGTCTCAGGGTGCGGTCCTCGAGATCGCTACGGCCGATCCCTCCGCGAGGGAAGCGGTCGACCGGCTCGCCGCCCTTGTGGAATCGGGGTTCGGTACGGCAACCTGACCTGCGGGTGACGCCTGCGGTACCGGTCGTCGTGCGCCGACCCTCTGAGGTGAGGAGAGCACGTGCTGCGTGGACGGACTCGTGGATCGGCGGGACAGACCAACCGTGCGGCACGGTGGCGCGGGCTCTCGGCGCTTGCCGTCGTGGGAGTCGTCGCCGTGGGGCTCGCTGGATGCTCCGCCGCCGTGGGCAAGAACGTCGCGCACACGACGCACAGCCATTCCGCCCGCGCGAAGACGCACACGACGAAGCCGACGGCATCCGCCGCTCCGGATCCGGCCATGTCGCACCTGGCCACAGCGGAGCCGGCGGCCTCACCGATGCCGAGCCCGACACTGACGCCCGTCCCTGCCGGAACCGTCGTGGCGCAGGGCGATGTGGCGTCGCCGAAGGGGAGCATCCACTATCACTACAGAGTCGTCGCCAACGGCGACAACACCTTCTCGGTGCAGTACTCGAACTTCACGTCGACGGTGCCGATACCCGTGTCGGTCACATTGATCGACATTCCGCCGCGCGTGGGGGACGGGCTCACCTGGCACGGTGTCGGCGATCATGTGCTCGGCGGACCGACGACCAGCCCGACCGGTTCGACGGCGTCGCTCGGCTCGGAGGACCAGCCGTCTTATCTGAAGGCGCTCGTGACCTACTCATCGGTGGCCTCCGCCGACGGTGTGCCGGTGGAACTGGGGCCGAACAAGGTGCTCGCCGTGAATGCCGTGACCTGGAACGTGCCTGCCCGCAGCACGAACGTGCATCCCGTCGACCACGGCGTGCGCACGTACGCGGCAGGGAAGGTCACGGCGACGACCTCGAGCGGGGCACCAGAGAGCTATCTCATCGCGCCCGGCGACATCACCTCGGTCGTCGCAGAGCGCTTCGGCATCTCCGTGCAAGACCTGATCTGGCTCAATGCGAATCTGCAGGTCTTCGGCGACCAGCAATACCTTTACGAGGGCACCACACTGAATCTCGATCCTGACCGGACGTGAGCGTGAGGGCGGAGACCAGCGCGCTCGCGGTGGAGCGTCAGCGGGACTTCGTCGACCGATTCGCTGGTCGGCTGCCGAGTCTCGGACGCTGATCACGCTCACGCGTAGCTCTCGATGAGCTCGCGGATCGAGGCGACGATGGTCGGGACGGGGATGCCGCCGGCGAGCATCGCGAGCAGTTGCCGCAGGTTGAGAAGGCGTGCATGCTCCCGCCAGTCGGGGTGCAGGGGGCGGACCTCCGCATACGCGGCGAAGAACGGTTCCGGGATGCCGCCCGATGACAGCATGTGCGCGAGGTCGACCTCGGCCCACATGTAGCTCACGGCCGGGTCGAGGAATGCCGGCTGCCCTGCGCGGTCCGCGATGACATTGTTGCGCCACATGTCGCCGTGTGTGAGGCACGCGCCGGTGTCGGGGATCAGGTCGGGAAGCCGAGCGCACAGCCGCTCGATACCGGCGCGGTCGCGGGCATCCAGCGCGGCCTCGACCCGGGGCTCGCCGAGGTAGCGCAGCACCCGCTTCTCGGCGAAGAAGCGGTGCCCGTCGGCATCCCATGCGTTGCACTGCGGGAAGAGTCCCAGCCAGCCATCCGCGTCCCACCCGAAGCGATCGTGCGCGGTCGCGCTGTGCATGCGCGCAGCGCACCGGCCCGCGGCCCGCCAGAACTCGTCCGTGTCCGGCAGGACGGGATCGAGCGCTTCCAGGACGATCGACCGCGGCCCGACGGCGAGCACCCGCGGGGTGGTGAGGCCACCCCGCTCGGCAAGCGCCGCGAGACCTGCCGCCTCGGTCGCGAACATGTCCGAGCAGTCGTCGACGGATGCTTTCACGACGACCTCGTCGCCGTCGGCGAGCCGGCACAGCCACACGGGATTGGCGAACCCGCCAGGCAGTGGCCGCACGCTTTGAGCGCTGCGGCCGACCGGCAGGAACTCAGGAGACCATCGGCTGTCAGCCATCGCGCCTTCTTCCTATTTGTCGGCTAACGCTACAAATAGGCTCACTTCACGTCAATGGGTCTCGAACCAGCCCGTTGTATCTCGTCGGCGACGGCCGACCGGATCGTTGGGATCGTCGCCGCCGCCGAGGCTGAGTGCGACGTCTTTGCGAGTCAGTTCGTCCGCGATGTCTCGCGCATCCGGAAGTGAGCGGGCGAAGCGGTCCAGCTTGGTCACCACGGGAGTGTCGTCGGCCGGACTGCGGCGGGGGAGTGGCATGCGAATCGGTAGTGTTTGGCCATGGCCAAAGAGGCGCAGCGCCGATTCCTTGAGTCCTTCCTCCGCACATATGAAGCCGGTGACTTCGAGCGCATGTGGGAGTTTTATTCGCCGGACTGCGATTACGCGGTTCTCGACCGGTTCGGGCTGGAGAAGACGACCGAGCGATACCAGAAATTCATGCGGGACTTTCTCGCGGCCTTTCCGGACCTCCATCACACGATCGAGAAGGTCGTTGTCGACGACGACGAGCTGTGGGCTCTCTACACCGTCGCCGGAACGCATCTCGGGTCGTTGCGCGGCATGGAGCCGACTGGTCGGCAAGTGCGCTACGCCATCGTCGGGATGTACACGGTTCATGACCAGCTGATCACACGGGCAGACTTTGTCTCGGATGACCTCCGTATGATGCGCCAACTCGGCTACGCGTGACGGAAGGTCGCAAGTGGATGCTGCAGCGGGCGTGACAAGGACCTGCGTTCCGACTCAGGCCTCCTGGATATACCGGCTCAGTCTTCCTGGATATACACGAGGCCGTTGCCGAACGGATCGTCGAAGAAGAACATCGGGGAGCCGTCGCCGATCGAGATCGGTGCGTCGTTGTGTACCGCGCTGCCCGCGGCTCTGACGCGGCTGAAAGCCTCGGCCGCGTCGTGTGTGCCAAGTCGCAGGGCGACCGGGATCTCGCTGTCGGGCGGGAGCAGCACGATTCCGACGGACGACCCCGGCGGAACCACTTCGATCATCCTCGCACCGGGCCAGGGCTCACCGTCATATCTGACCTCGCAACCGAGCACGTCTCGGTAATACTCGAGGGCCCGGTCCTGGTCGGGAACCGGCACCGTCACGCTCAACACCCGCGTCGTGGTCGCCATCCCATCAGGGTCCCATGTGGGCCCGACATCGAACCAGTCGGCAGGTTCCCCATGGACGCTGGTCGGACTCTCCGATCATGTGAGCCCCTTCACGCTGCCGAACTCGACGACGACGCAGCAGGGGAGTGGGCAGCGACCACGAAACCGCAGATCGTGCGGAGACACAATCAGTCGAACTGACATAATCAACATTATCGGACATATTGCGAAGCGGGGTGCTGAGTCCCACGACTCGGTTCGGTCCCATGATTCTGCGGTCATCTCATGCGAGTGATCGGCGGAACCCGAACACCGACGCAGAGTCACAGCCGTGACACGAATCGGGTGATTCGGCCCGAATCAGCGCTGAAACCGGCGGGTCCGCGTCTAGGCTGCCGACAAAGCTCACAGCTTGCATTCAGGAAAGGTGGCCCCATGTCCGCTGAAAGCCCCGCAGCGAAGTCCGCGGTGAACGGAGTCCGAACCGCACTCGGCATCGGTGGCGTCGTCTCGCTCGTCGTCGGCATCATCATCCTCGTGTGGCCGGGTCACGCACTCACGGCCCTCACCTGGCTCATCGCGCTGTATGCGATCGTGGCCGGGGTCGTGTACGCAGGGCTCGGCATCTTCTCGAAGGTGATGGGCGGGTGGTCGAGGGTCGGACACATCGTGCTCGGCGTGTTGTTCATCATCGCCGGCATCATCATGTTCGCGAACCTCTCGACGTCGACGACTCTGCTCCTCCTGTTCTTCGGTGTGTTCGTCGGCATCGTCTGGATCATCGAGGGCATCGTCGCCCTGACGACGCTCGGGGGTGCCCAGTCGAAGGCGTGGAGCCTCTTCTTCGCGATCCTGAGCATCATCGCGGGCATCATCCTGCTGTTCTCGCCCATCATGGGCACCCTCGTGCTCGTGTGGCTGCTGGGGATCTCGCTTGTGGTGCTCGGGATCGTACAGATCGTGCGCGCCTTCACGTTCAAGGGCTAGAGAAGAAGACGACGTTCGCGACGCGAACGGGGCGGCGGACAGCATCCATCGCCCCGTTCGCGCCTTTCGCGGTCAGTCGTCTTCGGCGACCCCGACCGGCAGCGTGCTGCTCCACCAGTCGAGGATGATCTCGAAGCGCTGTACCCGGTGGCGAGGTCGGCCGGCTCTGCTGAGCTCGTGGTCCTCTCCCGGAAAGACGACGAGTTCTGTGCTCACGCCCGCTCGCCGCAACGACGCGTAGTAGCGCTGCGCTTGCGACAGCGGACAACGCAGGTCGTTCTCCGAATGCATGACGAGCGTGGGCGTGCGCACGTCGCCGACGTGGGCCTGCGGACTCTGCGCCTCGATCGCCTCACGCGACTCGCCGTTGTACTCCTGGGCGAAGAATGAGCCGATGTCGCTTGTCCCGATGAAGAACTCGGGGTCGAGGAATCCGCGCTCCACGATCGCGCCGACGAATCGATGGTCGTGGGCGATGGTCCAGGCCGTCAGGTATCCGCCGTACGAGCCGCCGAGGATGCCGACTCGGCCGCCGTCGAGCTGCGGATGCTCCGCGACGGCAGCATCCAGGAAGTCGAGCACGTCGTTGAGGTCGACGGTGCCCATGCGTTCCTTGATCGCACGCCCGTGCCCCTGGCCGTATCCCGCCGACCCGCGCGGGTTGCAGTACACGACCGCATAGCCGGCATCCGCGTATACCTGCGACTCGTCGAAGAGGTGCACGGAGTATTGCGCGAACGGACCGCCATGGATGTTGAGCAGCACGGGGTGCGGCCCCTCCCCCTGCGGAATCACGACCCAGCCGTGGATCGGGTACCCGTCTCGGCCCGTCGCCTCGAGCTCCATCGGAACACGGATGCCCGTCGCTCGCACCTCGGCGGAGAAGTCGGTCAGAAGACGCGGGGTCGTGCTGCCCGCGCGGAGGACGGCGACGTCGCCGAAGCTGGTGGCGTCTTGAAACGACACCACGATCGTCGAGCCGGCATGCGCGATGCCGGTGACCTCGCGGTCCGTGAGCAGTTCCTCGAGCGGTCCCTCGTCGGTGACGCGCACGAGGCGGACGCGTCCGCGTGCGCGATCGAGCACCAGGGTGCCGTCGGATGTGGACACCACACAGGAACCGATCTCGCCGAGGTCGACGGTCTCTTCATCGGTGAGGCGACGTGCCGGGCGTCCGGACGCATCGACAACGTACAGTGCCGTGTTCTTGGCCACGAAATCGCGTCCGGACGGCCCCATGTCCTGCGCCAGGAAGTACGGCCGTCCGTCGGCTCCGAAAGCGACGGCTCCCGCAGAACCGTTGATCGACAGGTGCTGATCGGCACCGACGACGAGCGTCCCCTCGCCACCGGTCGTCGGCACGAGCGTGAGGATGCTCACCAGGTCGTCGTCCGCCGTGGCGTGCCCGTCCGAGACCACGGCGATGCCGGTGCCGTCGTGCGTGAAGGCGATGCCGCCGTGGTCGGCGTCGCCGAACGTGAGCTGTCGAGCTTCGGGAACCCCGGGCCGCGTCGCCGCCGGGCCGTCGGCCGAAGCCGCGGGCTGGATCACGGGCGCCTCGGTGACGGCGGGCACATCGACGATGAAGACCTGAGGACGTCGGTCGCGCATCCAGCCGAGGCCGTTCGAGAGATAACGGGCGGTGGTGAACCGACGCGCGGGCTCGGCGCCCGCGTCGAGTCCGTCGACGGTGCCGTAGCGACCCTTCTCCGGCACGCGAGAGATGAAGGCGAGCGCGTGCCCGTCGGGCGACCAGGCGAATTCCGTGACGCCGAGCGGCTGGTCCGTGACTCGCAGGGGCTCTCCCCGGCGGCCGTCATCACGTGCAGTTGAGCAGGGGCGCCTTGCTCGGACCGCAGGAACGCCAGAAGAGAGCCGTCAGGAGAGAACTGCGGTGCGGAGTCGCGGAACCCTCGGGAGAGGCGGCGGGGCCCGATCTCGGCCGCCGTGTCGATGGACCAGAGCTGGCCGACGTACGCGTCGGCGTCGAGATCAGGGTGCGTGGCGGCGACGACGGCGACGCGCCCGTCAGGGCTCAGCGTGGGACGCGAGACGGAGACGAGCCGCGTGATGTCCTCGGCCTTCACCCGGTCAGCCTTCTTCGCCGAAGTCGTCGATGTCGCCGATGAGGCGGGTGTGGTCGGTCGGAACCGGTTCGACGGCGGCCAGAGCGACCTCCGCGGCGAACTCGCCCACGTTGTAGAGGCGACCAGCGGCATCCTTGCGGGCCTGGATCGCGCCGGGGTTCGCGCGCTCGAGCAGCGTCGCGGTGATGGTGCCCTCGATCATGTCGCCGGAGACGACGACGAAGCCGATGCCGCGGGCATCCAGCTCGGGGATCAGATCGCGCAGGGCGTCCTCCCCCGCTCGCTTGCTCAGCGCGACCGGCTCGTACTCCGGCATGGTCGGCGTCGTGCGGATGAAGTGGGCCTGGTGGCTGGTGACGAACACGACGCGCGAGCCCTCGCCGAGCAGCGGCAGCGCGGCCGTCAGCACATTCACCTGGGCGTCGCGGTTGAGCTTCATCGCGTAGTCGGACTCCATGCCCGACTCCATGCCGCCCGAAGCGTTGAGCACGAGGATGTCGAGCCCACCGAGTTCGCGCTGCACCGTCGCGAACATATCGGCCACCGACTGCGGGTCGGTGAGGTCGGCGCCGACGACGAGTGCGGTGCCGCCCGATGCCTCGATCGAGTCGGCGAGCTTGCGGGCCCGCGCCTCCTTGTTGCGGTAGTTGATGACGACGCTCGCTCCCGCGCCGGCGAAATACCCGATGGTGTCGGCGCCGATTCCGCGGGACGATCCCGTGACGAGAGCGCGCTTTCCGGTCAGCGACGACGGTTCGAGGGGGTTGCTCACGTGGTATCTCCTACGGCTCTTCGGTGGGAACGAGCGCCCGAAAGGGCACCACGACAGTATCTCAGCGATCCTTTGCCGCTTCGGCGGAGAGCTCTTGCGGTGCAGCAGCCTCATGCTGGTACCGTCGGAACCACTCGAAGGGAGCCCGCCCGACATGGATGTCGTTTCGTCGTACGCGTGGATCGGCTGGCTGGTGCTGATCCTCGTCTTCGTGATCGTCGAGATGCTCTCGCTCGACTTCGTGTTCCTCATGCTCGCGATCGGGTCGCTCGGCGGTCTCATCAGCGGACTCTTCGGGCTGCCGTGGTGGGCCCAGATCGCCGTCGCCGCCGTGCTGTCACTGCTTCTGCTCTTCTTGATCAGACCACCGTTGCTTCGCGCGCTGCGCCGGGGCGGCGATCCCACGCGCAGCAACGTGCCGGCGCTGCTCGGCACGGAGGGCAGCGTCGTGCAATCCTTCGGCGGCCACGACACGGGGCTGGTCAAGCTCGCCAACGGCGAGGTGTGGACCTCGAGACTCGCCGGGGACGAGGCATCCGCGCCGGCCCTGGAGCCGGGATCCCGCGTGACGGTGACGGCGATCGAAGGCGCGACGGCCGTCGTCGTGCCGGCAGGAAGGCAAACCCATGAATGATACGGAGGCCCTGGTCGTGCAGATCATCGTGGCGATCATCGTTCTGATCGTCCTCATCTTCGTGCTCGTCACCCTGTTCAGGGCGATTCGCATCGTTCCGCAGGCGACAGCGGGAATCGTCGAGCGGCTCGGTCGCTACCACAAGACCCTCTCCCCCGGTCTGAACCTGCTGGTGCCGTTCGTGGACCGGCTGCGACCGCTGCTCGACATGCGCGAGCAGGTGGTGAGCTTTCCGCCTCAGCCGGTGATCACCGAGGACAACCTCGTGGTCTCCATAGACACCGTCGTCTACTTTCAGGTGACGGATGCCAGGGCTGCGACGTACGAGATCGCCAACTACCTCAGCGCTGTCGAGCAGCTCACCACCACCACGCTGCGCAACGTGGTCGGCGGCCTGAACCTCGAAGAGACCCTGACGAGCCGAGACAACATCAACAATCAGCTGCGCAGCGTGCTCGACGATGCCACGGGCAAGTGGGGCATCCGAGTAAGCCGCGTGGAGCTCAAGGCGATCGACCCGCCCGCGTCCATTCAGGACTCGATGGAGAAGCAGATGCGCGCCGAGCGCGATCGTCGTGCGCTCATCCTCACCGCGGAGGGCACGAAACAGTCCGCGATCCTCACCGCGGAGGGCACGAAGCAGGCGGCGATCCTGAACGCCGAAGGCTCCGCGCGTGCAGCGGTGCTCGAGGCTGAAGGCCAGGCGAAGGCGATCAACACGGTGTTCACCGCCATCCACCAGGGCAAGCCGGACAACCTTCTGCTCGCATACCAGTACCTGCAGACTCTGCCGAAGATCGCCGACGGCGCCTCGAACAAGCTCTGGCTCATCCCCAGCGAGTTCACGGAGGCGCTGCGTGGCATCGGCAAAGGATTCGCGACCCAGGGCGCGGGCAACCCCTTCAGCGCGTTCCTGCCTGGTGCAGCCGAAGGACCCTCAGCCACAGCCGACGATGCGTTCCTGTCCGGTGTGGACGGAAGCTCCTCGTCGGCCGCAGTCGACGATTCCGCGCTGACGGACGATTCGTCGGCGGAGGCCGTCGCGGCGGCCGAGCAGGAGGTGGCGAAGGCCGAGGACGCCGCAGCCCCGGGAGTCACGGCGCCGGTCGGTGATGTGGCTGCGGAATCACCGTCGACCGGCGACGCATCGGCGAGCGATGACCCGTCGGGCGGCTCGCCGAAGACGGATGCCTGACCCGGTCAGGTACTTCGACGGAGCCCCGCCGCGCTCGATCGCGCACCGAGGGCTTGCACTGCACGCACAGGAGAACACGCTGGAGGCGTTCGCTGCGGCGCTCGACGCCGGCGCGGACATCCTCGAGACCGATGTGCACGCCAGCGCAGACGGCGTCGCCGTGATCTGTCACGACGACGACCTGTCTCGGATCGCGGGCGTGGATGCGCCCGTCGAGCAGCTGGCGTCGGATGAGCTCCTGCGGCTGAGCCTGGTCGGGGGCGGACGACTCGCCACGCTCGCGGAGACGCTGGAGCGGTTTCCGCGTGCACGCTTCAACATCGATGTGAAGACCGATGCGGCCCTCTCCCCCACAGTCGCCGCCGTCGGGACTGCCGGCGCGCAGCAACGTGTGCTGATCGCCTCGTTCGCGCAGCGCCGCCGCCGCCGTGCGGTACGCGCACTGGCGGGCGCGGCGACGTCGGCGTCGACACCGGGTGTCGCGCTCGCGCTGATGGGCACCTGGCTGCGTCTTCCTCCCCTGGTGCGCCTGGCGCTCCGCGACGTGGATGCCGTGCAGGTGCCCAGGCGGCAGGGCAGCGTGACCGTCGTCTCACCGTCGTTCGTGCGGGCCGTGCACGATGCAGGGCGGGAGGTGCACGTCTGGACGGTCAACGATCCCGATGAGATGCGCGAGCTGCTGTCGATGGGTGTCGACGGCATCATCACGGACCGCTGCGATCTGCTCGCCGGGGTGCTCGACGGCCCCCGTTCTGGGCGCTGACGACTGGGCTGTCTGCGAGCAAAATCCCTGAAAGGAGGCTGAATCCCCGCGAGGGGCGGGCAGATAACGCACAGCTTGACGGTTTATAAGTGTGGATGCATCGCGAGAAGGAGACCACACAATGGCAGATCGCAGCTTGCGCGGAATGAGACTCGGCGCCCAGAGCTTACAGAGCGAAGAGGGCGTCACGTTTTCTGCGCGTACCACCTACACCTACCAGTGCTCGAGTTGCGACCGGGACACTCAGGTCGTCTTCGCTGCCGACGCCGAAGCTCCCGAGACGTGGGAGTGCAAGTACTGCGGTCACGAGGCCACGCTGCTCGTGAATGACGCACCGGTCGAGATCGACCGCTCCGACGTCAAGGCGCCGCGCAGCCACTGGGACATGCTGCTCGAGCGTCGCACGCGCGCCGAGCTCGAGGAGCTGCTCGAGGAACGCCTCGCCTACCTGCGGTCACGCCGCGGGGAGCACAAGATCGGCGCCTGACCGCCCGAGCGGTCCGTAGCGACGAGACACGACGCAGCCTGCCTGGCAGGCTGCGTTTTCGTGTGCCCGGAAACCGGTCGCCTGTGCGCTCGGACCGGCGTTCAGCGCTCGCCAGAGCGACGAGTGCGTGAGCGCGGCATCGTGATCGCCGAGACCACCAGCGCTCCCAGTCCGAGACCGCAGACCAGCAGTTCGAGAACGCCGCTGAGCAGGGTGGCGGGGGTCGTCGTGGTGCCGAGCGGAACATCCGCGACCATGGCACCCGGCTCATAGGCCGGGATCTGCGCGATCGTGTGCCCGTCGGGATCGATGATCTGGCTCGTGCCGACCGTGGAGATGTTCACGAGGCTGCGGCCGGTCTCGATCGCCCTGAGGCGGGCGATGGCCAGCTGCTGCATGTTCTCCTTCGTGCGGCCGAAGTCGGCGTTGTTCGTCTGCGCCAGGATGATCTGGGCTCCGCCGTTCATCATCTCGGTGATCAGCCGGTCGTCGACGATGTCGAAGCAGATCGAGATGCCCGCCTTCACGCCGTTGACGTCGAAGACGTTGCTGCGAGTGCCGGGCGTGTACTGGCGCTGGATGAGCCCCAGGAGGCCGGGAGCGAAGGGCATCCAGAACGAGCGGTCGGGCACGTACTCGCCGAAGGGCACCGGATGCTTCTTGTCGTAGTAGGCGACGGCGCCCTTGCCGGCCTTCCAGAGCAGCGACGTGTTGTAGTACTTGCCGTGCCGACGCGTGATGGTGCCGACGATCATCGGCGCGTTCAGCCTGGTGCTCAGGTCGTCGAGCGTGTCGGCCGACCACCAGTACCGCGTCGGGTCCCAGTCGGCGCTGCCCTCCGGCCACACCACCATGTCGACCTTCTGTCCGATGAGCGCCTGGGTCGCCTTGACCTGCGCGTTCATCACATCGCCTTGCTTCGCGTGATCGAAATATCCGGCCGGACCGTTGCCCTGCACGGCGCCCACCCTCGTCGTGCCCGAGGTCGCCGCGGGCCACAACGGCACGGCGAACACGAGGCAGATGGCGACCACGGCGACGCCTGCGCGGGCGAGCGGGCGCGCCGCCGCGGCATCCACACGGTGTCGGGCCGGCCACGCGAGGGGATCGCGTCGGTAACGCACGCATTCGATCGCGAGTGCCACGATCCAGACGATCAGGAACGAGACGCAGGAGACGCCGAACCACGCGACGAGGTGCGCGAGCGGGCTCTGCGACTGCGAGAGGGCCGCACGGCCCCACGCGAAGCCGCCGTACGGCCAGTTGCCGGAGACCCACTCCCGCGCCGTCCAGAGGCCGGCTACGGCCATCGGCAGCACCCCGAGTCGGCCGGGTGCGGAGGGGAAGGCTCGCGGGATCCAGCGGTACGCCAGTGCGATCGCCACCGCTCCGGCCGCGAACAGCAGCGACTCGAAGACGGACAGGGCGATCCACGGGACGGGACCGAGGTACAGCGCGGTCCACGACACCTGCGTGAGATAGAAGGTGAGTCCGGAGAGGAAGCCGACGAGGATCGCGCCGCCCACGGAACGGCCGATCAGGGCGACCAGCATGAGCGCCAGACCGACGAAGGCCAGCGGCCACACGTCGATCGCGGGGAATGCACCGTCGTAGACGACTCCCCCGCCCGCTCCGACGACGACCGCGAGCCAGAGCGGGAGCGGCGCGCGCGAGGGAGGATTCACGATCTTTCAGCCTAGGTGACGGCACGGCCCGGAATGCGCGTGAGAGCTATGAGCGGGCTGCGGAGAAGCCGGGCATCGCCGAACGGGCGTCAGGCGACTCCGGAGTAGGCGACGATGCCACGGCGCACGGCGACGAGCGCATCGCGTGCGACGATGGCCAGCGTGCCGGTCGCGACGCCGCTGAGCTGGTCGAGGAGGTCGATGACCTGCTTCGACCAGCGCACGAAGTCACCGGCCGGCAGGTCGGCCTCGGTGAGCACGGAGGCGAGCGAACGTCCGGATGCCCATTCGAACATCGCCACGCACAACCCGGTGGCCAGCGGCTCGCTGCCGGGGAGGCGGTGGGATCGTTCGACATCGTCGAGACGCGCCCAGAGCTCCTCCGTCTTCTGCAGCGCGCCGCGGAACGCGCCACGCGGCAGATAGCGCTCAGAGGGGTTCTGCTCGTCCCTGCGCGGCTCGTAGACGATGGCACAGGCCATGGCGGCGAGTCCAGGGACGTCGAGCTCCCGCCACGCGCCGCGACGCAGGCATTCCGCGACCAGGAGGTCGCGCTCCCCGTAGATGCGGCCGAGCACGTGCGCGTGCTGGGTCGGAACGATCTCGCCGCCGCGATCGGCGAGATAGCCCAGTTCGAGGAGCACGTCGCCCACGCGGTCGAAGACCGTGGCGACGGCGCCGGTGCGGGTGTGGATCTGACGGGTGAGGGCATCCGTCTCGCGCTTCAGACGCCACCAGCGCTCCGCCCAGCGGGCGTGCTGCTCGCGTTCTGCGCAGCCGTGGCAGGGATGCTGTTTCATGCGTCTGCGCACGTCCGCCAGTTCGTGCGCGCGCCGTTCCCTCGCCGCCGCACTCTGCGAGGAAGCCTTGGCGCCCTTGCGCTCCAGATCGCTGAGCTCGCGGCGCAGGGCTGCATACTCGGCGAAGTCGCCGAGATGGCACTGCATGGCCCGCTCGTAGCCGGCGAGCGATTCCTCCTGCTTGCGCACGGTGCGCGCCAGGTCGACCACCGCCCTGTCGGCCTGGAACTGTGCGAACGACGACTCGAGGATCTCCCTGGTGCGCTCGCGACCGAACTGGGCGACGAGGTTCACCGCCATGTTGTAGGTGGGCCGGAAGCTCGAGTTGAGCGGGTAGCTGCGGCGGGATGCCAGCGCTGCGACGGCCTGCGGATCGAGCCCGTCTCGCCACTGGATGACGCAGTGCCCCTCGACATCGATGCCGCGTCGACCAGCACGCCCCGTGAGCTGCGTGTACTCCCCCGGCGTGATCGGCACGCGGGCCTCGCCGTTGAACTTCTCCAGCCGCTCCAGCACCACGGTGCGGGCCGGCATGTTGATGCCGAGCGCGAGGGTCTCGGTGGCGAACACCACCTTGACGAGCTTGCGCTGGAAGAGCTCCTCCACGACCTCCTTGAACGCCGGGATCAGGCCGGCATGGTGGGCTGCGACGCCGCGTTGCAGGCCCTCCAGCCACTCCCAGTAGCCGAGCACGGCCAGGTCTTCGTCGGCGATCGTGCGGCACCGCTCCTCCGCCACACGGCGGATCTCCTCGCGCTCGTGCGCTTCGGTGAGCCGGATGCCCGATCGGAGAACCTGAGACACCGCCTGATCGCATCCCGCCCTGCTGAACACGAAGGCGATGGCCGGCAGGAGGTTGCGGTCGTCGAGCAACCTGATCACCTCTGGCCGGTCCAGTCGGCCGGAGTCGGGCCTTCCTCCTCGGCCGTGCCGTCTGCCGCGGTCGCCGAACTGTCGCGATCCGGAAGGGCGGCCACCGACCCTGGCCATCTGCACCAGCTCGGGGTTGACCTTGTTCGCCGCGCCTCTCGATGCCGATTCGAACAGGTCGACGAGCCGCTGTCGCACCAGCACGTGCTGCTCGAGGGGCACGGGCCTGCTCTCCGAGACGACCACGTCGGTGTCGCCCCGCACGGCCTGCAGCCAGTCGCCGAACTCCTCGGCGTTCGACACCGTCGCGCTGAGTGAGACCAGCCGCACCTCGGCGGGCAGGTGGATGATGACCTCCTCCCACACCGCACCGCGGAATCGGTCGGCGAGGTAGTGCACCTCGTCCATCACGACATACGCGAGATCGGCGAGCAGGTCGGAGTCCGCGTAGAGCATGTTGCGCAGCACCTCGGTGGTCATGACCACCACGCGCGCGCCGGCGTTCACGTTCGTGTCGCCGGTGAGCAGGCCGACGGCATCCGTGCCGTAGTCGTCGACGAATTCCTGGTACTTCTGGTTCGACAGCGCCTTCATGGGCGTCGTGTAGAAGACCTTGGCGGTGGGATGCCGCATCGCGAGCGCCACGGCGAACGCAGCGACCACGGTCTTGCCTGCCCCCGTCGGCGCGGCGACCAGCACGCTGCGGCCGTCTTCGAGGCTCGCGCACGCCTCCCGCTGGAACGGGTCGAGGTCGAACGACTGCTCACGGCGGAAGTCTTCGAGGCGTGGATGCCCGACCCGGCTTCGCGACGCCGCGAAGCGTTCCGCCGGCGAGAGCTGATCCGTCACGTTCTCCACCCTACGGCCCGTGTGTCCGGTGCCGTCGGCCGAGCGGGCTCAGGATGCCAGCTCGGCCTCGATGTCGAGGGCTCGCTTCGCGACTCGACGGTCGTGCAGCCAGGCGACCCCGTACGCGAGGAGGTACAGGACCACCAGCGGGATGGCCAGCAGGAACATGGAGACGACGTCGGCCGACGGCGTGGCGATGGCCGTGAAGACCATGATCGTGAGGATGGCCCAGCGCCAGGACTTGATGATCGACTTCGCGCTGATGACCCGCATGAAGTTCAGCAGCACGAGGAAGACCGGCAGAACGAACGCGATGCCGACGACGATGATCAGCTTCAGCACGAAGTTGAAGTAGTCCGACGCCACCAGCAGCGTCGTCTCGCCGTTGGGAACGAAGCTCGTGAGCACGCGAACGATGTGCGGAACGACCCACCAGCCGGCGGCGCAGCCGGCGAGGAAGAGGGGGACGGCCGTGAAGAAGAACCCGAAGGTGTAGCCCTTCTCCTTGCGGGTCAGACCCGGCGTGAGGAACGCGAAGATCTGGTACAGCCACAGCGGCGACGTGATGATGATGCCGATGTACACGCTGAGCTGCAGTCGCAGGTCGAACGCCGCGGTGACGTTCGGCCAGTTGATGCTCGCGTGCTGCGACTTTGCGATCTCGTGCACCGGGAGGCTGATGGCGTCCCAGACGAAGGGATACAGGAACCAGCCGGCAATGGCGCCGACAGCGATGCCTCCGGCGATCCAGAAGAACCGGTTCTTCAGCTCGCGGAGGTGAGACCCCAGCGACATCCTGCCTTCGGGGTTGCTGCCGCGCTTGGTTCGAGCGGCGGTGCTCACGGCTGCTAGATCTTGTCGGCCGGCTTGTCAGCAGTCGTGGACTCGGCCTTGGCGTCGGTCTTCGCTGACTTCGCCGCCTCTGCTGCCTCGTCCTCTTCCTGGCCGTCGCGGATCTCCTTCTTGAAGATGCGCGTCGACTGGCCGATGCTGCGGGCCAACGCCGGCAGGCGCGTGGCGCCGAACAGGAGCACGATGATGAGCAGGATGATCCAGATGTGCCATCCGCTGAACAGGTCGCCAAGCATGTCAGTTTCGCTTTCGAAGTAGGTAGGAGTACCGACTCGGGTCGGCACTCACCAGAAGTTTACCGCGTCGGATCCGCGCTTCCCGTCGAGTATGCCTGATCGTTGCATTGCGTGCGCGCCGCTCCTCCCAGCTCTGCGCGTATTCCCGGACAGGACCGAGAACTGCGGGATGGAACGGCGGCTCGGTTTCGTCGTCACCGAACCGTCTGGACAGCGCGTCGGCCTTGTCGGTGAGCTCGCCCAGGGCGTTGAAGGCGGCCATCAGCTTGACGAACAGGCGATAGCCGAGCCACGCCAGCATGCCGAGCAGGGCGAGCACGAGCACGACCCAGATGACGACCCACGACCACCACGGCATGGCTCAACCCTCTTCGTCGTCGGCGGACGTCGTCTCGGCGTACCGTGCGGCACCGGCGGATGCCCAGGCGGCGACGGCCGCGCGGGCCTCGGGCGGCGCCGTCACGGTGAGCTGCCCCGCGAACCTCGCCACCATGCGCTTGAGGCCGTGGTAATGGGCGACGCGCACCCTGGTGTGCACGATGTCGCCGTCGGGCTCGCGCGGCGCGTCGTCGGGCACGTAGTCGGCGATGAGCGGCAGCGTTGCGGCGGCGACATCGACGGAGACCGTGAGGTCGTCCGGCGAACCCTGGAACAGGCGTTCGGGAAGCACGACCCGCTCGGCGTGCTCGCTGATCGGGCGCGTGGTCTTCACGAGCTGGTCGATGCGGTCGAGGCGGAAGGTGCGCACAGCCTTGCGCAGGTGGCACCAGCCGCGCAGGTACCAGTCGTCGTTGACCGACTCGATGCGCAGCGGGTCGACGCTGCGGCGCTCGGAGTCGCCGCGGGCGCTCACGTAATCGAACTCCAGCTGCGTGTGGTCCCCGATGGCCGCGCGCACCGTGGCGATGGTGTCGCGGAGTCCGGCGGGGGTGACGGCGACCTGCGCGGCGCCCGCGGCTGTGCCGCGCTCGAGCTTGGCCATGAGGGATGCCATCGCGTCGCGGTCGGCATGCTCGGGCAGCGCACTCAGATACTGAAGCCCAGCGATGAGTGCGGCGGCCTCGCGCGCAGACAGGCGCGGGGTGTCGTCGATGGCGACCGTGTGCGTGAGCACGATCGTGTCGCGGTCCTCGAGCGCGTCCCAGTCGATGTCGAACAGGTCGCCGGCGAGGTAGGCGCGCGACTCGCCCGGCAGACCGGACACCGCGATGAGATGCACGGCGTCGCGGATCTGCTTGGGAGTGACCTCGAACGCGGCTGCGGCATCCTTCACCGGCACCGAGTCGTGGTCCATCAGGTACGGGATGAGCGAGAGCAGGAGGGCGAGCTTGTCGCGGGCATCGCGCTGCTGGGCGGGCTCAGCCATGGGCGTCCACCCCCTCCGAGTGCGTCGCGAGTGTCGTGGCCAGCCGTTCGCGCACCGCCTGCACGAGCCGTGGCGGCCACACCACGCGAACCTCAGGGCCGTAGCCGGCGAGCTCGTCGGCGAGCAGCGCCGTGTCGGAATAGTGCACGAGGAGGTTGCCCTCGTCGTTCACCCTGGTGTCTTCGCGCTTGGTGAGGCGGACCCAGGCATCGGTCGCCGCGACGACGTCGAGCTCTGCCGCGTTGCGTTCCCAGATGGCCTGCAGCTCGTCCATCGCCCTTGCGGCGTAGTCCGTTCCATGGCGTTCGAACGCGATCTGCGTCACCCGCGGACGACCGATGATGCGGGAGATGAGGAACGTGCGCGGCGCATCGGCTCCCCTGTCGTGAGCGTGCAGCAGCCATCGTCCGTGGAACTGCACGAGTGCGAGGGGCTCGACGGAACGCTTCGTCGGCAGGCCCTCCCCTGGTTTGAGGTATTCGAAGTTCACGACCACGCTGCGTTCGAGGGCGACCTCGAGCGGCTCGAACGCGGCCTCGCGGATGCGCACCTGCGGGGCAAAGCCGACGAGCGGATCGTCTGCTTCGACCCCCAGCGTGCGCAGCTTCATGATCGCGCGTCGCGAGTCGGCCGACAGCGATCCCTCACGCCAGACTCTGGCTGCGAGGCGCAGCAACGCCATCTCCTGGGCGGAGAACTCGATGTCGGCGGGGAGATCGTATGCCGCTTTCGGAATGCGATACCGCAGTGCTTGGTTGTTGCCGGGATCGCCGGGGTCTTCGACGGTCTCCAGCGGGATGCCGAGCTCTCGGATGTCGTCTTTGTCGCGTTCGAACTGCCGCTCGAGCGCACTGTTGTCGCCGCCCTCGCGGAACCGTGAGCTGTAGCCCTGAACGCTGGAGAGGATCTCGTTCTTCGTCAGTCCCTGTTCGGTCGCGACGAGGGTGAGCACGAGCGAGAACAGCCGCTCCTCGACGGGGACCTTCTGTGGGGACACGCAGGCAATCCTAAGGTCTGTTGACGCACCGGCGGGCGGCGATCCGGTCCCCGTAGGGGACGTGCTCGGTGCTACTTGGCGATGCCGAGGATGTCGATGACGTACGCCGTGGCGTTGCTTCCCGGCGTGACGACGATCAGCTGGGTGCCCACCTTCTCACCGATCAGCTTGTTCGTCACGGTCGTGGGCACGGAGCCGTCAGTGGCAGGCCAGATGTCGGCCGAGCCGTTCTGCCAGCTCGAGGAGGCGACGGTGTCGGGGCTGTTCCACGCGACCGCCGTGTAGTTGACGACCGTGTAGTCGCCCTTCTTCACCGTCTCGCCCGAACCCTGCTTGAGGATCGCCGTCGACAGCGTCTTGGGGGCGTCGTGAGACGGGATCTTGATGCCGGGCTGACCGTTCGGTGCGAGAACGACGGTCGGCATGCCGGGCTGACCGGGCCGCGGGGTGCCGTCGGCGCGGGCGAGGAAGGCCTTCTTCACGGTCGCGACCGCCACCACCGTGGACGACGCGGGGATGTTCAGCTGTGCCTCTTTGCCGAGCACCTGCGTCACCGTTCCGGTGACCGCGATACGCGAGCCGACGGTGCTGCACAGCAGCGCCTTCTGCAGGCCGGGGAGCTGGCTGCCCGAGGTGCTCGCACTGATCATGCCGCCCTGTGCGGCGGTGACGACGGCCTTGCCCGTCAGCCCGTTGAAGATTCCGACGTCGAGGATGACCGGCTGACCGTCGACGATCTCGGCGCCCTTGCCGCTGGTCAACGTGCTCTTCTGCAGCGAGTCGGCGTGCAGCGGCTTCGGGAACTTCCAGCTCGAGGCGGTGGCCGTGCCCGACGAAGGAATGAGCTCGGAGGCCGCGCCGGGCTGTACGCAGTCGCCACTGCCTGCGGCGGAGCATCCCGTGAGCCCCACCGCGACGATCGCCGCCGCCACCGCGACGGTGCCGAGTCGGCGGGTGCGGGAGGTGCGTTCGGATGCTCTGCGTGCCAGAAGAGTGCGCACGATTCCTCTTTCGGTGAGGGACGACGGGGGGCTCGGGCGGCAGGCGCCCGGCAACCCATGCTAGTCGACCGCGGTAGGTGGCTCGTGAGGGGCGCTGCCCGTTTCGGGCACGTCGCGCTCCCTGGCGAGTCGCGCGGACTCCGACGCCTCGCGCACTCGCTTGCGCAGGCTCTTCGGGCTGACCACGCGCTCGCCGAGCGCTCCGGGCGTCCACGCCTCGACGTCGTCTTCGCTGTAGTCGCTCTTGGACGCCCGGCGCTTGAGGTCGGGGAGCACAGCGCCGGGTGCCAGCCGGCGCGCCGTGATGAGGAAGCCGGTGTGGGCGATCATGCGGTGATCCGGACGCACGGCGAGACCCTCGACATGCCAGCCGCGCACCATCGTCTCGTTCGAGATGGGCCTGGTGAACAGCTCGCTCGCCCTGATCGCCTCTGCGACCCTGGAGAGCTGCGTGACGGTGGCGACGTAGCAGAGCAACACGCCACCGGGCTTGAGGGCGGTGGCGCAGGCATCCACGCACTCCCACGGCGCGAGCATGTCGAGCACGATGCGATCGACCGTGCCGTCCGGCAGGGTTGCGGGCAGCTGCTCCTGGAGGTCGCCGACCGTGAGACTCCACTCGTCGGGCAGCCGCCCGAAGAAGGTCTCGACGTTGCCGCGGGCGACATCGGCGAACTCGTCCCGCCGCTCGAAGGATGCCAGCCGGCCGGCAGAGCCGATCGCACGCAGCAGCCACAGCGAGAGCGCGCCGGACCCGACGCCCGCCTCGACCACGGTCGCGCCCGGGAAGATGTCGGCCTGGGCGAGGATCTGCGCGGCGTCCTTCGGGTAGACGATCGCGGCACCGCGAGGCATGGACATGACGAAATCGGTGAGCAGCGGGCGCAGCGCGAGGTGTTCGACGCCCGCCTCGTTCGCCACGACGGAGCCGTCGGGCAGCCCGATGATGGCGTCGTGCGGAAGCGGGCCCCTGTGGGTGTGGAACACTTTGCCCGGCTCGAGGGTGATGGTGTGCAGGTGACCTTTGGGCCCGGTGAGCTGCACGCGGTCGCCCGCACGGAACGGGCCGGAGGATGCCGGGACGGCTTCGTCGGTCACGCGGCACGCTCCTCGATGAGTTCGATGAGATCGGCGAGGCCACGGCCTGCGAGGGTGGGCCAGAGCGTGTGCTCATCGCTGTCCGGCAGCGGGATCATGTGCGGGACCCCGATGGCGACCGTGCCCGCCGCGACGGCCGATGCGAGCCCGTTCATGGAGTCCTCGATCGCGACGCAGGCGTGCGGGTCGACGCCGAGCAGCTTCGCGGCATCCAGATAAGGGTCGGGGAAAGGCTTCGGCCGTTCGACCTCGTCGCCGGTGACCAGCACATCGAAAGCCGGGAACGGGATGTGCGACACGATCTGCTGCGCCATCGACCGCACCGACATGGTCACCAGAGCGGTGGGGATGCCGTGGTCGCGCAGCTCGCGGAGCAGCTCCTTCGCGCCCGGGCGCCACGGAACACCGTCGGCGTCGAGCTGCTCCTGCACGCGCGCGGTGAGCGTGGCGACGATGTCGTCGGCAGGCATGTCCACACCGTGTTCCTGGAACACACGCGCGGACTCCCAGAGGCCCGATCCCACGAGCACGAGGGCGTCGTCATGCGTCCAGGCCCCGCCGTGGGCGTGCACAAGTTCGGTCTCGGCCTGCATCCAGTACGGCTCGGTGTCGACGAGGGTGCCGTCCATGTCGAACAGCACGGCGGCAGGGGTCGCAGAGGTCACGAGCATCAAGTCTAGGCGGGCGCTCTGCCCTGCCGTGGCGGCTCCCGGCGTCGGGAGGACGTGCGGCCTATTCTGGATGGACGCGTCCAGACGGGCGCCGACAACCGAAGGCAGCCGACAGCGTGAGCAACGACAGCGGGATCTTCGACGGGCGCATCCTCGTGGTGGCCTTCGAGGGATGGAACGACGCGGGAGAGGCGGCGAGCGGCGCCGTGCGCGCCCTCAAGGACTCTCTCGACGTCGTGCCGATCGCGAGCATCGACCCCGAGCTCTACTACGACTTCCAGTTCAACCGCCCCGTGCTGGCCGGCGACGACGACGGCAGGCGCCAGCTGGAGTGGCCGGGAGCCGTGGTGTACGCGCCGGTCTCGCCTGGCATCCGCGTCGATCCACTCGACGACGACGGCGGGATGCACGCGGCGGGAAGCGGCGTCGGCAACCTCTATCTGCTGCTCGGCACCGAGCCATCGCGCAGCTGGAAGGCGTTCACGGGCGAGCTGATCGACGCTGCGCTCGCCTCGGGGATCGACGGCATCGTGCTGCTGGGATCCATGCTGGCCGACGTGCCGCACACACGGCCCATCTCCGTGTTCGTCTCCAGCGAGAACCCGCAGGTGCGCTCCGACCTCGGAGTCGAACGGCCCACGTACGAGGGGCCGGTGGGCATCCTCAGCGTCGTCGGCGACGCGGCGGAGGCGGTGGGCATTCCCACGCTCGCGCTCTGGGCGTCCGTGCCGCACTACGTGCACAACTCCCCCAGCCCGAAGGCGATGCTCGCCCTGATCGAGAAGCTGGAGCAGCTGATCGACGTGACGATTCCGCGTGGCGACCTCGTTGCGGACTCGGCGGCCTGGGAGAGCGGCATCGACGCGCTCGCGGCCGACGACGAAGACATGGCCGCCTACATCGAACAGCTCGAGCAGGCGCGCGACACCGTCGACTCCCCCGAGGCCAGCGGCGAGGCGATCGCCCAGGAGTTCGAGCGGTACCTGCGTCGTCGCGGCGACGGACGGGGAGACAAGGGCGACGGCCGCGGGCCAGACGAACCCTGGCGGCGCGACTAACGAATCGGCCTGACGGCAGCTCGCCGATCCGCCACCGCGGGCTGTGGCCGCGGCGGCGAGGCCGTCAGAGCTCGATGCCGAGGAGCGCGTCCACGAGCGCGCCGATCAGCTGCGGATCGTCGACTCCGCTCGCCGCCGCGTCGTCGACGGCCGCCAACGCACCTGGAGTGTCGAGGTCGTCGGCGAGTCGCTCTCGCACGGTGTCCAGCACGTCGTCGGCGCTCGCCGCGTCGTCGTCGGCACGGATGCCCCGCCACGCCGCCAGCCGCAGCTCCGCCTCGTGCAGTCCCTCCTCCGTCCACTCCCACTCCGCGCGGTAGTGGTGGGCGAGCAACGCCAGACGGATGGCCGCCGGCTCGACGCCGCGCTGACGCAACTGCGACACCAGCACCAGATTGCCCAGCGACTTGCTGATCTTCTCGCCCTGATACGAGATGAGCCCCGCATGGCTGTAGACCTCGGCGAGCGGATGCCCGCTGAGCGAGGCCGCGTGGGCCGCGCTGAACTCGTGGTGCGGGAAGAGCAGATCCGCTCCCCCGCCCTGCACCGTGAAATCGGGGCCGAGGTGCTTCAGCGCGATCACGGAGCACTCGATGTGCCAGCCAGGACGCCCCCTGCCGACCGTGGTGCTCCAGGACGGCTCTCCGTCGCGCACGGCGCGCCAGAGAAGGGGATCGAGCGCGTCGCGCTTGCCCTGTCTGCTCGGGTCGCCGCCGCGTTCGGCGAACAGCGCGAGCATGACGTCACGAGAGAGGTTGCTCTCCTCGCCGAGGTGCCACGGGCCGATGCGGGTGGCGGCCGCCGTGTCGAAGTAGACGTCGTCTTCTGCGGAGTCGGGGGTGGGGACCCGATAGGCGACGCCGGCGTCGATGAGGGTGGCAACGGCATCCGCGATCTCGTCCACCACCTCGGTCACGGCCACGTAGTCGTGCGGCGGCAGCGCGCGCAGCGCCGTCATGTCGTCGCGGAAGAGCTGGATCTGCCCGGCGGCGAGCTCGCGCCAGTCGACGCCGGTGGCGGTCGCACGCTCCAGCAGCGGGTCGTCGACATCGGTGATGTTCTGCGTGTAATGGATGCCGAATCCGGCATCCAGCCACACCCGCTGCAGCGTGTCGAACGCGAGGTAGGTGTTGGCGTGGCCGACGTGCGTCGCGTCGTAGGGTGTGACCCCGCACACATAGAGCCGAGCCGTCTCTCCGGCGGGACGCGCGCTCACCCTGCCCTGTGAGGCGCTGTCGTACAGCTCGGGTGGCCGGCCGGTTCCGGGCAGCCGAGGCACGCTCGGAGCGGGCCAGGACTCAGGCACTGAGCACCCCCGTGGCGAGCAGGATCATCAGGAGCACGCCGACCGCGATGCGGTAGACGACGAACGGCAGGAAGCTGCGCCGCGAGATGTAGCGCATGAAGAACGCGATCACGAGCAGTCCGACGGCGAAGGCGACGACCGTTGCGCCGAACGTGTCGACTCCCGAGAACACCTCCGGCGTGCAGGTGTGCGCGAGAGCGTCGGACGAGCCGGCGACGCACGGATGCTTGACCGACTTGTAGAGCTCGTAGAGCCCGCTGCCGAAGACGGCAGGCATGGCGAGCAGGAACGAGTACCGTGCGGCGGCGCTGCGCTGATAGCCCATGAAGAGACCGGCTGAGATCGTGCCGCCCGAGCGCGAGACGCCGGGGATGAGGGCGAGGGACTGAGCGAGTCCGTAAATGGCGGCATGGCCCCACGTGAGCTCGGAGACGCGTCGAGTGCGTGCTCCGACATGGTCGGCGATCCAGAGGATGACGCCGAACAGCACGAGCATCACGGCCACGATCCACAACGACCTGAAGGTGGTCTCGATCGCGTTCTGGAACAGCAGACCGAGCACGACGATGGGGATGCTGCCCACGATGATCATCCATCCGAGGCGGGCATCCGGGTCGTTCCGCGGAATGCGGCCGAAGAGCGCGAGGAACCAGCGTTTGATGATGTTGGTGACATCGCGCCAGAAGTAGACGAGCACGGCGAGTTCCGTGCCCAGCTGGATGATCGCGGTGAACGCCGCCCCCGGATCAGCCCCCGTTCCGAGCAGCTCGCCGACGATGCGCACGTGCGCGCTGGAGGAGACGGGGAGGAACTCGGTGAGTCCCTGGACGAGGCCGAGAATCAGCGCGTTGACGAAGTCCATCAATGCCTTTCGGTCAGTAGGTGGACAACAGGTGACGCAGCACGGTGCGGCCGAACACGAGGGAGTCGAGAGGCACCCGCTCGTCGACGCCGTGGAACATGGCAGGGAAATCGACGTCGGCGGGCAGCTTCAGCGGCGCGAACCCGTAGCCGGTGATGTCCAGTCGCTTCAGGGCTTTGTTGTCGGTGCCCCCGGAGAGCAGGTACGGCAGCACGACGGCCTCGGGGTCGTGCGCGATCAGCGACTCTTTCATCGCCGTCACCAGCGGGCCGGCGAACGGCGCCTCGAGTCCGATGTCGCGGTGCACGATCTCGATGTCCACATCGTCGTCGATGAGCTCGCGCACCTTCAGCAGCACATCGTCTTCATCGCCGGCGAGCGTGCGGATGTCGACCAGCGCCTCCGCGCGCTCCGGCACGACGTTGTGCTTGTAGCCGGCCTTGAGCAGCGTGGGGTTGCTCGTGGTGCGCAGCGTGGCTCGCACGAAACCGGATGCCGTTCCGCTGCGCAGCACCACCTCGTCCGGTCCCAGCGCCACAGGGTCGACTCCCATCAGCCGCGCCAGCTCGTCGACGAGCTGCGTCGTGGTGTCGGTGAGCTGCAGTGGCCACTCGTGCGATCCGATGGTGACGATCGCCTTCGCGAGCTTCGTGACCGCGTTGTCGCTGACCATCCGCGAGCCGTGCGCCGCCGCTCCACGAGCGACGAGCCGCAGCCAGAGCAGCGACTTCTCCCCTGTCTGCAGCAGGTAGGCGCGGGTGCCCGCGACATCGACCGAATACCCGCCCACCTCGCTGATGGCCTCTGTGGCGCCGTCGAAGACGTCTGGATGCTCGTCGACCATGAAGTGCGAGCCGAACAGTCCGCCGTCTTCCTCATCGGCGAAGAACGCGATCACGAGGTCGCGCTCCGGTGCTTCGCCGGCCTTGAGGATGTCTCCCACCGCGGTGAGGATCATCGCGTCCATGTTCTTCATGTCCACGGCCCCGCGGCCCCACAGAAGCCCGTCATGGATCTCGCCCGCGAACGGGTCGAACGTCCAGTCCGACGGGTCGGCGGGAACCACGTCGAGGTGGCCGTGCACCACAAGTGCCGGCTTGCTCCGGTCGCGACCGGCGACCCGCGCGACGACGGTCGTGCGATCCGGCCTCGACTCGTAGGTGCGAGGGTGCAGCCCCAGGGAGGCGAGGTGTTCGCTGACGTAGGCGGCGGCATCCGCCTCGCCCTTCGCCCGTCCCTCGCCCCAGTTGGT
This sequence comes from Humibacter ginsenosidimutans, assembly GCF_007859675.1. Classification (GTDB taxonomy): domain Bacteria; phylum Actinomycetota; class Actinomycetes; order Actinomycetales; family Microbacteriaceae; genus Humibacter; species Humibacter ginsenosidimutans. Next base: position 404,336 of record NZ_CP042305.1, read on the forward strand.
GGTGTCGATGCGAATGAGGTCCCGGGCGATCCGCGCCGTCTCGTCGAGGTGGTGCTCAGCTCCCGGAGATCCGACTCCGTCGGTGGTCTCGTTCGGGGTGGTCATGCTGCCAACGCTACCGGGTGCCGGGTGTGCAAAGGGGCCTCTGGTTTCGTGCTAATCTCGTACGTCGGCGGTTGAGACATCAGCTTCCGAACTGCGCGCGGGTGGCGGAATAGGCAGACGCGCTAGCTTGAGGTGCTAGTGCCCTTTATCGGGCGTGGGGGTTCAAGTCCCCCCTCGCGCACAAAGTGAAGAAGGCCGGTCCGAAAGGGCCGGCCTTCTTCACTTTGTCCGCGTCGGGTCGCCTTGAACGCCCCCGGGTGGGCCCCCATCGCTGGGGGTCCCCGCGCGCCGCGCAGCGGCGTGTGGGGGAAGCGATAGGGACAAGTCCCCCCTCGCGCACAAAACAAAAAGGTCCGGTCCGAAAGGGCCGGCCCTCTTTCTTTGTCCGTGAAGAGTCGGCGCGAGCGGCCCAGGGGCGAGCGCCGTATGGGCGCGACGCGGATCAGTGCCGCGCCATGCGGGACTTCTTGGCCTTGTTGCCGCAGGTGTTCATCGAGCACCATCGACGGTTGCCGCCCCTGCTCGTGTCGAGGAACAGTCCTGCGCAGTCGACGCCCTCGCAGGTCTTGACCCGCCCTGCGGCCGATGTTCCGAGAACGGCGATCGCATCGGCGGCGATCACCGCGAGGGCGTCGGTGACGGGATGCCTGGGGTCGAGCATCCATCGGCTCTTCTGCTCGACGAGTCGCGCGACAGGACGACCGGCCGCGGCAGCGGTGTTGATGATGTCCACGTCTGATGCGGACGGAACGACGGCTCGCGCGATCGCGGAGCCCGCGCGGTAGATGGCCTCGCGCAGGGCGATGGCGGTGGCGAGCTCTTTCGAGCTGACGTCACGGGTGAGGTCGAGGCCGGTCGCGAGCATCCAGAGCCTCATGCGCTCCGGTGAGACCAATCGTTCGAAGGGAGCCGAGCCGGCACGGTGGCTGACCGTGGCGGCGAAGCGGAACGCCAGCACTTCGTTGTCGAGGCGGAACTGTCGCGAGGCATCCTCTGCTGCCACGGCGGGCTCGGTTGCGCGGCCAATCGTCGCGTCGTGTGCCATCGCCCGTCCTTCGGTGTTGGGTGAACTGTCTCAGATGGTTCGTGACGAGCCTACACTCGGCCATACTTGAACCGACTGAATAGGTTCATTGATCGTCATCGAGGGGACACGCATGAGCAGCATCGCCGTCATCGGACTCGGCGCGATGGGACGCCCCATCGCCCGCAACCTTCTGGCAGCAGGACACGACGTGATCGTCTGGAACCGCTCCCCCGATCCCGAGGCGCAACTCGTGGCCATGGGTGCACGTTCGGCGTCGAGCGTCGCCGATGCGCTGCGCGCGGGCGTCGTGTTCTCGACGCTGTCGAACGACGACGCCGTGGCCGACGTCTTCCTCGACTCGGGAGTGCTCGGGGGTGCGCCGACGGGAACCGTGCACGTGAACCTGTCGACGGTGAGCGCCGAGCTCGCCCGCTCGGCGGCCGACGTGCACGCTGCGCACGGCGTCGGCTACGTCGCCGCGCCCGTGTTCGGCCGTGCACCCGTTGCGGAAGCGGGAAAACTGAACGTGCTCGCCGCCGGGGATCCCGGGCTCATCGAGCGCGTTCAGCCGTTCTTCGACGTGATCGGCTCCCGCACCTGGCGCCTCGGTGACCGGCCCGAGCAGGCGAACGTCGTGAAGATCATCGGCAACTACCTCATCGCCGCAGCGATCCAGTCCCTCGGGGAGGCCGTGAGCCTGGCCGAGCGGACCGGCGTCGACGCAGCGCAGCTGATCGAGCTTCTGACCACGACGCTCTTCCCCGGCCAGGTCTACGCCTCCTACGGTGCGCTGATCGCCGAGCGCCGCTACCAGCCGGCGGCGTTCACCACCACGCTCGGCCGCAAAGACCTTCACCTCGCCCTCGACGCGGCGGCCGAGCATGACCTGACGATGCCCACAGGAGAGCTGCTGCGGGAGGTCTTCGATCTGGCCGTGCGTGACGGGCACGGCGACGACGACTGGGCATCCATCGCCGAACAGCAACCGCGCGCGCGGCGCGACTGAGCGTTCTCGTCTGCGGCGTGGCTCAGCGCAGCGGCGTCCAGCCAGGCGGCAGCAGTGCGTTGGTCATGGCGCGCTCCCGGTCGTCGGCGGCGGACCAGCCCTGCGCCTCGTCCTCGGAGTCGAAGCCGCCGCGCGCCAGACGGAAGCCGACGTCGTCTTGGTAGGTGCGGGCATCCCCTCCACGACGGGTGGATGCCCGCACGCTCCACGCGTCATCCGCGAATCCACCGCCTCGGAACACGCGATAGGCGCCGTAGCGGGCGGGGTCGAGCAGGTCCCAGCACCACTCCCACACGTTGCCGAGCGTGTCGAAAAGGCCGTTGAGGTTCGGATGCTTCGCCCCCACATTCTGCGGTGAGCTCACGCCGTCCGTAGCCGTCCAGGCGACCTCCGCGAGCGGACCGTAGTGCGGCCCCGCGGATCCCGCTCGGCACGCGAATTCCCACTCCGCCTCTGTGGGCAGGCGGAAGCCGTCGGAGTCGACGTGCCACGTGACATCCTCGCCATCGAAGGAATAGGCGGGCTCGAGGCCTTCCCACTCGGATGCCGCGTTGCAGACCCGGATGGCGCGCAGCCAGCTCACCTCGACTGCCGGCCGGCGTGGATGGGAGGCCGTCTCGCCGATGAGCTCCGCGAGCTGCTCCTGCGTGACCGCGTAGACGCCGAGATCGAAGGGCTCGAGTTCGACCGCGCGCCTCGCCTTGCGTCGTGCGTCGTGCAAGGTCACCGAGCCGCCCTCGATGCGTGCGAGCTCGATGTCGGCCATCCGCAAAGTATGTCAGCGGCCGCACCGACCCACGGCTGAGTGCGCAGAGCGTGACGGGCGCCCTGTGCCGCGTGGCTCCCCTGCGCGCCCATTCCGGCGTGACAGGCTCGCCATCAGCAGTGCGCGCGATGCGAGGGGAAACGCCGATGAGGATGGCCACGCCGAACGCCAGCGACGCCGCAGGCTTCTTGGCGGGCCTCGATCCCTGGGATGTGGTGTTCGCCGTGCTCAGCGTCGTGCTGGGCATCGTGCTCGGCGTGCTCGCCAGGCGCGGAACGACGGCGGTTCTCGCCCGGGTGCCGAATCTGACCCCTGCCGTGGCGAAGCGCATCGCTTCTGGCGTGCGCACGACGCTGATCCTGCTGGGCGTCGGCATCGCGCTGTCCTTCCTCGGGGCCCCCATTCAGCCGGTGATCGCACTCGCGATCGTGCTCGGCGTGATCGCGGTGCTGGCGCTGCGCGGAGTGTCGGAGAACTACGCCGCGGGTCTCGTGATCCAGACAAGGCGTCCGTTCGTGCGCGGCGATGTGGTGCGCATCGCCGACTACGAGGGCGTCGTCACCGAGATCAACGGACGTTCGGTGACCGTGCGGCAGTTCGACGGCGCGATCGCGCACATCCCGAATTCCACGGTGATCTCCGCACCGTTCCTCAACGAGTCGGAGCGCACGGCGCTGCGCTCCGAGGTGGAGGTGCGCGTGCGCTACACGAACCGCGACGACCTGGATGCCGTGGTGCAGAGCATCCGCACCGCCTGCGCCGGCGTGGACTCCATCGTCGACGGCAAGCACGCCGAGGTGCTGTTCGTGACCATCGAGCCGACGAGGGCGACGCTGTCGGTGCGGTACCGGCACGCACCGACCCACCGCGGCACGTCGCGGTCGGACATGGTGGCCGCCGTGCACGCCGCTGTCGCGGACAGGGATGCCGTGGTCACGTCGCAGAGGACGGATCCGCCGCTCACCCCGCCCGCCGTGCTCTGACGAGGCGAACGACGGGCTGCGGCGCGGCTACCGCGCGTTCGGCTTCCAGCCGAGCTGGAAGAGCAGACCGAGATCGTCGCGGACGGCCCGGTGGCTGGTGATCCGGCCGTCTCTCGTGTGGAAGATGTGCACCTGCTTCTGGGCGAAATGACGGCCGGTGGGCGGGATGCCCTGGAACACGCCGGTGTGGCGCCCGGACATGATGCTGGCAGCGATCACCGTGTCGCCGTCGACGGCGACCTCGTGGAGCTCGAACCGCAGGTCGGAGAACGCGTCGCGCAGCCAGGTCGCCGTTGCGAGATAGCCGGCGGGCCCGCGCTCCTGGCGTTCGGCGTCTTCCGGATCGTCTTCGGCCTCGTGATTGACGAAGTCGGAGGAGACGATGCGTGCCGCCTCGGACTCGTCCCCGGTCTCGATCAGGCGGAATCCGGCTTCGGCGACATCTTTCAGGTCGTGTGCTGTGGTCATGATGACTCCTTCGCGTCGCGTGGCGCTGTCTTCTTCTTGTCGTGCTCGGCGGTGATGCGGTCGGCGACCGCGCTGTGCCAGGCGATCTCCGCACGCAGCCTGGTGATCAGATGTGCGAAGAGGTCGCGGTCTCGGTCGTCGAGATAGTCGCCGGCGGCATCCTGCTGATGTTCGAGCTGCTCGATCCGGGTTCGGAACGTGCCGATGCGGTCGTCGATGATCGCCCTCAGCTCGGCCTGCGGCACGTCGTCGGAGACGGAGAGGCCGAGGTCGAAGGGATCGGCGGGCAGCTCGACGGTGCGCAGGAACTCGTCGCGGAGCACGCGCAACTCGCGTCTGCCCTCGTCGGTGATCGTGTAGATGGTGCGTTCGGGAAGCAGCCCCGGGCGTTCCGTGCGCACGGGCTCCACCAGGCCCTCGTCGTTCAGGCGCCGCAAGGTCGTGTAGATCGAGCCGACGCCGACGTCGGTCCAGAGCTCGGTGCGGCCGATCTTCGCCTCGCGCCGCAGCTCGTGTCCGTGCGCCTGCCCGCGCCGAACGAGCTCGGCGAGCAGGAACAGACGTGTCGAGTCTCCGCGTTTCATAGCGACTAGTTTATATAGACTAGTCGCTATCGTCTAGTGACTTTCAGGATGCCAGCGGCTCGATGAGCGAGGCATCCGCAGGGTCGACCGCGCGGGAGTTGTTGACCCGGGGATCGACCTCGTAGCCGGTGATCGTGGCGGCCATGCGGTCCGACTCCGCGGACAGCAGATTCACCAGGTTCTGCTTGCCCGGCTCGTCGAGCTTGTCGGGTGTGAGGAACTCCTCCCAGACGTCGCGCTGAAGGAACACGGGCATGCGGTCGTGGACCGCGCCGGAGGCATCCTTCGCCTCCCTCGTGATGATGGCGGTGGACACCTGCCATTCGTCGTCCACCTTGCGCACGGCATAGATGCCGGCGGCGGCGAGCAGACCGCCGTCGGTGGCGTGCAGGAAGTGGGCGCGCTTGTGGCCGGCCTCGCCCGTCCACTCGTAGTAGCCGCGCATCGGCACGATGGCGCGTGACGAGGCGAAGGCACCCTTCCAGAGGCCGTTGCTGGCCACCGTCTCGATGCGGGCGTTGAAGTTCGGGCGCTTCGAATCGCGCATGAACGCGGGGTGGAAGTTCCAGACGGCGCCGTCGACGCTGCGGCGCACCTCCCCCGTCGCCCTGTCGACCCGCTCCCTCACGATGGGGACGACGTCGGTCGGCGCGATCGAATAGCTGGGCCGCCAGTCGTGCAGGTCGCCGCCCGCCGCGACGAACTCGGTGATCAGCTCGTTGACGTCGTCATCCATCGCGAAACGTCCGCACATGGCTTCAGTGTGTCACCGGCCGCTGACATACTGCGGAGCTGCGAGTGACATATTGCGGGGCGGCGAGCGGTCGTCGATTCGCATCGAATAATCGAGCGGAAACCTCGCGCTCCGATGGTTTGACAGTATCGAATATGCGTTCGACACTGGAAGAGTGACACTTCTCGCCGAGAGCACCGCCGTCGAGCGGGCGAGAGCCGATCTGGATCGGCTGCTCGCGCTGCGCTCGAAGCTGGGCGAGCTGGAGCGCACCAGGGTGGACGGCGGCGCGCTGCCCACGCATCCTGCGCTGGGAGCGCTGCTGCCTGGCGGAGGACTGCAGCCCGGTGGCGTGTATTCGGTGAGCGGATCGACCTCGCTCCTCATGACACTGCTGGCCGGTCCCAGTGCCGACGGCGCCTGGTGCGCTGTGGTGGGGATGCCGGGGTTCGGCACCGAGGCCGCGGCCCGGTTCGGCATCGACCTCGACCGGCTGGTGCTGGTGCCGCATCCCGGTGACCGCTGGTTCGGCGTGACGGCGGCGCTCGCCGACGCCGTGAGCGTGGTGGCTGTCGCCCCGGCCGCACGTGTGGGAGACGCGGAGGCCGCGCGGCTGGCGGCCAGGCTGCGGCAACGCGGTGCCGTGCTGCTCGTCGCGGGGGCGTGGCCGCGGGTGGATGCGAGGGTGGGGGTGGCATCCAGCAGCTGGGTCGGCGTCTGCGAGGGGCACGGCTACCTCGGCGTGCGCGAGGTCACGGTGACGGCGGAGAGCCGGTCGTGGGGCAGGGAGCGCAGCGCGCGACTGCTGCTGACGCCCGACGGGCGGTTGCAGGATGCCGCGCCGGCGGCTCCGACGCCGCTCACCGTTCCCCTCCGCCGGGTGCGCGCTGGACAGGCCCGTGGTGGCCTGCACGCGGTGCCGCGCGGTCTCAGGGAACGCGACCCCGGCGAACGAGGTCTTAGGGCGGTGGGTTGATGTCTGGCAGCGGTGCGCCCGGCGGGGACGGGCGGCCTCGTGAGCGTGACACGCTCTTCGAGGCGGCGGCCTTGACGGCGCCGGGCGCTGCCATGCGACCGGTCGACCGCGGTGCGCCCGGCGGGGACGGGCGCACAAGGCAAAACCGAACACTCGTCCTGTGGTGCCCGGACTGGCCGGTGCGCGCGGCGGTGGCCGCTGGGCTGGCGGAGGGCGGGCATCCTGTCGCGCTCATCGACAAGGGGATGGTGTTCGCCTCATCGGCCGAGGCGCGTCGCGAGGGGGTGCGGCGGGGGCTGCGGGTGCGGGAGGCGCAGGCGCGCTGTGCCGCGCTCACCGTGCTGCGGTACGACAGGGGTCTCGACCAGCGCGAGTTCGAGCCGCTGCTGGCCGCTATCGAGCAAGCGATTCCCGGCGTGCAGCCCATGCGGCCGGGGTTGTGCGCGCTGCGTGCCCGCGGTCCTGCACGGTTCTACGGCGGGGAGGATGCCGCCGCCCGCGAGCTGCTGCGCGTCGCCGCCGAGCACGGCTCCCCCGATGCGTGCGCGGGCATCGCCGACGGACCGTTCGCCGCCGAGCAGGCCGCGCGCGCGGCATCCCGTCCCCGTCGATCGGGTGGCCGGGTGCTGATCGTGGAGCCGGGCCGGTCGGCGGATTTTCTGGCGCCTCTGCCCGTCGACGCGCTCGGATTCGACGCGCAGCTGACGACGCTGCTGCATCGACTCGGACTGGACACCATCGGGACGCTCGCCGCACTGGATCCTCTGGAGCTCGAAGACCGGTTCGGTCAGGCGGGCGTGCGCGCCCATGCGCTCGCCACCGGGACGGAGCGCACCGTCGTGGTGCCGCGCGATCCGCAGGCCGTGCTGGAGCGATCGATCGCGTTCGAGCCCGGACTGGAGCGGGCGGACGAGGTGACGTTCGCGTTCAGGCAGACGGCCGACGACTTCGTGGCATCCCTGGTGCGCGCGAAGCTCGTCGCCACGGCGATCACGATCGTGGCCCGCTCGGAGTCCGGCGCGGAGAGCGAGCGCACGTGGCTGCACCCGAGGTGGTTCACGGCATCCGACGTCGTCGACAGGGTGCGCTGGCAGCTCGAGGGTGCAGGCGCGGGCAGTGGGCTGGACTCCGCCGTCGTCGAGGTGACGGTGAAGCCGGAGGCGGTGGATGCCGCCGGCCACCACGAAGACGGGCTGTTCGGCGGCGGTCCGGACGAGCGGGTGCATCACGCGCTCTCCAGGGTGCAGAGCATGCTCGGGCACGAGGCTGTCGGCACGCCCGCCGTGGGCGGCGGTCGCATGCTCGCCGATCGCGCCGTGCTCGTGCCGTGGGGCGATCGGGCCTCGGATGCCGTTGCCCATGACCGCGCGAAGCCCTGGCCGGGATCTCTCCCACCCCCGCTGCCCGCCACGGTGTACGCGCCGCCCGCGCGGTGTGCCGTGGTGGCGGCATCCGGGGCCGCCGTCGACGTGGACGACGCGGGCGAGCTCACGGCGGACCCCGTCGGCTTCTCCCCCGCGCCAGGCAGGCCGCCCGTCGCCGTCTCCGGTTGGGCGGGGCCGTGGCCCGTCGAGGAACGCTGGTGGGATACGGACGCTGCCCGCAGCGTGCACCGTCTGCAGCTCGTCGACTCCGACGGCGGCGCGTGGCTCGTGCTGCTCGAACACGGCGAGTGGATGCTCGAGGCCCGCTATGACTGAGCGCATGTCGCTCGCTCAGCGAGCAGGGACGGCGGTGGCCTGAGATGGGCTGGAAGAACCCGCCGGTGCCGTGGTCGGAGATCGAGCGCACGCTGTCGGGGCGCCGTCCGCCGGAGGGCGACCTCGCTGCGCTGGACTCCCCCGCCCGCAGCGTGAAGCGGCACACGTACCGTGGTGAGCCGATCACTCCGATCGACGGCCCGTACGTGCCGTACGCGGAATTGCATGCGCACTCCCACTACAGCTTTCTCGACGGCGCCAGCGCACCGGAGCGGCTGGTCGAGGAGGCGGTCAGGCTGCGGCTGAACGCCATCGCACTGACCGACCACGACGGCATGTACGGCGTGGTGCGGCTCGCGGAGGCGGCCGAGATCCACACCATGGTGAAGACGGTGTTCGGTGCCGAGCTCTCGCTGAGGCTGGGCAAGCCGCAGAACGGCGAGGCCGACCCGGAAGGCACGCACCTGCTCGTGCTCGCACGCGGCGAGGAGGGCTACCACCGGCTGGCGGGCGCGATCACCGACGCACAACTGCATCCCGATGCGGAGAAGGGGCGGCCGCTCTACGACCTGCACGTCCTGGCGGAGCAGGCGGGCGGGCGCTGGACGGTGCTCACCGGGTGTCGCAAGGGCGCCGTGCGGCAGGCGCTGGCCGGCGGTGCGGATGCTGCGGGATCGATGCCCGACATCGGGGCGGCATCCCGAGCACTCGACGAGCTCGTCGACCTGTTCGGCGCCGACCACGTGGTGGTCGAGCTGTTCGACACCGGATCCCCGTTGGACACCGTGCACAACGATGCGCTGTTCGCGTTGGCGAAGCGCAAGGGACTGGCGTCCGTCGCCACAGGCCTCGTGCACTACGCGTCGAAGGCGGAGCGGCCGCTCGCGACGGCGATGGCCGCGGTGCGCGCCAGGCGCAGCCTGGACGAGCTCGACGGCTGGCTGCCGGCAGCCTCGACCACCGGGCTGCGCACCGGAGCGGAGATGGCGAAGCGGTTCGCCCGCTATCCCGGCGTGATCGAGCGGAGCGTCGAGATCGCCGACAGCCACGCGTTCTCCCTGAGGTCGGCCAAGCCCAAGCTGCCCAAGCAGGACGTGCCAGACGGACACACGCCGATGACGTACCTGCGCCGGCTCGTCGATGAAGGCATCGCCGAGCGGTATCCGCCCGACTACGCGCACGCGAGCGCCGAAGCGGTGCGTGCGCGCATGGAGAAGGAGCTGTCGGTGATCGAGGCGAAGGACTTCCCCGGTTACTTCCTCATCGTGCACGACATCGTGCGGTTCGCGCGCGACAAAGGCATCCTCTGCCAGGGCCGCGGATCGGCCGCGAACTCGGCCGTCTGCTATGCGCTGGGAATCACCGCGATCGACTCCATCGAGTACAACCTGCCGTTCGAGCGCTTCCTCTCCAGCCTGCGGCCCGAGGAGCCCGACATCGACGTGGACTTCGACGCGCGGCGGCGCGAAGAGGTCATCCAGCACGTGTTCGACAAATACGGCCGCCGCAATGCGGCTCAGGTGGCGAACGTGATCAGCTACCGCCCGAAGAACGCGGTGCGTGACATGGCGAAGGCGCTCGGTCATTCCACAGGGCAGCAGGATGCCTGGTCGAAGCAGGTGGAACGCTACGGCCCCGACGTGTTCACGGGCGACCACGACATTCCGGATGCCGTCGTCGCGCTCTCGAAACAGCTGCTGACCGCGCCGCGGCACCTGGGCATCCACTCCGGCGGCATGGTGCTCACCGACCGGCCGGTGGGCGAGGTCGTGCCGATCGAGCGCGCCCGCATGGCCAAGCGCACGGTGCTGCAGTGGGACAAGGGCGACTGCGAATGGATGGGCCTGGTCAAGTTCGACCTGCTCGGCCTCGGCATGCTCGCCGCCCTGCAGTACATGTTCGACATGATCGGGCAGCACCTCGGCGAGGCCTGGACACTCGCCTCGATCCCGAAGGAGGAGTCCGCGGTCTACGACATGTTGTGCAGGGCGGACGCCATCGGTGTGTTCCAGGTGGAGAGCCGCGCCCAACTCGGCACGCTCCCCCGGCTGCTCCCCCGCGCGTTTTACGACCTCGTGATCGAGGTGGCGCTCATCCGGCCGGGGCCGATCCAGGGCGGGGCGGTGCACCCGTACATCCGTCGGCGCGCTCACAAGGAGACGGTGACGTATGCCCACGAGGATCTGAAGCCGGTGCTGAAGCGCACGCTGGGCATCCCGCTGTTCCAGGAGCAGGTGATGCAGATGGCGATGGCGGTCGGCGACTGCTCCGCCGCGGACGCCGACCTGCTGCGCCGGGCCATGGGGTCCAAGCGCGGCGTCGAGAAGATCGAGTCGCTGCGCGAGAAAGTGTTCGCCGGCATGGCCCGGCGCGGGCTCGACGACGAGCAGGCGAACGGCATCTGGGCGCAGATCGAGGCGTTCGCCGACTTCGGCTTCGCCGAGAGCCACGCGCTGAGCTTCGCGCTGCTCGTCTACGCCAGCGCGTGGCTCAAGCTGCACTACCCCGCAGCGTTTCTCGCCGCGCTCATCAAGGCGCAGCCGATGGGCTTCTACTCGGCGCAGAGCCTCACCCAAGACGCGGTGCGGCACGGCGTGATCGCGCGGCACGTCGACATCAACCGCTCAGGCGTGCACCCCGACCTCGAGCCGGTCGATGAGCGGGTCGGCCGCGCGACCGACGGGACGATCGTCGGCGCCGCGCCGACCGAGGATGCCGTCGTGACGGCGGGCGGCATGGCTTCCTGCCTCGATCGGAAGCAGCCGCCCATTCCGCAGAAGTTCGACCGCGCCGACCCGGATGCCTCCGCCTCCCACCGCAGAGACGGCGCGCTCGCCGTGCGTCTCGGCCTCGCCGGCGTGAACACCATCGGCGAGAAGCATGCTCAGCGCATCGTGGACGAGCGGGATGCCCGTGGCCCCTACTCCAGCATGGACGACCTCGCCCGCCGCGTTGGGCTCACGACACCGCAGCTGGAGGCGTTGTCGGCGGCGGGCGCGTTCGAGTCGCTGGGGCTCACTCGCAGGCAGTCGCTGTGGGCGGCGGGACCGGCGTCCAGGGAGCGGCGGGACTACCTGCCGTCCACCGCCGTGTTCGTGCAGCCGCCGTTGCTGCCGATGCTGACGGAGTCGGAGCAGGTCGTGTACGACCTGTGGGCGACGGGGGTGTCACCCGGCGACCACCCGATGCGGCATGTGCGGCAGGCGATGACGACGCGGGGCATCCGGTCCATCGCCGACCTGCAGCGGGTGGAGACGGGCACCCGCGTCGAGGTCGCCGGCGTGGTCACCCACAGGCAGCGCCCCGCGACGGCGAGCGGCATCACGTTCATGAACATCGAAGACGAGGGCGGCATGCTCAACGTGATCTGCAGCGTCGGGGTGTGGGGGCGCTACCGCAGGATCGCGCGCGAATCCGCCGCGCTGGTGGTGCGAGGCATCCTGGAGCGCAGCGAAGAGGGCGTGCTGAACCTCGTCGCCGACCGGTTCGAGTCACTGGTGCTGAAGGCGCGCACCGTCTCGCGCGATTTCCAGTGACGCGACCGGTGGCCGTCGGCACGCACAGACGGCACACACAGGCGCGGCGACGATGTCAAGCCCTGGTCCCCAAGCGCCGCAGCTGTGATGGTCGAGGTTCACGTACGACGAATCACCATCAGAAGAAGGAGACGGTCATGGGCAACGAAGAGAAGTTCGAGAACAAGAAGGAAGAGCTCTGGGGCAAGGGCAAGGAGGCGGTCGGAGACGCGACCGGCGACGACGAGCTGAAGGCCCAGGGCAAGTTCGACCAGACCAAGGCGAATCTCAAGCAGGCGGGCGAAAAGGTGAAGGACGCCTTCACCGACAACGACTGAGCGTCATTCCCGCATGCGCCTCGCCGCGAGCGGCAGCACGATCCAGAGTGCGACGACGACGGCAACGGTGATGCCGCCCGCGATGAGGCCCGCCTCCCGCGACACCACGACGTCGAAGATGAAGAGCACCACGCCGACCACGAGAAGTCCGACAGTGGCCAGCGTGACGCGCAGAACGACGTTGCCGATCACCACCAGCTCGGGCTTCACGTGCCGGCGGAACAGCCAGCGGTGCAGGGTCACGGGCGTGAGGTTGAGCGCCGTCGCGGCGGCGGCCAGACACACCAGCACGAGGTAGACGACCGCGGAGAAGGTGTCGAGCGTCGTGAACCTGGGCTGGAACGCGAGCGCCAGAAGGAATCCGGTGATGATCTGTGTTCCGGTCTGGGTGACGCGCAGCTCCTGCAGGATGTCCGCCCAGTTGCGGTCGGAGCGCTGCACCAGGGTCTCCGTGCGGCCGTCGCCCGGAATGTCGTCCGCGTCGTCGCTTTCAGCGTGATCCACGTTGCGCATCGTAACGAGATCAGCGTGCGCCGAGAAGGCCTTGCCAGCCGTCGCCGGGCGCGTTCTCGAAGATCAAGCTCGTCTCGGTGTGCGAGACGGCGGGGTTGCCGGTGAGATAGTCGAGCACGAAGTCGCGCAGCTCGCCAGGGTCGCGTGCTGCGACATGAAGCAGGTAGTCGTCGGCGCCCGCGGTGTGGAAGAGCGCGAGCACGCCCGGCCAGTGCGGGGCTGCCTGGCGGAACGCGTCGATCTGCGCTCGTGAGTGCTTCGCCAGTCGCACCGCGATCATGGCCTGCAGCGGGATGCCCGCGGCCGCGAGATCCACCTCGAGCCGGTAGCCCCCGATCACTCCTCTGCGCTGGAGGTTCTTCAACCGGAGCGAAACCGTCGACTCCGCCACGCCGGCTTCGGCAGCCAGCGCGGCGCCCGTCGTGCGGGCGTTGCGCGACAGCGCGAGCACGAGGGCGCGGTCGACGGGGTCGAGATCGGGAATCTTCGGGTCGGGCATCCTCACCGCCTTGAGATCTGCAGAATTTATAGAAGAGTGCGTGTCGGATCGCAGCCTATTCGATATACAGGCGAAATGCGGGCGGAATCTGCTGTCATGGCCTTATGACAGAGCCGTCAGACATGCCCATCGGCCGCCTCGAGACCCGCGCAGTGCACGCCGGGATGGAGGGGCTGGCCGAGGCCGGATCGCACGTTCCGCCCATCGATCTCTCCACCACCAATCCACTGCCCTCGGTCGAGGCCGGTGGCGACTCGTACGAGAACCTCGCGACCGGCGGGACGCTCGGCCCCGGTGACTCGGCCGTCTACCAGCGGCTCTGGCAGCCGGGCGTCGCGCGCTTCGAACGGGCGCTCGCCGATCTGGAGGGCACGGAGGAGTCGGTCGCGTTCGCGACCGGCATGGCCGCGCTGTCCGCGTGCCTGATGGCGGCGGTGGCCGCAAAAACGCCGCACATCGTGGCGGTGCGTCCCCTGTACGGCGGCACCGACCACGTTCTCGACACGGGGCTGCTGGGCACCAGCGTGACGTGGGCGCCGGCGGATGCCATCGGCCGGGCGATCCGCGACGACACCGGCCTCGTGGTGCTCGAGACGCCCGCCAACCCGACGCTCGAACTCGTCGACATCGCGGATGCCGTGCGTCAGGCGGGCAGTGTGCCGGTGCTCGTCGACAACACGTTCGCCTCCCCCGTGCTGCAGAGGCCGGCGGAGCACGGCGCGCGGCTGGTGCTGCACAGCGCGACGAAGTATCTGGGCGGGCACGGCGATGTGATGGGCGGCGTCGTCGCGACCGACGACGAGTGGGCGACGCGCCTGCGGAGTCTGCGCGCCCTCACCGGCGGTCTGCTGCACCCGTTCGCCGCCTATCTGCTGCATCGCGGACTGCGCACGTTGCCGATCCGCGTGCGTGCGCAGCAGGAGACAGCCGGTGAGCTCGCGCGGCGCCTGCAGCACCATCCGGCCGTGCAGCGGGTGATGTACCCGGGGCTGCCCGGGCAGGACCCGCTCGGCCTGCTGGGGCGACAGCTGGAGGGACCGGGGTCCCTGATCTCGATCGACCTCGGGGACTACGACAGCGCCGTGCGTTTCACGCAGGGGTGTCGTCTGGTCTCGCACGCGGTGTCGCTCGGCGGCGTCGACTCGCTGGTGCAGCATCCCGCATCTCTCACCCACCGGCCGGTCGCCTCCGACGCGAAGCCGCATGCCGGAGTCGTGCGGCTGTCGATCGGGCTCGAGCACGTCGACGATCTCACCGCCGATCTGATGGCCGCGTTGGATGCCGCAACCGCCGGCCCACGGCCGGCGACGCCCGAAGCACTTGCCCGGTAGCGGGGACGGCCTGCCGACTGCGGTGCGCTCGGCGGGGGCGGGTGCCCGCAAGTCTGACGTGACACGCTCTTCGAGGCGGCGGCGTGTACGTCGCCGAACCCGGCCATTCCGCTTGCCGACCGCGGTGCGCGGGTTGGGGTGCCCGCAAGTCTGACGTGACACGCTCTTCGAGGCGGCGGCGTGTACGTCGCCGAACCCGGCCATTCCGCTTGCCGACCGCGGTGCGCGGGTTGGGGTGCCCGCGGGTCTGACGTGACACGCTCTTCGAGGCGGCGGCGTGTACGTCGCCGAACCCGGCCATTCCGCTTGCCGACTGCGGTGCGCGGGTTGGGGTGCCCGCGCACAGAACCAACTCAGTGGTGCCCGAGGCGCTTGCGGAGCAGGTCGATGCGCGCCTGCAGTTGGGTGACGCTCGCCTGGGCGACGGCGGGTCCGCCGCACAGTCGACGGAGTTCGGCGTGCACGAGTCCGTGCGGTTCGCCGGAGTTCTTCGCGTAGAGCCCCACCAGGCTGTTCAGCAGGCTGCGCTGCTCCTTGAGAGTGCGGTACACGGGCGGCGGCGCGCTCGAAGTCTCGCCCGGTTGGGCGGGTGGACGGTTCGCGGCGCGCTTCGCCTGGCGAGCCTGTCTGGTGCGCAGCAGTTCGTGCACCTGGTCGGGTTCGAGCAGGCCCGGGATGCCGATGAAGTCCCACTCCTCATCGCTGCCCGGCTCCGCGAAGCCGCCGAACTCGGCGCCGTCGTACATCACCCGGTCGAAGGCGGCGTGCGAGTCGAGCGCCTCGAACGCGAACTCCTGCTGCAGCGAGTCGGATGCCTTGCTGTCCCGTTCGGCCGCAGCCATCATGGCGTCCTCGGGGTTCCACAGATCCCCCTCTGCGTCGGTCGACGTGCGGTCGAGCGCGTGGTCGCGCTCGAGCTCCAGCGCGCGTGCCAACGCGATCAGCACCGGCACATCGGGCAGGAACACGGATGCCGTCTCGCCGCGCCTCCTCGCCCGCACGAACCGGCCGATCGCCTGGGCGAAGAACAGCGGGGTCGCCGAGCTCGTGGCGTAGACGCCCACGGCGAGCCGCGGCACGTCGACGCCTTCCGACACCATCCGCACCGCGACCATCCAGCGCGTGGTGCCCTCGGAGAACTCTTGGATGCGGTCGCTCGACTCCTTCTCGTCGGAGAGCACCAAGGTGACCTTCTCGCCGCAGATGCTCTCCAGGATGGCGGCGTAGGCACGGGCGGCGACCTGATCGGTCGCGATCACCAGGCCACCGGCATCCGGAACCTGCTGCCGCACCTCGCTGAGGCGTCGGTCGGCAGCGTGCAGCACCTGCGGGATCCACTCGCCCTTCGGGTCGAGCGCTGTGCGCCAGGCCTGCGAAGTGATGTCCTTGGTGTTGCCCTCGCCGAGCCGTGCTTCCATCTGGTCGCCGGTCTTGGTGCGCCAGCGCATGTGGCCCGCGTAGACCATGAACAGCACGGGGCGCACGACGCCGTCGTTGAGGGCCCTGCCGTAGCCGTAGTTGTAGTCGGTGCGCGAGGTGCGGATGCCCTCCCTGTTCTGCAGGTAGGTCACGAACGGGATGGGCGAAGTGTCGCTGCGGAACGGGGTTCCGGTGAGCGAGAGCCTGCGTTCGGCGCGCTCGAACGACTCGCGGATGGCGTCGCCCCAGCTCAGCGCGTCGCCGCCGTGGTGCACCTCGTCGAGGATGACCAACGTGCGCCGATCGAGCGTGATGTCCCGGTGCAGCGCCGCGTTGACCGCGACCTGGGCATAGGTGACAGCGACGCCGCGGTAGTGCGATCCGTAGCGACCATGCGCGTTCTTGAAGTTGGGGTCGATCGGGATGCCCACCCGCGCCGCCGCCTCCGCCCACTGCCTCTTGAGGTGCTCGGTCGGTGCCACGATCGTGACGCGCTCGACGGTGCGGCGCTTCAGGAGTTCCACGGCTAGACGCAGCGCGAACGTCGTCTTTCCGGCGCCCGGGGTCGCGGCGGCGAGGAAGTCGCGCGGCTCGTAGCGGAAGTACGCTTCGAGCGCCTCCGCCTGCCAGGCGCGGAGCTTGCTCGCGGTTCCCCACGGCGCACGGGCCGGGAACGACGGCGAGAGGTGCTCGATGGCCCAGGTGCCGACGGTGCGCGAGGTGTCGGCAGGGACGGGTTCCGACGTCCGACTCGTGCGGCGTCGATACGGCCGGTGCGTCGTCGAGGCGGGTGCCGTCGATGCTCGTGAGCGCGGCATCCTCGTGCGCGCCATCGGGCTGCCAGTCGTCGGCTGAGGCGGGGGCGGGGATCGAGGTGCTCACTTGACTCCACGCTACCGAACGCCGCCGACAGTCGACGGCACCCCGTGCCTCCACGGTGGCAGACCCGCGCACCGGGCAGCGATGGGCAAGGAGCGGCGCGAGGCTGGAACGAGGACGTATTCGGCGAGAGCAGAATGGAATTCATGACGGAACCGCTGCATCCCTTTCACCGGTACGTCGCGTTGGGCGACTCGTTCACGGAGGGGGTCGGCGACCCCGACCCGAACGCCCCGGGCGGGCTGCGTGGCTGGGCCGACCGCGTGGCCGAGGTGCTGGCCCGCGGCACAGACGACTTCGCGTACGCCAACCTCGCGGTGCGCGGCAAGCTCATCAGGCAGATCGCCGACGACCAGGTCGACGCCGCCGTGGCGCTGCGGCCCGACCTGATCACCATCTCGGCCGGCGGAAACGACGTGATCCGCCCCGGCACCGACCCGGATGAGATCGGCCGTCTCTTCGAGGACATCATCGTCAGGCTGTCGGTCACCGGCGCCACGATCGTCGTGTTCACGGGCGTCGATGTGGGCTTCTCCCCGTCTTCAAGGCCATCAGGGGCAAGGTCGCCATCTACAACGAGAACGTGCGCGTGGTTGCGGAGCGGCATGGATGCCTCGTCGCCGACCAGTGGGCGCTGACCGAGGTGCAGGATCAGCGACTGTGGTCGGCAGACCGTCTGCACATGAACCCACTCGGACACCACACGGTGGCACGCATGGTGCTCGACACGCTCGGCGTGCCCAACGAGCTGCACCCCGCAGAGCCCGAGCCGCTGCCCGAGCGGTCGTGGCGGCAGGCTCGCGCCGACGATCTGTCCTGGGCGAAGGAGTACTTCGTGCCGTGGATCGTGCGCCGCATCAAGGGCGTCTCCAGCGGCGACCACCTGCCGCCCAAGCGGCCGGAGCCCACGCCCGTGACCGCGCCGGGCGACGAAGGCGCGGCGATGTGAGGATTCTTCCTGCGACGCCCTACGGCAGCAGCAGAAGCGGGTGTGTCAGCCGCCAGCCGAGCCCGGGGTCGGTGACAGCCTTCGACACGGTGAGCGTGCTGGTGAACTTCTGGCCTGCGCCGGCGTAGGTGATGGTGCCGACGGCATCCCCCGGATTCGCCAGCGTCACGGGAGCCGTGCGCACGGTGACCGAGATCTTCGCGTTCGAGAACACGAAGATGCCGCCGGCCTTCTCACTCTTCAGCCGGGCCGAGTCGCCCCACACGCTCCGATAGGAGCCGAAGTCGCTCGAGGCGGTTCCGACCTTCACCTCGTGAAAGCCCTTCTCGACGCTCGTGAGCAACGTGGGCACATCGGTCCACAGGTTCGTGTAGTCGGGCGCGCCCGTGACGACGCCGACGATGGTGAGCGGATGCCCGTGCACCGTCACCGATGCCGCGAACAGGAGGCAGTGCCCGGCCTGATCGGTCCAGCCGGTCTTGATGCCGACGACGCCGTCCTGTCCGAGCAGCTTGTTGCCGTTCTCGACGGTGCCCGCGCCTGGCAGGGTGGCCGTCGGAGTGTCGACGATCTGTTTCAGCACGGAGTTCGCGACCACGAGCTTGCCGATGCCCACGAGGTCGACGGGTGTGCTCACGGTTCCGGGATCGAGCCCCGACGGGTCGGTGATGTGCGTGCCCGTGAAGTGGTGCGACGCCAGCCAGGAGTTCGCGTAGGTGAGAAAGGCGCTCACCGACCCGAAGCCCCAGTTCGCCAGCGAGATGGCGTAGTTGTTCGCACTCGGCAGCAGCATGGCGGTGAGCGCCTGCTTCTCGGTCAGCTGCTCCCCCGCCGACACGGGCGCCCACGAGCCGTCCTCCGCCCACACCTGCTGCAGGATGTCGACGTCGGCCGACGTGAACGTGATCGTCGGCCCGTCGCTTCCCGCGGGGATCGGACGCTTGTCGAGCAGCACGAGCGCCGTGATCGTCTTCGTCATGCTCGCGATCGGCGCACTGGCCATGCTGCCGTTGCGCACGAGCAGATCGTCCTGTCCGACCAGCCCGACGGCGGCGCTCCCCCACGTCGGGAACGCGGGCTGCACCGCGGCGGGCGTGATCGTCGTCGACGCGGATGCCGCCTCTGCGGCGGCGGGCAGCGGCGCGATCGCCACCAGCACCGTGTAGACGACGGCCGCCGTGACCACACCGAGGGCGGTGAACAGCAGCGACCGACCCCGCCTGGCTGTACGCCGGCGTCGGGCGGCTGTCGCGTGGTCGTGCGGCGCGGGATCGGGGAACACGGCTGACATGGTACGGGTCGCACCTATGCCCGAGTGTCAGGATCGACGTCGTGCGCAGGCACGCGCAGCGCATACAGCGCGACGGCCGCTGCGGAGGCGACGTTGAGCGAGTCCACTCCGTGCTGCATCGGAATGGTGACCACGGTGTCCGCGGCGCTGAGTGCCCGCCTGCTGAGTCCGTCGCCCTCTGCTCCCATGACGATCGCGAGCCGGTGCGGCGGATGCGCGGCGAACTCGTCGAGACTCACGGCGTCGTCGGCGAGGGCGAGCGCGGCGATCTGGAAGCCGGCGTCGTGAAGGCGGGGTGCGGCATCCTGCCATTCGCCGATGCGCGTCCATGGCACCTGCAGCACGGTGCCCATGCTCACCCGCACGCTGCGCCGGTAAAGCGGATCGGCACACCGCGGAGATACGAGCACGGCGTCGGCGCCCAGTCCGGCGACCGCACGGAACGCCGCCCCGACGTTCGTGTGGTCGACGATGTCTTCGAGCACCACGACGCGTCGTGCACCGGCGAGCACCTGTTCGAGCTCGGGCAGGGCAGGTCGGTGCATCGCCGCCAGCGCTCCGCGGTGCAGGTGGAACCCCGTGAGGGACTGCAGCGCTTCTTCTGTGCCGACGTACACAGGAACGTCGGGGAACGCCTCGAGCAACGGCTCGAGATCGGGCAGCCACCGCTGGTGCACCAGCACCGAGCGCGGGATGTGCCCGGCACCGATCGCGCGCGCGATCACCTTCGTCGACTCCGCGAGATACAGCCCTCCGGCGGGCTCGAGCGCACGGCGCAGCGCCACGTCGGTGAGCCGCGCGAAATCGGCGAGTTCGGGGGCATCCACGCTCTCGATCGGGATGATGCGCATGCGGTGACTTCCAGGGGGACGAAACAATGACGAAAACTGCGCTGTTTACACTGACGACGAACGGGGAGGCAGCGTGAGCACAGCGGCGACGGCGGAACAGGCGATCGAGTCCGCCATCGACATCCTCGCAGACCGCACTGTCGCGGTGCTCACCGGAGCGGGGATCTCGACCGATTCGGGCATCCCCGACTACCGGGGCGAGGGAGCACCAAAGCGCACGCCGATGTCGTACGCGCAGTTCCTCAACGACCCCCGCTCCCGCAAGCGGTATTGGGCCGGCAGTCACCTGGGCTACGCGCGGTTCCGTGCCGCCCGGCCGAACGCCGGTCACGTCGCGCTCGCGCTCATGGAGGCGGCAGGGGTCGTTCCCGGCGTCATCACGCAGAACGTGGACGGCCTGCACACGCAGGCAGGTTCGCGCCGCGTCGTGCCGCTGCACGGCACCATGGATCGCGTCGTCTGCCTGCGGTGCGGGCAGATGTTCGCCCGCGAGGACATCGCGCGGCAGATCGACGACCTCAACCCGTGGTTGTCGAAGCCGGATGCCGTCACCATCGCACCCGACGGCGACGCCGACGTCACCGACGTCGACTCGTTCGTCATCCCGCCGTGCAGCGTCTGCGGCGGCCCGCTCAAGCCCGACGTGGTGTTCTTCGGCGAGTTCGTGCCGCCGCTGCGCTTCCAGGCCGCACGGGAGCTGGTCGACGGAGCCGACGCCCTGCTCGTGGCCGGGTCGTCGCTCGCCGTCAACTCGGGCATCCGACTCGTCGAGCAGGCCCGTCGCCGTAAGCTGCCCATCGTGGTGATCAATCGCGGAGAGACCAAGGGCGACGCACGGGCGACGCTCAAGCTGAACGCCGGAACCTCGGAGACCCTCGTCGCGCTGGCCGACACGCTGATCTCGTGAGCACACTGCTCACCCTGGTGCGGCACGGCGAGACCGATTGGAATCGCGAGCGGCGCATCCAGGGCTCGACGGACATCCCGCTCAACGACGTGGGAGTGGCGCAGGCCACAGTGGCGGCGCACGCGCTCGCGGATGCCGGCTATGCGGCGGTGTACGCCAGCGACCTGTCGCGTGCGCTGCAGACGGCGGCGATCATCGCAGATGCCGCGTCCCTCGCCGCACCCGCGGCCGAGCCTGCGCTGGCCGAGCGCGCGTTCGGGGAGGCCGAGGGCCTGACGCATCACGAGATCGTCGAACGCTTTCCCGACGACGTCGTTCCCGGCAGGGAGAGCCGCGAATCCGTCGTGCGCCGTTCTTTGCCGGTGCTCGAGCGGATCGCCGCCGGACACGTCGGCGAGAGCGTGCTCGTCGTCACCCACGGCGCCGTGATCAGCTCGATCGTTCGGCACCTCACCGGCGGTGCCCGCCCCGCGGAAGGCGAAGTGATCGGCAACCTGTCCCTCAGCCACCTGCGTCACGACGGCGAGGCGCTCGCGCTCGCCGAGTTCAACCTGCCGGCGACGCCGACTCAGGCAGAGGCCTTCGCGGTGCCTGCCGACTCGACCTCGGTGAGCGCGCCCAGCAGCGCCGACGCCGAGCCCGCCCAGGTGTAGAAGGATGCTCGCTGCACGCTGAGCCGCGATCTCGCCGCCCACTCCCCCGGCTGCTCGAGCGAGCGCACGGCTCCGGCGAACGACCCCGCGTCGCGCGGGTCTGCATACACCGCTGCATCCGCACCGATCTCACGGAAGATCGGGATATCGCTGATCACCGCCGGGGTGCCGACGCGCATGGACTCGACGACCGGAATGCCGAACCCCTCGTCGAGTGAGGCGGACACGAACGCCGTGGCCGAACGCAGCGCCGCATAGTATTCGGCATCGCTCACCCCGTTGTGGAAGACCAGGTTCGCTTCAGGAGCCGCGGCGACGAGCCGCTCGCGCTGGGCGTTGCTGACTCTGCTCATCAGGTGCAGCTCGTAGTCCGGCAGCAGGGCTGCCGCGCGTGCGAGCGTCTCGACGTTCTTGTACGGCATGAACGAGCCCATGTAGATCAGCGACTTCGTCGCGGGCGCGGTCTGCGGCGACGTCCGGAACGTCGGCCGGCACCTCCGGCGCATTCGTCACGACGTACACGGGCTTGCGGGTGAGCCGATGTCGCGCGATGAGGGCGGCGGTGGTGTGCGAGACGGCGACGACGGCGTCCGACCGGTTCAGCAGCATCCTCTGCGGCCACCACGCCAGGTGATAGAGCCGCCACAGGCCGCGCACGAAGGCCGGAAGGTCGCGCGGCGGCGTGCGGTTGCTGTAGTAGATGAGGTCGTGCACGGTCTTCACGAGCCGATAGCGTCGCCCGATCGAACCCATCGTCTGCATCGGCGTGAACACGATGTCGGGGTGCAGGCGATTGACGTGCCTGGCCACCAGGGGCTCCAACGGGCTCGTCGGTGACGGCCCCATCGCCCACGGCAGCGCCGGCAGCATCTCGAGCTGCGCCTCGTCGCTGATCAGCATGGTGACCTCGTGCAGCTTCGCCAGTTCGCCGACGAGGGATGCCGTGAACCGGCTGATGCCGTCGTGGCGGCCGATGCGCGTGTAGCGGCAGTCGAAGACGATCTTCACTCTGCGTGCTCGCCGATGAAGTCGCGGATGGTCGCCGCAGCCTCGTCCGGCGCCTCGTAGTGCACGAGATGCCCGACGTGATTCATCACGTGCAGCCGCGCATCGGGGAACAGCGTCTGCAGTCTCTGCTGCGCCGCCAACGGGGTGATGTCGTCGCGGTCGGCGGCGATCAGCTGCACGGGCTCCGCGATGCGTGCCGCGTACTCCGACACGTCGTGGCTCACGGATGCCCGAAACGCCTCGAGCACCACGTCACGGTTCGCGAACGCGCTGAAGTACCTCGCGTGCTGGTCGTGGATCCACGAACGCAGCGCCTTGTCTTTCGTCTTCGCCATGGCCTCGCTCATGACACGAACGATCAGCCTGTTGCGCAGCAGCCCGAAGCCGATCGCCTCGGGAAGGGCGGCCGACAGCCAGTAGTAGAAGATCGCCAGCCTGGTGAAGACGGCTCGGGGGCCTTTCAGCGCGGGAGCGCCGATCGGATTCACGAGCACGACGAGGTCGGGCCGGGAGGCCGTGATCGCGTCCTGCTCAGCGTCGGCACCGTCCACGTCCGCCAGCATGGCCGAGACGACGATCGAGCCGAACGAGTGTCCGAGCAGCACGAAGCGTCCCCGGGGCTGCACCGCCTCGATGAAGCCGCGAAGCCAGCGCGCGTAGCCCGCGATGTCGTGCGTCGAGCGAAGCGGCGCCGAGACACCGAACCCGGGCAGGTCGGGCACGACCACGCGATCGGCGGCAAGCCGCGCGGCGATCGGCTCGAGGCCGTGGTGGTCGCCGCGGAAGCCGTGCACGAGCACGAGGGTGGTGGCGGCATCCTCATCGCCGTACTCCCAGTACGCGGTCGGCACACCGTCGACATCGACGGAGCGTTCGCGTGGGCGGACCGCGGCGGGTGTCGAGGGGCTGAACATCAGGCACCAGTGTAGGCGGGCCGGGGTGCGTGTCTTCTGCATTCGTCGTGCCTAGACTCGAAGTGCAGCCCCCTCGCGAACCACGCCACAGCAGACACGTCACCAGCAGAACTCGCAGGAGGACCCCACGTGACCTTCACCGCCCCGATCCAGCTCCCCGGCCTCACGCTCGATCCCCAGTGGTATCGGCGCGCCGTGTTCTACGAGGTCATGGTGCGCTCGTTCGTGGACAGCAACGGTGACGGCACCGGCGACATCCAGGGCCTCATCTCCAAGCTGGACTACCTGCAGTGGCTCGGCGTCGACGCCCTGTGGCTGCCGCCGTTCTTCGCCTCTCCGCTGCGCGACGGCGGCTACGACGTGGCCGACTACCGCAGGATCATGCCGGAGTTCGGCACGCTCGACGAGTTCCAAGACCTGGTGACCAAGGCGCACGAGCGCGACATGCGCGTCATCATCGATCTTCCGCTCAACCACACGAGCGACCAGCACGAGTGGTTCCAGGAGTCGCGCAACGATCCGGACGGGCCGTACGGCGATTTCTACGTGTGGAGCGACACGGATGAGAAGTGGCCCGACATCCGCATCATCTTCACCGACACCGAGGACTCGAACTGGGCGTTCGACTCTCAGCGGCGTCAGTTCTTCTTCCACCGGTTCTTCTCGCACCAGCCCGACCTCAACTACAACAACCCCGCGGTGCACGAGGCCATCTTCGACGTCGTGCGGTTCTGGCTCGACATGGGCGTCGACGGGTTCCGGCTGGATGCCATCCCCTACCTCTACGAGTCCGACGAGGGCAACGGAGAGGGCGAGCCGCCGACGCACGAGTTCATCAAGCGACTGCGCGCACTCGTCGACCACGACTACCCCGGCCGCGTGATGATCGCGGAGGCCAACCAGTGGCCGCGCGAGGTGGCGGCGTTCTTCGGCACGGAGGAGGAGCCGGAGTGCCACATGGCCTTCGACTTCCCCGTCATGCCGCGCATCTTCTACTCGCTGCGCTCGCAGCGGGCAGACGAACTCGTGCGGGTGCTGTCGGAGACCACGGACATCCCGGAGGGAGCCGGCTGGGGCGTCTTCCTGCGCAACCACGACGAACTCACTCTCGAGATGGTCAGCGAGGAGTACCGCCAGGCGATGTACGGCTGGTACGCGTACGACCCGAGGATGCGCGCCAACATCGGCATCCGACGCAGGCTCGCTCCCCTGCTCGACAACTCTCGGGCCGAGCTCGAGCTCGCCCACGCGTTACTGTTCTCGCTGCCCGGCAGCCCGTTCCTGTACTACGGCGACGAGATCGGCATGGGCGACAACATCTGGCTGCCCGACCGCGACTCGTCGCGCACGCCCATGCAGTGGACGCCGGATCGCAATGCGGGCTTCTCCACCGCCGACCCCGGCAAGCTCTACCTGCCCGTCGTGCAGTCGCTCGTGTATCACTTCAACCAGGTCAACGTGGAGGCCCAGCTCGCACAGTCGCGCTCGCTCCTGCACTGGGTGCGCAACGTGATCTACGTTCGCAAGGCGCATCCGGCGTTCGGGCTCGGTTCCATCACCGTGCTGCCCACCGATCACTCGTCGGTGCTCGCGTTCGTGCGCTCGTACGGCGGCAGCGGCACGGTCTTCGGCGACCAGCCGGAGAACATCCTCTGCGTGTTCTCGTTCTCGCACAATCCGGTCTCGGTGACGCTGGATGCTCCGCAGTTCGCCGGCAGCGCGCTCTACGACCTCTTCGGCGGGGGCCAGTTCCCGACGATCGCCGACGACGGCCGCTTCACGCTCACGCTCGGCACCCAGAGCTTCTACTGGCTGCACATCCAGAGCTGACGAGGGTCCCGGCGCTCAGCCCGCACGATTCGCGGCGACGGCCTCGCTCACGAGCTGACGGAGAGCATCCTCGTCGACGCGTACGCCTTCGAAGACGTCGATCGCCCGCACCGCGCTGCTGGTGAGACGCGAGTTGAACAGCGAGGTCGGGTCGTGCAGCCGTGCCCCTTTGGGAAACGTCAGTCGCACGGCGTTCTTCAGCAGATCGGCCATGCAGACGTTGCCCTGACACACCCAGGTCGCGACGCCCTCAGGCTTGGAGGGCTTGCGCCACTTGATCTCCTCTGCGATCAGCGGATCGGCGCTCAGGATGACGCGCCGCAGCTCCGCGAGCATCTCCCCTCGCCACCCACCGGAGTTCGCGATGATCGCGTCGATCTCGTCGCTTGCGGACATGCATTCACCCTTTCGTGGTCGTCGCTGCGATCGCCGAGCAGATCAGGCGCTCAGCGGCTGGATCGTGTCGGTCGGCGTTCGGGTGCGGGCGAGGGCCAGGTCGTAGCCCTCCTGAAGTCGCAGCCAGAACTGCGGGGTCGTGCCGAAGAACGTGCTGAGACGCAGAGCGGTGTCGGCGGTGATCGCCTGCTTGCCGCGAACGATCCTCGAGATGCGTGCCTGATCCACGCCGATGCGCTTGGCGAGCTCGTACTGCGTGATGTCGAAGGGCTGGAGAAACTCTTCGAGCAGAATCTCCCCGGGCATCGAAAGGTCGTCAGTGATAGTCGATGAATGAGACATTGTTCGCTTCCCCTCCGTCCCAGTCGAACACCAGTCTCCACTGGTCGTTGACGCGGATGCTGTACTCGCCCGCCAGATCGCCTCGAAGCTTCTCGAGATGGTTGGACGGCGGGATTCTCAGGTCGTGAAGCTCGGCTGCCGCATCCAGAAGCTGCAGCTTGCGCACCAGACGCTTTCGCACGTCGGGTGGTACTCGCCGCGGTGCGGAACCACCGAGCCAATACTCCTCGATGTCGCGGTCTGCGAACCTCACATCAGCATACTAGCGTAACGTGCAAGTATGCAGGTCGTGATGTGGCGGCGCTCGGCAGCCGGCGGGTCGCCTGCGATCGCTTCGAGCCTCGATATCCATGTCGTGGAACGCGCGAACGTGCGGTCCTCGGCCTGACCCATCTGGGGCTGCCCATCGGCTCGCCGAAGAATGCTCGCATTCTTCGGCACGCCTCAATCGCATGTCAGTGGTCGTCCATAACGTTGCAGGCATGAAGCAATGGCACGACGAACTCGGCGTCTTCGATCTCGAGACCACCGGAGTCGACATCGACAGCGCGCGCATCGTCTCGGCTCATGTCGGGCTGCTCGACGCCGACGGTGCGCTGGTCGAGCATCTCGACTGGCTGGTGAACCCGGGCGTCCCGATCCCGGACGCCGCAACCGCCGTGCACGGCATCACCACGGCTCGTGCCACGGCCGAGGGGCGGGATGCCCGCGACGCGGTGACCGAGATCGTCGCGGCCCTGCGCGGGCTCCTGGCCACGGGCATCCCGGTCGTCGCCTACAACGCGCCGTACGACTTCTCGCTGCTGCACCGCGAGGCGCTCCGGCACGGCGTCGAACCGCTGAACGATCCGGCTCCGATCATCGATCCTCTGGTGCTCGACAAGGCCGTCGACAAGTACCGCAAGGGCAAGCGCACCCTCGAGCTCACCGCCGGCCACTACGGCGTTTCGCTCGTCGGCGCCCACGAAGCGGGAGCGGATGCCGTCGCGGCGGGCCGTGTCGCCCAGGCCATCGCGCGACGCTATCCCGACGAGCTCGGCGTCGCCGTCGACGAGCTGCACCGGATGCAGGTGCAGTGGTGCCGCACACAGGCCGAAGACTTCCAGTCGTACATGCGCAGGGTCAAGGACCCGGCGTTCGTCGCCGTCGGCGCGTGGCCGTTGCGCTGAGAGCGGTGGTACGACATACGGGAAGGGGCGGCACCGAAGTGCCGCCCCTTCCCGTATGAGCTCGGTCTTACTTGCCGAAGCCCTTGAAGCGCTGGTTGAACTTCTCCACGCGGCCGGCGCTGTCGAGGATGCGCTGCTTGCCCGTGTAGAACGGGTGCGACTCGCTCGAGATCTCGACGTCGATCACGGGGTAGGTGTTGCCGTCTTCCCACTCGATCGTCTTCTCGCTGGAGACCGTCGAACGGGTCAGGAACGTGGCGCCGGAAGCGAGGTCACGGAAGACCACCGGCGCGTAATCGGGGTGAATGTCAGACTTCATCAGGACTTCCTCGAAGTTGTGGGTTCAAATCTCGACGCGCCGCCTGGCTGGGGCGCGAAAACGTGCGCGGGTCCGAAGAGGCATCCGCGGCCAAAGATCGATTCTAGCAGAGGGTCGAGCCCTCGCCCGCCGCGTGGTGCTGATCCGCTACTGAGCGTCGGACGCCTTGGCCCGCGCGCTGTAGCGGCCGCCCTCTGACGAGACCTCGATGGGCAGCCCGAACGTCTCGGTGAGACGCTCGGAGGTGAGGGTCTCCTCGAGCGGGCCTGCGGCGACGATCGTGCCCTCCTCGAGGAGCAGCACGTGCGTGAACCCGACCGGGATCTCCTCGGCGTGATGGGTGACCATCACCATGGCGGGCGAGCGCGTGTCGCTGGCGAAGCCGCCGAGCAGCGAGACGAGTTCCTCACGGGAGCCGAGGTCGAGACTGGCGGCCGGCTCGTCGAGGATGAGCACCTCGGGGTCGGTCATCACCGCGCGCGCGATCTGCACCCGCTTCTGCTCGCCGTCGCTCAGGGTGCCGAACGCGCGCTCGCTGAGCGGCTCGAGCCCCCACTCCGCGAGAACCCGCTTGGCGCGACGCGTGTCGATCTCCTCGTATTCCTCGATCCAACGCCCCGTCACCGAGTACGCCGCGGTGAGCACGACGTCGAGCACGCTCTCCCGCTTCGGGATGCGCTTGGCCAGCGCGCTCGACGCATAGCCGATGCGCGGCTTCAGCTCGGCGAGGTCGGCCTTGCCGATCTCCTCGTCGAGCACGGTCACCGTGCCGGACGTGGAGTGCTGCGCCGCGGCGGCGAGCTGCACCAGCGAGGTCTTGCCTGCGCCGTTGGGACCGAGGGATGACCCACCGCTGGTCGGCGGTGACGGTCCAGTCCACGTCGTTCAGGATCGTGTTCCCGTCGCGAACGAAAGACACGGAGTTGAACGAGAGGACGGTGTTCGACATGCGTTCTAGCCTAGCCGCGCCGCGGCACGCGTCATTGCACCGTGAGCCCCCGGTAGAGCGCCAGAGTCTGGTCGGCGATCGACTGCCAGCCGAACTGGGTCTGCGCCCGCAGCCGACCCGCGCTGCCCTGCTCTCGGGCCCGATCGGGATCGGAGACCGCGGCCGTGAGCGCCTCCGCGAGGTCGGCGACGAATCGATCGGGATCAAGGGGAGTCCCCGTGCCGTTGGTGGCCTGCTCGATCGGCACGAGGCGTCCCGTCACGCCGTCCTCGACGACCTCGGGGATGCCGCCGGTCGCCGTCGCCACCACGGGAAGCCCGCACGCCATGGCCTCGAGGTTCACGATGCCGAGCGGCTCGTAGATCGACGGGCACACGAAGACCGTGGCAGCGCTGAGCGCCGCCGCGAGCTCGTGCTGCTCGAGCATGCGATCGATCCACACGACCCCGTCGCGGGACGCCTGCAGCTCGCGCACCAGGCCCTCGACCTCGGCCATGATCTCCGGGGTGTCGGGTGCACCGGCGCAGAGCACCAGCTGCACCTCCGGAGGCAGGGCTGCCGCCGCCCGCAGGAAGTACGGAAGGCCCTTCTGTCGGGTGATGCGCCCGACGAAGATCACCGTCGGGCGATCCGGGTCGACACCGAGCGACCGCACCAGGTCGGGTTCGTCGACGGCGTGCCAGCGCTGCAGGTCGATGCCGTTGTAGATGACGTGGGTGCGAGCGGGGTCCACCTGGGGATACACCCGCAGGATGTCGCGCCGCATGCCCTCGCTCACGGCGATGACGGCATCCGCGGTCTCGTAGGCCTCGCGCTCCACCCAGCTCGACAGTCGGTAGCCGCCGCCGAGCTGCTCGGCCTTCCACGGACGCAGCGGCTCGAGACTGTGCGCCGTGACGACGTGCGGGATGCCGTGCAGCATGCTCGCCAGCCGCCCACCGTGGTTCGCGTACCAGGTGTGGGAGTGCACGAGCGACGCCCCCGCGGCATCCTGGGCGAACTGCAGGTCGACCCCGAGGGTGCCCAGCACGGCGTTGGCGCCAGCCAACTCGGCGGGCACCGGGTATCCCGTGGTGTCCGCTTCGTCGCGCGGCGCGCCGAAGCAGCGCACCTGCACCTCAATCGATCGGCGC
Organism: Humibacter ginsenosidimutans; assembly: GCF_007859675.1. Classification (GTDB taxonomy): domain Bacteria; phylum Actinomycetota; class Actinomycetes; order Actinomycetales; family Microbacteriaceae; genus Humibacter; species Humibacter ginsenosidimutans. The sequence continues at coordinate 433,889 of NZ_CP042305.1, forward strand.
AGCGCTTTCACCAGCTCGGTGACGTGCACGCCCGCACCGCCGTAGATGTCGGGCGGATATTCCCTGGTCAAGAGATCGACGCGCATGACGACGACGCTAGTACAGGGCATGTGGCGGCTCTACTGTTGTCACATGGCGGGCAAGAAGATCTTCGGAATCGTGTTGGCGGGCGGCGAAGGCAAGCGGCTCATGCCGCTGACGGCGGATCGTGCGAAGCCCGCTGTGCCGTTCGGCGGGCAGTATCGGCTCATCGATTTCGCGCTGTCGAACCTCATCAACTCGGGGCTGCATCAGGTGGTCGTTCTGACCCAGTACAAGTCGCACAGCCTCGACCGGCACGTGTCTCAGACCTGGCGGCTCGACGGTCTGCTCGGCTCCTACATCGCTTCGGTGCCGGCGCAGCAGCGTCTCGGCAAGCGGTGGTTCTCCGGCTCGGCCGATGCGATCCTGCAGAGCCTCAACCTGATCCGCGACGAGAAGCCCGACATCGTGGTGGTGGTCGGCGCCGATCACGTGTATCGCATGGATTTCGGACAGATGATCGATGCGCACATCGGCTCGGGGGCGCCCGCCACCGTCGCGGCCATCCGCCAGCCGATAGGGCTCGCCGACCAGTTCGGCGTCATCGAGGTCTCCCCGGCGATCCTGCACGGATCGCGGCGTTCAGGGAGAAGCCGAGCGATCCGGTGGGCCTGCCCGACGCGCCCGACGAGGTGCTGGCATCCATGGGCAACTACGTCTTCGACGCGCAGGCGTTGATCGACGCGGTGCAGCGCGACGGCGAGCGTCCCGACTCGAACCACGACATGGGCGGCGACATCATTCCCGATTTCGTCTCGCGCGGCGAGGCGGGCGTGTACGACTTCAGGAACAACGACGTTCCCGGTTCGACCGATCGTGACAGGTATTACTGGCGCGACGTGGGAACCATCGACTCGTTCTTCGACGCGCACCAGGACCTCGTGTCGGCTCTTCCGGTCTTCAACCTGTACAACGATGCGTGGCCCATCTTCAGCCAGCAGCTCAACTCGCCTCCCGCCAAGCTCGTGCGCGATGTGCGAGGAGCCATCGGCACCACCATCGACTCGATCGTCTCCCTGGGCTCGGTGATCAGCGGCGCGCACCTGGAGCGCAGCGTTCTCGGGCCGTGGGCGAAGGTCGAGTCCGGCGCGCACGTCGTCGACGCCGTCATCTTCGATCGTGCGGTGATCGAGCCGAACGCGTTCGTGGGCCGGGCTATCCTCGACAAGGATGTCGTCGTGGCGGAGGGTGCCAAGATCGGCGTCGACCCCGAGCGCGATCGCGCCCGAGGGTTCACCGTCACACCGTCCGGCCTCACCGTGGTCGGCAAGGGAGTCCACGTCGTTCCATGAGCACCTCAGAGTCCGCCTCAGCCCGTTTTCTCGTGGTGCTCGATGTGGACTCCACGCTCATCCACGACGAGGTCATCGAGTTGCTCGCCGAACACGCGGGCACGGGCGAGCTGGTCGCCGACATCACGCAGCGCGCGATGCGCGGTGAGCTCGACTTCGAGCAGAGCCTGCGGGAACGCGTGGCGACGCTGAGCGGGCTGCACGAGAGCATCTTCGGTCAGGTGGCCGAGCGCATCCGCGTCACCGACGGCGTGCCGCAGCTCGTCGCGGCCGTGCACGAGGCGGGCGGTCTCGTCGGTGTGGTCTCCGGCGGGTTCCACGAGCTGGTCGACGGTCTGGCGCTGCGGCTGCATCTCGATCTCTGGCGGGCGAACAGGCTCGGCGCGGTCGACGGCATCCTCTCCGGTGGCGTGGACGGGCCCGTGATCGATGCCGCGGCGAAGGAGCACGCGCTGCGCGAATGGGCCGCGGATGCCGGTGTGCCGTTGACGAGAACCGTCGCGATCGGCGACGGCGCCAACGATCTGCGCATGATGCACGCGGCCGGCCTGTCCGTGGCGTTCTGCGCGAAGCCGGCCGTGCGTGCTGCGGCCGACCTCGCGATCGAGACGCGCGACCTCTCCCAGGTGCTGCCCCTGCTCGGCCTGCGCGGCTGAGCCGACCCGACCGCACTCGTCGATCGCCTCGGGCCGACGTGGCCCGTTCCGTTGCGAGACTGCCGTCGCTACGGAGTGCCGTCGCGAGGGGCGCGCGCGTCGGCTGCGGGGGCATCCTGATCGCCCGTCCCCTGTTCGAGCACGTAGATCTCGTCAGGGGCCGGTGCGTCGTCATCGTCGTCATCGGCGTTCTCGTCCGATGTCTCGAACGGGATCGGCGTTCCGGTGAGCGCGGGTCGCACGGGCGTGGATTCCAGCGGTTGCGCGGTGCCCGCCGCCCACCTCGTGAGCGGGATGAAGCCGTCGAGCGCTTCGTCCTCCAACTCCTCGTCGGTGAACGGCTTGGCCGCGGCCTTGCGTGCACGCTGCGCGGCGCGCTGCTGCTCCTCCGGGTCCTCCACGTTGATGCGACGGAACTCGCGGAGGGCGGCACGCCAGAGCAGGAAGAAACCGATGAAGATGAACGCGATCCACTGGATCATGTACGAGTAGTGGTAGCCGACACCCTCGGATGGCGGTGTCGCCTGGATGCGCCCGAGCCCCTGGCCGGGCGAGGCCGGCGTGACGATCACCCCGTAGGCCGCCGAATACACGGTGCCACCGATGACCGGTGCGAGCTCGTCGAGGTCGACCGACTCGATGAATCCGTTCTGCACGCCGCCCTCGCCGCGCTTGGCCTGACTGGGCTGCAGGCGTGCGACGACGTCGATCGTGCCGTGCGGGGGTGCCGGGCGGCGCGCAGGCACCATGCTGTTCGTCGACGACGCGGCGACCCAGCCGCGATTGACGAGGAAGGTGCCGCCTGTGCTGAGCTTCAGGGCGGTGACGACGTCGAACCCGGAGTTGCCGCTGCGCACACTGTTGCGCACGTAGAACTGCTGGTCGGCATCCCACGTTCCGGTCATCGACACCCGACGCCAGACTTGCTGCGGTTCGTAGGAAGAGGTGGTGGCAAGCGCCGTCGTCAACGGTTCGGTCGGAAGCGCGAAGTTCGTGGCGTAGAGATGGTTGTCGGCGGAGGCGCCGCGTCCGCGGTCGAACTGCCAGGTCGCCAGCCCTGCGCAGACCAGTGCGAAGGCGAGCGCGATCGCGAAGTATGCGAGCCACCGCCCGGTGCGCAGGAACTGCCACCCGGTGAGGCCCTCCGTGACGGTGTCGTACACAGCCGCGGGCTTCGCAAGTGCGCCTGAGCCCCCGCGCCGGGCGAGTTCGCCACCGGTGCGGGCCACCGCATTCGCGGGGTGGGTGTCGGTAGCCGTCGTCAGTCCTTCAGATCGTGATCGTTCTGCACGACAGTAACCCGTGTAGCTGTCGAGCGGCTCAGTGCCCTGTGCCCAGTGCGCGCCGCCTCAGTGCCCCATGCCGAGGCCGCCGTCGACGGGAAGCACCGCGCCGGAGATGTAGCCGGCATCGTCGGAGGCGAGCCAGGCGACGGCCTTCGCGACCTCGGACGCCTGCCCGTAGCGTCCGGCGGGGATCGACTTCTTGTATTCGGCCTGCTGCTCGGCGGGCAGCTCCGCCGTCATGTCCGTCTCGATGAACCCAGGAGCGACCACGTTCGCGGTGATGCCGCGGGCGCCGAGCTCGCGGGTGAGCGAACGCGCGATGCCGACGAGTCCGGCCTTGGATGCGGCGTAGTTGACCTGGCCGGGCGAACCGTAGAGGCCGACCACACTGGAGATGAGGATGACGCGGCCGAAGCGGGCCTTGAGCATCCCCTTCGAGGCGCGTTTGATCACGCGGAACGCACCCCCGAGGTTGGTGTCGACGACGGCGTCGAAGTCGTCGTCGCTCATGCGCATGAGCAGCGTGTCGCGGGTGATGCCGGCGTTGGCGACCACGACCTCCACCTGGCCGAGCTCTGCCTCGACTGCCGCGAAGGCGGCATCCACCTGATCCGTGTCGGTGACGTCGGCGCGCACCGTGAGTGAGCCCGCGGGGCCCTCGCCGCTGCGCGCCGTCACCGCGACCCTGTGACCCTGAGCCAGGAACTCCTCGGCGATGGCGCGGCCGATCCCGCGGTTTCCTCCGGTGATCAGCACGGTGCGGGGCGTCGTCATGGGCAGTCCTCGGTGTGGGTGGAAGGGGTGGGAAATCGGGCCTGTCCAGTCTAGAGGTGGGCGGCTCGGGGTGCGGCAGGCCACGTAGGCTGGGGTCGGAGTGCAGAAGCCCTCCAGCTCAGGAGCCCTCCCCCATGAAGCACGAGTCGATCACGTCGTTGCCGCCCGCGCCTGCGGCCGACCGTGGCCACCGCATGCTCGAGTACACGATCATGATGTCGATCCGTGTTCTGTGTCTGATCTCCCTGATCTGGGTGCGTGGCTGGTGGCTTCTGATCCCCGCTGCCGGCGCGATCTTCTTGCCGTACTTCGCCGTGGTGGTGGCCAACGTGGCGCGTTCCAAGCCGGCAGCTCCCGAACGGCCGGGCGGCATCGTGCGGCTGGCCGACGGCACGTGGATGGAGGGCGACGCCGCGCCGGGACCGTCGTCGAACAGCTCGACGGCCGAGAACCAGGATCCGACGGCGTGAGCCTCCTCGACGCACTCGGCGGCGGTCCGGAGATTCCGGTCTGCTCGCGTGCCGGATGCTCGGCAGACGCGGTCTGGCGCATCGACTGGCGCAACCCGCGCATCCACGACGAAACTCGCCGCAAGACCTGGCTGGCCTGCGACGAGCACGTCGATTACCTGCGAGACTTTCTCGGTGCGCGCGAGTTCCCCCTCGAGGTGCTGCCGCTCACAGGGTCGTCGCCGCGATGATCGTGAGCACTCCGGCCACGATGAACAGCGCGTGCAGGATCATGTGCTCGAGGTTCGGCCTGGGACGGTCGCCGATGCGCGGCAGCACGATGACCGTGTGCGCGTACGTGCGCTGGTGCAGGTCGTCCCAGGTGAGCCCTGCACCCGCGGTGGCCCACGGCATGGTGACGCCGGCGAGGTAGGGCATCCACCAGAGCAGCAGTCCGCCGATCGCGGCGATCAGCTCGATCGCGCCGCCGATGACGGCGAGGACGGGGAGCGACAGCGTCCAGCCGAGCACGAGCAGTACGATCGGCGCGGCCAGGATCGGCACGTTCACGAGCAGCTCGGCGCGCTTCTCCTCTGCCGTCGCTTCGCGGGTGTTGTTGAACGGATACAGGTCGGCGGTCGTGGTCACGATGAAGTACGCGAGGGCGACGGCGAGGGTGATGAGGGCGGCGATGGGCATGGTGGTGCTTCCTTTCTGCTGACGCGCCCGTTGGCGCGACGATAGGGGCGATCGCAGGTGCGACCGCGGCGGAAGTGCTTTCGCGCTATCGCGCGAATCGGGCCCGGATGCCGTCGAGCATCGTGTCGACGGACAGCTGGAACCACGCGTCGTAGTAGTCGCGCGGCGCCGCAGGCGGTTGGGGTGCGTTGCCGAACTCCGCGAGCGCGAGACCCGCCACGAGCACGTACAGCGACTGCACGAGGTAGAGAGCGTCGGTGTCGGAGATCGCCAGCCCGTCGTGGAACGCGGACAGCACGACCGGCACGATCCGTTCGAACACCTCGGGTGAGACCTCGTTGACGGCGACGACGTGCGTCGCACCGGGATGCGCGCGCAGCGTCGCTCGCAGGCGGGTGCAGATGTCTGTGCAGAGCACTCGCCACTCCCCCGCTTCGCCCAGTCCCGCCGTGGCATCGACCGCGACCTGCTCCGCCACGAGCCGCAGCAGATCGTTCCTGTTCGCCACGTGGTAGTACAGGGACGCGGCCCGGACCCCGAGCCGGGCGGCGACCGCACGCATCGTCAGTCGGTCGAACCCTTCGGTGTCGAGGATCTCGAACGCGGCCGAGACGATGGCGGACCGTTCGATGCGCTGTGCCGGTGACATTCGAAGCTCTCCTCCGGACGGTGTTCTAACGTCGTTAGAACAGTTCTAACACTGTTAGAACGCGGGCGCAAGAGTGCGGTGCGCCGGGTGGGGACCGGCGCCCGTCTCGGATCGCGGCTCGCTCTACGAGGCGGCGGCCCTGACGGCGCCGTTCGCAACTGCCTTGAGCGGTCGACTGCGGTGCGCCGGGCGGGCGCACAAATCAAGCCAGCGCGATGAGCTCCGCGTAGTCGGCGTTCCAGTGGTCCTCGACACCGTCGGGGAGGATGAGCACGCGCTCCGGGTTCAACGCCTCGACGGCTCCGGGGTCGTGCGAGACCAGCACGACGGCGCCCTCATAGTGGGCGAGGGCATCCAGGATCTGCTCGCGGCTGGCCGGGTCGAGGTTGTTCGTCGGCTCGTCGAGCAGCAGCACGTTGGCGCCGGAGACCACGATCATGGCCAGGGCGAGACGGGTCTTCTCGCCGCCGGAGAGCACGCCGGCGGGCTTGTGCACGTCATCGCCGGTGAAGAGGAACGACCCGAGCACCTTGCGTGCCTCGGTCTCGGTGAGATTCGGCGAGCTGGAGACCATGTTCTGCAGCACGCTGCGCGCCACGTCGATGGTCTCGTGCTCCTGCGCGTAGTAGCCGATGCGCAGGCCGTGGCCCGGCTCGATCTGGCCGGTGTCCGGCACGTCGATTCCGCCGAGGATGCGCAGAAGGGTGGTCTTGCCGGCACCGTTGAGCCCGATGACGACCACCTTGGAGCCGCGGTCGATGGCAAGATCGACGGCCGTGAAGATCTCGAGCGAGCCGTAGCTCTTGGAGAGATCGGATGCCATCAGCGGCGTGCGCCCGCACGCTGCGGGCGTCGGGAATCGCAGCTTGGCGACGCGGTCTTCCTGGCGCACCTCGTCGAGGCCGCTGAGCAGCCGTTCGGCGCGCGCGACCATCTGATGGGCTGCGGCGGCCTTCGTGGCCTTCGCCCCGAACTTGGCGGCCTGGGCCTGCAGTGCAGACGCCTTCTTCTCCGCGTTGGCGCGCTCTTTCTTGCGGCGCTCCTCGTCGGCCGCACGCTGCAACTGGTAGGCCCTCCAGCCCATGTTGTAGATGTCGATGACCTGGCGGTTGGCGTCGAGGTAGAAGACGCGGTTGACGGTCTCCCCCACGAGCTCGACATCGTGGCTGATCACGATGAGGCCGCCCTTGTAGCCCTTGAGGAACTCGCGAAGCCACACGACCGAGTCCGCGTCGAGGTGGTTCGTGGGCTCGTCGAGGATCATGGTGTCGGCATCCGAGAAGAGGATGCGCGCCAGTTCGATGCGACGTCGCTGGCCCCCGGAAAGCGTCTTCAGCGGCTGGTCGAGGATGCGGTCGGGCAGCGAAAGGTTGTGCGCGATGGACGCGGCCTCCGCCTCGGCCGAGTACCCGCCGAGGGACTCGAACCTCTCGGTGAGGTTGCCGTAGCGCCGCATGGCCTTCGCCGCGGCATCCGCGTCGTCGGACGCCATCTGCTCGGAGGCCTCGCGCATGCCGATGGCGAGCGAGCCGAGGCCGCGGGCATCGAGGATGCGCGTGCGCGCCAGCATCTCGGGGTCGCCGGTACGCGGGTCCTGCGGCAGATAGCCGAGATCATCCGACCGCTCGACGCGGCCGTCGCTGGGCAGCAGGTCGCCGGCGAGCACCTTCGTGAGCGTCGTCTTGCCCGCTCCGTTGCGTCCGACGAGCCCGATCTTGTCGCCGGGCTGCACCCGGAACGTCACGCCCGACATGAGGGTGCGAGCGCCGACGCGGATCTCGAGATCGTGCACGGCGAGCACAGGCGTGGTCCAGTTCTGTCGGGTGGGCGGTGAGGTGAGTGCGCGAAGGCGCCCATCAAGGGTATCCGACCGAGCGCATCCTGAAGGCCCGCACGATCCTGTTAGGGTTGCCTTACCTCACGCATTAGTAAGGATTGCCTTACCTCACTCGAAAGGGAGATCTTCGTGCCACGACGCACAGTCCTCGCCACCGCAGCCGCGGTCATCACCGCTGCCGCCCTGTTGCTGACCGGATGCTCCGGCGACTCCACCGCCGCGTCCGAGAAGGTGGGCTCCGCGTCGTCCGATGCAGCGTTCCCGGTGACGATCAAACACGTGTACGGCTCGACGACCATCGAGTCCAAACCGAAGCGCGTGGCGACAGTGGCGTGGTCCAACGGCGAGGTTCCGCTCGCGCTGGGTGTGACGCCCGTCGGCATGGCGAAGGCGACCTGGGGCGACGACGACGGTGACGGCGTGTACCCGTGGGTGGAGGACCAGCTGAAGAAGCTCGGCGCGAAGACCCCGACGCTGTTCGACGAGACGGACGGCATCGACTTCGAGGCCGTCGCAGACACGCACCCGGACGTCATCCTCGCCGCCTATTCCGGACTGACGAAGTCGGACTACGAGACGCTCTCGAAGATCGCGCCGACCATCGCATACCCGAAGGTCGCGTGGGGCACCTCGTACGAGGACACGATCCGCATGGACTCGAAGGCGATCGGCCTCGGTGCGGAGGGCGACAAGCTCATCACGAAGCTGCACTCCGAAGTGAACACCGCGCTCGACAAGTACTCCGTGCTCAAGGACAAGAAGATCCTGTTCTCCTACATCGACCCCAAGGACCACAGCAAGATCGGCTTCTACACCAGCAACGACACGCGCCCGGGGTTCCTCGAAAGCCTCGGACTTCCCGTGCCGACCATCGTGAAGGAGGAGTCGAAGAAGACGAAGGAGTACTACGTCACCGTCAGCGCCGAGCAAGCGGATCGCTTCGACGACGTCGACCTCTTCGTCACCTACGGCGACAATGCCGCAGAGGAGATCAAGAGCCTGCAGTCCGATCCGCTGCTGTCGAAGATCCCGGCGATCAAGGCCGGTCACATCGCCGTGTTGAAGAACAACACCCCGCTCGCCGCCTCGGCGAACCCATCGGCGCTGTCGATCGGTTGGGGAATCGACGACTACTTCGCTCTGCTCGCGAAGGCGCTCAAGCAGTAATGACCACGACCGTCGCCCGCGGGGCGCGGCCCGTCGTCGCGCGCCTTCGTCGCTCGGCGGGGATGCGCGTGATCTGGATCGTCGCGATGCTGGTGCTCATCGCGGCACTGTGCGCCGCCTCGGTGGCGTTCGGAGTGCGGTCGGTGTCGCTGCACGACATCGCGGCCGGCGTCGGCGGCGACACGAGCACCATCGCGCGTGCCGCCGTCGCCGCCCGCCTGCCACGCACTGTTCTCGCGCTGCTGGTCGGTGCCGCCCTGGCGATGTCCGGAACCTCCATGCAGGCGGTCACGCGCAACCCGCTGGCCGACCCGGGCATCCTCGGCGTCACCGGCGGCGCATCCCTCGCCGTCGTGATCGGCATCGCGTTCTTCGGGATGTCATCGCCCTTCGCGTACGTGTTCGTCGCGATAGCGGGTTCCGCCGTCGCCGCCGTGTTCGTGTACGCCGTCGGATCGATCGGCGCGGGCGGCGCCACGCCGCTCAAGCTGGCGCTGGCCGGGGCGGCGATCGCGGCGGCCTTCACCTCGCTGGTGAGCGCCATCCTGCTGCCCCGAGTGGACATCGTCGAGTCGTTCCGGTTCTGGCAGATCGGCGGTGTCGGCGGCGCCACCTGGGGCGGCATCGCCATGATCGCACCGATGCTCCTGGTCGGCGCCGTCGTGTGCGTCGTCATGGCGCGCGGGATGAACTCGCTCGCTCTCGGTGACGATGTCGCAACGGGACTCGGTGTGCACGTGCTCCGCACCCGGCTGGTCTCCTCGGTCGGCGCGGTGATCCTGTGCGGGGCGGCGACGGCCATCGCCGGTCCGATCGGCTTCGTCGGGCTCGTCGTGCCGCACGTGTTCCGGCTTCTCATCGGCACGGACCACCGCTGGCTGCTGCCGTTCAGCGCGCTCGGCGGTGCCGCATTGCTGGTGGGTGCGGATGTGCTGGGCAGGCTGGTCGCCCGTCCGTCGGAGATCGACGTGGGCATCGTCACGGCCGTCATCGGAGCGCCGTTCTTCATCTGGATCGTCCGCCGGCAGAAGGTGCGTGCACTGTGAGCGTCTCAACTGTCGGGACGGGCACGTCGCCGATGGCCGTGCAGGTGCGCACGATCGTCGCGGGTCGTCGGAGACGGCTGCGCCGACGCGCTGTCGTCATCGGGGTGCTCGCGGCATCCGTCGTCGCCGTGTTCGCCGTGTCGCTGATGGTGGGCCTCACGTTCTACGGTCCCGTCGAGGTCGCACGGGTGATCATGGGGCAGACGGTGCCAGGGGCATCCTTCACGGTCGGCGACCTGCGCCTGCCGCGCGCTTCGCTCGGTCTGCTGTCGGGCTTCGCGTTCGGCATCGCGGGAGTCACGTTCCAGTCGATGCTGCGCAACCCCTTGGCCTCCCCCGACGTCATCGGCATCAGCGCGGGGGCGAGCGCGGCCGCCGTGTTCGGGATCGTCATCCTCGCGCTCGACGGACCCGCCGTGTCGCTGCTCGCCCTCGGGGGCGCACTCGTCACCGCCGCGGCCATCTACCTGCTGTCGATCCGTGGCGGGTTCGCCGGCATGCGGCTCATCCTCATCGGCATCGGCGTCGCCGCCATGATGCAGAGCGTCATCTCGTACGTGCTCACCAAGGCAGCGGCCTGGGACCTGCAGACAGCCCTCCGCTGGCTCACCGGCAGCCTCAACGGTGCCGACTGGTCGGCCGTTCTGCCCCTGGCCATCGCGTGCGTCGTGCTCGTACCTGTGCTGCTGGCCCAAGGCAGGGGGCTCGGCGGCCTGCAGCTGGGCGACGATGCAGCCAAGGGACTCGGAGTGCGCGCATCCCGCACCCGGCTCCTCGCCGTGCTGGCCGCCGTCGCGCTGCTGGCCATCGCGACCTCCGCTGCGGGCCCCATCGCCTTCGTCGCGTTCATGTCGGGACCGATCGCGGCACGGCTCGTCGGTCCCGGCGCCTCACCGCTGCTCCCCGCCGGCCTTGTCGGCTCGCTTCTCGTGATGCTCTCCGACCTGCTCGGACAGTTCGCGTTCGACGGCCGCTACCCGGTCGGCGTCATCACGGGCGTGCTTGGCGCGCCCTACCTCGTCTTTCTCCTCACCAGGATGAACCGTTCAGGAGGCTCGTTGTGACACAACAGCATCAGCTCACCGCCGAGCGCTTGACGCTCGGGTATGGCGACCGCACCGTCGTCGACGACCTCACGCTCGCCATTCCCGCCGGTCGGGTCACGGCGATCATCGGCGCCAACGGCTGCGGCAAGTCGACGCTGCTGCGCGCGATGGCGCGCATCCTGACTCCCAAGGCCGGGCACGTGATCCTCGACGGAAAGTCGCTGCAGCAGCGCGCGACGAAGGAGATCGCGCGCACGCTCGGACTGCTTCCGCAGTCACCGGTCGCGCCGGAGGGCATCGCCGTCGCCGATCTGGTGGGCCGAGGGCGCAATCCGCACCAGAGGCTGCTGGCGCGCTGGAGCGAGCGGGACTACGAAGCTGTCGCCGAGGCCCTTGCCGTCACCGGAATCACCGACCTCGCCGACCGTGCGGTGGACGAGCTCTCCGGCGGACAGCGGCAACGGGTGTGGATCGCCTTGGCGCTGGCGCAGAACACCGACATCCTGCTCCTGGACGAGCCGACCACCTTTCTCGACGTGAGCCATCAGATCGAGGTGCTCGACCTGCTTGCGGATCTGAATCGCGATCGCGGAACCACCATCGTCATGGTGTTGCACGACATGAACCTCGCCGCTCGATACGCCGACCATCTCGTCGCGATGCGCGAGGGCCGGGTCGTGGCGGAAGGCGGGCCGAGCGAGGTGATGACCAGCGAGTTGATCCGCGCCGTCTTCGAGTTGGACTCCCTTGTCATGCCCGATCCGGTGTCGGGAACACCGCTCGTGCTCCCGCGCGGGCGGCATCACTCCCCCGCGCCCGCTCCCGAGGAGCCACCGCGTCGAGCCGAGCTCGCCTACGCGGGAGGTACGGATGTCCGCTGACGCGACAGAGCAGCCGACCATGCGGTTCTTCCGCGCGACGGTCACCGGCATCCGCGATCTCACGCCCAGCTTTCGACGCTTCACGTTCGGCGGAGACGATCTCGCCGACTACGGGGACCCGGGTTTCGACCAGCGCGTGAAGGTCGTGTTCCCCACCGACACGGTCGGCATCGACGCCATGCCTCGCGGCGATGACTGGTACCCGGCATGGCGGGAGCTGCCCGAGGATGCCCGGCCCCCGTTCCGCACGTACACGACGCGCGCCGTGCGTCATGAGCGCGCCGAGGTGGACATCGACATGGTGTCGCACGACGTGTCAGGTCCCGCGTCGGCGTGGATCGCGCGTGCCGAGGTTGGGGACGAGGTGCTGATCTTCGCTCCGACGACGGCGCACAGCGGAGTCAGCCTCGGCGTGGACTTCGTGCCTCCGGCGAACACGACGAACCATCTGCTCGCCGGCGACGAGACGGCGGCGCCCGCCATCGCCGTCATCCTCGAGCAGCTGCCCGCCGACGCGCGCGGCGTCGTCGTGCTCGAGGTGCCGCACGCCGACGATGTCGACTACCTCCCCACCCATCCGGGCTTCGAATACCGGGTCGCGCCCCGTGCCGATATGCCCCGTCACGAGCATCTCCTGAGCGCGGTGCGGCACGCGGTGAGGGGGCTCGCGCCCGAAGGCGAAGGCGGTCACGTCGAGGAACTCGATGATCTGATCTGGGAGGTTCCGCGCACCGCGAAAGGCGGGGCCGCGCTGAAGAGTGCCCCGCTCTACGCCTGGCTGGCCGGGGAGTCCGCCGGAATCAAGGCGCTCCGGCGCCACCTGGTGAACGAGCACGGCGTCGACAGGCGTGCTGTCGCGTTCATGGGTTACTGGCGGCTGGGCAAGGCCGAAATCTGACCGCACGCCGTCTCGATCACCCGACTGCGGTGCGCGGGTCGGGCGCCGCGCCTTGTGACCGTCGTGACCCGCTCGAAGAGGCGGCGGCGTGTACGCCGCCGGGCGCAACCGTGTGCTCGACTCGACTGCGGTGCGCGGGTTGGGGTGCCCGCGCACGAAATAGCGCAGCGTGCCCGCGCACCATCTGCATGACGGGACCCGCTCGAAGAGGCGGCGGCGTGTACGCCGCCGGGCGCAACCGTGTGCTCGACTCGACTGCGGTGCGCGGGTTGGGGCGCCCGCGCACGAAACTAAATGGCGAAGCCGAGTGCCCGCATCATGTCGCGACCGTCTTCGGTGATGCGCTCCGGGCCCCACGGCGGCATCCACACCCAGTTGATGCGGAACCGCTCCACCACGCCGTCGAGCGCCTCGCCGGTCTGCTCTTCGAGCACGTCGGTGAGCGGGCATCCGGCGCTGGTCAGCGTCATCGAGATGACGAGAGCGTCGTTCTCGTCATCCCAGTTGAGGTCGTAGATGAGTCCGAGGTCGACGACGTTGACGCCGAGCTCGGGGTCCATCACGTCCTTGAGCGCGTCCTCGACCTGGTCGTAGAGCGCGGGATCGAGGGAGATGACGGGCATGGCGTCAGCCTACGCTCGCGGTCTCGTCGTCGGGCAGGACGGCGTCGGTGTCGGACTCGCTCTCGTCGACGAAGCGCACGTAGCCCTCTTCTTCCAGCTGTTCGGCCAGCTCGGGGCCGCCCTCTTCCGCCACGCGGCCGGCGACGAAGACGTGCACGAACTGCGGCTTGATGTAGCGCAGGATGCGCGTGTAGTGCGTGATGAGCAGCACGCCGAGGTTGGTGTTGTCGTGGGCGCGGTTGACGCCCTCCGACACGATCTTCAGCGCGTCGATGTCGAGGCCGGAGTCGGTCTCGTCGAGCACGGCGAACTTCGGCTTCAGCAGCTCGAGCTGGAGGATCTCGTTGCGCTTCTTCTCGCCGCCGGAGAAGCCCTCGTTGACGTTGCGCGCCGCGAACGACGAGTCCATCTTGAGGTTGGACATGGCCGTCTTGACGTCCTTGGTCCAGGTGCGGATGCTCGGGGCCTCGCCGTCGATGGCGGTCTTGGCGGTGCGCAGGAAGTTCGTGTTGGTCACACCGGGGATCTCGACCGGGTACTGCATGGCGAGGAACAGGCCGGCGCGGGCGCGCTCATCGACGGTCATCGACAGCACGTCTTCGCCGTCGAGGGTGATGCTGCCCTGCGTGACGGTGTACTTCGGGTGGCCGGAGATGGTGTATGCGAGCGTGGACTTGCCCGATCCGTTCGGGCCCATGATGGCGTGGATCTCACCCGTGTTGATCGTCAGGTCGACGCCGCGGAGGATCTCCTTGGTGCCCTGATCGGTCTCGACGGTGACGTGCAGGTCGCGGATGGCGAGTGTTGACATGAGTCAGTTGGCTTTCGTGATGGTCGGGTCGATGAAGATGTCTCCGTCGATGATCTCGACGGTGAAAACGGGGACCGGCTCATAGGCCGGCAGATTGAGCGGCTTGCCCGTGGTGAGCGAGAACCGGGAGCCGTGCGCCCAGCATTCGATGGCGTCGTCTTCGACGAAGCCCTCGCTCAGCGAGATGTCGCCGTGCGTGCAGGTGTCGCCGATCGCGTGGACCTCACCGGCGGAGTCCTTGACCACGGCGATCGGGATGCCGCCCAGCACGACGCGTCTGGCCTCGCTGACCGAGATCTCGGACTCGGCGCACACGCGCTCGGCGGTCATCGCTCGCCGCCGGCGAGCTCTGCCTCGATCGCCTGCTGCAGGTGCTCCTCGAGTTCGGGCGAGCCGATCTGCTGCACGATCTCGACGAGGAACCCGCGCACGACGAGGCGCCGAGCCTCGTCTTCGGTGATGCCGCGCGACTGCAGGTAGAACAGCTGCTCGTCGTCGAAGCGCCCTGTGGCGCTGGCGTGGCCTGCGCCGAGGATGTCGCCGAGCTCGATCTCGAGGTTCGGCACCGAATCGGCGCGCGCGCCCTCGGTGAGCACGAGGTTGCGATTCTGCTCGTAGCTGTCGGTGCCGACCGCATTCTGGCCGATCAGCACGTCACCGATCCACACCGTGTGGGCGGATGCCCCCTGCAGCGCACCCTTGTACGTCACGCGACTGCGCTGGTGCTGCTCGTCGTGGAAGACGTACACCTGGTGCTCGATGTACTGTCCGGCGTCGGCGAAGTACGCGCCGTACGCCTCGATCTCGGCACCCGGACCGGCGAGGTGCACGGAGGGGTTCAGTCGAACGAACGCGCCGCCGAGCGTGACCAGCACGTGCTTGAGGTGGGCATCGCGGCCGACGGACGCGAAGTGCGTCGACACCTGCCTGGCGTCGTCGGCCCACTCCTGCACGCTCACGAGCGTGAGCTGCGCGCCCTGCTCCAGCACCACCTCGACGTTCTCGGTGATGGTCGCCTCTCCCGCGTTGCGCAGGATGAGCGTCGCCGAGCTGCCGGCCAGGGCGTGGATCACGGTGTGCGCGGCGCGCGGGGCGGCGCCGAGCGCGGAGCGCGTGAGCGTGGCCTCGCCCGCGTCGCCGGCGACGGTGACCAGCAGCGCTTCGTCGAACGAGCTCCACGCGTTGGCGGATGCCCGCTCCTCCGGCTGGCCGGCCGTTCCGACGAGCGCGTGGTCGCGTGCGACCCACGCGGTCGTCACACCGCCGGCCGACGCCAACTGCACGTCGTAGCGCGAGCCGTCGATGCCGGGCTCGAGGAGCGCGGCGATCTGGGCGACCGGCGTGTAGCGCCACGTCGCCTCGCGGCCGGTGACCGCGTCGAAGTCGGCGACGTCGGTGGACTTGAAGCGCTCGGATCGGGTCTGGACGGGAACGAACCTGGGTTCGGTCTCAGTGATCGTCATCGTCAGCCCACAGATCCTTCCATGCCCATCTCGATGAGCTTGTTGAGTTCGAGCGCGTACTCCATGGGGAGCTCGCGGGCGATCGGCTCGATGAATCCGCGCACGATCATGGCCATCGCCTCGTCTTCGGGCATGCCGCGGCTCATCAGGTAGAAGAGCTGCTCCTCGCTCACGCGCGACACCGTCGCCTCGTGGCCGAGCTGCACGTCGTCGACACGGATGTCGATGGCCGGGTAGGTGTCGCTGCGCGAGATGGTGTCGACCAGCAGCGCGTCGCACCGCACGGTGTTCGCCGCGTGGTGGGCATCCTTCTCGACCCGCACCTCGCCGCGGTACCCCGCGCGTCCGCCGCCTCTGGCGATGGACTTGGAGACGATCGAGGACTGCGTGTGCGGCGCCATGTGGATCATCTTGGCGCCGGCATCCTGATGCTGGCCGGGGCCGGCGAAGGCCACGGAGAGCGTCTCGCCCTTGGCGTGCTCCCCCGCCAGGTAGATCGACGGGTACTTCATGGTCACCTTGGAACCGATGTTGCCGTCGATCCACTCCATGGTGGCGCCTTCGTGTGCGATGGCACGCTTGGTGACCAGGTTGTAGACGTTGTTCGACCAGTTCTGGATGGTCGTGTAGCGAACTCGGGCGTTCTTCTTGACGATGATCTCGACGACCGCGGAGTGCAGCGAGTCCGACTTGTAGATCGGCGCCGTGCAGCCCTCGATGTAGTGCACGTAGCTGTCTTCGTCGGCGATGATCAGCGTGCGCTCGAACTGACCCATGTTCTCCGTGTTGATGCGGAAATAGGCCTGCAGCGGGATCTCCACGTGCACGCCCTTCGGCACGTAGACGAAGGAGCCGCCCGACCAGACGGCCGTGTTCAGTGACGCGAACTTGTTGTCGCCGGCAGGGATGACCGTGCCGTAGTACTCCTCGAAGAACTCGGGATGCTCCTTGAGCGCGGTGTCGGTGTCGAGGAAGATCACGCCCTGGGCCTCGAGGTCCTCACGGATCTGGTGGTAGACGACCTCCGACTCGTATTGCGCGGCCACACCGGCCACGAGGCGCTGACGCTCCGCCTCCGGGATGCCGAGCTTCTCGTACGTGTTGCGGATGTCTTCCGGCAGGTCTTCCCAGCTCTGCGCCTGCTTCTCCGTGGAGCGCACGAAGTATTTGATGTTGTCGAAGTCGATCTCGGAGAGATCGGCTCCCCAGGTCGGCATCGGTTTGCGCTGGAAGAGCTGGAGCGCCTTGAGGCGGCGCTGGAGCATCCATTCCGGCTCGTTCTTGAGGGCGGAGATGTCGCGGACCACCTCGTCGGAGAGACCGCGTCGGGCACTCGCCCCCGCCACGTCTGAATCGGCCCAGCCGAACTCGTACTGGCCGAGGCCGGCGAGCTCAGGACGGTCGATGAGAACGTCTGACATTGTGATTACCTCGTTTTCCTGCCGCCCGTAACCGGCTTCAGACCGGCTCCGACCACGATTCGTGCCAGCGCGGGTCGCTGGCACCGAGGCACGGATTGTGCGGATGGCGATGGAGTGGCAACGGTGCACTCCCTGAACCACTCGATTCTACAGGGAGCGACGCACCCCAGGGAGAATGCTCAGTCGTCGCTCGGGCCGTAGGCCTGTGCGATGTCTCGCGACGATCCCCATCTGGCGCCCGCCGGCTCGCCCGTCGGCCAGCCATCGGGGGAATCCTGCCAGGCCTCTCGCCTGCCGTACGGCAGCAGATCGATGAGCGGAAACGTGTACGCGAGCTGCTCTGTGCCACGGCCGTCGGTGTGCCACGTGCGGTAGACGTCGTCACCGTCGCGAAGGAAGACGTTGACGGCGTATCCCCCGCCTGCCGGAGCGCCGACATCCGCGCCGAACGGGCTGTTCGCCGTCGAATACCAGGTCATGCGGTTGCCGACCTTGCGCTTGTATGCGAGGGCTTCATCGATCGGACCCTGCGTCACGATGACGAAACGTGCGTCGTACGGCTTCAGGAACTCGAGGCGTGTGTACTGGGAGGTGAACCCGGTGCAGCCGGAGCACTGCCATTCTTCGCCAGCGAACCACATGTGGTTGTACACGATGAGCTGGGCGGCGCCCTCGAACACGTCGACCAGGCGCACCGGTCCGTTCTCACCGTCGAGCGTGTAGTCGGGCATGCGCACCATGGGGAGGCGCCGTCGTTGCGCGGCGATCGCATCCAGTTCTCTGGTGGCCGCCTTCTCACGCGCTCGCAGGGCGTCGAGCTCGTGCTGCCAGGCCTGCCGGTCGACCACGGGCGGTAGCGCTGTCATGTCGCTCTCCTTCGTTCGGTCTTCGGGCCACCGTAACAAGGAGGGACGACGGCCTCGGCTCAGCGATCGGCGAGAGAGCCGGCGATGCCGCCGACGTTGAAGAAGCGGTGCAGCACGCCGAACAGCACCAGAGGCGGCAGCACGATCACCAGGATGAGCCCCGGCGTGCGTGCGGATTGCAAGCCGATCGGAAGCGTGTAGAGCGCGTTCGACTTGATGAAGACGAGCGCGACGATGTAGTCGTTCCACGTGAGGAGAAAGCTGTAGATCGCGGCGGAGACGATGCCGGGCCACGACCCGGGGAGCACGATGCGCACGAAGCTGCCGAACACGCTGCAGCCGTCGAGCCAGGCCGACTCCTCGAGCCGAACGGGAACGCTGTCGATCGTGGCGGTGAGCATCCAGATCGCCACGGCCAGCGACAGGCCGATGTAGACGAGGGTGATGCCGCCGAGCGAGTCGACGAGACCGGCCCCGGCGAAGAGCACGAAGAGCGGGATGACGAGCACGACGACGGGCAGCGACTGCACGACGAACAGCACGAGCGAGTATCCGGCGACGAATCTGCCGCGAGCCCTGGAGAGCGCATAGGCCGCGGGCGCGCCCACGGCGATCGCGACGACTGTCGTGGCGATCGAGACGAGAAGACTGTTGCCCAGCCACTGCAACGCCGGAGTGAACCGGAAGGTCGCGACGAGTCCGGCGAGCGGGCCGCCAGGTCCGGCGGATCCGGGTGCGCCCGGCACGAAGGCCGCGGTCAGCGTCGGAAGCAGAGGGCTGACGACCAGCGCGGTGATCGCGATGAGGGCGAGCGTGCGAGCCGCCATGGCGATCACCGCACGCGCCCTCAGGGTCACGCCGCCGTCTGGGTCTCTGGCGCCGCCACGGATTCCTCGGCACGTGCCGCCGCGAGGTGCACGCCGGGCAGCATGCCCGGGTTGACGTCGAGCAGCACGCGCAGCGCGCCGACCCACACCATCGCCGCGAGCAGCAGATGGATCACGACGAGCGCGTCGGGCAGCGCGGTCAGGGCCTGGACGAGCCCGACGACCGCCTGCACCACGACGGCGGCCACGTACGTCACGGTGCGAAGCAGCGGTGTTCGGGCACGGGATCGCCACAGCACGACGGCGAGCACGATCGCGACGAGCAACGTGACAGTGCCGAGCACGCCGTGCACGATCGTGATGTCGATCCAGTCGAACGCCATGCGCGGCACATCGGCGGAGTCGCCGGAGTGCGGGCCCGAACCCGACACGAGCGTTCCGACCGCGATCAGCACGGCGGTGAGGGTGACGAGCACCCAGCTCAGCGCCTTGGCCGGAGCCGTGATCGCGCGCACGGCATCCGCCGACACCGGTTTCTCGTGCACGCGGTGCCACGTGAGCGTCGTGGTGGTGAGCAGGCCCATCGCCATGAGGAAGTGGAAGGCGACGACGTACGGGTTGAGGCCCGTCCACACGCTGATGCCGCCCGCGATGGCGTTCGCGACCACGAGCCAGAACTGCGACCACGCCAGCCTCGTGATGCTGCGCACTCGCGGCTTCTGCAACCGGGCCGCGATGATCGTCCACGCGACGGTGATGCTCAGCAGCACGGTCAGCATGCGGTTGGAGAACTCGATGACGGCGTGGATGCCCATGGCCGGCGTCGGTGCGAGCGAGGTCGTGTCGCACGTGGGCCACGTCGGGCAGCCGAGCCCCGATCCGGTCACGCGCACGATGCCGCCGCCCACCACGATGAGGATGCTCACCACGAGGGAGGCGGTCGCCGCCCACCGCAGGGAGCGGGGCGAGAGGGTGTAGCGGTCGGCGAGCCAGCCGAGCGGAGTCTGGATCGTCACGGTCAGAACGGCAGCAGCGGGTCGACGGCGATGGCCACGAACAGCAGCGAAAGATACGTGATCGAGCCGTGGAAGACGCGCATGGGCGAGGGGTTCTCGTGCCGGATGGCGAGGGAGTAGAGGCGGTGCGTCTCGTAGACGAACCACACGCCGGCAGCCAGGGCGGTGAGCGTGTAGACCAGGCCCATGTGCGCGACCGGGATGAGCAGCAGCGAGCAGGCGACGGTCGCCCACGCGTAGAGGATGACCTGCAGGCCGACGGCCGCACGGCCGCGGGTGACGCCCAGCATCGGCACGCCGACCGACTTGTAGTCGTCGCGGTAGCGCATCGACAGCGGCCAGTAGTGCGGGGGCGTCCACAGGAACACGACGCCGAACAGGATGAATGGCGTCCAGCTCAGGGATTCGGTGACCGCAGCCCATCCGATGAGCACGGGGAAGCATCCGGCGATACCACCCCAGATGATGTTCTGCTGCGTGCGGCGCTTGAGCCACAGCGTGTAGATGAGCACGTAGAAGAGGATCGCGGTGACCGACAGTGCCGCGGCGAGCCAGTTGGTCGTGAGGTAGAGCCACACCGTGGAGACCACGGCCAGTGTCCAGGAGAAGACGAGGGCCTCGCGCGGCGTCAGCTCGCCGGTGACGAGAGGACGCTTCTTGGTGCGCGCCATGATCTTGTCGATGTCACGGTCGATGTAGCAGTTGAAGGCCGCGGCAGACCCCGCGCTCATGGCGCCGCCGATGACCGTCGCGACGACGAGCCACAGATTCGGCACACCGCCGGCTGCGAGGAACATCACCGGAATGGTGGTGACGAGCAGCAACTCCATCACGCGCGGCTTCGTCAACGCGACGTAGGCGGCGAACTTGCGCCGGAATCCGATCCTGGCCGGTATCGGCCGGCTCTCAGCGGCTACGTCCATTACTCCTCTTCGCCTCGTGACACTCGACGACATTCGAGTCTATCGCTCGTTCGCGCCCTGGAAGACCGGGCGGGAGGACGGTCGCGAGCGTGCGATGCAGGCGGCCCGAAGCGGTTCCTCCCCCGTGGCATCCGCGGTCGCACGGTTTGTGGGGACGCCACAGCGGCGGCAGGCTTCCGCCCGCTGGATTCTGGCGATCTCCCTATACTTGTCAGTGCTCGCCTGTCGGTGCACACGTATGCCCGGCGCCCGTTGATCGGACGCCAGACTTCCCGTGTGCACGGGTGCCGAAGACGTCCGGGCGCGCACTACCACCACAGGTGCGGGGTCCTGATGCGGCCCCTCGTTCGCACCGACGAATACGAGAAGGGTCAGTCTCAAGTGGCAGCTCTGCAGTGGGATCCCATTGACAACAAGGCAGTCGACACCGCTCGCATCCTGGCGGCGGACGCCGTGGAGAAAGTGGGCAACGGGCATCCCGGCACGGCGATGAGCCTCGCCCCTGCCGCCTACCTCTTGTTCCAGCGCGTGATGCGTCGCGACCCGAAGGACCAGCACTGGCTCGGCCGTGACCGCTTCATCCTGTCGGCGGGCCACAGCTCGCTGACGCAGTACGTGCAGCTCTATCTGGGCGGCTACGGGCTCGAGCTCGACGACCTCAAGGCGCTGCGCACCTGGGGCTCGCTCACGCCGGGCCACCCCGAATACCGCCACACCGACGGCGTCGAGATCACGACAGGGCCGCTCGGCCAGGGATTGTCGTCGGCCGTCGGCTTCGCCTACGCCAGTCGCTACGAGCGCGGTCTGTTCGACCCGGAAGCCGACGCGGGCACCAGCCCCTTCGACCACTTCGTCTACGTGATCGCCAGCGACGGCGATCTTGAGGAGGGCATCACCTCCGAGGCGTCGTCGCTCGCCGGCCACCAGGAACTCGGCAACCTCGTCGTCATCTACGACAGCAACCAGATCTCCATCGAGGACGACACGAACATCGCCTTCACCGAAGACGTGAAGCAGCGCTACGAGGCGTACCACTGGCACGTGCAGGTCGTCGACTGGAAGAAGACCGGCCAGTACGTCGAAGACGTGCAGGAGCTGTTCGACGCCATCGAGACCGCCAAGGCGGTCTCCGACAAGCCGTCGCTGATCATCTTGAAGACCATCATCGGATGGCCGAGCCCGAAGAAGCAGAACACCGGCAAGATCCACGGTTCCGCGCTCGGCGCCGACGAGTTGCGCGCGGTCAAGGAGGTGCTCGGCTTCGACCCGGAGCAGACCTTCGAGGTCGCCGAGGAGGTCATCGAGCACACCCGCAAGGCCATCGAGCGCGGCGCCGACGAGCGCGCGCAGTGGCAGGTCGGGTTCGACGCGTGGGCCGCGGCGAACCCGGAGCGCAAGGCGCTGCTCGACCGGCTGCTGACCGGGGAGCTGCCCGACGGCGTCGAGTCCGCTCTTCCGGCCTTCGAGGCGGGCAAGGATGTCTCCACCCGCGCCGCGAGCGGCAAGGTGCTGAACGCGATCGCCCCCGTGGTTCCCGAGCTGTGGGGCGGATCGGCCGACCTCGCCGAGTCGAACAACACGACCATCGAGGGGGCGGCATCCTTCGTTCCGACCGAGCGCTCCACGCACGAGTGGTCGGGCAACCCGTACGGCCGTGTTCTGCACTTCGGCATTCGCGAGCACGCGATGGCCGCCATCCTCAACGGCATCGTGCTGCACGGACCGACCCGTCCCTTCGGCGGCACCTTCCTCATCTTCAGCGACTACCAGCGCCCGGCGCTGCGCCTTGCCGCACTGATGAACGTCCCGTCGATCTTCGTCTGGACGCACGACTCCGTCGCGCTCGGCGAGGACGGTCCGACGCACCAGCCGATCGAGCAGCTGACCACGCTGCGTCTCATCCCGAACTTCACCGTGGTGCGTCCCGGCGACGCGAACGAGGTGGCCTACGCGTGGCTCGAGCTCCTGAAGCGCCGCGGCGGCCCAGCGGGCATCGCGCTCACCAGGCAGAACATCCCGGTGTTCGAGCGCGGAGACGGCGAGGCGTCCGGCGACACCTTCGCGTCGGCCGCCAACGTGTCCAAGGGTGCGTACGTGCTCGCCGATGCAGCGAACGGCTCCCCCGACGTCATCATCATCGCCACCGGTTCCGAGGTGCAGCTCGCGGTGAACGCGCGCGAGGCGCTGAAGGCCGACGGCGTGAACGCTCGCGTCGTCTCGGCACCGAGCCTCGAGTGGTTCGAGGAGCAGAGCGCGGAGTACAAGGAGTCGGTGCTGCCGGCATCCGTCACCGCCCGTGTCTCGGTCGAGGCCGGTCGCGCCCTCGGCTGGCGCCCCTACATCGGCGACAAGGGCCGCAGCGTGTCGATCGAGCACTTCGGCGCCTCCGCCGACTACAAGACGTTGTTCGAGAAGTTCGGCATCACGACCGACGCGGTCATCGCCGCAGCCAAGGAGTCGATCGCCGCTCAGTAGCGAGCGATCGAGTGAAGACGAAGAGAAGAAGAGGCGAAAGAAACATGACCGAATCCAGCACCGCGAAACTCGCCGCCGAGGGCGTGAGCATCTGGCTCGACGACCTGTCGCGCGAGCTCGTCGGCTCCGGCAAGCTGCAGAACCTGATCGACACCCGCAACGTCGTCGGCGTCACCTCCAACCCGACGATCTTCGCCAACGCGCTGTCGAACGGCGAGGCGTACGACGAGCAGGTGCGCGCGCTCGCTGCGGCGGGCAAAGACGTGCATGAGGCCGTCTTCGAGATCACCACGACGGACGTGCGCAACGCTGCCGACGTGTTCGCCCCCGTATATGAGACGTCGGGCGGCACCGACGGCCGGGTCTCGATCGAGGTCGAGCCGGGTCTCGCGCACGACGCGGCCGGAACCATCGCTCAGGCCAAGCAGTTGTGGGCCAAGGTCGACAAGCCCAACGCCATGATCAAGATCCCCGCCACGGCAGAGGGACTCGAAGCCATCGCGGCCGCGACCGCGGTGGGCATCAGCGTCAACGTCACGCTGATCTTCGGGCTCGAGCGCTACCGGGAGGTGATCAACGCCTACCTGACCGGACTGGAACAGGCGAAGGCGGCGGGCATCGACCTGTCGGGCATCCGTTCGGTGGCCTCGTTCTTCGTCTCGCGCGTCGACACCGAGATCGACAAGCGGCTGACCGCGATCGGCACGCAGGAGGCGCTCGCGCTCAAGGGCAAGGCCGCTGTCGCCAACGCCCGCCTCGCCTACCAGGTCTTCGAGCAGGCGTTCGACTCCGAGCGGGCGAAGGTGCTGCTGGCCGCAGGCGCCAACAAGCAGCGACCGCTGTGGGCGTCGACCGGCGTCAAGGACCCGTCCTACCCCGACACGCTTTACGTGACCACTCTCGTCGCCCCCGACGAGGTGAACACGATGCCGGAGAAGACGCTCGAGGCGACGTTCGACCACGGCGAGGTCACCGGCAACACCATCGAGGGCACCTACGATGAGTCGAACGCCGTGCTCGACGCCATCGCGGCGCAGGGCATCTCGTACGACGAGGTGACGCAGCTGCTCGAAGACGAGGGCGTGGAGAAGTTCATCGTCTCGTGGGGCGAACTGCTCGACACGGTGTCCCAGGCGCTCTCGCAGGCGTCCGCGGCGGAGACCGCGCGGTGAGCTTCAAGATCCATGTCTCCGGCGCGGCGGAGGCGGCGGTCGGGCGGCACGTCCCCGTGCTCGTGAAAGACCTCGTCGCCTCCGGCATCACCGCGCAGGATCCCGCGCTGTGGGGGGCGGATGCCGAGGCGGAGGCATCCATTCGGCTCGGCTGGACCGAGGCTGTCGCCCTCTCGCGGCCGCTCGTCCCGCAGATCGTCGAGCTGCGTGAGAAGCACCTCGCGGCCGGCCTCGACCACATCGTTCTCAGCGGGATGGGCGGCTCGTCGCTCGCCCCTGAGGTCATCACGAGAACCGGCAACCTCGAGCTGACCATCCTCGACACGACCGACCCCGGCCAGGTGCTCGCCGCCGTGAACGACAGGCTCGCGTCGAGCGTGCTGGTCGTCTCGTCGAAGTCCGGCTCCACCGTCGAGACGGACAGCCACCGGCGCACGTACGAAAAGGCGTTCCGCGACGCAGGCATCGACCCGGCGGAGCGCATCGTCGTCGTCACCGATCCGGGATCGCCGCTGGATGCCTCGGCGCGCGAGGCCGGCTACACCGTCTTCAACGCAGATCCCAACGTGGGCGGCCGATATTCGGCTCTCACGGCCTTCGGCCTGGTGCCCGCCGGTCTCGCCGGCTTCGACATCGAAGAGCTGCTCGAAGAGGCGGAGACCATCTCGCTGGAGCTGGCGATCGACGACGAGACCAACCCGGGGCTGATCCTCGGTGCTGCGATCGCCGGCACCGATCCGCTGCGCGACAAGCTCGGCATCATCGCCGACGGCACGCACATCGTGGGATTCGCGGACTGGGCGGAACAGCTCATCGCCGAGTCGACGGGCAAGCAGGGCAAGGGCCTGCTGCCCGTCGTGCTCGACGTGGTCTCCCCGGAGCTCGACGAGAGCCTGCCCGACCTGCAGATCGTGCGACTCGTCGACAATGCGACAGCTCACCACCTGCTGCCTGCCGACCGGCACGAGGGCGAGATCCTCGTCTCCGGCACGCTCGGCGCGATGTTCCTCGTCTGGGAGTACGCGGTCGCGGTGGCCGGACGTCTGCTCGGGATCGATCCGTTCGATCAGCCCGACGTGGAGTCCGCGAAGGCCGCGACGCGTGGACTGCTCGACGCCCGACCCGAACCCGTCGCTCCGGCCTTCACCGACGCCGGCATCGAGGTGCGCGGCGACTCGGGACTGCTCGTCGACGTCTCAACCGTCGACGATGCCCTCGGCGCGCTGCTGGCGCAGCTGCCCGCCGATGGGTACGTCGCCGTTCAGGCGTACGCCGACCGCGTCGAGCTGCCGCAGCTCGCCGGCATCCGCGATCTGCTCGCCGCTCGCGCGAAGCGTCCCGTCACGTTCGGCTGGGGTCCCCGGTTCTTGCATTCGACGGGACAGTTCCACAAGGGCGGACCCGCTGTCGGCGTGTTCCTGCAGATTCTCACGCAGGAGCCTGCGGACCTGCAGGTTCCCGACCGTCCGTCCACTTTCGGCCAGCTCATCAGCGCTCAGGCCGCAGGGGGACGCCGCGGTGCTCGCCGAGCACGGCCGTCCCGTTCTCACGCTCACGCTGACCGAACCGTACGCGAACATCGAGACGCTGTTCGGCGACGTCGACGACTGACCTGACACGAGGAGACACATGTCACCGGTGGAGATCACCGCGGAACACAATCCGCTGCGAGTGCCGGAAGACCGCCGGCTCAATCGCATCGCCGGGCCGAGCAGCCTCATCATCTTCGGCGTGACGGGCGACCTGTCGCGCAAGAAGCTGATGCCGGCCGTCTACGACCTGGCCAACCGGGGGCTTCTGCCTCCCGGATTCGCGCTCGTCGGGTTCGCCCGCCGCGACTGGGAGGACGAGGACTTCGAGAAGGTCGTCTACGACGCCGTCAAGGAGCACGCCCGCACGGAGTTCAGAGACGAGGTGTGGCGGCAGCTCGCCCAGGGCATCCGTTTCGTCTCGGGCGAGTTCGACGACGACGAGGCGTTCGAACGGCTCAAGAAGACCGTCGACGAGCTCGACCGCGATCGCGGAACGATGGGCAACCACGCCTTCTACCTGTCGATTCCGCCGAAGGCGTTCCCGTTGGTCACCGAGCAGCTGCGTCGTTCGGGACTGGCCGAACAGGCGAAGGGCTGGCGCCGGGTCGTCATCGAGAAGCCGTTCGGCAGCGACCTGCAGACCGCCCGCGAGCTCAACAAGGTGGTCGAGTCGGTGTTCCCGGCGGACTCGGTGTTCCGCATCGACCACTACCTCGGCAAGGAGACGGTGCAGAACATCCTTGCGCTGCGCTTCGCCAATGAGCTGTACGAGCCGATCTGGAACGCGAACTACGTCGACCACGTGCAGATCACGATGGCCGAGGACATCGGCGTCGGGGGCCGTGCCGGGTACTACGACGGCATCGGCGCCGCGCGCGACGTCATCCAGAACCATCTGCTCCAGCTCCTCGCCCTCACCGCCATGGAAGAGCCGGTCTCGTTCGACGCCGCCGACCTGCGTGCCGAGAAGGAGAAGGTGCTCAAGGCTGTGCGGCTGCCGAAGGACCTCGCGACCGCGACGGCCCGCGGGCAGTACTCCAGCGGATGGCAGGGCGGCGAGAAGGTCGTCGGCTTCCTCGAGGAAGACGGCATGAACCCGCAGTCCACCACCGAGACGTACGCCGCCATCAAGCTCGACATCGGCACCCGCAGGTGGGCGGGCGTTCCGTTCTACCTGCGTGCCGGCAAGCGCCTCGGCCGCCGCGTCACGGAGATCGCCGTGGTGTTCAAGCGCGCGCCCCAGCAGCTCTTCGCGGAGAGCCAGACCTCGGCGCTCGGTCAGAACGCCCTGGTCATCAGGGTGCAGCCCGACGAGGGCGTCACGATCCGGTTCGGGTCGAAGGTGCCGGGCGCGGGCATGCAGGTGCGCGACGTGAGCATGGACTTCGGATACGGCCACGCCTTCACCGAGGCCAGCCCCGAAGCGTACGAGCGGCTCATCCTCGATGTGCTGCTGGGCGACCCTCCGCTGTTCCCGCGCCATGAGGAGGTGGAGCTCTCGTGGAAGATCCTCGACCCGATCGAGAAGTTCTGGGCATCGCACGGCGCACCCGAGCAGTACCGACCCGGAACGTGGGGCCCGGCATCCGCCGACGAGCTTCTTGCTCGCGACGGCCGCACCTGGCGACGGCCATGAACAGGAGAACACAGTGATCGTCGATCTGCCCGACACGACTACGAGCCAGGTCTCGAAGACCCTGATCAAGATCCGCGAGGAGGGCGGCGCCGTGGCCCTCGGCCGCGTGCTGACGCTGATCATCGCCACGCGGCTCGGTCAAGAAGAAGAGGTCATCGAGGCGGCGAACGAGGCCTCGCGCGAGCACCCGATGCGCGTCATCGTGGTCTCGACGGCCGCACCCGACCACCCGCACGCGGATGCCGGCAGCCGGCTCGACGCACAGATCAGGGTGGGCGGCGATGCCGGCGCGAGCGAGGTCATCGTGCTGCGCGCCTACGGCGAGACCGCCAGCGACGAGGAGGGTCTCGTCACGGCGCTGCTGCTGCCCGACGCGCCCGTCGTCGTCTGGTGGCCTGGGTCAGCGCCCGACGTCGTGTCCACCTCTGCGCTCGGCCGCATCGCCACCTGCCGCATCACCGACTCGTCGTCATCCGGCGACCCGCACGAGGCCCTTCTGCACCTCGCCGAGACATACGCGCCGGGCGACACCGACTTCGCGTGGACGAGGCTCACGCTGTGGCGGGCGCAGCTCGCCGCCGTGCTCGATCAGCCGCCATACGAGCCGATCGAGTCGGTCGAGGTGTCGGGTGCTCCCGATTCCCCGTCGACGGTGCTGCTCGCCGCCTGGCTGCGACTTCAGCTGGATGCCCCAGTGCAGCACGACCTGACGGCCCGCCAGCGCGGACTCAGCGGCATCCACGGGGTGCAGTTGAAGCGCGCCTCGGGCACCGTCGAGCTCGTTCGCGACATGCCCGACGTGGCGACGCTGTCCGAGCCGGGCCAGCCGACGCACGACCTGGCACTCCCCCGCCGCAATCTGCGTGATTGTCTGGCGGAGGAGCTCCGCAGGCTCGACCCCGACGAGCTGTACGGCCGTGTGCTGACGCAGGGCCTGCCGCTCCTGGAAGCGGAGGAACGGGGAGCGGCAGCACGATGAGCAACGAACGCCGCGTGCTGGTCTACCCGGACAAGAACGCCCTCGTGGAGTCCGTCTCTGCACGGTTCCTGTCCAAGACCGCCGACGTCATCCGGGACAGGGGCGTCGCGCACGTCTGCCTCACCGGAGGCACCGTCGGGATCGCCGTGCTCGCCGCGGTGTCGACGTCGCCGGCGCGCGACGCCCTCGACTGGTCGAAGGTGCACTTCTGGTGGGGCGACGAGCGCTGGGTCGCCGGCGCGTCGGACGACCGCAACGAGAAGCAGGCCAGGGAGGCGCTCCTCGATGGGCTGGATGTTCCGGCCGGCAACGTGCACGCCTTCCCTTCCACAGATGGCGGCCTCTCGCTCGACGAAGCGGCCGACGCTTATGCGTCGGAGCTCGCCTCGTTCGGCGGAGACGAGCTCGCGGCGCCCCGGTTCGACATCACCTTTCTGGGCGTCGGACCCGACGGGCACATCGCGTCGCTGTTCCCCGACCGCGAGGGGATCAGGGAGACGGAGCGCACCGTGATCGCGGTGCGCAACTCCCCCAAGCCGCCGCCGGAGCGCCTCAGTCTGACCAGGCCGGTGCTCAACGCGTCTGCACGCATCTGGCTCGTGCTCTCCGGCTCCGACAAGGCATCGGCGCTCGGTCTCGCCCTGGCGGGCGCCAGCTACACCGAGGTGCCCGCCGCGGGCGCGAAGGGTCGCAAGCGCACCGTGTTCTTCGTCGACAGGGATGCCTCGGCAGAGGTTCCCGAGAGGCTGATCGCTCAGGACTATTGACACGCTCGATCGTCACCGGACGACGTTCGACGGACGACGAGAAAGGCGGCTGACAACCCTGCACGGGTCGTCAGCCGCCTTTCTCGTCTGTCAGAGGCCGGCCGTCGTCACTTGACGGGAGTCAGCCGGCCGCGTCGGGCGCGAAGTTGCTGCAGGGCATCCTCGAGCAACTGCTCGGCCTCTTCGTCGGTACGACGCTCCTTCACGTAGGCGAGGTGCGTCTTGTAGGGCTCGAGCTTCGCCACGGCGGGCGGATTCTCCTTGTCGCGCCCGGCGGGAAGACCCGAGGTCGGGCAGTCGATGGTGTCGGGGATCTCTTCTGCCGGCACGTTCGCCGCGAAGTAGCGCACGGTCTCGTTGCCGAGGGCGTCCCAGTAGTGCACTGCGACGCGTTCGGCGTGGTAGCCGTGGTCCTGCTCCCCCATCGGTCCGGATCCGACTCGTGATCCTCGGATCGCGCTGCCGCCTGATGCCATGAAAAACTCCTTGATCGCGGGGCGTAGCGGACTGCGGGGGCGCCGCTACGCGCTGAACTTCGTGATGAGTCCAAGCACCACGATGCAGGCGATCCAGACCAGACCGAGAACGACCGTGATGCGGTTGAGGTTGCGCTCAGCCACACCGGAGGCTCCGAGGTTGGACGTCATGCCGCCGCCGAACATGTCGGACAGGCCGCCGCCGCGACCCTTGTGCAGCAGGATGAGGAGGGTCAGCAGGAGGCTCGTGATGCCGAGCAACACCTGGAGAACGACCGTGAGAATCTGCACGAGGGGGAAGCCTTTCGGGTTTGCGGTCCGGTCCGGCGAACGCGTCGCGAGGACCGAGGACCATTATATCGGCAACGGCTATTCGCGGAATGCGGCACGGTGCTCGGTCGGGCTGACGCCGATCCGTGCCCGGAAATGCTGCCTGAGCGACGCGCTGCTGCCGAACCCCGCTCGTTCCGCGACGCGCTCGACGGAGATGGCCTCGGTCTCCAACAACAGGCGCGCCAGGTCGATCCTCTGGTCGAGCAGCCACTGCTGGGGGCTCGCGCCGGTTCTCGCACGGAACCGCCGGGTGAAGGTGCGACGGGCGATCGGAACGGATGCGGCCCACTCGTCGAGACCGAACGTGTCGGCGAGCCGTGAGCGCGCCCAGACCATCGCGAGCTCGATGGGATCGTGATCCGTCGCGTCAGCCACCGGGTGCGGGATGAACTGTGCCTGCGAGCCGCTGCGGTGCGGCGCCAGCACGAGAGTTCTGGCGAGCTCGTCCACAGCGCCGCTGCCGTGTTCTCGGCGGGCGATGTGCAGGCAGCAGTCGAGCGCGGCCGCGACTCCGGCAGAGGTCACGACGTCTCCGTGATCGATCCAGAGAACATCACTGCGCACCTGGACGGCCGGATATCGGTCGGCGAGATCCTTCGCCGCCGACCAGTGGGTCACGAGCTCGCGCTCGTCGACGAGTCCGCTCGCTGCAAGCACGTAGGCGCCGAGACAGAGACCGACGATGAGAGCACCCCTGCCGTGGGAGGAACGGAGCGCGTCGAGCAGTCGATCAGTCGGCTCCAAGTCGCGCTGCCAGCTCGGAATGACGACGATGTCTGCGGAGGCGAAGGCCTCGAGGCCGACGGCGACGGCGATGTCGAAGCCGGCCGCCGTGCCCAACGTGCCCGGGCTCTCCGCACACACCACGACGTCATACAGCGGTGCAGCACTCGCCAGTCCCGCAGCACCGAACACCAGTGGCGGCACGGAGAGGTGGAACGGACTCATGTTCTCGAACGCTAAGACGGCGACCGTGCGATGAGGGTGCGACGTCGTGTCGATCATGGCCCGATCTTATCGAACATATGCCCATGGGCCACTGGCGTCAGGCATCGTAGTTCGCGAGCCTTGTCTCATGACCATCGCTTCGACATCATCTGTCTCCAGCACGATCCGCGCCCGGCTGATCGGCGGGCCCACTCTGCAGTTCGGTTACGCGGGCTTGAACATCGTCATCGACCCGACTTTCGACGCACCCGGCGAATACGAAGGCGGGATCACCCTGCGCAAGCTCGTCGGACCGGCGGTTCCCGCCGCGGACCTCGGGACCATCGATCTTGTGCTGCTGTCGCACGACCAGCACGCTGACAACCTCGACACGAGCGGCCGAGAGCTTCTCGCCGGCGCGACGACAGTGCTCTCCACGCCGGATGCCGCTTCCCGCATTCCGGGGGTGACGGGTCTCGTGCCCTGGCAGACGACGCTGGTCGGTGCAGCGGAAGTCGAGGCGGTTCCCGCTCTGCACGGGCCGAACGGAGCGGAAGAGATCTCCGGCCCGGTGACCGGCTTCGTCCTTCGCGCGCCGGGCGCGCCGGTGGTGTACGTCTCAGGCGACAACGCGTCGACGGACATCGTGGCCGAGATCGTCGAGCGCACCGGGCCGATCGATATCGCCGTGTTGTTCGCGGGCGCGGCCAACGTCGGACGGTTCGGCGATGTCGACGTCACCCTGAACGCGCGCACCGCCGTGATCGCCGCACAACTGCTGGGCGCTGCTCGTGTCGTGGCGGTGCACGCCGAAGGGTGGGATCACTTCAGCGAGACCCCGGAGAGGCTCGCGCGCATGTTCGACCGCGCGGGTCTTGCGGATCGGCTGACGATTCCCACGCGTGGCAAGTGGTTCGAGGTCGCCTGAGTGCTCGTTCTCCTCAGCGCTTGAACGACGACATCGCCCTCGAGCGCTGAGGAGACCGGGCGCCTCAGACGCCGACGTGCTTCTGGTAACG
This sequence comes from Humibacter ginsenosidimutans, assembly GCF_007859675.1. Taxonomy (GTDB): domain Bacteria; phylum Actinomycetota; class Actinomycetes; order Actinomycetales; family Microbacteriaceae; genus Humibacter; species Humibacter ginsenosidimutans. Next base: position 465,916 of record NZ_CP042305.1, read on the forward strand.
CGCGATCGCCGAGAACCCCTCGACGTCGAGGCTCGCGCCGCCGACGAGTGCGCCGTCGATGTTCGGCTGGCGCATGAAGCCGGCGATGTTGTCCGCCTTGACGGAACCGCCGTAGAGGATGCGCGTGGCCGCGGCAGCCTCCTCGCCGAGCTGTTCGGAGATGGTCGAGCGCAGTGCCGCGCAGACCTGCTCCGCCTGCTCGGGCGTGGCGGCCTGCCCCGACCCGATCGCCCACACGGGCTCGTAGGCGACCACGAAGTCGCTGCCCTTCGGGATCGAGTCGAGCACGGCCGCGAGCTGGGCGACGGGAACGGCGCTGGCGCCGTGCTTCTCCAGGTCGTCCGCAGTCTCGCCGACGCAGATGAGCGGGACGACGCCGGAGGCGATGGCCGCCTTCGTCTTCGCAGCCACGTTCTCATCGCTCTCGCCGTGCAGGGTGCGACGCTCCGAGTGACCGATGATCACGTAGGAGCAGTCGAGCTTGGCCAGGAACGGCGCGGCGATCTCACCGGTGAAGGCGCCGGAGGCGTGCTCCGAGACGTCCTGCGCTCCGTAGACGATCGGCAGCTTGTCGGCCGAGACGAGGGTCTGCACGCTGCGCAGGTCGGTGAAGGGCGGGAAGACCGCGACCTCGACGGCGTTGAAGTCGTGGCGGGCATCCTTGAGACTCCACGCCAGCTTCTGCACGAAGGCGATCGACTGGAGATGATCGAGGTTCATCTTCCAGTTGCCCGCGATCAGCGGAACACGGTTCACGCCTGCCATCCGAGTACCTCCAGTCCTGGCAGCGACTTGCCCTCGAGGAACTCGAGGCTCGCTCCCCCTCCGGTCGAGATGTGACCGAATTGATCGTCGTCGAAGCCGAGTGCGCGCACCGCAGCGGCGGAGTCTCCTCCGCCGACGACACTCAGGCCGCGCGTCTCGGTGAGCGCCTGCGCGACGGCACGGGTGCCGGCCGCGAACGGCGCGAGCTCGAAAACGCCCATCGGGCCGTTCCAGAACACCGTGACGGACTCGCGGATGATCTCGGCGAACTTCGCCGCCGTCTCCGGTCCGATGTCGAGACCCAGACCGGAGGCGCCCCACGGGGAGTCCTCGATGCTGGAGGCCGAACGCACCTCGTGCTCGGCGTCGGCACCGAAGGCGGATGCCACGACCACGTCGGTCGGCAGGATCAGCTCGACGCCCAGCTCCTCGGCCTTGGCGAGGTAGCCGCGCACCGTCTCGATCTGGTCCTGCTCGAGCAGGCTGGAGCCCACCTTGTGACCCTGCGCGGCGAGGAAGGTGAACAGCATTCCACCGCCGATGAGCAGGGTGTTCACGCGCGGCAGCAGGTGACCGATCACACCCAGCTTGTCGGAGACCTTCGACCCGCCGAGCACGACCGTGTACGGACGCTCGGGGTTCGTGGTGAGTCGCTCGAGCACCTCGAGCTCTGTCGCGATCAGCAAGCCCGCCGCACTGGGCAGCGCCTTCGCCAGCTCGTAGACGCTCGCCTGCTTGCGGTGCACGACACCGAAGCCGTCGGAGACGAACGCGTCGCCGAATGCCGCGAGCTTCGCGGCGAACGCGGTGCGCTCCTCCTCCGACTTGCTCGTCTCCTCCGGGTTGAAGCGGAGGTTCTCGAGTACGGCGACGTCGCCGTCGGCGAGGGAGGCGACGACATCCTTCGCCGAGTCGCCCACCGTGTCGGTGGCGAAGGCGACGGGCTTGCCGAGCAGCTCGCCGAGCCGGGTCGCGACGGGTCGGAGGCTGTACTTCGGGTCGGGAGTGCCGTCGGGCCGGCCGAGGTGCGACACGACGATGATGCGGGCGCCCTGCGCGATGAGGGCGTTCAACGTGGGCAGCGACGCGCGGACACGGCCGTCGTCGGTGATCTGCCCGTCTTTCAACGGGACATTGAGATCACAACGGACGACGACCGTGCGGCCGGCGAGCGAACCCAGTGATTCCAGAGTGCGAAGAGTCACCCGAGTTCCTTACGCGGTGGCTAGAGGCGCTCGGCCACGTACTCGGTGAAGTCGACGAGGCGGTTGGAGTAGCCCCACTCGTTGTCGTACCAGCTCGAGACCTTGACCAGGTTGCCGCTGACGTGCGTCAGGGTCGAGTCGAAGATCGACGAGTGCGGGTTGCGCTGGATGTCGGTGGAGACGATCGGGTCTTCGTTGTACTCGAGGATGCCCTTGAGGCGACCATCGGCGGCAGCGGCCTTGTACACGGCGTTGATCTCATCGACGGTGAGGTTCTCGCGCGGGGTGACCAGCGTGAGGTCGACGATCGAGCCAGTGGGAACGGGCACACGGTAGGAGGAGCCGTTGAGCTTGCCGTTCAGCTCCGGCAGCACGAGGCCGATGGCCTTGGCCGCACCGGTGGAGGCCGGAACGATGTTGATCGCGGCGGCGCGGGCACGGCGCGGGTCGCTGTGCGGGCCGTCCTGCAGGTTCTGGTCGGCGGTGTAGGCGTGCGCGGTCATCATGAAGCCGCGCTCGATGCCGAACTCGTCGTTGAAGACTTTGGCCAGCGGCGCAAGGCAGTTGGTGGTGCAGGAGGCGTTGGACAGGATGTCCATGGTCGCCGGGTCGTACGTGTCCTCGTTCACGCCGACGACGAACGTGCCGTCGTCGCCGGAGGCGGGAGCCGAGATGATGACCTTCTTGGCGCCGGCCTCGAGGTGCTTGCGGGCATCGACAGCCTTGGTGAAGCGGCCCGTGGACTCGATGACCACGTCGACTCCGAGGTCGCCCCAGCCGAGGTTGGCGGGGTCGCGCTCCGCGAGAACGCGGATCGCCTTGCCGTTGACCACGATGCTGTCGCCCTCGACCTCGACGGTCGCGTCGAGACGTCCGCCGACCGAGTCGTACTTGAGCAGCTGCGCGAGCGCTCCCGGGTCGGTGAGGTCGTTGACGGCGACGATCTCGAGGTCGCTGCCCTTGGCCAGCGCTGCGCGGAAGTAGTTGCGGCCGATACGGCCGAACCCGTTGATGCCGATCTTCACGGACACGTGAGGTCTCCTGTTACTGGGGCGCCGTTCGGCGCTGGTGCGAAAGGGGTGGACGAACGGACGACGGTGTCCCGGGCGGAGTCCCGACCCGGGACACCGACCCGATTACGACAGTAGCAGCAGGCCAGAGGTCTTTTCGCGTGCCTTCGTGAAGCGCTCCTGCACGTCGGCCCAGTTCGTGATGTTCCAGAACGCCTTGACGTAGTCCGCCTTCACGTTGCGGTAGTCGAGGTAGAACGCGTGCTCCCACATGTCGATGAGAAGCAGCGGAATCGTGGCGGCGGCCAGGTTGCCCTGGTGGTCGTAGAGCTGCTCGATGATGAGCTTCTGGCCGAGCGAGTCCCAGGCCAGGATGGACCAGCCGGAGCCCTGGATGCCCAGCGCCGATGCCGTGAAGTGGGCACGGAACTTGTCGAACGAGCCGAAGAACTCGTCGATCGCCGCGGCCAGCTCGCCGGTCGGCTTGTCGCCGCCGTCCGGCGAGAGGTTGTTCCAGAACACCGTGTGATTCACGTGGCCGGCGAGGTTGAACGCCAGGTCCTTCTGGAGCTTGTTGACGTTGGCGAGGTCGTCGGCGTCGCGGGCCTCCTGGAGTTTGGCGATGGCGGTGTTCGCCCCGTCGACGTAGGCCTTGTGGTGCTTGTCGTGGTGGAGCTCCATGATCGTTCCGCTGATGCTCGGCTCGAGAGCCGAGTAGTCGTAGGGAAGATCGGCGAGCGTGTAGTCAGCCATTCACTTACTCCTCGTAGTAGATCCACGGCACGACGCCCGTGCCGCAGACGACGGTTTCAACTCTAGTGAGGCTGCACGGCGGGCGTCGGGGCCTTGACTCCCGCGCGAACCGGTGTGAAAGGCCTACAGATCGAGATCCGCAGGGAGGCTGGCCTCGGTGCTCGGGATGCCCAGTTCCGAGGCGCGCTTGTCCGCCATCGCGAGCAGCCGGCGGATGCGCCCTGCGACGGCATCCTTCGTCATGGGCGGGTCGGCGTGGTGGCCGAGCTCGTCGAGGCTGGCGTCGCGGTGCGCGAGACGCAGGTCGCCCGCGTACTTCAAGTGCTCAGGGATGCCGGGGCCGAGGATCTCCATCGCGCGCTCCACCCGAGCGCACGCGGCGACCGCAGCCTGCGCCGAGCGACGCAGGTTGGCGTCGTCGAAGTTCACCAACCGGTTCGCCGTGGCCCGCACCTCGCGGCGCTGCCGCAGCTCTTCCCAGGTGCGCACGGTTTCCGTGGCTCCCATGCGGGCGAGCATGGCGCTGATCGCCTCGCCGTCGCGGATGACGACGCGGTGCACGCCGCGCACCTCGCGCGCCTTCGCCGAGATGCCGATGCGTCCTGCAGCGCCCACGAGCGCCATCGCGGTCTCGTTGCCGGGGCAGGTGATCTCGAGGGCGGCGGAGCGGCCGGGATCGGTGAGCGAGCCGTGGGCGAGGAACGCGCCGCGCCAGACGGCTGCCAGATCTTCTTTGGAACCCGTCGTGAGGCGGTTGGGCAGGCCACGGATGGGTCTGCGGTGCTGGTCGAGCAGGCCGGTCTGCCTGGCGAGCGTCTCTCCGCCGTCGAGCACCCTGACCGTGTACACGGTGCTCTTGCGGATGCCGCCCGCCGACGTCACAGACACCTCGCTGCGCACTCCGTAGAGCTCGGCGAGGGCCTTGCGCACGTGGCGCGCCAGCTGCGGAGAGTCGAGTTCGGCCTCCACGGCGATGCGACCGGAGATGAGGTGGAGCCCGCCGGCCAGGCGCAGAATGGTGGCCAGCTCTGCCGCCCGCACCGTGTTCTTGCCCGCCTCGACGCCGAGGAGCTCTTCTTTGACGTCAGCGGTCAGTGCCAATCGTGTGGTTCCGTTCTGTGTTGAGCATGGCCGCCGAGATGGCGGGAGGATGTCGTCGCACGCGAGATGTCATTCCCGGCCGAGGTCGCGGTGCTTGACCGCGACGGCAACGCCGGGAGCATCGCGAAAGCGTGCTGCCAGCGCTTCTGCGATGGCCACCGAGCGATGTTTACCCCCAGTGCAGCCTATCGCTATGGTCGCGTGGCGCTTGTTCTCCCTGCGATAACCCGCGAGCACGGGGCGGAGCGCCTTCGCATAGCCGTCGACGAACTCGATGGAGCCGGGCTGGGCGAACACGAACTCGCGCACCGGGGCATCCAGGCCGCTGAGGGCACGCAGTTCGGGCTGCCAGAACGGGTTCGGCAGAAAGCGCGCGTCGGCGACGAGGTCGGCGTCGGCCGGCAGCCCGTACTTGAACCCGAAACTCATGACGGTGAGCTGGATGTCGGCGGAGTCGGCCTCTGCGAACACCTGGTTGATCTCCATCGCCAACTGGTGGATGTTGAGGTCCGAGGTGTCGATGATGATGTCGGCGGATTCACGCAGCTCGCGCACGCGCTCCCGCTCCGCCATGATCCCGTCGAGGATGGTGCCGGTCGCCTGCAGCGGATGCGGGCGGCGCACCGACTCGAAGCGGCGGACGAGGGCCGCGTCGGTGGCATCCAGGAACAGCACCCGCACCTGCGCGCCGCCGCCGCGCAGCGACTGGATCATCTCCTGCAGGTCGGAGAAGAACCCCCTGCCGCGCACGTCGACGACCGCGGCGATGCGGGGAAGGCTCGATCCGGCGTGACCCGCGAGGTCGACGAGCGGGCGCAGCATCTGCGGCGGAATGTTGTCGACCACGTACCAGTCGAGGTCTTCGAGCGCATTGGCGACGGTGGATCGACCGGCACCGGACATGCCGGTGACGATCACCAGCTCGCGGTGCTCGCTGTCTTGCTCGGCGTGTTCGTCGGCCATCCCTCACCCCTGGTCGTGAACGTGACGTGCTTCCAGCCTACGTTGCGACTCATGCCGGTGTCGGCGACTCCTCGACATGCAGCGCCGAATGCACGGCGTCGGCGAGCGTCGGTCCGATGCCCTTGACCTCGGCAATGGCCTCTGGCTGCGCCTGCCTGAGCCTGGCGACCGAGCCGAAGTGCTTGAGCAGCTCGCGCACACGTGCCGGTCCGAGCCCGGGGATGTCGGCGAGGACCGACGAGATGTCCCTTCGTCGCTTGGCACGCTGGTAGGTGATCGCGAACCGGTGCGCCTCGTCGCGGATGCGCTGCACGAGGAACAGGGCATCGCTGTTGCGCGGCATGATGACGGGGAAGTCGGAGTCGGGCAGCCAGAGCTCCTCGAGCCGCTTGGCGATGCCCGCGAGCTGGATGCCCGTTACGCCCGACTCCTCCAGCGCGCGCCGCGCGGCGGCGACCTGCGGCTGCCCGCCGTCGACGAGGAGCAGCTGCGGAGGGTAGGAGAACTTGCGCGGGCGCTCGCTCACGCCGAGCTCATCGACGGATGCCTCGACCTGTGCGGTCTCGCCGTCCGTCTCCCCCGCCGCGTCGTTGCGCAGGTAGGCCAGACGCCTGGTGAGCACCTGGTAGATCGACTCCGTGTCATCGGTGGAAGCCGGGATGCTGAACCTGCGGTACTGGTCTTTGCGCGGCAGACCGTCTTCGAAGACGACCATCGACGCCACGATGTTCGTGCCGGAGAGGTGCGAGACGTCGTAGCACTCCATGCGCAGCGGCGCCTCCGCCATGCCCAGGGCATCCCTGATGTCCTCGAGAGCCTGCGATCTGGCCACGAAGTCGGCGCTGCGCCTGGTCTTGTAGAGCATGAGCGCGTTCTTCGCGTTGGTCTCCGCCGTCTGCGCGAGTGCCGCCTTCTCGCCGCGTTGCGCGACGTGCAACCGCACCTTCGACGGCGTCGCTCCCCTGGCCTTGGCGGTCTCCGCGGCCTGTGCACGTCGCTCGCCCAGCCATCGTTCGAGCTCGACGTGGTCGTCGGGCAGCACGGGGACCAGAATCTCGCGCGGCGGGGCGAACTCGCCGTCGTACGCGTTCTCGAGCACGGTCTCGATCAGCTCGCCCGGCTCCACGTCGAGCTCTTTGTCGACCACCCAGCTGCGGGTTCCTCTGATGCGTCCGCCACGCACGATGAACTGGTGCACGGCTGCCGCGAGCTCGTCGTCGGCGATGCCGAAGACATCCGCGTCGACATCGTCGGAGAACACAACGGCGGTCTTCTCCATCACGGCGCGCATGGCCTGGATGCTGTCGCGATAGCGGGCCGCCGCCTCGTACTCCTGCTGCTCGGCGGCTTCGCGCATCTGCTGTTCGAGCGCCCTGACGTAGCGGGTGTCGTTGCCGGCCATGAACGACACGAAGTCGTCGGCGACCTGGCGGTGCTCATCGACGGTGACGCGGCCGACGCACGGTGCGACGCACTTGCCGATGTCGCCGAGCAGGCAGGGCCGGCCGGTGAGCTCCGCCCTGCGATAGACGCCCGGTGAACAGCTGCGCATCGGGAACGCCTTGAGCATCAGGTCGAGGGTCTCGCGGATGGCCCACACCTTCGTGTACGGGCCGAAGTAGCGGGCGCCCGCGATGTTGCGGTTGCGGGTGACCATGGCGCGCGGGATCTCGTCGGCGAGCGTGACCGCCAGGTAAGGGTAGGTCTTGTCGTCGCGGAACTGCACGTTGAACGGAGGGTTGAACTCCTTGATCCACGTGTACTCAAGCTGCAACGCCTCGAACTCGTTCGAGACGACGGTCCACTCGACGCTCGCGGCGGTGGTCACCATGCGCCGGGTGCGCTCGTGCAGGTTGTGCAGCGGCTGGAAGTAATTGCTCAGCCTCGCGCGCAGGTTCTTGGCCTTGCCGACGTAGAGCACGCGGCGGTTCGGGTCGCGGAAGCGGTACACGCCCGGCTCCGTGGGGATCTCCCCCGTCTTCGGACGGTACGGAACGGTGTCGGCCATTCGGCTCAGGCGGTCTTCTGCTCGGCGCGCGAATCGGTCTCGAGGATCTCGCGCAGGAAGAGCCCGGTGTGACTGCCCTTGACCGTTGCGACGTGCTCCGGGGTGCCGGTGGCGACCACGCGGCCGCCTCCGGATCCGCCTTCGGGACCGAGGTCGATGATCCAGTCCGCCGACTTGATGACATCGAGGTTGTGCTCGATGACGATGACGGTGTTGCCCTTGTCGAGCAGGCCGTTCAACACGTGCAGCAGCTTGCGCACGTCTTCGAAGTGCAGACCTGTGGTGGGCTCGTCGAGCACATAGACGCTGCGGCCGTTGCTCCGCTTCTGCAGCTCGGTGGCGAGCTTGACGCGCTGCGCCTCGCCGCCGGACAGCGTCGTCGCGCTCTGACCGAGGCGCACGTAGCCGAGACCGACGTCGACGAGCGTCTTGAGATAGCGGTGGATGGCCGAGATCGGCTTGAAGAACTCCGCGGCCTCCTCGATCGGCATGTCGAGAACCTCGGCGATGTTCTTGCCCTTGTAGTGCACCTGGAGGGTGTCGCGGTTGTACCGCGCTCCCCCGCACACCTCGCACGCCACGTAGACGTCGGGCAGGAAGTTCATCTCGATCTTGATGGTGCCGTCGCCCGAGCACGCCTCGCACCGGCCGCCCTTCACGTTGAAGCTGAACCTGCCGGGCAGGTAGCCGCGTGCCTTCGCCTCAGCGGTCTCGGCGAAGAGCGTGCGGATGCGGTCGAAGACGCCGGTGTACGTGGCAGGGTTCGACCGCGGGGTGCGGCCGATGGGCGCCTGGTCGACGTGCACGACCTTGTCGAGCTGGTCGGTGCCCGTGACCCTGGTGTGCTTGCCCGCCACCTTGCGCGCCCCGTTGAGCCGGTTGGCGAGCACGCGGTACAGGATGTCGTTGACCAGCGATGACTTGCCGGACCCGCTCACACCCGTGACGGCGACGAAGACGCCGAGCGGGAAGTCGACCGTGAGGTTTCGCAGGTTGTTGGCGTTCGCTCCGACGACGCGGAGCATCCTCTGCGGGTCGACCTCGCGCCTGCTGGAAGGCGTCTCGATGGCCTTGCGGCCGGCGAGGTAGTCGCCGGTCAGGGACTCGGTGTTGTCGAGCAGCTCGTCGTAGGTTCCGGAGTGCACGACGTGGCCCCCGCCCTCGCCTGCGCCCGGTCCGATGTCGACGATCCAGTCGGCGGTGCGGATGGTGTCTTCGTCGTGCTCGACCACGATGAGCGTGTTGCCCAGGTTGCGGAGGGCGACGAGCGTGTCGATGAGGCGCCGGTTGTCGCGCTGGTGCAGGCCGATGCTCGGCTCGTCGAGCACGTAGAGCACGCCGGTGAGTCCCGATCCGATCTGGGTGGCGAGCCGGATGCGCTGCGCCTCGCCGCCGGACAGCGTCGCCGCAGCGCGGCCCATGCTCAGATAGTTGAGGCCGACCTGGATGAGGAAGTCGAGGCGCACCTTGATCTCGCGCAGCACCTGTGCGGCGATCGTCTGCTCGCGGTCGGTGAGCTCGAGGGTGTTCATGAAGTCGCGCGCGTCGGCCAGGCTGAGGTCGGCGACGTCGGCGATCGAGTGTCCGTGGATGTGCACGGCCAGCACTTCCGGCTTGAGCCGCTTGCCCTTGCAGACCGGGCACGGCACCTCGCGCAGGTATTCCGACCAGCGTTGGCGCTGCGTGTCCGACTCGGCCTGGAGGTACTGCCGTTCGATGTAGGGCACGACGCCCTCGAAACCCGACGTGTAGCTGAGCTCGCGGCCGTAGCGGTTGCGCCACTTGACCTTGACCTTGAAGTCTTTGCCGCGCAGGATCGCGTCGCGCACGGCGGAAGGCAGCTCGTCCCACGGCGTCTCGAGGTCGAAGTCGAGGTCGCGGGCGAGACCGTCGAGCAGCTTGTCGTAGTACTGGTAGAGACCCTTGCCCTGCGTGCTCCACGGCAGGATGACGCCCTCTGAGATGCTCAGCGAGGTGTCGCCCAGCAGCAGCTCGTCGTCCACCGACATGCGTGTTCCCAGACCGGAGCATTCGGGGCAGGCGCCGAACGGGGCGTTGAATGAGAACGTGCGGGGCTCGATCTCGGTGAGCTGGATCGGGTGCCCGTTGGGGCAGGCGAGCTTCTCGCTGAACGTGCGCACGGCATCCGGGCCCGACTCGTCGACGAAGCTGACGGCCACGAGTCCGTCGGTGAGCCGCAGCGCCGTCTCGAGCGAATCGGTGAGGCGGGTGAGGATGTCCGGCCCGGCGACGAGACGGTCGACCACGACCGAGATGTCGTGCTTGTACTGCTTCTTGAGCGTCGGAGGGCTGGACAACTGGATCTGCTCGCCGTCGACGAGCGCTCGCGAGTAACCGGATGCCGCCAGCTCGGTGAAGAGGTCGACGAACTCGCCCTTCTTCTGCTTCACGACAGGGCTGAGCACGAGGTAGCGCGTTCCCCGCTCGAGCTCCATGAGCTGGTCCGCGATCTGCTGCACCGTCTGGCGCTGGATGACCTCGCCGCAGATCGGGCAGTGCGGCACGCCGATGCGCGCCCAGAGCAGGCGCATGTAGTCGAAGATCTCGGTGATGGTGCCGACCGTCGACCGCGGGTTGCGGTTGGTGGACTTCTGGTCGATGGAGACCGCGGGGCTCAGACCCTCGATGAAGTCGACGTCGGGCCGGTCGACCTGGCCGAGGAACTGGCGTGCATAGGCGGACAGCGATTCGACGTACCTGCGCTGCCCCTCGGCGAAGATCGTGTCGAACGCGAGCGATGACTTGCCCGAGCCGGAGAGCCCCGTGAAGACGACGAGCGAGTCACGCGGGATCTCGACGTCGACGTTGCGCAGATTGTGCACGCGGGCACCGCGCACGCTCAGTTTCGAATGCGCTTGAACTTTCGAGATCGACACCCCGAAAGTCTATGGAAGGGGACTGACAAACGAGTGAGGTGAGAGGGATGCGCGCTCGCGTGCATCCCCGAACCGATTGAGTTCGTCGAGCGTCGCGAGCCGCGAACACACATTTGATCGAGGGCCGGTCTCGCTACGGTTCAAGGGTGCCGATGAATCACGACGGGGCCGACGGCGAGCCCGAGCAGCTTCTCACGGGCGGCAACGTCACGGCCGTGAGCCGTCGGGGCGATGCCGTGTTGCGTGCGTCGGGCCCATGGACTCCGAGCGTGCACGCCGTGCTCGTCCACGCGAGAGAAGCCGGTCTGACGTGGGTACCGCAGCCCCTCGGCATCGCCCCGGACGGGCGCGAGGTGCTCGAGTTCATCGACGGCACGGTTCCCGCCTACCCCATGCCCGAGTGGGTCTGGGCCGAATCGGTGCTGGTCTCGGCGGCCAAGGCACTTCGCGCGTGGCACGACGCCACGGCCGGCTATCTGCCGCCCGATGCGGTCTGGCGGCTTCCCTCGCACTCTCCGGTGGAAGTCGTCTGCCACAACGACTTCGCGCAGTACAACCTGGTCTTCGACGTGGAGCACGGCGAGCCGCGATTCGTGGGCGCCATCGACTTCGACACCATGTCGCCAGGACCGAGGATCTGGGATCTCGCCTACCTCGCCTATCGGCTCGTGCCCTACCTCGGCGACGCCGATCGCGGTCAGCCGGGGTCGTCGGAGCGGAGCGCACGACTTCGCCTGCTGCTCCATGCGTACGGCACGGAGCACACGCAGGCGGAGATGCTGGAGTGCATGGCCGATCGGCTCGTCGAGCTGGCGGAGTTCACCGAGGAGAACGCCGCGGCCTCAGGACGAACGGATCTTCTCGATCACGCGGCGCTCTATCGAGAGGATGCCGCGCGCATCCGTGCAGACGCGTCTCGCGACTGAGCGACCCGGCGTGCGCCGTCACCGCCTCCGCAGCAGCACGACGACGAAGACGGCGACCGCTGCCGCGGCGACCAGCGCGAACACCCCGGGCAGCCAGCTCGACCGCGCCGTGCCCGACGACGACAGCGCGAGCGATGCCGCGAGCACGACCTGCGCGGGCACCTGGATCGTGATCCAGCGCAGCAGCGGTCTGGCGAAGACGCGCACCTGCATCGTGCCGGTCGGCTCGACGACGAACGCGATCGCGCCGACCACGTGCAGCAGGTGCACGCACGCGAGGGCTGCGTAGGGGTGCCAGTCCGCGGCATCCGGAGCGTGCGCGAGCTGCGCGAGCGCGATGACCGCCGCGGTGCCCCAGACGCCGAGCGAAGCAGGGATCACGGCGCCGAGCACGGCGAGTGCGACCCCGATCACCGCGAACGGCTCGGGAACGAGCAGCACAGCAGCCGTGCCGCCGATGACGAGCGAGAGCACCCGAGGAGCCATGGCGGGCACGCAGAGGCCCGCGTGGATCACCGCTCGTCGTTCGCGACTCATCGCCGCCTCGCTCCACGGGCGAGGCGCTGCATGGTCGCCGCACGTTGACTGGGCGGCACGTCCCACTGCATCACGTCGGCGCCGACAGCTTCGAGGTCGTGGAAACGGTCGGTCCTGCGCCCGAGCACGACGCGCAGCGCGACGAGCCTCTCTCTGCCGAGTCCGTCGAGGCGAAGACGCGGAAGCAGGTCGACCGCGACCACGCGATGGCCGGCGGCCCGCCAGAGCTCGGCAAGACGCACGACGTCGTCGTCGAGGAACGTCGACAGAAGGTAGATGAGCGAGCCGGATGCCACCAGCGGCGTTCGAGAGTGCGCGAACGTTCTCGGCGCGGCGGTGATGCGGGAGATCGCGGCGTGCAGCAGCTCGCGATGCCGCGCTCCCGCTCCGGGTCGCACCGATCCTCTCGCGCGGGAGAGCAGCTGGAACGAGACGGCGTCGCCGGCATCGAGATAGGCGTTCGCGAGGCTCCACGCCGCCTCCCTGGCGACGTCGAGGGAGGTCACTCCGCTGATCGTGGGATCGCCCATGGTCCACGACTCGATGACCTCACCGACGTCGGCGGCGTCGTCGACGACGATCGCGACGTGCGCGTCGGAGGTCGCCGAGGTGCGTCGCACGAAAAGGTCGGAGGGGCGGCGGGCCAGCCTGGCCGTCGCCTTCCAGTCGATGCGCCGCAGGCGGTCCCCGCTCGTGAACGGGTGGATGTCGCGGAACTCGCCGCCGTCTCCCGGCCGGGACGACTCGTGGCCGCCCGTGAGACCGCGGAGGCGCAGCGGCAGTGGCAGCGCTCGCAGCGGTACGGCGCGCGGTTCGACGACGATGTGCGAGACCGTCTCGGCGGACGGCGCGCTGAGCGTGGCGGCATCCGGCGACGCCTCCCGCAGCTGCACGCCGACGGCCTGCTGCTCGCCGCTGTGCACGAGCGGGATGTCGACCTCCAGCGTGCTGTCGCCGCCCGCGATCGCGATGCGGTGCTGCTCGAACCCGAACGCCGTGACGCGGAGCGCGGCGATCTCGGTTCCGGGCGTGGTGCGCACCCGGACGCTCGCGCGAGCGGTGGGCGGTTCGGTCCCGGTCCCCTGCTCGCCGGGCACCTCGCCCTTCGCGTGCGTCGTGATGTCGACGGACGGCTCACCGGCATCCCGATGCACTCCCGTGGCCACGGCGACGGCCACCAGCAGGGTCACGCCGATCACGGCGACATCGGCCCTGCCCAGGAGCACGGAGGCGATCACCAGCACGAGCGCGAGCACCAGGCCCGTCGCGGGGACGGGCGAACGCCATCGCGTCATGAGGCCGCGACGGTGCGTGCGACCGCAGGCGGCCCTGCGACCGCCCCGACGATCCCGGCGATGACGCTCGCCGGCTCGGTGCCGGCCGCCCAGGCCGCCGGGGTCAGGGTGAGACGATGCGCAAGAGCGGGCACGGCGACCGCCTTCACGTCATCGGGCGTGACGTAGTCGCGCCCGTCGATGACCGCGAGCGCGCGAGAGACGAGCATCAGCGCCTGCGAGCCGCGCGGCGACGCCCCCACCTCGACCGCGTGGCCCGTTCTGGTGGCCGCCGCCAGGTCGACGCAGTAGCGCACGATGTCGGCGTCGACGTGGATGCGCTCGACTCCCGCCTGCATCGCGGCCAGGCCGGCGGCATCCGTCACCGGGTCGACGGTCGCCACCTCCGTGCGGCGCGCGAGTCGGTTGGTGAGGATGAGCTCCTCATGGTCGCGCTGCGGATAGCCGACACTGAGCCGCACCAAGAACCTGTCGAGCTGCGCCTCCGGCAGCGCGTATGTGCCCTCGTACTCGATGGGGTTCGCGGTGGCGATGACGTGGAACGGGCTCGGAAGTCGATAGCTCGTCCCCTCGACGGTGACCTGCCCCTCCGCCATCGCCTCGAGCAATGCCGACTGGGTCTTGGGAGCCGTGCGGTTGAGCTCATCGGCGAGCAGGAGCCCCGTGAAGACGGGTCCTGGCCGGAACACGAACTCGCCCTCCGCCGGCTGATACACGAACGAGCCGGTGATGTCGGCGGGCAGCAGGTCGGGCGTGCACTGCAGCCTGCGGAACGGCAGGCCCATCGCCGACGCCAGGCTGCGGGCGGCGAGCGTCTTGCCGAGGCCCGGTACATCCTCGAAGAGCACGTGGCCCCCCGCGAGGATGGCGGCCAGCGCGATGCGCAGCGGCTCGCGCTGGCCGATCACCACCTGTTCGACGGCGGCGAGGATGTCTGCAGCCCGTCGCGAGATCTCCGCGGCGGGCAGGGCGTCGGCTTCGGTCACGGTGTGCCGGCTCCTTCCAGTGATTCGAGGGTGTCGAGGCATCGCTCGATGGCCCGCAGCGACGGCATGACGCCGCCTGCGGGAACGACGGTGCGATAGGCATCCTCGCCGAGCAGCGCGACGATGCTCGCGCGGTCGGCGGGTGAGAAGAGGTCGAGGCCGCGCCGGGCGAGCCGGCGCTCGGCGAGCGAGCGCACGGCGCTGAAGCCCTGCTCGCGCACCTGGCCCTTGTGCTGTCTGAAGGCCCAGGACAGCCAGGACACGTCGCTGCGTGCTCCCGGCCGCGGTTCCATGGCGCGCGCCGGCCACTTGGCCGACGCCGTCTGCGTGTGCGTGAGCACGCCCCAGGTGACACAGACGATGGCGAGCAGGCCGCCGAGCGCCGCGGCGAACCAGGCATCGACTCCGAGGAGCCAGATTCCGATGGCGAGGACCGCGCCCGCGATCAGCGATCCGACGATGCGGCCTGTGCTCATCGCGCCCCCTGTGCCGGGACGGAGCGCCAGGATTCGCGGAGCCGGAGAAGGCAGGCGCGCGCCTTCTTCACATCGTCTGGGCCGACGGGATGAGCGCCGAACCGCACGTCTTGATACAGCCGCAGGAGGGTGGTGGCGGCGTCGCCGTCGGTCCCGATGCGTCCGACGATGCGGGCCGTGTACTCCCCCGGCGTCTCGGCATCCCGTCGACGCACCCCTGAGTCGGCGGCCGCCTTCTGCAGACCGAGCCAGGCCGCGACGATGGCGTCACCGGGTGCTCGCTCCTCGTCGAGCACCTCCAGCGCGCGTGCGATGCCGCGGGACACGGCGGGAGCGGGGTCGGGATCCGGTTCGAGAACGGCGGACTGCGGGCCGACCTCCTGCAACCCGAGGCGCGGCGGAAGGGCGGCGGTGCGAACGGTACGGCGACGCAACGCGCGCCAGAGCAGGAACGCCAGAATGAGGGCGGCGAGCACGGCGAGGACGATGAGCACTTTCGGCACGGCCGACGACACGGCTCCGGCTGTGGCGGCCTGTGTCGCTGCCGGATTCGGGACGTTCGTCACGGGCCGCAACGTGTAGTGCCCCTGTGGGATCGGCGAGGGATTCCACGGCGCGGCTCCGATGCGGACCGGGCCGGCTGCGAGCACTCCGCCGATGATGACGACACCGAGCGCGGCGACGCCGATGACGGCGGACGAGCGCGATGCCCTCCTGCCGTCGCCGTTGCTCACGCCCCAACGCTAGCGCGTCGCTGCCGCCCGGGCGCCGTCCGTCCGCCCGGCGAGCACGACGCCCACCGCATCCGCGTGGGTGATGCCGCCGTTGTCGAGATAGGAGCCCTCGACCAGGACGGCGTGGATGCCCGCCGCCGTCGCCCCTTGCACGTCGGCGACCGGGTTGTCGCCGATCAGCCACACGTCGCCTGGTCGTCCGAGCTCCCGTAGTGCGTGCTCGAAGATGCCGGGATGGGGCTTCTCCCAGCCGATGGCGGCCGAGGTGAAGACGCGCTCGAAGTGGTCGGAAAGGCCGAGGGCGCGCACGATCTGCTCGAGCTCGGGCACGTGGTTGCTGAGCACCGCCTGCCGCACGCCTGCCGCGCTCAGCCTGCTGATGGCATCCCGGGCCTCGGGGATGACCCGCCACGTGGCCGGATCGCGGAATCTCGGCCGAACGCCTGCGACCGCCGGATCGACGACCTGCTCGGGCACGCCGGCTCTCAGATAGGCGGCCCGCACGACCTGGTCGATGGCTGCCCACCAGGCGTCCGGTTCGGTCAGGTGACGCCGGTCGACGGTCGTGTCCTGCCAGGGGAACCCCGTACGCAGGAAGAGCTCGAGAGAGTCAACGGTGTGACCGTGCTGCGGCCACACCGGTTCGAGTGCGTCGAGCATGCACGAAGACCAGTGCCCGGGACGCTCCGCGATGGTTCCGTCGAAATCCCAGAGCACCATGGTGCGTGTGCGATCAGGGAGCGGATCGTTCACGCGTGCCCCGCCTTCTCCATCTGACGAAGGTCGCGCTTGAGGTCGGACAGCTCGTCGCGGAGCCGTGCGGCGAGCTCGAACTTGAGTTCGCCGGCCGCCGCGAGCATCTGGTCGTTGAGGTCGGCGATGATGGATTCCAGCTCCTCCGCTCCTTCGGCCGCGATGCCTTCCCTGCGCAGGTTCGGCGTCGGCGCCTTTCGGCCCCCGCCGTCTTTGGTCTTCTTGCCGCCCCGCGACAGCAGCTTCTCGGTGTCGGCCTCTTCGCGGGCCAGCACATCGGTGATGTCGGCGATGCGCTTGCGCAGCGGCTGCGGGTCGATGCCGTTGACCGTGTTGTACTCGACCTGCTTCTCGCGCCGCCGGTTGGTCTCCTCGATCGCCTGCTTCATCGAGTCGGTAAGCACGTCGGCGTACATGTGCACCTCGCCTGAGACGTTGCGCGCCGCGCGACCGATGGTCTGGATGAGCGACGTCGACGAACGCAGGAAGCCCTCTTTGTCGGCGTCGAGGATGGCCACCAGCGACACCTCGGGCAGGTCGAGGCCTTCGCGCAGCAGGTTGATGCCGACGAGCACGTCGTAGACGCCCTGGCGCAGCTCGGTGAGCAGCTCGACGCGCCGGAGCGTGTCGACGTCCGGAGTGCAGATAGCGCACCCGCACGCCCGCCTCGGCGAGGTAGTCGGTGAGTTCCTCCGCCATCTTCTTCGTGAGGGTGGTGACCAGCACGCGCTCGTTGCGCTCCACCCGCAGCCGGATCTCTTCGAGCAGATCGTCGATCTGACCCTTGGTCGGCTTGACGATGACCTGCGGGTCGACGAGACCCGTCGGGCGGATGATCTGCTCGACGATGCCGTCGGCGACGCCGAGCTCGAAGCGTCCGGGAGTCGCCGACATGTAGACCGTCTGGCCGACGCGCTGCTCGAACTCCTCCCACGTGAGCGGGCGGTTGTCGAGGGCACTGGGGAGCCGGAAGCCGTGCTCGACGAGCGTGCGCTTGCGCGAGGCATCCCCCTCGTACATGGCACCGATCTGCGGTACCGTCACGTGCGACTCGTCGATGATGACGAGATAGTCATCGGGGAAGTAGTCGAGCAGGCAGTGCGGGGCCCCGCCCGGCTGTCTGCCGTCGATGTGCCTCGAGTAGTTCTCGATGCCGGAGCAGAACCCGATCTGCTCCATCATCTCGAGGTCGAAGGTGGTGCGCATGCGCAGCCGCTGCGCCTCGAGCAGCTTGCCCTGTCGCTCGAGCTCCTGCAGCCGCTCTTCGAGCTCGATCTTGATGGTGCCGATGGCGCGCTGCATGGTCTCCGGGCTGGCCGCGTAGTGGGTGGCAGGGAACACCGAGACGGCGTCGAGCTGTTTGATGACCTCGCCGGTGAGCGGATGCAGCGAGTACAGCGCCTCGATCTCGTCGCCGAACAGCTCGATGCGGATGGCGTGCTCCTCGTACATCGGGATGATCTCGATGGTGTCGCCGCGCACCCGGAACTTGCCGCGCGAGAAGTCGATGTCGTTGCGCTGGTACTGCATGTTCACGAACATGCGGATGAGGTTGTCGCGCCCGATCTGCTCGCCCACCTGGAGTGCGGCCATGGCATCCAGGTATTCCTCGGCGGCGCCCAGGCCGTAGATGCATGAGACCGTCGAGACGACCACGACATCGCGCCTGCTCAGCAACGAGTTCGTCGTGGAATGGCGGAGGCGCTCCACTTCGGAGTTGATGGACGAGTCCTTCTCGATGAAGGTGTCCGTCTGCGGAACGTAGGCCTCCGGCTGGTAGTAGTCGTAGTACGAGACGAAGTATTCGACCGCGTTGTGCGGCATGAGGTCGCGAAACTCGTTCGCCAGCTGGGCGGCGAGCGTCTTGTTGTGCGAGAGCACGAGCGTGGGCCGCTGCACCTGTTCGATCAGCCAGGCCGCCGTCGCCGACTTTCCGGTGCCCGTCGCGCCGAGCAGCACGACGTCGGTCTCCCCCGCGTTGATACGGGCGGCGAGTTCTTTGATGGCCTGCGGTTGATCGCCGCTCGGCGCGTATTCGCTGACAACCTCGAACGGGCGGACGGCACGGGTCGGTTGCATGCGTCAAGTCTAAAAAGGGGGTACGACATTCGCTGCCGACGCGGTGTCGGCCGCCCGCTCTCAGCGGATCGCTTGCTTCCGCACTCGGTGAACATACGGTAGACACGTATTTTTTCTTCAGATGTACTCAGACATCAGTGACGAACTCGGACGATGACGTGACCGTGACGACGACCCAGAGACCGCAGAAACCGACCCCCATCCTCTGGCACCGCAGGCGCGGCCGCGTGGTCGTGCTGCTGTGCGTCATGTACTTCATCGCGTACTTCGACCGCAACAACATCGCCACCGCCGGGCCGAGCATCATGAAGGAGTTCGACCTCAGCAACGCCCAGTTCGGTCTCGCAGCCTCGGTGTTCGCGTTCTTCTACGCGCTGCTGCAGATCTTCGGCGGCTGGATCGGCGAGAAGATCGGTCCGCGGCGCGGGCTGCTCATCCTGGGTCTGCTCTGGGGGCTCTCCACACTCTTCACCGGTCTCGCCGTCGGCCTGGTCTCGCTGCTGGTCGCACGTGCCATTCTCGGGTTCAGCGAGTCGGCCACGTTCCCGACGGCGACGCAGGCGATGAGCAGGTGGGTGCCGCCGGACCGCAACGGCCTCGTGCAGGGGGTCGTGCACTCGGCGTCTCGTCTCGGCACGGCGCTTGCGCCCATCGCGGTCGCCGCGATGATCCTGTGGAGCGGATGGCGGTCGTCGTTCATCTACGTGGGCATCCTGAGCATGCTGTGGGCCCTGATCTGGTACGCCATGTTCCGCGACCGGCCCAAGGACATGAAGGGCATCACGGCGCAGGAGCTGGCCGAGGTGCCCGACCTGCCGAAGGCCGCCGACCTGCCGCCGGTGCCGTGGAAGCGACTGACTCGCACCATCCTGCCCGTGACCCTCGTCGACTTCGCCTACGGCTGGGTCGCCTGGGTGTTCTTCACCTGGATCCCGACGCTGCTCTCCGACACCTACCACCAGGACATCGCGAAGTACGGCCTGCTCACCTCGCTGATCCTCATCGGCGGCGTGGTCGGCGACACGCTCGGCGGCGTCGCGAGCGACTGGCTGATCCACCACGGACGCTCGGCGCGCAGCGCACGACGCACCCTGCTGCTGATCGGCTTCATCGGTTCGGGCCTCTGCCTCATCCCGCTCGTGTTCACTCCCCCGCTCACGGTCGCCGTGGTGGCCCTGTCGCTCTCGTTCTTCTTCCTCGAGCTGACCAACGCGCAGCTCTGGGCCATTCCGATGGATGTCGCGCCCCTGTGGTCGGGAACGGCGAGCGGAATGATGAACACCGGCTTCGGCATCGCGGGCATCGTCTCGCCGCTCATCGTCGGCGCGCTCGTGGATGTCACGGGCGGCTTCGCCTGGCCGTTCGGGCTGTCGGTCGGCATCCTCGTGGCCGCCACGGTGCTCGCTGCGGTGATGCGGCCGAAGCCGGTCTCTGCCGACGTGCCCGCAGAGGACGCCGCGGCGACCGGGCAGAGCTAGGTGTCTGAGGCGAGGACGTTGTTGACGCGTTGCGGTGTCGCGGATGCGGGCGGTCTGCCGACGTGGGCACCGTGTGGCCGGTGACAGTTGTCATGCAGGTTCCAGGTCTTCAGCGCTTTTTCGCGGCTCATCCGGGAAGCACTGCCGCGTCGGCCGAGGTGATCGTCAGCGTGATGAGTCGCTTGGTCGCTCGGGTTTGCGCGACGTAGAGATCGCGGAGACCGGCATCGCTTTCGCCTTCGATCTCATCGGGATCGACGATGATCACCGCGCCGAATTCCAGCCCTCGCGCGTCGGGAGCAGGCACGACGACGGCCCCGTCTCCGAGGGATCCGCCTTCGATCCCTGGGACGCGCCGAGTAGCGGCGATGATGCCGACCAGATCGTCGGGATGCTCATTCCGAAACCGAGCGACGAGATCGTCGAGAGCCGCATTGACGTCGGTGTCTGCGACGGTGAGGTAGGTCGGGGCTCCGCCGTGGCGGATCGAGTACGAGATGCGTTGCGACGGGGCGATGCGGGCGAGCAGGGGCATAGCGGCGTCGAGGATCTCGGCGGTCGTGCGGTAGTTGACGGTGAGTGTGTGATGCGCGTATCGACCGGCGACGAACGGTTCCAGCGCGTCCTCCCACCCCGTGATCGTGGTCGTCGGACCCGCTTGCGCGAGGTCGCCGACAATGGTCATCGAGCGGCTCGGGCAACGGCGCATGAGCATGCGCCACTCCATCTCGGAGAGTTGCTGCGCCTCGTCGACGACAACGTGCCCGTAGGTCGTCTCGACGGGTCCGTCGATGAGCGCTCGCGCTTCGTCCAGGGCCGCGAGATCAGCCCTGCTCCACCCCTTCTCGGCCTCGGAACCGATCGAGGCGATGTGCTCGCCGGAAAGCTCGGGCATGGCGCGGGCCAGTGCATCCGGGTCCGTGAGCAGCTCGCGCAGGACGTCCTCCGCGCGAAGTCGCGGCCATGCTCCGGAGACGATCCGATCGATGCCGGCGTCTCCGAGGAGATCATCGCGGATGCGATCCCAGTCGATGTCCAAGCCATCAGAAGATGACTCGATGTCGTCCGGTTCGTGGTCTCCGGGCCGGCGGGCGAACATGCGGTCGAGGTCTACCCCGATGTCCTTGAGTTCGTCCTCGAAGTCCGATATCTCTTTCGCTGTCTGCTGCTCCAGCTCGTTCACCAGATCGTCCACGACGTGCTCGAGGAACAGGTTCCGCGCGCGGTTGTGGCCGATGCCGCCCTGCAAGGCGCTGCGCCGGGCCGCATCCACGCGCGAGGCGTCCAGAACAACCTGGCCGTGAGCGGTGGTGAGCCGCAGAGCAACGCCATGCGGCTGCCGTTCCTGCACCATTCTCGCGAGCGCGTCACCGAACGAGCGGCGTCCTTTGGCGCGGGCTACCGCGTCCGGCTCCGATCTCGTCGCTTCGACTCCCACGAGATCCGGTGCCGTGGCCAGCTCGACGTCGTTCTCTCCGAGCGAGGGCAGTACTTCGGAGATGTATGCAAGGAAACGTCTGTTCGGACCGAAGACGAGTACGCCGCGCTCAGCGATCGTCGGAAACGCGTAGAGCACGTACGCGGCCCTGTGCAGGGCGACGATTGTCTTGCCCGTTCCCGGGCCGCCGTCTACGACCATCACTCCCCGATGCTCGGACCGCACGACGTCATCCTGCTCCCGTTGCAGGGTCGTGGCCGCCTCGCGCATACGCCCCGTGCGCGCCCCGCTCAGCGCCGAGACAAGCGGCCCGTCGCCGACCGCATCCATCGCGGTCGGAATCGACCCGTCGAGGATCTCGTCGGAGACATCGACGATCCGGCGCGCCTCGACGCGCACGTGACGGCGGCGGCGCACGCCAAGAGGAGAGGCCAGAGTGGCCGCATAGAAGGGCCGAGAGGCCTCCGCACGCCAGTCAACCAAGAGGATCTCGCCTGACTCGGAGCGCAGTCCGACGCGGCCGATATGCAGCGATTCGCCGGCGCTGCTGTCGAGCCGCCCGAAGCACAGGGAACGTTCCGCCAATTGAAGGCGGCCGAGCGCTCTGTCCAACCGCGCAATCTCGGCGTCCCTCGCCCGGCGTGCCTCTGCCCCGTCGACCGATGAACCCATCAAGCGAGCTCGCACCGCGCCGATGTCAGACTTCTCGGCGTCCAGGCGCCCGTACATCATCTCGATCGCACGCTGCTCCAGCTCGAGCTGCTCCACCTTGCCAACGACCACATCTGCCACCAGGTGCTCCCCTCGTCCGGCGTCCACAATGAAGGGTCAAGCAGGCAAAGGCAACTTTGACTTTTCCGTCCGAATTTGGCCTCGTGACCAGCACATCTGATGCGCAGAGCCAAGGGCGCCTTGAGGCACGAAAGCGCGAATATCGCAACCGCTCAAGGCCATGCGTCGTTGACGCCCGCCAAGGCCAGTCCGCTACAGCGACACCGTCAACAACCTCATGGCCGGCAACAGCTAGGGACCGGCGGCCGATCAGCCCGGCGGCACCTCGAGCTGCTTCACGCGGTGCTTGCGGGAGGTGAACCGCCTGCCGGTGAGTGCGAGGCTGAGCGGGGTGCGTCTGGCGACCTCGGTGATCAGCACGGCGCCGATGATGACGAGGACGTAGGCCACGAGCGTGAGCCACGGCGTCGGCACCGTGTGCTCCAGCCAGTCGTCGCCTGCCCAGAGCAGCACCCAGAGCACCAGCGGGTGGGCGAGGAAGATGCCGAACGAACGGTCGGAGGCGGTGTCGACGAAGCGGGCGGTGAACGATGCCGCCTTTCGGCGGTCTGCCCACCACGACCCCAAGGCGAGGAAGCCGAGCCCCACCGCGACGCCCCACACGATGACGACGGGCTGCATGGGTGTCCCAGCGCCGTACAGGCTGGCGCCGCGCAGCAGCTCGAGACCGTAGGCCGCGAACATGATGGCGGCGGAGGCGACGACGATCCAGATGATGAGCATGCGCTTGGCGCGCACCCAGGCGAGGAACGTCTTCTGGTGGTCGGCGGCGACCGCGCCCGCGATGACGAAGAACGAATAGGTGAAGACGATCTGCTTCGCCCAGTCGCCGTACCAGCCGGTCGTCGACGGCCAGTAGTGGTACCAGGACATCAGTCCAGCCTGCACGATGAGCGCACCCAGCAGCAGAAGCCAGTGCCTGCCCCTGGTGCGCCGCACGAGCCACACGATGACGGGAACCAGCAGGTAGACCTGCATCGTCACGAGCAGGAAGTAGAGGTGATACCAGGCGCTGCCGGTGAGCGTGGCGAAGACGAACTTCTGCACGAGGTCCCAGAGCGTGCCCGTCGGGTGGTGCAGGTAGCCGGCGACCACGTAGATGGCCGACCACACCACGTAGGGCACCCCGACGAGCAGGAAGCGTTTCGGCCAGAACTTGCGCATCGGCACCGGGTGCACGTCGTACGTGTACAGCAGCACGAAGGCGGTCAGCGCGAAGAACACCTCGCGGGTGAAGTGCAGCAGGTCGAGCAGGATGTAGAGCCCGACATCGTCAGGGCCCGCCGTGTGGCTCGTGGTGTGCACGCCGATCACGCAGAGGAAGGTGAGGATGCGCACGATGTCGATCTCGTAGAGGTGACGGGCGCGGGCGCGCTTCGGCGGGGCATCCACGCTCACTGGGCGATTCTGCGCGTGGTCGTCTCCGGCGGCGGCGAGGTCGGCGCTCATTCGACCTCTGCCGGGTGCTCGGCGACGGCGGCGCGCAGCCGCACTCGCTGCACCTTGCCGGTGGCGGCACGCGGCACGTCATCGACGACGGTGACGGTACGCGGGCGCTTGAAGCGCGGCAGCCGCTCCTCGGCGAGCGCGGTCAGGCGTTCGACCAGCGCGACGTCGTCTCCCGCGGTGTGCGCGGCATGCGCGGGAATGACGAAGGCGACGGGCACCGAGCCCAGCACGTCGTCAGGGGCTCCGACCACGACGACCTCGCGCACGGCGGGGTCGCTCAGCAGCACCTCTTCGACCTCGAGCGGGTATACCTTCTCGCCTCCGCGATTGATCACGTCGTCGACGCGACCTGCGAGCGTGACGTAGCCGTCGGCATCCAGTGCACCGAGGTCGCCGGTGCGCAGCCAGCCGTCGTCGTCGAAGCGGTCGGCGGCAGCGCCGGCGAAGTAGGAGCGCACGACGCCCTGCCCGCGGATCCAGAGCTCGCCGACCTCATCGGTCGCCGCCTGGCCCTGAGCGGTGCGCACCTGCACCTGCGTACCGACGGGAACGCCGACCGTGCCGGCGCGCGGCGCGTCGACGGGGGTCGCCGTGATCTGGCTGGACGCCTCCGTCATGCCGTAGCTGACGACAAGAGGGATGCCCGCGAACGCGTCGGCGACAGGCCCCGGCAGCGGGGCCGAGGCCGTGCGGATCAGTCGCAGCCCTTCTGGCGCGGCGATCGGCTCTGTGGCGAGGACGGCGAGGATGGCGGGCACCGCGTTGATCCAGGTGATGCCGCGTTGCGCCATGAGCGGCCAGAACCCCGTGCGATGGAATCGCCGGTCGAGCACGAGGGTCGAGCCGGAGGCGAGAGTCGAGAGCAGCCCGACGACCTCGGCGTTGATGTGGAACAGGGGCAGCGAGTTGTAGCCGCGGTCCACCGAGGTCAGACCGAGGTGTTCGGCGACGGCACCGCCGACGAAGACGAGTTGCTCGGCACCGAGTTCGACGCCCTTCGGCGTTCCCGTCGACCCCGAGGTGAAGAGCATGGCGGAGCCACCGGTGCGGAAGAGGGATGCCGCATCCCTGCCGACGGCGGCGTCGACGGCGCGCGTGGGCGGGGCGATGCGGCGCAGCCCCGCTCTTTCCGCCAGGGCGGAATCCCGTGTGACGAGAGCCGCCGGCTCGCCGGCGAGCCGTGCAAGGCGTTCGATGTCGTCGGCGCCGAGTGCCGGGTCGAGTGGCACGGAGCGGTGCCCGGCGGCGATCGCGCCGAGGTGGGCGACTGCGAACGTCAGCGGATCGTCGTCGTGCACGAACACCGTGACGCGTCCGTCGGATCCGATCGTGGCGGCGAAGGCGGCGGCAGCGCGGGCCACCTGGTCGAAGGTGAGCGCATCGTCGCTGCGAGCGTCTTCGAGATAGATCCGGTCGCCCGCTGATTCTGCGCGGCCGACCAGCAGTTCGCCCAGTGTCGCCGGCTCTCCTGGTGTTGGCTCTCCGTTCACCTTCCGATGCTATCTGCGGCTCCTATGCGTCAGCAGGGCGCCGGTTGAGGGTGGGCCCTACGCGGCACGCGAACCGGACAGGACGGGTTCCCTCCGCGCCGGGCCGTCGCCGCCGCGGCCCGTGTCACCGAGGACGATCACGTGGTCCGCCGCTCGCGCCTCGACGGCGTCGTGGGTGACGAGCACGGCGACGCGGTCGGCCAGGGCTCGGCGGAGATCGGCCATGAGCGCGGCGCTCGCCTGCTCGTCGAGCTGCGCGGTCGGCTCGTCGACCAGCACGACATCGCCGCGGGCGAGCAGGGTGCGAGCGACGGCGACGCGCTGCCGCTGGCCACCGGAGAGCCGCTCGCCCGCCGCACCGATGCGGGTGTCGAGACCGTCGGGCAACGCGGCGACTTCAGAGGCCAGGCCGACGCGGGTGAGGACATCCATCAGCTCGTCATCGCTCGGGCGATCGTCGCGCTCGCGAGCGATCACGAGGTTGGCGCGCAGCGTCGAGTCGAAGAGATGGCCCTCTTGCGGGCACCATGCGACCCTGGCGCGGAGCGTCCGCTGAGGGATGTCCCTGGCGTCGACGGTGCTGTGTGCATCGTCGTTCTCGAGGAGGTAGCGCCCGGCGCCGGGATCGGCGAACCGCATCAGCAGGGCGAGCAGCGTGGACTTTCCCGAGCCGCTCGGTCCTGTGATCGCGAGCCACTGCCCGCGTCGCGCGCCGCCTGCGACGTGCTCGAAGACGGGTGCGGTCTGGCCGGGATAGGCGAACGCGACGTCGTCGAGCAGGATGCCCCGCACGGCATCCCCCATCTCCGCCGCGGTCTCGCGCGCCTCTGCGTCGTCCACAGCGCCGGCCGACATCCCCGTGACCTCGTGCACCTCGGCCAGCACACCCGTGAGCGCCGGCGCCTTCGACGCTGCGGACACGGCGTCGAGCACGGGCTCGATGAGCGCGAGCGGCACGAGCGCGAGCACGGCCACGAGCTCGGCGCGGAGATCCCCGGACGCGACGGCCGTCGCCGTGATCGGCAGCATCGCCACCGCCCCGGCGCAGCATGCGAGCACGGCGAGTGCGGCGGCCGCACCCTCCGCGCGGGCCGACCGCCGGTCCGCGATGCGCTGTCGTTCGCCTGCCGCGTCGATGCGCGCTGCGAGACGTTCGCCGGCGATCGTGGTGAGGTCGTCGCGTGCGACGAGCAGGTCGGTGAACGCGGTGAACACCTCGGCTCGCGCCGCCTCGCCCTCGCGTGCCGCGATGCGTCCGGCGAGCACGGCGAGCGCGGGCGCCGCCACGAGCGCGAAGAGCGCGGCGATCAGCAGCACGCCCGCCGCCGGCGGGTACAGCATCCAGAGCGTGATGGTCGAGCCGGCCAGCAGGAGGAGTGCGGTCAGCGGGGGCTGCACGACGCGGGGCACGAGGTCGCGCACCCGGTCTGCCGCGCCGACGAGCGACGCGAGCGCGTTCGCGGGTGAGAGAGCACGTCGTCCCGCCGGGCCCGCCGCGGCGAGCGCCTTCCACAACCGAACGCGCAGGGCTGTGGTGGCACGGAACACGGCGTCGTGGGTGAGCAGACGCTCCGCGTAGCGCAGCGCCGACCGGCCGATGCCGAAGAAGCGCACGCCGACGATCGCGACCATCAGATACATGATCGCGGTCTCCTGGCTCGCCTTGACGATGAGCCATCCGGAGACGGCGATGAGGGCGATCGCGAATGCGCCGGCGAGCATGCCGACCAGCACGGCGGCGACCATGCGCAGCCTTGTCGGCCGTACGAAGGCGGCCAGTTCGGTGAGCACCTTCTCGGTGTGGGGGCGTGCCCCGGCCGTCAGACCGTTGGGGGTGTCGGTCGGCTCGGTCGGGACACGCGGTCCGGGGGCCGGAACGCGGGTTTCTGACACGCGTGTTCCGTGTGCGAGGCCGTCCGGTGACGCCGCGTCGGACGACGTGACGGCGAGCGTGCTGTGCGGGATGACGGCGCGGGCGTCGCTGTCGCCGACGGGCACCACCTGATCGGCGAGCAGCCGGATTCCGGGATCGTGCGAGGAGACGATGACGGTAGCGCGCTCGCGCAGCTCGGCGATCCGGCGGCGCACGAGTGCCGCGGAGTCGGAATCGAGGTGCGCTGTGGGTTCGTCGAGGAGCACGAGGCGGGCACCGGCATCCACGGCGGCGAGCGTGCGGGCGAAGGCGAGCCTGCGGGCCTCGCCGGGGCTGAGCGATGCGGGGTCTGCGTGTGCGACGCCGGTGAGGCCGGCCCTCTGCAGGGTGGTGTTCGCGCTGGCGCGCATGGCCGTCAGATCCGAATCGGCCGCGTAGAGCGCGACCTCGTCGAGGGCGGTCCTGCTCGAGAAGTGCGGGTGTTGCGGCATGAAGGCGGTGTCGGCGGCAGGCGGTGTTCGCACCAGCCCGCTGCAGCGGGCGTCGTCGTCGAGCGCGGCCCCTCGGTTGCCGAGCACGGCGAGCACCGTGCTCTTGCCCGCTCCGCTGTCCCCGGCCAGCAGCGTGACGGTGTGCGGCCTGGCGTCGAAGCCGAGCCCGTCGATCGCGGGAGCTGTGCGTCCGGCGTGCGTGACGGTCAAGCGGCGCACGGTCACGGCGGTGCCGGTCTCGCGAACGAGGCGGTGACGC
Organism: Humibacter ginsenosidimutans; assembly: GCF_007859675.1. GTDB lineage: Bacteria > Actinomycetota > Actinomycetes > Actinomycetales > Microbacteriaceae > Humibacter > Humibacter ginsenosidimutans. Next base: position 493,674 of record NZ_CP042305.1, read on the forward strand.
GCGATGGGGCGCGCGATGAGGTCGCGGGCGCGGCGGAGCGCCTCGCGTCCGCTGTCCGAGGCGTGGAACGCCGCGCCGACCTCGCGCAGCGGTGCGTAGCACTCGGGGGCGAGGATGAGCGCGACCAGCCCGGCCTCGAGCGTGAGCTGGCCGTGCAGCAGGCGCACGCCGATGAACACGGCGACGACGGCCACCGAGATGGTGGCGAGCAGATCGAGGGCGAGCGCGGAGAGGAACGCGGTGCGCAGCGCCGCCATGCTGCGCACCCTGTGGTTCTCGGAGATGTCGGCGAGCGCCGCGGTCTGCTCGCGGTCGCGACCGAGTCCGACGAGCACGGGGAGTCCGCGGGCGAGTTCGACGAGGTGGTCGGAGAGTCGGCCGAGGGCGTCGAGGGAGTCTGCGACCCTGTCGCGGGTGTGCATGCCGATGAGCGCCATGAAGAGCGGGATGAGCGGCACCGTGATGACGATGACGAGCGCACTCACCCAGTCGGCGGTGAGGATGCGGACTCCGACGAGAAGCGGCACGGTCGCGGCTCCGACGAGGGACGGCAGGTACGACGTGTAGTACGCGTCGAGCTCGTCGAGGCCGCCTGAGGCGAGCGTGGCATCCGCCCCTACGGTGCCTCCCCTCGTGCTCGACAGCACGCGGGCGAGACGGTTGCGGGTGCGCTGCTTCACCCCGGTGGCGGCGGCCTGGGATGCCGTCAGCAGGCCCCATGACGCGGCCGCGCGCAGCAGGGCTCCCACCAGCCCCTGCAGCACGACGCCCGTGACGTCGCCGTGGGCGATGACGGTGACGATGCCGGTCGCGAGCGCATCGGCCACCAGTACGAGGCCGAGTGCCTTGATCGCCGCCAGCAGGCAGAGCAGCGCGATGCGGCGCGGGCCGATCTCGGCGAGATCCGCGACCGGCGACCGGCGGGTGCTCGTCGCGCTCACCTGGCCTTCACCGGCTTCGCCGCCTTCACCGCGGCCTCGACCGGGCGCAGGGCGGGGATGCTCGCACCGCTGATGCGCTTGCGGAACACCCAGTAGGTCCAGCCCTGGTACGCGAGCACGAGCGGGATGCCGAACGCGGCGACGACGCTCATGACGCCGAGCGTGTACTCGGAGCTCGATGCGTTGGCGATGGTGAGATCCCAGGCGTGGTCGAGCGTCGAAGGCAGCACCGTCGGGTAGACGGCGGCGAAGATCGATGCGGCGCCGAACAGCACGAAGCACGCGATGCCCGCGAAGGCTCGTCCCTCCTTGTCCTTGCGTGCCGACAGCCACGCCCATACCGCTCCCGCGGCCGCGAGCACGACCAGCAACCAGGTGATCGTGCTGCCGTTGAGCAGCTGCACGCCGATCGCCCAGCCCGCCATCGGGAGCAGGAGCACGGGCATCCAGCGCACCGCGAAGCGCCGCGCGCGCACGCGCACGTCGCCCTCGGTCTTGAGCGCGAGGAAGGTGGCCGCGTGCACGAGGCAGAAGCCGACGACGGCGAGCCCGCCGAGCACGGCCCAGCCGTTGAACCACGCGAAGGCGCCGCCGACGCCGTCGCCGTTCGAGTCGATCGGCAGACCCGTGGTGGTGAGTGCCAGAGCGGCGCCCACGCCGAACGCGGCGACGAACGATCCCAGGCCGAGCGCGAGATCCCAGCACCGCGTCCAGCGTGCCGTGTGCCCCTTGCCGCGGTACTCGATGGCGACGGCTCGGAAGATGAGCCCGATCACGGTGAGCACGAGCGGGATGTAGAGGGTGGAGAACAGCGACGCATACCAGAACGGGAACGCGGCGAAGGTGGCGCCGCCGGCGGTGAGCAGCCACACCTCGTTGCCGTCCCAGACCGGGCCGATGGTGTTGAGCATCACGCGGCGGTCGTTGTCGCTCCTGGCGCTCAGCAGCATGTGCATGCCGACGCCGAGATCGAAGCCCTCGAGAAACAGGTAGCCGGTCCAGAGCACGGCGATCAGGATGAACCACAGGGTGGGAAGGAAGTCCACGGTCAGTACCTCTCGTTCGTCTCTGGCGGTCAGTACGCGAAGGCGAGCACGTCGTCGTCGGCGGGGGCGTCGGGATCGCGCGGTGTCTCACCGAGCTCCGGGATGGCGGAGGCCACGCCGCCGCGGATGTACTTGGTCAGGAGCCTCACCTCGACGACCATGAGCACCGCGTAGATCAGGGTGAACGAGACGAGCGAGAAGAGGATCTCGCCGAAGCTCACGCCCGGCGACACGGCGGCCGCTGTGAACATGAACACGCCGTCCACTCCCCCCGGCGTCGGGTTCGGGGCCACGACGAACGGCTGTCTGCCCATCTCGGTGAAGATCCATCCCGCCGAGTTCGCGGCGAACGGGGCGAGGATGCCCGTCACGGCCAGCCACATCAGCCATCGTGGTCTCGGCACGGTCCCCTTGCGTGTCAGCCACAGGGCGATCACCGAGGCGAAGGCTGCCAGTGCGCCGAACAGGATCATGAGGCGGAAGCCCCAGTACGTGACGGCCATGATCGGCACGTAGTTGATCGCCTCGCCGGCCCTGGCGCCGAGCTTCGGGTCGTCGGGCAGGTGCGTTCCGTACTTCTGCTGGTAGATCGGCACGAGCTCGTTGACGCCCTTCACCGGTTCGTTGAAGTCGCCGTTGGCGAGAAAGCCGAGAACACCGGGGATCTCGATGACGTTGACGACGCCCTTGCAGTCCTTCGACCCGATGTCGCCGAACGCGAGCACCGAGAAGCTGGTGCCGGTGTGGCAAGCAGCCTCGGCGGAGGCCATCTTCATGGGCTGCTGCACGAACATGAGCCGGGCCTGGGCGTCCCCGGTGATGGCGACTCCCGCGAAGGCGATGATGGCGGTGACCGCGCCGATGCGCAGCGACGTGAGCCACACCTTGTGGTCGGCCTTGTCGCGGCCGCGGACCTCCGGCGCCTCTCCCGCGATGACGCGCCCGGTCGCGTCCACCGTGTCGATGCCGTCCTTGCGGCGCTGCCACAGGTGGTACCAGCCGACGCCGAGCAGGATCGAGCCGCCGACGGCGAACGCCCCGAAGATGGTGTGCGTGAACGCCGCGACGGCGGTGTTGTTGCCGAGCACGGCCCAGATGTCGGTCATGATCGGGCGGCCGTGAACGAGCTTGACGCCCACCGGGTGCTGCATCCACGAGTTCGCCGCGATGATGAAGTACGCCGAGACGACCGATCCGGCCACGGCGAGCCACAGGCAGGCGAGATGGATGCGCTTCGGCAGTTTGCCCCACCCGAAGATCCACAGCCCGAGGAACGTCGACTCCACGAAGAACGCCAGCAGCGCCTCCATGGCCAGCGGTGCGCCGAACACGTCGCCGACGAACCGGCTGTACTCGCTCCACGCGAGCCCGAACTGGAACTCCTGCACGATGCCGGTGGCGACACCCATGATGAAGTTGATCAGGTAGATCTTTCCCCAGAACTTCGTCATGCGGTAATAGCGCTCGTTGCCGGTGCGCATCCAGAGCGTCTGCATGAGCGCCACGAGCGGACCGAGCCCGATGGTGAGCGGGACCATCCAGAAGTGGTAGACGGTGACGATGCCGAACTGCCATCTGGCGATGAGCAGCGGGTCAAGGTCGGCGGCGATGTGCACGTTCCCTCGCTTCGAGAAGTGTTCTACGCTCCGTAGAATTCTACGAGCTGTAGAATGTTCTACCACGGTCGCCGCAACTTTTCTACACGCGGTAGAATCAACTCATGGCATCTCGCACAGTGGTCAAGCTCGGCGATCTCGAGCGCGCCGTCATGGACGTGGTGTGGGACTCGCCCACTCCGATCGCCGCGACCGATCTGCGCGAGGCGCTCAACGCATCCGGTGCGCACGACAAAGACCTCGCCATCACCACGGTGATGACCGTGCTCACCCGCCTGGAGGCCAAGGGCTTCGTCGTGCGCGACAGGGATGCCCGCCCCCACCTCTACCGCTCGGCCATGAGCCGCGAAGACCACGTCGCCGAACTCATGCACGAGGTGCTCGGATCGGCTGCCGACCGCGACGCCGTGCTCGCCCGCTTCGTCGGACAGGTCACCCCCCACGATGCGGAGCGGCTCCGAAAGCTGCTGGAGGCGTAGGCACTCATCATGCTCGCCGTCGCCATCGCATTGGCGGTCTTCGCCTTCGCACTCGCCTGGCCCGTTCCCGTCGTCCTGGCCACGGCGGCATGGCCGCGCCGCATGCCCGGAGCCGCCCTGGTGCTCTGGCAGGCGATAGCGCTCGCCGGAGGCCTGTCGATGATCGGCTCGCTGCTCGTGTTCGGACTCATCCCGTTCGGCGACGACCTGCCGCACGCCGCCGGCGCCTTCCTCGCCGACCTCGTCGCGGGACGACTGCCCGCCGACGCGAACTTCTTCGAGATGTTCGCGCTCGCCGGAGCCGTGCTGCTCGGCGCGCACCTGCTGCTCAACCTCGTGCGCACGAGCTGGCGGGCCGAGCGCCAGAGGCGGCATCACGTGCAGCTGCTGCGCCTGCTGTCGGATCCCCTGCCGGAACAGCCGGGAACGCGGGTCATCGACCACGCCACGCCCGTCGCGTACTGCCTCCCCGGTGCTCCCCGCGCCGTCACCGTGCTCTCTGCCGGCCTGCTCGAGCTGCTGCCAGACGAGGAGCTCGCCGCCGTCGTGGCCCACGAACGGGCGCACGTGACCCAGCACCATCACGTGCTGCAGGTGGCGTTCAGCGCGTGGCGCAGCGCGCTGCCGTGGTTCCCGATCGCGACGCGCGCACACGAAGCCGTCGGTCTGCTTATCGAGCTGCTCGCCGACGATCAGGCGAGGCGCACCGTCTCGGAGCGCAACCTGTCTCGCGCCGTCGCGCGCGTGGCGCTGGCCGCCAACGGCACCGGCGACGGCGCATCCTCGCCTGTCGGGCCGTTCTCCCCCGTTCCCGCCACGCCGGCCGAGTGGGCGGATGCCAGGGTCGCCCGCCTCACGGACGTCGCGTCGACGACGGCTCCCGCGCTCCGACTCTCCGTGCTCGCCTGTGCGGTCGCGCTCGTGCTGGTTCCCACGCTGATGCTGCTCGGCCCCGCCGTGCGCTGAGGTGTTCGACGGACACTGAGATACTTCTCTGCATGCCAGCACCCTCCGGCGCAACCGATCTTCCCAGCCTCGACGAACGCGAGTTCGTCATGATCTCGTCGACCAACAGCGCGGTCGATCCCGACGCGCCGTCGCGCTTCCGTTATCACGAGCGCGACGGGGTGATCTGGGGCGAGTACTGGGGCGACACCGTCACGTTCGGACGGTTCGTCGGCACCCGGCGTGCGCACGTGCTCGCCGTCACGTTCGCGCACGTGACGGTGACCGGCGGGTCGGTGGTGACAGGAGCATCCACCAGCACCGTCGAAGAAGGGGCGGACGGGCTTCGCCTGGTCGAGCGGTTCTCGATCGAGGGAGTCGACCACGAGAGCGTCTGCGTCGAGGTCGTTCCCGGGCTCTGAGCCCTGTGCGCGAAATCAGAGCGAGCGCAGCTCGTTCCAGAGCGCGTCGACGCGTGCGAGGAGTGCGTCGCGATCCGCGTTGTTGTCGAGCACGACGTCGGCGACGGCCCTGCGCTGCGCGTCGTCGGCCTGGGAGGCGATGCGGCGCTGGGCATCCGTCTCGCTCATGCCGCGATCCTCGACGAGCCTGCGCATGCGTTCGTCGCGGTCGGCCTCGACGACCACCACGCGGTCGAAGTGCAGGGGACGATCCGCCGACGCTTCGACGAGCAGCGGCACGTCGTAGACGACGATCGCCCTGGGATCGGATGCCTCGGCCTGCGCGAACCTGTCGGTGGCCGCCTGCCAGACGGCCGGGTGCGTGATCGCGTTGAGGTCTCTCAGCGCGTCGGGGTCGCCGAACACGATGGCGCCCAGCGCGGGGCGGTCCAACGATCCGTCGGCGGCGATCACCCCGTCACCGAACCGTTCCCGGATCGCGTTCAGCCCCACGGTGCCCGGTTCCACGACCTCGCGCGCCAGCTCGTCGGCGTCGACGATCACGGCGCCGTGCTCGGCGAGCCGCCTCGACACCGTCGACTTTCCCGACGCGATTCCTCCGGTCAGAGCGATGATCAGCACGGCCTCGATGCTATCCGCTCACCGTCGCGGAACGCCTACACGGGCTGCAACGCGACGGGTTCGCCGGCGGGAAGCTCGACGACGATCGCATCGCCGGGGCGTACGACGCCGCCCGCGATCACGATCGACATGACCCCCGCCTTGCGCACGACGGTGCCGTCCGCCGCGCGGCTCACCATCTCCTTCATCAGCCCGGGCGCGAGCCCGTTGATCTGATCGCACGGATTGCGCAGGCCCGTGAGCTCGACCTTCGCGGTGTCGCCCAGGTGCAGCACCGTGCCGACGGGCAGCGACAACAGGTCGAGTCCGGTCGTGGCGATGTTCTCGCCCATCTCCCCCGGCCGCACCGTGAACCCGTGGTCCGCTACCTCGCCGAAGAGCTCGGCATGGATGAGGTGCACCTGGCGCAGGTTCGGCTGGGACGGGTCGCGAGCCACGCGGGAACGGTGCTGCACCGTGGTGCCGGCGTGGGCATCCCCCTCCACGCCCCAGCCTGCGATCAGCCGGATCTCGGAGACGACGGGCTTGCCGAAGCGGTGACCGTCGTCGCGGCTGACGGAGAGCACGCGCGGCGCGTCGTGATGGCGTAGATCTTCGGGGGTCACGCTCCCCATTCTGCCCGGCCGGTGCGACCGCCCCTGACACGCCGAAGCGGCCGGGCCCCTGTGGGACCCGGCCGCTTCGTGATCTCAGCTGTGTTCGCGGCTGCGCCGCTCGACAGCCTCAATCGCCTCGGCTGAGCGAGCGAGCTCGCTCAGCTCTCGGCTCAATCAGCTGTTGCTGGACAGCTTCTCGCGCAGAGCCGCGAGCGAGGCGTCGTCGGCAAGCGTGCCGCCGTTGCCCGACTCGCTCGAGTAGGAAGCGCCGCCGCGCGACGAGGTCTCGGCAGCCTGAGCGGCCTCTTCCTCGATGCCCTTGGCCACCTGGCGCTTGTGCGCCTCCCAGCGGGCCTGAGCCTCGGCGTACTCCTGCTCCCACTTCTCGCGCTGAGCGTCGGAGCCTTCTGTCCACTCGCCGGTCTCGGCGTCGAAGCCCTCGGGGAACTTGTAGTTGCCCTGCTCGTCGTACTCCGTGAGCATGCCGTAGAGCGCCGGGTCGAACTCGGTGCCCTCGGGGTCGACGCCCTCGTTCGCCTGCTTCAGCGACAGCGAGATACGGCGACGCTCGAGGTCGATGTCGATGACCTTGACGAAGACCTCTTCGCCGACCGACACGACCTGCTCGGCGAGCTCGACGTGCTTGCCCGACAGCTCGGAGATGTGCACGAGGCCTTCGATGCCGTCCGCGACGCGCACGAACGCACCGAACGGAACCAGCTTCGTGACCTTGCCGGGCGCGAACTGGCCGATGGCGTGCGTGCGGGCGAAGACCTGCCACGGGTCTTCCTGCGTCGCCTTGAGCGACAGCGAGACGCGCTCGCGGTCGAGCTCGACGGAGAGCACCTCGACGGTGACCTCCTGGCCGACCTCGACGACCTCGCTGGCGTGCTCGATGTGCTTCCAGGACAGTTCGGAGACGTGCACCAGACCGTCGACGCCGCCGAGGTCGACGAACGCGCCGAAGTTGACGATCGACGACACGACACCCTTGCGCACCTGGCCCGGGTGGAGGTTGGCGAGGAAGGTGGAGCGGCTCTCCGACTGCGTCTGCTCGAGCAGAGCGCGGCGGGACAGCACCACGTTGTTGCGGTTCTTGTCGAGCTCGAGGATCTTCGCCTCGATCTCCTGGCCGAGGTACGGCGTGAGGTCGCGCACACGGCGCAGCTCGATAAGGGATGCGGGCAGGAAGCCGCGCAGTCCGATGTCGACGATCAGGCCGCCCTTGACGACCTCGATGACCGAACCGGTCACGACGCCATCGGCTTCCTTGATCTTCTCCACGTCGCCCCAGGCGCGCTCGTACTGTGCGCGCTTCTTGGACAGGATGAGGCGGCCTTCCTTGTCCTCCTTCTGGAGAACGAGGGCCTCGACGGTGTCGCCGACGCCGACGACCTCGCTGGGGTCGACGTCGTGCTTGATGGAAAGCTCGCGGGAGGGGATCACGCCCTCGGTCTTGTATCCGACGTCGAGGAGAACCTCGTCGCGGTCGATCTTCACCACGGTGCCTTCGATCAGGTCACCATCGTTGAAGAACTTCAGAGTCTTCTCGACCGCTGCAAGAAAGTCCTCGGCCGAGCCGATGTCGTTGATCGCGACCTGCTTGGCCTTCTTGTCGGTCGTTGCGGTTGTCATTGAGTGGGTACTCCAGTGTGGACATGAATCAGGCCCGGACGAATGACGTGTGTTTTGGATTGTCCGCCGGGCGGGCGAATAGAGATGTCACAAAAGTGACTCTCCAGACTACCGTTTTGCGGCAGTCTCACGCAACAACACCGGATGCCGCCCTGCTATTCCGCTCGGGCGCGGCGGCCATGCGCGGACGAATCCACCGGTAATAGACGTGTTTGACCACCTCGTTCGTCGCGATGTAGGCGATCGTGATGATCACGACGGCCACGATGAGCACCGGCGGGAGCGGCACGAATCCCATCGGTCGCGCGATGATCGGCACCGAGGGAAGGACGATCGCGATGAGGGCGACCGCGATGCCGAGCAGGAGCAGGGTCGTGGAGGGCCGGGAGCGGAACAGGAGACGCCGGGTGCGCTGCGACATCATGACGAGGATCTCGGTCACCGCGGAGAGCACGAACCACCCGGTGTGGAACTCCGCCTCGCCCGCGTGGAGCCACCACACCAGCGCGGCGAACGTGATGAGATCGAACACCGTCGACAGCGAGCCGAAGATCACCATGAAGGTGCGGATCTCCCGCAGGCTCCAGGTGCCCGGCCGTTCCACCAGCTCGGGGTCGACGTGGTCGCCCGAGATGGCCATGGAGGGAAGATCGCCGAGGAAGTTCAGCAGCAGGATCTGCCGTGGCAGCATCGGCAGGAACGGCAGGAACAGGCTCGCCGCCGCCATGGAGAGCACGTTGCCGAAGTTCGAGCTCGTGGTCACCCTGATGTACTTCAGGGTGTTGGCGAACGTCTCCCTTCCGAGCCGGATCCCGTCGCAGACGACGCCGAGCCCCTTGTCCATGAGCACGACGCTGGAAGCCTCTTTCGCCACATCCACCGCGGTGTCCACCGAGATGCCCACGTCGGCGGCGTGCAGCGCGGGTGAGTCGTTGATGCCGTCGCCGAGGAACGCGACGCACTCCCCCGCCGCACGCAGTGCGACGACGATGCGGCGCTTGTGCGCCGGCTCCACCTCGGCGAACACGTCGCACTCGGCGACGGTCGACGCGAGGGCGCCGTCGTCGAGCGCGTCGATCGCAGAGCCGGTGAGCACGGTGGCGGTGCGCAATCCGACGGCCGCGGCGGTCGAGGCCGCGGCGAGTCGGTTGTCGCCTGTGATCATGCGCACGCCGACGCCGAGAGTGGCGAGGTCGGCGATGGCATCCGTCGCGCTCTGCTTGGGAGGATCGAAGAACGTGAGGAGGCCGATCAGCGTGAGGCCGGTCTCATCGGCTGCGGCGATGTGCGTTGTGCTGGGTGGCATGCGCTTCATCGCGATACCGACCACGCGGTAACCGTGCGAGCTCAGGTCGCGGAAGCGGGCCTGGATGCCGTCCACCGCCTGCTGCAGGGGGACGTCACGGCCACCCACGCGTGCCGAGGCGGAGACGGCGATGAGTCCGTCCAGTGCGCCCTTGGACACGAGCGTCGGCGCACCGTCGATGTCGGCGAGCACGGACAGCCGCTTGCGGCTGAAATCGTAGGGGCACTCGTCGATCGCCTTCGCGCCTGCGGGAGGCGTCGCGACCTTGAGGATGGCATCGTCGAGAGGATTCGCGAACGACGTCTGCAGGCCGGCGTTCAGCGCCGCGAGGCGGAGCACGGAATCGGATGGATCGCCGTCCAGGTCGAGGTGGCCGTCGAGGTCGGCGGCACCCTGGGTGAGCGTGCCCGTCTTGTCCGTGCACAGCACCGTGACGGCGCCGAGGTCCTCGATCGCGTTCAGCCGCTTCACGACGACCTTCTTCGCGGCCATCCGGCGTGCACCCGTCGCCAGCGAGAGCGAGACGATGGCCGGCAGCATCTGCGGGCTGATGCCGACGGCGAGCGAGAGCGCGAAGAGCAGCGAGTCCACCCAGTTGCGGCCGAACATCCAGTTGACGATGAGCACGAACAGGGTGAGCACGAGCATGACCCAGACGAGCAGGCCGCCGAAGCGCGTGGTGCCGGCTTCGAAGGCGGTGGGCTTGGCCTTCTGCGCCAGCGACGTGGACACCCGTCCGAGCTCCGTGTCGCGACCCGCAGCGACGGCGACCGCGACTCCCGTTCCGCTGACGACGTGCGTGCCGAGATACACGGCGGTGCTCCGCGCCGACAGTGCGGCATCGGCGGCGAGTGTGGCCGTGGCATCCTTTTCGACCGGGAAGGACTCGCCGGTGAGCGCGGACTCGTCGACGAGCAGATCGGCGCTCGACACCAGGCGGCAGTCTGCGGGAATCACGTTGCCGGCGGCCAACCTCACCACATCGCCCGTGACCACGTCGTCGACGGGCACGCTCATGTTCGCCCCGTCTCGCACGACCGTGACACTGACCCGCACGCTCGCCATCAGCGCGCGCACCGCGGTGTTCGCCCGGAACTCCTGCCAGAACCCGAGAATCCCGCTGGCGAGCAGGATGACGATGATGATTCCGCCGTCGACGAGATCGCCGAGCACCATGGACAGCACCGTGCCCACGACCAGGATGAGCAGGATCGGCGAGGTGAACTGCGCGAGCAGCAGCCGCGGCCAGCTCAGCGTGTGGCGCCTGTGACCTGTTGCCATCTGCTGGGTGTGCAGCCGGGCAGCGGCATCCTCGGACGTCAGCCCGGACATGCCGCTGCCGACGGCGTGCAGCACGTCGTCGGCAGCGGAGGCCCACCAGGAGGCGGGAGGCGTCACGGTCGGGCCGCTCAGCCCAGCAGGGCGGTCTTCAGCGTGTCGAGTCCGACGCCACCGATGTCGAGCGCCTTCTTGTGGAAGGCCTTGATGTCGAACGCGGCGCCCTCGCGCTCCTTGTACTCGTCGCGGATCTGCTCCCAGATGCGCTGGCCGATCTTGTACGCGGGAGCCTGGCCGGGCCAGCCGAGGTAACGGTTCACCTCGAAGCGCACGAAGCCCTCGTTCATGTTCACGTTCTGGCCGAGGAACTCGAAGGCGTAGTCGCCCGTCCACACACCATGGCCGTCCGGTCGCTGCTTGCCGAGGTGCACGCCGATGTCGAGCACGACGCGGGCCGCGCGCATCCGCTGCCCGTCGAGCATCCCGAGCCGGTCAGCCGGGTCGTCGAGGTAGCCGAGCTGCTCCATGAGTCGCTCCGCGTAGAGCGCCCAGCCCTCGCCGTGGCCGGAGACGAACTGGTTGCGGCGCCACGTGTTCAGCTGCGCCGAGTTGTAGATGGCGACGCCGCACTGCAGGTGGTGGCCGGGAACGCCCTCGTGATACACGGTCGTCAACTCGCGCCAGGTGTCGAACTCCGTGACGCCCTCCGGCACGCTCCACCACATGCGACCCGGGCGCGAGAAGTCGTCGGTCGGCGGCGTGTAGTAGATGCCGCCTTCCTGGGTCGGCGCGATCATGCACTCGATGCGGCGCAGCGGCTCGGGAATGTCGAACTGGGTTCCGTTGAGCTCGGAGACGGCGCGGTTCGCCGTCTCCTGCATCCAGGCCTTCAGCGCATCGGTGCCCTGAAGCTTGCGGGATGCGTCGCCGTCGAGAAAAGCGATGGCCTCCGCCACCGACGCGCCCGGCTTGATCTCTCTGGCGATCGCCTCCTGCTCCTCGACCATGCGGCGCAGCTCCTCGACGCCCCACTCGTACGTCTCGTCGAGGTCGACGGTGGCGCCGAGGAACCCGCGCGAGGCGATGGAGTAGATGTCGCGGCCCACGGCATCCTGCTCTGGCGCGTGCACCGCGAGCTCGTCCTCGAGAAAGACGGCGAGCTCTCCGTAGGCGGCGGCCGCCTCGGAGGCACCCTTGGCCAGGTCGCTCTTCAGCGAGTCGGGAAGGTCGGTGTCGCCCGCCCTCGCGTTCTGCGCGAGCGTGTAGAAGAAGCCGCTGGAGGCCACCTGCTTGTTCGCCTGCGCGATGCCCTCGTGCACCTGTCTGACGGCGGGAACGTTGCCGGCGTGGATGCCGCTGCGCAGCGTCTCGATGTAGCCCCGCATCGCTGTCGGAAGGTTGTGCAAGCGGGTGGCGATCGCCTCCCAGTCGGACGTTGTCGCCGTCGGCGCCAGGTCGAAGATGTCACGCAGTCCCTGCACGGGAGAGGCGATGACGTTGAGGTCGCGCTGCTCGAAACCCGCGTCGTGCTTCTCCACTTCGAGGCCCAGTTCGCGGGTGAGATCGAGCTTGGTCACCCGGTCGACGTCGTCGGCCGGCTCCGCTGCCTCGATGCGACGGAGAGCGGATGCCGCTGCCTCGGCGTATCGCGCGGCACCGTCGGGCGAGTAGTCCGCGTACTCGCCTTCACGGCCGGGGCGTCCGAGGTAGACGTGCATCTCGGGCATCAGCTCGAGCTGTGTGTCGACCCACTCCTCAGCGATCGTGTCGATCGGGGTGGGTGTTCTGGTCTGTTCCTGATCGGTCATCCAGCCAGCATATTGAGGCGGGTGTGTCGATGAGTGGGTCAGTGCGCGGCGGCATCCCAGTCGGGGCCGATACCCACCTGCACGGTGAGCGGGACGTCGAGCGTCGCCGCCGTCGACATGCGGCGGGTGACGATCTCCTCGAGCTGCTTTCTCTCCCCCGGCGCCACCTCGAAGATGAGCTCGTCGTGCACCTGGAGGAGCATCCGGGAGCCCAGCCGAGCCTGCGCCATGTCGGCGGCGACGCCGAGCATGGCGATCTTCATGATGTCTGCCGCCGAGCCCTGGATGGGCGAGTTCAAAGCGGCACGCTCCGCGTTGTCGCGCAGCACGCGGTTCGGGCTGTTCAGGTCGGGGAACGGCCTGCGGCGCCCGAAGATCGTCTCGGTGTAGCCGTCGCTCTTGGCCTGCTGCACCACATCGCGCAGGTAGTCGCGCACACGGCCGAACCGCTCGAAGTAGTCGGTCATCAGCTGGCGCGCCTCCGCCTGCGTGATGCGCAACTGCTTGGCGAGGCCGAAAGGCCCAAGGCCGTAGGCGAGCCCGTACGACATGGCCTTGACCTTGTTGCGCATGGCGGGCGTGACGTCGCCGGGGGCCACGCCGAACACGTGGCTGCCGACGTAGCGGTGCAGATCCTCGCCCTCCCGGAACGCCTCGATGAGGCCGGCGTCTCCCGAGAGGTGGGCCATGATGCGCATCTCGATCTGCGAGTAGTCGGCGGTGAGCAGCGACTCGAAGCCCTCCCCTGCGATGAAGGCGGAGCGGATGCGCCTGCCCTCCTCCGAGCGAACAGGGATGTTCTGCAGGTTGGGGTCGTTCGACGACATGCGGCCGGTCGCCGCGCCCACCTGGTCGTATGTCGTGTGGATGCGCCCGTCGGAACCGATCGACTTCTCCAGCGTCTCGATCATCTGCTTGAGCTTGGTGGCGTCGCGGTGACGCAGCAGCGACTGCAGGAAGATCGATCCCTCGTTCTCCTCCTCGATGCTTTCCAGCAGATCGGCGAGCGAGTCGGCGTCGGTCGAGTACCCGGTCTTGGTCTTGCGTGTGGGCGGCAGCTTCAGCTCGTCGAAGAGCACGGTCTGCAGCTGCTTCGGGCTCCCCAGGTTGACCTCGTGCCCGATCGCAGCGAACGCCGCCGTGCGATACGTCTCCGCACCCTTTTCGAGCACCTCGCGCTGACCGGCGAGCACGCCGCGGTCGATGGCCACCCCGTCGAGTTCCATGCCGGCGAGCACGGGGATGAGCGGCAGCTCGATCTCGTCGTACACCCGCCTGGCGTTCGCGTTCACCTCGGTGGCGAGCGTGGCGTTCACGGCGTCGGCCACGCGCGCCACGTACCAGGCCTCCGTTGCAGGGCCGAGAGCCGGCACCTCGGGAACGAGCTGGTTGGGGTCGGAGACCGGCATGCTCTCCTCCAGCGCCCCGAGCACCTGATCGCCGAGCGTCGCGGGCACGCGGGTGGGGCTGAGGATGCCGCCCATCACCCGTGTGTCGTGCACGGCACCCCGAATCGTGAGGCCCGCGTGCTCGGCGTCTTCGAGTTGCCGCTTGGCGCCGAAGAACACCTTCGGTGCTGAGACGTCGGCGAGCCAGTCCCGCAGTCCGTCGAGGGCGGTCACGGGGACGTGGGCACTCGCGGTCAGGCTCGACAGTCCCACCCCGGCGAACTCGCCACCCTCGACCTCGACGGAGACGGCGAGGCCGAGCGGGGCATCCTGCGCGGCGATCCAGGCCGCGACCTCGTCGGCGGCGAGCGTCCGCACTTCGGGCGCGGCGGACCGGGCGATCGCACCGGAGGTGGCCGCGGCATCCGTCTGCCCGAGCTTCAGCACGCGGTCGAGCATGGTGCGCATCTGCAGTGCGCCGAGCACCTCGCGGACCGCGACCTCGTCGATCGGGCGACGCGCGAGGTCGACCGGACCGTACGGCAGATCGAGGTCGCGCACGAGCGCGTTCAGTCTGCGGTTGCGCTCGGCGCGATCACGTTGCTCGCGAAGGTTGTTGCCCGCGACGCCCTTGATCTCGTCGGCGTGCGCCAGGATCTCGTCGACGGTGCCCCACTGCGCGATCCACTTGGCGGCGGTGACAGGTCCGACCTTGTCGATGCCGGGCAGGTTGTCGGCCTTCTCTCCTACGAGCGCCGCGAGTTCCGGGTACTGGTGCGGCCACACCTTGTACTTGTCGAAGACGGCCTGGGCGTCGTAGCGCTTGAGCTCGGTGACGCCCATGGCACTCGGGTAGAGCACGGTGACGTCGTCGTCGATGAGCTGGAAGCTGTCGCGGTCACCGGAGACGACGAGCACTCGGAACCCCTGCTGCGCGCCCTGGGCCGCGAGCGTGGCGAGGATGTCGTCGGCCTCGTAGTCCTCTTTCGTGATCCACGTCACGTTCATGGCGGTGAGGGCATCCTGCAGCAGGCCGACCTGCCCGCTGAATTCGGGCGGGGTCTCTCCCCTGCCCTCTTTGTACTCGGCGTACTCGTCGGTGCGGAACGACTTGCGGGAGAGATCGAACGCCACCCCCAGGTGCGTCGGTTCTTCGTCTTTGAGCAGTCGCAGCATCATCGAGAGGAAGCCGTAGACGGCCTCGGTGTGCTGACCCTCGTCCGTGATGAAATTGCCGGTCTGCACGAGCGCGAAGAACGCTCTGAATGCCAGCGAATGGCCGTCGATGATCAGGAGGGTAGGCTTTTGCGGGTCCGACACGCCTGCCAGCCTACAAGCGACCTCGGACAGTGAATCGAAGGTGCGCGGCGCAGCCGCGAGCACGTTCTTCGTGCCTCGAAGCCGGGGCCTCGCAACGACGGGAGAACCATGTCCGACACCGGTGACGCGACCTCGACGACGGATGCCCTGGCCTATGTCAGAGAGCGCGGAATGGGCGCCCTCGCGGCGAAGATGGGCATCGAGATGGTGGAGTTCACGCTCGACCGCGCCGTGGCCACGATGCCTGTCGACGGCAACACCCAGCCGGCCGGCCTGCTGCACGGCGGCGCGTACGTCGTGCTCGGTGAGAGCCTCGGATCGATGTCGGCCAACCTGTGGGCGGGTGAGGGTCGACTCGCCGTCGGCATCGAGATCAACGCCACGCATACCCGCTCGGCCACGAGCGGGATCGTCACGGGCGTGTGCACGCCCGTTCACCTGGGACGCACGCTGACGACCCACGAGATCGCGATCACCGACGAGCAGGGCAGACGCTGCTCGACGATCCGCATCACGAACCTCATCAAGGACCGCGCGTAACGCGGTCCGCCGGCTACTTCTTCGGCGCGAGCTGGTCGATGATCGCCTTCGCGACATCGTGCATGGTGAGGCGGCGGTCCATGGATGCCTTCTGGATCCAGCGGAACGCCTCGGGCTCCGAGAGACCCATCTTCTCGTTCAGCAGGCCCTTGGCCCTGTCGACGAGCTTGCGCGTCTCGAAGCGCTCGTTGAGGTCGGCGACCTCGGCCTCGAGGGCGATGATCTGCTGGTAACGGGCCAGGGCGATCTCGATCGCGGGCAGCAGGTCGTTCGGCGTGAACGGCTTGACGACATAGGCGAGCGCGCCGGCGTCGCTCGCGCGGTCGACGAGCTCCTTCTGGCTGAACGCGGTGAGCAGCACGACGGGAGCGATGTGTCCGTCGGAGAGCCGCTTGGCGGCCTCGATGCCGTCGAGCTGCGGCATACGCACGTCCATGATGACGAGGTCGGGGCGCAGCTCGGTGGCGAGCGCGACGGCGGTCTCGCCGTCTCCGGCCTCACCGACGACCTCGAACCCGTTGTCGCGAAGGATCTCGACGATGTCGAGGCGGATCAGCGATTCGTCTTCCGCGACGACCACTCGACGGGGTGCAGCGGTGTTCTCAGTGTCGGTCACGAACGTCAAGCCTACGGTATGCGGGCCGGGCACACTGATTGCAGGAGGCGTGCCGCAGGCGCGATCTCTGCGATTGAGGTGAGAGCCGGCCGAGCTCGCTCGGGTGGCCGAACCGATTGAGCCGATGAGCGCCACAGGCGCGATATGGTGGACCCCGGCGTTCGCACGCCGGTGTGGCGGAATGGCAGACGCGGAGCACTCAAAATGCTTTGTCCGAAAGGGCGTGTGGGTTCGAGTCCCACCACCGGCACCTGATCGAGGCCCGGCCGACGAAGCGGGAAGCTTCGACGGCCGGGCCTCTCTCCTTCTCTTCTGCGTGCCGTCGTGCTCGCATGAGCACATTGCCGCGTGCACTCTTACGTGCCTTCTGTGCCTCTCCTAAGTTGATTCTCGGTATCGACAACGGCCCCCGATCGGGGGTGGACGAGAGGTGGACGCGATGATGCGACGTTCGACGTCGAAACAGCTCGAGACTCGTGGACCGGGTCGGCGCAGAGCCGTTGCCGCGCTCGGCGCGACGGCGGCACTGGCGGTCGGACTGACCCTCGTGGGCGCAACCGGCGCGCAGGCGTGGTCGGGTGGCCCGGGCGGCGGGAACGGGCATCCTGCACCGGCACAGCTGGCACCCCGCACCCAGTTCACGATGGCGCCCGACGGCTCGAGCGGACGCACGCAGGGCGGTGACGGCATCCCGAACATCGACGTCGTCAAGAAGACGATCGCCACCTATTACGGCGACCCGGGAACAGGCATTGCGAACACGACGAGATCGCCGTACATCAGCGAGATGACGTCGATCATCGCCAGGGCGACTCAGCAGCTGAAGCCGGCCTACGACAAGGCGATCAGACGGCACGAGAAGCCCGCGATCGTGTTCGACGCCGATGACACCACGTTGTGGACCTATGACATGGAGGTCGGCGACATGCACTTCAACTACAACCCGACAGAGCAGGATGTCTGGGTGCAGGGTGAGAAGTTCCCCGCCGTCCCCGGCATGGTCGCCTTCGTCAACAAGGCCAAGGCCATCGGCTACACCGTCTTCGGGCTCACCGGCCGCAACGACGACCAGAAGTCCGCCACCCTCGGCAACCTCGCGAACGACGGATACACCGCGTTCACGGCGAACGACTTCTACACGAAGTGGACGGGCAAGGGCGCGTCGCAGCAGCCGTCGTACATCCGGTGCGCGACGAGCAGCTGCACCACCGTCGAGTTCAAGGCGCTCACCCGCAAGCACATCGAGAAAGACCTCGGATACACGATCACGCTCAACGTGGGCGACCAGTGGTCCGACCTGCAGGGCGGCTTCGCCGACAGCATCCTCAAGCTTCCCAACCCGACCTACTACCTGCCGTCGCCGGATCTTCCCGGCGTCTCCGAGCCGCGCTTGGCTCCGCGCACTCACTTCACGATGAAGGCGGACGGCTCGAGCGGTCTCACGCAGGGCGGTGAGGGCATCCCGAACATCGACTCGGTGAAGAGCACGATCGCGACGTATTACGGCGATCCGGGCACCGGCATCGCGAACAAGACCAGCTCGCCGTACATCAGTGAGATGAACCGCATCGTCGCGCAGCAGGCCCGGTCGGTCGCCGCGACGTGCGCCGTGGAGAAGCGGCAGCACCGCAACCCCGCCGTCGTGTTCGATGCCGATGACACCACGTTGTGGACCTACGACATGGAGGTCGGCGACATGCACTTCAACTACAACCCGACAGAGCAGGATGTCTGGGTGCAGGGCGAGAAGTTCCCCGCCGTCCCCGGCATGGTCGCCCTCGAAAAGGCGGTGAGGGCCGCCGGGTGCACGGTGATCGGGCTCACGGGTCGTAACGACGATCAGAAGGCCGCCACGCTGGGCAACCTGGCGAATGACGGCTACGTGGGCTTCACCTCCGCGATCTACTACACGAAGTGGACCGGAGTCGGTGCCTCGCAGCAGCCGTCGTACATCCGCTGCGCCGCTGCCAGCTGCACCACGATCGAGTACAAGTCGCAGACCAGGGCGCACATCGAGTCTGCCTCTGGTGGCCGCTATGACATCGTGGCGAACTTCGGCGACCAGTTCAGCGACTTGATCGGCGGCCACGCCGACCGTACGGTCAAGTTGCCGAACCCCACCTATTACCTGCCGTAGGCATTGGAGGGTGGCCCGGCGTCGTGTCGGCGCCGGGCCACTGCTGTGCTCCCGGCGCCGACACGAAGGAGAACGCATGGACTGGGCTGTCATCGCCGATTTCGGAACCGCCATCGGCACCCTCGTGCTGGCCATCGCGACGTTCTCCGCGACGCGTTCCGCCACCAGGTCGGCGCGGTTCGCCGAGCGGGCGCTCATGGAGGGGCTCCGTCCGCTTCTGCTGCCGTCGAACTTCGGCGACGAGACACAGAAGGTGCACTTCATCGACGGCCGATGGCTGGTGGTCAAGGGTGGACGTGCGACCATGACGATCGACGAGCAGGCGGTCGCCCTCGTGCTCTCCGTGCGCAACGTCGGTTCCGGGCTGGCCGTGCTGCACGGGTGGAGCATCGCGGCCTCGCCGCGCGACGCGCCGGCCGCCCCCGAGGACTTCCATCGGCTCACCCGCGACATCTACGTCTCGACCAGCTACGTCGGGTTCGTGCAGGTGGCGATCCGCGATGCACAGTCCGACGCCTACCGAGAGGTCGTCGACCACGTCGCCAACGGCGAGTACGTGCTCGTCGACGTGCTCTACGGCGACGCAGAGGGGTCGCAACGCGTGATCACGCGGTTCAGCGTGTCGAAGGGACCGGCCGAGCATCCGGGAGACGAGGAGCTCTTCATCAACGTGTCGCGCCACTGGAACATCGACCTGCCGGCGCCCCGACGATGAGCGATAGTCTGCACACCATGTCAGAGGCCCCCACATCTGCGGCACCGGATGCCGCGCCCGTCGTCGCGCAGAAGCCGGCGAACCTGCCGCTCTCCAAGCGACCGTTCGACATCGTCTTCCTGGTGATCTTCGCGGTGTTCATCGTCACCTGCATCATCAGCGACTCGGTCGAGGGGCTCGGTCTCGATCAGGTGAAGGACTCCCCCAACCTCCTCGTGCAGTGGAACTACTGGTACGCGTCGAACTTCGACCCGCTGTACCAGTCGCATCCGGTGTGGCTGCGGTTCATCAGCGGCACGTCGGCTTTCGTCTACGTGGCGTTCTACGTGCTGCTCATCATCGCGATCCTGCGCAAATGGAACTGGATCCAGCTGCCCAGCGTCATCTACGCCACGATGATCATCTCGCTCACCGGCATCCCGATCTTCGGCGTCGAGTTCTTCGGCTCGGCCGCCGAACGCACCCCGAATCCCGCCGTGTTCCTGGCCTTCAACCTGCCGTACATCGTGTTCCCGCTGCTGCTGCTCATCCGCATGCGCAAGCCGTTGCCCTTCACACGGAGGTTCTGACCCCCGAGCCCTCGTCGTGTGCTTCCGGCCCCGACGGGAGTGTGCGCATCCCCCCTCAGCGGCGAGAACACCACGATGGTGCAGTACGCGAGGCCGAGCACTCCGCCGATCCACATGGTGGCGGGGATGCCGATCAGCTGTCCCAGCGCCCCGGCCAGCAGCGCGCCGAGCGGCATCACGCCCCAGACGATGCAGCGGATGGAGGCGTTCATGCGGCCGAGCAGGCGTGGTGGGCACACCCGCTGCCGGAAGCTCACCTGAGCGATGTTGTAGACGAGGGCGGCGAACGTGTTCGCGAACTCGCCGACGATGAGCAACGGGATGGCCGCGCCTGGCAGCACCGACGCCAGCGGGATGAAGAGCCCCGCCACGCTGCCCACGACCGCCGCGACCGGAATGATCGTGCCCTCGCCGATGCGCCTGGTGAGCCACGGCGCGGCGACGGCCCCGAGGATGCCGCCGACCGACGCGCACGACATGAGAAGCCCGTACACCGCGGGCGTCAGCCCGAGACTGCGCAGCACGAGCACGGAGAGCAGCGTGACGGTGATCGCCCCGGTGAAGTTCGCCGCGGCCGTGGTCATGGTGATGCGCCAGATGAGCCGCTGACCCCAGATGAAGCCGAGGCCCTCGCCGATCTCGCGCCACAGCGAGCGGCCCTCCGTGCGATCCGGCCTCGTCTCCCGGTCGGGCACGAAGAGCAGGCAGAGGAACGAGACGATGTAGCCGATCGCGGTGCACGCCAGCACGAACGGCGCCGTGAGCAAGGCGAGCAGTCCACCGGCCGCTGCGGGCCCGGCCACCTGCGAGATCTGCGCCGTCGCCTGCAGCCTGGCGTTGGCACCGCCGATCTGATCGGACCTCACGAGCACGGGCACGAAGCTCTGGTATCCGACGTCGAAGAACACCGTCGCTCCGCCCACCACCACGGCGATCACGTAGACGTGCCAGATCTGCAGGGCGCCGAGCATCCAGAGCGCGGGGATCAGCGCCAGCGCGACGGCGCGCACGAGGTCGGCGGCGATCATCACCCTGCGCTTGCGCATGCGGTCGACCCAGGCGCCGACAGGCAGACCGATGACGAGGAATGCCGCTTGCTGGGCGGCGTTCAGCACGCCGACCTGCCACTCGGTCGCGCCGAGCATCGTGATCGCGAGCACGGGGATGGCCAGTCCGGAGAGCGTCGCTCCGAACTCGCTCACGGTCTCCCCCGCCCAGAGCGTGAGGAAGGCCGGGTACCGGTTCAGCGACGGCGCGGCCACGAGGCTCTCTGCGGCCGGGGGCGCGGCATCGGAGGAGGCATCGGGCGTGCTCGGGCCGGTCATCCCCTCATTCTGCGTCAGTGATTGGGAATCGTCAATCACTTAACCGCGACCCCGTTGACGCCGACGCGAATGGATGCCCCGACTACCGTGGGTGCATGAGCATGACTGCCGAGGCGCGCGCCCTCGCCTCGCCGCTGAGACTGCGCATCCTGCGGATCTGCCTGCACGAGCCGCGCACCAACAAGGAGATCGCGCAGACTCTCGGCATGAACCCGGGCAGCACCCTGCACCACGTGCGCACCCTGGTGAACACGGGCTTCCTGGCGGCGCAGGCACCCCGCAAGGGCGCCCGCGGCGCCCGCGAGGTGCCCTATCTCGCCACGCAGCGGTCGTGGGACACGCCGGTGCCCGGGATCGGACCGATCCTCGTGCAGACGTTCCTCGACGAGGCGGCCGAGGTCGCCCCTGACGATCTGGGCATCATCCGGCTCGGGCTCAAGGTCACGCAGGACGACGCGAAGGAACTGTTGCAGCGCCTGCAGGAGCTGCTCGTCGAGTTCAAGGACCGGCCGTCGTCGCCCGATGGCGATGCGATCTCGGTCTTCGTGGCCGTCCACCCCGACCGCTCCGCCTGAACCCCGGACAGCACGAACCCCGCGCGACCGAGGGGCGACGCGGGGTTCAGCCGATCGACGTCAGGCGAAGATCTTGACGCCGTTCACCAGCTTGAAGGTCGGTGCGATCACGATCGCGAAGAACGGCACGGCGATGCGCAGGAAGTACACCAGCGGCACGAGGTGCGCGAAGTCGCCGAGAGCGAACCCGGCGACGGCGATGAGGCCGAACAACAACGCCAGGCCGAAGCCCTTGACCGTGGCGAGGAAGGGAGCGGCGAAACCGATGCTCGCGATCACGATTCCGACGTCGACGATGAACGGCTGCCATGCACCGGCATCGCCGAGCGCGACGCCCGCCACGATCCAGGCTGCGATGGCGACGAGCCAGAACAGCACGAACACGGCACCGGCGATGCGCTTGTCGAGTTCACCCTTCGGCGGCCGAGCGATCATCGTGTAGTCCTTCCGACGGTGATGGTCCCTCCCGCGAACGGCGGGAGAGCGAGAAGCTGTGGGCCGATGGCCCTCTCGATGATATCGCCGCTTCGGGGGCCGCCGCGATCCGACGCAGCCCGTACCGTACGGATACCGTTGGAGGCATGTACACGAGCTACGTCGCCATCGGGGACAGCTTCACGGAGGGCGTCGGCGACGTTCTGCCCGACGGACGGGTGCGCGGCTGGGCGGACCTCGTCGCAGCGGGGCTCGCGGCGGCGGCCGACGAGCCCGTGCTGTACGCCAACCTCGCGATCCGCGGCCGCAAGCTCGCCCCGATCGTCGGCGAGCAGCTGGATGCCGCGCTCACCCTGCACCCGCAGCTGCTGAGCATCAACGGAGGCGGCAACGACATCATGCGGCCGAAGGTCTCGATAGACGACGTCGCGGCGCAGACGTCGGTGGCGGTGTCGAAGGCGGTGGATGCGGGCATCCACGTTCTGCTGCTCAGCGGCGCGAACCCGAGCGACAACCTCCCTGGCGGCCGCACGATGCAGCGCAGAGGCGACGAACTCGCCGACCGGGTGCGTGCGACCATCCCGGAGCACGGAGTGACCTTCGTGGACAACTTCGCCGACGCGGGCCTGCGCGACCTGCGCTACTGGTCGGTCGACCGCCTGCATCTCAACGCGTTCGGTCACGCTCGTGTGGCCTCGAACGTGCTGACCGCGCTGGGCGTGCCCGTGCCCGTCGCGTGGCAGGTGGACGAGGTCGCGGCCCAGAGCCCGCTCGGCCGACGGGCGCCGTCGCCGGCCTACTACCGGGAGTACGTTCTGCCGTGGATCGGCCGACGTCTCACCGGGCGCTCGTCGGGAGACGGACGCGTCGCCAAGCTCGCCGAGCTCACACCCGTGGATCCCCAGATCGTGTTCTAGCCATGATCTTCGAGGACCGAGCGGATGCCGGCCGCCGACTCGCCGCCGACTGCCTGCCGCGTCGAGACGGCTGGCACTCCCCCATCGTCCTCGGTGTTCCGCGGGGCGGCGTACCCGTCGCGCACCCCGTCGCGCAGTCGCTCGGCGCCCGGTTGGACGTGATCCTCGTGCGCAAACTGGGGCTGCCGCGCAACGAGGAGGTCGCGATGGGTGCGATCGGCGAGGGCGTGCGGGTGCTCGACGACGGCATGATCCGCGCGATGGGCGTGACGGCCGACGACCTCGAGAGGATCGAGGCGCGCGAGCAGCGCGAGCTCGAACGCCGGGTGCGCACGTACCGGCAGGGTCGCGCGCCCCTTTCCTTGGCGGGGAGAACGGCCGTCATCGTGGACGACGGCCTGGCGACGGGAGCGACGGCGCGCGCCGCGTGCGCCGTCGCGCGTGCGGAGGGTGCGGCATCCGTCGTGCTCGCGGTGCCGGTCGCACCGCCGGACTGGGAACCGCAGCCCGGCGTCGACGCCGACGAGTTCGTGTGCGTCGCACGCCCGCGCGGCTTCTTCGCGATCGGCCAGTGGTACCACGATTTCACGCAGACCACAGACGACGAAGTCCGGCGACTCCTCACGGAATCGCCGGACTGACGACGGGGTCGGCTACTTCAACGCCGCGTAAGCGGGAGCCGCCTCGTTGTGCACATCGCCGACGACGTGCACGCGCACGTCGTTGGTCGAGCCGGAGATTCCGGGAGGGGAACCGGAGATCACGACGACCTTGTCGCCGACCTCTGCGAGGCCCTGGCCGATCAGCACGTCGTCCACCTGGCCCATCATCTGGTCGGTGTGCGTGACGCGGTCGACGAGGAACGCCTCGATGCCCCAGGTGAGCGACAGGCGACGGCGGATGCCCTCACTGGTCGTGAATGCCTTCATGGGGATCTTCGAGCGCAGACGCGACATGCGCCTGGCGGAGTCACCCGACTCGGTGAACACGCAGAGGTACTTCGCGTCGACGAAGTCGGCGATCTCGGCCGCGGCGAGCGTGATCGCGCCGCCCTGGGTGCGGGGCTTGGTGCCCAGCGGCTGGATGCGGTCGAGGCCGTGCTCCTCGGTGGAGTCGATGATGCGGGCCATCGTCTGCACCGTCACCACCGGGAACTCGCCGACGCTGGTCTCGCCGGAGAGCATGACGGCGTCGGTGCCGTCGAGCACGGCGTTGGCGCAGTCGGACGCCTCCGCGCGCGTCGGCCGCGGGCTCGTGATCATCGACTCGAGCACCTGGGTCGCCACGATGACGGGCTTGGCCATGCGGCGGGCGATCTCCACGGCGCGCTTCTGCACGATGGGCACCGCCTCGAGAGGCAGCTCGACGCCGAGGTCGCCGCGGGCCACCATGATGGCGTCGAACGCGTCGACGATCTCCTCGAGCGAGTCGACCGCCTGCGGCTTCTCGATCTTGGCGATGACGGGAACGCGGCGGCCCTCCTCGTCCATGATCTCGTGCACGCGATCGATGTCCGAGGCGTTGCGCACGAACGACAGCGCGATGTAGTCGGCGCCGAGCTTGAGGCCCCAGCGCAGGTCGGCCTCGTCCTTCTCGCTGAGCGCTGGCACGTTGACGGCGACACCCGGCAGGTTGATGCCCTTGTTGTTCGAGACCGGGCCAGGCACGACCACCTGGGTCTTCACGCGCGGACCGTCGACCTCGAGCACGCGCAGCGTGACCTTGCCGTCGTCGATCAGCAGCGGGTCGCCCGCCTTCACATCCTGCGGGAGCCCCTTGAACGTGGTCGAGGAGATCTCCTTGGTGCCGAGGATGTCCTCGGTCGTGATGGTGAAGATGTCGCCCTCGGCGAGATCGTACGGTCCGCCCTCGAACTTGCCGAGGCGGATCTTGGGACCCTGCAGGTCGACCATGACGGCGACGGCCCGGCCCGAGTCATCCGCAGCGCGACGCACGTTGGCGTAGACCGCCTCGTGCACGTCGTAGCTGCCGTGGCTGAGGTTCATGCGGGCGACGTCGACGCCGGCATCGATGATGGCGCGGATGTTCTCATAGCTGGACGTTGCGGGGCCCAGCGTGGCGACGATCTTGGCTCGTCTCATGCTTTTCTTCGTACTCCTGGGTTTGTGCGCGCACGTGTCCGATCGGGCCGTACGGCCCGGGGCTCACGGGTGCTAGATCGAGATCCCGCGATCGGTCGGCCGTACGGGCGACGGGAGCTGGGTCTCTCCTTCAAGATACCGGTCGACGGCCGCCGCTGCAGCCCTGCCCTCTGCGATGGCCCAGACGATGAGCGATTGGCCGCGACCGGCGTCGCCTGCCACGAACACGCCGGGCTCCTCCGTCTGGTAGTCGCCGTCTCGCGAGACGTTGCCGCGCTCGTCGAACGCAAGGCCGAACTGCGGTGCCAGCGTGTCCTGCTCGGCGCCGGTGAAGCCCAACGCCAGAAGAACGAGGTCGGCAGGGATCTCTCGCTCGGTGCCCGCCATCGGCACGCGGCGTCCGTCGAGGTATTCCGTCTCCGCCACGCGCAACGCGACGACCTCGCCCACCTCGTTGCCGACGAACTCGACGGTGGAAGCGAGGAACTCCCGCTTGCCGCCCTCCTCGTGCGAGGTCTGCACCTCGAACAGCGTCGGGGTGGTGGGCCACGGCTGATGCTCGGGACGCTCCCCCGGTGGGCGGCGGCCGATCGCGAGGTTGGTCACGGATGCCGCGCGCTGCCTGTGCGCCGTGCCGATGCAGTCGGCGCCGGTGTCGCCGCCGCCGAGCACCACGACGTGCTTGCCCTCCGCGGAGATCTGGGTGGGCACCGAGTCGCCTGCGCCGACGCGGTTCTGCTCGACGAGGTACTCCATGGCGTGGTGCACGCCCGCGAGATCCCGGCCGGGGATGGGCAGGTCGCGGGGCACCATGGCGCCGGTCGCGATGATCACCGCGTCGTAGCGTGCCCGAAGGTCCGCCCAGCTGATGTCGACTCCGATGTTCACGCCGGCGCGGAACCGGGTGCCCTCCGCCGTCATCTGCGCGAGTCGGGACTCGATGGTCTTCTTCTCGAGCTTGAAGTCGGGGATGCCGTAGCGCAGCAGACCGCCGATGCGATCGTCGCGCTCGTACACGGCCACCGTGTGACCGGCGCGAGTGAGCTGCTGCGCGGCCGCGAGACCTGCAGGTCCCGAGCCGACGACGGCGACCGTCTTGCCGGTAAGGCGCTGCGGCGGGTGCGGCTGCACCCAGCCGTTCGCCCACGCCTGGTCGATGATGTCGTGCTCGATCTGCTTGATCGTGACGGGAGGCTGGCTGATGCCGAGCACGCACGAGTCCTCGCACGGCGCCGGGCACAGCCGCCCGGTGAACTCCGGGAAGTTGTTCGTGGCGTGCAAGCGCTCGATGGCCTGTCGGCCTTCGCCGCGCCACATGAGGTCGTTCCACTCCGGAATGAGGTTGCCCAGCGGGCATCCCTGGTGACAGAACGGAACGCCGCAGTCCATGCAGCGCCCGGCCTGCCGTCGAAGCTGGGCGGGGTCGCCGGCTTCGTAGACCTCTTTCCAGTCCATCAGACGCACGGACACCGGCCGCCGCTTGGGCAGCTCGCGCTCCGTGACCTTCAGAAAGCCCTTCGGGTCAGCCACGAGACACTCCTCTGTGATGGGCGGGGAAGCCCTTCGGGTCAGACAGCTTCATCCGCCGGTCACCTCCAGAATGCGGTTCCACACGACATCGCCGTCGGGGTCGAGTCCCTCGTCGACGGCGTTCTTGCGGGTTTCGAGCACCGCGGCGTAATCGCGCGGCAGAACCTTGGTGAAGCGTGCGGATGCCGCTTCGAGATCGGACAGCAGCCCCTTGGCCACCGCAGAGTCGGTCTCCGCGACGTGCCGTTCGAGCAGATCGCGCACGATCTCCACGTCCCCGCTGCCCAGAGCGGACAGCGTGAGCTCCCCTGCCGCAAGCGCCTCGCGGTTCACACGGTCTTCCCGCAGGTCGAGCACGTAGGCCGTTCCACCCGACATGCCGGCACCGAGGTTGCGGCCCGTGCTGCCCAGGATGAGGGCGAGGCCGCCCGTCATGTACTCGAGGGCGTGGTCTCCGACGCCCTCGACCACTGCCGTGGCGCCGGAGTTGCGCACCAGGAAGCGTTCACCGACGATGCCCCGGATGAACATGCTGCCCTGCGTGGCGCCGTAGCCGATGACGTTGCCGGCGACGACATTGCGCTCGGCCGGGAACACGCTCGATCGGTCGGGCCGCACCACGATGCGGCCGCCGGAGAGGCCCTTGCCCACGTAGTCGTTGGAGTCGCCCTCCAGTCGCAGTGTGATGCCGCCGGGCAGGAAGGCGCCGAACGACTGGCCGGCCGAACCGGTCAGCGTGATGTCGATCGATCCCTCGGGGAGGCCGTGCTCGCCGTGCCGCACCGTGACCTCGTGGCCGAGGAGCGTGCCGACGGCGCGTTCGGTATTGCGGATGGGCAACGACAGCTCGATGTGCCCGCCGTTCTCGAGCACGTCGGCCGCCTGCACGATGAGTGCGTTGTCGAAGTGCTTCTCGAGCTCGTGATTCTGGGTGCGCTGGTTGCGGCGCGGGGCATCCTCGGGAAATTCGGGGCCTTGGAGAACGGGCGCGAGGTCGAGTCCCGATGCCTTCCAGTGCTCGATCGCTCGGTCGACGTCGAGCAGTTCGACGTGGCCGACGGCCTCCTCGATGCTGCGGAACCCGAGGGCCGCGAGGTACTCGCGCACCTCCTCCGCGATGAACTCGAAGAAGTTGACGACGAACTCCGGCTTTCCGGTGAACCTGCTGCGCAGCACCGGGTTCTGAGTGGCCACGCCCACCGGGCAGGTGTCGAGGTGGCACACGCGCATCATGATGCAGCCGGAGACGATGAGCGGAGCGGTGGCGAAGCCGAACTCCTCGGCGCCGAGCAGCGCGCCGATCACGACGTCGCGACCGGTCTTCAGCTGTCCGTCGACCTGCACGACGACGCGGTCCCGCATGCCGTTGAGCATGAGCGTCTGCTGCGTCTCGGCGAGACCGAGCTCCCACGGCGTACCGGCGTGCTTGAGGGAGTTCAGAGGGCTCGCGCCCGTGCCGCCGTCGTGTCCGGAGACCAGGATGACATCGGCCAGGGCCTTCGCCGTGCCAGCCGCGACCGCGCCGATGCCCGTCTCGCTGACGAGCTTGACGTGCACGCGGGCCTGCGGGTTCGCGCGCTTGAGGTCGTAGATGAGCTGTTTGAGGTCTTCGATCGAGTAGATGTCGTGATGCGGCGGCGGCGAGATGAGTCCGACGCCCGCCGTCGCGTGGCGGGTGCGGGCCACCCACGGGTACACCTTCGCGGGCGGCAGCTGACCGCCCTCTCCCGGCTTCGCACCCTGGGCGAGCTTGATCTGCAGATCGGTGGCGTGCGTGAGGTACATGCTCGTGACGCCGAACCGACCGGATGCCACCTGCTTGATCGCGCTGCGTCGCTCCGGGTCGAGAAGGCGGTCGACGTCTTCGCCGCCCTCGCCGGTGTTCGACTTGGCGCCGAGCCGGTTCATCGCGATCGCGAGGTTCTCGTGCGCCTCGCGGGAGATGGAGCCGTAGCTCATCGCACCCGTCGAGAAGCGCTTCACGATCGAGGACACCGACTCGACCTCGTCGAGCGGCACAGGGGGCAGGATGCCGGTGCGCATCGTGAACATGCCGCGCAGCGTCATGAGCTGCTCCGCCTGGTCGTTGATGAGCTTCGTGTACTCGCGGAAGATGTCGAACCGGCGGGTGCGCGTCGAGTGCTGCAGACGGAACACCGTGTCGGGGTTGAAAAGGTGCGGTGCGCCGTCGCGGCGCCACTGGTACTCGCCGCCGGTGGCCATGCGCTCGTGCGCGAGCACGGCGCCTTCCTCCGGGTAGGCGGAGAGGTGGCGTGCGAGATTCTCGGCGGAGATCACGTCGATGCCGACGCCGCCGAGCTTGGAGTTCGTGCCGGTGAAGTACTTGTCGACGAGAGGCTGGGCGAGGCCGACCGCCTCGAACGCCTGCGCGCCGGCATACGACGACACCGTGGAGATGCCCATCTTGGACATGATCTTGAGCACTCCCTTGCCGAGCGCCTTGATCAGGTTCTTGACGGCCTTCTCACCCGTGATGCCGGTGATCATGCCACTGCGCACGAGGTCCTCGCACGTCTCCATCGCCAGGTACGGGTTGACGGCGCTCGCGCCGTAGCCGATGAGCAGCGCGACGTGGTGCACCTCGCGCACGTCGCCCGCCTCCACGACGATGCCGACCTTGAGCCGGTTCTCCGTGCGGATCAGGTGGTGGTGCACAGCGGAGAGCATGAGCAGCGACGGGATCGGCGCCAGGTCCTTGTTGGAGTCGCGGTCGCTCAGCACGATGAACTTCGCGCCGTCGGCGATGGCCTGGCTGACCTCGTCGCACATCGCCTCGAGGCGCTGCTCCATGGCATCCTCGCCCGCGTCGAAGCGGTAGAGGCCGTGGATGGTGACCGTGGTGTGCTGTCCCGGCCTCGGGTCGATGTGCTGGATCTTCGCCAGCTCGTCGTTGTCGATGACCGGGAAGTCGAGCACCACCTGCTGCGTGTGCTCGGGGCCGGGCTCGAGCAGGTTGCGCTCCGGGCCGAGCCCGAGGCTCAGCGAAGTGACGACCTCTTCGCGGATGGAGTCGAGCGGAGGGTTCGTGACCTGGGCGAACTGCTGCGTGAAGTAGTCGAACAGCAGCCGCGGGCGCTGTGAGAGCACGGCGATCGGGGTGTCGGAGCCCATCGCACCGATCGGCTCCGCGCCGTTCTTCGCCATGGGCGCGAGCAGGATGCGCACCTCCTCTTCGGTGTAGCCGAAGGTGCGCTGGCGGCGGGTGACCGACGCGGGGGTGTGCACGATGTGCTCGCGCTCCGGGAGGTCCTTCAGGTTGATGCGTCCGGCATCCAGCCACTCGCCGTACGGCTCGGCGGAGGCCAGCGACGACTTGATCTCGTCGTCTTCGATCAGACGGCCCTCGACCGTGTCGACGAGGAACATCTTGCCCGGGCGCAGTCGCCCCTTGCGCACGATGCGGCTCGGCTCGATGTCGAGCACGCCGGTCTCGCTGCCGAGCACGACGAGGCCGTCGTCGGTGACCAGGTAGCGACCGGGGCGCAGGCCATTGCGGTCGAGCGTGGCACCGACGAGCGAGCCGTCGGTGAAGACCAGGGCGGCGGGGCCGTCCCACGGCTCCATGAGCATCGAGTGGTACTCGTAGAACGCGCGGCGCGCCGGGTCGATCTCGGTCTGCTTCTCCCACGCCTCCGGAACCATCATCATGATGGCGTGCGGCAGCGAGCGGCCGGCGAGCGTGAGGAGCTCCACCACCTCGTCGAAGGACGCCGAGTCGCTGGCGCCCTCCGTGACGATCGGATAGAGCGGACGCAGGTTGCCGAGCAGGTCGCTGTGCAGCTGGGTCTGGCGCGCCATCATCCAGTTGCGGTTGCCCTGCACCGTGTTGATCTCGCCGTTGTGCGCGATCATCCGGAACGGCTGGGCGAGCGGCCACGAAGGGAAGGTGTTCGTCGAGTAGCGCGAGTGCACGAGGGCGAGGCGGGACGCGAAGCGCTCGTCGGACAGGTCGGGGTAGAACGGCTCCAGCTGCAGCGTGGTGACCATGCCCTTGTAGACCAGCGTGCGGCTCGACAACGACGCGAAGTAGACGTCGAGCTCGCGCTCGACCCGCTTGCGCAGGCGGAACGTGAGACGGTCGAGCCCGATGCCGGAGAGCGGGGAGCCGTTCTCGGCCGTGCGAGCGGTGTCGACGTAGAGCTGCTCGATCGCTGGCATCGCCGCACGGGCAAGGGTGCCGATCTCGTCGGGGCTGACGGGCACGTCGCGCCAGCCGAGCAGCCTGAGGCCCTCCTCGCCGGCGATGCGTTCGATGGCGTCCTTCACGCTCGCTCGCTCGGCGTCCTCGAGCGGCAGGAACACGTTGCCGACCGCGTACCGGCCCGACGCGGGCAGGTCGAAGTCGACGACGGCCCGCAGGAACGCGTCGGGGATCTGGGTCAGGATGCCCGCCCCGTCGCCCGTGCCGGCGTCGGAGCCGACGGCGCCGCGGTGCTCGAGGTTGCGCAGGGCGTTCAGGGCGAGGTCGATGATGTCGTGACCTGCCGTGCCGCGCAGGGTCGCCACCATCGCCAGGCCACAGGCGTCACGTTCGGCCCCGGGGTCGTAGAGACCCTGGGCGGCCGGGACGGAACTGAACCGGGAGTAGAGGGGTGTGGGCGCCATGGATACCGTCCTCACATCAAGGGGTGCGGGACGACATCGGCCCGTGGGCGGGGTAGGTTCGCGTGCGACACGCCTCGTGGCGGGACTCACACGCGAGTGCGTGTTACCGGGTTCGTCGTACTACCGGGACTCGGCCGCAGAGCTTGTGGCTGCCGCATCGGCCTGTGTCGATTCGAGAGTCTCCGAGGCGTCGTCTTCGTCGTTGTCCTCGTCATCGGAATCGGTGTCGAACGAGTCTACCGCAGGCTCGGACCGGTTCCATTCGCGGCCGGGCAGGTACACGCTGAGCTCGAGCCCCGGGTGCCTGCGGGACTGCACGATGAAGAGCACGAGCCCCAGCACGAACGCGAGGATCGCCGCCCAGACGTTGAACGGGATGCCGAGGAAGGAGTACTCGCTCGGGTCGATGCGGATGGACTCCAGATAGCTTCGGCCGAGGCCGTACCACATGAGGTAGCCGGCGAACATCTTGCCCCAGCGCCAGTGCAGCTTCTTCTCCAGGGCGAGCAGCACGATGACGCCGACGACGTTCCAGATGATCTCGTAGAGGAACAGCGGCTGGAACAGCGTGCCCGAGGGCAGACCCGTCGGGTAGGCGGTGTTCGTGCTCTCGATCTGCAGTCCCCACGGCAGATTGGTCGGCAGACCGTAGAGCTCGTGGTTCACGTAGTTGCCGAGACGGCCGATCGCCTGCGCGAGCAGGAGGCCGGGGGCCACGGCATCCGCGAAGGAGAGGAACCGCACACCGGTCTGCTTGCTCGCGATGAACACGCCGAGCGCGCCGCCCAGGAGCGAGCCGAAGATGGCGTTGCCGCCCTCCCAGATCGCGAACACATTCCAGAGGTTCGCGCCAGGGTAGAAGTAGTCGTGCGGGTGCGTGAAGACGTGGTAGAGGCGCGCGCCGATCAGGCCGAGCACGACGGCCCAGATCAGGAAGTCGATGACGACGCCGGGCTCTCCGCCGCGCTTGGTGAGGCGCCTCGAGGTCCAGATCGTGCAGATGATGATGCCGACCAGGATGATCAGGGCGTAGGTGCGGATGTCCCAATGCAACCCGAACAGGTCGATCGGGATCGACTGCCAGGACAGCGGCGGGCTCGGAATGCTGAGCGGTGCGATCACCTGTCGGGTTCCCTTTCGTTCGGACGGCGAGCGCCATCCGTCTTACATGCCTGATGGGGGCGGCGCCTCGGCCACCCTAGTTTAGGAGGTCCGCCGTGCGCTGAACGTCACTTCGCGGTGCCGGAGGCCAGCGCGGATGCCGTCGCGGCGACGCCCGCCACTCCCCCGTCGGCCAGCGCGTGCACGAGTGCCGACCCGACGATCGCGCCGTCCGCGTAGTCGAGCACCTCCCGCACCTGGTCTCCCGTGGAGATGCCGATGCCGACGCACACCGTCTGCGCTCCGGCGTCTCTGAGCCGGGGAACGAGGGTGCGGGCCGCGGCATCCACGTCTTTGCGCTCGCCCGTGATGCCCATGGTGGATACCGCGTACACGAACCCGCGCGACGACTCTGCCGCCATGCGCAGCCGCTCGTCGCTCGAGGTCGGTGCGGCGAGGAACACCCGGTCGAGGCCGGAGCGATCGCTCGCCGTGATCCACTCGGCCGCCGAATCCGGAGTGATGTCGGGGGTGATGAGACCCGACCCGCCCGCTGCGGCGAGCTCGTCGGCGAACCTGTCGACTCCGAACTGCACGATGGGGTTCCAGTACGTCATCACGAGCGCGGGCACGTCGACCCGGGCGCGGATCTCGCGCACCGCGGTGAAGACGTCGCGAACGCGGAAGCCCTCCTGAAGCGCTCGCTGTGTCGCGGCCTGGATGACGGGGCCGTCCATGACCGGGTCGGAGTACGGCAGGCCGAGCTCGAGCACGTCTGCGCCGTTCTCCGCCAGTGCGACAGCGGCGTCGATGCTCGTCTTCAGGTCGGGGAACCCGACGGGCAGATAGCCGACGAGGGCGCCGCGACGCCGTTCGCCCGCCTCGGCGATCCTGGCGTCGACGTGGGCGATGGCCGTGGTTCCGCTCATGCGCCGGCTCCGTTCTGCGACTCGTCGCCGAGCAGGCCGAAGTAGGCTCCTGCGGTCTCGACGTCTTTGTCGCCGCGCCCCGAGAGGTTCACCAGGATGACGGCATCCGGCCCCAGCTCCTTGCCGAGCTTGATGGCGCCGGCGAGGGCGTGCGACGACTCGATGGCGGGCAGGATGCCCTCGGTGCGGCAGAGCAGCCGGAACGCCTGCATCGCCTCGTCGTCGGTGATCGGCTGGTAGCTCGCCCGGCCGATGTCGCGCAGCCAGGCGTGCTCGGGTCCGACGCCCGGGTAGTCGAGCCCGGCGGAGATGGAGTGCGACTCCATGGTCTGCCCGTCTTCGTCTTGCAGCACGTAGGTCTTGGTGCCGTGCAGGATGCCGGGGGTGCCCTCGCTGAGGGTCGCGCCGTGCTTGCCGCTGGCGATGCCGTGGCCGCCGGGTTCGAAGCCGTACAGCTTCACGTCGGCGTCGTCGAGGAACGCGTGGAAGATGCCGATCGCGTTGGATCCGCCGCCGACGCAGGCCGCGACGGCATCCGGGAGCCGGCCGGTGAGCTCGAGGACCTGTTGCCGTGCCTCTTCTCCGATCACCTTGTGGAAGTTGCGCACCATCGTGGGGAACGGGTGCGGTCCGTTGACGGTGCCGAGCAGGTAGTGCGTGGTGTCGGCGTTGGCGACCCAGTCTCTGAAGGCCTCGTTGATGGCATCCTTCAGCGTGCGCGACCCGGTCTTCACGGGGATGACCTCGGCGCCCAGCAGGCGCATGCGTGCCACGTTGAGCGCCTGGCGCTTGGTGTCGACCTCGCCCATGTAGATGGTGCACGACATGCCGAACAGTGCGGCGGCTGTCGCCGTGGCGACGCCGTGCTGGCCCGCCCCGGTCTCGGCGATCAGCCGCGTCTTGCCCAGGCGCTTCACGAGCAGCGCCTGCCCGAGCACGTTGTTGATCTTGTGCGAACCGGTGTGATTGAGGTCTTCGCGCTTGAGGATGATGCGCGCGCCGCCCGCGTGCTCGGCGAACCGCGGCACCTCGGTGACGATCGAGGGACGCCCGGTGTACGTGGCGTGCAGTCGGGCGAGCTCGGCGGCGAAGGAGGGGTCCTGCTGAGCCGCCTCGTATTCGGCCGACAGCTCGTCGAGCGTGGCGATGAGCGACTCGGGCATGTATCTGCCGCCGTAGTCGCCGAAGTCGGGGCCGATCTGGTCTCGTAGGGCCATGGTCACTTCCCTGGGGTGATGGAAGGCGTTGATGGAATCAGACGGAGAGGAACTCTGCGAGCCTGGCCGTCGGGTCTGACGTGACGAGCGCCTCGCCGACGAGCACGACGTCGGCGCCTGAGGCACGGTAGTGGGCGACGTCGTCGGGGCCGAGCACTGCGGATTCCGCGACACGGATGACGCCGGTCGGAATGCGGTCCGCCAGCGTGCCGAAGAGGTCGCGGTCGAGCTCGAACGTGTCGAGGTTGCGCGCGTTGACGCCGATGAGCGCAGCACCGGCGTCGACGGCCCGAGCGACCTCGTCTGCCGAGTGGGTCTCGACGAGCGCCGTCATGCCGAGTGAGAGCGTGAGGGCGTGCAGTGACTCGAGCGTCGGCTGGTCGAGCGCAGCGACGATGAGCAGCACGATGTCGGCTCCCGCCGCCCTGGCCTCGTACACCTGGTACGGCTGCGCGATGAAGTCCTTGCGCAGAACCGGGATGCCGACGGCGGCGCGCACGGCGCGCAGATCGTCGAGCGATCCGAGGAAGCGCCGTTGCTCGGTCAGCACGCTGATCGCGCTGGCGCCGCCGGCCTCGTAGAGGGATGCCAGCGCCGCCGGATCGGGGATGTCCGCGAGTCGGCCGCGCGACGGACTCGCCCGCTTCACCTCCGCGATCACCTTGACGCGATCTGCAGGGGCGAGCGCACGCAACGCGTCGAGCGCCGGCGGCGCGTCGGCGGCAGCCGCGATCACGGCGTCGAGCGGAAGCTCGGCGGCGCGGGCGTCGGCATCGGCAACGGCCCCGCCGACGAGTTCAGCGAGCAGCAAGCCTCAGTGACCCTTCGGCTGGTACTTGGGGCCGTTGACCCCGTAGCCCGCCTTCGCCATGATCGCGCCGACGATCGGGCCGATCACGACGACCACGCCGCAAGCGACGACGATCCACGGCTGCTCGAACCAGAACGCGATCGTGCCTGCGATGACGCCGATCAGCATGATGACGACGGCCGTCCATGCCGCCGGCGAGTGACCGTGGCCCGGGTCCGAGGATTCAGCGCTCATGACTCTCTTTCGGTGTGGTGGTCGGGATGGTGATCATTCTATCGCCGCCTGGCGGCGGCTCAGACGCTCGGTCGCCTCGGCCATGCGAGTGGACTCGCGCGGCGCTCGGCTCGGTCGCGGGTCGCACTACGCGTCGTCGTCGGACTCGGCAGCCGTGGGGTCGTCTCCACGGCTCAACTCGTCCCAGTCCCCGATGGCCGCGTCACGGGCACGGGCGCGCTGGTCGGCCGCCGAAAGGTGCTCGTCGTCGTCGTCGGAGGGTTCTGCGTGCTTGTCGGACGAGGCATCCTCTGTCGCGCCGTAGCGCCGGGAGGAGACCGGCCACAGATGTCCTGTCGCGACGACGAGCACCGTGGCGAGGAGCAGTGCGATGCCGCCGGCGAGGGCGAGCGCCGGCCAGGCCGTCGCGTCGGCACGGGCGATGATGGCCCGCACGCTGGCATCCCCCGCCACGCCCGTTGCGTTCGTGACGACGGTGATGCCCGAGCCGATCGGGTCGCCGATGGCCGAGGCCGTCGACCCGATGATGCTCGCGCTCAGCACGAGGCCGAGCACGGCGAGCACGTAGCGCAGGATGCGTCCGGCCAGCGCGAGGGCCGCGCCGAACGCGACGCCTGCGAGCGACAGCGCAGCGACAGCGGGTGCCGCCGCCGATCCGGCGACGGTGAGAGTGCCTGCGTGGCCCGACGTCGCCGTGAGGTGCAACGTGTACCAGGTCTGCGTGGATGCCGTGAGCACGAGCGCGCTCGCGATCACGGCGAGCAGGATGGCGCCGTACTTGAGCCGGCGGGAGGTTTCTGAGGAGACTTTCACTGTCACACCACGCGTTCCATGGCCTCGGCGATGGCCACGGCGCGCAACGGCGCGGCGGCCTTGTTCTGCGATTCGATGAACTCGCCCACCGGAACCGAGTCGGCGACGAGACCGCCGCCGGCCTGCACTCTGGCGACGCCGTCCATGATCGTTGCGGTGCGGATGGCGATGGCCAGGTCGGCGTCGCCCCCGAAGCCGAAGTAGCCGACCACTCCCCCGTAGACACCGCGCTGGGCGGGCTCGAGCTCGTCGATGATCTCCAGCGCGCGCGGCTTCGGCGCTCCGGAGAGCGTGCCGGCCGGGAACGTGGAGCGGAAGACGTCGATCGCTGTCGCGTCGTCGCGCAGGTCGCCCTCGACCGACGAGACGATGTGCATGATGTGGCTGAAGCGCTCGACGCGCATGAACTCGGTCACCTCGACCGAACCGGCGACGCAGACCCGCGAGAGATCGTTGCGGGCGAGATCGACGAGCATGAGGTGCTCCGCGCGTTCCTTCGCGTCGGCGAGCAGCTCCGACTCGAGCTCTGCGTCTTCTTCCGGCGTGGCGCCCCTCGGCCGGGAGCCCGCGATCGGATGCGTGTACGCGCGCCGCTCCTGCACCTTCACGAGCGCCTCCGGCGAGGATCCGACGACGGTGTACGGCTCGCCGTTCGCCCGCTCGAGCTGCAACAGGTACATGTACGGGCTGGGGTTCAGGCTGCGCAGCACGCGGTACACGTCGAGCGGGTCGGCCGTGGTCGGCAGCTCGAAGCGCTGCGAGATGACGACCTGGAAGATGTCGCCCGCCCTGATGCGCTCCTTGGCGACGTCGACGGACTTCAGGAAGTCCTCGCGCTTCGTGCGGGAGACCGCGGCGGGCGCGACGGTGAAGTCGGCCAGCGCAAGATGGGCGTCGGCGGGGCGGGACAGGCCGTCCTGCATGTTGTCGAGCCGCGTCTGGGCGGCGGTCCACAGCGCCTCGGTGTCGTCGGTTCCGTCGGCGAGCACGTTCGCGATGAGCTGCACGGTGCCGAAACGGTGATCGACAGCCACCAGGTCGGAGACGAAGCACAGCGCCTGGTCGGGAACATCGAATTCGGCCGGCGGCTGGTCGGGCAGCCGCTCCAGCTGGCGAACGGCCTCCCAGCCGATGAACCCGACGAGCCCACCGGTCAGCGGGGGAAGACCTGGCACGGGTTCGGAACGCCAGCGCTCGTAGAGACGCGCGAGAAGCTCGAGGGAGGGGGTCTCGTCGAGGCGGGCCGCGGCATCCTCGCCGAACGCCCGCTGTGCGTCGACGCCGTAGTCGAGCCAGACGGAGTCGTCGCCGCGCTGGGTGAGCACGCCGAAGGCCGCGATGCCCACGAACGAGTAGCGCGAGAAGATGCCGCCCTGCTCCGCGGACTCGAGAAGGAAGGTTCCAGGGGCTCCGTTCGCCAGCTTGCGGTAGATGCCGACGGGAGTCTCACCGTCGGCGAAGAGCTCGCGCACGACCGGGATGACCCGTCTCGTCTCCAGCAGCTCGTCGAACTGAGCCCTGGTCGTCGAGGCGCTCACGAGCGCTCCGCCAGGTCGATCACGACGGGGTCGAGCCGGTCGGTGTCGAAGCAGGTGCGGGTGCCGGTGTGACAGGCGGCGCCGATCTGCTCCACCCTGATCAGCAGGGTGTCGCCGTCGCAGTCCAGCGCCGCTCCGCGCACGTACTGCACGTGGCCCGACGTGTCGCCCTTGCGCCAGTACTCCTGACGCGACCGCGACCAGAAGGTCACGCGGCCCTCCGTCATGGTGCGCAGGAACGCCTCACGGTCCATCCAGCCCACCATGAGCACCTCTTTGCTGTCCCACTGCTGGACGACCGTGGTGAGCAGACCCTTCTCATCGAAGCGAACCCGCTCGAGGATGCCCGCCGCAGCCTCGCGCGTCAGCCCGCC
The DNA here is from genome assembly GCF_007859675.1 of Humibacter ginsenosidimutans. Lineage (GTDB taxonomy): Bacteria > Actinomycetota > Actinomycetes > Actinomycetales > Microbacteriaceae > Humibacter > Humibacter ginsenosidimutans. The sequence continues at coordinate 532,179 of NZ_CP042305.1, forward strand.
CGCGCGCGCCACGGCCTCGTCATCGCCGCTCACCTTCGCACCTCCACCCCGGTGTCGGCCAGCGCCTGCTTGACCTCGCCGATCGTCATCAGTCCATCGTGGAACACACTCGCCGCGAGCACCGCGTCGGCGCCGGCCGCCACGGCGGGCGTGAAGTCGCCGACGGCGCCAGCTCCCCCGGAGGCGATCACGGGAACCGTGCTGTTCTCGCGCATCAGACGCACGAGCTCGAGGTCGAAGCCCTGCTTCGTGCCGTCGGCGTCGATCGAGTTGACGAGCAGTTCGCCTGCACCGAGCTCGACGGCGCGACGGGCCCAGGCGACGGCATCCAGGTCGGTCTCCGTGCGGCCGCCGTGCGTCGTCACCACGAAGCCGGACTCGGTGCGCGGCGAGCGCTTGACGTCGAGCGAGAGCACGAGCACCTGGGCGCCGAATCTGTCGGCGATCTCGGCGATGAGCTCGGGCCGGGCGATCGCCGCGCTGTTCACGCCGACCTTGTCCGCGCCGCTGCCGAGCAGCCGGGCCACATCGTCGGTGGAGCGCACCCCGCCGCCGACGGTGAGCGGGATGAACACCTGCTCGGCGGTGCGGCGCACCACGTCGTACGTGGTGGCGCGCTCCTCCACGGTGGCGGTGACGTCGAGGAACGTGAGCTCGTCAGCGCCCTGCTCGTAGTAGCGCGCGGCGAGCTCGACCGGGTCGCCGGCATCACGCAGGTTCAGGAAGTTGACGCCCTTGACGACGCGGCCGCCTGCCACGTCGAGACACGGGATGACCCTCACCGCGAGCGACACGTCAGAGCCTCGCAGCGTGGATCGGAGTGACCAGGATGGCTCGCGCGCCCAGTTCGTACAGGTCGTCCATGATGCGGTTGGTGCTCGTCTTCGGCACCATCGCCCGCACGGCCACCCAGCCCGTGTCGCGCAGCGGCGAGATGGTCGGAGACTCGACGCCCGGCGTGAGCGCCACGGCCTTCTCGATGAGGTGCGACGGCAGGTCGTAGTCGATGAGCACGTACCGCCTGGCGACCATCACGCCCTGCAGGCGCCGCTGCAGCGTGGCCAGCCCCGGTGCCGGATCGCCCGGCGCGCCGATGAGCACGGCCTGCGACTGCAGGATGACGGGTCCGAAGATCTCGAGGCCCTGCTTGCGCAGCGTGGAGCCGGTCTCGACGACGTCGGCGACGGCATCCGCGACACCGAGTCGCACCGCGGACTCCACCGCGCCGTCGAGCCGAACGAGCGTGACGGAGACACCGGCCTCGCGCAGGTAGTCGCCGACGAGCCCGTCGTAGCTCGTGGCGACGCGAAGCCCCTCGAGCTCTTTCAGCTCGGAGAACCGGCCTGCCGGTCCGGCGAAGCGGAAGGTGGATGCCGCGAACCCGAGCTCGTCGATCTCGCCGGCTTCAGAGCCGGAGTCGAGGAGCAGGTCACGGCCGGTGACTCCCACGTCGAGAGCGCCACTGCCCACGTAGGTGGCGATGTCGCGCGGGCGCAGGTAGAAGAACTCGACGTCGTTCGCGTGGTCGGCGACGATGAGCTCTTTGGGGTCTTTGCGGCCGTTGTAGCCCGCCTCGGCGAGCATCTGGGCGGCGGTCTCGGAGAGCGAGCCCTTGTTGGGCACGGCGATCTTCAGCATGGTGTGCTGGTCTTTCTTGTCGTCTACGAACATGCGGGTCGGGTGGCGCCGGTCACGGCAGCTGACGCATCACAGATGTCGGTAGACGTCCTGCGGGGTGAGGCCCTTGGCGAGCATCATCACCTGCAGGTGGTAGAGCAGCTGCGAGATCTCCTCCGCGGCTTCGTCGTCGCTCTGGAACTCGGCCGCCATCCACACCTCGGCGGCCTCTTCGACGATCTTCTTGCCGATGGCATGGATGCCGGCATCGAGTTCGCGCACGGTGCCGGACCCTTCAGGGCGGGTCTCGGCCTTGTCGGTCAACTCGGCGAACAGCTCGTCGAACGTTTTCACGGTCTCAGGCTATCGGAGCTTGCGCTCCTCAAATGCTCAATCGCCTCGGCGGTGGACGCGAGCGTCCGTCGCTCTCGGCTCAATCGCATCTATCGGAGCTTGCGCTCCTCAAATGCTCAATCGCCTCGGCGGTGGACGCGAGCGTCCGTCGCTCTCGGCTCAATCGCATCTATCGCAGCTTGCGGGTGTGCTTCGCCGCCGTCTCGCGCAGCAGGGCGATCTGGGCGGCGGGATCGGCGGCGCGGAACACGCTGGACCCCGCAACGAACGTGTCGGCTCCGGCCTCCGCTGCGGTGACGATGGTCTGCTCCGTGATGCCGCCGTCCACCTGAAGCCACACGTCGAGCCCGGCGGCGTCGACGGCCTCCCGCAGCGTGCGCAGCTTCGGCATGGTCTCCGTCATGAAGCTCTGACCGCCGAACCCGGGCTCGACGGTCATGACCAGCACCTGGTCGAACTCCGGGAGGAGCTCGAGGCAGGCCTCCACCGGTGTTCCCGGCTTGAGCGCGATGCCGGCGCGGGCGCCGAGCTCGCGGAGCCTGCGTGCCAGCGCCACCGGGTCGTGCGCAGCCTCGGCGTGGAACGTCACGGAGTAGGCGCCGAGCTCGGCATAGCCGGGCGCCCAACGATCAGGATCGTCGATCATGAGGTGCACGTCGAGCGGAATCCGCGCCACGTCCTGGATGCGCCCCACCATCTGGGGCCCGAACGTGAGGTTCGGCACGAAGTGGTTGTCCATCACGTCGACGTGCACGAGGTCGGCGGTCGCGATGCGGTCCAGCTCGCTCTGCATGTTGACGAAGTCGGCGGCGAGGATGCTCGGGTTGATGCGCGGCATGCTGATCAGGCTAGAGCGTCTCGGTTCACATCTTCTCGAACAGCGCGACGAACATCGCGTCGGTGCCGTGACGGTGCGGCCACAGCTGAACCTGCGCGGGGTCGCCTGCCAGGTCGAGCGGATGCTCGGCGAACGACTGCACGACGTCCTGCGTCGGCAGCTCCCGCAGCTGAAGCGGATGCCGTCTGAGCGCGTCGCTGACCTGCACCCTGGTCTCCGCGAGGTGCGGGGAGCACGTGACATAGCAGAGGATCCCGCCTGGTCGCAGGGCCGCCACCGCGGAATCGATCAGCGAGGCCTGCAGCCGGGTGAGCTCCGGCACGTCGCCGGGCGCCTTGCGCCAGCGTGCCTCCGGGCGGCGGCGCAGCGCGCCGAGCCCGGTGCAGGGCGCGTCGAGCAGCACCCGATCGTAACCGGCGGCCTCCTCGGCTCCGATCACGGTGCCGTCCCGCTCCGTCAGCTCCACCACGGTGCCCACCGGCGCGACGGCGCGGCGTACGAGCTCGAGCCTGGCCGGCACGATCTCGTTGGCGACCAGCCGCACATCGAAGGCTGCCGCGGCGGAAGCGAGCACGGCCGCCTTGCCTCCCGGTCCGGCGCACAGGTCGAGCCAGCGCTCTCCCGCAGCAGGCGGGCGGGCCGCGACGAGGATCTGCGCCGCCAGCTGCGAGCCCTCGTCCTGTACCCGGATCGCGCCGCCGGTGGCCTCCACGATCGCGGCGGGATCGCCGCCCGGCCAGACGAAGCCGATCGGCGAGTAGCGGTCGGGCTCCGAATCCTCCGGCCGCACGGCGACTCCGGGCAGAGCCGCGAGATTCACCCGGGGCGCGGCGTTGTCGGCCTCGAGAAGGGCCTCGAGCTCGTCTTCTCTGTGCTCTGCCGCCAGCGCATGGCGAAGCGCGCGCACGATCCAGGTGGGATGCGAATGGAGGGAGGCGAGCAGATCGTCGTCGTCACGCGCCGCGTCGGCGACGCGCTGGCGCCAGACCTCGGGTCTGGCACGGGCGATGGTGCGCAGCACGCCGTTGGCGAATCCGACGGCGGAGCGGGACGCCGCGGATCGCACGAGCTCCACCGACTCGTTCACCGCCGCGTGGCTCGGGGTGCGCAGGGTGAGCAGCTGGTGACAGCCGAGACGCAGCGCGTCGAGCACGGGCTCGTCGATGCGGCTCACCGGGCGTCGTGCCGCCAGCTCGATCACGCGGTCGTAGTACCCGCGGCGGCGCAGCGTGCCGTACGTGAGCTCCGTGGCGAGACCGGCGTCGGCAGACGAGAGTCGCGCTCGCTCGAGCCGCGCGGGCAGCAGCAGGTTGGCGTAGGCATCCGACTCGTCCACGGCGCGCAGCACGTCGAAGGCCACCGTGCGCGCGGATGCGCCGCTCACGCCGCCACCTCCGCCGTCGCGCGGGCCGGCAGGCCGCGCAGCCAGTCGGCACCCGGCATCGGCCGCTTGCCCGCCGGCTGCACGGTGATGAGGTGCAGCGGGGTGGTCGCCGTGCCGATCAGGGCTTTCACGCCGACGAGCTGCAACTGCCCGGGAACGAGCGGAGCAGCCCCCGAACGCGCCGCTGCGAGCACCTTCACCCGGGTGCCTGCGACGGTGACGAAGGCGCCGGGCTCGGGGGTCACCCCGCGCAGCCTGGCGTAGACGGCAGCGGCGTCGCGCGTCAGGTCCAGCCGCGCGTCGTCGAGGCCGAGTTTGGGCGCGAGCGTCGGTTCGCCCTCTTGGGCCACGGCAACCGCTGAGCCCGTCGCGATCGAGTCCACCACCCTGGCCACCAGCTCCGCGCCTTCGACCGCGAGCGCATCCAGCAGCTCACCCGCCGTGTCGTCGGGTCCGATCGGATGCTCGACCATGTCGTACACGTCGCCAGCATCGAGCTCGGGCACCAGGCGGAACACGGCGGCGCCGGTGATCTGGTCGCCGGCGATCAGCGCACGCTGAACGGGAGCCGCCCCGCGCCAGCGCGGCAGCAGGGAGAAGTGCAGATTGATCCAGCCGTGCTCGGGAGCCGAGAGCAGAGGCTCGCGCACGAGTCCGCCGTACGCGACGACGACGCCGAGCTCGGGGCGGGCGTCGAGGATGCTCGCGGTCGCCTCCTCGTCGAGCCGTCGCGCCTTCACCACAGGCAACCCCAGCTGCGCGGCCGCGATGGCGACCGGAGACGGGGTGAGCACGCGCTTGCGGCCGAGCGGGGCATCCGGACGCGTCACGACGGTGACGATCTCGTGCGGACCGGCGGCGAGTGCCCGCAACGTCGGCACTGCCGCCTGCGGCGTTCCGGCGAACGCGATTCTCATCGAGTGAGCTCCTTCACGAGATCTCGGGGTCGTCGAGCCTGACTCTGAGTGTAGGCGGGGGCCGGTAGCCGCGATCGCCGCGCGGCTTTCTGCCCTTCGCCGCCGCCTTGACCACGGCCGATCGCAGAGCGGAGGCCACGGCGGCCCCGTGCGCGTAGTCGAATCGCACGATCGCACGGACGGCATCCGGATGCCCGCTCCCCTGCCGCCCGGCGCCGCGCGTCTCGACGGGCGTGGGACCCAGCACGTCGATGAAGGTGCCTGCCACGAGTGCCGCGACGGCGTCGCCCACGGCCTTGGGCGTTCCGGTGACCGACGCCAGCCGCACGGCGGGCGGGAATTTCAGTGCACGTCGGTCGGCCAGCTGGGTGCTCGCGTAGGCAGGCTGCCGCCAGGTCGCCAGCGCCTGAGCGAGCGGTCCTGCGACCCCCACGAGCACCACGGGGGCGCCGGGCGCCGCCAGCGAGGCGGCGTTCGACCACCAGCGCAGGCAATCCTCTGCGACGTTGAGAGACTCGCGAGCGAGCATGCGGTCGCCGTCCAGGAGCAGCACGGCGCGGTATCCGCCGGGCGTGATCGGCTCGGCGCCCCTGGTGGCGACCACGAGGGCGGGCCGCTCGTCGATCGTCGTGACACGACGTTCTCCGTCGGAGACGATGACGCGCGAGCCGGGGAACGCCCTGCCCAGCTCTTCCGCCGTGCGTGCGCTGCCCCGCGTGACCAGGCGCACCGCGGTGCCTCCGCAGTGCGAGCACTCCCACCCGGTGGCGATGGCACCGCACCAGCGGCACGACGGCGGCGCCCCGGCTCGGTCGAGTCCGAGCGGCCCCTGGCACTTCGCGCAGCGCGCGGCCTGGCGACAGGTCGCGCACGCGAGCACGGGAGCGTATCCGGGGCGGGCGACCTGCACGAGCACGGGACCGTGCGCGATGCCGTCCTTGGCCGCGCGCCATGCGCCGTCCGGAACTCGCGACGGTCCCTGTTCGCCGGACTGCGCGGCGGTCACGACGACGCGCGGCGTCACGGCCGGCTCAGGCGAATGCGCTGTGAGCCAGCCCAGCTCGACGAGACGCTGCACCTCGATGCTGCGCGTGTGCGAGACGAAGGCGAGGGCGCAGCCCTCGTCTTCCGCCCGCACCAGGGCCACATCCCTGGCGTGTGCATAGGGGGCGAGCGGCTCGGCGTGCAGCGGGTCGGAATCGTCCCAGAGCGCGATGAGGCCCAGCCGGTGGGCCGGTGAGTACACCGCCGACCGGTTGCCGATCACGACGACCGGGCTCGGCTCGAGGCAACGCAAGAACGCTCGGTAGCGGTCCTGGTTGGATTGGCCGGCATCCACCCTGGCGAGCACGTGATCGGGTACCGCGTCGCGCAGTGCCGCCTGGAGCTGGTCGAGGTCGCGATAGTCGGGCACCGCGATGACGGCGCTGCGACCGGATGCCACGCAACGCGCCGCGAGTTCGGCGAGCGTGATCGCCCACGCGCCCACCCACTCGCCGGCCGTGGTGCGGGCGAGCCGGGGCACGGCATCCACCGCGACGCGGCCCGCCGTGTCGATCGCCTCGGCGAGGGCGGAGCGATACCCTCGCACTCCGCGAACCGGAACCTCTTCAGGGGCAGCCGGATGCTCCGCCGCCAGCCATGCCTTCTCCACCCGCACCATGCGCGGCGGCACCGCCAGGCGCAGCACGTCGTTCGCGCTGCCTGCCGAACGGTCGGCGATGCGCCGCGCGAGCCGAGCGATCTCAGGGGTGAGCACCTTCGCTGCCGACACGACGGAATCGAGCTCGCTGAGCTCGCCGTCGAACGACGCATCGTCGGCCACCTCGACGAGGTAGCCGTCGGCGATGCGTCCCGCGGAACGCAACGGAACCGTCACCCGCACGCCTGGCACGGCCTGCTCACGCAGCCGCTCGGGGATCGCGTAGTCGAACAGCCGATCGAGCTGCGGGAGGGGCGTGTCGACGATCACGCGCGCGACGCGCGGGCCTCGCGCCTCGGGCATCAGAGGCCGGCGGCCGACCGCAGGTCGTCGACGCGGTCGGGTCGCTCCCAGGTGAACTCCGGCAGTTCGCGGCCGAAGTGGCCGTAGGTGGCCGTCTTGGCGTAGATGGGTCTGAGCAGGTCGAGATCGCGGATGATGGCCGCCGGTCGCAGGTCGAACACCTCGCGGATGGCGGCGGTGATGCGGTCGTCGGGCAGGTGACCCGTTCCGAACGTCTCGACATAGAGTCCGACCGGCGAAGCCGTGCCGATCGCGTACGCCACCTGCACCTCGAGCCGGTCGGCGAGCCCGGCGGCGACGGCGTTCTTCGCCACCCAGCGCAGGGCGTACGCGGCGGAGCGGTCCACCTTCGACGGGTCCTTTCCGCTGAACGCGCCGCCGCCGTGTCTGGATGCCCCGCCGTACGTGTCGATGATGATCTTGCGTCCGGTGAGCCCGGCGTCCCCCTGCGGGCCGCCGATCTCGAATCGACCGGTCGGGTTGATCAGAGTGGTGAGGTCGCCGGAGTCGAGCTCGACGCGCTCCAGCACGGGTCTGATGATGTGCTCGGCGACCTCGGTGCGCAGCTGGGCCGTGGACACCGCCGGAGAGTGCTGCGTGGAGAGCACGACGGTCTCCACCGTGCGCGGGGTGATGCCGTCGTAGCCGACGGTGACCTGGGTCTTGCCGTCGGGGCGCAGGTAGTCGAGTTCCCCGCTCTTGCGCACTTCGGCCAGCCGCTCCGCCATGCGGTGCGCGATCCAGATCGGCACGGGCATCAGCTCGGGCGTCTCCGTGGTGGCGTAGCCGAACATGATGCCCTGATCGCCGGCGCCCTGGCGGTCGAGCTCGTCGAGGGATGCCTCCTCGCGCGTCTCGTATGCGGCGTCCACACCCTGCGCGATGTCGGGCGATTGTCCGCCGATCGAGACCGAGACGCCGCAGGAACGGCCATCGAACCACACGTCGGAGGAGGTGTACCCGATCGCGGTGATCGTCTCGCGCACGATGGCCGGGATCTCCACGTAGCCGTTCGTGGTCACCTCACCGGCGACGTGCACGAGACCGGTCGTGACGAGCGTCTCGACCGCGACCCGGCTGTGCGGATCGACGCGAAGCAGGGCGTCGAGGATGCCGTCGGAGACCTGGTCGCAGATCTTGTCCGGATGTCCTTCCGTGACGGATTCGGACGTGAAAAGGCGCAGAGAAGTCATGAGTGCTCCAGCTGGATCCGGGCCCCATCCACGTTCTGGTCGCGGGTCAGGCGGAGGTGATGACGTCGAGAATACGATCGGCCACCGACGCTTTGCTGCCGGAGGCCTCCATCACTATACGCCCGCGCGAATCGAGCACGACGACCTCGTTCTCGTCGGTGGAGAACCCGGTCTTCCATCCCACGTTGTTGATCACGAGGTAGTCGCAGCCCTTGCGTTCCAGCTTGCGTCTGCCCAGCTCGAGCAGTGCCTGCGGGTCGCTCTCGGTCTCGGCGGCGAAGCCGACGACGACCTGGTCCGCCCGCTTGCCGGCGGAGAGCTCGGCGAGGATGTCCGGGTTGGCCACCAGAGAGAGTTGGTAGCTGTCGCCGACCTTCTCCTTCTTGATCTTCGAGGTGCTCGTCGACGCCGGACGGAAGTCGGCGACGGCGGCGGTCATCACCACGATGTCGGCCGTGGCCGCCTCCTCGGTGACGGCACGTTGCAGCTCGCGGGCCGTCGAGACGGACCGCACCTCGACGTCGTCGGGGGCCGGGATGTCGAGGTGGGCGGCGATGAGAACCACCTCGGCGCCGCGCTGCCTCGCGGCCTGGGCGACGGCCACGCCCTGCTTGCCGCTGGAGCGGTTGCCGAGGTAGCGCACGGGGTCGAGGGGCTCGCGGGTGCCGCCGGCCGTGACCACGATGTGCTTGCCTGCCAGGTCGCGGCGCTCTGCGCGGGTCGCCTCGGACTCCGACGACCTGCGGGGCCGATGTGGCGTGGCAGGACGCGTGGCCAGCGCCGTGGCGGCCTCGACGATCTCCTCGGGTTCCGCCATGCGGCCGGGGCCGGAGTCGGAGCCGGTGAGACGGCCCTCTCCCGGACCGACGATGGCCACGCCGCGATCGCGGAGGGTCTTCACGTTCGCCTGCGTCGCCTGGTTCTGCCACATCTCGGTGTGCATCGCGGGTGCGACGAGCACGGGCGCGCTGGTGGCGAGCACGGTGTTCGTGAGCAGGTCGTCCGCCAGTCCCCCGGCGAGCTTCGCCAGCGTGTTGGCCGTGGCGGGAGCGATCACGACGAGGTCGGCCCGACGTCCGATGTCGACGTGCCGCACTTCGGAGACGCCCTCGTAGAGGTCGGTGTTCAGCGGGTTGCGGCTGATCGCCTCGAACGTCGGGGCGCCGACGAACTTGAGCGCGGCATCCGTCGCGATGACGTGCACGTCGTGTCCGAGCAGCACGAACGAGCGGATGACCGAGACGGCCTTGTATGCAGCGATGCCGCCGGTCACGCCGACGACGATGGTCAGGGGCGTGCTCACGGCGGCACCGGCGCTCGTCATGTCACTCGTCGAGCGGACGGGCGACGAGCTTGTCTTCGTTGATCTCGTGGAGGGCGACCGAGAGGGGCTTGTCGTCGATCGTGGAGTCGACCAGCGGCCCCACGTTGTCGAACAGGCTTCCCTCGTGCAGGTCGGCGTAGTAGTCGTTGATCTGGCGTGCGCGCTTCGAGGCGAAGATCACGAGCGCGTACTTCGACTCGACGCGGGAGAGCAGCTCATCGATCGGGGGTCGATGATGCCCTTGGCTGCAGTTGACATGGATGCTCCTTCGATAGCGGCCGCCGACGGAACCTTCGGACTTCGACGTTCAGCGACCGGATGACGTTGCGGCGCGACGCGGTCGGCGCGCGCGTACCTGCATCAATTCTACGACCTCGCGCGCGGCCTCGGCCACGGTCCCGTTCACGACGCGCGCGTCGAACTCGTCTTGGGAGGCCAGTTCCACCTTCGCCGTGGCGAGCCTGCGATGCTGCTCCTCCTGCGATTCGGTCCCCCGACCGATGAGTCGGCGCACGAGTTCGTCCCAGCTGGGGGGCGCGAGGAAGACCAGCACGGCCTCCGGCATGGCGGCGCGCACCTGGCGCGCGCCCTGCAGATCGATCTCAAGGAGCACGCTGCGGCCGTCGGCCAGAGCACGCTCGATCGGTCCGCGCGGTGTGCCGTAGCGGTGGCTGTTGTGCACCTTGGCCCACTCGAGCAGCTCGTGCTCCGCGATGAGGCGATCGAACTCCGCGTCCTCGACGAAGTAGTAGTCGACGCCGTCGATCTCGCCGGGGCGGGGCGCCCTGGTGGTCGCCGACACGGAGAGCAGCACGTCGGGGTAGTTCTCCCTGATGTGCCGTGCCACGGTGCCCTTGCCGACGGCGGTCGGCCCGGCGAGCACCGTGAGCCGTGCCCGCTTGCGGCCCGGCGCCGTGCCCGAGCGTTCGATGAGGAACTCCCTCAGCCGAGCCCGCTGGTGTTTGCCGAGGCCTCCGAGCCGCTTCACGGGCGAGATCTCGAGGCGCTGCAGGATCTCCGCGGACTTCGTGGCTCCGATCGCTTTGAGGCTGGTCAGGAAGTCGGGGACGCGCAGTGTGCCTTCCGGGCCAGACGGGTCGGAGCCGGCGGCATCCAGCACCTCGATCGGCGACCTGGTGCCCGACGCGATCTGCGACTTCACGGCCGCGCGCGCGCGTCGGGCCGCGACGGCGGCTCTCGACGCGGCCGCGCGATCGACCTCGGGGGGCTGGGGACGATGAGAGGGTGCTGAGGTATCGGGCATCAGTGGTGGTGTCGTGCCGACGCTCTCGAGCGTCGGGGTGTCAGTCAAGGGAGGAGCGCACCTCGTCGGCGCGGCGGGAGATGGTGTCGGCGATGCGGTCGGGACCCGCGGTCAGGATGCTGCGGGACTCGCTGACGACGAGCAGCTCGGCGAACGAGCCGTAGATGTCGCGTGCGTTCTTCAGCGCAGCACCCTGGTGTCCGAACCCCGGCGCGAGCACGGGCAGTGCAGGAGTGATGGGCTTCGCGACGTCGATGCCGAACTCGGAGAGCTCGAGCGTGGCGCCCAGCACGACGCCGATCGAGCCGAGCTCGTTGCCGATCGCCTGGTTCGCCTGCGTCACACCATCGATGATGGCACGAGCCACCGTGCGTCCAGAACCGGGATCGACGGAGCGCTGGATGCCGGCGGCCTCCGGATTGCTCGTCGCCGCCAGCACGAACAGGCCCTTCCCCGTCTCCGCGGCGAGCCCGATCGGCGCCGCGAGAGAGCCGACGCCCTGGAAGGCCGAGATCGTCATCGCGTCGGCCTCCAGCGGCGATCCCGGTGTGAGCCATGCCTCGCCGTACGCCTCGACGCTGGTGCCGAGATCACCCCGTTTCACGTCGGCGATCACGATCAGTCCCGCGGCGCGTGCCGCGGCCAGAACCTCTTCGAGTGCGGAGTACCCGCGAGCGCCGAACTTCTCGAAGAACGCGATCTGCGGCTTCACGATGCCTGCCCGGCCCGCGACAGCGTCGACGACGCGGAGACCGAACTCGCGCACTCCCTGCGCATCGTTCGAGAGATCCCATTCGCGCAGCAGGTAGGCGTGCGGGTCGATCCCGACGCAGAGGGCGCCGTCGCGCACGATGACGGTGCCGAGCCGTTCACCGAAGCCGGACGGCGTCGATCCGCTCACGCGCGGGCCGCCCTGTCGAGCGCGTACTGCTGCAGCGACCGCACGTCGAAGCCCTCGCGGATCGCGTCGATCGACGCGACGGCCGCGCTGAGCTCGGCGATGGTCGTGAACAGGGCGATGTCCGCAGCGACGGCGGCGGCCCGGATCTCGTAGCCGTCGGCGCGAGCCGACCGTCCGCTCGGCGTGTTCACCACGATGTCGATCTCACCGCGATTGATGAGGTCGACGATGCTCGGCTCGTCACCGGCGGGCTCGTCGCTGAACTTGCGCACGGGCTCCGCCTCGATGCCGTTGCGCGCCAGCACCTCTGCTGTGCCCTCTGTGGCCACGAGCCGGTAGCCCTGCTGCTTGAGGCGCAGCACCGGCAGCACGATGGAGCGTTTGTCGCGGTCGCTGACCGAGACGAAGACGGTGCCGGTGAGCGGCATCCCGCCGTATGCCGCCGTCTGGCTCTTCGCGAACGCGCGCGGGAAGTCGCGGTCGATGCCCATGACCTCGCCGGTGGAGCGCATCTCGGGCCCGAGCACGGAGTCGACCATGCGACCGTCGCGGGTGCGGAAGCGCTTGAACGGCAGCACGGCCTCCTTCACGGAGATGGGCGCGTCGAGCGGCACGATCGAGCCGTCGTCCGCCGGCAGCAGACCGGCGTCCTTCAGCTGGGCGATGGTCTCCCCCGTCATGACGCGGCTGGCCGCCTTGGCGAGCGGGATGCCCAATGCCTTCGACACGAAGGGCACCGTGCGACTCGCGCGCGGGTTGGCCTCGAGCACGTAGAGCACGCCTGCCGCGATGGCGAACTGCACGTTGAGCAGTCCGCGCACGCCGATGCCCTCTGCGATCTTCAGCGTCGCCTCGCGCACCCTGTCGATCTCGGCGCGGCCGAGTGTGACGGGCGGCAGCGTGCAGCTGGAGTCACCGGAGTGGATGCCCGCCTCCTCGATGTGCTCCATGACGCCGCCGATGTAGAGCTGCTCGCCGTCGAAGAGCGCGTCGACGTCGATCTCGGTGGCGTCGTCGAGGAATCGGTCGACGAGCAAGGGGTGCCCTGGACCGACGATCGCCTGGTCGGCCACCCGTTCGAAGTAGTCGTCGAGCGACGGCGCGTCGTAGACGATCTCCATGCCACGGCCGCCGAGCACATAGCTGGGGCGCACGAGCACGGGGAAGCCGATCTCCGCCGCCACGCTCTGCGCGCCGGCCACGTCGTAGGCCGTGCCGTTGCGCGGCGCGAGAAGGCCGGCGTTCTCGAGGATCTCCGAGAACAGGCCGCGCTCCTCGGCCAGGTCGATGGCGCTCGGCGAGGTGCCGAGGATCGGGACGCCGGCGGCCTCAAGACCCTTGGCGAGGCCGAGGGCGGTCTGGCCGCCGAGCTGCACGACGACGCCGACGACCTCGCCGGAGGCCGACTCGGCGTGGATGACCTCGAGAACGTCCTCGAGCGTGAGCGGCTCGAAGTAGAGCCGGTCGCTCGTGTCGTAGTCCGTCGACACGGTCTCGGGGTTGCAGTTGATCATCACGGTCTCGAAACCGGCGTCGTGCAGGGCGAACGACGCGTGCACGCAGGAGTAGTCGAACTCGACGCCCTGGCCGATGCGGTTCGGGCCGGAGCCGAGGATGACCACCTTGCGCTTGTCGCTCGGCTCCACCTCGGTCTCGGCGTCATAGCTCGAGTAGTGGTACGGCGTCAGTGCAGGGAACTCGCCCGCACACGTGTCGACCGTCTTGTAGACGGGCCGCACGTTCAGGATGTGCCGCACCTCGCGCACCTCGGCCTCGCCGAACCCGCGCAGCTGACCGATCTGGGCATCGGAGAAGCCGTGGTCCTTCGCGAGCAGCATGGTGTCGGTGTCGAGCATGCCAGCGCCCTGGATGATTCCCGCCACCTCGTTGATGAGCACGATCTGGTCGAGGAACCAGGGGTCGATGCCGGTGGCGCGGTAGGCATCCTCGATGCTCGCGCCCTTGCGCAGCGCCTGCTGCACGGTGACGATGCGCCCGTCGGTGGGAGTCGCCGCGATGGCGAGCAGCTCCTCGACGGAGCGATCCTCGTCGCCCCAGTGGAACGACGACCCGTTCTTCTCGAGCGACCGCAGGGCCTTCTGCAGCGCGCTCGTGAAGCTGCGGCCGATGGCCATGGCCTCGCCCACCGACTTCATGGTGGTGGTCAGCGTGGTGTCTGCGGCCGGGAACTTCTCGAAGGCGAACCGCGGAACCTTCACGACCACGTAGTCGAGCGTTGGCTCGAAGCTGGCGGGGGTGACCTTGGTGATGTCGTTCGGGATCTCGTCGAGCCGGTAGCCGATGGCCAGCTTCGCCGCGATCTTCGCGATCGGGAAGCCGGTGGCCTTGGATGCCAGCGCGCTCGACCTCGACACCCGGGGGTTCATCTCGATCACGATCACGCGTCCGGTGACGGGGTGCACCGCGAACTGGATGTTGCAGCCGCCGGTGTCCACGCCGACCGCGCGGATGATGTCGATGCCGATGTCGCGCAGCCGCTGGTACTCGCGGTCCGTGAGGGTGAGGGCCGGGGCGACGGTGATCGAGTCGCCGGTGTGCACGCCGACCGGGTCGACGTTCTCGATGGAGCAGACGACGACCGTGTTGTCGGCCGTGTCGCGCATGAGCTCGAGCTCGTACTCCTTCCAGCCCAGGATCGATTCCTCGAGCAGCACCTCGTGCGTCGGCGAGTCGTGCAGGCCGGCACCGGCGATGCGGCGCAAATCTGTCTCGTCGTACGCGAAGCCCGATCCGAGGCCGCCCATGGTGAAGCTCGGACGCACGACGAGCGGGTAGCCGAGCTCCTCTGCACCCGCGAGCACCTCGTCCATGGTGTGGCAGATGCGCGAGGCGGCGACGTCGGCGCCGCACTCGATGACGAGCTCCTTGAAGATCTGGCGGTTCTCGCCCTTCTCGATCGCCTCGAAGTTGGCACCGATCAGCTCGACGCCGTACTTCTCGAGGATTCCGTGTTCGTGCAGCTGCATCGCCGCGTTCAGCGCGGTCTGGCCTCCCAGGGTCGGCAGCACGGCATCCGGCTTCTCCTTGGCGATGATCGTCTCGATCACCTGCCACGTGATGGGCTCGATGTAGGTGGCGTCGGCGAAGTCCGGGTCGGTCATGATCGTCGCCGGGTTGGAGTTGACGAGGATGACGCGCACGCCCTCCTCGCGCAGCACGCGGCAGGCCTGCGTGCCCGAATAGTCGAACTCGCACGCCTGGCCGATGACGATCGGGCCGGACCCGATCACGAGAACGCTGGAGATGTCTTCTCTCTTCGGCATGGGTCAGGCTTCTCCGCTCTCATCGTTCGTGGTCGTCTCGGGGGTGCGCGAGGCGAGCACCATGTCTCTGAACCTGTCGAACAGGTAGTTCGCGTCGTGCGGACCCGCCGCCGACTCGGGGTGGTACTGCACACTGAACGCGGGGATGTCGAGGCAGTTCAGCCCCTCGACGACGTTGTCGTTGAGGTCGTAGTGGCTCACCTCGACGCGGCCGAAGCCCTCGGCCGACTCGCTCACCTCATCGAGAGGGGCGTCGACCGCGAAGCCGTGGTTGTGCGCGGTGATCTCCACGCGGCCCGTCGCGCGGTCGAGCACGGGCTGATTGATGCCGCGGTGGCCGAACGGCAGCTTGTACGTGCCGAAGCCGAGCGCGCGGCCGAGCAGCTGGTTGCCGAAGCAGATGCCGAAGTACGGGATGCCGTCGCGCAGCACCGTGCGCAGCAGCTCGACGTGCTGGTCGGAGGCCGCCGGGTCTCCAGGGCCGTTCGAGTAGAAGAGCGCGCTGGGCGCGATGGCCTTCAGCTCCTCCACGGTCGTCGACTGCGGGAGCACGACCACGTCGAATCCGCGGTCGGCCAGATAGCCGAGCGTGCTCGCCTTCACCCCGAGGTCGAGCACCGCGACGGAGCCGATGCGCTCGCCGCGCGCCGGAATCGTGTAGGGCTGCGGGGTGGAGACGATCGCGGAGAGATTCAGTCCGCGCATGTCGGCGCCCGAGCGCACCATGTCGAGCTGCTCCGCGGGGGTGAGCAGGGCATCCTGACCGGAGAAGATGCCTGCGCGCATCGCGCCGGCCGAGCGCAGGTGCCGGGTGACGGCGCGGGTGTCGATGCCGCTGATGCCGACGACCGAGCTGGATGCCAGGTCGTCGTCGAGGCTGCGCTGCGACCTGAAGTTGGAGACGATGCGGGCGGGCTCGCGCACGGCGAAGCCGGCGACCCAGACCCGCGCCGACTCGCCGTCGACGTCGTTCATGCCCGTGTTGCCGATGTGCGGCGCCGTCATCACGACGATCTGGCCGGCGTACGACGGGTCGGTGAGCGTCTCCTGGTAGCCGGTCATGCCGGTCGCGAAGACGGCCTCGCCGAGGGTGCGTCCGATCGCGCCGTAGCCGCGTCCCTCGTAACGCGTGCCGTCCTCGAGCACGAGCACGGCAGGCTGTGCGCGAGAGGCGACGGCCGCCGTGGTGGGCAGGCCGATCTCGACGAAGGGCGCGGTGGTCGTGTCGTCTTCTGTGCCGTTCGTCTGCTGCCCCTCGTCGTGCTCGTTGTCGTGTTCGCGGTTCTTCTTCGCCATGTCAGGCCTCGTCTCCGGTGGTCGTGTCGTGGGCGACGTCGTCGGCGCCAGATGTGCTGAGGCGCTCGTCGGTGTCGGCGAGCGAGTGGATGCCGTCGAGCAGCGCGCGCTGCTGCCCCGGCTCGGCGACGCGCAGATACGTGTCCAGCACCTGCTCGTCGCCGTCGGTTCGTCGTGCGCGCCAGGCGACCAGCACGAGTCCGCCCTGCTCGACCGAGCGGTCGATGGTCCAGGTGGCGGTGCCCCCGCCGACGATCGACGCCGCGTCGATCGCCACGACGGGTTCGCCGGGCGCGGCGACGGTCACGCCTCCCGTCGAGACCGTGACCCTCGCCGTGGCGCGGAACGCGAGCCCGGGGACCGCGACGCGGTCGAGCGGCTGATCGTGCCGGGTGGTCGCCACGTGCAGTGCGCTGACGGCGACGATCGTGTCCCCCTGCGACTGGAGCGCGGAAGGCACGACGAGGACGGCGTCGCGGCGCCGGATGCGCCGCCAGCCCGCCCACATGCCCACGAACACGAGGGCCACGACGACGAGGATCAGCAGGGTGGGCCAGAGCTTGTCCATCAGGCAGCCTTTCCGGCCAGGGCGGCCGCGTCGTCCGGTTCGATGAGTGCGCCGTCGCGCAGCGTCGCCGTGCCGCCGTGGAAGGTCCAGAGCACGCGCCCGGGCAGCTCACGTCCGAGGTAGGGCGAGTTGACGCCCTTGCCGGCGAGCCGTCCGGTGTCGAACACGGCGGAGGCGCTCGCGTCATAGAGCGTCAGGTCGGCGCGGGAGCCGGATGCCACGGGCATCCCTCGCCCCACTCGACCGATGCGTGCCGGTGTCGCCGACATGACGCGGGCGACGCCGGACCAGTCCAGCAGTCCGGTGCTCACCATCGCCTCGTGCACGACGCTCAGCGCGGACTCGAGTCCGACCATGCCGTTCGCCGCCGCTCCCCACTCGCAGGTCTTGGACTCGAGAGGGTGGGGGGCGTGGTCGGTGGCGACGATGTCGATCGTGCCGTCGGCGAGGGCCTCGCGCAGCGCGAGCACGTCTTCTTTGCGGCGCAGCGGCGGATTCACCTTGAAACGGGCGTCGCGGTCGGCCACGAGTTCCTCGTCGAGCAGCAGGTGGTGGGGCGTCACCTCGGCGGTGACGTCGATGCCGCGCCGCTTCGCCCAGCGCACGATCTCGACGGAACCCGCTGTGGAGAGGTGGCAGACGTGCAGCCTGCTGCCCACGTACTCGGCCAGGAGCACGTCGCGGGCGATGATCGACTCCTCGGCGACGGCCGGCCAGCCGGTGAGCCCGAGCCTGGCGGAGAGAGCGCCCTCGTTCATCTGTGCACCTTCCGTGAGGCGCGGCTCCTGTG
Organism: Humibacter ginsenosidimutans; assembly: GCF_007859675.1. Classification (GTDB taxonomy): domain Bacteria; phylum Actinomycetota; class Actinomycetes; order Actinomycetales; family Microbacteriaceae; genus Humibacter; species Humibacter ginsenosidimutans. Next base: position 549,914 of record NZ_CP042305.1, read on the forward strand.
CGTGCTGTGCGACCACGCCGTCGAACGCCTTGACCTGCTCCAGCGCCCTGCGCATGAGCAGCGGATCGGAGACGCACACGCCGTCGTCGGAGAAGACCCGGACCTTCGCGCGCGAGGCCGCCATGGCGCCGAGCGCGGACAGCCTCTCCCCCGCGAGCCCCACGGTGACGGCGCCGATCGGCTGCACCGTGGCGTAGCCCGCAGCGTGGCCCAGGTCGAGCTCCTGCTCGACAACCCCTGGAGTGTCGGCGACCGGCGAGGTGTTCGCCATCGCGAACACCGTCGTGTATCCGCCGGCGGCGGCGGCACGCGTGCCGGTCAGCACCGTCTCGCTCTGCACGAAGCCGGGTTCGCGAAGGTGGGTGTGCAGGTCGACGAGTCCCGGCAGAGCGAGGAGGCCGGTCGCATCCACGTGCGTGGCGTCCTGGGAGCCGGCACGGGCATCCGCTCCGACCGTCAGCGTGCCGCCCGCGACGAGGATGTCCGTGCTCGAGCCGTCGACGAGCGTCGCGTTCTCGATGAAGAACCGTTCGCGTGACACTAGTTGACCTCCCGATCGTCGGACAGCAGTGGAAAGAGCGCGGCCATGCGCTTCGAGACACCGCCGGCGACCTGATCGTGCGCGAGCGACTGCGGTGAGTCCGCGGCTTCGGCAGAGATCTCCAGCCCCCTGATGATGGGCCCTGGATGCATCACCATGGTATCCGCCCACGGCCCGGCAGCTGCCGGCATCAGTGCTGCTCTCCTTCGTCGTCTCTCGTGCCGATGGCGACCGAGTCCTCTCCGTCGACCTCCGTGAGACGCACATTGATGCGCTCCCTCGTGGAGCTGGGCAGGTTCTTGCCGACGAAGTCGGCCCGGATGGGAAACTCGCGGTGGCCGCGGTCCACGAGCACCGCGAGTCGAACGGCCTTCGGGCGACCGAGTCCGCTGAGCGCGTCGAGCGCCGCACGAATGGTGCGCCCCGAAAAGAGCACGTCGTCGACCAGCACCACCGTCGCGCCGTCGATCGAGCCGGGAACGCTCGTGGGCGACGGCGTTCGGGTCGGATGCTCCGCCAGATCGTCGCGATACATCGTCACGTCGAGCGCTCCCACAGCCGGCGGCGCTCCGTCTTCGATGCGGGCGATGCTGGCGCCGATGCGCTCGGCGAGTGCGACGCCGCGCGTCGGGATGCCGAGGAGCATGAGATCGCGGGATCCCCGGTTGGACTCCAGGATCTCGTGTGCGATCCGAGTCAACGCCCGGGCGATGTCAGCCTGCTGCAGCACGGTACGTGCTGTCATGCCGACCCCCTTCCCCGCCTCACAGGACGGCTCTTAAAGGTTGCCAAACTCGCACAAGCCTATCAGTGCTCGTCACCATCCGCTAAACGGCGATACGTCTCACGGGATGGACCGTCGATCACTGGCGCACATTCGACAGCCCAGCAGGACACGCGGTCTGCACGCGTCAGTCGCGACGAAGGAACAGATGCTTCCACATCGCTCACTTCGAGCGGATCTCTCTTCGATCAGGAATGTCGGCGGGTGATCATAGCATCGTAGACATGAACGATATGACGATGACGGATGAGGACTCCGTGATGGTCACCGTCGTCGACGAGACGGGCCTCTTCGACGATGGGCCGGACTTCGACGTCGACCTGGCCGAGCTGCCTGTGCGGCACCCAACGGCCGAGCAAGTGCTGGGATTCGCCTTCGACGATGCAGAGTGTTCGCAGCTCATGGTGAACCGGCAGGCGGCACGTCAGCTTCTCGCCATCGGCGAGGCGTTCGAGATCGCACGGGCGAACCCGCGCATCTATGTGCCGGTGGGAGCGGCTGATCGCACTCCCGGTATCGACGATCTCGACTTCGCCGAACGCTCCGTCGCCTTCGATCTGGCACATCGGCTGAATCTCTCGGAGAACCTGGTGCGTTCTCTCGCGCACCAGGCCGAGACGCTGACTGCCTCGCTGCCCCGTCTCCGTGACCTGTTCGTCGAGGGTTCGATCAGCGCGCAGCGCGTGCGGGCTGCCGTCGAATCCGTCGACGGCGTTCCTGACGCCGTCGTGGGTCGGTATGACGAGCGACTCAGCCGGGTCGCGGCGAGTCTGCGTGCCGGGGTGTTCGCCCGCCGTTGCCGGATCTTGCGTGAACGCCTCTGTGCCGACACTCTGCAGGAGCGGCATGACGTTGCACGGCAGCGTCGGCGGGTCTGCTTCGAGCCCGCGGAAGACGGCATGGCATGGGTGTCCGCGTTCATCCCCGCCGTGGACGTCGCCCGCATCGAGGCGCGCCTCACCGGTGTAGCAGCTCGGCTGCGCCGCGTCGACGGCGAGACCCGCAACCGCGACCAGCTTCGAGCCGATCTGCTCGTGGAATGGCTCGCCGGCGACGGAACGCCGTCAGCCGCCACCGCACAGCCGCACATTCTGATCGACGGCGACGGCCGTTTCGCGGAACTGCTCGGCTACGGTCCGATCGATCCGGTCAGCGCCGCACGAGCCCTTCGAAAGGCACCCTCCTTCCGGCGCGTCTTCGATGACCCCGTGACGCCGACGCGGCTGGTGCTCGACTCCGGTCAGTACCGGCCGTCGGCCGAGCAGCGGCACTGGCTGCGGCTGAACTACGGGTTCGACGAGTCGGCTGCGCCGTACCTGTCGCTCGGCTCGGAGGTCGACCACGTCGTCGAGTGGCAGCACGGTGGTACGACGGATGTCACGAACCTCGTTCCGCTGAAACCTCGCCTGCATCGGCTCAAGTCGGTCACGCGCATCCGTCTTGACCCCAAGCCCGACGGCGGCATCCGCGTGCGCACGCCCACCGGATATGACAGCGATCCGCCGCCGTTCTAGGCTTCCCGGCGTGAGCGTGACCGTCGAGATCGCGACCGAGAGCGATCGAACGCTGCTCGATCGGCTGATGCAGCTGTATCTGTACGACTTCTCGGAGTTCGACGGCCGCGAGTTGGACGACGAGGGTCGCTACGAATACATCTGGCTCGACGCCTACTGGACGGATGACGACCGTCGCGCCTATCTGATCCGTTCGGACGGCAGACCCGTGGGGTTCGCGCTCGTGCGTCTCACCGACCCGGTCGAGATGGCGGAGTTCTTCGTGATGCGTCCGTTCCGCTCTCACGGGATCGGCCGGCGAGCCGCACAGCAGATCCTCGCACTTCACGTCGGCGACTGGCGCATCAGCGAAGTCAAGGGCAACGATGCGGCCGTCGGCTTCTGGCGGGTGGTGATTCCCGTCGCGTTCTCGGAGCACATGCTGGCGGACGGGACTCGCGAGCAGCGGTTCCGGGTTGCCTTGCCATAGCAGAGGTCCGCTCAGTCGCCGAACCCATCGGCCACCTCCTGCAGCCGCGCGCGGTATCGCTCCCACCACTGCTCGTCGTGTTCGGGCAGCCCCGCCCCCTTTGCTCCGATGCCCGCTGCGCCGTCGATGAGTTCGCGCACGATGTCTGCGTGCCCTGCGTGCCGTGCCGCTTCGTTGATCATGTGCACGAGGATCTGGCGCAGCGTCACGTTCCTGCGTTCCTCCGGCCACCACGGCACGACACCGCGGGCGTCGAGATCGAGTTCGTCGACGACCTGTTCCGTGTTCGCCTGGGCGCGATGCGCGAACGCGGTCACCCACTCGATCGACTGATCGGAGGTCGCCCACATGTCGGCGTTGTCCTCCGTTTCATCCTCCGCCCACGGCATCCGCTCCGGCGCCGGTCTGCCGAAGACCTCGGTGAAGTACCCGTACTCCGTGGTGGCGACGTGCTTGACGAGCCCCAGCAGGTTCGTGCCGGTGCGGGTCATGGGCAGGCGAGCCTGCTGCTCGCTCAACCCGTCGAGCTTCCACAGCAGGGCGTCGCGCGAGCGTTGCAGAGCGCGCAGGAGCATGGCCTTCTCGGCGTCTTTGTCGTCAGTCATGCGATCGACCGTACGCCGAATGTCGCCTCTGCTACTTGCCGCCCGCCGCGATGAACTTCGTGAGCGCCTTCGTGTCGGTGATCCCGCCTGTGTAGGCGTGTCCGTTCACAAGCACGGTCGGCGTCGCGGTGATCGACGTGATATCGGCGCCAGGCAGAGGCCCGTTCAGTGCCTTCTGCGTCAGATTCGAGATCCAGGTGACGTACTTGTTCGCGGCGATGCAGGCATCCACATCGGTTGCGCCGACGTCGTGGGCGAGCGAGGTCAGCTTCGCGTCGGTGAGACCCGATGAGCCTTCCTCCGGCTGGTTCTCGTAGAGCTGCGAGAGGAAGGTGAGCGTTGCCTTCGGGTCGGATGCCGCCACGCACGTGAGTGCGCTCCCCGCGCGCGAGGAGTACATGGTGCCCTGGGAACTGCGGTCCAAGAAGTCGAGCGGGTGCACGCGCAGTGTGATCTCGTCACTGTTCACGAGCTCGGCGAGCGTGCGACCGTTGACCTTCTCGAACTCACCGCAGAACGGGCACATCGGGTCGACGTAGGTGTCGACCGTCGTCTTGCCGGTGCCGACGGCGAGGTAGTCGTCATCGAAGTGCGCGGCACCCGTCGTGCCGGTCGGCAGCGCCGCGGCAGACTTCGTCGCGCTCGGCGTCGAGTCCGGCGTGGATGACGAACACGCGGCAAGGCCTGCGGTGAGCGCCAGCGCGGCGAAGACGACGGCGGCGCGGCGGAGAAGTGCTGCTCTCATCGGGAACCTCGGGCTCGATCGTGCGTGTGTTCGGCGAATGGTCGACGCAGCGCTCAGTGCGTGACCGCGGCGCCGATCTTGGCGAGCAGCCCGTTGACGAACTTCGCAGAGTCGTCCGTCGACAGCAGCGTGGCCTGCTCGACGGCCTCCGAGATGGCGACGCCGTCGGGCACTGCAGGGTTGTACAGCATCTCCCACGCACTCATCCGCAGAATGGCGCGGTCGACAGCGGGCATCCGCTCGAGGGTCCAGCCCTGGGCGTACGTCTCGATCAACTCGTCGATCTCGTCGCTGTGGTCGATCACGCCGTCGACGATCTCGCGTGCGTAGAGCCAGGACGCTTCACGAGCCGGCTCGTTCGCCGCGCGCTGCGCCTCGTCGGCCAGGGCCTTGGCGAACGGGATGCCGCGCACGTCGGCGCTGTAGAGAATGTCGATGGCGCGTTTGCGCGCCTTGCTGCGGGCGCTCATGCGGTCTGTCGGCGCCTAGTCGTTGACGCGGCCGAGGTAGTCGCCCGTGCGGGTGTCGACCTTGACCTTGGTGCCGGTCTCGAGGAACAGCGGAACCTGGATCTGGTATCCGGTCTCGACGGTGGCGGGCTTGGTGCCGCCGGTCGAGCGGTCGCCCTGCAGGCCCGGCTCGGTGTAGGTGATCTCGAGCACGACGGATGCCGGCAGCTCGACGTAGAGCGGGTTGCCGTTGTTCATCGCGATGGTCACGTTCTGGTTCTCGAGCATGAAGTTCGCGGCGTCGCCGACGATCGAGGAGGGAACCGTGAACTGGTCGTAGTCGCTCGTGTCCATGAACACGAAGCCGTCGCCATCGCTGTACAGGTACTGATAGTCGCGGCGGTCGACATTCTCGAACTCGAGCTTCGTGCCGGCGTTGTACGTGCGATCGACGACCTTGCCGCTGACCACGTTCTTGAGCTTGGTGCGCACGAACGCGCCGCCCTTGCCCGGCTTGACGTGCTGGAACTCGATCACGGTCCAGAGCTGGCCGTCGATGTTGAGAACGGCGCCGTTGCGAATGTCAGCGGTATCGGATGCCATGCGTGTAGATCCTTCGATAACGAGAGAAGTCGGACGGTCAAGGCGCGTCAGTAGCGCCGACCACCTGGTGATTCTACCGGGTGCCGGCCGGGAATCCGCTTGACGGAGGTCAGCCCTCCCCGAGGCCCGCGATCGCCTCGATGAGCTTCGTCGTCGCGGTGGCATAGCCGGCGACGCCTTCGCCGACGACGTGCACGGCGGCGATGTCGCGCACATAGGAGAAGCGACGGAACTCCTCCCTGGCGTTGACGTCGGAGATGTGCACCTCGGCGACGGGCAGCGCGACGCCGGTGAGGGCATCCCGCAGCACCACGGATGTGTGGGTGAGTCCGCCGGGATTGATGACGATGCCGGCGCAGTCCTCGCGTGACGCGTGGATGGCGTCGATCAGCACGCCCTCGTGGTTGCTCTGCACGGCGCGCACCTGAAATCCGAGACCGGCGGCGGTGTTCGTCACGAGCGTCTCGATGTCGGCCAGCGTCTCCGTGCCGTAGATGCCTGGCTCGCGAACGCCGAGCAGGTTGAGGTTGGGCCCGTTGACGAGCAGGAGTCGGCGAGGGGTGTCGGTCACGTCGGAACCCTATCAACCGCGGGGTCTCGTCGATCGTGCGCATCCGATCATCGGCAGCACGAGACGGGGCGCGAATCGGGTGCCGCGCTATCACTCCCGGCCGACAGGCCGTGCCATCACGATCTCCGGCCCGATCGGCCCGGCGATCGTCTCGCCCGTCGGCGTGAAGCCGTTGCGGAGGTACGCGGCTCGGGCTCGGGCGTTCTCCTCGTGCACGTCGAGCGTCATGACGATCGCTCCGACGTCGCCGGCCCACGTGGCCGCGGCGTCGAACAGGGCATCGATCGTGCCGTCGCCGCGATGCGAGGGCCGCACGAACACGCCCACGACATCCGCTCTGGCATCGTCGACGGCACGGTCGAGATGATCGATCGCGCCTGCTTCCCGAATCAGCACCGTGACCGTCCCGACCAAGGCGCCGTCGTGCTCCGCGACGAACTGTGCGGCGCCGGCGCCCTCGGACGCGTTCGCAGTGCGCTCTGCCCAGAACTCGTCAGACTGCGTCGATGCGCGCTCATACGTGTCGAGGAACGCGATGGCGGCGTCCGGATCTCGCAGCGCGTCCAGCCGGAGGTCGCGTGACTGCCGCCACTCGTCCTGCCGCACGCGCCGCACGATCACGACGCGATCTCTTGGTAGGCAGCGAACATCAGGCTCGGGTCCGGCGCCTGCATCACGGTCGGCCGTGCGAGGTCGTCGAGCACGATGAAGCGCAGCGTGCCGCCACGCGCCTTCTTGTCGCGCTGCATGGTCGCCAGCAGGGTCTGCCAGCGCCCGGCCGGGTAGCTCACCGGCAGCGTGAGCGACTCGAGGATGCTCCGGTGCCGGTCCGCCACGGCATCCGACAGCCGCCCGCTCAGTCGCGCCAGTTCCGCGGCGTAGACCATTCCGATGGCGACGGCCGCCCCGTGCCGCCACTGGTACCGCTCGGCGTGCTCGATGGCGTGCCCGAGCGTGTGGCCGTAGTTGAGGATCTCGCGCAAGCCGGCCTCGCGGAAGTCCTCGCTGACGACCTTCGCCTTCATGTCGATCGCGAGCTCGAGGTTGCGGCGGAACACGTCGCTGTGCGGATCAACAGCGGTCTCGAGGTCGGCCTCGATGTTGTCGAGGATCTCCGGCGCCCAGATGAATCCGGCCTTCACGATCTCGGCGTATCCGGCCAGCACGTCGTTGCGGGGCAGCGCGTCGAGCGTGTCGAGGTCGCACAGCACGCTGGCCGGTGCGTAGAAGGCGCCGACGAGGTTCTTGCCCTCCGCGGTGTTGATACCGGTCTTGCCGCCGATCGCGGCATCCACCATGCCCAGCACCGTCGTGGGGATCTGTACGAGCTTCACGCCACGCAGCCAGGTGGCGGCGACGAAGCCGGCGAGATCGGTCGCCGCTCCCCCGCCGAAGCCGATGACGGCGTCGGTGCGGGTGAAGTCGGCCTGACCCATGATCTGCCAGCAGAACGCGGCGACCTCGACGCGCTTGGCGGCCTCGGCGTCCGGAATCTCGGCGAGCAGCACCTCGTAGGTGTCGGCGAGCGACGCGCGCAGCTCGGACGCCGCGGCGGCGAGCGTGGGCTGGTGCACCACGAGCACCTTGCGTACGCCGGGGCCGAGCAGTTCGGCGGCGCCGAAGCGGATGCCCCGACCCACCGTGATCGCGTACTCGTTCGCTCCGGTCACCCGCAGCTGCGTGCTCTGTTCGGTCATGCTTGCGTCCGCTCCTGTTCCTGCACCCACTCGGCGATCTCGTCGACGATGGTCGTGATCGGCCGCCGTGACGTGTCGGCGCGATAGTCCGCGAGCGACTCGTACAGCGGCATCCGTTTCTCCACGAGCGCCCGCCACGACTCCACGCTCTGCACGAGCGGTCGTTTGCCGTCGTTGATGCGCGCGGCGATGACCTCCGGCGACACCGTGAGCAGCACGACCTTCGCTGCGGCGAGGTCGGCCTGGGTGCGCGGATCGAGCACCGCTCCCCCGCCGAACGAGACCACGCCGCCGAGCGCCAGCGCCTCCGCTACCACGTCGCGCTCGATGGCGCGGAACGCCTCTTCGCCGCGCTCGGCGAAGATCCCGGAGATCGGTCCGTACTTGGCGACGATCACGGCATCCGTGTCGATGAACGTCTCGCCGAGGCTTCTGGCCAGACGCTTGCCGACCCGTGTCTTGCCTGCCGCTGGCGGGCCGATCAGCACGACGGTCACGCGCGCACGGTCTCCGTGTGCAGTGCGGCAGGGATGCTCTCGAGGTAGCCGCTGAGGTTGCGGCGGGTCTCTGCGACCGAATCCCCGCCGAACTTCTCGAGCACGGCGTCCGCGAGCACGAGCGCCACCATCGCCTCGGCCACCACACCGGCCGCCGGAACGGCGCAGACGTCGGAACGCTGGTGGTGGGCGGGGGCCGCATCGCCGGTGGCGATGTCGACGGTGCGCAGAGCGTGCGGAATCGTGGCGATGGGCTTCATGCCCGCGCGCACCCGCAGCACGGTGCCGGTCGTCATGCCGCCCTCTGTGCCGCCGGCCTTGCCGCTCGTGCGCGAGATGGTGTCGCCGTCGGTGACGAGCTCGTCGTGCGCCGCCGAGCCGCGTCGCCTCGTGGTCTCGAAGCCGTCGCCGACCTCGACGCCCTTGATGGCCTGGATGCTCATGAGCGCCTGTGCGAGGCGCCCGTCGATCTTGCGGTCCCACTGCACGTGCGAGCCGAGGCCGACCGGAACGCCGTAGGCGAGCACCTCGACGACGCCGCCGAGCGTGTCACCGTCTTTGTGCGCGGCATCCACCTCGGCGACCATGGCTTCCGAGGTCGCGGGATCGAAGCAGCGCAGCGGATCGGCGTCGAGAGTGTCGACGTCGTCGGGACCGGGCACCGCCGAGCCCTCGGGAACGCGCACCGGTCCGATCGACAGCGTGTGGCTCACGAGGCGCACGCCGAGTTCGGCGAGGAACGCCTTGGCGATCGCGCCGAGCGCGACGCGTGCTGCGGTCTCTCTGGCGCTCGCACGCTCGAGCACGGGACGTGCTTCGTCGAAGCCGTACTTCTGCATGCCGACCAGGTCGGCGTGCCCCGGACGAGGGCGCGTCAGGGCTGCGCCGCGGCCGGTGGCGAGCTTCTCGGCGTCGACCGGCTCCGGGCTCATCACGTCGACCCACTTGGGCCACTCCGTGTTGCCGATGCGCAGCGCGATCGGGCTGCCCATGCTGAGACCGTGCCGCACGCCGCCGGAGAAGGCCAGCGCGTCCTGCTCGAACTTCATGCGCGCGCCGCGGCCATAGCCGAGCTTGCGGCGCGCGAGATCGGCGCGCACGGCATCCATCGAGACGGGCACCCCTGCGGGAAGCCCCTCGAGAACGGCGACGAGTTCGGGGCCGTGGGATTCCCCTGCGGTGAGCCAGCGAAGCATGGTCACAATTCTGGCATGCGGGCGCGGTGCGCCTGGCCAGGAGAGGCAGCGCTCAGAGAGGACGACCCGACGCGTCGAGACCCACGGCGGTGAGCATGGCCGCCAGCACGGATGCCTCGCGCGGCAACGGAATCTCCGGATCCCCCGTCACGAAGATGCGAACCTGCAACAGCGCCTGGTGCACGAGCATCGCCAGGCCGGAGAGCACGTTCGCGTGCCCGTTCCCCGCCTTGCCCGACAGGCTCCACGCCTTCACGATGTCCGTCGGCCACGGATCGTAGGCGACGTCGAGCAGGAGGACGCCGTCCGCCGCGGCCCGTGCCACCTCTTCGCCTCGCACGACAGACCCCGCTGCGCCGTCCGAACCCGCCGAACCCGGGAGCGTGCTGATCACGAGGTCGGGACGAGTGGCTGGCCCCTCGCCGAACCGCGTGATCTGAACCCGCAGGCCCACCGAGCGGCCCAGTTCGATGAGGGACTGGGCACGTGACGGCGTGCGTACCTGCACAGTGATCTGCTCTGCGCCGAGTTCGGCCGCCGCCATCACCGCGGATGCCGCGGTGGCACCTCCGCCCCACACGAGCACCTGCCGCGCACTCGGGGTTCCGGCGGCGGCGAGGGCGCGCACGATGCCGGGCACGTCGGTGTTGAAGCCGCGGAGCAGTCTGCCGCCACCGGCATCCGTGTCGAAGAGGATGGTGTTGGCGGCACCGGTGAGTCGCGCAGACTCGTCGAGCGAGGCCACCAGGGGCAGCACTGACTGCTTGAGCGGCATGGTGAGCGAGAGGCCGCGCCAGTCAGCGGGCCGTGATTCCACATAGTCGCGCAGGGTGTCCGGCACGACCTCTGCGCGGTCGTACGACCATGGAAGTCCGAGGGCCTCGTACGCGGTGGCATGCAGCACCGGAGACTTCGAGTGGGCGATCGGCGAGCCGAGCACGGCCAGTTCGCGCCGCCCGTCACTGGCAGTAAGCATCATTCGCCGCGCTCGCGTTGCACCACGCCTGCAGCTGGGCCACGGCCGCATCGTGTTCGGCCTGCGTCGTGGAGAACGCCGTCTCCCCCGTCTTGAGGTTGATGGTGACGAAGTACAGCCACGAACCGGGCGTTGGCTGCAGCGCAGCCTTGATCGCGGCGTCCCCCGGGTTCGAGATCGGACCGACGGGCAGCCCGTCGTGCGCATAGGTGTTGTACGGATTGTTGGCGTCGTTGCGCTCCGCGTCGGTGGTGAACACGGTCTTCACGCCCGCGCCGTAGGCGACGGTGGCGTCGGACTGCAGCCGCATGCCCTGGGCGATCCGGTTCGTGAAGACCCTGGCGACCTTGCCCATGTCGGCGTCGCTGCCCGCCTCCTTCTGCACGATCGAGGCAAGGATCACGGTGTTCCAGCGTTCGGCGGCGGTCACGCCGTCATCGTCGAACGCCTGGTTCGCCCGATTCACGAGCGTCGTGATCACGGCCTTCGCATCGACTCCCGGGTCGAAGGTGTACGTGGCGGGGAAGAGGAACCCGTCGAGGTTCTTCGCCTGGGCGGGAAGACCGAAGTCCGCGGGCTTCGCGGCGGCCTGGAGATCGGCGAGCGACACCCCGGTGATCTTCGCCAGCTCCGGCAGGATCTGCGCCTCGGTCTCGCCCTCTGTGATGGTGATCGTGCGCTCGAGCTTGTTCTTCGGATCCTGCAGCGCCGCGAGCGCGGACTTCGCGCTCATCTGCTTCTTGACCTTGTAGACGCCGGGCTGGAACACGGGGTCGGGCTTGGTGTGCAGCAGGAGTGTGTAGAACGCGTCGGAGGTCTTGACCACACCCGCCTTGGCCAGCGTGTCGGCGACCGAGCTGCCCGTGTCGCCGTCGTGGATGGTGATGGTCACCGGAGTCGTTCCGGATCCCGTGTAGTCGTTCGGCTCGTTCATGGCGAGCAGCTTCTGCACCTGGGGCTGGAACGCGTTCCAGACGAAGACCGCTCCCCCGCCGAGCAGGCCGAGGATGACCACGGTGACGATGGTGACCGTCAACCAGCGGCGCTTGCGCTTCGGGCGCGTAGGGCGGGCATCCTTGCCGTCGGTCGGGTAGTCGAGACTGGCCCAGGCGTGCGGTGGCCTGCCGTGATCTCCGCCGGATGTCTGTGTCGGCTCCTCGACGGCCTCCTCCGCGTTGAGTCCCGCCCAGAACGAGCCGTGCGGATCGGCATCGGGTACCGTTTCCGCCGGGTTCTGCACGCCGATCTCGCCGGTCTGCTGAGCCGCCAGACGGGCCTCCCGCTCCCGAGCCTCCCTGCGTGTCATCGGGGGTCGCTCGTCATCGAACGAGGGGTCCGGCTGGGGTGAGCCGGGCGGCTGGGGTTGGGTCACAGCTGGGGGTCCAATGGTCTCAGTTCGCGGGACTCGTGCTCACGAGCTCGCCCGGCGGCCGGCCGCTCGAGCGTTCGGTGTCGAGGGCGTGCTGCAAAATTACCGTGGCAGCGGCCTGGTCGACCACAGACCGGGAGTTCCGCGTAGTGCGTCCCGACGCATGCAGCGCACTCTGCGCCGACACCGTCGACAGCCGTTCGTCGACGAGCCGTACCGGCAGTGCACACGCATTCGACAGACGGGACGCGAACTCGATCGCATCGTCCGTCGACGCCGTGTGCGCTCCCGAGAGCGACAACGGAAGACCGACGATAATCTCCGCCGCTCCGAATTCCGTGACAAGCGCCTGGATGCGCGCCACATCGCCGCCGTCGTCGACGCGAGCCACCGTCTCCACCGGCAGGGCGAGCATCCCGTCCGGGTCGCTGCGGCTCACGCCGATGCGTGCCCTGCCGACATCGACACCGATGCGCACGCCGCTGCGCACGATGTCGCTACCCTCCCAGTGCGCTGCGCACGGACGTCAGCGCCGCGTCGATCGCCGAGGCATCCGACCCGCCGCCCTGGGCGAGGTCGTCCTTGCCGCCTCCTCCGCCGCCGAGCACGGACGCCGCGCCCTTGGCGAGGGCACCGGCCTTCGCGCCCGAGTCTCGCGCGGCCTGGTTCGTGGCCACGATCACGACGGGCCTGTCGCCCACGACGGCGGCCAGCGCAACGACGGCCGGATCGGAACCGAGTCGCTCGCGCACCGTGGTGACGAGCAGACGCAGATCGTCGGACGAGCCGAGCGTGCCTGCGTTCTCGGCGACGAGGCGTACGGCACCGGCGCGGTCGGCCTTCTCCAGCAAAGCGGGAACCCTGTCCAACACCGCGCGTGCCTCGAACGCGGCGATCTTCTTCTCCGCAGCCTTGAGGCTCGCCACGAGATCATTGATGCGCTCGGGCAGCTGCTCCCTCGGCGTCTTCAAGCTGCCGCTGAGCTGCGCCACGATGGCGCGCTCTGCGGCCAGGTCGCGGAACGCCTCGATGCCCACCAGCGACTCGACCCGCCGGTTGGTCGACCCCACCGACGACTCGCTGATCAGGTTGATCATGCCGATCTCGGAGCTGGAGCTCACGTGCGTTCCGGCGCACAGCTCGCGCGACCATGGGCCGCCGATATCCACCACGCGCACGACGTCGCCGTACTTCTCGCCGAACAGGGCCATGGCGCCGAGCGCCTTCGCCTCGTCGAGCGGCAGCTCGCGCGTGATCACCTCGAGATCGTCGCGGATCGCGTTGTTCGAGATCTCCTCGATCTCGCTGCGCGTCTCCGGCGAGAGTCCCTGGTTCCAGGAGAAGTCGAGCCGCAGGTAGCCGGCCTTGTTGTACGAACCGGACTGGTGGGCGTTCGGGCCCAGCACCTGACGCAGCGCTGCATGGATGATGTGGGTGCCGGAGTGCGCCTGACGCGCGCCCCTGCGGTAGTCGGCATCCACCACGCTCGTCGCGATGTCGTCGACGCCGACCTCGCCGCGCGTCACCTGCACGGTGTGGCTGATCAGCCCCTTGACGGGCTTCTGCACATCGAGAACCTCGAGCTCGTAGCCGGGGCCGACGATCACGCCCTGGTCGGCGTCCTGTCCGCCAGACTCCGCGTAGAGGGCGGTCTCGGCGAGGATGATCTCGGCGACCTGGCCCTCGGATGCCCGCGGCACCGACACCCCGTCGACGATGATGCCCAGCACCCGCGACTCCGTCTGCAGCTCGGTGTACCCGGTGAAGACGGTCTCGCCCTTGCCGCGCAGATCGCTGTAGACCGAGAGGTCGGCGATCGCGCGCTTCTTGGCGCGGGCATCGGCCTTCGCCTTCGACTTCTGCTCGGCCATCAGCGCGTCGAACGCCGAACGGTCGACGGAGAGCCCCGCCTCCTCGGCGATCTCGAGGGTGAGGTCGATCGGGAACCCGTAGGTGTCGTGCAGCAGGAACGCGGTGTCGCCTGCGAGCTGCGACTTGCCTGCCGCCTTGGTGTTCGACACCGCGGTGTCGAGGATCGTCGTTCCGCTGGCGAGCGTGCGCAGGAACGTGTCCTCTTCGGAGAACGCCAGGTGCGAGATCCGGTCGTAGTCGGTGGCGACCTCGGGATAGGTCGCCTTCATCGCGTCACGCGACTCCGCGAACAGTGCGGGGAAGGTCGCCGTCTCCACGCCGAGCAGGCGCATCGCGCGCACGGTGCGGCGAAGCAGACGTCGCAGGATGTATCCGCGGCCCTCGTTCGATGGCGTGACACCGTCGGACATGAGCATGAGCGCGCTGCGCACGTGATCGGCGACCACGCGCATCCGCACATCGTCCTCGTGGTTCGCACCGTAGGCCTTGCCGCTGATCTCGGCGGCCTTGTCGAGAACCGGACGCACCTCGTCGATCTCGTAGAAGTTCTCGACGCCCTGCTTGATGAAGGCCACGCGCTCCAGGCCCATGCCCGTGTCGACGTTCTTCTTCGGCAGCTCGCCGATGATCTCGAAGTCGGCCTTGCCCGTTCCCTCGCCACGCAGGTACTGCATGAACACGAGGTTCCAGATCTCGACGTACCGGTCGTCGTCGGTGGCAGGTCCCCCGTCGATCCCGTATGCGGGGCCGCGGTCGAAGAAGATCTCTGAACACGGTCCGGCCGGTCCCGGAACACCGGTCGACCAGTAGTTCGTGTCCTTGCCGAGGCCCTGGATGCGCTCGTCGGGAAGGCCGGCGACCTCCCGCCAGTAGCCGCGCGCCTCGTCGTCGTCTTCGTAGACCGTGACCCACAGATCGTTGGGATCGAACCCGAGACCGCCTTCGTCCTCGGGAGTGGTCAGAAGCTCCCAGGCGAACGTGATCGCGTCCTTCTTGAAGTAGTCGCCGAACGACCAGTTGCCGAGCATCTGGAAGAAGGTGCCGTGGCGGGGTGTCTTGCCGACCTCGTCGATGTCGAGCGTGCGGATGCACTTCTGCGAGTCGGCGATGCGCGGATACGGCGGCGGCACGAGACCGGTGAGATACGGCACGAACGGCACCATGCCGGCGATCGTGAACAGGAGGGTCGGGTCATCGCTGACGAGCGAGGCCGACGGCACGATGGTGTGGCCGCGCTCGGCGAAGAAGTCCAGAAAGCGGCGTCGGATCTCTGCCGTCGAGAGGGGTGCGGTCTGCATGGTTCCGTTCGTTCGGTGTGGGAAGGTGCCTGATGGCCCTAGGAGAGGTCGGCGATGGTGTCTTCTGCGTCGTCGATCACGGCGCGCAACTCGGCTTCGCGCTTGCGATAGCCCTCACTCACGGCGGCGCCGAAATCGTGGGCCTTGCGGTCGAGCTCATCGAAGAACTGCTTGCCCTGCTCGGTCTTGTTCACCTGGTGCGCGATCGCGAAGCCGGCGCCGATGCCGACGACGAACCAGAGGAAACTCTTCATCTGCTTGCTCTCCTAGTGTTCGTGAACTGCTCGATGGTAGTGCCGGATGCTGCGCCGGGGGTGAGCGCCGCCGTCACTCCGCGTGGTCGCCCTTGCGCGGCCGTCCGAACCGGAACGCCGCCCGCACCGCGGCGCTGAAGCCCGCGAGCTTGATGAGGGGCCCGCCGACCGTGGCGGCGAACAGAGCGATGAGCGCCGACACGTTGCCGGTGACGTCCTGCACGTTGCGGGTGATGGCATCCACCCTGGCCAGCTGCTTGTTCGTCTCGCGGAGCGTCTCGGTCGTCTCCTCGAGAATCGGGGTGATGCCGTCACTGACGTCCTTGATCGAGTCCGTGGTCTGGTCGAAGACCTTGCCCAGCTTCACGAGCGGAACAGCGAGCAAGGCGACGAGCACCGCGAACACTCCGGCGGCGATCAGCCCTGCGATGTCTCCACCTGACACGCGGCACCATCCATTCCGGTTCTGGAATATGTCGAAGGGCGGGCCGTCTGAGACGACCCGCCCTCCAGCGTAGTAGGTGTGAGACTAGCGCGCGGCGTAGTACTCGACCACGAGCTGCACATCACAGGTCACGGGGATCTCCGCGCGCTTGGGGCGACGCTCGAGGCGCGCCTGCAGCTTGTCGAGCTCGACGTCGAGGTAGGCCGGGACCTTCGGGAGCACGTCGGCGTGGCCGCCGGCGGCCGCGACCTGGAACGGCTCGGTGCCCTCGGAGCGGGCCTTGACGTGGATGAGCTGACCCGGCTTCACGCGGAACGACGGGCGGTCGACGATCTTGCCGTCGACGAGGATGTGACGGTGCACGACGAACTGGCGGGCCTGCGCGGTCGTGCGGGCGAAGCCGGCGCGCAGCACGAGGGCGTCGAGACGCATCTCGAGCAGCTCGACGAGGTTCTCACCGGTCAGGCCCTGGGTGCGACGGGCCTCGTTGAACGCGATGCGCAGCTGCTTCTCGCGGATGCCGTACTGAGCGCGCAGACGCTGCTTCTCACGAAGACGAACGGCGTAGTCGCTGTCGGCCTTGCGCTTGGTGCGGCCGTGCTCGCCGGGAGCGTAGGGGCGCTTCTCGAGGATGCGCGCGGCCTTCGGGGTGAGGGCGACGCCCAGCGACCGCGAGAGGCGGGTCTTGCTGCGGGAACGTGAAGACACGTTTGTCCTTTCGTATGGTTCTTCTCACTTGTGCTGCCCCCTGCCGGCGGGAGCCGGTGGGCAGCCATTGGCTGATCCGGCGACGCACGTCGGGTGACGTGCACGGGCGGCGCAAGACGCGCAGCACCGCCATGGTCGCTTTCGCAATGGGAGGGATTGGCCGGGGACACTCGGCTACAGAGTGCGTTCCCTGTCGAAAAGGATGCCCGCAGCCGCACGGAATCCTTTGTCTCGGCCCATCAATGATACCAGAACGACGGTGGCGACCCCGACGTCAGCCGCCTCGTGTGATCCGACGCAGTTTCGCGAGCCGTGCTGAGATCTCGCGCTCGTTGCCGTGCTCCGTCGGCGCGTAGTACTGCGTGTTCTTCAGAGCATCGGGAAGGTAGTCCTGGCGCACGACGCCGAGGTCGTCGTCGTGCGGGTACTTGTACCCTTTTCCGTGCCCGAGCCGCTTCGCGCCCGGATAGTGCGCGTCTCTGAGGTGCTTCGGCACGCGGCCGATCTTGCCGGCGCGCACGTCGGCGATGGCGGCGTCCAGCGCCATGTAGGCGGCATTCGACTTCGGTGCCGTCGCCAGATGCACGACGGCCTGGGCGAGCGGGATGCGGCCCTCGGGCATGCCGATGTACTGCACGGCGTCGGCGGCCGCGACGGCGACGCCCAACGCCGTCGGGTCGGCCATGCCGATGTCTTCGGAGGCGAGCACGATGATGCGCCTGGCGATGAAACGCGGGTCTTCGCCCGCCTCGATCATGCGAGCCAGGTAGTGCAGCGCAGCATCGACGTCGGAACCGCGCACCGACTTGATGAAGGCGCTGATCACGTCGTAGTGCTCGTCACCGTTGCGGTCGTAGCGCAGCAGCGCGCGGTCGACGGCGGATGCCACCAGCTCGGCGGTCACGACCGGTGCGACGGCAGCGGCCCCCTTCGACTCCCGCTCCGCGCCCTCCTCGTCGTCGGCGTCTCCCGAGTCATCCGCAGCGACCCGCGCGCCGTCGAGCGCGGAGTTCGCGGCAGCCTCCAAGGCGGTGAGCGCGCGGCGTGCGTCGCCGGAGGCCAGGCGGATGAGTGCCGCGCGGGCGTCGGCGGCGAGGGTGACGGCATCCTTCAATCCGCGCTCGTCGCGCACGGCCCGGTCGATCAGGGTGCCGAGGTCGTCGTCGGAGAGCTGTTCGAGCGTGAGCAGCAGGGAGCGTGAGAGAAGCGGGGAGATCACCGAGAACGACGGGTTCTCGGTCGTGGCGGCGACGAGGATGACCCAGCCGTTCTCCACTCCGGGAAGCAGGGCGTCCTGCTGCGCCTTCGTGAACCGGTGGATCTCGTCGAGGAAGAGCACCGTGGAGACGCCGTAGAGGTCGCGGTTCGACTGCGCCTCCTCCATCACGGCGCGCACGTCGCGCACCCCCGCGGTGACCGCGGAGAGTTCGACGAAACGGCGTCCGGAGGAATGCGCGATCACCTGGGCGATCGTCGTCTTGCCCGTTCCGGGTGGGCCCCAGAGGATCACCGAGACCGAGCCGCGCTCCCCCGTCTTGTCTCCGGCGAGCGACACCAACGGGGAGCCGGGGGTGAGCAGATGACGCTGGCCCGCGATCTCGTCGATGCGACGTGGGCGCATGCGCACCGCAAGCGGGGTTGCGGCCGTGCGCAGACCCTGCTGTGTGCTCGGCATGCCCACAAGGATAAGAGGTGGCGCCGACAGCGCGCCGCTGCGGTCATGTGGAACACGGGGGCACAGCAATGCCGCGATAGAGTTCAGGCTGGGATCGGCCCGGCCTCGATCCCAGGCCCGCAAGGTCCTCGATGACCCCTGACTCGGCGTCGGACGACGCCCCGTGGAGGATGCCCGTGTCCGCGAAGAAGCAGAACGACCGTGACGCGCGTCAGGCGCGCGAACGTCTGCGCGCCTACCGGGCGCGCCAGGCGGTGCACGAGCACACGAAGAAAAGGCGTGTGCGCGACAACCTGATCGCGGGCGGCGTGGTGGTCGTCGTGCTGGTGCTGGCGACGGTGTTCCAGATCACCTACTTCTCTTCCGGGCCGGGCAAGCCCGTCGCATCCCCCAAGGCGACGGCCACGTCGACCCCCACACCCACCCCGACGCCGGCCGCGACGGGCAAGAACACGGGCGATGTGCCCTCGAAGTCGCTTGCCGAAAACCGCACCTGGACGGGAACGCTCGACATCAACGGCATCGATCTCGGCGTCTCGCTCGACGGTGCGAAGGCACCGCAGGCGGTCTCGTCGATGGTCTCACTGACGCAGAAGAAGTTCTTCGACAACACGAAGTGCCACCGGCTCACGACCGGCGCCACGTTCAAGGTGCTGCAGTGCGGCGATCCGACGGCGACCGGAAGCGGTGGCCCTGGCTACAGCTTCGGCCCGGTCGAGAACGCGCCGAGCGACGGCAAGTACACGGAGGGCATGATCGCGATGGCGCGCCAGACGGACAACGCCTACAGCAACGGAAGCCAGTTCTTCATCGTCTACGGCGACTCCACCATCCCGAACGACAGCGCCGGCGGGTACACCGTGATCGGCAAGATCACGAGCGGGCTCGATCAGCTGAAGACCGACGTCACGGACAAGGGCGTCAAGGGTGGCGGCAGCGACGGAACCCCGGCCGTGACCCCGACGATCAAGTCGTTCACACTCAAGTAACGTCTGGCAGCACCGACCCGAGTCGGTGCGTGCTCGTGCAATAGGCTCTTGTAGGCATCCACGACGGTCGATCCGACCGTCTTCTCAAGCAGGTGAGGCTCGTGTCAAGCAGTGATCAGCAGCCGTGGGGCCGCGTCGACGAAGCAGGCGTGGTCTACGTGCGGACCGCAGACGGTGAACGTGTGGTCGGTGAGTACCCCGACGCTTCCGCAGAGGAGGCGCTCGCCTACTTCGAGCGCAAGTACGCGGACCTCGCCGGTCAGGTCATGCTCCTCGAACAGCGCGCGCGCCGCGGCGCTCCCGCCAACGACGTGGCCAAGGCCGTCGCCTCACTGCGCGAGACCGTCGCGAATGCGAACGCCGTCGGTGATCTAGGCGCTCTCGATGCCAGGCTCGCGAAGCTCGGCGGCACCGTCGAGGAGCTGACCGAGCAGCAGACCGCCGAGGCGAAGGCCGCCGTCGAGCAGGCGATCGTCGAGCGCACCGCCATCGTCGAGCAGGTCGAGGCGCTGGCCGCCGAAGACCCGGCGAAGACGCAGTGGAAGCAGGCCGGTGCCAGGCTCGATGAGCTGTTCGCCGCGTGGCAGGCGCACCAGCACGACGGCCCGCGCATCCCGAAGAACGAGGCCAACGAGCTGTGGAAGCGCTTCCGTGCGGCCCGCACCACGCTGGAACGCAACCGCAAGGCGTTCTTCGCCGAGCTCGACACGCAGCACCGCGACGTGCGAGCCCGCAAGACCGAACTGATCGAGCGTGCAGAGGCACTCGCTCCGCTCGGCGCAGACGGCGTGCCGCAGTACCGAGCACTTCTCGACGACTGGAAGCGTGCCGGCCGCGCCGGCAAGCGCAACGATGACGCGCTGTGGGCGCGATTCAAGGCCGCCGGCGACGTGCTCTACGCGGCGAAGGCCGAGACCGACGCCATCGAGAACGAGGAGTTCCAGCAGAACCTCGAGCAGAAGCTGGCCCTGCTCGAAGAGGCCGAGCCCCTTCTCAAGGCCACCGACCGCACACAGGCGCGGGCGGCGTTGCTTTCGATCCAGACCAGGTGGGATGCCATCGGCAAGGTCCCGCGCGACCAGCTGAAGTCCGTTGAGGAGCGGCTGCGCAAGGTCGAGACCGCCGTGCGCCGACTGGACGACGAGCACTGGGAGCGCAGCAACCCGGAGAAGAAGGCGCGCTCGGAGGGACTCGCGGCACAGCTCACCGACGCCATCGCGAAGCTGGAAGCGGAGCTCGAGCAGGCGAAGGCGTCCGGCGACGCCAAGGCCATCCAGCAGGCGCAGGAAGCTCTCGACGCCCGCAAGGCCTGGCTCTCCGCCATCCACTGATTCCCGAACGTGATGTGTCCACCGTCGGCACGGTGAACGTGTTATCCACCGATCGACCCGTGTGACACGAATGCCGTGGCCCGCTGACGCGACCATGGAGCCATGGCTCCTGCGATGGCATCCGTGCTCGACCCCGTCGTGCTTCCGCTCGCCGAGCTGCACGCGGCTCGGCTCGACGGTGAACTCTTCGCCGTCGATGAGTGCTTCTCCCCCGTCGACGAGGTCGAGAGCCTCTGGCTGAGGGCCGAGGCGCTGCGCCGGAGCGCGGGGACCCGCATGATGGCGGAACTCTCGACGGCCACGTGGCTCTTCGGCGTGCGCGCCGCGGCTCCGAGAGTGCACACGATGTGCGTGCCGCGCTCCGACCGGATCAAGGTGCCGCCTACGCCGCGTTACGTCGTGCGTGAGGTGACGCACGATCCGGATGACGTCGCGCGCGTCTGCGGCATCGGCGTGACGGTGCCGGCGCGCACGCTGTTTGACCTTGCGCTCACGAAAACGGAGGGCCGGGACGATGACGCGCTGGGCGTCCTCGTGCGCTGGCCCGAGCTCGCCGAGGGGTGTGCGCGGCGAATCGAGGCCGCCCGCAATCTGCCGGGCAAGATCGACGCGCTTCGCAGCGTGGGGCGCTGGGAGCGGATGGCCGCCGTCAGCCGGCGTTGACCCGATACACGTCGTAGACGGCGTCGATGCGCCGCACGGCGTTCAGCACGCGGTCGAGGTGGGTCGTGTCACCCATCTCGAACACGAAGCGGCTGAGAGCGAGACGATCGCTCGAGGTCGAGACCGTCGCGGAGAGGATGTTCACGTGATGCTCGGAGAGCACCCTCGTCACGTCCGAGAGCAGCCCGGAGCGGTCGAGCGCCTCGACCTGGATCTGCACCAGGAAGACGCTCTTCGACGAGGGGGCCCACTCGACGTCGATCATGCGTTCCGGTTCACGCAGCAGATCTTGCACGTTGTGGCAGTCCGCCTGATGCACACTCACGCCGGAGCCGCGCGTGATGAAACCGATGATGGGGTCGCCCGGCACCGGTGTGCAGCACTTCGCGAGCTTGACGAGAATGTCGGGCGCCCCTCGCACCAGCACACCGGAGTCGCTGTTGCGCAGCCGGTGACCGCGGACGCGGGCGGGCGGGGGGAGCTCGGTGACGTCGCTTTCGGTCTCCGACTGCAGCGAGGCGACGACCTTCTCGAGCACGGACTGCGTGCTCACGTGGCCCTCGCCGATGGCTGCGTACAGCGCAGAGACGTCGTCGTACTTCATCTGGGCGGCGACCTCGCCCAGCGAGTCCTGGGACATCAACCGCTGGAGGGGAAGGTTCTGCTTGCGCATCGCGCGGGCGATGGCATCCTTGCCCTGCTCGATCGCCTCGTCGCGGCGTTCCTTCGTGAACCACTGGCGGATCTTGTTGCGCGCCCGAGGGCTCTTCACGAAGTTGAGCCAGTCCTGGCTCGGTCCCGAATCGGGGTTCTTCGAGGTGAACACCTCGACGACATCACCGGTCGACAGGGGCGATTCGAGGGGCACGAGGCGGCCGTTCACCTTGGCGCCCATCGTGCGGTGACCGACCTCGGTGTGCACGGCGTAGGCGAAATCGACGGGGGTCGCACCGCTCGGCAGACCGATGACACGGCCCTTCGGGGTGAAGACGTAGACCTCTTTCGCGCCGATCTCGAACCGCAGCGAGTCGAGGAATTCGCTGGGGTCGGCGGTCTCGGCCTGCCAATCGGAGATGTGCGCCAACCACGCCATGTCGGCATCGACCTTGGTCGAATCCGACTTGCTGCCCGCGACGCGTTCTTTGTACTTCCAGTGCGCGGCGACACCGAACTCGGCGCGCTGATGCATCTCCTCCGTGCGGATCTGGATCTCCACGGCACGCCCCTCCGGGCCGATCACCGTGGTGTGCAGCGACTGGTAGAGGTTGAACTTCGGCGTGGCGATGTAGTCCTTGAACCGACCGGGCATCGGCGTCCACCTGGCGTGGATCTGCCCCAGCACGGCGTAGCAATCGCGCACCGAGTTCACGATCACGCGGATGCCCACCAGGTCGTAGATCTCGTCGAACTCGCGCCCTCGCACGACCATCTTCTGGTAGATCGAGTAGTACTGCTTCGGACGTCCGACGACCTTGCCGCGGATCTTGGCGGACTTGAGGTCATCGTTGATGGCATCCGTCACACTCTGCACGACCCGCTCGCGCTCCGGCGAGCGCTGCTTGACCAGGTTCTCGATCTCCACGTAGAGCTTGGGATAGAGCACGGCGAAGGACAGGTCTTCGAGCTCCCACTTGATCGCCTGGATGCCCAGCCGGTGGGCAAGCGGCGCGTAGATCTCGAGCGTCTCCGTCGCCTTGCGGGTGGCTTTCGCCGGTGGTACGAAGCCCCAGGTGCGGGCGTTGTGCAGGCGGTCGGCCAGCTTGATGATGAGCACACGGATGTCTTTGGACATCGCGACGATCATCTTTCGCACGGTCTCGGCTTGCGCGCTCTCGCCATACTTGACCTTGTCGAGCTTCGTGACGCCGTCGACGAGCATCGCGATCTCGTCGCCGAAGTCCGCGCGCAGCTCGTCGAGCGAGTAGTCGGTGTCTTCGACGGTGTCGTGCAGGAGGGCCGCCGCGATCGCCTTGGAGCCGATGCCGAGGTCCGCAAGGATCTGCGCCACCGCGACCGGGTGCGTGATGTACGGTTCGCCGCTCTGTCTCGTCTGGCCCTCGTGTGCGCCGGCCGCCACTGCGTAGGCGCGCTCCATCAGCGCCAGATCCGCTTTCGGGTGGTGCATTCGCACCGTCTTCAGCAGGGTGTCGACGGCACCCGCAGGCTGCTGGGCTCGGGAGAAGATGCGCGGCACGAGTCGGCGCAAAGAGGCGGACTGCTGCGTTGTCGTGTCGACCATCAGCATCGCCTCCCGACAACCATTATCGTGACTCGGTTCCGGCGTCGCCCGAGGGTCCGCTGACAGCGGAGACCAGCTCACCCCCTGACGCCTGCCAGGCGACGATGCCGCCGGCGATGTCGACGACGTCGTAGTCCGCATCCGCCAGAGCGTCGGCCACCATCAGCGAGCGCTGACCGAGGTGGCAGATCACCGCGATCCTCGCGTCGTCCGGCAGCTCTCCCTGACGGAGTGCGAGCTCACCGAGCGGGATGTGGTGTGCTCCGGGAGCATGGCCGGACTGCCACTCGTAGCCTTCCCGCACGTCGAGCAGCCACAGCGAGCCGTCTTCGACGAGCGGAATGGCCTCCGCCGCCGAGATCGAGCTCGCCGGTGCACCCGTCACTTGGCGGGGACCGCCTCGGTCGACGGAGCCTTCGCTCGCGCAGCGAGAACCTTGCGATCGTGTTTGGCGATCTCCTTCTCGCCGTGTCGGAAGTCGGCATACAGCGGCGCCGCGATGAAGATCGTCGAGTACGTGCCGATCAGGATTCCGATGAACAGTGCGAGCGAGATGTCGCGCAGCGTGTCGGCGCCGAGCACGAACGCTCCGATGAACAGGATCGCGGCCACCGGTAGCGCGGCGACGACCGCCGTGTTGATCGACCTCACCAATGTCTGGTTCACCGCGAGGTTGACCGACTCCGCGAACGTGTGTTTCAGAGCTTCCTTGTCTTCACGCGTGTTCTCGCGGATCTTGTCGAACACCACGACGGTGTCGTACAGCGAGTAGCCGAGAATCGTCAGGAATCCGATCATCGTGGCCGGCGTGATCTCGAAACCGACGAGTGCGTACACACCCGCCGTGATGATGAGGTCGTGGAACAGCGAGATGATGGCCGCTGCCGACATCTTCCACGTTCGGAAGTAGAGCGCCATGGCGATGAACGCGAGCAGCAGGAAGACCACGAGGCCCTGGATCGCCTGACGCGAGACGTCGGCACCCCAGCTGGGCCCGATGTATGTCGACGCGACGTTCTTCTGCTGCACCCCGTAGGCGCGGCCGAGGTTCGCGGCGACCTGCTTGGTCTGGTCGGTGGTGAGCTGGTCCGTCTGCACCTGGATGCCGGCACCGCCGGTTCCCCGGGTCTCGCTGACCTGCACGGCCGCGTTCGGCTTCACATCGTGCACCGCCTGCTCGGCCAGCGACTGATCCGTGGTGGAGACGTTCGAGACGGTGAACTGCGAACCGCCGCGGAAGTCGATGCCGAAGTTGAAGCCGCCCTTGGCGATCGGGATGATGATCGACGCGATGATGAGCACCGCGGCGATGGCGTACCAGATCTTGCGTTTGCCGACGAAGTCGATCGAGCGCGCACCGGTGTAGAGGTCGTTGCCGAACTTCTGGAAGCGTGTCGCGGGCATCAGGACTCCTTCTCGTCCTTCTCGTCCTTGCCACCGTTCGCGGCGACCAGTTCGGCCTGCTTGCGCTCGGCGATGGTCTGGCGTCGAGCGGCCTCACGGCTGCTGGAGGCGCGCTTGCCATCGGAGACGGCGGTGGAGGTGCGGAACTGTGCGGCTCCGCGGTAGACAGCGCCCAGAGCATCCGGATCGAGCCCTGAGAGTCGATGCCCGCTGGAGAAGAACCGGGTTCGCGCCAGCAATTGCAAGGTCGGGTGCGTGAACAGGATGACGATGAGCACGTCGAGCACCGTGGTCACGCCGAGTGTGAACGCGAAGCCCTGCACGTTGCCGACGGCGAGCACGTACAGCACGATGGCCGCGAGCAGGTTCGTGGACTTGGACGCGTAGATGGTGCGCTTCGCGCGCTTCCAGCCCGCCTCCACGGCGGATTCGAGAGTTCTCCCGTCGCGCAACTCGTCGCGTATTCGTTCGAAGTACACGATGAACGAGTCTGCGGTGAATCCGATGGCCACGATGAGACCTGCGACACCGGCGAGAGACAGTCGATAGTCGATGCGCCACGACAGGATCGCGATCACGAGGTACGTCAGCAGGGCGGCGACGACCAGCGAGGTGATCGTCACGAGTCCGAGCAGTCGATATTGGAAGAGCGTGTAGATCACGACCAGAAGCAGACCGATGCCTCCGGCGATGAGACCGCTCAGCAGTTGAGCGGAGCCAAGGGTGGCGGAGATGGTGTCGGAGCTCTGCACCTTGAAGCTCACCGGCAGGGCGCCGAACTTGAGCTGGTCGGCGAGCGTGGTCGCCGAGGTCTGGTCGAAGCTTCCGCTGATCTGGGCCTCACCGTTGGTGATCGCGCCCTGCATCGCAGGAGCCTCGAGCACCTTGCCGTCGAGCACGAAGGCGAAGCGCGAACGCGGATCGCTCGAGTCCTGGCTGTAGTACCCGTAGAGCCGCGTGCTCACCGCCGCGAAGTCCTTGGTGCCCTTCGAGTTGAAGGTGAGGTTCACGACCCACTGACCGGTCGTGTTGCCGCTGGAGTCGGTCGCGATGCCCGCCGTGGCGTTGGTGATGTCGGATCCTTCGACCTCGACGGGGCCGAGCAGGTACTTCGCCGACAGCGTGTCGTCGCATGTGATCAGCGGTTCGTTCGCAGGCGCCGAATTCGTGGAGTCCTTCTTCAGCGACGAGCAGTCGAACGCGTCGTACTGCGCTTGCAGGGCAGGGGTGACCCACGCGGTGTCGCTGCCGTTCGTCGGCTTCGACGTCGGAGTGGACTGCAACGACGGTGCCGGCGACGGATACGGCGTGGTCTTGCCGTTCGATCCGACGAACGTGTTGGTCGGCGATCCGGTGAGCAGAACCGGACGCAACTCCATCTTCGACGACGACTTGATGCGGTTCATCGTCGCCTGGTCGGGCGTGCCGGGAATCGCGACCACGATGTTGTCGCTGCCCTGGGTGCTGACCTGGGCCTCCGACACACCCGAAGCGTCGACGCGCTCGCGGATGATCGACACCGCCTGGTTCAGCTCGTCGCTGCTGATGGTCTGACCGCCCTCGAGCTGGGGGGTCAGGATGATCTCGGTGCCGCCCTCGAGGTCGAGGCCGAGTTTCGGCATGAAGCTCGCGCCGGCGAACAGCACGCCGCCGCCGAGCACGAGCCCGAGGACGACGACGATCGCACCGAGCCAGACCAACGATCTGGACGCGTTCCTCACCGGAGACGACTTTGCCACGGCAGAACTCAGCTTTCTATACGCGTGCGGCGACCGATGCCGGTCGCCGCACGAAGGCAGGAAGGACTACTCGTCGGTCTTCTTCGACTCGGCGGTGTCCGAAGCGGTGCCGGCATCCTCGATCCGCTCGCCGTACTGCGGCTTCTCGTCGGTGGCTGCGGCCTCGACCTCGGTGTCCGCGGAGTCGGCATCGACCGTCTCGGTGGTCTCCGGCATCGTCTCCACGCGGCCGATCGTCTGGCGATGCACCGTGAGGATGTGGCCTGGGCTCGTCTCCAGCTCGACCTTGTTGTTCTCTTCGTCGATGGACACGATCGTGCCGAACACACCGAAGTTGGTCATGACCGTCGCGCCGGGAACGACCTGCTTCTGGAGCTCCTGCTGCTGCTTCTGCCGTCTACGGCTGCTGCGGAACATGAAGAAGATCAGGACCGCCAGAATGACGACCATGACGATGGTCAGTGTTGTCTGATCCAAAGTGAATGAAACCTTCCGAAATGAGGGGGCGTGCGACAACCACCTCATCGTTCATGGGGGCTGCGGGCTGCTACAGGATTATAGGTCATCCGTGAAGAGCGCTTGCTGCGCGCCTGCAGTGGGCCTTCTGGGGATTCCCAGATGATCCCAGGCCATCGGCGTGGCCACACGCCCTCGCGGAGTGCGCGTGATGAGGCCGATGCGGACGAGGAACGGCTCGACGACCGACTCGATCGTATCGGCCTCTTCGCCGACCGACACGGCCAGCGTGTTGAGCCCGACCGGTCCTCCGTCGAACCTGGTGAGAATGGCCTGCATGACGGCGCGGTCGATGCGGTCGAGTCCCAGCTCGTCGACGTCGTAGAGCTCGAGAGCCTGTCGCACGGCACTGCGATCGGCGCGTCCGCCGTGCACGAGCGCGTAGTCGCGCACACGACGCAGCAGGCGGTTCGCGATGCGCGGAGTGCCGCGGCATCTGCCTGCGATCTCGGCGATTGCATCCCTGTCGACCTCGAAGTCGAGCAGCTGTGCGGCCCTGGTGAGAACCTGCTCGAGCTCCGCGTCGTCGTAGAACTCGAGATGTGCGGTGAAGCCGAAGCGGTCGCGCAGGGGGTTGGGCAGCAGCCCTGAGCGCGTGGTCGCGCCGACGAGTGTGAAGGGCGCGAGGTCGAGCGGGATCGAGGTCGCCCCTGCGCCCTTTCCCACCATGATGTCGATGCGGAAGTCCTCCATCGCCAGGTAGAGCATCTCCTCGGCGGAGCGCGCCATGCGGTGGATCTCGTCGATGAAGAGCACCTCGCCCGGCACGAGCGACGACAGGAGCGCCGCCAGATCGCCGGCATGCTGGATGGCGGGTCCGCTCGACATGCGCAGCGTGCGTCCGCTCTCGTGCGCGACGATCATCGCGAGCGTCGTCTTGCCGAGGCCGGGCGGACCGGCGAGCAGAATGTGGTCGGGCGTGCGTTCCTGCATGCGGGCGGCCGTCAGCAGCAGTTGAAGCTGACCACGCACCTTCGACTGACCGACGAACTCCGCGAGGGATTTCGGTCGCAGTGCACCCTCGAACGCGAGCTCGGCCTCGGACTGCGCCTCGGGGGTCGTCAGGTCGTCGCTCATGCCTGCTGCCTCGCCGTCGGACCGAGACGGGAGAGCGCCAGCCGCAGGAGTGCCTGCACGGTGTCACGCTCCGGTTCCGCGTATTCGTCGACCAGCTCGCGCACGACATCGGTGGCGGTCTTCTCGGCCCAGCCGAGCCCGACGAGGGCGATCACGACACTGTCGGAAACGTCCGAGCGCGGAATCTGGGCGACGTTCTGCACCGGCCTGGCCGGAGCGAACAGCTTGCCGGTGAGCGAGACGACGATGAGCTTGGCGGTCTTCGGCCCGATCCCGCTGACCTTGCGGAAGGCGCTGTCGTCGTCGGATGCGACAGCGAGTGCGATCTCGTCGGGCGACAAGGCGGCGAGCACGCCGAGCGCGGATTTCGGTCCGACGCCGGAGACCCCGATCAGGGCGTCGAACACACCCAGGTGCTCACGTGCGGGGAAGCCGAAGAGGGCTATCGATTCCTGGCGAACGATCATCGACGTGTAGACGATCGCCTCCTCGCCGGTGCGCAGGCTGCGCGCGTGATCGGGCGTGACCTGTACCGCGTATCCCACTCCACCGACGTCGATCACGGCGACGCCGTCGGATGCCTGCAGAACTGTTCCGCGAAGGGAGGAGATCACTTCGCAAGCCTACGGGTGCCCACCGACCCTCTCGCGGTCTTCTCGGCGGCGCGCCACGCCTGTTGGGCCGGTGTCAGGGACACGCCCCCGGCATCCGGTCGCACCAGCGGAGCGTTCCAGGCGTGGCAGATGGCGATCGCCAGCGCGTCTGCCGCGTCCGCCGGCTTCGGTATCTCGGTCATGCCGAGCACCTTGGCCACCATGTTCTGCACCTGTCGCTTCTCGGCGGTGCCGTATCCGGTGATGGCGGCCTTGACCTCGCTCGGTGTGTGCAGCCCGACGGGGAGATGGCGTTTCGCCGCGGAGTGCAGCGCGACACCGCTGATCTGCGCCACGCCCATCACGGTGCGCACGTTGTGCTGGGCGAAGACGCGCTCGATCGCCACGGCGTCGGGCTTGTGCTCGTCCATGAGCGCCTCGATGCCGTCGCCGATCGTGAGCAGTCGACGCTCCAAAGCGAGGTCGGGGGCTGAACGGATGACCGTCACGGCCACCAGGGTCGCCCTCCTGTCGGGCGCGACGTCGACCACACCCACGCCGCAGCGGGTCAGTCCGGGGTCGATCCCGAGCACCCGCACCACGGATGCCTACTCGTCGTCTTCGAGCTCGGCCTGCACCTCGGGGCTGAGGTCGAGGTTGGTGTACACGTTCTGCACGTCGTCGGAGTCTTCGAGCGCGTCGATCAGGCGGAACACCTTGCGCGCGGTCTCCGCATCGACGTCGACCTTGACCTGCGCCACGAACTCGACATCGGCGGAGTCGTAGTCGATGCCGGCATCCTGCAGCGCGGTGCGCGTCGCGACCAGGTCGCTTGCTTCGGTGAGCACCTCGAACGACTCGCCCTGCGGTGTGACCTCTTCGGCTCCGGCGTCGAGAACCGCCGTGAGAACGTCGTCCTCGCTGGTGCCCTCACCGGGGACGACGATGACGCCCTTGCGGTGGAAGTTGTACGACACCGAACCCGGGTCGGCCATCGTGCCGCCGTTGCGAGTCATCGCCGTGCGCACATCGGCGGCCGCGCGGTTCTTGTTGTCGGTGAGGCACTCGACGAGAAGGGCGACGCCGTTCGGGCCGTAGCCCTCGTACATGATCGTCGTGTAGTCGATGACCTCGCCCGTGAGGCCGGCACCGCGCTTGATCGCACGATCGATGTTGTCGTTCGGCACCGAGGTCTTCTTGGCCTTCTGCACGGCGTCCACGAGCGTCGGGTTGCCGGAGAGGTCGGCGCCGCCGATCTTCGCGGCGACCTCGATGTTCTTGATGAGCTTCGCGAACGACTTCGCGCGACGCTGGTCGATGACGGCCTTCTTGTGCTTCGTCGTCGCCCACTTGGAATGCCCGGACATAGTGCTCCTGCTCGAGAGAAAACCTGGGTGCACGTGACGCACCGCCTACCAATTGTAGGGTGCGGGCGCGACTGCGCCCTCGAAGGGCGAGCCGTGGTTGCGAGGATGCTGTCGCCCAGCCCGTTCGCGCACTCATCCCTTCGGATGAAAACCGAGCTCGACGGGGCCGTGCAGCTCCACGCCCGCCCTATCGTGACGGCATGACCGCAGACCTCGCGCAGACCCTGCACACCGACCGGAGCCGGCAGATGGCGAGGCTGACGCTTTCGATCGTCCCGCCGTTGATCGGGGCAGGCTTTCTCATGCTGTGGATCTTCGCTGAGACTGGGCGAGCCGGGCTTGTCGAGAAGATCATCTCGTTCGTCTTGCTTTCGATCACGATCGGAATCTCTGGCGTCTTACCCCGGATAGCCCTGTGCCTTGTCGTGCTGACACCACTCGGTCAGTTCGCCGGAGTGATCCCTGCTCCGGAGTCGACGACGTGGCCTTCGTACCTGGCCGTCATGATCGTCGGATTCTTCGTCGGGATGCGCCGGGATGCGGTGCGCTGGCCGTACGCGGTCGGTGCGGGATGCCTCGCAATCCTGCTTGCAGCCCTCAATATGGTCTTTCCGCATTCGTTCTGGCCCCCGTCGACCGGCGAAGTGGCTCCGGCAGTTGCCGGGTTTCCGCTCTCCCCTGCGTACGGCTGGGTGAGTTGGATCGGGCAGGGCGGGATATTCTCCCCGGTCGGTGTCCGGCAGGCCGCCTGGATGGTCATCCTTGTCTTCGGCCAGTTGCTGCTTCTCGCCTTCGCCGGGTGCACGTTGTATCTCATCTCTTGGGCGGCCGGGCAGGCCACGAGCCTTCGTGGCGTCGAACGGGCTGTGGAGTGGACGTGGGCACAACTCGGCCGCGCCGGCGACGATCTTCGCCGTGAGCAGGAACGCGCGGCGATCGCACGCGATGTGCACGACACTCTCGCGCACTCGCTCGCCGTGGTGGTTGCACAGGCCGAAGGCGGGATCGCCGCCGCGGCATCGGATGACAGTGCTTCGAAACGTGCTCTCGCCGTGATCGCCGATGTCAGCCGTGAGGCGCTCATCGACTGCCGGTCCCTGGTGGAGCGGATACAGGTCGAGACGGGCGTCGAGCGACAGCAGCCGACGACCACCGATGTCCCGGCGCTCGTCGAGCGGATGTGTGGACTCGGGATGACGGTGCGCTATCAGATACTCGGCGGGCAGCAGCCGCTTCCTCCGTCGCGACACCTCACGTTCTACCGCATCGTGCAGGAGTCGTTGACGAACGCACTCAAGCATGGCGGCACGAAGTCGGAGGTCACCGTCACCGCTGACTGGCGGGGCTCAGGTCTCGCGTTGCTCGTCGCCTCCCGTGGCGCGGAGATCAACAACGAAACGGGCGGCGGAGCCGGTATCGCAGGCATGCGTGAGCGGGCGCGGCTCGCCGGCGGATGGCTCAGTGCAGGACCAGGTGATGACGGGGACTTCGTGGTCACCGCGTACCTGCCGTTCGCACAGTACAGCGACCGAGAGAGGGAGACCGTCGATGTCTGAGATCACAGGAGCCATGGTGGCAACCCCGGATTCGCCTGGTGAAGCGAAAGGCTCGCCAGCGCCGATTCGCGTGCTGATCGCTGACGATCAGCCGCTCTTCGCCGACGGCCTGCGCATGCAGCTGGAGGCACAACCCGACATCACGTGCATCGGTGTGGCCGTTGACGGCGACGGCGCAGTCGAGTTCGTGCGGGAGCTCTCCCCCGACGTCGTGCTGATGGACATCAGGATGCCCGGGGTCGACGGCATCGAGGCTACGCGCCGCATCACGGTGGTCGACGGCGCCCCACCCGTCGTCGTGCTCACGACGATCAGGCAGGACGAAGCGGTGTACCACGCCCTGCGGGCTGGTGCCGCGGGATTCCTGACGAAGGATGCGACGCCGCACCAGGTGATGGCGACCATTCGCGAGGTGCATGGCGGCGACTTCGTGTCTTCAGACGGCGACTCGGTCGGCCTCGTCCAGACGAATGCTCCGGTCGTTCGGGTGCGCGAGGAGGCGATCGATGCGCTCAGCCCACGCGAACGTGAGGTCTTCCTGCTCCTGGCCAAGGGACTCGGCAACGCCGAGATCGCATCGGCCGGCTACCTGAGCGAGGCCACGGTCAAATCACATGTGCGGTCGATCCTGCAGAAACTCGGGCTTCGCAGTCGCGTACAGGTGGTCGTCTTTGCATACGAGAACGGGCTGGTGCGGGCGTGACGACTCGTCGCCGGCCGATGCGAGCCGGTGTCCACCCCTGGGATGTCGATCGTGCAACAGTCGATGTCGACGTCACCTGGATCGTGCGGGCGACCCTTGCATCTTCAGGCCGCAGCGACCTTGCCGAGGAAGTACTCGTGGAACCGGTGCTCGCCCGTGATCTCGGGGTGGAAGCTCGTTCCGAGCAGGTTGCCCTGCTCGACGGCCACCACGCGACCGTCTGACAGCGTGGCCAGCGGTGTCGCGGCGGGGCCGACGGCATCCACCACCGGGCCGCGGATGAACACCGCGTGCACCGGCCGCTCCCCCAGTGCAGGAATGTCGAGATCGGTCTCGAACGACTGGTTCTGGGAGCCGAACGCGTTGCGGCGCACCGTGATGTCGAGGCCGCCGAGGGTCTGCTGCCCCTCGATGCCGTCGACGATGCGATCGGCGAGCATGATCAGCCCGGCGCACGTGCCGTAGACGGGCATCCCGGCGGCGATGCGGGCGCGCAGCGGCTCGAAGACGCCGAACGTGCGCGCGAGCTTGTCCATCACCGTGGACTCGCCGCCCGGGATCACCAGGCCGGCGATCCCGTCGAGATCCTCGGCGCGACGCACGAGGGCGACGTCGGCGCCGAGGGATGCCAGCACGCGGGCGTGCTCGCGGAAATCGCCTTGCAACGCGAGCACGCCGACGCGTACGTCAGCACCGGTCGACGACGCCGACTGGTCCCGAAGTGTCACCAGCCGCGCTCGGAGAGGCGGTGCGGTGCGGGGAGGTCGCCCACGTTGATGCCGACCATGGCCTCGCCGAGGCCGCGCGAGACCTCAGCGATCACCGACGGGTCGTCGTAGAACGTGGTGGCCTTCACGATGGCGGCGGCACGCTTGGCGGGGTCGCCCGACTTGAAGATCCCGGAGCCGACGAACACGCCATCGGCGCCGAGCTGCATCATCATCGCGGCATCCGCGGGGGTGGCCACACCGCCTGCGGTGAACAGCACGACGGGCAGGGTGCCCGTTTCGGCGATCTCGGCGACGAGTTCGTACGGCGCCTGCAGTTCCTTGGCGGCCACGTACAGCTCGTCCTTCGTCATCGACTTCAGGGCGTTGATCTCCGACGTGATCTTGCGGATGTGCTTGGTCGCCTCCGACACGTCGCCCGTGCCGGCCTCGCCCTTCGAGCGGATCATCGCGGCGCCTTCGTTGATGCGACGGAGAGCCTCGCCCAGGTTGGTCGCACCGCACACGAAGGGAGTGGTGAACTGCCACTTGTCGATGTGGTTCACGTAGTCGGCGGGCGAGAGAACCTCGGATTCGTCGATGTAGTCGACGTTCAGCGCCTGCAGGACCTGCGCTTCGACGAAGTGACCGATGCGCGCTTTCGCCATCACGGGGATGGAGACCTCGGCGATGATCGCTTCGATCAGGTCGGGGTCGCTCATGCGTGCCACTCCGCCCTGAGCGCGGATGTCCGCGGGCACGCGCTCGAGGGCCATCACGGCCACGGCACCCGCATCTTCTGCGATGCGCGCCTGTTCGGGGGTGACGACGTCCATGATGACGCCACCCTTGAGCATTTCCGCAAGGCCGCGCTTGACGCGGCTCGACCCGAGCTGGCCGGTGTTGCTGTCAGACATGCCTTCAATTCTAGGAGTGGCGGCGATGCTCTCGCTCACGCAGGATGTCCGGTCTTGCCCGCCCTGCATGACATGATCGATCGGTGAAGGTCCTCTCGATCCAGTCGGCGGTGGCGTACGGTCACGTCGGCAATTCCGCGGCAGTGTTCCCGCTCCAGCGCATCGGGGTCGAGGTGATCCCCGTCTACACGGTGAACTTCTCGAACCACACCGGATACGGAGCGTGGCGAGGGCCGCTGATCGCCCCCGCCGACGTCGCGGAGGTCATCGCAGGGGTCGAGGATCGTGGGGTCTTCCCCGAGATCGACGTCGTGCTCTCCGGCTATCAGGGCAGCGACGGCATCGGCGACGTCATCCTCGACGCGGTACGGCGCGTGAAGGCCGCGAACCCGGGCGCGGTCTATGCCTGTGATCCCGTGATGGGCAATGCCAAGTCTGGATGCTTCGTGGCGCCCGAAATCCCCGTGCTGCTGCGCGACCGCGTGGTCCCCGCCGCCGACGTCGTGACCCCCAACCAGTTCGAGCTCGGCTACCTGACCGACACGCAACCCGACTCGCTCTCCTCGACACTGGCATCCGTCGACGCTCTTCGCGCGTCCGGACCGGACGTCGTGTTGGTCACGAGCGTCGAGCGACCGGATCGCGAACCGGAGACGATCGAGATGCTCGCCGTCGACGGCGAGGGCGCCTGGATCGTGCGCACGCCGCTGCTGCCGATGAAGGCGAACGGCTCCGGCGATGTCACGGCCGCTCTCTTCACCGCGCACTACCGCGAGAGCGGGTCGGCGTCGCACGCGCTCGGACGCACCGTGTCCAGCGTGTTCGACCTGCTGACGCGCACGCATGAGTCGGGCGCGCGCGAACTGCAGCTCGTCGAATCGCAGGAGTTCTACGCCCACCCGCGCATGCAGTTCGACGTCGAGCAGGTGCGCTGAAGCGTCGGGTCCGGCCGCGCCGACTCGATCAGCGCGGCCAGGCGTCGGCGATCGACTGCCGCATCTCGCCGAGCAACTGAGGCACAGCCTTCGTGTGGGCGATGATCGGCAAGAAGTTCGCGTCGGCACGCCAGCGCGGCACGACGTGCTGGTGCAGATGAGAGGCGATGCCAGCACCGGCGATCTCACCCTGGTTCATGCCGATGTTGTATCCGTCGTTGCGGGCGACGGAGCGGATGACCCGCATCGCCGTCTGCGTGATCGTCGCGATCTCGTCGGTCTCCTCCGGCGTGGCGTCGTCGTACAGCGAGACGTGCCGGTAGGGGCACACCAGCAGGTGGCCGCTGTTGTACGGAAAAAGGTTCAGCAACGCGTACGCGTGCGTGCCACGGTGCACGATCAGCGCCTGCTCATCGGTCATCGTCGGCGCCGCGCAGAACGGGCACTCATCGCTGTGTGGCGACTGCTGGCCCTGCTGGATGTACACCATGCGGTGCGGCGTCCAGAGACGCTGGAACTCGTCGGGCACCCCCGCGAAGTGCGCGGCGTCCTCTACGTCCATGCGGTGACGACCTGCTCGTGGTCGCGGATCGACTGCAGGATGCGCTCGACGGCGTCCGCCACCGGCACGCCGTTGAGCTGCGACCCGTCGCGGAACCGGAAGCTCACCGACCCGTTCGCCCGGTCCTGCTCCCCCGCGATCAGCTGGAACGGCACCTTCTGGGTTGTCGCGTTCCTGATCTTCTTCTGCATGCGGTCGTCGGAGCGATCGACCTCCACGCGCACGGCGTGCGCTCTGAGCTGTCTGGCGACCTCGTCGAGATAGGGCGCGTACTCGTCGGCGACGGGGATGCCCACCACCTGCACCGGGGCGAGCCACACAGGGAAGGCACCGGCGTAGTGCTCCAGGAGAATCGCGAAGAACCGCTCGATGGACCCGAGCAGAGCACGGTGGATCATCACCGGCCGCTTGCGTGTGCCGTCGGCTGCCGTGTACTCGAGCTCGAACAGCTCGGGCTCGAAGAAATCGAGTTGCACGGTCGAGAGCTGCCAGGTGCGGCCGATGGCGTCCCTGGCCTGCACCGAGATCTTCGGACCGTAGAAGGCGGCTCCGCCCGGATCGTCGACGAGCTCGAGACCGGATTCGAGTGCGACCTGGCGCAGCGTCTCCGTCGCCTCTTCCCACACTGCGTCGTCGCCCACGTACTTGTCGGGGTCTTTCGTCGACAGCTCGAGGTAGAAGTCGCTCAGTCCGTAGCCGCGCAGTGTCTCGAGAACGAGTTCGAGCTGGGTGGCGATCTCCGCTTTGACCTGCTCGGGTGCGACGTACGCGTGCGCGTCGTCCTGGGTCAGACCGCGCACGCGGGTGAGGCCGGAGAGGGTTCCGCTCTTCTCGTAGCGGTAGACGGTGCCGAACTCCGCGAGGCGCAGCGGCAGTTCGCGGTAGCTGCGCCCGCGCGCACGGAAGATCAGGTTGTGCATCGGGCAGTTCATGGGCTTCAGGTAGTAGTCCTGGCCCTGCCTGACGACATTGCCGTCGGCATCCACTTCTTCGTCCACGTGCATGGGCGGGAACATGCCGTCGGCATACCACTCGAGGTGCTTGCTGATCTCGTAGAGGTGCGCCTTGGTGATGTGCGGTGTGTTGACGAGCTCGTAGCCGTTCTTGAGCAGCTGCGATCGCAGGTAGTCCTCGATCTCGTAGCGGATGATTCCGCCCTTGGGATGGAAGACCGCGAGCCCCGAGCCGATCTCGTCGGGGAAGGAGAAGAGATCGAGTTCGGCGCCGAGCTTGCGGTGGTCGCGACGTGCGGCCTCCGCCATGCGCTCCTGGTAGGCGCGCAGCTCGTCCTTCGTCGGCCAGGCGGTGCCGTAGATGCGCTGCAGCTGCGGGTTCTTCTCGCTCCCCCGCCAGTACGCTGCGGCGACACGGGTCAAAGCGAAGCCGTTGCCGATGAGGCGGGTGTTCGGCAGGTGAGGACCGCGGCAGAGATCCTTCCACACGACCTCGCCCGTTCTCGGATCGACATTGTCGTAGATGGTGAGCTCGCCAGCACCGACCTCGACGTTCTCGTTGTCTTGGCCGAGGGCATCCGCCGACGCGGAACCGCCCTTGAGACCGATGAGCTCGAGCTTGTAGGGCTCGTTCGCCAGTTCGGCGCGCGCCTCGTCGTCCGTGACGACCCGACGCACGAAGCGCTGGCCCTGGCGCACGATCCGATCCATCGCCTTCTGCAGCGCCTTGAGATCGTCGGGAGTGAATGACTCCGCGACGTCGAAGTCGTAGTAGAAGCCGTCGGTGACGGGCGGGCCGATGCCGAGCTTCGCCTCCGGGTTGACCGACTGCACGGCTTGCGCGAGCACGTGTGCGGTCGAGTGCCGCAGGATGTTCAATCCGTCGGGCGAGTCGATGGTCACCGGAACGACGTCATCCGTTGTCGTGACGGTCGTGGCAAGATCCTTCAGCTCGCCGTTGACGCGCATGGCGACAACGGAGCGGTCGGGGAAGAGCTCGAAACCGTCCGGCACTGGTCCACTCCAGGATGATCAGGGAAAAAGGGATGCCTACCAACTTTAGTCTGGTCGCGCCCTCGGTCTGTGCAGGCGCCGAGCAGCGTCACCGCCCGAGGGTGCGGCTGAGAACAGGTCTCAGGCGGCGCTGAGGCCGAGCACCGGTGCGAGCGCATCGAACGCTCGAGTCAGCCCCTTGGTCAGGTTCGGGCCGACATGTGCGACCCCCGGAATCGTGTAGATCGAGACGTTCATCCCGGCTTCGCGCGCGTCGGCCGCGAGCTGCCTCGTCTGAGGACCGAAGGCGGCGTCGAGCGCACCCGTCGTGAACACGGCGTGGACGCTCTTGTAGAGCGATGATCCGTGATGCGCGGCGAGGATGGCCTGCGGCTTGTCGGCGTTCCATGCCGCGCTGTTGCCGCCGTACACGGTCTCGAGCACCTTCTGCGAGTAGTGGGTGCCCGGATAGAGCTCGGGTGAGACGGCCATCAGATTGCCGAACACTCCCGGTTCTTGTGCCGCGTACTTGACAGCGCAGGTCGCACCGTTCGAATAGCCGGCGATGACCCAGTCACGAGGGTTCTCGATGACGCGCAGGTGGGCTTTCGCCCAGTTGACGACATCGGTCTTGATGTAGGTGGCTGCGTGACCGAGCGCCGTCGAGTCGGCGCATGCTGGGTCAGCGCCGTGTCCGATCTGATCGGCGACGATGACGATCGGAGCGAGCCCGTGGTGGCTGTGAGCGAAGGAATTCATCACGGTCGAGATGGGACCGGCGTCCGGTGTGCCCGGGTAGCCCATCATCATGATCACGAGCGGAAGCGCAGGGGCGTCCTTCACGAGTGCCGCGGGAGGCAGATAGAGGCCGGCTTCCCTGGCGTGGAACTTCGACACGGTTGCCGGAATGACGACGGTGCCCGTCTTGCCGTCCTCGGGCATGGAGCGCGGCGGAACCCAGGTCTCTGCGAGTGAAGTCGTGCCCGCTGTCTCCGTCGAGGTCGCCTTCGGCAATGCGATCGGATTTCGCACGACCACCCCGAGCAGGTCGCCGACGGTGTTGTCGAGGCCGAACGCCGCGTTCACCTGCACGGTGCCGGCGACGGCGAACACCAGGATGCCGAGGACGGCGAGCACACGGCGCCACCAGCCGGTCTTCCACAGGCTGACGATCGCGAGCCCGATCGCGGCGAAGGTGACGACGGTCCACACGGCGGCGTCGACCGGCAACGGGATCTCGAACAACGATGTGGCGTCGGCCACCCACACGACGATGAGGCTGATGAGGGCCGCTGCGAGCGCTCCTGACGCGGCGAGCAGCAGCCAGCGCTTTCTCGGCGCACGAGCGAGCAGGATCACGATGAACAGTGCAGCGAGCACCGTGAGCAGCCAAGGCACGGGGCCGCCGATGATCTGGGTGTTCAGCAGGGTGTTCACGTGTTCCTCCTCTCAGGTCGGCTCTCACGCTAGAACGCGCAAGATCGTGGGCCGCTGTGCGCGGTGGAGGCAGCGCTGAAAGTTCGATCATCGAGAGATATCGGAATTCCACGCGAATTCCGATAGAACGCTGTGCGCGGCCGGCTCGGCGACACCGTGAGCAGAAAGCCCAATAATGCACGGACTCCGCCGGATACACGAAAACCCCCGGAATTCCGGGGGTTTGTCTGTGCGCGATACTGGGATCGAACCAGTGACCTCTTCCGTGTCAGGGAAGCGCGCTACCGCTGCGCCAATCGCGCTCGTATGAGCTGTTCAGTTGTGTGGAGGTTGTCACGACACTGGAGGTGGCGACGGGATTCGAACCCGTGTATACGGCTTTGCAGGCCGCTGCCTCGCCTCTCGGCCACGCCACCGTGTGTGGGTTCGTGTGTGGCTTCCCAC
The DNA here is from genome assembly GCF_007859675.1 of Humibacter ginsenosidimutans. Classification (GTDB taxonomy): domain Bacteria; phylum Actinomycetota; class Actinomycetes; order Actinomycetales; family Microbacteriaceae; genus Humibacter; species Humibacter ginsenosidimutans. The sequence goes on from NZ_CP042305.1 coordinate 589,307, forward strand.
ATCCTTGCATCGACCGATGGTCGACTCACACTCGAGCGGATGACGAGACTCGAACTCGCGACCCTCACCTTGGCAAGGTGATGCGCTACCAACTGCGCCACATCCGCGTTTGCTTCGCATTTCTGCGTGCTTTGAAACTGTAGCGGATGATCTGCCGGATGTTCAAACTGAGCCCGGTGCGCCGGCATCCCGCGCGTGTCGCCCGCGGAGACGCGCCCGGCCGTCATCGCCGATGTGCGCGGCGTGCCCTTCGTCCGCTAGTATCGGTACCCGCGGCGCACGAGGAATTCGGTGCACTCGCGGGCGATTGGCGCAGTTGGTAGCGCGCTTCCTTCACACGGAAGAGGTCATCAGTTCGAGTCTGGTATCGCCCACCACGAACGAAGCCCCCTGACTCGTCAGGGGGCTTCGTCGTTGTCGGGGCTCGCGGCTACGCGTCTTCGAGAACGTACCCTTCCTCACCGTGAACGATCGTGTCGACGCCGGCGATCTCGTCCTCGGTCTTGACGCGGAATCCCATCGTCTTCTGGATCACCCAGCCGATCGCGTAGGCGAGCACGAACGAGTAGATCATCACGCTGAAGGCGCCGATGGCCTGGGCGCCCAACTGCTGCAGACTGCCGCCGTAGAGCAGGCTGGAGTATGGCTTGGAAGCATCGCCGTCCACGTGTGTGAGGCCGAACACTCCGATGTAGAGCGTGCCGATGACGCCTCCGATGAGGTGGATGCCCACCACGTCGAGCGAGTCGTCGAACCCGAGCTTGAACTTGAGGTCGATCGACACGGCGCAGATCGCGCCGACGAGCAGGCCGAGCACGATGGCCCAGAACGGCGTGAGGATGTTGCAGGCCGGCGTGATCGCGACGAGTCCGGCCACAGCACCGGAGGCCGCGCCGATCGACGTCGGTTTGCCGTCCTTGATCCGCTCCACGACGAGCCAGCCGATCGTGGCCGCAGCCGGAGCGGCGAGCGTGTTCACCCAGGCGAGTGCCGCCACGCCGTCCACCGCGGCCTCGGAGCCGGCGTTGAAGCCGAACCAGCCGAACCAGAGAAGGGCTGCGCCGAGGAGCGTGAGCGGCACATTGTGCGGCTTGTTCATGCCCTTCTGGAAACCGACGCGCTTTCCGAGCACGAGAGCGAGCGCGAGTCCCGCGGCTCCAGCGTTGATGTGCACGGCGGTGCCGCCGGCGAAGTCGTTCACGTGCAACACGGAGGCGATCCAGCCGTCCTGCAGGTTGAAGACCCAATACGCGACCGGAAAGTAGACGACGGTCACCCAGATGCCGGCGAACACCATCCAGGCGCCGAACCGGGCACGGTCGGCGATGGCGCCCGAGATCAGCGCCACGGTGATGATCGCGAAGGTCGCCTGGAACCCGGCGAACGCCAGAGTGCTCAGGTCGGGCGTCGCACCGTCTTTGCCCAGCAGTCCGGCGAGTCCCCAGTCGGGAGTGCCGAGAAGATGCGGGATCAGCGGTTTGCCGAACGAGAGACCATAGCCGTACAGCACCCAGAGCACACCGACGATGGCGATGGCACCGAAGCTCATCATCATCATGCTGATCACGCTCTTGGCCTTGACCATTCCGCCGTAGAAGAAGGCCACGCCGGGCGTCATCAGCAGAACGAGGGCCGCAGCGACGAGCAGCCAGAGCGAGTTCACGCTCGTCTGCGCGTCGTATGAGGCCGCGATGTGGAACAACATAAGGGGTCTCCCTCTCGACGAAACCGATATGCCGTCACCGTCTGGCTCGGGTGCAGAGTCCTGGTGCGGACTCGGACAGCCGGATGACTCGGTGAGGTGTCGTCAGTCTGCTTCCGACAGATTTCGTGGGAGGAGTCGCGTTGTTTCGTCGCCGTTACGGTGGCGCCCCGAATGTGAACACTGTGTTTCGCGGCGGAGGGAAGTCACCGCTGATCTGCGTGGAGGATGCCGTGCGCAGGCATCCGCATGCATTGGTTCAGTCGTGCGGGGGCAGCTCGCCCGCGGTCAGGGCGATGAGCCGGGAGGTGGCTCTGAGGTACTTCTTGCGGTAGCCGCCCTGCAACATCTCCTCGTCGAAGACGTCGTTGAGCGGAACGCCGCTCGCGATGATCGGGATCTCCGCGTCGTAGACCCTGTCGATGAAGGCGACGAACCGCAGGGCTTCCATCTGATCGTGCAGTTGCTGCACGTCGGCGAGCGCGATGACATCGACTCCGGCGATGAGCTTGACGTATTTCGATGGATGCACCGTGGCGAGGTGGTCGACCACGTCGCGAAAGCGGTCTGCCGTCACGTGCTCGCCACGGGCGCTGATCGCCGAGACCGTCCGTGCCAGCGTGTCGTCGTCGACGCTGGCCGCCGTGCCGGAGACGTCGCGTCGGCGATAGTCGAGGCCGTCGATGCGTACCGTCTCGAAATGGGATGACAACGACTGGATCTCGCGCAGGAAGTCGGAAGCGGCGAAGCGTCCCTCCCCCAGCGCCTGCGGCGGGGTGTTCGATGTGGCGGCGATGCGTGTGCCACTGCCTACGAGTGCGCCGAGCAGCCGGGTCATCATCATCGTGTCGCCGGGATCGTCGAGCTCGAACTCGTCGATGCAGATCAGCTTCGAGCCGCGCAGCAGGTCGATGGTCGGCTGGAAGCCGAGCGCGCCGACCAGTGCCGTGTACTCGATGAACGTGCCGAAGTATTTCGGCGCGGGGGCCTCGTGCCAGAGCGCCGCGAGCAGGTGTGTCTTGCCGACTCCGAAGCCGCCGTCGAGATAGACGCCCGGCTTGTGCTCCACCTGTTTCTTCCGGCCCCAGCCGAAGAAGCCGCCGGGCTGCGGCGGCTCCCACGTGCGGGCGAACGATCGGAGGGTCTGCACTGCCGAGGCTTGCGACGGGAATTCCTTGTCCGGCCGATACGAGTCGAACGTGGCAGTGTGGAACTGAGGCGGCGGCACGAGTTCGGCCGCGATCTCGCGCCCCGTGATCGATGGCGTCACTTCGGTGAGGCGATCGGCTGCGGGCAACGCGTTCGCGGTCATGTGATCCTTTGTGTCGAAGTCTTACAGTCGCCCTGCGCCGCGGCACGGGGCGTGCGTAAGTTCGCGTGAGGACGGCGTCAAGCCTAACCGGACGGTCTCGCCCCCGATCACCGCCCGCACACCCACCAACAGGAGGAAACCATGACCGTGGGATTCGACGATTCCGCGAAGTTCGCCGAGTACGCGCATCCGGAGAGGCTGGTCAGCACGCAGTGGCTGGCCGAACACCTCGGTGACGAGGGGCTCGTCGTGGTGGAATCCGACGAAGACGTGCTGCTCTATGAAACCGGTCACATCCCCGGTTCGGTGAAGATCGACTGGCACACCGACCTCAACGACCCCGTGCTGCGTGACTTCGTGTCGGGCGAGCGGTTCGCCCAGCTGGTCGGTTCCAAGGGCATCGGGCGCGACACCACGGTCGTCATCTACGGCGACAAGAACAACTGGTGGGCCGCGTACGCGCTTTGGGTGTTCACCCTCTTCGGACACGAAGATGTCCGGCTGCTCGACGGCGGCCGCGACAAGTGGATCGCCGAGGGTCGCGAGCTGACCACCGACGCTCCCACGCCGGCGGCCGTCGAGTATCCCGTCGTCGAGCGCGATGACTCCGTGGCACGCGCTTTCAAGGAGGATGTGCTCGCCCACCTCGGCCACGGTCCGCTGATCGATGTGCGGTCGCCGGAGGAGTACAGCGGTGAGCGCACCGAGATTCCCGGCTACCCGACCGAGAGCGCTTTGCGTCCCGGCCACATCCCCTCGGCCGCCTCGGTGCCGTGGGCGCGGGCCGCCGCACCGGATGCCACGTTCAAGGACCGCACAGACCTCGAAGCGATCTACCGGGGCGAGGCGGGCCTTGCCGATGGCGACGACGTCATCGCGTACTGCCGAATCGGTGAGCGCTCGAGCCACACCTGGTTCGTGCTCACGCATCTGCTCGGCTTCGAGAACGTGCGCAACTACGACGGCTCGTGGACGGAGTGGGGCAGCGCGGTTCGGGTGCCGATCGTCAAGGGCACGGAGCGGGGCACGGTTCCGGCCGTCTGAGCCCACGATCCGAATTGCGGTGGCCGCGGAGTGTGACGCTCCGCGGCCACCGCACCGTCGGCGACGCGCCCGGCGCCGCATGAGAGACTGGATACCTGATGACGACCTCCGCCATTCCCGCTGCATTGCAAGAGATCCGAGACGAATTCCTCGCGCTCGATCTGTCCGACCGTCTGCAGCTTCTGCTCGAGTTCTCGGGTGAGCTGCCCGAGCTCCCGGAGCGGTACCGCGATCATCCTGACCTGTTCGAGCGCGTCGTCGAGTGCCAGTCTCCTGTCTTCCTCTTCGTGGAGATCGGCGACGACGAGACCGTCCAGCTCTTCGCGACCGCTCCGCGCGAATCGCCGACCACGCGGGGTTTCGCGTCGATCCTCGTGCAGGGACTCTCCGGCCTCTCCGCCGACGAGGTGTTGGCGATCCCGGACGACTACCCGCAGGATCTCGGTCTCGTCGAGGCCGTCTCACCGCTTCGTGTGCGCGGCATGACCGCGATGCTCGGCAGAGCCAAGCACCAGGTCAGGGTCAAGCGTCGTCCGTGAGCGAGAGTTCGAGCTGATCGAGCCAGTCGCCGATCGCGGCGTTCCAACGCTCTGGATCGATGTTCCAGAGCTTGGTGTGCTTGCCCCTGGCGAAACGCTCGAACGTGACGATGTCGGGTCGCTGCTCCGCGAGCAGCCGCGAGCCGCCGGCCGGCACGTAGCCGTCGTCGTCGCTGTGCATCAACAGAATGGGGACGGCAAGTTCCCCGGCTCGGACCGTGAAGTCGAGCGTGTTCAGGCCGATGGGAGCATCCTGTCCCACGAGCCCCTTCGCCCAGCCGGAGTCCAGGAGCACCAGAGCGCCCTGGGTGACGGGGCGTGGCAGGCGCATTTCGCCGGCCTGGAAGTCGAGTGTCTCGACCCAGTCGATCACCGGCGAATCGAGAACCATCCCGCGCACGCTGTCCGCGTGCGGTGACCGCACCGCCGTCTGCAGCACGGCAGCGCCACCCATCGACCAGCCGAACAACACGATGTGTCGGGCTCCGTTGCGGAGCGCGTAGTCGAGCGCGGCATCCACGTCGCGCCACTCCGTGCCGCCGAGACCGTAGCGACGGTCAGGGCTGTCCGGGGCATCCTCGTCGTTGCGGTAGCTGACAGCGAGGCTCGTGTAGCCCTTCTCGTGGAAGACGGGCATCGCCCGAAGGGTCTCCTGGCGTCGCGCTCCCCTGCCGTGCACGTGGATCGCCCACCGGTCGGTCCGCTCTGCCGCCGGAAAGAGCCAGGCAGGAGCGGCGCCGCCGTCGGTGGAGACATCAACGCTGCGCACGGCGAGTCCGAGCTCGTCGGGCGACGTGTAGTACCAGCCGGAGAGCCGCCCCGTCGTGGCCGCCTCGATGTCGCCCCAGACGACCTCCTCGAGGATGCGCGTCACGGCGCCCGTATCGTCCATCGCGAGGATGTCCCCGAGCCGCGCGTATCCCTGGTCCTGCGAGAACCAGAGACCGTATCGTCCTGGAACCCGCAGCGCGTCCCCCGTGCCGCCGAGCCTGATCGTCGAGAGGTCGTCGGCGACGGAGAGGATGCGCACGTCCTGCTTCCTGCGCCGTATCGGCGTCACGACGTGCCTGGCGACCGCCGTCGAGGCGGCGACGTATGCGGTGGCCCCTGCCGCGGCGACGCCCGCCAGCACGGCGATCGGAACCAACACTCTGCCCAGCCGACCCATCGCGACTCCCCTCGGAGGCGAGGCACGTCGTCGATGCGGCGTGCCTCCTGAAACTCTCGACGCGAAACTCTAGTCTGCGTACCGTGCCTCCTACATCCGCCTCCCCCGGCATTCCCGCAGAGTTCAGCGCGGCCGCCGACTCGGTGAGGCGGTTCGACGCTCGTCACGATCTCTCGATCGACGAGATCCCGGCCCCGACCGGGCTGGCGCCGTTCGCCGTCGCGCTCGCCGCCGACATCGCTCCGGCCCGTCACGGTCGCGACTCCGATCTGGGAACGGGCCGCTTCGTGTTGCTCTACGACCCGAGCGAGCCCGAGGAATGGGGCGGTTCGTTCCGCATCGTCTGCTTCGCCCAGGCACCGTTGGAGACCGACATCGGCCTCGATCCGTTCTTGGCCGACGTGACCTGGTCATGGCTGATCGATGCGCTCGACGAACGCGGCGCCTCCTACAGTGCGGCGTCGGGCACCGCCACGAAGATCATCTCGACGGGTTTCGGCGAGCTTGCTCGACAGGGCGACGGCGCCCAGGTCGAGCTTCGCGCATCGTGGACGCCCGTCGGCCTCGACATGCGCGCGCACGTCGAGGCCTGGGGCGACGTGCTCTGCCTGCTGGCAGGCATCCCGCCCCTGCCCGACGGGGTGCGCCTCATCAGCCACAGGAGAACATCGCGTGACTGACTACGACGTCGTCGACTCGCCCGAGAAATACCGTCATGCGATCGATGCGCTGAGCGCAGGGACCGGTCCCGTCGGAGTCGATGCCGAGCGCGCATCGGGCTTCCGCTACTCGCAGCGCGCCTACCTGATTCAGATGTTCCGTCGCGACGCCGGGGTCTTCCTGTTCGACCCTCCCGCGCTCGGCGGGCTCGCTCGGTTGCAGGATGCCGTGGGCGACACCCCCTGGATCCTGCACGCGGCGAGCCAGGACCTGGCCTGCCTCCGAGAGGTCGGCCTCGACCCGGCGACGATCTTCGACACCGAGCTCGGGGCGCGACTTCTCGGCTTCCCGAGGGTCGGACTCGGCACGATCGTCGAAGAGCTGCTTGGCATCCACCTCGCCAAGGAGCACTCGGCAGCCGACTGGTCGACGCGACCGCTCCCCCAGTCGTGGCTCACCTATGCCGCACTCGACGTCGAGCTGCTCGTCGACCTCATGGAGGCCGAGCAGGGACTTCTGGCCGACGCCCACAAGGAGGTGATCGCCGAACAGGAATTCTCGTTCGAGCTCACCAGATCGCCGAAGCCCGCGCGGAGCGAACCGTGGCGGCGACTCTCGGGCGTGCACTCGATCCGTGGACTGCGCAATCTCGCCGTGGCACGGGAGCTGTGGAACGCCCGCGACGCCTTCGCGCGCGAGAAAGACGTGGCGCCTGGTCGTCTTCTGCCGGACGCCTCCATCACGGCAGTCGCACGCACGATGCCCGCCAGCAAACGGGAGCTCGCAGCGCTGCGCGAGTTCACGGGCAGGGCGAGCCGCACTGAGATCGATCGATGGTGGGATGCCGTCTCCCGCGGCAGATCGACGGACGACCTGCCGGTGCTCCGCGGCTCGGGTGAGAGCATCCCGCCGCCTCGCGCATGGGCCGACCGCAACCCGGAAGCGCACGCCCGTCTGCAGAGCGCACGTGCCGTGGTGACAGCGGAGGCCGAGACGCTGAACCTTCCTGTCGAGAACCTGCTGTCGCCCGAGACGTTGCGGCGACTGGCATGGACTCCCCCGTCGCACGTCGACGAGACATCCATCGCCGAGGCCATGCTCGCGGCCGAGGCACGTCCGTGGCAGGTGGAGGCGACGGCAGCGAAGGTCGCAGAGGCGTTTGTGGAAGCGGACCAATCCCCCGTCGTGAGGCCCGAATCCGGTTCGTAGGTTCGCTCAACCGATTCCTCACGCTCAGGTCCGGTTTTTAGGATCGTCACGAGACCTGACATGGGAGGCGAAGTGGCCGAAAGAGCTGACGTTCTGTTCGTCGACGGGGTGCGTACCCCGTTCGGACGCGCGGGCGAGAAGGGCGTGTACTGGAACACGCGAGCCGACGATCTGGCGGTGAAGTCGATCGTCGGACTGCTGGAACGCAATCCTGGACTGCCCAAGGACAGGGTCGACGATGTGGCGATAGCTGCGACGACGCAACAGGGCGACCAGGGGCTCACTCTCGGACGCTCCGCCGCGATCCTGGCCGGACTTCCGACGACCGTGCCCGGGTTCGCCATCGACCGCATGTGCGCTGGCGCGATGACCGCAGTGACGACCACCGGCTCGGGCATCGCCTTCGGCCAGTACGAGGTGGTGATCGCGGGCGGTGTCGAACACATGGGACATCACCCCATGGGTCAGGGCGTCGACCCGAACCCCCGGTTCGTGGCCGAGCGACTCGTCGATCCGGCTGCGCTCAACATGGGCAACACGGCCGAGCGGCTGCACGATCGCTATCCCGAGCTGACGAAGGAGCGCTCCGACCGGTTCGGGATGCGCAGCCAGCAGAAGGTGGCCGCGGCGTACGCGGCGGGCAACATCCAGCCCGACCTGGTGCCGGTGTCGTACCGCACCGAGGAGGGCTGGGGCCTCGCCACCGAAGACCAGGGGATGCGCCCCGAGACCACCATGGAGGGCCTCGCCACCCTGAAGACCCCGTTCCGTCCGCACGGGCGAGTCACCGCTGGCAATGCCTCCCCCCTGACAGATGGCGCCACCGCTGCACTGCTCACCTCCTCTCGCGCGGCGAAGGAATTCGGGCTCACCCCGAAGATGCGCATGGTGTCGTTCGGATTCGCCGGTGTCGAGCCCGAGGTGATGGGTCTCGGTCCCATCCCCTCCACGGAACGTGCGCTGAAGAACGCCGGACTGAGCATCGACGACATCGGACTCTTCGAGCTGAACGAGGCGTTCGCCGTGCAGGTGCTGAGCCTGCTCGACCACTTCGGCATCGACGACGACGACCCCAGGGTGAACCCGTGGGGCGGCGCGATCGCGATCGGGCATCCTCTCGCCGCCAGCGGCGTTCGACTGATGATCCAGTTGGCCCGTCAGTTCGAGCAGCACCCCGAGGTGCGTTACGGCCTCACCGCGATGTGCGTGGGGCTCGGCCAGGGCGGCTCCGTCATCTGGGAGAACCCGCACCACAAGAAGTACGGAAAGTGAGCACGAGCGTGACCGACTATTCGACGATCGACTTCTCCGATCTGCTCGCCTTCGCCGACGACGAGGTCGTCACCCACAGCTATGTGCGCGACGTCCGGCTTCCGTCCGGCAAGGTGCTCGCCCTCGTGACTCTCGACAACGGACGGGACCACACCCGACCGAACACCTTCGGTCCCGTGGGGCTGCTCGAGCTGGCGAAGACCTTCGACGACCTGACGGCCAGGGCGGCAAGGGGCGAGATCCACGCCGTGGCCACGACGGGCAAGCCGTTCATCCTCGCTGCCGGTGCAGACCTCTCGAAGGTCGCCGAGGTTCCGAGCCGTGACATCGCCAAGAAGCTCGCGCAGCTCGGACACTTCGTGCTGAGCAAGCAGGCGAAGTTCGGCGTCCCGAGCTTCGTGTTCATCAACGGCCTGGCGTTGGGCGGTGGGCTCGAGCTGCCGTTGAACGCCGACTACCGCACGATCGACTCGTCGGCGGCCGGCATCGCGCTCCCCGAGGTGTTCCTGGGTCTCATCCCCGGGTGGGGCGGCACGTTCCTGCTGCCGAACCTGATCGGCATCGAGAACGCGCTCAGGGTCGTCATCGAGAACCCGCTCAAGCAGAACCGCATGCTGAAGGCGAAGGATGCCTTCGACCTCGGCATCGCCGATCGCATCTTCTCGCCGGTGAACTTCCTCGAAGACTCGATCCGATTCGTCGACGGTGTGCTGACCGGCAGCGAGAAGGTCGAGCGCAAGAACACGCCGGGCAAGCTGGAACGGCTCGCCAAGTGGGACATCGCGATCAAGATCGCGCGGGACTCCGTTGCCTCGAAGCTCGGTACGGTGCCACGGTCGCCGTTCAAGGCGCTCGACCTGCTGAAGGCGGCGAAGAGCGGCGACAAGGAGGCGTGCTTCGCGCTGGAAGACGACGCCCTCGCCGACCTGATCGCGGGCGACCAGCTGCAGGCATCCATCTACTCGTTCAACCTCGTGCAGAAGCGGGCGAAGCGGCCGGCAGGCGCGCCGGACAAGGCCCTCGCGAAGAAGGTGACGAAGGTCGGCGTGCTCGGCGCAGGCTACATGGCCAGCCAGTTCGCGCTGCTGTTCCTCCGGCGACTCCAGGTGCCCGTCGTCATCACCGATGTCGACCAGGAACGTGTCGACAAGGGCGTCGCCTACATCGTCGACGAGATCGGCAAGCTCCAGGACAAGGGACGCGTGTCGTCCGATGAGGCGAACCGGCTGCGGGCACTCATCCACGGAACGACCGACAAGAGCGAGTTCGCCGAGTGCGACTGGGTGATCGAGGCGGTCTTCGAGGAGCTCGGTGTGAAGCAGGATGTCTTCGCCGAGATGGAGAAGATCGTGGCGCCCGATGCTGTGCTGGCCACCAACACGTCGAGCCTGTCGGTCGACGCGATCGGGGCCAAGCTCGCGCATCCGGAGCGACTGGTGGGCTTCCACTTCTTCACCCCCGTCGCGGTCATGCCGCTGATCGAGGTCGTGAAGGCACCGAAGACGGATGACGCCACGCTCTCGACCGCGATGGTCACTGCGGCCAGGCTCAAGAAGAATGCGGTGATCACGGCCGACACACCCGGTTTCGTCGTGAACCGAGTGCTCGCGAAGCTCCTCGGCGAGGCGATGTACGCCGTCGACCAGGGCACGCCGTTCGAGACCGTCGACAAGGCGATCGCTCCCCTGGGCCTTCCGATGGCTCCATCGGTGCTGCTCGACCTGGTCGGCCTCAAGGTCGGCGCGCACGTGCTCGACACTCACCACGCCGCGTTCCCCGACCGGTTCTACCGCAGCGAGAACCTGCACAAGCTCGCCGACTACGGCAAGCTGCTGGAGAAGGACGCCAAGGGCAACGTGAAGGGCTTCGACAAGGGAGCCCTGAAGTCGATCACCACCGGCTCGAGCCCGCTGTCGGAGGAGCAGATCCTCACCAGGCTGCAGGATGGATTGGCGGACGAGATCCACCGGATGCTCGCCGACGACCATGTCGTGGCCGCGCCGGAGGACATCGACCTGTGCATGATCCTCGGTGCAGGCTTCCCGTTCCAGATGGGTGGCGTCACGCCGTACCTCGACCGTGTGGGTGCGAGCGAGCGAGCGTTCGGCGACACCTTCCACCACCCGGTGATCAGGGGCGTCGGCGCGTAACGGAGACCAGACGGTCAAGGGGCTTCCGACGTTGTCGGGAGCCCCTTCTGTCGCGTTGTGCCAGTCGCTGCGCTACGACGTGATCAGTCCCGCGACGCAATGACCGGCTGGCTGCCGGTGTCGTTGGAGACTCCACGCGCATAGGGAAGCTTGGAGCCCAGCACCATGCCCATCACGTCGTGCGCGATGTGCTGGGGAGTCATTCCGGATCGTTCCATGATGTCGGCTCGTGAGCCGTGCTCGAGGTACTCGTCGGGCAGGCCCACCTCGGTGACCGCGGTGTCCACGCCCGCCTCACGCAGGTCCTGCCGGATGCGCGTACCGATTCCGCCGACTCTGATTCCGTCCTCGATGCAGACGACCAGGCGGTGGTCCGCCGACATCGTGATCACGCTCTTCGGCACGGGCACCACCCAGCGCGGGTCCACGACGGTACAGCCGATGCCCTGGGCGCCGAGTCGCCGTGCGACGTCCAGTGCTGTGGATGCCATGGCCCCGACCGCGACGATCAGCACGTCGTGCGCGGGGTCCTCAGCCAGCACGTCGACGCCGTCAGCGCTGCGGCGCAGAGCGACGATGGGATCGGGAACGGCTCCCTTCGGGTAGCGGACGACGGTGGGGGCATCCTGCACCGCCACCGCCTCGGCGAGCTCTTCGCGCAGGCGCTCGCCGTCGCGCGGCGCCGCGATGCGGATGCCGGGCACCACCTGCAGCGTTGCGAGATCCCAGATGCCGTGGTGGCTCGGACCGTCCGGGCCCGTGACGCCGGCGCTCGCGAGAACGAAGGTGACGCCGGCCTTGTGGAGTCCGACGTCCATCAGCACCTGATCGAACGCGCGGTTCATGAAGGTCGCATAGAGCGCGACGACCGGATGCAGGCCGCCGAAGGCCATACCGGCGGCGCTCGTGGCGGCGTGCTGTTCGGCGATGCCCACGTCGATCACGCGCGTCGGGAACCGCTCGGCGAACCGATGGAGGCCGACAGGGCGGAGCATGGCCGCCGTGATGCCGACGAGCCGGTGATCCTTCTCGGCGAGCCGCAGGATCTCATCGGCGAAGACGGCGGGCCACATGACGCCGGAGGCGCGCTGGATGGGTACGCCCGTCTCCGGATCGATGGGGTTGACGCTGTGGAACTGGTCGGCGTCGTCACGGCGCGCGGGCTCGTATCCGCGCCCCTTCTCCGTGATGGCGTGCACGATGACGGGCGCGTCGTACGCCTTGGCCTGTTCAAGGGCCTCGGTCAGCGCGTCGATGTCGTGACCCTGGACGGGGCCGATGTACTTGATGTCGAGGTTCGAGTACAGGGCCTCGTTGTTCGAGAACCGGGAGAGGAACCCGTGGACCCCGCCGCGGATGCCGCGGTACATCGCGCGTCCCGGTCCGCCGAGCTTGTCGAAGGCCGCGCGCGAGGTGAGATACAGGCTCTTGTAGCCGCGGCGGGTGCGCACGGTGTTCAGAAAGCGGGCCATGCCGCCGATGGTCGGAGCGTAGGAACGACCGTTGTCGTTCACGATGATGATCAGACGGCGGTCGTTGTCGTCGCTGATGTTGTTGAGCGCTTCCCATGTCATGCCGCCCGTGAGCGCGCCGTCTCCGACGACGGCGATCACGAAGCGGTCGCGCTGCCCCGTCATCGTGAACGCGCGTGAGATGCCGTCCGCCCACGAGAGCGAACTCGAGGCATGAGAGGACTCGACGATGTCGTGCTCCGACTCGCCTCGCTGGGGGTAACCGGCCAGGCCGCCGGTCTGGCGGAGCGTGGAGAAGTCCTGCCTCCCGGTGAGCAGCTTGTGCACGTACGCCTGGTGTCCGGTGTCGAACACGATGGCATCCCTGGGCGAATCGAAGACCCGGTGCATGGCGATCGTGAGTTCGACGACGCCGAGGTTCGGACCGAGATGGCCGCCGGTCTTGGCGACATTGGCGACGAGGAAATCGCGCACCTCCTCCGCCAGTTGGGAGAGTTGCTCCTTCGAGAGAGCGTCGAGGTCGCGAGGACCTCTGATCGTCTCGAGAAGGGTCATGCGGATCACCTTTCGCTCCTGCCCACCGAGTCTACGCATCGCACCTGCACAGACGCGGGACCGGGATTGTCATCCCGGTCCCGCGTCTGATGCCGAATGCGTCTACGCCACGAGACTCCGCAGCACGTACTGCAGGATGCCTCCGTTGCGGTAGTAGTCCGCTTCACCGGGGGTGTCGATGCGCACGACGGCATCGAACTCGATCGGCTGCTTGCCCTGGGCGGAGTGCTCGCTCGGAGCGGCCGTCACGTGGACCGTCTTCGGGGTGCTGCCGTCATTGAGCTCGGTCAGCCCGCTGATCGAGAACACCTCCGTGCCGTCGAGACCCAGGCTGTCGGCCGACTCGCCGTTCGGGAACTGCAGCGGAACAACGCCCATGCCGATGAGGTTGGAGCGGTGGATGCGCTCGAAGCTCTCCGCGATGACCGCGCGAACACCGAGCAGCGAGGTGCCCTTTGCAGCCCAGTCGCGCGACGACCCGGAACCGTACTCCTTGCCCGCGAGAATCACGAGCGGGGTGCCTGCTGCCTGGTAGTTCTCGGAGGCGTCGTAGATGAACGACTGCGGGGCATCCGCCTTCGTGAAGTCGCGGGTGTAACCACCCTCCACTCCGTCGAGCAGCTGGTTCTTGAGGCGGATGTTCGCGAACGTTCCGCGGATCATGACCTCGTGGTTGCCGCGACGCGAGCCGTAGGAGTTGAAGTCCTTGCGCTCCACGCCGTGCTCCGTGAGGTAGTGACCGGCCGGGCTGTCCGCCTTGATCGAACCAGCGGGGCTGATGTGGTCGGTCGTGACCGAGTCGCCGAGCTTGGCGAGCGCACGTGCATCTGCGATGTCGGAGACGGGGGTGGTCTCGAGCGTCATGCCGTCGAAGTACGGAGGCTTGCGCACGTAGGTGGAGACCGCATCCCATTCGAACGTCGATCCGGTCGGCGTGGGCAGCGAACGCCACCGCTCGTCGCCGTCGAAGACGCTCGCGTACTCCCTGGTGAACATCTCCTGGTTGATCGACGAGTCGATCGTGTCCTGCACTTCGGCGGCATCCGGCCAGATGTCGGCAAGGAAGACGTCCTTGCCGTCCTGGTCGATGCCGAGGGCATCCGCCTCGAAGTCGAAGTTCATCGACCCTGCGAGGGCGTAGGCGATGACCAGCGGCGGGCTGGCGAGGTAGTTCATCTTGACGTCGGGGTTGATGCGACCCTCGAAGTTGCGGTTGCCGGAGAGCACGGCCGTGACGGCCAGATCGCTGCCGTTGACGGCCGCGGAGATCTCCTCCGGCAGCGGCCCCGAGTTGCCGATGCAGGTCGTGCAGCCGTAGCCGACGAGGTAGAAGCCGAGGTCTTCGAGGTAGCCCGTGAGGCCGGCCTTCTCGTAGTACTCCGTGACGACCTTCGAACCCGGCGCGAGCGTGGTCTTGACCCACGGCTTCGCCTTGAGGCCCTTGCGCGCAGCGTTGCGGGCCAGCAGGCCCGCGGCGAGCATGACCTCGGGGTTCGAGGTGTTGGTGCACGACGTGATGGCGGCGATGGCGACGGCGCCGTGATCGATGGTGAAGTCGCTGTCGCCCATCGAGACCTGCGTGGGCTTCGACGCGGTGTGCGGAGCGTGGCTCTTGTGGTGGTGCTGGTGGATGCTGCGGGCATCCTCAGGGCTCAGCTCACCGGGGTCGGACGCCGGGAACGACTCCGCGATCGTGAGATCGACGAGGTCGTGGTCGATCTGCGCGTAGTCGTGCAGGTCGGTGTTGAACTGCTCCTTCGCGTGGCTCAGCTCGATGCGGTCCTGCGGGCGGCGGGGTCCGGCGATCGACGGCACCACGGTGCCGAGGTCGAGCTCGAGGTACTCGCTGTAGACCGGCTCGGACTCCGGGTCGTGCCAGAGGTGCTGTGCCTTCGAATACTCCTCGACCAGGCGCACCTGGTCTTCGGAACGACCGGTGAGGCGCAGGTAGTCGAGCGTGACGTCGTCGATCGGGAAGATGGCGGCGGTCGAGCCGAACTCCGGGCTCATGTTGCCGATGGTCGCGCGGTTGGCGAGTGGCACCTGGGCCACGCCGGCTCCGTAGAACTCGACGAACTTGCCGACGACGCCCTGCTTGCGCAGCATCTGCGTGATGGTGAGAACGACGTCGGTCGCGGTGACGCCCGCGGGGATGGTGCCGGTCAGCTTGAAGCCGACCACCTTCGGAATGAGCATGGACACGGGCTGGCCCAGCATGGCCGCCTCCGCCTCGATGCCGCCGACGCCCCAGCCCAGAACGCCGAGGCCGTTGACCATGGTGGTGTGCGAGTCGGTTCCGACCAGCGTGTCGGGGTAGGCCTGGACCACGCCGTCCACCTCACGGGTGAAGGTGACGCGCGCGAGGTGCTCGATGTTGACCTGGTGCACGATGCCGGTTCCCGGCGGCACCACCTTGAAGTCGTCGAAAGCGGTCTGCCCCCAGCGCAGGAACTGGTAACGCTCGCCGTTGCGCTCGTATTCGAGCTCGACGTTGCGCTCGAAGGAGTCGAGCGTGCCGAACACGTCGGCGATGACGGAGTGGTCGATGACCAGCTCGGCGGGGGCCAGCGGGTTGATCTTCTTCGGGTCGCCGCCGAGGCTGCTCACGGCCTCGCGCATCGTGGCGAGGTCGACGATGCACGGCACGCCGGTGAAGTCCTGCATCACGACCCGGGCCGGGGTGAACTGGATCTCCGTGTTCGGCTCGGCCGACGGCTCCCAGTCGCCGAGTGCGCTGATCTGCTCCTTGGTGACGTTCGCGCCGTCTTCGGTGCGGAGCAGATTCTCCAGCAGAACCTTGAGGCTGAACGGAAGCTTCTCAAAGCCCGGCACCGCCTCGATCTTGAAAAATCTCGTAGCTCGACGAGCCCACCGTGATGGTGTCTCGTGCTCCGAAGCTGTTCACTGCAGACACGCTGCCCTCTCCTTCGTCGGCACCGGGAGCGACCGTCCCGTCCGATTACATTGTGCTGATCGGCGGGTGGGACTCTCCAGCAAGGCGGGCCTTACCCGGCGTCGGCCGAGGCATCCCCGCACTCGCAAATTTATCTTGATGTCGAGATAACTCTAACACCAGCCCTGGTCAGCCGGCGGACGGCTCCTCGGCCGCCTTCGGCGGGTAGACGGCTCGTGCGACCAGCCACGACACCAGCACGAGCGTCGCGTACAGCGGCAGCCCCATCAGGAGCTTCGTGAAGCCGAGCGCGACCGTGAGCCCGGCGAAGTAGAGGGGCAGCTGCACGGCGAGCCTGCCGGCGAACAGCGCGAGCCAGCATGCCGTCAGCACCTGCATCGCACGCCGCTTCGCCCGGTCGTTGCGCCAGGCGACGCCGTCGCCCATGAGGTATCCGACGATCAGTCCGAGCGCCGGCCAGCCGACCAGCATCGAGATCAGCACGGCCAGAGCGTAGGCGCCGTCGATGGCGAAACCGAGCAAGAAGTTGTTGGCGGCATTGCCGGTGAGCAGAGCGAGGATAGCCGAAGCGGCCACGCCGACCAGGCCGGCGACCGCCTGGGTCACCTGTGTCTTCGTGACGACACGGATCATGGTGAACACCAGGGCCACGAGCACGGATGCCCCGAGGGAGACCGGCATCGCGAGCTGCTTCGCCCACGGCTGGTCGATGCTGGTGAGCACGGTGAAGGGGATGAGGAACAGCAGCCCGGGAAGCACGGTCTCGCACATCCCGCGCACGCCGCCCATGGCATCGAACAGGGCTTTCCCCGTCGGGGTCTCCCCCGACTGCAGTGCGGCGAGGCCGGATCTTCCCGCAGCCTCGCCGAGCACCTTGCCCAGCTCGCCGGCAGCCTCGTCGCCACGCTCGGCGTCGGCAGTGGGCCGTTCGGGCGATGCCGGCTCGTTCGAGCCGGTCACGCGTCGCCCGGTGTCGCGGGCATGCGCAGCGGAATGAGGTCGCGCGGCGGCATGGGCTGGTTGCCGCGTACGACGACGATGCTGCGGAACAGCTCATCGATCTCGACGGCCGCGGCCGGGTTGACGGCGGCATCGCCCGCGATCACACCACGCAGGAACCAGCGGGGGCCGTCGACGCCGATGAAGCGCGCGATTCTGGTCTCGCCCGGCACCCCAGGCTCGGCGATCGGGATCTCGGCGACCAGCTCAGGTCCGAAGGTTCCCTCGCGTTCGCTCGTGCGTCCGCCCTGGCGTTGGATCTGGTCGGCGATCTGCGCGCGGATCTCGTGCCAGAGGCCGGACGACCTCGGCGCGGCGAACGGCTGGACCTGCAGCGTCGAGCCGGCGAAGTCGAGTCCGACGGCGACCACGCGCTGCGTGTCCTCCTCGACCTCGAGTCGGAGCTGAAGACCGTCGCGCGGCAGCACCTTCACGCCGCCGAGGTCGATGTAGGGGCGAACCGGGTTCGCCTCGGTGTCGTCGAGTGGCCCGGCGGTCTCACGATCGGCCGGAGTCGACTTCTCCCAGTCGTCCGGGGCGATGTCGCCTGTGTCGCTCACGCGTTGTCTCCTGACTGCAGTGCTGAGTATCCCGTGGAGCCGAAGCCGTTCACGCCGCGCACGCTCTCCGGCAGGGCATCCACAGGCACGAAACGTGCGCGCGTCACCGGCATCACGATGAGCTGGGCGATGCGGTCGCCGGCCGCCACCGTGTACGGCTCCCGGACGTCGGTGTTGAGCAACGTCACGCGGATCTCTCCGCGATATCCGGCGTCCACGGTGCCCGGGGCGTTGACGACGGTGATGCCATGCTTTGCAGCCATGCCGCTGCGGGGAACGACGAACGCCGCATACCCCTCCGGCAGTGCGATGGCCACTCGGGTGCCGACGGTTGCACGCTCCCCCGGCGCGAGAGTCACGTCGTCGGCGGAGCACAGATCGGCCCCTGCATCGTCGTGGTGCGCATATGCGGGAAGCGAAGACGCCATGGTCAGCACGTCGACGGATTCGGTCACGTGTCGAGGGTAGTGCAGAACTCTGGTCGAATAGACCCATGTACGTGTACCGAGAGCGGCTGTGGGCCGCCCCCTGGCTGTTCGTCGCGACGGCGCTCGTGATCCCCGCCAGCATCATCGTCTTCGCGCCGATCAACATGCTCGCGGGGATCATCTGCGCGATCGTCCTCTACGCCGGATGCGTGATCGGGCTCATCGCCGGCTCCCCCACCATCGAACTCACAGCAGACGAGCTGAGGGCGGGACGCGCTCAGATCGAGCGCCGCTATCTCGGCATCGCCGAGTCGTTCGACGGCACCGAGGCGTCGTTGCAGCGCGGGCGGCTGCTGGATGCCCGCGCCTGGCTGCTCATCCGCGGCTGGGCGACCGCCGTGGTGCGGGTGCCCATCCTCGATCGTGACGACCCGACGCCGTATTGGCTGCTGTCGACCAGGCATCCCACCGAGCTGGCCCGCGCCCTCAACGACAGAGCCGGCGACAACCTGCCGCCGGCTCCACATTCCTGAATGAAGACGTCAGGCCGCGCACTCCACGCAGATCGGTCCCAGCTTGGTCTCGTGATCGATCTGCGAGCGGTGCTTCACGAGGAAGCAGCTCACGCACGTGAACTCGTCGGCCTGCGGAGGCAGGACGACGACGTCGAGATCGATGTCGGAGAGGTCTGCGCCGGGAAGCTCGAATCCACCGGGGTTGTCGGCATCGTCAACGTCGACCACCCCGGACATCTTGTCCGGCACCCGCTCTTTGAGGGCCTCGATCGACTCGGAGTCGTCGTCGGTCTTACGCGGGGCGTCGTAATCGGTTGCCATTCCCATCCACTTCTTGATTGACCTGCGGCCGAAGAAATCGGCGGCCATAGTTTGCATCAGGCGCCCTGGAATAGCAAACAAGCTGTGTGCGGTTCTTCAGCATCCGTGATTGTCCCCGTTTCAACTCACGGCGCGCCCCGGTTATTCCCGGTGAAACCGCCCGGCCCGTGGCAGGGTGGGTCACGAACGCAACCAGGTCGAAAGAGGCGTTTGACATGCAGGATTTGAAGGTCATCGGGATCGAGAACGGCGCTCTGCTCGCCGCGAACGACAGCGGTGAGCGATTCCGCATCGCCATCGACGAGATGTTGCAGTCGCGGCTGCGCCAGATCAAGCCCGACCCCGTGACGGGGCCGAAGGTGTCACCGCGGGAGATCCAGGCGCACATCCGCTCCGGGCTGTCTGCCGACGAGGTGGCCTCCCTCACGGGCGCGGCGATCGGCTACGTCGAGCGCTTCGAGGGCCCGATCCTCGCCGAGCGTGAGCACATCGTCTCGTCAGCGCTCGGCGTTCCCGTGCGCACGGGCGCTGACATCGACCCGCTCAGCGATGGCGACACGTTCGGCTCCGTGATCAGGGACCGTCTGGCATCCCTCGGTGCAAGCGGAGAGCGCTGGACGAGCTGGAAGGAGCAGGAGGGCGGCTGGATCGTCAAGCTGACCTTCGTGGCCGACGGCGTCGATCACGACGCGCGATGGAGCTTCGAGCCGCGCAAAATGGCGCTGGCGCCGTCGAACGCCGACGCCCACACCCTCTCGCAGCAGGGCGAGTTGCAGACCGGACTCATCCCGAGGCTGCGCGCTGTGACCCCGATGGTGCCGGTTCCCGATGAGTCGCGCTTCGACAGCGGCGCGTTCGCCTTCGATGATGTTCAGGCCTCAGCCCGGCCGGAGCCGCAGTTCGGGCGAACCCCGCAGAACGTGAACAACTCGATCTCGATCCAGGCGATCAAGCGCGCGGACGACGATGAGCAGCGTGACGTGCACCAGACCGCCGACCTGCTCGAGGCGCTTCGCAAGCGGCGGGGCGAGCGCGAGGCCGCCGGCCTGCGCGATTCCCAGCCGCAGGCCGTCGACGTTCCGCTGGACACGTTCGACCCGCCCGAGACGCAGGAGGAGTCTCCCGAACCCCCCGTGCTTCCGCAGGCTGTGGAGCGCTCCGGAAACACGGGTCCGATTCGCGGCAAGCGCGGTCGCAAGTCGATGCCGAGTTGGGACGAGATCGTGTTCGGTGCGCGCACCGACGACGATCTGGCCTGAGGCCGAGCACCTCGGAGCCGAGCGTTTCAGGCGCGATTACTCGAACGCACCGAGCCTGATCAGGGGCACCCTCTGCTCCTCCGGGGTGAGCGAGCCGTGCTGTCCGATCATCCTTCGCGCTTTCGCGCCTTCCGGCGTGGAGTCGTAGTAGGCGATCCTCGCCCGCGCGGCGACGAGAACGTTGCCGATGCGCGGAGCGACGGCTTCGTCGACTCTAGGACCGAACCACCCAGCCTCGATCGCCTCTGCCCTGGTCGCCACCCATGAGCGGTGGCCTTCGGTCTCGCGCCATGCCGTCGCGAGCCTCTGTTCGTCGGCAGCGGTGGCGTCGGGCGTCAGGTGGAGCTGGAGCATCCTCGGATCGCCGGCGACGTGCCGTACACCGTCGACGAGCTCGGGAACGGTGTCGTAGAGCACATGAGCGCGAGCGGGCACGTCCACGACGCCGTGGTCGGCGGTGATGAGCGCTCCCTCGTCGGTTCGAAGGCTGCGCGCGAGCGCGGACATCGCCGCATCGAACTCCTCCAGCGCGATGAGCCAGGCGTCCGATTCCGAGCCGTGCGCGTGGGCGGCGACGTCGAGCTCGGGCACGTACAGGTAGACGAGGCGGGAACCGCCCTGATCGAACAGCTCCCTGACCATTTCCACTCGGCGCAGCATGTCTGCGGCTCCGACGTAGTCGGCTCCGCGGAGCACGGCCCTGGTGTACGACGAAGTCCGGTAGCGCTCCGGGCCCACCGCGTAGGAGGGGATGCCGCGCCGTGCCGTCTGCTCGAAGATCGTTTCGCATCGCTGCCAGAGCACCGGATCGGGTGACCCCGCCCACCCGCTGAGGTGGTTGAACGTGCTGTCCGTCGCCGGGTCGTACGCGCGGTAGCCGACGATGCCGTGTTCGCCGGGCATCCTTCCCGTGCACAGCGTTGCGAGGGCTGCGGCCGTGGTGGTGGGAGACCCGCTCACGATGGTCGACGATTTGGTCAACCGTGGTGCGAGGAACCGCGCATGGCCGGAACGGCTGCGCAGCGCCTGGGCGCCGAGGCCGTCGGCGAGCACGACGACGGCCCGGGACACGCGGGGAAGGGAGAGCGTCGGGACTCCGCCGGTGATGGCCGTGAGGCAACTCGTCATAACGTCGGCAAGGCTCGCGGACGGGCCGAATCCGGCCGGTAGCATTGTCCCCACCTGGCCAGTCTGACACACCCGATTTCGGACTGGGATCCGTCTTCAGGGTGTCCGGTTCGAACCCGTCGGCGCCCCTTCGAGATTGCACGAATGAGCGCAGCAGACAACCGCAGATCAAGCCGTTCCGCGTCGACCGACTCGTCGACGCCCGAGCGCATCGAGGACATCGACGTCGCGCGGGAGATGCAGAGCTCGTACCTCGAGTACGCGTATTCGGTCATCTATTCGCGCGCACTGCCCGACGCGCGGGACGGTCTCAAGCCCGTGCAGCGGCGCATCCTCTATCAGATGAGCGAGATGGGGCTGCGTCCCGATCGGGCGCACGTGAAGTCGGCGCGCGTCACGGGCGAGGTGATGGGCAAGCTGCATCCGCACGGCGACTCGGCCATCTACGACGCCTTGGTGCGCATGGCCCAGGACTTCACGTTGCGGCTGCCGCTGATCAACGGGCACGGCAACTTCGGTTCGCTCGACGACGGACCCGCCGCAGCCAGGTACACCGAGGTGCGCCTCGCGCCCGCGGCTCTGACGATGACCGAGGGAATCGACGAAGACGAGGTCGACTTCGTTCCCAACTACGACAACCAGCTGATGCAGCCCGACGTGCTGCCCAGCGCCATCCCGAACCTGCTGGTCAACGGTGCCAGCGGCATCGCGGTGGGCATGGCCACGAACATGGCGCCGCACAATCTCGTCGAGGTGGTCGGCGCCGCCAGGCATCTTCTCGACAATCCCGATGCCGGCCTCGACGAGCTGATGGAATTCGTTCCCGGTCCGGATCTGCCTGGCGGCGGCATCATCGCCGGACTCGACGGCGTGAAGGATGCCTACGCCACCGGCCGAGGAACGTTCCGCACCAGGGCCAAGGTCTCCGTCGAGCCGATCACCGCCCGCAAGACGGGACTCGTGGTCACCGAGCTGCCCTACCTGGTGGGCCCCGAGAAGGTGATCGAGAAGATCAAGGACGGTGTCAACGCGAAGAAGCTCGCCGGCATCTCCGACGTCACCGACCTCAGCGACCGCAGCCGCGGCCTCCACCTGGTGATCGGCATCAAGACCGGATTCAGCCCGCAGGCGGTGCTGGAGCAGCTGTATCGCTACACCCCGCTCGAAGACGGCTTCGCCATCAACAACGTGGCGCTCGTCGACGGCAGCCCGCGCACCCTCGGCCTGCGCGAGCTGTTGCGCGTCTACCTCGATCACCGGATCGAGGTCGTCACCAGGCGGTCGCGGTTCCGGCTCGCGCGCAAGCGTGAGCGACTGCACCTGGTCGAGGGGTTGCTCATCGCCATCCTCGACATCGACGAGGTCATCCAGGTCATTCGCACCAGCGACGACAGCGATCAGGCCCGCAGCCGTCTGATGCAGGTCTTCGACCTCAGCCAGGTGCAGTCCGAGTACATCCTCGAGCTGCGCCTTCGTCGCCTCACCAAGTTCTCCCGCATCGAATTGGAGACCGAGCGCGACACGCTGCAGGCGGAGATCGCGGAACTCGAGCAGATCCTGGCCAGCGACGACCGCATCCGCGAGGTCGTGTCGAACGAGCTCGGCGATGTGGCCGAGCGATTCGGCACTCCGCGACGCACGCTTCTCACCTCGGCGAAGCCGTCGAAGGCGACGAGCGCGAAGGCACAGGCGATTCTCGAAGTCGCCGACGTGCCGTGCCGGGTCTTCTTGACGGCGACGGGGCGCCTTGTGCGTGTCGATCTCGAGCCGGATGCCGAGGGCGCGACGCCGCGCATCACTCCCCCGACTCGCCGGAGCAAGCACGATGCGATCCGGGGAGCAGTGTCGACCTCGACGCGCACGGAGATCGGTGCCGTCACCGACCGCGGACGGATCGTGCGCTTCACCCCCGTCGACCTCCCCGCGGTGCCGACGAACTCGGTGCAGCCGGCGGCGGGGGTTCGGGCGTCGGACTACATCGGTCTCACCGACAAGAACGAGCACGTGATCGCTGTCGTCACGTCTGACTCTGACTCGCCCTTGACGCTCGGCACCGCACAGGGCGTCGTGAAGCGCCTCAGCCCCGGTGACTGGGCGAACAAGCCCGAGTTCGAGGTGATCGCTCTGAAGCCCGGCGACCGCGTGGTCGGCGCCTGCGAGACATCCGATGCCGACGAACTCGTGTTCGTCACGACGGACGCCCAGCTGCTGCGATTCGCCGCATCGTCCGTACGTCCCCAGGGCCGAGGCGCGGGAGGCATGGCCGGCATCAAGCTGTCGTCCGGAGCGAGCGCCGTGTACTTCGGGGCCGTGACTCCGACCGCTGCCGATGACACCGTCGTGGTGACCGTCGCGACGAACGGGAGCACTCTCGCAGGCACGAACCCGGGCACGGGGAAGGTCTCGAGCTTCGCCGAGTTCCCCGCCAAGGGACGGGCCACGGGCGGTGTGCGAGCACAGCGCTTCCTGAAGGGCGAGGACCAGGTCTCACTCGCCTGGGTGGGCGAGGCGCCCGCACTCGCCGTTTCGTCCGACGGCGTCGCGCGTGCCCTGCCGGAGGTGGGCGCGAAGCGCGACGCATCGGGTACGCCGCTCGACGCCGTCATCGGCGCGATCGGTTCGGCAGTCCGCTGACACCCGGCGGCGCGCGAGCAAGGCGCTAGGCGTCGATGCGCTCGCGGCTCAGCTGGTCGCTGCTGGAGACGATGAACTCCTTGCGCGGCGCCACGTCGTTGCCCATCAGCATCTCGAACACATCGGCGGCACGCTCGGCGTCATCGAGGCGCACCCTGCGCAGCAGGCGGTGCGTGCGGTCCATCGTGGTGCTCGCAAGCTGGTCGGCATCCATCTCGCCCAGGCCCTTGTAGCGTTGCGGCGGTTCCTGCCAGCGCTTGCCGGCCTTCTTGAGACCGGCGAGCACGGTGTGGAGCTCCTGGTCCGAGTAGGTGTAGATGGTCTCGTTCGGCTTGGAACCGGGGTTCATCACGATGACCCGGTGCAGCGGCGGCACCGCGGCGAACACCCGCCCGGCCTCGATCATGGGGCGCATGTAGCGGAAGAAGAGGGTGAGCAGCAGGGTGCGGATGTGCGCACCGTCGACGTCCGCGTCGCTCATGATGATGACCTTGCCGTAGCGGGCAGCGCCGATGTCGAAGGACCTGCCTGAGCCGGCACCGATCACCTGGATGATCGACGCGCACTCTTGATTGGAGAGCATGTCCGAGATCGACGCCTTCTGCACATTGAGGATCTTGCCCCTGATGGGCAGAAGCGCCTGATGCTCGCTGTCGCGTGCGCGACGAGCGGTGCCGAGCGCCGAGTCGCCCTCCACGATGAAGAGCTCGGTGGTCGCAACGTCGGTGGAGCGGCAGTCGACGAGCTTGGAGGGCAGCGACGAGGTCTCGAGTGCGTTCTTGCGGCGCTGCGTCTCCTTGTGCGCTCGCGCGGAGATGCGGGACTTCATCTCGGAGACCACCTTGTCGAGCAGCAGCGCGGCCTGGGTCTTGTCGTCGCGTTTCGTCGACGAGAATCGGGATGCCAGCCCATCGGCCAGCACCTTGGCCACGATTCCACGCACCGCCGGCGTGCCGAGCACCTCCTTGGTCTGACCTTCGAACTGCGGCTCGGGCAGACGGACCGTGAGAACCCCGGTGAGCCCCGCCAGCAGGTCGTCCTTCTCGAGCTTCTCCGTCGCCGACACCTTGAGGCGACGGGCGTTCTGCTCCACCTGCTGGCGGAAGAACTTCATGAGTCCCTGGTCGAAGCCGGCCTGGTGGCTGCCGCCCTTCGGCGTGGCGATGATGTTGACGAAACTCTTGAACACCGTGTCGTAACCGGTGCCCCAGCGCAGCGCGATGTCGACCTCGCAGTCGCGTTCCACCTCGGTCGGCACCATCGCACCGCCCGCGTCGAGCACCGGGACCGTCTCGGTGAACGATCCCGTTCCCGTCAGGCGCCACGTGTCGGTCACCGCGGAATCCGGAGCGAGATAGTCGGCGAACTCGCTGATGCCGCCCTCGTAGAGGAACTCGGTGCGCTCGGGGGCGTCGACGCGGGCATCCGTGATCCCGATGGTCAGACCGGGGACGAGGAACGCGGTCTGCCTTGCGCGGCCGACGAGATCGTCCACCCGGAACTCGGTCTTGACGCCGAAGATCTGGCGATCGGCCCAGTAGCGGATGCGCGTGCCGGTGACGCCCTTCGCGACCTTGCCGACGACCCGCAGTTCGCTGCGCGACTCGAACGGGGTGAACGGCGACGAAGGACTCGGCTCGCCCTTGTCGGCGAAGACACCGGGCTCTCCCCGGTGGAACGACATCGCCCAGGTCTTGCCGTCGCGGTCGACCTCGACGTCGAGCCGTTCGGAGAGAGCGTTGACGACGGAGGCGCCCACGCCGTGCAGACCGCCCGAGGAGGTGTAGGAGCCCGAGCCGAACTTGCCTCCCGCGTGCAGTTTCGTGAAGACGACCTCGACACCGGACAGGCCCGTCTTCGGCTCGATGTCCACGGGAATGCCACGGGCCGTGTCGCGCACCTCGACGCTTTCATCGGAGTGCAGCAGGACCTCGATGTCGGTGCCGAACCCGCCGAGCGCCTCGTCGACGGAATTGTCGATGATCTCCCAGAGGCAGTGCATGAGTCCGCGCGCATCGGTGGAGCCGATGTACATGCCGGGACGCTTGCGCACGGCTTCCAGCCCTTCGAGCACCGAAAGGTGCCTGGCCGAATAGTCGTTCGTCGCCACGGAGTCTCCCGTCGATCGGCTGGTGCGCGCCCGTCGGGCGCCGTGGATGCCTCGGGTCGGGCATCCACCGTCTTTCAGGATATCGAGACGGCCCCCTTCGTCCGGCCACCGACACCCTTCGCGAGACGACGGGGTCGAACCCCATACGCGCACAGCGAAATGCCCGACGCTCCGGGCATGCTCACGGCGGCGACGTGCTTGTATGGAGTGAAGCACCCGCAAGGGTTCGGGTTTTCAGAAAGGAGCTCAGCATGTCCAACTACGCAGGCCACGTCGCCACCCCCGGTGCTGACGAGCTCCCCTCCGGCCCGGCGCTCACCGCCGCCGACCGTTGCGACGCGTGCGGTGCCCAGGCATATGTGCGGGTCACCGTGAACGGCAGCGAGCTGCTGTTCTGCGCGCACCACGCGAAGAAGCACCACGAGAAGCTCTCCAGCATCGCCACGAGCTGGCACGACGAGACCGACCGGCTGTTCGAAGATCAGCGGGCCTGACCCGTCGCACGACGTAGCACGGCGCCCCATCGGTTCTTCGATGGGGCGCCGTCGTGTGTGCGCGGTGCCGCGCGTCGAGCGATTCCGGAGAACGCGTCAGCGATACAGGCGCGGAATGCGGCGGTCGACCTTGAGCACGATCTCTTCGCCGATGGTGTCGACGGCCTCGGCCCAGCGCGTCGCCGTCGGCTCGCCGTCGTCGCCTGGACCCCACAGCACCACGAGATCGCCGGGCCGCGCGTCGGGGCAGAGCACCGTCATCCAGTCGCGCTCGATGCGGTCGACCTGCCTGGCGGCTCCGTGGACACCGACGGTCGTCTTTCCTGCCGCGGTGCTGGGCACACCGTGCCATGCACCGAGCGGGAGCACAGCTCGCCCGTCGCGCACATCGACGACGCGGGTGCGCAAGGACATGACGGGACTGATGCCGAGTTCGCTCTCGTGCGGACCCCCGGACGGCGAGATGCCGTAGACGAAGGCGCCGACGCGCACCATGTCGTACCGGAACTCGTCCCGGAGGAAGGACGCGGCGCTGGCGGCGAGGTGCCGGAACTCCGGAGCGAGGCCGGCGGATTCCGCAGCGGCCACGGCCGAATCGAATCGCGCTCTGGCCTCGTCATCGTCAGCATCGGACGCCTCGGAGATGTGACTCCACACGCCCTCGACCCGGATGCGTCCCTCGTTCTGAAGCTCGGCAGCGCGGGCGACGAACGCCTCCCAGTCCTCGGCGCGCACGCCGTTGCGATTCAAGCCCGTGTCGATCTTCAGGTGCACCCGCATCGGGCGTGCCGTGGCGGCGGATGCCGCGGCTTCGAGAATGGCGCGGTCGCCGACGCCGAGATCGAGCCCCGCGGCATCCGCAGCCGCCAGATCGTCTCTCGCGCTGAGCAGCCAGGCGAAGACGCGCACGTCGTCGCCGGCGATCCTCCGCACGTGCAGCGCCGCCTCGATGTCGAGAGCGCCGATCCACCGGATGCCGCCCGCCACCGCTCGTGGCACCAGCACGTCGGCGCCGTGGCCGTACGCGTCGTTCTTGACGACGAACATGGTCTCCGCCGGAGCGACCCTGGCGCGCACCGCCCGCAGGTTCTCGTCGAAGCGCGTCAGATCGACGCGCACGTGGGTCGTCGGGTCCGGCGCGCTCATCGGGTGTAGCTCCTCGCGACTCGGGGGCCGATCGCGGAGGCGAGCTCGACCGGATCGAAGCCCGTGATACCGGCCCACTCCCCCACGGCTGGCTCGCCGGCATCCGGATCACCGAGGAAGACCGCCTCGTCGCCCGGTCGTGCGAGCGCGTCGTCGAGCGTCACGACCACGACGTCCATCGCGACGCGGCCGACGACGCGCGCCCGAGCGCCGTTCACGAGAAGGGACGCATGGTTGCCGATGCTCCGGGGAACACCGTCGGCGTATCCGCCGGTGATCAGCGCGATCATCCCGTCGCGTTCCGCACGGTAGATGTAGCCGTACGAGACGCCTTCTCCCGCCTTGATGCGCTTCACCGTCACGACGCGTCCGGTGAGCCGGCCGATGGGCGTTCCGGTCGCGGTGCCGTCCCGGAGGGGAATGCCGTACAGGCCGCGTCCGACGCGCACGAAGTCGTCGGTGCTGCCGTATCCGTTCAGCACGCCGGTCGTGCCGTGCAAGTGGCGAGCAACGCCGGGGACGAGATCGCCCGCGGTCTGCAGGGCGTCGGATGCCTGCTCGGGCTGCACCGCGGCATCCGCGACGCCCATGATGGCGGCCACCGGAATCCGCGCCGCAATGGCCTCGAGTCCGTCGCGGTCGTCGGGGCGGATGCCGCGGAGCGCGGCGCCGCAGTCCACCACCGCGTGGGCTGCCGAGGCGCCGGCGGCGGCTGCCGACTCGGCGTCCCGAAGCGTGGACACGGCGACCTCGACCTGCATCCCGGCCACGTCGGCTCCGATCGGGCGCAGGGCGAGCACGGGTGCGTCGACACCGGCGGCACGGAGCCGCGCGGCCTCATCGAAGTCGGCCACGGCGAGCACGTCGGCGCCCGCGGCGATGCATTCCCGGGCGACGGGAACCAGTCCGTGCCCGAAACCGTCGTGGTCGACGCGTGTGATGAGACCGCGGGATGCCGCGCGATAACGTCGCACGTTGTCTGCAAGCGCATCGAGGCGAACCGAGAGCCGGCGTGAGTCGGCCGTCACCGCTGCACGTCCAGAGCGTGTGTCGCGGACAACAGCATCGTGAGTCGGCCCCGGATCACTGGATGGTCGTGAACACCGAAGCCACGTGGCTGCGCATGAGATCGGTGGCGTGGTCGGCGAGCGTGTCGAACTCCTTCAGGGACGCGGCGGGAACGTACCGCATGCCGGCATGCTCCGCCGCCGACGCGGCGAGCCGGTCGGCGAGCACCGGATTCAGCGGCAGCAGGGGCCCTTGCAGGAGTGTGCCCGTGACGGTCTCGGTGCGGATCCCGTCCGGCCGCGACACGGCGCCCGTCACGTCGCGCACGATGGTCGCGAACGGCGTCTCCACCCCGGTCAGTTCGGTCGCCTGGTCTTCGAATCCGGTGATCCTGCCGTCGTTCGACTCGGCGATGGCATAGCCGACACGGCGTGGACGACCACGGTGCGCGACTGCGGACACGATCGCCAGGCCGTCGAGTCCGCCAGATGGATCTTCGATCCGTGTGCAGAGCAGCTCGAGGCCGGCGCCGACCGCGAAGAATGGCGTGCGGGATGCCCACGCGGCAAGCGCCTCGCGGTGAGCGACGGCATCCGCATGCACACGCCTGAGCGCGGAGAGCGGGCCGTTGCCGATGACCACGAGATCGGGCTCCGCGCCGAGCTCGTCGCCGACGCGATGCGTCTCGACGGTGACAGGGATGCCCGACCGCTCGAGGCGGGTACGAAGCACGTCGAGGTTGCCCGCGTCGCCCGTGACACCGAGTTCATCGGGGTACAGCTGCAGAATCCGCACGTCAGCGGTGGCGTCTGTCACAGTCGCGTCTCCAGGTCGGGGAAGCCGAGGTGCTTGCGGGCCAGCATCATCTGCTCGTAGTTCACGAACCAGAGCTTGCGGTCGTTCTCCGGCGCGGGCAGGCCGCGCATGATCTCGATGGCCTTCTCGAGGTTCGGCTCGACCGTCGTCACCGGCACTCCCGCGTAGCTGAGCCGGAGGGCCACCTGCCAGGCCTTCTCCCCCGTCACGACATCGACGTGGTCGAGGGAGTCGAAATGCACGTCGTAGATCCACGAGATGTCGGGCGTGCCCTCGTCGAGCGCGAACATCACCTGCTGAGGGGGCGTGGTCAGCGAGTCGAGATTGAGCTGCAGGCTCGGTCCGTTCTTGAACATGACGAACTCGACGGACTCCTCGCCGAACGGGATGACCTCGCCGCGACCGTAGGCCGGGCGCATGGTCGAGAACGCTTTCACCACGTTCGCGCTGTCGAACGCGTCGCCGAGCACGAGCCGGGCGGTGGCGGATGCGGCTGCCGCGTCGATGGCATAGTGCAGGCCGCGCGCCGGCAGCTCGACGCCGACCGCTTCCTCGCCGATCGCGATGCTGGCGTTCCGGCCGCCGAACGCCGTCACCTCCGCGAGCGCGCGGGGACGGGAGTCCTCGGCCTCGTCGCGGAAGTCCGGCGCGTTCAGCAGCCCGTGCTTGCTCGCCGCGAGCACGGACTCCGACACTCCGAAGAACGTGACGTCGGGCACCGACCGGGACCCCAGCCGCGAACCGACGCGGCTCAGCAGTGGGTCTTCCCGGTTGGTGACGATGTGCTCGCCGGCCAGCAGCGAGGCGTCCAGCATCATGTCGGCGACGCGCTCGGTC
The DNA here is from genome assembly GCF_007859675.1 of Humibacter ginsenosidimutans. Classification (GTDB taxonomy): domain Bacteria; phylum Actinomycetota; class Actinomycetes; order Actinomycetales; family Microbacteriaceae; genus Humibacter; species Humibacter ginsenosidimutans. The sequence goes on from NZ_CP042305.1 coordinate 619,559, forward strand.
TCATAGAAACGGTAGAGCTGGTCGACCTGGCAGTTCAGCATCAGCACCGTGCGCGGGCTGAGCAGCTTCGCGAGGTCGACCGCGAACGCCTCATCGACCTCGAGCACGGCGACGTCCGCTGGCAGCCTGCCCGACAGGGTCACCTCCGAGAGCATCGCGGAGGCGATGCCTTGCGGCAGGTTCGCGCCTGACGGGTTCGTGAACACCCGCAGGCCGTGCGACCGCAGCAGCTCTGAGACCATGTGGGTCGTCGTCGATTTGCCGTTGGAGCCGAGCACGAAGACGACGCCATGGCTCCACTGCGCCGAGACGTCTTCGATGAACCGGGGCCACACCTTGCGCACCAGGTAGCCGGGAAAGGCGGAGCCTCCCCCTCTGAGCCGTGTGGCGAACCGCGCGAGGCGGCCGAGCAGAATTGCGGAGAATCGCCTCACTCGTCGGCCTACTCGAGGTAGTCGCGCAGCGACTGCGAGCGGGACGGGTGGCGGAGCTTGGCCATCGTCTTTGACTCGATCTGACGGATGCGCTCGCGCGTCACCCCGAACGTGTCGCCGATCTGGTCGAGCGTCTTCGGCATCCCGTCACCGAGTCCGAAGCGCATGCGGATGACTCCGGCCTCGCGCTCCGAGAGCGAGTCGAGCAGACTCTCCAGCTGCTTCTGCAGCATGGTGAAGCCGACGGCGTCGGCAGGAACGACGGCCTCGGTGTCCTCGATGAGGTCGCCGAACTCGCTGTCGCCGTCCTCGCCGAGCGGGGTGTGCAGCGAGATCGGCTCACGACCGTACTTCTGCACCTCGACGACCTTCTCGGGCGTCATGTCGAGCTCGCGCGACAGCTCTTCCGGCGTGGGCTCGCGTCCGAGATCCTGCAGCATCTGCCGCTGAACGCGCGCGAGCTTGTTGATGACCTCGACCATGTGCACCGGAATGCGGATGGTGCGGGCCTGGTCGGCCATGGCGCGCGTGATCGCCTGGCGGATCCACCACGTCGCATACGTGGAGAACTTGAAGCCCTTCGTGTAGTCGAACTTCTCGACCGCACGGATCAGACCGAGGTTGCCTTCCTGGATCAGGTCGAGGAACTGCATGCCGCGGCCCGTGTAGCGCTTGGCGAGCGAGACGACGAGACGCAGGTTCGCGCCCAGCAGGTGACTCTTCGCACGCTGACCGTCACGAGCGACCCAGCCCAGGTCGCGACCGAGCTGCGAGCGCTTCTCCTGGTCGGTCATCGCACCGAGTTTCTCCTCGGCGAACAGACCGGCCTCGATGCGCATCGCCAACTCGACCTCTTCGGCCGCGTTCAGCAGTGCGACCTTGCCGATCTGCTTCAGATAGTCCTTGACCGGGTCTGCGGTCGCGCCGGTGATCTGGGCGGAGTAGACCGGAACATCGTCTTCTTCGTCCGCCGCGCGCAGCACGATCGCGCCGGTCGGCAGGGGCTCGGCGGCCCCGCCGTCTGCGGCGTCGTTCTGCTTGGTGTTCTTGGAATCGCCCGAGGCGTCGGCCTCGGCGTCGTCCGTCGTCTCGTCGACCTCGTTCTCGAGCTCGGCGGGATCGATCTCTTCGTCGTCGCCTTCTTCCGCCGACTTCGACGGAGAGGCCTTGGACGATGCCTTGGCGGGAGAGGCCTTCTTCGTCGCAGTCTTGGCGCCTGCGGTCTTGGCCGCAGCGGACTTCGTCGCACCGGCACGCGCCGACGCCGTCTTCGGGGCCGCAGTCTTCGAAGCGGTACGGGTGCTCGCCGCCTTCTTGGCGCCGGTCGTGGGCTCCTCTACGGTGGGGGCGTCAGCCGTTTTGGTTGCCATGGAGTTCACCTTCCAGCCCTCTTCGACATCACGTGCACGGTGTGCTTGTCGAGGGGGTTCGGGTCGCTTGCGGACACTATGAGGACCCATGTCAAGTCCTGTGCTCCACGGATGCTTCGTGCGACGCTGTCGACGCGACTCTCGTGGTGCCCGAACGTGAACGGGTCCGATCATTGATTATTGCACGACTGGCTGACCGGTCCGCGCATGGCCGCTCAGTGGCGGCCCCGGTTCCAGCGCGCATTCAGTGCAACCCACAACGGACCCACTTCTATTCCCTCGTCGTCGAGGAGACGCTTGCGTGTGCGTCGTCGTGCGCCGACGAGGAACAGCACGCCGACGCCGACGACCACGAACTGCACGGCGAATGCGACGCGGAACCCGGCCAGTGTGTAGAGCGCGGTGTGCTCGAGCCGACTCTGCAGGTCGAGAAGCACGCCGATCAGGTAGATCATCACGAAGCTCGCCGCGAAGCCTCCCACGTTGACGAAGCCGTTCGCCGAGCCGAGCGAATGCAGCGGGTTCGACGTGCGGGCGAAGTCGAAGCCGATCATGGAACCGGGGCCTCCGGCGCCGATGACCGCGAGGAGCACCACGACGAGCCAGACAGGGGGCGTTCCCGGCCACAGGAGCATGAGCATCCACACCGCCGCCATCGCTGCGACGATTCCGAGCACGAGATTGCTGCGTCGAAACGGAAAGCGCGCGGTCAGGATGCCCAGCAAGGGCCCGACGACGAGCGCGGCGCTGACGATGATCGTGAGCATCCACGATGCCGCCGCCGGCGAATAGCCGAGTGCGAACACCATGAACGGGAATCCCCACATGAGTGCGAACACGGTTCCGGATGACTGGGTCACGAAGTGGGACCAGAAGCCGAGTTGCGTGCCCGGTCGGGCGATGGAGACGCCCAGCTGCCGGAGCGACTGTCCCCACGTGGCGGGGCGAGGGCCTTCCTGCGCCCCGTGCGGCTTGTTGCGCACTGTGAGCAGGATCGCGACGAAGGCGACCACGGACACGCCGGCAGCGGAGAGGAACGCGACTGTCCAGCCGTCCTCGTGCAGCAGAAGGGCGAACGGCACAGCGGAGAGCACCTGGCCGAGCTGGCCGATGTTGCCCACCCATTGCGAAAGCTGGGGCACCTGCCGTCCGGAGAACCATGAGTTCACGAGCCGGATGAGGCACGTGAAGATCATCGCGTCTCCCGCCCCGATCAGCACGCGGCCTGCGACGGCGACGCCGATGACGTGCGAGAACGCGACGGTCACCTGGCCGGCCACCATGAGCGCGGTGCCGATGAGCATGAGCGCGCGCGGGCCGATCCTGTCGATCAGAACGCCGACGGGTATCTGCATGCCGGCGTAGACGACGAGCTGGAGCACCGCGAGCGTTGACAGCAGAGAGGCGTTCGAGTGGAAGCGCTCGGTGGCGGAGACGCCGGCGACGCCGACCGTCGTGCGCTGCATGACCGCGACCAGATACCCGAAGACGCCCGCGGCGAAGATGAGCCACGAGCGTACCGAATTCACTTCGTCAACGTTACGCGGAACTGCACGGCGCTCCGTTCAGCGCCTGCGCATGGTCAGGAGTCGTCGTCGCCTTTGCGGCGGTCCGCGAGAAAACTCTCGAGCTCGGCGGCGATCTCGTCAGCCGATGGCACCACGCCGTCGATCGACGTCAGGGGCGACTTCAACGGGCTGTCCTGCATGTAGGCGTCGTGTCGCTGCTCGAGCGCGCCGACGAGGCGTTCGAGCTCGGCGTTGCCTGCGACCTGTTCGTCGATGTTCGCGATGAACTCGCGGTTGTCTTCGCGCAGCTTCTCGGTCGGGAACAGCAGCCCCGTGGCGGAGCTGATGCTCTCGATCGCCGCGATGGCGGCGGCCGGATACTCGGTGTCGCCGAGGTAGTGAGGCACGAGCACCACGAACCCGACGGTCGATGCCCCGACCTGCTGCAGGCGATATTCGATCAGGTGCATCGCGGTCGCAGGGGCCTGCGTGGTGGGACGCCAGACCGACATGGACTCGGTCAGGTCTTCCCGATTGCCGCTGACGGTGATCCCGATCGGCCTGGTGTGCGGCACGGGCATCGGAATGGCATGCATCCACACCGTCGATCGCACCTTGAGCAGCGACACCAGATCGAGCACCGCACTGCTGAACCGCTCCCACTGGAAGTCGGGCTCGTAACCGGTGAGCAGCAGGAACTGCTGGCCGACCTCGTCGCGCATCAGATACAGACTGAGCTGCGCGGGACGGTAGTCGGAGAGGTGATCCTGGTCGAACGTGATCACCGGACGACGTGCGCGATAGTCCAGCAGCTCGTCGGAATCGAAGCGTGCGATCTCCTCGGCCTCGAGCGTCTCGAGAAGGTAGGAATTGAGCTGCGAGACCGCGCCGCCGGCATCCGCGAAACCCGTCAGGGCCGCGACGAGATACAGCCCGTCGGGCACAGTGTCCAGTGCCGTTCGGAGGTCGTAGAGCTCGCGCGGATCCTGCATGTTTCCATGCTAGCCAGCGGCTCCCACGGCCCTCGGACACCTTGGCCATGCCCTCAGCGAACACGTCGCGCACCGGTCATACCATTCCTCCTATGACTTCGCCTGTGCTCCGACTCGTCGATCGTGTTCCCACTCGTGAGGAGGGCGACGTTCTCGTTCTCTTCGTACAGGCGGCCGGCGAGGTGCCCGTCGTTCTCGGCAGGGAGACGGATGCCGTGCTCGTGGCGCAAGTGCGCGCGACGGGCCGCGCAGATCAGACGGTGCGCATCCCTGCCGGCGTGTTCGACGAGCGCCCCGTTCTCCTCGTCGGCGTCGGCTCGAGCGTCGACGCTTCGTCGCTGAGGGCGGCCGCAGGCGCCGCGGCCAGGGCGTCGGGCGGCGACATCCGGATGGTGCTGGATGCCGGCCCCGCGACCGAAGCGCAGCTCACCGCCCTGCTCGAGGGCGCCGCCCTCGGTGCCTACGTCTACGCCGGACGGCCCGTCTCCGCCGCTGACCGGCAGCCTGCGAAGGAGTTCGTCGTCGTCGGGTCGTCCGACCGTGCCGACGCTCTGGTGGAACGCGCCGGCGTCGTCGCCGACGCCGTGGTTCTGACCCGTGACCTGGCGAACACACCTCCCTCCCAGCAGGGTCCCGACGACCTCGCGCGTTCCGCGGTCGAGGCCGCCGACGGTTTGCCGATCGACGTGCGTGTGTGGGACGAAGCCGCCCTCGCCGAGGATGGCTTCGGGGGGATTCTCGGTGTGGGCAGCGGCTCCGTGCGGCCCCCGCGGTTGGTACGGCTGGACTACGCACCCGAGGGGGCACCGCGTCACCTCGCGCTGGTCGGCAAGGGCATCACGTTCGACTCTGGCGGGCTCTCGCTGAAGCCGCCGGCATCCATGGTCGGAATGAAGTACGACATGGCCGGTGCGGCCTCGGTGCTGGCCGTCGTGACGGCTGTGGCCAGGCTGGGGCTGCCCGTGCACGTGACCGGGTGGATGTGCATCGCCGAGAACCTCCCATCGGGTTCGGCGATCCGGCCCAACGACGTGCTCACCATCCGTGGCGGAACCCGTGTCGAGGTGCTCAACACCGATGCGGAGGGCCGTCTCGTGCTCGCCGACGGTCTGCAGGCGGCGACGGAGGAGCATCCCGATGTCGTCATCGACATCGCCACGCTGACCGGCGCGCAGATCGTCGCACTCGGCACCAGATACTCGGCGGTCATGGGTGACGACGACGTGGTCGAGCGGCTGACGGAGGCGGCGTCGGGCGCGGGAGAGCTCCTGTGGCCCATGCCTCTGCCGGGCGAGCTGCGGGCGCGACTCAACACCGAGGTGGCGGACATCGCGAACGCCACTCCCGGCAACTCCGCGGGCGGGATGCTGCTCGCCGGAGTGTTCCTGCGCGAGTTCGTCGGTCGGCGTTCCGACGTCGACAATGCGGTCACCGTGCCGTGGGCTCACCTGGACATCGCGGGGTCGGCGCAGAACGACGGCGCCGCATACGGCTACGTCGGCAAGGGCGCGACGGGCGTGCTGGTGCGCACGTTGGTCGACACCGCCGAATCGCTCGGCGTGCAGGAGTCGATCTCCGGTCGGTAGTAGGGTCGTAGGGGCAGGAACCGCCTGCCGAAATGACGGCCGCCTGCCATCGAACACACTCGCTTGTCGGCGGTGACGTCCCACATCCCGACCCGAGGAGTGAATGGGTGTCTGAGCAGAACTTCGACGTCGTTGTTCTGGGAGGCGGGAGCGGAGGCTACGCGGCGGCATTGCGCGCGAGCGAACTCGGCTTCTCCGTCGCCCTGATCGAGAAGGACAAGGTCGGAGGGACCTGCCTGCACCGCGGATGCATCCCGACCAAGGCGCTTCTCCACTCTGCCGAAGTCGCCGACTCCGCACGTGATTCCTCGAAGTTCGGCGTCTCCGCGACGTTCGAGGGCATCGACATCGACGCCGTCACCGCCTACCGCGAGGGCGTCGTCGCGAAGAAGTACAAAGGCCTGCAGGGCCTGGTGAAGGCACGGGGCATCACGACAGTCGACGGCGAAGGCCGCCTGGTCGCGCCGAAGACCGTCCGAGTCGGTGACGTCGACTACGTCGGAAAGAACGTCGTGCTGGCCACGGGATCGTACTCGAGATCGCTGTCCGGTCTGGAGATCGGCGGCCGGGTGATCACGAGCGAGCAGGCCTTGCAGCTCGACTTCGTGCCGAAGAAGGTCGCCGTGCTCGGCGGCGGTGTGATCGGTGTGGAGTTCGCGAGCGTCTGGAAGTCGTTCGGCGCCGACGTCACGATCATCGAGGCGCTCCCCCACCTGGTCCCCAACGAGGACGAGTCGATCAGCAAGTCGCTCGAGCGCGCGTTCCGTCGCCGCGACATCGACTTCCGTCTCGGCGTTCGGTTCCAGGGCGTGACGCAGAACGACGACGGTGTCGTCATCACGCTGGAGAACGGCGACACGGTCGATGCGGAGCTGCTGCTCGTCGCGGTCGGACGCGGCCCCGTCACCGCCGGACTCGGCTACGAGGAGGCGGGCATCACCATCGATCGCGGATTCGTGATCACCGATGAGCGGCTGCACACCGGCGTCGAGGGCGTCTACGCGGTCGGCGACATCGTTCCCGGCCTTCAGCTCGCGCACCGCGGCTTCCAGCAGGGCATCTTCGTCGCGGAGGAGATCGCGGGTCTGAACCCCATCGTCGTCGACGACGTCAACATCCCGAAGGTCACGTACTGCGACCCCGAGGTGGCGTCCATCGGATTGAGCCAGGCCAAGGCCGAAGCCCAGTACGGCAAGGATGCCGTGACCTCCTACGACTACAGCCTCGCAGGCAACGGCAAGAGCGAGATCATCGGCACCACGGGATCCGTGAAGGTCGTCCGCGTGGTCGACGGTCCCGTCGTCGGCGTGCACATGATCGGTGCTCGCGTCGGCGAGCTCATCGGTGAGGCGCAGCTCGCGGTCAACTGGGAGGCCTACCCCGAGGACATCGCGCCGTTCATCCACGCGCACCCGACGCAGAACGAGTCGCTCGGTGAGGCTTTCCTCTACCTGGCGGGCAAGCCGCTCCACACGCTCTGATCCACGAGCGCACGACGGCCACTGCAATAAGCTTTCGAACGAAAACGCATTCCTGAAGGAGACATAGTCATGAGCGAATCCGTCAGCCTCCCGGCACTCGGTGAGAGTGTCACGGAAGGCACGGTAACCCGCTGGCTCAAGCAGGTGGGCGACCGCGTGGAGGTCGACGAGCCGCTGCTCGAAGTGTCGACCGACAAGGTCGACACCGAGATCCCGTCGCCCGTGGCCGGCGTCGTGGAGCAGATCCTCGTGCAGGAGGACGAGACGGTGGAGGTCGGCACGGCACTCGTGACGATCGGTGACGGTTCCGGCGCCGGCGCAGCACCTGCAGAAGAGCCGGCTGCCGAGGCTCCCGCGCAGGCGGATGCTCCTGCTCAGCCCGAGGCTCCTGCACCGGTCGAGGCCCCCGCTCAGCCGGAGTCGCCCGCGCCCGCGGAGGCGGCTGCTCCAGCCGAGGCGCAGGCACCGGTCGTGGCACCCGAACAGGCGCAGGCCCCAGTCGCGGCGCCCGAACCGGTTGCGGCTCCCGAGCCCGTCCAGCAGCCGGCGGTTCCTTCACCGGAGCCCGTTGCTGCTCCGGCGCCCGCAGCACCGGCAGCACCCGCTCCGGCTGCCGCACCGGCGGCATCCGGCGGATCGCACGCCGGGGCCGGATACGTCACCCCCATCGTCCGCAAGCTCGCGAACGAGCAGGGTGTCGACCTCGCGACGGTCACGGGCACGGGCGTCGGCGGCCGAATCCGCAAGCAGGACGTGCTGACCGCCGGTTCCGCTCCGATCCAGGCTGCGGCGGCCCAGGCCACGAAGCTCGAGACCTCGCCGCTGCGCGGAACCGTGCAACCGATGTCGCGACTGCGCAAGGTGGTCGCAGACCGCGCCGTCGTCTCGATGCAGAACTCCGCTCAGCTGACCACCGTCGTCGAGGTCGACGTGACCAAGGTCGCGGCGCTGCGCACGAGCGTCAAGGGCGAGTTCGAGAAGGCGACGGGCACCAAGCTGTCGTTCCTGCCGTTCTTCACCCTCGCGGCCGCCGAGGCGCTCAAGGCATACCCGGTCATCAACGCGACGGTCGACGGCGAGAACATCGTCTACCCCGACCACGAGAACATCTCGATCGCCGTCGACACCGAGCGCGGCCTGCTCACCCCCGTGGTCCGCGGAGCCGGCGAGCTCACGATCGCGCAGCTGTCCCAGCAGATCGCCGATCTGGCCCAGCGCACCCGCGACAACAAGCTCAAGCCCGACGAGCTGGCAGGCGGGACGTTCACCGTCACCAACACCGGTTCGCGCGGCGCGCTGTTCGACACGCCCCTCGTGTTCCTGCCTCAGGTGGCCATCCTCGGCACGGGCATCGTGACCAAGAAGCCGGTCGTGGTGCAGGCAGACGGTGCGGACGCCATCGCGATCCGGTCGGTCGTCTACCTCGCGCTGTCGTACGACCACCGCATCGTCGACGGTGCGGATGCCGCGCGCTTCCTCGTCGCGGTGAAGAACCGTCTCGAAGAGGCGGCGTTCGAGCCCGACCTCGGAATCTGAGCGGCTGCGCCCGTCAGGGCGCACTCAGTTAGCGAACATCGCGCGAAGGCGCCAGCCGGCTTCGGTCCTGATCACCAGGGCTGAAGCCGGCTTCGTCGTTGCAGCATCGATCGGCGCGATGGCGATGACAGCGGTGTCCCCCAACGATTCGACCAACGACAACTGGGAGGGCTGCGGCGCTGCGGCAGGAGCGACCTTGCCTGCGATGAGCGCTGCGTCGGCCGCGTACAGGGGCGAGTCGGTCTGATCGGAATCGACGAGACACGACACGGCATGTCGTTCGAGACAGCCCTGCCGAAGCAGGAACAGCGCGGCGGCCGCGCGCACCGGATCGTCGGGTGCCGGCGGGGTCGAGGAGCTCGTTCCGGCTGTCGCCGTCGGAGCGTCGGAAGCGTGCCGGGCAGCGGGGGTGACAGCGGTCGTCGTCGACGTGTCGGGTGTCGTCGGTGAAGCCTTGGAGGCCGCGGCTCCGTCATCCGGCGGCCCTGGCAGCGCGACCAACGCGACGACGGTGAGCAGCGCCGCAGCGCCGACAGCGATCGCGGCCGGGCGACGATGCCGGGACAGCAGCGTCGTGAGACGGCGCCGCGCGGCATCCGCCACACCGTGCTCCAGCAGCTGCGTCGCGGTTCCCAAGAGCCCGTTCGGCTTCGACGCAGCGCCTTCTCGAACCGGTTCCAGTGGCGTCTGAGCGGGCTGGGGCTCAACGCGCAGAGGAACGACGGCGGGAGCACCGGGCGAGCCGCTCGAGAGGGAGACCGGGGCCGCCGGTCCGAGGGCGAACAGGGCATCCTCGACGTGCATGGCGGCGTCTGCCACCTCCTCCGGTCTCGACCTGTCGAGGAGGCGAGCGAGCGCTGCGCCCACCCTCTCGCCCTCACGCGGGTCGAGGTCGACAGCCTTGGCCAAGGTCGCGGCGATGATGCCCTTGCACCCTGCCCAGTCGGCAAGGATGCCCTCCGGCGTCGCCGGAACGCTCGCACCGAATCCGAGCAGCACAGGGCATCCGGCAGCGTCGAATCGAATGCTCGACGACGAGACCCCACCGTGCACCCATCCCGCGACGTGCACAGCTCGGACGGCGCGCACGACGGAGGCGCAGACCGTCACGCACTCCCCCACCTCCACGACGGATCGCTCGCCGAGCCAGTGGACGAGGCTCGGGCCGGTGAGGCGCTCGAGCACCAGCGAGACCGGTCGACGGGCTGTCGCCGAGACGTCGACGAGTTCGACCACGTGCGGTGAGACGATCGCCGTGAGCGCATCGGCCTCGTTCCTGATCCGAGCGGGCTCGACAGTGGTGTCGTACACCTTGACGACGACCTCGCCGTTATCTCCCGTGGCCAGATAGGCGGTCGCGTGGCTGCCGCGTCCGAGCGCACGCAGGAGTCGGTACCCGCCCAGTTCGTCCCACACGTCGCTCGCGTCACCGGTGCCGACGCTGCCCGCCGCGGGCGTTCTTTCGCCTCGTCTTCCAACCATGAGACCAGCCTTTCGGGCGGCGGCGACGTGCCGGACGACGACGGTCGCATCTGTCGGATGCGATGGCATCCTGCGTCATGGGGACGAGGAGAGAGCCGATAGACTCGAGCCCGTGATCGACTACGTCGACACGGGGCTAAGCGCCAACTCCGTGCCGTATCTCGACGCTCTCGAACAGCAGCGTGCCGTGCACGCCGCCGTTGTCGACGGGCGGGCGCCAGACACCGTCATCCTTCTCGAACACGAGTCCGTCTACACGGCGGGCAAGCGCACCGAGGCCTCCGAGCGGCCGTTCGACGGCACGCCGGTGATCGACGTCGACCGCGGCGGCAAGATCACCTGGCACGGGCCCGGTCAGCTCGTCGGCTATCCGATTCTGAGGCTGCCGGACCCCATCGATGTCGTCGGCTACGTGCGGCGCCTCGAAGGCATGCTCATCGACGTGCTCGCCGAGCTCGACGTCGACGGCCACCGGGTCGATGGTCGCAGCGGCGTGTGGGTCTCCCAGGACGGGCCGGATGCGAAGATCGCGGCCATCGGCATCCGGGTCGCTTCCGGCGTCACGATGCACGGCTTCGCACTCAACTGCAGCAACGACCTCGAGCCGTACGACCACATCGTGGCGTGCGGCATCCGCGATGCCGGCGTGACCACGATCTCGCGCGAGCTCGGTCGCACGGTGACTCCGCAGGATGCCGCGCCGCTGGTGCGCGCGCACTTCGACTCCGTGATCGGTGTGGTCGCATGACCGCGGCACCCGACGGACGCAGACTGCTGCGTCTGGAAGCACGCAATGCCGAGACGCCGATCGAACGCAAGCCCGAGTGGATCAAGACCCGTGCGCGCATGGGGCCCGAGTACACGCAGCTGCAGCAGCTCGTGAAGACCGAGCAGCTGCACACCGTGTGTCAGGAGGCGGGCTGCCCGAACATCTACGAGTGCTGGGAAGACCGAGAGGCCACGTTCCTCATCGGCGGCAGCCAGTGCACCAGGCGATGCGACTTCTGCCAGATCGACACGGGCAGACCGGCGGCGTTCGACGCCGACGAGCCGCGCCGCGTCGGTGAGAGCGTGACGACGATGGGCCTCCGCTACGCGACGGTCACGGGTGTCGCACGGGACGACCTCCCCGACGAGGGAGCCTGGCTCTACGCGGAGACGATCAGGCAGATCCACGCGCAGTCCCCCGGCACGGGTGTCGAGATCCTGGTGCCCGACTTCAGCGGTCGCCCCGAGCACCTGCAGCAAGTGTTCGACGCCGCCCCCGAGGTGTTCGCCCACAATGTCGAGACGGTGCCGAGACTCTTCAAGCGGGTCCGTCCCGCTTTCCGGTACGAGCGTTCGCTCGATGTGATCACGCAGGGCCGCGCGGCCGGCATGAACACGAAGTCCAACCTCATTCTCGGCATGGGCGAGACCAGAGCCGAGGTCAGCGCGGCATTGCGCGATCTGCACGAAGCGGGCACGGACATCCTCACCATCACGCAATACCTGCGGCCGAGCCCACGCCACATGCCCGTCGACCGATGGGTGCGGCCGGAGGAGTTCGTCGAGCTCAAGGCCGAGGCTGAGCAGGTCGGATTCCTCGGTGTGCTCGCCGGCCCACTCGTGCGCTCGTCGTATCGAGCAGGCCGGCTGTGGGCGCAGTCGATGACGGCGAAGGGACGACCTATTCCCGAGGCCATGAGCGCGTTGGCGGATGCCTCGCTCGGCTTCGCGCAGGCGGTGGGCTGACGTGGCGCGAGCCTGCGCCCACGCCGTGAAGACCGCCGCCGCGAGCCGGTATCCTTTTCACCATGGCACGTAAGGACTCCGCTGCGACGAAGGAACCCGGCCGCATCAAGCAGATGTGGCAGGTGTTCCAGATGACCCGCCGCTACGACCCTCGGGCGCAGTGGTACATGCTGGGCACGCTTCTGCTCGGTGCGGTCATCGGCGTTGTGCTCGCGCTCACGCTCACCGGCGGCAACGTGTTCTCCGTGGTGCTCTGGATCGTGGCGGGTGTGCTCCTGGGGGCTCTCGGCGCGATCATCGTGCTCGGACGCCGTGCGGAGCGGGCCGCGTATTCGCAGATCGAGGGACAGCCGGGCGCCGTCGGTGCGGTGCTGCGCAGTTCGCTGAAGCGCACGTGGCGCGGCAGCGAGATGCCGGTGGCGGTCAACGGCCGAACCCGCGATGCCGTCTACCGCGCCGTCGGCCGCGGCGGCATCGTGCTGATCGGCGAGGGGCCGGCCACGCGCACGCGCAAGATGGTCGAGGACGAGAAGCGCAAGATCGCGCGCATCGTCCCGAACGTCGCCATCACGGTGTTCAGCGTCGGACCCGATTCCGACGCCGTGCCGCTGCACAGGCTCGCCGGCCGCATGGCGAAGATCAAGACCTCTCTCACGAAGCCAGAGGTGCTCGCGGTCGACAACCGCCTGAACTCGCTCGGCACGCAGATGCCGATCCCGAAGGGCGTCGACCCGATGAAGGCGCGCCCGCAGCGCGCCCGCTGACGCGGCGCCTCCGGACGACCGCTCAGGCGCGGAGCAGGAGCGTTCCCGCCACCTTGTCGTGAAATCCGCGCTGGTCGGAATCCCACACCACGGCGGGAACGACGATGCAGAGCAGAACGGTGCGCACGAGTGGGCGCCATAGACCGACCCATCCGCCGTTGAGTGCTACCAGACGCAGTCCGACGATCCGGTGTCCGATGCTCCCGCCGATCGTCGGGATGAAGACGTACTGCAGAAGCGCGAAGACGCCGAGCGTCGCCCAGCCGTCGTAGTGGAAGAACGCGAACGACAGCAGGCTCGCGATCGCCCAGTCGATGATGAGACCGAGGATGCGCCGACCCGGTCTGGCCACGGACCCCGGCCCGCTCTGCGGTGCGCCGAGGCGCTCACCGGGATAGCTGCTGGGCGCGAGATCGCCGAAATGGCGCGGATCGGAGGAGCTTGGCACCGGGCGAGTCTATCGTCGCTGCGCTCCTCAGCCCCTCCATCGCTTCAGCCATGTGAGCGAGCTCACGTGGCGTTCGGCTCAGTCGCCACGTAACATCCCGGAAACAATCGCGATACGGTGGGGAAACCGCCCGCGCCTAACCTGTCCACGGTTGCCCGCGCAGCCATGACTCCCACTCGTCACTTACCTGGAGCAACCACATGTTCAGTGATTCTTCCGAGGTGCTCAAGTTCATCAAGGACACGGACGTCAAGTTCCTCGACATCCGGTTCACCGATCTTCCCGGTGTGCAGCAGCACTTCAACATCCCCGCCTCCACTGTCGACGAGGAGTTCTTCTCCGTCGGTCAGCTCTTCGACGGTTCGTCGATTCGTGGTTTCGCGTCGATCCATGAGTCGGACATGCAGCTGATCCCCGACGTGTCGACTGCGTATGTCGATCCGTTCCGGGCCGAGCGCACGTTGATCATGGTGTTCGACATCTTCAACCCGCGCAATGGTGAGGTGTACAGCAAGGACCCGCGTCAGGTGGCGAAGAAGGCGGAGAAGTACCTGGCTTCCACGGGTATCGCGGACACGGCGTTCTTCGCTCCGGAGGCCGAGTTCTACATCTTCGACGACGTGCGTTACGAGGTGAAGCAGAACGCCGCGTTCCATATCGTCGATTCGGAGGAGGCGGCCTGGAACTCCGGTCGTATCGAAGAGGGCGGCAACCTCGGCAACAAGACTCCGTACAAGGGTGGCTACTTCCCGGTCTCGCCGGTGGACAAGACCGCCGACTTGCGGGACGACATCTCGCTGAAGCTGATCGACGCAGGCCTGGAGCTGGAGCGCGCGCATCATGAGGTGGGCACCGGTGGTCAGCAGGAGATCAACTACCGGTTCGACACGATGGTGCACGCGGCCGATGACATCCTGAAGTTCAAGTACATCGTGAAGAACACGGCAGAGCAGTGGGGCAAGACCGCCACGTTCATGCCGAAGCCGCTCTTCGGCGACAACGGGTCGGGCATGCACACCCACCAGTCGCTGTGGAACGACGGCAAGCCGCTGTTCTACGACGAGGCCGGCTACGGCGGCCTGTCCGACGTGGCCCGCTGGTACATCGGCGGTCTGCTCAAGCACGCCGCATCCGTGTTGGCGTTCACGAACCCGACGGTGAACTCGTTCCACCGCCTGGTCCCCGGCTTCGAGGCACCCGTCAACCTGGTGTACTCCGCCGGCAACCGCTCGGCCGCGATCCGTATCCCGATCACCGGCACGAACCCGAAGGCCAAGCGCATCGAGTTCCGTGCACCTGACGCTTCCGGCAACCCCTACCTCGCGTTCGCAGCCCAGCTGATGGCCGGCATCGACGGCATCCGCAACCGCATCGAACCCCACGAACCGGTCGACAAGGACCTCTACGAGCTGCCGCCAGAGGAGGCCAAGAGCATCCCGCAGGTGCCAGGCACCCTGGATGCCGTTCTCGACGCACTCGAAGCCGACCACGACTTCCTCACCGTGGGCAACGTCTTCACGCCCGAACTGATCGAGACCTGGATCGACTACAAACGCGAGAAAGAGATCAAACCCCTCGCACAGCGTCCCCACCCGTTCGAGTTCGAGCTCTACTACGGCGTGTAGCCCGCACCGGCGCACCGAGAGCGGGCCGCCTCCCCACGGAAGGCGGCCCGCTTTCGTCATCTCCGGGGCTATGCCGCGAAGCGGTTCCGCGGGAGGACCGGGCTCAGGAGTCGTAGAAGTTGCGCTCGAAGACCGTTCTGGCGCGACGCGTGACGGCGAGGTACTCCTCCTCGAACAGCGTCGCGCAGCCTCGTGGATGTCCGAGGAGGCGGGCGATCCCGTCGAGCGCCTTACGGTCGGCTGGCAGCACATCAGAGGTCTTGTCTGCCCAGAGCGTGAGCGCACTTCTGGCCCTGGATGCCAGCAGCCAGGCATCGCGAAGCCGCTCGGCATCCGCTCGCTCCAGATACCCGAGGTCGACGCACGCCGACAGCGCCTCGAGCGTCGATGTCGTGCGCAGCGCCGCCGCATCGTGAGCGTGCTCTAGCTGCTGCAGCTGGACGAGCCACTCCACGTCGCTGAGCGAGCCCCTGCCGAGCTTGAGGTGGCGGGTCGGGTCCACGCCCTGCGGCAACCGCTCGTTCTCGACCCTGGCCTTGATGCGCTTCACCTCGCGCACATCCTTGTCGCCGATGGCGATCGGGTAGCGAACCTCGTCGGCGAGCTCGCCGAAGTCGTCGAGGAGCGTGCGGTCCCCCGCCACACCGCGGGCCCGCAGCAGGGCCTGCGCCTCCCAGGTCAGCGACCAGCGCCGGTAGTACGCGCGGTACGACTCGAGCGAGCGGGCCGGTGTGCCGTTGCGACCCTCGGGACGCAGATCCATGTCGAGATCGAACGGCAACCTGGCGTCCTCCGTCAGCCGCTTCAGCTCGGCGACGTATTTCAGCGCTGCGGTGTGCGTGGCATCCGGGTCGGCCCCCTCGCGCGGCCGGAACACGTAGATCACGTCGGCATCGGAGCCGAAGCCGAGCTCGCGTCCGCCGAAGCGGCCCATCGCGATCACCGCGAACTCGATCGGGGCGGGCTCCGCAGCACGGATCGCCGTCAAGACCCCTGCGATCGTGATCTCCGAGATGTCGGTGAGCGCGTGGGCGATCTCCTCCACCGTGCCGACATCGAGGATGCCCGCGAACGCCAACCGGAGCATCTCGCGTCGCCGAACGGCCCGAATCGCCCGTGCGGAGGCATCCGGATCGTCGTACCGGTCGAGGATGGCCGCCACCTCGTCGTCGAGCGCCTTGCGGGAGCGCGGGCGGAGATTGTCGTCGTCATCGAGCCACGCCACGCTCTCCGGGATCAGCCCGAGCAGCTCCCCCGCGAAGCGCGATCCGGCAAGGATGCGGGTGAGGTGTTCCGCCGCCCCTGACGAATCGCGAAGCATGCGCAGGAACCAGTGAGTCGATCCGAGGTCCTCGCTCAGCCTGCGGAAGGTGAGCAGGCCGTAGTCGGGATCGGCGCCGTCGGCGAACCACTGCAGCAGCACCGGCAGCAGCGTGCGCTGAATGGCCGCGCGGCGCGAGACGCCTGCCGTGAGCGCGGCGATGTGCCCGAGCGCCCCGTGCGGATCAACGAACCCGATGGCGGCGAGGCGAGCCTCGGCCTGCTCGCCGGTGAGCGTCGCCTCGTCGCCGGGCAGCGCGGCCACCGCGGCGAGCAACGGCCGATAGAACAGTCGTTCGTGCAGACCGCGCACGCGGCGTTTGACGTCGCCCCACACGGCGACGAGCTCACGAGCGCCCGCGGCAAGCCCGGTGCCGCGGGCCAGGGTGCGAAGCTGGTCCTCATCGCGCGGCATCAGGTGCGATCGACGCAGCTCACGGAGTTGGATGCGGTGCTCGAGCAGACGCAAGACGCGATAGTCCCTGGCGAACTCCGCCGCTTCCTCACGCCCGATGTAGCCGCCGGCAGCCAATGCCTGCAGGGCCGGGAGCGTGCCTGCAACACGCACCGAGGCATCCGTGTGGCCGTGCACGAGCTGGAGCAGCTGCACCGTGAACTCGATGTCGCGCAGCCCGCCTGGACCGAGCTTCAGCTGTCGGTCGACCTCGTCGGCCGGGATGTTCGCCGTCACCCGTTCGCGCATGCGCTGCACCGAATCGACGAAGCCGTCCCTGGCAGCACTCGCCCACACCGCGGGCGTCAACGCCGCGATGTACCTGTGCCCCAACTCGACGTCGCCCGCGATGGGGCGGGCCTTCAGCAGTGCCTGGAACTCCCAGTCCTTCGCCCAGCGTTCGTAGTACGCGAGGTGGGACTCCAACGTGCGAACCAGCGCGCCGTCCTTGCCCTCAGGGCGCAGGTTGGCATCGACCTCCCAGAGCGGAGGCTCGATCTCCATCGAGTCGATGCCGCGCATGGTCAGGGAGGCGAGCCTCGTCCCGACGTCGACGGCCCTCGCGGCGGAGACGCCGGCGTCGTCGTCGCCCTCGACCACGAAGATGACGTCGACGTCGCTGAGGTAGTTGAGCTCCTCGGCGCCCGTCTTTCCCATGCCGATCACCGTGAGCTTGGTGCCTGCGACGTCCTGAGGCGAGAAGCCGCCGGGACCCGCGGTCGACGCCGTGTGCCGAGCCGCCGCGAGCGACGCATCGAGCGCGGCCCCCGCCAATGCGGCGAGGGTTCTCGCCACGGCATCGAGACCGCTCACCGGATCCGCCTGGGTGAGGTCGTGCAGGGCGATCTCGGTCAGTCGGGTGCGGTAGCGCACGCGAAGTGCGCGCCACGCGTCCTCGCCGTCGAGGGATGCGACACCGTCGCGTGCGCCGACCGCATCGAGCAGGTCTGTGCGCAACTCGGCCTCCGTGGGCAGCACATCCGCCGGATGCCCGAACACGGCGAGTGCGTCCGGCGCGCGGCAGAGGAACTCGGCCAGCCCGCTCGAGGAGCCGAGCACGAGAAGGAGCCGTTGCAGGGCATCCTCATCGGTGAACGTCGCGGCCGCCTCGTCCGGCCTCCTGTGCAACAGCTCGAGCAGCCGTTCGAGTGCGGCATCGGGGTCTGCGGCCTTCGTGATGGCGCCGATCACGACGGTGGGCGCGGGTCCGCCGAGCGACTGCACCTCGTCGAGTCTGGCCCTCGCGTCGGACAGTCCTACGAAGCCCGCCCTGGCGAGCTCGGTCAGCGTGATCGACGGCATGCGCGCCCGGCGAGCGTCACAGGATCTCGAGGTTCGTGCGCAGCTCGTAGGGAGTGACCTGCGCGCGGTACTCCTGGAACTCACGACGCTTGTTGGCGAGCACATACGAGAAGACCTGCTCGCCGAGCGTCTCGGCCACGAGCTCGGACTCCTCCATGCTCTGCACCGCCTGCTCGAGGCTGGCGGGCAGCGGGTTGAAGCCGAGTGCCCGCCGTTCACCGTCGCTCAGGGCCCAGACGTCGTCTTCCGCCTCAGGGGGCAGCGGGTATTCCTCCTCGATGCCCTTGAGGCCTGCGGCGAGCAGCAGCGAGAACGCGAGGTACGGGTTGGAGGCCGAGTCGATCGCGCGGTATTCGACACGTGCGCTCTGTCCCTTGCCCGGCTTGTAGAGCGGAACGCGCACCAGGGCGGAGCGGTTGTTGTGGCCCCAGCAGACGTAGCTCGGCGCCTCGTCACCGCCCCACAGCCGCTTGTACGAGTTGACGAACTGATTGGTCACCGCGGTGATCTCCGGCGCGTGGTGCAGAAGCCCCGCGATGAAGTGCCTGGCCACCTTGGAGAGCTGGTATTCGGAGCCGGGCTCGTAGAACGCGTTGGTGTCGCCCTCGAAGAGAGACAGGTGGGTGTGCATGCCGCTTCCCGGCTGCCCGGTCAGCGGCTTCGGCATGAAGGTCGCGTACACGCCCTGCTCGATGGCGACCTCCTTGATCACGGCGCGGAACGTCATGATGTTGTCCGCGGTGGTGAGCGCATCCGCGTAGCGGAGGTCGATCTCGTTCTGGCCGGGGCCGCCCTCGTGGTGGCTGAACTCCACGGAGATGCCGAGATCTTCGAGCATGCGCACGGACCGGCGGCGGAAGTCGTGCGCCGTTCCGCCTGGAACGTTGTCGAAGTATCCGGCGGAGTCGACGGGCACAGGTCCGCCCTCGCCGAACTGCGATGACTTGAGGAGATAGAACTCGATCTCGGGATGCGTGTAGAACGTGAACCCGCGATCCGCCGCCTTCTCGAGCGTGCGACGCAACACGTTGCGCGGGTCGGCGACAGCGGGCTCGCCGTCGGGCGTGGAGATGTCGCAGAACATGCGGGCCGTCGGATCGATCTCTCCCCGCCAGGGCAGGATCTGAAACGTCGTGGGGTCGGGATGGGCCAACAGATCGGACTCGAACGTCCTGGTGAGACCCTCGATCGCCGACCCGTCGAAGCCGAGACCCTCTGTGAACGCGCCCTCGACCTCGG
The DNA here is from genome assembly GCF_007859675.1 of Humibacter ginsenosidimutans. GTDB lineage: Bacteria > Actinomycetota > Actinomycetes > Actinomycetales > Microbacteriaceae > Humibacter > Humibacter ginsenosidimutans. Next base: position 638,834 of record NZ_CP042305.1, read on the forward strand.
CGGGTGCGATGGCCACCGATTTCAGCGTGCCGACGACGTCTGTGAACCAGAGTCGTACGAACTTGACGCCGCGTTCCTCGATGGTGCGGAGCACGAAGTCGCGCTGCTTGTCCATGCGGTCCCCTTCCTCGTGGTCCAAGGCTACTGGGTGGCGTGGCTAGACTGGCCGCCATGGCTGACCAGGCAAGCGGATCGTCGTCCAACCCTGTCGAGGAGCGGCCCTACGGCGGCACCCCAGAGGGGCCGAAACGAGTGCGAACCCGGCACTTCCAGAACGCGAAGGCCAACGGCATCAAGATCACGGGCCTGACCAGCTACGACATGCTGAGCGCCCGCATCTTCGACGAGGCCGGCATCGACTTCCTGCTCGTCGGAGACTCCGCAGGCAACAACGTCTTCGGATACGACACCACCTTGCCCGTCACCGTCGACGACCTCATCCCGCTCACCAGAGCCGTGGCGCACGCCGTCACTCGCGCATTCGTGGTGGCCGACATGCCCTTCGGCTCTTACGAGACCGACGTGCAAGACGCGCTGCACACAGCGGTGCGCTTCATGAAGGAGACCGGCGCCCACGCCGTCAAGCTCGAGGGCGGGCGGCGCAGCGCCAAGCAGATCCGTCGCATCGTCGATGCGGGCATCCCCGTCATGGCGCACATCGGGTACACGCCGCAGAGCGAGCACCAGCTGGGCGGACACATCATCCAGGGTCGGGGCGATCGCGGCATCGACGATCTGCTCGCCGACGCTCACGCCATCGAGGAGGCAGGTGCCTTCGCCGTGGTGCTCGAGATGGTGCCCGCGGATGCCGCCGCCCGCGTCACGGAGGAACTCACGATCCCGACGATCGGTGTCGGTGCCGGCCCGCACGTCGACGGCCAGCTTCTGGTCTGGACGGACTGGGCGGGCTTCACGACGGGACGCGTGCCACGCTTCGTTCGGCAGTATGCCGATCTCAAGGGTGTGCTCGGGGAAGCGGCGCAGCGCTACAAGGCCGACGTCGAAGGCGGCGAGTACCCCGGCCCCGAGCACAGCTACTGAGCAGTGCCTCGGCCGATGGCGCGTCAGGAGTCCTTGGCGTCTTCTTCGGCCCAGCGTGCGCTGTTCTCGCGGAGCGTCTCGAGCGCGTGCTCGGCCTCTTCGTGCGTATCGAACGGTCCGACTCGGTTGGGCGCCGGTGACTTGAACCCCTGCTCGACCTGACCGGTCTTGAGGTTGTACCAGTACTTGTGCTCGATGTCGTTCGGGAACGGCTCAGCCATAAGCTTGATCCTATGCCCAAGGACTCCTCCGGCCATCTGATCCCCGGTCGCGTTTCGCCGAGACGCCCCGTGCCCGCCGACATCCCCCGCCCCGAATACGTCGGCAAGCCGGGACCGACGCGCGACGATCGCGGCGACGTCTATTCGGCAGAGGAGATCGAGCTGATCCGCGAGTCGGGGCGCATCGCGGCGCAGGCCATCGCGCTCGTCGGTGAGCACGCGGTGCCGGGAACGACGACGGAGCAGCTGGATGTCCTCGCCCACGATTTTCTCGTCGACAACGGCGCGTATCCGTCCACCCTCGGCTACCGGGGCTATCCGAAATCGATCTGCTCGTCGGTCAACGAGGTCATCTGCCACGGCATCCCCGACGACACGGTGCTCGAGGACGGCGACATCGTCAACATCGACATCACGGCGTTCAAGAACGGATTCCACGGAGACAGCAACCAGACGTTCATCGTCGGGCAGGCATCCGACGACGTCAGCCTGCTCGTCGAGCGCACGCGCGAGGCCATGAACCGCGGCATCAAGGCCGTCGCCCCCGGCCGGCAGGTCAACGTGATCGGGCGCGCCATCGAGTCGTATGCCAAGCGATTCGGGTACGGAGTGGTGCGCGACTTCACCGGGCACGGCGTCGGCCGCGCATTCCACTCGGGGCTGATCATCCCGCACTACGACTCCGCCCCCGCCCACGACACCGAGATGGTGCCTGGCATGGTGTTCACCATCGAGCCCATGCTGACGCTCGGCGGGTACGACTGGGACATGTGGGCGGACGACTGGACGGTCACGACGAAAGACAAGTCGATCACGGCGCAGTTCGAGCACACCTTGGTGGTCACCGAGCGAGGCGCAGACATCCTGACGCTCCCCTGACCGGTAGATTCGGTGCATGACCTCCACGACGGCAATCGGCATCGACATCGGCGGCACGGGGATCAAGGGAGGGATCGTCGACCTCAGCACGGGTGAGCTGGTGAGCGACCGCGTCAAGCTCGCGACGCCGAAGGGCGGTGAACCCGACGGCATCCTCGAGGTGACCAAACAGGTTCTCGACGCGCTCGGCGGCGACGCCGAGAGCAACCCGGTCGGTGTCTGCTTCCCCGCGATCGTCAAGAACGGCCGCACCATGTCCGCCGCCAACATCTCCAAGAAATGGGTGGGCCTCGAGGCGGAGAAGCTCTTCGAGAAGACACTCGGTCGCGACATCCTGTTCGTCAACGACGCCGACGCCGCGGGCTACGCGGAGACCGAGTTCGGTGCGGCGAAGGATGTCGACGGTCTCGTCATCCTGACCACCCTCGGCACGGGCATCGGGTCCGCTTTGATCTACGACGGAATCCTGGTGCCGAACGCCGAGCTCGGACACATCGAGATCGACGGGCACGACGCGGAGAGTCGCGCTGCGTATTCCGCCAAGGAGCGCGAAGACCTCGACTGGGAACACTGGTGCAAGCGGCTCACCAAGTACTACCGGACCGTGGAGTTCCTCTTCTCCCCCGATCTGTTCGTCGTGGGCGGCGGGGTGTCGAAGCACTGGGACGAGTTCGGCGACCTGATCGACATCGAGACGAAGATCGTGCCGGCCGTGCACCGCAACAACGCCGGCATCCTCGGTGCTGCGGCACTCGCCGCTCGGGGCCACCACCGTCGCACCACGGCAGCCGAGTAGTCGGCTCGCCGCTGCCGTTAGCAGGCTTCCGGGGTTCAAGGGAACGGGCCGGCTGATACGCCGGGTTCTGTCCGGACGTGCCGCGCCGTTCGGTGCGGTCGTCGTGGACGGCCATCTATCTCGGGGCCGCGTTGCCGCGACCCTCTAGCGGTCTACCCGGAAACGAGACGAGCAGCCTCATGGTTTCCTGTCTGACCTTGCTCCGGACGAGGTTTGCCGAGCCGGCCGGGTCACCCCGGTCGCTGGTGGTCTCTTACACCGCCGTTTCACCCTTACCCGCGCACGCGCGGGCGGTCTGTTTTCTGTGGCACTGTCTCGCGGGTCACCCCGGGTGGGCGTTACCCACCGTCCTGCTCTGCGGAGCCCGGACGTTCCTCGGCGACACCCATCACGAGAATGGATGCCGACGCGACCGTCTTGCCAGCCCGTTCCGTGTTCCAGGGTATCGGAACGCGGGCCGTCCGAGCGCGCGCGGGGTACGGTCAGGAGTTCTCGTCCCTGATCAGGATGGCGCCGCTGTCGGGGCAGAGCACGACGTCGTCAGGAGCCGCGGCATGCACCGACGCCAGGTCGGACGGCGACAGCTTCATGTTCGAGGCCAGGGACACTCCCCCGACGAGTCGTGCCGCACCCACGCCATAGCGTTCGCGCTGCTTGTCGTAGAGCGTGACGAGATCGGCGGGCAGGGCGGCGACGAGCGTCGCGCGGTCGGTCGCGGCATCCGCCTTCTTGCGCTGGGCGGCGGCGACGGCTTCGTCCCGCTCGGATTCGAGCTGCGCGACGCTCTGCTCCACCGATGCACCGTCGGCATCGATCCGAGCGATCGTGCCCTCGACCTCTTCGATGCGCTCCATGATGGTGAGCTCGATGTCCTCCAGGTCGTTGCGGCGCTTGCGGAGCGCCTCGATCTCGGCCTCGAGTGCCGCGACGTCTTTGACCGACGCCGTGTGCTGCATGCGGTCTTCGTCGCGGGCAGCGCGTGCCTCGACGACCTTCACGTCGGCCTCGAGACGGGCGAGCTCGGCTCGTGCGTCATCGAGCTCGCCGGATGCCGTTCGTCGCCTGTCGCGCACCTCTGCCAGCTGCGGTGCCAGTTCGGCCAACCGCGTCGCCTGCGGCGGGTTCGCGACCGCGCGATTCGCCTGGGTGATCGCGTTGTCGAGCTCCTGCACGCGCAGCAGCTCGAGTTGGTCGCGGGGATCGGCCTTCACTTCACTCACTTCCGAGGGAACCCGGCGGCTCCGTCTGTTCGATCTGATCTACGTTATTGCACCGCATCGCACGCGCGGTCACTGAACGACGACGAAGTCCCACGGATCCGTGCGCAGGTCGCTCACCACGACCTCGAGACCGGGGAATGCGGTCGACAGCTGCCCGGCGGCCGTCTCGAGCCAGAGCCATTCCGCCGCCCAATGCGAGACGTCGATGAGCGCCGGGCCGCCTGAGAGCTTCGCCTGTTCCAGGAACTCGGACGCCGGATGATGGCGCAGATCGGAGGTGACGTACACGTCGGAGCCGAGCACCGCGGGCTCGCGGAGGAAGGCGTCTCCCGCGCCCCCGCACAGGGAGACGCGCTGCACCGCGCGCCGGTAGTCGCCCGCGACGCGGATGCCGCCGGCCGTCGGCGGCAGCAGATCGCCGAGCCTGCGTGCAAGTTCTCCCAAGGTTGTCACCGTGGGAAGGTCGCCGACTCGACCGAGGCCCGACGTGCCGTTCTCGGGGACGAGGGGTCGAGCATCCACGAGTCCGAGCGCGCGGGCGAAGACGTCGGACACGCCATCGGTGACGACGTCGGCATTCGTGTGCGCCGTGACGAGACCGCAACCAGCGCGGATCAACCGTGCGACCAAAGAACCCTTGTACCTGTCTTCCGCGACACTGGTGACTCCGCGGAGCAGGAGCGGATGATGGGCCAGCACGAGCTGGAAGCTGCCGTCGACGGCCTCGTCGACCACGTCGGAGACGACGTCGACGGTGAGCAGAACCCGATCGACGGATGCCGCGGGGTCGCCGCTGACGAGGCCGGGAGCATCCCACGGTTCGGCTCCGGCCACCGGCCAGAGGAGTTCGGTGCTGGTGAGGATTTCGGCGATCGTCGGCACACCGCGAGCCTACGTGGAATGGCGGTGCGGCCGCCGTCATCTGCTGGCGGACTCCTGAGCGGGGACGGCCCGTTGCCCGCTGATCAGCCCGACCGTGATGCCGAGCACCATGGCGATCAGGACGCCGATGTCCGAGGCCGCGAGGGTCCCATCGGGGTCGATACCGAGGAGCCGGTACAGGTACCCCTCCCACTGCAGCATCGGTGCTGCGCCGTGCATGAACCCGAGCCCGATGATCGTGATGAGCACGAGGGCGATCACGTTGACCCATCGCCAGTCCGGATACACGCCGCCGCGGCGGAGCAGCGAGTCGGTCGCGAGCCGCCGCCGTCGCAGCACGAAGTCGCCGAGGAAGATGCCGGTCCACGCCGCGATCGGCACGGCGAGCGTCGTCGGATAGGCGAGCACCAGGGTGCGCACGCCCGAGGTGGCCATCAGGAGGCCGGCCGCCACGAGAGCCGCGACGACACCCAGCGCGAGCACGGAGGCCCAGCGCGGCAGGTGGAATCCCACTGCCTGCACGGCGAAGCCGCCCGAGTAGAGACTCACGATGAGCGCGGACATCAGCCCGACGGCGATCGCTGCGACCACGGGGATCGCGAACCAGTGCGGGGTCGTGTCGACGAGCATCCGCACCGGATCGGCCCCGAATCGCGCGGCCTCGCCCGGCTCCGCTACGGCGACGGCCGCGCCGAACACCACGAGCACGAGCATGGGCAAGGATGCCCCGAAGCCGCCCCAGAGAGCGGTGGGCGTTCCGGCCGAGCCCACTCTCTGATAGCGCGCGAGGTCACCGCTCGCGCTCGCCCACGCCAGCCCGAGGATGCTGAAGACGAGGACGGCGCCCTCGACGACGCCGATCCACGGGCCGAATGCAGCGGAACCCACGTTGCCCCATCCCGACCGCGGCCAGGCGACGACGACGATCGCGACTGCGAGGATGGCCGTTGCGACCAACGCGATCGCCTGCACCGCGGCGACGAGCGAGTAGCCTACGATCGCGACCGCGATGCACACGAGCGCCGCGACCGCGAAGACCGACCACAGCACGAGCGGGCGATCCGCGGTCCAGCCGACGCCGACCGCGGTGTCGGCGACGGCGACGGCGAGCAGCCAGAGCAGTGCAGCGCCCCAGAAGAGCCGAACGATGAGGATGAGCACGGCGGGCACCACGTTGCCCACCACACCGAAGGTGGCACGCGAGACGATCACGGTCGGCTGCCCGCTCCAGACGCCGGCGAGCGAGCCCAGCCCGAGCGGGATGAACGACAGGGCGATGCCGAGCACCGCTGCGATCAGAACCTGCAGCAGATTCAGCCCGGCCTCCACCAGGGCTGCGCCGAGACCGATCACCAGCACGGATGCCCCGGCCGCGAACCACAGCCAGAAGAGCCTGCTCGCGCGGCCGACCCGATATTCCAGGGGTGTCGGCTCGCTGCCCGACTGCTCGACGGCGAACAGCGGCATGGGCTCCGGCATGCCGGCTGTGAGCACGTCTTCGTGCGGGCGAACGCGCGGCGTGGCGATGGGCGCGAGCAGTGAATCGGGCTCGACGAGGTCGTCGGCATCGTCCGTGACGTCGGCGTCCAGTTCGGGCACCCCGGGAATCGGGATCTCCGAGGTTGCGAGGCCGACGTGCTCCTGCGGCGCCGGCGCGCCGACCACGTCCTCGGCGGGTTCCGTCTCCACCCGAGCCGGGGACTCCGCGATGTCCGTCGCAGGCGGCTCGTCCGGGAGCGACGGCGGTGGAGCAGGACGATCGGAGGGCTGGTCGGTTCGGGATGCCGCAGCCTCGTCAGTGGGGGCCGCCGCCTGCACGACGGCGATGGCAGCCGTGTCGCCGCGCCTGACGGCGATCAGCGCCTCGAGGTGTTCGATCGCTGCAAGCGTGTCGCCGCGGTCCGCTTCCTTCGCGATCTCGCGCTCTTCGTCGCTGTGCGGCTCGTACGGCGGCTCCGGCGGCGCCACCGGCATGAAGAGCGACTCCGGACGGATGATCGGCAACGACGCCGTCAACCGAGAGACTTCGTGTTCGAGGGCGCCGGCGAGCTCATCATCGCCGTGGGTCTCTTCATCTTTTCCGGGAGCGGTGGCCGATGGGTCGTCGGAAGGTTTGACGAGGGGCGTCTCCGGCGGAGTGCCGGTCGGTGCAGCAGCAGGCACGAACGTCGAGCGTCGCAGGGCAGGCTCGGGCTCACCCTGGCCGGCCGGCTCCCCCTCGTCGGTGCCCATAGCGTGAGCCTATCGATGGTTGCCGACTGTTCACCGTTGTCCACACCAATTTTCTGTCCGAGCGTTCCTCGCTGCTCGGCGACGGCGACGCTCTTGAGAACGCCTCAGCACGTAGCATCTTCAATCATGGATGCCTCGATCCCGACCCCTTACGAAGACCTCCTGCGCGACGTGCTCGACCACGGCACCGCGAAGTCCGATCGCACGGGGACAGGTACCATCAGCGTCTTCGGGCGGCAGCTCAGATTCGACCTGTCGACGGGATTCCCGCTGATCACCACGAAGCGCGTGCACTTCCGCTCGGTGGCCTACGAGCTGCTCTGGTTTCTGCGCGGTGACTCCAATGTGCGCTGGCTGCAGGAGAACGGCGTGACGATCTGGGACGAATGGGCGAACGACGACGGCGATCTCGGTCCCGTCTACGGCGTGCAGTGGCGGTCGTGGCCCACGCCGGACGGCCGGCATCTCGATCAGATCTCCGCGGTGCTCGAGACCCTGCGGAATGACCCGGATTCGCGACGGATGATCGTCTCGGCGTGGAACGTCGCGGAGATCCCCGACATGGCGCTCGCTCCGTGCCACGCGTTGTTCCAGTTCTACGTCGCAGACGGCAAACTCTCGTGTCAGCTCTACCAGCGCAGCGCCGATCTCTTTCTCGGGGTGCCGTTCAACATCGCGAGCTACGCCCTGCTGACGCACCTCGTCGCCGACCAGGTCGGGCTCGAGGTCGGCGACTTCGTCTGGACCGGCGGAGACTGCCACATCTACGAGAACCACCTCAACCAGGTGCGCGAACAGCTGACGCGCGCGCCGTTCCCCGCTCCGCGGTTGGCCGTCACGCGGCATCCCGACAGCATCTTCGACTACCGCTTCGAGGACTTCGAGGTGGTGGGGTACCAGCACCATCCCGCGATCCGGGCTGCGGTCGCAGTATGACCGTCGCACTCATCTGGGCGCAGGGGCGCGGAGGCGTGATCGGGGCCGGAGGCGGCATCCCGTGGCGGCTTCCGGAGGATGGCAGGCGGTTTCGGCGTTTGACGATGAGCGGTGACGTGCTCATGGGCCGCAAGACGTGGGACTCGCTTCCTGCGCGCTTCCGCCCCCTGCCGGGGAGGCGCAACATCGTCGTGAGCCGCGACCCGTCGTGGACCGCAGAGGGCGCCGAACGAGCATCGAGCATCGAGGATGCCGTCGCTTCTGTCGAGGGAGACGCGTGGGTGATCGGCGGCGGTCAGATCTACGCGCAGGCGATGCCTCTCGCAGACATGCTCGAGGTCACCGAGATCGACGAAGTGTTCACGGGCGACGCGACGGCCCCCAGGATCGGGGACGAGTGGGTGCAGGCCGAAATGGAGCCGCAGCAGGGATGGGCCACCTCGGAGACAGGCCTCCGATACCGATTCGTCGGCTATCGGCGACGCTGATCAACCGTGGTACGAGTTGCGCCCCATCTGGAACGCGGCGGCAATGCCCAGGATGGCGCCGACGAGTCCGACCAGTCCGATGAATCCCCAGAGCAGCGCTTCAACCATGTGCTCCATTATTCCATTGCCTGAAGAGGTCGCGTGACCTCCGCGTCTCTTCCAGGGAATCCCCTCCGATCTCGTTGTCGCCGCGCGCGAGCGGTGGAAGACTCATGACGACCGAAGCCGACCAGGGTGGTCGGCCCGGTGGGGTGAATGAGTCGGACAGTCACGACGATCCAGTCGGCACGTGAACGGTCGCGGGGGCGGCGAGCGGGTCTGAGACGCGCTGCCGTGATCAGCGTCGTGCTGCTGGCGACCTCCTTCGCGGGCGTCGGTGCGGCACGTGCCGACGAGTGCTCCCAGGACTGTTCGACGTCGACTCCCGCGCCGAGCGACACTCCGGCCTCGAGCGACACCCCGACGCCCAGCGGAACCCCTGATCCCACGTCGACGCCCACCCCGACGCCGACGGCGACCAGCACGCCGCCACCGTCGTCCGGCTCGCCCACGCCGACACCCGGACACACGTCTGACCCGACGCACACGGACGCGTCGAGCCCCACGCCTTCCGCGAGCGACTCGGATGCAGCGCCGGCCGCGGCAGCCGGGTCCGGCGTCAGCGCTGTGACGATCGCGACACTCCAATCGGCGGTCACCTCGGCGCAGGCGGCACTCGACGCGGCACAGACGTCGCTGGATGCGGCGAAGAGCGAATACTCCGCAGCAAAAGACGCCTTTGCAACCGCCAAGGCTCTCTACAAGGCGGCCGATGCCGGCGCAGAACGCGCCAAAGTCGCGGCCAAGGCCGCCGCAGCCAAACTGATGCTGGCTCTCCACCAGACGCACTCCGATGCGGCGGTGACGACGTTCGGCGCGATCATGGGCGACGGGTCGTCGGCGAGTGGTGATCTCTTGGACCGACTGACCGCGGCGACCCAACTCGGAGACCTGAACGGGTCGATGACGACGTTGACGGCACGCGCCGTCTCATCCGCCAAGCACGCGAAGAAGGCGGCTGCGCAGGCGAGGGAGGACCGCGCAGCAGTGACCGCGATCCCGCTCGCCGAGAAGCGTGCAGCGAAGGATGACGCGCAGGCCGCGGTGGACGCGGCGAAGGCATCCGTCGACGCGGCTCTCAACGCCATGGTCGCGGCGACGAGCGCGGGCGTCGACACCGGCTTCGTCGACGATTCGCAGCTCGCGCCGGGAACCTGGGTCGATCCGGTGAGGGGCCCGATCACGGACATCTTCGGCCCGCGGCCCTCGCAGCCGGCAGGGAGCCCCGTGTTCCATCCAGGAGACGACATCGGTGCGGCGTGCATGACGGTGATCGTGGCCGCGACCGACGGAGTGGTCAGCTATGCGGGGCCGTACAGCGGGTACGGCAACTTCATCCTCCTCGACCACGCCGACGGCGTGCAGACCGCATATGGGCACATCTCCGACGGCACGATCATGGTGTCGCCTGGCGAACACGTGACAGCGGGTGAGCCGATCGCCCGCGTCGGCAGCACGGGTGAGTCGACGGGATGCCATCTGCACTTCGAGGTGCGGGTGAACGGGACGGCCATCGATCCGATGCCCTTCATGGCGAACCGCCATGTGGTGCTCGGCCAGTCGTGAGTGGGCCCTGCCGGGATCGAACCGACGACATCCACGGTGTAAGCGTGGCGCTCTACCGACTGAGCTAAAGGCCCGCGGGTGCAGTCTATCGGCGGACGCCGGGGCATCCGTCGAACCGACTACGCTGCTCTGAGCTCGTCGAGCGCGATGCGGTAGGCCTCGAGCGTGCGCGCCTCGCCCGGCGCGGTGATGAAGCTCTCCCTGATGATGCCGGTCTCATCGATGAGGAACGTCGCGCGATTCGCGAACCCCTTGTCCTCGAGAAACACGCCGTACTGCTTCGCCGTGTCGCCGTGCGGCCAGAAGTCGCTCAGCAGGCGGAAGTCGTACTTCTCCTGCTCCGCCCACGCCCGCAACGCGAACTTGGAGTCCACCGAGATGCCGATGAGCTCGACGCCTTCGGCACGGAACAGCTCGAGGTTGTCGCGCAGCTCGCACAGCTCGCCCGTGCAGGTGCCGGAGAAGGCGAGAGGGAAGAACACAAGAGCGACCGAACTCTTTCCGCGGTAGTCGCTGAGCCTGACGTGCTCGCCGAACTGGTCGGAAAGCTCGAAATCGGGCGCCTGAGTGTCGTTCTCCAGTGCCACCGTGACTCCTCCCGCGGGTGCGGACATCCATGGTCTTCTCGTGCGCGCCCGGCGGCACGCACGGTTAGACAGCATAGACCGCGGCTCCCCCGATGCACCCGAACCGGCGACGGCTCCGCGCCCCCATCGCCGCTATCGTGGCTGAGGCTAGAGTTGCCTACGGTGTGCCTGCTGTCGCAACCCGACAGATGTGGATGCCGCCCACGATCGATCCACACAAAGAAAGAGGTCGCGGTGACTGTCAACGACCAGGACCCGTACTCGGTGAACTACATCGACTCGGACCCTGAGGAGACCTCCGAATGGCAGGAATCCTTGAACGCTCTCGTCGCCGCGGAAGGCCGGGGACGAGCCAGGGAGATCATCCTCAGCCTGCTCAAACGGTCGAAGGAGCTGCACCTCGGCGTGCCGATGGTTCCCACGACCGACTACGTGAACACCATCGCACCGGAGAACGAACCGGAGTTCCCCGGCGATGAGGACATCGAGCGCCGGTATCGCGCGTGGATCCGCTGGAATGCGGCGATCCTGGTGCACCGCGCGCAGCGCCCCGGCATCGCCGTCGGCGGGCACATCTCCACCTACGCGTCGAGCGCAGCGCTCTACGAGGTGGGCTTCAACCACTTCTTCCGCGGACCGGACCATCCGGGCGGCGGCGACCAGATCTTCATCCAGGGGCACGCATCTCCCGGCCCGTACGCCCGTGCGTTCCTCGAAGGGCGCCTCAGCGCCGACCAGCTCGACGGATTCCGCCAAGAGAAGTCGCATGCCCCCGACGGCCTTTCGTCGTACCCGCACCCGCGGCTCATGCCGGAGTTCTGGCAGTTCCCGACGGTGTCGATGGGACTCGGCCCGATCAACGCCATCTACCAGGCGCAGCTCAACCGGTACCTCACCAACCGGGGCATCAAGGACGCCTCCGACCAGCACGTCTGGGCATTCCTCGGCGACGGCGAGATGGACGAGGTCGAGAGCCGCGGACAGCTTCAGGTCGCTGCCAACGAAGGCCTCGACAACCTCACGTTCGTCATCAATGCGAACCTGCAGCGTCTTGACGGCCCCGTGCGCGGCAACGGCAAGATCATCCAGGAGCTCGAGAGCTTCTTCCGTGGCGCGGGCTGGAACGTCATCAAGGTGATCTGGGGCCGCGAGTGGGACGACCTGCTGGCCCGTGACTCCGAGGGCGCCCTGCTCAACGTCATGAACACCACGCCGGACGGCGACTACCAGACGTACAAAGCCGAGAACGGCGCCTACGTGCGAGAGCACTTCTTCGGCAAGGACCCTCGCGCCCTGGAGCTCGTCAAGGACTACAGCGACGAGCAGATCTGGAACCTCAAGCGCGGCGGCCACGACTATCGCAAGGTGTATGCGGCGTTCAAGGCTGCGCTCGAGCACAAGGGGCAGCCGACCGTCATCATCGCGAAGACCATCAAGGGCTACGGCCTCGGTCCGCACTTCGAGGGACGCAACGCGACCCATCAGATGAAGAAGATGACGCTGGACGACCTCAAGAAGTTCCGCGACTCGATGCACATCCCGATCACGGACGACCAGCTCGCCGAGAATCCGTACCTTCCGCCGTACTACCACCCCGGCGAGAACGACGAGGCGATCCAGTACCTGCTGGAGCGTCGCAGGGCGCTCGGCGGCTTCGTGCCGGAGCGCCGCTCGAAGTACACGCAGATCCCGCTGCCCGAGGATGACGCGTATGCCGTGTCGAAGCGCGGCTCGGGAACGCAGGAGATCGCCACCACGATGGCCTTCGTGCGTCTGCTCAAAGATCTGCTTCGGGTCAAGGGATTCGGGCACCGCATCGTGCCGATCATCCCCGACGAGGCGCGGACGTTCGGCATCGACGCGTTCTTCCCGAACGCCAAGATCTACAACCCCAACGGCCAGCACTACACCTCGGTGGACCGTGAGCTGCTGCTGTCGTACAAGGAGAGCCCGCAGGGTCAGATCATCCACGTCGGCATCAACGAGGCCGGCGCCATGGCCGCGTTCACCAACGTCGGAACCTCGTATGCCACGCACGGCGAGCCGCTGATCCCGGTCTACGTCTTCTACTCGATGTTCGGTTTCCAGCGCACAGGCGACGCCATGTGGGCAGCAGGCGACCAGATGGCTCGTGGTTTCATCATGGGCGCCACCGCAGGCCGCACCACACTGACCGGTGAGGGTCTGCAGCACGCCGACGGACACTCCCCCATGCTCGCGGCGACCAACCCGGCCGTGGTCAGCTACGACCCCGCCTATGCCTACGAGATCGGCCACATCGTGCGTGCCGGGCTCGATCGCATGTACGGCGGAAACCACCCGGATCCCAATGTCATGTACTACCTGACGGTGTACAACGAGCCGATGGTGCAGCCCGCCGAACCGGAGAATCTCGACGTCGACGGCGTCGTGCGCGGCATCTACAAGCTGCGCTCTGCTGATGGCGACGGACCTCGGGCTCAGCTGCTGGCATCCGGTGTCTCCGTGCCGTGGGCACTCGAGGCGCAGGAGCTGCTGGCGAACGACTGGGGCGTGCGCGCGGATGTCTGGAGCGTGACGAGCTGGAACGAGCTGCGTCGCGACGGTCTGGCCGCCGACGAGCACAACTTCCTGCACCCCGAAGAGGAGAAGCTGGTGCCGTACGTCACCGGCAAGCTCGCAGGTGCCGAAGGCCCGTTCATCGCCACGACCGACTACGCGCACGCGGTTCCCGATCAGATCCGCGCCTACGTGCCGGGTGAGTTCGCCACGCTCGGCGCCGACGACTTCGGATTCTCCGACACCAGGGCCGCCGCCCGTCGCTTCTTCAAGATCGACGGTCCGTCCATGGTCGTGCGCACGCTCGAGCTGCTCGCCGCACGCGGCCAGGTCGACCCGAACGCGCCGGCCCAGGCGATCGAGCGGTACCGGCTGTTCGACGTGAATGCCGGCACCACGGGAGTCGCCGGCGGCGAGAGCTAGGCAGCGCACACGTGGCGAAGCCGAGAACCAAGGACGAGACCCTCGCCTGGTTGCGCAAGATCTCCGGTGAGCTCGCGACAGCGACGCTGAAGCGGCTCGAGGACACGCTGCCCTGGTACAGCGACATGCCGCCAGGGCGACGGTCGGCCGTCGGGCTGGTCGCACAGGCGGGCATCACGTCGTTCATCTCGTGGTTCGACGACCCGAGGTCGACGCCGTGGATCGCCGCCGACGTGTTCGGTGCAGCACCCCGCGAGCTGCTGCGGTCCGTGTCGCTGCAGCAGACGCTGCAGCTCATCCGCGTCACCGTCGAAGTCGTCGAAGACCGCGTGCGCTCGGCGGGCAACGAGGAGCTGCGCGAAGCCATCCTGTTGTATTCCCGCGAGATCGCCTTCGCAGCAGCCGACGTCTATGCCAGGGCCGCGGAGGCCCGCGGGCTGTGGGATGCGCGCCTTGAAGCCCTCGTCGTCGACTCGATCCTCACGGGCGAATACGACGACGAGCTGCCGAGCCGCATCGCCGCACTGGGCTGGCACGGGCACGGCGAGGTCAGCGTGCTCGTCGGCACCGCGCCGAAGCAGCTCGACGTCGACCAGCTGCGTCGCATCGCGCGCCACATGAGCGCGGACGTGCTGATCGGTGTGCAGGGATCGCGTCTCGTGCTCGTGATCGGTCGCGCGCAGCCGCGATCGGGCGAGACCGAGGAAGTCGGCCCGTCGAGCGAGATCGGCTTCATGGAGATCGCCCAGCAGCTGGAACCCGGATTCGGACCCGGCCATCTCGTGCTCGGACACGAGGTGCCCGGACTCGTCGACGCGTCCAAGAGTGCTCGTGCTGCCCTCGCCGGCTTCGCCGTCGCCAAGGCCTGGCGCAATTGCCCGCGCCCTGTGCACGCCGACGACCTGCTCCCCGAGCGCGCCTTCGCGGGCGACCCGCTCGCCAGGAGCACGCTCGTCGGCCGCATCTATCGTCCGCTGCAGGCGCACTCCCCCGAACTGCTCAACACGCTCTGGAGCTACCTCGACAACGGGCGCTCGCTCGAGGCGACCGCCCGGGAGCTCTTCGTGCATCCCAACACGGTGCGCTATCGGCTGAAGCGCGTCACGGACGTCATCGGCTGGGATGCCACGGGCGCGCGCGAGGCGTTGATCCTGCAGGCCGCGCTCATCGTCGGCTCCATCAACGAACCGGACGCGCCGACGCGCCGACGTTGACCGGCACTGAGGTCGGTCGACGCTGTACGACACCGACAAACGATCCGACAGGAGTTCATCCATGATCGACACGGAGCACCTCGTGAGGATTGGCAGACTAGTACGGTGATTGTCGTCGCCTGCCCGGGACAGGGCTCGCAAACCCCCGGTTTCCTCGCGCCCTGGCTCGCGAATGATGAGTCGCGTGCGCTTGTCGAGCGCTTCTCCGACGCGTCGGGCGTCGACCTGACGCTGCACGGCACGGAGTCGGATGCCGAGACCATCCGCGACACCGCGATCGCCCAGCCGCTGATCGTCGCCGCCAGCCTGATCGCCCTGCACGCGCTCCGTGCAGCGGCGCCCGACTCCGTCATCGGCGGGATCGCAGGGCACTCGGTGGGCGAAGCCGCCGCGGCCGCCGGCGCGGGCATCCTCTCCGAAGACGACGCGTTGCGCTTCGTGCGGTCTCGTGCGTTGTTGATGGCGGACGCGGCGGCGGCGACGCCGACCGGCATGAGCGCCGTGCTCGGCGGAGACCAGGATGCCGTCGTCGAGTACATCACAGGGTTCGGACTCGAGCCCGCCAACTACAACGGTGGCGGACAGATCGTGGTCGCCGGGGCGCTGGATGCCCTCGCCCGGCTCTCCGAGGAACCTCTGCGCGGAACGCGCGTCGTGCCGCTCCAGGTGGCAGGCGCGTTCCACACGCACTACATGCAGCCTGCCAGGGACGCCCTTGCCGGTGCCGTCGCGGACTTCTCCGTCGCCGACCCGAAGCTGACCATCTGGACCAACCGCGACGGTTCGATCGTCGATTCGGGAGCGTCCTACCTCGGCTTGATGGTGGGCCAGGTGGCCTCGCCGGTGCGCTGGGACCTCTGCATGGCATCCTTCGAGACGGCCGGCATCACGGGGCTCATCGAGCTGACCCCCGGCGGAGCGTTGACCGGACTCGCCAAGCGCGGTCTCAAGGGCGTTCCCGCCGTCGCGATCAAGACCCCCGACGACATTCCGGCCGCAGTCGAGCTGCTGACCGCGAGTGCAGAAAGCGAAGCGTGACACCATGACCGCACCACGGTTGAAGCAGGCGACGGGCCCCCAGTACACGCGCATCCTGTCGTACGGCGCCGCACGCGGCAGCGTGGCCGTGCCCAATGACGACCTCATCGGACCGATCAACTCCTCCGACGAGTGGATCCGCCAGCGCACCGGCATCATCACCCGTGCGCGGGCACCGCACGATGTTCTTGCGCTCGATCTCGCCACGGACGCCGCGCGCGAAGCAGTGGAGAAATCGGGCGTCGCGCCCTCGGACATCGATCTCGTGCTCATCGCCACGATCAGCAATGTGCGCCAGACACCGTCGATGTCCGCTGTCGTGGCGGAGCGAGTCGGAGCGAATCCCGCCGCGGCCTACGACCTCAACGCGGCCTGTGCGGGGTACACGTACGCGATCGCGCAAGCGGATGCCCTCATCCGGGCTGGCGCAGCCCACTACGCCCTAGTGATCGGCGCTGAGAAGCTCTCCGACGTCGTCGACCCGACCGACCGCAGCATCTCGTTCCTGTTGGGCGACGGCGCGGGCGCGGCGGTCGTCGGTCCGAGCGACGAGCCCGGTATCGCGCCGACCGTCTGGGGTTCGGACGGATCGAAGGCCGACACCGTGGGCATGGACCACACGCTCGTCGAGTTCCGCGATGGCGAGGCATCCTGGCCGACCCTGCGCCAGGACGGCCCTTCGGTCTTCCGCTGGGCCGTCTGGGAGATGGTCAAGGTCGCCAAGCAGGCGATCGACGTGGCGGGCATCACGCCCGACGACCTCTCGGCCTTCATCCCGCACCAGGCCAACATGCGCATCGTCGACGAGCTCGCGAAGCAGCTCAAGCTGCCGGAGACCGTCACCATCGCCCGAGACATCGAGACGACCGGGAACACCTCTGCCGCCTCTATCCCGCTCGCGACCCACCGGTTGCTCGTCGAGCATCCCGAGCTGAGCGGCACGCTCGCCCTTCAGATCGGCTTCGGCGCCGGCCTCGTCTTCGGGGCGCAGGTCGTCGTACTGCCCTGACCTAGACTGTTCTGCTGTCACCCGACACCTCAAGGAGATACGAACCAATGGCACTTTCCCGTGAAGAAGTCCTGGCCGGCCTGGCCGAGCTCATCAACGACGAGACGGGCATCGCGACCGACACTGTCGAGTACGAGAAGTCCTTCACAGACGACCTCGACATCGACTCGATCTCGATGATGACCATCGTCGTGAACGCCGAGGACAAGTTCGACGTGAAGATCCCCGACGAGGAGGTCAAGAACCTCAAGACCGTCGGCGACGCCGTCGACTTCATCGTCAACGCTCAGGCGTGAACCCCGCCGGTGCGGCCATCGCGGCCGCACCGGCCCACATTCTTTTCACTCAGCACCGCATCCGCGCTTCAGTGCGCCCTAAGTTCGGAAACACATGAGCAAGAAGATCGTCATCACCGGCATCGGAGCCAGCACGCCCATCGGCGGCACCGCAGTCGACAGCTGGAACGCTCTCATGGCCGGCGAATCCGGAACGCACACCCTCACGCACGAGTGGGTGGCCACGTACGAGCTGCCCGTGAAGTTCGCGGCCGAGGCGAAGGTGCGCCCGGAGGAGGTGCTCGAACGCCCCGTCGCGAAGAGGCTCGACCCCGTGTCGCAGTTCGCCCTCGTCTCGGCGCTGGAGGCGTGGGCGGACGCCGGCTCGCCCGAAGTCGACCCCGACCGGCTCGGCGTCGACTTCGCGACCGGCATCGGCGGCATGTGGACGCTGCTGGATGCCTGGGACACGCTGCGCGAGCGCGGCCCGCGCCGCGTCATGCCGCTGACGGTGCCGATGCTCATGCCCAATGCACCCGCCGCGGCCATCTCGATGCACTTCCACGCCCGCGCCTTCGCGCGCACCGTGGCATCCGCCTGCGCATCGAGCACGGAATCGCTCGCGAACGCCTACGACCACCTGCAGGCCGGCCTCGCCGACGTCGTGATCGCCGGCGGCTCCGAGTCGGCAGTGCACCCCATCACCATGGCGGCATTCGCGTCGGCACAGGCCATGTCGAAGCGCAACGACGACCCGGAGCACGCGTCCCGGCCCTACAGCATCGACCGCGACGGATTCGTCATGGGCGAGGGCGCCGCCAGCCTGGTGCTGGAGACCGAAGAGCACGCCCTCGCGCGCGGCGCCCGCATCTACGCGGAACTGGCCGGCGGCGGCGTGACGGCCGATGCGTACCACATCACCGCGAACGACCCAGAGGGCAAGGGCGCCATGCGCGCCCTCACGGCCGCGCTCGCGCAGGCGGGGGCGACTCCCGACGAGGTCACTCACATCAACGCGCACGCGACGAGCACCCCGGTGGGCGACATCGCCGAGTACGTCGCGTTGCGCAACGTCTTCGGCGATCGGGTGGACTCGATCCCGGTGTCGGCGACGAAGGCCTCCACCGGTCACCTGCTGGGCGGGACCGGCGCCCTCGAGGCGCTGTTCACCGTGCTCGCGATCCGCAACCGCGTCGCTCCCCCGACGATCAACATCACGACGCAGGATCCGGAGATTCCGTTGTCGGTGTCGGGTGAGGCCCAGCCGTTGCCCGAAGGACCGCAACTGGCCGTGTCGAACTCGTTCGGGTTCGGCGGACACAATGCCGTCGTCGCGATCCGCAGCGTCGACTGACGACAACGCGGCCGACCCCACGTCTGACGTGAGCGGCGCCGGCACGGATCTTCATCGATCCGTCCCGGCGCCGTCGTCATTCCCCTGTGTGCCGCCCCTTGTTCCTCAGCGGGCCCGCTTCGCGTTCGCAGCGGCCGGGAATCGACCTCCGGTCACCGCTAGTTGCGCCGCGGGCCCGCTCGGAACCTCTCGCGTGTCATCCGACCTTGTGCAGCCAGATGACCGGTGCGTCGTCGCTCGCGTGCCGAAACGGCTCGAGCTCGTCGTCCCATGCCTGTCCGAGCGCGAGTTTCAGCTCCCGCTCGAGTTCCGACGCGTTCGCTCCTGCGACCTCCATCGCGTAACGCACCCTGTCTTCGGGGACGACCATGTTGCCCGACGTGTCCGTCTGGGCGTGGAAGATTCCGAGCGACGGCGTGTGGATCCAGCGGCCTCCGTCCGTGCCGAGGCCGGCATCCTCTGTGACCTCGAACCGGAGGTGCTGCCAACCCAGGAGCGAGGAGGCGATGCGCGCCGCCGTGCCCCGTTCGCCCTCCCAGTAGAACTCCGCCCGGCGGGCGCCGGGCAGCACGGGCTGCTCCTGCCACTGGAAGTTGACGGGACGCTGCAGAGCACGCCCGGCCGACCATTCGACATGGGGGCAGAGCGCACGAGGAGAGGAGTGCACGTAGAGCACTCCTCGAGCCTGTATTGACGCCATGGTGTCCTCCGTTCGACGTGGTGCGTCTTCCCCTACGACCACGGAACGTCGTCACGCCATGAGCGGCGTCGCCGACAACTGCCGACCGATGCATTATCCCCCGATGAACGCGGGAATCACAAGGCATCCGGCGCGTGGCGTTCGCCGCGATCCGAACGCGCGTCGAATGCGCCCCGCGCCGATCGACGTCTTCATGACGCTGCTGGGGCCTGAACGGAATGGGCGGGGACGACGAATGAAGTACATGCTGTTACTGCGGGCATCCGGATGCCGCGCACTCGACCCAGGTACGCGAGAGGAACGGCGCATGGCGATGGCGGCCTTCAGCGAACACCTCGTGCGCGCGGGTGTGATGCTGGCAGACGGGGCGGTCGCCGCCCACGACACGGAGGCGCGCGTGTGGTTCGACGGGGACGACAGAAGCGTCGTCGCCGCAGGCGACGACGACATCGACGAGGATGCATTGCGCGGATTCTGGATTCTGCAGGTCGACTCGCAGAGGGAGGCGCTCGAGTGGGCGAGGCGCATTCCGGCGACGGACGGGTGCGCGCAGCTTCACCGCATCCTGGACGCCGGAGGGGAGCCCGCGACATGACAGACGAGGTGCAGCGGCCGGGGACCGGCACGCAAGCCGTCGTGAGTGAGGACGTCGCACGATCGATTGAGACGGTGTGGCGGCTCGAAGCCGCGAAGGTCGTCGCGACTCTCACCAGGATGGTCGGCGACCTGGGGCGTGCGGAAGACCTCGCACAGGACGCCCTGGTCGAGGCCATGCAGTCGTGGCCGCGCACGGGCATCCCGCGCAATCCTGCGGCATGGCTGACCTCGGTGGGCAAACGTCGTGCCATCGACGCGTGGCGCAGGGACGAGCGCGCCGCTGAGAAGTACGCGCTGATCGCCGCGGCCGATACCGGGACCGAGGACCGACCTGAACCCGACGAGGAGCGCATCGACGACGATCTGCTGCGACTGGTGTTCATCTGCTGTCACCCGGTCTTGCCGCAGCCGTCGCGCGTCGCCCTTGCGCTGCGCGTCTTGTGCGGGCTCTCCACGGAGGAGATCGCTCGTGCCTATCTGGTTCCTCCTGCCACGATCGGGCAGCGGATCACCAGAGCCAAACGCTCCCTGGCCGCCGCCGGAGTGCCGTTCGAGGTGCCGGAGCGCGCCGAGTTCGACGAGCGGCTCGCCTCCGTGCTGGAAGTGGTCTACCTGGTCTTCAACGAGGGCTACGCGGCGACGGCGGGCGACGAGTGGATGCGTCCGGTGCTGGCCGAGGACGCGATGCGGCTCGGCCGTGTGCTCGCGGAGCTGGTGCCGGATCGTGCAGAGGCGCACGCCCTCGTCGCACTGATGGAGTTGCACGCCTCACGGTTCGCCGCCAGACGCGGACCCGACGGCGCCGCCGTGCCGCTCGCCGCCCAGGATCGCTCGCGGTGGGACCGGCTGCTCATCGCGCACGGCCTCGAGGCGCTGCGGCGAGCCGACGCGCTCGGCGGAGAGCGCGGTCCCTACGCGCTGCAGGCCGCCATCGCCGCCTGCCACGTGCGCGCCCTGACCGTCGAGGACACCGACTGGGAGCAGATCGCCGCGCTGTACGACGCGCTGAGCGAACGGATGCCTTCCCCCGTCGTCGAGCTGAACCGCGCGGTCGCCGTGGGCATGGCCTATGGGCCGGAGGCCGGGCTCGAGGCGCTGGAGCCCTTGCGGTCCGTCAAGGAAATGAAGGGATATGCCCTGCTGCCGGCCGTGCGCGGTGACCTGCTGGAGCGCATGGGCCTGCTGGCGGAAGCACGCGAGCAGTTCCTTGCTGCGGCATCCCTCACCGCCAACGAACGGGAGCGAGACGAACTGGTGCGGCGGGCGGCCGGAGCCGACCCCCTGGGCGGGGGCCGAGCATCCTGAGGCCGATCAGAGCTCGTGCAGCAGTGTGCCGTCCTTCTTCAGCACGTTCTTCTCGCCCGCCTCGATGGGCACGGAGAAGCGGTTCTGCTTCGGCGGCATCGGGCAGTTGAACGCGTAGCTGAACGCGCAGGGCGGCAGGATCGCCCGATTGAAGTCGAGCGTGATGGTTCCGTCGGCGTTCGGCGCGACGAAGAGGAATCGGCCGACGGAATAGGTGGCATCACCGCTGGTGGCGTCCGAGAACACGAGCTGGAGTGCACGACCCGCCTTGAACGCTGCGAGGTTGTAGTCGACGCCGTCTTTGCTGAACGTGATCTCCCCCGGCACGGCGAGCTCGCGGGTGGCGCCCTCGTCTTTGATGTGCTCGAATCCGACGGTGAGTCCCTCGACCGGAGTGAAGGCCGCCTGGACGACCCATTCGGGGTTGTACGGATAGGCGTCGATCGAGCCGAACTCCTTGATGCCCTCGGACTGCGTGTCCCAGACCCGCAGCGCGTACTCCCCCGCTTCGTTCGCGATCACCGTGCCGCTCACCGTGTCGCCGAACGTGATGGTGCTCGGAGCGTCGCTGTCCTTGCCGTGCGCGACGGCCTCGCCGTCGACCGGAACACCGTCGATCGAGACCCCGTCGGCGGCGGATGCCGTCACCTTCAGGCCCGACTCACCAGCAGGGAGCGGCGCCCAGAGACCTGCTGCGCCCCACACCGGCTGCGGCGCGGCATCGGTGATCCACTGCGTGTTCACAAGCGCGAGGCTGCCGGTCGGCTGCACCACGGAGAGTTCGCGGCGGGAGTGGAAGGTGGCCAGCAACTCGGCCGGATCGGTCACGGGGGCGGCGGTGGTGTCGGTCATCCCTCTATCCTGCGACATGGGACGCGTGAGCGGTGGCCGGTGGCGTAGCGCGTCGCCGGCCGTCACTTCGCCTGGTCGTAGCTGTCGATGACAGCCACCGTGAGCGGGAACTCGACGGGGAAGTCGCCGAACAGGAGACGCCCCGCCGCGGCGGCGGACTCGCGCACCGCGACGGCGGCCTCGTCGGCCAGCGGCTCGGGAGCGTGCACGACCACCTCGTCGTGCAGAAAGTAGACCAGGTGCGGGCTGCGCTCGAACGGCGCACCCGCACGGCCGGCCGGCCCGCCCTGCATCGCCGCGAGCCGATTGCGCAGCTCGGCCATCCAGCACAGCGCCCATTCTGCGGCGGTGCCCTGTACGACGAAGTTGCGTGTGAACCTGCCCCAGTCGCGAGCCCGGGAGCGAGCGCGACGCTCCTGTTCCGGCGTCGCCTCGGGAAGCGCGGCCGCATGCTGCTGCGTGAGCCAGTCCTGCGAGGGCGGCGGCGATGTGCGCCCGAGCAGGGTGCTGACGACGCCCCCGCGCTCACCCGTGTCCGCCGCCGTGGAGACGAGCGAGACCGCCCGCGGAAAGGCTCTCGCGAGGCGAGGGAGCACGCGCGCGCCGTCGCCTGTTGTTCCCCCGTACATGGCGGCGAGCATCCCGACCTTCGCGTGCTGCCGGGTGTCGACGACTCCGGAGGCGACCAGGCCGTCGTAGAGGTCGCGGCCGCGGCCCGCGGCGGCCATGCGCTCGTCGTGCGCGAGGCCCGCGAGGATGCGCGGCTCGAGCTGTGCGGCATCCGCGACCACCAGCTTCCAGCCGGGGTCGGCGACCACCGCCGCGCGCACCTGCTTCGGCAGCTGAAGTGCGCCACCACCGCTCGTGGCCCATCTGCCGGTGACGACGCCGCCTGGCACGTAGTCGGGACGGAACCGGCCGTCGTGCACCCAGGCATCCAGCCAGGCCCAGCCGTTGGCGGTGTAGAGGCGGGAGAGCTTCTTGTACTCGAGCACGGCAGGCATGGCCGGGTGGTCGATCTCGCGCAGCTCCCAGGCCCGCGCAGAGCTCACGCCGAGGCCCGCCCTCTGCAGCGCCTTGACCAGCTCTGCCGGCGAATCCGGATTAAGCGTCGGGGCCTCGAGCAGGCGGCGGATGGTCAGTGCGAGCTCCTCCATGCGCGTCGGCCTCGTGCCGGACGGACCGCGTTGCCCGAGTTCACGGGTCAGCAGCCGCTCGTGCACGTCGGCACGCCACGGGAGCCCGGCGTGCTGCATCTCGGCCGCGACGAGGGATCCGGCGGACTCGGCCGCGAGCAGCAACCGCAGCCGGGATGCCGCTCCACGGTCGCCGAGATCGCCGACGGCCTGCTCCTGCAGGTGCCACTCGTCCACCTCGTCGGTCTCAGCTTCGGCCGCGATCGAGACGGCGGCGTCGTCGAAGCTGAACAGCGCGGGCCCACTGTCGGGATCGGCTTCGCGTCCCGCAGCAGCGACGTCGGCCGGCCATGGTGCAGGCGAGCCGTGGATGCTCGTGCCCGCCGTCGCCCCCGAACCGCGCAGGATCGTGCCGCAGAGCGCGAGGTCGACGCAGCGCTCGACCCGCACCCCCTCCGCAAGCAAGTTCGGGTACCACGTGCGGGAGCTGCGCCACACCCAGCGCGGTCGGTCCTTTTCGGCGGTGCGCACGTACTCCGGCCAGCAGGATCGCTCGACGAGCCGATCGCCGCTTGCATCGCCGGCCGGAGGTTCTTCGCGGACGCGCACCACGGCATCCCGTGCGGACGAGATCACGGGGTACCGGGACGGGGGCGGCGACACCGGAGACTCGGCCATGGTTCCCTTGATCGGAGCACATCTGATCGACAGATCGAAACTGTCTTCGATGCTACCGTGTGGGAGCCGTCTCCTTGCGCTGTGGCCGAAGGACCGCCATCGCATCGCGCATCGTCAGCCCGGGAAGGTATGCCCGAAGGAGCGCCAGGCCGATCGCTGGAAGCGACACGGGATCGGGATAGGCCATCAGGAGCGGCCTGAGCTCCGGCTGGAACTTGCGCTTGAAGGCGAGCAGTGAACGGAACCCGTACATCGACTCCAGCGAGGCGGCCAGCAGCGTGAGCACCGCCTCGACCGTGCTCTCCGGCGAATCCGAGACGGAGGTGCGCGCAAGCGGCGCACCGGAAAGGCTGAGGTACTCGAGGCCGTCGTCGCGGGCACGTTCGGCGGCGCCGGCGATCACGAGCTCCATCACCCCGTTCGGCCCGTCGACACGGCGGCGCATGAAGTCGAGGGTCCAGCCGGTGACCCGCCCGTCGTCGAAAGCGGGCATCCAACTCGTCACGGCCTGCACCCGCTGCTCGGCGTCGCGGGCCAGCAGCAGCGTCACATCGCGGTCGCGGAGCTCGTCGAGGCCACCCAGCGTGAACCCCATCTCCGGCAGGTCCTTCTGCGCGGTCCATTGCTCGGACAGATCGGCGATCTGGGCAGCCGTGGCGTAGGAGAGCTCGTGGTAGTGCGCCCACTCGAGAGTGAGGCCCTCGCGGCGGGCACGGTTGATCGCGGTGCGCACGTCTTGCCACTTCTTGCCGGTCGTGCTCCAGCTCTGCGGCGCGATCACCGCCTCCTCGGCGACCACAAGGCGGTCCCAGCCGAGATCGGTGAAATACGATCCCCAGTCTCCGGCGTCGACGCTGTAGAACACGGGAGTCCAGCCGCGTTCGTCGCAGTGCCGTGCGAAGGCGAGCATGGCGTCCGCGCGGGCATCCCGTCGCCCGAACGCGGAGCCGATGGCGATCGCCACTCCCCCGACCACGCGGTAGCCGACGACTGTCTCTCCGTCGTCGCCGAACCAGTACGACGTCATCGGCCACGTGGTCATGAACGACATGTGGTCGCCGCCGTGCGCCATGAGGATGCGCCGAGCACGCTCCGCGTCGTGCGCGGAGGATGCCGGGCGTGCCAGCAGCGGGGGCACGGCAGCGACGATGGCGATGGTCCAGAACACCGGGCCGAGACCGTGGTAGAGAATGCGACCGGCGAGGCTCGACGGCAGGAAGTCGGGGATCTCCCTGTGCAGGAACTCGACGGGGATGAAGCGCTCGAAGGCGTCGAGCGAGAGTTCGAGGAACGTGACGTGGCGGTCGAACGCCACGTCGCGCAACACCCAGCCGAGCCCGATGTAGAGCCCGATCAGCACGAGCGCACTGCCCACGACGATCAGGCCGTACCTGATCATCGACCGCCTGGACGGCATCACGGTGAAGCTGTGTCTGAACACGAAGAGCAGCACCGCCGTCAGCGCCGGTGCCACCGTCGTGGCCCCGAGGGCGAGGACGATGCCCCACGAGCCGTGGTCGGGGAACCGGCGCTCGCCCGCGATTCCCAGGTGCGGCAGCAGGCCCAGGTAGTACGCGGAGCAGAGCGCGAGCAGCGCGTTCATGCCGATGCCGAGGCCGACGGCGAGCCGGCGTCCCCGCACCAGCCCCCACGCCACGACGAGCAGCATGAGCAGCGGAAGCACGCTGAGCATGATGGGTCCGAACGATCCGATCCGTTCCAGCGTGATCGCCTGAACGCAGGCACGGCTCACCGCGTACACACTGCAGGCGTGAAGGCCCTGCGGGTCCGACGCCGACCCGTTGTCGAGCAGCAGGGCGATCGGCGCCAGAAGGCCACGCGGCCTGGCGGACAGGGCTGCGATGATCGGCCCGATCGCGCCCGTGACGACGACGGAGGCCATGAAGACGCGGATCTCGTGATGCGAGCTGCGTCCCCACTCGCGCGCCCTGTCCATCGGCCGCATCGCGACGCCGAGCGCGAATCCCACGAGCACGGCGAGGGAGCGATACAGATCGACGGGCTCGCCTCGGTAGAGCAGGAACATGAGCACGACGACGGTGGTGAGGACGCGCATCCTTCGCCGGGTGCGAGCGGAGGCGAAGGCGCTCGCCGCCATGATGGCGCCTGCGACGCCGGTGAGCGGGTCGACGATGAGGGTGCTGCGGAACTGCGTGTCCCAGATTCCGCCCGCGTACCCGAGCACGGCCTGCAGCGTGGCACCGAGCACGTCGGCGGCGATCGCCGTGGCGAAGAACGCCAGCACGGTGCGCCACGTGCCCAGCCGCCGTTCACTGAACGCGAGCACCGCGCCTCCGAACAACACGGCGAGCACGAGGGCCAGCACGTCTTTCGCGACGAGCAACGAGGTGATCGGCGACCACCAGTGCCCCCACAGACCGAGCGACGGCAGTCCCGTGCCGAAGGCGTGCAGGGTCCACAGCCGAACGTCGCCGCGAGATCCGAGAAGGATGCTCCCGATCACGACCACGACGAGATAGGCGACGGTGAACGGCACGCGGGCGACGGCATCCAGTGCCCGTCGTACCGTGCCTGCACGTGTCGCGGCGGGTGGTGCATCCCGGGTGATGGGGGTCATTCGTCTCCTGACGGCAGCACACAGGCGTGGACGCGCACTGACAACAACGTTCGCACTCTCCTCGGACGGGGCGGCACGAGTGCATACGCGCTGCCGCCGCTCGATTCTTCTCTTCGTCGCTCCGACGCAGACATGGCTGAACGCCCCCTTCAGACACATGACAGCAAGTGCACATGTCCCGGAACGCGGGCACACAATTGCGCGGTGCTGCCGATGAGCGGGTTCACAGGCGTTCACCGACGACATGCGTCGACGGAGCCGAGCCCTAGGCTGAGAGCATGGCACACCGCGCCGCCGTCATCACCGTCTCCGATCGGTCAAGTGCAGGCACGCGCGCCGACGCGTCGGGGCCGCGCGCCGTGGCGGCGTTACGCGAGGCGGGATTCGACTGCGCGGAGGCGATCATCGTTCCCGACGGCGCCGATGAGGTGGAGCGCACGCTGCGCGGGCTGCTGGCCGACGGCATCCGCGTCGTCGTGACGACGGGAGGCACCGGCATCGCTCCGCGGGACAGAACACCGGAGGGCACGGCGCGCGTGCTCACCCTTGAACTTCCCGGGATCGCGGACGAGCTGCGGCGGCGGGCGACCGTCCAGAAGCCGGCGGGGATGCTGTCGCGCGGCCTTGCCGGGATCGCGGGCGACGCCCTCGTGGTGAACCTTCCCGGCTCACCGGCGGCCGTCGACGACGGGATGCCCGTGATCGTCTCCATCGCACCGCACGTGCTCGCCCAGCTCGGCGGGGAGGATCATCGATGACGGTGGCACTGGCGCGCATCTCCGCCGAGCCGCTCTCGTTCGCCGACCACGTGACGGCGGTCGACGATGCCCGCATGGGTGCCGAGGCCAGCTTCGTCGGAAGGGTGCGCGATCACGACCCGGACGCGGCGACGCCCGTGGTCGCGCTCGAGTACACGGCGCATCCCGATGCAGAAGCGGCGTTGCTGGCGCTCGCTGAGCGTGCCGTCGGCGACACCGGTGCGTGTGTGGCGGTCAGCCACCGCATCGGACGGCTCGCGGTGGGTGAGACCGCTGTGATCGTCGTTGCGGCGGCCGCGCACCGCGCGGAGGCCTTCGACGTGTGCCGCGCCCTCGTGGAGGCGCTCAAGCACGAGCTGCCGATCTGGAAACGGCAGGTGGAGGCGGACGGCACGACCGAGTGGAAGGGACTCGGCGGCTGAGGCGTAGGGCGCTTCATCCGCCCGCGAACGGCGGGAGCACGTCGACCGTGCCGCCGTCGGGCAGCGGTTCCGAGTCATCCACCCGTGACCCGTCTAGCAGCACCGAACACCGTGGCAGGAGCGCGGCGAGCGCGGGATGCTCCGCACCGAGCTCCGCGCGCAGCGCCGCCAGATCAGGCGCGACGCTCGTCAGCTGCGGCGCTCCGGCGGCGTCCTCCGCCGCGGCGAAGAACCGCACGGTGACCGTCATGCGGTCCAGCCGGCGGCGAGCTGCGAGACCTCGGCGACGGTGTCCCGCACCTGCTGCGGGGTGCCGCCAGCCCGACCGGCGACCAGGCCGGCCACGAAAGCGCTGAACGGCGCCGCGGGACGTGCCACGCCATCCGCCACGTCTTTCGCGAGGTCGAGGATGAGGGCGATCGGAACGTCCTCCGCCGCAAGGTCGAAGTGTTCTCTCAGCGCGTCGGCCCAGTGGTCGAGGGCTTCGGGAGGCAGTCGGTCGCTCATGATGCGCCTTTCGTGATTCTGTCGTAGTCGTCCCAGGTGTCGATGTCGTCGGTCGCATCCGCGTCCGCGTCGATGGTCACGATCTCGAGCCCCGAGAGCAGTGCCCGCATCGACTGATCTCGTCCCTGATCGGCAAGGGATGCCGCGGCCCGGCGCAGCGCATCGGTGCGATACACGGCGGTGAGCCACTGCGCCCTGCCCGTGGCGTCGGTGAGGCAGAGGCCGTCCGGCGGGTCGACCTCGTCGACGTGGTCGGCGAGTGCCCGGACGAGCGAGGCGACCGCCAGCTCGGGGAACGGGAGGTCGCAGGCGAGCACGAGCATCCACTCCGGGCGGGACGGCACGCCGGCGTCCAACGCGGTCACGACCGCCGCCGCCGGTCCGGAGAACGGCGGGTACTCCCTCGCCCAGCGCAGCGGTGGCGTGTCGGGCCCTCCGCTGTCGTCGGGTCTCGGTCCCACTGCGACGATCGGCGAACAGCCGAGGCGGGAGCCGGCGGCGAGCGCACGGTCGAACATGGTGCTGCCGTTCACCGGCAGGCGGGTCTTGTCGACACCGCCCATGCGGGAGGCGCGGCCGCCGGCGAGCAGGATGGCGCCCATCGACGGCAGAGCGGCCGGTGTCGGCTCGTCGGTGACGCGCGCGTTCATGACCGGATCGGTGGTTCTTCGCCGTCCCGCACCCAGTCGCCGGAGCGGCCGCCGGACTTCGCGACGACACGGGCGTCGGTGATGACGGTGGAGCGGTCGATGCCCTTCACCATGTCGACCACGGCGAGCGCCGCGACCGAGACGGCGGTCAGGGCCTCCATCTCGACTCCGGTTCGGTCCGCCGTGCGCACGGTGGCCTCGATCTGCACACCGGTGTCCACGATGCTGAGGTCGACGACGACGCCGTGCACGCCGATCACGTGTGCGAGCGGCAGCAGCTCGGGGGTGCGCTTGGCTGCGGCGATTCCCGCGATGCGTGCGACGGCCAAGACGTCGCCCTTGGGCACCGTGCCATCGTGCAGTGCGGCGACCACGTGCGCCGCACAGCGAACGGAGGCGCGCGCCGTCGCGGAGCGCACGGTGGGCTGCTTCTGCGTGACGTCGACCATGCGCGCGTTGCCGGCGGCATCCAGGTGCGTGAAGGTCATGTCACCAGCATGACATCGACGACATCGCCGGGGACGATCTTCTCGACCTCGGCGGGGATGACCGCGTAGGCGTCGGCGCGGCCGAGGCTGGCGGCCAGATGAGAGGCACCCGACGAGGCGGGGCGAACGCCGTCGTCCCCGATGACGACAGGAAGGTACTGCGCCCGCTCCGGCGGCGTGCGCCAGCCCTCCGCGGCAGGCAGGCGCACCGTGCGCCGCGTGAGTTCGGTGCGCCCCTGCATGGCGAGGAGCGCGGGCCGCACGAAGACCTCGAACGACACGGCGGCGCTCACGGGGTTGCCTGGCAGACCGAACAGCAGCGGATGCCCCGCCCCGAACCCCTGGGGTTTGCCCGGCTGCATGGCCACCTTGACGAACGTCATCGGCGCCACGTTCTTCACGACCTCGTAGGCTCCGGCGCTGACACCGCCCGAGGTGATCACGAGGTCCGCTCCGCGTTCGGATGCCTCGTCGAGCGCACGGCGCAGTCCGTCGCCCCCGTCGCCGACGACGGTGCGCAGCACGACCTCGGCGCCCTCGGAGACGCTCAGTGTGGCCAGAAGCACGCCGTTGGATTCCGGGATCTGTCCGCGGAGAAGCGCGGTGCCCGCTGCACGGAGCTCGTCGCCCGTGGAGATCACGGCGACCCTGGGCCGCCGCGTCACAGTCAGCTCGGCGACCCCGGCCGCCTCGGCCGCCGCCAGCTGACGCGCACCGAGAAGAACGCCGGCCCGCAGGATGCGGTCTCGCGCGGCGTGTTCCTCTCCCCGCTTCCGCACACTCGCACCCGCCACGTGAGCCGCCGTCACCTCGACCTGCCCGATGGAGTGCTCGAGGCCACCCGCGGTCTCCTCGAACGGAACGACGGTGTCGGCATCGGTGGGCAGCGGCGCGCCGGTCATGATGCGCGCGGCCTGCCCGAGGTGCACGGCGGGGTCGGCCTGCGTGCCGGCTGGCAGGTCGGCGACGACCTCCAACGCGATCGGATTCTCCGCGCTCGCGCTCGCGATGTCGGCGAAGCGCACGGCGAAGCCGTCCATCGCCGAGTTGTCGAACGGCGGCAGGTCGACGGCCGCACGAACGTCCTCGCGGAGCGTGCGGCCGGCCGCGGCGTCGACGGCCACCGTCATGGTCTCCAGCGTGCGAGTCGCCGCGAGGATCTTCGACAGGTGCTCCTCGACGGGGATCACGCGTGCTCCTTCTGCCTGGCTCTCCAGCCCTTGATCCCGCCGCGCAAGACGACAGCCTCGACGTTCTGCGCCCGCAGCGCGTCGACGGCGAGACGGGCTCGCACGCCGACCTGGCAGACGACGACGATGTCTCGGCCGCGCAGGCCGAGCCGATCGACCACGCCCGAGGCATCCCTCACGACCGCGGCGAACGGCGCCTGGAGTGAGCCCGGGATGCCTTCTGCAGCGAGTTCCCACGCCTCGCGCACGTCGAGCACGACACGGTCGCCCGGCGCGTCGACCTCCGGCGGTCCGGAGGGAGCCGGCAGCGCCGTCTGAGCGGGAGCATCGGAGACGCGGGCGCGCCGCAGCGGGATCTCGCGCTGCGTCCCGGCCAACGCGTCGAGCAGGGCGACCCGGCCCAGCAACGGCCGGCCGAGGCCGGTGACGAGCTTGAGCGCCTCAGAGGCCATCAGCGCGCCCACCTGCATGCACAAGGGGCCGAACACGCCGACGACGGAGCACGCGGGGGCATCCGTGCCCTTCGGGTAGAGGTCGTGCAGGGTGACGGGCTCGATGCCTGCCGGCGGCGCCGACCAGAACACGGTGACCTGACCGGTGTACTCCTGCACCGTGCCCCAGACCGACGGGATGCCGAGCCGCTCGCACGCCGAGGCGACGATCTCGCGGCTGTCGAACGAGTCGGTGCCGTCGATGACCAGAGGGAGGCCGCGCAGCAGCTCGTGCGCGTTGCCTCGCGTGAGCCGATCGGTCACCTGCACGACGCGGGTCTCGGACAGCTCGGCGGCCACTCGCGCCGCGCTCGCCGTCTTCGGGGCGCCGACGTCGTCGCGTCGGTGCATCACCTGCCGGCTGAGATTCGACAGCTCGACGTCGTCGTCGTCGAACACGACAAGCTCGCCCACACCTGCCGCGACCAGTGCGAGCACGACAGGAGAGCCCAGACCGCCGGCACCCACGACCCCGATCCGTGCCGAGGCGATGCGACGTTGCCCCTCCTCGCCGAGGCCCGCGAGAGTGCGGTGACGCGCCACGCGCGCCCGCTCCGCCTTGCTCAGCAGGACGACCGGTTCGGCCAGCGGCGGCAGCGACATGATCCCAGGGTAATTCAGGAGCACCGACAGGCGGACGGCCCACGAGCTGGTCCGTTTCTGCGGAGAAAACAAGACCAATCATCCGCACCTGCGGTGTACGGTGACAGCATGTCGGCTGCGTACAAGATCGCCCAGGCCGCTCGGCTCCTGGGCGTGAGCGACGACACCGTGCGCCGCTGGGTCGAGCAGGGCGTTCTCGAGACCACCGACACGACGCCCGCGGAGATCCCGGGCGAAGCACTCGCTCGGCACGCCGTCGACCTCGCGCGGGCGTCCTTCGATCCCACCGATGTGCTCTCCAGTGCCCGCAACCGCTTCACGGGACTCGTGACGAACGTCATCGTCGACGGCGTCATGGCGCAGGTCGACATCCAATCGGGACCGCATCGCGTCGTCTCTCTGATGAGCGCAGAAGCCGCGCGCGACCTCGGCCTCGAGGTCGGCTCGCTCGCCGTCGCCGTCGTCAAGGCCACGACCGTCATCGTCGAGGTGCCTCGCACCTGACCCGCAAGATCGCCTATCAACCGAGAGGACCAGCATGCGCCGCATTCTCTTCTCCGCCGCAGCCGTCGCCGCGGCCGCACTCCTGCTGAGCGGATGTTCCGGCAGCCCTGCGGCATCCTCGACCGCGACCAGCACTGCGACTGCCGACGCCCTCAGCGGTCAGCTCAGCGTGTCTGCTGCGGCATCGCTGCAGGGTGCCTTCGACGAGGCGATCAAGGAGTTCACCGCCGAGCATCCGAACGTGAAGGTCACGCCGAACTACGACGGCTCGAGCACTCTCGCCACGCAGATCCTCGGCGGCGCCAAGGTGGACGTCTTCGCCTCCGCCGATCAGGCGAACATGCAGAAGGTGACCGATCCGGGATTGGCGTCCGACCCGACGATCTTCGCGCGCAACACGCTCGTCATCGTCGTGCCCAAGGACAATCCGGCGAACATCACGTCGCTGAAGGACCTCGGCGACGCGAAGAACAAGGTCGTGCTGTGCGCGCCCGCCGTTCCGTGCGGTGCCGCAGCGCTCACGCTGCTCAGCAACGAGGGCGTCAAGGTCACCCCGGTGAGCCAGGAGCAGAACGTGACCGCCGTGCTCACCAAGATCGAGAACGACGAGGCCGACGCCGGCCTCGTCTACAAGACCGACGCCAAAACCACCGACAAGGTGAAGACCATCGTTCCCGACGGAGCGAGCAAGGTGATCAACTCCTACCCGATCGTGGCGCTGAAGGATGCCCCGAACACGTCGGCCGCGAAGGCGTTCGTCGCGTTCATCACCGGGCCGAAGGGGCAGAAGATCCTGGCATCGTTCGGCTTCGACAAGCCGTGAACCGACGCGGCTACGCGCCGACCGTCCTGATCGTCCCGGCCGTCGTCGCGATCGCGTTCCTGGTTCTCCCCCTGGCCGCACTCGTCGGCCGGGTGAACTGGGCGACGCTGTGGCAGGACGTCTCTTCGCAGCAGGCCGCCGACGCGCTGCGGCTGTCGGTGACCACGGGACTGATCGCCACCATTCTGTGCCTGCTGCTCGGGGTGCCCCTCGCACTGTTGATCGCCCGATCCGGCGCGCGCACGGCCGCCGTGCTGCGAGCCGTCGTCACGGTGCCGCTCGTGCTCCCGCCCATGGTCGGCGGCCTCGCGCTGCTGTTCCTGTTCGGGCGCACCGGGTGGCTCGGCTTCACCGGGCTGCAGCTGCCCTTCACGACCGCTGCCGTGGTTCTCGCCCAGACGTTCGTCGCGTTGCCGTTCCTCGTGTTGGCCTTGGAGGGTGCGCTGCGAACCTCCGGTGTCGACTACGAGCGTGCTGCCGCCGGCCTCGGGGCCGGGCCGTGGACCATCTTCTGGCGAGTCACGCTGCCGCTGGCGGCTCCAGGACTGATCTCAGGGGTCATCCTCTGCTTCGCCAGGGCCGTCGGCGAGTTCGGCGCCACAGCGTTGTTCGCCGGCAATGCCCCGGGCGTCACCCAGACGATGCCGCTGGCCATCTACACGGCGTTCAACGGGGCGGGAGTGAGCCAGGACGCCGCCGTCGCTCTCTCACTGCTCTTGCTGGTGACGGCGATCGCGGTGCTGTTGCTGGTGCGCGCCTGGCGCCCAGGCAGCGCCACGGAGGGCGTGCGATGAGCGGCGCGGCACTGGCCGCCAGAGTGCGGGTCGATCGGGGCGACTACACGCTCGACGTCGAGGTGCACGCCGGTCCGGGAGAGATCGTCGCCGTGATGGGCCCCTCCGGTGCGGGCAAGTCGACGCTGTTCGGCGCCATCGCCGGGTTCGTTCCGCTCTCCGACGGACACGTGCGCCTGGACGACAAGACCGTGCAGACGGCATCCGGCACGCACGTCGCGCCTCATGATCGCGGCGTGATCCTGCTCGGCCAGGAGGCGCGGCTCTTCCCCCATCTGAGCGCGCGGGAGAACGTGGCATTCGGGCCGCGTGCCCGTCGCACGCCGCGTCGTGCGGCCCGCGAGGATGCCGACGCCTGGCTCGACCGCGTCGGCCTCGGCGCCCTGGGCGGTCGACGCCCGGCACAGCTCTCCGGGGGCCAGCAGCAGCGCGTCGCACTGGCGAGGGCGCTGGCGACGGCTCCGCGCCTGCTGCTGCTGGACGAGCCGCTCACGTCGCTGGACCCGGAGACGGCCGACGGCATCCGCACCCTGATGCGCGAACAGCTGGCGGCGACGTCGACCACGGCGCTCGTGGCCACGCACGCCGCCGTCGACGCGACGGCCCTCGCGAGCAGGCTCGTCGTGGTGGAGCACGGCCGCATCACGCAGACGGGTGCCGTCGAGGAGGTGCTGCGCTCCCCCGCCACGACGTTCGTGGCCGCACTCGCTCCGGGCGCGGCATCGTGGCTCGGCGCTTCCGCCGGGGGGCCATGGCGCGCCCGCGTGCTGTCAGCGGACTCTCTCGCGGACGGCACGCTCGTGAGGCTGCGCACGCCAGACGGCGTCGACGTGGAGTTGCGGATGCCAGGCGACGTCACGCTGCAACCGGGCGCCGAACTCGTGCTCGGGCCGCCGGCATCCTGATGGCCGTGGCCGCCCTACGGTCGCTTCAGCCGTTCCGGGTCGGGTGCGGCCACCGGATCCCATCCGCGCCGGGTGGCGCGTGTGCCGCTGCGATGCTCGTCGCGTGAGCGGTAGACGATGTACGGCCGGAACAGGTACTGCACGGGTGCCGAGAAGACGTGCACGAGTCGCGTGAACGGCCACAGGATGAACAGAGCCGTGGCGCACAGCGCATGGATCTGGAAGAAGATCGGCGCCTGCGCCATCAGCTGCGGCTCCGGCTGGAACAGGATGATGCTGCGCACCCAGGGGCTGATCGTGTCGCGGTAGTTGTACCCGCTGCCGAAGAGCTGATAGGTGAACGTCGCCAGTGTGCCGAACAGCAGCGTCGCACCGAGGAAGACGTACATCACCTTGTCCATGCGCGTGGTGGCGAGGAACACGGGGCCGACGGTGCGACGGCGATAGATGAGGATGGCCAGCCCGGCCAGGGTGAGCACCGCAGCCGCCGTGCCGAGCGCCGTGGCGCCGATGTGGTACATCTCCTCGTTGACGCCGATCGCGAAGAGCCACTCCTGCGGGATGAGGAGACCGACGGCGTGCCCGACCAGCACGCAGAGGATGCCGAAGTGGAACATCGGTGACCCCCAGCGAAGCAGGCGGTTCTCGTAGGTCTGGCTCGATCGGGTGGTCCAGCCGAACTTGTCGTACCGGTAACGCCAGATGTGGCCGACGATGAACACCGCGATCGCGATGTAGGGCAGTGCCACCCAGAGCAGCAGCGACAGCGGGTTCATGCGTGCTCCCTCGACGGCAGCGGCCTAGGGTGAGAAGGGCGGCAGGTCGCCGAGGAAGCTGAGCCCGACGGTCTCAGTCGGCGGCCCCTCGGTGATGAGGTCGAGGTAGCGTTCGCGGGTCGCTTCGTCGATGGCGGGCAGCGAGAGCGTGACCGCACGCACGACATCCGCCCACGGGCTGTTCAGCTGCTCGAGCGCCGCGCGCAGCACCTCGATGCCCTCGCGGTGGCTGGAGAGCAGTGCGCCTGCGATCTCGGAGTCGCTGAGAGCGGAGAACTCGAGCACGGCCGGCAGGTAGTCGGGCAGCTCGTCGGCATCGAACCGCCATCCGGCCGCCTGGTAGGCCTCCAGGATGGTCACCAGCGCCGTGCCCCGCTTGCGCGTGTCTCCGGTGGCGAAGTAGGTCAGGTAGAGGCTGCACTTGCGCTTGAGGTCGAAGGTGACGACGTAGCGCCGGTCCCAGTCGTCGGAGGCGGCGGCCGCCGCCATGAACCGTTCGAGTGGCTCGCGCACGGCGTGGGGCACAGGCGCGATGAGCGTCGCGATCGTCGGCAGCTTGTCGAACCAGGCTGCGTCCGGATAGTCGAGCAGCACGGCAGCGGCCATGTGCACGCGGCGACGCTGATCGTGGGTCAGCGAGAGGGAGTCGAGCCTAGCGGGGAGCCGGCGCCGCGGCGTCACGCGTGACCTCGTCGACGGGGCCATCAGTCGTCGCCTTCCCTGTCCTTGGGCGGGAACAGGCCCTGCGGGGCTCCATTGCCGTCCCAGTTGAGGAGGTTCACGCGACCGGGGGTCGACGGGCGGTCGGCGGTCTGCCGGTTGGCGAGAGCATGGAAGTTCTCGACCGCCACCGGCACCGGCTGACCGCTGGAGGAGCCGAACGGTCCGGCGCCGCCCATGCCGGGCCCGCCGTCGTAGTCGAGCGAGCAGGCCAGCTCATCGAGCTCCCGTGCTCG
Organism: Humibacter ginsenosidimutans; assembly: GCF_007859675.1. GTDB lineage: Bacteria > Actinomycetota > Actinomycetes > Actinomycetales > Microbacteriaceae > Humibacter > Humibacter ginsenosidimutans. The sequence continues at coordinate 675,366 of NZ_CP042305.1, forward strand.
CTCCGCGTGGGCGGCGGGAATGACATAGCGGTCGTTGTACTTGGCGATCGCGAGCAGTCGGTACATCTCCTCGATCTCGGTGCCCGTCATGCCCACCGACTCCGCGATCGACTCGTCGCGTCCCTCCTCGAGGTTGATGCCTCGCATGTAGGACCGCATCGCGGCGAGCTTGCGCAGCGAGAAGTCCACCGGCGCCGTGTCACCGGCGGTGAACAGCTCCGCGAGGTACTCGATGGGGATGCGCAGCTGGTCGATCGCCGCGAACAGGTTGCGAACATCCTCTCCGTCGTTTCCCGACCCGGTGATGACGTCGACGACCGGCGAGAGCGGCGGGATGTACCAGACCATCGGCATGGTGCGGTACTCGGGGTGCAGCGGCAGAGCCACCTTGTACTGCTTGATCAGCTTGAAGATCGGGCTGTTCTGCGCCGCCTCGATCCAGTCCTCTGCGATGCCGTCGCGCCTGGCCGCCTCGATCACCCCGGGGTCGAACGGGTCGAGGATGACGTCGCGCTGCGCATCCAGCAGATCGTGCTCGTTCTCGACGCTGGCGGCCTTGGCGACGCGGTCGACGTCGTACAGCACGAGCCCGAGGTACCGCAGGCGGCCGACGCACGTCTCGGAGCACACGGTGGGCAGGCCGACCTCGATGCGCGGATAGCACAGCGTGCACTTCTCGGCCTTGCCGGTCTTGTGGTTGAAGTAGACCTTCTTGTACGGGCATCCCGAGACGCACATGCGCCAGCCGCGGCACCTGTCCTGATCGACGAGCACGATGCCGTCTTCGACGCGCTTGTACATGGCGCCCGACGGGCACGATGCGACGCACGACGGGTTGAGGCAGTGCTCGCAGATGCGCGGCAGGTAGAACATGAACGCCTGCTCGAACTCGGCGTTCACCTGCTCGCTCATCTTCTTGAGGATCGGGTCGTCCTGCATGGTGGCCACCGACCCGCCGAGGTCGTCGTCCCAGTTCGCGGACCACGAGATCTTCATGTCCTGACCGGTGAGCAGGCTCTTGGGCCTCGCGACCGGGGTCTGCTCCCCCGCCGGCGAGTTGAGCAGCATGTCGTAGTCGTACGTCCACGGCTCGTAGTAGTCGTGGATCTCAGGCAGGTTCGGGTTGGAGAAGATGTGCGCGAGCTTGTTGAGGCGCCCGCCGCTTCGCAGCTTGAGGCGGCCGCGCTTGGTGCGCACCCAGCCGCCGCCCCACTTCTCCTGGTCTTCGTACGTGCGCGGGTAGCCGACGCCAGGCCGGGTCTCCACGTTGTTGAACCACACGTATTCGACCCCGGTGCGGTTCGTCCACGCCTGCTTGCACGTGACGGAGCACGTGTGGCATCCGATGCACTTGTCGAGGTTCATCACCATCGACATCTGCGCCATGACCTTCATCGGTACTGCACCTCCTGGCTGCGCCGCCGGATCGTGGTGACCTCATCGCGCTGATTGCCGGTCGGTCCGAGATAGTTGAACGCCCAGGCGAGCTGCGCGTAGCCACCGATCAGGTGACTGGGCTTGAGCAGGATGCGCGTGAGCGAGTTGTGGATGCCGCCGCGCAGCCCGCTGGTCTCCGCGATCGGCACATCCACGGTGCGGTCCTTCGCGTGGTACATGTACACCGTGCCCTCCGGCATGCGGTGCGACACGATCGCGCGGGCGACGACGACGCCGTTGCGGTTGTACGCCTCGATCCACTCGTTGTCACGCACGCCGATGACGGCGGCGTCCTTCGGGCTCATCCAGATGGTGGGGCCGCCGCGCGAGAGCGAGAGCATGAAGAGGTTGTCCTGGTACTCGGAGTGGATCGACCACTTGGAGTGCGGTGTGAGGTAGCGCACCGACACCTCCATCTGGCCGTCGGCTCCTGGGCCGGCGATGCGTCTGCGCTCCCCCGGCTTGGCATCGCCGAACAGCCTGTGCAGGTCGAGCGGTGGCCTGTAGATCGGGAGGTTCTCGCCGAGCTCCTCCATCCAGTCGTGGTCGAGGAAGAAGTGCTGGCGGCCGGTCAGCGTGTGCCACGGCTTGAGCTGCTCGACGTTGACGGCGAAGGCCGTGTATCGCCGTCCGCCGTGCTCGGAACCCGACCACTCCGGCGAGGTGATCACGCTGCGAGGCTGCACCTGCACGTCATTGAACGAGATGTGCGTGCCCTCGTGCTCCTCCGCGAGGAAGGCGAGCTTCTGGCCGGTCTTCTTCTCGAGCTCCTCGAAGCCCTGAACGGCGAGCCTGCCGTTGGTGGTGCCTGAGAAGGCCAGCACCATCTCGCAAGCCCGCCGATCGCTGTCGAGCCGCACCCTGCCCGCCATCGGGCCCGACTCGACGACGCCGTTGAGTCGCGCCAGAGCATCGATCTCCTTGTCGGGATGGAAGGTCACGCCCTTCGTGGCCATCCCCAGCTTCTCGCTCAGGGGACCGAGCGTCTTCCACTTGTCGGCGATGGCGGTGTAGTCGCGCTCGACCACGATGAGCTTCGACATCGTGACACCGGGCTTCAGCGGCAGATCCTCGACCCTGCCGTGCGGTGTCGCCATCACGTCGGGCGTGTCGTGCTGCAGCGGGGCGGCCACGATGTCACGCCGCACGCCGAGGTGTGTGCGGGCGAGCCGGCTGAACCATTCGGCGAGAGCGCCGAACGTCTCGAAGTCGGTGCGCGTCTGCCAGGGCGGATCGATCGCGGGCGTGAAGGAGTGCACGAAGGGGTGCATGTCGGTGGACGACAGGTCGTACTTCTCGTACCAGGTGGCCGTCGGCAGCACCACGTCGCTGAAGAGCGTGGTCGAGGTCATGCGGAAGTCGCTGGTGACGAGCAGGTCGAGCTTGCCGATGGGGGCGTCCTCGCGCCAGCGGATGTCACGCGGCCGGGAACCCTCGCCTGTTTCGTCGACGCGGATGGCGGCATCCGTTCCCAGCAGATGCTTCAGGAAGTACTCGTTGCCCTTGCCCGAGGACCCCAGCACGTTCGCGCGCCACATGGTGATGACGCGCGGCCAGTTCTCAGGAGCATCCGGGTCTTCGCAGGCATAGTGCAGCGTGCCGTCCTCGAGGCTGTCGACGATGTGCTGGGCGGGCTCCTTGCCCGCGGCCTCGGCCTCGTCGCACAGGTCGAGCGGGTTGCGGGAGAACGTGGGGTAGCTGGGCATCCAGCCGCGCTTGACCGACTCGACGAGGCAGTCGGCCGTGGTGCGCCCTTCGAAGGTGCCACGCGAGAGCGCCGACGAGAGCTGGTCGGCAGGCAGTCCGTCGTAGCGCCACTGGTCGGTGGCGAGGTACCAGAACGCCGTTCCGATCGCCTGGCGGGGCGGCCTCGTCCAGTCGAGGGCTCCCGCGTACTGGTTGTAGCCGGTGAGCGGGCGCACCTTCTCCTGCCCGACGTAGTGCGCCCAACCGCCGCCGTTCACGCCTTGGCAGCCGCACATCATGGTGAGCGCGAGAAAGGTGCGGTAGATGGTGTCGGAGTGGAACCAGTGGTTGGTGCCCGCGCCCATCAAGATCATGGACCGGCCGCCGCTGCGCTCCGCGTTGTCGGCGAACTCCCGACCGATGCGCTCTGCCTGCTCGGCGGGCACCGAGGTGATCTCCTCCTGCCAGGCCGGGGTGCCCGGGCTGGACGGATCGTCGTAACCGGTCGGCCATTCGCCGGGAAGGCCGTCCCTGCCGACGCCGTACCGCGCCAGCATGAGGTCGAACACCGTCGTCACCATTACATCGGCGACCGTGCGCACCGGAACGCCGCGCACGACCACGCCGGTGCCGCCCGCATGCTCCTGGCCGGGCTCGGGGGCGACGTCGAAACGCGGCAGTGCGATCTCGGCGGATGCCCCGTCCCAGCTTTCGAGGTCGGCCACCGACAGCGGCGGCACGACATCTCCCAGGTCGAGGTTCCACCTGCCTTCGTCTTCGGCCGAGAAACGGTGTCCGAGCGACCCGTTCGGCACCACGACGGTGCCGTCCTGGTGAAACACGGCGGGCTTGAACGCCGCGTGCGCCCCTGTCGCGGCCTCGCCGCCGAGGTCGGCCGCAGCGAGGAACTTGCCTGGAACGAGACGGTCCCCATTGCGCTCGACCGTCACGAGGTAGGGCGCGTCCGTGTAGCGCCGCATGTAGTCCTCGAATCGCGGCGTGCGCCGCTGAACGAAGAACTCGGTGAGGATCACGTGTCCCATCGCGATCGCGAGCGCCGCGTCGGTGCCGGGATGCGGCGCCACCCATTCGTCGGCGAACTTCGTGTTGTCGGTGTAGTCAGGCGAGACGGTGATGACCTTCGTGCCCCGGTACCGCGCCTCGGTCATGAAGTGGGCGTCGGGCGTGCGGGTCACCGGCACGTTGCTGCCCCACATCATGAGGTAGCTCGCGTTCCACCAGTCCGCCGACTCCGGCACATCGGTCTGGTCGCCGAACACCTGCGGGCTGGCCACCGGAAGGTCGGCGTACCAGTCGTAGAACGACAGCATCGTGCCGCCGATGAGGTTGAGGAACCGCGAGCCCGCGCCGTGCGAGATCATCGACATCGCCGGGATCGGAGAGAAGCCGGCCACACGGTCGGGGCCGTACGTCTTCACCGTGTGCACATGTGCGGCGGCGGCGATCTCGAGTGCCTCGTTCCAGGTCGCCCGTACCAGGCCGCCCTTGCCGCGCATCCGCTTGTAGCCGGCGGCGAGCTGCGGGTTCTCCACGATGGAGGCCCAGGCGTCGACGGGATCGGGATGCTGCTGCTTCGCTGCGCGGTAGAGCTGCAGCAGGGCGTCGCGCACGTAGGGATACCGCACACGTGTCGGCGAGTAGGTGTACCAGCTGAAGGCGGCGCCGCGCGGGCATCCACGTGGCTCGTACTCCGGCGAGTCGGGGCCGACGGACGGGTAGTCCGTCTGCTGGGTCTCCCACGTGATGATGCCGTCTTTGACGTACACCTTCCACGAGCACGACCCGGTGCAGTTCACGCCGTGCGTGGAACGCACCACCTTGTCGTGCGACCAGCGGTCGCGGTAGAAGACGTCGCCGTCGCGGCCCCCGGTGAGAAAGAGCGTGCGCAGGTCGGGCGAAACCTCGCCCGGTCGGATGAACTTGCTGAGTTCGAGCAGCGTGTCGGCCAGCGGACCGTCGGTCGCCGGTTCGGTGCGGGTTCGTGAGGCCATGCTTCGTCCTTGTCGTGCTCGATGAAGATGTCGATGGCGTCGTGGTCAGCTCTTGGCCTCGGCGCCGGGGCGCACGTAGTACCACCATGCGAGCCAGATGCAGATCGCGCAGAGCACGACCGACCAGACGAAGAACGGCACGGGACCGACGAGCGAGAGCAGCACCCCGACGAAGAACGGGCCGAAGGCGGCGATGGATGCTGTGAACCCGATGGCGCCGCCCGCCTGACGTCTCGGGAAGATCGTGGGCATCTGCTTGAAGGTGCCGGCGTTCACCAGACCGGAGAACAGGAAGATGACGAGGATGCCGGTGATGACGCCGGGGAAGGCTGCCACGGTCCCCGGGATGAGGAACACCGTGGTGACGACACAGCCGACGAACATGCCGATCGACCCGATGAAAGTGAAGATCCCGCCGCCGAACCTGTCGCAGAGCGGGCCCATCGCCGCGCGCATCAGCGCCCCGATCGCCGGGCCGATGAAGGCGTACATGAGTCCGTTCGGGCCGCCGTACAGGTTCTTGATGAGCAGCGCGGTCTGCGCCGACAGGCCGGAGAACAAGCCGAATCCCATCACGTAGAGCACGGTCTGGATCCACGTGTGCTTGATCCGGAAGATGTCCATCTGCTCCCGGAAGTTCGCCGTGACCGGCACGCTCCGGATGTAGAGGAAGGCGACGACCGCGGCAAGCAGCACCCACGGCACGAGCACCAGGCCGCCGTTGTGCAGCCAGATGAGGTGTCCGTCCGCATCAGACTGCGGGGTGAGCGCAGCCGTGCCGAAGAGGCCGAATCCCACGACCCATGGCGTGAGCAGCTGCACGAAGGAGATGCCGAAGTTGCCGAGACCCGCCTGGAGTCCGAGTGCCGTCCCGCTCAGGCGTTTGGGAAAGAAGTAGCTCGTCGACGGCATGAATCCGGAGAACGTCCCGCCGCCGACGCCCGCGGCGAAGGCCAGTGCGAGCAGCACCCAGAACGGGGTGTCGCTGCTGCGCACCGCGAAGGTCCAGCCCAACAGCGGGATGAGCAGCAGGAGCGAGGAGAGCACGACCAGAGCCCTGGAGCCCAGGATCGGCGGCAGGAACATGAAAACGAGGCGCAACAGGCCGGCGGAGAGCCCCGGCACAGCGACGATCCAGTAGAGCTGGCCGGGGTCGAGCGCGAAGCCGACCTCGTTCAGCCTCGGCGCCACCGCGCTGACCACGTACCACGTCGCGAAGCTGATGAACATGGTGTACGTGGTGATGCCGAGTGTCCACCAGGCACGGCGAGGGTCCCAGGTGGCGGCGTTCTCGGGGTCCCAATTCGACAGATCGGACTTCAGCTCGGACCCAGTGGCAGTGACCACAGAGAACCCCCCGCGTCGCGCGAATGCTCGTGGCACCAGACTGCCCCTCGGTGGGGTCCAGGTCCAGACCCGCGGCCGGGTGGCGCGTTTTCGGTGCGTCCCGGGCTGTCAGGCCATCGGTTGCGCATCGGGGAACACCCAGTCGCCCTCGACGAGCGCGGGACGCGGTCGGTAGAGGCGCACGGCCCAGTTCCAGCCGGGGAAGACGGGAAGCAGGTTCGGCGCACCATTCCCGCCGAACTGAACCGTGTACGAGCCGTCGCCGTTCGGCACCGCGTTGATGCTGTTGACGGTGTAGATGTCCCGGTCGTTCTTCTCGAAGTACCCCTCGGCGTTGTACACGGAGATGCCCCACCATGCGTCGATGGGGAGATCGCGGAACGTGACACTGTAGATCGTCTCGCCGTCGTTCTGGCTCGGCACGTCGAAGGCGTAGAAGGCGTCGTTCTCGTTATTGCCGCCCCAACCGGCAGCGGTGCCGATCAGATGACGAACCGGATCAGTCTGCTCACGGGTGCCGAACATCCGATTGCTCCCGGACAGCGTGTCCGCGAGCGAGAGCAGCGCGTCTCGCACCTTCTTCTGACTCGCCGGATCCCAGTTCGGCAAGTCCAGAGCCCCCGGGCCGCCCGGCTGGTCGACGGTGATCGCATCCTGCACCGCCCGTGCCTGCTCGAGATCACCCGGGTCGTTCGGATCCACGAGGATGCGCACGGCGACGAAGACATACCGGGTGCCCTGCTCCGCTCTGGTCAGCACGTGCTGTCCGGATTCGTAGTCGGTGACGGTGTAATGGTCTTCGTTCGTGACCATCAGCGACACGAATCGGTCATCCGACGGCGGCATCGTGATCGTCACGGGACCGGCGTCGAGATCGAAGACCGCTGTGCTGGCGAGGACGTTGGGGTTGTCCCTGACCACTCGCTGATTGTCGGCGTTCGCAGGCTCGCGCTGATGTGCAAGCGCCCCGACGCTGCCCTGCGAGAACCGCTGGAAGTACATGTCGCTTTCTGCGCGTGCGAAGTTGTCGGCCGATACTGCCTGAATCTCGCCCATGGCGCCCCCTGCCCGGATCGGTGGCAGCACCGTACCGCGCCGCGGCCGGCGTCGGGCCGCCGTCGGACGAACTCATCCCGGCAGGGCTATGAGCGTTCGGACGAGCGCCGCCCCGCATCGACGAGGAGAAGTAGGGCGGACGGGACTTGAACCCGTGACCGGCGGATTATGAGTCCGATGCTCTAACCAGCTGAGCTACCGCCCCGTGCGTGCCGCAGCCGATCAGTCGGCCGGTGTGGTGGTGACGTCGTCGACGACCAGGTCGGGCACCGCCTCACCACGATACAGGCACTCGAAGGTGTTCAACGTGCGCTGGATGTCGTGGGCCGCGATGAGCCGCAGGGACTCCTTCTTCATCGCCGTGAGCTCGGGCTCCGGCATCCTGAAGATCTTCTCGAGCCGGTCTGCGAGCTGCTGCGCATTGCCCGGTTCGAACAGATAGCCGTTCTGTCCGTCGTGCACGAGGTGAGGCAGCGCCATGGCGTTCGCTGCGACGACGGGCAGGGCGGAGGCCATGGCCTCCATGGTCACGATCGACTGCAGTTCCGCGATCGACGGCATGCCGAGCACGGTGGCGCGCGTGTAGGCCTCGCGCAGCTCGTCGTCGGAGACATAACCGGTGAGCGTGACCCGGTCCGCGATGCCGAGCTGCTCGGCGAGCTGCTCCAGCGCGCGACGCTGGTCGCCGTCGCCCACGATCTCGAGCTTCACGTCGAGGTCGGCGGGCAGCAGCGCGACGGCGCGCACGAGCACGTCGATCTGCTTCTCGCCCGTGACCCGTCCGACGAAAGCGACTCGATTCTCGGTGCGCGGCTCGAAGTTCGGGGTGTACTTGTGCGCGTCGATGCCGCACGAGATGGCGTAGACGTGCTCGATGCCCGTGTTGCGTTCGAGGAACTCAGCAGCCTTGTGGGTCGGAGTCGTGACGGCCTCTGCCCGGCCGAACGAGCGCGCCGCGGCATTCCAGGCCTGACGGATCGCGAAGTCCTGCAGCCACTTCGGAATGAGCGTGAACTCGAGCAGGTTCTCCGGCATGAAGTGGTTGGTGCCGATGACACGAATGCCGCGCTTCTTCGCTTCGATCGACAGTCCGCGTCCGACGACGATGTGCGACTGGAAGTGCACGACGTCGGGCTGCACCTCGTCGAGCACGCGGGCGCTGTTCTGTTTGATGCGCCACGGCAAGGCGAACCGGAGCCACTCGTGCGGGTACCAGCGCCAGCTGTAGAGCCTGTGCATCACCATGCGCTGACCCTCGTGCTCCTCGATCCAGGTGCCATGGCGGCGTCCTGCGGAAGGCGCCATCACATGCACCTCGTGGCCGCGGGCCACGAGGCCGGCCGCGAGGCGCTCGGCGAAGCGGGCCGCACCGTTCACATTGGGAGCGAACGTGTCAGCACCGATCAGAATCTTCAGCGGCTTGCGCGTGGTGGTCGGCGGAAGCGGGGGTTCCGTCGCAGCGTCGCGTGAGTCCGTCAAGGAGCCATCCTTCTCTCCGTGCCATCGGGGGATGGGGCACGTTCATCAGCCCGGGAAGCTGCTCGACCCGGCTGGATACCGGCACCCAGTCTATGCAGGGTCCTGGCCAGAGGCGGGTTGCGTGTCGTCGTTGTCGTCATACGTGCGCACTCCGGGATGCACCCTTGCCAGAAGGAACACGCCGACGATCGCGACGACACCGGCGGCGACGAACGCCGCGACCTGCCAGCCCGCAGCGCCGGCGGCCTCGTTGAGGATCGTGATGCCGATGGTCACGGCGACGAGCGGGTCGATGACGGTGAGACCGGCGATCACCAGGTCGGGCGGCCCCGAGGCATACGCGTTCTGCACGAAATACGCGCCGAGGATGACGGCGGCCAGCAGTGCGATCAGGCAGCAGACTGTGAGCCAGTCGAACTGCTGCTGCTCGATGCGGGAGATCACCGATTTCGCCAGCGTCGCGACGAAGCCGTACAGGATGCCGGCACCGACCACGTAGCCGATCGCGGGCAGATTGCGGCGGAAGATCGCGAAGGCCACGGCGGCGACCACCAGGACGACGCCGAGCACGATCAGGATGGTGACGAGGTTGGCCTCCGTCACCGGAACCTCACGGGCGGCGAAAGCCGCGACGAGCACGAATGCGCCGACGCCGCCGACGCAGAGACAGATGGCGAGGATGGACCGTTTGTTGAGCCTGGTCTTGCTCACCCTCGCGTTGATGATCGCCGTGATCACGAGCGAGACCGCGCCGAGCGGCTGCACGACGATCAGGGGTGAGAACACCAGGCTGGTCAGCTGCAGCACGATGGCGAGGCCGAGCATGATGGTGCCGAGAACCCACGAGGGTCGCGCGAGCAGAAGCCTGAGCTGTCGCAGCTGCAGGCCGCCCCTGCCGTCGTGGTCGGTGCGCAGTTCCACCTTCGTGACGCCCCGGTGCTGCAGCTGCGCCCCGATCGACATCACCACTGCTCCGACGAGAGCGATCGGGATGCCGATGAACTGCCGCGGCTGCAGGGCCGCGAAGTCGGTTGACGACGCGGCCAGGTCGGTGATCACGCATCGACCCTAACGGCTCTGCCCGCCGATACCCTTGACGAATGGCCGTTCTTCCGATCCGCATCTGCGGCGACCCCGTGCTCCACTCCCCCGCGACCGAGGTGACCGAGTTCGACTCCGGGCTGCGCGAACTCGTGCAGGACATGTTCGAGACCACGACCGCCGCGCCGGGTGTCGGACTGGCCGGGCCCCAGGTGGGTGTCGACCGGCGGCTTTTCGTCTACGACTGGACCGACGATGCCGATGTGCGGCACCGCGGCGCCGCGATCAACCCCACGCTGTGGATCTCGCCCGTGCCCGCCGGCGACGCCGATCCCGACACCGAGTCAGAGGGTTGTCTCTCGTTCCCTGGCGAACGTTTCCCGCTCCGCCGGGCGTCCCGCGCCATCCTGCAGGCCGTCGACGTCGACGGCAAGCCGTTCGAGGTGCGCGCCGACGGCTGGCTCGCCAGGATCTTCCAGCACGAGTTCGATCATCTCGACGGGCTGCTCTACGTGGACCGTCTCACCGACGGATACGCACGCACCGCGGCGAAGATCGAGCGCAAGCGCGGCTGGGGCGTTCCCGGTCAGAGCTGGCTGCCCGGCGTCGACCACCTCGAGGGGTGAGCAAGCCCTCGCGGGATCGATCGCCGGGCGTGTCGCGACTCAGCGCGGCGAAGGGCCCTGTCTGTTGGCACGCAGCACCTCGAGGCGCTTGCGGTACTCGACCTCGTCGATGTCGCCCTGTGCGAAGCGTTCCGCGAGGGTCGACTCTGCGTTGCTGCCCGCCGACCAGCCGCCGTAGGGGCCGTGTTCGCGCCAGTAGGCACGACGACGCCTGGTGGCGAAGAAGACGATCAGGCCGATGACCAGGATCCAGAAGATCGGGATCAGGAACACGAACGGGAAGAACCCGAATCCCCATCCGCCGGCCCAGTGCGCCGCTGCCGCGGTGGAGACGGACGTGAGTGTGCTGAACATGGTGTCGGAACCTTTCTGTTGAGACGGCTCGCTTCGAGCCGAACCCAGGTTGCGACGTGGAACGGCGGCGGCGCGTCCGCCCGGTGGAGGCATCCCGCTGCTCCATCGAGAGGATGCCGTGACTAGCCGTGGATCAGAACCCGGCCGGTGAGACCAGACCAGACTCGTAGGCGATCACCACGAGATGAACGCGATCGCGTGCACCCAGCTTGGCGATGATGCGCGAGACGTGCGTCTTCGCCGTGAGCGGGCTCATGAAGAGCCGTGCGCCGATCTCTGCGTTGCTCAGTCCCTCCGCGACGAGGGCGAGGACCTCCCGCTCGCGCTCCGTCAGCGGCTCGAGCACGGATGCCGTGAGTTCCGGCCGCGGCGTCGCCGCGAGTCGCGAGAGCAGACGCTTCGTCACCCCTGGTGAGAGCAGCGCGTCGCCCGCGGCGGCCACGCGCACGGAGCGGATCAGCTCGACGGGTTCCGTGTGCTTGACGAGGAATCCGCTCGCGCCCGCTCTGATCGCCTCCGAGACGTACTCGTCGAGCTCGAACGTGGTGACGATGACGACGTGCACGTCGTTCAGCGCAGCGTCGGCGACGATGCGATCGGTGGCCCACAGGCCGTCACCGTCGGGCATCCTGATGTCCATCAAGACGACGTCGGGATGCTCGTGGCGCACCAGCTCGAGCGCTTCCCGTCCGGTCGAGGCCTCTCCGACGACCTCGATGTCGGATTCATGGTCGAGGAGGGCCCGGAATCCGGCGCGCACGAGCTGTTGATCGTCGGCCAGCACCACACGGATCATGCCTCGTCGCTCCTTCGCATCAATGGCAGCGTGGCTCGCACGACGAATCCGCCGTCGGCGGTGGCGACGGCGGTGAGGGTCCCGCCGAGCGCACGAGCGCGTTCGCGCATGCCGAGGATGCCCTTGCCGCCGGAGGGAAGGGACCCGCGCGTGTCTGCAGGCGCGGTCCCTTCCGCCGCAGGGCCGTTCTCGACGCGAAGCTCGAGCGCCGTGGCAGACGCGCGCAGCTCCACTTCGACACGGGTGCCCGGCGCGTGCCTGCGTACGTTCGTGAGCGCCTCTTGCACGATGCGGTAGGCGGCGGACTGCACGGAGGCGGGCGACGTGCCGAGGCCGCCCGCGACGACATTCGTCGTGTCGCCGACGGCGACGATGTCGAGACCCGACGCACGCGCGTCGTCGAGCAGAGCGGGTATCTCGGTCAGACTCGGCTCCGGACGCAGCGGTGCGCCGTCTGCTGAGCCGTCGCGGAGCATCCCGAGCACCCCGCGCACCTCGTCGAGCGCCGTCGCGCTGGTGTCGCGGATGGATCGCAGGCTCTCCCTCGCCCGATCGGGATCATCGTCGAAGAGGTGCAGGCCGACGCCCGCCTGCACGCTGATCTGCGAGAGGGAGTGGGCCAGCACGTCGTGCAGCTCGCGTGCGATGCGGAGCCGCTCCTCCTCAGCGGCGGACCGGCGGCGGGAAGCCTCGTCGTGGGCCGCTGCGCGGAACCGGGCACGGCGAGCCGATGCTCCCGTGACTGCGGCGGCGACGAGACAGAGGACGACGGTGACCAGGAGCACGCGGATGCCTCCGGTGCCCGCACCGCTCACAGCCACCCACACGGCGCCGACGACGCCGACGCCCGCGAGAGTGCTCCACGCCCAGGTCGCCGCTCCGCCGAGCACGGCTCTGGCGACGGCGAACGCGACCGGAAGAGCGGCGGCCGGCGGTCCCACGGCCAGCGCGATGGCCGGGGTCGCGAACGCCGCGACGACGATCACGCCCGGCCCGCGCCAGGGCAGGAGCAGCAGAACCCCTGCGGCGATGCCGGAGAGCGCGGCGAGACCGGCGCCGACGTCGATGGTGCGGTGCATCCCGTGCCACGCGGGCGCCATAGCGAAGGCCAAGCCCGGCAACTGCACGGTCACGCTGAGCGCGGCGGCGACGGCTCTGCCCCTCAGAGACCGCCTCGCGCGGACAGCCGGGCCGGGCTCGGGCCCGGTGCGCAGCCAGGGCGGATACGGCATCCCCTCATGCTAGCCAGGCGACGTCGTGCGGCCATCGGCCGACGGGTGTCGCGGCCTACTCCCCGTGGAGTATGCGATGCTCCTCTCCGGTGGCCACCGGGCGATCGGGGTGGTTCGACCACTGGCTCCACGAACCGGGATAGAGTGCGGCCTCGTATCCGGCGATCATGAGGGCGGCCACCGTGTGCGCGCCTGTGACGCCCGAGCCGCAGTAGCCGGCGACGGGGATGTCTCCGCGCACGCCGAGTGCGGCGAACCGGTCCCGGAGTGCCTCAGCGGAGAGGAAGCGGCCCGTGTCATCGACGTTGCCCGTGGTGGGCGCGTTGACGGCCCCGGGAACGTGGCCGGCCCGCGGGTCGATCGGCTCCGTCTCTCCTCGGTAGCGCTCAGGGGCACGGGCGTCGAGAAGGACTCCGTCGGCCGCGACCTCCGCCGCTTCGTCCATCGTGACGACCGGCAGCCGGCCGTACCGGAGCACGACGGTGCCGGGTCGCGGCGTCGTCTCGCCGGACTCGAGCGCCCGCCCGGACTGCGTCCATGCGCGCAGCCCGCCGTCGAGCATCCGCACCGAGTCGAGTCCCGCGTGCCTCAGCAGCCACCAGGCGCGCGCGGCCGACATGTTGGCGAGGTCGTCATAGACGACGACCTCGGAGCCGTCGTCGAGACCCCAGCTGCGAGCATCCCGCTGCAACCGCTCGACGGCCGGCACCGGATGCCTGCCCTCCTTCGGATCACCGACCTCGGCCAGCTGTCGGTCGAGGTCGACGTATACCGCACCGGGAATGTGCCCTGCCGCGTGGTCGAGACGCCCGTCGGGGCGATCGAGGCGCCACCGAACATCGAGGATGACCACCGCTCTGTCATTCCGTCGGCCCGCGTCGATCAGGTCGGCGAGGTCGTCGGCGGTGATGAGGACATCGGAGCGTTCGGACATGAGACAACGCTACCCACGAGCGCGCCCCTGTGCTGCCCGAGCCATGACGCAGGAAAACCCTCGATCGTCGACGAGGCGTGACGATCGAGGGTTCTACGCTCCCCCACTTGGACTCGAACCAAGAACCTGCCGGTTAACAGCCGGCTGCTCTGCCAATTGAGCTATGGAGGAATGCCCTCGCGGGCTTGTTCACTTTACCAAAGCGCGGCCTGCACACAAATTCGAGGCGCATGCGTCGACGGCCGACCCGCGCAGCTCATTCGCTCAGCCGCAGAGCCTCGGCCAGCTCGGCCACGTAGGAGTGCGTCGGCGCCGTGAAGACGTCCTGCATGGTGCCGTAGCCGACGAGCGAACCGGCCTTCAGCACGGCCACCGTGGCTGCCGCGTGACGCAGCACGCGGGCGTCGTGGCTGACGATCACGGCGGCGAAATCGTGCTCGCCGTGCAGCGCCGCGAGCAGGTCGACGACGGAGTCTCGCACGGTCACGTCGATGCCGGCCGTCGGCTCGTCGGCGATCAGCACCTGCGGCCCGAGCACGAGCGCCTGCGCGATCGCCACACGCTGCCTCTGTCCCCCGCTGAGCTCGTAGGGATACTTGTCGAGCACGCCGAGCGGCAGCCGCACCGAGTCGAGCATCGACGCGACACGCATGCCGGCCTCGCGTCGACTGAACCGCTTGTCGCGTTCGTAGATGGGGGCGGCGACCAGGTCGGCGACGGTGTGCGCGCGATCGAGACGGGCGCCGGCATCCTGTCGTAGGTATCCGACGTGAAAGGTGAGACTCTGCCGCTCGCGCGCCTTCAACCTGCGTGCCGAGTGTCCCATCACGAGCGCGTCGCCGCCGGTGATGCGCGGCGCGACACCGCCGTCGACAGTGCCACGACCGGAGAGGATGCGGGCCAGCGTGCTCTTGCCCGAGCCGCTCTCTCCGAGCACGCCGAGCACCTCGCCCGACCGCACGCGCAGGCTCACGCCGCGCAGCGCGACGCATCCGGAAGAGGGACCGTGCGGCGGGTACTCCGCGGAGAGATCGTCGAGAACGATCGGGTCGCGGTATGCCGGCGCGCTCATGCCCTGACTTCCTCGTGCATGCCTTCAGCCTATGGGAGCAGTGCCACGGGCGAGGGCAGCACCTCACTCGCCGCGCAGCCGCGCGCGCTCCTGGTCGATCTGCACGAGTTCGTGCTGGATGCCCGTGACCGCCTCACGGTCTGCTGCCTCGGTGCGCTGCAGCCGACCGAGGGCATCCGCCTTGCGTCGCAGCAATTCGCGGTCGAGCAGCGAGGCCGTCACCGACGAGGCCCAGGCAGCGACGCCGGCCTCGTCTCTGGCCGGAATGGGGGCAACGCTCAACTGCCTGACGAGGCCGGCGAACGGAGCGGGCACGTCATCGGCGATGCGCGCGGCCCATCCACTCGACCCGAACGTGTCCAGGTTGGCCGCGACAGCATCGCGGACGACGGCGAGGGTGGCGCTGGACAGTCCGACACGGCTCACCGCCGCCGCGCGGTCGGCACCGACGTGCAGGGGGTACTGGAGCACGGCCATCAGAGCCTCGCGCTCAAGCCTGGTCGCCGGGTCGTTGCCGAGCCCGGCCAGGGTCACCTCGGGCTGGGCGGGCGCCGAGATCTCGCGCTCCGCCGACGCGGGAGCACGTCGCTCATCCGGACGGGTGCCGCGCGCGTTCGTCCCTGCTGACGCTGTGCGCACCGCCGCCTGCACCTCGGCGAGCTCGGTGCCCAGCATGCGCGCCAGCTGCCGCGTGTATCCCGGTCGCAGCGCCGGGTCCCTGATGCCCGCCACGATCGGCGCGCACTCACGGAGCGCCGCGACGCGCCCCTCGACGGTCTCGAGATCGTACTTGCCGAGTGCCTGGCGAATCACGAACTCGAACATCGGGCGCTTCGTGTCGATCATGCGACGCACGGCGGCGTCGCCCTTCTCCAGCCGCAGATCGCAGGGATCGAGGCCCTCCGGTCCGACGGCCACGTAGGTCTGGGCGGCGAAACGCTGCTCTTCGCCGAACGCGCGCAGCGCCGCCTTCTGGCCTGCGGCATCCGGGTCGAAGGTGAACACCACCTCGCCGAGTCCGCTGTCATCGCCGAGCACGCGCCTCAGCACCTTGATGTGGTCGACGCCGAAGGCGGTGCCGCAGGTGGCGACCGCGGTGTCGACGCCGGCGAGATGGCACGCCATGACGTCGGTGTACCCCTCGACGACCACGACGCGGTGCGCACGGGAGATCTCGCGCTTGGCCAGGTCGAGGCCGTAGAGCACCTGCGCCTTGTGATAGATCGCGGTCTCGGGGGTGTTCAGGTACTTCGGGCCCTTGTCGTCGTCGAGCAGGCGGCGCGCGCCGAATCCGACGGTCTGGCCGGTGACGTCGCGGATCGGCCAGATCACCCTGCCACGGAATCTGTCGTAGGCGCTGCCCCGCTCGCCCGTGGAGACGAGCCCGGATGCCGCGAGTTCATCGGCCGTGAAGCCGCGGCCGCGCAGGTGGGCGCCGAGGGAATCCCACGAGTTCGGTGCGAAGCCCACCCCGAAGCGCTCGGCCGCCACCGGGTCGAAGCCGCGCTCACCGAGGAAGCGGCGGGCGATGTCGGCATCGGGAGCGCCGAGCCGTTCCCGGAAGAACTCCTCCGCCGCGGCGTTGGCGGCGATGAGACGGGCACGGTTGCCGGTCTCGGCCGCTGCCGGACCGCCGTCTTCGTAGTGCAGCGCGTAACCGATGCGGGCGGCGAGCCGCTCCACGGCGTCGGCGAACGAGACGTGATCCATCTTCATCAGGAAGGCGTACACGTCGCCGCCCTCGCCACAGCCGAAGCAGTGGTAAAGCCCGACCTGGGGACGCACCTGGAAGCTCGGGCTGCGCTCGTCGTGGAACGGGCACAGACCCTTGAGCGAGCCGACCCCTGCGGGCTTGAGGGTGACGTAGTCGCCGACGATGTCGGCGAGATTCGTTCTGGCCTTGACCTCGTCGACGTCGCTCTGTCGAATCCGGCCTGCCATGGCGACGATTCTAGGGCGTGTGCGCGCCCGCTACCGGCGGCTGTGCACCGTCACAAGGCGTCGTGCGTGCGGCGGCCCTGCGCCAGACGTTCGAACCAGGCGATCGCGGACTGATCGGTGAGGCTCGCGACCTGATCGACCACCACGCGCTTGCGCTCCGCGTCGTCGGACGACTGCCCCCAGTCCTCGGCGAACCCGGGGTCGAGATGCTGCTCTCCCCCGTCGAGCAACGCGGAGGCGAGGTCGGTGAGCATGGTGCGCTGCCTCGCATAGATGGGCTGCCGCGTGTTGCGGGACATCACGAAGGTGGCCACGATCCCCTTAAGCACGGCGATCTCGGCCTGGATGCCGCGGGGCACGACGACGTCGGCGCCGAACCTGATGAGGCACTCGCGCTGGTACGCCTCGCGGGTGGCCCGAGCGGAGGAGACCGCGAACCGGCCGATGAGCTGGCTCGTGAGGTTCTTCAGTCTCGCCTGGGCGCGACGCGAGCCGTCCCAGTCACCGACCCAGGCATCCAGGCTGTCGAGCCGGTCGAAGGCCTCGATGAGCTCGTCGTGCGTCACCTCGCCGCCGATCCACTCGTACATCGAGCTCACCAGGGCGTCGTGGTCGGTGCGGCTGCTCAGGGCGGCGACGTCGATGTAGCCGTTGACGACGGCGTCTTCGAAGTCGTGCACCGAGTAGGCGATGTCGTCGGAGAGGTCCATCACCTGTGCCTCGATGCAGCGCACGCGGTCTGGCGCGCCCTCGCGCAGCCAATGGAAGGCCGGCTCGTCGTCGGCGTAGAAGCCGAACTTGGCGCGACCGCTCGGATCGGCCACCGACGACGACGACGGCCACGGATACTTGCAGCTGGCGTCGAGGCTGGCCCTGGTGAGGTTGAGGCCGTAAGGATGCCCGTCGTCGCCGAACACCTTCGGCTCCAGCCTGGTCAAGAGCCGCAGCGTCTGCGCGTTGCCCTCGAACCCGCCGATGTCTGCCGACCACTCCGACAGCGCACGCTCACCGTTGTGTCCGAACGGAGGGTGCCCGATGTCGTGCGCGAGACAGGCCGTGTCGACCACATCGGGATCGAGGCCGAGGCTGGATGCCAGCTCCCTGCCCACCTGCGCCACCTCGAGCGAGTGCGTGAGACGGTTGCGCGCGAAGTCGAGACCCGCTGTGGGGCTGAGCACCTGCGTCTTCGCGGCGAGACGACGCAGCGCGCTGGAATGCAGAAGTCTCGCCCTGTCCCTGGCGAAGTCGCTGCGCCGGGTGGAGTGCTGCTCGGGCAGCCAGCGCTCACGGTCGAACTCGGTGTAACCGTGATCAGCCGCCACTCGTGTTCACCTCTGCTTCCGCCAGTTGGGCGTGTTGCGTGGCCTCGATCGAGCGGGACTCGAGCCAGCGGTCGGGCAGCGCGGGCACCTTGGG
This sequence comes from Humibacter ginsenosidimutans, assembly GCF_007859675.1. Lineage (GTDB taxonomy): Bacteria > Actinomycetota > Actinomycetes > Actinomycetales > Microbacteriaceae > Humibacter > Humibacter ginsenosidimutans. The sequence goes on from NZ_CP042305.1 coordinate 693,795, forward strand.
CGTTCCGGCCCGGCCGCGCGGTCCTTCGGCATCTTCGCCGGGATACGGAAGGGTCGGGTCGAGCGTGCCCAGCAGGTCGTCGAGCGCGGCCAGCGTCTCGACCGTCGCGAGCCTCGCCCGCAGCTCTCCGCCGACGGGATAGCCCTTGAAGTACCAGGCGACGTGCTTGCGGATGTCGCGACATCCGCGCTCTTCGCTTTCGAAGAACTCCACGAGCAGCTCGGCGTGTCTGCGGAACGCTGCCATGACCTCGCCGAGGCTGGGGCGGGCCGTGGCGGCCGCAGCCTCCTCGGCGCTGATCTCGCCTGCGCGCGCCTTGAAAGCCGCGGAGAGATCGCCGAACAGCCAGGGGCGTCCGAGGCAGCCGCGACCCACCACGACGCCGTCGCAACCGGTCTGCTCGACCATGCGCACGGCATCCGCGCCCGTCCAGATGTCGCCGTTGCCGAGCACCGGCACGCTGGTCACGGTCTCTTTGAGGGTCGCGATCGCCGACCAGTCGGCGTGCCCGGAGTAGAACTCCGACGCGGTGCGCGCGTGCAGGGCGATGGATGCCACGCCCGCGTCTTCAGCGATGCGACCGGCCTCGAGATAGGTCAGGTGGTCACCGTCGATGCCTTTGCGCATCTTGACGGTGAGCGGCAGATCGCCCGCGGCACGCACGGCGGCGGTCACGATGTCGCGGAAGAGATCGAGCTTCCACGGCAGCGCCGCTCCACCGCCCTTGCGGGTGACCTTCGGTACGGGGCAGCCGAAGTTGAGATCGATGTGGTCCGCTCGGTCTTCGGCGACCAGCATCGTGACGGCCTCACGCACCGTCTTCGGGTCGACGCCGTAGAGCTGGATCGAGCGCGGCGTCTCGCTCTCGTGGTGCCTGATCAGCCGCATCGACTCCGGGGTGCGCTCGACGAGTGCGCGCGACGTGATCATCTCGCTCACGTACAGGCCGGCTCCGAACTCGCGGCACAGCCTTCGGAACGCCGTATTCGTGATGCCGGCCATGGGCGCGAGCACGACGGGCGAGTCGAGACGCAGCGGTCCGATGGCCAACTGCGACGGGCTTAGGGTTGCGGAGGGAGACATCGTTCATGATTCTCCCAGATCTCGCTGAGAACACCGATGGCGCCGCCGCGTGACGCCGAAAGGACGTGGTGGGCCGTGGCCGAGGGACGCGATCGAGTACTCGAGGATGCCGCAGCTCGCGGGGTCGAGGTGCGGATCGTACCGCGCCCGCGCGCCGACTCGCTGCAGGAAGCGGCCGCTCTGCTGGGCATCGAACCGTCCGACATCGTCAAGACCCTCGTCGTGAAGCGGCACGACGGCGACTACCTCTTCGCGCTCGTGCCGGGCGGACGCAAGATCTCGTGGGCGAAGCTGCGCGCGCTGGTGGGCGTTAACAAGCTCTCGCTGCCCGACGCGTCGCTGGCCCTGGACGCCACCGGTTACGAGCGCGGCACCATCACGCCGTTCGGCTCCACGACGGACTGGCCCGTCTTCGCGGATGCGCTCGTGGCCGGTCGCACCGTCGCCATGGGGGCGGGCGAGCACGGCTTCAGCGCCTTCGTGGACGGCGACGCGCTCATCGCCGCGTTCGACGCGACGGTCGCCGACATCACCGACCCGGAGTAGCGCCGCCGGGTCGCACGCGTCCGGCGGCCTTCAGTGCGCTCCCCCGTCGTTCGGCTCCGGCTCGGATGCCTGCTGCTGCGGAATGACGCACACGTCACCGTCGCAGACCACCGCGTTCGGGTCGCCGAGCGGGGTGAGGCCGCTCACGCGTACACCCCGGCCACGTCCGCCTCGTCGTCGGAGGCCGCTGCATCCGAGCCGCGCTCCGTCCAGACCTGCTCGAGGACCTGCGCGAAGGTCGCCGCCTCCTGCGCTCCCGAAACACCGTATTTGCCGTCGATCACGTAGAACGGCACCCCGTTGATGCCGAACTCCTGCGCGGTGGCCTGATCCTCGCGCACGGCGGCGAGGTAGTCGTTGCGCTCGAGCGCGGCGCGGGCATCCTCGGCATCGAGACCCACCTCCGACGCGTAGCCGATCAGGTCGTCGATGCGGCCGACGTGGCCGCCGTCGATGAAGTATGCGCGCATCAGACGCTCCTTCATCTCGGCCTGCTTGCCGTGCGCCTTGGCGTAGTGGATGAGCTCGTGCGCCTTCACCGTGTTGGTGTGCTGCATCGAGCCGAAGTCGTAGTCCAGACCGACCTGCTTCGCGATGCCGCCGACGCGCTCCAGCATCTGCTCGGCCTGCTCAGGGCTGATGCCCTTGTGCTGAGCCAGGTAGTCGGCCTCGTTGCCGTGGAAATCGACGGGGGTGTCGGGCGAGAGCTCGAAGGAGTGGAACTCCACCTCGACGTCACGGTCGTCACCGCCGCCGCTGAAGAGACCTGCGCCGGCCTCGAACTTGCGTTTTCCGATGTAGCACCACGGGCACGCGATGTCGGACCAGATGTCTACCTTGATGGGTTCACTCACGAATCGGTTCAACCTTGCGCGGGCGCTCGCTATTCCACCGATGGATAGCATGAACGGATGCTCACGGCCAGCAGCCCTCTGCCGTCGCGTCCGCAGCGCATCCTGGTCGCCGGCGGCAGCGGGTCGGGCAAGTCGACGCTCGCGGCTCGGATCGCGGAGGTCACGGGGTACCCCTATCAGGAGATCGACGCTCTGTATCACGGACCTGATTGGACGCCGCGACTCTCTTTCCACGACGAGGTGGACGCCTTCACCGCGCTGCCGTCCTGGGTGATGGAGTGGCAGTACACCTCGGTGCGATCACTGCTGGCCGAGCGGGCCGACTTGATGGTGTGGCTCGATCTGTCCCGTCGGGTGGTGATGCGCCAGGTCGTGCGACGCACCGTGACGCGCGCGCGGCGAGGAACGGAGCTGTGGAACGGCAACGTGGAGCCGCCGCTGCGCACGATCTTCACAGACGAGGACCACATCATCCGCTGGGCGTGGCGCACGCACCGCGACTGGGCGGATCGCGTCACGGAGGCGGAGCGCGATGCCCAGCCGCTGACGGTGGTGCGGCTCCGCTCCCGCGTCGAGGTCGATGCGTGGCCGACCGGCCCGCTCCACGATGCCTTCACGGCCGGCTGACTCGTCCAGCAGACGCCGCACCGCGGGTCAGGACGAGGCGTCCGGCGCGTCGATCGCGCCGCCGAAGCGGCGGTTGCGCGATGCGTACAGTTCGATCGCACGCCACAGGTCGGCACGGGAGAAATCGGGCCACAACGTGTCGAGGAAGACCATCTCGGCGTAGGCGCTCTGCCAGAGCAGGAAGTTGCTGGTGCGCTGCTCCCCCGAGCTGCGCACGAAGAGATCGACGTCGGGCAGGTCGGGCTGGTAGAGGTGTCGCTGGATGGTCTTCTCGCTGATGGCGGAAGGGCGGAGCCTGCCGGCGGCGACCTGCGCGGCGATCTCGCGCACGGCATCCGTGATCTCATTGCGGCCGCCGTAGTTGACGCACATCGTGAGCGTGAGCACGTCGTTGCCGGCCGTGAGACGCTCCGCGAACTGCAGCTCTTTGATGACAGAGGTCCACAGCCGCGGCCGTCGGCCCGCCCATCTGATGCGCACCCCCCACTCGTTGAGCTGGTCGCGTCTGCGATGCAGCACGTCGCGGTTGTACCCCATGAGAAAACGCACCTCATCGGGCGAGCGCCGCCAGTTCTCGGTGGAGAACGCGTACACGCTCAGGTGCTTCACGCCGATCTGCACGGCGCCCGCCACCACGTCGAGCAGCGCTGCCTCTCCTGCCTTGTGACCCTCGATGCGAGTGAGGCCGCGCTTGTTGGCCCACCTCCCGTTGCCGTCCATCACGAGTGCGACATGGTCGGGAACCGCGGATGCCGGCAGCCGCGGGGGGGTACACGCCCGTCCAGTCGAGCGGGCGGTAGGGCACGGCATCCCGGTGGGTGTACGGCTTGGGGGTCACGCGCTCTCTCCTGCGCTCGCGCGGGAGACGTGGGGAAGGGAGCGCAGGCCGCGCTCCAGGTGCCACTGAGTATAGGCGGACACGATGCCGCTCGCTCTCCCTCTGGTGGATTCGTCGGACGCCTCCGCGCGGGGCCAGTCGCCCTTCAGCAGCGCGGCCAGCAGGTCGACGACCTCCCGGCCGACTCGGGGCGCGCCGGTCGGCGCGCAGTCGTCGCAGACCACGCCGCCCAACTGGACCACGATGGTGTGGTGCTCCCCCTGCACCCCGCAGCGGGCGCAGGCGTCGAAGCTGGGCGCCCAGCCCGCGAGCGACAGCGCGCGCAGCAGATAGGAGTCGAGGGTCAGGGATGCGTCGTGCTCGTTGCGCGACAGGGAGCGCAACGCGCCGACGAGCAGCAGGTACTGCTGTGCGGAACCCTCCGACTCGGTGAGGCGATCGGCCGTCTCGACCATCGCGTTCGCGGCGGTGAAGCTGGCGTAGTCGGCGGCGATCTCGGCGCCGTATGCGCCGAGCGACTCCGCCTGATTGACGATGTCGAGGCTGCGGCCCTCGTAGAGCTGCACGTCGGCGACCATGAACGGCTCGAGCCGTGCGCCGAACTTCGATGCGGTGCGCCGAACGCCTTTCGCGACGGCCCGCACCTTGCCGTGCGCGCGGGTGAGCATCGTGACGATGCGGTCGGCCTCGCCCAGCTTGTGGGTTCTCAGCACGACGGCTTCATCACGGTAGGTGGGCACGCTCCATTATCGCCGCGGCGTCCGACGCACGCCGTGCACCGCCGTCCCGCACGGCGCCGGTGCCGCACGAGAATGGAACGGTGACCGATCAGCTGTTCACCATCCCCCTCTGGGCCGACCTCACCGCCGTCGGTCTCGGCGGCGTGCAGGGTGCGCTCTTCGCCTCCGGGTTCCGCGGCCAGCGGCGACTCGACTTGCTGGGTGTCGCCCTCATCGGCACCGTGATGGGGCTCGGCGGCGGGCTCATCCGCGACCTGCTGCTGGCGGTGCGACCGAGCATGCTCTCGAACAACTGGTATCTCATCACGGCCGTCGCCGCGGCGCTCGTCGGGATGCTGTTGGCCGGCCCCCTGCGCCGCGTGAACTCGTTGATCGTGGTGCTCGACGCGCTCGTGATCGGTCTCTTCGGAGCGTTCGGCACCGTGAAGGCACTGGCCCTCGGCGTGCCGCTCGTGCCCGCGGTGTTCGTGGGGATCTGCGCGGCGGTGGGCGGAGGCATCCTGCGCGACGTGATCATGGGACTGCCCGTCGCGATCATGCACGTCGGCTCGCTCTACGCCGTCGCCGCGGGCGCGGGATGCGTGCTCCTCGTCGTGCTGCACGCCTTCGGCATCGACTACATCGTCTCCGGGTTCGCGGGATTCGCCCTGACGGCAGTGATCCGCATCCTCGCCGTCGTGTTCGACCTCTCACTGCCCGAGCAGCGCATGCTCTACCGGCGCAAGGTCGCGGCCGAGACCGCCGCCATTCCGATCATCAGACGCCAGCAGTGAGCACGCGGGCTCAGGTGGCGTCCCAGAGCGCGCGGTAGAACGCGATGCGCTCCTCGTCGGCCTCCACGCCGTACGACTGATAGAAGAGATCGGTGTAGCCGGGGCCGTAGTTCCACTCCGTGCTCCACGCGCCGATCGCGATGTCGGCCCAACGGTCGGCGACGCCGAGACGTCCGAGGTCGACGTGGCCGGCCACGCTGCCGTCGTCGGCGAGCAGGGTGTTCGGCACGCAGGCATCCGCATGGCAGACGACGAGCCGATCGACGGCGGGAACGCGTGGAAGGCGGTCGAGGGCGAGGATCCGTTCCCGGATGCCCTCGTTCCTGCTGCGCGCCATACGCTCGTCGACCGACCACGAGAACGGGCACTCCGGAACGGGCAGGGCATCGTGCAACTGGCGCAGCCCGACGGCGATCGCTCGCACGGCCTGTGCGGGTTCGGCCCGCCAGCGTTCGCTCGCCGCGTTCTCGCCCGGGATCGCGGCCGTGACGAGCACGTCGCCGTCGGCATCCGAGGTGAAGTCGAGCACCCGTGGAACGCGCACGTATGGCGCCGCCCACGCCAGACGTTCCACTTCGGCCCGCAGGTCGAGCTCGCTCCGCGGCGGCGCCCACTTGGCGTAGACGGATGCCCCGCCGGCGTCGGCCCGCACGGTCACGCCACCGACCTCGTTGACCCACACCACCTGCTCGATGCGGTCCCCGAACCGCCTCGTGAGCGGCTCGGGGACCGGATGCGACGCGTCAGGCCCGCTCGGAAGCAGGCGTGCGCCCTTGGCCCCGACGGTCGTGCCCTGCTCTGGCGTCGACCAGCCGGGAGTCGTCGGCTCGGTCATTCAGACCGAGGCGAGCTCGCGCGACTCGACGCCGCCGACCCGCACCGCGCGGTTGACGGCCGAGACGATCGCCTTGAGCGACGCCGAGACGGTGTCGGCGTCGATGCCGACCCCCCACAGCCGGTGGTCGCCCACCTGGAGCTCGACGTAGGATGCCGCCTGAGCGTCGCCACCCTCCGACATGGTGTGCTCGACATAGTCGTAGAGCGAGATCTCCACACCGCGCTGCGACAGCATCGCGAGGAACGCGTCGATCGGACCGTTCCCCGACGACTCCGCCCACTCCACGTCGTCGCCGTCGCGCAGCTTCACGCGAAGGGCGACGGTGCCCGACTCGTCCTTCGTCGTCGCGGTGGACTGCACCTCGAAACGGCCCCACTTCTCCGTCTCTTCGACGCTCGGCAGGTATTCGTCGCTGAAGATGCCCCAGAGCGCTTCGCTCGTGACCTCGCCGCCCTCGGCATCCGTCTTGGCCTGCACGACGCCGGAGAACTCGATCTGCAGCTTGCGCGGCAGGTCGAGGGCGTGGTCGTTCTTCAACAGGTAGGCGACGCCGCCCTTGCCGGACTGCGAGTTGACGCGGATGACAGCCTCGTACGAACGCCCGAGATCCTTCGGATCCACGGGCAGGTAGGGAACCGCCCACTCGATCTCGTCGACCGTGGCACCCTGCGCCGCGGCATCCGCCGCCATGGCCTCGAAGCCCTTCTTGATCGCATCCTGGTGCGACCCGCTGAAGGCCGTGAACACGAGGTCGCCCGCCCACGGGTGACGCTCGCCCACCGGCAGCTGATTGCAGTACTCGACGGTGCGCTTGATGCCGTCGATGTCGCTGAAGTCGATCTGCGGGTCGATGCCCTGCGTGAAGAGGTTGACGCCAAGTGCCACGATGTCGACGTTGCCGGTGCGCTCTCCGTTGCCGAACAGGCATCCCTCGATGCGGTCGGCGCCTGCCAGGTAGCCCAGCTCGGCCGCCGCGATGGCGGTGCCGCGGTCGTTGTGCGGGTGCAGGGAGAGGATGACGTTCTCGCGGTGGTTCAGGTGCCGCGACATCCACTCGATCGAGTCCGCGTACACGTTCGGTGTCGCCATCTCGACCGTCGCCGGCAGGTTGATGATGACCTTGCGCTCCGGTGTGGGGACGAAGACCTCCATCACCTGGTTGCAGATGTCGGCGGCGAACTCCAGCTCGGTTCCGGTGTAGCTCTCCGGCGAATACTCGTAGTACACCGTGGTTCCAGGGACCGTGGCCTCCATCTGAACGCACTTGCGCGCACCGCTCAACGCGATGTCGATGATGCCCTGCTGGTCGGAACGGAAGACCACGCGCCGCTGCAAGACGCTCGTGGAGTTGTACAGGTGCACGATGGCCTGCTTCGCGCCCTTGATCGCCTCGTAGGTGCGCTCGATCAGGTGGTCGCGCGCCTGTGTCAGCACCTGGATCGTGACGTCGTCGGGGATGGAGCCCGAGTCGATGAGATCGCGCACGAAGTCGAAGTCGGTCTGGCTCGCACTGGGGAAGCCGACCTCGATCTCCTTGTAGCCCATGCGCACCAGCAGATCGAACATGATCCGCTTGCGCTCCGGACTCATCGGATCGATGAGCGCCTGGTTGCCGTCACGCAGATCGACGGCGCACCAGCGCGGCGCCTTCGTGATGCGGGCGTCCGGCCAGGTGCGGTCCGGCAGCTCAACGCGGATCTGCTCGTGGAATGGCCGATACTTGTGGATCGGCATCGCAGAGGCCTGCTGGGTGTTCTTCATTTCTCTTGCCTTCTTCTCGTTCTCGTGAAACGGGTGTCAGCCGACGACGAACTCCGCGACGAGGAAGGCCGAGTGGACTAAGCCCCGTCGCGGCAGCTAAGAAGAAGCAAGCCGAAGCGCACGAGAAAAGAGTACACCCCGAACGCGACGCCGAACGCCGTGCCGGGTCCCGGCCCGATCAGCGCCCTGCCACGAACCGCTGGCGGATGCTGCCGAGCCCCTCGATCTCGCTGGTCACGCTCTGTCCCGGCTCCAGATAGACGCGCGGGGTGCGGCCGAGGCCGACGCCATCCGGCGTGCCGGTGAAGATCACGTCGCCGGGAAGCAGCTCGACGAGCGCCGAAAGCTTGGCGATGAGCACGGGCACGCTGAAGATCATGTCGCGGGTCCGACCGTTCTGCAGCACCTCTGTGGTGCCGTCGGTGCGCGTGAGCGTGCAACCGATCGACAGATCAGACCTCTCGGCGACCGCGTCGATCTCGTCGAGGGTGACGACCGCGGGGCCGATCGGCGCGAAGCCCTTCAGCGACTTGCCGATGCTGAACTGTGCCGGCTCGCCCCAGAACTGCACCGTGCGGTCGCTGATGTCTTGGCCGATGGTCAGACCCGCGACATGGTTCCACGCGTCGGCCTCTGCGATGTTCCTGCCGCCCTCGCCGACGACGGCCACCAGCTCGACCTCCCAGTCGACGGTGTCACCGGTCAGCTCGACGTCGACGTCGGCTCCGGCGAAGCTCGAGACGAACTTGGTGAACACCATCGGGTTCTCCGGCACCTTCAGCCCTGACTCGCCGGCGTGGCTCGCGTAGTTGAGACCGATGGCGAACACCTGCGGCGGGCGCGGAACGGCGGGACCGAGGTCGGAGGCAGCGTACGGGGCGCCGGTGGAGGCATCGTGCGTCGAGGCCCACAGCACGAACTCGTGCCAGCGCTCGTACACGGCCTGCGGGTTCGAGGAGAACGCGCCGTCGCTCGCCCGCTCGACGTCGACGGCCAGGTCGCCATCGAGGATCACGAGTCGTCCTGAAAGGTTTGCGATGCGCATTCTTGCCTGCTTTCGAGTCGCACGATGAGCGAAGTGTGTCGACAAACATCGGATGTCTGTCCGAGAAGAACTCTAATGGATGCCGCGACGGCCTTGCGCCGCGGATCTCACCTCGTGAGGAAGTCGCGGATGCTCTCCCCCAGCGCCCTGTCCGTCACCGCGCTCATGTGATTGCCGGGCACCTCGACGAAGCGCGCCAGCGGCATGGCGTCGGCGAGCTCTGCGCCGGAACCCAGTCCGTGATCGTCGGCGCCCATCACGACGAGGGTGGGCGTGGCGATCTCCGCAAGCTCCGCTTCGGTGGCGCCGACGGAGGTCTCGAGCACGAGGCGCAGCGCGACGGGGTCGCCGTCGTTCGTGCGCAGGAACGCCTCGGAGCGCCACTCGGCACTCCCCCGCTCGTGCGTGCCGAGGCCGTCGAAGACGCCACGATAGAACTCGTTGCGCTTGTCGACCTCCGTGATGCCGGCGAGACCCATGCCCGCGACGACCGCACGACCGGGCTGGGCGCCGCGCACGAGCATCCGCACCGTCGTGCGGGCGCCGAGCGAGTAGCCGCCGAGATCGTAATCGGTGAGGCCGAGGTGCGCGATCAGGGCGAACGCGTCGTCGGAGAGCACGTCGCGCGGGTAGCGCTGCGGGTGGTGCGAGCGGTCGCTGTCGCCGTGCGCGCGCAGGTCGGGCATGATCACGCGGAAGCCGGCGTCGACCAGGGTCTGCGCGGTTCCGTAACGGATCCAGTTGACGTACGCCGTGGAGAAGAAACCGTGGATGAGCACCAGAGGTCTCCCCTCGCCGAGCTCGCGGTAGGCGAGCATGGCGCCGTCGCTGCCGGAGAAGTGACGGGCGGGGAGGTCGGGTGTGCGTGGCATCCCTCCAGCCTACGGATCGCCGACGGTCGGGGAGGCCGTCACTCGACGGCGAGCGCTGCGACGGGAGACACGGACCCCGCTCGGCGCGAGGCGACGATGCCGGACACCGCCGTGATGAGGATGCCCGCGCCCACGATGATCCCGATCATGGGCCACGGCACCGCCGGCGCGATGACGTCGTGAACCAGTGAGCCGAGCAGTGACTGCGCGGCGACCCAGCCGTAGAGGATGCCGAGAGCCAGTCCGAAGGCGATCGCGGCGACCGTGAGCTGGGCGCCCTCGAGCAGGATCATGCCGCGCAGCCGACCACGGCTGAACCCGAGCGCCCTCAGCAGTCCGAGCTCGCGGATGCGCTGCAACATGCCGACAGTGAGCGTGTTGACCAGCCCGACGGCGGCACTGAGTGCGGAGAAGCCCGCCAGCACGGAGAAGACGACGATGGTCACCGAAATGGTCTGGCCGAGGGCGGCGCGCCACTGCGGGGCGTCGTTCAGCTGGGCGAGAGTGACGTCGCTGTAGGTCGTGAGCGCGACCGCGAACGTCGTGACCAGGGTCACGCCGATCACGAGGGCCATGGTGGCGCGCGTGCTCCGCTCCGGGTAGCGCGCGGCGTTGGCCGCGGCGATGCGTGCGGCCGGCGCGCGTCCGAACGTTCGACCGACAAGCGCGAGCACGGCAGGCATGATGATGCCGGCGCCGACGAGAACGCCGGAGAACGAGAGCACGCCGCCGACGAAAGCGACCAGCAGACCGAGCGGCACGCGCAGTCCGACGACGACGCCGAGCGCGAGCAGTCCGGCACCGAGCAGAAGAAGCGCGATCATGGCTCCTGCGCGCAGTCGTGGACGAGACGTCGCACCCGCCGGTGCCGCTGCTGCCGCCGTCGCCTCCAGTGGTGAGACGGCCGTGACGCTCCTGCAGCCGATCCATGCGGCGAGCCAGGTCGTGAGCACCACGATCAGCACGGGCCCGACCAGCGTCGGCGACAGCAGGTCGTAGCGCGCAGACGGGAGCCACCCCTGAGCTGTTCCGATCGCCGTGGTCACCGAGGCTGCGGAGACGCCGACGAGCAGACCGGCGGCGGCGCCGAGTGCGCCGAGCCAGAGACCCTCGGCCGCGAGGGAGCGGCGCACGATCGACGCTTCGGCGCCCAGCACGCGCAGCAGGGCGATCGACCGCCGGCGTCCCGCCACCACCGTGGCGAACGTGTTCGCCGTCACCACGGCGCCGACGTAGACCGCGAGCAGAAGGAACACGGCACCGACGACGGCGATCGCCACCCCTATCGAGCCGCCGTCGACGCCCGCGGCCCCTGCGGCATCCGTGATGAGCACCGTCGACTCCACGAGCGCGACCCCGAACAGTGAGCTGACGCCCGCCACGAGCACGGTGGCGACGTTCTCCCGCAGGGTTCCGCCCGTGCGCAGACGGCGGCTCATCGCACGACCTCGACGGACAGCATCAGGTCGGCCACCTCGGTCGGCGAGAGGGGGCCGCCATCATGCACGATGCGGCCGTCGGAGAGCATGACGATGCGGTCGGCGTGACTCGTGGCGACGGGATCGTGGGTGACCATCGCGATGCTCTGTCCGTGGCTGCTCGATGCCTCGGCGAGCAACGCGAGCACCTCGCGCCCCGTGCGGGTGTCGAGGTTGCCGGTCGGCTCGTCGGCGAACACCACATCGGGACGCGTCGCCAGAGCGCGCGCGATCGCCACCCGCTGCTGCTGGCCGCCCGAAAGCTCGTGCGGCCGGTGACCGACGCGAGCTGCCAGACCCAATGAGTCGATCAGCCGCTCGATCCAGGCCTCGTCGTCGGCGGTCGGCCGCCGTCCGTCGAGTTCGAACGGGAGCAGGATGTTCGCCCGCACATCGAGCACCGGCACCAGGTTGAACGACTGGAACACGAAGCCCGCGCCGCGTCGGCGTGCCTTGGTGAGCGCGCGGTCTCCGAGCGCTGTGAGCTCGTACTCCCCGAGCCACGCTCGGCCCGCCGTCGGCGTGTCGAGCCCGGCCATCATGTGCATGAGGGTCGACTTGCCCGAGCCCGACGCCCCGATCACCGCGGTGAACTCACCGCGTCTGATGCCCACGGAGACGTCGTCGAGAGCCATGACGGCTCCATCGCCGGTCCCGTACGTCTTGGTGAGGCCGGCAACCCGTGCGGCCAGGCCGAGGTCGTTCGAGGAGATCTGCATAGTCCTCACGCTATGAACGAGGGGATGTCGCGCACGTCGACCCCGCGGGGCATCCGCATGCATCCGGAGGATGATCCTCGATTGCGGCCGCGCGTGCGTCGACGTCAGTCGACGAGGCCGTTCTCGTACGCGTACGCGACCAGCTGCACCCGGTCGCGCAGCCCCAGCTTCGTGAGCACGCGTGAGATGTGGGTCTTCACCGTCGCCTCGGAGAGGAACTCCTTGGCGGCGATCTCCGAGTTGCTGAGCGCCCTGGCGGCGAGATCGAAGATCTCCCGCTCCCGCGAGGTGAGCGTCTCCAGCTCGACGGGAGCACGTCGTTCCGCGCGTGCCGAGAACTGTTCGAGCAGACGTCGCGTTGCGCTCGCGGCGATCACGGCGTTGCCCGCGTGCACGGTGCGGATGGCGGCGAGCAGGAACTCGGGGTCGGCGTCCTTGAGCACGAATCCGCTCGCACCGGCCTGGATGGCTCTCGCCGCGCTCTCGTCGACATCGAACGTGGTGAGCACGAGCACCCGTGGTGTCGGTCCGGCGTTGCGGGCGACGATCTGCGCCGTGGCCGCCACACCGTCGAGCTCGGGCATGCGCACGTCCATGAGCATGACGTCCGGCCGTTCGCGCGCCGCGAGCTCGATCGCTTCGAGGCCGTTGGATGCCTCGCCGGCGAACTCGAGGTCGGCCTGCGACTGGATCAGCATGCGCACCCCGGCGCGGAACAAGGCCTGGTCGTCGACCAGGGCGACACGGATGCGATCGCTCATCTCTTCCCCTCGCCACCGGCGGCCGGCAGCATCATGGTGACCTCGTACATGCCGTTGCCGACGGAGCCGGCGGCCAACGAGCCGCCTGCCAGAGTCGCGCGCTCGCGCATGCCGGGCAGGCCGTGCCCCGCAGAGCCACCGACGGGAGGCGGCGAGTCTGCTCGCGTGGCGTTGGCGACGCGCACGTGCACGGCGTCCGGCTCCCACCGTAGTTCCACCGTGACCACGCCAGCGCGGTCGCCGTGGCGCAGAGCGTTCGTGAGCGACTCCTGCAGCACCCGGTACGCGGCGATCTCGCTCACCTGAAGCAGGGGAACGGGTACGCCGGAGGTGGTCTCGGTGATGCGCAGACCTGCGGCGCGCATCCCCTCGACGAGCACGGGAAGATCGGCGAGGCCCGGCTGCGGACCTCCCTCCACTTCGTGCCGAAGCTGGGTCAGCAGCTGCCGCACTTCGGCCAACGCCGATCGTGCCGTGGCGGAGATGGTTCCGAGCGCGGTGTTCTGCACGGCGGGATCGGTCTGCCCTGCATATCGTGCTCCGTCGGCCTGGGCGATGACGACAGCGAGCGAGTGGGCCACGACGTCGTGCATGTCACGCGCGATGCGGGTGCGCTCCTGCTCGACGACCGTCTCGTAGGCGGCGCGCTGTGCGGCCACGGCCGCTTCGATCTTGGCCTCCCTGGACTGTCTGACGATGCGGGTCAGCAGGCCGAGCGTCCAGCTCAGTGCGAGCACCGTGACCATGCCGATCGAGACCGCGAGAAGCTCGATCAGCGTGCGCTGCACCCCGTAGAGCGGGCTGTAGTAGTCGGTGCTCGTCGACAGGGTCATGTAGGCGGCCGCGATCACTCCACCGAGGATGGAGGAGCCGAGTCCTGTCCAGCGCTCGGCGGGTCGCCCGTAGCATGCCGAGGCGTAGGCGACGCCGAGCACGGCGAGGTCGGCGGCGTTGACGGGGACGAGGAAGCCGATCTGGATCAGCGCTGCAGCCCACGTGCCGGCCAGGGCGAGCGTCGGCGAGAGCCGTCGAACCGCCAACGCGGCGCAGAACAGCACGACGACGATGGAGGTGGCGAGAGGATGCCTCAGCAGCACGCTCCAGATGGAGATCAGGAACAGCACACCCGCGACGACGAGGTCGAAGATCAACTGGCCTCTGCCGAGCGGACGGATCACCCCTGCAACGCTACGCGGCGCCGAGGGCGGCGTTGTCCGCTTTCGACGTGAATCATCCTCGCGTCGCATGCGAACACCACGAACGGACCACGGCACGGCTCAGAACCCGAGTCGGCCCAGTTGCTTCGGGTCGCGCTGCCACTCCTTCGCCACCTTCACGTGGATGGCGAGGAAGACCTTGCCGCCGACGAGCGGCTCGATCTGCCTGCGCGCCGTCTCGCCGATGGCGCGCAGCCGCGAACCGCCCTTGCCGATCACGATAGCCTTCTGGCTGTCGCGCTCCACGAAGAGGTTGGCGTAGATCTCGGTGATCGGCTTGTCGTCGCGCTCCACGATGTCGTCGATCGTCACGGCGAGCGAGTGCGGCAGCTCGTCCCGTACGTCTTCGAGCACCGCTTCCCTGATGTATTCGGCGATGCGGTCCTCGAGCTGCTCATCGGTGATCGCGTCGTCCGGGTACAGCTGGGGCGAGACGGGCAGCAGCCGGATCAGCTCGTCGACGAGCAGGTCGAGCTGATCGTGACGCACGGCGGAGAGCGGGATGATCGTGTCCCAGTCCCGCAGGGCGGAGACGGCGAGCAGCTGGTCGGCGACGGCGGCCTTGCCGACGGCGTCCGTCTTCGTGACGATGGCGACCTTCTTCGCACGCGGATAGTCGTCGAGCCGCTCGTTGATGAACTTGTCGCCTGGACCGATCTTCTCGTCGGCGGGAACGCAGAAGCCGATGGCGTCGACGTCGCCGAGCGTCGCCTGCACGAGCGTGTTCAGGCGTTCGCCGAGGAGCGTGCGCGGGCGGTGGATGCCCGGGGTATCGACAACGATCAGCTGACCGTCGGGCCGATTGACGATGCCCCGGATCGCGCGCCTCGTGGTCTGCGGCTTGGAGCTCGTGATGGCGACCTTCTCGCCCACGAGCGCGTTCATCAGCGTGGATTTGCCCACATTCGGCCTGCCGACGAACGAGACGAAGCCGGCGCGGAACTCCTCGCCGTGCCCGTCGCCGTGCTCGCCCTCGCCGCGGCGCTGCTTGCGATCGCTCATCTGTCTCGTCCCTTCGTCGCTGCGGACTCGTGTTCGGTGCCGGATGCCGGCCCCTGGGCAGAAAGCGGCGCGGTGGATGCCTCGTCGAGCCCGAACAGCGCGGTGTCGCGTTCGGCCACCACGGTGCTGATCACACGTCGCCTGCCTTCAGCGCGATCCGCCGTCAACCTGAGCCCGTCGATCGTGGCCACCGACCCCTCGGCGGGAAGCCGGCCGAGCACCTTGGAGAGCAGGCCGCCGACGGAGTCCACGTCGTCGTCGTCGAGCTCGATGCCGAACAGGTCGCCGAGCTCATCGACGGGAAGGCGGGTGCTCACCCGGAACCGGCCGTCGCCGAGCTGCTCGATCATCGGCACGTCGTGGTCGTACTCGTCGGAGATGTCGCCGACGAGCTCTTCGATGAGGTCTTCGAGCGTGACGAGGCCTGCGATGCCGCCGTACTCGTCGACCACCATCGCCAGATGGTTCGACTCGAGCTGCATCTGGCGCAGCAGCACATCGGCCTTCTTCGACTCCGGCACGAACAAGGCCGGCCTGACCAGCTCGTCGACCGTGGCCACGTCGACGTCGAGAGGGCGCTCGTACGCCTGCTTCGCCACATCGCGCAGATAGAGGATGCCGGCCACCTGGTCGACGTCGTCACCCACCACGGGCACACGCGAGACGCCCTTGGCCAGAAAGAGGCTCATGGCCGATGCCACGCTCGCCCCCGAGTCGATGGTCACCATGTCGGTGCGCGGGATCATCACCTCGCGGACGAGCGTGTCCCCGAACTCGAAGATCGAGTGGATCAGCTCTCTGTCGTCCTCTTCGAGCACGTCGAGCTCGGTGGCCTCGTCGACGATGCTGAGCAGCTGCTCCTCGTTCGCCACGGCGGCCGAGCGGGCTCGAGACGGGGTGACCCGGTTGCCGAGCACGACGAGACCTCGTGCGATGGGGCCGATCAGCACGCGGATGCCGTGCACGAGGGGGGCTGTGGCACGCAGCATCCCCTTCGCGTGCGCGCGCCCGACGCTGCGCGGGCTCGTGCCCACGAGCACGAACGACGCTCCCGTCATGATCGCGGCGGCGAGGATGAGCGCGAGCCACCACTGTGGCACCAGGCTGGAGAAGGCCAGGGTGACGAGCACCGCCGCTGTGGTCTCGGCGATGATGCGCGCGAAGCTGACGGCGTTGAGGTGCGCGCCCGGATCGTCGGCGACGGCCGTGAGCGAGGCGCGGAAACGCGACGTCTGCGCCAGCTCGGCGATGTCGCCGCGCGATTGCACCGAGATCGCGGCGTCCACCGCAGCCATCAGGCCGCCGAACGCCACCAGCAGCACTGCGACGACGAAGAACAGCGCGATCACGAAGCGCTCCCGCCTATCGTCGTCGTTCGGCGACGGCGAAGCCCACCAGAATGTCGCGCTGGATGGCGAACATCTCGCGTTCCTCGTCGGGCTCCGCGTGGTCGAACCCGAGCAGGTGCAGGATGCCGTGGGTCGTCAGCAGCTTCAGCTCGTCCATCAGACCGTGGCCGGCGGCCTCCGCCTGTGCTCCGGCCACCTGCGGGCAGAGCACGACGTCGCCGAGCAGTCCGGCAGGCGTCGGCTCGTCTTCGGTGCCCGGGCGCAGCTCGTCCATGGGAAAGCTCAGCACGTCGGTCGGGCCCGGCTCGTCCATCCACTGCACGTGCAGCTGTTCCATGGCGGCCTCGTCGACCAGCAGGATCGCGAGCTCGGCCTCGGTGGAGACGTGCATCATGTCGAGCGCGAAGGCGGCGAGCCTCTGCAAGGCGGCCTCGTCGACCTCGACGGCCGACTCGTTGTTGACTTCGATGCTCACGGTGTCCTCTTGCTGTCGTTCGTTCGTCGGCCGGTTCGCGGTGCGGGCGTCGGAGATCTCATCCGCGCTCCCGCATGCTCATCGGCGCTTGGGGAGGTGGTCGCGCGGCATGCCGGAGCGACGCTCCGCGCGGTTCGCGAACTCACGCGCCTGTTCGCGCTCGTAGTGCTCGGCCTGCCTGCGCGCGTCGTACTCGGTGTAGGCATCCACGATCCGCCCGACGAGCGAGTGCCGAACGACGTCGTCGCTCGTGAGGCGTGAGAAGTGGATGTCATCGATGCCGTCGAGCACGCGTGTCACGAGCCGCAGACCGCTCGCGGAGGACGGTAGGTCGATCTGCGTGATGTCGCCCGTCACCACCATCCTGGAGCCGAAGCCCAGACGCGTGAGGAACATCTTCATCTGCTCCGGCGTGGTGTTCTGAGCCTCGTCGAGCACGACGAACGAGTTGTTGAGGGTTCGTCCGCGCATGTAGGCGAGCGGGGCGACTTCGATGGTGCCGCTGGCCAGCAGCTTCGGCACGAGCTCCGGGTCCATCATCTCGTTGAGCGCGTCGTAGAGCGGCCTCAGGTAGGGGTCGATCTTGTCGGTGAGCGTGCCGGGCAGGTAGCCCAGCCGCTCGCCTGCCTCGATGGCGGGCCTGGAGAGGATGATGCGTTCGACCTCTTTGCGCTGCAGCGCCTGCACGGCCTTGGCCATCGCCAGGTAGGTCTTGCCCGTGCCGGCCGGGCCGATGCCGAACACGATCGTGTTCTGATCGATGGCGTCGACGTATTCCTTCTGTCCGAGAGTCTTGGGTCGGATGCTCTTGCCCCGCGAGGTCAGGATCACCTGCCCCAGCACGTCGACGGGCTTGGAACCACCGCGCAAGATGCGCGCCGAACTCTCTACCTCCACCGGTCCCAGCTCCTGTCCATCCCGAACCATCACGAGCAGCTCCTCCACCAGCCGACGGGCCGCCTCGACCTGCTGCCCGTCGCCGGTGAGGGAGATGTCATTGCCTCGCACATGCACGTTGACGAGGGGGGAACTGCTTCTCGATCGTCGTCAGCAGGCGGTCTTGGGCGCCCAGAAGACGCACCATCGCCACACCGTCGATGTGCAGCCGGGCCTCCACGGCCCCCGACACTCCCTGTGTCTCCCCCGTCGCGCCGACCGGAGCCGGCGTCTCGTCACTTCGAGCCAAGTGTTCCTTCCGCCAGTCCTCCGCCGAGCACATGAGCGTGCACGTGGAAGACGGTCTGTCCTGCGGCCTCGCCGTTGTTGAAGATCAGGCGGAACTCACCGCCCGTGCGCTGGTCCGCGATCTGCTTCGCCACCTCGACCACGTGCGCGAGCAGCGCGGAGTCCGCCGCCGCGAGTTCCACCACATCGCGATAGGCCTCCGTCTTCGGCACGATCACCACGTGCACGGGGGCCTGCGGCGCGATGTCGTTGAACGCGATCACGCTGTCGTCTTCGTAGACGACGTCGGCGGGGATCTCCCTGCGGATGATGCGCGTGAACACGCTCGGCTCGGTCGAAGTCATGCCTGCCATTCTATGAAAGCGGTCCGACAGGCGGCGAATGTGATCACCAGCGTCCGAGCGCGGCGTTCAGCACCGCGATGGCCGCCGGTCCCGCGCTGGAGGTGCGCAGCACGGAGTCGCCGAGGCGCACGGAGGTCGCACCGGCCTCGCGCAGCAGCGCGGACTCCCCGGGCGAGACGCCGCCTTCCGGGCCGACGACGAGCACGAGGTCGCGGTCGTCTGCGGCCTCGAAGCGGATGCCGGTGAGCGGCTCGGGCGCGCCCGGCTCGAGCACGAGCATCCTGCTGCCCGCGGCCCGCAGCGTCAGCTGCTTCGTCGTCACCGGATCGGTGACCTGGGGCAGCCAGGAACGCACCGACTGCTTGGTCGCCTCGCGCACGATGCTGCGCCAGCGCTGAACGCCCTTGCGCACCTTGTCGCCGCTCCATCGTGAGACCGAGCGGGTCGCCTGCCACGGCACGACCTCGTCGACGCCGAGCTCCACGGATGTCTGCACCGCCAGCTCGTCCCTGCCGCCCTTGGCCAGCGCCTGCACGAGCACGATCCGCGGTCGCGCCGCCTCTGTGCGGTCGAGGCGCCGCACCTGCACGATCACACGGGACGGATCGGCCGTGGTGACGATCCCGTGCATGAGAAGGCCGCGGCCGTCGGAGACCGTCAGGTCATCGCCGACGCGCGTTCGGCTGACGCCGACGGCGTGCTTGGCCTCCGCCCCGTCGAGCTCGATCTCGCCGCCGACCGTCGCGTCGGCGAGATCCTCGCGCAGGTAGAGGTTGGCCATGTCAGAGGAACCGATCGCGCAGCTTGGCGAACAGACCCTGCTGGAAACGTGCGAGTGCTGGGGTGTCCTGCTTGTGGTGCGCGGCGAACTGCTCGATCAGCTCGCGCTCCTTGCGATCGAGCTTGGTTGGCGTGACGACCTGCACGCCGACGCGGAGATCGCCGCGCCCCGAGCCGCGCAGGTGCGTGATGCCGCGGCCCTTCACGGTGAGCACGTCGGCGCTTTGCACGCCAGCCTTGATCTCCACGTCGATGTCCCCGTCGAGCGCCTTCACCGTGGCATGCGTGCCGAGCACGGCATCCGCCATCGAGACCGTCAGCGTGCACAGCAGGTCGTCGCCGTCACGGCTGAACACGTCGTGGTGGCGCACCTTGATCTCCAGGTACAGGTCGCCGTTGGGGCCGCCCGCCGGTCCTGCCTCGCCACTGCCCGGCATCTGCAGCCGCAGCCCGGTGTCGACACCGGCGGGGATGTCCACCGGCACGGTCCGACGCGCACGCACGCGGCCCTGACCCTGGCAGGTGACGCAGGGCGTCGCGATGACCGTGCCGTAGCCGCGGCACGTGCCGCACGGCGACGAGGTCATCATGTTGCCGAGCAGCGAACGCACGGTGCGCTGGATGCTGCCGGTTCCGTGGCAGATGTCGCACGTCACGGGCGAGGTGCCCGGCTGGCAGCACGAGCCTCCGCACGTCTCGCAGACCACGGCGGTGTCGACCTCGAGGTCGCGGTGCGCCCCGAAGATCACCTCGTCGAGATCGACCTCGACCCTCAGCAGGGCGTCCTGGCCGCGCTCGCGACGCGACCGCGGACCGCGCTGCTGTCCTGCCGCGCCGCCGCCGAAGAACGTGTCGAAGATGTCGCCGAAGCCGTTGAAGCCCGCCCCCTCGAATCCGGCCTGCGGGCCGAGATCGTACTGCTGACGTTGCTGGGGATCGCTGAGCACGTCATAGGCGTGGGTCACGAGCTTGAAACGCTCCGATGCCTCGGGGCTGGGGTTCACATCGGGATGCAGCTCACGGGCGAGGCGTCGGTACGCCTTCTTGATCTCGTCGGGGCTGGCGTCGCGCGCGACGCCCAGGACTTCATAGTGGTCGGCCACAGAAGGGGGGTTCCTTTAACTTTGTCGTGTGCTGATTCTCGGTCGGCCAGTGCTCACCTGGCGATCATTCGCCGAGCAGCCGGGACAGATAGCGGGCCACCGCGCGCACGGCGGCCATGTTGTTGGAGTAGTCCATGCGGGTGGGGCCGAGCACGCCGAGCCGAGCGACGTCGGTGCCGCTGCCCGCATATCCGCTGGCGACCACCGAGGCCTCGGAGAAGAGCGCTGTCGCGTTCTCGCGGCCGATGAGCACGGAGACGCCATGCTGCTCCTGCGCCATCTCGCCGAACAGCTTGAGCAGCTCGACCTGCTCTTCGATCGCCTCGAGCACCGGAGTGACACTCCCACTGAAGTCGTGCTCGGTGCGCACGAGGTTGGCGGCGCCGGCCATGATCAGGCGCTCCTGCCTGGTGGACTCGATCTGTTCCACGATCACCTGGCAGAGCGCCGCCGCCTGCTCGCGCGACTGCGGCGTCCAGCGATCGGCCGGGAGGGATGCCGCGAGCCCGCGAAGCACGGATGCCGCGTCGGCCAGGCGCATCCCGGCCGTCTGTGCGTTGACCTGCGCTCTCAGCTCGGCAAGGGCATCCTCACCGAGCTCTCCGTCCGGCTCCCCCACGCCCTGCTCCACGACGCCGGAATCGGCGATGAGCACGCAGAGAACGCGCCGAGGCGCGAGCGGCACGAACTCGATGTGCCGCACCCGCGCCCTCGAGACCGACGGGTACTGCACCATCGCCACCTGGTGTGTGAGTTGCGCCAGCAGCCGAACGGTGCGCGCCAGCACGTCGTCGACGTCGACCGACTGGCCGAGGAACACCTCGATGGCCTGTCTCTGCGCCGACGACAACGGTCGAACGTCGGACATGCGGTCCACGAACAGGCGGTAGCCCTTGTCGGTCGGCACCCGTCCCGACGACGTGTGCGGCGCCACGATCAGGTCTTCCTCTTCGAGAGCCGCCATGTCGTTGCGGATGGTCGCCGCGCTGACGCCGAACCCGTGCCTGTCGACGATGCTCTTGGAGCCGACGGGCTCCCGGGAGGCGACGTAGTCCTGCACGATCACCCTGAGCACCTCGAGGCTGCGTTCGGTCACCATCCCGACATCGTCCTCCAGGCTCGTCGCTCAGCAACGGCACCGCGCCGCTGGCACTCGGTACCCGTGAGTGCCAATCATATCGTGCGTGCCCGAGGGGATGCCGCGTGCCGGGCGGCGAGGCGCCGCACGCACGTGGGCGGGAAGACGGACCTCCGCCTCCCCGCCCACGATGCACGGCGTCAGTCGAAGGTGACGACGACCTTGCCGTCCTTGATCGTGATGTCGGCGCTGGCGTAGCCCGCTCCGGCCTCGATCTGCTCCGAACCGGTGCCGCCGTCATACGTCTCACCGGTGATGGTCGCCGAGAACGATCCGTCGTCGAGCTTGAACTGGTTGTAGCTGTCTGAGTCGTCGACGGAGACCTTGGGATGGGTCCCGATCTTCACGGCCACCTTCGATCCGGTGATCATGACGTTGTCGGGAAATCCGAGCTCGATGCCGCAATCCTCGATCTGGTAGTAGTCGGTCAGCGTCGCACACTTGTCGTAGTGAGCGTCCACCTGCTTCTGCACGGCGTCGACGTACTTCTGCGACGGCGTGAGAGACACGCCCTTGATCGTGGTCGCCGCGTCGGGAGCGGCTGTCACCGTGACGGACTCGCTGAGCGTGTAGAACTGGTTCGGCGATGTCGCTTCGTAGAGGCCAGGGTAGGCGACCATGCCGTAGTCGTCGACAGTGACCGCCGTGCTGCTGCCCTTCACGGAGTAGCCGGCGTTGCTCGACGACGATGAGCCGTCGAGCATGGGCAGGCGGTAGGTGAGGCCCTCCCGCACGTACCAGCCCTTGGCATCCTTCTGCAGCTGCATGGTGTCGTGATACGACGTGCCGCCCAACGAGTACGTCACGTAGACGTAGGTCAGATCGGATGAGCGGCTTGACGCCGTCCTCGTCACCTTCGCGTCGGTGATCTTGGCCTTGGCGCTCGACAACACGCTGTTCGTGAGCATCGCATTGTCATGCTCCGCGGTGTTCACGTGGGCGAGCCGGTTCGCGCTCGTGGCGTCGCCTTTTGCCAGAGCGCTCAGATAGCTCTCCGCCGCGGCCTTCGCCCCGTTGCCGCCGAGGAGGGCGAACAACAGCACGACGCCGACGACGATCAGGGCGATGAAGACCGCACCGCCGCCGATGACCCACCAGATCCACGGCCTGACGCCCCGGCGAGGACCCAGCCCGCCGGCGGCTGGCCGGGGTACTGCCCGGGATACGACCCGTTCGGGACCGGAGGCGCGTAGGGCTGCTGCGCGTACTGGGGAGGATATGGCTGCTGCGCCCCCTGCTGCGGGTAAGGCGGCAAGGGCTGCTGTTGGGCGTACGCCGGCGGCTGCTGGGGCGGCTGCGACGGGTCGTGCGTCTCCGGGCCGGGTTGCTGCGGCGACGGCCGCTGCTCAGCGGTTTCGGCCGTCGCGGGTTCGGGGCCATCCCCATCGGGGAGAGCGGGGCGAGCCGACGGCTCACGGGAATCGGTCGGACCGTTCTGGTCTGTCACGGCGGGATCTCCTCGGGGTGACGGGGGAACGCGAGTCAAAGGATTCTCAGAATATCGGACCGGGTTGTCTGGTCGAAATCATCCGGTAGGCGAACGACCTCGGCAGGTCGAGCTCCGCGCGTTGCGGGGCCTTTCGACGGGGCAGTACTCTGTTGCGCGCGTTCGGCCATGCCGTCGCACCATCGCACGCGAGCCGACGGTTCGCACCCAAGTCGAAAGGCCCCGTGTCATGAGTGACCAACAGGACCAGCAGCATCCGACCGATCCGGCGCAGCAGCCGGGCTCGCAGCAGTACGGGCAGCAGCCCCCGTACGGGCAGCAACAGTACGGACAACAGCAGTACGGACAACAGCAGTACGGACAACAGCAGTACGGACAACAGCCCTCTGGACAGCCTCAGTACGCTGCGCCGGCGCCGCCGCTCTCGCCGGAGGCCGACAGAACAGCGGCGATGTGGGCGCACATCGGCGGCATCGTCGGATTCCTGCCGTCGCTGATCATCTGGCTGGTGCTGAAAGACCGCGGTCCCCGCACGAACATCGAGGCGAAGGAAGCGCTGAACTGGCAGATCACCTTCACCATCGTGTACATCGGCCTCTGGATCGTGACGACCGTGGTCGGCGGGGTGGCCTCTGCGATCGGGCTCTGGTTCGTGTCGGGACTGTTCGGCCTGCTGTTCTTCGCTCTCTGGGTGGTGAACGTGATCTTCTCGATCCAGGGCGGCGTCCGCGTCAATGCAGGGGGAAGCTACCGTTACCCGTGGAACTTCCGTTTCATCAAGTGACGCTCGGCTGTCGCTGACGGGAAGAGCCTGGTGACGCCATGCCGTCGCCGGCTCTTCCCCTGTGCGCCGCCGTGCCCTATGTTGATGGCGCGAAGCGCCCTTTCCGTGGCGCGGCCATACGAAGGAGCATGTCATGAGCAACGTCCCTCCCCCGCCCCCTCCGCCCCAGAACCCGCCCCAGCAGCAGTACGGCGCTCCGCAGGGCTATCCCGACGGTGGGTTCAGCAACCTGCAGGTGAACCTCTGGCTGTCGGTCTTCTTCAGCTGGATTCCCGCACTGATCTACTACCTGGTCGACAAGGACAAGACCGCCGACCCGATTCGCAAGGCGAACGTCGACAACTTCAACTTCCAGTTGATCCGTGTCATCGTCATTGTCGCGACGTACATCCTGGCCGTGATCCCGTTCATCGGCTGGATCCTCGCCCTGATCCTGTGGCTCGGGTCGATCGCCCTGTTCGTGATCGCGATCGTGCATGCGATCCAGATCCCGAACGCCATCCGTCAAGGCCGCGAGGCGAAGTACATCTTCACCGTCAACTGGGTCAAGTAGCCGTCAGGCGACGAGCCGCCGCACCACCGCGTCGGCCAGCAGCCGCCCCGTGCGGGTCAGTTCCACCGACCCGCGCAGGGCGGCTTTCGCGTCGATCAGGCCGTCTGCGATGAGGCCGGCCACCGCATGCCTGCCCTCCCCGTGCAGCACGGACACCGGGAGCCCGTCACGGATCCGCACCCGCAGCAGCACGTCCTCGAACTCGCGGGTCGAGACATCAAGACTCTCCCTGCCTGCAGCCGGCGACTCCCCGGCGAGCACGCGTCCGGCGTAGGCGGCGGGATGCTTCACGTTCCACCACCGCACGCCACCGACATGGCTGTGCGCTCCGGGCCCGACGCCCCACCAGTCGTGGCCGAGCCAATAGCCGAGGTTGTGCCTGGAGCGGTGCGCGTCATCCTTCGCCCAGTTGCTCACCTCGTACCACTGATAGCCGTCCGCAGCGAGGCGGTCGTCGATCAGCTCGTACATGTCGGCCTGCAGATCGTCGTCGGGTTCCGGCACCTCGCCTCTCCGGATCTGTCTGGCGAGCTTGGTGCCGTCTTCCACGATGAGCGAGTACGCGGACAGATGATCGGGCTCGCAGGCGAGTGCGGAATCGACGGAGGCCGCCCAGTCTTCGAGCGATTCGCCGGGGGTTCCGTAGATGAGGTCGAGACTCACCTGGAGCCCTGCGTCCTTCGCCCATTGCACCACCCGCGGAACGCGCGCCGGGTCGTGCGTGCGCTCGAGTGTGCGCAGAACATGGGGCACGGCGGACTGCATGCCGAACGAGACCCTGGTGAAGCCGGCGTGCGCCAACTCGGCGAGGTAGCGGGCATCCACGCTGTCCGGGTTGGCCTCCGTGGTGATCTCCGCGTCGTCCCCGAAACCGAAGTCCTCCCGCGCGCGCTGCAACACGGTGGCGAGATCACGGGAGGGCAGCAGCGTCGGGGTGCCCCCGCCGAAGAAGACCGTCGACGCGGGGCGGGCGGGAACGCCGGAGCGCCGCAACGCCTCGACGGCGAAACTCAGCTCGAGCGCAGCCTGCTGCGCATAGTCGGTCTGCCGAACCCCGCGCAGCTCGGTCGCCGTGTAGGTGTTGAAGTCGCAGTACCCGCAACGCACCCGACAGAACGGCACGTGCACGTAGAGACCGAAGTCGCGGCTCTCCGCGCCCTCGGCCGCGCTCGGCGGCAGCACTCCGTCTGCGGGCGCCGGATCACCGATCGGCAGAGCGCTCGGCACCGATGGCCTCCGAGACGGATGTCGGCAGCGTCCCGTCGTTCACTGCCTCGTCTTTCACCGTCACATCGAGAGTCTCTGCGGGGTCCGGCTGGTCGTTCTCCCCTGTCGGGTTCTGGCCGATGGCCGGATTGCCGCTCACCGGATGGAGTGCACGCAGGTAGCGCTTCGCGAGCTGAGCCTGCGACGCCAGCACCACGGGAGCGATCACGGCACGCGCGCCGCCGGCCGCCCGTGAGAACGATCGCATCGTGAGCCACACCGAGCCGTCCTCGTGCTGCTCGACGACGAACGACTCCTCGCCCTGAAGAGGATGCCCGTGCATCGTGCCGTACCCGAAGCCGACGCGGTGCTCCTCGTCGATCACGTAGACGACGCGCACGGGCGCGTTCACGTGGAACGGGCCGAACGGCACCCGCAGACTCGCCGTCATGCCGTTGGAGATGTAGGGCTGTCCGTCTTCGTCGAACACCGCCTCCGTGCCGCGATGGGGCTCGAGCCGCTGCGGCGTGCCGTCGTCTGCGAAGCGCACGCCCGCATACTCCTCGCCCGTTCCCGGATCGACCTCGGTGACCTCGACTCCGCTGCCCCTCTGCACCCCCCAGGTCATCAGGGCGCGCGAGGAGGTCACGAACCTGTCGTCGCCGCTGCCCAGTCGCACCGACCTCACGCGGGGCCGATAGCCCTTCGGAGGATGCTGCGCGAGGTCGGGTGCGAGCGTCGCGCCCACGGCGGCATACGTCACCGGCTGATCGGTGAAAGTACTACGTCGCATGGCTTTCGTGGACTCGTCCTTCGTCTCGGCGGTGGACAGGGCGAACGCTGCGCCCCCAATTCGCCCAGGCAGTCTAACCGACGTTGCCCGTGGCATCCTGACCGTCGTCGGTCGCGGCCAGAGCCCATCGCGGGCGGAGGGGCGCGCCTACTTGCTCTTCTCCTTGCCCTCGACGTCGCCGGAGAGCGCGGCGATGAACGCCTCTTGCGGGACTTCGACGCGGCCGACCATCTTCATGCGCTTCTTGCCCTCCTTCTGCTTCTCGAGGAGCTTGCGCTTGCGGGTGATGTCGCCGCCGTAGCATTTGGCGAGCACGTCCTTGCGCATCGCGCGGATGGACTCGCGGGCGATGATGCGTGCACCGATGGCGGCCTGCACAGGGACTTCGAACTGCTGGCGGGGAATCAGCTTCTTGAGGCGCTCGGTCATCATGACGCCGTACGCGTAGGCCTTGTCGCGGTGCACGATGGCGCTGAAGGCATCCACTTGCTCGCCCTGCAAAAGGATGTCGACCTTCACCAGGTCGGCCTCCTGCTCGCCGGACGGCTCGTAGTCGAGGCTCGCGTAACCCTGGGTGCGGCTCTTCAGCTGGTCGAAGAAGTCGAACACGATCTCGCCGAGCGGCATGGAGTAGCGGATCTCCACGCGGTCTTCGCCGAGGTACTCCATGCCGAGGAGGGTGCCGCGACGCGACTGGCACAGTTCCATGACCGTGCCGACGTAGTCCTTCGGCGTGAGGATCGCCGCCCGCACCATGGGCTCCCGCACCGTGCTGACCTTGCCGGTCGGATACTCGCTCGGGTTCGTCACCGTGACCTGCTTGCCGTCTTCGGTCGTCACGTCGTAGATCACGCTCGGTGCTGTGGTGATCAGGTCGAGGCCGAACTCGCGCTCCAGACGCTCGGTGACGATCTCGAGGTGCAGCAGGCCGAGGAAGCCGCAGCGGAAGCCGAAGCCGAGGGCGACGGACGTCTCCGGTTCGTAGACGAGCGCGGCATCCGAGAGCTTGAGCTTGTCGAGTGCCTCGCGCAGGTCGGGGTAGTCGCTGCCGTCGATCGGATACAGCCCCGAGAAGACCATGGGCTTCGGGTCGGTGTAGCCGGAGAGCGCGTCGGACGCCGGCTTGGCGGCGTTCGTGACGGTGTCGCCCACCCGGGACTGCCGCACGTCTTTCACGCCGGTGATGAGGTAGCCCACCTCTCCGACGCCCAGGCCACGCGTGGGCGTCGGCTCGGGCGAGCTCACACCGATCTCGAGAAGCTCGTGCGTCGCCTTCGTCGACATCATCTGGATGCGCTCGCGCGGGGTGAGCTGTCCGTCGACCATGCGCACGTAGGTCACGACGCCCCGATAGCTGTCGTAGACCGAGTCGAAGATCATCGCCCTCGCCGGGGCGTCCTTGACACCCGTCGGTGCAGGCACGAGCTCGGTCACGCGGTCGAGCAGCGCGTCGACGCCCATGCCCGTCTTGCCGCTGACACGCAGCACATCGTCGGGGCTGCCGCCGATCAAGTCGGCGAGTTCCCGCGCGTACTTCTCCGGCTCGGCGGCAGGGAGGTCGATCTTGTTGAGCACCGGGATGATCGCGAGGTCGTTCTCGAGGGCGAGGTAGAGGTTCGCGAGGGTCTGCGCCTCGATGCCCTGCGCGGCATCCACGAGGAGGATCGCCCCCTCGCAGGCCGCCAACGACCGGGAGACCTCATAGGTGAAGTCGACGTGGCCGGGCGTGTCGATCATGTTGAGGGCATAGGTGTCGCCCTCGTACTCCCACGGCATGCGCACGGCCTGGCTCTTGATGGTGATGCCGCGCTCGCGTTCGATGTCCATGCGGTCGAGGTACTGCGCGCGCATGGCACGCTCCTCCACGACACCGGTCAACTGCAGCATGCGGTCGGCGAGGGTCGACTTGCCGTGGTCGATGTGCGCGATGATGCAGAAGTTGCGAATGCGCGCAGGGTCGGTCGCGGCGGGCTCGAGGGCCGTGGTTGCACGTGGAGACATCGTTCGGCAATTCTCCCATGAACGGGTTGGCCCTTCGTTCGCGCTGCTTCGTCAACGATTCGGCTGGCGTGGATGGCTCTGGTATCGTTGTCTGTTGGCTTGCGTGTGGTCTCTGCCACACGAGTGTCGTGGGATGCCCTCTCTCATCGCTCGACACGCATCCTGAACATCAACCATCGAACGGAAGACAAGACCACTCGTGGCAAACATCAAGTCGCAGCTGAAGCGCATCAAGACCAACGAGAAGGCGCGCGAGCGCAACAAGGCCGTCAAGAGCGAGCTCAAGACCGCCGTCCGCGCCACCCGCGAGGCAGTCGCCGCCGGCGACAAGGACAAGGCGACCGCGTCGCTCGCCTACGCGAGCAAGAAGCTCGACAAGGCCGTCAGCAAGGGCGTCATCCACAAGAACCAGGCGGCGAACCGCAAGTCCGCGATCGCCAAGCAGGTCTCCGCGCTCTGACTCCGAGCAGCATCCGCTGACACCAGCGATTCGAGGCCCCGTCCGAACTGGACGGGGCCTCGTGCATTTGTGAATGCCTTGTGCATTTGTGAATCGGTCAACGCCGTCGCGCGCAGCGGAGCTGGGGGGCGACTCGCCTTCGAGCGGGGCGTCGGAACGGAGCGCGTCTAGGGTCTGACCGCCTCGCCCCGCGAGCTCAGCACATCGATCATGCGCTCGAGCGCGAACTCGGGGTCCCGGCCGCCGCCCTTCACCTCTGCATCGGCGAGTGCGATCGCCTCGATGCCGCGGGCCAGCCCCTCGTCGGTCCAGCCCTGCAGGTCGCGGCGCGCACGATCGACCTGCCAGGGCGCGAGGCCGAACTGCGACGCGAGCTGGGCAGAAGAGCCTCGCGCGCCCCAAAGCTTCGCCATCGTGCGCAGTTTGCTGGCGAACGCGGCGACCATCGGCACGGGGTCGGCACCCGATGCCAGGGCGTGTCGCAGAGTGATCAGCGCCTCGCCGTGGCGCCCGGCCAGTGTCGCATCGGCCACCTTGAACGCGTTGGTCTCGACGCGACCGCCGTAGTACCGGTCGACGGTGGCCTCGGTGATCTCGGTAGAGGCATCCGAAATCAGCTGCTGGCAGGCCGATGCCAGCTCGGCGAGATCGTCGGCGAAGGCACTCGTCACGGCACGGAGAGCCCCGGGGGTCGCCTTCTTGCCTGCCATGCGGAACTCGGCCTGCGCGAAGTCGTACTTGTCGGCGTCGCGCTTGAGTTCGGAGCACACCACCTCGACTCCCCCGCCGACTCCTGAGCGGATGCCGTCGAGGAACTTCTTGCCCCGTTGTCCTCCCCCGTGGCGAACCACCACCGTGGTGTCATCGGCCGGTGCCTGCAGGTAGACCAGAAGCTCCTCGATGAAAGCATCGTTCGCCTTCTCCGCGGACGACACCCTGATCAGACGCGGCTCGCCGAAGAGGGAGGGGCTGGCGAACGAGGCGAGGTCGCCCGGAACGTATTCCGCTGCGTTCACATCGGAGATCTCGACGCTGGGGTCGCTCTGGCGCAGGCTGTCGCGCAGCAGACGCGCCGCGCGATCGGCGAGTACCGTCTCGGTGCCGCTGATCAGCACGACGGGGGCGGCACGCACCTCGCTCCACTTCAGCTCCGGGATGACCGTCTTCGTCGACGCGCCACGCTGCGCGGTCGCGGTGCGGCCGCCGGCGCGCGCGCCGGACGCACTCCCCCCGAGGTCCGTGCCCCCGTGTTCCTCGCCGGCATCGCTCCACGCTTCCTTCTGCTCTGCGCCCGGCACGACAGCCGTCGTCCGTCCGGGCCGAACCAGCCTATGGCCTGCCACCGACCGTGCGGCCCGACGTGCCCAGGCGCCGGCCGCGGCAGCTCATCCCGGTCTGGCGAGCTGCGCCGGGCTCCCATGCCGTGCGGTCCACGTGCGCAGGCCGCCGCTCCCGTCGGCCGCGACCATCAGCATGCCTTCGACATCGGTGCGCATCACCGCTGTTCCGCTGCGGGCGAGGATTCCGAGAGCCGTCGAGGTGGGATGCCCGTAGTCGTTGCCGGCTCCGCACGAGATGAGTCCCACCCGTGCGTGGAGGTGCTGATACAGGGCTTCTGACTGATCGCGCGACCCGTGATGGGCGACCTTCACCACGTCGACCTGAGGCACGCGACCGGTCGCCAGCAGCGCATCCTGGGCCCGCTCGTCGAGGTCGCCCAGGAAGAGTGTGTTCAGTCCGCTGCCGCTGAACAGCACGGTGACACTCTGCTCGTTGCCGGGTTCCATTCCCTTGGGGTCGGAGTCCGGCCACAGCACTCGCCACGACATCGCGCCGAGTCGCCCCCGGTCGCCCGTCTGAGCGTGATGCACGCTGGCGCCGCCTTTCGCGAGTTGGTCATCGAGTCGTTCGCCGCGAACATCCGTCTCAGGCCCGACCAACGCCATGCCGACCTTGCCGACGACCGCGGCCGTGCCTCCGACATGATCCAGGTCGTAGTGCGTCAGCACGAGCAGGTCGATGCGATGCACGCCGAGCGCATCCAGGCAGGTCGTCAGCCGGGCGGGGTCGGGGCCGGTGTCGACGAGAGCGTGGATGCCCCGGCTCGCGATCACGAGTGCGTCGCCCTGCCCGATGTCGCACGCGGCGATGGACCAGTCGGTCGGTCTCGATGCGGCCTCCGCCACCTGCGCACCGACCACCCCGGCGAGTGACCACGCCACGACGGCAGCGCTCGAGATGAGTGCAACGACGCGTGCGACACGTGCTGAGCGAGTGACGGGCCGCACCACGACGAGCACGATCGCCACGGTCACCACCAGCATCAGCACGAGGCCGACCACACCGCCCAACCATGCCATCCCGCTGCCGGGCAGGGCGGCCGCGACCCGGGCGACCTCGGCGATCCATGCGGAAGGCAGCCATGCGAGATGAGCCAAGAACGATCCGGCTGCGCCCCAGAACGGCAGCACGAGGCAGGAGAGAAGCCCCAGCACCGTGGCGATCGGTGCTGCCGGTTCCGCCGCGAGATTGGCGAGGACTCCGTACACGGGCACCGTGGGGTTCAGCATGAGGAGTACGGGCTGACAGGCGACCTGAGCAGCGATCGGCACGGCGAGCACGGCGGCGACGCGCGCGGGCATCCAGACGCCGAGCCGCGCCGCCAGCGGCGGCGCGAGCAGCAGCAGCGCTCCCGTCGCGAGCACGGACAGGGCGAAGCCGTAATCGACGGCGAGCCACGGGTCAACGGCCAGCAGGCCGACGACAGCGAGCGACAGCGCCGGAACGGCACGAGCACCACGGCCGCCCCAGCCGCCGATGACGACGACCGTCGCCATCACGGCGGCGCGCAGCACGCTGGGCTGCGGGGTCACGAGCACCACGAAACCGAGCAGTGCCGTCAAAGACGCCACCGCTCGGCCGCCCCTGCCGAGCCCGATCGCTCCGGCCGCCGCACCGACCAGCGAGACGACCACGGCACAGTTCGCGCCGGAGACCGCCGTCAAGTGCGTCAGGCTCGCCTGTTTCATGTCGGCGGACAGGGACGCCGGAAGTCCGTGGACATCGCCGATGGCCAGTCCCGGCAGAAGAGCTCCTCCGTCGCCAGGCAACTTCGCCGCCTGAGTCGAGAAGCGGGATCGTATGGCGTTCGCCGCTCTTAAGAAGGCCGGCGGCGATCCGACCACACGCGGCAGCGCCGAGGCGTACACCAGAGCAGCCGTCTCGGACGACGACGGAAGCAGCGTCAGCGTGCCCTTCACCTCGATCGCGTCGCCGATGCTCACCGTCGTGCCCTTGGGCACGAACACGAGAACGGGCATGCTCACCGACTCGTGAGCGGAGCCCGCAGCCACCGAGCGGACCGTCGCCGTGAATCTCGTGCCCGCGTCCCTGGTCGCACTCCCCGCTGCGACCTGCGGCAGAGACGTGGCCTCGGCGCGAACCGTCACCATGTGATGCGCAAGCTCGCCGACTGCATCCGGATGCCTGCCGGGCATGGCCGCTGCCGCCGACGTCGCGACCAGCGCGGCTGCCGCGGCGGCCACGCATGCAGCCGCCGCGGTCGCGGCCCATCGCCGGGCCGGAGCGGCGCTCGCGGCCCGTGCGACGCGCGTGCCGAGGACGACGGCGAGTGCGGCGGCCGCGATCGCCCCCGCCCACAGGGCGATGGCGAACCACCAGCCGTGAGAGAGCGCGATGGCCGCCGCCGCGCCGACCCAGGCAGCCAGCGCGGGCACGGCGAGCCGCAGATCGATCATCAGACGGTCACCTGGTCTTTGAGAGCGTCGAACGTCTTCTGCCCGACGCCGCTGATGTTCATGAGGTCTTCCACCGAGGTGAAACGGCCGTTCTGCGTTCGCCAGTCGAGGATCTTCGCGGCCATCGCCGGGCCCACCCGAGGCAGGGTCTCCAGCTCGGTCTCCGTCGCCGTGTTGAGGTTCACCTTGCCGCCGGCGATCCCACCTGCTCCTGCAGCGCCGTTCGCGCTTCCCACGGGCGAGGTCACCGTCTCGCCCACGTGCGGCACGATCAACTGTTCGCCGTCACTGAGCTGACGCGCGAGGTTGACCCCCGACTGGTCGGCGTCATGGGTCATGCCGCCTGCGGCACCCACGGCATCCACGACCCGCGATCCCGTCGGCAGTGTGTAGAGCCCCGGATGCGTGACGGCTCCCAGCACGTGCACGTAGAGCACGGCGGCCACCGTCGGAGTGGCGGTGACCGATGCCGCAGAGGTGATCGTGACCGCAGGCACATCGGAACTCTCGCCGTGCGGAGACAGCATTCCGACGAGCACGGCGATGGCGAAAGCGCCGATCAGCAGCAACACCGCGGCGCCTACACCGACGCGCAGCATCACCCGGCGCGGGACGGTTCGCGAACGCGGTGCGAGCTGGTCGAAGGGGTCGTCGGCATCCACTCCCGCGACGCTACGGCGCGGGAACGCTCCCCTCGCCCGAGAACGGACGGGAGTGCAGAAGTCCGTGACCGAGCACGGCTGTGGAGGCCGAGTCGCGGTTGACCGACGACCCGACCTCCGTCACGTCACTTCTTGGTCGCGATGTTCACCAGCCGCGGTGCGCGCACGATCACGGCAGCGATCTCACGAGCACCGAGTGCACGGTGGACCGGTTCTGATGCCCGAGCCAGCGCCTCGAGCTCGTCCGCGCCGACGTGCGGTGAGACTTCGAAGCGGTCGCGCACCTTGCCGTCGACCTGCACGATGGCCGTCACCGAGTCCTCGACGAGCAGGCTCGGGTCGGCCTTGCGCCAGGTCTGGGCTGCGACGGTCGGCTCGTAGCCGAGCGCCTGCCACATGTCTTCTGCCGTGTACGGGGCGAACAGGTTGAGCACGAGCGTAACGGTCTCGGCGGCCTCGCGCACCGCCGCATCCTGCGGTCCGGCACCCGAGTCGATGACCTTGCGGGTGGCGTTGACCAGCTCCATCAGGCGAGCGACGACCACGTTGAACTTGTACGACTCGATGAGTCCAGGAGCGTCGGCCAGCAGACGGTGTGTGACGCGGCGAAGTGCGGTGTCTCCCGTCTTCCATTCCACGTCGGGCGAGCTGGTCACGTCGTGCGCGACTCGCCAGGCACGCGCGAGGAACTTCGCGCTTCCTGCTGCCGACACGTCGGCCCAGTCGATGTCGTCTTCCGGCGGGCCGGCGAACGCGAGCGTGACGCGCAGCGCGTCCGCACCGTGTTGACGCAGCTCGTCGGCGAACTCCACGAGGTTGCCCTTCGACTTGCTCATGGCCGCCCCGTTGAGGATGACCTGTCCCTGGTTGAGCAGAGACGTGAAGGGTTCGGTGAAGGACACGTAGCCGAGGTCGAAGAGCACCTTGGTGATGAAGCGCGAATAGAGCAGGTGGAGAATGGCGTGCTCGACTCCGCCGACGTACTGGTCGACGGGCGCCCACTTCTCGACCTCTGCCGGGTCGAAGGCCTGCGTGTCGTCGTTGGCGGAGAGATACCGCAGGTAATACCAGGAGCTGTCGACGAACGTGTCCATCGTGTCGCTGTCGCGCGTCGCAGCGCCGCCGCACTTCGGGCAGTCCACGGTCGCCCACTCGGTGGCGGCGCCCAAGGGGCTGGTCCCCTTGGGCTTGAGGTCGAGGCCCTCCGCATCGGGCAGGCGAACCGGGAGCTGGTCCTCGGGAACCGGGACCTCGCCGCACGTCTCGCAGTGAATGATCGGGATCGGGGTGCCCCAGTACCGCTGGCGCGAGATGAGCCAGTCGCGCAGGCGGAAGTTGCGGGATGCGCGGCCGATCGAAGCGGCATCCAACGCCTCGATGACGCGATGGATGGCGTTGTTCTTGCTGAGACCGTTGAAGGGACCCGAGTTGATGAGTCGGCCGTCGCCGGTGAGCGCGACACCCGTCTCTGCGGGGTCGAGCGGCGGCAGGTCGTCGGGCAGCACGGCCTCTCCCGTCTCGGGATCGGTCGGGATGATCGGGATCGCGCCCGTCACCGGGGCATTCGTGTCGACGACCACGCGAACGGGAAGTCCGAAAGCGCGGGCGAAGTCGAGGTCGCGCTGATCGTGCGCGGGAACGGCCATGATCGCGCCGTGCCCGTAGTCGGCCAGCACGTAGTCGGCAGCCCAGATCGGGATGCGCTCCCCATTGAGCGGATTGACCGCGTACCTGTCGAGGAAGACGCCGGTCTTCTCGCGGTCGCTGCTCAACCGCTCGATATCTGTGGTCGCCTGTGTCTGCTTGAGATAGTCGTCGAAGCGCTCCCGCACGGCGGGATCCGCGTCGGCGACCAGCTCCGCGGCGAGGTCGGAATCGGGTGCGACGACCATGAAGGTCGCGCCGTAGAGCGTGTCGGGCCGCGTCGTGTAGATCGAGATCGGCTCGTCGCGCCCCTCGATGGCGAACTCGACGTCGGCGCCGACGGATCGCCCGATCCAGTTGCGCTGCATCGTCAGCACGCGCGGGGGCCACGCGCCCTCGAGCTGATTCAGGTCGTCGAGCAGTCGGTCGCCGTAGTCCGTGACCCGGAAATACCACTGGGTCAGCTTCTTCTTCTCGACCAGGAAGCCGCAGCGCTCGCACCGGCCGTCGACGACCTGCTCGTTGGCGAGCACGGTCTGGTCGTTGGGGCACCAGTTGACCGTGCCTGCCTTGCGATACGCCAGCCCCTTCTCGTACAGCTTGAGGAACAGCCACTGGTTCCACTTGTAGTACTCGGGGTCGCTGGTGTGCAGCTCGCGGCTCCAGTCGAACGACGGCGCGTAGAGCCTGAAGCTGCGCTTCTGCTGCGCGATGTTGTCGTACGTCCAGCCGCGCGGGTCGATGCCTCGCTTGATCGCGGCGTTCTCGGCCGGCAGGCCGAACGAGTCCCAGCCGATCGGGTGCAGCACATTGAAGCCCTGCTGACGCCAGTAGCGCGCGACGATGTCGCCGAACCCGAAGGCTTCCGCATGACCCATGTGCAGGTCGCCTGACGGGTAGGGGAACATGTCGAGCACGTACTTGCGCGGGCGCTTGTCGCCTGGCGCATCGGTGCGGAACGGCTGCAGCTCCTCCCACACCGGAAGCCACTTCGCCTGGATGGCGGCGAAGTCGTAGCGGGCGTCTGACGCCTCTCGCTCGTCGGGATGTGGCACGTCGCTCTCAATCTCTGTGCGGGGAGGATGTGCGGACCCCGGCGTCCGCACGGAAAAAGGGGCTCTCCAAGATTACCCGCTCGTGTCGTCCAGGTTTCCGTCGATCGACGTGGCGTCTTCAGTCGCTCGTGACGCCGAGCGCGTGCAGCAGGGCCGCGGCCTTCAGCTTGACCTCCGCCAGCTCCTGGTCCGGAACCGACAGTGCGGTGATTCCTCCGCCGGAACCGATCGTCGCCTCCCCGTCGCACATCACGATCGTGCGGATCACCATGGCGAGTTCCGCGGTGCCGTCGAGGCCGAGCCTGCCCAGGCATCCGCTGTACACGCCGCGAGGCCCGCGCTCGAGCTCATGCAGCACGCTCATCGCGCTGAGCTTCGGTGCCCCCGTCATCGAACCGGCCGGAAAGGATGCCCCGAGCACGTCGAGCACGTCGAGCCCGTCGGCGAGCTCAGCGCGCACCGTGCTCACCAGCTGGTGCACGTGCGCATGCGTCTCGACGGTGAGCAGCTCGGTGACGGACACGCCGCCGACGCGAGCGACCCGACCCAGGTCGTTGCGCATGAGGTCGACGATCATCAGGTTCTCCGCACGCTCCTTCTCGTCCTCGGCGAGCTGCGCCCTCAGCCGTGCATCATCGGCAGGCAGCGCCCCGCGAGGGCGGGTCCCCTTGACGGGGCGTGTGACGGCGACCCCACCGGCGATGTTCAGGAACAGCTCCGGCGAGGCGCTGAGCACCGTGACGTCGCCGGCACGCAGGTAGGCGCCATGGCGGGCTCGCGACGCCCGCCTCAGGGCTCGGTAGACCTCGAGCGGCTCGGCAGAGGTCGCGACCGTCGCCGTGTTCGTGAGGCACAGCAGGTAGGCGTCGCCGGCGCGGATCGAGTCCTGGCAGGCCGCGATCATGCTCAGGTACTCCCCGTCCGAGTGCCGCCACCGTACCGGTCCCGTCCCACGTCGGGCACCCGCGTCCACGCCGACGACATGCGGAGTCGGTTCGTCGGCCGCGGCCCTCAGCGCCGCCGACGTGTTCGCCGCCCACTCGCGGCCGTCGGCGTCGTCGACGAACCAGAGCGAGGTCTCATTCGTGTGGTGGTCGATCGCGATCACGCGGTCGGCGGCCAGCATGACGGCGTCCGGATACGCGGATGCCTCGGCCTCGATCCCAAGCCGCCGCGCGCCGAACTCGTAGCCGAACCAGCCCACCCAGCCGAGCGGCGACGTATCGGCCGGGTCATCCTCTGGCGCAGAGGGGACCGTGGCGAGCCGCCAGCGGCGGAGCACGTCCGTGAGCTCGCCGTCGCACGGAACCGGAGTCGCGCCGCGCAACGTCCACAGCTGATCCCCGTGCATCAGGTAACTCGGTCGTACCGGAGATGCGGCGCCGAGCAGGCTTCGCCCGGTCTCGGCACGGATGCCCGCATCGAGCCAGAAGGCGTGCCGCTCCCCCGCGAGAAGAAGCTCGAACACGCGCTCAGGGTCGATGCGCAGACCGAGCCGCTCCCGGCGCGGGAACGCTGTCGCGTCACGCGCCGGGAGCGGCTCTGACTCGCGGCCGTCGGCACCGGGACTCATGTCGGCAGGACCGATGCGCCGCTGCACACTACTTGGTGAACAGGTTTTCCTGCGCCAGCCACTCCTTGGCGATCTGTGCGGCCGACTCCTTCGCGGAGCCCGAGCTCTTGTCGTTCATCGTGACGAGGTCGTCGGTGGTGAGCGCAGCGGACACGGCGTTCAGCACGTTCTTCACCTTGACGGTGACCTTCTTGTCGTTGATGATCGGCACCACGTTCTCCGCGATGATGATGTTCTTCGGATCCTTCAGCGTGACGAAGCCGTTGTCCTTGATCGCCGAGCTCGTCGTGTAGATGTCGGCGAGCTGCACGGTGCCGTCCTGCAGAGCCTTCACCGTGAGCGGGCCGCCACCGTCGCTGATCGGATCGAGCGTGGCCGTCACCCCGTAAGCCGACTTCAGGCCCTTGATGCCGTAGGGACGCTCTGCGAACTCCGGGTTGGCGCCGACCGTCAGCGGCGTCGTCACCTTGGTGAGATCGGCGAGGCTCGTCACTCCCCACTTCTCGGAGAACGCCTTGGTGACGTTGTAGGAGTCTTTGTCTTCGGCCTTCGACTGATTCAGCACCTCGAAGCCCTTGGGCAACGCGTCACTGAGCGCGGCGTACACGTCGTCGCTCGACTGCGCGGGGCTCTTGGGGTTGTAGTACTGCAACAGGCTGCCCGAATACTCCGGCACGAGGTCGATCGAACCGTCCTGCAGCGCCTTGAGGTACACCTCGCGGGCACCGATGTTGGGCTTGATGCTCGCGTTGACCCCGTTGTCCTGCAGGGCCTGCGTGTAGATCTGCGCGATGATCTCGGACTCGGGAAAGTTCGCCGAGCCGACGACGATCGATCCTCCCGACTTCGCCGAAGACGTGGTCGAGGAGTCGAGAGGGTTGCCCGACGAGCAACCGGCGAGGGCGAGAGCGCTGACCGCCGCGACGGCCGCGAGTGCGATACCGCGTGTTTTCAGTGACATGGTGCTTCGCTTTCTTCTGGGGGCCTCAGCCTGCTGTGGTGGATTGCGAGGTCGTTGCGAGCCTCTTGGACGACCGCACGCGCACGTCGGACGCACGCCCGACGACGACTCCGCGCGGCACGACGAGTCGCTGGATCAGGGCGAAGACCCCGTCCGCGACGAGCGCGAGAACGATGACGAGCACGGATGCCCCGAGCATCTCCGCGTAATTCTGAACGGCGTAGCCGTCGTAGATGAACCGCCCGAGCCCCCCGACCGGCAGGTACGCCGCCACCGTCCACGTGGCGATCACCTGAAGCGCTCCTGAGCGTATGCCACCGATGATGATCGGCATGGCCAAAGGCAGCTCGACCTTGAACAGCACCTGCGTCTCGGTCATCCCGATGCCGCGGGCGGCATCGATCGTCTGTCTGTCGACGGCGCTGACTCCCGCATAGGCGCCGGCGAGCAGCGGCGGCAGCGCCAGGACCACCAAAGCGACCAAGGGCGGACCGAGCCCTGTTCCGAGCCAGAGTGCGAGCAGAAGAACCACGCCGAGCGTCGGCAGCGCGCGCAGCGCACCGGAAAGCTGCACGGCCACCGCCCGGCCCTTGCCCGTGTGCCCGATGATCACACCGATGGGCACCGCGATGGCCACCGCCACGATGAGCGTGACAAGCGAGTAGACCACGTGTTCGCCCAGACGCGCCGGTATTCCGCCCGGCCCTGCCCAGTTGGCAGGATCCGCGAGCCACGCGAACGTCTGGTACCACGCGGTCATGACGCCCCCACCACTTCCAGTTCGGGATCGGTGACCGTCGCACGGCGCCTCTGTTTGCGCCCCCTCGTCCACGGCAGAAGGAGGCGGCCGAGCAACGCGAGGACGGCGTCGAAAATGACCGCGATCAGGATCGTGCCCACAATGCCGACCACGATCTCCAAGGGGAAGTTGCGTTGTAAACCGTCGAGGAACAGATAGCCGAGGTTCGGGATCCCCATCACGGCGCCCACCGTCAACAGGCTGATCGTGCTCACGGAGACGACACGCACGCCTGACAACAGCACAGGCCCGGCCAGGGGCAGTTCGACGCCCCAGAATCTGCGCCAGGTGGAGAACCCGACGGCGGTGGCGGAGAGCAGCACGTCTACGTCGACGGAGGCGAAGGCATCCGACGCCGTGCGCACCATGATCGCCACCGCGTAGATGGTGAGGGCGACCACGATGTTGACCGGATCGAGGATGCGCGTGCCGAGCAGCGTCGGCAGCACGATGATCAGCGGCAGCGATGGCACCGTGTACAGCAGCCCCACGATGGTGAGCACCGTCGCCCTGCTCAGCCGATAGCGGTTGGTGAGCCAGCCGATCGGCACGGCGATGACGAATCCGAGGATGATCGGAATCGCCGAATACACGACGTGGTCCACGGTCAGGCTCCACACCTGACCGAAGTTATCGATCAGCCAGCTCACCGCGGCTGATCACCCTGCGCCGAAGCACCCGAGACGGTTTCACGCGTCTCGGCCTCATCGTGGTCGCCGCCGTCGAGCACGCCAGCAGGCCGGCCGTCGGCATCGACGACGATCTCGCGTCCGTTCTCGGAGCGGACGTGCAGGGATCGCTTGCCCCGGTCGGCGCCGACGAACCGCGAGACGAACTCGTCGGCCGGTGCCGCGAGGATCTGCTCGGGCGTGCCGACCTGCGCGACGATGCCTCCCGGCTTGAAGATGACCACCTGATCGCCCAGCAGAAAGGCCTCGTCGATGTCGTGAGTGACGAAGACGACGGTCTTGCCGAGCTCGTGCTGCAGTCTCACCAACTCGTGCTGGAGCTCGGCGCGCACGAGCGGGTCGACGGCCCCGAACGGCTCGTCCATCAGCAGGATGTTGGGGTCGACGGCGAGTCCGCGCGCGACCCCGACACGCTGTTGCTGTCCGCCGGAGAGCTGGCTCGGGTACCTGTCGGCCAGCGATCGGTCGAGCCCGACGGTGTCCATGAGTTCCAGCGCGCGGGCGCGGGCATCCCTGCGCTTCGTACCGCGCAGCAAGGGCACGGTCGCGATGTTGTCCGCCACCTTGCGGTGCGGCAGAAGGCCGGAGTTCTGCATGACGTAGCCGATGCTGCGCCGCAACCGAACAGGATCGAGCACCGAGACGTTCTCGCCATCGATCTCGATGGACCCGCTCGTCGGATCGACCATGCGATTGATCATGCGGAGGATGGTGGTCTTGCCGCTGCCTGAGGAGCCCACCAGCACCGTGATCTTGCGGGAGGGCATGACCAGGCTGAAGTCGCGCACGGCGACTGTGCCGTCGGGGAACTGCTTGGTCACCGATCGGAACTCGATCATCGTGGCTGGCTCATTCCTGCGGAAGACGACCGGGAGGTCGTGCGGCGGATGGCGGCTCCCGCGAGCGAAAGTGCGACTCGGCGGGTGGGTGGTCCGTCATCAACTATGTCGCAGACCCCCGACATCCACGCAGATGCTCAGGAAACACGCCGTAACCGACGCCGCGCACGCG
Organism: Humibacter ginsenosidimutans; assembly: GCF_007859675.1. Lineage (GTDB taxonomy): Bacteria > Actinomycetota > Actinomycetes > Actinomycetales > Microbacteriaceae > Humibacter > Humibacter ginsenosidimutans. The sequence continues at coordinate 734,719 of NZ_CP042305.1, forward strand.
CTGGCGAGCGCATGCAGGGAGCTGCTCAGCCGTAGTAGCGCTCGAGGTAGGCGACGGCCACGACGCCGGCCTCCGCGAGCATCCGTTCGTCTCCGTCGGCCTCGCGCAGGTAGGCGCGCTCGATCAGCGTCTCGGCCATCTGGCTGGCGATGTCGAGCCGGAAGATCAGCTCGTCGCTCTGCGCGAAGCCGTAACTGGCGACGAGAATGCCTGCGACCCGCTCCGCGAACTCGTGAACATGATCGACGACCGGGGAGTCTTCGTCCACTCCGCGTACGTCTTCGAACCGCATGATGCGGAATCCCGGTTCCGTGCGGAACATGGTCGCGAACGTCGACGCGAGGGCGTCGATCGCCTCCTGCCAGGTGGCGCGGGGACTGCGTTCCAATTCGTCCGCCGCCGCGAGGCGGTAGCGCAGCACCGCCCGGTCGCGAAGCGCGTTGAGGAGCGCGATGCGGTCGGGGAAGTACCGATACACGGTGCCGATGGACGCCCCGCTGACATCGGCGACGTGCGCCGTTGTCAGCCTGTCGAATCCCACGTCGTCGACGACGACGGCCGCCGCGTCGAGAAGGGCATCGATGCGTGCGACGCTGCGCTCCTGCGCGGGCTCCACCCGCAGCGATCCGGGGTTCGACGCGTCCTGTCGTCCGATCAGAATCTCTTCGATCATCTGCAGTCAGCTCCTTCTCCCGTGCCCGTCGATGCGCACAGATCGATCACGCGCATCGAAACCGACGGTAGTCGACAGAACTTCGGATTCCCAGGGCGTCCGTCGTGCTTCTTCGTCATCGCCGGCCCGTGAAAGACTGTACCGATGGCCCGACGTCCCCGCACCGAGCAGCGCATGCATCGCGCTGCGCGCATCGAGGACGCCTTCCACGCTCTGCGCGCACGTCGGGCGCTCAGGCGCGGCTATCTGCCCACGGTCCTCTCTTATCCGTGCTACGGCACGACCGAGTGGATCCGCGTGCTCGGCCGGGTGGTGCTGGCCAAGGATCCCCGCCCCGGGTCGCGCGCAGAGCGCACCAATCGCAAGCGCGAAGAGAGCGTGCGGGGCTGGCGAAGCTTCGTGAGCGTGCCGTACAGCGCCTCCGATGTGATCGTCGAGGTGGACGGCACGACGCACACGGTGCATCCGGATCGCGGGGGCGTCGTCGACGAGGTCATTCCCGTGCGACTCGAGCCGGGCATCCACTGGGTGTCGTTGCGGGCAGGGCGCAGCGGGCAGGTCGCCTCCTCACCCGTGCAGATCATCGGCGACGACGTGACCTTCGGCATCCTCTCCGATGTCGACGACACGGTGATGGTCACCGCGCTGCCGCGGCCGCTGCTCGCGGCCTGGAACACGTTCGTTCTCGACGAGCACGCCCGCGTTCCCACGCCGGGGATGGCGGTGCTGCTCGAACGACTCGCGTCGTCGCATCCGGACTCCCCCGTGCTCTATCTGTCGACAGGCGCGTGGAACGTTGCACCAGCGGTGACACGGTTCCTCGAGCGCAACCTCTTCCCGCCCGGTGCGCTCCTGCTGACCGACTGGGGCCCGACGCACGACAGGCTGTTCCGCAGCGGCGTCGAGCACAAGGAGCAGAGCCTGCGCCGGCTCGCCCGCGAGTTCCCCTCGGTGAAGTGGCTCCTCGTCGGAGACGACGGCCAGCATGACGAGGAGATCTACGCGCGCTTCGCGCAGGCCCACCCGCAGAACGTGGCCGCCGTCGCCATCCGACAGCTGTCGACGACGGAGTCCGTGCTCGCCGGCGGACGTTCCAAGGCCGAGAAGCACAGTCAGACGAGCGGTGTCCCGTGGGTCTACGGCGCCGACGGGGCCGATCTGCTCGCGCAGCTGGTGGCGGTGGGCATTCGCGCCTGATCCCGAGGCGCCGTCGGCCGTGCCTGCGATGATCGAGGCTCGAACGAAAGGATGCCCATGCCGCGCACCGAGATCGATCTGCGTCGTCGGAGGCTCCGATCGCAGCTGCTCGCGCCGCAAGCCGGCACGGCCCTTGACGTGGTGCAACGGCTCGGCGCTCTCCAGGCGCAGAACAGGGCGTCTGCTCTGCTGGCCATCGGCGTGCGAGCGCGAGACTCCACGATCGGGGACGTCGAGCGACTCTTCGACGACGGGCTCGCGCTCCGGTCCTGGACCATGCGCGGAACACTCCATGTCGTCGCAACGCCCGATCTGCCGTGGATGCTCGGCCTCACTGCAGCACGACAGCGCGCCGCCGTGGCGCATGAAGCACGCCGGCGAGGCATCGAGGGTTCGGACTTCGACCGCGCCGCAGAGATCATCCACCGTCGAGTCGTCGACGGCGGTCCCGCCACTCGAGCCGAGGCGGTCGACGCTCTCGTCGCGGCGGGCATCGACGTCGGGGACGAGCAGGCCTATCGCTACATCCGCGATGCGGCTCTTCGGGGCCTCGTGGCGTGGGGACCGATGCGCGGACGACAGCCGCTTCTCGTCACGGTGTCGCCGGCCGCGGACCTCGATCGCGACGAGGCGCTTGGCCGATTCATCACGACGTATCTCGCGGGCCACGGACCTGCCACGGTGCGCGACTTCGCGTGGTGGTCGGGCCTCACGCTCACCGACGCCCGTCGTGCGCTGCTGGTCGCCGGCTCCGAGATCGAACGCTGGAACGATCACGACGATGAGCCGCTGCTGATCACGGCGTCATCGACGGACGACACGACTGACGACGATCGCCGCACTCTCCGGTCCGTGCCTGCCTGGGACGAGTACGTGCTCGGCTACCGCGACCGTTCGCACGTGCTCGCCCCCGAGTTCGCACCCCGGGTCTCCCCCAGCGGCAACGGCGTCTTCCTGCCCACGATCCTCAGCGACGGTGCCGTCGCCGGGACATGGTCGTACACGCTCGCCGGCGGGGAACTCACGGTGGCGAGCGAGCCGTTCACCGGGCTGACGGCATCCGAACAGCGTCGATTCGCATCGAGCGCGACGCAGGTCGCCCGGTTCTTCGGTCTCTCCGTCGCGTGACGCCGTTCAGCCCTTGACGGCGCCGCCCAGGCCACCGCCGCGCAGGAACGTGCGCTGGAAGATCAAGAAGATCACGACCGGGATGAGCGTCGCGATCGTGAGCGCGGCGAGGTACACCCCGAGATCGGTCGACGACTGGATCTGCGGCAACCGCACCGACAGCGGCTGGATGCCGATGTCGGTCAGCACGAGGTTCGGCCACAGGAAATCCGCCCACGCCGCGTTGATCGCGAAGACCGACACGACGCCGAGGATCGGCTTCGACATCGGCAGCACGACCGACCAGAACAGCCGGAACGTGCCGGCGCCGTCGGTCTTCGCCGCCTCGAACACCTCCCGAGGGAGGCTGTCGAAGAACCGCATCACGAGCAGCACGTTGAACGCACTCGCGCCCGCCGGCAGCCACACCGCCCAGAACGTGTTGATCAGCGAGTGCCCGATGAGCGGAGGATGCAGCACCGTGAGATAGAGCGGAACGAGGAGCACGACGGCGGGCACGAAGAGCGTCGCGAGCACGAGGCCGCTGATGATCTTGCCGTATCTCGGCTTGAGCACCGAGAGTGCGAATCCGCCGGTGGTCGCCACGAGCATCTGCACCGCCCACTCGCCGACGGCCATCCAGATGGTGTTGAAGAAGTAGTTTCCGATCTGCACGTCGTTCCACGCCTTGGCGATGTTCGACCAGGCGAAGCCGTTCGGGAACAGCGCGAGCGGGTGGGAGAGCGTGTCCTGTGTCGGGGTGACCGCTGACTTCAACAGCCACAGCAGGGGAAGCAGGCCGATCACGACAAGCAGGATCCCGAGCACCACGTTGAAGGTGGTGCCCACGATCCTGACATGCGGACGTCGCCAGTCGGCGGCCGACAGGATGCCCCGATCTGCGGCATCCGAGACGGCTTTGAGCTTCGTGCGCGGCGCTGCCTTGAGTTCCGTGGTGTCAGACAACGAGAGTTCGGAGGGCGCTGTGGTCGTCAATTGTCGCTCCATCTCGAGGTGACGCGGAAATACACGATGGACAGGATGGCCAGGAACACGGCGAGCATGAGGCTGAGTGCGGTCGCCTGGCCGTACGCGCCGCCCAGCGACTGAGTGAAGGCGTACTGGTAGATCAGCAGCAGAATCGTGGTCGTCGAGTTGACCGGTCCACCGCTGGTGAAGAGGAAGGGCTGCAGGAACACCTGCGCCGTGGCGATGATCTGCAGGATGAGCGTGATGAAGAGGATGCCCCGCAGCTGCGGCAGCGTCACGTGCCAGATCTTGCCCCAGATCGAGGCCCCATCGACCTCCGCGGCGTCGTAGAGGTCGGGCGACACCGACGTCAGTGCGGCGAGATAGATGATGATCGTGCCGCCCGCACCGGCCCACGTGGCTTCGAGCACCAGTGATGGCATCGCTGTCGCGGCATCCTGGATCCAGGGCTGCGGCGGGATGCCCACCCAGCCGAGGATGGTGTTGAACACGCCGTCGGCGCTGGCATCGTAGAAGATCTTCCATAGCAGCACCGAGACCACCGGCGGGATCACCACCGGCAGATAGGCCAGCACGCTGTAGAAGCCCTTCATGCGTTTCACTTCGCTCATCAGCACGGCGGCCACGAGTGGAATCGGATACCCGAACAGCAGGGCCAGCACGGCGAAGTAGGCGGTGTTGCGCACGGCGGTCCAGAACACCGGGTCTTGGAACACCGCCACGAAGTTGTCCCAGCCGACGAAGACCGCCGGCGCGACGAGGTTGGTCTTCTGAAAGCTCATGACCACGGCTTCGACGATCGGAGTCCACGAGAAGACGCCGAAGATGATCAGCAGCGGCAGAAGAAAGAGAAGGGTGGTGAGCCCGCCGCGCTGCACCCAGGTGAGGGGATTGTGGCGGCGCTTCGGGCGTTCGGGACGTGCGCTTGTCGGTGTGACTGCGCTCTCAACGGTCATCGGTGATTGCTCTCATGTGGCGGCGCACCGCCGGGTCGCCGACCGATTCGGCCGACGACCCGGCTGCGTTCCTGTTCGATGCTGCTACTTGCTGTCCGCGTCGATCATGGCCTGGATCTTGGTATCCACACCCTTCAGCAACGTGTCGACGTCGGCGTTCTTGTTGGTCAGGACCGCCTGCACCACCGGATCGAGGGCCGCGTAGAGATCCTGGGTGTGCGCCGGGGGCTCCGGCACGATCTTCTGGTCGAAGATGCCGTCGGTGAACGGCTTCAGGTTCGCGACCGGAATGTTGTCGTACGGCTTGATCCACTCCTGGTTCTGTTCCCAGGTCGCCTTGTCGAACACCGGCAGAGTCGGGGCGTTCACGGCCTGCTTGCCCTTCGCGAGCGTCTTCGCGTTGTTCACCGCCGCCGTCTTGTCCACGGTCGGCTGCGTGCGGTAGAAGTCGATCCACTTCACCGCGGCAGCGACCTGGGCGGGCGAATCCTTCACGTTGACGACATCCACGTTGCCGCCGGAGAGGATTCCGGCGTTCGAATCGCTCGACAGCGGGAAGGTCGTGACGCCGTACTTGTTCTGATCGAAGCCGTTCGTCTGCATGAGCGAGCCGACCACGTCGGAGCCGCTCATGTACATCGCGATCTTGCCGGACGCGAAGCCCTGGTTGATGCCGGCCCAGTCCCAGAGGAAGTTGCTGCCCATGGCGTTGTCGTCCCAGCGCAGCTTCTTCAGCCAGGCAAGAGCCTGCTTGGTCGTCGCGTTGTCCGTGTCGACGGTCACCTTTCCGTCGGAACCGACCTTCTCCAGCCGTCCGCCGAGCGCCTGAACCGCGGTGGCCAGCTCCCACCCGCCGGTGCCGCCGCTGGTCATCTGCATGTAGCCGGCGACGCCAGGCACCTTCTGCGAGATGATCTTCGCGTCCTGCTCGATCTCGTCGAGAGTCGTCGGCGGCTTGTCGGGATCGAGGCCGGCCTGCTTGAAGATGTCACGGTTGTACGACAGGGCCATCGCGTACGGACCCCACGGGATGCCGTAGATGTGACCGTTGTTGCCCGTCGCGACGTCGAGAACGTTCTTGTTCCACTTCTTCGCCGTCGACGTCTGATCGAAGGGCTTGGTGATGTCGGCGAGCTGACCGTTGTTGGCGAGCGTCTTCGAGTCGGTGAACGGAACGTTGAACACGTCGGGCAGCGTGCCGCCCGCAAGTTCGGCCGCGAAGGTCGTGCTCGTCCACTGGTACTCGATGGCTTTGACCTTGATCTTCGGGTACTTCTTCTCGAACTGCTCGACCCGCTTGTGCAGGGCGCTCAGGGCGTCGGCGGTGGCGCCGGGCAGCACCGGTGCGACCACGAGATTGACGGTCCCGTCGTCGGAGCCGCCGCTGCTCGACGAGCATCCGCTGAGGATGCCCACGCCGACCAGGGCCGCGACCGCGACGGCCGCGATCTTTCCTGGTGACTTCATTGTCTTGTCCTTTCGAAGGTGTTCGGTGGGGTGTTTCACGTTGTTCCGTGCTCGGTGCTCAGGCACGGATCTCCGGCGGTACGTGCTGTGTTCGTAGCCATGCCGTGGAGTCTGGAGGCAGCAGACCGCCGTCGAGCGGGCTGCTGGAGAGGAGGATTCCGCCGTTCTCGGGCAATTCGATGCCGTGCGCGGACAGGTTCGTGATGCTCAGGAACTCGCTGCCGCGTTCGAAGGCGAGCAGGCCCGCACCGAGATCGCGCCAGGCGAATCCGGTGTCGGATGCCCGGTTCAGCGTGCGGCGCATCCGCAGCGCCTGCCGGTAGAGCCAGAGCATCGACGAGGGGTCGGCCTGCTGTGCCTGCACCGTGAGCGACGCCCACTCCGCGGGCTGGGGCAGCCACGGAGTGGCCCTCGCGCCGTCGGGGCTGAACCCGAACGGTGACGCCGTTCCGCTCCAGGGCAGGGGCACGCGGCATCCATCGCGCCCCGGATCGACGCCCCCTGAGCGGAAGTGCATCGGGTCTTCGAGAAGTTCCTCCGGAATCTCCTCAGCCTCGGGCAGTCCGAGCTCGTCGCCCTGGTAGATATAGAGCGCACCGGGCAGTGCCGCGGTGAGCAGCGCCGCGGCACGGGCACGTCGGGTGCCGACCGCCAGATCGGTGGGCGTTCCCGCACGCTTCTTCGCGAACGCGAACGACGAGTCGGCGCGACCGTAGCGCGTGACGGGGCGCGTCACGTCGTGGTTCGAGAGCACCCAGGTCGACGGAGCGTCCACAGGAGCGTGCGCCGCCAATGTCGCGTCGATCGACTCGCGCAGCTCGGCAGCGTCCCACGGACGCGCCAGGAAGTCGAAGTTGAAGGCAGTGTGAAGCTCGTCGGCGCGCAGGTACTTCGCGAACCTGTCGATGTCGGGCAGCCAGATCTCGCCGACCAGCACCCGGGTGCCGGGATAGGAATCGGCGATCGCCCGCCACCCGCGGTAGATGTCGTGCAGTTCGTCTCTGTCCTGCGTGGGATGCTCGCCCGCGCCAGGTGTCGCAGGCACCTCGGGCAGGGAGTCGTCCTTCACCAGCAGCGCCGCGGAATCGATGCGCACGCCGCCGACGCCGCGATCGAACCAGAACCTCAGAACGTCCTCGTGCATACGGCGCACGTCGGGGTGATTCCAGTTCAGGTCGGGCTGCTGCGGGGTGAACAGGTGGAGATACCACTCCCCCGGCGTTCCATCGGGATTCGTCGTCCGGGTCCAGGTCTCACCCGAGAAGTTCGACTCCCACCGAGTGGGCATCTCGGCACCGTCGGCGCCCTTGCCCGCATGGAACCAGAACCGTTCCCGCTCCGGCGAGCCGGGTCCGGCCGCCAGAGCGGCCTGGAACCACGGATGCCGGTCGGAGATGTGGTTCGGCACCACGTCGATGATGGTGCGGATTCCGAGAGCGAGTGCATCCTGGATCAGTCTCTCGGCCTCCTCCAGAGTGCCGAATCTCGGATCGATCGATGTGTAGTCGGCAACGTCATAGCCGCCGTCCGCCAGCGGAGACGCGTACCAGGGCGTGAACCAGATCGCGTCAACGCCGAGGTCCTTCAGATAGCCGAGGTGCCTGCGCACACCGGCCAGGTCGCCGATGCCGTCGCCGTTGCCGTCGGCGAAGCTGCGCGGGTAGATCTGATAGATCGCCGCGCTGCGCCACCACAGCGGGTCGTCGTTCGACGGCGTCGGGCGCCGGGCGGGGATGCCGTGCGGCGCGACATCGGTCTGGCGTGCCGTTGGCCGATCGGCGACGGAGGAGACGTCCACGCAGAGCTGCCTTTCCAGGGTCGGCGGCAGCCGGCCGAGCGAGGCGGCGGTGCCGAGAAAACGGGTGCGATCGCCGGTCTGTTCGGGGTTCGATCCCGGCGCTGACCCAAAAGTAGCTATCTCGACAAAATGACGCAAGAACTAAACAAAGAGTAATTGGCTTGCGCACTCTTGCGTGTCATTGCGCGCCACGCGGGCGAAGGATCAGTGCGCAACCGGCCCCGTGGATGCCCGCACGACGAGCTCCGGTTCGAACAGGAACTCGTCGATCGACGGACGTTCTCCGATCATCTGCGCCGTCAGCAGCTCCATCACCATGCGCCCCATCGGCTCGATGGGCTGCCGAACGGTGGTCAACGGCGGCTCCACGCATCCCATCAGCGCGGAGTCGTCGTATCCGACGACCGAGACATCCTGCGGCACCCTGAGGCCCGCGCGCCGCACGGCCCTGATGACGCCGAGCGCCAGCGGGTCGCTCGCGCACACGATGGCCGTCACCCCCGTCGACAGCAGTTTGGCCGCTGCAGCCTGCCCGGCCTCGAGCGAGTACAGGGAACGTACGACGAGCGAATCGTCGAAGTCGACGGATGCCCCGGTCAGCTCGTCCTTCGCCGCCTGGTACTTGCGCGCCGACGGCACGTGGTCGCGCGGGCCGAGCACGAACCCGATGCGCGTGTGCCCCAGTTGGAGCAGGTGTCGCACGGCGAGCTGCGTGGCGACCCCGTCGTCGCACGACACGGTCGGGAAGCCGATTCCCTCGATCGGCGCACTCACGAGCACTGTGGGGAGGTCGACTTCGCGCAGCTTCTCGTAGTGGTCGTGAGCGGCGAGCTCCTGCGTGTAGAGCCCTCCAGCGAACACGACGCCCGAGACCTGCTGCTGCAGGAGCAGGTCGATGTAGTCGGCCTCGGTGACGCCGCCAGCGGTCTGTGTGCAGAGCACCGGCGTATAGCCGTTCTGTGCAAGGGCACCCCCGACAACCTCGGCGAACGCCGGGAAGATCGGATTGGAGAGTTCCGGGAGCACGAGCCCGACCAGCCGAGCACGCTCCCCCTGAGCTTGGTCGGACGTTCGTAGCCCAACACGTCCAGTGCGGTCAGCACCGCCTGCCGCGTGGCATCGCTCACGCCGGGCTTCTCGTTGAGCACACGACTCACCGTCGCCTCGCTCACTCCGACTTTGCGTGCCACCTCGGCCAGCCGTTTCGCCATGCCTCGATCATACGCAAGGCATTGCAGTTCAACGCAAGAACCAGACATCCACCGACCCGAATTACTGCGACACCCGGATCACGGCGCCCATGCGCTTAGATGTCTCCATGCCGAAGGCGGTGAAGGCGCTCGCCATGGCGAGCCACCCCGGCCCTGCTCTCGTGGTGACCGCCGTCGCCGTGCTGCTCGGCGTGGGGATCGGATCCCCTCCACCGATGCTCGCCCTCCTGGGTGGCGCTCTGCTCAGCGATCAGCTCTCGGTCGGCTGGTGCAACGACGCCGTCGATGCGCCTCGCGACCGGGCGGTGGCGCGCCGGGACAAGCCTGTGGCGCAAGGGCTCATCTCCCGGAGAACCGTGGCGGTCGCCGCACTGAGCGCGTTCGCCGTCGCACTTCTTCTCACCGTCCCGCTCGGCGCTGCCGCGCTGATCACGCACGCTGTCGCACTGCTCAGTGCCTGGAGCTACAACCTGTGGCTCAAGCGCACGCCGGCGTCGGTCATCCCCTACATGGTGAGCTTCGGGCTGCTCCCGGCCATCGTGACGCTTGCGAACCCCGAGCCCAGGTGGCCGGCGTGGTGGGCCACCGTCGCCGGATGCCTGTTCGGCGCCGCCGCCCACTTCACAAACGTGCTCCCCGACCTCGAAGAGGACAGCGCGACCGGGGTTCGCGGGCTGGGACACCTCCTCGGACCCCGCGTCGGCGGTCTCGTCTCCTTCGCGCTGCTCGGCCTCGCAGCGGTGGTCATCGGGTGGGGCGCCGTCGGCGACGGTCTTCAGGGCTGGCCGGCCTACGTGGTGATCATCGCGGCAGCCGTGACCATATCGGTCGCTGCCTTCGGCACGCTCCTCACGGTGCGTGGCGTGCGCACGCGATTGCTCATGCGGCTCATCATGGGCAGCGCGGTGCTCGAGGTCATCGCCCTCGTCGCTGCCGGGTCTGTGCTGTCGGGACCGTCCTTGTAGGAATCGACGCGACCTGCCCTGTCGTCGAGGTCGGAAGCGCTTGCCGTGCGGCAGCAGTGTCGGGATGACGGCGATTGACGATGCCGATCGCCGAGACGACTCCCCCTGCCACGAGCAGCATGACGCAGACCAGCAGGATCCGGCGCAGCCCCTGCTGTCCGAGAGGTCCTGCGATGATCACTCCTGCGAAGGCCACTGCGACCAGTCCGCCGATGCGCGACACCGCGTTGTTGACGGCAGAGCCGACACCGGCGTGCTCGGCCGGAATCGATCCGAGGATGGCCGCGGTCAGCGGAGCGACGGTGATGGAGAGCCCGAGACCGAAGAGCAGGATGCCGGGCAGCACCTGCAGCCAGTAGTCGACGTGCGTGCCCATCGTCAGCATCAGCGCGTAACCACCGGCCGCCACGATGGGGCCGACGGACATGAACAGGCGCGGCCCGTACTTGCCGGAGAGCGCACCGAACCGGCCGGACAACGCGAGCATCACGACCGTCGACGGAATCAGAGCCAGGCCGGCCAGCGTCGCGGGCCATCCCGCCACTTCCTGCAGGTAGATGCCCACGATCAGCGTGCCGAGTGAGAGCGCGGCGTAGATCACGAGCGTGGCGAGATTGCCCACGCCGAAATTGCGAACGCGGAAGAGACCGAACGGCAGCATGGGCTGTCCCGACCGCAGCTCGACGATCGCGAACGCGGCGAGGCACAGGCATCCCGCCAGGCCGACCCCCCAGACCAGAGGGTCGGACCAGCCCACCTGGCCTTGTTCGATGAGCGCGAAGACGACACCGCCGAGTCCCAGCGCACCGAGCGCCGCCCCCGCGTAGTCGATGTGGCCGTGAGCATGTTCGCCCTCCAGCTTCACGCGCCAGAGGATGACGATGGTCACCGCGATGGGCAGCGGGTTGATCGCGAACACCCACCGCCACGACAACGTGTCGACGAACAGCCCGCCGAGCAGTGGTCCCGCGAGCATGGCGGCCGACGTCCACGCCGTCCACCGGCCGATCGCCTTCGGCTGATCGTTCTCATCGAACACCTGGATGATGAGTGCCAGCGAGCTCGGCACGAGAAGTGCACCCGCGACACCCTGGATCGCGCGGAAGACGACGAGCGAGACACCGTCCGGCGCCAGCGCGCATGCGACGGATGCCAGGCCGAATCCGAGCAGGCCGATCATCAGGATCCGCTTTCGTCCGAACGCGTCGGAGAGCGAGCCAGCAAGCAGAATGAGCGCACCGAGGGTGATGAGATAGGCATCCACGACCCACTGCTGCAAGACCAGGCCGCCCCCGAGCTCGCGCTCGATCGCAGGCAGCGCCACGTTCACGACCGAGCCATCGAGGAACGCGACGAGGGATGCCAGCACCGCCACGGTGAGCACGGCGCGTTGCAGAGACGTCACCGCACCAGTGAAGCACTCTTGGCACGGTGCTGAGAGTTCATCAAGGTGCGCCATGCCGGGCACGGGTGGTGATGGTCGCCCGAGGTCTGTCTATCGTGGAGAGCGTGACTTCGCCCAGAGCACGTTCGAAGCAGCCGACAGCCGGCACCGTTCGACGCCTCCGCCTCACGGTGCTCGGCGTTGCGCTGGCCGTCGCGATCCCGCTCTCCACGGCGGCTCCGGCCTACGCCGACAGCTATCCCAGCTGGGGCGAGGTGCAGGCCGCCCAGAAGAACGCCGCGACGGCCAAGGCCGAGTACGCCAAGATCGCCGGCCTCATCGGACAGCTGCAGCAGGCCGCCTCCGTTGCAGCCGCCGACGAGCTCAAGAAGCAATACGAGTATTCGGTGGCGAAGGCCGCGCTCGATGCGCAGACCGCGAAGCTCGACTCCATCAACACGCAAGCCTCGACAGCCCAGAACGACGCGAAGCAGGCGGAAACGCAATACGGCAAGCTCGCCTCGCAGTTGTACATCTCCGGCGGCGGGAGTCTGACGGCCAAATTGCTGCTCAGCGAGACGTCGGGCAGCAAGGGCGACGACAGCAACCTGCTCGATCAGCTGGGCGCAGTCAGCCAGCTCACCGATCACATCGCCCAGCTGCAGTCCTACGCCAAGCAGAAGCAGAACGTGGTCACCTCCCTGCAGGCGCAGGCGAAGCAGGCCGAGAGCATCCGCACGTCGCTCGAACAGGACGCAAGCGCAAAATACCAGGCGGCCCAAGCAGCCAAGGCTGCGGCAGACGCGGCGCTGGCGACTCAGCAGAAGCAAGGCGCGATCCTCCAGGCGCAAGCGGCCTCCCTCGACAAGAAGGCGGCGGCGGTTCTCGCCGAGCACAACGCGGGAGTCGCGCGAGACGAGGCGAGACAGAATGCGCTCTCGTCGCAGCAGGGCGATGGCGGCAGCAATGCCGCCATCGGGGGCAGCTGCACGGGCGGCTGCAGCTCCGCCTCTGCTCAGGCCTACGCGCAGAGCGCGATCGGCGCGTACGGCTGGGGCTCCGACCAGTTCTCGTGCCTGGTCGACCTGTGGAATCACGAGTCGGGCTGGCAGTGGGACGCGTACAACTCCTCGAGCGCGGCATACGGTATTCCGCAGTCCTGGCCAGCCGAGAAGATGTCGTCGGCGGGGGCCGACTACATGACCAACGGCGACACGCAGATCCGTTGGGGTCTCGCATACATCTCCGCCAATTACGGCTCGCCGTGCAGTGCCTGGACGTTCGAGATGTCGCACACGCCGAACTGGTACTGAGCGCCGACGGTGAAACGCATCGGTTTCCTCACCTTCGGGCACTGGTCCGACGTGCCGGGCTCGCTCGTGCGCAGCGCCGCCGACGCGCTGAACCAGACGATCGAACTCGCCGTCGCCGCAGAAGAAGTCGGAGCGCACGGTGCTTTCGTGCGCGTGCATCACTTCGCACCCCAGCTCGCGTCGCCATTCCCGCTTCTCGCGGCCATGGCGGCCCGTACGTCGCGCATCGAACTCGGCACGGCCGTCATCGACATGCGCTACGAGAACCCGCTCTACGCGGCTGAGTCCGCCGCGGCCGCCGATCTCATCTCCGGCGGTCGGCTCCAACTCGGCATCAGTCGAGGGTCGCCGGAGCCCGCGGAGCGCGGCTACGAGTCGTTCGGCCATGTGCCGGCGAACGACGGCACGGACGCCGACATGGCCCGGGCCCACACCGAGCTGTTCCGCGCCGCGATCGCCGGCGCCCGGGTGGCGTACTCCGATCCGCTGAGCACAGGCAAGCGCGTGCCGTTGCCGATCGAGCCGCGTTCCGAGACGCTGTCCGAGCGCATCTGGTGGGGCGCCGGCAGCAGGGCGACGTCCGTATGGGCTGCCGAACAGGGGATGAACCTGATGAGCTCGACACTGCTCACCGAGGACACCGGCGTGCCCCTGGCCGAGCTGCAGGCCGAGCAGATCACCGTCTTCCGTGCCGCGTGGACGGCGGCGGGGCACCAGCGCGAGCCGCGCGTGTCGGTCTCGCGTAGCATCCTGCCGATCATCGACGATCAGACCCGTCACTACTTCGGACTCCGTGCTCAAGCGGATGCTCGTGACCAGGTCGGCTACATCGGCGGCGACCTGGCGCGGTTCGGACGCAGCTACATCGGCGAGCCCGATGTCATCGCGCGAGAGCTCGCGCAGGATGCCGCCGTGCGCGATGCCGACACGATCCTCGTGACGGTGCCCAATCAGCTCGGCGTCGACTTCAACGCTCGCATCCTCGGCTCGATCGTCACGGACATCGCACCGTCGCTCGGGTGATGCGGGCGCGGCGCCGACACCCGGCTCGCCAGACGCTCAGCGGCACAAAGGGTGGCGGTCGGTACGCTGTGCGCATGTCAGCACGCCGCCGCACGGTTCGCGCCCTTCCGACGATGCTCGTGTCGGCGGCCCTTCTCGGCGTGCTGACGGGGTGCGCGCCATCGCACGCGGCCCCGACGACCACTGCGCAGACGGCGACCGCGACGATCACGCCGACCCCCTCCCCGACGCCGACGCCGAATCCGACGCAGTCCGCGGCCTTCGCCGCGCTGCAGGTCGGTGACTGTCTCGACACCCCTGCGGGATCCGACGAATTCGAGGACACCACGTTCACCGTCGTTCTATGCGCCGCCCCCCACGTCTCCGAGCTGTTCGGGATGCCCGTCGTCGGCTCCGGTGCCTACCCGGGGACGACGGAGTCATCGCGGCGAGCGAGAACGCATGCTCCGGAATCTTCACTTCCTACGTCGGCGTGAGCGTCTACTCGACCACCTCGCTCGACTACAGCGTGTACACCCCGAGCGAAGCCGACTGGAACGCTGGACACCGTCAGGCCGGGTGTGTGATCTTCTCTCCCCCGACGGAGACCTCCTCGGCAGTGTCAAAGGAATCGGCGCGGGCACGCCGAAGCTCGCGCCATAGACTGAACACCCGGCTCAGTCGGTCTTGATCATCACGGACTTGGTCTCGAGGTACTCGTCGAGATGCTGTGCTCCGGACTCGCGCCCGTAGCCGCTCATCTTGTATCCCCCGAACGGCACCGCGGGATCCATCAGGCCGTAGCAGTTCACCCACACGGTGCCGGTGCGCAGCTCGGCGGCCACCCTGTGCGCCTTGCCCACGTCTCGCGTCCACACTCCCCCGCCGAGGCCGAAGTCGCTCGCGTTCGCCCTGCGCAGCAGATCGTCCATGTCATCGAAGGCGATCGCCGAGAGCACCGGTCCGAAGATCTCCTCCCTGGCGATGCGCATCTCGTCGCGCACGTCGGCGAACACCGTGGGCGGCACGAAGAAGCCGTTGCCGAACTCACCCTCGGTCAGTCGAGCGCCTCCGGCGACGGCGCGTGCACCTTCTTGCACGCCGAGATCGAGATATCCAGTGATGCGATCCAGCTGCTCCTTGGAGACCACCGGACCGATCTGCGTTTGCGGATCCATGCCGTTCCCGATCCGCAGCGATCGCGCGTGCTCGGCGACACGCTCGACGAACTCGTCGTAGATGTCGCGCTCCACGAACATCCTCGTGCCTGCGCTGCACACCTGCCCTGAGTTGGCGAACACGGCCATCGCGGCGCCGGGCACTGCGGCATCGAGATCGGCGTCGGAGAAGATGACGTCGGGAGACTTGCCGCCCAGCTCGAGCGACACCCTCTTCAGGTTGCCGGCCGAGGCGCGCACGATGGCCTGCCCTGTGAGATGCGACCCCGTGAACGCGATCTTGTCGACTCCGGGGTGCCCGGCCAGAGCCGCGCCCGCCGTCTCGCCGTACCCGGGCACCACATTGACGACGCCTTCGGGAACGCCCGCTTCGTGCGCGAGCTCGGCGAGCCGCAGCGCCGTCAGCGGCGCCTGCTCGGCCGGCTTGAGCACGACGGTGCACCCGGTCGCGAGCACGAGCCCGAGCTTCCACACCACGGCCGCGAGCGGCGTGTTCCACGGGATGATCGCGCCGACCACACCGACGGGCTCTTTCAGCGTGTACGAGAA
The DNA here is from genome assembly GCF_007859675.1 of Humibacter ginsenosidimutans. Lineage (GTDB taxonomy): Bacteria > Actinomycetota > Actinomycetes > Actinomycetales > Microbacteriaceae > Humibacter > Humibacter ginsenosidimutans. Next base: position 750,509 of record NZ_CP042305.1, read on the forward strand.
GATCTCGCCAGGCAGTGAGTTGGGGATGGTCTGGCCGTGCACCACGTTCGCGAGCCCCGCGTAATAGTGCAGCATGCCCAGGACTCGCTGCCGCAGCCCTTTCGTCCGCTGCAAAGGTGCGCCCATGTCGAGCGTGTCGAGAACGGCCAGCTCGTCGAACCGCGCCTCGACGAGCTCGGCGAACCGCTCGAGCACGCGCTGCCGCTGATACGGCGAGAATCGCCGCCATGGCCCCCTCGAACGCGCGTCGCGCAGCGGCCACGGCACGGTCGATGTCAGCGGCGTCGCCCTCGGCGACCTCGGCCACGAGCTCGCCGGTCGCCGGGTTGCGGCTCTCGAACGTTCGACCGGATGCCGACGCCACGGTCGAGCCGTCGATGAACAGGCCTCGAACCTGATCGGCCGAGGTGGCGTCGGCGGCAGCATCGGCGTTGTACAGCGTGTCCACGAGGAGCGAGCCTAACCATCGATCCTACGAATCTCTTCAGGTTGGGCTGACCATCCGTGGGCTGAAGGTATGCAGCGGGTGGCGAGGCATGCAGGGTCATCGCCGCGAGACTTCCGACGTGCTCTGCCGTTCCGTGCACGGCAGGTGTGCTTCTGGCGCACGTCCCCTTCGTCGGATCCGAGTCTCAACATCATCTCGGTCGGCACCCTGGTGGTCTCCGCACTCCCGTTCGTCATCTCGTCCCTCCGCGGGCGATCTCGTCGGAAGGCTGCGGATCACGCGATCGGGCCTGAACCCGAGAGATCTCCCGCGGTGCTTCCGTGATCGTCCGACAGCACCGGATACGAAAGAACCCCTGTACTTCCGCGGAAGTACAGGGGCGTTGGTGGATCTGAGGGGACTCGAACCCCTGACCCCCTGCATGCCATGCAGGTGCGCTACCAGCTGCGCCACAGACCCAGAATGTCGCCTCCGCTTCAGCGGAGCAACCTCACCAGAGTACTACATCCGATGCCGTGACGACGAATCCGGCAGGTCATGCTTCGCTCGCCACGGGCAGCGCGAAGGGCACCGTCGGACAGTCCTTCCACAGGCGTTCGAGCGAGTAGTACACACGGTCTTCCTCGTGGAACACGTGCACGACGAGGTCACCGAAATCAAGGAGCACCCAATGGCCCTCCGAACGGCCTTCGCGGCGGATGGTCTTGGCACCCGCTTCGTTCAGCCTGTCTTCGACCTCTGCGGCGATGGCCATCACGTTGCGCTCCGAGTTGCCGGACGCGATCAGGAAGACGTCGACGAGCGGCAGGGGGCCGGACACGTCGAGTGCGACGAGATCCGTCGCTGCCTTTGAATCAGCGGCCTCGGCCGCGAGTTGCAGCAGTTCGCGCGCAGGCGCGGACGCGGTCATACGGATACCACCTCGTGGAACAGACGAAAGAGCTCGTCGAAGTGCCGACGGCTCGCACGTGAATCAGAATGCATGGAAGACATAGCCCGCGACCAGCAGGGCCGCCACGCCGATGGCCAGGAACGCCGCCGTCACGGCAAGCGCCACAGGCAGCTTGTTGCCGCGTTTGGTCGGCGGTGTGATCATGCCGCGCGTCGACGTGTGCGTCGCCACAGCCCTGCTCGCACGCACAGGTGCAACACTCGATGACGCCGGCGCGGCATCCGTCTCATCGAACAGCTTGTCGATGTCGGAGGAGTCGAAGTGATCGGGATGCTGCCCCGTCGCACCGAGCGAGCGCGGCAGGTCGATCGACCCGGTGACGATGACCTCCCCGGTGCTCGTCAAAGGAGATGTTCCAAGGCCCGCCACAGGGCTGGTGGGCAGGATCAGCGCATTCGCCGTGGTCACGCTTCCCGTCGATGCCGTGGATCGCGCACTCACCGGGTCTCCGGGCGCGGCATCGTCCCCGTTCATGGTCGACCAGTGTCCGGCAGCACGGGCTCGCAACTGCGGGTCTGTCGCCGGTCCCGTGTTCGTTTCGCCTGTCGTCGGTGCGACAGGAGCCGGTGCAGCGTGGGCGACGGGGATGGTGCGTTCCGGGGTCGGCTGCTGTGCGACGGCCGGAACCTCGGCCGGGAGTACCTGCTCTGGCGCTCGCCTCGGCGTAGGAACGGGTGCCTCGAATGATGTTGCGGCGTCGGCGGCCACCACAGGAATGTTGCCGCTGATCAGGTCCGCGAACCTGGATGCCGGCGCTGCGGCACTCGGCGTCGGATACGCGGGACGCGGGGGGCTCCGGGGCGTCGGAGGCCGCGGGAAGCGGTACCGGGCGGCTCACCGCCGCCGGTGCAGGCGCGGCCCGCTGCACATCGGCCGCCGAAGACGTGGGCTCTGCGGGCGCCACGGGCGTCGGCCACTGAGGCTGAGACTCAGGACGCGTCGTCGCAAACGGCAGCGGCATGGCGGGTGCCACCGCGGATTCCTGGGCCTCCTCCGCTGGGCGCTGCGCCTGCATCATGGCGCGCAGTTCCCTGCGCGTGAGCGGGCGATCCTCGGCCGGCACCGACGGCACGGCGCGCTGAACAGGCACGGGCTGTGCCGATTGAGGCGGTGTGGACGGCTGCGATGGCGGGGTGGGCTGCGGAGGCGTGTAGGCGACAGGCGACGTGTAGTCGGCAGGCTCCTGACGGGCGGGGGCGGGCTGCGACGGCACGGGGGCATAGGCGACCGGCGCGGGCAGGCGATCCTGGCCCGGAGCGGCGTTCGTCGGACCGCCGGCGTGCGATGCCGCCAACAGGCTGTCGAAAGCGAGGTCGTCGTAACGCGGCGCACGCGGCCGCATGGGAGCAGCCGGAGCAGGGTTCTGTGCTGTCGGTGCCGAGGCGTCTCGCTGGCTCGACGCGAAAGAGTACGGCGTCGACACCTCGGGGACCTCGCCGCCCTGGATCGGTGCATAGGTGGCCGCACGACGCGAGCCCGCCGCCGGTTCGGCGCCCGAGGTCTCGTGTTCGTGTTCAGCTGCGCGCTGACTCTCTCTCGCTTGGCGCCGCGTCTGTGGCGGCTGGTCTTGCCACGACGTCATGCCACACTCCGGTAAAGGTGATGCTTGGAGATGTACTGGACAACTCCATCGGGTACGAGATACCAGACGGGGAAACCCCGGCTGACGCGGTCCCTACAGTCGGTCGACGAGATGGCCAATGCCGGAACCTCCAACAAGCTTACGTCGCCATTGGGTAAACCCGTCACTTCGAGCAGATGTCCCGGTCGACTCACAGCGACGAAGTGCGCAAGATCCCAGAGCTCGTCGACGTCGCGCCAACTGAGGATCTGGGCGATGGCGTCAGCACCGGTGATGAAGAAAAGGTCCGCATCGGGCCGCGCCGCCTGCAGTTCGCGGAGCGTGTCGATCGTGTACGTCGGGCCGTTCCGGTCGATGTCGACTCTGCTGACCGTGAACCGCGGGTTGGATGCCGTCGCGATCACCGTCATCAGATAACGGTGCTCCGCCTCGGTCACTCGGCCCTTCTGCCACGGCTCGCCCGTCGGCACGAAGACGACCTCGTCGAGATCGAACGACTGCGCGACCTCACTGGCCGCGACGAGGTGACCATGGTGGATCGGATCGAATGTTCCACCCATGACCCCGACGCGCTCACGGCGCTGCCCGGACGGGCCGGTGGACGACGACGGCCGCATGTGACCCGTTGGTCAGTGTTCCTCGGGCCCGGGGTGACCTGCGCCATGGTGGTACGCGCCTGGCGCGCCGGCGTGCTGTGCGGCATCCGCCTCTGCCTTGTGGCTGTGGCGGTTGGCCACGTCGCGGTAGGTCCAGGTCACGAACGCGAGGACCGCGAACACGCACAAGACGACGATGCCGAGCACCCAAGGCTGCACCCCGTAAGCGTTCGAGGTTCCCTCTGCGATGGCTGCTGCAACGATCGACATGCGACTCTTTCCTTTCGCGGCGAATGCCAGGTGACAAGTCTACTCATGATGGGCGCGGTGCCGACCGCCGGGCGGTGCGGCGCGCCGCACCTCACTCGCGGATCTGGCCCGAGCCCCGAACGATCCACTTCGTGGTGGTGAGCTCCGGCAGCCCCATCGGACCTCTTGCGTGCAGCTTCTGCGTGGAGATACCCACCTCGGCGCCGAATCCGAACTCGCCGCCATCGGTGAACCTGGTCGACGCATTGACCATCACGACGGCGGAATCGACCTCGGCGAGGAACCGCTCGGCGTTGCCGAGATCGTCGGTGATGATCGACTCGGTGTGCTGCGTCGAATAGCGTCGGATGTGCTCGATGGCCTCATCGAGCGAATCGACGACGCCGACGGACACGTCGAGGCTCATGTGCTCTGTCGCCCAGTCCTCATCCGTGACGGGGATCGAATCGGGAAAGATCTCGTGAGCACGAGCATCCGCGTGCACCGTCACACCGTCTGCGCGCAGTGCCGTCAGCACGGACGGAAGCAGACGCTGCGCCGCCGCCTTGTGCACCAAAACCGTCTCGACCGCGTTGCAGACGCTGGGGCGCTGCACCTTGGCATTGCGTACGATGTCGACGGCCCAGTGCTCGTTGGCGCTCTCGTCGAGCACGATGTGCACGACTCCCGCTCCGGTCTCGATCACGGGCACGGTGGATGACTCGACCACGGTGCGAATGAGCTGTGCACTCCCCCGTGGGATCAGCACGTCGACGAGGCCTCGTGCCTGCATGAGCAGGGTTCCGCCCTCGCGGCCGAACTCGTCGACGGTCTGCACGGCATCCGCCGGAATGCCCGCCTCGGCGATCGCGCCCCTGATCACGTCGACGAGCAGGCGATTGCTCGACTCGGCCGCCCTGCCGCCCCTGAGGACGACAGCATTGCCGCTCTTGAGCGCCAGCGCTGCGATGTCGACGGTGACGTTCGGCCGCGCCTCGTAGATCACACCGACCACCCCGAACGGCACGCGCACCTGCTGGATCGACACGCCGTTCGGCAGCCTGCTGCCGCGCGTCGTCGTGCCGACGGGGTCTGGCAACGCGATGACATCGTCGACGGCGTGTGCCAGCGCCATGATGCGCCGCTCGTCGAGAGCGAGCCGATCGAGGAGTCCGGCCGAGAGCCCATTGGCCCTGCCGCGCTCCAGGTCTTCGGCGTTCGCCTCGATGATGCGACCCGCGTCGGCCAGGATCGCATCGGAGATGCGCCGCAACGCCGCGTTCTTCTGCGCGGCCGTCGCGGTCGTCAGCGGCACCGTCGCGGCCTTCGCGGCACGCAGCTTGCGCTCGAACGCGGCGACGTCCAGCGTCGCGGAGGCGGACTGGAGAACGGTGGGGGTCATCCGCCAAGTTTATGGCGTGCCGCACACCCTACGAGCGTGGTGAAGACGCTTGCGGCTCGAACCACGTGCCAACAGACTCGCCCGCGAGCGCTGATCGAACCAGGCCGGTCGACGTGATCAGCACGGCACTGCCGGATTCCGCGGCGTGCCGCGCGGCGGAGACCTTCGTGACGGCACCGCCTGTGCCGACGCCTGCCAGCGAACTCGCTCCGATCTCGACGCCGTCGAGCGGATCGCCTGCTGCGACGAAATCGATACGTTCCGCGCCGGGTTCCTGCGGCGGCTTCGTGTACAGCGCGTCGACATCCGAGAGCAGAACGAGCAGGTCAGCACCGATCAGGCTCGTCACCAGCGCGGCAAGGCGGTCGTTGTCGCCGAACCGGATCTCCTGGGTCGCGACCGTGTCGTTCTCGTTGACGATGGGCAGGATGCGCAGGTCGAGAAGCCGCTCCATCGCACGCCGTGCGTTCGACCGAGGCGTCGGATTCTCCAGATCGCCCGCCGTCAGCAGCACCTGGCCGGCGACGATGTCGTAACGGTCGAGACTGTCCTGGTAGCGATAGATGAGCACGTTCTGCCCCACCGCGGCTGCCGCCTGCTGCGTGGCGAGATCGGTGGGACGACCGTCCAGCGCCAGATACGGGATGCCCGTGGCGATGGCGCCCGACGACACGAGAACCACCTGCGTGCCGGTCGAGTGCGTCGCGGCGAGAGCATCCACGAGGGGGCCGATCTGGTGTGCGTTCTCGCCGCTGATCGACGACGACCCCACCTTGACGACGATGCGCCGCGCGGCCCGGATCATCGATCTGTCGCTGATCACCACTCTTACTCGGCCTCGCCGTCGTCACCGCGCCAGAGACCGGCCTCACGCTCGCGATCGAGCTCCGCCCGCGCCTCAGCCTTCGCGTCCATGCGCTCGTGGTACTCCTCGCGCCGCTGGCCCCGGGTGGGCCGCTGGTTCGTGTCGAGACGGGTATCAGAACCGCGAGGCGACGTGACCAGCTCGGCGGTCGACGTCAGCGTCGGCTCCCAGTCGAACACCACACCGTTGTCACCGCCGATCACCACTGCCGATCCCGCGATGGCGCCGGCCTTCACGAGTTGGTCTTCGACGCCGAGCTTGGCGAGCCGGTCTGCGAGGAAGCCGACCGCCTCGTCGTTCGCGAAGTCGGTCTGGGCGACCCACCGTTCGGGCTTCGCACCGCGAATGCGATACACCGTCCCCTCAGAGCCGCCCTCTGCCCGCACGGTGAATCCCGCCTCGTCGACGGCCCTCGGCCTGATGACGATGCGCGGCGTCGTCTCCGCTTCGGCGGCCGCGGCGACCCTGGCCTCCTCGACGAGCTGCGCCAGCGCGAAAGACAGCGCCCGAAGGCCCTCGTGACTGACCGTCGAGATCTCGAACACGCGATAGCCGCGCGCCTCGAGTTCTGGACGGACGAACGCGGCGAGCTCCGCGGCATCCGGCACATCGATCTTGTTCAGTGCGATGAGCTGGGGACGCTCCAGGAGCGGCAGCTGCCCCTCGGGAACCGGATAGGCCGCGAGCTCACGCAGGATGACGTCGAGATCGCTGATCGGATCGCGCCCCGGTTCCAGAGTGGCACAGTCGAGCACGTGCAGCAGCGCGCTGCACCGCTCGACGTGACGAAGGAACTCGAGTCCGAGCCCCTTGCCCTCGCTCGCGCCCTCGATGAGACCCGGGACGTCGGCGATCGTGTATCGCACGTCGCCCGCCTGCACCACGCCGAGATTGGGGTGCAGGGTCGTGAACGGGTAGTCCGCGATCTTCGGCTTCGCCGCCGAAAGCGCTGCGACGAGGCTGGACTTGCCCGCAGACGGGTAACCGACGAGGGCCACGTCGGCGACCGTCTTCAGCTCGAGGACGACGTCGCCCTCCCACCCCGGTGTGCCGAGCAGCGCGAAGCCCGGCGCCTTGCGCTTGGGCGAAGCGAGCGCGGCGTTGCCGAGACCGCCCAACCCGCCAGGCGCCACGACGTAGCGCATTCCGGGCTGATCGAGGTCTGCGAGCGGTGTGCCCGAGGCATCCTTCACCACGGTGCCGACGGGCACCGGCAGCTCCAGATCGTCTCCCGAAGCCCCGCTTCGGTTGTCGCCCATGCCGAAACCGCCGTTCTCCGACGTGCGGTGCGGATGCCGGTGGTACGCCAGCAGGGTCGTGACACCCGGGTCGGTCACGAGCGCGATGTCGCCGCCGTGGCCGCCGTTGCCGCCGTCGGGACCGGCGAGAGGCTTGAACTTCTCCCGGCGCACCGAGACGCATCCGTTGCCGCCGTGCCCTGCGCGCAGGTGCAGCGTCACGGTGTCGACGAACGTCGCCATGATGCTCCTACTCTCCCGCCGTGCGGGTCGATTTCTACGGTAATCGGATGCCTGTGCGACGGCGCGTGCACGTCATCGGTGCACCGCGCCCCGCAGACGCGGATGGACGGGCACGAGGCCCGCCCATCCGGTATGTCTTGCCTGACGAGAGGTCAGTCGCCGGCCACCACGTTGACGACCTTGCGGCCGCCCTTGGTGCCGAACTCGACAGCGCCCGCCTCGAGGGCGAACAGCGTGTCGTCGCCACCACGGCCGACGTTGGCGCCCGGGTGGAAGTGCGTGCCGCGCTGGCGGACGATGATCTCGCCCGCGTTCACGACCTGGCCGCCGAAGCGCTTGACGCCGAGGCGCTGCGCGTTCGAGTCGCGGCCGTTGCGAGTGGAGCTCGCTCCCTTTTTGTGTGCCATGAGTGTCTCTCCTCGCGCTGCTTACTTGATGCCGGTGACCTTGACACGCGTGAGCTCCTGACGGTGGCCCTGGCGCTTCTTGTAGCCGGTCTTGTTCTTGAACTTCTGGATCACGATCTTCGGACCACGGAGGTCGCCGAGCACCTCGGCGGTGACCTTCACCTTGGCCAGAGCCTTGGCGTCACTGGTGACCTTGTCACCGTCGACCAGGAGCACCGCGGGGAGCTCGACCGTGCCGTTCTCTCCGGCCTTGACGCGGTCCATCGTCACGATGGTGCCGACCTCGACCTTCTCCTGCCGACCGCCGGCGCGCACAACTGCGTAAACCACTACTCGTACCTATCTGATGAGGAATCTCTTCGGATTCCAGGCTGACGTTTGATTTCGCTGGTCACGCCCCCAAAGTGGGAGAAGGGTTCGAGCCAGAAAACGAAAGGGTGCTTCACCGCGATAAGTCGGCGCACACCAACAGTCGAGCTTACCGTAAGGCCGCAAAGGCGGTCAAACCGGGCCGGCAGCGTGTCACCCCGTCCCGGTCGTAGACTCACCGCCATGGCCATCCTGATCGACACTCCTCGGTGGCCGAACCACGGAACGCTCTGGTCTCACCTCCTCAGCGACAGCTCTCTGGCCGAACTGCACGAGTTCGCACACAGAAACGGAGTGCCGGAACGCGCGTTCGATCTCGACCACTACGACGTGCCGCAACGAAGCCACGACGATCTGGTCGCGGCGGGCGCGCGACCGGTGTCGAACCGGGAGCTCGTCGAGCGTCTGCGCGACAGCGGCCTGCGCATCACAGCCGCCGAGCGGCGCCGGCGCTGACACCCCGTGCGAGACGGGGCGTCAGCCACACGTCACGCGTGCTGTGCGTCGTCCTGAGCAGGGGCGATGGTACCGCCGGTGAGTCCGGCCGTCGTCACCCGTCGACGCGACCGGCCCTGGCCCGGCTGCTTCGGCTCCGGAAGCGCATCGAGAACCGAGCCGAGGATCTCCTTGGCCTGTTCCCGGTCGACGCGAGCTGCGGGCTCCGCATGCACCTGCACGGGGATGTCGAGGATCGAGAGCGGCGGAACCAGCTCATCGTCGGCCCGCGCCGCGTGCTCGTTCGAGACCGACTCGTGCGCCTGTGCCTCATCGGCCACAGCGACCGGCACCTCGGCAGAGGTCTCCGGCTCGCGCGGCGTCTCTGCGACGACGGCCTCGTCGTTGTTCGGGGTGCCGTTGCCGGAACCGCGACGACCGCGACCGCGACCGCCTCTGCGGCTGCGCGGGGCATCCTTCTTCTCGTCGCCTTCGGCGTTCGGACCGCCGTCGACGGCCACACCGTCACCCTGCTTCTCTGAGCCGGCTGCACGGTGCTTCGGGCCGGATGCCGCCTCACCGGTGGCCTCGGTCGCGACCTCTGCGAGCTCGGCATCGGCATCGGGGTGAGGGTGCAGCGTGCTCGCCGCGATCTGGGCCAGCGCGTTCTTCGCATCGTCGGTGATCTCGTGCGTGCCGGCGTGCCCGTTGGCCGTGGACTGGCTGTTGGCGGATGCCGTCGCACCGGTCTTGCCCCCGCGTCGCCTTTCCGGCGGCTGCGGTGCCCTGTGCTTCGTGACCGGGTCGTGGTGCACGATCACTCCGCGGCCGGCGCAGACCTCGCACGGCTCGCTGAAGGTCTCGAGCAGGCCGAGGCCGAGCTTCTTACGCGTCATCTGCACGAGACCGAGCGAGGTGACTTCGGCGACCTGATGCTTGGTGCGGTCTCTGCTCAGGCACTCGACGAGACGCCGCAGCACGAGGTCGCGGTTGGACTCGAGCACCATGTCGATGAAGTCGACGACGATGATGCCGCCGATGTCGCGCAGCCGCAGCTGACGAACGATCTCCTCCGCCGCCTCGAGGTTGTTCTTGGTGACGGTCTCTTCGAGGTTGCCGCCGGAGCCCACGAATTTTCCGGTGTTGACGTCGACGACCGTCATGGCCTCCGTGCGATCGATCACGAGCGAACCGCCGGAGGGCAGCCACACCTTGCGGTCGAGCGCCTTCTCGATCTGCTCCGTGATGCGGAACTCGTCGAAGGCATCCCGTTGGCCCTCGTATGCCTCGACCCGCTCGAGAAGGTCGGGCGCCACCTGGCGGAGGTAGCTTTCGATGGTCTGCCTGGCGTCGTCGCCCGCGATGATCATCTTCTGGAAGTCTTCGTTGAAGACGTCACGCACGATCTTGATCAGCAGGTCGGGTTCGCTGTGCAGCAGCGCCGGCGCCTGCACGCTCTCGGCCTGCTTCGAGATGTCCGCCCACTGCGCGGTAAGGCGGTTGACGTCGACCGTCAGCTGCTCCTGGGTGGCGCCTTCGGCCGCGGTGCGCACGATGACACCGGTGTTCTCCGGCAGCACCTCTTTGAGGATCTTCTTGAGGCGCGCGCGCTCGGTGTCGGGCAGCTTGCGGCTGATGCCGTTCATCGACCCGTTGGGCACGTAGACGAGATATCGGCCGGGCAGGCTGACCTGGCTCGTGAGCCTGGCGCCCTTGTGGCCGACCGGGTCCTTCGTGACCTGCACGAGAACCTTGTCGCCCGACTTCAGCGCGAGTTCGATGCGGCGCGGCTGATTGCCGGTCTCTGCGGCATCCCAGTCGACCTCGCCCGAGTAGAGCACGGCGTTGCGTCCACGCCCGATGTCGACGAAGGCGGCCTCCATGCTGGGCAGCACATTCTGCACCCGGCCGAGATAGACGTTGCCGATCAGCGACGCCTCCTGGGAACGTGCAACATAGTGCTCGACGAGCACGCCGTCTTCGAGCACGCCGATCTGGATGCGCCCGCCCTTGGATCGCACGATCATCTGACGGTCGACGGCCTCGCGGCGGGCGAGGAACTCGGCCTCGGTGATGACCGGACGACGCCGGCCCGCGTCGCGGCCGTCGCGACGGCGCTGCTTCTTCGCCTCGAGCCGAGTCGAACCCTTGACCTTCTGCGGTTCGGTGATGAGCTCCGGCTCGCGCTGACGGCGCGGTGCCTCGTCCTGCCCCTCCCCCGATCCGCCTCGCCGACGCGTGCGCTTGCGCGACGTGCCCTCTTCCCGCTCCGCGGTCTCTTCGTGTGCCGCGACGGGCGGCGGTGCGAGTACGGGCGGCGCCTGGAACAGCAGAGCCGTGCTCGGGAGGCCAGGGGCCTGTGCGGCGTGCGCGGCAGAGGCGGCCTGCGCCGCGGGTTCGTCGGATGCCTCAGCCTGCGCTTCCGTCTCGGCAACGTCGTCCGCACGGCCGATCTCGACCGTCGTCGCGGACGTGGCCTCCGCCGTGGCCTGCTCGGCCGCCGGCTGTTCGACGACGGCGTTCGTCGCCGGCGCCTCTACGCTCTGACCGGGGATGCCCTCCGGAGCAGCCGCCTGCACCTCCGGCTCGGTCTTGCGCGTCCCGCGCCTGCCACCGAAGAGCCTGCCGCGCTTACGCGGTGCAGCTCCTTCTGTGCCGTGCGATTCTTCCCATGAATTCTGATCGTTCTCCACCATCGCTGGTGCACTCCTCGACCGTACGACGCACGCGCGCGCCGGGTACGGCTGTACTCACGCGGGCCGCGCATATCGCTGCGACCCGCCAATCCTCGGTGCGGCGAACGAAAGGGTGCGCGATTGTCGAGGCGCTTCGTGGCGCCTGAATCGCTGCTCTCGCTTTCGTTCGCCCATCCCCTGTCTGTCACGTGTTCTGCATGTCTCGGTGGCGTCGCGCGCGACCCCACCGCCGGGTATCGTCGCTGGGCGCGTACCCGAAAAGCTTGTTCTTGGCCGACCCGGCGGTGCCGCATCGACTGCCGTCCATTATCGCACGACAGTGCACGACACCCCTTCACGGGGGCACCGAGGCGGGTGTGTCGCTCTGCGATAATCCGTTACGTGTCGCTCGACTCCCCCACCGAAACGAAACAGCCCATAGGCCTCGCCGTCTTCCTGATCATCGTCGGGATCATCGGATGGCTGGCCGCCTTCGCGCTCACGCTCGACAAGTTCACGTTGCTCGAGCATCCGTCGGCGCAGCTCACCTGCAACATCAACCCCTTGATCGGCTGCGGCAAGAACCTCGCGTCGTGGCAGGGATCCGTGCTCGGCTTCCCCAACCCGATCATCGGTATCGCCTGCTGGGCGGCGCCGATCGCCGTCGGTGTCGGCATCCTCGCGGGTGCCCGCTTCCGCCGCTGGTTCTGGATGCTGTTCAATCTCGGCGTGCTCGGCGCGATCGTGCTCGTGATCTTCTTGATCGTCACGAGCCTGTACAGCCTCTACGTGCTCTGCCCCTACTGCATGATCACGTGGACCGTGACCATCCCGCTGTTCTGGACGGTGACCTTCTACAACCTGAAAGAGGGCAACATTCCCACGAACGATCGGGTGAGGGCGTTCTTCGCAGCGGCGTACAGCTGGATCCCGTTGATCACGTTCATCTGCTACGTGATCGTGGCGGTGTTCGCGCAGATCCAGGTGCAGTGGATCCCGAACGCGTTCCGCTGATCCGTTCTGCGGCTCGCGGCTGACCCTGCTGAGTGCCGCATGCGCGAAGAAGACGTGAAAGCTCAAGGCTGCGCCGTCCTCGCTGGGACGGCGCAGCCTATGAACGCAGCCCGGCGCCCCCGCGCCCGACGCAACACGCTCTCAGAGGCGGCGGGCCCGACGGCGCCGAACCCGGTCACGCACCAGGCCCGACCGCGGCGCGCCGGGCGGGGACTGGCGCGCAAGACAGCTCAGAACCAGAGCGCGAGTTCGCGTGCGGCGCTCTCGGGCGAGTCGGAACCGTGCACGAGGTTCTGCTGAACGGCGAGGCCCCAGTCACGGGCGAGGTCGCCACGAATCGTGCCTGGTGCGGCAGTGGTCGGGTCGGTGGCACCGGCGAGCGAGCGGAAGCCCTCGATCACACGGTTGCCCGCGACGCGGATGGCGACGATAGGACCGGACTCCATGAATTCGACGAGGGGCTCGTAGAACGGCTTGCCCTGGTGTTCCGCATAGTGCTGCGCGAGCAGCTCGCGGTCGGCCTCGACGAGCTTGATGTCGACGAGCGCATAGCCCTTGGCCTCGATGCGGCGAAGGATCTCCCCGGTCAGGCCGCGGGCCACACCGTCGGGCTTCACGAGCACGAGGGTCTCTTCGATGGTGGTCATTCGTTCTCCTTGTGAGTGGGGTCGGGGTCTGTCGAGCCTGCGCGATGTTCCGCGCCCCGCCGGTCGAGGCGTGCTCCGGTGATCATGGCGTAGGCCCAGATGGCGGTGAAGATCGCGCCGACGATGAAGAGCATGCCGACGAGGAATCCGGAGGCCACCACGACCAGCTGCACGAGCCAGCCGATCCAGTAGCCCACCCGGTAGCGCAGCAGTGCGACGGCGATCAGCATGAGCACGATCACCGCGCCTCCGCCGATCAGCGCCTGCGCAGGCGACAGCGTGTGCAGGCCGAAGATGACCAGTGCTCCCAAGAACACGACCACCACTTCGAACCCGAGCACGATGGCGCCCAGGCTCTCCTGTGCCGAGCGTTCGCGTCTGCGACGCGGAGCAGGCGCAGTGTCTTCTCCGCTCATCGCCCGCCTCCCCACCGTTGTGTGCGGTGCATCGCCGTCATTCGGCGGCCGCCTTCCAGTCGCGATCCTGCGCCAGTTCGAGCGCCTCGCCGATGAGCGCGATCGAGCCCGTGACGACCACGGCTCGTCGCTCATCGCTCGCCGCCCATTCGCGGGCGGCCTCGATGGCGTCGCCGAGATCGTGATACGACTCGACGTGCTCGTGGGTCCACTCCTCGATGTGATCGGCGAGCTCGTCGGACGACGTCGATCGTTCGGAGTGCGACTGGGTGACGAAGATGTGCGCCGCCAACGGGGCGAGCGCGTCGAGGATGCCGTGGGCATCCTTGTCGCGCAGAATGCCGATCACGAACGCGATCTCGTCGAAATCGAAGAACTCGGGCAGTGCGTTGGCGAGGGTGAGCGCTCCCGCCGGGTTGTGGGCGGCATCCAGCAGCACGGTCGGCTCGGTGCCCACCAGCTGCAGCCGGCCGGGCGAGGTGACGGTGGCGAAGGCCTCCTCGACGAGTGGAGCGCGCAGCGCCTCGCTGCCGTCGCCGAGGAACGCCTCGACGGCCGCGACGGCGACCGCGGCGTTCTGGGCTTGGTGCGCCCCGTAGAGCGGTAGGAACAGGTCGGGATAGGTCTCGGCCCGACCGCGGATCGTGACGAGCTGACCTCCGACGGCCACGGCATCAGCCGTCACGTCGAAGTCCTCGGGCTGGAATGCGATGGATGCCTCGCGCATCTCGGCCGCTCGCCGCAGCTCTGCGACGGCCTCCGGCACTTGCGCGGCACTCACCACGGTCGCAGACGGCTTGATGATTCCGCTCTTGGTACGCGCGATCTCGGCGATGGTCTTACCGAGACGCTCGGTGTGGTCGAGGGAGATCGGTGTGAACACGGCGACCTGTCCGTCGCCGACGTTCGTCGAGTCCCACTCGCCGCCCATGCCGACCTCGATCACGGCCACATCGACGGGTGCGTCGGCGAAGGCCGCGTAGGCGAGCACCGTTGTCACCTCGAAGAACGTCAGACGGGCGTCGCCCTCCTTTTCGAGTTCGTCGTCGGCCATCTGCACGTAGGGGGCCACGTCGTCCCAGTTGCGGGCGAGCGCCTCGTCGGAGATCGGCTCTCCGTCGATCATGAAGCGTTCATTGAAGCGCAACAGGTGCGGGCTGGTGAACAGGCCGACGCGCAGCCCGTATGCGCGCAGGATGCTCTCGATGATGCGACTCGTCGACGTCTTGCCGTTGGTGCCCGTGATGTGCACGATCGGGTAGGCCCGTTGCGGATCGCCGAGCAGCTCGAGCGCACGGCGCGTCGGCGCCAACCGGGGCCGCGGGTTCGACTCGCCGAGTCGTTCCAGCAGCGTGTCGTACACGGCGTCCGCGGCCTCGCGGAACTCCTCGTCAGCGGAATCGCTCACCGTTCCTCCTTCGCCCTCTCCAGGCTCACCAGCAGGGCGGATGCGGCACCCACGGCCACCGCGTCGTCCGCATCCGCTGCATCGTCGTCGACGTCGACGTCGAGCTCGACCGCCAAGGTCTCTGCACTCACGAGCTGTGCATGGGCGCTGACCGCATCGGCTCCCACCCGGTCGAGCACCAGGCGAAGCCTGATGCGGTCGCTCACGTCGAGGCCCGCCTTCTTGCGGCTCTCCTGCACAGCACGCACGACGTCGCGTGCGAGGCCCTCTGCCTCGAGCTCCTGCGTCGTCGTGATGTCCAGCAGCACGAACCCGTCGCCCGGCAACAGGGCGATCGCCCGACCCGACTCGGTGTCGGCGGCCTCGAGCACGAGTTCGTACTCGCCTATCGCCAGCTCGATGCCACCCGCCGTGACCACGCCGTCGACCTCGGACCAGTCGCCGTCACGCGCGCCGCGGATGGCCGTCTGCACGTTCTTGCCCAGCCGCGGGCCTGCGGCTCTGGCGTTCACGGTCAGCCGCTTGCTGATGCCGTACTCCTCGGGGCTCTGCTCCGTGAGTTCCACGAGCTGCACGCGCTTCACGTTGAGCTCGTCGGTGAGGATGCCCTCGAAGCTCGCCAGCGCGCCGGCGTTCGGCGTCACCACGGTGAGCTCAGCCAGAGGAAGCCGCACCCGCAGTCCTGCCTGCTTGCGCAGCGACAACGCCACCGAGCTCACCTGACGCACCCGGTCCATCGCTGCGACGAGCTCGTCGTCGCGCGGGAACTCCGCGGAGTCGGGCCAGTCGGTCAAGTGCACGCTGCGACCGCCGGTGAGGTCCTTCCAGATGCGCTCGGTGATGAGCGGCAGCAGAGGCGCTGCGACCCGCGCGAAGGTCTCGAGCACCGTGTAGAGGGTGTCGAACGCCTCCGCGTTCGAGCCGTCCGCCGTAACGCCCTCCCAGAACCTGTCGCGCGAGCGTCGCACGTACCAGTTGGTCAGGACTTCGGCGAAGTCCCTGATCTTGGCCGCGGCGAGCGTCGAGTCAAGGTTCTCGAGGTCGATGGTGACGGCATCCACCAGCTCGCGCGTCTTCGCCAGCAGGTAGCGGTCGAGCACATCGGTCGAATCCGTGCTGCGCTTCGCCTCGTAGCCGCACGCATTGGCGTAGAGCGAGAAGAAGTACCAGGTGCTCCACAGCGGAAGCAGGGCCTCGCGCACGCCCTGACGGATTCCCTCCTCGGTGACGACGAGGTTGCCGCCGCGCAGCACCGACGACGACATGAGGAACCAGCGCATGGCATCCGAGCCGTCGCGGTCGAACACCTCGCCCACGTCGGGGTAGTTGCGCAGAGACTTCGACATCTTCTGCCCGTCGCTGCCGAGCACGATGCCGTGGCTGATCACGCGCTTGAACGCCGGTCGATCGAAGAGCGCCGTGCTCAGCACGTGCATCAGGTAGAACCAGCCACGGGTCTGCCCGATGTACTCGACGATGAAGTCGGCGGGGTTGTGCGTGTCGAACCACTCGCGGTTCTCGAACGGATAGTGCACCTGCGCGTACGGCATCGATCCCGAGTCGAACCACACGTCGAAGACGTCGGTGATGCGGCGCATCGTGGAGCGACCGGTCGGATCGTCGGGATTCGGCCGCGTCAGGTCGTCGATGAAGGGGCGATGCAGGTCGGGTTCGCCGTCGGCGTTCACCGGCAGACGTCCGAAGTCGCGCTCGAGTTCGGCGAGCGAGCCGTACACGTCGATGCGGGGGTGGCTCGGGTCGTCGCTCTTCCACACCGGGATCGGCGACCCGAAGTAGCGGTTGCGGCTGATCGACCAGTCGCGCGCCCCGGACAGCCACTTGCCGAACTGGCCGTCCTTGACGTTGTCGGGCACCCACTCGATCTGCTGGTTCAGCTCGACCATGCGATCGCGGAAGGCGGGAACCTTCACGAACCAACTCGACACGGCCTTGTAGATCAGCGGGTTGCGGCACCGCCAGCAGTGCGGGTAACTGTGCTCGTAGGATGCCTGCCGCAGCAGCCGTCCCATCGCCTTGAGCGCCTGCGTCAACGGTTTGTTCGCGTCGAACACCTGCAGCCCGGCGACATCGGCGACCTCGGGCAGGAACCGGCCACCCTCGTCGACGGAGAGCACGACGGGGATGCCCGCCGCGGCCGTGACCCGCTGGTCGTCCTCGCCGTAGGCGGGCGCCTGATGCACGATGCCGGTGCCCTCTTCGGTCGACACATAGTCGTCCACCAGGATCTGCCAGGCGTTCTGCGTGCCGTACGTCTCGGCATCGGCGTAGTAGTCCCAGAGGCGGTCGTAGCGCACGCCGGCCAGCTGCAGGCCGGTCACGGTGCGGGAGACGGCGTCGCGGGCATCCTCGGCGGACTCGTAGCCGAGGTCTTTCGCGTACGAGCCGACGAGATCGAGAGCGATCAGATACTCGGCGCCGAGCACCTCGGAGCCGAGCGGCTCACCGCCGTCTTCTCTCGACACCTCGGAGTCCGCTGTTCCGTTCGGGCCGGCAGGAACCACCGCGTAGACGATGTCGGGGCCGACGGCGAGCGCGAGGTTCGTCGGCAGGGTCCACGGTGTGGTCGTCCACGCTAGTGCGCGCACGGCGGTCAGCCCGAGCGCCTCTGCCTTCTCCCCGACGAGCGGGAAGGTCACCGTGACCGTCTGGTCCTGACGCATCTTGTAGACGTCGTCGTCCATGCGCAGCTCGTGGTTCGACAACGGGGTCTGGTCGCGCCAGCAATACGGCAGCACGCGATACCCCTCGTACGCGAGCCCCTTGTCGTGGAGCTGCTTGAACGCCCACAGCACCGACTCCATGAAGGTGATGTCGAGCGTCTTGTAATCGTTGTCGAAGTCGACCCACCGCGCCTGACGGGTGACGTACTCCCGCCACTCACGCGTGTACTTGAGCACGGATGCCCGTGCGGCGTCGTTGAACGCCGCGATGCCCATCTCCTCGATCTGGCTCTTGTCGGTGATGCCGAGCTGGCGCTCCGCCTCGAGTTCGGCGGGCAGCCCGTGCGTGTCCCAGCCGAATCGGCGGTGCACCTGCTTGCCGCGCATCGTCTGGAATCGCGGGAAGACATCCTTCGCATAGCCGGTGAGCAGGTGGCCGTAGTGCGGCAGCCCGTTGGCGAAGGGCGGACCGTCGTAGAAGACCCACTCCGGAGCACCTTCGCGCTGATCGACGGACGTGCGGAACGTGTCATCGTCATCCCAGAACGCGAGGATGTCCTCCTCGATCTGCGGGAACCGCGGCGACGGCGTGACTCCCTGCGCCGCGGCGTGCGGGTCGGAGTGGTCGTGGGACTTGGGGTACGGCATGCTTCTCCCGGCAGGAAAGGACTTCTGCACGAGGACGCCGCCGGTCGTCTGGACGTTCTGACCGGAGCGCGGTACCACCCCGCTTGCCGCGCACCGGCATCCCTCGGCGGTGCGCAACCACTCGTTGCGGCTGTGACGGGCCACCCGTCCGGTTCTAGTGAGTGCCGCGCGCCGCGTGTGCGGATGCTCGACACCGTTCTTCCGGAGACTCCCCGGTGATGGCCGGATCGCAGTCGTTGCCGTTCAGTCTACAACCGGGAGCGGGGGCGGCGATGGTGGGGATAACCCCCGTGTCGATTCGGTGACCGACCGGATGTGATGGGAACCTGGCGAACGCGACGCTGGAGTTGTACGGCTGAGGACTGCATGGGACCCGTCGCGATCGTGGCGACGCACGGCAGCATCCGACGACTACTCATCGAAGGGAATGGGACATGACCGACACCGGATCGCCGTCAGGCATCGCGGATCCGATCACGCCAGGAGCCGCTGCTCACGCCGAGGCCGGCGGAAGCGAGGTCGAAGGCGCGGGGACGGCGCCCGCCGCTGTCAGCAAGCTCCCGCAGCCTGTCCGTGACGGGTTCTGGCGTCGCTACGGGCGCCTCTGGGTGTACGCCCCCAGGGAGGTCGGCGTGCTCTTCGTGCTGTTCCCGCTCGCCATCGTCGCCATGAGCGTGCTGTGGCCCGTCTTCTTCACGGGCGTCGGGACCGTCGTGATCTACATCGGGATCTTCCTGCTGGTGGCGAGCCTCTACGCCGCGAGGGGTTACGGCATGTTCACGCTGGCGCTCCTTCGCGCGGCGGGGCGCCCCGGCATTCCACGTCCCCCGTGGCGCGAGCAGGCGCGCCACGGCTTCATCGGCCGGGTCTTCGGCCCGTTCGCGAACGGTCACTACTGGCTCTACCTGCTCTACTCGAGCGTCGTTCAACTCCCGGTCAGCATTCTGACGTGGTCGGTGCTCATCACCTGGCTGTCCGCCGGCGTCGGCGGCGCGAGCTATTGGATCTGGGGCGGGTTCGTGCCGCACGACAACGGCAACATCTGGATCGCGGAGTCCGTCTGGGAGCACACGCTGCACACGAGCGCACCCTTCGCCCCCGCCGCGGGCGACCTGATGCTCTACAGCGTCGTCGGGATCGTGTTCCTCTTCACACTCCCGTTCGTCACGCGTGGCCTCATCACGCTGCAGTGGGTCGTCGCACGGGGACTGCTCGGCTCCTGGGAGTCGGAGCAGCTGCGCAAGGAGGTCGACGAGCTCGCGATCTCACGGGCAGCGGCTGTCGCGGCGGAGGATCGCGAGCTTCGCCGGCTCGAGCGCGACATCCACGACGGCCCCCAGCAACAGCTGGTGCGACTTCGCATGGACATCGCCGCTGCACAGCGCAGGCTCTCGGTCGACCCGGATGCGACGTCGCGGCTTCTCGACGAAGCCGGCGGTCGTGCGCAAGAGGCTCTCGACGAGCTGCGAGCCCTCTCCAGAGGGTTCGCGCCGCCCATCCTGCAGGACCGCGGGCTCAGTGCGGCTCTGGATTCGCTGGCGACGCGCAGCACCGTGCCGGTGACCGTCACGACGGAGCTCTCCCCCACGACGACGCTCTCGCCGGAGCTCGAGCGCAATCTCTACTTCGTCGCCGCGGAGCTGCTCACCAACGTGGCCAAGCACGCGAAGTCGGCTCACGCCGACATCACGCTGAAGACCGATGCCGCAGGTGTCTCTCTCACCGTCGCGGACAACGGCGTCGGCGGGGCGACGGAGGTGTCAGGTCACGGACTCGCGGGCATCCGGGAACGCGTGACGGCGATGCGCGGCACAGCGGGCATCCAGTCCGGATCGAACGGAACGGCGGTCACCGTCATCGTGCCGCTATCGTGAACGCGTGACCGAAGCCCTTCGCGTGCTGCTGGCCGATGACTCCATGCTTCTGCGCGAAGGGCTCAGTCGTGTTCTCGACGAAGCCGGCTTCGTGACGGCAGGCGCGTTCGGCGATGCCGACGCCCTCCTGGCCGCAGCGACCGAGGTGCCGTACGACGTGGCCATCCTCGACGTGCGCATGCCGCCCACGTTCCGCGACGAGGGCGTGCGTGCCGCGCTCGAGTTGCACGGCAGGCATCCCGACCGCGGGGTGCTGCTGCTGAGCCAGTACGTCGAGACCACCTACGCCAGGGAGCTGCTCGGGGCGGGGGCCGGAGGCATGGGCTATCTGCTCAAAGACCGCGTGGCATCCCTCGACGAGCTTGTGGATGCCGTCACCCGCGTCGCAGCCGGCGGCACCGCCCTCGACCCCGAGGTCGTCGCCCAGCTCGTCGGCCGTCACGCCGACCCGCTCTCGTCGCTCACCCCGCGCGAGCGCGAAACGCTTCAGCTCATGGCGGAGGGGCGCACGAACCAGGCCATCGCGGCCCGACTCCACGTGGGCGTCGGCGCCATCGAGAAGAACGTCTCGGCGATCTTCACGAAGCTCGACCTCGAGGATTCGGGTGCGGACCACCGACGGGTGCTCGCCGTGCTCGCCTGGCTCGATGCAGCGATCTGAGCCCATCTCCAGCAAGCAATGCCTGCACATCCGACCGGAGCGCATCGATCGGGTTCTTGGAAATCCGCCACAATCCGGCGGGCGCAACGCTGGAGGTAACACAGCACACGGCGGCGCCATCTGGCGCCACACTTGTACCCCGTGACCGATTCCACAGCCATCGCAGCACGCAACGCCGACAAGAACGCCTGGCGGGTGACCCTCGCCTCTCTCGTCGGCACCTCCCTCGAGTCCTACGACTTCTACGTCTTCAGCTATTTCAGCGCCCTCTTCAGCGCGTCGGTCTTCTTCCCGGCGGAGAACCGGGTCGCCGGCACCCTGCTCTCCTTCCTGGTGCTGGCCACCTCGTACTTCGTGCGTCCGATCGGCGCCATCATCTTCGGGCATCTCGGCGATCGGCTCGGCCGGCGCGCGACGCTCATCTGGACCATCGGCATCATGGGCGTCTCCACCGCGCTGATCGGCGTTCTGCCCGGCTACGCCACCATCGGGCTCGCGGCACCCGCGCTCCTGGTGCTGCTGCGGGTCATCCAGGGTCTCTCGCTCGGCGGCGAGTGGGGTGGCTCGATTCTCGTCGGCGTGGAGCACTCCACCGAGAAGCGGCGCGGGTTCTACGCCGCCATCCCGCAGCTCGGCTCTCCGATCGGCACCACGGTGACGGCCGTGCTCTACCTCGTGCTCAGCTTCACCATGTCGCCCGAAGCCCTCGCATCGTGGGGCTGGCGCATCCCGTTCCTCCTCGCGCTCCCGCTGCTCGCGGTCTCGCTCTATCTGCGGCTCTCGATCGACGAGACTCCGGTCTTCACGCACCTCGTGGCCGAAAAGCGTCGCACGAGGATGCCGGTGCTCGACGTGTTCCGTCGCCAGCCGGTCGCGCTCGTGGTCGCCATCGGCGCCGCCTTGCTCGGCATCGGGTCGTACTCGCTGATGAACACGTACACGATCAGCTACGGCGTCACGGCGCTGCACTTCGACTACACGCAGTTGTTCATCGCGACGACGATCGGCAGCGTGCTCCAGTTCGTCACGATCCCGCTCTTCGGGCTGTGGGCGACCAGGATCGGCTCGGCGCGCGTCGTGTGGATCGGCGCCCTCACGACGCTGATCATCGCGTTCCCGATGTACTACATGCTGCAGTTCGCCACGTTCCCGATCCTCGTCGGCACGATGATCATCGGCGGCATCTTCCCCACGCTCAGCTGGGCGGGCCTCGGCGGCCTCATGGCCGACATCTTCGGGCAGTCGATCCGCTACAGCGCACTGTCCATCGCCTACGCGGTCGCCGCCGCGCTGTCCGGCCTGATCCCGATCGTCACGACCGCTCTCGGAGCGGCGAGCCACGATGCGTGGTGGCACCCGGGAGTCGTGCTCGCCGTGCTGTCGGCCGTCACGCTCGTCGCCGCCTTGGCCGCGGCATCCATCGCCCGTGCGCGCCGCGAAGGCGCCGCCGATGCGACCGAGGTGCTCGAGTCGGAGGAAACGGGCGAGAGCGCGGTTGCAGCTCGCTGAGCGAGTCCGAGGCGAGTCGAAGCAGCCTGGACAGGCCCTTCGGCTCGCCTCGCTCGTTCAGGAAGCGGATTTCACCGCACGGTAGGCTGGTGGGCATCCCACACTCAGGCACCAGTTGACACGGTGCCGCATATACAGATCACGGAGATCCGCCATGACCGAGGCCGCGCACGCCAACGAGACGACCACGACCGACGCTTTCGGTCGGATTCCCGACAAGCCGGCCCTCGAGGGGCTCGAGCAGGTGTGGGATGCCCGTTGGCGCGATGCCGGCACCTATCACTTCGACCGGGATGCCGCCCTCACGCACGGTCGCGCCGGCATCTTCTCCGTCGACACGCCGCCGCCGACCGCCTCCGGATCGCTCCACATCGGGCACGTCTTCAGCTACACGCACACGGATGTCATCGCCCGCTACCAGCGCATGCGCGGCAAGAACGTCTTCTATCCGATCGGGTGGGACGACAACGGTCTGCCCACCGAACGTCGTGTGCAGAACTACTACGGCGTGCGCTGCGACCCGTCGCTGCCCTACGAGGCCGACTTCGAGCCGCCGTTCCGCGGTGGGGACAACAAGAGCTCGCGCGCCGCAGACCAGAAGCCCATCTCGCGCCGCAACTTCATCGAGCTTTGCGCGGAACTCACTGTCGAAGACGAGAAGCAGTTCGAGGCGCTCTGGCGCAAGCTCGGTCTTTCGGTGGACTGGCAGCAGACCTACCGCACGATCGGCGAGGAGTCGCTGTTCGTCTCCCAGCTCGCGTTCTTGAACAACCTGGAGCGTGGCGAGGCGTACCAGGCGATGGCTCCGACGCTCTGGGATGTCACCTTCCGCAGCGCCGTCGCGCAGGCCGAGCTCGAGGACCGCGAGCAGCCGGGCGCCTTCCACGCGGTGTCGTTCCAGGGCGATGACGGCCCCGTGGTCATCGCCACCACCCGCCCGGAGCTGATCCCCGCCTGTGTGGCCCTCGTGGCGCACCCGAGCGACGAACGGTACAAGCCACTGTTCGGCAAGACCGTGCGCACACCGGTGTTCGGCGTCGAGGTTCCCGTGCTCGCGCACCACCTCGCCGAGCCCGACAAGGGCACGGGCATCGCCATGGTCTGCACCTTCGGCGACATCACCGACGTCACCTGGTGGCGCGAGCTCGACCTGCCGACGCGCCCGATCATCGGATTCGACGGCCGCATTCTCGCCGAACCGCCCGCCGCGATCGCGTCGGAGGAGGCGAAGGATGCCTATGCCGCGCTCGCGGGCAAGACCGTCTTCTCCGCGAAGCAGGCGATGGTCGAACTGCTCAAGGCGTCCGGCGACCTGCTCGAAGACCCGAAGCCGATCACGCACCCCGTGAAGTTCTACGAGAAGGGCGATCGCCCCCTCGAGATCGTCTCCACCAGGCAGTGGTACGTCACCAACGGCGCGCGGGACGAGAAGCTCGCCGACCGACTGGTCGAGCTCGGTCAAGGCATCGACTGGCATCCCGACTTCATGCGTGTGCGCTTCGAGAACTGGGTTGGTGGTCTCTCCGGCGACTGGCTGGTGTCGCGCCAGCGCTTCTTCGGCGTGCCGATCCCGGTCTGGTATCCCCTGGATGCCGACGGCGAGCCCGTCTACGACTCGCCCATCGCCCCGACCCGCGATCAGCTGCCCGTCGACCC
The DNA here is from genome assembly GCF_007859675.1 of Humibacter ginsenosidimutans. Taxonomy (GTDB): domain Bacteria; phylum Actinomycetota; class Actinomycetes; order Actinomycetales; family Microbacteriaceae; genus Humibacter; species Humibacter ginsenosidimutans. The sequence goes on from NZ_CP042305.1 coordinate 774,484, forward strand.
GACGATCGACACGGCTCCTGGATTCGACGAATCGCAGCGCGGAGCCGCCGGTGGCTTCGTCGGCGAGGTGGACATCCTCGACACGTGGGCCACGTCGTCGCTCACCCCGCAGATCGCCGGCGGTTGGCAGCGCGACCCCGAGCTCTTCAAGGCGGTGTTCCCCTACGATCTGCGCCCGCAGGGCCAGGACATCATCCGCACCTGGCTGTTCTCCACTCTGCTGCGTGCCCAACTCGAAGAGGGCGTGTCGCCGTGGGCGCATGCCGCCATCTCCGGCTTCATCGTCGACCCCGACCGCAAGAAGATGTCGAAGTCGAAGGGCAACGTCGTCACGCCGGCCGCGATCCTCGACCAGCACGGGTCGGATGCCGTGCGCTACTGGGCGGCGTCGAGCCGACTCGGCACCGACGCCGCGTTCGACCCGCAGAACCCGACCCAGATCAAGATCGGCCGCCGACTCGCGATCAAGGTGCTCAACGCGGCGAAGTTCATTCTGAGCTTCCCCGCGACCGACGGCGCTGTGACAGAAGCTCTCGACAAGGGCATGCTGGCGCAGCTCGCCACCGTCGTCGAGAACGCGACGGCGGCGCTGGACTCCTACGACCACGCCCGGGCGCTCGAACTCACCGAGTCGTTCTTCTGGACGTTCTGCGACGACTACCTCGAGCTGGTCAAGGAGCGCGCCTACGCCGAGGGGCAGGGAGCAGCCTCCGCCGTGGCAGCGCTGCGGCTCGCGCTGTCGACACTGCTGCGACTCTTCGCACCGTTCATCCCGTTCGCGACCGAAGAGTCGTGGTCGTGGTTCCAGACCGGCTCCGTGCATCGTGCCGAGTGGCCGGCGGCAGCCGAAGCCTCTGCTGCTGCGGGCGACGCGACCCCGCTGGTGCTCACGGCCACCTCGGGAGTGCTCACAGGCATCCGTCGCGCGAAGACCGCGGCCAAGGCGTCTCAGAAGGCGCCCGTCGCGCGCGCGGTGATCACGGCACCCGAGGAGGAGCTCTGGGCGATCGAGCAGGCGGCGGACGACATCCGCGCGGTCGGACGCATCGCCGTGCTCGAGTTCGCCACCGGTGATGAGGTTTCCGTCGACGTGGAGCTCGACGAATCGGCACAGGTCTAGGCATCGGCGCCATACGAACAGCTAGGTTTTAACTCACGGCGTCGATTCCACGATCTGGAACGCGCGGAGGGGGACTTAATGGGTATCACGATTCGCGAGCCCGGCGAAGGCGATTTCTTCTCGTGGCTCGCGCTCTACGAGGACTACGCCACCTATCACGGACGCCAGCTCACCGATCAGGGAGCGCTCGTCGTGTGGAGCTGGCTCTCCGAGCCGAGTCACAGCGAGCGCGGGCTCGTCGCCGTCGGCGACGACGGCGCACTGATCGGCCTCGTGCACTTCCACGACGTTCCGCGGCCGCTCGACGGCGTGCACGCGCTGCACATCGACGACTTGTTCGTGCTCGAAGAGCACCGTGAGCAGGGTTACGGACGTGCTCTGATCGAATCGGTCGCTTCGCTCGGAGCAGCATCGGGCATCCGCAGTGTCGAATGGATCGCCAAGCCGGCCGATGGCGAGTCCCGCGGGTTCTACGACGAGATCGGGGACTTCACCGAGGTCGCCGTCTATCGTCTCCGTCAGGCTGAGGAGTCGGCGGCCGACGATGACGGCTCTTCCGACGCGCAGGACATCGCCGAGACACCAGCAGATGCCGTGCAGGTCGACGGCTCGGAGCTCCAAGCGCAGCCGGAAGCGCAGCACGAGGATGTCGACGGGCAGTCCGTCGACGCGGCCTCCGCCACCGAGACGACCGAGCCCGTGCCGAACGGCCACTCCCCCGAAGCCCCAGCCGCCGAGGAACCTGCTGAAGATGCGGCCGCAGAGGGTGAAGAGCAGGCTGCGGAACACGCGGAGCCTGCAGACGAACATCAGGAGTCCTGACCGTGCAGCTCGGCACCCGCTGGCCGGTGGGGGGCTCCGCCCCCGATCGCGTGCCCTCCGTCGTCGTCGCCGCGATCGAGGCGGTCGAGGACGAACTCGACGCGCTCGACGTCGACGCCTCCACGTGGCGTTGGACGCTGACCTGGCTGGAGGGCCGGCCCGTGGTCGAACTCGATGATGGAACCGTCATCACGTACCACCCCGACGAGGACACCGCGACCGTCTCGCAGCCCGGGAATTCCGAGCCCGACGAAGAAGAGTGAAGGCGCCCGGCCTCGCCAGGACGGCGAGGCCGGACGCCCCATCACCGCGGCAATCCTGGTGAGTTCGCTGTTTCGGCGTGACTCGGGATAGCAGCGTTACGGCATCAGGCGGCCCCAGACAGCCGCCGAGCGCTCGGCCGCGGAGGACTCCGCCTCGCTCTGCCACCGGTGAAGCTCTCGTCGCTGGGTCTCGTTCTGTTCGTGCCGTTCCGCCCACGACACCAGTGCGTGTCCGACTCTGCCCACGGCGGGCGTGATGGCGAACGCTCGTGAGTCAGTTGTTCCGATCGTGCTCATGGTTCCTGCTCCGCTCCCCCGATGACCGGGATGCATCGACATGAGGTTGGGATGCCCGTGACGTTACGGCGCACCACCGACAAACCGGGCTCGCCGAACGCGGATCACGGCAGCATCCGCCCCCACACCTGTGCCCGTCGTGCGGCGTCCTCGTCGAGCTTCGCCTGCAGCCGGCCGGCGTGCACGCGCCCCGCCTCGCGCCTGGCAGCGTTCGCGGTGCCCCACTCGACCATGAGCTCTCCCAACCGCACGGCGGCGCGTTCGAGCACGGACTGTTCCTTGTAGTGCAGCTGAACCGTGCTCATGAGTTGATCTCCTTCGGATCGATGAGCGGATACGTGTTGAACTGGAGCTGGACTCGGCGTACGCCTTCGGCCTCCTGGCCGCGATAGCGCTCGACTGCACGGCGGAAGACCTCGTCGATCTCCGCGCCCAATGCCTCGAACTGCTCGATCGTGAGCGGGAGGGCGGTGTGCATCAGGCGGCTGGCGTCGATCCACCGCGGATCGAACACGTCGTCGCCGCGATCCAGAAAGTCCATCGTCTGGTCGAACCAGCGCTGGTGCCAGGTCTTGGCCACCAGGTTCGCGGCCGTGTTGGCGGCCTCCCCGTCGAGCTCGGTGGCCTGCATGGTGACGAGCTGAGGCGTGCGCTCCCACCACCGTTCGCGTGCGGTGCCCTTGCCTTCGACCTCTCGTACGAAGCCGTGCTTGGCGAGCTCTCGAAGGTGATAGCTCATGGCACCGCTCGACTCTCCGAGGCGCTCACCCAGCCCGGTCGCCGTGAGCGGGCCGAACTGCACGAGTTCTTCGAAGATCTGCATGCGAAGCGGATGCGCCAGCGCCTTCAGTGCCGTCGCATCCAGACGGCGCGAGGCCAGTGTCGCCTTCGGCTCGTCCTCAGCTGCCTTGTCCATGACCCAAGACTACGGGTGCAAAGACTTCTTTGCAAGTATTTCTTTGCAATGCTTTCTTTGCAGCAGCTTCTCACGCTCTGGCGATGATCTCCCCGTGTGTCAGGGCGAACCAGCCGTCAGAGGCGGCAGCCCACTCGCGCCAGGCATCCGAGACGTCACGGAGCTCGTGCACCGAGGCATGGCCGTTCTCGATGGCGGCCGTCGCGAACGACGATTCCGTGACGCGCTCCGCCCACGTGAGGCCCCACCACTCACGGTCGGCATCGGACGAGAACGCCCACACCGACGCCGTGGCGCCGACGTGCTCGAAGCCGGCCGCCGTCGCCCAGGCTTTCAACCGACGCCCGGCGAGAGGCTCTCCCCCGCCGCTCCGCGCGGCATCCACGTAGATGCGCAACCACTCGCCGATGCCATCCAGCACCGGGTACCACGCCGGTGTTCCGTAGTCGGCATCGCGTGCCGCGAGGATGCCGCCCGGCCGGAGCACGCGACGGAACTCGCGCAGCGCCGCGACGGGGTCCACCAGATGCTGCAGCACCTGGTGCGCGTGCACGACGTCGAACGACGCATCCTCGAAGTCGAGAGCGTACGCATCCCCCACCCGGAACTCCACGTTGCGCAGATCGTTGTCGGCGGCCAGCCCGTTCGCGTTCGAGACCACGAGTTCGAACGCGTCGATGCCGATGACTCTTCCGGGTGAGACCAGCCTGGCCAGGTCGAGCGTGATGGTTCCCGGTCCGCTTCCCACGTCGAGGACGTCGAGGCCCGGTCTCAGGTGCGGAAGAAGATAGGCGGCCGAGTTCTCGGCCGTTCGCCACGAATGCGACCGAAGGACGCTGGCGTGGTGTCCGTGCAGGTATCGCTCGTCACTGTGGGATGCCATGCGCCCAGCCTAGAAACCCGCGCTCTCTTAAGCTGGAGATCATGACGAATCCGCTCCTGAGCCCCAGCACGCTTCCGCACGGACTGCCACCGTTCGCGCTCATCGAGGACGAGCACTATGTGCCCGCATTCCAGGAGGGAATGGCCGAGCAGCGCGCGGAAGTCGCCGCGATCGTCGCCGATGAATCGGAGCCGACATTCGAGAACACGTTCCTGCCGCTCGAGCGGTCGGGACAGACGCTGCGTCGCGTCGCGGAAGTCTTCTACAACAAGAGCTCGGCCGACTCCAGTGACGCGATCAGCGCCATCGAGGAAGAGTTGGCTCCGGTGCTCGCCGCGCACGAAGACGCCATCCGCCTCGATCCCGGGCTGTACGCGCGCATCAGCGCCGTGCATGCCGCGCTCGATTCACTGGCCCTCGACGCGGAGTCGCGCTATCTCGTCGAGAGCTACCACGAGGAGTTCACGCTGGCCGGTGCCGGGCTTCCCGAGTCGGGCAAAGAGCGTTTGAAGCAGCTCAACGCCGAGCTCTCGACCCTTCAGACCAAGTTCGAGAAGGGCTTGCTCGCCGACACCAACGAGCTGGCCGTGCACCTCGACGACGCCGCGGAACTCGCGGGACTGTCGGAGGCGGAGATCTCCGCAGCCCGTGAAGCCGCACGCGATCGGGACCTCGACGGCTACCTCGTCACGCTGGTGCTCCCGACGGGGCATCCGTTCCTGCACCGCCTCGACGACCGCGCCGTGCGCGAGCGCGTGATGGCGGCATCCAGGGCCCGCGGAACCCACGGCGGCGAGCACGACACCCGCGACCTCGTGTTGCGCATCACAGCGCTGCGCGCGGAGCGTGCACGCCTGCTCGGCTTCGCGGATCACGCGTCGTACGTCACCGCGTCGCAGACCGCGAAGACACCCGACGCCGTCGCCGCCATGCTCTCGCGTCTCGCCCCGGCCGCTGCACGCAACGCCCGTGCCGAAAAGGCGGACTTGCACGAGTCTGCGGGCTTCGACATCGAGTCGTGGGACTGGGCGTACTACGCCGAGCGCGTGCGGGCCGCCAAGTACGACGTCGACACCGCTGCCATGCGCCCGTACTTCGAAGCGGAACGCGTGCTGCGCGACGGTGTCTTCTTCGCGGCGAGCCGCTTGTACGGCATCCGTTTTCAGCAACGAGACGACCTGGTCGCCTATCACCCCGACGTGCGAGTGTTCGAGGTCTTCGACGCCGACGACTCCTCTCTCGGACTCTTCCTCTACGACCTCTACACGCGCGATTCCAAGCGCGGCGGCGCCTGGATGAACGAGCTCGCGCAGCACACGGAGTTGCTCGGCGGCGGAACCATCGTCGTCAACAACCACAATGTGCCGAAGCCCGCGGACGGTGAGCCCACTCTTCTCACCTACGACGAGGTGGGGACGCTGTTCCACGAGTTCGGGCACGCCCTGCACGGCCTCTTCGGACGCACGGTCTACCCGAGATTCGCCGGCACCAGCGTCTACCGCGACTTCGTCGAGTTTCCCAGCCAGGTGAACGAGATGTGGATGCTCTGGCCCGAGGTGCTCGACAACTATGCGCGCCACTACGAGACCGGCGAGAGCATGCCCGCCGACCTCGTCGAGCGCATCCGCGCCTCCGAGGCCTTCAATCAAGGCTTCGCCACGAGCGAATACCTCGCCGCGGCGATGCTCGATCAGGCGTGGCATCGGATCGACGCCGACGCGCACGTCGAGTCAGTCGAGGACTTCGAAGCCGCGGCGCTCGCGGCGGCGGGGCTCGATGACGCTGCCGTGCCGCCGCGCTACTCGAGCACCTACTTCGCCCACACGTTCTCGGGCGGGTATGACGCCGGCTATTACTCCTACATCTGGAGCGAGGTGCTCGACGCGGACACCGTCGAATGGTTCAAGGAGAACAGCGGGCTCTCGCGCGACGGCGGCGAACGTTTCCGGCGTCGACTGCTCGGCGTCGGTGGATCGAAGGACCCGCTGGAGGCCTACCGCGACTTCCGGGGTCGGGATGCCGTGATCGAGCCGCTGCTGCGCAGGCGCGGTCTCGACTCAGCGGGTGAGTGACACCACCGTCACGACGACGACGAGCGTGCCGACGATTCCGGTGGTGAGCCCGATGAAGAACCATCGGGCTCGCCCCTGGATCCGCGCCGGGGCCGGAGGCAGGCCGGGAACCGAGCCATCACCGCTCTTCATGGTCACGGGGCCGAGCGACCCAGGGCCGAGTCCGTTGCTCATGCCCACACCCTACGGGCATCCCGCCCGTTCATGTTGCACCGTGTGACGCCACGACGTGCGCACTCGGTGTTCGTTTCGTACGGTGATCAGGTCGTCCCATCGACCCACCGACCAGGAAGCAGCCATGTCACAACTCCCCGAACTCGACCACACGGCACCGTGCACGTGCGAGTCGGGCGAGATGTGCGCTGATATCCGTCCCGGTCACGGGCTGCACGCACTGCAGCTGAGGCTCGCCTCGGCGACGCCCTCGCTCTGGCGCGATGCCCTGATCGTCGGGGTGCGTGATGACGGGTGGGTGGATGCCGTCGCCCTCGACGGAACCGCCGTGTCGCTGTGGAACCATGGTGACCTGACCGACTCCGTGGTCGCCGGTGAGCCCGTGTCGCTGCACACCGCGTACAACGTGCTGGCGGCCGGTTCGCGCCGCTTCAACGTTCTCGCGGCCGCCTGAGACCGACAGAGCGGACGGTCAGACCGCTTCCGCCTCGTGCATCATGTCGAGCATGGCTCCGCACGCCTTCATGCACTCGTCGCAGGCCATCGCGCACATCCGGCAGGTCTCGCTCATCTCCGCGTGATTGCCGCATTCGTCCGAGCAGGCCGAGCACATCGCCATGCAAGCCCTGAGCATGGCCTGCATCGCCGACATGTCGAATCCCGTGGGGCGCATCATCATGCGCATCATCGTGTTGCAGACGTCGGCGCAGTCCATGCACATCGCCGCGCACTTCATCATGCCGTCGGCCATGCCGTTGTCGGCGCACATGGTGCACGCCTGTTCGCAGGCCGAACACGCCTCGATGCAGCGCTGCATGACCATCGCGTCCATCGCCGGCATGCCGATCGCATCCACCGACATGCTCTGCATCATCTCCGCCGTCATGTTGCCGTTCATCACGTGTCCCCCCGTCGTCTCGGACCTTTGGCGTACGGGCCTGATGCTACGCGCGCTGACGGACCGCTTCCACGTGTCGGACACATCGTCTGCACGCACACCGGTTGGCCCCGGCCGCGCCGGGGGCGTCTCAGGCCGACTTCTCCTCGCGACGCGAGCGGCGGTGCGGCACGATCGTCGGGGCGGCGTTGTCGATGACCGCCTCCCTCGTCACCACAACGCGCGCGACCTCGTCGCTGGAGGGCACCTCGAACATGATCGGCCCGAGCACCTCCTCGAGGATCGCGCGCAGCCCGCGCGCTCCCGTCTGTCGCAGCACCGCGAGGTCGGCGATGGCATCCAGCGCGCCGGCATCGAACTCGAGCTCGACGCCGTCGAGTTCGAACATGCGCTGGTACTGCTTGACCAGCGCGTTCTTCGGAACCGTCAGAATCTGGATGAGCGCTTCGCGGTCGAGTTGCGAGACCGTCGTGACCACGGGAAGTCGCCCGATGAACTCCGGGATCAGCCCGAACTTGTGCAGGTCTTCCGGCAGCACCTCGCTGAACAGGTTGATGTCGTCGCCCTTGCTGTGCAGCGGGGCGCCGAACCCGATCCCCTTCTTGCCCGCTCGCGAGGAGATGATGTCTTCGAGTCCGGCGAACGCTCCCGCGACGATGAAAAGCACGTTCGTCGTGTCGATCTGGATGAACTCCTGGTGCGGATGCTTGCGCCCGCCCTGCGGCGGAACCGACGCGACAGTGCCCTCGAGGATCTTGAGCAGCGCCTGCTGCACGCCCTCGCCGGAGACGTCCCTCGTGATCGAGGGGTTCTCCGCCTTGCGCGCGATCTTGTCGACCTCGTCGATGTAGATGATGCCGGTCTCGGCGCGTTTGACGTCGTAATCGGCCGCCTGGATGAGCTTGAGCAGGATGTTCTCGACGTCTTCTCCGACGTATCCCGCCTCGGTGAGTGCCGTGGCATCCGCGAACGCGAACGGAACGTTGAGTCGCTTCGCCAGCGTCTGCGCAAGATAGGTCTTGCCGCATCCGGTCGGGCCGATCAACAGGATGTTGGACTTGGCGATCTCGATGTCTTCGCCGACCTGTTCGGCCGGACCGAGCGTGGTGCGCGCCCGCACTCGCTTGTAGTGGTTGTAGACAGCGACCGAGAGAGCCTTCTTGGCGGGCTCCTGCCCGATGACGTACTCCTCGAGGAAGGCGAAGATCTCCTTCGGCTTCGGCAGGTCGAACTGGCCGGCGTTCTCCTCGCCGGACTCGGCCATACGCTCTTCGATGATCTCGTTGCACAACTCGACGCACTCGTCGCAGATGTACACGCCGGGGCCCGCGATGAGCTGCTGAACCTGCTTCTGGCTCTTTCCGCAGAACGAGCACTTGAGCAGATCGGCGCTTTCTCCGATGCGAGCCATGGAACCTCCCGAGTGGGCTGCTTCGTACGAGCCTAACCTGTGGGGCAGACAAAGGAGGGGAGGTCATCCCCCGGTGTGGCACGCCCGCCGTGCAGACGAAAGCGGGCGGGGAACCCGAGGTTCCACCGCCCGCTTTCGCTCGTGCACGATGAGCGTCTGCTACTTCGCCGTCAGCGCCGGAAGGCTCTTGCGGCTCGTGAGCACCTGGTCGATGAGGCCGTATTCCTTGGCCTCTTCCGCCGAGAGGATCTTGTCGCGGTCGATGTCCTTGTTGACCTGGGAGACGTCCTTGCCGGTGTGGGCCGCAAGGGTCTCCTCGAGCCAGGTGCGCATGCGCATGATCTCGTTCGCCTGGATCTCGATGTCGGACGCCTGCCCCTGGCCGGCCTCGCCGACGGCGGGCTGGTGGATGAGGATGCGCGCGTTCGGCAGTGCGAGCCGCTTGCCGGGCGTTCCCGCCGCGGTCAGCACGGCGGCCGCCGACGCCGCCTGCCCCAGCACCACGGTCTGGATCTGCGGGCGGATGTACTGCATGGTGTCGTAGATCGCGGTCATCGCCGTGAACGATCCACCGGGAGAGTTGATGTACATGACGATGTCACGATCGGGGTCCTGGCTCTCGAGCACCAGAAGCTGCGCCATGATGTCGTCTGCCGACGCATCGTCGACCTGCACGCCCAGGAAGATGATGCGGTCTTCGAAGAGCTTGGCGTAGGGATCCTGGCGCTTGTAGCCGTATGCGGTGCGTTCCTCGAAGCTCGGCAGGATGTAGCGCGAGCTCGGCATGGCGATGCGCGAGGCGCCGCCGGCCAGTCCGGAGAAGTTCGGAGTTTCCATTACGTGTCGTGTCCTTCGTTCGCTCGCGTCAGTCCTGAGTTCCGCCGCCGCCGATGACATCGGTCGCCGACTCGCGGATGTGGTCGACGAAGCCGTAGTCCAGCGCTTCCTGCGCCGTGAACCAACGGTCGCGGTCTCCGTCTTCGTTGATCTGCTCGACGGTCTTGCCGGTCTGCGCGGCGGTGATCTCGGCGAGCCTCTTCTTCATGTCGAGGATCAGCTGCGCCTGCGTCTGGATGTCGCTGGCCGTTCCGCCGAATCCACCGTGCGGCTGGTGCAGGAGCACCCGTGCGTTCGGTGTGATGTACCGCTTGCCCTTGGTGCCTGCCGTGAGCAGCAGCTGACCCATCGAGGCCGCCATGCCGATGCCGACGGTGACGATGTCGTTCGGCACGAACTGCATGGTGTCGTAGATCGCCATGCCGGCCGTGATCGATCCGCCGGGCGAGTTGATGTACAGGTAGATGTCGCGCTTCGGGTCTTCGGCGGCCAGCAGAAGCAGCTTCGCCGCGATCTCGTTGGCGTTCTCGTCGCGCACCTCCGAGCCGAGCCAGATGATGCGGTCCTTCAGCAGTCGGTCAAAAACACTGGGTTGCAGTGTCGGTTCGGCCATGAACGTGCCCCTTCTTCGTACGTGGTCTCCACGCTATCGAAGGGGTCGCTGCCGCACGGGCCTGTTCGCCGTGGGCAGAGCCGCCGACGGTGGCGACCTCAGTAGCTGATGTCTCGGGCGATCTGCTCGACAGAGCGCGAGTACAGCGGCACGTGCGGCGCCAACGCGGTGATCGCGACGGAGGCGGCACGACGCGAGTCGCCCGCCGACGCCAGTGACAACGCGTAGAACGCGGACACGGCGTCGCGGTAGGGAGAGCCGGGGTGATTCGTGTGTTCGTCGCCGAGCATCCACACCGCTTCGTGCACTCGTCCGAGCCCGCGCAGCGCTCTCGCCAGCTGGATGACCGCGCGCACCCTGTGGTCGTCGTCGAGGCCGAGCAGCAGCGCTCTGCGATACAGCGGCTCGGCTTCGGCGCCGCGACCGGCGGCATCCCGCGCACCCGCCCGATGGAACAGTGCGACGGCGTTGTCGCCCCAGACGACGGCCAGCCTGTCGATGCGTTCGATGCGTTCGGCGTCGCTCAGCTCTGCGTCGGCCCAGACCGCGTCGAACTGGCTGTCCCAGTCGGCCACTGACCCACCTCCGGATCGATTCGCACGTGGAAACTTCCCGTCGACGGCATCAGCGCCGCCGACAGCGAACGGGGGCGGATGCTCTGCATCCACCCCCGTTGCACGACTCTATCGTTGTCGGCGACTACGCCTTCGCGCTCTTGGACGCCTTCTTCTTGGGCTTCTCTTCCGACGCCTCTGCCTCGTCGGTGGCAGCGGGCTCGGCGGTCTCATCATCCTCGGCGGTTGCCTCCGCCTCGTCGGGCTCGCTCACGGCGGCGAACTCGGAGAGGTCGACGACCTCGCCGTTGCCGTCCTTGACCACGGCACGGCCGAGCACGACGGCGATGGTCTTGTTGCGGGCGACCTCGCCGAAGGTCTGCTGCAGCTGACCGCTCTCGCCGAGTGCCTGAACGAACTCGTTCGGGTCCATGCCGTACTGGGCGGCGGCCTGCACCAGGTAGTTGCTCAGCTCGTCCTGCGTGACCTGGATGTTCTCCTTCTGCGCGATCTCGTCGAACAGAACCTGGGTGCGGAAGGCCTTCTCGGTGGCCTCCGTGACCTCTGCGCGGTGCACGTCGTCTTCGAGACGCTCCTCGGCCTCGAGGTGACGGTGGACCTCGTCTTCGACGAGACCCGACGGAACCGGAATCTCGGTCAGCTCGAGCAGACGGTCGACGAGCAGGTTGCGCGCCTCGTTGCCCTGGGCGAAGGTCTTGCCGCGGGCCGCCTCGCCACGCAGGCTCTCGCGCAGCTCGGCGATGGTGTCGAACTCGCTCGAGATCTGAGCGAAGTCGTCGTCGGCATCCGGGAGCTCGCGCTCCTTGACCGCGGTCAGCGTGACCGTGATCTCGGCGTCCTCTCCCTCGTGGTCGCCGCCGAGCAGCTTGGAGGTGAAGGTGGTGGTCTCGCCCGCCGACAGCGAGTCGAGAGCCTCGTCGATGCCCTCGACCAGCTCGCCGGAGCCGACCTCGTACGACACGTTGCTCGCCGTGTCGACCTGCTCGTCGCCGATGGCGGCAACGAGGTCGAGCTGGGCGAAGTCGCCCTTCTTGGCGGGGCGGTCGACCGTGACCAGCGTGCCGAAGCGGCTGCGCAGACGGTCGAGCTCTGCCTCGACGTCGGCGTCGGTGACCTCGGCGGCCTCAACCGTCAGCTCCAGACCGTCGTAGTCGGGAACCGTGATCTCCGGGCGAACGTCGACCTCGATGGCCACGAGCAGGTCGCCGGAGAAGTCCTTGTCGCTGGGCCACTCGGTGATGTCCGCCTCGGGACGGCCGACCGGCTTGACGTCGTTCTCCTCCACCGCGGTGCGGTAGAAGCCCTCGAGGCCCTCGTTGACCGCGTGCTCGAGGACGGCGGCCTTGCCGACCCGCTGGTCGATGATGGGCGGCGGAACCTTGCCCTTGCGGAAGCCGGGGATGTTCACGTCCTGCGCGATGTGCTCGTAGGCGTGCTTGATGCTGGGCTGCAGTTCCTCGGGGGTCACTGCGATGGTGAGCTTCGCGCGCGTCGGGCTCAGCTTCTCGACCGTGGTCTTCACGTGTGAGATCTCCTGTAATCGAAGGTGGTTCGGTCAAAGTCGGTGTTGTCGGGGCGACAGGATTTGAACCTGCGGCCTCCCGCTCCCAAAGCGGGCGCTCTAGCCAAGCTGAGCTACGCCCCGGATCGTGGTGGACCCGTGAAGTCCGCCGGCCGGGCACGCACCAGGGCGTCAGCAAGCCGAAATGACCTCACACAGTCTACCGAATGATAGAGGATGCCTCTCCCCGACCCGATTCCGGTCGGGCCCCCGCCATGCACTACACTTGCACGCGGCGCACCGCCGCCCGGGGATGTAGCTCAATGGCAGAGCCTCAGTCTTCCAAACTGATGGTGCGGGTTCGATTCCCGTCATCCCCTCTCCTTATAACTACTGGGCGAACGGCCCATCGGGTCGAGAAGCTCCAGAGGCCAATCCCCGTGAAGACCCCGTGTTCTGGGGTAGGTTGCCCCCGTCCGTTGCGGGGATACCATGCGGCATGGTCAGCCCTAACAGCGCTCTCGGCGCCAACGCTTACGTCCCGATCCTCAAGGCCAAGATGGCTGAGTATGGAGCTATCGAAACCTGTACCTCGGATCTAGTCGTTCCCCTTCTCGAGGTCCTATCACCGGAAGCAGCCGCGTCTCCGATTACACGATCCTGGGGCCGCTCAGACGACGTCGTTTGGATACACTCACTCAACTTCGAAGACGTGGATGAGTCTGACTTCGCATCCAGCATTGAGAGTCTGTTCGCGGCTCTACGGTCGGTGACCAAGCCTGTGCCGGTCATCACCGTGACCGAAGGGCCAGACACGCTGGCGGCGATCTCGCGCATCACAAGCGTTGATCGGCGCGGCGTAGTGCTCCGGATCGAAGCAGAGGATCTTCTGGACCAGGCTTCGGATACAGCAGCTGACATCGCCTCGACCCTCGAACAGCTTTCCTTGGACACGAAAGACGTTGATGTGGTGATCGACGCTGGACTCGTCGACGGGGCAGCCACGGTACTAGCGGCGGTGGCGGATCAGTGCCTACGTTCTCTCCCGGACTTAGATGACTGGAGGACTGTGGTTGTCGCGTTCTCGGCATTCCCTGCCGCGATTGCTGATCTTGTACCCACCTCCAGTGTGCGTGCGATCCCGCGCACAGACGCCGCTGCGTTTACTGCGACTCGAAGGATTGCTTCCCGTCCGATCGTGTTTGGGGACTACACGATCGGTGTGCCGACCTACGCAAGTGTGCCCTTCGCTCCGATTCCCAACATCCGCTATGCAAGCGACCAGACCTGGATCATCCATCGTGCCCAAGAACGAAGGAACCCCAGCGAGCAGTACCGTGCACTCGCAACCGAACTGATAGCTGCTCCGTACTATTCCGGTGCGTCCTTCAGCCCCGGTGACCAGCAGATCGCGGACGTCGCTAGCGGAGCCTCCGGGCCAGGAAACGCGATGACCCACCTGCGGGCTGGGATCTCTCGACACGTGCATGTGGTGCTTGAACGTCTCGCCACCCTTGGCGAGCCGTGAGGGCGTTCGTCACGATCGCACGCAGTTGATCCAACTCCGTCACGTCACAGAGCCGCTGCCAAAGGACGTCACGTGGCTTGGACCTCACGCCGGCAGCTGCGTCGAGGGCATCCAGCGCGTGAAGAGCCTCGTCACGCCACAGCAGTTGTGCCAGGGCCTGCTTCCTCACCGTCTTCATTGGTCGTGGCCGACGAAGCTGCCGGTAGCTCAAGCCCTCCGTCCCGTACTTGACTACGGCCAGTCCCCAGCCTGGAAGCAGTAGCTCACGTGCTTTAGGCAGATGCCGTTGTGTGACAACGAGTGTGCAGAAATCAAACACCTCGCCGTACGTGGCCATCTGGCGCGGGAGCCGATGGAGAGTATCCAAGTCGCTCTTCAACTCGAAGCCGGATAGACGATCGCCGATCAGAGCGAGATCGATCCGTCCGCGCTCACTGACAACGAATTCTTCAACGAAAAGGTTGCCCACGGGCAATGGGTGTGGGGCAACGGCTGAACGGACAACGTGGCGAATCTCCTCCTCCGTCACAGGCACCATGCGAGCGATCCTACTTGCGGGTGACAAGAGCACCGAGTCACCCTTCCGCAGCCACCGAGAACGCCTCGTACTGGGCAGTTTCGGCGCTGTAGTCACTCGGGTACAGGTGCCCGTAGACGGTGTCCGTTGTGACGAGAGAGGCGTGGCCCATCCAATGGCTCACCTTGTGTGGCCAAATCCCCGCCGCGAGCATAAGGCTCGCGTAGGTGTGCCGGAGGTCGTGCCACCGCATCTTCGGAGGGAGGTTCAACCCCGGCAGCAGCGGCCGCACGTAGTACCGCAGCACCGCTCCGCAGTCAAGAAGAGCTCGCTCACTTGTCCGAACTCGACCGCTCCTACGTCGGCGGGATCGAGCGCGGCGAACGCAATGTCGGTCTCGACAACATCTACCGGGTTGCCGAGGCGCTGGGAGTCGAACCTGCGGAGCTGTTCGCGGATCCTGGCCGGGGTGCGGCCGATCAGTCCGTCGCAGATCACCCGCGAGCCGGCTAGGGCATCGGGAGACGGAAGACCACATCGCGCCACAGGGATCTGTCAAGATGGGCCAATGCCCCCGCGCACGCAATCGCTCCGCCGCGCCGCCTCCGTACTTCTTGTCGGGGGCTGTCTCGTCGGACTCGCCGCGTGCTCGGAGACCGTGCAGCCGACCGATGACCCGACGGTGTACACCACCGGCGGACACGTTCGGTGCAGCCCCGGTCAGTCCGTGGAGCTCGACGGTCCATCGCATCACTACGTCGTCGGCGGTGAATGCGGAGCAGTGCATGTTCGGGGCAACGGAGTGACCGTGCTGGTGGATCGAGCGGTCTCCCTCGATGTACAGGGTCAGTCCGTGACGGTGACCGCTCAGGATCGCATCGGTTCGGCTGTGCTCAAGGGCAACGGCATCTCCGTCACCTCCGGCTCGATCGGTTCCGTCGTGATCACGGGACAGAACAACGCGATCACGGCACCGGCACTCGGATCGGTCGTCGTAGAGGGCGACCGCAACGTGGTGACCACCAAGCGCAAGCCGAGCGAATACCGGGTCAGCGGTGACCAGGACACCCTCACGCTGCAATGAGCGGCACGCCGGGTTTGAAAGAATGGGCGGACCACGGTCATCGACCTGCGTGACCGCGCCCCCAGACATCCTCGAGAAGACACACGCATGACACCTGACGAAGCCGCCGCCGCACTCGGCGTCGCGAGGGATGCCTCGGCCTCAGACATCCTCACCGCCTACTCCGCGAAAGCGAAGGAGGTCGGCGGTTCGAACGCCGGCGATCCCGACGCCGAAAAGGCCGAGGTTCAGATGCTGAGCGAGGCGCGCGTGACGCTGATGACCCATCGGCAGAAGACCCAAGGCACGCAGCAGCGCACGGCCGTCGCACAGCGGGCGGCAGGCAAGGAGCCCGAGTTCGGCGAACGGGTTGCGGCCCCCGAGCCCAGTGGATGGCCCGACGACACCCCCGCCAAAGGCAAGCGCCGCAGCGTCGAGGAAGAACAGTCCCGCAAGGTGCGCTCGCTTCAGATCGGGATCCTCGGGCTCGTGCTCGCGGTGTCGTCGTGGTTCTGGTGGCTCCTCATGCCGCTCACACTCTTCGGGATGGGCCTGAGCATCTGGTCGCTGGTGCGCGTGCGCGGCTACGGCAGCGGCATGTACACAGCAACCCGGATCATCGCCTGGATATCGCTGCTCTTGGGCGCGTTCGGGCTGCTGGGGAACATCCTGCTCATCGTCGGGGCGTTCAAGGGCTGATCCGCAAGCAGCCTTCGGTGGTTAGCCAAGCCTCTGCTTGCTTGCGGAATGCAGGCGTCCGCGTAGCGTTGCAGGTGACAACGAGCGGAAGGGATCACGAATCCATGAGCACCACAGCCACCACCCCGAAGGCCACCACGAACCCGGACGTCGCCGCAGGCACCGCACAGTTCCTCACCCCCGTCGTCATCGAGCTGGAAGCGCTGGTCGTCAACGGCAAGCAGGCGCACTGGAATCTGCGCGGCGCGAACTTCATCGGTGTGCACGAGCTGCTCGACACTCTCGTCGAGCACGCCCAGGAGTGGGCCGACACCGCAGCCGAGCGGATCGTCGCGCTCGGTCTTCCGATCGATGCCCGCATCGCGACGGTCGCCGCGAACACCAAGGCACCGGCGCTCAGTGACGGGTTCGTGCAGTCGGACAAGTCGATCGCCGAGGTCATCAACCAGATCGACGTGGCGCTGGACACCGTGAACACGGCGGTGCGCGAGCTCGACGAGCTCGACCAGAGCAGCCAGGATGTCGCCATCGAGATCGCACGCGGCCTCGACAAGGACCGTTGGCTGCTCTTCGCCCACATCGCGAAGTAGCACGAGATTCACGAAGGGGCCGGCGCCGATGGCGCGGGCCCCTTCGTCGTGCGAGCGAGGGGTTTCGAGGCGCGGCGCTGCGCGGCGCTCCTCAACCCACGGTGCGAGATCGGCGCTGCGCGGCGTTCCTCACCCGCGTTGGCCGCGCGGCCCCGCCGCGCTCGTCAGTCCGCGGCGCTGCCCACGGCTGGGCCTGGCAGTACGGGCACCAATAGAGCTTGCGGGCCGCCATCAGCTCCATCGTGATGTGCGTTCCGCACACCCGGCACGGCAGCCCCTCGCGCTTGTAGACCCAGTGCCGATCTTCGCGGCTGGCCATCGCCTTGGCCCAGTCTTCGGGCGAGAGGTCGTCCATGGTCATCATCTGGCCGGTGCGCACGCCCACCTCGAGCAGGTGCGACCAGTCCCGCCACAATGCGCGCGCCGTCTCCAGTGGAACCTTGTTGCCGGGGGTGTGCGGATTCAGACGCGCCCGGTACAGCAGCTCGGCACGGTAGACGTTGCCGATCCCGCTGACGATCGACTGGTCCATGAGCAGCAGGCCGATGGGGGTCTTCTTCGTCGTGAGCGCCTCGGCGACCCGTTCCTCGACTTCAGGGCCGTCGTCCACCTGCGGATCGGGACCCAGCCCGGCCACGATCGATGCCGCCGTCTCACCGTCGATCACCTGGCACGCTGTCGGCCCGCGCAGGTCGGCCACGGCGCTGTCGGTGAGCAATCTCGCGCGGACGGCACCGACCGGCTCGGGCGGGAACACGAACGCGGTGTCGTCTTCCTTCTCCGACTCGGACATGCGCAGCCTCGCACGCCGCGGCGCACCCATGCTCGCGATCGAGTCCTCGCCTCGGGAGTCGAGCAGCGGGGTTTCCATCACGGTGCCGCGCTGGTTCGTCTGGCCCATCCGGCCGCCGGCCGAGCGGATGGTCTCGTCCACCGTGATCTCGCCTGCGAAGTCCCACGCACCGTAGATGCCGAGGTGCACGCGCAACCACAGGCCGTTCTCGAACTCGAGGAACATCTGCTTGCCGACGGCACGGGCATCCACCATTCTCTGCCCGTCGATGAGGGCGGCCTCGGCGGCGAAACGGCCCTGGGGGGAGCTGACGGCGACGGTCTTGCCGACGAAGTTGCGCCGGAACTGCAGCGCGATGCGATGAACGGAGTGACCCTCTGGCATGCGCAGGCCTAGTGATCGACGTTCTTGCCGGCGATGTCTCCCGTCGCCTCGAACTCCGCGAGCTGGGCGATACGGCGAACATGCCGTTCCTCGAATGAGAACGGCTCGGCGATGAACGTGTCGATGTACGCGATCGCCTCGTCGACGGTGTGCTGGCGGGCGCCGATCGCGATCACGTTCGCGTCGTTGTGCTGTCTGGCGAGCAGCGCGGTGCTCTCACTCCACACCAGCGCCGCGCGGATGCCGTGCACCTTGTTGGCGGCGATCTGCTCGCCGTTGCCCGACCCGCCGAACACGATGCCGAGCGCCTGAACCCCCGCTTCCTGATCGGCGGCGACGCCCTTGGCCGCGTTGATGCAGAACGCCGGGTAGTCATCGAGCGGATCGAAGAGCTGCGGTCCGTGATCGATCACCTCGTGCCCGGCCTCGCTCAGGTGCTCCTTCAGCGTCTGGGAGAACTCGAGGCCTGCGTGATCGGTGGCGATGTGGATGCGCATGGGCACCAGTCTAGGGACGCGAACGAGGCCGCGAGCGGCCGCACGCACGCGCCCGTCCGACCGGAATGCGCCTACCGAGTGATGATCACGGGACCGTCCGCCGTGACCGCGATGGTGTGCTCGCTGTGGGCCGTGCGCGAGCCGTCGGCGCTGCGCAGCGTCCAGCCGTCTGCATCGGTGACCAGGCGGTCGGTGCCGGCCATGACCCATGGCTCGATCGCCAGGAGCACGCCGGGCCGAAGGCGATACCCGCGACCCGGTCTGCCCGCGTTCGGGATGTGCGGATCCTGATGCATCGTCGAGCCGACTCCGTGGCCGCCGAACTCCGTGTTCACACTGAAGCCCGCACCCTCGAGCACCGCGCCGATGGCGCGCGAGATGTCGCCGATCCTCCCGTTCGGAACGGCGGCGGCGATGCCTGCGGCCAAGGCATCCTCGGTCGCGGCGATCATCGCGAGATCCGCTGCATCAGCGGTGCCGCCCACGACGAAGCTGATCGCCGAGTCCGCCACGATGCCGTCGAGCGACACGGCGAGGTCGAGGGTGAGCAGATCGCCGTCGCGAAGCCGATAGTCGTGCGGCAGTCCGTGCAGCACGGCGTCGTTCACCGACGTGCAGATGTAGTGACCGAACGGGCCGCGGCCGAACGACGGCGCGTAGTCGACGTAACAGGACTGCGCACCGGCATCCCTGATCAGCTCGGCCGTCCACTCATCGATCTCAAGCAGGTTCGTGCCGACGACCGCTCGCGCCTTCATCGTCTGCAGGATGCCTGCGACGAGTCGCCCCGTGTGGTGGGCCCGGCGGACCTCCGCCTCGCTCAACACCTCGATCATGTGAGCCTGCCGTCAGTCGAAGATCGGATCGCGCGTGCGCGAGCGCTTGAGCTCGAAGAAGCCGTCGTACGACGACGCGGCGACGATCCCGTCCCACAGCGTGAGAGCCGTCTCGCCACGCGGCGTCGGCGAGATGACCGGACCGAAGAAGGCCGTGCCGTTCACGGCGATCACCGGAGTGCCGACATCCTGCCCGACCCGCCCGATGCCGTCGGCGTGACTCGCACGCAACCTGGCGTCGAACTCGTCCGAGTCCGCGAAGCGCGCGTAGTCAGCGGGCAGCCCCACCTCGGCGAGCGACTCAGCGACGATCGCCTCGACGTCTTTGCGGTGGCCTGGGTGGATGCGCGTGCCCAACGCGTCGTAGAGCGGCTTCACGGCCCGCTGGCCGGCCAGCTCTCCCACAGCGGTCACCAACCGTGCGTACCGAAGGGTGCGCGGGAGCATCGCACGGTAGGACTCCGACACGTCTTTGTCCTCGTTGAGCACGTAGAGGCTCATGATGTGCCAGGTCACGTCGAGGTCGCGGTGCGGAGACACCTCGTCCACCCAGCGAGACGTCATCCAGGCCCACGGGCACGAGGGATCGAACCAGAAATCGACATCGGTCATGGCATCCATCTAAGCCTGGTCGCCCCACTCCCGTGTTCGGGCCCCACCCCTGGGATGCCTTCGACGCATAGGCTTGACGGTCGGATGCCGCACACGATGCGCGCCAGCTGATCAGAAGGAGAACCATGCCTGGAGAGAACCTCACACGCATCGAGGCGGCAGAGCGCCGCGCCATCGTCGACACGCACAGCTATGACGTCGTCCTCGACCTCACGACGGGCGACGAGACGTTCCTGAGCACCACGACCGTGACGTTCGCGGCGACCGAGGGCGCGTCCACGTTCATCGACGCGATCACGGCATCCGTCGACTCGATCGTGCTCAACGGGGAGACGCTCGATGTCGGCGCGGTGAACGACGGCGTGCGCATCCAGCTGCCTGATCTCAAGGCCGAGAACGAGCTGACCGTCGTCTCGCACCCCAGGTACACGAACACGGGCGAGGGCCTGCACCGCTTCGTCGATCCCGTGGACGGCGAGGTGTATCTCTACACGCAGTTCGAGGTTCCGGACTCCCGTCGCATGTTCGCCGTGTTCGAGCAGCCCGACCTCAAGGCGCGGTTCACGTTCACGGTGACCACCCCGCAGCGGTGGGCCGTCGTGAGCAACTCCCCCGTCGCCTCGGTCGAGGAGAACGGCGACGTGAAGACGACCGTGTTCGAGGAGACACCGGTCATCTCCTCCTACATCACCGCGCTCATCGCCGGCCCCTATTCCAGCTGGGCGTCCGAGCTGACCAGCAGCGACGGCCGCACCATTCCGCTCGGTGTCTACGCCCGCGCATCCCTCGCCGAGTACATGGATGCCGACTACATCTTCGACAAGACCCGCGAGGGCTTCGCGTTCTACGAGGAGCGCTTCGACGTTCCGTACCCGTTCGCGAAATACGACCAGCTCTTCGTCCCCGAGTTCAACGCGGGCGCCATGGAGAACGCCGGTGCGATCACCTTCACTGAGACCTACGTGTTCCGCTCGAAGGTGACCGACGCCATCAAGGAACGCCGCGTGGTCACGATCCTGCACGAACTCGCGCACATGTGGTTCGGCGACCTCGTCACGATGAAGTGGTGGAACGACCTCTGGCTCAACGAGTCGTTCGCCGAGTACGCGTCGACCCTCGCCACCGCCGAGGCGACCGAATGGCGCGAGGCGTGGACCACGTTCGCGGCCATGGAGAAGAGCTGGGCGTACCGACAGGACCAGCTGCCGTCGACGCACCCGATCGTCGCGACCATCAACGACCTCGAGGACGTGCAGGTCAACTTCGACGGCATCACCTACGCCAAGGGCGCGTCCGTGCTCAAGCAGCTGGTCGCCTGGGTCGGCCAGGACGACTTCCTCGCCGGCGTCTCGCAGTACTTCAAGAAGCACGCGCACTCCAACACCGAACTGCGCGACCTGCTCGTCGAGCTCGAGGCCACCAGCGGCCGCGAGCTCGGATCGTGGTCGAAGCTGTGGCTCGAGACGGCCGGCGTGAACACGCTGCGCCCCGAGATCGTCACGGACGCCGACGGAACCGTCACCGCGTTCGCGGTGCTGCAGAGCGCGCATCCCGACTACCCGACGCTGCGCCCGCACCGCCTCGCGATCGGGCTGTACAACCTGCGTGGAGGCAAGCTCGTGCGCGACGGCCGGCTCGAGCTCGACGTCGACGGGGAGCGCACCGAGGTTCCCGAGCTGGTCGGCAAGAAGCGCCCCGATCTCGTGCTCATCAACGACGACGACCTGGCCTATGCCAAGATCCGCCTCGACGACGACTCCCTGGCCGTCGCGATCGCGCACCTCGCCGACATCGAGTCCCCTCTCGCGCGTTCGCTCGTGTGGGGTTCGGTGTGGGATGCCACGCGTGACGCCGAGACGCCGGCGAGCGACTACGTGCGCCTCGTGCTCGGCAACATCGGTTCCGAGACCGAGTCGACGACACTGCGCACCACGCTGAACCAGCTCGTCTTGAGCGTGCACTCCTATGTCGCGCCGGAGAAGCGCGCCGAAGCGACGGTCACGGCGGCGGATGCCCTCTGGCAGCTCGCCTCAGACGCCGAGCCTGGCAGCGATGCCCAGTTCCAGTTCGTGAAGTTCTTCGCGGCGCTCGCCACGACCCGTGCACAGCTCGCCTCCGTCACGGGCTTGCGCAACGGATCCATCGTGCTCGACGGGCTCACCGTCGACACCGACCTCGCCTGGGAGCTGCTCACCTCGCTCGTCGCGGGCGGCGAGGCGAGCGGTGCGGAGATCGACGCGGCGCTGGCAGCGGACAACACGGCGACCGGCGCACAGGCCGCGGCCCAGGCGCGCGCCAGCATCCCGACCACCGCGGGCAAGGCCGCGGCGTGGGCCAGCGTGTTCGATGCCGACGATCTGCCGAACACGATCGTGCGCATGACCGGGCTGGGATTCCAGCGCGCCCGTGACGTCGCCCTGCTCGAGCCGTACGTCGCCAAGTACTTCGACGCGCTGCAGTCGGTGTGGGCATCTCGCACCTACAAGATCGCGGAGTACCTGGTGGAGGGCATGTTCCCGTTCCCGTTGGCGAATCGGGAGCTCGCCGACGCGACGCGCGCCTGGCTCGACGCCAATCAGGAGCCCGCGGCCCTTCGCCGACTCGTGACGGAGAACCTCGCCTCCGTGGAGCGCGCGCTCGCGGCGCAGGAGCGGGATTCGCAGGGCTGAGGCACCGGACCTCGTAGGTTGAGGAGCACCGCGCAGCGGCGCGTCTCGACACCCTCGCGTTCTTGCGGCTGGGTTTCGAGACGCGCGCGGCCGCGCCGCGTGCTCCTCAACCCACGGAGGTGATCGAGCTTCTCAACCCGCGGAGGCGAGCGAGCGGATATCGCCGAACAGGTGCATCGCCCTCATCCTGTAGATGGATGCCCGGCACGGCGCGCGTGCAGAAGACTGGGGCCATGATCGAAATCGAAGGCCTCAGCAAGAGGTACGGCCCCAAGCTGGCCGTCGACGACGTGAGCTTCACGGTGCGCCCAGGCATCGTCACAGGCTTCCTCGGCCCCAACGGCGCCGGCAAGTCCACCACCATGCGCATGATCATGGGGCTGGACAAGCCGACGAAAGGCACCGCACTGATCGCGGGCAAGCCGTATGCGAGGCATCCGGCACCGCTCCACGAAGTCGGCGCCCTTCTGGAGGCCAAGGCCGTGCACACCGGCCGCACGGCGTTCAACCACCTGCTCGCGCTCGCGGCGACGCACGGCATCCCGAAGAGCCGGGTGCGCGAGGTGATCGCGATGACCGGACTGGAGTCCGTGGCGAACAAGCGCGTCGGCGGGTTCTCGCTCGGCATGGGACAGCGCCTCGGCATCGCCGCCGCGCTGCTCGGCGACCCGCACACGCTCATCCTCGACGAGCCGGTGAACGGTCTCGACCCCGAGGGTGTCCGCTGGGTGCGCGAGTTCTGCCGCTACCTCGCCTCCGAGGGCCGCACGGTGTTCATCTCCTCGCACCTGATGAGCGAGATGTCGCAGACCGCCGACCACCTCATCGTGCTCGGCCGGGGTCACGTTCTCGCGGATGCTCCCATCTCGCAGGTCATCGCCGGAGCCACTCGGCGTGCGGTGCGCGTGCGCACTCCGAACGCCCAAGGCCTCACCTCCGCACTCGCCGGTCCCGACATCACGGTGACGTCGTTCGACGACGGTGCGCTGGAGGTCGTCGGTGTCGACGCGGCCAGGATCGGCGACACCGCCGCGGCCGCGGGCATCGCACTGCACGAGCTGACACCCATTGACGCCTCCCTCGAAGAGGCCTACCTCGAGCTGACGCAGGACGAGGTCGAATATCACTCGGAGGTGACCCGATGACCACGGCGACCGACACTCTCGACCACCGGACGCCGGGCGCGAGCCCGCTCGACGGCATCCGCCTCAGCTTCGCCGGTCTGTTCCGCTCCGAGTGGATCAAGCTGCGCAGCCTGCGCTCGACGGTCTGGTGCCTCGGCATCGTCATCGTGCTCGCGATCGGGCTCGCTGCCGCCGGTGCCGGGATCTTCCACCTCGAGGACGTCTCGCAGATCCCGGCGGATCAGGCGAACTCCTACCTGGTCTCCGCCTCGACGATCGGCGTCGTGTTCACCCAGCTCGCGGTCGCCGTTCTCGGTGTGCTCGTGATCAGCGGCGAGTACGCCACCGGGATGATCCGCTCGACATACACCGCCGATCCCCGACGCCTCGGCGCCTATTTCGCGAAGCTCATCGTGCTGACCGTGGTGGTCTTCGTCGTCGGCGTGATCTCGATCGGCGTCTCCGCGCTCGTCGCCATGGGCATCTTCCACGCCCGCGGCCTCGACACCGACCTGATGTCGTCGAGCGTGCTGCTGCCGATGCTGGGCGGCGCGGCGTACCTCACCCTGATCGCGATGCTCGCCTTCGCCTTCGGATCGGTGATCCGCAACTCCGCGGGCGGCATCGCCACCATTCTCGGTGCACTCCTCGTGCTGCCGATCGTCGGCAACCTGATCTTCAGCCTCACGCAGGCGAAGTGGATCGCGAACGTGACCCAGTTCCTGCCGTCGCAGTCGGGCGCCCAGCTTTACGCCTATGTGGCGCCCGGCACCAAACAGGTCACCATGCACGACGGTCTGCTCTCGCTGAATGCGTGGCAGGGCGGGCTGGTCGTGCTCGGTTGGGTCGTCGTCGTGGCCGTCATCGGCGCCATCCTCACCAAGAAGCGAGACGTCTGACACGACGGATTCGGCCGGAACGGGTTCGCCCGTTCCTCGGGGGAACCGCCGGGTGCGACACCACCCGGCCACGGATGCCCGTGACAGAGCTCGATGAGCCTGTCGCAGGCATCCGTGCTCTTCCCTAGGCGGCGCCCAGGATGCCTTCATCCGGCTCACTAGAATCGGTCACGATGATCTTCACCTCGCTGCTTCCCACCGCGAACGCCGCAGACCCGAGCTTCTGGCACACGATCCTCGAAGGGCTCATCGCCATCGGCTGGAAGCTCGTCTGGTGTGCCGTGATCATCGTCGTCTCGTTCTTCGTGGCGTGGCTGTTGCGCCTGATCATCCGCCGCATCGTGCGCCAGATCGTCAGCGGCGTGAAGAACAAGCAGAACGTCGCGGACACCCAGGCGCTCACCGCCTCGCCCATCGCCGCGGTGCGCGTCGTTCAACGCACCCGCACGCTCGGCACCGTGCTCAGCAACATCGTGAACGTGGTCATCGCGATCATCGCGATCATCCTGTGCGTCAACGCGATCAACAAGGACATCCTCGGCTCGTTCGCCCTGCTCACCGCTGCTCTTGGCGCCGGCCTCGGTTTCGGCGCGCAGAACATCGTGAAGGACGTGCTGAACGGCCTCTTCATGGTGATGGAGGACCAGCTCGGCGTCGGCGACGTCGTCGACCTGGGACCCGCAACCGGTGTCGTCGAGGTGGTGGGCATTCGCGTCACCCAGATCCGCGACGTCAACGGCACGCTGTGGTTCGTGCGCAACGGCGAGATCCTGCGCGTCGGCAACATGTCGCAGGGCTGGGCGCGCGTCATCACCGACCTGGCGGTGCCGTACGACAGCGACGTCGATGCCATCGAAGAACGCATGCTGAAGGTCGCGACCGAGCTCGCGACCACGCCGCGTTGGCGCTCCCGCATCGTCGAGAAGCCGGAGATCTGGGGCATCGAGTCCGTCTCCAGCGATGCGATCGTGCTGCGCGTCGTGCTCAAGACCCGCACGACGGCGAAGGACGATGTCGCACGCGAACTGCGCAAGCGACTCAAGGCGTCTCTCGATGAGATGGGGGTCACTCTGCCGTCGCTCTCCAGCGTGGTGCTCACGGGCTTCGACGGAGCGGCCAGCATCACCGGAGCCCACCCGCCGCGCACGCGCCCGAACCCGGTCGTGACGACGCAGGATCCGAAGGCGAAGCGCAAGCGCGCGAAACGGACCACGACAAGCACCGAGCCCGCTGCGCCGTCGACCGCGAGGCATCCTCAGGCCATCACCAAGCCCCTGCCGAACACCGGCACCACGCCAGGTGCGGCGCCGCGCAACCCGTCGCCCGGCGAGCATGGCCTGCAGAGCGACCATCACGAAGGACAACAGTGACTTCCGACCTGCCATCGCCTGCCTCGGACGCCGCCTCTCCCGCGGCAGGTCTTCCGATCGCCGCGTCGAACGTGACGCTGCGCACCTCGCGCGGTGCAGAAGCCGCGACGGGCACGTTCTACGAGCAGGTCGGCGGTCACGAGACCTTCCAGCGACTCGTCGACGGCTTCTACCGCGGCATCGCCGACGATCCGGTGCTGCGTCCGATGTATCCGGAGGCAGACCTGGGACCCGCGAGCGACAGACTCCGCATGTTCCTCGAGCAATACTGGGGCGGGCCATCGACCTACGGCGAGTTGCGCGGGCACCCGCGGCTGCGCATGCGTCACGTCGCGTTCAAGGTGAACCCGGAAGCGCGCGATCGTTGGCTCGCCCACATGCGCGCTTCGCTGGACGAGCTCGCGCTGCCGCCGCTGCAGGATGCCACGCTCTGGGACTACCTGGAACGTGCCGCGCATTCTCTGGTGAACACCTTCGAGGACTGATCCCGGCACCCCCAGCCGCGAGGCGGTGGGTGCTGCACTCGCCTACTGGTTCCGGTCGTGGAGCGGTGGACCGAAGGTGCCGAATCGCCGCGATGAGTGCTGCCGGCCGCAGACCAGAGATACTGAGACGACGCGATCCGATCGAAGGAGACCCCGGATGCCCACGCCCCCCCTTGCCCGTCAACGCTCAGTCCGCTTCAGGAGAGTCGATCGAGTTCGACGCCATCATCGTGGGAGCCGGCCTGGCGGGACTCGTGACGGCCGGCGAACTGCTCGATGCGGGCAAGCGCGTGCTGGTGGTGGAACAGGAGCCGCCGCAGTCGCTCGGCGGGCAGGCGTTCTGGTCGTTCGGCGGACTCTTCCTCATCGACTCCCCCGAGCAACGCCGCATGGGTGTTCACGACTCGCTCGAGCTCGCCAGGCAGGACTGGTTCGGAACCGCGGCCTTCGACCGTGAGGAAGACCTCTGGCCGCGCCGATGGGCGGAGGCGTACCTCGAGTTCGCGGCCGGTGAGAAGCGTTCCTGGCTGCGCTCGAAGGGTGTGAAGCTCTTCCCGGTGGTCGGCTGGGCCGAGCGCGGCAGCGGCACGGCGGGAGGGCACGGCAACTCCGTTCCGCGCTTCCACATCACGTGGGGCACGGGGCCGGGCCTCCTGCAACCGTTCATCGCACGGGTGCGGCAGGGCCACGCGGACGGCCGCGCGACGCTGGCGCACCGGCACAGGGTCGACGAACTCCTCATCGACGACGGACGGGTGGTCGGGGTTCGGGGCAGCATCCTCAGAGAAGACGACATGGAACGCGGAGTCGCCAGCAACCGCGACGTCGTGGGCGAATTCGAGTTCCGCGCGCCCGCTGTGGTCGTCACCTCGGGCGGCATCGGCGGCAATCACGAGCTCGTGCGTCGCAACTGGCCCGAGCGCCTCGGCACTCCGCCCGCGCACATGCTCGCCGGCGTTCCCGCCCACGTCGACGGACGCATGATCGGCATCAGCGAGCAGGCAGGGGCGCGCGTCATCAACGGCGACCGCATGTGGCACTACACCGAGGGCATCCAGAACTGGAGCCCGGTGTGGCAGAACCACGGCATCCGGATCCTCCCCGGGCCTTCCTCCCTGTGGTTCGACGCGGAGGGCAATCGGCTGCCCGCACCGCTGTTCCCCGGCTTCGACACGCTCGGCACACTCGAGCATCTGCAGCAGACCGGGCACGATCACTCGTGGTTCGTGCTCACGCAGAAGATCCTCGAGAAGGAGTTCACCCTCTCGGGAAGCGAGCAGAACCCCGACCTCACCGACAAGAACATCGGCCTGCTCCTGCAGCGGGTGCGGCCGGGTGCGCCGGCCCCCGTCGAGGCCTTCAAGCAGCACGGGGCCGACTTCGTCGTCGCCGCGACGTTGCCCGAGCTCTTCTCGGGCATGCGTGCGATCTCCGACGTGCCCTTCGACGACAAGGCGATCGAACGCACCGTGCTGGAGCACGATCGCGAGCTCGACAACGGGTTCTCGAAGGATGCCCAGCTCACCGCGATCACCTCGGCACGGAGATACCGGGGCGACAAGCTCATCCGCGTGGCGTCGCCGCACAAGTTCCTCGACCCGAAGGCGGGACCGCTCATCGCCGTGAAGCTGCACATCCTCACCCGCAAGACGCTGGGCGGACTGGAGACCGATCTGCAAGGGCGTGCCCAGAACGCCGAGGGGACCTCTGTGCGGGGACTGTACGCGGCTGGCGAGGTCAGCGGGTTCGGCGGCGGCGGAGTGCACGGCTACCGATCGCTCGAAGGAACGTTCCTGGGCGGATGCCTATTCTCCGGCAGGCAGGCCGCCCGCGGCGTGCTCGCAGATCTCCGCTGATCGGGCCGTGACATCGCCGACTCGCTCGGCATACAACGGTTCGGCCGGATCCGAACGCCGGCTGCCGCGATTCAGCCGCGCAGCGACCAGGCCGCCCGCTTGACGAGGACGTGACCTCTGCGCATCGTCAGCCGGGTCCACGGACCGGTTTCATGAACCGTGACGATCTCGTCGGGCTCCACGACGAAGCCGAGCGAGTGGGCCGCGAACCCCGCGCCCGCTACGACATATTCCAGTTCCGGCATGGGCTTGCCCCACACTTCTCCGCGCACCCGCTGCACCAGCTGCTCCCCCGCTTCCCGCGGGATCGCCGCCGCCACCTCGGCGATGCCTTCCGCTGCGGCACGCTGCAGCACGAGCGCCGTGGTCTGGCCGACCTTCCGCCATCCGCCGCGGGGAGGCGTGATGCCCGCCCACGTCACGGTGCTCACCTGAAGAGGAAGCCTGATGCCGATCGGCTCGGGCTCGCCGTCTTGGCCGGGCGGGACATCCGCTGCCCTGGCCAGCCTGTCCAAGAGCGACCTGGTGGGAACGACGGCGTCGAACACGGTGGCGCGGTCGGTCACGAAGGTGCGCAGTCCGAGCACCGTGGGGATGTGGTCGAGAAGGCTGCGCGGGTACAGGATCGCCGTGTAGGCGGCCAGGACGCCCGAGCCGGCGATCAGGCGCACCGACCCGTCTTCGACGCGACCGGCGCGTGACAGATACACCTGAAGGTCCGACACGGCCAACGTGTCCGCCAGGGAGAATGACTCACTCATGTGCTGTCTAAACTAACGGAATGCGGCCGCTCGTTCGGCCGGGTCGCGCTCGATGCGGCCTCACGACGACGCGAACCGAGAGGCACGATGACCACTCCCCTTGACGGCCTGCTCACCGCCCTCGACCTCAGCGACACCGGTGCACGCACCGATGAAGACATCTTCACGGGTCCGAGCCAGTGGATGCCGCACGGTCGCGTCTTCGGCGGCCAGGTGTTCGCGCAGTCGCTCGTCGCGGCGATGCGCACAACGCCAGAGGGGCGTGCCGTGCACTCCATGCACGGATACTTCTTGCGGCCAGGCGACGTGAACCAGCAGATCACGTTCTCGGTCGACCGCATCCACGACGGCCGCTCCTTCTCGACGCGGCGCACGCAGGCCTACCAGAACGGACTGCCGATCCTGTCGATGATCGCCTCGTTCCAAGACCCCGGCGACGGCCTCGATCATCAGGTGGAGATGCCGGCCGATGTTCCCGCCCCGGAAGAGCTCAGAAGCGACACCGAGCTGCTCGCCGGGTTCGAGCATCCCGTCGGCAAGTACTGGCGCGAGGAACGTCCCTTCGATCTGCGGCACATTCCCTCGCCGATCTACTTCACCGTGGAAGGCGAGCACGTGGCGCACCAGGCCGTGTGGTTCAAGACCTTCGGCCGCCTGCCCGACGATCCCGACCTGCACCGAGCTGCGCTCGCCTACGCCAGCGACTACTCGATTCTCGAGCCCGTCATGCGCAGGCACGGGGTGGCATGGGGCACACCGGGCCTCAAAATCGCCAGCCTCGACCACGCCATGTGGTTCCACAGGTTCAGCCGAGTCGACGAATGGCTCCTCTTCGTGCAGGAGTCGCCGAGCGCCACGGGTGGCCGCGGCCTCTCTCTCGCTCGCATCTACACCCGTGAGGGGATACTCGTGGCCAATGTGGCGCAGGAAGGCATGGTGCGGCTCTCGGGCGGCGCCGCATCCTGACATCCGACACCATCACCTCGTCGGCGTAGACCGACAGACAGGAGCCTCGTGTCCAGCGAGAACCGCAGCACGCAGATCACCCGACGCACCGCGCTGGTCGCGGCGACCGGAGCCGCCGGCGTTGTCTCTCTCGCCGCCTGTTCACCCACGACGGCTCAGTCGGGCTCGACGGGCATCGGTGCCACCGTGACGCTGAAGCTGTCGGAGATTCCCGTCGGAGGCGCCGTCTCGCGCACCGTCGCGGACCAGCCGATCCTCGTCGCCCAGCCGAAGGCCGGCGCCGTCGTCGCGTTCTCCGCCATCTGCACCCATCAGGGATGCGTCGTGCAGCCGACGAACGGCGAGTTCGACTGCCCCTGCCACGGCTCCCGGTTCAACGAGTCGACCGGCGACGTCATCCAAGGCCCGGCACGGCTGCCGCTGAAGAAGCTCTCCGCCCGAGTGAAAGGCGATTCCGTCACGGTCTCGGTGTGACGCGACTAACGTCGGTGGAACTCGATCGCCGGCTCGCTGTACGGCGTCCAGGCCGCACGCTCGCGCTCGTTGATGCGACGGGGTCGACCGGTCGCGGCATCGACGAGCACGATCGTGGTCGCGGCCCTCGCGTACAGCGTCGCCGGCTCCGCCGCCACAGGTGACCAGACCTCATAGCAGAGCTCGAGGCTCGCACCGCCGAGCCGGCCCACCCAGATCTGGATGTCCAATGGCTGGCGCAGATACGGGATCGGCGCCAGGTACTCGATCTCCTGCCTGGCGATGAGGCTCAGCGTGTCCGCTCCCGGACGCCCGTCCAGCACCGCCGTCGACGTGCCGGCCGCCTCCCCCGTGTCGGGGGCGTCGTCGGCGGTCCACAACGCGAGGATGCGCGCCTCTTCGAGCAGGCGCAGCATCTCGGCGTTGTTGACGTGACCGTACGCATCCAGGTCGGCCCAGCGCAGCCTGATCGGCACATTCAGGCGCATGGCGGTCAGTCCCTGGTGAGCTTGCGGTACGCCGAGCGGTGGGGCTTGGCGGCGTCCGGCCCGAGGCGCTCGATCTTGTTCTGCTCGTACGCCTCGAAGTTGCCCTCGAACCAGTACCAGTTCGCGGGGTCTTCGTCGGTTCCCTCATAGGCGAGGATGTGCGTGGCGATGCGGTCGAGGAACCACCTGTCGTGCGTGATCACGACCGCGCAGCCCGGGAATTCGAGCAGCGCGTTCTCGAGGCTGGAGAGCGTCTCGACGTCGAGGTCGTTGGTCGGCTCGTCGAGCAGCAGCAGGTTGCCGCCCTGCTTCAGCGTGAGCGCGAGGTTGAGGCGGTTGCGCTCACCACCCGAGAGCACGCCGGCCTTCTTCTGCTGGTCCGGCCCCTTGAACCCGAAAGTGGAGACATAGGCGCGGCTGGGTACCTCGGTCTTGCCGACCTGGATGTAGTCGAGTCCGTCGGAGACGACCTCCCACAGGGTCTTGTTGGGGTCGATGCCGCCACGGCTCTGGTCGACGTAAGAGATCTCGACGGTCTCGCCGACCTTCAGCTCTCCCCCGTCGAGCGGCTCGAGGCCGACGATGGTCTTGAAGAGCGTGGTCTTTCCGACGCCGTTCGGGCCGATCACGCCGACGATGCCGTTGCGGGGCAGCGTGAAGCTCAGGCCGTCGATGAGCTTGCGGTCGCCGAAGCCCTTCTGCAGGTTCTTCGCGTCGATGACGACCTGGCCGAGGCGCGGCCCCGGCGGAATCTGGATCTCCTCGAAGTCGAGCTTGCGTGTGCGCTCCGCCTCGGCGGCCATCTCCTCATAGCGCGCAAGGCGTGCCTTCGACTTCGCCTGGCGACCCTTGGCGTTGCTGCGCACCCACTCAAGCTCCTCGGAGAGCCGCTTGGAGAGTTTCGCGTCCTTCTTGCCCTGCACCTGCAGGCGCTCGCGCTTCTTCTCGAGATAGGTCGAGTAGTTGCCCTCGTACGGGTAGAGGTGACCACGGTCGACCTCGGCGATCCACTCGGCCACGTGATCGAGGAAGTACCGGTCGTGGGTGACGGCGAGCACGGCGCCGTGGTACTGCTTCAGGTGCTGCTCGAGCCAGAGCACGCTCTCAGCGTCGAGGTGGTTGGTCGGCTCGTCGAGCAGCAGCAGATCGGGCTTCTGCAACAGCAGCTTGCACAGCGCCACGCGACGCTTCTCTCCTCCTGACAAGACAGAGACCGAAGTGTCCGACGGTGGGCAGCGCAGGGCATCCATGGCCTGCTCGAGCTGCGAGTCGAGGTCCCAGGCATCCGCGGCGTCGATCTGCTCCTGCAGGGTGCCCATCTCGGCAAGCAGCGCATCGAAGTCGGCGTCGGGGTCGGCCATGGCAGCGGAGATCTCGTTGAACCGATCGACCTTCGCCTTGATCTCGCCGACACCCTGCTGAACGTTCTCGAGCACGGTCTTCGACTCGTCGAGCTCGGGCTCCTGCATGAGGATGCCGACGCTGAAGCCGGGCGTGAGCTTCGCCTCGCCGTTCGACGGCTGATCGAGCCCTGCCATGATCTTGAGGATGGTGGACTTACCGGCACCGTTCGGGCCGACCACACCGATCTTCGCTCCCGGCAGGAACGCCATGGTGACGTCGTCGAGGATGAGCTTGTCGCCCACCGCCTTTCGGGCGCGGACCATCGAGTAGATATATTCGGCCATGCGCTCCAGTCTATGGGCGGCCGACGCACCGTTTCGCCCGCCAGACTGCGCCGCTCAGTGCACAGGGACGGTGTCGCCGATCAGGCACTTGCCCGTGCTGAGCACCGAGGCGACCATGCTGTGATAACCGCCGATGTCCTGGCCGAACTGGCCGATGAGGCATCCGTGATTGATCAGCACGGAGAACTGCACCGACCCGGGTGTGAGATTCACCGTGGTGCGGTCAGCCGTCATCTGCATGTCGGCCTTGTCGAACCCCGCCGCCGCGAGTCCTGCGACGAACTGCTCGGCGGTGGGGTTCTTGGCCGTGTTGATCGTTCGCTGGTTGACGTAGTCGAAGAACGCCTTGTTCTCTTGTGCGCTGCCCTTCGGAGCGAGCGTCGGTGCCGCAGTCGGCACCGCGCTCGAGGTGGTCTGCGACGAGGTCGGAGAGGTGGTCGGCGTCGGCTGTTCGTCGGATCCCGTGCACCCGGTGAGCATGATCAGCGCCGCTGCAGCGACCGCGACGGATGTCGCGCCCGCGAGGCCGCGCGGAACACTCCGGACCCTGCCTCCCGCCACGGGCCGACTCCCCTCTGCGTCCACACCGGTTGGATGTCGCGTGGCGCCTGTGCAGTCTAGGGCGCCGAGTCCTCGCCTTGCCTGATGACGACGCCCCCGTCGCTCAGAAGGGCGTCTCGACCGGCTCCGCGAAACCGGAAAGCTGTTCCTCACCGATCGACCCCGTAGGCCGCTCGTTCCGTTCGTGCGCGTTCGCGTCCGGCTCCGCCGCAGTGCCGCCGTCGGCCATGGCGCCGCCGGACGAGCCGTCCGGGCCACCGGGAAGGGCCCAGCCATCGCCGTCGACGGACGGCGTGGAAGACTGATCCTCCTCGTCGAGCTGGCCGTGGTCGGCCGCTGCGTTGCCGTCGGCCGATGGAGCCGATGCCGCGGCAGAGGGCGCCACGTCTTTGCGGAACTGCGAGGTTCCGAAGGTGAGGTCGTGGCCGATGGCATCCGCGACGATCTCGACAGCTGTGCCGTGCTTGCCCTCCTTCTCCCAGTTGGCCACTTTCAGACGGCCGGCGACCACGACACGGTCGGACTTGGAGATCGAGTCCCTGGCGTGCTCGGCGAGGCGACGGAACGCGACGACCGTGTACCAGTTCGTCTCACCGTTCTCCCATGCGCTCGTCGTGCGGTTGTACTTGCGCTGGATCGACGCGAGGCGGAACGTCAGCCTGGCGAAGCCGTTGCCGACGATGTCGAGCTCTGGCGGTGTGCCGACGATTCCCGCGGCGAAGATGGTGTCGGGCATCCTGGTGCTCCTTCTGCTTCTCAGAATCGGATGGTGCGGTACGACTGGCCGGGACCCGTTGTGCAGGGAGCCCGCTCGGCCGGGGGCAGGCGTGCCGTGTCGAGCACGCACGCGCCACGTCGCTCACTCTCGCTCCAGCGACAGCGCCGCCACGGCTCGGAGTGCGCAATGGTGGACAACACGCATACAGGGGCGACAGTGGACGGGAAGCCGTCGGGAGCCGGGACGCCCCAATAGCATCGGCTCCATGACTTACACCGCCGCTCCGGACCGCTACGACACGATGAGCTACCGACGCACGGGCTGCAGCGGTCTGCTGCTGCCGGCGGTGTCGCTCGGCTTCTGGCACAACTTCGGCGACGCGCGACCGATCGACACCCAGCGCGCCATCATGCGCCGCGCCTTCGACCTCGGGGTGACGCACTTCGATCTCGCGAACAACTACGGCCCGCCCGCAGGGTCTGCCGAGCGCAACGCGGGACGCATCCTCGCCGAAGACTTCGC
This sequence comes from Humibacter ginsenosidimutans, assembly GCF_007859675.1. Classification (GTDB taxonomy): domain Bacteria; phylum Actinomycetota; class Actinomycetes; order Actinomycetales; family Microbacteriaceae; genus Humibacter; species Humibacter ginsenosidimutans. The sequence goes on from NZ_CP042305.1 coordinate 808,966, forward strand.
CGCGCACCGCGATGAGTTGATCGTCTCCACCAAGGCCGGCTACCACATGCACGCCGGTCCCTACGGCGAGTGGGGTTCGCGCAAGTACATGCTCTCGTCGCTGGATGCCTCTCTGCGGCGGCTCGGGCTCGACTACGTCGACATCTACTACTCGCACCGGCCGGACCCCGAGACCCCTGTCGAGGAGACCATGGGTGCCCTCGCGACCGCAGTGCACACGGGCAAGGCGCTCTACGTCGGCGTCTCGAACTACTCGCCGGAGCAGACGCGAGCCGCCGCAGCGGCGCTCGCCGAGCACGGTGTGCCGCTCCTCATCCACCAGCCGAGCTATTCGATGTTCAATCGCCACGTCGAGCGCGGTCTGCTCGAGACCCTGGACGAACTCGGCATCGGCTCGATCGTGTTCTCACCGCTGCAGCAGGGTCTGCTCACCGACCGCTATCTCGGTGACGGCATCCCGGTCGACTCGCGTGCCGCCACCAGTGTGTTCCTGCGTCCGGAGAACATCACGGACGACTACCTCGATCGCGCTCGCGCGTTGAACGAGATCGCCGCGGCCCGCGGCCAGTCGCTCGCTCAGCTCGCCCTGTCGTGGGTGTTGCGTCATAGGCAGGTCACGAGCGCGCTCATCGGCGCATCGAGCGTGGCCCAGCTGGAACAGAACGTGGCCGCTGTGCATGCAGCGCCGTTGGACGACGACGTGTTGGCGGCCATCGAGCCGCTCGCCGTCGACGGAACCGGCCGCGGCTGAACGACTCGCGCACCGTGCACGCGTCGCGGTGATCGGATCGTGACCGTCGGCCTCGGCATGCCTTCCCGGCCGACGCCCGTGCGCCGCGTAGTCTGCGCATCATGCAGTGGTGGAATGACTTCTGGGATTGGTTCACGTCGAGCGACGCGCAGCCGGTGATCTTCACCGGGGCCGTCATCCTCGTTTCGATCATCGTCTCCGGGCTGCTGTCGGCGTGGATCGCACGTGGTGCGATCAGGGGGCTGCTGACGCGTTCCGAACGCGAACAGAAGGCCGCCGCCGTCGCAGCCCTCGTGGATGCCGCCGTCGAGGCATCCGTCTGGAACTCGCTGACCCCGGCAGAGCAGGTGCTCTCCGACCGTTCCGTCGGGCAGGCCGACATCCTCGTGCGACTGCTGCCCGTCAAGGGCGCCGGCGTCGCGGCCGACTGGGTGGCGCACCAGCTCTCCGAGCTCAAGCGCAACTCGGCGACCTATGGCTACAGCCTCGAGCCCGCGATCGTAGAATTCCGCGACCGGCTCGTCGAGTGGCAGAACAAGCCCCGCCGCGCACGCAGACTCTTCCTCGAAGACCTGCAACGCTGGCGTTTCGAGCGCACCTCGAGTTCCGACGCCGCAGGCGTCGAACAGCAGCAGGATGCCTGGGTCGCCCGCGAGCACCACGATCGTCACGCCGAGGCCGACGCCGCCCCCGCCGACGTGACGCACGCTGCGGAGCCCGCAGCGGCATCCGCCGACTCCGCTCCCGAGCCGATCGCCGACACCCAGGTGCTCGACGACTACGAGATCGCCGGCCCGGTGGGTGCGTACTCCGCACGCAAGTCCACCGGACTGGAAGCAGACTGACCGCCCGACCGCGATCGAGAACCGGGGGCCCGCTGCTCTGCGCAGCGGGCCCCCGGTGTTTTCGTCGCAAAGGGACCTGACGACCGCACGGTCACCGGCCGGGGCGCCACCACGCGTCGAACGGAGTCGCAGGCAGGTGGCGCTTGTGGGCGCTGCCCAGATACTTCGCCTCGATCGCCTCCGCGATGTCGTCATCGACGTCGCGGCCCTCCAGATAGGCGTCGATGTCGCGGTAGCCGATACCGAGGTTCGCCTCGTCGGTCTGTCCGGGAGTGTCGTCGAGCAGGTCGGCGGTGGGCGCCTTCTCGTAGAGCCGCGCCGGTGCGCCCAGGTGTTCGAGCAGCTGCCTGCCCTGGCTCTTCGTGAGCCCGGTGAGCGGAGTGAGGTCGACGCCGCCGTCGCCGAACTTGGTGAAGAACCCGGTCACCGCCTCGGCGGCGTGGTCGGTGCCGACCACGAGGAGGCCGTTCTGACCGGCGAGTGCGTACTGGGCGACCATGCGCATCCTCGCCTTGACGTTGCCCTTGGTGAAGTCGCGGATCGGCTCCCCCGCCGCAGCGGTGAACTCCGCAGACACTCCGTCGACGCCCGGCTGCACGTTGAAGACGGCCGTGCGCTGCGGCGCGATGAACTGCAGGGCCAGCTGGGCGTCGTCTTCGTCGGCCTGCACAGCGTAGGGCAGACGCACGGCGATGAACTCGGCGCGCTCCCCCGCCGCGACCAGCCGTTCCACAGCGAGCTGGCAGAGCCGGCCGGCCAGCGATGAGTCCTGGCCGCCCGAGATGCCCAGCACGAACCCGTGGGCCTTGCACGCCCTGGCGTACTCGACGAGGAACCTCACGCGGGACTCGATCTCCGCGGCGGGGTCGATCACGGGCTTGACGTCGAGTTCGCGGATGATCTCCGCCTGCAGTTCTCGCATAGGTTGCACCCTATTCCCGACATGTTTCGGGCAGGAAACGGGCGACGGGTCACGACGCGGCGCGCCCGCCCGCGGCTGTGCGAGCAGCCGCGTCGATCTGCACCGGGTAGCCCTCGCGGAGCACCGCGGCCGTCGACGGCGGCGTGATCATCAACGCCCTGCCCGAGTGGGGACGAACGGATGCCTCCCCATAGCCGGTCGCCGTCCACGGGACGAGCGCGTCCCCGAGCACCAGGGCCGGGGCCGTCTCGGACAGCACGAACGCACCGTCGGGGACCTCGCGCCACGCGACCTCGTGCAGACGACGTCGGTGGGTGCCCGCGTACAGGCGCTCGGCATGGAGACGAGAGTTGACCGCGTTCGCCGACGGGCGTGCGGCGCCGGCGGCGGAGGCCCAGGCATCCACATACGCCGTGTACGACGCATGGCGGCACTCCGCGCACGGCCGATGGCCGGCGGCGAAAGCCACCGCCTCATCGCGGAAGAACAGGAACGTGTAGTGGTGCGGCTGCCACTGCGGTTGCCAGCGACCGCGGAACTCGAGGCCGCAGACGATCCAGAGCGTGCCCGAGTGGAAGCGGACGATGTCGTGGCCGTCGTGGAGCCGACCACGATTGCCCGTCCACGCCCCGCGCAGCGGAATGGCGACGATGTCGCCCAGCGGCGTGACCCGGTTGCGTTCGGGCATCGCGTTCACCCCCTGCCGGCGCACAACTGCCGCGCCGATTCACTCCATCAGTGCCCCCGGCAGGAATCGAACCTGCGACCAAGAGATTAGAAGGCTCCTGCTCTATCCGCTGAGCTACGGGGGCCAGGGCGGCTACCAGGCTACCGCAGACCGTCAGATGGCTTTCGCCGCCGCGACGAGCACCTGAGCAAGAGTGGGCGCGCCTTCGGCCCGGAACACCTCGACGCCGCTCTCATCGCGAACGATGACGGTCGGCGTCTTTCTGATGCCGGCCGCGACGGCCTCGTCTTCGTGGCGCACCACGTCGAACTCGGTCACCGTCGCGGCGGGAACCAGGCGTTCGGCTTCCGCCAGCACGAACCGCGCGCTCGTGCACGCGCCACAGAAGGCCGAGGTGTACAGCTGAAGCTCCACATGCGGAGTCTAGGTCGAACCCACGGGCACCACTCCGGCATCCGCGGGCTCCGACGGGGGTCGCGGATAGACTCACGGCATGCCGACTGCGAACGACGCCCTCGTCTGGATCGACTGCGAGATGACCGGGCTCGACCTGGAGACCGACGAACTCGTCGAGATCGCCGTGGTGATCACCGACTTCGACCTTGTGCCGGTGGATCCCGGCATTGACATCATCATCAAGCCCGATCAGAGTGCGCTCGACAACATGGGCGACTTCGTGCGCACCATGCACACCACGAGCGGCTTGATCGAGGAGATTCCGCACGGCAAGAGCCTGGCCGAGGCGGAGTACGAGGTCATGGAGTATGTGCTCAAGTACGTGCCGAACGAGCAGAAGGCGCCGCTCGCCGGCAACACGATCGGCACCGACAGGATGTTCTTGGCCAAGTACATGCCACGGCTCGACGCGCACCTGCACTACCGCAACGTGGACGTGTCGTCCATCAAGGAGCTGGCTCGCCGCTGGTTCCCTCGCGTGTACTTCAACGCGCCGGGCAAGAACGGCGGGCATCGAGCACTTGCGGACATCCGCGAGTCGATCCGCGAGCTCGACTATTACCGCAAGGCGGCCTTCAACGCGGAGCCGGGGCTGACGTCTGAGGAGTGCCAGAAGATCGCGACCGAGGTGGTCGAGCGCTGGGCTCCCCGCATGTCAATCTGAGCCTCCGGCGTGTAATAGAATCGTCTGGTTGCCCTCCGCGAGGGCGGCATGGTGGGTATAGCTCAGTTGGTAGAGCGCCTGGTTGTGGTCCAGGAGGTCGCGGGTTCAAGCCCCGTTACTCACCCCAAGGAGAGCCGAGAGCCGCGCGAGCTCGCTCGCATGGCCGAGGCCGACGCAGGGGTCGCAGGCGCATGCCGCCGAGCACCCGCAGAGAGCGAGGCCGAGAATGCTGGCATTCTCGGGCCGAGCGAACAAGGGTTGAGGCGCGCAGCGCCGATCACCCCAAGGAGAGCCGAGAGCCGCGCGAGCTCGCTCGCATGGCCGAGGCCGACGCAGGGGTCGCAGGCGCATGCCGCCGAGCACCCCGAGAGCGCACCTCATGCCTCTCCCATGGCACGCTTGACTCGTGATGAGCATGGACGCCGACGGGTTCGAGCGGCTCGTGATCGACGAACTCGACGCGCTTCCCGACGACATGGTCGACGGCCTGGAGAACGTGGCGTTCGTCGTCGAGGACAGGCCGGCGGATGGATCGCTCGATCTGCTCGGCGAGTACGACGGAACAGCCATCACCGACCGCGACCGGTACGGCTTCGGCGAGCTTCCCGATCGGATCGTCCTGTACCGCGAGTCGCTGCTCGCGATGTGCGACGACGAGGAGCAGCTCAGAGACGAGGTGCACATCACCCTCGTTCACGAGATCGCACACTACTACGGCATCGACGACGAGGAACTTCACGAACTCGGCTGGGCCTGATCGTCACCGGGCCGAGCGTTCAGCGCGACGGGTCGTCTTCGGGATCACTCTCGTACGGGTCGCTGTCCGACGCGTCGAAGGAGTAGCGCACGTGCAGCTCGCCCTGCACCTCGCGGCTGTCGACGGCCTTGTACTGGAACTGCGACTCGATGCCGTCGATGGCGGCGTAGGCGCTCACCAGCTTGTCGTACTCGCCGCGCACGAGATAACGCCGCTCCGCGGTTCCCTCCAAAGGCCCGTCAACGTACTCGACCACGTACTCGGTTGCGACGTCGCTCATGCGACGACATTACCCCGCGAAGACACGAAATCGGCCGCCCGCCGACTCGTGTCACCGGCCCGGCAGGCATGGCAGGACCGGTCAGTCGCTCCTCAACAGCTCGGTGGTGTCGAGCACGATGTCCGCGAGCGCACGGGGATGCTCCTCGCGCACGAAACGATCCCATTGCGTCTGCCATTCGTCCCAGTGCGCGTCGTAGGCGCCGGCATCCCTGGCCAGCGCTCGACGCTTGCGAACGTCGTCGTCAGCGGTGAGCCAGACGCGCAGGGTCGCGAGCGGCGCCGTGGAGCGGGTGAGGCATCCGCACCCTTCTACGACCAGCGGATGCCCGGGCACCACCGCGTGCCATTCGGCGGCCTCCGAGGCGGTCCAGTCCCAGCGACGCCACCCTCCGTCGCGGCCGGCATGAAGCGGGGCCAGCAGACCGCTCTGCACCTGGTGCGAGGCCGGCCGGAGTCCCTGCCAACCGGGGTAGATGTCATCCATGCGCACGAGTCGCGCCGGCCTCTGCGGCCACGCGGCGACCACCAGATCGGCGAAGGTGGACTTGCCCGCGCCACTCGGCCCGTCGACGAGCACGATCGGCTGGGGCGAGCACTCCAGCGCGGTGCGCACGACGAGCCGCGCGGATGCCGCCGCCTGCGCACTCGACGACACCTCGCCACCTCGCTCCCCCGCCTCGGCGGCCTCTTCACGAGACAACGAAGCTCCACGTTCCCGCGACTACAGCGCACGACGCCGCGATGACGGCGATCGCTGCACCTATCGCCACCATCGCGGTCTCGGCGGCCCCGAATCGCGACGACCTGGCCCAGGTGCGCGCGCTGTCACCGCCGAATCCCTTCGCCTCCATCGCGGTGGCGAGCTTGCTGCCGCGCCGCAACGAGAGCACGAGCAGGGCGAAGGCCTGCGAGCCCCAGCGCCGCAGCACGGCGATCGGGTTGCGGCCATCGCCCAGGCCTCTGGCACGCCTCGCCATCGCCAGCGCCCGCCAATCGTCGACGAAGAGCCCGACGAGACGAAGCGCCGCAAGCGCGCCGAGAACGAAGCGCGCAGGGAGACGGACCAGCTGCGCCAGGCCGTCGGCGAGTTCTGTGGGGTCCGATGTCGCGAACAGGATGACGCCGGGGATCCCGATCGCCAGCACGCGGAGTGCGATCGCGCCGGCCAGCGCGAGCGAGCCCTGCGTCACGGTGACGAACCCGAGCCTCCACACGGTCTCGCCGCTGTCCGCGCCGTACAACGCCGTCGCGATCGCCGCCGCGACGGCGGCGATCCAGATCGGGGCGGTGCGCAGCCAGAACTGTCTGGCGCTCACTCCCGCGAAGGGCAGGAGCACGGCTTCGAGCACCAGAGCGACTCCTGCGGAGACCCAGTCGATCGTCAAGACCAGGGTCAGGGAGACCAGCAGCGCGGCGCCGAGCTTGGCGACCGGGTTGATGCGGGCGATGCGGCTCGAGTGCAGGTCGGGGGTGAGAACGATGCTCATCGGGAGGTCCCCGTCCTCTCGGCGAGCACAGCGTCCCCGTCTCGACGGCCGGCACGCGCCGACGAGGATGCCCCGCGCAGCTCGAGCACGTCGTCCGCGAGCACGCGCACGAGCGCGTCGTCGTGCGTGACGGCGATCACGGCGTGTCCGGCGGTGAGCAGTTCGTCGAGGAGGGCGGCGAGTTCGCGCCAGGTGCGGGCATCCTGACCGAAGGTGGGCTCGTCGAGCACCAGCAGGTCCGGCCTTGTGGCGAGAGCCGTCGCCACGGACAGGCGACGCTTCTCGCCGCCGGAAAGGGTGAACGGGTTGGCGTCGGCGAGTCGGGCCAGACGCAGCCGCTGCAGCAGCTCGTCGACCCGCCGCTCGGTCTCTCTGCTGCCGAGCCCGGTCACGAGCGCGCCGACGGCGAGCTCGTCGCGCACCCGCGCCCGGACGAACTGATGCTCGGGGTCTTGGAACACCGAGCCGATGCGGCCGACGAGTTCCCGTGAGCGCCAGCGCACCGGTTCGCCTCTGCTGCCACGGCTCAACGCCGGAGTCGCCTCGAGCGTGCCAGAGACGGGAGGCAGCAGCCCGGCCGCCGTGAGCGCGAACGTCGACTTTCCCGCCCCGTTCGGGCCGGTCACGGCGAGGGCGCTTCCCCTGGCCGCGGTGAAGTCGATGCCGGTCGCCGCGACCTGCGCCGTACGCATGCCGAACGGGGTACGTCCCACGCCGAGCGATCGCCCCAGCAGCAGCGGATTCCCCTGCACGGCGGGCGCCCGCGTGCGGTCGAACGTCGTGCCCGGCAGCCAGATGCCCGCCGCCTCGAGAGCGGCGGCTTCGCTCCGCAGCACCTTCTCCGGCTCCCCCTGGGCCAGGATGCCGCCCCGGGAGTCGAGCACGATCACGCGGTCGACGACACCGGCCCACACCTGCACGCGGTGTTCGACGATGACCACCGTCGCCGAGCTCTCCTGGGCGAGCGCCGCGACGGCATCCCGCACCTCGGCGACGCCGATCGGGTCGAGGTTGGCGGTCGGCTCGTCGAGCAGGAGGAGCCCCGGACGCATGGCGAGCGCCCCCGCCAGGGCGAGACGCTGCTTCTGGCCGCCGGACAGCGCGGAGGTCGGAGTGTCGAGCGGCAGATCGAGTCCGACCGCTTCGAGCGCTGCCCTGACCCTGGGCCAGATCTGCTCCCGCGGAACGCCGAGGTTCTCGCACCCGAAGGCGACATCGTCGCCGACCCGCGCCATGACCGTCTGCGCATCGGGATCCTGCAGCACGAGCCCTGAGCGTCCACGTGTGGCGCTCGGCGCCTTGCCGTCGACGGTGAGCGTTCCGACGGACTCGCCCTCGTCATCGCCGCCCAGCACGCCGGCCAGCGCGTGCAGCAACGTGGACTTGCCTGCACCGCTCGCTCCGAGCAGAAGCACGCGCTCGCCCGGCTCGATGTCCAGGTCGAGCTCGCGCACCGCCCACCGTGAGCGGCCGGCGTGCCGCCATCCCCAACTGCGGGCCGTGACCCTGGCACCGGGGCCGGCGACATCGTCGCGGGTCATCTAGGCGGCGCTCCCGGAGCGCCCGCCCGCCGTGGGCGCTCCGTCGACGTGACGCGGCGCATCCTCCGGCCCGTCGTCGACGACGCGCACCCTGCGTCCCGCCTGGAACCTGTTCAGAGCGCCCGTGGCCGCGAGCCCCCGGACGGCGAGCCAGCCCAGGAGCCCGGCGATGACGACGCCGGAGAGCACGGCCGTGCCGAAGTAGAGCCACTTCTGGGCGGCGTTCAAGGCGGCGAGCGAGGTGAACGTCGTGTCGAGGATGCCCGTGCTCGCGCCTGCCAAAGCGCCCGCGAACAGTGCTCCCCACACGTTCCACACCCGGTAGAGCAGGATCGCGAACGCGATCTCCGCCCCCAATCCTTCCACGGCTGCCCAGATGAAGTCGGTGAAGCCCCACGCGTTGCCGATCAGCATCTCGACGACGCCCGCGACGATCTCGGTGAAGAGCGCGGCGCCCGGCTTGCGTACGATCAGTCCGCCGAGCACCCCCGCGAAGAGCCAGCCGCCGGCGAGCAGGCCGGCCGCTCCGGGGCCGAGGAAGGTCAACGCCGCCGAGAGCGGAGTCCAGGCCAGGCCCCATGCCCAGAAGATGACCCCTGAGGCGACGCCGACGACGGCCGCGACGATGATGTCGACGACGCGCCAGCGATAGACGCGAGGGGGAACGTGCCGCCGTGGCGGCGATGGTTGCGTGCACTGTGCGTGCCCTTTCGTTCTGATGAAACGTGGGCACGGGTGGAGGCTCCGCACGATGCGGACCCCTCCAAGAGATGGCCTCCCTGCGCTGGCATGATCCAGATCAGGTTCGACGGTCGAAGGTTGGAGAACCTTCCTCTCAGCCCGGCTCACCGGACTCCCGTGTTCGACCATCGAGTATAGTCAGCCCGGTGCGGCCCGCGCCGTCACGCGAAGGTTCTGCACTGCTCGAGGAGGCGGCGATGGTCATCATGTGGGTGCTGTTCGCCGTCGCACTCGCGTTCGTCGTTCTTCTGCGCCTGATGATCATGCGTCAGCGCAAATTCGAGCGACTCGTGCAGGAGCGCCGGGCTCAGGCCGCGCGCGCGAGCGGCCCGTGCCGCGGCGGAGCGGGCACGGGCCGAACAGAACGCAGGGCGAGAGCTCAGCGCCGACGGCGGCGGCCGCGCAGACTCCTGAACACGAGCGCGACCCCGGCGGTGACAGCCCACACGAACGGGATGGCCACGGCAAGCAAGGCGATCGGGTTCGGATCGAAGCGCACCCCGGTCTTGTCTTTGTAGTAAGCACCGATCGGCACGCTGGCGCCTCCGCCACCGCCGCCGGAACCCTCGATGGAACCCTGATCGCCTTCTCCTCCGCCGAAGCCGAACCAGGCAAGCGCCACCGGGATGACGGTGACGTCGTCGATCGTGATGGGGTCGCCGTAAGCCGTGTGCACGCCTGCGGTGGCTTTGACGTTTTCTGCGAGCTTGAGCACGAAGTCAGCCATGACCCCACGCTACCCGCGGGACGGCCCCTGGTCACGGGTCCGATCGCCGGGTCGCGGATCGGCCGCGGAGTCGCGCCTTCCCGAGCGACCTTCCTCCCGTTCCCTGAGCACGCCGGCATTCGCCGTGTCACCGACGCTGCGCGGCCTCGTGCCGACCAGCGCCGCGGACGTGATCGTGCCCGCGCCGAACCGTGCCGCCACCCTGTCGACCGCCTGCTCCGCATCGCGCCAGTCTTCGTCGGGATCCCACAGCAGAGGCGCGCCCGCGCCGTCGGCCAGCAGGTTCTCGCCGCGCACGCCGAGGAGCCGAACCGCGTCGCCGGGCTGCAGCGCGGCATCCAGCAGCTCGACGGCCTCGGCGAAGATGCGCTTGCCCACGTTCGTGGGCTCGGCGAGCGTGCGCGATCGAGTGATGGTGCGGAAGTCCGCGAACCGCAGCTTGAGCGACACCGTGCGTGCCACGAGCGAATGCGAACGCAGTCTCGCTCCGACCTGCGTGGCGAGGCGAAGGAGTTCGCGCCGCGCTACCGCCCGGTCGGTGACGTCGTGTTCGAAGGTCTGCTCGTGTCCGATGCTCTTCTCGCGGGATTCGGGCTGCACGGTGCGCGGGTCGATGCCGTTGGCCAGCTCGTGCAGCCGAACACCCGACACGTCGCCCACCCAGCCGCGGAGCACGTCGAGCGGGGTGGATGCCACGTCTCCGACGGTGCGAAGACCGTAGCGGTGCAGGGTCTCCTGAGTCGACGGACCGACGCCCCACAGCGCGCCGATCGGCAGTGGGTGCAGAAATTCGAGCGTCTCGGCGACGGGGATCACGAGCATCCCATCCGGCTTGGCCATGGTGGAGGCGAGCTTCGCCATGAACTTGGTGCCCGCTGCTCCGACGGAGCACGTGAGCCCGGTCGCATCGAAAACCCGACGCCGGATGCCTGCTCCGATTCGCGCCGGCGACCCCAGCAGTCGCACGGCGCCCGCCACGTCGAGGAACGCCTCGTCGATGCTGACCTGCTCCACCAGCGGCGTGACATCGCCGAGGATGCCCACCACGAGCTTCGAATAGTGCGCGTACTTGTCGAAGTGCGGCTCGAGCACGACCGCGGACGGGCACAGGCGCAGCGCCTGGGCGACGGGCATCGCGCTGCGCACGCCCGCCCGCCGCGCCTCGTAGGTGGCGCTGGAGACCACGGCGCGCCCTGATGCGTGGCCCACGATGGCAGGAAGGCCGACCAGCTCCGGATGATCGAGCAGTTCGACGGACGCGTAGAAGGCATCCATGTCGACGTGGAGCTTCGTGGCGCCGGCGTCGTCGACAGGGCCGACGGTGACCCGTCTGTCCCTTCCGTCACCGCGTCCCACGGCTTCAGTCTCGCATCGACCGGCGACACTGCGTCGCCGTCACCGGTCGCACGCGGGCCGTGCTGCCGGGGCACGGCCGATAACGTTGAAACCATGCAATTTCGATACCTCGGCAACAGCGGACTCAAGATCTCCGAGATCATCTACGGCAACTGGCTCACTCACGGATCGCAGGTGGAGAACGAGGTGGCCACGGCATCCGTGCACGCCGCCCTCGACGCCGGCATCACCACCTTCGACACCGCGGACGCCTACGCGAACACCGCAGCGGAGAAGGTGCTCGGCGACGCGCTGAAGGGTCAGCGCCGTCAGTCGCTGGAGATCTTCACGAAGGTGTACTGGCCGACCGGGCCGCGCGGCCACAACGACACCGGTCTCAGCCGCAAGCACATCATGGAGTCGATCGATGGCTCGCTCGAGCGTCTCGGCACCGACTACGTCGATCTGTACCAGGCGCACCGCTACGACAGCGAGACCCCGCTCGAGGAGACGATGCAGGCGTTCGCCGACATCGTGCGCGCGGGCAAGGCGCTCTACATCGGGGTGAGCGAGTGGAACGCGCAGCAGCTGCGCGACGCGCACGCGCTGTCGAAGGAGCTCGGCTTCCAGCTCATCTCCAACCAGCCGCAATACTCGATGCTGTGGCGCGTGATCGAGGCCGAGGTCGTGCCGACATCCGAGGAACTCGGCATCTCCCAGATCGTCTGGTCGCCGGTCGCCCAGGGCGTTCTCACCGGCAAGTACAAGCCGGGGGCAGAACTGCCCGCCGGCAGCCGGGCCACCGACGAGAAGGGCGGCGCGGGCGCGATCAAGGACTTCTTGACCGACGACGTGCTCGGCGCCGTGCAGAGGCTCCAGCCGATCGCCGACGAGGCGGGCCTCACGCTCGCCCAGCTCGCCGTGGCGTGGGTGTTGCAGAACCCGAACGTGGCCGGTGCCATCGTGGGTGCTTCTCGCCCCGAGCAGGTCGCCTCGAACGCGCAGGCTGCCGGCGTGACGCTCGACGCCGAGGCACTCAAGCGCATCGATGAGGTCATCCTGCCGGTCGCGAAGACCGACCCGTCGCTCACGAAGTCGCCGGCGACGCGCGTCGCCTAGCCGACGCAGACGATCGGTTGAGGGGCGCGCCACCGAGGTTGACGCACCTTGAGGAGCGGGTTTCGAGACGCGCACCTGCGGCGTGCTCCTCAACCCACGGGGAGACGCACGCCTGCGGCGTGCTCCTCAACCCACGAAATGGAACTCCGGGTCACACCAGGGCCGCGACGATGGGGGTGAACCAGGCGCGGAACGCCTCGTGATCGTCTCGCAGGCTCCAGCTGACGACCACGGTGTCGGGCCCGACCACCCATGCACCCTTCTCCGCGAGGGGAAGCGCCTCGATGTCGAGCCGGAACGAACCCGTCTGACGATGCAGTTCGTGCTCGTGCTGCCGCACAGTGTCGACGATGTCGGCCGAGTACTCCGCACGATGCCGCAGATCGTCGGCGAGATACTCCGCTCTGCGCGCATTCGACCATGCGACGGCATCCGCGAAACGCTCGATCACCAGATCCTGCAGCGCGAGCTCACGGTCGAACGCCGCGAAGTGCGGCGGCACGAACGAGGTGCTCCAGGAGGCGACGGAGTTCATGTCCACGACCGCGCGGCGCCACCAGCCGACCCACTCGTCGGCGAGCGTCGGCTGCGTGGGATGGGCGGTCTCGCGCGCGTGGTCCCCCCACGGGCGGGGCGGAGCGATGGCGAGCATCCTCTCGGCCGCCGGCTGGTGCTGGACCGCGGGCACGACGGCGGGCAGCGGCGGCTCGCCGACGCCCTCCAGACCGGCGAGATCGCGCAGGCACAGCGCCATCAGCAGGTCCCACGGACAGTCCTCTGTGACCCGCCATCGAAGAGTGCCCTCGATGAGCATGGCAACAATCCTAGGATTCGGCGCCCGCCGAAGAGCCGTTCGCCACGATGCTCGCCGCGTCGACGTAGAGCCACGCCGTCTCTCCTGACGCGAGGGTGACGGCGACGCGCGTGTAGTCCTCCACCTCGTAGTCGTCTGCTGCGAGGAGATCGTCGTCGGTCAGCTCGAGCACCGCTCCGTCGACCATGTCACGCGGGTCGCCGGTCTCGCGGGCGAAGGGATGCTCAGCGCTGCCGCTCACGGCCACCACGTGCGGGTCCGTGATGGCGACCGTGTCGAGAACGTAGCCCGTCAGGGTGGCGGCGCGCATCGGCATCCTCCGGCCGAAGGTGGCCCTCTGCACGCCCTCGAGACGGAGGGTGCCGTAGGAGAACAGCAGATGGGTCACGAGGCCGCTCCGTCGTCCAGCGACGCCGCGGGCGCGGTGACCAGCAGGTATTCGGGCACGTTCGCCCGCTCGACGGGCCCCGTGCCGTCGGCACGGTACTGCGGCTCGTCGAAGGCGACGGTCCAGACCCGGCCGGAGAGCCGCTGCACCTCGAACGCGCCGTTCGCGAGAGTGGATGCGCTCGCCACGATCACGCCGGTCGGGTCGCCGACCCAGCCCTTGTCGCCCTGGCCATCGTCATCCATCACGTACACCTGCACGCCCACCCCGAAGACGTCGCCGCGCTCGGCCGCCTCGTGCTTGTCCCGTCGTCGCCACACGACTGCCATTGTTCCACCGCGGCGCGCTGCGCCGTCCCGCCGCGACACGAAGGGTTGGGCGCCCTCCGTCAGGCGAGCATGATGGAGAACATGACACGGGTGGCGATCATCGGGGCACATGGCAGAGTCGCGCAACAGCTGATGCGGCTGCTGTACGACGACGGCGATGACTTCGTCGGCGTCGTGCGCAGTGAAGATCACGCCGACGACATCTACCGGTTCGGCGGCGAGGGGGTTCTGCTCGACATCGAGCACGCGGAGCCCGAGCAGCTCGCGCACGCCATCGAGGGATGCGACGCGGTGGTGTTCGCCGCGGGCGCCGGCCCCGACTCCGGTCCCGCGCGCAAGGCCACGGTCGACTACGGCGGATCGGTGAAATCGCAGCGCGCTGCCGAGCTCGCGGGGATCAAGCGCTTCGTGCAGGTCTCGGCGATGGGCGTGGACGATCAGGTCGCGGACGACGCGACCGAATCGTGGCGCGCCTATGTGGATGCGAAGCGTGATGCCGACATCGCCCTGCGCGGCAGCGGGCTCGACTGGACGATCCTGCGCCCCGGCGCGCTGACGCTCGATGACGGCACGGGACTGATCGAGGCCGGGGAGCGCGTCGCGAGGGGGTCGATTCCCCGGGAGGACGTCGCCCACGTGATCGTGACGACGCTGCGGGATGAGGCGACCGTCGGCATCCAATTCGAGTTCGTGTCGGGCGCCACCCCCATCGACGATGCGGTTCGCGCCGTCGCCGAGGCGGGCCACGGCGGGCCGACCGCGAGCTGAGCAGTCGACGCACGGAGCAGGTCGCACACCGTCTGCGACGCAGTGAGAAGAAATCGAGCGAGCACCGGAATGAACGAGAACAGTCCACGGTTCTGGAACACACACGACAACGGAGAGGCCCGCCCTATGTCTTTCGCCGACTGGCTCGAGGTGCAGCACAGAGCGCACGCTGCATTCGGCGAGCGTCTCGCCCAGGTCACCGACTGGAGCGCGCCGACGCCCGACGACGAATGGGACGTCTCCGCCCTGGTGCGCCACGTCATCGAGGAACAGCAGTGGGTCCCGCTTCTGCTCGACGGTCGCACCGTGGGCGAGGCGCGCTCGAGGCTCCTGCCGCTCGGAGACGACCTGCCGGCAGAATGGCGGCGGTACTCGGCTGCGGCGACCCTTGCCTGGGCATCCGTCGACCCGCAGACGATGGTCAACCTGTCGTACGACAACGTGCCGGCAAGCGCGTACCTGCGTGAACAGGCGTCCGACGTGATCGTGCACACGTGGGATCTCGCTCGCGCCATCGGCGGGGACGAAGAGCTCGGTGACGGCCTCGTCGAGGCGGCATGGACGGTCTTCGCGCCGCAGAAGGAGACGCTGCAGGCGAGCGGACTCTTCGCCTCGCCCGTGCCCTTGTCCGACGACGCGCCGCTGCAGTCGAGGCTGCTCGCGCTCACCGGTCGAGACGACCGCGTGGCAGCCTGACAACAGCTCCCGTCGGGCGAGGATGCGCAGCTCACGGGCGTGCGGACGAATCGTCCGACGAGTCCCTAGGCTTGAGGCATGAGCATCGCGGAGGAACGCCCCTGGCTGTCCAGCTACGCGGAGGGCGTGCCCGCCGACATCGATCCGCCCACCGCGTCGCTCCCTCATCTCATCGAGGACTCCGTCGCCACCTACGGCGGCCATGTCGCGCTGGAGTTCTTCGGTGCGACGACCACCTACCGACAGCTCGGCGACGCCATCGATCACGTCGCGGGCGGCCTTGCGGCACTGGGCGTCAAGCCGGGCGACCGCGTCGCGATCGTGCTGCCGAACTGCCCGCAGCACGTGATCGCCTTCTACGCGGCTCTGCGGCTGGGCGCCGTCATCGTTGAACACAATCCCCTGTACACGCCCCGCGAGATGCGACATCAGTTCGAAGACCACGGCGCGACCGTCGCGATCGCCTGGACCAAGGTGGTCTCCACACTGCAGGAGATGCCCGACGACGTCGGGCTGAAGACCATCATCGCCGTCGACATCGTGGATGCCATGCCCGCCAGGCTGCGCATCGCGCTGCGGCTGCCGGTGAAGTCGGCACGCGCATCACGGGCACAGCTCACCACGAAGGTGAAGGGCGCCGTGAGCTGGGACACGCTGCTGCGAGCGGAGCCGATCGACGCATCCGTGCCCCGGCCCGAGGTGGACGACCTCGCGCTCATCCAGTACACGAGCGGCACGACCGGAACGCCAAAGGGCGTCATGCTCAGCCACTCCAACCTGGTCGCGAACGCGGCGCAGGCGCGCGCCTGGGTGCCCGCGGTGCCGCGCGGGACATCCGTGGTCTACGCGGTGCTGCCCCTGTTCCATGCGTACGGGCTGACGCTCTGCCTCACCTTCGCGATGAGCATGGGAGCGCGGCTCGTGCTCTTCCCGTCGTTCGACCCCGACATGGTGCTGAACGTCGTGAAGAAGCGCCCGCCGACCTTCCTGCCCGCCGTGCCGCCGATCTACGAACGTCTCGTGAAGGCCGCCACTGCGAAGAACGTGTCGCTGGCCGGCATCGAGATCGCGATCTCCGGTGCTATGAGCCTTCCGCAGACCATCGTCGACCTCTGGGAGAAGGAGACGGGCGGCTACCTCGTCGAGGGCTACGGGCTCAGCGAGGCGTCCCCCGTGCTGATGGCCAACCCCGTCGGCACCACCCGCAAGGCGGGCACCGTCGGGCTGGCGCTGCCCAGCACCGAGCTGCGCGTCGTCGACCCTGACGAGCCCGACCGCGCGCTGGCGCACGGCGAGGCGGGAGAGCTCCAGGCTCGCGGCCCCCAGGTGTTCGGCGGCTACTGGCGCAAGCCGGAGGAGACGGCGAAGGTGCTGGATGCCGACGGCTGGCTCCGCACCGGTGACATCGTCACGATGGACGACCAGGGCTTCGTGCGCATCGTCGACCGCATCAAGGAACTCATCATCACGGGCGGGTTCAACGTCTCCCCTACCGAGGTCGAGGACGAGCTGCGTGCCTACGACGGCATCGCGGACGTCTCGGTCGTCGGCCTCCCCAGGCCAGGGGCGGCGAGGACGTTGTCGCGGCCGTGATCATGAAGCCGGGCGTGCCCTTCGACGAGGACGCGATCCGCGCCTTCTGCCGGTCGACGATGACTCCGTACAAAGTGCCGCGCAGGGTCTTCGAGGTGGAGGAGTTGCCGCGCTCGATCGTCGGCAAGGTGTTGCGACGCCAGGTGGTCGAACAGCTCTCCGCACAGGGCGAGAAGGGCTGAGGCCGCGCGGCGGCACGCCGGCGGCGGGAGCGCGGCACGCCGGCGGCGGGAGCGCGGCGCGCCGCGGAACCGCGGGCATCCCTCTCATGCCAGCATGATGCCGTGGCTCACAGGCTCGATCCGAATGGCCGGAACCGCTCCACCGAGCGCTTCGTCGGCATGCTCGTCGTCGGCATCATCGCCGGAACGACCATCGGACTGACCGGCTCCTGGTGGTACGCGGCGGTCGGCGGCTGGGCCGCCGCCTGCGCCGTCTACATCGCATGGGTCTGGATCGTGATCGGGCGCTTCGACGGCGAGACGACGAAGTTGCACGCCACCCGCGAAGACCCGGGCCGGGCGATGAGCGAGCTGCTGATCGTGCTGATCGCGATCGCCAGCCTGCTGGCTGTGGCCGTCTTGCTCGTGCACACGAGCAGGACGCACGGCGTCGCTCAGGCGGCCGGTGCCGGCGCGGCCGTGCTCAGCGTCGCCCTATCGTGGACGCTGCTGCACACCCTGTACACGCTGCGCTACGCCCGCATCTACTACTCGGATCCGATCGGCGGCATCGACTTCAACGACGACGAGGACCCACGCTACGTCGACTTCGCCTACCTGTCCTTCGACCTCGGCATGACCTATCAGGTCTCGGACACGAACATCCGCACCAGCCAGCTGCGCTCCGTCATCCTGCGCCACACGCTGCTGTCGTACGTGTTCGGAACGGTCGTGCTCGCCTCGACGATCAACCTCGTCGCCGGGCTCGCGTTCTGATCGGCAGCGCGACCGCACGCCAGCCGATCAGGAAGACCGCGAGCACGATCGCGGCCACGATCACGAACGAGACGGCGACGCCCTGACCGCTCACGACGCGCAACAGCATCCCGATCACGAGCGTCGCCGCCCAGGCGACGACCCCGGTGGGCCACAGCGCGAACGGACGACGCCACGCCAGGCAGACGATCCAGCCGACCACGAGTCCCGCGGCAAAGGGCCAGAACGTGGTGAACGCGCCCCCGACGATGTTCTCGCCATGACTGCCGCGCCCGATGAGCACGAAGGCGAGCACGAGCACGACGTCGATCACGGCGGCCGTCACGATGCCACCGGTCGTCGAACGGAGCGTTCGGGGGACGGAGACGTTTTCGGAGGGGGCGTCGGTCACGTCGGCAAGTCTAGGGCGCGTCATGGGCGGAGCCGCGCGGGCCCAGGCCGGCCGGTTCCAGCATGCCCACGAAGGCGAGCTCTCGAACACGCGGAAGCACGTCGGCGGACAGCTCCGCGGCATCCACGTCGAGAAGATCTGCCAGTGCACCGACGATGACTCCGACGGGGAGGTCCCCGTCGCATGCGCCGACGAGCCCCGCAAGCCCGGTGTCGATCGCGACCCGCCGCCCGAAGCCGCCGCCCTGCACGAGGGCGAGAACCGTCGGGTCGTCGGCGCCGGGCCAGTAGTGCCGCTCCTCTGTCACATCCGGCGCTGTCAGCAGGGTGATCAGTCCGAGCTGCTCGTCATCGACGGATGCCAGCCACTCGCCGAGCCGGAGCCCACGGGCGAGGTGCGTGCCCAGTCCTCCTTCGTGCGTTCCGCTCGATTCCACGGACTCGAATCGGCGCAGGGTCACAGCGCCGTCCGCCGGCTTGCGCAGCGTGACGTAGCCGAAGCCGACGTAGCGCACGTCGCGGGCGGCGAAGTCGTCGAGCCAGGCATCGGTGAGCCGCTCGAACTCGGGGGTTCCTGGCCGGGTGCCGCCGTCGCGGATCCAGGTCTCCGCGTACTGCGGGGCATCCTGCAGCTCGCGTTCGACGATCCAGGCGTCGAGGGCACCGGGTTCGTGCTCGTCACCCAGCCAGGCGCGCACCCTGTCGAAGGCCTCGTCTTCGCCGTGATACTCCCAGTTGCCGAGGAACTGGGCGACGCCGCCCGGATTCAGGTGCTCCCGTACTCCGCGCATCACGGCCTCGACGATCTTGTCGCCCGTGAGGCCGCCATCGCGGTACTCGTACTCGGGCACGCCGGCAACCCTGGGCGTGATGACGAACGGCGGGTTGGAGACGATGTGGTCGAAGCGCTCGCCCTGCACCGGCTCGAAGAGGCTGCCGAGCCGGAACTCGATGTTCGGCACTCCGTTGAGCAGCGCGTTGAACCGGCCGAAGCGCAACGCCCGCTCAGAGATGTCGGTGGCGACCACCCGGTCGGCGTGTCGCGCGGCGTGCAGTGCCTGGATGCCGCATCCGGTGCCCAGGTCGAGCGCGGTGTCGACGCGGTCCCGGATCATGATCGAGCTCAGGGTGTTCGACGCGCCGCCCACGCCGAGCACGTGGTCTTCGCGGAGTGCGCGGCCGAGGGCGAGCTCGCCGAGGTCGGACGCGATCCACCATTGCCCGGCACCCGCCTCATCGGCGAACGCGTAGGGCCGAAGGTCGATGAGCGGGCGCACGGCATCGGCCTTGGAGGCCTGGCCTTCGACGGCGATGAGTCCGAGCTCCACCGCTCCCTCGGTTCCGAGCGACGGCAGCGCGGATGCCATCGCACGCGCCGACACCGGCAGGCCGAGCACGAAAACCGTTGCCAGCACGGCCAGCGGGTCGCCGTCGTCGACGCCGGATGCCGCCGCCCTGCGCGCCGCGACCCGCTGCCCTCGGAAGAGAGCTGCAGACGCCTCCTCGCCCCACAGGGCGTCGAGCGCGGCGACCGTGAAAGTCGCCGCGCCCAGATCGCCGCGAAGCCGGGACGTCAGGTCTGGATCGGTCTCGGGAACGTCTGCAGGCATCCCGCCATTGTTTCACGCGCCCTGCGCGCGAACGGCGGGCACCGTGCGACCGCCCGGCCTCACTCGGCGTAGAACGGCCGCACCTCGACGAGTCCGCCACGGGCCATCGGATGCCGGGCTGCGATCTCGAGCGCACGGTCGAGCGACTCCGCCTCGATCAGATCGAACCCGGCGATCTGCTCCTTCGTCTCGGCGAAGGGGCCGTCGGTGATCTGCACACGGTCTCCCCGCCGACGCACCACCTTGGCGTTCTCGGCCGGAAGCCGCTCCCCCACGATGCGCTCGCCGGATCCGTCGGTCTCGGTCACCCAGTCGTCGATCGCGACGTCGCCTGGCCGCTCCGGCTCGCCGGTCGGATCGGTGCAGATCAAAAGCAGGTATCGCATGAGCGTTCCTTTCCTCGTTCACTCATCGACACGTCGCACGGCGAAGCCGCAATCCGACATTTCGTCGATCGAAATCCGCCCAGGTCGACTCCTGTGCCGATCCACTACTGCGCGGCGCGCTCCAGCACCAGCTCGCGCACCCGCGCGGCGTCGGCCTGGCCCTTCATGGCCTTCATCACTGCGCCGATCACCGCTCCGGCGGCCTGCACCTTGCCGTCACGGATCTTCTGCAGCACGTCGGGCTGAGCAGCCAGCGCCTCGTCGATGGCCGCGATCAGCGCGCCGTCGTCGGAGACGACCTTGAGACCCCGCTTCTCGACGACCTCCGCCGGCGAGCCCTCGCCGTCGATGACGCCCTCGAGCACCTGGCGGGCGAGGCGGTCGGTGAGCTCGCCGTTCTCGATGAGCGCGACCAGCTCCGACACGTACAGCGGCGTGATCAGAGTCGTGGCCGCCTCCCCCCGCGCATTCGCGATACGGGCGATCTCGCCCGTCCACCACTTGCGGGCGGATGCCGCGGAGGCACCCTCGACGACCGTCGCCTCGACCACGTCGAGCAGGTCGGCGTTCACCACGTCCTGCATCTCCAGCGAGGTGAAGCCCCAGCTCTCACGCAGCCTGGCACGGCGCTCCGCCGGCGGCTCGGGGAGCGTCGCACGCAGCTCCTCGACCCACTCGCGACTCGGCGCCACAGGCACCAGGTCGGGCTCGGGGAAGTAGCGGTAGTCGTCGGCATCGCTCTTGGGGCGTCCGGCTGACGTGGTGCCCGTGTCCTCGTGCCAGTGGCGGGTCTCCTGCGTGATGGTGCCGCCTGCGTCCAGGATGGCGGCCTGCCGCTGGATCTCGTAGCGCACGGCACGCTCGACGGAGCGCAGCGAGTTGACGTTCTTCGTCTCGGTGCGCGTGCCGAGCACGTCGGAGCCGCGCGGGCGCAACGACACGTTGGCGTCGCAGCGCACGTTGCCCTCTTCCATGCGCGCGTTGGAGACGCCGAGCGCCTTCACGAGCTCACGAATGTGGGCGACGTAGGTCTTTCCGACCTCCGGAGCGTCGGCATCCGTGCCCTCGATCATGCGGGTGACGATCTCGACGAGCGGGACTCCGCCGCGGTTGTAGTCGACGAGCGAGTAGTCGGCGCCCTGGATGCGGCCGGTGGCGCCCGCGTGCGTGAGCTTGCCCGCGTCTTCTTCCATGTGGGCGCGCTCGATGAGGATCGTGACCTGACGGCCGCTCTCCAGTTCGACGGTCACCTGGCCGTCGTGCGCGATCGGCTCGTCGTACTGCGAGGTCTGGAAATTCTTCGACGTGTCCGGGTAGAAGTAGTTCTTGCGTGCGAAGCGAGAACTCTCCGCAATGCCGCAGCCGAGCGCGAGCCCGAGCCTGATGCTCGACTCGATCGCCTTGTGGTTCACCTGCGGCAGTCCGCCAGGCAGCCCGAGGCACGTGGGGCACGTGTTGGTGTTGGCACCGGAGCCGAACTCGTTGGCGCAGCCGCAGAACATCTTGGTCTTCGTGTTCAGCTCGACGTGCACCTCGAAACCGAGTACGGGCTCGAAGAGCTCGATGGCCTTGTCGTAGTCCATCAGTGCGTCCTTGGCCATCAGAGTGCTCCTCCCTCGCTCGCCTGCGCGTTCGTCGTGTTCAGCCGCGGTGCCCGATCGAGCAGCGGATGCCCCCAGCCGTCCTCGAGCAGCCGCTCGAGCGCCGCGCCAACGGTGTACAGGCGCGCATCCTCGTGAGCAGGGGCCATGATCTGCAGGCCGACCGGCAGATCGTCTTCCGGCGCGAGGCCGATGGGCAGCGCGAGACCGGGAACGCCAGCGAGGTTCGCCGGAATGGTCGTGACGTCGTTCAGGTACATGGCCAGCGGGTCGTCGATCTTCTCGCCGAGCTTGAACGCCGTCGTGGGAGCCGCAGGGCTGATCAGCACGTCGACCTTGTCGAACGCGGCGGCGAAGTCGCGCTGGATGAGCGTGCGCACCTTCTGCGCGCTGCCGTAGTACGCGTCGTAGTACCCGGCGCTCAGTGCGTAGGTGCCCAGGATGATGCGACGCTTGACCTCGGGTCCGAACCCGGCGTCGCGGGTCGCCGCCATGACGCGCTCGCTGGTCACGGGACCGCTCTGCGGGTTCACCCGCAGGCCGAAGCGCACCGAGTCGAAGCGCGCGAGGTTGCTGGATGCCTCGGCGGGCAGGATCAGGTAGTAGGCGGCGACCGCGTACTCGAAGCTCGGGGCCGACACCTCGACGACCTCGGCTCCCGCCGCCGTGAGCAGCTGGACCGTCTCGTCGAAGCGCTGCTTGACGCCGGGCTGGAAGCCCTCGCCCGAGCCGGAGATCTCACGCACCACGCCCACGCGCACGCCCTTCAGCGCGTCGTCAAGTCGCCCGGTGCGTGCCGCGTCGGCCATCGACGGCCACGCGTGCGTCAGCGACGTCGAGTCGAGCGGATCGTGGCCGGCGATCACGTCGTGCAGCAGTGCCGCGTCGAGCACGCTGCGCGAGACGGGGCCGACCTGGTCGAGCGAGCTGGCCAGCGCGATGGCGCCGTAACGGCTCACGCCTCCGTATGTCGGCTTCACGCCCACCGACCCGGTGACGGCGGCCGGCTGGCGGATCGAGCCGCCGGTGTCGCTCCCGAGCGCGAGCGGCGCCTCGAACGCGGCGACCGCTGCGGCGGAGCCACCGCCCGAACCGCCGGGGATCCGCTCCAGATCCCACGGGTTGTGGGTGGGGCCGAAGGCAGAGTGCTCCGTGGAGGAGCCCATCGCGAACTCGTCCATGTTCGTCTTGCCGAGCGGGATCAGATCCGCGTCGCGCAGTCGGCGCACGACCGTCGCGTCGTACGGCGGAACCCACCCGTCGAGGATCTTCGATCCCGAGGTTGAGGGCATGTCGTACGTGCACAGCACATCCTTGACGGCCACAGGGACGCCGGCGAGAGCGCCGAGGGTCTCGCCTGCCGCACGGCGGGCATCCACGGCCCTCGCCGTCTCGATCGCCCGGTCGGATGCCACGTGCAAGAACGCGTGAACGTCGCCGTCGACAGCGGCGATGCGGTCGAGGTGCGCACGCGTGGCCTCTTCGCTGGAAACCTCGGATGCCGCCAGCTTGTCGGCCAGGTCGGCCGCGGAGAGTCGGGTCAGCTCGCTCATCACGCCTCCTCGCCCAGGATCGGCGCGACACGGAAGAAGTCGCCCTCGCGGTCGGGTGCACCGGAGAGCGCTTGCTCGACGGTGAGCCCCTGCACCACGGTGTCGTCGCGGAAGACGTTCGTCATCGGGATCGGGTGGCTCGTGGCGGGCACATCAGGCGTGGCCACCTCGCTCACCTTCGCCACGGATTCCACGATCTGGGCGAGCTCCGCCGTGAGGCTGGTGAGCTCGTCGTCGCTGAGGTCGATGCGGGCCAGATCGGCCAGATGTCGCACCTGGTCGGCGCTGATGTCGGGCATGCGTCTCCGTTGTTCACTTCGTACGGGATGCCCACCAGTCTATTCGCGCCGCCGACGGCCGCTCGTCGGGCTCTGGCGGCATCACTCCGTCGGCGAGGAGGTCGGCGTGGGCGTGTCGCCCGGCGTCACCGGCGTGATCCTCTTCAGCGGTTCCGCCCCGAACAGGCCCTGCCCGCGCTCGGCGATGAGGTCGTATGCCTCCCGATAGGTGCGCGGCACCTTCGTCTCGTCACCGCCGTAGTGCGCGACGAGCATCCCGAGAAGTCCGACTCCGGGAGGCGAGAGCGGGCGGTCGCCATCGGTTTCCGGCGCGCTCGCCTCCGGATTGGGCGGCAGCCACTGCGGATGGGTCTGCGGCCACATGGTCGGTTGTCTCGGCTTCGACAGAGACACGGCGTTGTCGATGGTCGGCGCGTGCTTGTCGCGGTCGGTCAGATGACGCAGCCCGTATTTCTTCGTGAGCGTCGCGATCACCGACGAATGGTGCATCGTGTCGTTGATGATCTGGCCCTTGGCGGTCCAGGCCGAGATGGCGAGCGCGGGAACGCGCACACCGAGCCGGTCGAACCCGAACCCCATCTCGGTCTCGCCCAGGTTCTTCGACGGAGGCGTCGCGGCGGGCGGAGAGACGTGATCGTAGAGGCCGCCGTGCTCGTCGAAGGTCACGAACAGCATCGTGTTCATCGCGTTCGAGCCCTTCAGACTCGCACTCGTGCGGACTGCCGTGTAGATCTTGTGCAGCAGGGCGTCGCCCGCGCGCACGTCCGAGATGGCACCGCCAGAGATGACGCTGCCATCGACGTCCGTTCTCGTCATCGGCCCGACCGGTGGATGCATGTCGTTGTGGTCGTAGACCAGGCGCGGCTCGATGAACGAGTAGTCGGGAAGCTCCCCCTTCTCGACATCGTCGTAGAACCGCGTCATCGTGCGGAAGTGATCGGTCTTCCAGTACTTCTGCAGTGCAGGCGCGTGGATGAACCCGGTCAACGAGATGAGCTGGCGGTCGTCGAAATAGACCGCCCAGCTCTGGCCGCCGCCCTCGAGCCGGTTGAAGATCGTGGGCGCGTACGCGGCGGGATCGAGCCACTTCTTGTAGCTCGGCAGTCCATTGGTGACGAACCCGTGCGACGTGGAGGCGTGGAAGAACGAACGATTGCAGAACGTCTGCGAGGGAACGGCGCAGTGCCAGTTGTCGTACACCGCGAATTCGCGGGCCAGAGTGGAGAAGACCGGGAGCATCGTCGGATCGAACGCCCCCATGATGTGCCGGTACTCGTCGAACGCCGGAGTCACCCCCTGTCGCTCCCTGCGCAGGTGGTCGATGTAGTCGGCGAGAAAGCCGCTCATGTCCGCCACCCCGTAGGGCGGCGGAGCGTTGTAGGGCGGCTCCATCTGCCACACCATGCGATTCGCGTTCTCCGGGGGGTTCACGGTGCCGAAGAGCTGGTGATTGACGAAGGGATACTCCTCGCCGGGGTCGGGATCGGGCTGGCTCATCACGAAGTCGGTCGTGCCGTCGTACACGTGCGCCGGAATGTCCCGCCCCGTGAGCGGATCCCGATTGACGTCACGCGCGACATCGAGTCCCCGGAACGTCTGCCCGCGCGGAGGCTTCTGATCGGCATAGAGGAAGCCCAGGATGTTGTCGAACGATCTGTTCTCGAACATGACCACCACGAGGTGGTCGAACCCCGGCCTCGCGGGAACGGGCAGCAAGCCCAGCTCTTTCTCGATCCTCGGTTGCGCGCTGTCGCGTCCGCCGACCGCGCCGACCACTCCACCCACGACTCCGCCGACGATCCCGCCCGCCGCGGCACCCGCTGCCACGAGACCTGCGCCGCGCAAGAACCTGCGGCGCGAGGTCGTGTCCGGCCCCTGCTGCTCCGCGGATTCATCGCGATCCTCGCCGACAGCGGTGGCCGAGGCTCCCTGCTCCCCGGATTCGGGCCCGTGTTCGGGCTCGGACCGGGGCGCGGACACGGGCTCCACTTCCTGTTCGGCCCCGTCGTCTGCACCGGGTCGATCGTCCATGTCGTCCATGTCGCTCACTTAAGCGTTCCCGCCACTGTCGTCCGTCTCGGCGACACCCTCGAGCGCCGCCGGACCTTCCGTCACGAGCAGAGCGAACTGGGCGGCATCGAGAATCGGGATGCCGAGTTCCTCGGCTTTGGCGAGCTTCGAGCCGGCTCCCGGGCCTGCGGCCACGAAGTCGGTCTTCTTCGACACGCTCGACGCGGCCTTGCCTCCGGCCGCGATGATCGCCTCCTGCGCGCCATCCCGCGTGAAGCCCTCCAGCGATCCCGTGGCGACGATCGTGAGTCCCGCCAACAGTCCGCCGGCTTCACTGGCCTTTCCCGGTCCCGGATGCCCATGAATCGCGAACGGCACACCGGCCGCCGTCCAGCGATCGACGATGTCCCGGTGCCAGTCGACCTCGAACCACGCGAGAACCGCGTCGGCGATGATGCCGCCCACACCGTCGACGGCGGCGAGGTCATCTCTGGTGGCCGCGCGGATGGCATCCAGCGAGCCGAACCAGTTCGCGAGCGCCCGTGCGGCGACGGGACCGACGTGCCTGATGTTGAGCGCGACAAGGAAGCGCCAGAGGTCCTTCTGCTTGGCGGCGTCGATGTTGGACAGCATGTCGTGCGCTGTCTTCGACGGCACGTGCGACGGCGTGCCCGCGAACGCGGCGGCGCCCGGGTCGAAAGCCGCGTCGGCGTCCTTGCCGGTGAGTCTGCGCTGCCGGCGGAACGGCGTGTCGGTGCGCACCCTGATCGTCACGCCGTCGTCGGTGGTGAGCTCGTGGCCCGGCTCGCCGTCTTCCGCTTCTTTCGGCAGGCCCGTCTCGTGATCGCGCACGATGACCTCGATGTCGAAGATGCGCTCCAGGGTGAGGTCGAACAGCCCGGCTTCCGTCGGAAGCGGCGGCACCGGCGGCCGCAGCGGCTGCGTGAGTGCCGCGGCCGCCACCTCACCCAGCGCCTCGATGTCGAGCGATCCGCGGCCGGCGATGTGCTCGACGCGACCGCGCACCTGCGCCGGGCACGATCGCGAGTTCGGGCAGCGCAGATCGATGTCGCCCTCTTTGGCGGGTGCGAGACGGGTGCCGCACTCCGGGCAGAACTCGGGCATGTGCCACTCGCGCTCCGTGCCGTCGCGTCGCTCCTCGACGGCGCCGAGGATCTCCGGGATGACATCACCGGCCTTGCGCAGCACGACGGTGTCTCCGATGAGCACGCCCTTCGCCTTGACCACCTGCTGGTTGTGCAGCGTGGCCTGCCGCACGGTGCTGCCCGCGACCTTCACCGGCTCCATCACGGCGTAGGGCGTCGCCCTGCCCGTGCGCCCGATGCCGACCAGGATGTCGAGCAGCTTGGTGAACACCTCTTCCGGCGGATATTTGTACGCGATGGCCCACCGCGGAGCACGGCTCGTGGCGCCGAGCTCGTCATGGGTGGCGAGGTCGTCGACCTTCACGACCACGCCGTCGATGTCGTGCTCGAGGGAGTGCCGCTGCTCCCCCATCTCCTCGATATAGGCCGCGACCTCGTCGATGTCCCCCAACACCCTGTTGTGCGGCGAGACGGGCAGGCCCCAGCCGCGCAGCAGCTCGTAGCCCTGCGACTGGGTGGCCATGGGCGGATTCGCCCACGCTCCCAGCGTGTGCAGATAGAGCGAAAGCCGCCCCTGCCGCTCTCGCATGAGTTCGAGCTCCTGGGGCGACTTGTTCTCCCGCCGCTGCCTCAGGCTGCCCGCCGCCGTGTTGCGCGCGTTCGCGAACTCGGGATACTTCGTCTTGATCTCGTCATCCGTCTTGCCCCTCGCCCGCTGCTCGGCCGCGTACTGCTCCTGCAGCTGGTGCTGCCGCTCGTTGAGGAACTCGAAGTCGACGGTCTTCAGGAACACCTCGCCGCGCACCTCGAAGAACTCCGGCCACCCGCTGCCGGACAGCCTCTGCGGGATGCACGGAATCCAGTCCACGTTCTCGGTGATGTTCTCACCCACGGTGCCGTCGCCGCGGGTGGTCGCGGTCTCCAGCACTCCGTCGCGATAAGCCAGGCTGATGGCGAGGCCGTCGATCTTCGCCTCGGTGAGCCAGCGAACGGGGTGACCCGAGGCATCCACGGTCTTCGCCGCCCATTCGCGCAGCTCGTCCACGCTGAACACGTTGTCGAGGCTGAGCATGCGCTCGGCGTGCTCGTGCGGCGGGAATCCGGCCGACGCGATCGCGGCGCCGACCGTCTGCGTCGGGCTGTCCTGGCCCGCAAGCTGGGGGAACTCGCGCTCGATGGCCTCGAGACGGTGGATGTCGGCGTCGTACTCCGCGTCGCTGATCAGGCTCCCGCCCTCGTAATACGCGACACGATTGCGCTCGATGCGCTCGCGGAGCGCCTCGGACTCGGCACGGGCGTCGTCGAAGTCTGCGGGGATGTCCGTCACGACGCCAATATTAGAAGCGACCACCGACGCAACAGAGGAGAACCATGCGCATCGTCATCGTTCGGGGCATCGACGATTCGCCCCACGACCACTGGCAGTCGATCTGGCAGAAGTCTCTGGGACCGGCAGCGGTGCGCATCGCGCCCGCGTCCTTCACCGAGCCCGACGAAGACGACTGGTGTGCGGCGATCAATGCCATCACGGGCGAAGACGACATCCTCGTGGCGCACAGCCTCGGATGCCTTGCCGCGGCATCCTGGATCGCTCGCGGCGGTCGTGCCGCCGGTGCGTTCCTCGTGGCACCGCCCGACGAGAACGGCTCCGCGTTCCCCCCGGCCGCCCACGGCTTCACCGCGCCGCACTCTGCACTGCAGGTGCCCTCCGTGATCGTGGCGTCGGACGACGACCCCTATTGCTCACCGGCACATCTCACCGAGCTGAGCACGATGTGGGGATCGCCGAAGATCGACGTCGGCCAGCATGGCCACCTCAACAGGGCGAGCCGGCTCGGCGAGTGGGACGAGGGGCAGCGACTGCTGACCGCGTTCGCCGCCGGTCTGGGAGTGCGGCTCCCCGGCGTATGACCCGCGGCTACGCCTCGACCGGCACCGCGCTCACGGTGCGGTCGATCGTGCACTGCCCGAGCACGCGGGTTCCCACGTAGACCACGGCGCTCTGCCCGGTCGCGACGCCGTTGATCGGCGTCTGCGGCCGGATCACGAGCTCACCGTCGCGCAGGAACGCCGTCGCGGGGACGGGGTCGGCGTGGGCGCGGATCTGCACCTCGCACGCGAACTCGGCGGCGGCATCCTTCGGTGGCAGCCCGGCCCAGCTGATGCGGGAGCCGGCGAGCTCGGCGATGTCGAGAGCCTCTTTCGGACCGACGACCACCGTGTTCTCCTTCGGCTTCACCTCGAGCACGAAGCGAGGGCGGCCGTCGGGCGCGGGCACGGTGATGCCCAGGCCGCGCCGCTGGCCGACGGTGTACGCGGTGGCGCCTTCATGGCTGCCGACGACCTTGCCGCTGCGCTCCACGATGTCGCCTGGCGCGGTGCCGACGTGCTCCGCCAGCCAGCCGCGCGTGTCGCCGTCGGGAATGAAACAGATGTCGTGGGAGTCGGGCTTCGACGCGACCGTGAAGCCGCGCGCCGCAGCCTCGGCACGCACCTCGGCCTTCGAGGGCGTGGCGCCGAGCGGGAACATGGCGTGAGCCAGCTGTTCCGCCGTGAGCACGCCGAGCACGTAGGACTGGTCCTTCGCCCACGCGGCCGCACGGTGCAGCTCACGGTTGCCGTCGGCGTCCGTCATGATGCTCGCGTAGTGGCCGGTGCATACGGCGTCGAATCCGAGGGCCATGGCCTTCTCGAGCAGCGCCGCGAACTTGATCTTCTCGTTGCAGCGCAGGCACGGGTTGGGAGTGCGGCCGGCCGAGTACTCGGCGATGAAGTCGTCGACCACGTCGAGCTTGAAGCGCTCGGAGAAGTCCCACACGTAGTAGGGGATGCCGATCATGTTCGCCACGCGCTGGGCATCCATCGAGTCCTCGATTGTGCAGCAGCCACGGCTGCCGGTACGCAAGGTGCCCGGCATACGGCTGAGCGCGAGGTGCACGCCGACGACGTCGTGGCCGGCTTCGACGGCGCGCGCCGCCGCCACCGCCGAGTCGACCCCACCGCTCATCGCCGCCAGAACACGCATGGGCGTCAGTCTACGAAACGTGCCTGAACGGGACGTCCGGCCGCACGCACGCTCCACTCTCGGCCCCGCCACGCGACACGTCGTGGCATCGCGGAACGCCACGGTGAGGCCCGCCCGTGCTCACGGGATGTCGTTGAGCGTCTTCTCGACGGCGGCCAGCCTCTGGTCCATGCTCTCGAGCTTCGCCAGCAGCTGACGAGACACCTCGGAGTTCTGCGCCACGACATCGCGCAGGTCGGACGAACCGGCCAGCTCGGCATTGCGCTCTTGGGCCCGGTACTTGCTGCGCTGGATCATGTAGATCGACCACCCGATGACCCCTGCCAGAGGGACGAGAAGATAAAGCGCTCCCCACCAGTACATTCGCCTACCCGCTTTCTTCGCTTCGCTGCACTTCTTCGCTGTGCTGCTGATCTTCGCTGCGCCGTACAGCGGCGACAATCGTCGCGAGATCGATGGTGAGATCGAAGGGAACGATCTCGAAGTACTTCAGTGCCTTGCCGTCGTTCGACAGCTCCAGTCGGCCGGTCACGTAGCCCGCCTCCTCGAGCCGCTGCAGGTGCATGTAGAGCAGCGCCCTCGACATCTGCACTCGCCTGGCCAGCTCGCTGACGTGCAGCGCCTCACCGGCGAGCATCGACAGGATGCGCATGCGCTGAGGACTCGCGATCGCCGCGAGCCGTGCGCTCAGTGCCTGGGCATCCATCGTCGTCTCCACCTGTAAGACAAACATTACACCCGACAGCGACGCCCGACACACCCAACCCTCACGCGCACACGTCGCCCCCGACCGTCGCGAAGACGCAGACCGTCGAGACGTCGCAAAAGGCGATCCAAGTGCGCCCGCGAGCGCAATTCGTGACTTCTCGGTCGACGCGGCGGCGGAACGCGGCCGAAGCGTCGGCGCGAGGGCGTCAGCGGGCGCCGAGGGCGGACTCTCGGGCTGCGAGGCCGGCCCGGGATGCCTGTGCGTACGCATCCGGGAGCGCCGCGAGGAAGGCGTCGACGTCGTCATCGGTCGACGTGCGTCCCATCGTGATGCGCAGTGCGCCGCGCGCCTCGTCCTCGCCGCGGCCCATCGCGCGCAGCACGTGCGAAGGCTCGGGGATGCCCGCCTGGCAGGCCGATCCTGTGGACACCTCGACTCCGGCGGCATCGAGCAGGAACAGCAACGAATCGCCCTCGCATCCGGGGAACGTGAAGTGTGCGTTCGAGGCGAGCCGGGCATCCGCTTCGCCTGCGGTCCGACGCTCGGCCGGGACCGGCTCCGGGCCGCTCAGAACGGCGGACGGCACCGCGGCACGCACCCCGGCGATCAGTCGATCGCGCAGCGCAGCGAGACGCTCGGCGTCTGCAGCCCGCTCCGACTCGGCGTGGCTCGCCGCGACGGCGAACGCCGCGGCCGCCGCCACGTCTTGCGTGCCGCTGCGCACCTGGCGCTGCTGGCCTCCCCCGTGGATGAGCGGCACCACTGTCGCGTCCCGCGAGAGTACGAGCGCCCCAGCGCCGACCGGTCCGCCGATCTTGTGCGCGGAGACGCTCAGCGCCGTCAGCCCCGCCTGGCCCTTCGATCCCGTGCGGGCGCGCATGCCTCCGAAGTCGATCGGCAGGTGTCCGTAGGCGGAGACCGCATCCACGTGCACAGGCACTCCGGCG
The DNA here is from genome assembly GCF_007859675.1 of Humibacter ginsenosidimutans. GTDB lineage: Bacteria > Actinomycetota > Actinomycetes > Actinomycetales > Microbacteriaceae > Humibacter > Humibacter ginsenosidimutans. The sequence goes on from NZ_CP042305.1 coordinate 840,443, forward strand.
GAGGCGGCGAGCGCGATGAGCCGCTCGGCGGGCTGCACCGTTCCCACCTCGTTGTTCGCCCAGAGGAACGTGAGGAGGGCGATCTCCTCCGGTTCACGCCGCAGGGCCGCCTCGAGGGCGTCGAGTCGCACGAAGCCCTGATCGTCGAGCGGGATCCACTCCACGTCGGCTTTCTCGTAGGACGCCAGCCATTCGACGGTGTCGATGGTGGCGTGGTGCTCTCCCTCAGGCACCAGGATGCGTCGCGCTCCTGCGCGCGCCCTCTCCCAGTACAAGCCCTTGATGCCGAGGTTGATCGCCTCGGTGCCGCCCGAGGTGAAGACGAGCTCGATGCCCTGGCAGCCGAGGGTGACGGCGATGCGCTCGCGGGCATCCTCGAGCATGCGCTTCGCATTCTGCCCAGCGGAGTGGATGCTCGACGGGTTGCCCACCTGCGCCATGGCGCGCGTGTAGGCCTCGAGCGCCTCGGGCAGAACGGGGGTGGTGGCGGCGTGGTCAAGGTAGACCGGCATACGAATTACTGTAAGACGCATGTCTTCGCAGGATCCGCTGTCATCGCTCGGCGTCCATGCCCAGCCGGATGGCGGGTCCATCGGCGTCTACTCGGCGAGCGCGACAGGGGTCGAGCTGCTTGTCTTCGACGCGGACGACCCGAACTGGCTCTCGGAGCGGGTGCCGCTGGACGCCGGCGACGACCACGTCTGGACGGCGCGCTCCGAGCACTTGAGACCGGGCGCCCGGTACAGCATCCGGTGCTCGGGTCCCACGGGCCCCGAGCACCACTTCGATGAGCGGGCCGCCCTGATCGAGCCGTACTCGCGGGGGCTCTTGCGTTCCGGAACGGGATGGCGGTCGGTCGTGGTCGACGGCGGCTTCGACTGGGGCGGCGTCGCCAAGCCGCACGTTCCGCGCGACCACACCGTCGTCTACGAGGCGCACGTCAAGGGACTCACCGCTCTGAACCCGGACATCCCGACAGAGCTGCGCGGAACCTACGCCGGCATGGCGCACCCGGCCACGATCGAACACCTGAAGCGGCTCGGCGTCACGAGTGTCGAACTGCTCCCGGTGCACGCGTTCGTCAGCGAGCAGCGGCTCTCCCGTCTCGGGCTCACGAACTACTGGGGCTACAACACGCTGAATTTCTTCACGCCGCACGCGCCCTACGCCACGAAGCAGGCGCAGGCAGCCGGAGCGGATGCCGTGCTGCGCGAATTCAAGGGCATGGTGCGACTGCTGCACGAGGCCGGGCTCGAGGTCATCCTCGACGTCGTGTACAACCACACGGCAGAAGAGGGCGAGAACGGGCCGACGACGAGCCTGCGCGGCATCGACAACGCCACCTACTACCGGATGAACGCCGATGGTTCCTACATCGACACCACCGGCGTCGGCAACACCGTGAATTTCGGCGAACACGCTGCCCGCCGCCTTGTGCTCGATTCGCTGCGGTACTGGGCGAACGACGTGCAGATCGACGGATTCCGGTTCGACCTCGCCGTCACGTTGGGCAGGGACGAGACGGGCGCGTTCGACAACGACCACGCGCTGCTCACCGCCATCACCGACGACCCGTACCTCGAGGGTGTGAAGCTCATCGCCGAGCCGTGGGACATCGGGCCCGACGGCTGGCACACCGGCGGATTTCCCGACGGCTGGTCGGAGTGGAACGACAGATACCGCAACCGCGTGCGCTCCTTCTGGCTGCGGGACATCGCGGATGCCCGCGCCAACGGCAGCGCACCCACCGGCATCGGCTCCCTCGCGACGCGGCTCGCGGGATCGTCCAACCTCTTCAGCCCGGAGCGAGGCCCACTCGCCTCCGTGAACTTCGTGACCGCCCACGACGGCTTCACGCTCGCCGACCTCGTCGCGTACGACCAGAAGCACAACCTCGGCAACGGTGAGAGCAATCGCGACGGCACCGACGACAATCGATCGTTCAACCACGGGGTCGAGGGGCAGACCGACGACGAAGGCGTCCTCGCCGCGAGACGCAAGGCGGCACGCAACCTGATGGGCACCCTGCTGCTGTCCGCCGGCATCCCGATGATCACCGCCGGCGACGAGTACGGACGCACCCAGTCGGGCAACAACAACGCCTACTGCCACGACGACGATCTCACCTGGTACCGCTGGGACTGGGACGAACGGCAGCACGACTTCGCCGCGATCACAGCCCAACTGATCCGGCTGCGCAGCGAGAACCCCGCGCTGCGTCCCGTGCGGTTCGGCAAGTTCGGCGAGAGCGTGCCGAGCGCCAGCCAGCTGGACTGGTACGACGCCGGCGGCGGCACCATGGACGAACAGGACTGGGACTCGCCGCAGAACCGCACACTGCAGTTCCTCGCCGCCTCCACCCCGGAGTTCGAAGAGGCCAACCGCATTCTGCTGGTGCTGCACGGGCTCGAGTCCGAGACCGTCGTCACGCTTCCCTCGCACGCCGAGGTCGGCGGCTACACGCTGCTCTGGGACAGCGCGGAGGAGACCGTCGCGGAGGGCACAAGCGAGTTCGCGCCGGGCAATGCCGTGCCGATGGGGCCCACCTCGATGAAGCTCTTCAGGGCACACGACTAGCGGCCGACGTGTCACCGAAGCATCAGGCGGCCAGGAACACCGCAGGCACCCCCGCCACTGTCGCGCTCACCGCCGCGGGGATCGCCTTCACCCCGCACGCCTACGAGCACGATCCGGCACAGACGGCGTTCGGCCTCGAGGCCGCGGACGCGCTCCGCATCGACCCGGCACGCGTCTTCAAGACCCTCGTGGTGGAAGCCGACGGCCGGCTCGTCGTCGGGATCGTGCCCGTCGCGGGGCAGCTCGACCTCAAGGCGCTCGCCACCGTCGTCGGCGCCAAGCGCGCCTCACTCGCCGATCCGGCCATCGCCCAGCGCAAGACGGGCTACGTGGTCGGCGGCATCTCGCCGATCGGACAGAAGACGCGGCTGACGACCGTGCTGGATGCCTCGGCGAGCACTCACTCCACCGTTTTCGTCTCCGGTGGGCGGCGCGGCTTCGACATCGAGCTCGCGCCCGCCGACCTCGCAGTGGTGACGGACGGCATCCTCGCGCCGATCGCCCGCTGAGCGCGCGACCGTTCGACGGTCCCGTGGCCCGGTCAGCCGGCGCTGGTGATCAGTCCCAGTTCGGCGGGGTTCGCCATCGCCGGATTGCTCGGCACGACCCGCACGGTGTAGCCGAACGCGCCGGAGCGATCGAGCGGCACGACGCCCTCGAACGCGGCAGCGCGACCGGAACTGTTCTCCCGAGGTTCGAGGCGCACGTGCTGCGGCGCGACCAGCTCGTCATCTTCGCCGGCATGCCCGTAGACCACCTCGACGGTGACGTCGTCCGGGCTGAGCTCGCCCAGCGCGACATAGGCCCGGAGGCGGAGCCGATCGCCGACCTCCGGCACGGCATCCACTCCCCCGGATTCCACGTGCAGCACGGCGATGTCCGGCCACGCGGCCGTCACCCGCGCCTTCCACTGCGCGAATCGGCGCGCACCTCCATAGCCGTCGGAGCCGAGGCCCGTCGCCTCTTCGGCGGCGGGCAGATAGAGGTCTTCCACGTATTGCCGCACCATGCGGTCGGCGCTCAGCTCGGGTGACAGGGTGGTGAGGGTGTGGCGCACCTGATGCATCCACCTCGCGGGAACGCCGCCCTCGTCACGGTCGTAGAACCGCGGCGCGATCTGATGCTCGATCAGGTCGTAGAGGGCGTTCGCCTCCAGCGCGTCGCGCTCCGCGACATCCCCCGCCGCATCGGCCGAGGGGATGGCCCAGCCGTTCTCCCCGTCGAAGTACTCCGCCCACCAACCGTCGAGGATGGAGAGATTGAGCGTGCCGTTCAGAGCCGCCTTCATGCCGCTCGTGCCGCACGCCTCCAGGGGCCGCAGCGGGTTGTTCAACCAGATGTCGCATCCCGGGTAGAGCGTCTGCGCCATGGTGATGTCGTAGTCGGGCAGAAAGACCAGCCGCTCGCGCACCTCGGGCCGTGCCGCGAACTCGACGAGCTCCTGGATGAGCCGCTTGCCCCCGTCATCGGCAGGATGCGCCTTGCCGGCGATGACGAGCTGCACCGGCCGCTCCGGATCGTTCAGGATGCGCGTGAGCCGCTCCTTGTCGTGCAGCATGAGCGTCAGCCGCTTGTAGGTGGCGACCCGGCGCGCGAAGCCGATCGTGAGCACGTTCGGGTCGAGCACGGCGCTCAGCCACGGCGGGGTGATCGTGCTCGGACTGCGGCGGTGCCACGCGGCGGCGAGGCGGGTCCTGGCATCCTGCACCAGGTTCTCGCGCAGCCTGCCGCGCACCCGCCAGAGCGCGTCGTCGGAGAGCGCGGGCGAGAACCAGTCGGCGTGCGCCGTGTCCGAGGTGCCGAGCGCGTCCTGCGCGAGCTCGAAGAGCAGCGGATCGGTCCAGGTCGGGGCGTGCACCCCGTTGGTGACCGATCCGATCGGCACCTCGTCGAAGTCGAATCCCGGCCACAGTCCCGCGAACATGTGCCGCGAGACGTCGCCGTGCAGCTTCGACACCCCGTTGGCCCGCTGGGCGAGGCGCAGACCCATCACGGCCATGTTGAACACGCCGGGCGCGCCGCCCTCGTAGTCCTCTGCGCCGAGCCGCAGCACATCGTCCACGTCGATGCCGGTCACCAGCTCGTGCCCTTCGAAATACCGGCGCACGAGGGATGCCTCGAACCTGTCGATACCCGCCGCCACCGGGGTGTGCGTGGTGAACACCGTGCCGGCGCGCACCGCCTCCAGCGCCTGAGGGAACGTCAACCCGTCGCCGATGAGCTCCGCGATGCGTTCCAGCCCCTGGAAGCCGGCATGCCCCTCGTTGGTGTGGAACACCGTCGGCGCCTGCACGCCCAGCAGCGTGCCGGCGACGCGGAGCGCGCGCACGCCGCCGATGCCGAGCAGCAGCTCCTGCAGCAGGCGGTGCTCTCCGCCGCCGCCGTACAGCCTGTCGGTGACCCCGCGCAGGTCGTCGTCGTTCTCCGGGATGTTCGTGTCGAGCAGCAGCAACCGCACGCGGCCCACCAGCGTCGTCCAGATGCGTGCGCTCAGCGTGCGTCCGTCCGGCACGGCGAGAGCCACGAGCGCAGGAGTGCCGTCCACGTGCCGCAGCACCGACAGCGGCATGCCGTCGGGGTCGAAGGTCGGGTAGCTCTCCTGCTGCCATCCGTCGGCGGACAGCGACTGTGCGAAGTACCCCGACCGGTAGAAGAGCCCGACGCCCGTCAGAGGGACTCCGAGGTCGGAGGCCGACTTGAGGTGGTCGCCCGCGAGGATGCCGAGACCGCCCGAGTACTGCGGCAACGAGGCCGCGATGCCGAACTCCGGCGAGAAGTACGCGATGGACCGCGGAGCATCCGGCAGGCTCTGGTACCAGCGGGGCTCCTCGATGTATCGCCGCAGGTCGTCGCGCAGACCGTTCGCCCAGCCGACGAACCCCTCGTCGTTCGCCAGGTCGGCGAGGTGCTCTGGACTCACCGCACCCAGCAGAGCGATCGGGTCGTGATTGGTCTGGCGCCAGAGCTGCTCGGACACGTGCCTGAACAGATCCCGGGTGGGCTGATGCCACGACCATCTCAGGTTGCCCGCCAGCTCGTCGAGGGCGTGCAGGGACTCAGGAATGACTGCGCGAACGGTGAATCGACGGATGGCCTTCACCCGCGTCACCCTACCGGCGCGACGTGTCGGGCACGTGAACACGCGACCGCGCGCTGGAGCATCTGCCGCGTCGGGCCGAAGGCGGCTACGGTCGTGAGTGTGACGACCACGACGCCGCCCACTCCGCGCAAGAGCGGGGGTTCCGGCCACCGCTCCGACGCGAAGAACCGCACTCCGCGCACGAGCGCGACCCAGCCGACGAACGCCGCGACATCCGGCTATCGCACGGTGCTCGGACGACTGCCCATCCTCGAGCTCAGCCCGAGCGTCGACGGCGGTCTGTGGCCCGCCAAGGCGTACGCGGGCGAGGTCGTCCCGTTCTCCGCGGTCGCCTTCCGTGAGGGACACGGTGTGATCGGCGTCGACCTGACGCTCGTCTCCCCCGACGGCGCGAGGTTCGAACGCCGGATGCGGCCCGGAGCGCCAGGAACGGACCGCTGGCACACGCTCGCCCAGGTTCCGACGGAGGGCATGTGGCGATTCCGCGTGACCGCGTGGGCCGACGACTGGGCCACCTGGCTGCACGCCGCCGAGGTGAAGGTGCCGCTCGGGCAGGATGTCGAGCTCGTCTTCGCCGAGGGCGCACAGCTCCTGACGCGCGCGCTCGCGGGGCGCCGTCCGCCCTCCGATCGGGTGGCGCTGCGCGAGCTCGTCGAGCTGATGGGCGACACGAGCGCCGACCCGGCCGCGCGCCTTGACGCGGCGACGGCACCACGCGTGACGGGCATCCTCACCGCTCGCCCCATCGCCTCGCTCGTCACCCACAGCGCCGAGCATCTCCTCGAGGTCGAACGCACCGAGGCGGGCGTGGCGAGCTGGTACGAGTTCTTCCCCCGCTCGGAGGGCGCGAAGCGACTGGCCGACGGCACGTGGAAGTCGGGCACGTTCCGCTCTGCCGCGAGGCGGCTGCCTGCCGTGGCGGCGATGGGCTTCGACGTGGTCTACCTGCCGCCCGTGCATCCGATCGGCGAGAGCTACCGCAAGGGACGCAACAACTCTCTGGCGCCGGAGCCCGGCGACCCCGGCTCGCCGTGGGCGATCGGCGGCGACGCCGGCGGTCACGACGTTCTGCATCCCGACCTCGGAGACACCGCGGAGTTCATCAGGTTCGTGCGCAAGGCCGCGAAACTCGGCCTCGAGGTCGCCATGGACTTCGCGCTGCAGGCCTCCCCCGACCACCCGTGGGTGCGCGAGCACCCCGAGTGGTTCACGACCCTGCCCGACGGATCGATCGCGTACGCCGAGAACCCGCCCAAGAAGTACCAGGACATCTACCCGATCAACTTCGACAACGATCCTGACGGCATTCGCGCCGAAGCGCTGCGGCTCATCGAGTACTGGATCGCGGCGGGCATCCGCACGTTCCGGGTGGACAACCCGCACACGAAGCCGCTCGACTTCTGGGAGTGGCTCATTCACACCGTGCGGCTGAAGCACCCGGACATCGTGTTCCTCGCCGAGGCGTTCACCAGGCCCGCCGTGATGCAGACGCTCGCAAAGGCGGGCTTCCAGCAGTCGTATTCGTACTTCACCTGGCGCAACTCGAAGGAGGAGCTCGAGGAGTTCCTCGACTCGATCGCCCACGAGACGGATGCCTTCCTCCGCCCGAATCTCTTCGTGAACACCCCTGACATCCTCACCGAATACCTCCAGTTCGGCGGGCACCCGGCGTTCAAGCTGCGGGCAGCCATCGCGGCGACCGGGGCGCCGCTATGGGGCGTGTACTCGGGATTCGAGCTGTACGAATCGGTCGCCAGGAGCGGGGCGGAGGAGTACATCGACAACGAGAAGTACGAGTACCGGCCCCGCGACTACGCGCAGGCCGAGGCACGCGGCGAGTCCCTCGCGCCGTACCTGACCATGCTCAACAGGGTGCGCGACGAGCATCCGGCTCTTCGGCAGCTGCGCAACCTCACGGTGCACGCCAGCGATGACGATGCCGTGCTCGTCTTCTCCAAGCACCTCGAACGCGAGTTCACCGGCACGCGCACACCAGACACGGTCATCGTCGTCGCCAACGTCGACCCGCACTCGGTGCGCGAGACCCTGGTGCACCTCGATCTGGCGGCGATCGGCCTGCCCGTCGACGCCCGGTTCGAGGTGACGGATGCCGTCACCGGCCAGACGTGGACCTGGGGCTCCGTGAACTACGTGCGGCTGGATGCCTTCGACGAGCCCGTGCACATCCTCAGCGTGAAGGCGGTCTGACACCGTGACATCCCCGACGGGCACCACGCCCCCGAACATCACTCCCCCGACCCGGGCCATCGCCGAGACCGCCGAGACCCACTCGGCCGGGCGTTCCGCCGCGATCGCCGAGGCTGCTCTCGACGACGGGCTGCTGGCGGCGGTCGCCGAAGGACGCCACCACGCGCCGCACGCGGTGCTCGGACAGCACGTGGTCGCCGCCGACGGTGTCGCCGACCGCGTGACGGTGATCCGCGTGCTCCGACCGCTGGCAGAGGCGGTGAACGTCATCCTCTCCACCGGGGCCAGGCTCTCGCTCGCGCATATCGGCCACGGCGTCTGGCACGGCTTCAGCGTTCTCGGCCCGCAGCCCTACCTCGTCGAGGCACGCTATGGCGACGGGACCGTGTGGACGGCCGACGATCCCTATCGCTTCTCGCCCACGATCGGCGAGCTCGACCTGCACCTCATCCGCGAGGGACGTCACGAGCGGCTCTGGGATGCCCTCGGCGCGCATCACCGCGAGCACGAGGCCGTCCCGGGCACGGCATTCACCGTCTGGGCCCCTAACGCCGCCGCCGTGCGCGTCGTGGGCGACCTCAACGACTGGAACGGCGTCGGTGCGGCGATGCGCTCGATGGGCGCCAGCGGTGTCTGGGAGCTGTTCCTGCCCGGCGTGGCACCGGGCGCCGTCTACAAGTTCGAGATCCTCGGCCGCGACGGTGCGTGGCGCATGAAGGCCGACCCGATGGCCAGGTTCACGGAGGTGCCGCCCGCCACGGGGTCGGTCGTCGGCACCACCTCGTACGAGTGGGCGGACGGCGACTGGCTGCGGCAGCGGGCATCCAGCGACCCGCACTCCGGAGCGATGAGCGTCTACGAGCTGCACCTCGGGTCGTGGCGACCGGGTCTCGGCTACCGCGAGGCGGCGGATGCCCTCATCGACTACCTGCTCCCCCTCGGTTACACGCACGTCGAGTTCCTTCCACTGGCCGAGCACCCGTTCGGCGGGTCATGGGGCTATCAGGTCACCGGCTACTACGCGCCGACGAGCCGCTTCGGGCATCCAGACGACCTGCGCCACCTCATCGACCGGTTGCACCGGGCGGGCATCGGCGTGCTCATGGACTGGGTGCCGGGCCATTTCCCGAAGGACGAGTGGGCGCTCGCACGGTTCGACGGGCAGGCGCTGTACGAGCATCCGGACCCGCGCCGCGGTGAGCAGAAGGACTGGGGCACGCTCGTCTTCGACTTCGGCAGGCGCGAGGTGCGCAACTTCCTGGTCGCGAACGCCCTCTATTGGCTCGAGGAGTTCCACGTCGACGGGCTGCGGGTGGATGCCGTCGCCTCCATGCTCTACCTCGACTACTCGCGCAATGAGGGCGAATGGGTGCCGAACGTGCACGGCGGCCGCGAGAATCTCGAGGCGATCGGCTTTCTGCAGGAGGCGACCGCCACCGCATACAAGCGCAACCCGGGCATCGTGATGATCGCCGAGGAGTCGACGGCGTACCCGGGCGTGACCACCCCGACCAGTGCAGGCGGTCTGGGCTTCGGCTTGAAGTGGAACATGGGCTGGATGCACGACTCGCTGCAGTACATGCACGAAGATCCGATGTACCGCTCGTACCACCACGGAGAGATCACGTTCTCGTTCGTGTACGCGTTCAGCGAGCAGTTCCTGCTGCCGATCAGCCACGACGAGGTCGTGCACGGCAAGGGGTCGCTCGTGAACAAGATGCCGGGCGACCACTGGCAAAGGCTCGCGAACGTGCGCGCCTACCTGGCGTTCATGTGGGCGCATCCCGGCAAGCAGCTGCTTTTCATGGGGCAGGAGTTCGGGCAGCTCTCGGAGTGGAGCGAGGAGCGCGGCCTCGACTGGTGGATCCTCGACCAGCCGGCGCATCGAGGGCTCTGGGATCTCGTCTCCAGGCTGAACGCGCTCTACCGAGCCGAGCCGGCGCTCTGGCGCTACGACCACGACCCACGCGGGTTCCAGTGGATCGAGGGCGGTGACGCGCAGGCGAACGTCGTGGCGTTCGCACGGCGCGCCGACGGCGACCCGCTGGTCTGCGTGGCGAACTTCGCGGGCATCCCGCACGACGGATACCGGCTGCCCATGCCGTTCGCCGGCGAGTGGGAGGAGCTGCTCAACACCGACGCCGCGGAGTACGGCGGTTCGGGCGTCGGAAACCTGGGTGTCGTCACGGCGACGGATGCTCCGTGGGGCGGTATGCAGGCATCCGCTGTGCTCACGCTGCCGCCGCTGGCGACCCTCTGGCTGCGCCCTCGGCGCTGAGCGAGGGCCGACCGCCCGCGGCACCAGGGCTCAGTAGAGCAGTGAGGCCAATCGCCCCCGCGCCTTGATGACGCGCGGGTCGGTGACGCCCACCACCTCGAAGTACTCCACGAGCCGCGCGCGGATGCGGTCGCGCGTCTCGGAGTCGGCCGAGGCGAACAGGTCGAGCAGCCGACCGAACGCGTCGTCGACGTGTCCGCCGGAGAGGTCGAGGTCGGCGACAGAGAGCGCAGCGGCCACGTCGTGCGGATCGGACGCCGCGGCATCCCGCACCGCGCCGGCGTCGGCACCGGCGAGCCTCTGCAGCAGGCTCACCTGGGCGAGGCCTGCTACGGCGAGGTCGTCGTTCGGGTTCTGCGCGATGGCCAGCCGATATTCGGCGATCGCCGTGTCGAAGTCGCCGCGCTCGATGGCGTCATACGCCTCCTGGTGGTGCGGCGGCAGCGGTTCGGGTTCCGGTTCGGATGCCTCGTCCGCCTCATCGACGCCCGCTTCGGCGTCGACGCTCACGCTTCCCGTCACACCGTTCTGCTCGGCGATCTGCAGCACCTGTTCGAAGACCTCGCGCACCTGCTGCTCGGGGATCGCACCGACGAAGAGCGGGGCGGGCCGCCCGCCGATCAGCGCGACGACTGTCGGGATCGACTGGGCCTGGAACGCCTGCGAGAGTTGCGGGTTGGCATCGACGTCGACCTTCACCAGCACGAACCGTCCGGCGTAGTCGTTCACCACGCGTTCCAGCGCCGGCGAGAGCTGCTTGCACGGGCCGCACCACTCGGCCCACAGGTCGACGATCACAGGCACCGTGTTCGACAGCTCGATGAACTGGTTGAAGTTCTCGTCCGTGCCGTCGTAGATCAGACCGGGCAGCGTCTGTTGAGGAGACTCCGCCTGCTCTCCGGCCGGCGGCTGCTGGCGGTTGGCGAGCGCAGAGAGGTCGACGGCGCCGCGCAACGAGGCGGCATCAGGGATGTTCGTCATCAGAGTTCCTTCGCACCGAGCAACGCCTGCGTGTAGCCGAGCATCACGATCTTCTTCTTCGACTCCGCCGGCGGCACATAAAACAGTAGCTGGTAGCCGTAGGTGGTCTGCAGTCCCTTCGTGCTGTCGCTCACGCCGGTGAGCGCCTGCACGTTCGCGCTGTTCGTGTGCACTGTGGCGCCGGCCTCGACGGGCTTGACGGTCGTCACCTGGTTGAAACTCGTCGCCACGATGGCTCCAGAGTCATTTGTCGCCATCGCGACCGGAACGGTCGTGTCCGGCACGTTCGCGAACGACAGCGTGGCCGTCTTCGGCAGGGCCTTCTTCTGGGCCGCCTGGTACGCAGCTCCGACCTGCGGCGAGAGCTTGTCGGACTTCTCATCGAAGAGGTTGTAGTACTTGCTCGCTTCACCGTTCTGAAGCACATCGCCGTACGCCGCCGCGAGCTGGTTCGGTGAGATCAGCAGAAGCTTCGAATCGGGCGGCACGATCGAGGTGCCGATGTTGGCCGGAGGCAGGTCAGGCACCGAGGCGTCCGCCTCGAGACCGATCGCGTATTCGACGGTGTAGTTCTCGCGCGCGGAGTTCTGCACCATCACGAGGTCGAGCGGAGCGGCCTTCGCATTCTTCGGGTCGTTGACCACGGCGCTCACCACGCGAGGCCAGCCCTCCGTGGCTTCCGGAAGTTCCAATGACACGGAGCCGCTCGGGATGGCCTGCGCCGCCGGCGCGTTCGACTTCTTCGCGCGCAGCGCATAGTTGCCGAGCCTGGCTTCCAGGGCGGCCCCGCTGAACCGGGTGGCGATGAGCGTCGCGTTGCGAGCGCCGTCCGCCTCCGACGCCGTCTTGGCGACCGAGTTCACGATGTCGTTCAGCTGCGGGCCCGTCACGGCCGGCGGCGGCGTGTCCTTGCCCTGGCCCGGGAGGTTCGTGGCCAGAGGCGTCGACGTCGATGACGGAGTCGCGGCAGCGCCGAACTGCGGCCAGTAGTCGGCAGAACATCCCGACAGCATGATCGCGCCGACCAGCACGACCGGAACGGCGATGGAAGCCCGTCCGATCGACCGCCTGCCGCGCGCCGGCGGCTCCACCTCCTGCGTCGGTCCGTAGTTGCCGGGCTTCGGCGGCTTCGTGCCGCGCGGCAGCTTCGGGCGCTTGCCGCCCCCGCGGCGCGGACCGCGCGAGCGCCGGAGATGACGGATGGCGAGGACGTACATCAGGATGCCGAACGCGCCGAGCACGATGCCGCCGACGATGAGCGGACCAGCCCAGGGAGTGCGGCCGTCAAGCGGCCACGTGATCGCGATGTGATCCGGGGCGGCCTTGGTGCCGTCTCCCGCGATGATCACGCTGACGGTGTCGGGAACGTTCATCTTCGTCACAGCGGCCTTCGTGCCGCTGAACTCCTCCAGCCAGAGATCGGAGCCCGCGGGATCTGCACCCGAATTGCCGGACGCTGCGGAGGTGGAATCGCCGTCTCCCGACGTCGGCGTGGCACTCGGAGAGGGCGATGTCGCCGCAGGCGTCGGCGTGGACGTCGACGCCGATCCCTGGTCGGATCCGTGCGACTTCGGGGTGATCACCTTGGACGTCAGCGCGTTCGTCGCCTCGTCGTAGCTCACCTTCGCGTACTTGTCGCTGCCGATCCACGCGAGCACATCGGCCGTGCGACCATATGCCACGAAGGGCTTGGCAGAGCCCGAGACCGACAATGTCTGCTGTCCCGTGCGGGCGCGCAGCACGGAGCCCTCGATCACCGTGTACGGGGCGCCGCCGGACACCACCGTCGTGGCCTCGACGTTCGCAGGGGGGATCCAGATCGTCCGCTGGGCGATGCCGAGCGCGATGGTCACGGCCGCGGCGATGAACGCCAGGATGGCGATCAGGAATCGCACGAACTCTCCTTCGTCGAACGCGTCGCGCGCGCCGGGTCGCCGCGCACGGCGGCGGGGAGTTCCCGCCCGCGATCAGGTCTTCGGGTCGGCGACACCGCGGGCGGTGCCGACAAGACATCCCACGATACCGAAACAGCCCTGGGAAGCGTCTCCCAGCGCGCTGAAAGGGGAAAGGATGCTCCGTGGACGCCCCCGCGAACGCCGCCGGCGGCATCCAGCGCGGGCCCCGCTCACCCCACCAAACGGGGGTCGGGCCCCGCTACACTCGAAGGGCCCGGCGCATCGGTGCGCCGGCTTCGTGCCGCCTGACCTCCCCCATCACCCGGGAACGCCGCGCGAACCACCCAGCCCTCACACCATCTGAAAGAAGAAGCCCGTGGCCCCCGAAGAGACCGAGTTCACTCAAGTCTTCCGCGGTTATGACAAAGACGAAGTCGACAAGGCGATCCAGGACCTCCGTCGCGAACTGATCCAGGCGAACGCGCAGAGCGCCGATTCCGCCAAGGAGATCAAGCGACTGGGCGCCCGCATCGAAGAGCTCAACGCCGAGATCGAAGAGGTCGGCAGCCCCACCTTCTCCGGCCTGGGCACCAAGCTCGAGAACACGCTCCGCGTGGCCGAGGAACAGTCGACCCGCATGATCGCGCAGGCCGACATCGATGCGGAAAAGCTCCGCGCCGCCGTCGCCGCCGAGGTCGAGAAGACCCGCCGCACCGCCGAAGAGCAGGCGCAGCGCATCCTCGCCGAGGCGCACGCTCAGGCCGACACCACGCTGCAGGATGCCAGCATCGAAGCCAACGAGCTGATCGGCGATTCCCGCGCCAAGGCCGACACCACCGTGCAGGAGGCCCAGCGCGAGGCCGCGGCCGTGCGCAGCTCCGTCGCCACCGAGGTCGCCGAGCTGCGTGCGACCGCCAAGCGCGAGGCGGCAGCGGTGAAGGCCGAAGCGGAGCACGAGGCCGCCGAGGTCAAGGCCGCCGCCGTGCAGGAGGCGACCGAGGCACGTGCGGATGCAGCGGGCCTCAGCCGTGAGGTCGAGGAGACCCGTGCCGCGCTCGCCCGCGAGGTCGAAGCACGCCGTGCCGAGGTCGAAGCCGAGCTCTCCGACCGGCGCACCGCCAGTGCCGCGGAGATCGCGCAGGCGCAGCGGGACCACGATGCGGACACGCAGCAGGCACGCATCGACCTCGCCAACGAGGTCGAGCAGGGCCGGGCAGCGCTCGCCCGCGAGCTCGAGCAGCGCAAGGCCGAGGCGGAGACCGAGGCCGACAAGGCCCGCAAGTCGTTCGAGCGCGCCGCCGACAAGGCCCGCAAGGAGCTCGACAACGAGCTGGCGGGCATCCGTTCGCAGGTGGCCGCCGAGCAGGAGCGACTCACCCACGAGGCCGAGCGTGCCCGCATGGAGCTCGAAGTCGAGCTGAAGGCGCGCCGCGACGAGGCCGAGAAGGAGCACCTGGCCCGTCACCAGGAGGCCGCGGCGCAGACGCAGAAGTATCTCGATGACGCGAATGCCGAACTGGCCGAGATCAGCCGCCGCACCGTCGAGGCACGTGCCGAGAGCGAGGCCATCGAGCAGGAGATGCGCACCGAGGTGAAGTCGGCGCGCAAGGAGGCCGAGAGCTCCGCACGCGACATCGTGCGCGCAGCGGAGGACCGCGGACACGCGATCATCGAAGAGGCGGAGGAGCGCACCCGCATGCTCGTGGCGGACGCCGAAGATCGCCTGTCGCAGATTAGGATCGAGCGCGAGACCGTCGCCGGCTACTTCGAGAGCCTGCGCGGCGTGCTCAAGCAGGCAGAGCAGGTCAGCGCAGAAAACGACTGATGCGCACGGCGCCGAGGGAGTCCTGAGTGAAGATCCAGAATGCGTTCCGCGTCGGTCTCATCGGAACCCTCGGCGTCGGCCTCGGCATCCTCATCCTCACGTCGATCGTCTCGCTGTCGACGATCCTGACGTACATCGGTGCGGCGCTCTTCCTCGCGCTCGGCCTGGAGCCGATCATCGGCTTCCTGGCACGGCGACGGGTGCCCCGCTGGGCCGCGATCCTCATCGTGCTCGTGGTCATCCTCGGATTGCTCGCCCTTCTCCTGTGGGCGATCATCCCGGTGATCGTGAGCCAGAGCACGAGCCTGGTCAAGCAGATCACGTCGTTCGTGCAGAAGGGCACGTACCAGGACTGGTACGAGTGGCTGCAGAAACAGTTCCCCGCCATCGACTTCGACAAGTCGCTGCAAGAGATCTGGACCTACGTACAGCATTCGGCCGGCAGCATCGGCGCAGGCATCCTCTCCGTCGGCATCGGCATCATCTCCGGTTTCTTCGGCGCCGTCATCGTGATCATCCTCACGATCTACTTCACCGCGTCGCTGCCCAACCTCAAGCGCACCACCTACGAGCTCGTGCCGGCCAGCAAGCGCGCGCGCTTCGCCGACATCGCCGAGCAGATCACCGACTCGGTCGGCAAATACGTGATGGGGCAGGTCGCGCTCGGCCTCTGCAATGGCATTCTGAGCGGCATCTTCCTGTCGATCATCGGTGCACCGTTCCCGATCCTGCTCGCGGTGATCGCCTTCCTGTTCTCGCTCGTGCCGCTCATCGGCACCCTTTCCGGGTCGATCATCATCGTGCTCGTGACGCTGCTGCTGTCGCCCTCCCCCATCACGGCGCTCATCGCAGCCATCTACTACGTGATCTACATGCAGGTCGAGGCATACGTCCTGAGCCCGCGCATCATGAATCGCGCGGTCTCCGTTCCCGGCGCCGTCGTGGTCGTGGCGGCACTGGCCGGCGGGTCACTGCTCGGAATCCTGGGCGCGCTCATCGCGATCCCCGTGGCCGCTTCCATCCTGCTGATCATCAAGCAGGTCGTCGTGCCCCGTCAGAACGAGCTCTGAGTTGCTCCTCGTCACCTCAGGCGACGCGCCAGCAGGCCGTGTGCCAGTGTCGTCGTGCCTCGAGATCGGCGGCATCGCCCAGCACACCGTCTGCGCGCCACACGACGAGGTGGGCCGTTCCCTGCGCCACGATGCCGCCGCAGCCGGGGCACGTGTAGGTCTTCTGAGCGGATGCCCCCGACACGGGCTGCACGTTCCACTCGCGTCCTCGACGCACCTCGGTACGCCGCCATCCGTCGATCATGCGACTCAGGCCGTCGGGCTCCTGTGCGCTTCCGCCGGCGCGGCGACGAGGATGATTGCTGCGCGGCATCCCTCAAGTCTATTCGCGACCTGAGGGGGCCGAACGGCGGTCAATACCAGCCAGTGGATTCCGAGTGGTCCCAGGCTCCGCACGGCGTGCTGTAGCGCCCCTCGACATATCCGAGACCCCAGTCCACCTGCGTCTTGAAGCTGGTCTGCCAGTCGGGACCGGCAGACGCCATCTTGCTGCCCGGAAGCGCCTGCGGAATGCCGTACGCGCCCGTGCTCGCGTTGTAGGCGTAGACGTTCCAGCTCGACTCGCGGTTCCAGAGGGCGACCAGGCAGTTGAACTGGTCGTCGCCCATGCCCTGGGACGCCAGCACACTCTTCGCGTAGGCCTGCGCGCTGCCAGGGTCGGGCGTGCCCGCTGCGGGAGCCGACGCGGTGTCGTCACTCGTGGTGGTGACGACCGGCTTCGCCTTCGAGTCGAACGTGTCGACGCTCACCGCGTTGTTCGTCGTCGACCCTGAGACGTCGAGCGATTGCACTGACTGCCCGAGAAACCGCGAATGCGACGACGCGAAGTCCGGAGACGCCGTCGCGCCGGAATACGGGTCGACGATGTTGACGAGGAAGAATCCGATCGCGGCCGAGAAGGCGACGGCCACGACGATCGGCCGCGCTCCACGGGGTCGCCGAGCAGACGCCTGCGCCGTTCTTCGGGTCGGTGCAGGAGGCTCTGCTAGGTGTCGTACTCGCCTGCCCACGATCTCACCACGATAACGAAGATCGGGCTCAGCGACAAAGGGTTCTTCTGCCGGGTCGTCGCGCCTCTCGTCGCCCCGGCTCGGTGCCGCGTGCCGGCTCACCGGACGGCGAGCATCACGTCGATGACGGCGTCGAGCACGAGGTCGACCTGGGCCTCGCGGTAGCCGTGCCGCTGCTGACGGAACACCACGGTGCGCACCTCGTCGACCGACATGGGAAGCCCGTCGCGGAAATAGCGCACGAGGCGTTTCGCGAACTTGTCGACCTCGCGCTTGTTGTACCCGATGGTGAAGATGCTGGTGCGATCGAACCGCTGCCCGTCAGGCCGGCCCAGCCGGTTCAGGATGACCTGCGCCGTGCCACGCGCCTGCTCGAGCCACCGACGGTCGCCGAGCTCGTGCCTGGCCTCCGCGCGCTCCCGCGCCGCGAAGGCATCCTCGAGCCGCTCCAGGGCCCCGTCTACGGCGTCGGGCTGGTACCCGCCGCGCTGCAGGTCGAAGCCCATGCGCCGGATATCCTCGGCCACCAGGGGCACCTCGGGATCGCCTTCGTACGCTCGACGCGCGAGCCTGAGGAAACGGTCGACCTCTTCGGGGTCGTAACCGCGCTTGGAGCGCTTGACGGAGGGGAACGTGGCCACGTCACCATTCTGTCAAAGGCTCGGCATGAGTCGGCTCAGAACGACCGGTCGCACCGCCCGGCGCGTCGCGACTCAGAAACGCTACCTGAAGAGCGGCTCGAAGATCACGTACAGCACGTAGGCGAGGCCGACCGAGGGCAGGATCGAGTCGAGGCGGTCGAGGAACCCGCCATGGCCGGGGAGCCACGAGCTCATGTCCTTGATGCCGATGTCCCGCTTGATCAGCGATTCGGTGAGATCGCCGATGGTGGCTGACACCAGCATGAGCGCACCGAAGACGAGTCCGAACCACCACGGGGCATGCAGCATGAACACGGCGAGGATGACACCCGCGATGAGTGCGGTGGCGGCCGCTCCCGCGAACCCCTCCCACGTCTTCTTCGGGCTGATGTTCGGCGCCATCGGATGCTTGCCGAACGACAGCCCCACGGCGTAGGCACCCGTGTCGACGGCCACCACGATGATCAGGGTCGCCAGGGTCCACCACTGCCCGTCGTGCTGCGCCACGAGCAGCACCGAGAAGCAGGCCAGGAACGGCACGTACAGTATGGCGAACGCGGATGCCATCAGGTCGCGCGACAGCCTCGGCCCGGCCACCCTGCGCCGTGGCGACAGGTTCTCGGCGATACGCCACACCCACAGCAGCAGGATGCCCGCGAGAGCGACCAGCCACTCCCCCGACGCGTGCAGATAGTAGGCGGCGGGCACGAGTGCGACGCCGACCACGGTGAGCGCCACCCGCGGCACACGGTAGCCGCCCACCCGGAGCGCCGTCGCGAACTCGAACGCGCTGAACCCCGCGACGGCCGCCGCGAACACCATGAAGATCTCTTTGACGATCAGCAGGCTCACGAGCAGCAACGCGCCGGCGGCGAGTCCGATCAGGACCGCGAAGACCAGGTTGCGGCCGGTGCGCTGCTGGATCTTCTCGTTCGTGGCATCCAACTGCGCCCTCGTCGCCTGCACCTGGCGTTCGATGTCGGCGCGCCGGTCGCGCATGCGCCTGCCCAACGCCGAGGCGCCCTGTTCGTGGCGCACGTCATCGTCCGGCTGACCGGATGAGGCGTCGGGAGGCTGAGACATCTGGGGTCAGACCTCGAGGAGTTCGGCTTCCTTGCGCACCAGCGCCTCATCGACCTGGTCGATGTGCTTCTTGGTGAGGCCCTCGAGTTCCTTCTCCGCGCGGGCGACCTCGTCGTCGCCCACCTCGGACTTGAGGCCATCGAGCTCGTCCTTCGCCTTGCGGCGGATGTTGCGGATCGACACGCGCGCGTCCTCCGCCTTGGAGCGCACGATCTTCACGTACTCCTTGCGGCGCTCTTCGTTCAGCTCCGGCATCGTGACGCGGATGATCGTTCCGTCGTTGTTCGGCGTCGCGCCCAGGTTGGGCGTGGCGACGATCGCCTTCTCGATCTCCTTGAGCGCCGACTTGTCGTAGGGCGTGATGATGATGGTGCGCGCCTCGGGGTTCTGCAGCGAGGCGAGCTGGGCCAGTGGCGTCGGCGTTCCGTAGTAGTCCACGAGGATGCGCTGGAAGAGCTGCGGGTTCGCACGTCCCGTGCGCACGGTCGAGAAGTCGTCTTTGGCCACCTCGACCGCCTTCGTCATGCGCTCGGTTGCGGTGGCGAGTGAGTCAGCGATCACGTGTCGCTCCTAACGTTCATCGTGGGTCTCATCAAGCTTAGGGCCACGGTCGGCCGCGACGCCCACCGTCTGATACGCGTCGCGCCGCCGTGTTCCTCTGCCGTCGGGGCGGATGTCAGGCGCCGACGATGGTGCCGATCTCACGCCCCAGAATGGCGTCCGTCACGCTGCCCTCCGGTTCGATGCCGAAGATCTGCATGGGCATGCCGTTGTCGCGGCACAGGCTCAGCGCCGTCGCGTCGATCGCCTTCAGGTTGCGCACCAGCGCGTCCTGATAGCTGATGCGCTCGAGCTTGACCGCTTCTGGGTTCTTGCGCGGGTCGTCGCTGTACAGTCCGTCGACGCCGTTCTTGGCCATCAGCACGGTGTTCGCGCCGATCTCGAGCGCCCGCTGCACGGCGACCGTGTCGGTGGAGAAATACGGCAAGCCGGCGCCCGCTCCGAAGATGACGACGCGCCCCTTCTCCAGATGACGCTCCGCACGGCGCGGGATGTACGGCTCGGCGACCTGCGTCATGCTGATCGCCGACTGCACCCGCGTCTCCGCGCCCGCCTGCTCGAGGAAGTCCTGCAGCGCGAGAGCGTTCATCACGGTGCCGAGCATGCCCATGTAGTCGGCTCGACCGCGGTCCATGCCGCGCTGGCTCAGCTCAGCACCGCGGAAGAAGTTGCCGCCGCCGACCACGATTGCCACCTCGACGTCTTCCGCTGCCTTGGCGATCTCACGGGCGAGCGAACCGACCACATCGGGATTGACCCCGAGGGAGCCGCCGCCGAACGCTTCGCCTGACAGTTTGAGAAGGACTCTCCGTCTCGTGTCGTTGGGCATGTGCGAGTCCCTTCCTCGGGTGCTTTTTCGAATCTAACGTAGCGGTGACCGGGCTTCCGGTCACCGCTGATCGTGCGCGTCTCAACCGTCGTGGATGACGCTGGACATCACGGGTGAGGCATCCGGATGCTTCCCTGCCGCGCGCACAGAAAAGGAGTCCGGATCGAGATGATCCGGACTCCTTCTCACTGGCTCAGGCGCCGACCTTGAAGCGGGCGAACCCGGTGATCGTGATGCCGGCGTCGGAAGCGACCTTCGCCACGCTGAGCTTGTTGTCCTTCGCGTAGTCCTGGTCGAGCAGGGCGACCTGCTTGAAGAACGCGCCGAGGCGACCCTCGATGATCTTCGGGAGCGCGGCCTCCGGCTTGCCCTCGTTGCGCGAGATCTCCTCGACGATACGGCGCTCGTTCTCGACGACCTCCGCGGGAACATCGTCGCGCGTGAGGTACTCCGGGTTGGCGAACGAGATGTGCTGCGCGATGCTGCGCGCGGTCTCCTCGTCGTCGCCCGAGTAGGCGAGAACGACACCGACCTGCGGGGGCAGATCCTTCGACGTGCGGTGCAGGTAGATCGAGAACTTCTCGCCCGGCAGGCTCGCGAAGCGACGAAGCTCGACCTTCTCACCCAGGATGGCCGCCTCGTCGTTGATGACCTCGGCGACGGTCTTGGTCGCGGCGGGGGCGGCCAGCGCCTCCTCGAGCGTCGTGGCGCCCGCCTCGACGATGGCCTCCTCGATGCCGCCGGCGAGAGCGATGAACTTGTCGTTCTTCGCGACGAAGTCCGTCTCGCAGTTCAGCTCGAGGATGTAGGCGCGGTCGCCGTGGGCGCGGGCCGTGACGAGTCCCTCGCTGGTCGAGCGGTCGGCACGCTTGGCGTTGCCCTTGGCACCCTTCAGACGCAGGATCTCGGTGGCCTTCTCGATGTCGCCATCGGCCTCCTCGAGCGCCTTCTTGGTGTCGACCATGCCGGTGCCGAGCTGCTCGCGCAGCGCCTTGATGTCGGCAATGCTGACGTTTGCCATGGTGGTGTGAACTCCTCGGTTCGAAGTGGGTTACTTGGCCTCTGCTGCGTCGCCCTCGGCGGTCTTGTCCGCCTCGACGACGGCCTCTGCCTCGGCGGAAGCGCCCTCGGCGTCGGCGTCGGACTCCGTGGCCTCGATCTGCTCGGCCTCCTCGTCGACGACCTCAGCTGCCTCGGCCTTGCCCTCGGCCAGGTCGACGTCGGCGACCTTCGCGGTCTCGGCGCTCGACTGCGTGCCGCCCTCGCCTGCCTCGAGAAGCTCGCGCTCCCACTCGGCGAGCGGCTCCGCACCCTCTTCGCCCTCTTCGGGCTTCTGGTGACGCTGGATGAGGCCCTCGGCCGCGGCGTCGGCCACGATGCGCGTGAGCAGGCTGACGGAGCGGATCGCGTCGTCGTTGCCCGGAATCGGGTACTGCACCTCGTCGGGGTCGCAGTTGGTGTCGAGGATGGCGATGACCGGGATGCCCAGCTTCTGCGCCTCGTCGATCGCCAGGTGCTCCTTCTTGGTGTCGACCACCCAGATGGCGCTCGGCGTCTTCGACAGGTTGCGGATGCCGCCCAGCGACTTGTGCAGCTTGTCGAGCTCGCGCTTCTTGATCAGCAGCTCCTTCTTGGTGAAGCCGCTGGTGGTGCCCTCGAAGTCGAGCTCCTCGAGCTCCTTCATGCGGGCGAGTCGCTTCGACACGGTCTGGAAGTTGGTCAGCAGACCACCCAGCCAGCGCTGGTTCACGTAGGGCTGGCCGACGCGCTGCGCCTGCTCGGCGATGGCGTTCTGGGCCTGCTTCTTCGTGCCGACGAAGAGAATGGTGCCGCCGTGGGCGACGGTCTCCTTGACGAAGTCGTACGCCTTGTCGATGTAGGCGAGCGACTGCTGAAGGTCGATGATGTAGCTGCCGGAGCGCTCCGTCAGAATGAAGCGCTTCATCTTCGGGTTCCAGCGACGGGTCTGGTGTCCGAAGTGCACGCCGCTGTCGAGCAGCTGGCGCATGGTGACGACTGCCATGGTCGTGATCCTTTTCTCGGCATCGCGGCGCGCAGCCACTCGATGCCTGGTCGGTTGTCCCGCGAGAGCCGGACGGCACTCGCGCCTGGCGCCCGACAGGCATCCACTCCGACCGAAGTCGAAGACCGGGGATTCCTGTGCCGTTCGCGGCTCCCGAGCGATCGGGACGCGGCAGCGGACGGGCGCGCGTAGTCACCCCGACGAACCGGGGTGCCCGACAATCATACCAGGGCGGATACCGCGATCAGGCCGTGCGCTCGCGGTGCAGGTGCTCCAGCTTCGTCTTGTCCTCGAGCTCGAGCCCCGTGACCTCCGGCAGCGCCGAGAACACGAACCAGAACGACAGTGCGGCGAACAGCGCGAACCCCGCATAGACCCAGCCGAGACCGACGGCCTGGCTGAGCACGGGGAACAACAGCGTGACGAGGAAGTTGAACACCCAGTTGCACGCCGCCGCGATGCCGAGGCCGAGACCGCGGATCCGGTTCGGGAACACCTCGCCGAGCACGACCCACATGACCGGGCCCCACGTGGCGGCGAAGAAGATCACGAAGAGGTTCGCACCGATCAGCGCGATGACGCCCCACGGCTCGGGAAGCGTCACGGTCTTGCCCGACATGTGCGCCTGCGAGAACGAGACCGACGCGAGCACGAGGCCCACGAACATCCCGGCGGACCCCCAGAGCAGCAGTGCCTTGCGGCCCACCCTGTCGACGAAGAGGATCGCGACGAACGTGAGCACCACGTTGATCACCGAGGTGATCACCGAGGTCACGAACGAGTCGCTCGAACTGAATCCGACCGACTTCCAGAGGGTGGTCGAGTAATAGAAGATGGCGTTGATGCCGACCAGCTGCTGGAAGGCCGCCATACCGAGGCCGACCCAGAGGATGGGTTGCAGGCCCAACGCCGTGCCGCGCAGGTCGCGATATCTCGCGCGGCTCGCGTTCTCCAGGCTCTCCTCGATCTCGGAGATGCGCCTGTCGATGTCGATGGCGCCCGTCACCTCGCTCACGACGCTTCTCGCCTCGTCCTTGCGGCCCTTGCGCACGAGGAACTGCGGCGACTCGGGAATCGAGAGCGAGAGGATGCCGTACACCAGCGCAGGGATGACGCCGACCAGGAGCATCCACCGCCATGCGGGGAGCCCGAACCACAGTTGGCGCATCGCGTTGCCCTCTGAGCCGGCCAGCGCGGCGTCGGAGAGCAGTGCGAGGAAGATTCCGAGGGTGATCGCCAGCTGCTGAAGCGAGCTGAGCGCGCCGCGCAGCTTGGCGGGCGCGATCTCGCCGATGTAGGCGGGCGCGATCACGGAGGCGATGCCGATGGCGAGTCCCCCGATGAACCTCCACAGCATGAGGAACCAGTCGGCGAACGCGAGGCCGGAGGCGATCGAACTCGCGACGAACAGGATCGCGGCGAGCACCATGACGGGCTTGCGGCCCCACGCGTCGGCGAGTTGGCCTGCGAACCAGGCGCCGATCGCACAGCCGATCAGCGTGATCGCCACGGTGAAGCCGATCGCCGCCGATCCGAGATCGAACGTGTGCTGGATCGAGTCGACGGCCCCGTTGATCACCGAGGTGTCGAATCCGAACAACAGCCCACCCAGCGCGGCGGAGATCGTCACGCCGAGCACTTTGCCGCGATGAGCGGAGCCCATCGCACCCCCGCCTGATTTCCGACCCTCGTCGGTCGAATGCTCATCGGTCATCGAGATCGCCCCCCAATCTCGCCGCGGCGCACTCCCGGCACGGTCGCGCGAGCGGCACTCTTGCACGCTAACACCGGCGACGACGGCGAGGGGAGCCCCACGCGATCTTCTCGTCCCCCGCCTCTGTCACGGCTCGATCATCCACAGATCCGGCCGACGGCCTCCTGACAGCCTCTCCTCGACGCCAGGATCGTGGCATGTCGTCACCGCGGTCCTCTCGCGTCACCCGAGCGTCGGGTGCGGTCGCGGTGGCGACGCTCGCCCTCGTGCTCACCGGTGCCCCCGATCCGGTGAGCGCGAGGGCGCCCCCTTGCTGGTGCGGACCTGCACGATGCGAGCGCCGCTGTTCGGCCTTCGGGAGTCGGCACGTCGGCCGGGGCGTCGCGCACGGCGAACAGCCACGGCACGTGGTCGTGGCCCGTCCCGGGCGCGCGTACGGTGTTGCGCGGGTACGAGGCGCCGGCATCCCGCTACTCGGCGGGGCACCGCGGGATCGACATCGCAGCAGTCACGGGTACGCCTGTCGTGTCCCCCGCGAGCGGAACCGTGCGCTTCGCGGGAGTCGTCGTCGACCGCCCCACGATCACCGTCGCGACCGTCGACGGTGTGCTGATCAGCCTGGAACCGGTCGCGAGCCCCCTCGCAGCCGGAGACGTCGTCGCAGGCGGGCAGAGTCTCGGACGGGTCGCCGCAGGCGGGCACTGCAATGCGGCCTGCGTGCACCTCGGGGTACGCGTGAACGGCGACTACGCCTCACCGCTGCTTTTCTTCGGCGGGGTGCCGCGCGCGGTGTTGCTGCCGTTGAACTGAGTTGCTGCCGTTCAACTGCCCGGAGGTCACGGACGTCGTCACGCCCGAGGGTGTGCGCGTTGGTAGCTCTCCTTGAGCCGCTCGGCCGACACGTGGGTGTAGATCTGGGTCGTGCCGAGGCTCGCGTGCCCGAGCAGTTCCTGCACGGCGCGCAGATCCGCGCCGCCGTCGAGCAGATGCGTCGCGGCGGTGTGCCGAAAGGTGTGCGGTCCGGACGGACCGGAGCCCGGCACGTCCTGCAGCACCGCCGAGACGAGCCGGTACACCGTGCGCTGATTGATGCGGGCGCCCCGAGCGCCGAGGAACAGCGCGCGCGGCTCGACAGCTCCCGTTCCTGCCGCGGCCCTGGCCACGAGCACGGGTCGCGCGACCCGCAGGTAGTCGACGATCGCGTTCAGCGCGGGCACACCGAACGGTACGACGCGATCTTTCGAGCCCTTGCCCGTGACCCGAACAGTGAGCCGATCGAGCTCCACATCGTCGACGTCGATGCCGGTGAGCTCCGAGACCCGCAACCCAGAGGCGTACAACAGCTCGAGCATCGCGGCATCGCGCAACGCAACGGGGTCGTGGCCTGCCGCCTTCGCCTCCAAGCTCGCGATCAGATCGGATGCCTGTTCTTTCGTGACGATCCTGGGCAGTCGACGATCCGCTTTGGGGGCGCGAAGCCGGCGCCCGGCATCCACGTTCGCCCTGCCCGTTCGTTCGAGCCAGGCCGTGAACGATCTTGCGGATGCGGCCCGCCGCGCTATCGACGCCTTCGCCAGCCCGGACTCCTGCGATCGCCACAGCCAGTCCCGAAGGTGCGCCAGCTGGAGCATGGTCGGATCGACCATGCCCTCGGCGTCGGCGAACACCGCAAGCGACCGCAGGTCCGCACCGTATCCGCGGACCGTGCCGACCGCGTAGCCGCGTTCGGAGCTCAGATGCTCTTCGAACGCCGCGATGGCCTCGTCCCACGACATGGTCCCAGCTTGACGGTGTGCGGAGAGTTCGAGGGCGCGACACCCACGACCGACGCCGATCGGGTGATCATCCGCGCCGCGGCTGCGCGAACCAGGCTCCGCCGCGCTCCTGCACCCGGCCGTCGACATCCAGCGCACCGAGCGCCGCAAGCACGGCGGGAACCGCCAGGCCTGTGCGGGCGACGAGCTCGTCGACGGAACGTCCAGAGCGAGTGCTGAGGGCGTCGAGAAGCCGCACCACCGTTGCAGAATCCCGCGAGCCCGCCTGCTCGGCCCCGACCTGCTCCGCTGGCTCGCCCGCGAGTTCGGCGGCCTCCGCCACGGTGGTCACGCAGACGGCATCGTATTCGCGCAGGAGCCGGTGGCACCCCGCCGACGCGGGCGACGTGACCGGTCCCGGCACGGCGCCCAGCGGACGCCCCAGCGTCGACGCGTGGCCCGCCGTGTTCAGCGATCCGGACCGCGACCCCGCTTCGACCACGACGGTGGCCGAACTGCAGGCTGCGATTAAGCGATTACGCTGCAGAAACCTCCACTTCGTGGGCGCCGCGCCGCAGGGCAGTTCGGCGAGCACGACGCCGCGCTCGACCACTCTGCGCAGCAGTTCGTCGTGGCCCGACGGATAGAACCGATCGACACCACCGGCGAGGAAGGCGAACGTGAGACCGCCGCTGGCGAGAGCTGCCCTGTGCGCCATGCCGTCGATGCCGTATGCCGCACCTGACACGATGGCGAAGCCGCGATCGCAGAGACCGGCCGACAACTCCCCTGCAACATGCTCGCCGTATCCCGTGGCAGCGCGTGCCCCCACGAGTGCGACCGACGATCGTGCTCCGTTCAGTCTCTGCGGGTCGCCGAGCGCCCACAACGCGATCGGGGCGTGCACTCCGAGATCGGACGCACCACGCGGCCAATACCCTGGCGCCCCGCGTTCGTTCTCCGGGATCAACAGCCGGGCACCCACCCGTGCCGCTAGGCTCAGGGCGCGCAGGACCTCTGCGGAACGCAGCCGTGGCTTCCACCGAGCGAGGTCCTCTGCAGCCGGAGCGCACCCGCTCGTGGCCGGACCCGCATGGTCGGCATCCGCCAGCACTGCTCGCAACGCCTCCGCCGACCCCAACTCGTCGATGAGTGCGCCGGCGGCGCCGTCTCCCGGCTCCGTGATGACCGACCACGCCGCCCTGGAGAACCGCTCCCCGACGGCGGCCTCGTCGAGGTCGCCAGCCTCGCTGACGTCCGCGATGTGGCGCCGCACCGCGCTGTCGTCCAGACCGAAGACTGTCATGCGCCGACTCCTCTGCGCAGGTAGAGAGCGGCACTGACATGCTCGGAACTCGGATGCTCGTGCCCGGCGAGGTCGGCGATGGTCCACGCCACTCGGAGGGCCCTGTCGTACCCGCGCATCGTGATGGCACCGCGCTCGAGCGCACGATCGAGAACCGACGTCGATCCTCGCGGAAGCGCGCCGGAGTGTTCCCGCAGCCATGACCCGGGCACCTGCGAGTTGAGTCGCCACGGAGTTCCCGCAAGTCGTTCCGCGGCCACGGCACGTGCCAGCGCCACGCGCTCTCGGGCTTCCGCTGTCGTCGTTCCGGCCCGACCGCCGTCAAGCCTCAGCTGCACGGCGGTGACGCGGCGCACGGTGAGCCGGATGTCCACCCGATCGAGCAGCGGACCGGAAAGCCGCGACATGTACCGTCGCCGCACGGCGGGCGCGCACGTGCACTCTTCGTCGCCGACGCCGTACAGTCCGCACGGGCACGGGTTGGCCGCCATGATCAGCTGGAATCTGCCGGGAAACGTGGCGACGGCGTTCGCGCGGTGAATGCGGATGACACCGGACTCCAACGGCTGGCGCAACACGTCGAGAACCGCGCGCGGAAACTCCGGCGCCTCGTCAAGGAACAACACCCCGTGCGAGGCACGCACAGCGGCTCCGGGACGGATCTGGCCGCTTCCGCCTCCGACGATGGCGGCCGCCGTCGCCGTGTGATGCGGTGCCTCGAAGGGCGGTCGTGTCACGAGGCCTCGAACGGGCTCACCTGTCAGAGAACGAATCGAGGTCGCCTCCAGCGAGGCATCCACCCCCAGCTCGGGCAGCAGACCGGGAAGCCGCTCGGCCAGCATGGTCTTGCCTGCACCAGGCGGGCCCAGCATGAGCAGATGGTGGCCGCCCGCCGCAGCGACGACGAGGGTCTCGACGGCCTCGTCGTTGCCCACCACCTCGGCCAGATCGTGAAGCGGTTCGTCGTTCTGGTCGGGCTGCGGTCCTGCGACCCATGGGTCGACGGGGACGGGATCGAGATCTGCGCCGTGTCGAATGGCCGCGTCGCGCAACGACGTGACGGGAACGATCTGCACCCCGGGCACGAGCCTGGCCTCTTCGGCGTTCGCAGCCGGCACCATGACGCGCTCGAAGCCCGCTTTCGCCGCCCCGATCACGGCGGGCAGCACGCCTGGCGTCGGCCGAACCCGACCGTCGAGACCGAGTTCGCCCAGATGCACCATGGATGCCACGGACTCGGACGGCACGTCGCCCGCCGCCGCGAGGGACGCCAAGGCGATCGCGAGGTCGAACCCGCTTCCATGCTTCGGCAGTGCAGCCGGCGACAGGCTCACGGTGAGCTTGTGCGAGGTGAGCGGCAGACCGGAGTTCACGGCTGCCGCGCGCACGCGGCCGCGCGACTCGCCGAGAGCGGCATCCGGGAGCCCGATCACCGAGAACGCGGGGAGTCCCGACGAGATGTCGGCCTCGACATCGACGACGCTGGGCGTGATGCCCACCAGCGCGATGCCCGTCGTCCGTGCCACGGGCATCAGCAGACCCCGACCAGGTGCTCGATGATCACGTCGCGATCGGGGGTTCCGCGCGGCGCGAGCACGGCGACGGCATCGATGCGCAACGATCTCGGCACGGTCTGCGCGTCATCGCACCAGGCCACCGCCAGCCTGCGAAGGCGTGCCGCCTTGGCCGCCGTGATGGCGTCGAAGGGATGGCCGTACGCGATCGACGAGCGCGTCTTGACCTCTACGACGGCCACCACGCCGTGTCGCTCGACGACGATGTCGATCTCGCCGTGCGCGCATCTCCAGTTGCGCGCCAGGATGCGGTAGCCCTGCCGCTTCAGGTAGTCGGCCGCGAGTTGCTCGCCGCGCCGCCCCAGTTCGTCTTTGCTCGCCATGTGGTGCCTCCCCCGCCAGGGTGGCGGAAGGCATCCACGCTCAGAGCGCCGCGAGAGGCCGGTGGGGACAGAACGCAGAAATCGGCGTCTGTTCCCGCCGAGCTGTGAAGAGTCGGCATGCGCCGCGGACCGTGCAGGCGAGGCTGAAGCTGCGACGAATCAGACGTCACTCGTCGAGCGCGAGCTCCTTCGGAAGCTCGAACTCCTTGGTCGAGAGCTCCTCGATGTTGACGTCTTTGAACGTGAGCACCCGCACCGACTTCACGAACCGGTCGGCCCGGTACACGTCCCACACCCACACGTCGTGCATCGTGATCTCGAAGTAGAAGTCGTTGGCCGTGTCGCGGCGCACGAACTCCACCTCGTTGGCCAGGTAGAAGCGCCGCTCCGTCTCGATCACGTACTTGAACTGCGAGACGATGTCGCGATATTCGCGGTACAGCGCCAGCTCGACCTCACGGTCGTAATCGTCGAACTCGTCTTCGTCCATCGCCGAGAGTCTACGCTGTGGCGCCGGCCGCACCGCCCGCTGCGACGCCGTGCACCGGAGTGTTCGCGGGCGGCGGATCGACCTCCAGACCGTCGAGCGTCAACGCAGGCTGATGCCGTTCTGCGTGCAGCCAGGACAGCCTGTGCAGTTCGCTCGGCCCGAGCCTGTTGAGTGCCTCGAAGTGCTCGCTGCTGGAGTATCCCTTGTTGCTGCGCCACGCGTAGCCGGGGAACACGGCGTCCTGCTCGATCATGATTCGATCGCGGTGCACCTTGGCGATGACGGATGCCGCGGCCACCGACGCGCACGACCGGTCGGCCTTGATGCGCGGCACCACGGGCATCCTCTGCGGAAGCGCCTTGCTCAGGTAGTCGTGGTTGCCATCGAGGATGATCGTGCCGTCGAGCGGCGCGCCCGCCTGCTGCAGCGCCCGGAACGCCCTGGCGCCGGCCATGCCGAGACACGCCATGATGCCGTACGCGTCGATCTCCTGCGCCGAGGCCAGGCCGACGGCATGGTGACGCACCCAACGGATGCACCGCGGCGCGAGCTCCTCACGCACGGCTTCGGCGAGCAGCTTGGAGTCCCGCAAGCCGCGCGGCCAGCGTCCCACCTCTGCGTCGACGACGACCATGCCCACCGCCACGGGGCCTGCGAGCGCTCCGCGGCCGACTTCGTCGCATCCGATCACGGTCAGACTGCCGGCAGCGAAGAGCTCGGCCTCGAAGCGATAGTTCGGTGCGTTCGACGCGCGCTTGACCGCAGGCTTGCGAACTGCCTTCGTGGCTCGTCTGGCGGGCTCGTGGACGGTCTGATCTGTCACGCCTTCGACGATAGAACGTGTGCGCCGTGGCGCCGGGCTACTGCTTGTCGTCGTCCGCTCCGCGGAACACATCGGGGTAGTTCGACAACCAGCTCCAGTGGCTGATCGGCCAGGTGATCAGGATGGCGCGGCCCACCACGTCTTTCTCGGGCACGAACCCCTTGCCCGGCAGATTCTGATTGCGCGAGGAGTCCTGCGAGTCCCAGCGATTGTCACCCATCACCCAGAGCTCACCCTTGGGCACGGTGACGCTGAAGTGGAGGGATGCCGCCTCCTGCTCGCCCGGAGGCAGCTTGATGTAGGGCTCGACGAGCGGAGATCCGTTGACGCTCATCTGCCCGAGTGCGTTGCAGCACGACACCTTGTCGCCCGGCAGGCCGATCACGCGCTTGACCAGGTGATCATCGCTGTCGGGGGCCGCGAGACCGACCAGCGACAGCGCCCACTCGATCGGGTTCGTGTTCGACTTCTCGGTCGACGGCGGAAGCCAGCCGCCCGGGTCGGTGAACACCACGACATCGCCGCGATGGATCGGCATGAGGTTCGGCTCGAGCTCGTTCACCAGGATCAGATCGTTGACTCGGAGCGTGTCTTCCATCGACGACGACGGGATGTAGAACGAGCGGACGAGGAACGTCTTGATCAGGAATGAGACCAGAATCGCGACGAGGAAGATGATGACGAGATCGCGGATGAAGAGCTTGACGCTGCGCTGCTTGGTCTTCTTCTCCGATGCGGAGCGAGCCGAGCGGGAGGGCAGAGGTTCGTCTGTCATGTGTTCTTGAGATCCCGCAATCCGTTGCCGCAACTGTGGAGCACTCCGCGATGGAGGAGCAGAGAAACCGCGCCGTCAACGAACTGAGCTCCCGCCCCAGTGTAGGGGATCGGGAGCTCAGGATCTGCCGCGAACACGCGGGTGCGGATGCCTCTCAGGCGTCGCGCTTCTCCTTGATCTTGGCCTTCTTGCCACGCAGCTCGCGCAGGTAGTAGAGCTTGGCGCGACGCACGTCACCGCGGGTGACGACCTCGATGTGGTCGATGACCGGCGAGTGCACCGGGAACGTGCGCTCGACGCCGACCTGGAAGCTCACCTTGCGCACGGTGAACGTCTCGCGGACGCCCTCACCGCTGCGGGCGATGACGACGCCCTGGAAGACCTGGATACGGGAGCGGTTGCCTTCAGTGATGTTGACGTGCACCTTGACGGTGTCACCGGGGCGGAACTCCGGGATGTCAGAACGCAGCGAGGCCGCGTCGACGGCGTCGAGGATGTGCATGATTATTCGCTCTCTGCGCCCGCCACCGGTCGAACGCGGATCAAGTGGATGAAGTATGGATGTCGTGCCGCTCGCCGCTGTCTGAACGACAGCGCGCAGTGCGTGGCTCCCCGGAGGCAGAGCACGTGCCGCGGCACGGTCTTCTATTCTGCCACGAAGCGTGGAGGCATCCAAAACGCCGACGGACCGGTGCCGACGTGCTTCGCGTGCACGGCGGCGTCAGCGGCCGGTCTCGTGCACGATGATCACGTCGCCGTCGTCGGGCGGCGGCCGGTAGCCATGCGCCTGGCGCTGACCGGGGGCGGTGTCGGGACGCACGGATGCCTGCGCGGCCGCGCCCGACATCCTCTGCCGCCATTCGCCGAGCAGCTCCCACACCGTGAGCCAGAAGGTCGCGAGGCCGAACAGCACGGTGGCCACACCGAACGCGACACCCGTCGGGCCGAAGCAGCCGAGCCCGATGACGGCGAGATGGAACGCGACGGTGGCGACGGCATCCCACCAGCCCACAGCGCGTTCCTCGCGCACGCCCGGCCGCAGCCGAGTGAGCCCTGCCAGCACCCCGAGGAAGACGAAAAGCACCCCGGCGCCCAGGAACAGCAGGAAGAACCCGGCGGCACCGGCGCCGAAGATGCCCCAGCCGATCAGCAGCCACAGCGGAAGCACCGGAATGGCGATGAGCTGCCATCTCAGCAAAGCCCTGCGGAGCATCATGCCGCCAGAGTAGGCGCGCGGCATGCGCATCGGCTGGGATTCACGCCGCGTTCGCCCAGGGCGTCACTCCGGCGGCGGTCCCTGCGATCGAACGTGCGCTCAGTCTTCGGCGAGCAGGTCGGGACGCACCCGGCGTGTGCGCTCGAACTGCTGCTCACGGCGCCACTTCGCGATCTCGCCGTGGTTTCCGCTGAGCAGCACGGGCGGCACGTCGAGCCCTCGCCACTGCGGCGGCTTCGTGTACGAGGGGTATTCGAGCAACCCGTCTTCGTGCGACTCCTCGACGAGGCTCTGCGGGTTGCCGACCACGCCGGGGATGAGCCGCACGATCGCCTCGATCATGGCCATCACGGCCACCTCTCCCCCGTTCAGCACATAGTCGCCCAGGCTCACCAGGCGCACTCGTGCACGGCTCGCCGTGTGTTCGAACACGCGCTGATCGATGCCCTCGTAGCGACCGCAGCCGAACACGAGGTGACGCTCCTGCGACAGATGCCTGGCCGTCGACTGCGTGAAGACCTCGCCGGCGGGCGACGGGAAGATCACCACGGGATCGTCCGCGGGCGGCGCGAGCGCGGCATCCAGCGCCTCGCCCCAGGGCTCTGGTTTCATCACCATGCCGGCGCCGCCGCCGTACGGAGTGTCGTCGACGGTGCGGTGCCTGTCGTGCGTGTAGTCGCGCAGGTCGCTCACCCGAAGGTCGACGATGCCGTTCTGTCGCGCCTTGCCGAGCAGCGAGACGTCGAGCGCGTCGAAGATCGCGGGAAAGATCGTCACGATGTCGATGCGCACACCGTGAGTTTAGGGCGTGCTGTGCCGTCGCACGCCGGTGCTCAGACGCGCGAGAGGATGCTCGCCGCCTTCGTTCCCGCCGGGAGCGTGCCGTAGAGCGCGCCCCTGTCCTGGCCGAGACGCGCTGCGCAGAACGCATCCGCGACGGCGTCGGGAGCGCCCGTGAGCAGGACGGCGGCCTGCAGCGCGAGCGCGAGATCCTCCGTGAGCCGGCGGGCGTCGAAGGCGACCTCGTCGGGGTCCTTGCCCGACGCGGCGGCCAGACGGGTGTCGATCGAGCGCAGCAGCTCCGCGAGACGGCGGTCGGTGGGTGCTGCCGACGCGAGCTCGTCACGCACGGCGGCCACGGCATCCTGCTCACGGCCGATCACGCGAAGGATGTCGAGCGCGATCACATTGCCGGAGCCCTCCCAGACCGCCATCACGGGTTGTTCGCGGTACCGACGCGCCAGCGGGTAGTCCTCGGTGTAGCCGTTGCCGCCCAGGCATTCGAGCGCCTCGTAGGCATGGCCGGGGCCGCGCTTGCAGATCCAGTACTTGGCGACCGCTGTCGCGAGGCGGCGATAGGCGACCTCCGCATCCGACGCGTCCTCGTCGTGCGCCCGTGCGAGTCGGAGTGCCAACGCGGTGGCCGCCTCCGACTCGAGCGCCAGATCGGCGACCACGTTGCGCATCAGCGGCTGGTCGATGAGCGTGCGCCCGAACGCCGCACGATGGCACACGTGCCACGCCGCCTCGGCGACGGCCTGGCGCATGCCCGCCGCGCTGCCGAGCACGCAGTCCAGGCGGGTGCGTGCGACCATGTCGATGATCGTGCGGATGCCGCGCCCTGGCTCCCCCACCGCGTAGCCGACGGTCGCGTCGAACTCCACCTCGCTCGAGGCGTTGGACCGGTTGCCGAGCTTGTCCTTGAGCCTCTGGATGCGGAAGACGTTGCGCGAGCCGTCGCCCAGCACTCGCGGCACCAGGAAGCAGCCGATGCCGGCGTCGGTCTGCGCGAGCACGAGGAACGCGTCGCTCATCGGCGCCGAGCAGAACCATTTGTGGCCCGTGATGCGCCAGGCATCCCCGGCCGCGACGGCGCGCGTCGTGTTGGCCCGCACGTCGCTGCCGCCCTGCTTCTCCGTCATCGCCATGCCGAAGAGCGCGCCCGGCTTGCCTTGGGCCAGCCGGGGGTCGTAGGCGCGGCTGAGCAGGCGGGGCATCCACTCGGCCGCCAGCTCGGGCTGCCGACGCAGCGCGGGCACGGCAGCGTGCGTCATCGAGATGGGGCACGCGTGCCCGGCCTCCACCTGGGCGAAGAGCATGAACGCCGCCGCGCGGGCGACGTTCGCGCCCGGCTTGGGGTCGGCCCACGCCGACGTGTGGGCGCCCGCCGCGACGGCCGCGCCGATCACCCGGTGGTACGAGTCGTCGTAGTCCACTTCATCGACGCGGTTGCCGTGCCGATCGAAGGCCCGCAGCACGGGCTCGCGCACGTTGGCGAGCACGGCATCCCGTTGGAATGATGCGGTGCCCACATGCTCGCCGATGGCGGACAGCTCGTCGAACGCCCAGGCCGCGTCGAAGCGCGCCACGTTCTCCACGAGCGCCGCGTTGGTCGTGAACTCGTTCAAGTCGACACGGTCAGGAGCCTGGTTGGCCACCTCGTGCGTGCGGTGCGGGGTCGGGGTCGTCATCGGGTCGCGTTCCCTCCAGCCGCTTCGTCGCGGCTGCATCCATCCTCACGCAGGAGGACGTCGGGTTGCACGTTGTACCCCGCTGAGACGTACCCCTGTTGTCCGCTCAAATGCTGACTTTCGCGGCCTTCGAGATGCCGCCATAGTTGAGAGTGCTGCGGAGCTCATCGAGCTTCACGGGGGAACGTGAAGCAGCACTGGGGAGCTTGAGCCAGGGCGACATTCGGGTTGTCGCCCTGGCTCAGCGTTATTTCCGGCCCTGATCCGCGCGCGGCCGGCGCCACGCGTGAGAGCTACTCCGCCTCGGGGGCGTCAGCGGATTCGGCGGAGGATGCCTCGCCCGCCTCATCGGGTGCGTCACCCTCGTCATCGTCCGGGATGTCTTCGAACAGCCCGGGAGGCGGCGTGACGGTGACCGTTCCCGCCTTCAGGTCCACCTCCGGCACGATCGCGGAGACGAACGGCACGAGCACCTCGCCGTGGCCGGTCTTCACCGCGAGCAGGTCTTGTGCAGGCAGGTGATCGACGCGAGCGACGGTGCCGACCTCGAGGCCGTCGCGCAGCACGCGCAGGCCGATGAGCTGGTGGTCGTACCAGGCATCCTCTTCGACCGCATCGTCCTGGTCGACCCAGAGGATGGCCTTGATCAGGCTCTCGGCCTCAGTGCGGTCGGCGACGCCCTCGAAGAACCCGACGGGGTGCCCGTTGTACCAGCGCATCTCCGTGAGTGTGATGGACTTTCCGTGCCACTTCGAGCCGGTCGGAACCTGCAGGGAGAACTCCGCACCCGGCACGAAGCGATGCTCCGGGTCATCGGTGTAGAGCTCGAGTTTGATGGCGCCCTTGAGACCGTGCGCCTTGGTCAGTCTGCCGACGCGAAGCTGCTGCTTCGGCTGACTCGGCTCGGTGCTGTTGTCGCTCACCGTCAGTCGACGAGATCGACACGGACGCGCTTGCCATCGGCAAGCGCGTTCACGACGGTGCGCAGCGCCTTGGCGGTACGGCCGGAACGGCCGATCACCCGGCCGAGGTCCTCGGGGTTCACGCGAACCTCGAGGACCTCGCCGCGAGCGGATTCCTTCGCCACGACGCGGACATCGTCGGGATGATCGACGATGCCCTCGACCAGGTGCTGCAGAGCAGGAGCGAGCAAGGTATTACGCCTCGGTGCTCTCGTCGGCGGCGACCTCGGCCTCCGGCTCGGCCTTCGGGGCCGGCTTCTCGGACTTGGGCTTGAGCACCGGCTTCTTCTTCTCGTCTGCGACGAACGCGACCTTGGCCTCGCGGGTCTTGACGGTGCTCACGGCGTTCTTGTCGCCCTTGAACTTGCCCCAGTCGCCCGTGAGCTTCAGGATGGCGAGCACCTGCTCGGTCGGCTGGGCGCCGACGCCGAGCCAGTACTGTGCACGCTCGGAGTCGACCTCGATGAACGAGGGCTCCTCGGTGGGGTGGTACTTGCCGATCTCCTCGATCACGCGACCGTCGCGCTTGGTGCGCGAGTCGGCGACGACGATGCGGTAGTACGGGGCGCGGATCTTTCCGAGCCGCTTGAGGCGGATCTTGACAGCCACAATTCTCCAGTGTGTTTGAGATGTTTCGCGCGAACTGACTGCCGAGGGCGTGGGGCACACGCGGCAGGAGGTCTGATGGATGAGATCGACCACGGAAGATAGAGGGTCGTTCCGTGATTACTCGACTGACCATTCTTGCAGATCCGGGGCCCGAACGATAAATCGCAGGGGTTCGGATCCGGTCAGTACTTCGGTCCGGGCTAACCCCGACCGAAGAGCTTCTGCACCTGGGCAAGCTCATCGGCGCTGGGGGTCTTCTGTCCGCCGAGACCGAAGCCGGAGCCACCGGCATCCGAACCGCCCGGCTTGACGCCCGCTGCCAGAGCGGCGTTCTCGGCCGCGCGCTTGGCGGGGTTGCCCGAACGCGACGACTTGCCCTTCTTCTGCTGCTGCTTGCGGCCCCCATAAGAAGCCCCGGGAATCGGACCCATGCCCGGCACGTTGGGAACGCCACCCTTCGCCACGGTCTTCATCATCTTGGAGGCCTGCTCGAAGCGCTGGATGAGCTGGTTCACATCGGTGACCGTCATGCCGGAACCCTTGGCGATGCGCAGTCTGCGCGAGCCGTTGAGCAGCTTGTGGTTCTGCCGTTCCCCCGGCGTCATCGACTGGATGATCGCCTCGGTGCGCACGACCTCGCCCTCATCGAACTGGTCGAGCTGCTGGCGCATCTGGCCCGCGCCCGGCAGCATGCCGATCATCTTCTTGATCGAGCCCATGTTCTTGAGCTGCTGCATCTGCTTCAAGAAGTCGTCGAGAGTGAAACTGTCGGTCGCGAACTTCTCGGCGACCTTGCGCGCCTCGTCTTCATCGAACGCCTGCTGCGCCTGCTCGATGAGGGTGAGCACGTCACCGAGATCGAGGATGCGGCTGGCCATGCGGTCGGGGTGGAACGGCTCGAAATCGTCGAGCCCCTCACCGGTGGACGCGAAGATGATCGGCCGGCCCGTGACGGAGGCGATCGACAGCGCGGCGCCGCCACGGGCGTCGCCGTCGAGCTTGGTCAGCACGACGCCGGTGAAGTCGACGCCCTCCTGGAACGCCTTGGCCGTGTTGACCGCGTCTTGACCGATCATCGCGTCGATGACGAACAGCACCTCGTCGGGGTTCGTCGCCTTGCGGATGTCGGAGGCCTGCTTCATCAGCTCGGCATCGATGCCCAGGCGGCCGGCTGTGTCGATCACCACGACGTCGTACTGCTGGCGCTCTGCCTGCTTGACGGCATCCTTGGCCACCTTGACGGGGTTTCCCACACCGTTGCCCGGCTCCGGGGCGAACACCGGAACGCCGGCCTGCTCCCCCACCACCTGCAGCTGCGTCACCGCGTTCGGACGCTGCAGGTCGGCGGCGACCAGCATCGGGGTGTGGCCGTCTTTCTTCAGCCACTTCGCCAGCTTGCCTGCGAGAGTCGTCTTTCCTGCGCCCTGAAGGCCGGCGAGCATGATCACCGTGGGCGGGTTCTTGGCGAACTCGAGGCGACGCTGCTGGCCGCCGAGGATGCCGATGAGCTCCTCGTTGACGATCTGCACCACCTGCTGCGCGGGGTTCAGCGCCTGGTTGACCTCGTCGCTGAGGGCGCGCTCGCGCACGGTGGCGGTGAACTGCTTGACGACGTCGAGGGAGACGTCCGCATCGAGCAGCGCACGCCGGATCTCGCGGACGGTGCCGTCGACATCGGAGGCGGAGAGCTTGCCCTTGGTGCGGAGGTTCTTGAAGGTCTCGGTGAGCCGGTCGGAGAGGGAGCCGAAGGTTGCCATGGTGGGGTCAATGGTACTGGAGAGCGCTGACCGAACCCCCACAGCGAAAGGAGGCGGGAGACGCCCTATTCGCCGTCATCGACCGCCACGACATCGCCGCGGTCGTCGAAGCTCACCTGGAGCACGGCATCGGTCTCATCGGGGTCGATCGAGTAGGTGAAGACGGCGAACGGATCGTCGTCGTCGGTGCGGTCGGGCCGCAGCGCGACGCGCAGCAGCTGAAGCGAGCGCAGCACGTCCATCGCGATGTCGCCCGAGTTGTGCACGAGCAGGTCGAGCAGCGACTCCCCCATGTCGTCGACGCGCTGATCGATGTACTGCGTGGTGACCGACTCGCGCTGGCTCAGCTCGGCGATGAGCGCGTCTCTGGCACGAGCATCCAAGCCCTCGAGCGAGCGGATGACGGACGCCGCGGAATCCAGGCCGCTCGCCGACACCGCCGCGGCGTCGGGTGCACTCAACTCGACGTCGACAGCCTGCTCGCCGACCTCCACGGTCTCGGACCAGTACAGGCCGCCCGACGAATCGTCGTCGACCACCCCGAAGAAATCGTGTTCGATCGCCACGTCGCCTCCTCGTCGTCGATGCCCGGCGGTCAGCCGACCAGCTGCTGGGCGAACACGTGCGGAGTGAATCCGGTGAGGTCGCCGACGCCCTCGCCCTGCCCTACCAGTTTGATCGGCAGTCCGGTGCGCTCCTGCACGGAGAGCACGAAGCCGCCCTTGGCCGAGCCGTCGAGCTTGGTGAGCACGAGTCCCGTGACCCCGGCGTGCTCGATGAACGCCTGCGCCTGAGCGAGTCCGTTCTGGCCGGTCGTCGCGTCGAGCACGAGCAGGACCTCGGCGATCGGCGCCTGCTTCTCCACCACGCGCTTGATCTTCGACAGCTCGTCCATCAGGCCGCCCTTGGTGTGCAGACGACCCGCCGTGTCGATGATGACGATCTCGGTGCCGGTGTTCTTCGCGTACTCGACGGTCTGGAAGGCCACGGATGCCGGGTCTTGACGTTCCTGCTGCGGCCGCACGATCTCGGCGCCCGCCCGCTGCGCCCACGTGGCCAGTTGTTCGACCGCGGCTGCGCGGAAGGTGTCCGCCGCGCCCACCACCACGGAGCGGTCGTAGCCGCGCAGGAACCTCGCGAACTTGCCGATCGTGGTCGTCTTGCCCACGCCGTTCACGCCGACCACGAGCACCACGGCGGGACGCTCGGAGAGGTGCAGCGTGGGGTCGAAGCGGGCGAGGCGCTCCTCGATGGTCTCGCGGAGCATCCTCTGCAGGTCGGCGGGGTCGGTGGTGCGGTACTTGTCGACCTTCGCGCGCAGCTCCTCGACGATCGCCTCCGTGACGGCGGGACCGAAGTCGGCGGTGATCAGCGCGGTCTCGAGGTCGTCCCACGTCTGCTCGTCGATCGTGGGCTTGACGAACATGCCGCGCAGCGCGCCGGCAAGCGACCAGGAGCGTTCTGCCATGCCGACAAGCCTAAGGGCGAGCACGGGAAGAACGCGCCCCTGCTGATCCGGCCGGCACGATCGTGCGACGATGAGCTGTCGAGGGGGGCCAACACATGACCGCATGGCTCGGCGTCGTGTCACGAACCCACGTTCTTCGTGCTGTGCGGCTGGGCGTCGCGCAGTTCAACCACGGCAAGCGTGCGCCGGTCGCCCGGCTTCGACACGGCGACACCGTGATCTACTACTCCCCGCGCACCGACTATCCGGACGGCGTTCAGCTGAGGGCGTTCACGGCGATCGGCACGG
Source organism: Humibacter ginsenosidimutans (assembly GCF_007859675.1). GTDB lineage: Bacteria > Actinomycetota > Actinomycetes > Actinomycetales > Microbacteriaceae > Humibacter > Humibacter ginsenosidimutans. The sequence continues at coordinate 880,054 of NZ_CP042305.1, forward strand.
TCGTCGATGACGAGCCCTGGCAGGCAGACGAGGGCGACTTTCGCCCGTGGCGACGTCGCATCGACTATCGGGATGCGACAGAGGCACCCATCGCGAACCTGGCCGGCCGGCTCGACCTCACCCAGGCGGCGAACTGGGGCTCTGCACTGCGACGGGGGCACGTGGTCCTCACCGACCACGACGCAGCCGTCATCGAGCAGGAGATGTGCGGCTGATCCGGGCCGAGTGTCGGATGTCTGCCGTACGGTCCCACCCATGGTCTCGTCATCCGAACTCCGTTCGCTTCGTGCCCGGCTCCGCGGCAGGCTCGTGCTTCCCGAAGACGACGGGTATCGCGACGCGGCGCGCGCCTGGAATCTCGCCGTCGAGCAACGACCGGCCGCGGTGGTCTACCCCGCCGACGTTCCCGATGTCCAGGAGCTGGTGCGTGCGGCCGCGTCGACCGGTCTGAGCGTCCTGACTCAGCCGAACGGCCACTCGGCGGCCCTGCCGTTGGACGACGTGATCCTCGTGCGACCCGTCGCGTTCGACGAGGTCGCCGTGGACACCGACCGACGGATCGCCCGGGTGGGGGCAGGGGCCAACTGGGGGCGCGTCCTCGCCGCGCTCGACGCGACCGGACTCATCGCCCTGGCCGGCAGCAATCCCGAGGTCAACGCCGTCGCCTATTCGCTGGCCGGCGGGCACTCGCTGTTCGCTCGCGCCCACGGGCTTCAGTCGCCGACGCTCACCGCCGTCGAGCTGGTTGATGCCTCCGGCGAGTTCGTGCGCGTCACCGAGCAGAGCGACCAGCGCCTCATGTGGGCGCTGCGCGGCGCGGGCGGGCTCTTCGGCGTGGTCACCGCGATCGAGTTCTCGCTGTTCGACGGCGGCGAGCTGTACGGCGGCAAGCTGGTCTTCCCGCCCGAGGCGGCACAGCGTCTGCTGACCACGGTCTTCGACGTGGCTCGCGCTCAGCCGACGCTCGGGCTGTCGTTCGGCATCGTGAACTTTCCGAACGCACCCGTGGTGCCGGAGTCGTTGCGCGGCAAGACTCTCGCGTCGGTGGACGTTCTGCACATCGGCGGCGCGGAGACCGGTGCGCCGCTGCTGGAGCCTCTGCGTGCGGCCGGCACCGTGCTGTCCGACACGATGCAGGTCTTCGGCATCGGCTCGCTCAGCAGCGTCGCCGCCGAGCCGACGGCGCCGATGCCGTATCAGGACTGGGGAAGGGCCTCGAACGGGTATGACTCCGACTCGGCGGAGTCGCTCGTGGCGGCATTCGGTGAAGCGAGTGCACTCGGACTCTCGCGGCTCGAGGTGCGCCCGTTCGGCGGAGCGCTGCTCGGCGGGGATGCCGAGCACGCGATCGCGGCGCGAATCGATGCCGCCTCCTACGTCGGGGCGAGCGCCATGGCGCCCGACGCCGAGGCCGTCTCGCGCGCGCGATCGTCGTTCGCCCCGCTCGACACCGCTCTGGCGGCGACGCCGGCGACGGGAAACGTGCCGACCTTCTTGTCGAACGGCTCCTCGCTCGCCGATTCGTTCGCACCGGCGGCGCTCGAGCGGTTGCGCGCCTTGAAGACCGAGCACGACCCGCAGAACGTCATTCGGGGGGCACGGCCGCTCTCGAGCTGAGAGCGGCTCGGGTCGCGCACACGCGTGATCAGGCGGATGCGCGCTCGGCGGATCCGCCTGCTGGAGCGCCCACGACCTCTCGCGATGCCCGTGTGTCGGCATCCCGGTCGGCCACGCGCTGACCGACGACGGCGGAGACGCCGTCCTGGCGCATCGAGACGCCGTACAGCGCGTCGGCGATCTCCATGGTGCGCTTCTGGTGCGTGATGACGATGAGCTGGCTGTCGGCACGCAGGTCTTCGAACGTGGTGAGCAGGCGTCCGAGGTTCGCGTCGTCGAGGGCGGCCTCCACCTCGTCCATGATGTAGAACGGGCTCGGCCTGGCCTTGAAGATCGCCATGAGGAACGCGACGGCCGCGAGCGATCGCTCGCCTCCGGAGAGCAGCGAGAGGCGCTCGATCTTCTTGCCCGCCGGACGCACCGACACCTCGATGCCGGTCGTGAGCAGGTCGTCGGGATCGGTGAGCATGATGCTGCCGCTGCCCCCGGGGAACAGCACCGGGAACACCTCGGCGAACGTGCGCCTGGTGTCCTCGAATGCGTCGGCGAAGATGCCCTGCATGCGCTCGTCGATGTCGGCGATGATCGTCAGCAGGTCTTTGCGCGTGTTCGTGAGGTCGGTCAGCTGCTCGGTGAGGAACTTGTGGCGCTGTTCGAGTGCGGCGAACTCTTCCAGCGCAAGCGGATTGACTCGACCGAGGCGCGACATCTTGCGCTCGGCATCCTGCAGGCGCTTCTCCTGTTCTGCCCGCACGAACGGCCGGCCCTCGCCGTCCTCCACCTCGGCTGGCAGCATCACCTCGGGCCCGTACTCGGCCACGAGCACGTCCTCGACGAGACCGAGCTCGTTCCCGGCCCGCTCGAGCAGCCCGGAGAGGTGCAGCTTCTTCTCGTAGATCTGCAGCTCGAGCCCGTGCACGCTCTCGCTCACCGCCTGCAAGCGGTCTCGAAGGGTCGCCTCGTCACGGCGCAACGCGACGATCTCCTCGTTCTGCTCCGCCCTGGCCGCCTCGGCCGCGGAGAGCTCCGTGCGCGCCTGGCTCACCGAACGATCGACGGAGTCGAGAACGCGGGGCAACGCTGCGATCACGCTCTCGGCCGCCTCCACCTGGTGGCGCCTGATCACCTCGCGACGTGCGGTCTCGGCGGCCGCCGCACGCTCGGTCTCCTGACGTTTCAGCAGAGATGCCGTGCGCGATTCCTCCGCACGCACCCGTTCGCGCGCGGTCTCCGCCGCCAGTCTCGCCTGCACCTCGACCTCACGGCAGGCGTCGAGTTCGCCCGACACCGCATCGCGCTCGCTGACATCGAGGATGGGGCGGGGCTTGGACGCGTGCGTCTCGTGAGCCCGTTTCGCCGCCGAGGCGGCCTGCTCCGCCTCCTCGACCTTGGCGCGCGACTCGACGATGCCGCGCTCGATGCGCTCGGCCTCGGCGTTCGCCGCCTCCAGCTGCGCGGTCAGTCGACTCGTCTTCTCGGATTGCTCCGCAAGCTGCGCGTCGTACGACCGCAGCTGCGTGAGCGCCGCGGAGGACTGCTGCTTCGCCGCCTGCAGCGCCTCTCGTCGAGCATCGTGCTCGGCCTTCGCCACCCCGATGGCCGTCTCGAGCTCGGTGAGGCGTTCGGCCGCGGCATCCCGCTCGGCCAGCAGCTCGATGCGACCGGCTCCCGTGCCGGAGCCGCCGCGGAGCGTGTACTTCGACAGCACCTCGCCCGCGCGGGTGACGAGCACCGAGTCGCCGCCTGCGAATGACGGCCACAACTCGTGCGCCTGATCGAGGTCGTCGACGACGAGCACGTGCCGCAGCAGCTCCCGGATGCTCGGGGTCGCGTCAATCAGCAACTCCTCGGCGACCCTCGCGTTCCTCGGCTTGTTCGCGATCGCGACCAGAGCGGAGCTCGCCTGACGGCCCTCGATGACGAGCTCGATCGAGCCCAAGTCTTCGTGTGACGCGTACCGGGCCGCCGCGACGGCGGCGTCGCGGTCGGCCACGATGACGGCATCGGCGAGGGTTCCCAGCACGGCGGCGATCGCGGCTTCGAAGCCCGGCTCCACCTTGATCAGGTCTGCCACCCGGCCGTGGACGCCGGAGCGCCCGGCAGCGATGAGAGCAGCGGAACCGTCCCTGGCCTCCAGTGCCCGGCCGAGCGCCTTCGCCTGTCCCGACAGCGCGTCACGCTCGCGCTCCAGCGTGCGCAACTCGTCTCGGAGGCGTTCGATCTCGGCCTCGGATTCGAACACCGACGCCTGTGCCAGCTCGTATGCCTCGGCCAGCTCCGTCTGCGCGTCGGGCCCGAGCGGTGAATCGCCTGCACTGTCGGCGAGTGCCTCCTCTGCGGCGGTGCGCCGCTGCTCGGCGGCCTCCAGCTGGTTCTGCTGTCGCAGCAGCTCGCCGCGTACCGCGGCCAGTCGTTGCGCGGCGGCATCGCCCTGCCCCGCGAGCTTGGTGAGCTCGAGGTCGTGCTGGGAGACGAGGGCACTCTGCGCCGCGATCTGCTCGTCGACGGAGTCGAGGCGGGCACGCGCGGAACGCGTGGCCGCCTGCGCAGTGGTGACAGCGGCATCCGCATCGCCGACGCCCTCGCGCAGCTGTGCTGCCTCCGCCTTGGAGGCCTCGATCATGTCCGGCGTGACGGTGCGCGCCGATTCCGAGAGCTGCGCCTGCGACCCGAGCAGCGCGAGGCGTTGATTGGCGAGGGTGAAAAGCGACCGGAGGCGTTCCTGCACCGACTCGAGAGCGAATGCCGTGCGCCGAGCGCCGTCGACGGCATCCCCGACCTGCTCCTGCTCGATGCGGGCGATGCGCAGCTGCTTCTGCTCGAGCTGCTCCTGCAGCACGATGCGTTCGCTGTGCCGCTGCGTCTCGTCTTTGGAGAAGTCGTCGAGCGCGGCGCGCAGCCCGACGACGTTGTCGGCGAGCAGGCGCGCCTTCGCGTCGCGTACCACGGCGGCGATGGTCTGCGCCTCGCGCGCCACCTCGGCCTGCGCGCCGAGCGGCTTGAGCTGACGCCGGATCTCCCCCGCCAGATCGCTGAGCCTGGTGAGGTTGGTCTGCATCGCCTCCAGCTTGCGCAGGGTCTTCTCCTTGCGCCTGCGGTGTTTGAGGATGCCTGCCGCCTCTTCGATGAAGCCGCGCCGGTCGTCGGGGCTCGCGTGCAGCACGGCATCCAGCTGACCCTGCCCGACGATGACGTGCATCTCCCGGCCGAGACCGGAGTCACTGAGCAGCTCCTGCACGTCGAGCAGGCGGCACTGCTTGCCGTTGATGGCGTACTCGCTTCCGCCGTTGCGGAACAGCGTGCGGCTGATCGTCACCTCGGAGTACTCGATCGGCAGGGCGCCGTCGGCGTTGTCGATGGTGAGCGTGACCTCGGCGCGACCGAGCGGTCCCCTCGTCGAGGTGCCGGCGAAGATGACGTCTTCCATCTTGCCGCCACGCAGGGTCTTCACGCCCTGCTCCCCCATCACCCATGCGAGCGCGTCGACGACGTTGGACTTGCCAGAGCCGTTCGGGCCCACGATGCAGGTGACACCCGGTTCGAAGGCGAACGTGGTCGGCTGGGCGAAGGACTTGAAGCCCTTGAGCGTCAAGCTCTTCAGATGCAACCGGTTTCCCCCTCGCGTACCGCCGCCTTCCCGCGCGCCGCCCGGCGAGAAGCCGTCTCTACGGTACCCGACCGGCGGCGCCGCGCCCGGCAGGCGAGCCGATCGCACACGTTCGGAGACACGAACGCGTTCAGGTGCGCGAGCATGGAACGAACCGCGCTGCACGACGAGAGGGGACGCCCATGCAGCTGACGATCGACCGGGTCGTCGTTCCCGAGAGCATGGCCGACGACGGCGGCGACTTCGCGGCGTTCGTCGACGTGGGCAACGACTGCGCGCTGCACCTCTGGAACAACGACGACTTCGTCTACGACCCCGCCGACCAGCTCGCCTGGTTCCGCCCCAGCCCTTTTCGGCTGAGGATGCTCTATCTCGGGCGTCTCGACGCCGATCCGGTCGGAAGGCTGCTGGTCACGGTTCCGGTCGACGAAGACGCCACAACGGCCGAGATCGAGGTGAACGTCATTCCGGCCGCACGACGACACGGGATCGGTGCGGCCTTGCTCGCGAGGGGCGAAGAGCTGGTGGCGGAGGCCGGACGCGTGGACGTCTCGGCGTTCACGCAGCACGTGCTCGCGGGCATCCCGCATGACACGCGAACGCTGATGCCGATCACGGGACCGAGCGGAGTTCCCGCCGACGACGACGCGACGTTCATGGTCGGCAAGGGCTACGCGCTCGGCCAGGTCGAGATCGTCAGCCGCCTCGGAGTGCCGTTGCCCGCCGAGTTGCGCGAGCGACTGGACCACGACGTCGATGCACACGCGCACGGATATCGCATCGCGACGTGGTGGCAGCGCTGTCCCGATGAGCTCATCGACGGGTACGCCGCCGCCCGTGCCCGCATGGTGCTGGATGTTCCGCACGACGGCATCGCTCTCGACTCCGAGCACTGGGATGCCGCCAGAGTGCGCGACGAGGAGCAGCGCCATCTCGACTCGGGCGAGCCCGCCCTCGTGGCGGCCGCCGTGCACGAGGCGACCGGCGCAGTGGTGGCGTACACGATCCTGCTCGTCGCACAGGGATCGACGAAGGTCGAGCAGTGGGACACGCTCGTGGTCGCCGGGCACCGCGGTCACCGGCTCGGGCTCGCCGTGAAGCTCGCGAACATCGATGCGCTGGCACGCATCGCGCCCGGAGTGGATCGGATCCTCACCTGGAACGCCGGCGAGAACGCGCCGATGCGCGCGATCAACGAGGCCATGGGGTTCGTGCCGTACGCGCTCGACGGCAACTGGCAGAAGCGGCTGGAGGACCCGGCATAGCCTGAACGCATGCCACGGGACACGATGCGCGCCGCCGTGATCCACGAGCTCGGCGCGGCCGACACGATCCACGTCGAGCGCGTACCGGTGCCGACGCCGGGACGCGGTGAGGTGCTGGTGCGCGTGACGGCGACCGCCGTCAACCACGTCGACACCTTCGTGCGCAGCGGTGTGTACCGCACGCCGATCAGCTTTCCGTTCGTCATCGGGCGCGACCTCGTCGGAACTGTCGAGGGGCTCGGCGACGAGGTCGATCACCTCCAGCTCGGGGACGCCGTCTGGTGCACGAGCCTGGGCCACGGCGGGCGCCAGGGCGCGGCGTCCGCGTTCGCGATCGTCTCCCCCGACCGGCTCTACCCCGTGCCTCAGCAGGTGGATCCGATCGAGCTCGTCGCCCTCGCGCACCCGGCGAGCACCGCCTGGCTCGCGTTGTTCGAGCACGGAGCGCTCACGGCGTCGCACACCGTCGTCGTCGAGGGCGGCGCGGGAAATGTCGGGGCCTGTGCCATCGCCCTCGCCCTCGCCGCGGGTGCCGTCGTCGTCGCGACGGCGGGCGCGCGATCGTTGGATGCCCTGCGCGCGGCGGGCGCGCAAGCCCTCGACTACCGATCTCCGCGCCTTCGCGCCGAGCTTCGCGCGAGCCTGCCCAACGGCGCCGACCTCTGGCTCGACACGTCGGGCACGCTCGCCTTGACGGAGACGGTCCCGCTGCTGGCGGAACGGGGCCGGGTCGTGCTGGTCGCGGGGGCGGCGCGCGAAGACACGCTGCGGTTCGGCGACCTCTACATGCACGACCGTGCCGTGGACGGGTTCGCGATCAGCAACGCCACTGTCGACGAGTTGTCACGGGCCGCTCGCGCGGTGGGCGAAGCGCTGGCGAACGGCATCCTGCGGGCTCCGGACATCCAGCGCCTGCCGCTCGAGCGTGCGGCCGAGGCCCACGCCGCCCTGGAAGCAGGGAAGGTCCGCGGCACGCGGATCGTGCTCGTCACCGGCTGAGCGGCTCACGGCGACGCGCTGCGACGTGTGGCCCCCACCAGACCCGGCCGACGAGTATCGACGCTCAGGCCCCCGTCGAAGCCGATGGGGCCGGCGTGCTCGTGGAGGACGTCTTCGGCGTCTTCGGGGTTGACAGACGGCTTACACACGTGTCGAGACGCGTCTTCTCCTTGTCGGCCGCGGCCTTGACACGGTCGCCGTAGCCGCCGGACTCGGCCTTCGACACGATCGCCTTCACATCGTTGATCCTGGCGTCGCCACTGGCGGCTCTGGCGGCCTTCAGGTCTGTGCGCAACGCGGAGGGCAGCCTGTCCCAGGCCTCCCTGACCCCGGCGATCGTCTTCTTGTCCTTCGCGGCGGCCTCCACCGCCGACCCGTATCCGCCGGACTGGGCCTTCTTCAGCACGCTCTGGTAGGCGTCGTGTCTCGCGGTCTTCGACGACTCGTGCCGTGCGGCCGCCAGGTCCTTGCGCATCGCGTCGGGCAGACGGTCGTAGTCGCGCTTGAGACGGAAGACATCGGCGCCGCACATGCGGCCCTTGTCCGTGCCCGAACTGCTCGATGCGGCGAGCATCGACACGGCGGCCGCCTGGTGGGTGGATGTCGTCGGTGCGCTCGGGGGCAGCGCCGCGGCCGCGACGCCACCGATCAGCGCCGCGGCCGTCGCGATCCCCGCCACGGCCAGCGCCATGCGGTCTCGACCCGCCATCCGCCTGCGAAGCGCGCTGCCGGGCTCCCCGGCACCGGCCGTCCCGGTCGCAGTTCCGGCGATCTGCCGGCGCCCCGACGCGTTGTCGTCACTCTTGTGCATCTCATTCCCTTCTCGATGTCCGTCATCCGACCGGCCGAATTCCTCGAAAGGCGCAGTCGCGACACTGATGAGCGTGGCAAGTCGATGTGCGGCATTCGTGGGGCGAGTGTTCGAGGAATGTAAGCGTTGCCTGAGAGGCCGACTCCCCCGGTCTCGCGCCCCAAGGGAAGTGACTTGAATGGAGGGCATGGACACGCCAGCCGGCCTCGTGATCGTGGTCGAAGACGAGCGCGCGATCGCCGACCTCGAGAGGCTCTATCTCACCCGCGCCGGCTTCGGCGTCGATGTGGTCGCCGACGGCACCTCGGCGCTGTCGGCCATCCGCACACGACGCCCGGTCGCCGTGGTGCTCGACGTGGGTCTGCCCGGCGTCGACGGCGTCGAACTGTGTCGGCGGCTCCGCGCCGAGGACGACTGGACGCCGATCATGTTCGTGTCGGCGCGCGACGACGAGATCGAACGTCTGGTGGCCCTCGAGCTCGGTGGGGACGACTACCTGACCAAGCCGTTCTCGCCTCGCGAGTTGGTCACCAGGCTCAAGGTGCTGCTGCGCCGCACCTCCGGCGGGCCTCTGCGTCACGACGTGCGGCTGGGGCCGCTCGTGCTCGACCAGCACACCAGGTCCGCCACGCTCGACGGGCTGCCGCTCACGCTCACCGCGACGGAGTTCGACCTGCTGTCGTACTTCGCCAGATCTCCTGGCCGCGTCTTCACGCGCGAGCAGCTGCTCGCCTCGGTGTGGGGGCACGCCGACTACGCGTCAGGACGCACGGTCGACGTGCACATCGCCCAGCTGAGGGCGAAGCTGGGAGCCGGATCGGGCATCCGCACCGTGCGCGGCGTCGGATATGCGATCGACGCACCGACTGTTGCCGCCGGCAGCGCGACGGGATCGGCGACGCTGACCGACCCGGGCGAACCGATCGGCTGAGATGCGCCTCTTCCCCAGGACTCTCGCCGGACGGATCGTCTTCACCACGGTGGCCGTGGCACTCGTCGCCACCTTCGTGGCCGGCGCCGTCTCGTTCGGACTCGTGAGGGCGGCATCGCTCGGCGATGCCAGATCCGAGGTCTCCTCCCTCGCCGACGAACTCGCCGCGCTGCCGGATGCCGAGCTCCAACAGCGCGCTGAGAACCAGCCGTCCGGCGCGGGCGAGCCGAAGGTCGCCGTGATCAATCCCGACGGCACCGTGTCGGGATCGATCGGTGTGGTGCTGCGTCCCAAGGTGCGGCGGCTGCTCGCAGCAGGCACGACGGTGTCGACGACGATCAAGCTCGATGGGCGGCCGTTTCTCGTCGAGGCGCGCCAGGCCGCCGACGGCGGGACGGTCGTCGTCGCGCGCACGGTCACGTCGGTTGACGCAGCGGTGTCGAGAGTCGCCGGGCAGCTGCTGATCGCGCTGGCGATCGGGCTGGCGGTGGCGATCGGTGCGGGCATCCTTCTGGCCACCGTGGTCTCACGGCCGCTGTCCCGTACCGCAGCCGCCGCGCGCAGACTCGCCAGAGGCGACCGCAACGTCGACCTCCCGCGGTCGGCCACCGCCGAGGTCTCCGACGTCGTCAACGCCCTCGACGAACTCGACGATGCCCTGGCCGTCAGCGAGGCGCGGCAGCGCGAGTTTCTGCTGTCGATCTCGCACGACCTGCGCACCCCGCTCACCGCTCTGCGCGGGTATGCAGAAGCGCTCAGCGATGGCGTCGTCGGCGAGGGCGACACGCGCGAGGTCGGCAGCACCATGCTTGCCGAGACGCGCAGGCTGGACAGATTCGTCACGGACCTCCTCGAGCTGGCGCGACTGGAGGCACACGACTTCACCGCCGAGCTCGCCCCTGTCGATCTCGCGATGGTCGTCGCGGACGCCGCCGCCGCATGGCGCGCCGTCGCGGCCGGTGCCGGCGTGGAGCTGCGTACGGAAGCCCCGCCCGTGCTGATGGTCGAGACGGATGCCCACCGTCTGCGCCAGATCGTCGACGGCCTGCTCGAGAACGCGCTTAGGGCGACGCCGCTCGGCGGCGTCGTCGCCATCGCCGCGCGGCCCCGAGGACTCGACGACGCCCCCTCCCGCGCGACGCTGACCGTCAGCGACAGCGGCCCTGGCCTCACGGCAGAGGACCGAAGTGCAGCGTTCACGCGCGGCGCACTGCACGAGAAATATCGGCAGACCCGCTCCGTCGGCACCGGTCTCGGACTCTCGATCGCCCAGCGTCTGGCGACCCGGCTCGGTTGCCGGCTGCGCGCCCTCGACACCGCCGGAACGCCGTGGGGAGCGTCGTTCGCGGTCGAGTTGCCGGAGACCGACGGTGCGTCGGGCCCCTCTCAGGCGCGCCCGCCTCGCACGCGCTGACAGCGAGGGCAGTAGTGCGATGACCGGTTCATGAACGACGCCCGCACGATAGGGGTGCCGCAGCGCGGACACGCCTCACCCGTACGCCCGTAGGCGTTGAGGCTGTGCGCGAAGTAGCCCGACGCTCCGTTGACATTGACATATTGGGCGTCGAAGCTCGTGCCGCCCTCCGCGAGTGCCTTCTGAAGAACAGCGCGCACCTCGGCGAGCAGCTCGTTCGCCTTGCGTCGCGACAGCGTCGTCGTCGGTTGATCGAAATGGATGCGGGATGCCCACAACGCCTCGTCCGCGTAGATGTTGCCGATGCCGCTGACCAGGGTCTGATCGAGCAGCGCTCGTTTCACCGTGGTGCGACGCCTCTGCAGTGCGACCAGAAAGCCGTCGTCATCGAACGCCGGATCGAGCGGATCGCGCGCGATGTGCGCCACCTGCGATGGCACGCTCGACAGCTCGGAGCCGAAGCCGCCTGCACGGCCGTCGGGCGTGGGCGTCAGGCGGTCGACAGCGAGCGAACCGAACGTGCGCTGATCGACGAAGTGCACGGCCAACTCGCCGTGCACCGGATGTTCGAGCGTCATCCGCACCCGTGCGTGCCCCTCCGGGGGTGTCCCCGCCTCTCGCAGCAGCACCTGGCCGCTCATGCCGAGGTGGAGCAGCAGCGCATCGGCGGGTGCGACGACGGGCTCGCGTTCGAGCACGACGCCACCTGTCCCGGTGAGCGCGGCGGCGGGATGCCGTGGCTCGAGCGGCACCCACAGGAACTTTCCGCGGCGGGCGGCGCCGAGCATCCGCGACCCCGTGAGCAGTTCGTCCAGGTCGCCCCGTGCACGGTCGTGACGCGTGATTCCGCGCTCGTCGAGCACCTCGACCGAGGTGATCAGTGCGCCGCTGACGGCCGGCTCGAGCCCGGCGCGCACCACCTCAACCTCGGGAAGCTCTGGCACGGCTCCCTCGTTCGTTGACGGTCGACCAGGCCTGCAGGGCCGCGGCCATCTCGGCGTTCTTCTTGCTGCTGCCCTCGCCGCTGGCGCTCACGAGTCCGTCGACCGTCACGGTCGCGTGGAACGTCTTGTTGTGGTCGGGTCCACTGTCGGTCACCTCGTACCGCGGCGGCGCCGATGAATGCCGTGCGGCCAGCTCCTGCAGGCTCGTCTTGGGGTCGAGCGCTGCGCCGAACCGGTCGGGATCGTCGAGAAGCGGCTCGATGAGGCGGAGCACGAGCGCGGTCGCGACCTCGCCACCGGCATCCAGGTAGACGGCACCGATGATGGCTTCGACCGTGTCGGCGAGAATCGACGACTTGTCGGCTCCGCCGCTCTGCGATTCGCCCCGGCCGAGCAGCAGAAAGCGGCCGAGACCGATGGTGCGGGCCACCTCGGCCAGCGCGACGCTGCTGACGAGCGATGCTCGGCGCTTGGCCAGGCCGCCCTCGTCGGTGCGCGGGTTCTCCCGGTAGAGCTTGACCGTGACGGCCTGCCCCAGAATCGAGTCGCCCAAGAACTCCAGGCGTTCGTTGTTCGGGATGCCGCCGTGCTCGTAGGCGTATGACCGGTGCGTGAGCGCGAGCGTGAGCAGGGTCGGGTCGACCTGCACACCGAGCAGCTCCTGCAGCTCGTCCAGATTCGTCGATTCGCCGGAGGCACGACTCAGGCGCGCATCGTTGTCGATGCGCGCCTGCTTGTCGTGACGCCGTTCGGCGTTCGGCATCGGACTAGACGTCGGCGACCTTGCGGCCCTTGTACTCCAGGAACAGCGGGGTACCGGCCGAGTCCTCGACGACCTTCGCGTGGTGCGGGAGGCTGTAGGTCACCTTGCCGTTCTCGACGGTCTTGACGAGGTTGGGGACCTCCGCCTTCCACTGCGAGCGACGGGCGTGGGTGTTGGCGCGCGACTTCTTCCGCTTGGGAACGGCCATGTCTCTACTCTTCTCTGTCTGGGGCGCCGGCCAGATCTGATGTGTTCTGGTCGGCCGAGTCATCGGAAGCGGGGAATTCCGCGAGCGCAGCCCATCGAGGATCGATCGTCTGCGTGGTTTCGCGGTCCGGCAGATCGGCCAACCGCTCACCGGTCTCTGGGTCGAGACCAGGGCAATCCGGTCGGCACACCGGCTGGAACGGCAGTGACAGCACCACCGCATCCCTGACAAGAGGTTCAAGATCCACGTGGTCGTCGTGAACCTCAAAGTCGAAAGCTTCCCCAGAAGGATACGCGAAAAGCTCCTGGAAGTCGATTTGGACGGGCAGCGCGATGTCGGTGAGGCACCGGCCGCAGACGCCTGTGGCCTCCGTCGTCGCCTCGCCGGAGACGAGGATCCCCTCGTGCACCGATTCGAGGCGCACATCGAGGTCGATCGTCTCGCCCTCGGCGACGCTCACGAGCCCCTCACCCAGCTTTTCCGGCGACACCACGGCGATGGATTCTTCGCGCATCTCGCCGGGGCGGTGCACGAGATCGCGCACGCCGAGGGAATACGGATTTCGGGCTGCAGCAGACACAGTCCGCCAGTTTACCGGGCCGCTCCCACCGGTGCCTGGCGTGCGCGTCCCTCGACGAGCGAGACGGGCACGAGGGTGGCGCGCATCCGACGGGCGAACCCTGCACTGGCTCCGAGCGCCGCCAATACCGTGACCACATCGTCGGCGAGCACGGGGTCGGTCCACCCGAACTCCGGCGGACCGAACCTCTCGCGTTCGACGCTCTCCACGAGCTCGGCAAGGGCGAGGGATGCCGCCTCCACCGTCTCGGATTCGACCTGGGTGCTCTGCCACGTCTCGCGCAATCGTCGGGCGAACGCACGTGGTGTCTCGGTGAGAGGCGCGGCGAGACCGAGGTCCAGTGCCGTCGCCCTCACCTCGTTCCAGGCCGAGGACGCGCCGCCCTCGCCCTGACGCAGCTTCGACAACCGGACGGAGCGCTGTCTGCGCCTGATCACGGCGGGCGCGAAGAGCAGCGCGAGGATCACGATCACGACGGCCGCAGCGGCACTGGTCGTCGAGAAGTCGCCGGCCGACGTCGGCATGTCTCCCGTGCCGCCGACCGCCTGGTCGGTCGGCAGTCGCTTCTGGGCGCCGTTCGCCGCCCCCGGAGTGGCTGTGCCCGTTGCACTCGGAGTCACCACCGTCGACGTGTCGTAGTCGGGGACGGTGCCGCGCCCCACCGTGGGCTCGAACGGCACCCAGCCGATGCCCGGAAAGTACAGTTCCGGCCACGCGTGCAGGTCGTCGGAGGTGACCTCGTAGTGGGCCGTGTCACCCGTCACGCTGGTCTGCGTTCCCGGCAGATACCCGATCGCGATGCGGGCGGGGATGTTGAGCTCGCGCGCCATGAACACCATCGCTGCGGCGAAGTGCACGCAGTAGCCGGACTTCTTCTTCAGGAAGGTCGCGATCGTCCCCGGCGTGTCGCCGTCGTAGCCCCCGTTCTTCGGCGCGTTCAACGAGTACGTGAACTGCCCGTCGTGGAAGTACGACTGCAGTGCCACCGCCTTGTCGTACGCGGTCGCCGCCCCTTCCGTGACCCGCAGCGCCGTCGTGCGGATGATCGACGGCGTGTCGGAGGGCAGCTGGAGGTCGTAGTCGACCGATGACGGGTAGTCCTCGCCGGCGGCGCGCAGCTGCTGGGCCGTCGGCTCGAGCCCGCGGCTCGTCACCGTGTAGTGCTGATCGGTGGTCACGCTGGTGAGACCGGAGATGGTGAGGTCGCCCTGTTCCCAGCCCCAGGTTCCGTCGAGCCCCGAGACCTTCTCCGCCGGGTACGGCGCGGGCAGCCACCTGCTCGTCATGTTGCCGACATCGATCTTCGTGACGGCCTTCTTCGACTTCACGTGCTTGCTCAGCCCCGGAGCGCTGCCGATCGACGCGCTGCGGCTGAAGAAGGTGGACTGCGTGTGGCGGTGCTGCCACACCGAGCCGTTGATCACATCGAGCGTCGTCATCTGCAGGTAGGCCGGTGTGGACGCCGTGGTCGAGTAGTCGATGACCGTCACCGGATTCGGCCTCCGCAGGTCTGCCCCCAGGTCGATCAGCGGGCTCACGCCCTCACCGAAGATCACCCCCGACGCCGGGATCGCCTGCCTGCCCACCTGTTGGAAACCCGGTGCCGTCGTGCCGATCACGAGAGCGACGACGATCGCTGCCGCTCCGATGGCCAGCGCGGCCGCCGGTTCGCCGCCCGTGCCACGTCGGCCTCGTACGTCCACGCGGAGCAGGAGCAGGTACGCGATGAGGCAGAGCACGAGGGCGAGGGGCGAGATGCCACCGCCCAGCAGAGCGGCCGGCGCGATGAGGGCGACGCAGACCACGATGCCCACCAGCGCGGGCCGGTCGAGCACGATCGCGAGCAGGTCGCACACCCACGCGATCAGGCCGCCGGCCGCGACCAGCAGAAAGAGGAACTCCGGCAGCGGGTCGGCGGGGACCGACTGCGTATAGGCCGACACCTGCGACCGCGCGATGAGCTGCCCGAATTCGACGAGCGTCGTCGGCGTGGGGATGAAGCCGAGCACCGCGGTCTGCGGGGCGAACAAGGCCGTGACCAGCAGGAGCAGGGCGACGAACGACAGCACGGGCGCGAGGGCGACGGGAAGGAGCATCCTCGCCAGCGCGGCGACACCGAGCACGACGAGGCACGCCAGGAGAAGTTCGTTCCACCAGGCCGCGCCCGAGACGAGTCCGGTCATGGCCACGGTGAGGGCCGCCATGACGGCGAGAAGCGCCACGCTCCGCCACAGGTCGGCGGCGCCCCCTCGGCCGACCGTCACCGGCTCGCGATCGCCGCGTCGGCCCGAAGTCCCGCCGTCGCTGCCCCGGATGCCGCGCCCTGCGCCGAGCGGCACAGCACGATCAGACATGGTGCGTCACCTGCGATCGGATGCCCGCCTTGCGCCACGCGGACTCCGGCGACTCGCCCGCCGCCACGTCGACGCAGGTGATGCCGTAGCGCTCGAGGCGCTCGCGCAGCTCCGGGCGGCGGGCGACGAGGAAGGCGACGAGCGGATCGCACAGCGGACGCAGCCCAGCGAGCCCGGCGAGCTCATCGTCGTCGCCGTCGACGATCACGAGGAACACCGGCACCGCCTGCGGGTTGCGACGCAGCGCCGCTGAAAGCACGCTCACCGCGTCGGTGCTGTCCCGTGGCAGTTGCTGCAGCGCCGCGAGCGAGGTGAGCAGCGAGTGCCCTCCACCAGGCGGGTCGTAGGCCGACACGGGGAGCCCGGCGAGTCCCGCTCTGCCGATGCCAGGTCGACCGGAGAGCTGCAGCGGCGCCGTCTCGGCGATGCCCAGCACATAGCCCTGATCGATGAGGTGCGCGCCGATGGATGCCGCGAGCTCGACGGCGGTCTCGAACCGCTCGTTCACGCGCTCTCGTCCCTGATGGTGCGAGACGGGACGGCCGAGATCGGTGTCGAGCAGCATCCATGTCTCCGGATTGCTGCGCGGCTCCTCCTGCCGGACCATGAGCTTGTCGTGCCTGGCCGTCGCGCGCCAGTGCACCCTGCGCATGGGGTCTCCTGGGCGGTACTCCCGTGCGATCAGCTCGTCGGCGTTCGGGATGCTGTGCTTCACGAGCTCGTGCTCGTAGCCTTCGCTGCGGGACACGTCGAACTCCCCGGCACCGAGGTCGGCGGCGCGGGGCACCACGATCAGCGGCTTCGCCGTGCCGACCGCGTAGACGCAGCGCATGAGTCCGAAGGGATCCGTGCGCTCCAGCAGCACCGGGCCCACCCGATAGACGCCGCGCCCGCTGGTGGTGACGGTGTGCTGCACGACGACGGTGTCGGAGCGATCGCGGCTCGCACGTGCGTGCTCGCCGAGCGTCCGCAGCGGCGCGAAGCCGGGGCCGAGCAGGCCGGGAGGACAGGCATCCCGCCAGCGCACCCCCGGTGCACGACGGTTGGACTCGTTGCGCAGAGTCAGCGTGACCCTGGCCGTGTCGCCGGCGGAGACCACGTCGGACTCGAATGTTCTGGTCACCGAGATCCACGGTCTGTCGACGGTGATCGCAATGGCCGCAGCCAGTGGGAGAAGAAGCAGAACCAGACCCAGCACGAGCAGGTCGACCCTGCCGAACCAGGCGGCACCGAACATGGCGATCACACCCGCGACGCCGAGCCCGACGCCGCGCCATGTCGGTCTGGGCCGCTGCGCTGCGGTCCCGACCCGCCGGCCGGTCATGCCGCCAGGCTACTTCGGTTGCCCGGTGGGCACCGGGGTGCCGGCGACCACTCTCGTGACGACGTCGGCGAGCACCGCTGCACGTTCGTGGTGCTGCCCCATCGCCCTGCTCGTCGGCAGCAACCGGTGGGCGAGCACGGACACGGCCAGCGCATCCACGTCGTCGGGAAGCACGAAGTCCCTGCCCTCGAGGGCGGCGCGCGCCTTGGCCGCGCGCACGAGCTGAAGCGTGGCCCGGGGGCTCGCTCCGAGGCGCAGATCCGGATCGTCACGGGTCCCCCTGGCGATCGCCACCGCGTACTGCTTGAGGGCGTCCGAGGCGAAGACCCTGCGGGCGAGCGTCATCATGTCGCGCAGCCGGTCGCTGGTGACCACGGCGCCGATGCGGGACAGCGGGCTCGAGGTGTCGCGCCCCGTCAGCATGTCGATCTCGGCGCCCTCGTCGGGATAGCCCATCGCGATGCGCGCCATGAACCTGTCGCGCTGCGCCTCCGGCAGCTCGTAGGTGCCCTCCATCTCGACCGGGTTCTGCGTGGCGATGACGATGAACGGGTCGGGCAGCGGATAGGTCGAGCCGTCGACCGTGACGTGCCGTTCCTCCATCGACTCCAACAGGGCCGACTGCGTCTTCGGGCTCGCCCTGTTGATCTCGTCGCCGATGACGATGTTGGAGAACACCGCGCCCGGCTTGAACTCGAAGCGGCGCTCCGGCTGGTTGTAGACCGACACGCCCGTCACGTCGGAGGGAAGCAGGTCGGGGGTGAACTGGATGCGACTCACGCTGCAGTCGACGGACTTGGCCAGCGCCTTGGCGAGCATGGTCTTGCCGACGCCAGGGACATCCTCGATGAGCAGGTGTCCTTCGGCGAGCAGCACCGTCAGCGCGACCCGCACGGCGTCGTGCTTGCCGTCGATGACCGACTCCACGTTGCGCTCGATCTGCTCCGCCTCGTCGCGAAGCTCGTCGGCGGTGATGGTCGGCTCGGACTCGGATGCCTCTGCCGCGGCGTCCGTCGGGTGTTTCGTCGGCAGTGCGTTCATAACTCCTGCAGATAGTCGTAGACGGCGCGAGGCACGTACGGGCTGACGTCGCCGCCCAGCGCGGCGACCTGACGAACCAACGACGACGACACGTGAGCATTCGCCGGGTTGGGGAGCATGAAGACGGTCTCGACACCGGCGAGATCGCGGTTCACGATCGCCATCGGCGTCTCATAGGCCACATCGACCTGCGAGCGGATTCCCTTGACCAGGGCGTTCGCGCCGACATCGGTGCAGTAGTCGACGAGCAGGCCGACGCTCCACGCCGCCACGACGATGTTGCCGGGCAGGCGCTCGTCGGCGATGGACCGTTCGATCAGCGAGACGCGCTGCGCGATCGGCAGCATGGCCGACTTGTCGGGGTTGTGCACGACGAGCACGTGGATCTCGTCGAACAGGCGCGCGGAACGCGCGATCACATCGAGGTGGCCAAGGGTGACCGGATCGAAGGAACCAGGGACGACGGCGATCCTGCTCATAGGCCTCCAGAATAGCGGGACGGGGTTACCCGATCGTTATCGTCGGTCGACGACTTACAGCGGATGCTCGGCATGCGCATCGCGCACACGGGCGCCGATCGCGAGCGAACGCCCGCTCCGTCATCGCACGTACGGTGGCGCCCTGCACGCCCGTCATGCACGGGCGAGGAAGTCTCGCGTGCGGTCCGTCAGGCGGTCCGCGATGGCGGCGGACAGCGCCGGATGGTCGGCGAGGTGCGGGTCGCTCTCGAGCACCGCCGCGGCATCAGCACGCGCCCGCTCGATGATCGCGCCGTCGCGCGCGACGCGCAGCAGCCGCAACGACGACCTGCCGCCCGACTGATCGCTGCCCAGCACGTCACCCTCGCGGCGCAGCTCGAGATCGGCCTCGGCCAGGGCGAAGCCGTCGAGCGTGGCCGCCACGGCGTCGACCCGCTCCCTGGCCAGACTGCCGTTCTCGGCGTTCGTCACGAAGAGGCAGAGACCGGGCACGCTCCCCCGGCCGACGCGTCCGCGCAGCTGATGCAGCTGCGAGACGCCGAACCGGTCGGCGTCGAGCACGATCATCGCCGATGCGTTGGGCACGTCGACGCCGACCTCGATCACCGTCGTCGCGACGATGAGGTCGAGGGCGCCGGCGGCGAACGCGCGCATGACGGCATCCTTGTCGTCGGCGCTCATGCGGCCGTGCAGGGCCGCGACTCGCACACCCTGCAGCACCGGGTTGTCGCGCACCGCCTCGATCGTCTGCTCGACGGTCGCGACAGGGGTCAGCGGTCGCGAATCGTCGGCCGCCTCGTCGATCGGGTTCTCGGTCTCGCCCTCCTCCGGTTCCTTCGGCGTGATCGCCGGACACACGACGAACACCTGGTGCCCGGCGGCGATCTCCTCCGCCGCGCGTTCCCAGATGCGGTTCTGCCAACGCGGATGCTCCGCCAGAGGCACCACGAAGCTCTCGATCTTCTGGCGCCCTGTCGGCAGCTGCGCGATGGTCGACACGTCGAGGTCGCCGAACACGGTCATCGCGACGGTGCGCGGGATGGGCGTCGCGGTGAGCACGAGCTGATGCGGGGGCGTCGCGGCCTTGCTGCGGAGAACATCCCGCTGCTCGACTCCGAACCGGTGCTGCTCGTCGACCACGACAAGGCCGAGGTCGAAGAACGAGACGTTCTCGTTCAGCAGGGCGTGCGTGCCGACGACGATCTGGGCCTGACCGCTGACGGCGCGAAGAAGCGCCTTCTTGCGCTCCGCGGCCGTCAGGCGTCCGGTGATCAGCGTCGGCATGAGCTCGGCCGCGAGATCGGGGCCCAGCGCGGCCGCGATCGAACGCAGATGCTGAGAGGCGAGCACCTCGGTGGGCGCGAGGAACGCGGACTGTCCGCCGTTGTCGGCGACCTGCAGCATCGCGCGCAGCGCGACCACCGTCTTGCCGCTGCCCACCTCGCCCTGCACGAGCCGGTTCATCGGCACGGCCTGGGCCAGGTCGTGCTCGACCTGCTCACCCACGGCACGCTGATCTGCCGTGAGGTCGAAGGGCAGGTGCGCATCGAAGCGGGCTGCGTACCCGTCGGCCACGGGCATCCGTGCCGTCGCCGCCGTCTCGCGCAGCCGCTCGCGCTCCAGCAGCAGAGCGGACTGCAGCACGAACGCCTCCTGGTAGCGCAGCGTGTCGCGGGCGCGCCGCCAGTCGGTGTCGGTCGCCGGCGTGTGGATTCCGCGCAGAGCGGCATCCAACGGCTCCAGCCCGTGTTCGCGCGCCACCGCCTCGGGCACGGGATCGTCGACATGGCCGAGCTTGGGCAGCACCTCTTCACGGACGACCTTGGCGATCTTCCAACTCGCGAGCGTGGACGTCGCCGGGTAGATGGGGATCGGCTTGCTCTGCCACGATTCGACGTCGGGAGCGGATGCCTCGTCGAACAACTCGTAGTCGGGATGCGTGAGCTGCAGCGTGCCCTTGTATCGGTTGACCTTGCCCGCGAAGATGCCGCGTCTGCCGGGGATGAGCTCGTTCGCCCGCCACGCCTGGTTGAAGAACGTGAGCGTGAGCACACCCGTGCCGTCGGAGATGGCCGCCTCGACGATGGATCCGTGCCGCTGCCGCATCGCCCGCTTGTCGCAGCGCAGCACCTCGGCGACGATCGTCACGTCGTCGCCCGGCGGCAACTCGGCGAGCGCCGTCAGCTCACCGCGCTGCGCATACCGCCGCGGATAGTGCGCGAGCAGGTCGCCGACGGTGCGGTGACCGAACGCCCGCGTGAACACTCCCGCCTGTCGCTCGCCGAGTGCGGCCCGCAACGGCGTCGCCAGAGCGAGCGTCGTCGGCGCGGTCGTCTGCGCAGCGGTCTCGGGCGGCGGTGCTGGCATGCGACAAGGCTACGGGCATCCACCGACGCGCGGTCGAGTGCGCGACGGCATCGACACCCCGTAGCCTCGAGACGTGACACGCATCGTCGCCGGATTCGCCGGCTCCCTGGCGCTCGCCGTTCCCAAGGCGGGAACGCGCCCCACCAGCGACCGGGTGCGAGAGGCGATGTTCTCCTCGTTGGAGGCGATGGACGCCCTGCGAGAGGCCCGCGTGCTCGACCTGTACGCGGGCTCCGGCGCACTCGCGCTCGAGGCCGTGAGCCGCGGGGCATCCTCTGCGGTGCTCGTCGAGCAGAACGCGCAGGCGGCGAGCGTGTGCAGGGCGAACGCGTCGGCGGTGCTCAAGGCCGCAGAGAAGTCGCAGACAGACGTGCGGCCGCGCATCGAGGTGCGACAGAGCACGGTGCGTTCGTACCTCGCCCAGGCCGGCGGCGGCGGCTTCGCGCTCGCGTTCCTCGATCCGCCGTACGACGTCTCCGACGACGAGCTGACCGGCGTGCTCGCGGCGCTGCATCCGCTGCTCACGGCGGACGCCGTCGTGGTCGTCGAGCGCAGCGCCCGCTCGCCCGAGCCGTCATGGCCGACCGGGCTCGAAGCGTTCCGCGCCAAGACGTACGGCGAGACCGCCGTGTGGTTCGCTCAGCCGGCGGAGTAGGGATCCCATCCCGCTGCACCCGCGTAGGGACGCCCGTCCACGCTCACCCTTCCGCTCGTCGATTCGACGTGCGCGAGGTCCCTCGGCGTCGAGCGACCCCAGCCCCTCGGCGAGCACTCTGCCGATCGGCCGGAACGCCTCCGGCAGCGCCGTCTGCGGGGGAAGCAGGCCAGCAGAGCGTGGTCCTCTCCCCCGGCCAGCGCGAACGCCGCATCCGGCCCGAGCGCCGACGAGTCGAACTCGATGCGCACCCCGGATGCCTCGGCGATCCGAGCCGCGTCGAGGGCCAGCCCGTCGCTGACGTCGAGCATCGCGGTCGCCCCCGCCACGGCGGCGACCGGTCCCGCCGCGATCGGCGGCATGGGACGGCGCTGCACGGCGACCTCGGGAACGCGGGCGACGACCTCGGCCGCACGCACGGCATCCGGTCGGCCGTCGTCGTCGACCGCGTCGGAGAACAACGCGTTCAGGCCCTGCGCGGCCAGTCCCATGGTGCCGGCGATGGCGACCACATCGCCCGCGCGGGCACCCGAACGCAGCACCGGATGCCTGCCCTCCAGATCGCCGAACGCCGTCACCGCGAGCGTGAAGGCCCGCGAAACGGACAGGTCGCCGCCCACGACACCGCAGCCGGGTGCGAGCGCAGCGCAGGCGATGCGGAGACCGTCGGCGATCTGCTCGAGCACCGCGACGGGGGTGGCAGCAGGTGCCGCGATCGCGACCACCAGCGCTGTCGGCCGCGCCCCCATCGCGGCGACGTCGGCGAGGTTCGTCGCCGCGGCCTTCCAGCCGACGTCTTCTGGAGACGACCAGGCCCAGCGGAAGTCGGGGCCCTCGATCATCATGTCCGTGGTGACCACGTATCGTCCGTCCGGCGCGGCGACCACGGCGGCGTCATCGCCGGGTCCCACGAGCGCGGCGGAGGCGTTCGGCAGGCGCGGGAAGATGCGGCGCAGAGCGGCGACCTCGCCGACGACGGCCAGGGTGTCGGCATCCTCGGTCTCGTGTTCGCCACCGGCCGTTCGCGTCATGCCCCTCACGTTAGGGCATGGGCAGGCGGGGTCTGCGTGCGCTCAGCGTCATGCCCTAGCCTGAAGACGATGTCTCACCGCCCCCGTCGCCTGCTCACCGTGTTCGCCGTGGGCGCGGCCGCACTCCTTCTCACGGCATGCACGCCGACCGTCGCGCTCGACCCCGCCGCAGGAGCGAACAATCCGCGCTGCGCGGACGTGATCGTGCATCTTCCCGACACCGTCGCAGGCAAGGCGAAGCGGGAGACCAACGCGCAGGCGACCGCAGCGTGGGGCGATCCCGCCGTCGTGCTTCTGCGGTGCGGGGTGACCCCGATCGGCCCCACCACGAAGCCGTGCATCACCGTGAACGGCATCGACTGGGTGCTCGAGAACAACCCGATCGACACCGATCTGCGCTACATCACCTTCGGCAGGGTGCCGGCCACCGAGATCGTGATCGCGCACGGCAAGGGCGGTGTCACGGATGCCTCCGTGCTGCCCGATCTCGCCGACGCGATCAGCTTCATTCCGCAGAAGAAGCAGCAGAAGTGCCTGTCGACGGCCGATGTCACGAGCCCGACCGTGACGCCGACACCGCTGCCGTCGTCCAAATAGCTGCCCGGCCCGCACGCCGCTGCCGTGCCCGCGGTGGTTTCAGGTCGCGATTTGTGCCCTTCTGACCGGGGAGAACGGGCACAAATTGCGACCTGAGCCAAGAACGCACCCGTGATCGAGGACGCCGCGGACGAGGACTCAGTCGCGCTGCAACGACTCAGCCACGCTCCAGCGCGAGCTCGATCAGCTCGTCGATCAGAGCCGGGTAGCTGAATCCGGATGCCTGCCACACCTTCGGGAACATCGAGATCGGCGTGAAGCCCGGCATCGTGTTGATCTCGTTGATCACCCAGCCGTGATCGGTCAGAAAGAAGTCCACCCGTGCGAGGCCCGCGCAGTCGATCGACTCGAAGGCGCGCACCGCGATGGACTGCATCTCGGCGAGCTGCTCGTCGGTGAGATCGGCCGGGCAGACCAGGTCGATGCCGGGCGCGTCGAGGTATTTCGCGTCGAAGTCGTAGAAGCCTTCGCCGGAGACGACGATCTCGCCGGCGACGGATGCCCTCGGCCGCTCCCCCGCACGCGCGCCCAGCACGCCGATCTCCACCTCGCGTCCGACGACGGCGGACTCGATGAGCGCCTTGCCGTCCTCGGCGAACGCGACGTCGAGGGCGCCCGACAGGCCCTCGGCCGAGGTGATCTTCGTCACACCGACGCTGGAGCCCGCCCTGGCGGGCTTCACGAACAGGGGCGAGCCCAGGCCGCGCAGGCGGTCGGCGACAGCATCCTGGCTCTGCTCCCAGTCGTCTCGGGTGACGGTGATCCACGGCGCCACCTGGATGCCGGCGGCCTGGAGCACGACCTTGGTGAAGTGCTTGTCCATGCCGAGCGCGCTGCCCAGCACGCCCGACCCGACGTAGGGGATGCCGGCGAGCTCGAGCAGGCCCTGAATGGTGCCGTCCTCGCCCCAGAGCCCGTGCAGGATCGGGAACACGACATCCACCTCACCGAGCGATGTGACCACGCCGTCGCGCTCGACGGTGAGCTCGCGGGAGCGCGTCGACTCCGGCCAGCGCACGCGGCTGCCGTCGTCGCGCACCTCGGGGAGGGCATCCGGATTCAGCGCGAAGGCCGCCGGATCGTCGCGCTCGAGCACGAAGGCGCCGTCGCGGGTGATGCCCACCGGAATGACGTCATAGCGCTCGCGGTCAAGCGCCCCGAGGACCCCGCCCGCCGTGGCGCAGCTGATCGAATGCTCGCTCGAACGCCCGCCGAAAAGCAGCACGAGGACGCGCTTGTGAGTCATCCGTAGTCCTTTCGCCGCGAGGCGTGTCGTCGGTGGTGAGGTGGGGGGCGAGATCCGCCGGTGCCAGCGTACCGGCAAGCACCTGCCCCACCTGGTCGACGATGGGCATCTCCACGCCCTTCGACTTCGCGAGTGCGAGAATCGGGGCGACGGATGCCAGCCCTTCCGCGGTCTGGTTCATCTGCTTCACCACCTCGGCGAAGGCGTAGCCCTGACCGAGCAGGCGGCCGGCGGTGTTGTTGCGCGACAGCGGCGACTGACACGTCGCGATCAGGTCGCCGAGTCCCGCAAGCCCTGCGAGGGTCTCGCGCTCGGCACCGTGCGCGACGGCGAAGTCGGTCATCTCCACGAGCCCGCGGGTGATGATCGACGCCTTCGTGTTCTCGCCGTATCCCACGCCGTCGACGATGCCGATCGCCACCGCGATGAGGTTCTTCAGCACGCCGCCGAACTCGGTGCCGATGACGTCGGTGTTCACGAACGAACGGAAGTACGGGTTGCGGGCCGCCAGCGCCACCTCGTGCGCCGTCTCCATGCTCACCGAGGAGACCACGGCGGCCGTCGGCTGCTTCTTCGCGATCTCCAGTGCGAGGTTCGGACCGGATGCCACGGCGATGCGCGTCGGATCGATCGGCAGCACCTCGGCGATCACCTCGCTCATGCGCAGCCCCGTGCCCTTCTCGACACCCTTCATGAGGCTGACGACCGGGATGTCCGGCGGCAGCAAGGGCTCGAGGTCGATCAGATTGTCGCGCAGGGTCTGGCTCGGCACGCAGAGGAACAACTGGTCGATGTTCGTGAGCGCCATCGCGAGATCGGAGGTCGCCGTCAGGTTGCGGGGCAGGTTGATGCCGGGAAGGTACTGGCTGTTGCGTCGGGCCTCTCGGATCTCGCGCGCCATCTCGGGACGCCTCGCCCACAGCGTCACGTCCGAGCCGCCGTCGGCGAGCACCTTCGCGAACGTCGTTCCCCAACTCCCCG
Organism: Humibacter ginsenosidimutans; assembly: GCF_007859675.1. Lineage (GTDB taxonomy): Bacteria > Actinomycetota > Actinomycetes > Actinomycetales > Microbacteriaceae > Humibacter > Humibacter ginsenosidimutans. The sequence continues at coordinate 905,268 of NZ_CP042305.1, forward strand.
CGCCGAGCACGGTCACGCGCCTGGCCGGCGCCGGTCTAGCCCTCAAAACGTCCCGTTTCCGTCTGCGAATGCGCCGCCGGATCCCAGCGCTTCTCCGGCGCCTTCTCGTCGCGCAGGATCTCGAGCTCGTGCGTGATGGCATCCATGATCGCCTCGGTGGCGCCCGAGATGACGCTCGCCGTGCGCGGCTTGCCCAGGAACTCCGAGAGGTCGACGGGCTCGCCGATCGAGAATGTGACGGTCTTGCGGGGAAAGAGGCTGATCTTCTTCGAGTACCGGCCCATGATGGCCTGCGTTCCCCAGTGCGCGACCGGGATGACGGGGATGCCGTAGTCGAGCGCGAGCCGCGCCGCGCCCGTCTTGCCGCGCATGGGCCACAGGTCGGGGTCGCGGGTGAGCGTGCCCTCCGGGTACACGACCACGACGTTGCCGTTGTCGACGATGTGCTGCGCCTGCGCGACCGGGGCTCCTCGGCCGCCGTGGCTGCGACTGACCGGCACCTGTCCGGACTTGGACAGGAACCAGCCGACGACGGGCACCTTGAACAGGCTCTCCTTCGCCAGGAAGTGCGGGGCACGACCGCGCCGCCAGATCATGGAGCCGACGACGAGCGGATCGATCTCGCTGTAGTGATTGGGCGCGATGACGTAGGCGCCCTCCAACGGCAGGTTCTCCCGGCCGCGCACCTTGAACTTCGCGATCGTGCCGATCAGCGGTACCACCACCCCCGCCATCGGCCAGAAGACGCTGGGGCGGAAGGTCTCTTTCACGAAACGGCGGCGCTTGGCCGGAGGCTTCGCGGTGTCACGTGCATCGATGGCGGCATCCGGTTCGTCGGGTGAGTTCGGCACCAGCCCATTATCCGTCAGGTCTCATGCGCCGCCGGGGATGCGGCATCCAGGAGCCGAGGCCGCGATGAGACGAGATTGCGCACTTCACGCTCCGAAAGGGCACTTTCGGCAGCGGAAAGACGCACTCTCGGCGGTGAAAAGGCACACCCTCGGCGAAATCTCGCGGGTCGGCGAGGTCTCGCGGGGTTGTCAGTTCTCGAGCACGAAGTCGGCGCCGAGCTGCTGCAGCTTGCTGATGAAGTTCTCGTAGCCGCGGCTGATGATGCCCACGTTGCTCACGGTGGACCTGCCGTTGGCGGTGAGTGCCGCGATCAGGTGGCTGAAGCCGCCGCGCAGGTCGGGCACCTCGACGTCGGCCGCGTGCAGCACCGTCGGGCCCGCGATGACCGCGGAGTGGTTGAAGTTGCGCTGCCCGAACCGGCACGGATGCCCGCCGAGGCACTCCTTGTGGATCTCGATCGTCGCACCCATGTCGACGAGGGCATCCACGAAACCGAAGCGCTGCTCGTACACCGTCTCGTGCACGATCGAGACGCCCTTCGCCTTGGTGAGGGCGATCACGAGCGGCTGCTGCCAGTCGGTCATGAAGCCGGGGTGCACATCCGTCTCGATCACCACGGGCTTCAGGTCGCCACCGGGGTGATAGAAGCGGATGCCGTCGTCGGCGATGTCGAAGGCGCCGCCGACCTTGCGGAACACGTTGAGGAACGTCAGCATCTCGGCCTGACGCGCACCGCCGACGAAGATGTCGCCCTCGGTCGCCAGAGCAGCCGCAGCCCAGCTGGCGGCCTCGTTGCGGTCGAACAGCGCCGTGTGGCTGTAGCCGGTGAGGCGCTGCACACCCTCGATGCGGATGACGCGGTCGGTGTCGACCGTGATGATCGCGCCCATCTTCTGCAGGATGTTGACGAGATCCATGATCTCGGGCTCGATGGCCGCGCCCCGCAGCTCGGTGATGCCGTCGGACTTCACCGCGGTGAGCAGCACCTGCTCGGTCGCGCCGACGCTCGGGTACGGAAGCTCCACCTTCGCGCCGTGCAGGCCGTTGGGAGCCGTCATGCGGATGCCGCTGGGCAGCTTCTCGACGACGGCACCGAAGCGACGCAACACCTCGAGGTGGAAGTCGATCGGACGATCGCCGATGCGGCATCCGCCGAGGTCGGGGATGAACGCCTCGCCGAGCGCGTGCAGCAACGGCCCGCAGAACAGGATCGGGATGCGACTCGATCCGGCGTGCGCGTCGATGTCGGCCATGTGGGCGCTCTCGACACCGGTCGGGTCGAGCAGCAGCACGCCCTCCTCGGGGCCGTCGGTGACCTTGACGCCGTGGATGTCGAGCAGACCGCGCACGACCCGCACATCGCTGATGTCGGGCACGTCGCGCAGCTCGCTCGGGCCATCGGCCAGCAGGGCGGCGACCATCGCCTTGGTGACGAGGTTCTTCGCCCCCTTCAACTGGATGCGCCCGCGAAGGGGACGCCCACCGTTGATGGTGATCTTTTCAGCGGTCAGCCCCACTCGGGCCCCCGCCGCTTGCGCATCCTGAAGAAGAGAGTTCACTAAGCCTTCACCGGTAATGTCTTGGGCCGCCACGACTCGCGGCGGGCTTCGAATTCTGTGATCTGCGCTTCATCACGCAAGGTGAGGCCGATGTCGTCGAGCCCCTCCAGCAACCGCCACCTAGTGTAATCGTCGATGTCGAAGTCGACGGTCACCTCACCCAGCGTGGCCTTACGCTCAACCAGATCGACAGTCGCCTCTATTCCCGGGTTCGCCTCGATGGCTGCCCACAGCCTCTCCAGGTCGGCCTCGGAGATGGTGCCGGTGAGCAGGCCCTGCTTGCCGGAGTTGCCGCGGAAGATGTCGCCGAAACGCGGGCTCAGCACGGCCGTGAAACCGTAGTCGCGCAGCGCCCACACCGCGTGCTCCCTAGAGGATCCGGTGCCGAAGTCGGGGCCTGCGATGAGGATCTTGCCGTTTCTGTACGGCTCCTGGTTCAGCACGAACTCGGGGTCCTGGCGCCACGCAGAGAACAGCGCGTCGTCGAATCCGGTCTTCGTGACCCGCTTCAGGAAGACGGCGGGGATGATCTGGTCGGTGTCGACGTTCGACCGCTTCAGCGGAACCGCGACACCCGTCAGGGTCGAGATCTTCTCCATGATCAGGCGCTCACCTTCTGCTCGTCGCGTGCGTCGGCGTTGTCGAGATCCCACGGGCTCGAGAGCGTGCCCCGGATGGCCGTGGCCGCCGCGACCACGGGCGACACCAGGTGGGTGCGGCCGCCCTTGCCCTGGCGACCCTCGAAGTTGCGGTTGCTGGTGGATGCGCAGCGCTCCCCCGGCGCCAGCTGGTCGGGGTTCATGCCGAGGCACATGGAGCATCCCGCGAAGCGCCACTCGGCTCCGAATTCCTCCACGATCTTGTCGATGCCCTCCGCCTCGGCCTCCAGGCGCACCCGCGCCGAGCCGGGGACGACCATGACCCGAACGCCGTCGGCCTTCTTCTTGCCCTTGATGATGGACGCGAAGGCGCGCAGGTCTTCGATGCGGGAGTTGGTGCAGGAGCCCATGAAGACGGCATCCACGTGGATGTCCTTCAGCGGCGTGCCCGCCTGCAGGTCCATGTACTGCAGGGCGCGTTCGGCAGCGGCCTGGGCGTTCGGGTCCTCGAAGCTCGCCGGCTCCGGCACGACGTCGCTCAGCGAGACGCCCTGGCCCGGGTTGGTGCCCCAGGTGACGAACGGCTCCAGCGCGTCGGCGTCGATGTTCACCTCGGCGTCGAACCGGGCGCCCTCGTCGGTGGGCAGCGTGTTCCAGTACTCGATGGCGGCATCCCAGTCCTCGCCCTCCGGCGCGTGGGGGCGGCCCTTCAGGTACGCGAAGGTGGTCTCGTCGGGGGCGACCATGCCGGCGCGTGCGCCCGCCTCGATCGACATGTTGCAGATGGTCATACGGCCCTCCATGGAGAGGGCGCGGATGGCGCTGCCGCGGTACTCGAGCACGTAGCCCTGGCCGCCGCCGGTGCCGATCTCGGCGATGACCGCCAGGATGATGTCCTTCGCCGTGACCCCGGGACGCAGGGCGCCCTCGACGTTGATCGCCATGGTCTTGAACGGCTTCAGCGGCAGGGTCTGCGTGGCCAGCACATGCTCGACCTCGCTCGTGCCGATGCCGAACGCCATGGCGCCGAACGCGCCGTGCGTCGAGGTGTGCGAGTCGCCGCACACCACCGTGATGCCCGGCATCGTCAGACCCAGCTGCGGGCCCACGACGTGCACGATGCCCTGCTCGACGTCGCCCAGCGAGTGCAGGCGCACGCCGAACTCGGCGCAGTTCGTGCGCAGCGTTTCGATCTGCGTGCGGCTCGTGAGGTCGGCGATGGGCTTGTCGATGCCGATCGTAGGCGTGTTGTGGTCCTCGGTGGCGATGGTGAGGTCGGGACGGCGGACGGGCCGCCCCTCTGCACGCAGGCCGTCGAACGCCTGCGGGCTCGTCACCTCGTGCACCAGGTGCAGGTCGATGTAGATCAGGTCGGGGCTGCCGTCGTCGCCCTTGACGACGAGGTGGTCGTCCCACACCTTCTCGGCCAGCGTGCGGGGGCGCTTCACGTCGGCGACGGCGTCGTCGCGACGCACTGCATCGGATGCGGTGCTCATGGTTGTCGATCTCTCCTTGCGTGTGTGTGCGGGAGCTGCTCCCGTCTGTTCAGCCACGAAAGAACCCCGCGACGAGTGAGGCCTGAAGGATTAGGACTCGCCGCGGCGGCTAAGGAGAAGGGAGACGAACGCCACGATTTCAGGGTACCACTGTGGGATACCAATATTCGAACCCGTACGGATGCCCGCTCGACGGCGTGCGCTTCACCCCGCGAACGCCACGAGGCAGAGCGCGGCGAGGCCGGCAATCGTCACGGCGCACGCGCCAGCCAGCCAGGCGAGCGCGACGAAGCCCGTGCGCCGGGACGCGCGGCGCACCGAGGGCAGGCCCGGGGCATCCGCCCGTGTCGCCCGCTCGCCGCCGACGGCCCCGACCGGCGTGCGCGGCGGAGCAGGAATGGGGCGGGGCCGGTACGCCTGCACCGCGTCGACTCCGACTCCGGTCGCCGCGTTCGCCGACGGAGCGATTCGGTCGGGCAGCGCCACCCGCATCGCGCGGGTCGCGGCGGCCGCCGTCGACGACCGCGTCAACGCTTCGGCCGCGGCGCGGCCGGGCCGCACCACCGTCGCGTCGCTCGCCACCCCGCGCACGACTGTCTCGTCACCGAGGTCGGCACGCATCACGGTCTCGTCGTCCCCCGTGGGGAGCCCGGCCGGAGCAGCGACGCCGGGGCCGGCATCCACCGCGGCCTCGACTGCGTGCTCGGCGCGCGGACGCCGAACGACCACGGTGCGGTCGTCGTCGAATCGAGGCACCACGATCGTGTCGTCGACCTCACGGGCCTCGTTCATCCGATCACCCGCTTCAACACGACGCCCAGCTCCCCCAGCAGCACACGTGCGCCCACCCGTGCCGGTGTTCCCGGATCCACGGGATGCTCGACCCCTGCTTCGTCGACGAGCACGGTTCCATTGGTGGAGGCGAGGTCGGCGACCGTCCATTCGTCGCCGTCGAGCAGAAAGAAGGCGTGCTGCTTCGACAGCGTCTTGGTGTCGTCCTCGAGAGCCAGGTATTGCACGCCGCGCTCGTCGCCTTCCGGGCGCCGTCCCACGACCACACGGCCGCCAGTGAGCTCGTGCGCGGCACCGAAATCAGTCGTGAGGTGCCACCGCGGCCTGCGCCGGACCACGACAATGGTCTCGTCGTCGTCCGGCCGCTCGATCAGCGGCGCGGAACGCGGGATCACCACCGTTCCGGTGTCCGTCGGCGGCTCGGCCGGCACGCTGAGAGGCGGAGCCGTCCTGGGTGCCGTCTCGTCGAGCTCGTCGGAAGGCTCGACGATCACCGCGGTCGCCGCGGGAGACAGCGGCTTCGGCGCCCACGGCCGCTGCGCATCGGGTGCCACGGACGTCCACTGCTGCTGCGTCACCGGGGGTCCTGGCGTCCACGGCTGCTGCGGCTCGGGTGGCACCCACGGCCGCAACTCCGGCTGCTGCGCCTCCGGCGGCTGCCACTGCGGTCGCTGCACCGTCCCCCAGCGATCGGCCGCCGGGCTCCGCCCGTACGCGGGCGTCGTCACCAGCGGCGGCGGCTCCCAGGCAGGTGCTGGCCGCGGGGATCGGGCCGCGAGCCCGCTCGATGGCGACGGACCGCCCGGTGGGACAGGAGGGGGCTGAGTGCCCTGCACGGCAGCCTGCGTCGGGCGAGTGTCGAAGGGTGACTTCGCCACGGCATCCGGTGCGACGGAGTTCGGCGCGAACGACGGCGAGACATCCGTTGAACGACTCCAGGCCAGAACGCTCGCCCACACCGGCGGGAGGAACACGGCGAGCACCGTCATGCCCGCTCCGCGCGAGAACGCGCGGTTGACCCTGTGCACGGCGAGGATCAGCAGGCACACACCGAACAGGTCGGCAAGGGGAACGAAGAGCAGCACGACCAGCCAGGGCGAGATGCGCCCCAGGCGCAGGATCTCCGCGACGTTCAGCACGGGCACCCACGCCCGCCACCGGTCGACCCCGCTTCTGAAGAACACCCGCGAGAGCGCCGCCGCGAGCCAGACGTAAGAGCCGACAGTGACGACGAGGGTCACTGCCCCCAGCACGATCGCCGGCATCGCCGACTGCGACACGGCCGCCACAGACTCTGCCACCGCACTCATACCGTGCTGTTCTCCTGTCGTGTCGTGCGCCGTCGCGGTTCGGGATGCCGGTTCTGCCCAGAGTCGGATTTCCCGCCGCGAGCGTAGCGCGACTCGTCATCTCTCAGCATCTCGATGATCGGCAGCACCAGGGAGCGCGGCCGCAGCGCCACGACGAACCGCTTCCAGCGACCTTGGGAAGCCGCAACACGCTCCCGCTCCTCCGCCACGAGGTCCCATGCGACGCGCGCGTCATCGCCCGTCGGCGGATGCTGAGCGAACACCGCTGCATCGACCAGCTCGGCGAGTGAACGGGCCGGCGCGGAGTGGACGGTACGGGCCTGCGCCACGCGGGTGGCGCCGGTGACGGGGATGCCGGCATCCGCCCACAGGTCTCGTACCTCTGCCCAGGCCCCGACGAGGGCGACCTCTGGCACATTCGCGAAGCGGCGCCGTCGCCGTCGCGAGCGCTTCAAGGCCAGCAACGTGATGAGCGGGAGCGCGAGGAGCACGAGAAGCGCCAGGCCCTCTCCGACGACGCGCGCCACGGCGATCAGCGCCGCCAGCGATTGCGACGACCGGTCGGTGGCCGCCGCCTGGGAGCTCGAGCCGTCGTGCTGGCTCTGCGGGGGCGCCGCGACGCCGGCGTGCAGCTGCTCCGGCGCCGTCGGGTACTTGGGATATTGCTCGCCGAGCCGCACGAGCACGGGCGAGCTGCGGTACTGGGGCTCCACGTCGAACGTGGTCCACTGCGATGCGGACGGCGCCTTCACCTGGATCCAGGCGGCCAGGTCGCTGCCCGTGCACTCCGACCGGCAGGCGGGCACGCCGCTGCCGGCCAGAGACGTCAGCCGCACGCCGACGACCACGCGCGACTGGTAGCCGTACGCGCGCGCGAGCAGGGCCCCCGCGGCGGCGAACTGCTCGTCGTCGCCGACCCCCGCGACGAGCGCGCCTGCCGTGGCGTCGGCGCCGACGACGCGCTGCTGGTCGACGAGCTGCTTGAACAGAGCCTCCACCCGGGCCGTCGAGTGCCCGGCGTAGCTGGCTTGGAACGAGTACGACGACGACTTCTTCAGCGCGCCCACCCACGAGGATGCCTGGGCATCGTCGTCGACCGAGTGGCTGAGGTATCCCCGAGCCCGAAGCCTGCCGATCAACGTGGCGAAACCCGCGGCCGTGCGCGGCTGCTTCTGCGCCTTCACCCATGCCGCCAACTGCGGATAGTCGTTCAGGTCGATTCCACTTGTTGCGCCGGGCGCGCCGAGCGACGGGTTGCTGTCCGCCGGCACGTCGACCGTGTAGCCATCGCCCGCGACAAGTCCGCGCCCGGTGGCGCCACCGGCGATCTCGATCGCGGCTCCGCTCGTGCGATCGAGATAGAAGCCCGCCGCCAGTTCCGACGCACGGCTGCCCGAGAACGCGGGAGCCGAGGCGAGCCCCGCCGGCATCGGGGTCCAGATGCCGAGGTCGTGCTCGATGGAGAACGTCACCCGATGCGCGTTCGACGGCGACGTGCCGCCCGGCAGTCTCGTGAAGCTGACGGCCTGGCCTCCGGAGCCCTGGGCACCGGAGGCCGGGGCACCGGAGCCGACGGTGAAGACCTGGCCGTCGAAGGCATCCAGCACCGCGAGCGGCACGCGGTCGATGCCCTTCGTGTCGCCCGAGATGCGGAACAACGGCGTCGAGTAGGCGGACTTCTCGAACGACGCCCGATAGGTCGTGAGCGGGCTGGTCTGAGAGCTGGCCACGAGCGTGGGCTCCGCTCCGGTGCGCAGCGTGGTGCGCGGCGTCGCCCCGAAGGCGACGGGCACCGCCGCAACGCCCGCGATGAGCGCGACGACGACCAGTCCGGCGCCCAGCACACCACGTCGCAGGGCCGCGCCGGCAGAGCCGCGCTGCACGTGCACCGTCGTCGTGGAGCGGGCGAGGGAGAGCGCAGCCCTGCGCTGCAGCCTGGCGCGCGTGAGGAGCCAGAGCATCGAGACGGCGACGAGCAGCACTCCGAGCAGCACCTCGCGCGGAGCGGTGATCTCGACGCCCGCGAGCACGACGGACGAGCCGGGATCCGTCGCCGCGAAGGCGATTCCGAAGACCCCGAAGAGCAACACGATGAGCACGGCCCATGCCGCGGAACGCGATGGCGTCAGCGCGATGCCCACCGCTGCGACGGTGCCGATCAGCGCCATCGCGAAGAACGGCACGAGCACCGCCTGATACGAGCCGACGGGGAGATCGAGCGTGAGCAGCTGTCGCCAGCCGAGCACGACGCCGACGACTCCGTCGCGAACGCCGCCGAGGATCCCCTGCGGCGACGACAGAGCCGACGGAACGGCCAGCGGCACAACGCCGACCAGGTAGACGCCGGCCGTCAGAAGCACGGTGACGAGCACATGCCAGCGGAGGAGGCGCGCCAGCACGGCGATCGCCGCGCCCAGCACGCCGCACACGCAGGCGATCACGGCGAGGCGCCACGTGTCGAAGATGGGCCAGGCCATCGCCGTCGCGAGGCCGAGACCGACCAGCACGTAGCCGACCGCCAGCACGGCCTGGCCCACGCTCGTGGTCGCGGGCGCGCGGAGCGGGCGACGCCCACGCCCTGTGGATGCGGCCGTCCCGCTCATTCGAGGGCTCCTCGCGCGATGAGCTGGCCGAGATCGTCGAGCCGGCCGAGCGTGAGCACGCGCACGTCGCCGACCCTGCGCATCACCGGATCGGCCCCCGGCTCGCAGCGCACGATGACCACCGTGCTCTCCGCGTCGAAGAACGAGCCCGCGGTGCGCAGTCGCTGCACGGGCATGACCGATCCGGAGACGAGGAACACCAGCGACAGGCGATCCGCGGTCTGCGAGACCAGGCGAGCGACATCCTCCAGGCGCGTCATGCGGAGGGAGCGGTCGATCTCCGAGAAGCCGTCGAGCATGGGGCGGATGCCGTGCGTCGGAATCTCGCGCACCGCGATGACGTCGCCGCGGCTGAGCTCCGGCTGCTGCGCGCCCGTCGTCACGATGAGCTCTCGACCGTCTCGGACCGCCTGAAGGGAGAGGGATGCCGCAGCGCTGACCCCGAGCTCGAACTCGTCGTCGGAGGAGTACTCGCCCTCCGCCTCCGTGCCGATGAGCACGGCGATGCGCGACTGCCTGGTCTCCTCGTACTGCCGCACCATGAGCTTGCCGGTCTTGGCCGTCGACTTCCAGTGCACGTGATTGCGTGCGTCGCCCGGCACGTAGTCGCGGATGGCGTGGAACGCGAGATCGGCGTTGACGATGTTGCTGCTCGGCAGCCCCTCGAGATCGTGCAGCAGCCCGGACCCCGTCGACGGGATGTAGGCGGTGACGGGATGCACGTGGATGGTCTGGATCTGCGGCCACACCACCTCGCGACGCAGCGCGCCCACCGGGTCGCCCCTGCTCACCGACATGGGCCCGACATCGATGACGCCGCGCTTCGCCGCGCGGATCGCGATGGTCTCCTCGTGCGTCGCCTGCGGGCGCAGGAACGGCACCCTCGTCTCGACGAGGCCGTCGCCCACCGGGATGTCGACGAGACCGGGCAATGCGGTGCGCCGTGCTGCATTGACGACCTGCACGGTGCCCGTGACGTCGCTGCCGGCCACCACGGCGTCGCGGTCCACCCGGAACTGCACGCGGTACGAGTAGCCGCCGGCGAGGAAGGGGATCGCGGTCAGGAGCAGCACGAGCGAGGCGACGCCGATCATCCATCCGACGCTCCAGCCGAGCACCGCGCCCGCCGCGATGCCTGCCACGGCGGAGGCCGCGAGCAGCCAGCCGATCGGGGTCACCGTCTCGCCGAGCCAGCCGGCCGCCGCCGCGAGCGCACGCCCGCCGGTCACGAGCACACGCACCCCGTCACGGCGGGCGGCCGTGCCGCGCGTCGTGCGCGCCATGCTGGTCACCGTCGACGCACGCGTGCGCGTTCCGGTCCCGGTCGACGTGTACTCCAACCGCGAGTACGCGTCGTGATCACTCGTCGACATGCTCAGGCCGTGCCGTTCTCCACCGGTACGGCGACGTCGAGCAGGATCTGCGCGACGACCTCGGGAGCCGTCACGCCGTCGAACTCGGCGTCGGGCTTGAGCACCAGGCGATGCGCGAGCACGGGCGCGGCCAGATCGCGCACGTCGTCGGGAGTGACATAGGCCCTGCCGCGGCTCGCCGCCCACACCATGCAGATCTTGGCGAGGGACAGAGCACCGCGCACGCTCACGCCGAGCCGCACCTCCTCGGCACGCCTGGTCGCCGACACCAGCCGCATCAGATAGTCGAGCACGACCGGCCCCGCGTACACACCGGCGGCCAGCTCGGACATGGTCGCCAGGGCGACGGGATCGATGATGCCCGGCACGGCTGGCTTGACGGCCATGGCCCCTTGGAGGATGCGCAGCATCGAGGCGTCGTCGGGGTAGCCGAGCGAGGTCTTGATCATGAACCGGTCGAGCTGGGCCTCGGGCAGGCGATACGTGCCGGCCTGCTCGACGGGGTTCTGGGTGGCCAGCACCGTGAACGGTCTGCCGACCGAGCGCGTGATGCCGTCGACGGTGACCTGGCCCTCTTCCATCACCTCGAGCAGTGCCGACTGCGTCTTCGGGCTGGCGCGGTTGATCTCGTCGGCCAGCACCACGTTCGCGAACACCGGACCGGCGTGGAACTCGAACTCGCCACGCTTCTGGTCGTACACCGAGATGCCCGTGACATCGCCTGGCAGCAGGTCGGGCGTGAACTGGATGCGCGTCGTCGTGCCCGCGATCGTCTGCCCGAGCGCGCGGGCGAGCGCCGTCTTGCCCGTGCCGGGAACATCCTCCAGCAGCACGTGGCCGCCGCTGAGCATGGCGGCGAGCACCAGCTCGATCACGCGCCGCTTGCCGAGGATGGCCTGCTCGACGTTGTCGGCCAACCGGCCGAACGTGCTCTGGAACCAGTCGACCTGTTCCGGGGTGATGGTCATCGGCGTGTCTCCTCGGGAAGAGCGGCGGCGAACCGCGGGGTCATGAGCCGTAGGGGCGGGTCAGGGTGACGGTGCCGAACGCGGAGTACGCGCCGGTGAACGCCAGCGAATAGGTGACGACGTTGGTCGTGGTGTCGACGGTGATGGTGACGGCCACGTCGCCTGACGACCCGGTCAGGCCGTCACCGCTCGGTGCGTCGACCGATCCGCTGAACTGCAGGTCGCTGACCATGGGAGTGGTCGTCGGCGTCGTCTGCACCGACACCCAGGCCGTCGTCGGCGCCCCTGTCGGAGCGATCGTCGCGGCGGAGCCGCAGCTGATGCCGTTCCAGCAGTACGCGACGGTGATGGTTCCCGGCGTGCGGTCCGAGGAGAACAGGTCGCCGAAGCTCTGCGACGTCTGCCCGGTGGCCGCCGCCGTGTACTGCGTGCTGAAACGGCTGTTCGGCGGCCCGGGCACGCTCGGCGACGGCCCGGAGATGTCGTTCCACGACAGGGTGGTCGATGTTCCCGTGCTGGACGTCTTCGGTGTGGTGCCCACCGTGTAGGTGTAGCTGCCGGACACACCGGGCGTGCTCGTCCAGGTGAACACCGAGACGGGGTTGGATGCCGTCGCCTGGTAGCCGTTGGACACGCACGCCATGCCGCGATACGAGGTGAACTGGTCGAGCCCCGTGAAGACCGTGCTCGTCTGCGAGGTCGCTCCCCGAATGGTCGGGCTGCCGTCCTGATCCATGGAGCACGTGGGCGTCGAGTCGCCCGACGCCCACACGGCATAGATCACCGACAGGGTCTTCGCGCTGTAATTCGCGTTCGGCTGCACACCGTCGAGCTCGACCGACGTGTTGGAGAGTGCGCGAAGGCTCCCGTCTGAGCTGAAGCCAGGCGCCCCGGCGATCGTGACGGTCGCGCTCATCGCATCGCCGGTCGCCGCGCCGCCCCACGCACCGTTCGGCGGCTGGTAACGACTCACCGGGATGACCGTGATGGTCTGGGTGCCGACGGGCAGACCCTGCCATTCGTAGTTGGTGGTGTCACCGCCCTGCAGCTGAACGGTGGTCTGCGCACCGGAGCTGTCGCGCAGCAGGAACGAGGCGACGCCGCTGCTCTGCCGCGAACGGATCGAGATGGACGCTGTTCCGGTGTTCGCGGTCACCGGGGTGTCGGGCGTCGCCGTCACCGACGACACGACCGGAGACTCGTACGACCAGGCCACCACGGGTGTCGTGTCGCCCGACTCGCCGATGGCGTTGACGGCCCGTGCAGTGAAGCTGTGCGGCTGCCCGTTGGTGAGGCCCGACACGGTGCACGAGTAGGCGCCCGGCACGCTCGGCGCGCACTGCGCCGCGACCGGTTTGCCGTCTTCCTCGATGTCCACGCCGGTGAGCGAGGGATGCGCCGCCGCCGCGCTGCCGAGATCGACCAGGAAGGTGACGCTGCCGGCGGTGTAGGCAGCCGTCGTGATGGAGTTCGGCACGGCGGGGTAACCCTGCACGTCGAGAGCGAGAGTTCCCTGGCCCTGCCTGCCCTGGGCATCCACCACCGTGTACGGGACCTGGCAGGTGCCGCCCGCCGGCTTCGCACTTCGGGGCCAGGTGGCGGTGATGGCATTCGTTCCGGAGAGCGAGAGGCTCGCGACGGAGCAGTTGACGTCGCCGATGCCCGCCAGCTTGAGACCGCCTCCGGGTTTGCCCGCGAACGGGTCGTACTGGCCCGACTGTCCGATGACGGTGATCGTGCAGCTGGGACCGGAGTTCACGCGGCACGTCTGGCTGAACGTCGCGCCCCTCGGCGTGTCGGGCGCGGCGATGCCGACGACCAGCGAGATCTGCGCGCTCAGCCCGCCGAACGACGACACGGAGACCGCCACCGTGTCGACGGCGCCGGAGTGCGCGTCCGCTCTGGCCTCGACCGTGAGCGTGCGCCCCTTCTGCGTCACGATGAAGTCGCTGCCAGGCGAGGACACCGTGTAGTCGAGCGACGATTGATCGCCGACGCGTCCGCCGTCCCAGCCCGTCATGTCGGAGTAGAGGTCGATGGTCTGGGTCTGGCCGGGCGGCACCGTGCGGCTGAGCGAAGTCAGGATCGCCTGCGGCGCCTTCGGGCGCACCGTGAACGGGATGGCGAGCGCCGTCCAGTTCTTCTGGCCTGCGACGCGCACCTGCACCGTGCAGGTGTCGCTCCACGGAGCATCCCTGCCCGCGCTGTAGCCGATGCGGGTGCCGTCGCGCACCTCGCAGCGCGCGTTCGCGCGTTGCACGGGCAGCTCGCTGCCGCTCTTCAGCTCGAGTCGGTCGCCCTTGGCGACACCGGCCGCCTTCGCAACATCGACGGTGGTGGTCTGCTCCTCGCCGACGTTGTAAGGATCGAGACCGCTCTTCAACGCCACCGGCATTTCGTCGAACGCCGGGATGCGCAGAAAGCCGTACGCGACGCGCTTGTGGCCGAACACGTCGGTTCCGGTCAGCGAGAACGGAATCAGGGCACCGTCCGCGGGCAGCGGCCCTGAGATCCGGTTGCCCTTCGCCGTGTACCTGGATGCCGCAGCGCCGACCACGTTCAGCGTCATCGTCGCGGCATCACCCGACGGCCAGACCACCTTGCCGCTGACGACGTCGATGCCGGTGGCGAGCCGAAGCCGGTCGGCGAGCGTCACGACGGTATCGGCCACGACGGGGGTCTCGGGCGCCGCCTGCTCGGTGACGTCGACCACGATGAGGCCCTGGGCTGTCGAGGTGGTCGCGCTCGAGCGCACGGTGTAGATGTACGACTGCACACCCTGCACGGCACCGGCACGCAACTTGACGATGCCCTTGCTCAGATCGGTCGCAGGGTCGATGAGTGCCTTCAGCCGCGCGTACTCGCCGTCCGACGACTTCTGCGGCGCGTTCGGCACGAGCGAGACGAGTCGCAGGGTGCCGCCCGCCGGGTCACTGTCGCTGAGCAGCGGCTGCGCGGTGATCGTCTTGGGCGAGCCCACGACGGCGTGCACGGTGTCGGTGTACGTCACGGGAGTGACATCGGCGTGTGCTGCAGGCAGCACCGCCACCGTGACGGTGCCTGCGGCGTCTTCGCCCTGGGTGTCGCGCAGCCGGTAGCGGAACTGCAGCTGACCGCCCGTGACGCCCGCGGCCGGCGCCGTGTATTCGATCGCCGTGCCCTCGGCGTTCATCGACGCCGTCCCCTGCCCGGAGCGCAGCAGGTCGACGCCGGAGAGACTCGTCGTGTCGCCGTCGGGGTCGGCCCCTGAGGTGGGAACCGGGATGCTCACGGTGCTGCCAGAGACCACGCTGGCGCTGAGTGCCGGCGGCGTCGGCGGGTGGTCCCCTCCTGAGCCGATGACGGTCACCGTGACGATCGAGGAGGCCACGCGCTCCGGGTCGGAGGCGAGGAACACCGAATAGTGCAGTGTGTAGGTGCCCGCCTTCGTCGGCGCGAGATAGCGCAGCGTCGTTCCGGAGGCGAAGGCGAGCTCGCCGGGTGCTCCCGACCCCCGCACGCTGGGCGAGAGCTCGATCTGCTCGCCCCGCGGCGCGATGTCGTTCGCCGTCACGGGAATGTCGATCTGGGCTCCCGCTCGCACGGTGACGGCATCCGGAACAGGAATCGGTGCGACGCCCGACGAACGCGGGGAGAGGAAGACGGTCACCTGTCCCTGGGCCGTCGTGCCTGCGCCATCGGTCACGGTGAAGTCGGCGACGCCGACCTCGCCCGGCTGGCCGTCCCCCGTCGAGCCCGACACCCTCAACCGACGCGTTCCGACGACGGAGACCGACAGGCTGGGCGTGTTCGAGGTGGCGGAGACCACCGACAGCACCCGCGACGACATGGTCTGCACCACATCGAGCACGTCGAGAGTGGTGTCTTGTTTGCTCTGCACGAATGCGGTCTGCGGCGGGATGGTCAGCGCCTGGGCATGGGCCTCGACCGAGAACCGCATCGTGCCGGTCTGCTGGGCGTGCGTCTGCAGGTCCTGCACCGTGACCCTGATCGTGTGGTCTCCTGCCGACCCGGCGGACAACGTCAGCGAGTCCGTCGACGGGTCGGCGTCGACGGTCACCTGCCCTTGCCCGCTCGTGGCGACCGCGCTCAGCAGCCGATAGGATCCCGATCCCCCGCTGATGTGCGGGCCGACATCGACGGTGCGGGTCTGACCGACGCCGGCCAGCGCCGTGAAGGAGTGCACCTGCAGCGCGGGATTCGCGGCGACCTCGACGTCGAGGGTCTTCTGGCTGACGCCGCCACGGGCATCCGCCACCGTGACCATGACGTGATAGCTCGCCCCCGCGGCGTTCGGGTCGGTGTGCTGGATGACGACGGTGCCGTCGGGCGCGGGCACCACCGTGATCGGCGCCTTGGCCTCGACCTTGGCCGCCGACTCGAGAACCATCGGGTCGCCGTCCGGATCGACCCAACCGGTGAGCACCTGCACACGCGTGCTTCCGCCCGGTGCGAGCGAAGCGACGGGCCAGCTCTGCCGACACTCCTGCACGCCGCACCAGACAGGCGCGCTGCGCTGAGTCGACGGCATCAGGTTGACGGTGACGGTCGCCGGGGCGGACTTCTCCCGCCCGTCGGTGACCGCGTACGAGAAGGTCGCGCTGCCGCTCTGGGCGTGCGCCGTGAAGACCACGCCCTGGTCGTCGTTCGCCAGAGACAGTGTTCCGAACCCCGGGTCGCTGAGTGCCGTGATCGAACCGGGATCGATCGTGAGCACGTCGTCCTTGTTCGGGTCGTACGCGTTCAGCAGCACGGGCAGGAGCGTCTGCGCGCCGGCGCGCACGCCGAAAGTCGACGGCACGGCCACCGGCGGCTCCTCTTGGGGAACCTGCACGACCTGTTCGCTCGTCTGCTGCTCACGAGGCGTGCTCTGCGCAGACCACTGCGAACGAGGGATGAGCGTGCCGGAGGGGATCGTCCACAACAGACCCGTCGACGTCTCGTCGAGCACCGCCGTGCTGCCGTTGGAGGCGATCATCGGCGCGAGCGAGCTCGCCCGCTCGACGACACCGGACGGCACTGTCAATGCTCTCGTGCGCGAACTGGTCGATCCCCACAGGGTTCCGCCGCCCGGGCCGAGCCAGGCGGCGTAGACCTCTCCGCCGACGACCGTGGGCGGTGCAGGCGTGCCTGATGCCGTCGCGGCGCGCTTCACCGTGCCGGACTCGGTGTCGACGGTGATCAGTCCACGACTGTCGGCGAAGTACGCGACGGAACCCGTCGCGACACCGTCCCCCGCGACGGCGCCCGTGGAGAAGGCCGCACGCAGCGGACCGTCGTGCGACGGCATCCAGACGCGGTGAGCGGACGGCTCGGCGAGCACCCACGAGGTGCCCGCCGCCGTGAGCAGCACCTTGGCGTCGGAGGCCGGAGCCTGTCGAACGGCCTGCGCTCCTCCGACGAAGGCGCCGGATGCCGCGTCATAGCGGCGCACGGCGCGCTCCTTCGCCGAGTACAGCAGCACGACTCCGTTCGAGGTGATCGTCGCGGCGGTCACCGTATAGCCGCTCTTGGTCGTTCCGGCGGGCGCCTGCACCTGGAACGGCGACGACGCGGCCGAGCCCGAGCGCAGGTTCTGTACGAAGACGTGCCCGTCCGCCGTCAGGTAGAGCACCCAGCTGCCGGAGTTCAACACCTGCGCGGTGCCTGCTGGAGACGACTTCGCGTCGTCGCCCGACCCGCTCGTCGATCCGGTCGACGCCGCTGCCGCCGTGTCACCTGCCGACGAGGTGCTGCCACCCGACGTCTGCAGATCGTGAGGATCGGCCGCGTCGATCGACCAGGCCTTCTGAAAGCCGTCCGTGTAGACGATGCCCGAGTCGCCGCTCTGCACCACCCCGCTCGGCGACTCGGCGTTGCGCACCGTGTCGAGCTGCCCGAGCGATGTGTCCACTCGCCCGTACTGTCCCGACGCTCTGGTGACCCACACCGACGTCGACGCCGTTCGCACCTTCTGAGCGTCATACCCCGACGCGAGGAACGCGCCGGCGACGACCGCGACGACCGCGACCACGGCGAGGGATGCCATGACCGCCCCGCTGCGCCCGAGCCGCCGGCCACGCGCCCCCACCTCAGATCACCCCCGTGGCGACGAGCACGCCGGCCACGATCGCCAGCACCGCCACGACGGATCCGGCGCCGATGAGTCCCGCGACGAGCGGGGGACACCGCTCTCCGCGGGCGGACGGCGAGACCGTCGCGATCACGACGCTCCCGCGCGGCCTCGTCTACGGCACGCTCGATGCGCCGGTTGCGGCGAGAATCCGTTCGGACGACGGACCGCACCGGTCCGCGCGCGACGTCGTCGTCGATGCCGACCGAGTCGTGCACGGGCATCCACTCTGCTGCGGCGACCTCGAGAGGGGTCGGCGGCAGCCCGAGCTCGTACTGCACCCAGCGCAGCTCTTCGGCGAAGGCCTGCGCAGTGGGGAACCGCTTGCCCGGGTTTCTGGACATCGCGCGCGCCAGCGCAGCCTCCAGGCGTTCAGGCACGTCTTCGCGACGCAGCGGCGTGTAGTGCGCTGCCAGGATCCGAGAGGCCAGGTGATCCCTGGCGTTCGATCCCCGCGTCGTCGCCTCGAACGGGCTGCGGGCGGCGAGCATGGTGTACAGGGTGGCAGCGAGGCTCCACACCTCGCTCGGCACCGAGCCGCTCACCTGGCCGGAGATGACCTCGGGCGCCGACCACGGGATGGACAGCGCGATCGCGTCGGGGTCGTCGGCAGCGGCGGCCGCTCCCGCGATGCCGAAATCGGCGAGCACGGGCATCCCGAGGCTCGTCACGAGGATGTTCGAAGGCTTCACGTCTCGGTGCAGAAGTCCAGCGCGATGCACCGTCTCGAGCGCACCGCCGATGCGAACGCCCGTATCGAGCACCTCGGCGAGCGGCAGCGGCCCTCGGCGATAGCGGGCGCCCATGGTGTCAGGGCAGTACTCCATGATGAAGTACGGGCGGCCGTCTGCGGAGATGCTGGCATCGAAGATGGTGACGATCGCGGGATGCACGCTCAGCCGGGCGAGGATGTCCGCCTCGGCGTTGAACGTGCGCACCAGCGCGGGCGTGACCAGCCCGCCCGCGAGCACCTTCGCCGCGATGCGACGACGGGGAAGGTCCTGGTCGAACAGGTACACGTCGGCGAAGCCGCCCGAGCCGAGCGGGCGCACATAGCTGTAGCCGGGGAGCACCGGCGGAGGGGCGATCGCCCGTCTGCTCATCGACGGTCCTTCCCGGTCGGGAGGGCCGTCGTCCGGCAGCGCACCGGGGAACAGAAGGGCAGTCCGGTGCACATCGCACGCCGATCCATCGCTCCCCCTCGGGTACTTCAACGAACCCGGAGGAGGGTCCTGCTGAACGGGTCACCGTCATCCGAACCGGCAGGCCGGGGATCGACGCCGGAGACGATCCTAGTGCACCGCGGGGGCCTCCCTGGACAGGCCTGTCGCACGACGCAGCACAGCGCCGACGAGCACCCCTCGCAGCCTCGCCGAGGCGACCGTTCAGGCGGACAGGATCTGGAGTCGGAACTCGCCCAGCTTCACGACGCTTCCGGCGCCGAGGGTGATCGCCGCCCCGGCGGGCAGCGCGGACTCCGCACCCGACGCATCGAGGAGCGTCACGCCGTTTGTCGAGTGCAGATCGGTGACGCGCACGACATCGCCCTGCGCCTCGAACACCGCATGCGTCTTGGAGACGCTGCGGGCGGGATCGGCGACGGCGAGCAGTTCTGCGTCCGACCACCGGTCGAACCGCACCGGGTTGCGGCCCACCAGCAGCGCGCCGTCGATCGGCACACGGGCGCCCGTCGGCAGGGAGAGCAGCCAGACCGGGGTCGCAGGTGTCGGCACGGGTGTCGAGAGCGGCGACGGCGGACGGAACACCGGCAACGGGGTTCGCGGTGGCACGCGCTCCGTGTGCGTGTCGGTGTCGTGGCGCGGCGGAACGAGGCCAGGAGGCGGCGTGATGAAACCCGACGAGTCCACCCGTGACACTATACCGACGCCGCTGAACGCCCGGCGCGACGTGCGCGCGGCGCGATGCGGAAGACCGGGTGGTCCGGGTGCTCGGCGTTCGATCAGGCCGCCCGGTACGTGGGCGGGTTGACCGTCGCGATGGCGCGCGTCACGATGTCTTCCGCGGTGACGCCGGCGAATTCGGCCTCCGGGTCGACGATCACGCGGTGGGCGAGCACGGGCACGGCGAGCTCGCGCACGTCATCGGGCGTGACGTACGTGCGTCCCGTGCTGATCGCCCAGGTCTTGGCGGCCCGAGCCAACGCCAGAGCGCCGCGGATGCTCACGCCGAGCGAGGCATCCTTGTCGGCGCGCGTTGCGCTCACGAGTTCGGAGAGGTAACCCATCACCGCGCCGTCGGCGTGCACGTCGGCGGCCAGCTGCACCATCGTCGTGACCGACTCGGCGGCGATGATGGCCGACACGCTCGCAGCACGTGCGCGGTTCGACGACTCCATCAGCAGCCGCACCGTTGTCTCGTGATCGGGATAGCCGAGCGAGGTCTTGATCAGGAATCGGTCGAGCTGTGCCTCGGGCAGAGAGTAGGTGCCGGCCTGCTCGACGGGGTTCTGCGTCGCGATGACGACGAACGGGCTGCCGACGGGGTGCGAGACGCCGTCGACGGTGACGACGCCCTCCTCCATCACCTCGAGCAGGGCCGACTGCGTCTTCGGCGAGGCGCGGTTGATCTCGTCGGCCAGCACGACCGACGCGAACACCGGGCCGGCGTGGAACTCGAAGCGTCCCGTCGACTGGTCGTAGATGGTGACGCCGGTCACGTCGGAAGGCAGCAGGTCGGGGGTGAACTGGATGCGCGACTGCGTGCCCTGGATGGTGTTCGCGAGCGCCTTCGCCAATACCGTCTTGCCGGTGCCAGGCACGTCTTCCAGCAGCACGTGACCACCGGAGAGCAGCGCTGTCACCACCAGCCTGATCGCGTGCTCCTTGCCAAGGATGGCCTTGTCGACGTTGCCCACGAGCTGTCCGAACGCGCCGGCGAACCAGGTCGCCTGTTCCTGCGTCACTGCCATGATGTCTTCCTTCTCTGTGTTCGACGACGTGCGCTGCGCGTCATCTGTCCCTGCCTCGGTGCGACGAGCGTGCCTGGGTAGATGGCCACCGTCGAACTCTTCATGCTCGCCGCCGCCACATGGCCGTTGCCACCGCAGTGGCCCTCCGGCGCCACACCGATCGATTCACTGGACGACATGGCCTATCGCCCCGATGCGGGTTGTCCGCCGCGACGGGCGAATCGATACGAGGCGAGCCGCCGTCGCAGCCATCCCGCCGAGGCCGAGACGGCCTGCAACGTGTGCTCCATCCCTGTCCAGAGACGGTCGCTGCGCTCCTGCGACACCGTGCTGCCGTCGAAGACCGCGGCATCGGTCTGCACCGCCATCCCCGGCAGCACTCCGTCGTCGAGCTCGATCCCCTGCTCGCGCGATTGTCGCTGCAGGGTGCTCGCGGTCTGCGACCGTGTCGCGACGGAAGGGATGCTGTAGCCGAGCTCGGCGAAACCGTCGACGAGCTCATCCCACGCACCGGCGGCGCGCCTGTCCTCCGGCCCGGTCGCGCGCCTGCGCCGTCGTCTGCGCTTGCGCCACGCGACGATGAGCATCGGCAGGAAGACGGCAAGCGCCAGCACGAGTACGACGCCGATCGCGTAGTACGCCCAGGTCGGGAGCACGAAGGCGTGCTTGCCCGCCGGCGGCTTGCTGTCTTTCGTCTTCACCGGCGTGAGCAGATCGTCCGCCTTCGGTGGCGTGTCAGGAGGCTGCCGCACTTGCGGCTGCGGCAACAGCTTGGGTCTGACGGTCTGGTCTTTCGGTGCGTCCGTCTTCGTCGGCGTCGGGAAGAACGGCACCCAGCCGACGCCCTGGAACGCGACCTCGTCCCACGCCGTGATGTCGTTGCCGGTGAACGTGGTCGTGCCCTTGCCTGCGGCGTGCGACTTGAAGCCCATCACCACGCGCACCGGGTAGCCGAAATGCCTGGCCATCAGCGCGAAGGCCGTTGCGTACTGCTCCTGGTCGCCCACCATGGGCGTCTTCTGCAGCAGATCGTTCATGCGATCGGCGCCCTCGCCGGCGCGTGACGGCACGGGATCGGACGCACGTCCGTGGCTGAGGTAGCCCAGCTTCTTCAACGAGCGCTCGATGTTGCGCAGCTTCTGGATGGCGCTGCTCGAGCCGCCCGCGTATTGGTTCGCCTTCGTCGCCACCACATCCGGCACGTTGGTCACGCTCGGCATGGTGATCTTCGCCACCGGCACGTTCTTCAGCACCTTGTCGCTCGGCACCTTCTGCGCCGTCGCGTCGACGGTGTAGGTGAGGCCGCGGGACACCCCGCTCGTGACCGCGGTCGTGCCCGTCGCCGCGTTCACGCGCACCGTGTCTCGCGGGTCCGTCGTGCCCGGGTGCGAGTCGAAGTTCAGGGTGTTGACGTAGCCCAGGTTCGGCAGCCACACGTTGTCGTACCCGAGCACCGTGAACGTCGACGCGCTCGTGGCTCCCGGGGTGAACAGCGAGGGCGAGGGGATGCTGCTGCCCAGCAGCTCGAAGCTGCCCGACCCGTTGGTCTGCTGATCGGGCCCGGCGACGCTCCAGACGATGCCGTCGTAGCTGTCCATGGTCACCAGGCGCACGAGCGAGCCCTTCGGCAGGTTCGTGGCCGAGAACAGCTTCGTGGTGCGTAGGTCGCCCGTGTATTTGCGGAACGACGCCAGCGGCGCCGGGTAGTCCAGCGGGTCGAACGGAGGCTGCACGGCGTCGCGCACCACGAACCTCGAGGCCGCAGACGGTGCCGTCGCCATCCCCAGCGCCGTGCCGCCGACGACGGCGACGAGGGCCACCACAGCAGACCCGGCGATCGCCTTGCGCGTCAGGCCGCGGTCGACGATCATCGAGCGCTTCGAGCGGCGGATGCGCCAGCCGAGCCAGCACAGCGCGATGACGGCGAAGGCGACGCCGCGCAGGCCGGCGAGGTAGGCATCCCTTGTGCCCATGAGGATGCTCGCCAGCAGCACCAGCGCCGGCCCGGCCGCGATCACCCCGGCCCGCAGCACGGCACGACGCCCGACCGGGGACACGCGCAACGCGACGCTCACGCACGCCAGCGACACCGCCAGCGTCGCGGCGTACGGCACGACGGCGAGGTATGGCGGCGCCTGGAGCGGTGCGCGAAGGGTCACGGAGTCGGACCAGCCGAACACGACGCCCTTCGCCAGGTCGGCGAGCGACGACAGCGTCGGCAGCACCGAGAAGGCGCCTTCGCCGGGGAGGGCGACGGCCGTGCCGAAGACGAAGAACGCGACGATGCCGGCCAGCACCGTGACGATGACCGGCAGCCGCACCAGAACACCGAGCGCGGCCGCTGCCGAGCCGATCACGAGACCGCCGACGGCGGCCACGACGTAGCCGAGTCGTCCGAACGCCGGCGCGAAGCCCATCAGCGCGACCCCCATGAGGGCGGCGAAGACGGCGAGGTCGACCCACGCCGCCGCCCCGATGCGCTGCACGCCTGCTGTCTCCGCGCGCGTCGTGCGCACGGAGGCTTGCGGTGTCGCGGCCGTCGCGGTCATCGTCCCGCCTTCTGCAGCAACAGACCCAGCTCGTTCAACCGGGTGACCGTGGCGAGGAAGGCGGTGCCGACCTTGCGCACCGACGGCTCCTCGTCGATCGCGGCCCGCACGAAGACGACGGGAGTGTCGCTGGGATACAGCATCGACATCGCGTGCAGCTCCTGGTGCGATGCACCGCTGCCGACGACCGCCACCACGAGGCTGGGAACAGCGAGACGGGCGCCGACCGTCCTGGCGAACTCGCGCAGTGACTCGTATCGCGACTCGATCCGCTCGATGCGGCAGGTGTCGTCGAGCAGGGTCATCGGGGTGCGCGACCGCAGGGCGGCCTTCTCCCACAGCACATCGAGCTCGGACTCCTCGGAGATCACCTGGATCGCGACCGAGGCGAGTGCGGAGACCGCCAGCTCGAACTCGTCGTCTGAGGCGTAGAAACGCCGGTCGGCGCTCATCAGCAGCAGCAGCTGGGACCGCCTGGTCTCCTGGTACTGCCGCACCATGAGCTGTCCTGTGCGCGCCGTGCTGCGCCAGTGCACATTGCGGATGTCGTCGCCCGGTTCGTATGCCCGCAGTGCGTGGAAGGCGAGGTCGCTGTCCGTGATCACCGACGTGGTCTGGCCCTCGAGGTCGCGCACGAGACCGCGCGCCGTCGCCGCGATGCGCGCCACCCTCGGATGCACGAAGAGCTCGACCTGATCGCTCCATCGCGTCGTGCGCCGCAACAGCCCCAACTGGTCGCCGCGCACGCTGATCGCCGGACCGGCGACGATCAGCGCCCGCTTGTGCGTCGGGATCGCGAAGAGGTTCTCCTCCTCCGCCGCGGGGGCGAGCCTGGGCACGACGAATTCCGCCAGACCCTCGCCCACGGGCAGTTCCATGCGGGTGGGGAGCACGGAACGCTGGCCGATGTTGGCGACGACCATGTTGCCCATGGCGCGATCACCGGCGGTGACACGGCGCGGCGTGAGTTCGATGGCGACCCGGTACGTGGCGCGACCGAACAGGTAGGCGCAGGCGGCGAGCATCCCGAGCGTCAGCGTGAAGCCGAGATAGGCGAACTCCGCCCATCCCAGCACGAACGCCAGAACGAAGGACACGAGCGCCGAGACGAGCACGATCCAGCCGAAGGTCGTGACCACCCCTGCGGCGCGCGCGACGGCCAGCAGCGGCCTGTCGATCACGCGTCGACCTGCCCGGATCAGCGCGGCCAGGCCGTCCGAGAGCGCGCGCAACAGCTCGCGCAGGGCGAAGGATGCCTGCGAACGGCGCGGCGCGCCGGTGCCGGTCGTCTCCGTCATGCGGCCTCGTTCGTCAGGGGGGTCATGGATGTCTTCTCACGCTCTGCTGGGTCGGTCTCGCCACGGTTCGTCACGGTCAGAAATGCACCGTCGCGCTTTGCACCCCGCCGATGATGATGTAGCCCGTCGCGTAGGTGCCGCAGTTCGGCTTGCGCGTCGTGTAGTAGGAGCTCGTGTCGATGTTGCCGCTTCCGTCGGCCGTCACCACGGGGCTGCTGAGCTGCGAGCCCGAGCAGTAGACCTGCACGGTGTACTGCTGCCCGGGGGTGAAGTGCTGGCCCTTGAGCAGGAAATAGTGGCAGGTTCCGCCGTCGGACTGGCAGGTGACCTCGTGAGCGGAGTCCGGTCCGGTCTGCACCGCCGGCGAAGGAGGAGGCGTCGGGTCGATCGTGCCGTGACCCGTGGCCGAGTCTCCGTCGCCTCCTCCGCCATCGTTGGAGGCGTGCACCGTGAACGAATAGTTGCCGTCGCTCACCGACTTCGTCGTCACCGAGGTGCTCTTCGTCGTGCCCGAGCCGCCACCGCTGAACGACCAGTGGTAGGTCACGCTGCCGCCACCCGTGTTGGTGACGGCCGGCCAGCTCACGTCGAACGTGTTCGGAGCCGTGCCGTTGGCGTGCATCGTGACGCTCTGCACGGCGCTCGGCTTTCCGTACGGGGTGACGGCGGCCGAGGCCGCTGACAGGGTGCTCCAGCCGTCGGCGTTGTGCGCCTTGACCTTGAACGTGTAGGTCGTGCCGTTGGTCAGCTTGGTGATCGTGTTCGAGCCGACCTGCGCCGGGTAGGTTCCGCCGTGGTTGTCGTCGATCTCGTACTTGTCGATGGGCTTTCCGTTGTCGGCGGGTGCCTTGATGACCATGCTCGCCTGCCCGCTGCTGGCCTTCACGCTGCTCGGCGGGTCCATCTGCGCTGGGACGTCGTGGATGATCACCTGGTACTGGCCGATCGTGGCCTTGGTACGCGCCGGGTCCTTGGTGGCGTCTTCGACGTTGAATTGGATGTTGATCGTGCCGATCGCCGCGCCGCTGCCCACGCTCACGTTGATCGACGTGTCGGTGTACGTGACATCCACCCCGCTCGGTGCTGACACGGCTTTGGCGCTCATGATGCGCAGCGGGTGCCCGGGGAACGGGTTCACCCAGGTGGAGTCGCTCGCGGCCTCCGTCCAGTCGAAGCTCTGGCCGCGCTGGATCTCGTGCGTGTACGGCGGGTTCTTCTGCTGCGCGAGCGGCTTGGTCGAGCTGACCACCTTGACGTTCACCGATCCGTCGATCGAGGTGGTCGGCGAGTTCACCTTGAAGTGGATGACCGCTGTGGTCCCCGGCTGCACCCCGAACGGTGCGGACAGTGACAGCGTCGACCCGCTCGGCGCGGCCACGATGCCTCCCGATGCGCCGCTGAAGTCGGTGTAGGTCAGCTTGGCGAGAATGGCGGGGTTCGGGTGATGGCTCGACGCGCGGAGGTCGACGACGGTGGCCTGCTCCCCCGCCTGGATCTGCACGTTCGGCGGGGTGAAGGTGGGGGCGACGTCGGACTGGTCGGGGTTGCCGACGGTGATCGGCAGCACGAGTGACGTGATGCGGTCGTGGCCGGCACCGGGCTCGCGTCCGTCGTTCACCTTGAACGTGATCGCTGCGGGACCTCGATAGTCCTTCTCGGCGGTGAACTGGAGCGTCTGGCCGTCGACATAGCCGCCCACCGTCGAGTGCGTCACCGAGACGCCGCTCGCGCCCGTGATCTTCGCCGGGCGCCCGGAGGGCACGCTGATGATGTCGGAGAGCTTCCACGACTTCGTGCCGTTCATCGACACGATCTGCTGCGGCACCTTCACCACGGGGGGCGGCGTTCCGTCGGATGCCGGCGGCACGATGATGAAGGCCTCGCCGGCCAATCCCGTCGTCGGGTCGGTCAGCGTGTACGCGACGGCGATGCGTTCGTGCTGCGGCCTGACCGTCACGACGCCGTCCTGACCGACCGTGGCGTACTTCGCGTTCGGCCCGGTGAGCCCGACCACAAGCTTGTTCACGAGGTCGGACGGGTTCACGGCGTCCTGGTAGACGTTGACCTTGGCGGTCTTCTTGCCCGCCGTCTGGTCGGACTGCAACACCTGGTCGACCGCCGTCGGATACACCGGTTTGGCGTCCTTCGTCACGATCACCTGCACGTAGGCGCTGTCCTGGCCGCCCTGTCCGTTGGTGATCGTGTAGCGCAGCGAATAGACGCCCTCCTTCTGCGGCGCCTGCACGAGCACGATCTGGCCGTGAACGGATGCCTTGAGCGCAGGATCCACATCGGTGAGCTTCTTCTGCACCGCGATCGTGTAGCCGTTCGGGTCGGAGTCGTTGGCCAGCACGGGCACCGACGCCGTTCGCCCGGGCTTCACCTGGACGATGTCGTTCACGGCGACGGGCGGCTGCAGCTGGCTCGGCCTCGGGATGACGCCGACGCGCACGGTTCCGGTGGCACTCTTGCCGTAGGTGTCGGTCACCTTGTAGGTGAAGGTGTCCGTTCCGCCTGAGCCCGGGTACGCCTCGTAGGTGAACGACGTCGAGGTGGTGGCGGCGATCCGGCCCAGTGTGGGCTGGCTGACGATGCCGTCGAGACTGACGGAGTCGCCGTCCGGGTCGATTCCGGTCAAGGGGACGGTGACCGGCACACTCGATCCGGCGAACGCGCGCACGGTCAGCGTCGAGGGATTCGGTGCCTGGTCCTTGCCGTTCTTCGGCGTCACCACGAAGGTCACCGTCGCGACGGCGGTCTGGTTCCACTTGTCGCTGATGCTGTACGACACCGAGTACTGGCCGGGCTTGGTCGGCGCCTGATAGCGCACGGTCTGTCCGCTGACGAACGCGGTGGCCCCCGGTCCCTCGTTCGAGGTGTCCTTGAGCTTGGGGTCGAGGTTGAACGGCTCGTTGTCGGGCGACGAGTCGTTGTCGAGCACGTTGACGCTCGTCACGTCGCCCACGCGCACCGTCGTCGCGTCGTCCACGGCGACGGGCGGCTGGTGCACGACGAGCGGTGGAATGGGCACCACCGTGATCGTGGAGGTCGCCTGTTTCACGCCGTCGGAGACGACATACTGCAGCTGCTCCTGCTTCGGGAGCACATACGGCGAGGTGATCTTGACGACCTGGTTGTCGAGGAGCTCCACGTTGAGATCGGCCGACGGATCGGTGGGGGTGACCGATCGCACCGCGAGCACCCGCCCGGACGGCGACGAGTCGTTGGCGAGCGGATTCACCGTCGTCGACTCGCCTGGGCGCACATAGGCGTCGTCCGCGACGGCGATCGGGCCGGCATCCTGGCCCCCGTCTGCGACGTCCACCCTGATGAGCCCCGTCGTGGTCTTCGCACCGGAGGCGAGCGTGTACTTGAGGTAGTACTCACCGGTGCCCGTCGTGCTGACGGTCACCTGCTGCTTCTGCGAATCCGTGCTGACCTGCATGCCACCCGGCCCGCTGTCGAGACTGGCGCCCACGAGGTCGAGTCCGTCCCCGGACGGAGACTGGTCGTTGTCGAGTGGATGGATCGTGATCTGCTGCCCCGTGACACCCGAGGCGAAGTCGGGTGTCGCGACCGGCCCGAGCGAGCCCTGCGGTTTCACCGTCACGGCCAGTGTGCCGGTGGCGCTCGCCCGTCCGTCGGTGACCGTGAACTGCACCTGCTTGACGCCGACCTGGCCGTTCTTGCTCGTGAACGTGATGGTGCCGTCCGGCTGGAACTGCACCTGATCATCCGTCGTGGCCTGTGCCGACGCGAGCGAGATGTCGTCGCCGTCGGGGTCGATCCAGTCGTTCAGCACGTTGTACGTCACCGACTGGCCGACCTCGACCGTGGCGTCGCTCTCGCGCTTGGAGACGGGGGCGGAGTTCTCGGACGCCGGATGCACCGTGGCGTTCACCTGCGCAGAGTCGATTCCGCCGCGCCCGTCATCGATCGAGTATCGGAACGAGACGCCGCCGGTCACCCCCTGCGGCACGGTCAGCTGCACGGCTCTGCCGCCCTCGATGATGTCGACACGCCCCTCCGAGGCCGGGATCGGCGTCACGTTCGTCACCGTGAGCACGTCGCCGTCTTGGTCGGTGTCGTTGTCGAGCACGGGCAGCACCGTCGACCTGCCGGCACGCACGCCGAAGGTGTCGTCGACCGCCTTCGGCTGGTGGTTGATCTTCGTGCGATGGGCGAGCGTGTCCTGGAACGACTGCAGCACCGGCTTCTCCTGGCCTGTGTTGCCGTTGACCTGGGAGTCGTTCGGTTTCAACTCCGCCCAGTTCTGCACGAGCCGCATGTGGTTGGAGACCACCCACGAGTCGCCGTTGTCCACGTTGTTGAGCGCGATCACGCCATGGTTCACCCGGAACCGCAGGTCGGAGCCGGTCACCTGCTGGTCGATGTCGACACCCACCGACGCCTTGCCGTCGCACGCGTAGAGGTAGCGATCGGCGCCGGCCCACGCTCCGTACGCGCATCCGTTCAGCCAGACCGGTGCTGACACCTGGTCGGCCTTGCCGACGGACTGATGGATGCCCGCCCCCACGATCTCGACATGGCCGCCGCCGAGAGGCACCCTGAGCAGTCCGGTGCCGGAGGCGACGAGAACGTAGGAGTTGTCCTCGCCCGGCTGCTGGAGCTGCACGCCGGCGACCGGCAGGTTGACCGTGCGGTCTGCGCCGATCAGCACCCGGTTGTGCGCAGTGTCGAGGAGCACGGGATGGTCGCCGACCGACGAGAGCTGGAACGAGCCGGGCACGTCGAGGGAGGTGACGGACCCGGATGCGCCAGGTGCGGCGAACCGCACCAGCTCGTGCTTCTGCGGCGACGCGCTGTAGACGACGCCCGCCTTCGTGACCACGGTCTGCGTGCCGGCGCCGAGCTTCGCCGACGTCGGGGTCTTGTTCGGGTCGTAGCTGAGCCGGGATGAGGCATCCAGCACCCAGACCTTGCCGTCCGGCGAGGTCACCGCGATCGTGCTGGCACCGTAGGCCACCTTCGAGCCGGCCGGGATGCTGACCCGGTCGACCAGCGACACGAACGCCGGGTCGATGCGCTCCAGGCTGCCGTTCTTCGAGTCGACGAGAAAGTACGCCGTGCCGTCCTGCAGCACATCGAGGTCACTGCCCGCACCCGTCACCGACGCGTCGAGCTTGTCGATCTGGTGATTGAGCCTGCCGCCCATGAGCTTCGCGCCGTTGGTGACCCACACGTCTCTGGCGCTCAGATCGACGTCGTCGGTGGGGAACCCCCGGTGGGCGACGGCGATGCCGACAGGCACGGAGACCACCAGTGCGATCGCGACCGCGGAGGCCAAGGTCTTGTGCGACCTGATCCACGCCGCGAGGGAGCCGAACACTCTCCTGCGCCCTCCTTGCGTTGTCTGCGAACGACGACGCGAGTCGCGCCCCCTGCTCCCCCGAGCTGGTAAAAACTAACACACGGCGATGCCGCCGAACGAATCGGTCTATCACCCGATCACGTCACGTTTCGGTGGCGCCGGGCTCCAGCAACGCGAGGTCTTCCGCACCCACTAGATGCGTCGCCACCGCATACTCCACGAGCCGCGCGCGCCTGCTCGTCGCGAGCTTTCCGGCGCCGCCGCGAAGCCCCGCGACCCCGAGTTTGTCGAGCTTGTCGCAGACGTTGTCGAGCTTGCGGTTGAAGGTGGTCAGCGACCAGCCGAGCCGCGCTGCGGCATCCGCCGAGGTCGGCACGCTCCCCCGCCCCGGCACCTGTTGGCGCAGCACGGACTCGGCGAGAGCCACGATCAGCTGGCGCTGACTCGTGGTGAGCGTCACCGGGAGAATCGTGGTCGAACCGCCGGATTCCTGCAGGATGCGCGAAGTGCTGTACAGGTCGTCGGCGTTGTGGATCGTGAAGTCGTAGGTGGTCGGACCCGCGCTGAACATGACGTGCATCGTCTCGAACACGATCGGCAGCCTTGCGCCGGGCGCGAGCCACGCTTGCACTCCACCGGTGCCGTCGGTGACCGTCGCGGTCAGCAGCGTTCCGACATTCGCGAGCCACCACATGCCGTGCTCGTCGAACACGCGCAGGAACCGGCGATGGAGATAGGGGTTGTCGTCGATCGACAGATCGGAGTCGCGCCCGATCGAGAAGTCTCCCGGGCTGTCGATGCGGTACTCCTCACCGCAGTAGTCGATCGTCAGCACCGTCATGATGAGCACATCTTCAGACTGTCGGGCGACGTGCGGCCGCCGCGGACGATATCGATGTCGATGCACACGTTCGAGCCGGGCTGCAGGCCGGTGACCGTCGCCGTCGGCGTGATCGTCTGCGTCGGACCGTGCGTGGTTCCCTCCTGGAGCCACTGGTACGTGTCGCCCTTCTTGGGCTTCGGGTTCTTCCAGGTGAACGTGACGCTCGTCTGATCGGCGCTCTTCACCACGGTGCCCTTCACGGGGTCGGGAACAGTCGACACGTCGATCTGACCGTCGTTGCCGCCCGGCGCCTCGGTCTGCGTCGTGGAGCCGGCGTGCGGCGCCAGCAGGGTCGCGGCGGCCACACCGCCGCCGACCAGCACGAGGCAGGCCACGCCGATGCCCACGATGAGTCCGGTGCGCCGACGCGGCGCGCTCCCTTCGGCGGTCTCGACGAGCTCCTGCTCCGGCTCGACCTGCGCGCCGGCTGTCTGTCGCGACGGCGCGGGCCGCAGCACCGTATGGTCGGGAACACCCGTGCCTGCAGGCGTGACGGGCGCCGCGGATGCCTGTGCCTGTGCCTGCACCGTGTGCACCTCGCGCAGCCGGGTGGCGTCCGCGTTCGGCGCCGAGGACACGGTGCCGGGAACCGGAGGCGGCGGCTGCATCCCGCGCGACGGCTGCGACGGCGCGGCAGGCTGCACCGGTCGCGGCGGGAGCGGCTGGGCGACGACGGTGGCGACCGGGCGCATCCTCGTCTCGTCGGCGGAGTCGGCGGCCGTCGCCGGCTCGGTGCGCGGCGCCGCCACCGCGAGGTTCGGCACCTCGATGCCCGTCGGCGCGTAGCCGAGCTCGAGCTCGACCCGCTGCAGCGCCCTGGCGAACTCGACGGCCGACGTGAAGCGGTCTTCGCGCTTGGTCGCCATTCCCTTGGCCAGCACGGCGACGAGGGTGCGCGGCACGTCGGGCCGATCGAGCGGCGTGATCGCGCCGCGCTCGATGCGCCCGATCAGGTCGAGCGTGCCGTTGGATCGCCCGGGGATCTCGAAGGGCGTGTGCCCGGCCAGCAACGTGTAGACGGTCGCGGCCAGCGAGAACACGTCGCTGCGCACGTCAGGTCGCGGGTCGTCGTCGAACATCTCAGGCGGCGACCACGGCACCGACAGGCCGACCGATTGTTTGGTGGTCGTGTCCTGCTCGCTTCTGCGCGGCAACGAGGAGAGTGTCGTCGTGTGCATCGGCAGCTCGTCCTCGAGGGTCGACGAGATGCCGAAGTCGGTCAGCGCCGGCCAGCCGAAGTCGTTGGTCAGCACGTTCGCTGGCTTGATGTCGCGGTGCAAGATGCCCGCCGCGTGCGCCGTCGCCACAGCGCTCGCCACCCGCACGCCGATGCGCAGGGCGTCTTCGGCCTCGAACCGCTCACGCTTGTAACGCTCGGCCAGCGACGGCCCCGAGCAGTACTCCATGACGAAGTACGGCCGGTCGTCGCCCGACACGTCGGCGTGATAGATCGTGACGATGTAGGGATGCGCCGAGAGCTGGGCCATCACGTTCGCCTCTGAGACGAAGTGCGCCCTCGACTGCTGGTCGAGCTCGTCGGTCAGCAGCACCTTCACCGCCACCTTGCGACGTGGCAGCTTCTGCTCGTAGAGGAAGACGTCGGAGAAGCCGCCGGAGCCGAGCAGTCGCTCGAAGCCGTACCCCGGCAGGTCGGGGGGCCTGTGACGGGGAACGCTTGCTCATGCCTGTGCGACGCCCAGGGTCACTCCGCTGCCCAGATCGATGACCGTTCCCGTGATCACCGATGTCGGCTCGCCGGCGCGCAGCTTCTGCGGCGTCTTGCCTGGCAGGGCGATCAGCGTGCCGTTGCGCGAGTGCAGGTCGGTGACCACCACGGTGCCGCCCTCGACGGTGAGCTGCACGTGGTTGCGCGAGATGTCGTGCTCCACACTGTCGACGGTGACCAGCCGCGGCACCTTGTCGCCGGCGATCTTGCTCACACTCGGGGCGCGGCCGACTACCACCATGCCGTCGATCGGCTCGTTGCGGCCGTCGGGAAGCTGCAGCACGAAGCCGGCCTCGGCAGGATGCCGCACATCACCGAAGAGCGGCGCCTCTGGCTCGGAGGGCAGTGCGGTCGCCGCCTCGCGCAGCGCCCTCAGGTCGCCGCTCATCACGGTGAGCCCGTCGTGGTCGCCGAGCGGCTCCGGCACCTGCGTCGCCGGCGCCGCTGCTGCCGCGCCGAACGCCGACGTCGGCACCGGCGGAACGCCGACGGCCGGCACGGAGGCGGATGTCTCCGCACCCTCGCCCTCGTCGTGCTGGGGGCGTGCCGCGGCATCCTCGATGCTGCGCATCATGGTCGCACCGAACAGGTGGTCGTAGCCGGTCGTGTCCCCAGAGGCGTCGGAGGCGGGCGTCTCCGGTGCGTGCGTGAGGTCGGGCTCGACGGCATCCTCTCCGGCGACCGTCACCTCGAGGTCGGCGATCGTGCGATCGATGTCGTCGGAGGTGGCCGCGGCGGACAGGTCGACCCCGGGCGCCTCGACGGTGGCCGCGGATGTCGGTGCCGCCTCTGCCACGGGCGGCTCCGGCTCGATGAACGCGGTCGCCGCCGGGGGGCTCGACGGGGGCCGTCTGCGCTTCCGGCGTGGCCTGCGGTGCTGCTGCTCGCCAGTCGGCCGCCGGGATGCTCTCGGAGACCGCGGCGAATCCGATCGCCGACGTGCCGTACGACAGCGAGCTCACCCACGCCGCTCCGACCGCGAGCGGCAGCGCAGAGCCGCCCAACGGTTCGGCGGGCAGGCACTCGATGCGGAATCCGGTGACCGACGAGACGGGACGCTCGACCCACGTCGAGACGCCGGCGGCCGTGATGTCGGAGGTGCCGTCGGCGGTCTCCAGCGCCACCCCGGCGTCGCCGCGCACGATGAACCGGCCGTCGAACGCCGTGTCGGCGCCGTTCCACTCCGCCAGCACGAACCCCGGCGCGCTGCCGAGGCCGTTCCTGGTCAGTTCGTCGAGCACGAGACGGATGCCGTCGTCGTCGCAGAGTGCGGCCCAGAGCCGTGCCACGAAGTCGGGATCGTCCACCGGATGGTGCACGACCACGAGCCGGCCGGGGATCACGGCGGCCAGCCAGCCGCCAGGAGCCGTGAGTTCGGCAGTGAGCACGTTCGTCATCCTTCGCTCTTCGGGTCGGGGAATGTGATGTCGGTCACACTCGAGGGCGCGTGTCTTCGAGGTATTGCTGGCGTACCGGTCGTTCCACGGTGTCGCGGTCGTCTTCCGGCCAGGTCGGCCACGATGAGACGACGACGGCGGTGATGTTGTCGCGCCCGCCGGCTGCGATCGCGGCCTCCGTCAGCACGTCGGCCAGCCGATGGTCGTGCGGATGCTCGCGCAGGATCGCGGCGATCTCGTCGTCGCGCAGCTCCTTGCTCAGCCCGTCGGAGCAGATCAGGAAGGTCTGCTCGCCGTCGACGGGCAGCATCCACACATCGACGTCGATGTCGTCGGCGGCGCCGAGCGCCCGCGTGATGACGTTGCGTTCTGGATGCCCGCCCGCCTCGTCCGCGCTGATCGCGCCCGCGTCCAGCAGTTCCTGCACCGCCGAGTGGTCAACGCTCAGCTGTGTGAGCCTGGCACCGTCCCAGCCATAGACGCGCGAGTCGCCGATATTGATGATCATCCAGTAACGCGTGCCCGTGCCGCTGCCGTTGACGACGACCACGCCGGAGAGAGTGGTTCCGGCGACGGCGACGCCCGAGGCATCCGCCGTCGACAGGGCGCGCACGGCGTCGTTCGCCGCGGAGACCGCGTCGAGCACGTCGTTCGGGGTGACCTGCGCGCCCTCCGGGATGCGCTCGTGCAGCACCTGCACGGCGGAGCTGCTGGCGAGATCGCCGCGAGCGTGTCCTCCCATGCCGTCGGCCACCACGAACACGGGGTTGCGTGCGAGCACCGCGTCTTCATTGACCGCGCGAACGCGGCCCGTGTCAGTGCGGGCGCTCACCGCCAGCGTCAGCTCCACTGATCGCGTTCTCCTGCCTTGAGTCCTTCTGTGCCGACGACATCTCTGCGCGGCGGTCTACCCACATTTTGGTCAGACTTGCCATGGTAGCCACAACCATGGCCGCAGCGATGAATCCGAGGGACGCCCAGGTGCCGATCTCGGGGGCCCATTCCACGGGGCGGCCGCCGTTGATGAACGGCACCTGGTTCTCGTGGAGGGCGTGCAGAACGAGCTTGACGCCGATGAAGACGAGGATCGCGGCGATGCCGTATTTGAGGTAACGCAGCCGCGCCAGCAGGTGGCCGAGCAGGAAGTAGAGCTGCCGCAGCCCCATCAGCGCGAACACGTTGGCGGCGAACACCAGGAACGGGCTCGTGGTGATGCCGAAGATGGCCGGGATGGAGTCGAGGGCGAACAACAGGTCGGTGGTGCCCAGCGCCACGATCACCAGCAGCATCGGCGTGAAGGAGCGCTTGCCGTCGATCGTGATGCGCAGCTTGCCCTTGTTGAACTGGTCGGACACGTTGAGGTGGCGGCGCGCGAACCGCGTGAGCGCGTTGTCGTTCTCGCCGTCGCCGTCGTGATGCCCGAACGCCTGCGTGTAGGCGGTGTAGAGCAGGAACGCTCCGAACAGGTAGAAGATCCAGCTGAAGTTGTCGATCAGCTGCGCACCGATCACGATGAAGATCGCGCGCAGCACGAGCGCGATCATGATTCCCGCGACAAGAGCCTCTTGCTGATACTTCAGCGGCACGGCGAACCTGGCCATGATCACGATGAACACGAAGAGGTTGTCGATGCTGAGGCTGTACTCGGTCAGCCAGCCGGCGAGGAACTGGCCGGCGTGCTCGGCATCCCCCATCCAGTACAGCGTCGCGGCGAAGACCACGGCGAGCAGGGCGTAGCCTCCGACGAACAGCGCGGCCTCGAGCGGCTTCGGCACGTGCGGCCGTTTCACGGCGAGCACGAGGTCGGCGGCGAGCAAGAGGCAGAGCACGAGGATCGAGGTGATCTCGAACCAGACGGGAAGGGCGGTTGCCATGGTGGGGAGGCTTTCGAGTTTCTCGTCACGAAACGGGTACGTCTCGTGACGAGAGTCTCTCCCGCGCTCTCACACGCCGTGCGACCGGAGCCGAACGGCTCGTGATGACGATCGCAACGCCGACCACGTAGGCGGCCGGTGGGATACTCCCTCTCGCGCCCACGAGTCTACCGGGCTGCCGCGCCCGCGACCTGCACGGATGCCTTGAGCACCCATGCCTCGGCGCCTACCTTGGCAGCGTATGGAGTGGTTCGACGCGACCGGGTATGAACTGGCGCGACAGGTGCTTCTTCGAGGCATCGCCGCGGTGTATCTCGTCGCCTTCCTGTCGACGCTGGCTCAGTTTCCGGTTCTGCTCGGTGAGCGAGGACTGCAGCCGGCTCCCGCCTTCGTGCGGCGGATGGGCGACCGTCTCTCCCCCACTCTGTTTCGTCGGCGCTATTCCGACCGACTGCTGCTCACCGTCGCGGGCGCGGGCGCACTTGTCGCCGCCAGCCTCGTCGGCGGGCTGCCGCAGCTGGCGCCGTCGTGGGCCACGATGGTCGCGTTCCTCCTGATCTGGGCCGGCTACCTCTCGATCGTCGACGTCGGCCAGACCTTCTACGCGTTCGGCTGGGAGTCCCTGCTGCTGGAGGCCGGTTTCGCCGCCGCGTTCCTCGGCTCGAACGACCAGGCCCCGCCCGTGATCATGATCGTGTTCTTCCGTTGGCTGGTCTTCAGGCTCGAGTTCGGCGCAGGCATGATCAAGATCCGTGGCGACCGGTCGTGGCGCAACCTCACCGCGCTCTACTACCACCACGAGACGCAACCGATGCCGGGGCCGCTCAGCTGGTTCTTCCACCACCTCCCGAGGTGGTTCCACCGCATCGAAGTGCTCGGCAATCATTTCGCCCAGTTGGTCGTTCCGTTCTTGCTCTTCGCGCCGCAGCCCGTGGCATCCATCGCTGCCGCGATCGTGATTCTCACGCAGCTGTGGCTGGTGGCGTCGGGCAATTTCGCCTGGCTCAACGTGCTGACGATCATCCTGGCGTTCAGCGCGATCTCCGACCCTGTCGCACACGCGGTCATCGCGGCCATGCCTGCGCACACCGACCACACCGTGACCCCGATCTGGTTCTTCGTCGTGGTCGTCGTCGTCGGCATCCTCCTGCTCTGGCTCAGCTGGTGGCCGCTGAAGAATCTCTTCGCCCGCCGCCAGCTGATGAACGCGAGCTTCAACAGGTGGCACCTCGTGAACGCCTACGGCGCGTTCGGCTCCGTGACGAAGGAGCGCTACGAGGTGGTGATCGAGGCGACGGACACGACGGATGCTCTCACGGCGGTGTGGCGCGAGTACGAGTTCAAGGGCAAACCGGGAGACCCTCACCGCCTGCCACGTCAATACGCCCCATATCACCTGCGGCTCGACTGGCTGATGTGGTTCCTCGCGCTCGGCTCCCGCAACGAGGACTGGTTCTACCGTCTGCTCCAGCGTCTGCTCGAGGCCGACCCGGCGACCCTGAGGATGCTCCGCTCCGCCCCGTTCGGCAGCGAGCGTCCAGCGATGGTGCGGGCGTCGCTCTACCTCTACCGGTTCTCGAGCTGGGAGCAGTTGCGCCACGACCACGTGTGGTGGGTGCGCGAGCACGTCACGGAGCTCGTGCCGCCGGTGACGCTGACGGGACCGCCAGAGTGACGGCGTCCCATGCGGACCGCAGCGACTGCAGAACCGGTCGTCCCCGGTGCCGTCGACGCATGCACGAAGCCCGGTTCTCCTGCAAGAAGAGAACCGGGCTTCTGATGTGACCCCAGCGGGATTTGAACCCGCGTTACCGCCGTGAGAGGGGGTTCGGCTCCCCCGGAACTGCGTGCCGGACCCCGTTCTGCCCTGTGTTTACAGGGGTTCCGCGTGCGTGGAGTGCGTCAGGGAACGTCTCGTCGTCAGCGTTCGTTGCCAGAATGTTGCCACGTTTCCGCCCCTGCGGAGGCGGGTAATCCTGGTGCCTCGGGTCGCTTGTCGAGTGTGACGAGAAGCCCGCGCCTGACCCGCTCTCCCAGCTTGCGGGGTCGCGCCGGATGCCGCAACACCGCTCGCTCTGCTCGGATGTTGCACCCTCCGTCCCGACCCCGCCAACAGCAGGGAGCGGGTCCGGGGCGGGAGCAGACCGGCAAGGTAGAATGAGGAACGACGAAGCAGAGGTGATCCCATGAGCGTGACGATTCCGAGCGCGATCCCGGCCGAGTCTCTGCGCGCCTGGTACGACGACGAGCCCCGCGTGAGCGACGTGGCCCTCTACGACATGACCGCCCAGGGCGCGACCACCCTGGCCTCCGTGCTGATCGAGCGGCAGCTCGCCACGGCCGACGAGCGCGAGCGCGAGTATTGGGCCGCACGGGTGCGCCTGGTGAATCAGCAGCGCACGGCGCTGGATCCGGACGACCGGCTCGGGCTGATCGCCCAGCAGCAGGCGTGGCTCGATGAGATCGACGCCCTGACCGGCCAGGCGAGCCGCCGGATCGCGTGAGCGAACCCGGCGCGCCCGACGAGGCGCGGCTGCGGCAGGTGTTCGAAGCCGCGGTGCGGCAGGCGATCTTCCCACCGGTTCCGGCTGGCGACCGGCTCCTGGTGCTGCTCGGCGGCCAGCCCGCCGCGGGCAAGACGAGAGCGCAGGCGGCGATCCTCGCGGAGCACCCCGAGCTGGTGTCGATAACCGGGGACGATCTGCGCGCCTACTACCCCGGCTACCGCGAGCTGGCGGTGGACGACCCGCTGGGGATGCCGGCCGCGACCGCGCCGACTTCGAGCGGGCTGATCCGGCTCGCCCTGGATCATGCGATCGAGCACGGCTACCCGGTGCTGCTGGAGGGCACCTTCCGCGACCCGGCGATGGTCACCGGCACCGCGGCCCGGTTCGCGGAGGCCGGCTACCGTGTTGAGGTCGTCGCCGTCGCAACCCCCGCCGCGGTGTCGCGGCTGGCGGCCGAGGAGCGGTTCCTGCGCGCCCGGCGCGGCGAGGTCGGTCGCTGGACCCCGCCCGAGGCGCACGAGACGGCGCTGGCCGGCTCCCCCGAGGTCGTGGCCGCGCTGGAGGCGCTGCCCGCCGCCGCCCGTATCCAGGTCTACGCCCGCGACCGTCGCCTCTACGACAACCACCGCACCCAGGCCGGCGCGTGGGAGCAGGAGCCCAGCGCGGCCGACGTGCTGCGCGGAGAGCAGACCCGACAGCTCACCCCGGCCGAGGCGGTCGGCTGGCTCGCGGACTACGGCGCGGTGTTCGGCGCCGCCCTTGCCCGGCGCGGCTACCTCAGCCCGAGGACCGCGCCGGCCTACCGGCGGCTGCAAGACGACGCCGCCCGGATGATCGAGCTGGCGAGGGACGAGCCGAGCGCCGACGTGCGGGCGCTGGAGGAACAGCAGACGCACCGCCGACTCGCCCTGAAGGTCAGTGTGCCCGAGCCGCCGGGAATCGTCGGACGGATCGGGCAGACCCTCCGGCGCTCACTCCCGCCCTACCGCCCCGCCCCGTCGCGTGACGTGCCCGGTCACGAGCCGCCGAGCATCGGACGCTGAGCAGAGGCGCAAGGGAAACCTCACCGCGGCAGAAGGCTACGCGCCGCGCCTTCGAGCGCGCCGTCGATGACGCGGAAGTAGGCCCACTTGCCGCGCTGCTCGCGGGTGGCGAGCCCGGCGTCTACGAGCTGCTTCATGTGGTGCGAGACGGTCGGCTGCGCGAGGCCGACCGGGTCGGTGAGGTCGCAGATGCACAGCTCCCCGGTGTCGCTGGCAGCGATGAGGGACAGCAGCCGGACGCGAGTGGGGTCGCCGAGGGCCTTGAAGACGCGGGCGATCTGCTCGGCCTGATCCGTCTCCAGGGCGCCGCCGGTCACGGTCGCGCAGCACGTCATGTCCTCGGTGGCGACGGCGGGGAGGGTGTCGATCACGGTGCAGCTCCATCGGGTCGTATTGACATTGCTCGATGTATCGAGGATTCTCGATGTATTGATGCTAGTCGATACGAGGAGTGATAGTGGGACTTCCCGTTGTGGTGATCGGTGCAGGACCGCAAGGGCTCGCGGCGGCGGCGCATCTTCTGGAGCGTGACCTGGAGCCGCTGGTGCTGGAACAGGGCACCAGGCCGGCGGCAGCCGTGGCCGAGTGGGGGCACGTCCGCCTGTTCTCGGAGTGGCCCGAGCTGATCGACCAGGCCGCCGCTCGCCTCCTGGCGCCTAGCGGATGGCGCGCGAACGAGCACGGATACCCGACAGGTGAGGCGTGGATCTCCGACTACCTCGCTCCACTCGCTCACGCCCTCGGTGAACGAGTGCGCTTCGGGACGCGCGTGACCGGAATCGGTCGGAAGGGCCGCGACCTTCTCGTGGATGCCGGTCGCGCCGAGCAGCCCTTCGTCGTCCACGTCGAGGAACCCGGCGGCGCCCAGTCGCGGATCGAGGCGCGTGCGGTGATCGACGCATCCGGTTCATGGTCGGCCCCGAACCTGGCCGGTGCTGACGGATTGCCGACGATCGGCGAGGCCGAGGCCACGGGCTTCCTGACGTACCGGATTCCCGCGTTCGAGAACCCTGCCGAATACGCGGGGCGGCACACGGTCGTCCTCGGCAGCGGGCACTCGGCCATCACCGCTGTCACCGAGCTGGCCCGGATCGCCCGCCAGTACCCGGAGACTCGCATCACCTGGGCGTTGCGCCGCGATGGTGTCGGCTCGACCTTCGGCGGCGGGGACGCGGACCAGCTTCCGGCCCGCGGTGCGCTCGGTGAGCGCGCGAAGGATGCCGTCGACCACGGCATCGTGTCCCTGGTCACCGGCTTCCGCACCGAGCGGATCGACACCACCGATCAGGGCGCGGTCCTCACCGCCGAGGACGGCCGCGCGCTCGATCCCGCCGCTCGCGTCGTCGTGCTGACCGGCTTCCGGCCGGATCTGTCGTTCCTGTCGGAGATTCGGCTGGAACTGGATGCCCGGTTGCAGGCGCCGGTGCGGATCGCGGCGGACATCGACCCGAACATCCACTCCTGCGGGTCGGTGCGCACCACCGGCGCGGCCGACCTCGCCCAGCCGGAGCCCGACTTCTTCATCGTGGGAGCGAAGTCCTACGGCCGCGCGCCGACGTTCCTGGCGCTGACCGGGTACGAGCAGGTCCGCAGCGTTGTCGCGCAGCTCTCCGGCGACCACGAGGCCGCTGCGCGGGTCGAGCTGGTACTGCCCGAGACAGGCGTATGCGGGGGCGCGGGGCTGTTCGACGACCCGGACGCGGCGAAGGGCGAGGCGTGCTGCGCTCCGGCACCGAAGGTGCTCCAGATCGGGCGCGCGCCCGTCTCTGCCACCCGGTGACGGCGATCGCTCAGGAGCGCGTCGGCACGCTCAACTCGGCCAGCAGGCTCAGCACCCGTCGTTCGATCTCGTCGCGCACCGGGCGGACTCCCTCGGGCGTCCAGCCGGCGGGGTCGGGCAGGGTCCATTCCTCGTAGCGTTTGCCGGGGAAGATCGGGCAGGCGTCGCCGCAGCCCATCGTGATCACCACGTCGGCGGCGCGCACGACCTCATCCGTCCACGGCTTCGGGTACTCGCCGGCGATGTCGATGCCTCGCTCTGCCATGACCTCGACGGCGACCGGATTGATCCGCTCGCCCGGTTCGGAGCCGCCGGACCAGCCGACTGCGTGCTCGCCGGCATGGTGCTGGAAGAAGCCGAGTGCCATCTGCGAGCGGCCGGCGTTGTGGACGCACAGGAACAGCACGGTCGGCTTGCCATCGACCTGGAGGCCATCGACCTTGGCGAGTGCGCGCAGGCGTTGCCGGGCGAACTTCTCGGTCAGCAGGGGCAGGTAGTTCGGAACCGTGGCGCGTGCGGCGAGGTCGGCGTAGGAGGCGTGCAGGGAGCGGTCGATCGTCTCCCGCCCGAAGGTGCCGGCGAACTCTCGCGTCAGGCGCTCGGCGCTGGTGGCAAGGGCCGCCTCCTGGTCGATGGTGATGGACGCATGACGTTCGTGCTCGTGGGGCATCGTCGTCATCCCTTCGTCGTGGTTAGCCGGGGTGCGAGGCTTTGGATTCGGGAGGCGATGTCCTCGAACGCGGCATCGAACGCGGCATCGGTCCCTGCGCGCACCGGGTCCGGGACCGACCAATGCAGCCGGCCCCCCGCCGGCCAGTTCTTCGTGGGCGGTGTCGCAGACCGTCACCAGGAAGTCGTCGGCCTCGGCCACGTCCGGAAGCGCCCGCGGTCGGGAGGCGCGGAGGGTGAGCCCGTGCCGCTCGGCGGCGGCGAGCGCGCCCGGCTCGATCGCGTCCGAGGGGTGCGTGCCCGCCGAGGCGACCGGGACATCGCTCGCGTCGTGCCAGAGCGCGGCGGCGAGCTGCGAGCGCGCCGAGTTGCCGGTGCAGACGAACACCACCCGCCTCACCCCGAGGGTCGGCGTCGGGATGAGCCCGTCGAACGCGGCGGGGGCGAGGCGCAGGTAGGTACGGCGTCGGTCGGCCTCCGACCGGGTGCGGATCAGCATCGCCTCCCGCTCCAGGAGGTTCAGGTGGTGCGCGAGCAGGCTGGACGAGATGCCGAGTTCGGTCTGCAACTCGACCGGGGCTGCGTCGCCCAGGGTGAGCAGGTCCATGATCCGCAGGCGCACCGGGTCGGCCAGCGCCGCGTACCGCGCCACCCGCCCAGCCAGGCTAGTTTCCTCAACGTTCATTACCTCAATAGTGACTCAGCAATGTATCGTCGTCAAGGTGATCCCGCGATGACCCCCTCACCGCCCCCTGCCGTCGCCCCGCTCTGGCGCCGTGCCCTGGCCGAGTTCCTCGGCGCGGGGCTGCTCGTGACGGTCGTGATCGGCTCGGGCATCGCCGCCGAGCGTCTGTCGCCGGGGGATGTGGGGCTGCAACTGCTGGAGAACTCGCTGGCGACCGCGCTGGGCCTGGCGGTGCTCATCCTCGTGTTCCAGACCGTCAGCCGGGCGCACCTCAACCCGGTCGTGACCCTCGCCGACCGCGCCCTCGGCGCCCGGCGCGGGCCGGTCGAGATCAGCGTCTACGTCGTCGCGCAGATCGCGGGCGGCATCGGCGGGGCGGTGCTGGCGAACACGATGTTCGGCGTCGCCACCACGATCTCCAGCAAGGACCGCCTGGGCGCCGGGCATCTGCTGGCCGAGGTCGTGGCGACCGCGGGGCTGGTGCTGGTGATCTTCGCCCTTGTACGCACCGGCCGGGCCGCGTTCGTCGGTCCCGCGGTCGGCGCCTACATCGGCGCGGCGTACTGGTTCACCTCGTCCACGTCGTTCGCCAACCCCGCGGTGACCATCGGCCGCATCTTCTCCGACACCTTCGCCGGGATCGCCCCCGGCTGCGTGCCGTGGTTCATCGGCGCGCAGCTCGTCGGCGGCGCGCTCGGCCTGGCCCTTGTCCTCGTCCTGTTCCCGAGAAAGGCAACCCTATGACCCACCTGATCGCCATCGGCGGCAGCGACGCCGGGATCTCCGCCGCGCTGCGCGCCCGCGAGCTCGACCCCGCGACCGAGGTGACCGTCGTGGTCGCCGACGAGTACCCGAACTTCTCGATCTGCGGCATCCCGTACTACTTCACCGGGGAGGTGCAGCCGTGGCAGTCGCTCGCGCACCGCACCGCGGCGGACCTGGAGGCGACCGGGATGCGGCTGCGGCTGAACACCTACGCCACCGGCATCGACGTGTCCGGGCATCGCCTCGAAGTCCGCAACCCGGACGGCCAGATCGAGGAACTGGCCTACGACGAGCTGATGGTCGGCACCGGGGCACTCCCGTCCCACGCCGGGATCGCCGGCCTCGACCGGCTCGGCCCGGAGGACGGGGTGCATGTCATCCACTCGATGGGCGACACCTTCGCCCTGGACCGCGACCTGACCGACCGGCAACCGCAGTCGGCCATCATCGTCGGCGCGGGCTACGTCGGCCTGGAGATGGCCGAGGCGTTCACCGTCCGCGGGCTGCGCGTGACGCAGCTCCAGCGCGGCTCCGAAGTGCTCTCCACCCTCGACCCGGAACTCGGCGCGCTGGTGCGGGATGAGATCGAGGCGCACGGCGTCGAGGTCGTCACGGACACTACCGTCACCGGGATCGAGAAGACCCCGGCCGGGCTGACCGTCACCGGCACCCACCGGGGCGAGCCGATCCAGCGCACCGCCGACCTCGTGCTCGTCGTCGTCGGCGTGCGCCCGAACACCGAACTGCTGGAGCAGGCCGGGGCGACCCTGGGCGCGGGCCGCGCGGTCGTGGTGGACGAATGGATGCGCACCGGCCTGCCCCATGTGTGGGCGGCCGGCGACGGCATCATCACCCACCACCGCCTTCTCGGGGTGACCTACCTGCCGCTGGGGACGACCTCGCACAAGCAGGGCCGCGTCGCGGGCGAGAACGCGATCGGCGGCGACGCGCGCTTCGCCGGGTCCGTCGGCACCCAGGTCGTCAAGGTGTTCGACCTCGTTGCCGCTCGCACCGGGCTCCGGGATCACGAGGCCGAGGGAGCCGGCTACGCGGCCATGACCACCGCGGCGGCGGCCGACGACCACAAGCGGTACTACCCCGGAGCCCACCCCATCCAGTTCCGCATCACCGGCGACACCCGCGACGGCCGGCTCCTGGGCGCGCAGCTCGTCGGGCGACGAGGCACCGAAGTCTCCAAGCGCGTGGACACCTACGCCACCGCCCTCTACGCCGGGCTCACCATCGAGCAGATCAGCGACCTCGACCTCTCCTACACCCCGCCCCTCGGCTCACCCTGGGACGCCGTGCAGGTCGCGGCGCAGGCGTGGTCGGCCACCAGGGCGAGCCTGCTGGTTTAGGCAGAATCACATGGCTCAGCCAGGCTGTTCCTGATGACTCCTTCGCCC
The DNA here is from genome assembly GCF_007859675.1 of Humibacter ginsenosidimutans. Lineage (GTDB taxonomy): Bacteria > Actinomycetota > Actinomycetes > Actinomycetales > Microbacteriaceae > Humibacter > Humibacter ginsenosidimutans. Next base: position 949,775 of record NZ_CP042305.1, read on the forward strand.
CCGACCCGCAAGCGCCGCCATCCCGGCACGGTCGGAGAGGTGTTCCTGGTGTTCCTGCGCCTGGGGCTGACCTCGTTCGGTGGTCCGGTCGCGCACCTGGGCTACTTCCGCGAGGCGTTCGTGGAGCGCCGCAAGTGGCTGGGCGACCGCGCCTACGCGGAACTGGTGGCCCTGTGCCAGTTCCTGCCCGGCCCGGCGTCCAGCCAGGTCGGCATGGCGATCGGGCTGCAACGCGCAGGGTTCGGCGGACTGCTGGCCGCGTGGGCGGGCTTCACCCTGCCGTCGGCAATCCTGCTGGTCGCGTTCGCCTACGGGGTCACGGCGCTCGGCGACCTGTCGAACGCCGGATGGATTCACGGGGTCAAGGCCGCGGCGGTCGCCGTCGTCGCCCACGCCGTGCTCGGGATGGCGAGAACGCTGACTCCGGATGCGAAGCGGGCGACGATCGCCGTGGCGGGCATGATCGTCGTGCTGCTGGTCCCGAGCGCCTTCGCCCAGGTTGCGGTAATCGCCGCCGCCGGAATCGTCGGGCTGGTGTGGCTGCGCCCGCAGGCCGCCACGGCATCGGAGTCGGAGCCATTCGCCGTGCGGGTGCCTCGCTGGGTGGCGATCGCGAGCCTGGCTGTCTTCACGGTCCTGTTGGCCGGCCTCCCGGCGCTCTCGGCGGCGACCGGCGACGGAGCCGCCCGCCTGTTCGACGTGTTCTACCGCGCCGGGGCGCTGGTGTTCGGCGGGGGCCACGTCGTGCTGCCGCTGCTGGAAGCCGGGACCGTGCAGACCGGCCTCATCGACCATGACGTATTCCTCGCCGGCTACGGTGCCGCGCAGGCAGTCCCCGGCCCCTTGTTCACTTTCGCCGCCTACCTCGGCACCATGACCACCAGCCCGCCGTCCGGGCTGCTTGGCGCCGGGATCGCGCTGGTTGCAATCTTCCTTCCAGCGACTCTGCTGGTAGTCGGCGTGCTGCCGTTCTGGGATCGGCTACGCCGCGCCCCGCTCGCGCAGCGGGCGCTCATGGGCGTGAACGCCGGCGTGGTCGGCATCCTTGCCGCCGCGCTCTACACGCCGGTGTTCACCGAAGGGGTCACCTCGGCGGCGAGCCTCGCGATCGCCGCCGCCGCTTTTGTCGCCCTGACATCGTGGAAGGCTCCGGCATGGGCGGTCGTCATCGCCGCCAGCCTCATCGGCTGGGCCGTGCTGTGAGCGAGGGGTGAGCCCGCGCCGGGTCAGCCGACGACTGTGCCGAACAGGGAGCCGACGAGGAAGGTCGCTCCCAGGGCAAGCGCACCGCCGATCACCAGACGCGCCACGGCCCGCCACCGATGAGAGCCGCCGATCCAGGCCGCGACGTATCCGGTGACCGCCAGCGCGAGGAGCACGGCGACGAAGGTCCACACGATGCGCGCCGGGTGCGGCAGCAGCAGGATCGTCAGCAGCGGCAGCACGGCACCGATCGTGAAGGCGATCAGCGAGGCGAGGGCGGCGTGCCAGGGGCTGACGACGTCCTCCTGGTCAATGTTCAGCTCGACGGCCAGGTGGGCCTTGAGCGCGTCGTGCTCGGTCAGCTCCGTCGCCACCAAGCGGGCGGTGCCGGAGGTGAGGCCCTGCTCCTCGTAGAGCCCGACCAGCTCCTCGAGCTCGACCTCGGGATCCTCCTCCAGCTCGCGCCGCTCCTTCTCGATGAGGGCCCGCTCGGTGTCCCGCTGGCTGGACACCGAGACGTATTCGCCGAGCGCCATCGAGATCGCCCCGCCGACCAGGGCCGCGGCCCCGGCCAGGAATACCGGCGTGACCTCGGCCGTCGCCCCGGCGACGCCGACGACGACCGCCGCCGTGGACACGATCCCGTCGTTCGCTCCCAGCACGCCCGCGCGAAGCCAGTTCAGCCGCTGGGAGAGCCCCGACGCGTGAGGCTCGCCGGAATGCCGATATGGAGGGGATTGCGTCGTCACGGCTACTCACGATAGTTCGGTAGCTCTCCTGCTGCCAGCAAGGAGAGGCAACCCTGCACCTCGGCTCTCGCCGCAGATTCCGGTCGTGGTGCTCGGGTTTCAGAGCGTCACACGCGGTGCGATTCGGATTCCGTGTCGGATCGTCGTGATGGCGGTGATCCGGCAGCGGGGAATCCGCTCGGCGGGCCGCCCAACGCGCGAAGGGCGTAGAGGATCGTCGCGAGGTCCACGAACTCCTGCGTGAGAGCGCCGGCAACGGCGGGGATGGCGCCGGTCATGGCGATAAGCATGAGGCCAACGCTGAGGCCGATGCCGAGCCAGATCGCGGTCAGCGCGACGCGAAGCGTGTGCCGCCCAATCGACACGGCGTCAACCACCTTGCCCAGCGAGTCGACAAGGATCACGATGTCAGCGGCATCACCGGCCGCGGTCGCGCCTTTCGCGCCCATCGCAACGCCGATGTCGGAGGCAGCCAGTACCGGGGCGTCGTTCACTCCATCGCCGACCATCATCACGGGTCGTGGATGCAAGTCGGCCGCGAGATGAACTTTCTCGGGTGGAAGGAGCTCGGCATGCACCTCGTCAATCCCTGTCTGCCGTGCGATCGATTCGGCTGTCGCACGAGTGTCTCCCGTGAGCATCACGATCCGTTCGACGCCGTTCGACCGCAGCCACGACACCACCGCGGGGGACTCCGGGCGGGGATCGTCGGCGAGCACGAGGATGCCGGCGAAGCGGCCGTCGATGGCGACGTAGGCCGCGGCCTCGCCCGTCGTCAGGTCTGCGCGCACCGTGTCGGCCGCCACCGCCGCGACGTAGGCGGGCTTTCCGACGACGACCGTTCGTCCTCCGATCACCGCGGTCACACCATTCGTGGCGACCTCACTGGCCTCCTCGGCCGCGAGGAGGTCGATGCCGCGCTCGACCGCGGCCCGTCGGATGCTGTCTGCGAGCACATGCGATGAGTACTGTTCAGCGGACGCGGCGAGCTGCAGCAGGTCGCCCGCCTCGAAGCCGTCGACAGGGCGAACGTCAACGAGGGTCGGCTGGCCCTGCGTGAGCGTTCCGGTCTTGTCGAAGGCGGCGGACCGCACTCGGGCGAGTTGTTCGACAACGCCCCCGCCCTTCACGATCACGCCGGCCTTCGCGGCTCGCGAGAGCCCGCCGAGGAACGCGACCGGTGCAGCGATCAGCAGGGGGCACGGCGTTGCGAGCACCAGCACCTCAGCGAAGCGCGTAGGGTCGCCCGATATCGCCCACGCTATGCCGGCGAGGGCGAGCGAGACCGCCGTGAAGGGGATGGCGAACCGATCCGCGAGCCGCACGACGGGCGCACGCGAGTCCTCCGCGGCACGCACGAGCGCGACGATCTGCTGGTACTGACTGTCCGCGCTGCGGCGCACCGCCCGGATCTGCACCGCCCGGTTTCCGTTGATAGCGCCGGAGAGCACTTCGCTGCCCGCCTCATGAGTCACCGGCAGGCTCTCTCCGGTGAGCGACGATTCGTCGAACGTGCCGCTGTCGGTGAGCAGGATGCCGTCGACCGGCACGATCTCGCCCGGCCGCACCAGCAGCACATCGTCGATCCCTACGTGCTCGACCGCGACATCCTGCACCTCGTCCGAGTCCGATGCATGCTCGTGGGTGAGAACATGCGCGGTGCGCGGTGATCGGTCCAGCAGCGCGGTGAGGTCGCGCCTGGCCCGCCGGGCAGCGAAGTCCTCCAACGCTTCACCGCCGGAGAGCATCAGGACGATGATGAGCGACGCGATGTACTCGCCCACGGCAAGGGTTGCGACCATCGCCACCACCGCGAGGATGTCAAGCCCGACATGCCCGCGGAGCACATCCCGCACCATCCGAACCAGCGTCCACGCGACGAACGCTCCGACGTAGGCCGTCGCCATCCATCGCCCTACGGCATCCGCTCCGAGGGCGTGGAGAACCACGACCGCGGCGAGCATCACGACGGTGACCGAGATGATCGGGTATCGCCACAGTGGCCGCAACAAGAGCATGCGTCTCAGCCTTGTCGACTGCTGCACTCGCCGCTAGCAAGCCAAGCCATGCCTGCCGGGCGGATCAGCCAGCTTCCCTTTGGCGCGGGCGTGCTCATATTCACGCCTTCGGAGCCGCGACGCCGACTTGGCGGTGCCTTCCGGATTGCACGCGACCCAACTAGCCGGACTTGCGGCCGTTGTCGTAGTCGCCCGTGTAGATCAGGCACCCGCTCGCATCCCAGCGCTCCCATCGGCCGTGCTTGACGTCGTGCTCGAAACTCCCTCGCTGCATGAGCGCGCCGTTCGCACGATACCACGTCCAGGTGCCATGCAGCGCCCCGTCGTCATACTCGCCCTCCGATCGCGGCCTTCCATCGTCGGCGACGTGCCGCCACAAGCCCTGCCGCCGCCCTGCGACGTAGACGCCCGTCATGATGCCGCCATGCGGGTCGGGCTCGGTCCAGTGCCCCGTCTTGCACCCCTCCGCATCGTAGGCGTTCGGCGAGTCCTCGGACACGCTCATGCCGGGCTGGCGAGCTGGATCAGGTTGCCGCATGTGTCGTCGAGGATGGCGGTGACGACCGGCCCCATCACGGTCGGCTCCTGCGTGAAGCGGACGCCCTTCGCGGTGAGCTCGGCGTGCGCTGCCGCCGCATCATCGACGGCGAAGGACGCCGCCGGGATGCCGTCGGCGACGAGCGCGGCCTTGTACGCCCTCGCGGCCGGGTGCTGGTCGGGCTCGAGCAGCAGCTCTGTGCCGTCAGGCTCATCGGGGCCGACGACCGTGAGCCAGCGGAACTCCCCGACCGGCACATCGGTCTTCGGCAGGAAGCCCAGCCTCTCCGTGTAGAAGGCGAGTGCCTTGGCCTGCTCGTCGACGAACACGCTCGTCACGTTGATACGGATGCCCATGAGTCATTCCTTCGGTTCGGCGGGCCAGCGCTCGGCGATCTCGCGCAGCGGCTCCGTGTGCAGGTGGTGGAGTTTCGTCCGCCCGAAGCGGCGCGAGCTGACGAGGCCGGCGTCCTCCAGGACGGCCAGGTGCTGGGAGATCGCCTGCCTGCTCGATGTGACGCCGTGCCGCATGACCAGTCGGCTGCACAACTCGAAAAGACTCTGCCCATCCCGTTCCGTCAGCTCGTCGAGGATGAGCCGCCGGGTCGGATCGGCGAGCGCCTGGTAGACGTCTCCCACTCCGATTACAATAGGCAAGTAGCCACTTGCATGTCAAGATCGCGTCGCTCACCCGACGACAACCTCACGAGACCTGCTGGCTGCGGTTACGCTCCGACGGTTGTTTCATCGCTTTGGCCGTGTCGGCGCGAGCGGTGGCGCTCGCTGCTCTGGTGAGTGCGGGCGCCGAGCAGGAGGACGAGGTGATCGGCCCAATCACGAGGAGCTGAACGCGTTCCACAGAACCAAACGCGTTCCAGAGAACCAGGAGCACGCGTGAGCCCGCGACGAGGTTGGTGCAGATGTTCGCGGCGAGCAGACAAGGGTGCGGCCGGGGCGCCACCGCCCCGCGCTAGCGTTTCGTGACGCGACGGACGAAGAGGGAGTCGTCGTGTACCTCGGTCGCGGCCCAGCAGTTGTCTCCGCACGCACGCACAGCTCTCTGACATCCTCACCACTGTCCACTCTCCGCAACTCATGACCCTCTGACCTTCGCTGTTCCGCCAAACCGGACCCCGGACTGGCTCATTTCTGACTTCTTCACGAGAATGGACTGGCTCATTTCTGACTTCTTCACGAGAATGGACGTATCCTACCTGATACGGTAGCTGTCATTTGAGGAAGGAGGCGAGCGATGAAGGGCGGCGTGATCCCGTTCCGGGGCTCTGGCTCGGATGCCCTGCGCTATCTGGAGTCCGACCGTGCACGGGCGGACGAGTACTACCTGGAGGCGGGGACCGCCCTGGCGGAGTTCACGGCGGTCGATGCCGAGGGCAGGGTGGTCGGCGAGCTCGGGCTGACCGCTGAGGAGTACCGGCAATGGGTGGACTGGATCAACCCGCTCACCGGAGAGTCGATGGGCCGGCCCCGGCTGCGAGGCGAGGGCGGCCGGGGATCGCCCCGGTTCATGGAGATGGTCGTGAACGTCCCCAAGTCCCTGTCGGTCGCGGCCGCGCTGCACCCGGAGGTGTCCGAGGCCCTGGACGCGGCGCAGCGGGACGCGGTGGTGGAGATCCGGTCCTGGCTCGGCCAGCACTCGGTCACCCGCGTCGGGCCGCGCGGGAAGCAGGAGGTCGTGCCGATCGAACAGTTGGAGACAGTGGCCGTCTCGCACAAGACCTCTCGCGCTGGTGACCCGCACCGGCACATCCACTTCCAGATCGGGACGCGCGTGTGGGCGGCCGGCGCCTGGCGCGGGCTCTACACCGGGGCGCTGTTCCGGCAGCAGGGCGCGATCCGCGCCCTCGGCACGGCCGTCATCGCGGCGCACCCGCAGCTCGCCGCGGTGCTCGAGGCGCACGGCCTGACCCTCGATCCGGTGACCGGCGAGGTGGCCGAGCTGGAGCCGTGGAACGCGCTGATGTCCAAGCGCGGCGCGCAGGTGGCGCGCAACCTCGCCAAGTTCGAAGCCGAGTGGGAGGCGGCGCATCCCGGCCAGGAGCCGGGGCCGGTGGTGCGCGCCCGGTTGCACGCGAAGGCGTGGGACCACGAGCGGCCGAGCAAGAAGCCGTCGCAGCTCGGCTCGGAGGCTGGCTGGCTGCGCGAGTTGCAGGAGGCCGGCTACACGCCCGGTCTGCCGCGCGCCACCGTGCAACCCGCGCACACGCTGGACGAGCTCGCCGTGCAACAGGTCGCCTCGCGCGCGCTCGACCGCTGCGCGGCCGCTGCATCGGCGTGGACGGTGCATGACGTGCAGGAGCAGGTGGCGCGCATCGTCACCGAGGCCGGCGTGCGCGCCACGCCCGAGGAGCTGCGCGAGTTCATCACCATCACGACTCGGCTGGCCGCCGACGACTGCCTCTCGATCCTGCCGCCGGACGCGCCGCCCCTGGAGCATGTGGCGCACCTGACGACGTTGCACGTCGTCGCGGTCGAGACGGAGCTGCGCGACCGGCTCGCCGCACGCGCCACCCGGCCGGCGCACGGCGCAACCCCGCGCGTGCAGGAGCCGGGGCTGGACGCGGACCAGGCGCGCGCGGCGGCCGCAGGCGCCTCGACTCGGCCGCTGGTCGTGGTCGAGGGTGCGGCCGGCGCGGGCAAGACCACGATGCTCGGCGCCGCGATCCGCGCCGCCGCGCAGGAGGGCCGGGCGGTGCGGGTGGTGACGCCGACGAAGAAGGCCGCGGACGTGGCCGCCGTCGAGCTGGGCGTGCCGACCGACTCGGTAGCGGCGCTCGTCTACGACCACGGGTTCCGGTGGAACGCCGATGGGGTCTGGACCCGGCTGGCCGTCGGCGACACGGACCCGGTGACGGGCGCGACCTACCGCGGCCCGGCAACGAAGAACCGGCTGGTCGCCGGGGAGCGGGTCGTGGTGGACGAGGCGGGCATGCTCGATCAGGACACCGCCCTCGCCCTGCTGACCGTCACGGACGAGGCCGGCGCGACGCTCGCGCTCGTCGGCGACCGGGCGCAGCTCCCGGCCGTGGGGCGTGGCGGGGTGCTCGACATCGCGGCCGCGCTCGTCCCGCGGGTCTACTCGCTGACGAGCCTGCACCGCTTCGCGGACCCCGACTACGCGCGGCTCACTCTCGACCTGCGCGACGGCCGCGACCCGGCCGGACTGTTCGACCGGCTCCACGGGCTCGGACTCGTGCAGCTCCACGAGGACGCCGAGGCGCTGCGCGCCGCGGTCGCCGCCGAGCGCATCGACGGAGCCGCGATCACCGCGGCGACCAACGACGAGGCGCGCGAGCTGAACGCCCTGATCCGCGAGGACCGGGTACGCGCCGGGCTGGTCGACGACGCCCGCACCATCGACGGCGCGGACGGCATGAGCATCGGCGCCGGCGACCTGATCCAGACCCGCCGCAACGACTCGGAGGTGGGCGTGGCGAACCGGCAGACCTGGATCGTCCAGCACGTCAGCGGCGACGGCAGCCTGTGGGTGCGCGACGCCGCGAGCCAGCGGAAGCAGCAGTGCACCGTCCATCTGCCCGCCAAGTACGTCGCGGAGCACGCGCACTTGGCCTACGTCTCCACCGCCTACGGCGTCCAGGGCATGACCGCCCCTGCCTCGCACACCGTCCTGTCCGATGCGCTCGACGCGGCCGGCGTCTACGTCGGCCTCACCCGCGGGCAGGAGGAGAACCGGCTGCACATCGTCGCCGCGAACCTCGGCGACGCGCGGGAGCAGTTCGTGGCCGCGCTCGAGCGGGACCGCGCCGACCGCGGACTCCGCGAGGCCACCGAGCGCGCGCAGCTCGCCGTCGCCGGGATCGTCGCGGACGGGCCGGTGCGGGCCGTGAACGCGGAGCGCGCCCGGCTGACGGAGCGGATCGAGCACGCCGAGCGCGAGGCGGCGAAGTGGGAGCGGGCGGGCGCCGCGCTCGACCGGCAGCGCGCCGAGCACCGGGCGGAGTCCGACGAGCAGCGCGAGCTCGTCGCGGCCGCGGACGCCCGTGCCGCCGACGTGCGGGCCGAGGTCGCGGTCCCGCTGATCGAGCAGGCCACCGCGGACGGAACCGCCTACCTCGATGCACGGGCGCGCATGCGGGACACGGCGGCCGCGCACCGCGCGGCGCGCGGGCTCCGCAAGCGCGGCGCCGGCCGCGCGCTGACGACCGCCAGCGACGAGTACCGCGGCATCGAGACGGGTGCGCGGCGGCGCTGGGGCCGCCTGCCGGAGACGCCCGAGAGCGTCGAGCCGTGGGCGGCGTCGGTGGCGCAGCACGAGGCCGACCGCGATCCGCGCGCGGCCGAGACACGGGAGCGCGCCGACAACGCCCGGCAGGAGCAGCAGCGCCTCGCCGCACGCCAGGCGCAGGAGCGCACGAGCCTCCGCCGGCGGCTGCTCGGCGACCGCGTACCGAGCCGGCCCGGAGCCGAGGCCGCCCGGTGGCGGGCGCGCGCAGAGGCCGCCCGAGGCGACCTGACCGCGATCGAGGCCCTGCCGCCCGTCGAGGCGGCCGCCCTGATCCGGGCCCGCGCCGAGCGGGAGCAGGCCCAGCGTGAGGCCGCCGAGCGCGCCCTGGCCGCACGCGAGGCCCGCGCCACCCAGCTCCACGACTTCACCCGCGACCGCCACCGGCACAGCCCGGCCAGCGGACCCGACTTCGGGCCGAGCCTGTAGCGACGCGCTCAGGGGCGAGGTGCCGCGCCACTCCCCCGACGACTACCCACGGCGACCGGGCGGGAGCAGTCCGCGGGAGCGGGTGCGGACGAGCCAGCCCTGCGCGGTGGCATGGGCGACGCCGTTGATCTTCGCCATCGTGACCGCCGGCGCCGGGTCGCCCTGCGCGGAGAGCTTGCCGTACTGGAGGGCGACGAGTTCGTAGAAGTCGGGGGTGCGCTTCGGGTTCCCGAGCGGCTTGAGCAGATCGCGCTCGCTGATCTTCCGGCCGGAGGGCAGCACGATCTTGCCGCCGGTGATGGTCACCGTGCGCTTCATGGCGAACAGGCGCTCGTTGATCGCCGCCTCGATGCGCGCGGTCGGCAGGGCGCGGAGGTCTTGGCTGGAGACGGGATCGCCCGGCCGCCACGGGAGGTAGACGACCCCGGTGATGCGCACCTCCTCGGGCACGGCGAACTGCTGGCGCTGGAGACGGATGAACACGCGGGTCGCGGTGGCCGTGTGCTCGATGTAGCGCCAGCGCCCGTCGATCGTCTCGTTCTGCTCCGAGTCGAGCTGCGCCTGCCGGTCGGTCTCGGTCGTCACCTGGTCGTTGTAGCCCAGGAGCGCGTCGATCTGCGCGCTGGCGTCGTCGTCCCGCTCGCCGGGGAACCGGGTCGGCAAATGCCAGCCGTCCGGCAGATCGGCCGAGACGATGAGCCCGTCATAGGACTGATCGCCGGGGCGTCGCGGGGCTGCGGTCACATCCCGAGTGTACCGAGCGACACGAACAACTAAAACTCTTGCTGTGATTGGCGTGTTGGTCTAATCTAAGATGACAGCAACGATTGCGGCTGTCATTGTAGATGCGAAGGAGGCCGTGATGGGTCAGAGCGCATCCCCCCTCGACGCTCGGGAGCCCGAGCGCCTGTTCTACTCCGAGGAGGAGACGGCGGCGCTGCTCGGCATCCACCGCACGACGCTGCGCACCCTCGCCCTGGCGGGCCAGGCCCCGGTGGAGCCGATTCGGCTCACCCGGCACAAGCGCGTCTACCGCCGCATCGACGTGCAGCGCCTCGCGGGGCTGGAGCAGTAGGCGGCCGGCATGGGAAGCATCGAGGCATACGACACGTCCAAGGGCCGCCGCTACCGCGCGCTCTACCGGCGCCCCGACAAGAAGCAGACGCAGAAGCGCGGCTTCACGACGAAGAAGGCGGCCGAGCTGTTCCTGGCGACCACGGAGGTCGACATCGCCCAGGGCCGCTACCTCGACCCCTCGCGGGCACGGGTGACCGTGGCCGAATGGCTCACCACCTGGCTCGCCGCCCGCGGCGACCTCCGGGCGACGACCCGCAGCCGGGTCGAGAACATCATCGACAAGCACATCGTCCCCGAGCTGGGGAAGATCCCGATCGGTGACCTCACGCGACTGCGCGTGCAGGAATGGGCCTCGGCGCTCCCCGGCGCCCCCGCCACGGTGCGGAAGATCGTCAACGTCCTCTCCGGCTCCCTCCGGTTCGCGGTCGAGGACGAGCGCCTGCCGTCCAACCCCGCCCACCGGCTCAAGCTCCCGAAGCCGACCAAGACCCGCAAGCGGTACCTGTCCCACGATCAGGTCGCCGCGCTCGCCAAGGCCATTGACGAGACGAAGGACGGCCGCGACTACGGCTACGGCCTCGTCGTGCTGGTGCTCGCCTACTGCGGTCTGCGCTGGGGCGAGCTGTCCGGGCTCCGCATCCGTGACCTCGACCTGGACGCGAAGCACCCGCGGCTCACCGTCGAGCAAACCGTCGTGGCCGACAAGGGCTATCAGCGCATCGAGCCGCCGAAGGACTACGAGCACCGGAGCATCCCGATCCCGGCGTTCCTCGTCGGGCTGCTGCGCGCGCAGATCGCCGGGCGTTCCGGCGACGCCCCGGTGTTCTACGGCATCCGTACCGGCACCTGGCTTCGCAACCACGTCTACCGGGTCGGCTGGTTCGATGACGCCGCAGCCGCCGTCGGGATCAAGGGCCTCACCCCGCACGAGATGCGGCACACCGCCGCCTCCCTCGCGGTCAGCGCCGGCGCGAACGTCAAGGCCGTCCAGAGGATGCTCGGGCACGCCTCCGCCGCCGTCACGCTCGACGTGTACGCCGACCTGTTCGATGACGACCTCGACGGTGTTGCCACGGCGCTCAATCTCGCGGCGATGCAATCAGATGTTGCCAATCTGTTGCCAAAAGCCGCATAGAGCCCTTCCACCGCCCGTCAGCAGAAACGCGAAAACCCCCGGATGACCGGGGGTTTTCCTGTTGGTGACCCCAGCGGGATTCGAACCCGCGTTACCGCCGTGAGAGGGCGACGTCCTAGGCCGCTAAACGATGGGGCCGAATTCGTTGCCGTAACAGGCAACTCATCGAGTATGCCATACGGGTGAGCACCCCTTCAAATCGAGGGCGCTGTGCGCGCGGCGGGATGCTCTCCGTCGCGCCGAGGCGCCAGCGGGACCGCACCGCAGACAGTCTCAGGCCAGCACCGACAGTGCCGCGGGCACCACGGAGACCTCGACGGGAAGCGGCCCGACGCGCTCGCCGTCCGCGTAAGCCACGATGGCGTCGGCGGTGACGGACACGTGGTGCACCCTGCTGATGCGCACCTCGGGCAGATCGGTGTGCTCGCCGCGGAAGACCTTCGGAAAGACGCGAAGCAGCCGCAGCTTCGACATGCGCTCGACCACGAACAGGTCGAGCTGCCCGTCGTCGAGCTCGGCATCGGGCGTGATGCGCATTCCGCCACCGATCGAGCGTCCGTTGGCCACGGAGACGAGCATGGCCTGCGTGTCTTCTGCGATGCCGTCGACCTCGAGCCGGTAGTGCACGGGCTTGAACGACAGCAGCTCGCGCACCATCGCCACCGTGTAGCGCTGTGCGCCGCGCGGCCAGGTCATGCCGTTGGCGCGCTCGTTGACGCGTGCATCGAAGCCTGCGGAGACGACGCCGCCGAACCACGTGGTCAGCCCACCGTGGCGCACGCGACCGAGGTCGATGCGGCGAGCGCCTCGATGCAGTGCGGCGCGCAGGGCGGCGATCGACGCATCCGCATCACCGATCGGCAGGCCGAGCGTGCGGGCCATGTCGTTGCCGGTGCCGCTGGCCACGATGCCCAGCGCGAGCTCGGTCTGCGCCAACAGGTTGATGCCGAGACTGACCATGCCATCGCCGCCGACGACGACGAGCGCGTCGAGATCGCCCACGTCGACGACCTTGGCGGTCTCCCGGCGCAGCAGTTCGAAGTTGGGCTGCACGAGCTCGACGACGTCGTGGCCCCATGTGCGCAGCGCATGCACGACGGCGGGTCCGACGGTGCTGCGACGCCCGAAGGAGGCCTGCGGGTTGATGGCGACGGCGATGCGGCGAATCCGATCGGCCCCTCCGGGGGCGTCGGCGGCCCGTGCGTCGGTCATAGCGATGATTATGGCCGACGCACGGAGGCCGTCAACGCAGCCGCGCCCTCCTCAGCAGCTGGGCGTTGATCGCCACGACGATGGTCGACAGGCTCATCAGCACCGCACCCACCGCCGGGGAGACCACGATGCCGAACGGCTCGAGCACTCCTGCCGCGAGCGGGATGGCCACGATGTTGTAGCCCGCAGCCCACCACAGGTTCTGCGTCATCTTGCGATACGTGTGCGCAGACAGCGCAACGGTCATCGGCACGCCGCGCGGGTCGCTGGAGGCGAGCACGATGCCGGCGGACTCGATCGCCACGTCGGTGCCCGCGCCGATCGCGACGCCCACGTCGGCCTGCGCAAGCGCGGGAGCATCGTTCACGCCGTCACCGACCATCATCACGCGCGAGCCGTCTCTCTGCAGAGCTGAGACGGCGCTCGCCTTCTGCTCTGGCAGCACTTCGGCGATGACCTCGTCGATGCCGAGCTGTGCGGCGACGGCGTCGGCCACGGGCTTCGCGTCACCGGTGAGCATGGCCACCCGCACGCCGCGACGGCGAAGCGCCGCGATGGCATCCTTCGACTCCGCACGAATGACATCGGCCACCGCGATCATGCCGATCACCCGCTCCGCGCTCTTCTCCCCCGTGATCACGAAGACCACGGTGTTGCCCGCGGACTGTGCGTTCTCGGCGGCGGCGGCCATGGCATCCGGTGCCCGCAGCCCTCGTTCCGCGATCACCCGCGGTGAGCCGACCACGACGTGCTCGCCGCCGACGACACCGCTGACACCACGGCCGCGCTGGGTCTCGAAGCCCTCCGCGCTCTCCACGTCGAGGCCTCGTTCGCGCGCCGAGGTCACGATCGCCGCTGCGATCGGATGCTCGGCGTCCGCCTCGACGGCAGCCGCCAGTCGCAGCACACGCGTCTCCGACACGTCGTCTGCCGCGGCCACCTCGACGACCCCCTGCCGCCCTTCGGTGAGCGTTCCGGTCTTGTCGAAGAGCACGACATCGGTCAGCCGAGCCTCTTCGAGAGCGGCGCGGCTGCGCACCAGCACGCCGTTCTTCGCGCCCAGCGACGTCGCGATCTGCGCGACCAGCGGAATCGCGAGCCCCAGCGCGTGCGGGCAGGCGATGATCAGCACCGTGACCACGCGCTCCAGCACGAATCCTGGCTCGCCCGGCCGCAGGAACGCCCAGGCGATCAGGGTCAGCGCTGCGGAGGCGATGGCGGCGTAGAAGAGCCACCCGGCGGCGCGATCCGCGAGCAGCTGCGCCCCGGATTTGCTCGCCTGGGCGTCGGCGACGAGACGCATGATGCCGGCCAGCGCCGAGGCATCCTGCGCCTTCGTCATCTGCACGGTCAGCGATCCCGTTCCGTTGACGCTGCCGGCGACGACGGATGCCCCCTGATCCTTCACGACGGCCGCCGACTCCCCCGTCAGCAGCGATTCGTCCACGGTGGATCGCCCGGCGACGACGACGCCGTCCACCGGGATGCCCGCACCCGGCCGTACCAGCACGCGGTCGCCGACGTGCAGCTCGGTGGTCGGCACGGTGCGGGTGCCCGCCGCGCCGCGGACCACGTCGCCGGCCAGCAACTCGGCCGTGTCGGGCAGCAGACTCGCCAGCTCGCCGAGGGCGTTCTGCGCCCCCATCACGGCCGACATCTCGATCCAGTGCCCGAGCAGCATGATGGTGACCAGGGTCGCCAGCTCCCACCAGAAGTCCATGCCGGGCAGGCCAAGGGTGACCGCGAGGCTGTAGCCGAACGCGACGACGATGGCGAGCGAGATCAGCGTCATCATCCCGGGTTGCCGCGAGCGCAGCTCGGCGACGGCGCCCTTCAGAAAGACGAGGCCGCCGTACAGGAACACGGCGATGCCGAACACCGCAGGGATGAACTGGCTGCCCGGAAAACGCGGTCCGCCGAGCCCGAGGATGTCCTGCAGCCCGGTCGAGAACACCATGGTCGGCACGGTGAGCGCCAGGCTCCACCAGAACTTGCGGCGGAACTGTGCGGGATCGTGTGCCGAGTGGTCGTGCCCGGCATGGTCATGCTCGCCGTGAACGTGACCGTGCTCGAGGTGGTCTTGGGCATGCTCGTGCGTCGGATGCTCGTGTGAGCTCCGCTGCGTCTCGGATGGGACGTGCGTTCCCTCGTGCATCATCTCGGTCTCCTCGTCCGTCTTCATCATGACAATACCCCCCTGGGGTATTAACGATCGAGGAGCGCAACTATTCCGGCGGGGCCAGAATGGATGTCATGAAACTCACCAAGCTCGAGCACGCGGCCCTGATCCTCGAAGAAGACGGCAGCAAGCTCTTCGTCGATCCGGGCTCGTTCACCACCCCGATCACCGACGCGTCCGACACCGTCGCCGTGGTCATCACGCACGAGCACGCCGATCACTGGACCCCCGAGCAGCTGAACCGCATTCTCGAGCAGAGCCCGGATGCCGTCATCCTCGGCCCCGAGGGCGTCGCGCTCGCCGCCACCGATTTCGCCGTGCGCGCCGTGAAGCCCGACGAGACGGTCGAGATCGGACCGTTCACACTGCGGTTCTTCGGTGGCAAGCACGCCCAGATCCACTCGTCCATCCCCATCGTCGACAACGTGGGCGTGGTCGTGAACGACGCGCTCGTGTACCCGGGCGACTCTTTCGCGGCCCCCGGGCTCTCCGAGATCGACGTGCTCGCCGTGCCGTCGTCCGCACCGTGGCTGAAGGCATCCGAGTTCATCGACTACGTGCTCGGCCTCAAGCCCAAGCACGCGTTCGCGACCCACGAGATGGTCAGCTCTGTCATCGGCAAGCAGATGGCCAACGCCCGCATCCAGTGGGCCGTCGAGCAAGGCGGCGGTCGCTTCCTCGACCTGCAGCCCGGCGACAGCTACGACATCTAGGCCGACAGCGGCACCTCTGCTCCGCGCTGCAGGATATGCGGGCACTCGCGTCGGGTATGTCGCCGAGCGCCCGCATATCCTGCACGGCTGCGGCGTCAGCCGGCCGTGGTGACCGAAGCAGGTTCCCGGTCGGCGACGATCGTCGTCGTGCTCATGCTCGCCCACGCGAGCCACACGAGCTGTGACAGCAGGAACAGTCGTTCGTCCAGCCCCGCACCGTGCAGCGCCGTCGCCGGACGCAGTCCGAGCAGGAACAGCGCGCCGAGGCCCGACACCACGAGCAGGCCTGTCGCGGCAACGCGCGGTGCCGCAGACCGGCGTTGGATGCGCACCGACATCGCCACCGTGGCGATCGCGATCGCGATGAATCCCACTGTGGCGAGACCGGTGTGCACGGGCCCGCTCGGAATCCTCGGCCGACCGACGATGTTCGTCGGGAAGAACGCCAGCAGAGCGGATGTCACGGCCCAGATCCCGACCAGGATCCCGGTCCAAGGGCGCGCGATTCGCCGCCTGGCCAGAACGATCACGGCCGTGATCGACAACACACCCCTGATGACGAAGTCGATGTCCATCAGCCAGGAGAACCGGCCCCTGCCGTAGTCGCTCTCGACGTCGCCGATCACGCTGTAGTCGGGGCGGAGAAGCGCGAGCACCACGTTGATCACGATGTAGACGGTCACCAGTACGACGGTCACGGCGACGAGCGGCCTGTCGGTTCTGCGCGAAACGTCATCGGGCATGGCATCCGCCGGCTTTCCGGTCGTCGTCGACCACTCCCCAGTCTGCCCGCGTGGTCGGCGAGCAGAGCCTTCGAGCAGACTCAGCAACCCTTGTCCGCCGAGCGAGCGCAGCCCCCTGCCCGCTGCACTCGCTCAGGAAGCAGGGGTGTCGCGCTCGCTCAGGGAGCAGGAGGCGTGGCCCTTGCTCGCGAGCAGGACGCTCAGTACCGCAGGCCGTGTCCGAAGCGGAACGTCGGGTTCTCGGTGTCGAAGGGCACGTCGGAGCGGCTGGCGACCACGGCATCCATCGACCGCGGCAGGTCGAACGGCAGGGAGCCCTGCGGTGAGCGCTCGCCGAACAGCACACGCAGCACCGCGGTGTCGCACGCACCGTAGTTCGCGATGACGGCTCCGGCCGAATCCTCCAACCCGCCGAGCACTGCAGGGCGGTCGAGATAGATGTCGATCACCGTCGGCACCGTGTCTGCGATGGCGGTGAGGCGTGCGTGTTCGTCGGCCGGGAACTCGAGCGATCCGGTGTGGAACAGGTCGGAGAATCCGCCCTTGTCGCCGGTCTCGTAGGGCGCCTTGGTGCGCAGGATGGCGACGTCCGCCTGCTCAGGCGCGTCGACCACCGTCGCGTAGGCGGCGAGCGTCTCGACATCGACCCCCTCGGCGTAGACCTTGACGCCGCGGGCCAGCGGGAGCAGGGCATCGGTGTTCGTGAGCAGCGTGAGGGAGTCGCTCTGGGCATCCAGGCCCTCGGTGACGAAGTCCGCGCGCCCGACGATGGTCTCCGCTGTCGACTCGTCGACGAACGGGTCGTCGAAGAGCCCCAGCACGAACTTCTCGCGCAGCAGGCGGCGCACCGAGACATCCAGCCGGTCCTCCGTGACCCTGCCCGCCTCGACGAGGCCGAGCAGTTCCTCGGTGCAGAGCTCGCCGCCGAACTGGTCGATGCCGGCGTCGAGCGCCTTCAGCATGCGCTCTGGCCGGCTGAGCTGCTCTGCGCCCCATGCACGCGCCGGCATGTCGGCACCGAAGACCGTGACATCGGTGAGCAGGCCCCAGTCGGTGCACACGATGCCGTCGAAGCCGAGGCGGTCGCGCAGCAGACCCGTGATCACGTCTTTGTTGAAGCCGAAGCCGACCTCTTCCCAGTCGGTGCCGACCGGCATGCCGTAGTACGGCATCATCTGCGTGGCTCCTGCGCCGATCGCCGCGATGAACGGCTTGAGGTGGTACTCCTGCTGACCGCCCGGGTAGACCTGCTCGCGGCCCCACGCGAAGTGCGGGTCCTCGCCGTCCTTCTGCGGGCCGCCGCCGGGGAAGTGCTTGATCATGGTCGCCACCGACTCGGCACCGAGCTCCTCGCCCTGGAACCCGCGGATGTATCCGACGACGAGTCGCGATGTGAGGTCGGCATCCTCGCCGAACGTGCCGGCGATGCGCGACCAGCGCGGCTCGGTCGCGAGGTCGATCTGCGGGTGCAGGGCGACCCGCAGGCCCACGGCGAGATACTCCTGCCGCGCGACCTCCGCGAACCGCTCGAGCCGTTCCGGCGAGCCGATCGCCGCGAAGCCCATGGTCTCCGGCCACTGCGAGAACGGGCCCGCCATCAGCGAGGTGAGCGGGTTGTCGCTGAACGAGTGCCGCGGGTCGGTCGAGAACGTGATCGGGATGCCCAGCGGAGACTCGAGCGCAAGCCGCTGCAGGGCGTTGTGCCACGCCGCGAACTCACGTCCACTCGGTGCGGCGCCCAGCAGGTTGAAATGATTCATGCGCCGCTTGCGCACCATGGATGCCGCAGACGGGATGCCGAAGGTCGGGTTGCCCTCCTCAGGGTCGGCGAACGCGACCATGGTGTGGAAGAGCATGCCCGCCTTGTCGGCGAGCTGCATGCGGGAGAGCAGGTCGTCGACGCGCTGGTCGATGCCGAGCGAGGCATCCTGGTAGGGGAAACGGGTCTCGGTCATCTCGTTCGTCATGGAGTTCCTTCTCTTGGGGGTTCCTCGATGAGTGTGGTTGTCGGCTACTTGCTGGCCTTGATGAACCAGACGCAGAACGCGCCGAGCACGCTGAGCACGATGCCCACCGGGAACAGGCCGGCGTAGCCGAACGTGAGGGCGATGGCGCCGCCCACCGCGGGGGCGACCGTCTGCGGC
The DNA here is from genome assembly GCF_007859675.1 of Humibacter ginsenosidimutans. Classification (GTDB taxonomy): domain Bacteria; phylum Actinomycetota; class Actinomycetes; order Actinomycetales; family Microbacteriaceae; genus Humibacter; species Humibacter ginsenosidimutans. The sequence continues at coordinate 968,175 of NZ_CP042305.1, forward strand.
AGCGTGGCCGCGATGTTGACGACGCCGAGGTCTTTGGCGAACGACTTCGCAGACGGCAGCACCTGGGTCATCAGCGCCTGGTCGACGGCACCGAACATGCCGAAGCCGAGTCCGAGCACGAACGTCATGATCATCCAGGAGGTGAGCGTCGGCCACGCCCACGGCAGAACGAGGGCGGCCGCCATGATGATCGATGCGGCGAACACGAACGGCTTGCGGCGCCCGACCTTGTCGGAGATGGGGCCGGAGACGATCATCATCGGCACCATGCCGACGATGCCGATGATGCCGAGCAGCGGGATGACCGACTGCGGCGCCTTGACGTGCAGGTAGTGCTGAAGGATGTAGAGCTGGAACTGGGTCACCGCGAAGTAGCCCGTGTAGAGCAGCAGCCGCCCGGTGAAGGCCCAGAAGAAGTCGGGGTGCTTGACGGGGTTCACCCAGAACGTCTTGATGAAGTCGGCGAACTTGAACGGCTCCGGCGTGATGTTCTCGCTCGAATAGTCCGGGTTGAAGATGCAGAACAGGGTGAGCATCACGACCGAGAACACGGCGAAGAAGATGTAGCCGACCGAGATGCTGTTGAAGAACACCGCGCCGATGATCTGGCCGCCGAGCGCACCGATCATCGTTCCGACGCCGACCAGCGCCGAGAACGTGCCACGGCGACGAAGCGGAACCCGGTCGGGCATCACAGCGCTCAGCGGGCCCTGAGCGAAGTTGAAGCTGATCTGCACGAGCGGCCAGACGATCGCGATCGCCCAGATCGAGTGCGAGAACGCGAGCCCGACGAGTGAAAGGGCGCCGGCGAGGCCGCCGAGGATGATCCACGGTGCGCGACGCCCGAAACGCGAGCGCGTGCGGTCGGAGATCTGACCCGCGATCGGCTGCGCAACCAGGGCGGCGAACGCGCCGATGGTCGCGATGATCGTGAGGTTCGCGAGCCCCTGCGCCTTGTCGATGAGCTGCACCTGCTGCGGCAGCAGGATGCTCGGCACGGAGCCCCACACGATGAAGATGCCGAGGTTGGCGGGAATGCTCCACCACAGCAGCCGGCGCAGGCCCTTGATGGGTGTCGGCGGGTCATCCTCACCCGTGGCGGTGGCGATGAAGGTGGTCTCGGTGATCGGGGCCGCGCCGGGTGCGGTCGACCGGTTTGACGACATTGTCATGGGTACGTCCTCGGGTGTGAGGTCTTTCGACGGTGAAGAACCTTGTGCGCCGTCCTCGATGACGGCGCTGAGGAACGCTAACACACAAAACCGACACATCTGCAGGTTTTTGCGATTGTCGCGTCCATCTCCACCGGTTCTCCTCGTGGCGGCACTTCTGTGCTCGGGCACGCCGACCAGCGGTGTGCAGTCCACACCGCTGGTCAGCCGGCCTCAGCCGGGGCCAGGAAGCGTCGACGACGCCCGGGCCCCGCGGGCCTCAGTAGCGCAAACCGTGCCCGAAGCGGAACACCGGGTTCTCCGTGTCGAACGGCACATCGGACCGGCTCGCGCGCACGGCATCCATCGACCGCGGCAGGTCGAACGGCAGCGACCCCTGCGGGCCGCGCTCGCCGAACAACACGCGCAGCACGGCGGCGTCGGATGCGCCGTAGTCCGCGACGAGTGCCTTCGCCCTGGTCTCCAGGCCGCCGAGAACAGCCGGGCGGTCCAGATAGACGTCGATCACGGTCGGCACCACGTCGGCGATGGCGCCGAGATGCTCGAGCTCCTCGGCCGGGAACGCGAGCGAGCCCGCGTGGAAGAAGCTCTCGAAGCCCCCGCCGCGCGGCTCGTAGGGTGCCTTGATGCGCAGGATGGCGACATCCGCATCCTCGGGACTCGCCACGATGCTCGCGTACTCGGCGAGAGCCGACGCATCCACGCCTTCGGCATACACGCGGATGCCCCGGGCCAGCGGCAGCGTCGCACCCTCGTTGGTGAGCAGCGTGAGCGAGTCGCTCTGGGCATCCAGCCCCTCCGCCACGAAGTCGGCGGCGCCGACCACGGCGCGGGCACGTTCCTCGTCGACGAACGGGTGGTCGAACAGACCGAGCGTGAACTTCTCGCGGAGCAGACGGCGCACCGATTCATCGAGACGGTCGCCGGTCACGCGCCCTTCGGCCACCAGGTCGAGAAGCACATCGGTGCAGAGCTCACCGCCGAACTGGTCCACACCTGCGCTCAGCGCCTTGACCATGCGCTCGTCGCGGCTGAGCTCTTCGACGCCCCAGGCACGCGCCGGCATGGGCGTGCCCATGATCGACACGTCGGTGAGCAGGCCCCAGTCGGTGCAGACGATGCCGTCGAAGCCGAACCGCTCGCGCAGAAGAGTCGTGATGACCGACTTGTTGAAGCCGAATCCGACTTCCTCGTACTCGGTGCCGACCGGCATGCCGTAGTACGGCATCATCTGCGATGCTCCCGCCGCGATCGCCGCGGCGAACGGCTTCAGGTGGTACTCGAACTCGCCGCCCGGGTAGACCTGCTCACGGCCGTACGGGAAGTGCGGGTCTTCGCCGTCTTTCTGCGGACCGCCGCCCGGGAAGTGCTTGACCATGGTGGAGACCGACGTCTCCCCCAGCTCCTCGCCCTGGAAGCCCTTGATATAGGCCGCGACCAGTTCGGAGGTGAGGTCGGCATCCTCGCCGAAGGTGCCGTTGATGCGCGCCCAGCGCGGCTCGGTCGCAAGGTCGATCTGCGGGTGGAGCGCCACCCGCAGCCCGACCGCCGTGTACTCCCGGCGGGCGATGTCGCCGAACCGGCGCACGCGCTCGGCCGAGCGGATCGCGGCGAGTCCGAGCGGCTCGGGCCACTGCGAGAAGGGTCCGGCCATCATCGAGGCGCCAGGGTTGTCGGTGAACGAGTGCCGTGGGTCGGTCGAGAACGTGATCGGGATGCCCAGCGGCTGTTCCAGCGCGATTCGCTGCACCGCGTTGTGCCAGGCCGCGAACTCGTGCCCGGTCGGCGCGGCTCCCAGCAGATTGAAGTGGCTCATGCGGCGGTTGCGCACCATGGCCACGACCGACGGGATGCCGTAGGCCGAGTTGCCCTTCGCGGGGTCGCCGACCGCGACCATCATGTGGAAGAGCATGCCCGCCTTGTCGGCGGCATCCATGCGCGAGATGAGGTCGTCCACGCGCTGCTCGATCGTCAGCGCCGGGTCCTGGTAGGGGAACCGAATCGTGGTCACCGTCTCAGTCTGCGTCATTTCACTCCCTTGATCTTGAGCACGAGAAGTCCGCCGACGATCGCCACGGCGGCTCCGACGCCGAACCAGAGACTGTAGCCGGCGGATCCGAAGAGCGCGTTGCCGAGCGGGATGACCACGGTGCCGGCCACGAACGGTGCGATGGTCTGCGGCAGGGTGTTCGCGATGTTCAGCACGCCGAGGTCCTTCGCCGAGTCGTTCGGGTTCGGCAGGACATCGACGCAGAGCGCGGTGTCGACGGCGAAGAAGAGGCCGCCGCCGATGCCGATGAAGCCCTCGGCGACGAGGATGAGCACGAGACCCGTGCCGATGCCGAGGGCCGGTGCGATGGCGAGGATGAGCACGCCGAAGCCGAGCACGATGCCACCGGTGGTGACGAAGGCACGACGGCGGCCGAGCCGGTCGGACATCCGGCCAGCCACGATGCTCACGACGACCATGAACACGACGGACACGATGTTCGCGTAGAGGTTGAACTGAAGCTGCTCCGAAGGCTTCGTCATGCCGAAGTCAGCGGCGAGGAACAGTGTCAGGTACGACGAGATCGACGCGTAGCCGAACATGATCATGGCCTTGGTCAGCCACGCCCAGCCGAGGTTCTTGTGCGTGCGCGGGTTGAACACGAAGGAGCTGAAGAACTCCTTGAAGGAGAACGGTCCGGGCTTCGTGGTGAGCACGCGGTCCTTCAGCATGAGCGCGAAGAGCAGACCGAAGACGAGGCCGATGAAGGCAGGGACGGAGGCGCGCAGGGCGTCCGTCGGCAGGAAGTTGAGGCCGATCGCGCCGACCAGGATGGCCAACGGGCTCGCCGCGCCGATCAGGCCGGAGACGCGACCGCGACGGTGCTCGGGCACCTGGTCGGGGATGGTCGCGGTCTCGGCGGCCTGGGCGAAGTTGCTGAAGAGCTGGGCACCGCACCACGCGATGAGCAGCACGGGGATGTTCGGCGCGAGGCCGACGCCGACGAGCGAGACGAAGGTGAGCACGACGCCGGAGATGATCCACGGCTTGCGCATGCCGAAGCGCGAGGTCGTGCGGTCGGAGAGCCGGCCGGCCAGAGGCTGGGAGACGAGCGCGAAGAGTGCGCCGACGCCGCTGACGAGACCGAGCTGGGTGGGGGCATCCGCCAGGCCGACGAGCGACTGGATCTTGACGGAGAGGCCGCCGAGCACGGGAGCGAGGATGGCGAGGAAGAGGCCGAACGACGCGAGCGCGTACCGCGGCGTGTAGCCACGGGGCTCGCGCTCCTTGAGGTCTCCGGGCTGGATCGCCGTCTCCGGCGCGGTGGTGGTAGACATCAGACTCCTTCGTCCAGGGGCAGGTGCTTCGGGGTGGTGGTGACGTGGTGCATTCGGGTGGTGCAGAACCGGTGAGATCGGATCGGCGCGGGCCGGGATGCCTGTGGCTCGGGTAGGGGCCGGGCGCCGCATGGCACGCTAACACACGAAACCTGCACTTGTGCCGGTTTTCAGAGAAAAACCTGCAAAGGCGCCGGTTTTGACCCCTGAATCGCGATTCGCGGCCTCGCGCCCGGCACAATGGAGACGATGAGCACGACGACGGAGCAGGGTTACTCGACCGGACGCGCACGGCGCGAGCGGATCATCCAGGTCGCCACCGAGCACTTCGGCCGGGTGGGGTTCAACGGCACGACGATGCTCGAGATCGCGGCCGAGTGCGACATCTCCCGCGCCGGGCTCTCTCACCACTTCCCCACCAAGGAATCCCTGCTCGAGGCGGTGCTCGAGACGCGCGACCGCGAAGACCTCCAACGGTTCCGACGCAATGGATCGGGCAGAGCCGACGGCATGGGCATTCTGCGCGGCATGGTCGATCTCGCGGCGCACAACACCCAGGTGCCGGGGCTCATCGGTCTCTATGCGGTGTTGTCCGCAGAGGCCGCCGATGCCGGGCATCCCGCACACGACTACTTCGTCGCGCGTTACGAGCGCATCCGGCGCGGCACGGCTTCCGCGCTCCGGCGCGTGCGCGACGCGGGGCGCCTGGCCGACGACGTCGACATCGACACCACGGCCATCGAGCTCACGGCTCTGATGGACGGACTGCAGGTGCAGTGGCTCCTCGACCCCACCAGTGTCGACATGGCCGCCGTCATGCGAGGGCAGCTCGAGCGTGTGCTCACCGGGCCCCTCTTCGACGAGGAGCCCGTCGAGGCTGACGCCGACATCGAACCCGCCTCGGACGACGACCAGCCGGAACGCGCCGTCAGCTGAAGTCGGTGCGCGGGTCGGGCGGGCAGTTCCAGCGCAGAACGGCCTGCCGCTCGTGCTCGAAGCCGAGTTCGCACACGCTTCCGGTGTCGAGCCGGATGACCGCGCCCGCGGTGATCGGCAGGTCCGCCCAGGTGACGGCGAGCATCCTCAAGAAGTGACCGTGCGACACCAGCAGCACGTCGTCGCCTTCCAGAAGCGACGGCAGTGATCTGTCGATCACGCGTTGCGCCCTCGCCTGCACCTGCTCCGCCGTCTCGCCCGGGGTCTCGCCGGGGACGACGCCGTCGTGCCAGAGGTCCCACGGCACACCGTCGCGCTGCTCGACGATCTGGCGCGTGGTGATGCCCTCGTACCCGCCGTAGTCCCACTCGACGAGGTCGTCGTCGACGATGGGATGCGCGTACCCGGCGAGCGCCGAGGTGCGCTTCGAGCGCACCCGCGGGCTGCACAGCACCATCGCGAACTTGTGACCGCGCAGCATCGAGCCCTGGTCTCTCGCCTGCTGCTCGCCGCGCTCGGTCAGGGTGAGATCGGTGTAGCTGGTGTGCCTCCCGACACGACTCCACGGCGTCTCGCCGTGCCTGATCAGCACCAGGCGTCCGTTCGGGTCGGTTTCGCCGTCCGACATGGGTGCTCCCCCGATCGAGTTCAGAGTTGATGTGCGGTCTCCACCCTCGCAGATCCGAGGGCCGCAGGGGCGCGACCGCGCCGAACTCGATATCCTCGTGAGCGTCCGGCGCGCTGCGGAGTGTCGCCGGTGCTCGAAAAAGGGGCACTCAGCCGTCGCGATGGCGAGCGAGACACATACGGATTCCTCTTCATTCCGTTCTCGTCTCGAAAGGCTTCGCCATGCCCTCCGTCTCCGCACACGTCGCGATCACGCTCGCCGCCCACCTCGACAACGTCTTCGGGGTGATGGGCAACGGCAACGCGTATCTGCTCGACGCTCTCGAGCGTGACACGGACGCCACGTTCACGCCCATGCGCCACGAGGCGGGCGCCGTCGTCGCGGCGGATGCCCACTTCCGCGCCTCCGGCCGTCTGGCCGCCGCCACCGCGACGTATGGTGCCGGCTTCACGAACACGCTCACCGCGCTCGCCGAGGCGGTGCAGGCACGCGTTCCGCTCATCCTCGTGGTCGGCGACGAGCCCACCTCGGGACCGCGACCGTGGGACGTGGATCAGATCGGCCTGGCCGCCGCGGTCGGCGCCCGCACCTACACGGTCGGTCGCACGGATGCCGCCGCCACCACCGTGATCGCCATCGAGCACGCTCTCGCGTACAGCCTGCCCACGGTGCTGGCCATCCCGTACGACGTCGCGCAGCTCGACGCCGGCGCGGTGCCCAGTGTCGACGCACCGCGGCAGCCGGCGCCGCTGGCGGTGCAGGGCGACTTCGTCGCCGCTCAGGTCGCGCGCGTGGCCGAAGAGCTCGCTCAGGCGAAGCGCCCGTTCCTGCTCGCCGGCCGCGGCGCATGGCTCGCCGGCGCGGGCGCCGACCTCGGTGCGCTGGCCGACGCCACGGGCGCCGTGACCGCGTCGACCGCCCTCGGCCGCGGCGTCTTCCCCGATTCGCGTCACGACCTCGGCGTGGCGGGCGGTTTCGGCGCGGCCGGAGCCATCGAACTCGTGCGGCAGGCCGACGTCGCCGTCGTGTTCGGGGCATCCCTCAACCAGTTCACGATGCGGTTCGGCGACCTGTTCGCACCCACGACGAAGGTGGTGCAGATCGATACCGCCCCGGCGGCGACGCATCCGCACGTCGGCGCGTACCTCAAGGCGGATGCCCGGCTCGCCGCCCGCGCGCTCGTCGCCGAGCTGGGTCGACTGGGTGCGGCATCCAGCGGCTGGCGCGACACCATCGACGTGTCGGTTCTCACGGCACGCGACGCAGGCACCGGCATCGCCGACGACGGCCGCCTCGATCCGCGGTCGGTCGCCGCGCGCATCGGGGAGCTGCTGCCCGAAGACCGCGTCGTGGTCTCCGACGGTGGACACTTCATCGGCTGGGCCAACATGTACTGGCCGGTGGCCTCGCCCGATCGCATGATCATGGTGGGCACGGCGTTCCAGTCCATCGGGCTCGGAATGCCGTCGGTCGCCGGTGCCGCCCTCGCACGCCCGCACTCCACGGTCGTGCTCACCACGGGCGACGGCGGCGGGCTGATGGCCCTCGCCGACCTCGAATCAGCGGTGCGGGTCGCACGCGGTCGAGGCATGGCCGTGGTGTGGAACGACGGCGCCTACGGCGCCGAGGTCAATCTGTACGGGCTCAAGGGGCTGGCGAAGGCGCCCATGCTCATTCCGGACGTGAACTTCGCCGAGCTCGCGGCATCCGTCGGAGCCGAGGGCGTCGTGGTGCGCACGCTCGACGACCTGGACGCCCTCGCGCGGTGGACCGGAAGCTCCCCCGCCGAGCGGCCCTTCCTGCTGCTGGACTGCAGGGTGTCGCCGAACGTGATCGCGCCGTACCAGCAGGAGATCATCCGCGTGAACTCGTGACGTGCGGCGGCGAGCGCGCACGCAGGCGTCTCGGCTGACAAGCTGGGTGACGACACAGCGCGTCGGGAGTGACACATGACTGATCCGCAGACCGGGCCGGCTTCGCATTCCGGTACGTCGGCGGTCGATGCCATCGCCCAGCTGCGTGCGTTGTCGGCCGTGCGTCAGCCGCTTGTCCCGCCCGAGCTGCGGGTCGTTCGCGGCACGGCGCGGCCGGCGTCGGTGCTCATCCTGTTCGGCTCGTCGGCGTCGGACGTCGCGGCGAGCGCGCCCGATCTCAGCGTGCTCCTCCAGCTGCGCGCCAGCACGTTACGGGAGCACGCAGGGCAGGTGTCCTTCCCCGGCGGACGACGCGAGCCCGGCGACGCGGACGCCGTGCAGACGGCGCTGCGCGAGGCATCCGAGGAGACGGGTCTCGATCCGAGCACGGTCGAGGTGCTGGCGGAGCTCGCGCCGGTGCCGCTGCCGGTGAGCAATCACAGCGTGACGCCCGTGATCGGGTGGTGGGCGTCCCCCGTTCCGCTCCGCGCGATGGATCGGGCCGAGACCAGCAGGGTGTGGCAGGTGCCGGTGGCGCAGCTGCTCGACCCGGCCACGCGATTCACGGCGGTGATCCATCGAGGCGGTCGCGACTTCGCGAGCCCCGCGTTCGACGTGGACGGCACCATCGTGTGGGGCTTCACCGGGATCGTGCTCGACCGCCTGTTCGACGCCGTCGGCTGGACGCTGGACTGGGACGCCTCCCGTCGCCGGGACATCCCGGCCTGATCGAACCGGGCGGTCGCGACGACGTGGCTGCTCATCCGTGCAGGTTCTGCAACCTTGCATCCTCGCAATTTTGCACAATGTGCACGATGCGCGTAACATTGCAGCGCCTGCAAGAAATTGCCCGCCAACGTCGGCGCTCGGCGCCGACGTACGGTGTCGAGTGCCATGCACATCCCCACACGCACGTCACTTCGAAGGGCTGGCATGTCCACCGCAACCGCTCCCGTGCAGACCCAAGGGTCTGCACCCGGGTCGAAGCCGATCATGACGCATCGGCAGATCCTCCTCGTCATCTACGGCCTGATGGCCGGGATGTTCCCTCTCCTCGCTCGACCAGACGATCGTCGGCACGGCGATCCGCACCATCGGTGACGATCTGCACGGCCTCGACCAGCAGGCCTGGGTGACCACCGCCTACCTCATCACGTCGACCATCTCCGTGCCGATCTACGGCAAGCTCTCCGACATCTTCGGACGCCGCCCGTTGTTCATCTTCGGCATCGTCGTGTTCGTTCTGGGCTCGCTCTTGTCGTCGTTCTCGACGTCGATGCTGATGCTCGCGGCGTTCCGCGCCTTCCAGGGCATCGGCGCCGGCGCCATGATGGCGCTTCCGCTGGCCATCATGGGCGACATCCTCGCCCCGCGCGAACGCGCCAAATACCAGGGGTACTTCTTCGCCGTCTTCGGCATCTCCTCGGTGATCGGACCGCTCGTCGGCGGCATCTTCGCCGGTGCCAACCAGATCCTCTGGATCACCGGATGGCGCTGGGTGTTCCTCATCAACGTGCCGATCGGCATCGTCGCTCTCCTGATGGTGATCACGTTCCTGCACCTGCCGAAGGTCAGCGCGAAGAAGAAGCCGCGCATCGACTGGTGGGGTGCCACCTCCGTCATCGTCGCCCTCGTGCCGCTGCTGCTGGTGGCGGAACAGGGTCGCGAATGGGGCTGGACCTCGGCCGGTTCGATCTCATGCTTCGTGATCGGAGCCGTCGGCATCCTCAGCTTCATCATCATCGAGGGCCTGATGAAGGATGACGCGATCATTCCGCTGAAGCTCTTCCGCTCCGGCACGTTCTCGATGGCCACGATCATCGGCGTGCTCGTCGGGTTCGGCATGTTCGGTGCCATGATGACGATCCCGCTCTACCTGCAGATCGTCACCGGTCTGTCGCCGACCGCGTCCGGCTTCGCCATGATCCCGATGGTGATCGGCCTCATGATCGCGTCCCTCGGTTCCGGCCAGCTCGTCGCACGCACCGGTCGGTACCGCATCTTCCCGGTCACGGGCACGCTGTTCACGGCGGTGGGCTTCTTGATCATGACGTTCCTGAAGTACGACAGCCCTCTCTGGTTCCTCATGCTCGGCACGTTCGTGATCGGCCTCGGCCTCGGCCAGCTGATGCAGTCGCTCGTGCTCGCGAGCCAGAACTCGGTCAAGCCGCAGGACATGGGGGTCGCGAGCAGCGCCGCCACCTTCTTCCGCCAGATCGGCGGAACGCTCGGCACGGCGATCATGCTCTCCGTGCTGTTCTCGGTACTTCCGGCGAACATCGTGCACGCCACGGCCGACAAGCCGACGCTCACCTCTGCGTTGAACGCAGCGCTCGACCCGCAGGTCGCGGCGGCGTCGGAGAACAAGGCGATCATGAAGCAGCTGTGGAACCCGATCGTCACGCCGATCAAGTCGAACATCCAGAAGGAGCTCGACGGAGCATCCAGCGCTGCGAAGGCGGCGGCGGAGAAGGCCGTGACCGAGAAGGTGACGGCGGCGGTCGACGCCCAGGTCGCCGCAGGCGTCATCCCCGAGGCCGCTGCCCCCGATGTCATCCAGCAGCAGGTCGCGGCAGCGACTCCCGCCGCCGAGGAGGCGGCACTCGGTGCCGTCGCGAAGAAGGCGTACGGCACCGTCACCGACGGCCGCGTGCAGGTGGACTGGTCGAACGCGAACCAGCGCTCCCACTGGGTGAACCAGCTCACGCCAACGCTCGAGAAGGAGCTGAAGAAGAACGACACGAAGTCGTCTTCCGCGAGCGACTCGACGAGCGACACCTCGTTCTTGAACGGGGCGGACAGCCGACTGAGCAAGCCGTTCATGGTCGGCTTCACGCAGGCCGTCGTGACCGTGTACTGGGTGGGCTTCGGCGTCATCCTGCTCGCGTTCATCCTGACCTGGTTCTTCAAGGTGCCGCCGCTGCGCAAGACGTCGGCGCTGCAGGAGCAGGCGGATGCCGCAGGCATGAGTGAGACCGGATCGATCCGGCTCCAGGAGGCCTGACGGCACGCCGGGGGCGGCCGAACTCCGGCCGTCCCCGGCGCCCCTGCGAGACAATGGGAACATCATGACCATCGCCCAACCGCCCGTCGGCGACAATCTGCGCGAGCGCAAGAAGCAGCACACACGGCGGGCGATCCACGAGTCGGCGCTCGAGCTCGTCGACGAGAACGGTCTCGACGGCACCACCATCGAGCAGATCTGCCAGCGGGCCGACGTCTCTCAGCGCACCTTCTTCAACTACTACCCCTCGAAGGGCGCCGCCGCGCTCGGCCTGCCTGAGACGGCGATCTCGCCGGAGACCATCGCCCAGTTCCGCCAGGCGACCGGGGACCTCGTGCCCGCGCTCTGCGAGCTCGTCGGCGAGCCGGCGGATGAGCGGCTCGATCGCATCCGCCTGAAAGAGGTCATTCATCGCAGGCCCGAGCTGATGCCGGCGTTCAGCCAGTGGATGTCCGGCGTGCGCGAGCAGTTCGTGCAGCTTGCCGAGGAACGCTCCGGCTCGCGCGAGACCGCGCTGCTCGCCGTCACCCTCGTGATGGCGGCCTTCGGACTCGTCGTTCACGATCAGTCTCAGAACGACGCGCCGGCCGTCGACCGGTTGAAAGAGGCCGTCGACCGCATCGCGGGCGTTCGCACCGTGAAAATGGTGCCGCCGAAGTAGAGCCGCGGCGCGGTGCCGCTGGTCCTGGGCGCTCTCGACGGCTGGCCTCCCGGACTGACCGAGGCTGTTTCTTAAGTATCAAACTTTGTGACATACTCACCCCATCGCAACGAAGGGGTGGGCGATGGGCGAAGTGCTGGCCGGGCCGCAGGGACTGCTGCGCGCGATCAACGCGCGAGCGATCCTCCAGCTGCTCGAAACACGCGGCGCGCTCGCGCGACCCGAACTCGTCTCCGCGACCGGTCTCTCGCACACGGCGGTGACCCAGACACTGCGCGCCCTCCAGCACGCCGGAGTCGTGCGCGAGGCGGGTGTGGATCGTGACCGCCGTGGGCCCGCCGCGACCACCTACGTCCTGCGCAGCAGTGCTGCGGTCGGCATCGCCATGCACGTGGGTGCGACGACGGCGCGCATCGAGCTGATCGATCTCAGCGGCGCCACTCTCGCGAGCACGGCGCTCGACGGGCATCCCGATGCCTCCGATCTGGCACGTGCTGCCGCACAGTGCCTTGCCGATGCGCCGGCCGGGACCCCCGCGAAACCCGCCGCGATCGTCGTCGGTGTCGGCGGCATCGTGGGGGCCGACCGCCGCACGGTCAGGAGTGTGCCGGGCTATGCGGTGGGCGGCACACGGCTGCACGACACTTTGGCCGAGTCGTTCGGCTGCCCAGTCACGTTGGAGAACGACGTGAACCTCGCCGCGCTGGCCGAATGCGACGAGTCACAAGCCAGTGCAGACGACTTCGTGCTGCTCTCGCTCCAGCACGGCCTGGGATCCGCCCTCATTCTCGACGGGAAGCTGCGGCGCGGTGCCGCCGGCGGCGCCGGGGAGATCGCGTACCTTCCGTTGCCGGGCGTCGATCTCGGAGCCGAGTCCCTCGGTGACCGCACGATCACTCGACTCGCGCGGACCGAAGGATGCGACCCCACGGCAGCCCTCCGCAGCCACCTCGATGCCGCGGCTGCTGGCGATCCCGCAGCAGCACGGCTGGTCGCCGAGATCGCACGCAGACTCGCGCTCATCGCGGCGTCCATCACGCTCGTCGTGGAGCCGGCGCGCGTCGTGCTGGGCGGCGACGCCGCGCATCCCGTCGTGCTCGACGCCGTGCGCCGCGTCGCCGCCGAGTCGCTGTCGGCGCTGCCGCTGGCCTTCGAAGCCTCACGCCTCGGCGCGGAAGGAACGTTCAGAGGCGCCGCCGCACAGCTGCGCGACGACCTCACGCGGATCACGTTCGAGGCGGTGGCCGGCATCCCGGATCCGGCACTCGCCCCTCCGGCGTCCTGAACGAACGTCGCCTACTGGATCAGCTGAAAGGCACCGAACATGACACCCTCCCTCGCACCCTCCGACCTGGTCACCAGGCTCGGGCATCCCGATGGCACGCGCGCGATCATCATCAACGCCGACGACTTCGGAATGTGCGCGCCCGCGAACACGGCCATCAGCGGGCTGCTGGCACGCGGCCGCATCGACTCGACGACCGTCATGGTTCCGTGCTCGTGGTCACCGGAGGCGCTCGCGTTCGCCGCAGCGAACAACGGGTTCGACGTGGGCGTGCACCTGGTGCTCACCAGTGAGTGGACCAGGTACCGGTGGCGGCCGCTGACCGGCACCGCCAGCAGCCTGGTCGATGCCGACGGCTTCTTTCCCGCCGACGTCGCGACGGTCGAGCGCACCGCGCGCGGCGCCGACGTGGCTGCGGAGTTCGATGCCCAGCTCGAGACGGCTCTCGCCGCCGGCGCGGACGTGACGCATCTCGACAACCACATGGGCTCCGTGTACGGCCTGGAGACCGGGCGCGACCTTCTCGCAGAGTCGTTCGGCCTGGCGGCCAGCCACGGTCTGCCGTTCCGGCTTCCACGCACCATCGAAGGCATGGGCCTGGCACCGGAATTCCAGGCTGTGCTCGACGGTGCCGTCCGGGCGGCGGACGCACTGGGTGTGGTGCTGCCCGACCGGTTGTGGACGCACCCCTTCGTCCTCGCGGGCGAGGGCACGGCAGACGAAGAGGCGTACGAGCACGTGCGCGATGGGTTCATCGACCTGCTTCGTGCCGTCGGCGCCGGCGTGACCGAGTTCTACCTGCATCCCATGCTCGACGGTGACGAGCTCGCCCGAACCGTCGACTTCGGAGCGCGCAAGCGCGGCTACGAGTTGAGGCTGCTCGACGATCCGATGATCGACGACGTGCTCGCCGAAGAGGGCATCGTGCGTATCGGCTGGCGCAGCCTGCGCGACCTGCAGCGCGCCGAGGCGGTCACGCGGTGAGCGGGGCGCTCAGCGCATGGCGCGACCGACGGCTGACCGGGGCGCCGAGCCGTCGCATCACGCTCGCGTTCGGAGCATCCTCGTTCCCCATCCAGTTGATGGCGCAGACCTTCGCGGCCTTCGTCGTCTACTTCTACGTCGAGCACCTCGGCGTGCCTGCCGCGTGGGTGGCGGGGGCGATGGTCGCGCATGGCATCCTCAGCGCCGTGCTCAACCCCGCGCTCGGTGCCGTCTCCGATCGCGCTCGAACTCGGTGGGGGCGCCGTGTGCCGTGGATCGTGATCGGAACGGGGCCGCTCGTCGTCGCATTCGCCTTGATCTGGATGCCTCCATCGCTTCCCCCGGTCGGTGCGCTCGTGTGGTTCCTGGCGGTCGTCGCGGTCTACGACGCGGCAGGCGTCGCCGTCGTGCTGAACATCTCGGCACTCTTCCCCGAGATCTTCCGTACGACGGGTGAGCGCGCCAAGGGCAACACGCCCCGACAGATCTTCGGCCTGATCGGCATGATCCTCGGCACGGCGGGTGCACCGCTGCTCTACGGCACGATCGGATGGGCCGGCATGGGCATCGGCCTCGGCGTCGTCTGCCTCGGCCTGTACCTCTGGTCGTTCACGGGCATGATCGAGCGCGTGCCGTCAGAGGTCGCCGCCACGGCTCCCGCCCTCGGCTGGCGCGATCAGCTGAGATACACCCTCGCCAATCGCGCGTTCCTCACCTATGTGATCGGGTCTCTGCTCGTGCAGTCGTCGACGTCGATCGTTCTGGCAACCGTACCGTTCTACGTGAAGTACGGGCTCGGGCAGCAGGACGTCGCGGACACGGCCGTGCTCGCCGCGATCTTCGCCGCCGCCCTTCCCGCTCTTGCCGGGTGGTCATGGGTGGTGCGTCGCACGTCGCCGCGTACCGCACTGCTCTGGTCGATGGCCGCGTACACGGTCGCCTCTCTCGCCTATCTGCTGCCGTCGAGCCTTCCGGGCGCGGTGGCCGTGGGGCTGGCCCTCGGGATCGGCGTGGCAGGCATCCTGCAGCTGCTCGAGGTCGCACTCTCGCAGATCATCGACGACGACGAGCGACGCACCGGGCTGCGACGTGAGGGCACCTATTACGGCGTCAACGGGTTCGTCGTGAAGGGCTCGGTCATCGTGCAGGCGATCGTCGTCGCCGCGGTGCTCACGGCATCCGGATACGACGCGTCCCTGCACACCGAGCCCTCCTCGGTGGTGACGGGCGTGCGTCTGCTCATGGCGGTGTTCCCCGCGATCGGCGCGGCCCTGGCGTTCGTGAGCTTCTGGTTCTATCCGCTCAGGGAACGAGACGTTCCCGTGCCTCGCGCGAACGACGACTCGTTGGGAGATGAGACCTCGGAAGAGGAGCCGTCCGCAGTCTGAACCATGTGTCTACATATGTAGACTGTCCCTCACCGCGCAACGACGCCTCGGGAGGGCCGCATGACGACATCCGCATCACCGCACGCCGATCCGGTCGGTGCCGAGTCCCCCGACGCCACGCGTCCCGACCCTACCCGGGCCGACGCGAGCATCATGACCGTGCTCGGCCAGGTGAAGGCAGAGTCGCTCGCCACGATCCTGCCGTCGGAGCATGTGCTCGCGAATCTCTCCCACGTCGACGGCACCGACCCCTCGACCGTCGACCGCATCCGAGCAGCCGCCGCGTTCGGCGACTCCCTCCTGCATGCCCCGCTCACCATCGACCGACTCGGTGACATCACCCTTGGCGCCCCCAACCTCGAGAACCGGTCCTTGGCCGATGCCGAGCTCGCGGCATCCGAGCTCTCGCTCTTCGGTGCAGCGGGCGGATCCCTGGTGGTCGACGCCACACCTCGCGACCTCGGGCGCTCTCCGCGCGGCCTCGCCGGGCTCGCCGAGCGCACCGGAGTGGCGATCGTGATGGGTTCCGGCCGCTATCGCGGCGAAGCAGGAGCCACGGATGCCACGGCCCTCGCCGACGAGATCGTGGCCGACCTCACGCACGGCACCGACGGCATCCGTGCCGGCGTCATCGGCCGGCTGGGCGTGCTCGACCCCGAGGATGCCGCCGACCGAGCCGTTCTCGTGGCCTCGGCGCGGGCTTCTGCTCGCACCGGCGCCCCGGTGATCGTCACCCACCCCGGCGTCGACCGCATCGATGCTGTGCTGACCACGCTTCTCGGCGCGGGCGCGTCTGCGAACCGCATCGCCGTCACAGGGTGCGGCACAGTCGCAGCGAGCCACGACAGCCTGCTCGCGCTCGCCCGCCGAGGCGTGTTCGTGCTGTTCGACCGCCTCGGTCGCCAGACCAGCGTCTACACCACCTGGGACGACGGCGACCTCGTCGCCGCCCTCACCGCGCTGCTGCCCGAGCACGGCCACCAGGTGCTGCTCTCCCCGGCGTCGCCGAGCGCATCGATCTGACGGCCTTCGGCGGCGGAGGCTACGCGTTCTTCGGCACCTACGGCCCCTACCTCGGTTGGAACGGCATCGACGCCGAGACACTGCACACGATCACCGTCGACAACGCTCGCCGGTTCCTGACGGGAGAACAGGCATGACCGACAACACCGCCGTGATCGACGACCTCGGTCCTGTGCCCGATCTCCGCGGCAAGGCCCTCACGGTGCGGGGTGCCGTCGACCCGTCCGTGCTCGGCGAGACCCTCATGCACGAACACCTCGTCGTCGACCTGCGCCGCCCAGTGGACGCGCTGCGTCCGGGCGAAGGCGCCCCCACCACCGCCGAGCCGCTCACCCTCGCCAACCTGGCCGAGGTACGCAATGGAAGCCCGAACGCCGACAACGACGTGATCGACGACCTCGACCTCGTGACCGAAGAAGTGGAGGCCTTCGCGCGTCTCGGCGGCGGAGCCGTCGTCGACGTGACGGTCGCCGGCATCGGCCGCGACCCGCGGGCGTTGCTCGAGCTGTCCCGACGCACCGGCCTGCACGTGGTGATGGGCGGCGGCTTCTACACCACCACGTTCCACCCGCGCGATTTCGCGGAGCGCACCGACGACGAACTCGCCGCCGGCATCGCTCGCGACGTCGTCGTGGGGGTGGACGCCACGGACATCCGCACCGGCATCATCGGCGAGATCGCCGCGGAGAACGCACCGCTGGTGGATGCCGAATGGCGCAGTGTGCGCGCCGCCGCCCGTGCCAGCCGGATCACCGGGGCACCCATGTCGTTCCACCACGGCGGCCAGGGCGAGGAGAAGCTGCGCGTGCTCGACCTCTGCACCGAGGAGGGCGTGCCCGACGACAACATCGTGATGGGCCACTCGGGCGGACTCGCCACCGACATCGGCCTCGCCGAGCGCGTACTCGCCCGCGGAGTCTTCGTCGAGTTCGACTTCGTCGCCTCGCCCGGCAGCCCGTGGGGGCACCTCGTGCTGGGCAGCGACCACCGCGTCGTCGCGGGCATCGCGGAGCTCGTGAAGCGCGGGTATGCCGACCAACTGTTGCTCGGCCACGACATCTGCCAGAAGATCCAGCTGAAGCGCTACGGAGGCCACGGCTACGACTACATCACCCGGCACTTTCTGCCGGCGCTCTCCGACGCGGGGGTCCCGGATGACGCGCTGCGGCAGATCATGGTCGACAACCCCGCCAGGGCGCTCGCGTTCGCGGCGCCGGGAGACTGACGGACCGCAACCCGATCACGCACGAGCGGAGCCGAAGAGTGTCGGTGGCACCTGGCACGCTGCTCGACATGCGAACACGTCGATGCCCTGAATGCGGGTCCGAACGCATCGCGCGCACCGCCTTCGGCATGCCGCTCGCGAAGGATGCCGACGACGAACGCGTGTTCTGGTTGGGTTGCGTCGTGGACCCGGAGTTGGAGCACCGTTACGGATGCCACGAGTGCGGCGCTCTCTTCGGCCACCCTGTCACGACGTCGCCGACCGGGGCACGCTAGCAGCCGCGGCCCGCGCGTTCGCCGATGGATGCCGTGTCCCGCTCCCAGAACACCGACTCGCCGACGGTGACGGTCGCGGCCGTGGTCGCCGCCGCCCTCGGTCTCGCCAGTGCAGCGCTGAGTGCCTACTGGGCGGCGGGAGGCACGGCGCTCCTGAACACCATCGGGGGTGCGATCGCGGAATGGGGTCGCCATGGCGGGCCTGGCGTTCGATTCGCACTGTGGCTGATCGTGCTGCTGAAGGTCGGCGTGGGCGTGGCCGCCCCGGCCATCGCCGACCTTCCACGAATCTCGCCCGCGTGGACGCGGACGCGCGTGCCGCGCCTGCTGAGCTGGATCGCCGCATCCATCCTCATCGCCTACGGTGCGGTGCTGACCGGCAGCGAACTGATCGCCTTCACGGGGATGCTCGGGACGCCTCCCTCGGTCGACCGCCTCGCACTCGCGTGGCACGCCTTCGTGTGGGACCCGTGGTTCCTGCTCTGGGGTGTCGCGTTCCTGGTGTGCCTGGTCCGCACTCGGCCCTCCGCCGTGGCGTCGACCCGTCCTTGACCGACCCGTTCCCGATCAGGCTTTCGATCCGAGCAGCCTGCTCGCGAGGTCGGGCAGCGTTCGATGGAAGACGTAGAGCACGGTGTGCCAGTCGTGGGCCGTGCCCGGAGAGATGATCAGCTTCGTGGTCATACCGGCCTTGGTCGCCGCACCGAACACGGCGCGCGCGAATCCCGAATACTTCGTGTCCTCGGCTCCCGCGGCGAAGATCGCGGTGGTGTCGTGGTACGGCGTGTGCGCGGCAAGAATGCTCAACGGCTTCGCTGCGTCGTAGGCGGCGGTCGAGCCGCCGAATCCCCTGGCCACCGTGTCGGCGCCGATCGTGGGCACGAGCTCGCCCGAGATGTCGACGATGGTGCGGAACAGCTCGGGATGCCCGCCGCCGAGCTGGATCGAGCACGTTCCACCCTGCGAGTACCCGATGATCGCCCAGGCGTCCGGGGTGTTCGCCACATTCAGGTGCGAGCGGATCCAGTTCGGGACATCCACCGTGAGATACGTGGCGGAGTTGCCGATCGGCGAGTCGACGCACATCGGGTTGCGGTCGGGCTCCCCGAGCTGGTCCGGTGCCACGACGATCGGGGCGAGCCCGTGGTGCTGCGCGGCGTAGGCATCGAGGATAGCGCCCATCCGCCCCGACGTGAACATGTACGCGGGGGTCCCTGGCTGGCCGGGGAATGCCACGATCACGGGAAGTTTGGGTGCATTGGGAACGAGCGCGGCGGGCGGCAGGTAGATCACCGCGTCACGCGCCCGAAAGTGGGATGCCGTGGCCGGGATGTGCACGGTGCCGATCTTGCCGTGGGCGGGGAGCGGGGCATCCGCCCGCCAACTCGCCAGCAGGCCCTGCGGCATCACACCTGCCGTTCCGTGCAGCCGTGCCGTCGGCATCGATCGGTACGGCGTGGACTGAACCACCTCGCTCACGTTGCGGAAGGCGCCGAAGTCCATGTTCACACCGGCCGCCCCTGCGAGCAGGAAGACCGGGATGGAGACGCACGCGATCACGACCCGGTACCAGCGACTCCCCCAGAGATTCGCCACGGCGAGCCCGATCCCCGCGCACGCGAGCGCCACCCACATGCGCGTGGTGGCCGTCAGGTCGATGCCGAACACGTTCCAGACGTCGCCGAACAACCAGCACGCGAACAGAGCTGCCGCAGCACCCACGAGCCCGGCGACGACCGTGCGCACGAGGCCGAGCGGCCAGGGCGAGCGCACCAGCAGGTAGGCAGCAAGCAGTGCCGCGATCGCGTAAAGGGGTACGAGGAAGCTGAGGTGGTCGATTCGGATCGTGAGCAGCCAGTGCAGCATCGTGCCCTTTCGATGATGGGTGACTGCCTATTCTCCACATCCGAAAACCCAAGAATGCTCACACAGCACGCTCAGCTTCTGAGAAAACCCGGAGTGGCCACCGATTCCGGCTGGTCGCGTCAGCCGCGCCTTCTGCGATCGGGGCCCTTCGCGCTGGTGCTCTCGGCTGCACCGTCCTTGTCGGCGACGTCGACCGGCCGCCTGGCGATGCCGCTCGCCAGGATCGCCGTCAGCGTGTCGATCGCCTCGTCGTCGCTCAGCGTGCGACCCAACGGCTCGCCCCCTCCCCCGATCCAGAGCGAACAGAATCCTTCGAGCAGAGCGTTGAACGCCGAGGCGACGACTGCAGGATCGCCGGCCAGTTCGAAGCCGCGGTCGTGCAGTCGGGTGAGGAGGGCGCGCATGGTCGTCAGTTGCTCATGTCGCGTCGCGGCGACCTGCTCTGCGAACGCCGGGTCCGTGATCGCCGCCTCCCCGAGCGCGCGGATCTCCGGCAGATGCTCGCGATACACGGTCACGTATGCGGCAACCCGCGCACGGAGGGCAGCCGGCTCCGACAGGTCGTCGCCGACCGGATCATCCTGCAAATGCTGGCCGGCCTGTTCGGTCCACTCCACGAGCAGCGCGCGAAGCAGCTCCTCCTTGCCCGTGAAGTGCTTGTAGAACGAACCGACCGACCGACCTGCCTCAGCGGCGATGTCGGCCACCTTCGCGTCGAGAAAGCCGCGGCGCGAGAACACACGACGCCCCGCCTCCTTGAGTGCCTGCGCCGTCTCCAGCGCTTTCTGCGCGCGAACGCCGCCCGGCTCCACGGACATGCGGTCTCCCCTCCCTGACACGGCGATCACGCCGTCATCGGACGATCGACGCGTGTGAGACGACGATCACGCTTGACATGGCGATCTTATTAAGTGAATCTATATTCATCGAATCCGCATTCACTGAATCGTGATTCCCTGAATCTCAGACTCTAGCTTAGGAGGCACCCATGGCTCAGGCGCACAACGGACGAATCGCCCTCGAATACGAGACCTTCGGCAGCAGTGGGACTCCCCTGCTGCTGATCAGCGGCACCGGAGTGCAGATGCTGATCTGGCCGGATGCCTTCTGCGAGGCACTCGTCGCACGCGGGTTCCACGTTGCCCGGTTCGACAACCGCGACACGGGACTCTCCACGCACCTGGACGGCGCGTCGACGCCGAGCATGTTCACCGCCATGCTCCGCCCGGCGACCGCGCCGTATCGTCTGGCCGAGATGGCCGACGACGCGGTCGCGGTCATGGATGCGCTCGGCTGGCCCGCCGCGCACATCGTGGGCTCCTCGCTCGGCGGCATGATCGCGCAGGAGCTCGCGCTCAGGCATCCATCGCGGGTGCTGACGCTCACCTCGATGATGTCGACCTGCTCGGCGCGCATCGCCACCATGCCGACGAAGGCGGTGATGAACGCCCTCAAGACACTCGACGGCACGCCGGTGCGGGACGCCGAGGACGCCGGCGACCGCGCCCTGGCGCTGAAGCGCGTCATGGGCGCCGGCGGCTACCCGCTCGACGAGCAGCTGATCCGCGACATCGGCCGCAGGTCCTACCTGCGCTGCCCGGACGACGACGAGGCCGATCGTCGCCAGCGCGTCGCGATGATCGCATCGGGCGATCGGCGCAAGCGGCTCGGGCGGGTTCGCGTTCCAACACTGGTGATCCATGGCGAGAAGGATCCGGTGATCGGCGTCAAGGGAGGCCGCGCCACCGCTCGCGCCATACCGGGGGCGAGGCTGCGGATCTTTCCCGAGATGGCCCATGACCTGCCGAGTGCACTCTGGCCCGACGTGATCGACGAGATCGCATCGCTCACGACGGCCCAGACGCCGGCGCCGCGTTGAACCCGGGCCCCACACGGAACGCGGGCGGGTACGCCCGCGTTCCGAGCTGCTCGCCAACCCCGGACTGCATAAGACGATGAGTTGCTCACTTCGCCTGGAGGGCGAGGGAGATCGCGAACAGGATGAAGGACGCGATGGCGGCCGCCGAGCGATACGTGTCGATCGTCTCCCAGCGATGTGCAACACGCGCCCAGTCGTGCGGTGGATGCTCGGGATCCCAATCGTTCACCGTGATGTTGATGGGCACGGTTCCGAAGAGCGAGAAGCAGAGGAACACGAGGAACGCAGCCGAGCCGGCGATGCGCCAGGCGACACCCGTTGTTCCGCCCGCTGTCACGGTCAATGCGACGGAGGCGATGAGCGCGGGAAGCATCAGGCTCGGCACCACGACTTTGAGCCGTTTGACCAAGGCGATACGTGCCGCGACGTGAGCAGGATCCGGCAGACGATGGAGAGCGGGCTGCACTCCGTACCGGACGATGAATTCCTCTCCCGCCAGCAGACCGACGAGCCCCAGTTGGACGACGTTGAGCCAGACCATGTTCATGTTCGCGACCCCTCACTGTCGGCGCAACGAGGGTATCCGACGGCGGCTCACCGGCACGCCGGCGGAGGGTTGCGGAGGGGGATGGCCGCTCGGTCCGCAATGGGCGATGCGCCTAGAAACAAGAAAAACCCCCGATCAGACGGAGGTTTTATCAAGCTGGGGTACCTGGACTCGAACCAAGAACAACTGATTGGCTACGACCCCGCGGCTTGTCCCGTGCTGCTGGTCGGAATTCCGCGTATTTCTGGGGAATTCTGTTGGTCAAACTCTACCGCGAGCACGTGTGACTACGTGATAT
The DNA here is from genome assembly GCF_007859675.1 of Humibacter ginsenosidimutans. Lineage (GTDB taxonomy): Bacteria > Actinomycetota > Actinomycetes > Actinomycetales > Microbacteriaceae > Humibacter > Humibacter ginsenosidimutans. The sequence continues at coordinate 990,586 of NZ_CP042305.1, forward strand.
TTTCTGACCTCGCGAGGAAAAAGGCATCCAAAAAGTCACCCTCAGTAGGATGGCCGACGCCGGGCTCGTTTCAAACGGCTGGGCGTAGCCGTACGTCGTCAGAAACGACTCGATAGCCTGCTTGTGCAACGATGACGTGCGGTATAGCCGCGCTGACAGCGACAGTTCGGACCTCTCGACCACAGGTGGCCGAAATCGGGCCGCGCTCCCCCTAGTGATAGGTGGCGGTCTGGTCGACTTTGAGCCACTTCTTGCGGCGCGCAACGACAGCGAGGGGTTCAGGCTGAGTATCGCGCGTGGCAGCCTTCGCTTGCTGCAAGATGATTTCGTCTTCCCCGTCCGGTCGGCCGACCCAGTCATGCAAGGGATCGTCCGGAGAGGTGCTAACGGGGCCGTGAGCGAGGAAGCCGGCTTGAGCGAGACGCCGAGCCGCGATGCGGCACGCGCGCCGGAGCCCATCTGGAAGCTGACCAACGACTTCGACGATCCTTGTGTCGAGCTCGTTGATCACCTGAGCATCAGCGACAGCCCAGAGTGCGAGTGCCCACTCGGCTCGGGCGAGGTCGTCGTCACATGCTGTGAGCCGCATCGCCCACCATGCGGAGTTCGCCCGGTTCGCGCGGGTCTGGGCGATGAGTGCAGCCGGATGGCCGTCGGAACCGAGTGCTTCCATCCCGGTTTTCAGCTTGTATCCGTTGCGCAGGGGCGACGCGGCACCGATGATGGCGATCTCACTGACGAGCCAGCAGCGACCCACGCGTTCCAGCAGGGCAGTTGCCGTGTTGGACCAGGGAAACGTGGAGCCCTTCTCGCCCTGGCGGAAGCGCCGCAGGGCCGCGATCGGAACATAGGGCGAGTTCGACTTCCGGAGTTGTTGCATGGCTTGTGATCGACGATCCGGTGACGCCGCGTTTGGTTGCGGGGTCGCGGAGTCGACGCCGAACGAGTAGAAGGCGGCAGGTGTGAGCGCGACCGCGATCTGGGCCGGCACGGATCGGACGGAGGTGGTCTCGGAGCACTGCCCGTCGAGGACCGCCCGAAGCAGCTGTGCTTCCAGCGTGCTTCCTTCGGGCGGGGTGATGCCCGTGTTCAGGATCAGTTGGGCACGCTCGCCGTCCTCGGCAGAGAGCCTGGGGATGGTGCGGGTCTCCCCAGCGAGTGCCTCGCATCTCGCGCCGATAGTGAGCCAGGCGATCTCGTGTGGTGTGCCGATGAGCTTAGTGAGTTGTTCGGTCCACCAGTCCGCGAATTGTTTCGGCTGCCCGAGGAGTTCGCGCAGGATGCGAACCCGGCTGGGGTTGCCGGGATCGTCGGGGTTACCGGCGATGGTCTTGGTGATGCGGTCCCATGCGCTTGAAGCGTGGCTGGTTTCAGGCAGCGCGGTGATCTCTTTGCCATCGAGGGCGGCGAGCAGCAGGGGGCCGCTGAGGTCGCCGGTGAGCGCGTCGACGATCTGGGCGGCTTCTATAGGGCGGCTGTTGAAGACACCGTCGGTGATGAGACTCCATGCGGCCACGCGGACCTGTTTTGTCGTGTTCGCGGCGAGCTCGTGCATGATGCCGGCTTGCAGCGCATAGATGTCGGCGCCTGCGGCGTTCCCACCGTAGAACCGTGTCGTGTTCAGCCAGTAGGGACGCCGCAGGAGTTCTCGCAACACGAGCGTGCGGTCGAAGTGCTGGTCACCTTCCCCCGCGTAGGTGTAGAGGTAGCGGGCGGCGAAGTATTCGCGGAGCGAGAGGACTTCGAACTCGAACGTCCCTTCTTCCTTGCTGGTCAATGCCCACAGCCGGTCCGAGGCAGCCAGGAACAGGTCGTCAACAACGCTCTCGGGTTTGCCGTAGGTGCGTTGGAAGTGTTTCATCGCGGCCTCGACTTCGGCGTAGGTCATGCGGCCGCTGTGGCCCTGCTCCTCGGCACGGGATTGGATATACCAGCCAAGAAAGGGCACGACTTCCATCAGTTCGGAGCGGTATTTGCGGACGGAGTCGGGATGCTTGTTCGACTCGCGCGCCAGGAGCATGCTCATGTAGGCGTCGTAGAGCTCGGTGCGTTGGCTGGGCGTCGCATCGCCGTGCTGGCGGAGCAGGAAGAGCAGGATGGTTAGCTGCATCGGGTTGCCGGCGAGTTCGCCAATGTAGGGCTCACGGGTCTTCTCGTTGAAGTTCCGGCGCAGGGTGCGGCTGTCGTTGATCGGGACGTTGTGGACCAGACACCACTTGCGGAGGTACTCGTCGCGCAGGGCTGGCTCAAGTGGGCCGAGCGAGATGATCTCGAACACGTCGCGGTCGGGTTCGGGCAATCCCGCAGAGTTAGGCCGTGAGGTAACGATCACGCGCGGTTCCACCGCGTATGACGTGCCGCGGGAACAGAACAGGTCGATCTCACGGACAATGCGACCTCGGGCCGAGGTGCCGCCGACCTCGTCGAGGCCGTCAAGCACGACGAGGCTCGGGACCCGGTCGAAGAGGTCTTGGACGTCGGACGGTGTGATCGGGCTGCCGCCCAGGTGCGTCATCAGGTCGGCGAGGAAGTGCTCGATCGAGGCCTGAGTGCCCGCGCGTTTCGTGCCCTTCTTGACCTTGGCGGATTCCGAGGTGTCAAACACGTCGAACCCCTGCAGCCAGGCTGCGTAGTCGGCCAGGTCGGCGCGCACAGGGAACCGTGGATCCTTGATGTAAGGCAGTGACGTCGTGGGAGTGCCTTCCGGCATGAACGCCGCCCGGTGAGTCTGGCAGACGTACTGGCTCAGGGTGGACTTCCCCTGCCCGGGAGCACCGCGCACCAGCGTAAACGGGTACGGCGACCTCTCGGTGACATATGTCGCGGCGCCGCCAAGCCGGGTGGCAGCGCCGGCGAGCGTCTGGGCGCGACGGGGCACCTGGATCCGATCCGCGGGGACGTCGACAAACAGGTCCGAAAGGTGCTCCCTGTCCAGCTCAACCTGGCTGAACTTGATGCGTTCGTCGTCCTTCCACTGGGCGGCGGCGACCCGGCGCACCAGGTCCCCCAGTCCTGAGTCTCGTTGCGCGACGGCCTGTTCGGAAAGCAGGTAGCGGATCAGGTCCCAGCCGGCGAGCATGTCGGCGTACTGCCACTTGATCTCGGAGTCGGCGTTGTCGACCATTCCATCGATGGCCTCACGCCACAGCCCGGTGATCTCGAGTCCATACTCTTCCGAGTGTGCTGCGAGCTTCTTGTTGAGCCGGTCAAACGTGCCAGTACCGAGTTTCCCGGTGCTGGGCACATTGGTGACAATCACATACTTGCGGACGCCTTCTGCAGCGAGCCGGGTGATGTTGTCTTTCTCTTTGGTGACGGTCGCGTCGAGCCAGCTGACGGGGTCACGTTCGCGGCCGCGCACCGACCACTTCACCTGATAGACGAGCCGATTCGCTGGGGCAGTTTGTATCCCGTCCCGGCCGCCGTCAGGCTGGCGCAGTGGGAGTGGAACGTAGTCCGTGAACCGTTCCGTGAGCAGGGCATTGACGAGCAGTTGGAAGTCATGGTCGCCCAGCCGCTCGTAGAGATACTTGTAGCGACTCTCAGGCAACAGCGCTCCTCTTCAGATCCTCTCTATGTTCCCACCACCGGTCATCTGGTTCGTGCACGTGTGCGCCGGCAGTTCTTTGAGAACTGGGGAAGGCCAGCTCGTACCTCGATCTCGGACGTTCAGTGACTGTGTTGTGCGCTGAACTATTTACTAGCGGCTAGTCTCGGTCTCGGTCGAGTTGGATGCCGCTCATCGCTTCCGCGAGCACGTAGGTACGCACTCCGTGCATGGCAGCGGGGAATATTTCGTTCCAGGCTCGCATCGTCGCCTCTAGCGCTTCGAGGGCTGCTCCGACCTCAGCGATCAGAGCGCGGTGATCGTCCGGCTGATGCGTCTCTCCGTCATACACGGTGAGGGACTGGTAGTCGCCGTGGTCCGTCCAGGGGTTTGATGTTGCGACACCACCATGGACGGATTGTGGTCGCCATCGATGGAAGTCGACGTTCCGGCGATCAACGAGCTTCGCCCATCGCTCGTCATCGATGAGCGTGCGGAGAAGATGCGCGAGTTGCCTCGCTTCCATATGATGCTCCGCGGCTTCTTCCAGCGAGCTGACCGAGCTCGTGTTGAACGCAAGCCAGTGGTCAAATCGTTCATCAAACGGCGGAAAGCCCTTGCTTCGAGGCTGACTCCTCGCCAGCATCGCGCGACTGCGCGTCTCAAGCGCGAGCAATCGTGCCGCGACGTTCACAAGGCCATGTCCGGTGCTGATCGCGTAATAGCCCGAGATTTCCGCTAACGCTCGTGCCGGAAGGCCAATGCGGTCATCGGACGAGGGTTGCGCCACCCACGCACGCGCGTCCCGGTAAGCGGTCCCAGCGATACCCAACTGTTCGCCCGCGGACGCGATGCGCCCGAACAGCGTGAACACGCGACCAGGCTCGGCCCGGTTCGCCACCGCACTCATCTCCTGGAAGGACGCCTCTCCCCCGAGTTCTTGCCAAGTCAAGGCAGTCTCGGTCACCCTATTGTCGAGAGCACTCGCCTCTTCAACCCGCCCGGAGAACAGCGTTGGGACGGTTATGCCGATCACGCGCACCGGATCCGGCGCAGGTTCTGATTCCGTCATGATTTGAGGCTATAGGCGTCGGCCATCCTGCCGTTGGGGCAGCCGCACCTCACCATCTGCGGCACGGTCGGAAACGTCTCCTCGCGAAAACCGCGGTCTTGTCCGTCCTGGCTCGCCATGTGACCGTGGCCGTTATGACGACTACTCAAAACGTGCCGTTCGGTCGCACGCCCCTGTACAGGCTTTCATTGTTGGCGCTGTGGACCAACGTCGCGCTGGCCGTTGGATGCTTTGCGGTGCAGGCGATCTGCGACGGCGTCGCGATCCTCTCCACCGAACTGTTCCCGCTCGCCCTGCTGGTCATCTTGATCGGTGCGCCGCTCTTCACCGTCTGGCTTGATCGGAAGAGCCGTACCCCTCGTACATCCGAGATCATGTGCTCGACACTCTCAGCGGCCGCCGCGTTCTTCATCGCGCTGTACGCCGGAGCTGGCTGGCCGGACCACTGGCTCGCTCCCCCACTTGTGTTCAGCGCTCTCCTAATCGGCGCACCCGCACTATCAATCCGGGTGCATATTCACGAGGAGAGCGAGCGTCAGGCGGAGCAGCTCGTTCTAGCCGTGGAACAGCTAACCAGCCAACTCGCGCGACAACACCGACCGAGGAGGAGTCGACTGGCTTCAAACTTCGGAATTCTGGTGAACCGAAACGGCCGTGGGACCGGGGGCACGGCCAGAGACTGACTCGACCGTATTCGTGTGGCACAGACTCCCTGACCCGGGACGGATCGGTGCGGAGAAGCCCCGACTGAGAATCACTCGCCTCCCAGCCGACTCGACAGGGTGCGACGGGCACGACGCCCGCCTACCGTGCTGATCCAGGGGAACGATGCGTGCGCCGTCGAGCAGAACCTGGATGCCACCGTCGACCCCGCGGTCGACGTTCAGAGGCGGCGTCGATATTCGACCTGCACTACTTGCCTGTGTGGGGTCCTCGACTCCGACGCTGCCCCGATCTGTCGAGCGCGGAGCAACGTAACGGACGCGGTGCGGTATTCGATGGCTTGCTGGGCGCTGGTGATGTCCTTGGGGTTGCCAAGCGGTGCAGGGCCCGTAATGTCATATCGCCACCGATACAGCGCGATCGTCGCCGCGTGGGCGGACCAGACCCGGCGGGCGCGCTGGTTCGTCGGAGGCGGGCCCACGCGTGTGGTCCAGTTCTCCCTTGCGTGGATCGCGATCTGCAGGAGCTTGCGCGCGGCGGTCTCGATCAGGGTCTGACGTTCGGTCAGCGCGGCGCGCATGTCGTCCGGGATGGGTCCGGCGGGTATCGGGATGAGTCCGGCGACCCTGCGTGTCGTGGCGGCGCGGCGCTGGCCGAGCTTTGCGGTAGCCCGGTCGATCCGCGTAGCGAGCAGGGCGGCGGAGTCGGCCAGGTCCTCACCCGACACAGTGGACGGGGCGAGGGCTGTGAGGATCGTGGCGGGGTCGTGTCCGGCGGCGACGTGGCGTGCGAGGGCGGCTTCGAGACGGTCATAGTACGGACTGGTGAACAGGTTGTCGGCTACGGTGTCGCGGAACGGGGCGGCATCCAGCAGCGCCGCCCACCGAACAGCCTGTGCTTCGCGAGCGAGAACGTCGTATTCCGCGAGCAACATCGAAAGGGACGCGTGCCGGTCTACTTCCAGCTTCAACGTCTCGGTGGCAGACAGGTCGGCGTCGCTGCGGGCGAGGACCCGTGCCAGCTGCTGGGCGACGGTCTTGGGTTCGGGCTGGTCCAGGTGGGCTTCGACCTCGTGCGGGTCGGGCTGGATGACGTAGGCGTGGTTGGCTTCGCGTCCGCGGGTGAGGGCGACGTAGAGCAGTTCCCGGGCGGCCTTCTCCGGATCGACGAGAGCATGGGTGGTGTCGACGGTCGCGCCCTGCGCGCGGTGGACGGTGGCCGCGTAGCCGAGCTCCAGGTCCTCCCGTACGTAGGCGGCGGGCAGGACGAGGGCCTTGCCGTAGGGGTGGTTGCCTTTCCCGAATCGGCGCACCGCCAGTGAGCCGTCCTCGTGGCGGTGGGTGACGTGCCAGTGGTCGCCGTTCTTTACCCACGATCGTCCCGTGCTCAGTCGGCGATCGTTGCGGCGGGTGACGACCAGATCCCCGACGCCCGCGGTGGTGCCGTCGTGCAATGCTGCGCCTTCGGCCTCGACGATGCCGGCGCCGATCAGGTCGACGCGGGCGCGCTGGTTCAGTTCGGCGACGGCGTCCCCGTTGTCGGCGATCATCAGCGTGGACAGCCCCGCGTCCCGGTCTGTCTGCCACGCCGCGTAGAGCGTGTCCAGCATCGTCTCGGCGTTCCCGTCGTGCAGGCGCCCGTGTTCTTGGTAGACGTCGAGGACGTTGATGTCGCCGTGACGCAGGGCGAGGGAGGCGGTCTTCTCCCAGTCGTGGACGAACCGGCGCACATCGGTCAGTTCGGGCGCCGAGTGGCGGTGACGCACGAGCATCCCGAACGCCCCGCCGGTCTCCACCGCGGACAGTTGCGCCCAGTCGCCGACGAGAACGACCTTGGCCCCGACCTGAGCGGCGTGCGCGGTGATCCGATCCAGGGCCAACGTTCCGGCCAGCGACGCCTCGTCCACTAGAACGAGTTGCCCGGCCAGCAGGTCCCACCGGTGCTTGCCGTGCTCGTAGAGGAACTTCGCCGTGTTCTCCGCCTTCACCCCCAAGCTCTCGCCGAGGACTTCCGCGGCAGCCGCGGACGGCGCGAGCCCGATCACCGAGTTCCGCCCGTGCCCGGCGGTCCAGGCCCGGTGCAGGGCGCGTAGCGCGGTCGTCTTCCCGGCACCTGCTGGGCCGACGAGCACGTCGAGGATGAGACCGGAGCGGGCGATTTGGGTGATCGCCGCCGCTTGGTCTGGGGCGAGCCGGACTCCCTTGATTTTGCGGGAGGCGTGTCGTGCGATCAACCGTGCCGACAACGCGGGTCCGTCGGCTGTCTCGGAGTGGTGTAGGAGACGTTGCTCGGCGTCGACGATGTCCTGGGCGGAGTAGGTCAGCTGGTCACTGGACTGGAACCGGTTGGACCCGTCTTTCAGCACGTAGTCGTTGGGCACTGGGCGGTCGTAGTCCGGGGTGAGCCGCAAAGACGCATCCTCGGTGCGGGTCACGATCCGATCGAGCACAGCGGTCCGGTCGTCTGTGGTGGCGAAGCGGACTCCCATCAGTTGTCGCATCGCTTCGGCATGCAGGTTCCACCGAGTCCAGGTCGCGCGACGGTTCGCGACTTCCAGCAACGCGACGGCCGCGATGTCGTGCACCTGCTCCAGGCCCAAGTCGTCGGCACGCAACCGCGCCTCACCCGACCCGCGTGCCAGAAGATGCCGCGCCCAGGTCGTCGCATCCTCACCCAACACCACCGTTGCACGCCTGCGCCATTCAGTAGTCAACTCGGCCAGCGAATGCAGCTGCTTGCCCGGCCTGGTCTCCAACGTTGCCTGCTGCCGCAATCTCGTGATTGTCCTGGCCGAGGGCTGCCGCCCATGCTCGGCGACGTACTCGGCGATCAGCCGGTTCTTCACCTGCTCGATCCCGTCCAGGCTGCCGTCGCTGGTGCCCGTGGTGCGGCGGGAGAAGGCGGCCGCAAGCGCGGTCGGTACGCCGTCGATCTCCCAACCGGTGTTGCGGTCCTTGCCGCGATCCACCGGAACCCAGGCCACTCCGAGCAGCCGGGCGGTGTGGTCGGTGAGGAAGGCGTTATATGACTCCGACAACGCCACCGCTGCCTTGTGCAGGCGCCGCGAATCCAGACTTCGCCACCGCCCGTCGACACCCTGCACCTTGTTCGAGACCACGACGTGCGTGTGCAGTTGCGGGTCCGCGGCCCGCGAGTCGTAATGATCGAACGCCGTCGCGATCACCCCAGTGACGGGCATCATCGCGATCCCACCGTGCCCCGCCCTGGTGGCGGCGACTCGTTCCTCCAGCAAGGCGATGGTGTCGCGCATCGCGGCATGATGCGCCTGTGCGATCAGCGCTTGCGTGCCGGCGTCCGTCACGCCCCACACCGTGCTGAGCGACTTCGGCGGGGAGAACGTCAGATCGAAGCCCGCAACCGCCGTGCGCGCCTTCTTCGCCAACTCCTCCTCACGAATGCGAACAATGGCTTCGTCGCGTTGCGCACCAGTCAGCGACGTATCCAGGCGTGCAACCCGCGCTGCAATGCGTTCACGCGGGGGTTGCAGTCGCGGGTACGGCAACCCGAGCTTGTCGCCAGTCACCGGGTGGACGCCCTCGCCGAGTAGCCGAGCGAGTTGCTCCTCGGTCACCGTGTCATCCACCGCGAGCGCGAAACCTCTCCCGGCCGCCAGGCTGGCAAGGCCAGCACCGAGCCACACTCCGGGCGGGCAGCCGGACTCGGTGTAGTACCGGGTCAACGGGGTCCCCATGTCGCGATCCCCGTCGCCGGCGGCCACCGACTGGAGCAGGTACCCATACCCGCGACCGGACGACATCACCCGAATAGTCATCACCACCGCGAACCCCTCCCGAAACGAACTCGGGGAGGGCCGCCTCAGTGACCAGGTGCGCTCCAGCGCACCACGACGCACCGACGGTGCCAGACGTGTGGGGGCTCAGAGAGGGGTAGAGCCAAGGGACTCCACGTCTGCTTCAGATGTCGTGTGTACGTCGAGAAGCCTCAGCGGGACTCCGGCTGAGGACCAGAGATCCGCCGGATTCTCCAAGCACTACGCCGGCTTGCGAAGGCGGAGTGTGAGGACGACCGAGTCCAACTCGTCATCACGGCATACGAGAACGGGCTGATCTAAGCAAGAATCAAGAGTGGTCTGGCCGGCTCGGCCGCCGCGAATGCATCGACCCGTGGATCACGAGGGCCCGAGCTTATCGCCCGCCGAAGCCCCGCAACCCACCATCTTCTTTTTCCCCCAGCGTGCCTTGATTGGAGTGCTGCTAAGGATGAAGGGCGGTGTGATCCTGTTTCCGTGGTGGCGACAGCGCCGCCCGGCACTGCCTGGAAGCCGACCGCTTCCAAGCCGACGACTACTATCTCGAAGCAGGCACCGCCCTGGCGCGAAGTTCGCGATCATCGACGCCACCGGCGCAACCTTGGCGCCGGTGTACTCCTGTGCGGTGGTTAGTCGGTGAGGGATGCGAGTGCCGCGGTGAGTCGGGACCGGGCGTCGGCGACGACTCCGGCCAGGTCCTGGTTCTGCGTGAGGGTTGCCATGACGTCGGGGTCGATGGCTTCCACCAGGGTGGTGGTGGCGTCGAGCGAGCGGACGACGACGTTGCATGGGAGCAGGAGTCCGATCGATGGTTCGGCCTGGAGGGCGGCATGGGCCAGCGGTGGTCGGCAGGCGCCGAGGATGATCTGGGCGGGGATGTCGGCGTTGATCTTGGTCTTCAGTGTGGCGGCGAGGTCGATCTCGGTCAGGATCCCGAATCCCTGCTCTGCCAGGGCGTCACGGGTCGCGCGGATGGTGGGTTCGAACGGCTGCTCGATGGTGGTGGTTAGGGCGTAACTCATGACGGCTGCCTTGTGTGGTGGGTGAGTTGGCTACGGACGTCGTCCATGTCGAGCTCCCGAACGGCGGTGACGACCTGCTCGAGGGCGGCGGCGGACAGGGCGCCGGGTTGGGCGAAGACGAGGACGCCGTCGCGGAAGGCCATCAGGGTGGGGATCGATGAGATGTTCGCTGCCGCGGCGAGGGCCTGTTCGGCCTCGGTATCGACTTTGGCGAACACGATGTCTTGGTGCCGACCAGCCGCGGCTTCGAACACGGGGGCGAACTGACGGCACGGACCGCACCACGATGCCCAGAAGTCGACCAGGACGATGCCACCGGCGCTGATCGTGGGTTCGAAGGTGTCGATCGTGAGGTTGCGAAGGTTCATGCTCAATGCTCCGGGGGACGAGGCGGACGTGTTCAGCACCCGATGATAATACCCCCCTCCGTATCAGATCCTGCCGGATCGGGCACCCTGCGGGATCGGTCCTGAGGAAACCCGACACTCCTCGGCCGGGCGATCCGATCGGTGGCGCACGAAGTTCCCATGGGCTATACTCCCGAATACCCCCCTGGGTATAATTCGGATGGACGGAGTCGATGGTGTGTCGAGCGGTGAACTGCAAAGTGTGCGGGAAGACGACCTGGGCCGGGTGCGGTCAGCACATCCAGCAGGTGAAGCGAACCGTCCCCGCGTCTCAGTGGTGCGACGGCAAGCATTCTGCCGCTGAGATCGAGGCGGCGAGGTCGTCGCAGGGCGGACTTTTCGCCCGATTGTTCGGCCGGTGAACACCTCGGCCCCCTGCGCGTGCTGAGACGACGTGTTGAGACGACGTGTTGAGACAAGGAGTGATCGCTGGTGCTGCTGCAACGCATCTATGACGAGGATCTCGCCCAGGCGAGCTATGTGATCGGCTGTCAGGCGACGGGAGAGGCGATCGTGGTGGACCCGCGCCGCGATCTCGACCCGTATCTCGAGCTCGCGCGCCAGCACGGGATGACGATCACGGCGATCACCGAGACCCACATTCATGCCGACTACCTGTCGGGGACCCGCGAGCTGGCCGCCCGTACGGGGGCGACCGTCTACGTCTCCGGCGAGGGCGGACCCGACTGGAGCTACGGACCGGCCTTCGACGACGCCGTACGGATGTCCGACGGCCACGAGATCACTCTGGGCAACATCACCCTCCGGGCGGTGCACACACCAGGTCACACGCCCGAGCACATGTCGTTCCTGGTCACGGACCGGGCCCAGGCGGATGGGCCGGGCTTCCTGCTGAGCGGCGACTTCGTCTTCGTCGGCGACCTCGGGCGCCCGGATCTGCTGGATGAGGCCGCCGGCGGTCTCGATACCCGCTTCGAGGGCGCCCGAGCCCTGTACGCGAGTGTGCGCGACCGGTTCCTCACGCTGCCCGACTACGTGCAGGTGCTTCCCGCGCACGGATCGGGGAGCGCCTGCGGCAAGGCGTTGGGCGCCGTGCCGGCGACCACCGTCGGCTACGAGCGCTCCTTCTCCTGGTGGAGCAGATATCTGGACGAAGGCGACGAAGAGGGCTTCGTCGCGGAGCTGCTCGATGGTCAGCCCGACGCACATGCCTACTTCGCCCGGATGAAGATCCAGAACAAACTCGGCCCGGCCATCGCCGGCCCGCAGGCGACACCCGTCGAGCACACCTCCGAGCAGCTCGCTGAAGAACTCGCCGACGACCGGGTCATCCTCGTCGACACCCGACACCATGCGCGTGTGCACGAGGGCACCGTGGCCGGTGCGCTGAACATTCCCGGCGTCGCGAAGGCCGCGAGCTACGGCGCCTGGGTGTACGACCCCGAGACCGAGCACCGGCCGCTGGTCGTGCTCGCGACCAACGCGGACGAAGCCGCACAATTCCGCGATCACCTCCTGCGAGTGGGCATCGACACCGTCTCCGGATTCGTCACCTCACTGGACGGACTCGAGTTGGTGACGCCCCCGCTGCTGCGACCGGAGGATCTCCCCAGCTTCGATCACGCCCTACTCCTGGACGTACGCAACAAGACGGAATACACCGCAGGACACCTGCCACACGCCGAACAACTCAGCGGCGGCCGAGCCCTGTGGCACCTCGACAAGCTACCCGCCCACGGCACGATCGTCAGCTACTGCCAAAGCGGCGTCCGCAACAGCGTCACAGCCAGCGCCCTACGCCGGGCAGGATACGACATCGTCGAACTCGACGGCTCCTACCGCAGCTGGCTCGACATCCCCGGCAACGTCGCCACCGTCGGCGACGGTCCGATCCCAGGCGACACCCCGACCCCATAGGAAGCACGACGAGGGTCGAGGATTGCCGCTGCCCACGTATTTGGTGCCGGGCTTGGGCCAGGAGCATTCGGTCAGGAGGGTGCCGCGGGCTGCCGGGAAATCGTCTGGGCATGAGCAGACAAACCGAGCACCGGGCACGTGCCCGCCGACGTACTCGTCGGGTTCGTGGACGTCGATGACGATCCCAGACCCCAAATGCCGAGGTGCTCGACCCTCTTGCTCATCGCGCGGGCTTGGTTCGTGAGCTTTGCCGCGCCCTCAGGCGAGGGTCATGAAGAGCTTCTCGAGTTCTTCGACCGTCATCGGATCGGACTCGTCGTTCTCATCCGCGATGCACTTCTGCATCGCGGTGGAGATGATCTGGAATCCCGCCTTATCCAGTGCGCTGGAGACGGCAGCGAGCTGAATGACGACATCACGACACTTGCCGCCGTTCTCGATCGCCGAGATGATCGCGTTCAACTGCCCTTGCGCGCGCCGCAACCGATTGAGAACGGGCTTCTGCGTTGCACTGACCGTAGTAGACATCGCCTTCCTTTCCCTCGAGTTGATAATACCCCTGGGTGTATCGCGGCGGCGATCGCGTGGTTCAGTGTCGTCAAGGACGTGGTTGCTCAGATCCTGATGTAGACGGCGCCTGCCAATTGCGCGTCGACGAGGGTTGTGAGAGCCGACTCGACGGTCTGCACCTCGGGCTGGAGCTGGTCAGGCGAGATCTCGCGGCGACGCATGCCGACCTGGCAGGCCTCGACCGTCGTGTTCTCCTGCGTCGTCACCGATTCGGCGGTCTCGGTCACTCCCTCGAGGGCGGCGCCGTTGACGATGATGCGCACGCGTAGACCGGGACGGGACCCGGTGAGTGACGAGGATGCGGCAACGGCACGAGCGACATCCTCTGGGCTGTCGGAGACGTGCAGGAGAATGACGGAGCCGTGCGGGGTGTCTTGCATCATGATCGTGTTCCTTACGCGTGATTCGTATGCCGCGGTGTGCGGCGTATTGTTCTGCCGGCGACGCGTGTCCTGTGTCCTCAGGCGGTGCGACGCATCAGGAGGACGCCGTCCTGCAGCGTGGCGTACTCCCCGTTCGGGCCGGTCGCCTTGCTAGATCGGATGTCGGCGAGGTCGGTGACCCATCCCCGGCCCAGCCGCAACGCCGATCGGTCGGTCTCTGGGCTCGTCCTCTCCGTCGTGTCGGGTACGTGACGGTGCTTGGCCCAGGGTGGCATGGTGACGTGGGAGACCACCAGCAAGCGTCCGGCGGGGCCGACCAGCTCAGCTGCGCGGCGCAGCACGAGCGTCCGGTCATCTCCGATGTCGTGCAGGAAGAACGCTGTGACCAGGTCGTAGGAAGATGTGTGACCTGCAGACCACGTCAGAAGGCCCCCAACAAAGAACCGTGCGCCGGGCAGACCCCGGGCTCTGGCCGCGTCCCGAGCCCGCTGGACGGCAGTCGGCGAGAGATCGACGCCTTCGGCGCTCCAGCCGCGCTCGGCCAGCCACAGCACGTCGGTGCCTTCCCCGCATCCGACATCCAGGGCACGCCCCGCCCGCAGCGCCGCGGCAACGTCGGTCAAGACCGGATTCGGACGGCCCGACCACACCCGCTCCGGGCCCGAACATCTTTTCTCCCACTGCTCCGAGACCTCGGCGACGCAGCGTCGGTCGACGCTCATCGGCCGAAGAGACCAGTGACGGGCTCGCTCTCATGGTCGTTGCGCCGCTGCGAGACCCGAATACCCCGCATGGCCCGGTCGACGTGCCGGCCACAACCGGCACCGGTCATCGCGCCGCACATCCTGCAGGCCACCGCTGTGCACATCCTTGGTTCCGCTCTTTCACGCATTCGGATATCCGTCCGATCGCGAGTGAGCCGCTCGGGACCCGTCGTGATCGATTGTGCTTCACGGTCGTACCGCCAGAACATCGCAGCGCGGTATCCATCCTCCGGGGCGCTCCCTCGTCATGAAGCACCATATACCCCCCAGGGTTTAATGGGAATCCAGAACAGCCGAACGACACGGCAGATCGTGTCAACAATCCCGACGACTCACCAGGAATACCCACCGGGGTATATTTTCCGTGCGAGACGACAGGGCGCGGAGAAAAGACGACGGCTACGCGGTCGCGCACGGCCGGGCAGACGATGTCCACGCCAGCGTTGAAAGCGTCGACTGACGGAGAGGCGGATCATGGTGGAACGCATCGATGTGGCGGTCATCGGTACGGGCGGAGCGGGGTATCCCGGGGCGTTCCTGCTGGGACGTGCTGGGCGCCGGGTGCTGATGGTGGACCCGATCGGGAATATCGGCGGGGACTGTCTTGCCGAGGGGTGTGTGCCCTCGAAGACGGTCCGAGAGTTCGCCCAGGCCTTCCAACGCGCCCGGAGAGACCCGCTCGCCCGGCTGATCGGCGTGTGCGACCCGGACGAGGACGCCGATGACTCGGTGCGCTGGAGCGAGGTCCTCGCGCACAAGGACGCGGTGCAGCAGTCCAGGTACGCGCAACACGCGGGCGAGATACCTCAAGCTGGTCTTCGACGGCCACACCGGCCGGCTGCTCGGCGCGCAGCTCGCCGGCCTCGACGCCGCACAGCTGACAGCTCCGCTCGCCCTCGCAATGCACGCCGGTCTCGGCGCCAGACAGCTGACCGAGTCCGCGTTCCCCCACCCGATGGTCTCCGAGGGCATCAACAAGGCCGCCCGCTCCGTCCTGTCGTGAGCCGCGATCTTCATACGGCCGCGTATCCATCACGCCGTCTTGTGGCCGGCACCTGCTCGCCCTCGAACGGCGCCCACCAGCGAAGGGAGACCCCGTGAGCATTCTCCTAGCCATCGTCCTCGGGGCGCTCATCGGCCTCAGTCTCGGCGCCCTCGGCGGCGGCGGGTCGATCCTCACGGTACCCGCACTCGTCTACGTCCTCGGGCAGTCCGCGCATCAGGCCGTTGCCGAAAGCCTGATCGTGGTCGGCATCACCTCGATCGTCGCCGCCATCAGCCACGCTAGGGTGCACCATGTCCGCTGGGGCACCGCCATCGTGTTCGGGGTGCTCGGCATCGTCACCTCCTATCTCGGCTCCGCCCTCAGCGCACTGATCGACCCCAACCTCCTCCTGCTGGCCTTCGCCGTCCTCGTCCTGATAGCCGCGGTCGCGATGTGGACGCGCACCCGCCCGAAGCACGGGAAGGAAGCCGCCCCTCCGACGACGCTGCGCGTGGACGGCAGGTGGAACCACGCAGTCGTATTGCGCGTCGTGAGCAGCGCCCTGATCGTGGGCTTCCTCACCGGATTCCTCGGCGTCGGCGGCGGATTCGTGATCGTCCCGGCTCTCGTGCTCTCCCTCGGGATGGAGATGCCGGTCGCGGTCGGCACCTCACTGCTGGTAATCGCGATCAACTGCGCCGTCTCCCTCGTGCCGCACCTCGGCACCGCCACCATCGACTGGAAGATCGTGATCCCCTTCACGCTGGGCGCCATCGCAGCCTCACTCGGCGGCAAACTCCTCGCCGGCAAGGCATCCGGGAAATGGCTCACCCGCTCCCTCGTGTTCCTCCTCATCGCCGTCGCGATCTACATCGCCACCCGCAGCGTCCTCGCGCTCACCGCATAAACACTCCGTTCGTGATAATCGAGTAGGACAACTTCTGCTGCCCGTTCTGGGACACGTCCGTACCGGAGAACCAGTCTGCGCTGGTCAAAGACTACGTCGACACCGGGAAGCTGCGGATCGAGTAGCGAGACATGCCGGTGCACAGCCAGCAACCAGTGAACACAGCGGTCACGCAGGCCGTCGAGAGCAGGACCGGTTCTGGCAGTTGCACGACGCCGCACACGTTGCCGTTCCGCCTGCGGCCATACCAACCTGATGCGTCCGCCTGATCCAGTTCGCGCAGCAGGCCGGAGTACCGGACATGGCGCGCTTCGAGTCCGAGACGAACGATCCGGCTCTGCTGAAGGAGATCGAAGCCGATCGCACCCAGGGGTACGAGCCCGGTATCACGACCACGCCAGCCTTACTCGTCGGCGACATGCTGCTGCTCGGCGCACAGCCCCTCAGCATCTGCCGGTCGGATCGCCCATCGTCGGCAGCGTCCTGCTTCTCACCTACGACTTAGTTACTCGCCTAGTAGCTATTTTGACGGCCCTCAGCAGTCGCTCCAACGCGGGAAGTGTGTCCGCTCCGGGTGACAGGTGGCTCACCGGTTGGGTAGCCACACGGTAGCTAGATTCGCGGGCCAACTTCAAAATAGGAAAAGGGGTCGGTCAACGAACTGCCATCTCGGCTTGAAGTCGCCGGGTTCGCAAGTCTCTAACCACCACTCGGACAGTGCACCCATATCCGCGTCGTGGAACACCGGCCCCGTCTGCACGGCGCTTGTGGCCAGCGCACTGATCGCACCGGCATTGACCCAGCAGCAGCAATGAAGCCCCTGCGGCGCAGACCCAGAAGGAACCAGTCGATGGCCCCCGACGAGCCGAACCGTCCGACCGAACCCACTACCCGGCCGCAACAGAAGGGAGCCGTTGGCTCTTCTTGACCACGACCGTAATGCCGGGGTGCTCGTCGCCGGCGTATTCACGGTCGACATACGACCGTTTCACCGTCCCGGCCGGCGAAGGCGTCCATGTAGACCGCCAGCAGGTTGGCCTAGTCAGTTGCTGTCAGGACTGTAGCGCGGTCGAATATGGGATCCATCTGTGCTGGCGAAGCCATTCGACCGCGAGCCCGGTCCAGACCGAGACACCAGAATCGTCGAGTGCAAGACCAAGTCCGTGCGGCCCGTGCTGAAAGACGTGTAGCTCGTGAGGCACGCTGTGCGTTGCCAGCGCGCAGCCTAGAAGATAGCTGTGTTGTACTGCGACAGATTCGTCGTCGGCGGTGTGCCAAATGAAGAAGGGTGGGGCGTCCTTTGTGACCAGCCGATTCAGTGACGTGGTCGCAGACAGCTCAGGGCTCGGATCGGCTCCGATCAGACGTCGACTCGACCCAGGGTGTCTGTATAACTCCATCGAAACCACGGGATAGCCAAGAATTACTGTATCGACGCGGGTCGAGTCATCCTCCGGGCACAAAGCTGCCATCCCAGCAGCATGGCCACCGGCCGAAAATCCGACTAAGCCCACACGTTCCGCTCCCAGCGACCGGATCCGTCGGATCTCTCCTCGTACTGCCTGGAGTACCTCCGGATGCCGTGTCTGTACCGGGTAACGGAACACGCTCGCCTCGATCCCGAGTGACCTGATCCATCCGGCGACAGGCTCAGCCTCATGGACGCCATGAACCGCGTAGCCCCCACCGGGAAGCACGATGAAGTGAGATGTGTTCATGCTGTTCGGCCCCCCGCCCGCTCAGTGGCAAGCGGATTCTTCGTATAGATGACAACGCCCCAAGGGTTCAGATCGATCTTGATCGGAGCGTGCACGTAGTCCAACGTTGTCAGGAACACGGCATTTCGCCCTATCGAGACGAACTGTCTGGATGATCTGCAGCAACGGCGACCCGATCTCGAAAGTAGTCCATCGTCGGCGCGCGGCTCACCTCTGTGGCATCAGCCGCTGAGTCGACACGCGCGGGCATGGTCGCGAGGGCGTCGTCCCACGCCAGCCGGCTGCAGGCGTCGGTTCCCACAGCTCCGGTCTTCAGCACTCTGGCTCTATCGATCATCGGTTCTTCTGGTTCATGGACAACTCCTTCTTCAGTCGTGGTAGCACGACTTCCAGCCAGCGTTCTGCTATCAGGCGGTGACCGCGCTCGGTCGGATGAATGCCATCAGGAGCGACCGACTCAGTCCCCTCGACGGTCGCTTCCCGGCGCAACGCATCGTCGAGCGGGACGAAGAGGACATTGTGCTCGCGTGCGACAGCACGCGCGACCTCGATCTTCTCCTCGAGGTCCTCGGCTCGCCATCGCGCGATCTCGTCAGAGAGGGGAAGGATGAAGTGCTCCATGATGACGATCTCGACATTGCGTGACAGGGACATCCGGACGATGGCATCGAGGTCGGAGCGGTATGAGGGGGCCGAGGTCGTCTCGTGTTGGGTGTATCGGTGTCTGGTGTCGTTGACCCCGATGAGAACGCTGGCCAGTACCGGCGTCTGATCCAGGATCTCAGCGTCCCAGTGTTGGCGGACGTTACGTGCTCGACGGCCGCCGACTCCAACATTGACGACCCGCATGCCGGGCAGCTCGTTGGCGACCATCCGGACGTAACCGCGGCCCAGACTCCCCGGGGAGTTGTCCCGCTCGGCCTCTGTGATGCTGTCACCGGCGAACACGATCGTGCCCGTACCGTCGGACTCCATCGCTCTGTCTCCTGTCATGCCGCGTGCCGACTCTCGATCGCAGACGCGCATCGCCGGAGTGCGGCGTCGTCGGCGCCCACCGCATCCAGCGCTGCGAGCCCAGCACCCAGGACGGGCGGTGCCGTGACCCAGAGCGGGCGCGCCGACGGCGCAGACGAGCCGAGCCGAGCCAGAACCCCGTCCACTAGCAGCGGCGGGCGGGCGGCAAGCACCCCTCCTCCGAGCACGATCGGAACCGTCTGATCGTGGAGTCCGAGCCGGTCGATCGTGGTCGTCACCAGCACGACGATCTCCTCTGCTTGACGCACGACAAGACGCTTTGAGACTGGGTCGGCCCGCGCGGCCGTGTCGAAGAGCACGCGGCACAGTCGGTTGCGCGTGTCGTCGGCGTCGATCTGCCCGAAATGCAATGCCTCGATGATCTCACCGACGTTGAGGAAGCCGAGAGCCTCTGGAACGGTTTCGGCCAGCAGTGTTCTCGGTCCTCTGCCGTCCTCGGCACGTGCGGCATGCCACAGCGCTTCTGCGCCCAGCTGAGCACCTCCGCCCCAATCACCGGAGATCTCCCCCAGCGCAGGGAACCTGACTGTCGCACCGTCCGAGCGCACGCCGACAGCATTGATGCCCGTGCCGCACACGACGGCGACCGCGTCACGCTCGCTCGTTCCCGCGCGAAGCAGGGCGAACATGTCGTTGTCGATAACATTCGGCGCTCCACCCTCGTCTTTCCAGTCGGCCAGAGCGCGGTGGCCGCGTACGATGTCCTCGGGCAGGTCGAGTCCGGCGAGGTAGGCGTGCGTCGCGATGAGGCGCCGGCCGGGGGCGCGTTCGAGCAGCTCCGTGCGCAGCGCAGTCAGCAGGCGTTCGGTCGCCTCCCAGCCGAGAACGTGCGGGTTCGACCCCGGCCCTCTGACGTGGCCGAGAAGTCTCCCGTCGATTCCGAGGAGGACCATGTCGGTCTTGGTCCCGCCCCCGTCGACGGCGAGAACGGCGTCGCCTCCGGTCAGGTCCGGACGCGACCGGTTCACGCCGTCCACCACAAGTGGTCCGCGTTGTGAGCGATGAGCAAGTCGGCTAACCGTGCGGCCCGATCGATTTGTCCGACCAGCGGATGGGCGAGCAGGGCGTGCGTCACGCGATCCCGTCCACCGTGTATGGCCGCGTCGAGCGCCAGCCGCTCGTATGCGGCGACGTGGGAGATCAAGCCCGCCAGGTCGGAGGGGACGGGCACCACACGATCCGGGATGATCGACGCCGCCGTGACGCGGGCCGGAACCTCGATGACGTGGTCGTCGGGGAGGAAGGGAAGGGTGCCGCGGTTGAATACGTTAAGCACCTGGACGTCGCCTCGGTCGCCGAACACGGAGGACAGCACGTTGATCGCAGCGTCGGAATAGTAGGCTCCTCCGCGATCGGCGAGCTCGGCGGGCTTCGTCACCACCGTCTCATCCGCATACTTCTCGAGTAGTGCCCGTTCGGTCGCCATCACGGTCTCGGCCCGAGTCGGCTCGTGCAACTGCTCGTCGAGCATCGCGTCGTGCGCGTAGTAGTACCGCAGGTAAGGCGATGGGATCGCGTGCTGCAGGCTCAGGACGCGCGCATCTATGCCGATCTGACGTGCGGTCTCGTCCAGCTGTGGGCCGATCAGTTCGCCGAGGACGTCGCGTTCGACGCCGTCGTCCCCGGTGACGTGCACGCCGAGCTCCCATGTCAGGTGGTTGAGTCCGACGTGGTCGAGGCGGATCCTGTCGGGGGCGACTCCGAACTGGGCTGCAAACCTCCGTTGGTTCCCGATGGCCACGTTGCACAGCCCTACGGCACGGTGGCCCGCAGCCAACAGGGCTCGAGTGACGATCCCGACCGGATTCGTGAAGTCCACGATCCAGGCGTCGGGTCGCGCATGGCGTCGGACCTTCTCCGCGATGTCAAGAACGACGGGAACCGTGCGGAGCGCTTTCGCAAGACCCCCGGGGCCGGTGGTCTCCTGACCGATGCAGTGGAGCTCGTGGGGCCAGGTCTCATCCGATTGCCGGGTACGCTGACCACCGATGCGGAGTTGCAGCATGACGGCATCCGCGTCGGCGATGCCCGCGATCAGATCGTCTGTGACATGTATTATCCCGGGATGGCCGGCGTGCGCGAACATCCGCTTGGCCACTCCGCCGACCAGACGACGACGTTCAGGGTCCGGGTCGACCAGCCACAGCTCGCTGATCGGAAGTCTGTCGCGGAGCCGGGCGAACCCGTCCACCAGTTCTGGTGTGTAGGTCGAGCCGCCCCCGATGATGGCAAGCTTCACTGTCCTTGTTCTCCTTTCGACTGCGGTCGTTCGCGAGAAGCCGTCCAGGATGAGTCAGACGGTTCGGCACGAAGGGCCATTACGTCCGGGATCCGTTCGGCCACAGCCTCGCGAAATGGTGCGCTGGCTCTCAACGTCTCCGGGAAGATCGCGGCGTTCCGAACGAGACGATCGGCCGCGGCCCGCGGGTCGCCGCGCAGCGAGGCCGAGCTGCCGATGGCTCGTTGTAGTTCCTCTGCCAAGGGGTCCCGCAGAGCGGGGCCATCTCGATCGGACGTCGAGGCGATGAAGACTATCCAGGCCGCCACGCCGAATGCGAGCTCGCGTGGGATGTCGCCGCTGCGCACCCGGTCCACTGCGGTCTCGAGCAGCCGTTGCGGAATCTTCTGCGAGCCGTCCATCGCGATCTGCTGGGTGGTGTGGGCCAACGCCGGATTCGCGAAGCGCTTCAGCACACTGTCGCGATACCGCGCCAACTCCATGCCGGGCGGCGCGACCAGGGTCGGGATGATGTCGGCATCGACCATGCGCGTGACTGCGCTCACCAGCAGGGGGTCGGCGACGGCATCGCGAATGGTCGCGTATCCTCGAAGCGCGCCGAGATATGCCAGCACCGAATGGACGGCGTTGAGGATGCGCAACTTGGCTCGCTCGTATGGCGCCACGCACGTTGTCATCGTCACGCCCACGGCCTCCCAGGCCGGGCGGGGGCCTGCGAAATCGTCCTCGATGATCCACTGTCGGAACGGTTCCGCCACGACGAGGGCGTCATCGCGCATCCCGACGAGCCGCTCGGCGATCTCCCGGTCCTCCCGGCTCGTCGCGGGAACGATGCGGTCCACCATCGTTGACGGGAAGCGCACGGATGAGGCGATCCACTCCTGGAACCGCGCGACCCGATCGGCCGCGCCCGCGAGGTCACGGCGCGCCGCCTCGTCATGGGCTTCCGAGATGAGCGAACGCAGCATGCGCCGCGTGACGGCGCCGTTGTCGCCGAGGTTGTCGCAGGAGAGCACGGTGATCGGTAATGCGGTCGTCGAGAACCGGTGGAACAGGCCGCGCAACAGCAGTCCCGGCGCCGTTCTCGACGGCGCGTCCGTGCTCCGCCCCGCTAGTTCGTCGAGGATCACCCGAATGTCGTGCTCGATCGTTGGGAGCGTGAGGTCGACCGTGCCGTGCGCGGCACCGGCGTATCCCTTCTCCGTGACGGTCATCGTGATGATTCGCGTCGTGGGCTTCGCGATGACCCGTGCGATCTGAAGCGAGCTGGTGGTCGGCGACGCCACCGCTCGGATCGCGCCGACTACGGACAGTCGGTTGTCGTCCGCACGCCGTTCCAGGATGCCGTAGAGCCCGTCCTGCGGGCCGAGGTCATGCAGGACGCGGTCGCTGCGACCGGTCACGGCCAGGATGCCCCAGTCGGTCTCCCCGCTGATAGCTATGGCCTCCTCCGTGTAGAGGGCCTGGTGTGCGCGTTGGAATGCTCCTGCACCGAGATGCACGATCCCAATCGACAGACGCCTCGGGTCCACGAGGGGCGGTCGCACCGTAGGCGGCGCTGATACCAACGCGTCGAGGTGCTCGAGGGAGAGGCGCGGGATCACGTGACCGTTCCGAACGTCCACGGAACGAACTCCTGGTCGCCGATCCCGAGATCCTCGCTTGCCGTTCGCTGCCCCGAAGCGACTCGGATGATGAGCTCGAAGATCTCGTTCCCGACGTCATCGAGCGAGGCGCTGCCGTCGACGATACTGCCCGCGTTGACGTCGATGTCGTCGCCCATCCGCTGAAAGAGCTCGGTGTTCGTGGCGATCTTGATCGACGGGGCAGGCTTTGAGCCAAAAACTGACCCTCGGCCCGTGGTGAAGCAGATCACGGTCGCCCCGCCCGCGATGATGCCAGTGACCGAGACGGGGTCGTATCCCGGTGTGTCCATGAATACCAGGCCGCGTGAGGTCACCGGATCGGCGTATTCGTAGACTGCCGACAGCTCGGCCTGCCCACCCTTGGCGACTGCCCCCAGGGACTTTTCGAGGATCGTGGTCAACCCGCCGTCCTTGTTTCCGGGGGACGGGTTGTTGTCTAGGCTTCCCCCGCCTTGGGCCGCATAGCGCTGCCACCACTGCAGTCGGGAGAGAAGCCGCCGGGCGACGTCGGGATCGGCCGCTCGGTAGGTGAGCAGATGCTCGGCGCCGAAGATCTCGGGAGTCTCGGCAAGGATCGATGTCCCGCCGCAGGACACGAGACGGTCCGAGGCGACGCCTAGTGCGGGGTTGGCGGAGACTCCGGAGAACCCGTCGGAGCCTCCGCAATTGAGCCCGAGGACGAGCTCCGAGACCGGAGTGTCCTCACGCCGGCGTGCGTCGAGAGCGGGGAGCATCTCCTTTACCCGTGCGATACCCTCGGCGACGGCGGCCCGGACTCCGCCCGCGGCCTGGATCGTCAGGCTGGAGACAATGGTGTCCGCAGGGATCGTGCCATCGTCGACCAAGGATTCGACTGCGACCATCTCGCAGCCCAGTCCGAGCACGACAAGCCCGCCGAAGTTCGGATGCCTGGCATACCCTCGCAGGGTGCGCAGGAGTGTTTCCGCACCCTCGCTGCCCGTGATCAGTCCACAGCCGCTTTGGTGCGTCAAGGCCATCACGCCGTCGACATTCGGATACTCCGTCAACGCCTGGTACTTGAACGCCTCGGCAATCATGAGGGCAGCCGTTGCGGAGCAGTTGACGGAGGTCAGCACCCCGATGTAGTTCCGGGTGCCGACCGTGCCGTTGGCACGCCGATAGCCAGCGAAGGTGGGAATCGGACCCACCGGCGGACCGGGTTCCTGCCGGGCTCGGAGCCTCTCCTTGCCGTGCTCGTGTTCGGAGTCGTCCATGCCGAGGTTGTGGCTGTGGACATGGTCACCGGGGTGGATCTCGGATGTGGCTCGACCGATCGACTGGCCGTACTTGGAGACAGGCGCGCCGACCGGCACACGGGTCAAGGCGAGTTTGTGGCCACGAGGGATGTTCGCGGTGACGGTGATCGTCCCACGGCCCTTCCCGAGGTCGATCACCAGGCCAGCGTCGAGGCCACGGAGCGCGACCGCGACGTCATCGTCCTGTGCCATCTGAATCGCGACTGAGCGCAGCGGTGTTGAGGTCATTGTTATCCATCGAGGTCGTCTCGTTTGAGGAAACGAGGAAGCGGTCGTGGTCGAGCCATCACCGGGCTCGACCTGGTCATCGAGGTGGCGGTCATTTCGAGGCGAACGAGATCCCTTCGATCACCCGCCGCTGCATGAAGATGAAGAGGATCAGGATCGGCGCCATCGCGAGGAAGCTGGCGGCCATCATCGTCACGTAGTCGGTCGAGACATCGCCTTGAAGGGTGGCCAACCCGACGGAGATGGGCATGTTGTTGCTGCCCGTCGCGACGATCAGGGGCCACAGGAGATCGTTCCAGGAGTCGAGAATGCCAAGGACCACGAGCGCGCTGATCCCGGGCATGGCCAGGGGCAGCATGATCCGCCGGAAGATCTGGAACGAGTTCGCCCCATCAAGGCGCGCAGCCTCCTCCAGCTCCACCGGCAGCCCACGGAAGAACTGTCGCATCATGAAGGTCCCGAACGCGCTGATGAGCCCCGGCAGCACGATGCCCGCGACGGTGTTCAAGAGTTGCAAGCCCTGGATGATCTGATAGACGGGGAGGATGAACACCTGACCGGGAATCATCAAGACCGCGAGGAAGATTCCGAAGATCAGCCTGTTGCCCGGAAACCGCATCCGTGCGAACGCGTAACCAGCCATCGTGCAGAAGACGACATGGGCGATATTCGTGACGATGGCCACCTGAACGGTGACCCAGATCTGCTGGAAGAACGGGATCTTGCTCAGCGCGTCGGCATAGTTGACCCACTGGAGCGAACTCGGCCACAGCGTGGGCGGCACGCCGGTGACCTCAGCATTCGTCGACAGCGACATAATGAGCTGCCAGGCGAAGGGGAAGGCCATCAGAAGCCCGAAAAACGCCACAGTCAGATGGGCCAGCAGGGTGTTGGTTCCGCGGGTTCGCCCGTTCCTGACACGGATGGTGGTAGAGGTCACTGAAACACCCACTTCTTCTGAAGGACGAACTGAGCTGCGGTGATGACGCCGATGATGACCAGGATCAGCACCGCGATCGACGCCGCGTACCCCACGTGGTTCAGGGTGAAACCCTGGTTGTAAAACAGGTAGACGAGAGTCTGGCTCTTGGCCATCTGGGGGTTGTTGTTGCCCATCATCACGTACAGCGCGGTGAACACCTGAAACCCGCCGATGATCTGCATAACCACGAGGAAGAAGACCGTCGGGCTCACCAATGGGACGGTGATCGAGAAGAACTGCCGCGGTTTAGATGCCCCGTCTAGTTCCGCCGCCTCGTAATAGTCAGCTGGAATGCTCTTCAGCCCTGCGCTGAGCACGATCATGTTGAAACCGATGCCGCCCCATACCCCGATCAACGAAATGACCACGATGAGAACCCCCGGCGTCGAAAGCCAATAAGGTCCCTTGATCCCGACGAGGGCGAGCGCCTGGTTGACGATGCCGAAGTTGCCGTTAAAGATCATCCGCCACACCAAGGTGATCGCTACCGGCATCGCGATGAACGGCAAAAAGAACAACACGCGATAGAACCGAGCAAGACGGAACCCCGGTCGGCCGATGATACTCGCGAGCACCATCGAGATCGGGATTCCGAGCAGCCCGATCCCGGTAAACTCCAGGCTGTTGAGGATCGCCCATCCAACATTCGGATCGGTCAACATCGTGATGTAGTTCGCAAGCCCCACCCAGTGCTCACCACCGAACGGCCCGGCCTCGGTGAAGCTCATATAGATCGTGCGAAGGATGGGCCAGACGGCGAAGATGACGATGCCGACGAACGACGGCAGCACGAACGCCCACGGCCACCACCCGTCGGTGGAAAGCTTCCGCTTCCGGCGGCGGGGCGCCGCCGGAAGAGTGATCTCCCCGGCGGCACCCGTCTCGATGATACTGGCCATCGTCTACTTCGCCAGGATGTCGTCGACTTTGGCCGTGATCTGTTTCGCGGCGGTGTCGACCGGCGTCGTACCAGACAGCAGGGACGGCATGAGCGCCTGCTCCGCCTGCTGCCACTGCGCCGTGGTGGTCAGGTTCGGATAGGGCTGCTTGGAGATCTTCTCCGCGTCCACGAACACCTGCATGTCGAACGGGTACCGCTTCTTCCACACGGTCTGCGGCTCACCCGACAGCGCGGGCCAGGTGACCGAGGCCAGGATCGTCTGCGCCTGCGATCCCGCCAGGAAGGCCAGGAACGCCTTCGCCGCCGCGGGATTCTTGCTCTTGGCGGACATCTCGTTCGCGTTGGCGTTGACGATGTTCGCGGCGATCTTCCCCTGAGGCAAAGGCGCCACTGCGATGTCGGAAGCGATCTTCGAGGACGCCATGGTGTCGGCGTAACTACTGATCCCCCAGAAGAACGCCGACTTTCCGCTGGTGAAGTAGTCGATGTCCGCAGTATCGGCCAGCTGCTGCAGGCTCGGGCTGGAGCCATTGGCGATCAGATCGCGCCAGAACTGCAGCCCGCTCTCACCGGCGGACGTGTCGTAACCGGCCTTCTTCCCGTTGCCGGACACCACATAACCACCCGCCTGCAAAATGGTGGGATAGTACGTCGCGTTGCCGTCCGAGAGATCGGTTGCCTCGCCGAAGATCCCCTTCGATTTCAGGGCATCGCTGACCGCCTTCGCGTCGCGCTGGAAGTCCGCCCACGTCCAGTTCGCCGTCGGGGCGCTGACCCCTGCCTCCTTGAGGATGGCCTTGTTGTACCAGACCCCGAGACCCGCCTGGAACGAGGGCACGCCGTACAGTTTCCCGTCGTACTTGTAGCTGTCCACGGCAGAACTGGAGTACCGGCTCAGATCGATCGAAGACGGCGTTTGTGCGAGAAGGCCGTTGGACGCGTAAAGAGCGAGGTCGTCGTTGTTCATCCAGAAGACATCCGGAAGCGCACCGCTCTGGCCCTGCGTCTGCAGCTTGGTGAAATACGAACCAAACGGCGTTAGGTCCAGCGTGACCTTCACCTTGGGGTACTTCTTCTCGAAGGCGGCCACCTCCTTCTGAATCGCCGGCTTTTGGCTGCTGTTCCAGAACGCGTACGTGATCGTGCCGGACACGTCGGAACCGGATCCCTTCGATGTGTTCCCGGCGGTGCAGGCCGACAGCAAGAGTGCCGCCGCACCGGCCACGACCGCCAACCGCGCGGCACGAGACAACGACGGCGACCTCATCGGGCACCACCGCTCGCAACGGAGGACGGGGTGTGCCCGGCACGTCGTCGCGTGCTCGCCCGCTCCTCGAGAATATGACCAGTCATTTTCAACTCCATTCCACTTCGTTGTGAATGCCGCTCGTCGCAGGGCCAGGAGGCCCGGTGACACGGTTCCCCGGTAGCTTGCACCCTCATCCACCATCTTTGCAAACCGTGAGTGCAAATTGCAACTAGTTTGCACTCCATTTGTTGTCTCGGATCCGACGCCTGCTGCGGTCCACGCGCGGATGGCGCCGATGCCCGATGTGTCTCACCCGCTCCGCCGGGCGTGTCAATCCTCGAGCCAGCGCTCACGGTGCTCAGCGACGTACTCCTCGTCGAGCAGCTCCGGATGGAGCCGCCGAACCCGTGCGATCAGGTCAGACTGACCGGCCGACAACACATCCCTCTCATCCAGGCAATGCGCGGATCGAAGCAGTCCTTGCTGCCGGAGGAGCTCGTTGATCCCGGCGACAGAGCCCCGGAAGTCGTTGTCGACGTCGAAGACGGCAGAATTGATCTCGACAAGTTCACCGCCAAGACGGAGCTCGTCGGCTCTCACGGGATCACGGACGGGATCGATGGACTTCAGCCGTGAACACAGCTGCACGGCCGCGTGCGTTCCGACGGCCCATTGCCCCAGCAGACCGCCGCTTGCCCTGACGACCCGCGCGGTTCCCGCGACGGCACGCCGATACGGCGTTATCAGATCGAGGACGATGGAGTCATCGTTGCCGGTCAAGAACGCGATCTCGTTCCACCGATCCGATCCGAGCAGCACACGCGCCACATCGCCGGTCCGATATCGATCGAACGGGGCGACCTTCACGCCGACCGTGCTCGTCTGCTCGAAGACCGACCGCCAATACTGGAGCGAGAGATACCGGCCACCAACCTTCTCCTGCATATAGAAGGCGATCGTTGGCATGACTTCGCCGACCGCGATGCTGCGTTCGAGCAGAGCCTTCTCGGTGGCATGCCGGTCCTCGCCGCGTGTCGCGAGGAGAACGGCGTCGTAGCCGAGATCCCGCGCAAGCTCCGCTTCGCGGATGGCCTGCGCGCAGTCGCCAGTCACGCCGGCGATCAGCAGCGCATCGGTGCCACGAACGACATCCGCAGCGCACCTCAGGACATCGCCGAGAAGAGCCCGGTCGTCGTGGAGCGCGAACTGGGTGGTATGGACGCCGACGGCCAGCCCGTGTGCTCCAGCGTCGAGGTAGTATCTGCTGAGCGCCCGCTGCGCGATCCAATCGACCTGGCCCGGCTCGGCCAGGGCGAGCGGATGAGCCGGGAAGACGCCTCCCGAACGCAATCGTGCGGATACTCGTCTGTACTGTTCATGCATCAAAACCGCCCATCGCGCTGCTGGAACTTCGTCGCCCTCTCGAGCTGCACTCCGTCGTGCGACAGCCAGTGGGCGACCCACCGGATCAGCTGCAGAGCAGGCACGGAGGGGTAGCCGAACAGCGCGTGACATTCACTCGCATCGCTAAGAAGCGCGTCACCGGCCTCTTCACCCTCAAAGGCGACTTCTCTCTCCAACAAGTCGCCCAGGATCGTGGCGATCCTCCGCACACTCAAGGTCTCGGGCCCGGTTGCATTCACGATCGTGGCGGGGGTCGTACACAGTTGCAGACAGCGCAACGACCATGCAGTCGAATCTCGCTGCCAGACGATATTGACGACAGGCATGGCCACATCGATCGAGTCGCCGCGGAGAATCTTCCGTCCGATGTCGACGATGACGCCGTAGCGGAGCTCCGCCGCATAGTTCAGGCGGAAGACGCAGGTTGGTGTGTTCCACCTCTCGCCAGCGTGATTGAACACGCGTTCCCGTGCCAGACACGATTGCGCGTATTCACCAAGCGGGGCTGGCGCATCGCTCTCGGTCGCGCCGCCGAGCGCGAGCGGGCGAAGAGGGTAGACGTTCCCGGTTGAGTAGGCAACCGTGGGTACACCGCGATAGCGCGTGGCCGTCAGCACCGGGATGCCGGCGTTCGACCACCAGGTCGAGCCCTCGTGACCGGTAGTTCCGAACTTCTGACCGGCCAGGAACATCACTGCCGCAGCGTCTGGAAGGCCGGCATAGACATCCGGATCGCTCAGGTCGGCTGCCAGCGTGCGCACGCCGGCAGCGTCCAGCCGTCGCCGGCTGCGCTCGTCAGTCCACCGGGAGATCGCGAGAACCGTCGAGTTCGATCCTGCGCGGCGCAGCGCCGTCGCCGCCATCCGGCATAGCGTCGGTCCGATCTTCCCACCCGCCCCGACGACAACGAGGTCGCCAGCCAATGGTCGCAGCGCCTCGACGACCTCCGGGGAGGGCTCGGAGAGCAGGGCCTCGAGCTCCTCCTCGTCGGACGGAGGAGGTTGCCGTGCTCCCGTCCCGTGCATGAGCCCGCTACTCTCTGTCACAGCGACTCCTGCTCATCCGTCGGCGACGCGTAGAGGCCGAAGTCAGGGACCGCGAGACGCTCCCCGGCGCGAAGTGCGGACTGATGTGCAACGATTCCGGGGACGGCGAACCGCGCCGACACCCAGGCATTCAAGGGCGGCAAGGTCTCGCTGAGGCCGGAGACGACGAAGTCGTTCACCAGGAACTGATGAGAGCCTTCATGCCCGTTGTCCAGCCCCTCGAACGATCGGGGAAGCCCGCTGGGGTCATGAATCGGGGCGAATCCGCTGCGGAACTCCGCACGGAGGTCCTCGTCGACGATGTCGTTTGATCCGCGGCCGGCGTTGGCCGGAGACTCCACCGGAGCCGTCGTGAGCAGATCGGTCACCGGGGTGTACCCGTCGAGCGTCTGCCACACCGCCGAGCCGGTCTGCTGCTCGAAACTGGCTCTCGTGCCGAACATGCTCATCCGGGAGCTGGGGATGTTCGTCGGCACGCCGATCCTGCGCATTTCGTTGATCCGCATCGACCCGCCGTCCGCGGTGGTGAACAGAGCCGTCTCATTGCTGAACTCGTTTCCCCACATGCTCACGGATGTGTCAAACACGCCATCCTTCTCCCGATCGACATAGCCGACGCAGGACACCGAAGTGGCGTAGGAGTTCGTCACACCGAGGATGCTGCTGATCGAATGGGTCGGATACAGCATCGGAGGAAAGCTCGCCGTCCGCTTCCACTGGTCGCCACCGCTGTAGCGATACGCCTCGTAAAACCCGTGCGACATGTCGTGCAGGTACTCGGCTTCTCCATAGACGAAACGCCCGAAGGAGCCTTTCCGAAACTCCTTTCTGCAGAAGACGACGCCTGGGTAGTAATAGCTGGTCTCCCCCGTCATATAGGTCAGGCCGGTGGCCCGTACGAGCTGGAGGATCTGTTCGATCTCCTCGAGCGAGACTCCCATCGGTACCGACGAGTAGACATGTTTGCCGTGCTGCAGCGCG
Organism: Humibacter ginsenosidimutans; assembly: GCF_007859675.1. Taxonomy (GTDB): domain Bacteria; phylum Actinomycetota; class Actinomycetes; order Actinomycetales; family Microbacteriaceae; genus Humibacter; species Humibacter ginsenosidimutans. The sequence goes on from NZ_CP042305.1 coordinate 1,021,280, forward strand.
GCGATCGTCATGGGACCGTGCAGCCAACGCTGCGTGAACAGCGCCACGGCGTCCACGTCCGATCGAAGCAGCGCATCGAAGTCGTCGAAGAGACGAGTGATGCCAAACTGCTCACGTGCCGACTGCAGTCGGTCAGGTACGACGTCGCACGCGGACACCTCCGAGATCCCGGGGTGTGCAAGGAACAACGGAAGCAGCTCGGGGGCGAACTGGCCGAGGCCGACCACGCCGACTTTCATGCTCTGCACTTGTTTCTTCTCCTTCATCTTTTCTTCTCTCGTCCCGCACGGGGTGTAGGGACCGGGGACGCTGAGGGCGGGTCGTCAGCGGAGGATGCAGCCGAACGGTTCGTTCGCGATCAGGAGCTCGTCGGCGAGGCTCGCGACCTGGGCCGTCGACAGGTGCGCGACCGCCGGATCCAGGCGGAGGGCGTTGAGGGCGCCCTTCCGGTCCCGATCGAAGCACGCGTCGATCAGCATTTGATACGACGCGGCCGGCCCCGCCAGGAGGCCGACCGCCGCCGCCGGGAGAGGAGCCGCTGTCAACGGCGTGAATCCGTTCGCGTCCGTGCGCACCGCGGTTTCGACCACAAGTCCGTCCGGCAGTTCGCGAACCTGTCCTCGGTTCGGCAGATTGCCGACATCGATGTAGACGCCGCCGCTGTGATGTGCCGCGATGATCTCGGCGGCACCCTCCCGTGTGGGTTGCAGACGCGAAGCCGGAATCCCCTCTTTCACGGCAGTTCGAACCTCGGACGTCCACTGTCGCTGATGATCCTGGCGGTCCTGGATACTCGTCCGCACCAAAGAATATCGATCCATGCGTTCGCGGTCGTTGATCGTCCACGACAGGAATTCGCAGGTGTGCCGGTCCTCGAGCAGCGGCAGCGCTCCGGTGAGCTGGAAGAGCTCGGTTGCTAGCTCGTGCGCCGAGTGGAAGGCGCCGAATCCCTGAGCCCCTGGAAGGGCTTCGTCAAGAGCCGTCAGGCTCTCCCCGGCGGCGATGCGTTGGAGCAGATCGCCGAGCACATCGACTCCGCCGATCGACGCCGCGGTGATCCAGAAGAAGTGATTCAGACCCCCGTATTCGACCGCGAGTGCAGACTCCTCCACGTCGTACACCCGCTGCAGGAACTCCAGGTTCTCGAACAAGCCATGGCAGAGGCCGATCACCTCGTTCTCGAGCTCGCGCGCGAGCACACCGGTCAGGAGCGTCATCGGGTTGGTGTAATTGAGCACCACCGCCGTGGGAGCGACCTTCGCGATCGCCCGGGCGATCCTCTGGAACACCGGAAAGTTCCTCACGAACCGCGACCAGCCGCCGGGGCCGCAGGTGTCACCCACCGTGTGGTAGACGTCGTACTTCTCAGGAATGGCGAGGTCGTGACGCATCGCGTCGAGCCCGCCGGTGGAGATCGCGACGATGATGTACTCGGCCCCCTCCAGGGACCGCTCAAGGGAGCCGTCGACTCGAAAGGATGCGTCGACGCGAAGCTCCGCCGCCGCGCGGCTCGCGTACAGGCGCACGAGCTGCGCGGAAGCCTCATCGATGTCGTGCAGCACAATGGTGCTTCCGGCAAGCTCCTCGCGCAGAAGGATGTCCGTGACGATCGGGGGCGCCCACTGCATGCTGCCGCCGCCGATGATGGTGATCCGCGCGCCGCTCATCCCGTGAACCTCTCCATCGCGTGCCTCCTGCTCCTTCTGCCGCCGACGCTCGCCGCCGTTCCGGCCGAGCACGACCGCACCCGCCGTATCACAGACGCTAGCCGGGGCTTCCCGCACCCGTCAAGGAAATATTGCTGTATTGTTGCAAACGACTGACTACTTTGCAGTTGAGTTGCAGTTTTGACTAATAGGCATCGGAGGAGCCATGCTCGACACGATCACGCACTTCGCCGCAGGCGATCTAGCAGTGCAGATCCACCCGGATTTCTCGTCACTCGGAGAGGCGGCCGCGCGCGAGCTCGCCAAGGCGGTGAAGGCCGCGATCGAGTCACGTGGAAGCGCCCGCATCGTTCTGGCAACCGGTAACTCCCAGTTTCCGCTGATGACGAGCCTCGCTCGAGAAAGTCTCCCCTGGGACCGGGTCTCCGTGTTCCACATGGACGAATACGTCGGTATCGAGGCCTCGCATCCGGCGAGCTTCCGGCGGTGGATCCACGAGCGGGTCGAGATTCCCTTCCGTCCGGCTCACGTGGAGTACATCGCAGGGGACGCCACGGTCATCGATCGCGAGACCGACAGATACGAAGCGTCGCTGCGCGCGGCACCGATCGACGCTGTGTGCATGGGGATCGGCGAGAACGGTCATCTCGCCTTCAACGAGCCCATCGATTGTGATTTCTCGGACCAGCGCTGGGTGAGACGAATCCAGCTCCAGGAAGCGTCACGACGTCAGCAGGTCAACGAGGGGCACTTTCCCGACATCGCGGCCGTGCCCGACTCCGCGATCACGCTGACCATCCCCGCTCTTCTCTCCGCCGCTCGAGTGATCGTCAGCGCGCCGGAGGCCCGGAAGTCCGCTGCGGTACGCCAGTCGCTGACGGGCGACGTCACGACAACGTGCCCCGCCTCCATACTCCAGCGCACGCCACAGGCAGTCCTTCTGCTCGACAGGCAGTCGGCGTCCGAGCTCCCGTCCTGCTGAGGTCGCCGGCCCGGACCCGGCATGGCATAGCAACGGACCACACTATCTATTGGGCGGCATGCCTACCCTCGCCGCATCGATGACGCTAGCCTGTTGCGAAAGGTAGCAACTTTGCGCATGAATTGCAGCCGGATGCACGTGCCGCTCTTCTCGGGCTGTAGCGACGCGCGCTGATTCCGGCCGCACGAGGAGGACGACGTTGACGGTAACTCTGGCAGACCTGGCGAAGGCGACGAGCCTTTCGGTGTCGACCGTGTCGAGAGCGCTCTCGGTTCCGGACATGGTGAACGAGAAGACCCGGCAGCGCGTCCGGGATGCCGCCGCCGAGCTCGGGTACGTCGCTCACACGGTTTCTGGCGATCCCGACCGTTCGGGTCTTATCGGCCTGGTGGTTCCCGATATTGCGAACCCGTTTTTTCCGCCCATTATCAAGGCCGTTCAGGTCCGAGCGCGGCAGAAGGGACTGCGCGTTCTCATCGGCGATATCGACGAGCGTCCGGCCGAAGAAGTCAGGCTCGCGCGGGAGATGCAAGAGCGCGTCGATGGGTTGATCGTGGTATCGCCGCGTACGTCGCAGGACGAGATCGGCGAGTTCACGCAGCTGGGACCACTCGTCGTGATCAATCGGGCGGTGCCAGGTGTGACCTCCGTGATCATCGAGGACGACAATGCCATCCAACAGGCCGTCGAGCATCTGGTTGCCCTGGGTCACAACACGATCTGCTATCTCAACGGGCCGAAGCGGTCCTGGTCGAACGGACGTCGACGGGACGCCGTCGAGGCAGCCTGCCGGACCTGCGGAGTCGAACTCCGCGAATTCGGCGCATTCGAGCCGCAGATCCAAGCGGGCGTGCGCGCGGCAGACCTCGTCTTCGCGTCCGAGGCGACGGCGGTCATCGCGTATGACGATCTGATCGCATTGGGTGTCATGGCTCGGCTCGCCGAACGCGGAGTCACGGTCGGCAAGCAGATCAGCGTCATCGGAATCGACGATTCACCGATGTCCGGCATGGCCTATCCATCGCTGACCTCGATCCACGTCCCCGGCGCCGACGCCGGCACCGCCGCAGTTGACCTTCTCCTGGACCTGATCGCTGAACCATCGCAGGAGGAGCCCAAGAGCCTCCAGCTTGAGGCCAGCCTCATCCTTCGAGGCTCCACGGGACTCCGGCAAGACGGCATGCTCGCGCAGGCCACCACTTGACACCACAATTTTGTCGCAATTTGCACATTGACTTGCAGTCCGCGTACTCTTGTCGCCGAGTGCCGTTTCGGACTCAACCATGACTGAACCGAACGAAGGCGAAGCTATGCAGCGAACACGATATGCAATCTGCGGTCTGAGCAACCGGGCAATCTACGAGTACGCGCTGCCGCTCCTCGGAGGCCGGGAGTGGTCAGCCCCCGAAGAGGACTACTCGGGCGTCGGCGAGTTGGTCGCTATCGTGGACATCGATCAGACCCGGGTTCAGCGATTTCTCGAACGCACAGGTGCGAACGTTCCGTGCTACTCTCCGGACGACTTCGATCGGATGGTCGTGGAGCAGCATCCAGACCAGGCGATCGTCGCAGGTCCGGACTTCACCCACGCTCGATATGCGGTGTCCGCGCTCGAACACGGCCTCGATGTCATCGTCGAGAAGCCACTGGCGCACACCGCGAGCGACGCACGTGCCATTCTCGACGCAGAGCAACGCAGCGCGGGAGAGGTCACCGTCACGCACAATGCACGCTACGAAGGCGCTGCGGGAAGACTCCGCGATCTGATCCGGTCAGGTGCCATCGGAACGGTGATCTCCGTCGACCTGGTGGAGGGTGTGGACACCTATCACGGGGCGAGCTTCTTTCGCCGATGGAATCGGAGACGATCGTACTCCGGCGGGCTGGCGGTCACGAAGGGCTGCCACACCATCGACCTCATCAACTGGTTGCTCGCCGACGCGCCACAAAGCGTTTTCGCACACGGAGGACTCGCTTTCTACGGGCCCGAGAGTCCGCACCGACCTCGGGACCGTGCCGGGGCGCTTCTCGGTTCTAGCGACGAGGCCCGCCTTAACCCATATGCACAACGATGGCAGACCGGCCGCGTGCCAGAGGACCAGACCCTTTTCACTGGAGAGTGGCAATCGCTCGGCTACCCGGCTCAGTATCCGGAAGGAGAAATCCGGGGAATCTTCGACGCCGAAATCGATATCGAGGATCACTACTCGGCTCTCATCCGCTACACGGGAGGCGCCACGATGGCATACACGCTCTGCTTCTCCATGCCGTGGGAGGGCCACCGGATCGGCATCACCGGCACCCATGGGCGCATCGAGACCGAGAGCATCGCTTATCGCCAGCTCCCCGAGAGCTCCGAGCCCACAACCATCCGCGTTGACCGGCTCTTCGGACCAAGCGAAGTGGTCTCCGTAGTCTCTGAGCCCGGCGGTCACGATGCTGCAGACGCACGCATACGCCGCGACCTGTTCCTGCCTTCTCCTACCGCATCGGGGACCAACGCGATTCGCGCCACGGGATTCCAGGGCGCTATCGCCGTGGCGACCGGAGAAGCGATGGCCCGATCGATCGCCGAACGTCGTGAGATTGTGGTCGCCGAGTTGCTAGACCTCCAAGAACTTCCCGAGTGGGAGTCCTGACTCAGTGTCTCTCTGACTCCTGCGGCCAGGGCTTCGGCCAGTGCTCATGAGACGCTCCGGCAACGGTCCTATCTTGTTGCCGTCTCATCCCATTGATCGATCTAGCGGCCACGTTCCCAAAACGCCTCCCCGCGGGATCGCTAAGCAGCTCCGAATTGCATGGACGGAGCGTGTGCCAGACACCCGCTGACGTGGCGCGGACTGTGACAGCCCCTCCATGGCCGCGATACAACCTGCAGTGCTGGGCCCGAATGCAGGCCACACAAGGTGACGATTTGGCGTCTCTCGCCACGGTGATCGTCACCGCTCCTACGGGCAGGTCGACATTCACGTCGCGCTTGAGGTGAACGGGGGGCGCGAACTCTTGCACAAGTTGGCATGCCAATCGCGTGGGCCTCGGCTGCCCACGCTGTATTCGGCGGTTGTGGCTCGCACGCGAACCTTCCATCGGCCGTTGGGCCCGGTGGCCTACGACTGCGTGAAGGTCATAGTGGTTCGTGACGGGTCGGCGATCTTGTTCAGCGAGTTTGGGCAGAAGCCGGTCAACGTCGGCGATGTCGTGCTACTCGGCGCGAACGTGTTATGCGGAGCAGAGCCCGAAGGGCACGTCATCACGACCACGATCTACCTGGATACCGATTACTTGGTGGACCAGGTGTTCTGGCAATATGCGGGTCTGCTCCGTGACAGACTCGATGCGCAGGGATTAGCATCGCAGCTGTATTCGGAGCCCGCCCAGATTCTCCGCATCGGCGAATATCGTGCGGGATCGTTGATGCCCTGGCTGGACGAACTGGTGGCGTTGAGCATCGGCCGGAACTTCGGCGCGCATTTCAACCGGACGCAGGCGTTGTGGTTCTCAGTCGCAAACGTGATCGGACCGTACGTTGCGGTGACACCTATGCGAATCTCGCCGTCTCAGCGTGCCCGGTCGCGGCCTACCGTGCCGCGGTCTCGCCGGTTTGCTCCGTTGCGGGATGAGGCTCGTCGTGCCCGTGAGGCGATGATCGGTGACCTTGCAGCGAACTGGACGCTGAATGACCTGGCTTGTGTCGTTCATCTCTCGCCGCGGCAGGTGGCTCGGGTGTTCATCGATGCCTACGGCAAGACGCCGCAGGCGTATCTCACGATGCTGCGTGTCGAGAAGATGGCGAGACTACTCCGGAGTACGAACCTCGCGGTCGCTGGGATCGGACGAGAGGTCGGGTGGCGCAGCCGGAGCCGTGCTGTAGAAGCCTTCCGCGAATGCACTGGCATCACACCGGTGCAGTATCGCCAGATGGGCGTCTCCCCGGATAGCTCACCGGGATCAGGACAGTGAAGTTGTCCATCAAGACGGCGTTCGGACGCTGACGACCGAACGACCCGCACGACTGTTACGCCGGTTGCCAAACGTCAGGTGCACCGACTGGCTCTCCCTGACGGCCAACCTACCGATCTTCCTCGCTGACCGTCTTCGACACACCGGGTAGTCCTCCTGGCGCACTTCATGATCGCAGGGCCGCCCGCTGGGCTCGGCCCGCCGAGGGAAGGCGAAGGCATGACGGCGACGAGTGCAACACGGGCAGGGCCGAACATGGGAGCTGACGCGCCTCATGGACAAACGGCGCGCATAGCGGACTCGCTCGGGTCGTGTGACACAGCGCGGTCCGACTCGAGGATCCGAGCCACGATCGTGGAGCGGGGTCCGCGATGACGTCACGCGATGCCGTCCTTTCGGTGCTGGAACACATGGACGAGCAAGAGCCTCTCTCCGCGGCAGCACGCGCACTGGCGGAGGCGGGTGTGCCGGTGTTCCCGTGCGTGCCGGGCGCGAAACGACCATTGACGGAGCATGGGTTCCACGAAGCCACAACTGACGCGGCTGTGGTGGTGGCGTGGTGGCGGCAGCATCCGGCTGCGAACATCGGGATGCCGACAGGCCATCCGTCTGCGATCGTTGTGGCGGACGTGGACGTGCATGGCCCGGTCAGCGGCTACGCAGCCTTCGAGCGCGCCATCCACGCCGGCTTGGCCGACGGCTGGCAGTTGACGGTGACCACACCGTCGGGTGGCATGCATGCCTACTATCCGGCGCCCTACAGCATGTCGCAGTCGTGCTGGCAGGCCGCCCGCGTCGCGATCGATTTCCGGGGTGATGGCGGGTACGTCCTTCTCCCGCCATCGCGGACGATCATCGACGGCGAGACCGTGCCCTACCGGGTAGTAACGAGGGGATCCGTTCCGGGCCGGGTGCTGGACGCCGATCGGCTGCGGGATTTCCTGGACCCTCGTCCCGTCCGGGTCCCAACGACCGATGCGGGGTCGCAACGACCGACAGACACCGGCCGCCTCGCAGCATGGGTCGCCGGCCGGCAAGAGGGCGAACGCAATCGCGGCCTGTTCTGGGCCGCCTGCCGTCTGGCGGAGAACGGCGTGCCAGCCACCGACGCCCTCGACGCCCTCACTGTCGCCGCAGGCCAGGTCGGCCTGGGAGAGCGAGAGATCAGCACGACGGTTCGGTCGGCATACCGCACGGTGGGGGTGGCATCACGTCAGCACCGCAATCGCCGTGCATCGAAAGGTGCCGAAGGCGAGTGGTTTCGGTCCGGCGAGGCGTGTCGTTCTGATGCGTCGTGGCCGGGATTGTCGTGAACGCCGGAGCGGGTCGCCGGTGGGCTGAGGTGACGGCGATCGCCGGGACAGTGTTCATCGCCTGCGGCGCCTTCTGGTTGTCCTTTACTTCGCTGGCCGACCTGGCCCGCCGGTCTGGGATCGACCCCGCCGAGGCGTGGGCATGGCCGCTGATCGTGGACGGCATCATCGTGGTGGCCACCGTCGCCGTCGTCGCGCTGGCCGGCTCAAGGACTGCGTGGTACCCGTGGGTCCTGTTGGCCGGCGGGGCCTTGGTCTCGGTGACCGCGAACGCCCTACACGCAGTGGTGGCGGCGGACGCGACGGTACCCGGGGTGCTGGCCGCGTGTGTGGCGGCGGTGCCGCCGGTCGTCCTGCTGGCGATCACCCACCTCACCGTCATCCTCACCCGTCGACCAGAGACCGTGCCCGACGAAGCCGTGCCGGACGCATGGGCCGAACCCGCACAGAAAACGGTCGACGGAACCGTACGCGCCGGGATGCCAAAGCTCACGGCGGCGTCGCCGCGGGACCGCGCGGCGGAGTTGCGCGGTCAGGGCTGGTCGAACCGACGAATCGCCCTCGAACTTGACGTTCACCCGAGCACCGTAGGCCGCTGGCTCACGAACACGAGCCACCCCGATACATCTGCCCCGGCTGTGGCAGCACATGGCAACGAGATGAAGGAGGCCACACCATGACCGACAAGACGAACTATGACGGGCGGTATCCGTTCGAGGGGGATTCCTGGGCCTGAGCCCGATCTCGACGCGCCCGCACCATCGCCCGAATCGCTGGAGCGCGAGGAGGTCACCGAAGCCGGGGTATGCGACAGGGATTCGGTGGCTGTTGTCGCGGATACGGGAACTCCGGAGGCAGTTCAAGAGGCGGCGACCGCGCCCGGACGTGGCGTCAAGGCGAGTGGGGCGCGTCCGAGGACGCGGGGCGTGGAGTGGGTGCGTCCCTCAGAGCTGGTGGCCCGCCACACGGCGTTCCTCGCGGGCCGCGGCATCGACCTGCACACCGAGCTGCATCGCCGGACCCTTACTGCCACCACGACGGGCGTCCGGAAGGTCGGCTCGGCGATGCGCCGCCTGCCGCCGCTGTCGGCGTTCGGACGCTCCCGCCCGGCGCCGTCCGGACCGACGCGCTCGAGTGCCGGGCTGAGCTGAGGATCGGTGACAGACGCATGGAAACACGAGGACAAGAACCGGACGGGGTTGTTGGGGCCGGACGCGCATCTGCCCAGCAGGAGGTATCCCGATCATGAACATCGACAACCATGAGCACGAGGACCCGGCCGGATCCTCGGGTGCAGGCCCGTGGGGCGAGGACTTCACTACCAATGAAGGACTGCGCGCCTTGCTGAACCGCTTGCACCAGGCGGGCCCACATGCGTGGGAACACGATCCGACCGCCGCGAAACTGATGATGTTCGCGGCCGAGAAGTACGCGCCACTGGCACGCAAGCACGGGCTCGACCCATGGGAGGCCGCCTCGGCCGCGTTCGACGTGATGCGCACCAAGAGCGCCCGGCGGGCGACGGAACCGTGGGCGGTCATCACGCATGCGGTACGGATCACCTGTATTGCCGAGGAACGGGGCCAAGGGCTGCTCTGCTCGGTGCATCAGGCCCGCCGGCCGCACATCTCTAAGTATCACGACCCGGAAAGGTTCAGCGACCGAGAGAATCCGCTGACCGACTATCACCCCGCCTTCCAGATCAACGATCCCACCGCCGACAACGACGACGAGCGTCGGGAGGTCGTGGCGGGTTCGGCGCGAGCCTGCACGTCGGCTTCCGCGGCTGTGGAGGAGGCGATCCGTTTCCTGACGCTGTTGCGCTGGCCTGAGGCGACCGTGCGGATCGCCGTGGAGCACGTGTGCGGGGTGCTCACGAAGACCGGCAGCCGGCAAGCGACGGTCGAGGCGTTGCGCCGGGACAAGGAGTCCCGAGCACTGCTGGACCTACCCGGCCGATCCTGGACGAGCCTGCTGCGGGTCCTCCTCGGGGACACCCGCCCCGGTTTCGCTGTGACCGTGTCGGGCCGCGGGGTGCTGCTGCGGCTGCTGCTCGGAGAAACCGTTCGGTCGCTGTTGCGCGATGAGGACCTGGTGCTCGCCGTCGCGCTCGCCGCGCCCGGCGGTCCGACCAGAGGCGGCCGGGGATGAGTGTCCCGGTGGGCATGGTCGAGCTGGAGCGGACGGTGGATTCGATCATCGTGGGCCGGCGGCACCGTGCCGACCTCGGCGATATCCCCGCCCTGGCCGCGTCGATCGAGCAGGAAGGGCTGTTGCAGCCGTTGACGATCACCCCGGACGGGGTGCTGGTGTGCGGGAGGCGGCGGCTGGCCGCGATCGTGCTGCTGGGCTGGCGGACGGTGAACTTGTGGGTTCGGTCGGGGATCTCCGACCGGCTCGGTCAGCTGGTCGCCGAACGCGACGACAACCTGCTGCACAAGCCACTGACCGCCCGGGAGCAAGCCGCCCTGTATGAGGAGCTGAAGCAAGTCATGGCCGAGGACGCCGCCCGTCGGAAGGCCTCGACCCAGTTCACCGCCGAGCATCAGCCGGGAACTGACGGTCCTGCCAATTTGGCAGGACCGTCGACCCGGCAACTCGGCCCGTCAGTCGGGCAGCTGGGCACCGCCCGGGAGCAAGCCGCCCGAATGGTCACCGGTCGCGCCTCCTACACCACTCTGGAACGCATCCGGCACCTCGAGCGGATCGCCACCGATCCCTCCTGGCCCGAGGAGCTGCGCCAGCAGGCGACAGAGGCTCTCGAACGCATCGACGCCGGCGAACCTGTGTTCAGCCACTACCAAGCCATCGCCGACGCAAGTGGCCAGGAGGCCGAGGACGGCACACGGAATGTGAGTGGGTTCGTCGACGACGAGCCCTTCACCGGCGATCCCGACGAGGACTTGGCGGAGGAGGCGAAGTGGGCGCTGGCCCGCGCCGTCCAGCACGGGACACGCGCACGCGGGCGGCGGCCGACTGGGTTGCCGTCCGGGCGTGAGGACATGCCGACGCGGTGGCCGGTGCGGGCGTTCGTGCAGACCTGGGCCGAGTTGGACGGCTGGTGGTTGCATTACGATCCCGACGAGCTCGCGCTTGTGCTCACCGATGAGCAGGCCGAGGAATTTCTGGGCACCGCTGAGGGCACCAGCGGGTTCGCTGTGCGGCTCCGCACCGCCCGCATCAGTCAGCCCACACCCGACGCCGAGCGCGCAGCCGACGCTGCCGGTGAACGCCGATCCTTGCGCGCCCTCTGATGACTCCGGGCGCCGAGCGTCCGTCAGGTCGAGAACGCGCACCTGCGGGATATGAGGTTCCCCCACATCCCGAGACCATCCAGCCGAGGCCGCCTGATCGGCTTGGTAGTTGCCGTGGTCGTGACGGTGTTGTTGGCCGGGGTCGGCGTGTACGGGTTGATCGCCGGCCCGCCCACCATCGCTCATCCGGCTGGTTCGACCGGTAGCGCCGCACCCGGTCCGGTCCCGACTGGCACCGGCAGCCCGACGGCCGCTCCGCCGAGGCTGCCGAGGATCGGGCCGTCCAGTGACCCGGAGACCTTCGCCCGGAATGTCGCGGTCGCTTTGTTCTCCTGGGACACCAGCACCGGCTTCACGCCGTCGGACTATGCCTCCGCAGTGGTTGAGGGTGGTGATCCGACCGGGGCGGAGGAGGCCGGTCTCGCCTCTGACGTCACTTCCTATCTGCCGTCGGAGCAGGCATGGGCGCAGCTGCGTCAGTACGCCACCCGCCAGAGCCTCACCGTCAACACGGCGTCTGTGCCCGCCGCCTGGGCTCAGGCGGTCGCTGAGGCCCGGCCCGGGCAGCTCGCTCCGGGCACCGTCGCCTACACCATCACTGGGACCCGCCACCGCACCGGCATCTGGAACGGGCAAACCGTCACCTCGACACACGACGTGGCGTTCACCGAGTTCATCGTGTGCCCGCCGAACGGGACACGGTGCCGGCTGCTGCGCCTGTCCGTCCTCGACGACGCCCTGCACTGACCCTGGGAGCGCGTTCTCGTGTTGAAGAAACTGTCCGTCCTCGCCCTCGCCGCCCTGTTCCTGGCTCCCTCCGTGGTCGTCCTCGGCATCGGGGCGCTGCTCACCACGGCCGCCACGGCCTGCAGCGTCGACGGCGAAGATGTGGGACCGGTGGGGAACGTGCCCGGCTCGCTGACCGCGACCACCGCGGACGGTGATCGGATCACGCTGGACAAGACGCAACTGACCCACGCTGCGCAGATCATCGCCGTAGGGAACGCGACCCCTGGTGTCGGCCGCAATGGCATCCAGATCGCGCTGATAGCGGCGCTGACCGAATCGTCCCTGCGGATGCTCGCCAACACCAGCGTCTACCCCGAATCCGGCACCTACCCGAATGACGGCGACGGCTCCGACCACGACTCGCTCGGCTTGTTCCAGATGCGCCCGCAGTCGGGGTGGGGCACGGTCGCGCAGCTGATGAACCCGACCTATCAGGCAAAAGCGTTCTTCGGCGGCCCGAACGGACCCAACCACGGCTCGCCGCGCGGCTTGCTCGACATTCCTGGCTGGCAGCAGATGAGTCTCGGCGAGGCCTCGCAGTCGGTCGAAGTCTCCGCGTTCCCGGATCGCTATCAGAACTATCAGCCCGTCGCTGCCGCCATCCTCACAGCGCTTACTGGCACCCAGCCAACCGGTCAGGCCACCTCCGCGGAGACATCCACCGCCGATGTGGCGAGCGCGGCCGAAACGGGGACCTCAAGCCTGACATCGCAGGGCAGCGAACAATGCACGGGGTCGGCAGCGAACGTCGCCGGGGATCCTGGAGGGGACGACGGGGGTGGCGGATTCACGCCGGATGCCGCCGCAGTGGCGACGGCGATCGCGTTCGCCGAGCAGCAGATCGGGAAACCGTACGTGTTCGGTGGAGCCGGCCCGGACTCGTGGGACTGCTCGGGGCTGACGATGGTGGCCTACCAAGCTGCCGGCGTGGACATCGGAGAGCACTCGGTGTCCGCGCAGGTAGTCACGATGAAGACGGAAGGTCGCTTGTTGCCGTTCTCTGATCGGGAACGCGGAGACCTGATCTTCTGGATCGGCCCCTCCGGCGGGTTCCCGCACGTGGCGATCTATCTCGGCCACGACACGATCCTTGCCGCACCCACCGTCGGGGAGAACGTGAAGATCCAACCCCTCTGGTCAACGCCGGACGAGCAGCTCTACGGCATGGTCGGCCGGCCCACCGGCACCCCCTGACGACGCTCGCGTGCACCTGAGCAGGTGACTCATTCGCCAGCCTGTCAGGAGTACCGCATGCCCGTCCCTCTGCGCACGACCGTGGTGTATCCGAACTTCGGTGCGGCCAGTGGCACCCAACTGGAGTCCGTGATCGGCGCGCTGTTGACGATCGTGCTGATCGTGGCGGTACTGATGCTGATCGTCTCTGCGATCATCTGGGCTGTCGCCAGCAGCCACGGCAACCCCGCCGCTGCCGCCAAAGGCCGTGTCGGCGTCCTGGTCGCGGTCGGCGCAGCCGTGCTGGCCGGTGGTGGTGTGGCGTGGATGAACTGGCTCATCCATCTCGGCCAACAACTCTGACCCCGGCCCAGTCCGCGACCGGCGCCGGAGTCAACCAGTGCCGGACAGGCCGGTAGTCAGCCGTCCGGGTAGGGGTCGTAGGCGCACTTGGGCAAGCGAACCACTCAACCGTTCCCGCCACGCTGATCGCGCGGTGGGGCTCGTCGTCAGGAGCCTGCCCGTGTCCCTTCTTAGTTCCGTCCTCGTTGCGCCGATTCTCACGGTTCCGGCCGATGTGAACATTCCCCCGAACACGAGCGGTCTGCCGGGCATCGACCAGCTGCGCACGATCGTGGGCGCGATCATGACCGTCGGTCTGATCCTGTCCGTCCTCGCGCTGATCGTCGCCGCGGTGGTGTGGGGCTTCGGCGCCAACTCCTCCAATCCCCACATGGCCTCGCGCGGCAAGACCGGGGTGCTGGTCTCCTGCGGTGCCGCGGTGCTGTGCGGGGCGGCGGTGACGCTCGTGAACTTCTTCTGGCACGTGGGCCAGTCCGTCTAGACGCCCCGTCGTTGTTGTCGAGCAGGAAGTGAGTGAGTCGGCATGGGCGTGTGCGATCTGCCTGTCATCTCCAGCGTGTGCAGCGTCGGCAGCGCCGCTGGCGGGATCTTCTCCAGCGTTGCCGGGAGCTTCTTCAACTGGATCGCTCAGGCCGTCGGTGGAGCGGCGAAGTGGATGTTCGAGACCGTCTGGAAGGTCTTCGACTCCACGACTCTGGTCGATGTCACCAGCCCCAGCTACCTGAAGGTCTACGACCTGATCTTCGGCGTCGCCGTGTTCATCATGCTGATCTTCTTCTGCCTGCAACTGATCGGCGGCCTGATCAGACGCGATCCCACAGCGCTATCCAGGGCCGCGCTCGGGCTGGGCAAGTCCGTGCTGGGCAGCTTCGTGGTGATCACGCTGACCGGGCTCGCACTGCAGATCACCGACGAGCTGTGCACCGGCATCATCCAGGCCGCCGGGGAAACCGTGGCCTCGATGGGCGACAAGATCGCGCTCCTCGCGGCGGGTCTGTTGACGATCAACGTGGGCTCGCCCGGGGTGGGGGCGATCATCACGATCTTCCTCGCCGGCCTCGCCCTGTCTGCCGCGGCGATCGTCTGGTTCTCGCTGCTGGTGCGCAAATCGCTGCTGCTGGTGGCGATCGTGTTCGCCCCGCTCGCGTTCTCCGGCGCCAGCTGGGACGCCACCAAGGGGTGGATTCACAAGTGGGCGATGTTCGTGATCGCGCTGATCGTCTCCAAGCTCGTGCTGGTCGTGATGTTCCTGGTCGCGGTCGCGGAGGTGTCCACCCCGATCGACGCGGACCTGAACTCGATCACCGACCCGATCGCCGGGGTCGTGATCATGGGCATGGCCGCCTTCGCCCCCTACCTGGCCTACAAGTTCATCAGCTTCGTCGGGTTCGACATGTATCACGCGATCGGCGCGGAACAGGACGCGAAGAACGCGGTGAACCGTCCCCTCCCGACGCCGACGAAACCGCAGGGCTCGGACCCGAAGAAAGTCCTCGACGACAGCGGCAAGGGCAGCGGGAACGGTAGCCCCGCCGGCAACGGTGGGGGTGGTAACCCGCCCGCACCGAAGCCTTCGGCACCCTCCGCGTCCGGCAGCGCGACCGGCGAAGGCGCGGCAACGGCAGGCACGGCCGAAGGCGGCGCCGGGGCAGGAGCGGGAGCCGGTGCGGGTGCGGCGGCTGCCGGTCCTGCGGCGGCGGCCGTGATCGCGGCAGAGGTCGCGAAGAAGGCGTTCACCGCCGGCCCGAAAGCCGGAGATGCAGTCGGCGGGGCGGCCGAAGGCCACGCCGATGCCGCCGCCCAAAGCAACGGCAGCACGCCACCGGCCCCGCAGGCACCGCCGCCGTCTACGCCGAACAGCCCGCCGCCTGTGCCCGGGAAGGAGTGACCTGTGATGTCGAACAAGACCAATGACCGAGCGCCCTCAACGGACCTCGTCCCGGTGAAGTTCTCCCGCCTCGCGCGCCGCGGCGTCCTGCTCGGCCTATCCGCTGCTCAGCTCGTCACGCTCGGGATCGCCGCCGTCACCCTGGTCGGCGCGTTCTACGCCGGCGGCGGCGTGCTCATCGCCTACAGCGCCCCGGTGTGGCTGCTGGCGATCGCGCTCACCTGGTTGCCGGTCGTCGGCCGGCCAGCGGTGGAATGGGTACCGATCGTCGGCTGGTGGATCTGGCGCGCCACCGGTGGCCAGTTGCTCTACCGCCGCCGGGTCGTTGCCCCGCGTCCGGCGGGCACCCTCGCGCTGCCAGGCGACCAGGCCCGGTTACGGGAGTACACCGACCCCGAGACCGGGGCCGGGATGATCCACGACCCTGCCGCGGCCACGCTCACCGCGATCATCGAGGTCACCCATCCCGCGTTCGTGCTGCTGGACCCGGGCGAGCAGAATCGGCGGGTCTCGGCGTGGGGCCGGGTCCTGGCAACGGTGTGTCGTTCCGGGAGGATCGCCACCCTGCAAGTGCTGGAGCGGACTCTGCCGGATTCCGGCACCGGTCTGGCCGAGTGGTGGCACAGCCACGGCACCGACGACGGATCGTGGACGGCGACCACCTACGCCGAGCTCATCGACCGTGCCGGCCCCGCGGGGGAACGCCACACCACCACGGTGTCGCTGGCGCTGGACATGAAGGCCGCGGGCCGGCAGATCCGCACCGCGGGCGGCGGCATCCGAGGCGCCGCAGCCGTGCTGCGGCAGGAGATGGCCACTCTCACAACCGCGTTACGATCGGCGGACCTCACTCCGTCTGGGTGGCTGCCGCCCGGCGACGTCGCCGTCATCCTCCGGTCTGCGTACGACCCGGCAATCGCCGCCACCCTGCACCGCCACGGCGACCTTGGCCGCGACCTCGCCACGGCCGGACCGGTCGCGGTCACCGAGACCTGGGGCAGGTTGCGCACCGACTCCGCCCACCACGCCGTCCTCTGGATCTCCGAATGGCCCCGATCCTTGGTCTATCCCGGATTCCTCGCACCCGTGCTGCTGTCCACCGGCATCCAACGGTCGTTCTCGCTCCTCTGCACGCCGATGCGCTCCGACCAGGCCGCCCGCGACATCCGCAAGAAGAAGGTCGAATACATCAGCGATGCCGCGCAACGGGCGAAGATCGGGCAGATCGAGGACGCCGCCCAGACCGCGGAATACACCGACGTGCTCCAGCAAGAAGCCGACCTGACCGCCGGACACGGTGTGCTCCGCTACACCGGCCTCATCGCCGTCTCCGCACCTACCGTGCTGGAGCTCGACTCGGCCGTCGCGGCGATCGCGCAGGCCGCGATTCAAGCCTCATGCGAGACCCGACCCCTCGTCGGACAGCAAGCCCGCGCATTCACGGCCGCAGCTCTGCCCTTGTGCCGCCGCATCTGATGCCGGTTGACCGCGCCTTTCGGGCGGCCGTGAGTACCTGACAGGCGCTCCCGTAATCGATCGGGAGCGCCTGTTCTCGCCTGGGAGGCCACCCCGATGCCTACATTCACCGATCCCCGCACGGATGCCGCCGAGGCATCCGAAGCCTTGCGCGGCCTCGCCCATGCCAGCCGCACCTTCGATGACCCGGCCGACACCTACCAGGTGATCGGCGACCTGACCGCCGCCACCCGATCCTTGCCGCAGATTCTCGATCAACTCGCCACCGCGCACCTGACGAATCAGCATCGTGCACGGGACGACGCCGGGGACTCGATCGCCGGCGGCCTCGCCGTCGTGAGGACAGCGGAGGCGCTACGGCATGCCAGCGCGCTCGTCGATGAGGCGAGCGACGCCTTGGATAAGGCGCATCAGCAGTCCGGGCGCATCGCTTGGCACACCGGCCCCGCCACGGAGCTCATCCCCGAGGACGCGCCGGAGGTAGCACGGCGGTGGGTTGGCGTGGTGTTCCTTCAGGGCGAGGAAGCCGACCGGGTGCTCGATGTGATCGAGCGTGACGGGCCACGGGCCGGTCTCAACCAGCTGACCGGCTACGACTACGGCACCGAAACCACCCAGGCCGCACTGGAGAACGGCGACGTCCACGACCGGCCCCCATCGGCCATGTCGGACAACGCGATCACCGACGGCGACTACGCACTGAACTGGAACTCGTTCTTCGGCCACGTCGCCCTCTACCGGCAGACCGATCTGCCGCACGATCCCGCCCTCGACGAGCCCGCGGTCGTGGCACCGGTGCCAGCAGGCATCTCTGGGATCAGCGCCCACACGCCGACCCGGCCTCATTCTCGACCGATAGAACAACCGACCCGACGGTTGCCGAACGCGTCCTGGTTCGGACGCTCCGCAGACCCTGCTGCTGGCGGTTCCCGAGGGCTGTCGCTGTGACCGGCTCGGAGTCGGAACGGCTGCTGACCGCCGTCCTGGTCGTACCGGCGTCCGAGCGGCGGCGGCTGCGGAAGGAACGCCGTCATGCTGCCGCCCGCCTGGAAGCCGAGCAACGCCATACCGAACGAGCCGCCGCCCAGGCGAAGGCCGAGGCCGACCGGGCAGAACGTCGAGCCACCACCTACTTGGCGCCGGCCGGGGAACCTGGTCCTGCCGCGCTGCGTACTCCGGGCCGATTCCGGTTGCCCCGGCATCAGGACACCTCCGCCACCCTGGCCGGGGTATTTCCGTTCCTCGCGGAGGCGGGACTCGGAAGTGACGGGGTGTTCATCGGCCAGGACCTCTACTCCGGCGGAAGCTTCGTCTACGACCCGTGGGTGCTCTACGCCCACGGCGTCATCACCGCCCCGAACCTGGTGCTGGCCGGGATCGTAGGAGCGGGCAAGTCCGCTCTCGCCAAGAGCCTCTACGTCCGCTCGATCCCGTTCGGCCGTCGCGTCTACGTGCCCGGCGACCCGAAAGGCGAACACACCGCCGTCGCCCAAGCCGTCGGCGGGAAGGCGATCATCCTCGGCCACGGCCTCACCACCCGCCTCAACCCCCTCGACGAGGGATACCGACCGACCGGGATGCCCGACTCGGAATGGGCGACCACGGTCGCCGCCCGACGCCGTGACCTGATCGGCGCACTGGCAGAGACCGTCCTGGACCGGCCGCTGTCGCCTTTGGAGCACACCGCCATCGACATCGCCCTCACCGGCACCGTCGCCGAAAACGACGTGCCGATCCTGCCGATGATCGTCGACCACATCCTCACCCCCGACCCGGCCGACGACACGGACGGGCGGTTGACCGAGGACGGCAGACTCGTCGGGCATGCGCTGCGCCGCCTGGTCGCCGGTGACCTTGCCGGACTCTTCGATGGACCGTCGACCGTCATCTTCGATCCCTCGCTGCCGATGATCTCCCTGGATCTCTCTCGTGTCACAGAGAACTCCACCCTCATGAGCGTGCTGATGACCTGCTCATCGGCGTGGATGGAATCCGCGTTGCTGGACCCGGCAGGCGGGCAACGCTGGGTCGTCTACGACGAGGCCTGGCGGCTCATGGCCTACCCGGCGTTGCTGAAGAGAATGGATGCACAGTGGAGACTCGCGCGCTTCTACGGCATCGCCAACATGCTCATCTTCCATCGCCTCGGCGATCTCGACAACGTCGGCGACCAAGGCTCCGCGATGCGCTCCCTCGCCTCATCCCTGCTGGCAAATGCTGAGACACGGATAGTCTACAGGCAGGAGGCCGACCAACTCGGAACCACCTCCGCCGCGCTCGGATTGACCGGCACAGAGCAGAAACTGCTGCCCACCCTGGGTGTTGGGCAAGGGCTCTGGCGCATCAAGTCGAGAAGCTTCGTCGTGCAACATCAACTACATCCCAACGAATACGCGCTCTACCAGACTGGTGCCCGCGCCTCGGGGCTGCAATGAGCCTCACCGGACGTGTGCAGGCGTGGGATCTGCCGGTCGTGGAGGCCCTCGACGCGATCGAACAACTGCCTGGCTGGAGCGACGACAGGGTGGAGTGGGCCGGCTTCCGGTTCTTCGGCACCAGTGCGTATGGCCCGATGGAGAAGGCCACGATCTACGCCTACCAGTCCGCCGGGCCCGACGCCGCCCCGGTAACCGGCACGGGGTTCTCAGCGACGGACTCCCAGGACCATCCGCTGGACACTGAGGCGGTGGCACGGCACCTCGAGGCTCCTGCGGTGGGCACAGCGGAAGCGATCGCTCTCCTCGGAGCTGCACTGTCCGCATCGTTGACCGCCTACAACACCGCACACGCCGTGGCCTCGCGCCAAATAGCGCAGATCCGGCGTGCACCAGCCGCGTTCGCTCGACCAGCTGGCGTACAGACGCCTGCGCGGAGTCGGTTCCTCGGCGGCTGACCGAGCGCTTTGACGCATCAGACCAACGAACGTCACGTCAGGTCGCGGCGCGGTGGAGCCGCGTCGACCGGCTCCGCTGGGTACTGCTGGTTCGAAGCCGGTTTCCGGCAGGTCGGCTACGCCAAGGGCGGCCTCTGGACATTCCAGCTCGACCGCGCAACCATCCAGAACCTGACGACGATCGGTAGAACCGACCCAGAACCGTAAAGGCAGCGGCACGTTCAGCGGTAAGGAGCGGCTTGGGGTGAGAACCATCGCCCTGCCGATGTCACGTAGCGCTGGCACGAGTCCGTCGCAGGATGAGCCTCGTGTAGGTCTCGGTGGCGCATCTGTCCACCATGAGCAGACACGACGATCGTCCAGCGACAGCGGTAGTGATGCCGGCCCTGGTCCTCGACGTTCGCGAGGACGGAACCCTGACCGCGACGCTCGATGGAGCTCCGGTGGAACCCGTATCAGGCATGTGGCGGCGGGAATCGGTGCCCAAGATCCTGGACCGGGCCACCCGTTCGCGGACGGTCCCCCTCCGGGTCGAGGTCCATGAAGTGGACGGATCGGTGTTCACCGACATCATCGCTCCGATCCGTCGCCGGCCGCCCGCGCATGCAGCGACAGAGACGGACAAGGCCCTGACAGCGGTCTCGGAATTGATTGAGGTCACCGGGGCCGCGGGGTTCGTTCCGGGCGAGGACGTCGCTGTTGCGCTGATCATCTCCCACAGTGGGGCCGCGCCCGATGGCACCGCCCGCGCTGTGCTCACCCTTGAGCAGGTCGCCGCCTGCGTGATCGGCGAGACGGTGCTGTTCGGCCGCATCTCGGGCACCGCCGTCCTCGTGCGGGTCGACTCGTGAACCCGTCACGGCAGACCAGGCCATTGGGCGAGGAACTGACCAACGCTGCCCTGATCGGCTTGGTCGGCCTGTTCGCGGTCGCGCTCGTCCTGCGTGCGGCCGGATCGGTAGCTGCGCTCCTCTCCGGTTCTCCGCAACCACAGGCGGGGCCGGCTGCCGGACTGGGAGTACTCACCCAGGCCGGCAGTCCGGGCCTCGCGCTGGATGCCCCGGGACTCAACCCAATTGCCTACTGGACCGTCACCGGGGTCCTGCTTGCCGGCCTCGCGACGGGTGGCGTGTGGGCGTTGTTGCTGCTGCGTCGCCGCACTCACGCCGTCGAGGCGGACCCGCACCGACTGGCTGGGACTGCGGCCCGCCACGATGTCGTCACCCACGCGTCCGGGAAGGCGCTGCTCCGCCGCGCTGGGACGCTTCGCGCGTCGGTGCATCATCCGCGGCCGGCCGATGTCGGCTACCTGCTCGGACGCTCCCGTGGAGTGCCGGTGTGGGCAAGCGTGGAGGACTCGATCCTGCTGATCGGCCCACCCCGGTCTGGCAAGGGATTGCATGTGGTGATCAACGCGATCCTGGATGCGCCCGGCGCTGTCGTCACCACCAGCACGCGGCCGGACAATCTCACGGCCACGCTCCGCGCGCGGCAGAGAGACGGGCGGCCGGTGGCGGTGTTCGACCCGCAACATCTGGCAGAAGGCGTCCCGGCCGGGCTCAGGTGGTCGCCGATCCGGGGGTGTGAGGACCCGTTGACGGCGATGATCCGCGCCGCCGGTCTCGCCTCTGCCACCGGTCTGGGCTCCGGTGGGGTGGACTCGGGCGGCTTCTGGGAAGGCAAGACGCGTACTGCGCTACAGGCCTTGCTGCACGCCGCCGCCCTGGACCACCGTCCACCCGCTGAGCTCTTCCGCTGGACGCTTGATCCGGCGGCGGCGTCGGATGCGGTCGCGATCCTCACCAACCACCCGAGCGCTGCTGGTGGGTGGGCAGATTCGTTGGGGTCGATGATCGACTCCGACCCCAGGACCCGCGACAGCATTTGGCAGGGCGTGTCCCTCGCACTCGGTGCTTTGGCCGACCCGCGCGTCCTGGATGCCGTCACTCCCGGTGAGGGAGAGGGCTTCGACCCGGAAGCCTTCCTCACTGAGCGCGGCGCCCTCTACCTGCTCGCCACTGGAGCCGGAGCCGGAGCCAGCGCCGCGCTGGTGGCGGCGTTCGTTGAAGACCTGGTGGAGACCGCCCGCCGTCTCGCCGCCCGCGCCCGCGGCGCCCGGTTGGACCCGCCGCTGTTGTTGGCGTTGGACGAGATCGGCAACCTTGCCCCGCTGCCCAGCCTGCCGACGCTGTTAGCCGAGGGCGGAGGCACCGGCATCAGCGTCCTCCCCGTTCTGCAGTCACTGGCCCAGGCACGTGACAAGTGGACCGAGAACCAGGCTAACGCGATCTGGGACGCCAGCATCGTGAAGATCATCCTGGGCGGCGCCTCCAACAGCCGCGACCTGCAAGATCTCACCACCCTGATCGGGGAACGGGATGAGAACACTGACTCCACCACCATCGGCGAATACGGCTCCCGTTCCTCGCAACGGTCGGTACGTCGGGTACCGATCCTGCCGCCGGACCGGCTCCGCATGTTGCCGTTCGGTGTCGGTGTCGTGCTGCTGCGATCGGCGCCGCCGATCATCACCGACCTGCGCCCCTGGACCGGCCGCAAGGACGCCGCCGGTTTGAAGGCCGATCGGGCCGGCATCGAAGGGCTTCTCCAGGACAAGGCGGACGACCAGGACCGGGCCGATCATGCGGCCTGACCAGATCAGCTCGCGGCAGGTGCGTGCGTGGGGGTGGTGCTGAGTGGTCCGTCGGCGCCGGTCGGTGCCGGCGGACCAGCTCGAGCTGGACCTGTGGGGCCTGGACGAGACCGCCGCCAGCATCACCATCACCACGGCAGCAGACGAGCCCCCACCGCAACCGGCCGCGGTTGCGGACGAGCGGCCCGATCTGGCCCCGACGAACCGACCCCAGGAGGAGGAACACGATGAATCGGTACGGGACCAGGCTCCGTCAGGCGTGGGTGACCAGGGCACCGGAACGCCCGGAGGCATTGACCGATCCGGAGGAGTTCTTCACGGCACTGGGGTTAGAGGTGCAGGGCCAGATCAGCGACCTGGCAGCCCGGTTGGAGGCGGAGCCGGCGGTGTGGGGTCTGGAGACGACGCCCTTTTCGGAGCAGACTTACTTGCAGCAGGTCTCACGCCGGGCAACGGCGATGAGAATGGCGGAGGAGGTCGTGATGAACCAGCAGCTGGCCTGGATTCCCGACCCGTCCCCTGTCCCTGCCGGAGGCGCGGGAGGAGTGGGAGCAGACCCGTCCCTCGGACGAGAACCTCATCCTGTGGGCGGAGCGGATGCAGGATTCCCCGTACCCGGTGCACTCCACGGTGGAGCTGGAAGAGAAGGCTCAGGACTGGACGATCCCGATGTGGTTCCTGGAGGGCTTGATGACCGCTCCGATTCCGCGCCAGTACGCCCAGGAGCACCAGGAAGTGCTGGCAGAGGCCGCGAACGTCCGCTTCCTCAGGCAGGTCCGCTAACCCCTAGCTCGGGCGGGGAGGTTCCGCCGCGGTTCGTGCCGTCCTCGCAAGAGGATCTCGCTCCATCGGGGGCGAAGGCACGGTTTCGGGCGAACGTTGCCGCGATTCGTATCGTCCGCGACGTGGCTGACCACGACCGGCACGCCACCGGTGAGGAGCAACGGGTGCTGGCCCGGTGGTCGTCCTGGGGTGCGATCCCGGACGTGTTCGACGACCACAAACCGGACTGGGACACCGAACGGACCGAACTCCGAGGGCTACTGAGCGAGGCGGAGTGGGACGCGGCGGCCAGGACGACGATCAACGCGCACTACACCGACCCGCTGATCGCCGCCCAGATGTGGCGGGCGATGCGTGCACTCGGGTACACCGCCGGTCAGGTGCTGGAGCCGGGCTCTGGCGCAGGCACGTTCATCGGCCTGGCGCCGGAGACTGCACAGATGACCGGGGTGGAGTTGGACCCGGTGACCGCGGCGATCAGCCACGCCCTGTATCCGCAGGCGGACATCCGTGCCGAGTCGTTCGCCGACACCCGCATGCCCGAGGGGTTCTTCGATGCGGCGATCGGGAACGTGCCGTTCGGGAAGGTGATCCTGCATGATCCGGTGCACAATCCGACCCGCCAGTCGATGCACAACCATTTCCTCCTCAAGAGTCTGCGGCTGACCCGGCCGGGCGGGCTGGTGGTCGCGTTGACCTCGCACTACACGATGGACACGCAGAACCCCGGCGCCCGGCGGGAGATGAACGATCTCGCCGACCTGGTCGGCGCGGTGCGGCTGCCGAACCGAGCACACTCGCGTGCGGCCGGCACCGACGTGATGACCGACCTGCTGATCTTCCGCCGCCGCGAACATGACCGGCCACCAGCCGACAACGAGTGGGAGACCGTCGTACCGATCACGGTCAACGACCGACATGTCAAGATCAACGCCTACTTCGACGCGCACCCCGACCGGATGCTCGGCCAGATCGGCGCCAGCCGGGATATGTACGGCAGCGATCAGCTCACCGTCACCGGCGACCTCCAAAGTCTCGGGGACGACCTTGCCGACGCGATCAATCAGATCACCTTCGCCGCCCGCCGAACCGGACTGGTGATGACCGACCGCACCGCAGAGGAACAGACACGGCGGGCGGCGTTCGTTCCGGCACCATCGGAACGATGGGACGGCAGCATCCTCACCACAGAGAGCGGCGGTTTCGGCACCGTGGACGGCGGCGCAGTCGAGCCACTCGACGTACCGAAGTCCGCTGCCGTCGAACTGCGCGCCCTGCTGGGGCTCCGTGATACAGCGACCCGGCTGCTGGAACTGGAAGCCGCGACCGTGGATGACACCGACGAGATCGTCCAGGCGCGGGACGGGTTGCGCCGTGACTACCAGACGTACCTGGGCCGGTACGGGCCGTTGAACCGGTACACGCTGCGCCGCACCGGTCGCACCAACGAGGCCGGTCAGGAGACTCAGGCCCGGGTCGTGCCGACCCCGATCCGTCTGCTGCGGTCGGACCCGTTCGGGGCTCTGGTGTTGGCGTTGGAGGTCTTCGACGATGCCGAGCAGACCGCGTCCCCGGCGGCGATCATGTCCCGCCGGGTCGTCGCACCTCGCGTGGAGATCCAGGGCGTGGACACCCCGGCGGATGCGATCGCGGTGAGCCTGGACCGCACCGGCCGCATTGACCTGACGCTGATCGCGGACATCCTCGGCATGACCGAGCCCGACGCCCGCCAAGCCCTTACCGGCCTCGTCTACACCGATCCCGGCACTGGCGAGCTGATTCACGCGCCCGCCTACCTCTCCGGTGACGTGCGGGCCAAGCTTGACGCCGCGAAGACCAAGGCGGCCGACCACCGGCAGTTCCAGGCCAATGTCGACGCCCTCACCCAGGTGTTGCCGGAGCCGTTGGGGGTCGAGGAGATCGCCGCCCGGCTCGGCGCGGTGTGGATCAGCGCCGGCGTGCACGAGCAGTTCCTGAACGACCTGCTGCGCACCCACGAGGTGCGGGTGGAGAACCCGCTGCCAGGCATGTGGGAGGTCCGCGGTGGCCGGCAGGGCCTGCTGGCCACCAGCGAATGGGGCACCCCACGGCGGCCCGCCCCGGACATCGCGCAGGCCGTCATGGAACAACGCACCCTCCTGGTCTACGACCAGGTCGAGGATGTCGACGGGCGCACCCGCCAGGTCCTCAACCCGGTCGATACAACGAGCGCCCAGGAGAAAGCCGACCAGCTGCAGGAACGCTTCGTCGAATGGGTCTGGGAGGACCCCGAACGTGCCCGCATCCTCGTCGAGGAGTACAACCGACGGTTCAACTCGATCGTGCTGCGCGACTACACGGGTGCCGGTGAATACCTCACCTTGCCCGGTCTGGCGTCGAACTTCACCCCGCGCCCGCACCAACGCTCCGCTGTTGCCCGGATGATCGCCGAACCCGCCGCCGGCCTCTTCCACGAGGTCGGTGCGGGGAAAACCTCGGAAATGATCATGGGCGTGATGGAGATGCGCCGCATGGGTCTGATCAGCAAACCCGTGCTCGTCGTCCCGAATCACATGTTGGAGCAATTCGGCCGCGAATGGCTCCAGATCTACCCGCGCGCCCGGATTCTCGCTGCCTCGTCCAAGGACCTCACCGCGGACAAGCGCCGTCTGTTCGTCGCCCGCGCCGCCGCCTCCGAGTGGGATGGAGTGCTGATGACGCAGGGCGCGTTCGCGCGCATCCCGCTGCGCCCGGGCACCCAGACTGCGTACATCCAAGCCCAGGTCGAGGAACTGCGCCGCATCCTGCACGAGGCGGAGGGTGAGGATCGGATGAGCGTCAAGCGCATCGAGCGCAAGCTCTTGGTGGCCGAGAACAAGTTGAAGACGCAGACCGACACCACCCGGGATTCGGGGGTGTGTTTCGAGGACGCCGGGTTCGACTACGTGGTCGTGGACGAGATGCACATGTACAAGAACCTCGCCACGGAGTCCAACATCCGCGACGCCGCCATCGACGGCTCCGAGCGGGCCACCGACCTGCACATGAAACTGGAATACCTGCGCTCCCAAGGTCGGGAACGAGTCGTGACTGCAGCGACCGCGACCCCGATCTCCAACAGCGTCACAGAGGCCTTCGTGATGCAGAAGTACCTGCGCCCCGACCTGCTGGAGGCGGCGGGGATCGGGTCGTTCGATGCGTGGGCGGCCACCTTTGGTTCCCAGGTGACCGAGATGGAGATGGCTCCGACCGGGAGCAACACGTTCCGGATGAAGACCCGGTTCGCGAAGTTCTCCAACGTGCCCGAGATGCTGAAACTCTGGTCCATCTTCGCCGACGTGAAGACCGCTGACGACCTTCACCTCCCGATCCCGGAGCTGACCGAGCGCGACGACGGGAAACGGGCGCCCGCCACCGTCGCCATCCAGCCCACCGTCGAACTCGAGCAGTTCATCGAGACCCTCGGGCAGCGGGCCGACAAGGTGGCGTCCAACCAGGTGTCCCCGGACGAGGACAACATGCTCGTGATCTCCACCGACGGACGCAAAGCCGCCCTCGACATCCGCATGATCATTCCCCGAAGTCCCTCGGGACCGACGAAGGTGGATATCGCCGCCGACACCATCTATCGGGTGTGGCAGCAGACCCGCGACAACGAGTACCTGGACACCATCACCGGGCAACCGTCCCCGGTGCGAGGTGCGCTGCAACTCGTGTTCTCCGACATCGGCACCCCGCACCCCGAGCGGTGGAACGCCTACGACGAACTCCGCACCCAGCTCGTCACCCGCGGCATGCCGGCCGAAGCGATCCGGTACATGCACGAAGCCAAAACCGACTCCGATAAGGCCAGGTTGTTCGCCGCCGCCCGCGCCGGACGCATCGCCGTGCTCATTGGGTCGACGGAGAAGATGGGCGTGGGCACGAACGTGCAAGCGCGTGCTGTCGCGCTGTATCACCTGGACTGCCCGTGGCGGCCCAGCGACATCGCACAGCGTGAGGGGCGCATCCTGCGGCAGCTGAACCAAAACGCGGAGGTCGCGATCGTCCGATTCGTCACTGAACGCTCTTTCGACGCCTACATGTGGCAAGGCGTGGAACGCAAAGCGACGTTCATCGCGCAGTTGATGCGCGGCCGGCTCGATACCCGGGAGATCGAGGAGATCGACTCAACCGCGCTGTCCGCCGCCGAGGCCAAAGCCATCTCGTCGGGCAATCCGCTGCTGCTGGAGCACTCCACGATCCAGAACGAGGTCACCCGGCTCCGACGCTTGGAGCGGGCCTGGCACCGCAACCAGTCCATGCTCATCCACACCCGCGACCGCGCGAACGACGACGTCCGCCGCGCTGAAACAGACATCGCCGGGCTGGAAGACGCCCTGCCGCACATCGTCGATACCTCCGGGGATCGGTTCCGCATCACCCTCGGCAGCAAACCGTACGACTCACGGGCCGACGCCGCGCACGCCCTCGCCGGTTGGGCACACACCTCCGACCTGAAATGGGCGCCTCGCTACGCCACCCACGACTACGGCGTCATCGGCACGATCAGCGGATTCGACATCACCGTCAGCACGAGCCCGGCCTTCGGCGGCGACCTCATGGTCCACGTCGGCCTGGCCGGGGTGCCGCGCAGCGGCTTCGTCCTGGACCGAGAGACGTTCCTGGGCAGCGGGGTCGGTCTGATCCAACGCATCGAGAACCGGCTCACCGGCATCCCTGCTCTCCTCGACCACGCCCGCACCGACCTGATCACCGCCCAGGAAGCCGCCGCCGACGCCAGCGAGCGAGTCGGGCAGCCCTTCCGGCACGCCCAAGCGCTCACTGACGCCGAAGAAGACCTCGCCGACGTCGAGACCCGGCTGGCGGCCATGCAACACGACACCGAGACCCCGACCGGCGGATCGCGCCACGCCTCGACAGCCCCACGACCCGAGAGAGACGCGGACGGGGTGAATGTGGAGGCGGTGCGCGCCCACCGGCCCGCTCTCGGCGTCCGTTCCGATTCCGCACGCACACCGACCCCAGCCATCGCTGAGGCCACCCGTCCGACCGTGCGAGATGCGCCCGCCCGCGGACTCTGAACCCGCCGCCCGACGGAAGCACTCAGCTCAGAACGCCGGCAAATCTGCTGTGGGGCCGACCGCTCACTTCCCTGCTACAGGCCACACCGCCACCCGGGCGGCGGCTCATCGCAGAAAGGCAGGAGGACGACTCATGCCCATCCACACCAAAGAGTCCGCCAGCGGATTCATCGCCTCCGATCCGCAGCTGACCTACAGCGAGGGAGGCGTTGCCCGCTTCTACGCCCGATTCGGTCAGAGACACCACCGGCGTGAGGAGGACGGAACGTTCACCGAGCTCGAGCCGTCGTTCCACAACATGGTGCTGTTCCGCAAGAGCGCCGAACGGGCCTACGAGCAGTTCGTCAAGAACGACTCGTTCGTCGCCGAGGGCTACACCCGCACCTACACCTATGAGAAAGACGGCCGACAGCTCGGCGGTGAGGAGTTCATCGCCACCACCATCGGCCACGACACCGCCCGCAGCCACTACACCGTCAACCGCGCGCCCCGACCGGACCAGACCATCGAGCAGGACGGCCCCACCGTCGACCGGGCGCCAGCATTCTCCGCACCCGACCGGCCGGCCGCCACGCCCGGCGTAGCCGCGATCGCGCTCTGACCGCAAGCACACGATCATGAGCGAACACGACGGCAACGGCCTCCGGCCCAACAACGACAAGCCCGACGGCGAGGACCCCGACACCGGTGACGGGTTCATTCCCGAACCCGACGAACCCGACCTCGACGAGGACGAGATGATGGAGGGGCCGGGGCCCGCGCTGCCCGAGCCGCCGCACCCGATCAACTGGAATCTGCTGACCGCCGACGAGGCCGAGGGTGCCTGGCTGGAACTGAACCAATGGGTCAACTGGCTGCGCCACACCTACGGGCTCCCGCCCGCGGTGGTCCCACCGTTCTGGTACCGGCATCCCGAACTGCTCTGGGAACTCTCCGCCCTGCACACCCACTGGCTGTGCGCCTACGACCCGGAGCAGAACGGGTCCGCGCCGATCGGCTGGCACCGGGACTTCGCCGACGCACGCGGGCGGCTCCGCGACTGGGTCGCCGCCTGCGGCACCCGCCTGGAGACGGATCGGCCCACCCGGCAGACCTGCTGGCCCGGCGAAGGCCCAGCCCCCGCGGTCGACGACGTGCGCATCCCGGACCGCGACGTCGACTTCGTGCACTTCATCAACGCCGATGTCGCCCGCCGCCGCCGCGTCCAGGACGAGGTCTATGCAGCCCTGGCCGCTGACGCCGCGACCACTCCGCGACCGAGCGACGACTGAAAACGAGGGACCCGATGCCTGTGGCACGGTACCGGCCGGACCAGTTCGTCGCGTCGGGGTGGGACTCCGGCACTCCAGACCGCAAGGCCCGGTTCGTCAACGCGCTGCTCCGGTTCATCGCCGACGGCGACCCGCGCGAGCACTTCACCCGCACCCTCTACATGGGGTTGTCGAACCACGGGTATTTCGGGTTCATCGCGCACTACGACATCCACGGCTTCTACGGCGAGAAGTTCTCCACTCCGGCCCGGCAAGCGGAGTTTCTGCGCGACCTCACGCGCAGCTGCCGTCACGACGCCCGCCTGGACCGGCCCGACCTGTGGACCGACGTCAAACAGATCCTGCTCCGACACCTGCACGACGGAACCCTCGACGACAAGCGGCCGGTACGGCGACGACAACCGTTCGTCACTGCCACCCCAGCCGGTATCGGGGCACGGCGCCGGGGCGACGCGCCCACCCTGTTCCAAACTCGAGGCCGCCGTGATGGGCTTCACCGGGGACTCGGCACCGGCTCCTCGGCGACGGACTCGGTCCGAACCCGGTGGCGGGCGATCGCTTCGCGGATGCGGGCGCGGGCCAGCATGATCAGGCTGATCGGGCCCATCACCACGAACTTCCCGGCATCCCACAACGCCCACAGGATCACGAAGTTCAGCCAGCCCGGCCGCCAGCCTGCAACCACTGGGTGCAGAGGTACATGACCCCGAAGAACGGGACCGACAACAGCATCGCCGGGACACCCCACCGCAGGCCCCTGCGAGTGCGGATCGCGTCCAGCACGAGATTCGTCGGCGTCCACCTCAGAAGCGCGTGGACATAAACGCTGACGATCCAAATCAGAGACAACATGAGCTCAGCCCTCCCGACCGCGACCGAGGACGTCACGCGGGAGAGGACTACCCCGGGTCGGATCCCGGGCTCGTCAACCACCACCCGAAAGTGATGGCGTAGCTGAATTTGTATCGCCTGCCACCACTCAAGCTACGCCGGATCACCGACAACGGGAAGAACCCAACGTCCAGTTCGCGGCAGCGGGGGTGCACCTGACCTCGAAACGGGAAGGGGCTCCGGACAATGGTGATGCTGGCCGAGCAGCTCAAGGGTGAGCGGGCGGCGCGGATCGCGCTGTCCGTCATCGCCGAGCCGGACGATGCGGTGACCGGGCGGGTGCTGGCCAGGGTCGGCGGGGTCGAGACGCTCCGGCTGATCGAATCGACGGGCGCGGTGCCCGGTCTGGACCGGCCCGAAGCGATGCTGTGGCGTGAACGCCTAGCCGCACAAATCAAGCCTGAGCCGCCCAGAATGCTTGACCAGGCGCAACAGGCCGGATTCGGCACTCTCATCCCCACCGACCGGGAATGGCCTACCGGCCTGAACGATCTACGCGAGCGCAGCCCCTACGTATTGTGGACTCGTGGCGATGGCTCACTGCTGACGACACCGCTGAACGCGTAGCGATCACCGGCGCACGCGCCTCTACCGGGTACGGGGAACACGTCGCGACGGAACTGGCCGTGAATCTTGCCGACGACCACAGAGTCATCGTCGTCGGCGGCGCCTACGGTATCGAAGCCGCCGCACACCGCGGCGCACTCGTGCGCGGTGGCCGCACGATCGCGATACTGGCCGGCGGATTGGACCGCCCCTACCCTGCCGGACACCACGACCTACTGGAACGTATCGCCGACACCGGACTGCTGGCCAGCGAGTTGCCGCCCGGCGCCGCACCGACCCGGGAAGGTTCATCGCCCGCGCGCGTCTACTGGCCGCCGTCTCCGGGGCGACGGTGATCGTGGAGGCCGGTGCCCGCTCCGGTTCGCTCCGCACCGCACACGAGGCAAACTCCCTGGGACGTGGGGTAGCTGCAATACCAGGGCTGGTAACCAGCATAACGAGCGTAGGCCCGCACGAACTCATCAAACGCAGACAGGCCGTCATCGCCACCGAAACCAGCGACATCACCATGCTTCTGGAGACCGGGCAGCCGGCGACGAAGCGCGTCATCCGATCCGAACTGGGATCCGAAATCGTGGACCGGCGCCCGCCATCACTGGATGGACCGAACCTTTCCCTCTGACCGCTATATCTCTGCTCGTTGCGTTTCGGCCGTCTTGCTCCTGTGTGGCATTCTGTCAGGCATGATGCCGAGGGTGACGCTGAAACCCGGGCGGCGCGCTTCGATGTGGCTGCCGTACCGGGACGATCCTGGAGCGAACTTTCGATGGCTGAAGGGCGTCTGCGGAGAGCGCACGCGCCCCGAGTACAACCGACAGACGAAGGAATTCGAAGTTGCGCGGGAGCACACGCAGCTCGTCATCGACGCGCTGGTCGTCGAGTATCGGCGGGTGCATGTTGTCCAGTACGGCCATGCTCGAACTACCTGTGTCGAGGCTTGCTGGAATGCAAGGCTCTCGACGATAGCGGACTGCGTTTGCGGATGTGCAGGCGCGAATCATGGCAGCGGCAAACCGTTTGGGCGAGAGGTTCAAGCCGGGCTCTCGGTTGCCAACGAGCTCACCTGCGCTGAATTCATCGTGACGCGGAAGGGCTGGGAGCTCCGCAAGCGGTTCTGATGCTGCAGGCTGCGCTCCCGTCCCGGCCGCCCTCGGGCAATCAGCTTGCCGATGTGTCAATCGAGCAACTCCACGAAGGCCGCGTCCATGATCTCAGCAGTGATCGGGTCGACTTGTTCTGCGCTGACGACATAGCTTGCGCGGGTGATTTGTTCGTTGGCGTGCCCGAGCAGCCGGGAGGCGAGGGTGATTCCGGCAGCCGCCTCAACGATCGTCGCAGTCGAGCGGCGGAAGATGTGCGTGGAAAACTCGTCCACGTCGATGCCCGCAACGCGCAACGCGGCTTCGTTGTCGTCAACGAAGCCGCGAAGTAGTCGCTCGAAGTTACTCACCGTCATCGGCTTACCTGCCTTCGTCGCGAATAAGGGCGCCTCCGGTTCCCTATCTGTGACGGTGAGCTGGCTACGCACGGCGGCGGCGGCAAAGCTTGGCAGGGCGATACGACGCCTCTGCCTGGTGCGCTTCGGTGCGTTCTTTCGGCGGTTGCCCTCCTTTCTGCTCTGCTGCATGGTCGCGTTCACCAGAGCCGTGGGAGGGTCAGAGGTGACGTCGACGTCGCACCGTCGGAGAGCGAGCACCTCGCCGACACGGGCGCTGGTGCCGACCATGATCCACATCCCG
The DNA here is from genome assembly GCF_007859675.1 of Humibacter ginsenosidimutans. Classification (GTDB taxonomy): domain Bacteria; phylum Actinomycetota; class Actinomycetes; order Actinomycetales; family Microbacteriaceae; genus Humibacter; species Humibacter ginsenosidimutans. The sequence continues at coordinate 1,054,005 of NZ_CP042305.1, forward strand.
TTCTCTAGCGCTTGCACGTTCGGGCGAGGCCCGTATCCGGTGTCGGTGCGCCATGTCCGGATGAGCCGCTGTACGAGGATCAGCTGCGTAGGGCTGAGCACGGAGGTCTTCTTCTCCGGTAGGGGGAGACGTCGAGCGTCGCGCACCGGGTTGAAGGTGAGGATCTCGTACTCGATCCCGGTCTGGCACACCTGCGAGAACACGGACCGTGCCTTGCGAGCGGCGGCCAGCGAGTAGTTTTCACGGATGTCAGCGAGGATGCGGTTGCAGCGACGGACGCTGAAGTCGCGGAGCATGAGATCCCCGCAGACCGGCACGATCACATTCCGAATGGACTGCTCGTAGGCCTCCATCGTGGTCGGCTCGACGGTCGCGGAGCGTTCCTTGTCGTAGAGGAACACCCGCCCGACCTCAGAGATGGTGGCCTCTTTACTCAGGGATGGTCCGCCCGTGTCGTTGCGGATCGCGTCCGCCTTCGCGCGAAGCTGCTGAATGGCGGCATCCTGGGTGTCGCCGCTGGCCTTGAGCCGCTGCAACTCTCCGAGCTCGTCGCACATCCGGGAGCGGGCCTGGAAACGGCCACTGGGTAACTGGAGGACCTTGATCGTGCCGAGTTCGCCGGCGCGCAGCTTCGACCTAGCCATCGGAGTCCAGCTCCTCGAACCAGGCCAGCACCTCGCGGCGCAAGTACCGGACATGCCGCCCTACCCGTCGCCACGGCGGTCCACTGCGCGTGCGCCGCCACTCTTCGATGGTCCGGGGTGGGATGTGAAGGAGATCGGCGACCTGCTCGGGCGTCATGATCTCGGTGCTGAGATCGTTCATACCGAACAGGTGCGACCAGCCTGCACGCAGCAGCTGTGGCCAGTACGGGCCGAGCCGTAGCAGCACGGGATGGTGCCAACCGAAGGCTCGCTGAGCGGGCAAAAAGGCACCCAAAAAAGCACTCTGTGCAAGAGGAGACCGGTTCGTCAACACGGGAAGCTCTGCTTTCCCGCGGAATTCCGGCCGTCACTGCTGGGGTACCTGGACTCGAACCAAGAACAACTGAACCAGAATCAGCCGTGTTGCCAATTACACCATACCCCACCGGCGTATTGCCGATGCCCGGAGGCTTTCCACCGGGACTGTGTCGCACCAGGCGGCACGAGTAGCCACTTTACCGTACGGGTGGGCCGGCATCCAAAACGGGCGGCGGCCCCGGGTGCGCCGCGGCGCGCGGCACCTGCCGAGCTCGCGCGCGTCGCTGACGTGCTGAAAATCGGAATTACGACGATTGCCACGGCGTGCCGAGCGTCGCACACGGCACGGCGCGACGAACTTCCGATTTTTCGGCACGCGCGACAGTTACGCCGCGACGCGCGCGGCGAGCCGCCGCAGACGCGCCAGCGTCTCCGCCTTGCCCAGGATCTCCATGCTCTCGAACAGCGGCGGCGACACGCGCCGCCCACTCACGGCCACGCGCAGCGGGCCGAACGCCACCCGCGGTTTCAGCCCGAGCACCTCGATCAGGGCGGCTCTCAGGGTCGCCTCGATCCCCTCGTGCGTGAACAGGTGCTCGCCGAGCCGCTCCAGTGCCGTGATCGACGACTCCAGCACTTCGGCACTGTTGTCCGGCATACCGGACAGCGCGTCGTCTTCGTAGACCAGGCTCACGGCATCCGTGAAGAGGAATCCGAGCATGCCGGGGGTCTCCCCCAGCAGCTGCACGCGCTCCTGCACAAGCGGGGCCGCGGCATCCAGTGTCGCCCGCTGTTGGTCGGTGAGGGGCTCGGTGAGGACGCCCGCCTGCACCAGATACGGCACCGTGCGCTGCGCGAAGTCTGCGGTCTCGAGCAACCGGATGTGGTCCCCGTTGATCGACTCGGCCTTCTTCTGGTCGAAGCGCGCCGGGTTGGGGTTCACATCTTCGACGTCGAACTTCTGCACCATCTCATCGAGGGAGAAGACGTCGCGGTCGGCGGAGTATCCCCAGCCGAGCAGCGCGAGGTAGTTGTCGAGTCCTTCTGGGATGAACCCGCGGTCGCGGTGGTGGAACAGGTTGGACTGCGGGTCGCGCTTCGACAGCTTCTTGTTGCCGTCGCCGAGCACCGACGGAAGGTGGCCGAACCGCGGCACGAAGTCGGTCAGTCCGACGTCGATCAGCGCGCGATACAACGCGATCTGGCGGGCCGTGGACGGCAGCAGGTCCTCGCCGCGCAGCACGTGCGTCACGCCCATCAAGGCGTCGTCAACGGGGTTGACGAACGTGTAGAGCGGCTTGCCGTTGGGCCGCACCACCACGAAGTCGGGGAACGATCCGGCCGGGAAGGTGATCTCGCCGCGCACCAGATCGACGAAGCCGAGGCTCTCGTCGGGCACGCGAAGCCGCAGCGCGGGCTCGCGGCCCTCGGCGCGGAACGCCTCGCGCTGCTCGTCGGTCAGGTCGCGGTCGGCGTTGTCGTAGCCGTGCTCCTTCGGTCGGCCGGCCGCCACATTGCGCGCCTCGATCTCCTCCGGCGTCGAGTAGCTCTCGTACACGAGACCGGAGTCGATCAACCGGTCGAGCACCGCCGCGTAGATCTCACTGCGCTGCGACTGCCGGTACGGGCCGTGCGGGCCGCCCACGTCGACGCCCTCGTCCCAGTTGAGGTTCAGCCAGCGCAGGGCATCCAGTATCTGCTCGTAGCTCTCTTCGGAGTCGCGCGCGGCGTCGGTGTCCTCGATGCGGAAGATGAGCTTTCCGCCGGTGTGCCGGGCGTACGCCCAGTTGAAAAGCGCCGTGCGGATGAGGCCGACGTGCGGCGTTCCGGTCGGCGACGGGCAGAAGCGCACGCGCACGTCGGAGCCGGTCGCGGTGCTGAACGGGTACGCGGAGGAGGTGTCAGACATCGGGCTCAAGTCTACGGGCGGGTGGGGTCCCTTCGACTCGCCGTCGTTGCTCAGGGAGCGGGTGTGCGTGTCGGTGTCAGCCCCCACGCAGCGCCGTCGAGGGCGAGGATGCTCCGCGCGGTCGCCGCGATCGCCGGCACGTCGAGCGCACCCTGCGCCGACACCAGGTGGATCGTGCGCCGATCGCGGTTCGCCGTCGGCCTGATCACCACCTCGGGCGGAAGCTGCGCGGACGCAAGCGTGAGTGCAGGAAGCAGCGCGACGCCGAGTCCCGCCGCCACCATGCCGAGCACCGCCGTGAAGTTGTCGGTCTCATACGCGATGCCCGGCTGGAAGTCGCTGGCCTGCGCGAGCTGCAACAGGTGTCCGCGGCAGCGGGGACACCCGGCGATCCACTGCTCGTCGGCCAGCTCGCCCAGCCGAACGGCGCGGTGGCGGGCGACGGGATGCCCCTTCGGCACTGCGATCATCATCTCGTCGTGCCAGAGCGGCTGCACGTGCAGGCCGCGGGCGCTCTCGCCGTGCGGGTCGTCGGCGTCACCCGGGTAGCTGAACGTGATGGCGAGGTCGGCGCGGGCGTCGCGCACGGCATCCACCGCTTCGGGGGGTTCCGCTTCCAGATAGCTGACCCCGATGCCGGCGTGCGTCTGCGCGAGCTGCTGCAGCACGCGCGGCACGACGGTCGACGACGCCGTGGGGAATGCCGCGAGTCGCACGCGGCCGGAGCGCAGGCCGGCGAGTTCCGCGAGTTCGCCTGCCGCGGCATCCAGAGCCGTCGTGACGGTGCGGGCGTGCCTCGCCAACACGAGCCCGGCCTCGGTGAGCCGCACCCCTCGCCCCGATCGCGCGACGAGCGGCATGCCGAGCCTGACCTCGGCGCGGCGCAGGTGCTGGCTGATGGCCGGCTGGCTGTAGCCGAGCGACTCGGCGGCCGCCGTGATCGAACCGTGCTCCACGAGCGCCCGCACGATGCGCAGCGTATGGGCGTCGAGCTCGACGTCGAGCGACGGGTCGGACTGCAGGGTCATGCCAGCGATCATAACCTGACGTTATGTGTTCGATAGGATGCCTGTCCTTGTCGAATACGAACGGCTCTCGCACCCTGGAAGGGTGAACTCCGCGCCGACTCCCCATACCGTCTCGCCCATCGCCGACGGCGCCACCGTGCGCACGCGAGGCGGCGCGAACCCGGCATTGGCACGCATCGTCTCGGAATTCGAGGGCGCCGGATCCGGCTACCTGGCGGCGTGCACGGGAGGGCTTCCTCCGTCGAGCGCCGTGCTGGCCGCGCAGGACGACCTGGCGCTGTGGCGGTCAGGAGCCGCCACTCCCCTGCACTACGACGCGGCCGTGACGCGCGTGCGTTCGGCGTTCGCCCGCATCGCCGGAGTCGATCCCGCTCGCGTCGCGATCGGCTCGCAGACCTCCGCGTTCGTCGCCATGATCGCGGCGAGTGTGCCCGATGGTGCGGAGGTGCTCTGCGTCGACGGCGACTTCAGCTCCGTCGTCTTCCCGTTCCTGCAGCACGAACGTCGCGGGGTCCGAGTGCGGCACGTGCCGCTCGCGGCGCTGCCCGACGCGGTCTCCGACGAGACCTGGCTGGTGGCGTACTCGCTCGTGCAGTCGGCGACCGGCGAGGTCGCCGATGCTCGCAGCATCCGCGCCGCCGCCGACCGCGCCGGCGCTCGCGTGCTCTGCGACGCGACGCAGGCGGCCGGCTGGCTGCCCCTCGAATCATGGACCGCCGACGCCATCGTCTGCCACACCTACAAGTGGCTCTGCGCGCCGCGCGGCGTCTGCCTGCTCGCGGTCGACGAGGACTTCGCGCGCGAACTCATTCCGGTGCAGGCCGGATGGTACGCGGGAGACGACCCGTGGGCATCGTGCTACGGCCCGAGCGCGCCGCTGGCCACCGACGCCAGGCGGTTCGACGTCTCCCCCGCGTGGCAGGCCATGGCAGGGGCGGCACCCGCGCTCGAGCTGTTCGCCGAGACGGACATCCATGCCGTCTTCAAGCACGACGTCACGCTGGCCGACGCCCTCTCCGAAGCGGTCGGCACCGACGCCAGGGGAAGCGCGATCGTCACCTGGCACGATCCGGACCGTGAGGATCTGGCGAGGATGACAGCGGCCGGCATCGTCGCATCGGGTCGCGCGGGGCGCGCCAGGGTCGCGTTCCACGTGTGGAACGACGAGTCCGACCTCGACCGGGTGCTGCGAGCCTTGGCACGCTGACGGGCGCTCAGCGTTGGATCTCGACCAGCAGCACCCACGCGTTCAACATCGACGTCACGAACACCAGCGCCATGGCCGCAGCCACGAGGTACAGGCCGACGACGGATCCCGCGATCACGAGAATGCCGCCCGCCAGCGCCAGCGCGACGGGCAGCACGCCCACGATCACCCGGAACAGACGCGTCGCCACCGCGGAGTGGTAGCTCGTGTCCGTGAGAACGCGTTGCGACATCAGCAGCGGTGGCGCGAGCGCGATCACACTGGCGACCACGATCTCGATGCCGAGCGCGGCATCCGTCTGCTTCGGGATCAGGCCGGCGATGGCCAGCACGAGGATGAGCACCATCGAGCTGATCGTCGCCGCGGCCCGGGACGGCAGCGTGCGCGACGCCAGGATCTCCTTGATCGTCACGCTCATCGCCACGATGATCAGACCTGCCAGTGCGGCGGCGGCACCGGCGACGGCGATGAAGAAGTCCCCCCACCCCTCCGTCACGGCGGGCGCCTACCGACCGTCGCGCACGGGGTTCGACAACGTCCCGATGCCGCTCACCGACACGTCCACCCGATCGCCGTCGATCAGCGGTCCCACGCCGGCGGGCGTGCCCGTCATGATGACGTCGCCGGGCAGCAGCGTCCACACGCTCGCTGCGTAGGCGACGAGCTCGGGGATGCCGTGGATCAGCTCCGCGATCCGTCCCGACTGGCGCACCTCGCCGTTCACGCTCGTCTCGATGGTGGCGGATGCCGCGTCGAACTCGGTCTCGATCACCGGCCCGAGCGGGCAGAACGTGTCGAATCCCTTGGCACGCGCCCACTGACCGTCGGAGCGCTGCAGGTCGCGGGCCGTCACGTCGTTTCCGATCGTGTAGCCGAAGACGGAGTCGAGGGCGTTCTCCTCGCTGACGCCCTTCGCGACCTTGCCGATCACCACGACCAGCTCGCCCTCGTGCTCGACGCGTGACGATTGCGGCGGCAGCACGATCGGATCGTCCGGCCCGATCACCGAGGTGTTCGGCTTGAGGAACATGAGCGGTGCCTCGGGCGGCTCCGACCCCATCTCGTGCGCATGCTCCCGGTAGTTGCGGCCGATGCCGATGACCTTGGACCGCGGCAGCACGGGAGCCAGCAGCGTGGCATCCGTGAGCTTGATCCGTTCACCCGTGGTGTCGTATCCGGCGTACATGGGGTCGCCTGCGAGCACGACCCACTCGCGCTCCTCTTCGTCGAGGATGCCGAATGCCAGCGCGCCGTCGTGGCTGAAGCGTGCGATCTTCACGGCGGGTCCTACGCGTCGAGCCGCACGAGCCAGCCGTGCTTGTCGTCTGCGCGGCCGTACTGGATGTCGGTGAGCTCCTGACGCAGCGAAAGCGCGAGCTCCTCGGACTCCGGGCCCTCGTGCACGATCTCGAAGTCGTCGGCCACGAGCCGGCCGATCGGCACCAGAACGGCGGCGGTGCCGCACGCGAAGGCGCCGACGATCTCACCGGACGCGGCGCCCGCACGCCACTCCGTGATGGTCACCGGTCGCTGCTCGACCGCGAGGCCGCGGTCTTCCGCCAGCTGCAGGATCGACTTGAGGGTGATGCCCTCGAGAATGGAGTCGGACTCCGGCGTCACGAGCGAACCGTCGCGGCGCACGAGCACCACGTTCATGCCGCCCAGCTCTTCGAGGTACTCACCGTCGAGATAGAGCACCTGCTCGCAGCCCTTCTCGTACGCCTCGGCCTGGGGAAGCAGGCTCGACGCGTAGTTGCCTCCGGTCTTCGCGGCGCCCGTTCCGCCCTTGCCGGCACGCGCGAAGCCCTGCGTGAGCGCGATGCTCACCGGCTGCACACCGTGGGCGAAGTAGGCGCCGGCCGGGCTCGCGATGAGGTAGTACGCCACCTTCTTGGCGGCACGCACGCCGAGGAACGCCTCCTTGGCGAACATGTAGGGCCGCAGGTAGAGGCTGGTCTCCGCCGCGTCGGGCACCCATGCGCCGTCGAGGGCGACGAGCTGACGCAGCGACTCGAGAAAGTACTCCGTCGGCAGCTCGGGCAGCGCGAGACGCTGGGCCGACCGCTGCATGCGCGCGGCGTTCTGGTCGGGCCGGAACGTGTGAATGGACCCGTCTGCGTGCCGGTACGCCTTCAGCCCCTCGAACACCTCCTGCGCGTAGTGCAGCACCGCGGCGGCCGGATCCAGCTGGATCGGCCCGTACGGGCTGACCCGCGGACGGTGCCAGCCGCCCTTCTCCGACCAGCAGATGTCGACCATGTGGTCGGTGAAGTGTTGGCCGAATCCCGGATTCGCGAGCACGGCCTCGCGCGCCTCCACCGATGCCGGCTCAGTGTTGCGGGTGATCTGCCAGAGCAGGCTGCCGGGCGCGGGCGGGTTCGAGATGTCGGTGAGCGGAATCGTCATGGCTTCCCCTTCGGAGCTTGTGGCGCATGCCGCAGCATCGCGCCGAGAAAAGGTTACGTCGGTACGCCGGTCAGGCGGAGACCCCGGCAGCGATGGCGTCACCGATCTGCTGCGTCGTGCGGGCCTGCGTGTCGCCGGTGGAACGCCGCTCGAGGTCGGCGGTGACGGCTGCGCGCACGCGGGCAGCGGCATCCTCGAGGCCCAGATGGTCGAGCAGGAGCGCCGTCGACAGGATGGCTGCTGTCGGGTCGGCCTTGCCCTGCCCCGCGATGTCGGGCGCGGAGCCGTGCACCGGCTCGAACATGCTGGGGAACGCGCCGTCCGGGTTGATGTTGCCGGAGGGCGCGAGTCCGATGCCGCCGCTGATGGCGCCGGCCAGATCGGTGATGATGTCGCCGAACAGGTTGTCGGTGACGATCACGTCGAACCGGCTCGGGTCGGTGACCAGGAAGATCGTGACGGCGTCGACGTGCAGGTAGTCGACGGCGACATCGGGATGCTCTGCCGCGACCTCGTCGACGACGCGCTTCCAGAGGCCCCCGGCATTCACCAGCACGTTCGTCTTGTGCACGAGTGTGAGCTTCTTGCGTCGCTTCTCGGCCTGCTCGAACGCGTAGCGCACGACGCGCTCCACACCGAACGCGGTGTTCACCGAGACCTCGTTGGCGATCTCGTGCGGGGTGCCGGCGCGGATCACGCCTCCGTTGCCCACGTAGGGCCCCTCTGTGCCCTCGCGCACGACCACGAAGTCGACGGCACCCGGCTCGGACAGCGGGCTCGTCACGCCGGGGAAGATGGTCGTCGGCCGCAGGTTGACGTACTGGTCCAGCGCGAATCGCAGCTTGAGCAGGAGTCCGCGCTCGATGTTCGCACCGGCGAGGCGCGGGTCGCCCGGCCTGCCGCCCACTGCCCCGAGCAGGATGGCATCGTGGCTCGCGACGGCCGAGAGATCGTCGTCGGTCAAGGTGTCGCCAGTGGCCAGGTAGCGGTCGGCCCCGAGCTCGAAGTAGGTCTTGTCGAACTGCACGTCGGCCGGATCGACAACGGCATCGAGCACCTTGACGGCCTCGGCGACGACCTCGGGACCGATTCCGTCGCCGGGGATGACGGCGAGCCTGACCTGACGGGACATGGGACTCCTTCGTGCGGGTGGCGCCGCCGCGCACAGACCTGCGCGGCGCGACCACGTTGGGATACCACAAGCGTATCGGCGAGCGCGGGCCGCTTACACCACGCGGGCCTCGGCGTCGAGCCCTGCCGCTTCTCGCGGGCTCGTTCCTACCCTGATCCGACGCGGGCACGGCCCGCGGCCTGCGCGGGTACCGACCCGCTCGGGCGAAACGACCGAGCGAAGGAGAAGCGCATGAGTCTCGGAGGCGGAATCTTCCTGATCGTCGTCGGTGCCATCCTGGCGTTCGCGATCAACGTCGACCTCGGCTGGATCGACCTGCACATGGTCGGCTACATCTGCCTGGTGGCCGGGGTGATCGTGACGATCCTGGGCATCGTGCTGATGACGCGCAAGCGCACATCGAAGGTGACCAGGAGCACGAGCGTCGACCCGAACACGGGCCGCAGGGTCGACACCACGCAGCGGGACGACCCGACCGACTACTGACCGTCAGCCGTGCGGCGGCCGATCTGCTCGTGTCAGAGGATGCCCGGCCCGGCTCAGATCCGCACCGTTCCGCTCACGATCGTGCGGGTGTCGCCGCCGATCCAGTGGCGGCCGTGTGCGTGTTCGACGTGCACGCGGCCGGCGCGGCCGAGAGCCGTGCCCTGCGCCGCGACGTAGGCGGCAGGCGCCCGCCCCGACCCGATGAGCCACATGGCCAGTCCGCCGTTCAGGCTGCCGGTCACGGGATCCTCGGGAATTCCGAACGCGGGCACGAAGCCTCGCACCTCGAAGTCCGTGTCCTGGCCGTCGGGCTGCGAGGCGACGACGCCGACCTTGAGATCGCCCATCGCCGCGAAGTCGGGAGCCAGGGCGAGCACGTCGGAAGCCGAACGCAGCAGCACGGCGAGCCATCCAGGGCCGTTGTCGACCCACTCGGCGGCCAGCACGTCGGTCTTCGCGATGCGCAGTGACGCCACGACCCTCTCGAGCGTCTCCTCATCGACCTTGCCGGAGCGCAGGAGCGGCGGCGCTGCGAAGGCGAGCCGATGCGCATCGCGGCGCAACTCGACGAGTCCCGCACCGCACTGCTGCACGACGCGATCGGCGTGCTCCGGCACACCGCCGGTCTTCAGCCACGCGTGCGCGCTGCCCAGCGTCGGATGCCCAGCGAACGGCAGCTCACCGCCCGGAGTGAAGATGCGCAACCGATAGTCGGCCGCCGGATCGCTCGGCGGCAGCAGGAACGTCGTCTCCGACAGGTTCGTCCAGCGCGCGAAACGCGCCATCTCGGCATCCGAGAGGCCGTCGCCGTCGATGACGACGGCCACCGGGTTGCCGAGCAGTGCGTCGGCGCCGAAGACGTCGACCTGCGCGAAGCGACGCTCCTTCCCGCCCATCCCGCCTACGCCTCCGTGATGTCGATCGCCTGCATCACGTCGGCGTCGATCGCCGCGCGCACCGACTCGAGGATGCCGTCGGGCACCGGCGAGTCGACGGTGAGCACGCTCAACGCGGAGCCGCCCGCCGTGGTGCGCGCGATCTGCATGCCTGCGATGTTGATGCCGGCTTCGCCGAACTCGCGGCCGTAGACCGCGACGATTCCCGGACGGTCCTCGTAGATCATCACGATCAGGTGCTGCGCGAGCGGAACCTCGACGTCGTATCCGTTGATGCCGACGATCTTCTCGATCTGCTTCGGGCCGGTCAGCGTGCCTGCGACGGAGATCTGCGATCCGTCGGCCAGCGCGCCGCGCAGGGTCAGCACGTTGCGGTAGTCCTCGCTGCCGGCATCCGTGAGCAGGCGCACCTCGATGCCGCGCTGCTCGGCGAGCAGCGGTGCGTTCACGTAGGAGACGTTCTCGCTGACGATGTTCGTGAAGATGCCCTTGAGCGCGGCGAGCTTGAGCACGCTCACGTCGTAGTCGACGAGCTCGCCGCGGATCTCCACGTCGACGCTCGTGATCGGGCTGTTCTTGGCCAGCCCGCTGAACACCTGGCCGAGCTTCTCGAGCAGCGGGATGCCGGGGCGAACGTACGGATCGATGACACCGCCCGCCACGTTCACCGCGTCGGGAACGAGCTCGCCCGACAGCGCGAGACGCACCGATCGCGCAACGGAGACGCCCGCCTTCTCCTGCGCCTCGTCGGTGGAGGCGCCGAGGTGCGGAGTGACCACGACGTTGTCGAGGCTGATCAACGGCGACTCCAGCGGAGGCTCGGTGACGAACACGTCGAGGCCGGCACCGGCGATGGTGCCGGTGGTGAGGGCACGGTACAGCGCGTCCTCGTCGATCAGGCCGCCGCGGGCGACGTTGACGACGTAGGCGCTCTTCTTCATCAGCGCGAGCTGGTCGTCGCCGATCATGCCGAGCGTCTCGGGGGTGCGCGGCATGTGGATCGTGACGAAGTCCGCGCGCTCGAGCAGCTCGTCGAGGCTCACGAGCTGCACGCCGAGCTGCTGTGCGCGCGCCGAGGTGACGTAGGGGTCGTACGCGATGATCGTCGTTCCGAACGCCTGCAGGCGTGCGGTGATCAGTGCGCCGATGCGGCCGAGGCCGATGATGCCGATGGTCTTCTCGTAGAGCTCGGTGCCCGTGTACTTCGAGCGTTTCCACTCCCCTGCGCTGAGCGAGGCGTTGCCCGCCGGGATGTGCCTGGCGAGCGAGAGGATGTGCCCGATCGTCAGCTCGGCGGCCGAGATGATGTTCGAGGTGGGCGCGTTCACGACCATGACGCCGGCCTGGGTGGCGGCCTTGATGTCGACGTTGTCGAGCCCGACGCCCGCGCGCGCGATGACCCTCAGCTTCGGCGACGCGGCGATCGCCTCGGCGTCCATCTTCGTCGCGGAACGGATCAGCACCGCGTCGGCGTCGGAGAGCGCCTCGAGCAGTGCGACACGGTCGGTGCCGTCGACACTGCGGATCTCGAAGTCGGGACCGAGGGCCTCGACGGTGGCGGGCGAGAGTTCTTCGGCGATCAGCACGACGGGTTTCGACACGAAAGTGACCCTTCGACGAGAGGTGAGCGGTGGGAGGCCTGGGCGGAAGTGCCCGCACGCCGCGGCCATCGAGGCGCGTTCGCCTCAACTTTAGCGGTCTCCCGATGCCGTTCTGCGCACATGAGCATGCGCACGGCGCAGCGCTCGGGCAGTCCGATCCCCGCCACCTCTATCGGTTCTCACTCACCGCCGGAGTCGCGCTGCTCGGGGTGGGTGCGACGACTCTCCTGCATACGCTCCTGCGCATATCGCCGGAGCTCGGGATCAGAAGACCGCTCCTGAGCCCGTGCCGCGTATTCGCGCTGCAGCCGCTTCTTTCGCTGGTTGTTGCTCTCCTGCACCACCGGTGTCGCTTCGACGATCGGCTTGGCCCTCGAAGGCCGCCCGAACGGTGGGGTACCGAGACCCCACCAGATGATGACCAGACCGATCACTCCCCAGATGAGAGGGCCTCCCCAGTTGGTGAACCAATCGGTGATCTGCGCTTGGGAGGGGTTGCCGGTGTCGTACCTGATCTGCAGAGTGGCTCCTCGCGATGGCGCCGTGCAGATCTGAACGTTGGAGACCGTGGCCGTCGCCTTCATTCCCTTCGAGGTCACGAAGGCGACGTGAGGGTCGTAAGCCCAGCCACCGCATCCCCCATGACCGGCGCCCTCCAGGTGGCGGCTGTATCCGACGACGGTCGCGGCGGTCGTCGCCGAGTGCGTGGCGAGCACAAGCTGTGCCCCGAGCATGACGGCCGCGTAGATGACGAGGATGGCCCCCACGGCAAGCATGCCGATCGTCAGGTAAAGCCCCCCGCGCGTGGCCGAGCGGTGTTCTTCATCCTCGTTCGGCGCAGCGGACTGCTGCCCTGCGCGATCCTCGCTCTTAGCGCTCATTCATTCGCCCCTCTTGTGCGCCGACTCCGGACGATCAGTCCGACTCCCGCAAGCGTAGAAGCCTCGAACCACGGGTTTATGACGTGACCGAGTCAGCGCACGAGAGCGTCTTCGGCGGCGCCGGCCGCGGCATCGGGACCTTCGTCAGGAATCCCGTCACGCAGGACGACAACCAGACTCACTGCCGGACAGCGAAACCCCTTCAGCAACACGCCCTAAGGTCGGGAACCATGCGAATCTTGCTTGCCGGCGGCGCCGGCGCGATCGGTCGTGAGCTCACCCCAGCACTGGTGGCGGCCGGACACGAGGTGTGGGCCACCAGCCGCTCGGCTGCCAAGGGAAGCGTCATCGCGGGGGCGGGCGGGCATCCACTGGTCATGGACGTCTACGACGTCGCGTCGATCGATGCGGCGTTCGAGGCGGCGCGGCCCGACGTGCTGCTGCACGAGCTGACCGACCTCGGCGAGTACGACGTCGCGGCGAACTCGCGCATCCGCATCGAGGGAACCTCCGCGCTTCTGGATGCCGCCGCCGGCCACGGTGTCGAACGGGTCATCGCGCAGAGCATCAGCTGGGTCGTCGCCGACGGAGACTCGCTCGCCGAAGAGACGGAGCCGCTGCGGCCCGGCATCGCGCCCGGAGCGCCGGAGCTCGAGCAGGCGGTGCTCGCTCAGCCGCACGGCGTCGTGCTGCGCTACGGCCAGTTCTACGGCCCGGGAACGTGGCGCAGTTCGCAGACGCCGGCCACTCCCGAAGCCCTTCGGCTCGCGCTCGCGCCGATGGCCGAGGTGAGCAGCTTCGTGCACGTGGCCGACGCGGCGGCGGCCACCGTACTCGCGCTGGGCTGGCCGGGCGGTGTCGTGAACGTCGTCGACGACGAGCCTGCGATCGCCGCCGAGTGGATGCCCGTGCTCGCCGCAGCCCTCGGAGCCCCGTCTCCCGAGGTCCCGGCCTCGCTCCCCCACGGACGCCCCATCTCGAACGCGCTGGCCCGCTCCCGCGGCTTCGCCCCGCGCTTCGCGAGCTGGCGCGAGGGATTCGTCTCCCCCGATGGCGGCGTCGTCAGAAGCGCGACGGCGCTCTGACGGGCCGCAGCGCGTAGTCAGCTGCTGAGGGCGCGCACCGCAGCGACCGCACGACGCACGGCTGCGGCGTCCGTCGTCTCGTACTCGGGATGCCCGCCGCCGGGCCCGCTCGCCGCTCCGGTCACGGTGTGGCGCGCCGAGAGATGCACGGCCTCGACCCCGGCCGCCGCGATCGCGGGGATCTGCCCGTCATCGATGCCGCCGCCCGCCATCACCTCGATGCGGTCGCCTGCCGCCTCGACCCAGTGCCGGAGCACCTCCACACCGTCGACCGCCCGAGGCGCGGTGCCCGAGGTGAGGATGCGGCGCACCCCGGCATCCGCCAGCGCGGGCACGGCGTCTGCCGCATCGGCGGCGACATCGATGGCGCGGTGAAAGGTGACGTCGAGGCCATCCGCTGCGGCGATGAGACCTGCCACGCCGGGCAGGTTGACTCGCTGCTGCCCGTCGAGGGCCCCGATCACGACCCCGCCTGCGCCGAGGGCGCGTGCGCGCCGAACGTCAAGGGCGATCAGATCGAGCTCTCCGGCCGAATAGTCGAAGCCGCCCGCCCGCGGCCTCACGAGAACATGCACGAAGGAATTCCGTCCGGCATCGCGGGCCAGCTCCCCCGCCCGCTCGATCAGTGCAGCACTCGGGGTCAGACCGCCCACACCCAGCGCCGTGCAGAGCTCGATGCGGTCGGCGCCTTCGCCGAGCGCGATGCGCACACCCTCGAGGTCTTGAACGGCGATCTCGATGGCGGGCTGGGGCATCCGGGAACTCCTGGGGATCTGTCGACGCGACCGAGCGTGCGCGCCGCGAATACCGTATCGGCTTTCGCACCGCGCAACGCCGCATGGAGCAACATGGCGCAGCAGACGGTGATCGGGCGGTTCTGCCCGCACGCGCAGAACCGCCGGCTGAGGCGCATGCCGGAAGCGCGCGTCCCGAAACCCGTCCATGGGATGCATGGGCTCGGTTTCGAGACGCGCCGCTTCGCGATGCTCCGGGGCCGGCGGTATCTGCCAGCGGTGATGCGCCAGCGAGCGACTTCGCCGTCCACACGGGCGCCGGCCTGGGGCCGGCACCCTATGAACGCAGTCGCCGTGCGACTACGCGGACGGTGGAGTCCGAGCGTCAGCGAGCGACTTCGCCGTCGACGTAGTCGTCGTCGTTCGACGAGTTCCACGCGAAGAGCTTGCGCAGCTCGCGGCCGGTCGACTCGATGGGGTGGTCTTCGCCCGCCTTGCGGTCGGCGAGGAACTCCGGCGCACCGGCATCCTGATCGGCGATGAAGCGCTCGGCGAACGCACCCGACTGGATGTCGTCGAGGATGCCCTTCATGGCCGCCTTGGTGTGCTCGTCGACGACGCGCGGGCCGGAGACGTAGTCGCCGTACTCCGCCGTGTCGGAGACGCTCCAGCGCATCTTGGAGATGCCGCCCTCCCAGATGAGGTCGACGATGAGCTTCATCTCGTGAAGCACCTCGAAGTAGGCGATCTCCGGCTGGTAGCCGGCGGCGGTCAGCGTCTCGAAGCCGGCCTGGATGAGGTGCGAAACCCCACCGCACAGCACGGCCTGCTCGCCGAAGAGGTCGGTCTCGGTCTCTTCGGTGAACGTGGTCTTGATGCCGCCTGCACGCAGTCCGCCGATGCCCTTGGCGTAGCTGAGGGCGAGCGGCCACGCGTTGCCAGTGGCGTCGTTCTCGACGGCCACGATCACGGGGACGCCGCGGCCCGCGACGTACTCGCGGCGCACGGTGTGGCCCGGCCCCTTCGGGGCGACCATGACGACGTCGACGCTGTCGGGAGCCGTGATGTAGCCGAACCGGATGTTGAAGCCGTGACCGAACACGAGGGCCTTGCCGGCCGAGATGTTCGGAGCGATGTCGTTCGCGTAGAGGTGGCGCTGCACCTGGTCGGGCGCGAGGATGACGATGACGTCGGCCCAGCTCGTGCCCTCGGCGGGCGTGACGACCTGGAAGCCGGCCTCCTGCGCACGCTGGGTGGACTTGGAGCCCTCCTGCAGACCGATGCGCACCTCGACGCCGGAGTCGCGCAGGTTCTGCGCGTGGGCGTGGCCCTGCGAGCCGTAGCCGACGACGAGCACCTTCTTGCCCTGGATGATCGTCAGATCAGCATCGTTGTCGTAGTAGATCTCAGCCATGGGGTGTTGTCTCTCCTTGTTGTGTGAGTCGGATGCCTCGCGCCGGTGCGGCGCGACGGCTAGTTCTTGAAGACGCGGTCGGTGATCGACTTCGAGCCGCGGCCGATGGCGAGCAGACCGGACTGCGCCATCTCCTTGATGCCGTAGGGTTCGAGCACCCGCAGCAGCGCCTCGGTCTTGCCGGTGTCGCCCGTCACCTCGATGACGAGCGCGTCGGTGGCCACGTCGACGACGCGAGCGCGGAACAGGTTCACGGCCTCGAGCACCTGCGATCTCGTCGTGTGGTCGACGCGCACCTTGATGAGCAGGTGCTCGCGCTGCACGGACTGATCGGTGTCGAGCTCCACGATCTTGATCACGTTGATCAGCTTGTTGAGCTGCTTGGTGACCTGCTCGAGCGGAGCATCCTCGACGTCGACCACCACGGTGATGCGGGAGAGCCCGGGCACCTCGCTCACGCCAACGGCGAGAGAGGAGATGTTGAAGCCCCGTCGGGCGAACAGGCCGGCGACCCTGGTGAGCAGACCTGCCTTGTCTTCGACGAGCAGGGACAGCACGTGTGTCGACATGGCTTACTCCTCTCCCCAGGTCGGTGCATGGTCTTTGGCGTATTGCACGTTCGAGTTGCTGACCCCCTGCGGCACCATGGGCCAGACCATCGCGTCGCGGCTCACGATGAAGTCGATGACGACCGGGCGGTCGTTCGTCTCCAGCGCCAGCTTGATCGCGTCGTCGATCTCCTCTTCTTTGGTGACGCGGATGCCCAGGGCACCGTACGCCTCCGCCAGCTTGAGGAAGTCGGGGATCATCGCCGTCTCGTGCCCGGTGTTGAGGTCGGTGAACGAGTGGCGGCCGTCGTAGAACAGCGTCTGCCACTGACGCACCATGCCGAGCGACGAGTTGTTGATGATGGCGACCTTGATCGGGATGTCGTTGATCGTGCAGGTGGCGAGCTCCTGATTGGTCATCTGGAAGCATCCGTCACCGTCGATCGCCCACACCACACGGTCGGGCTGCGACACCTTCGCGCCCATCGCTGCCGGCACCGCGTAGCCCATCGTGCCCGCACCGCCCGAGTTGAGGAATGCGTTCGGCCGCTCGTACTTGATGAACTGCGCTGTCCACATCTGGTGCTGACCGACGCCCGCGACGTACACGCCCTCCGGGCCGGTGAGCTCGCCGATGCGCTGAATGATCCCCTCCGGCGCGAGCAGGCCGTCGGTGGTCGGCGAGTAGCCGAGCGGGAACTGCGTGCGCAGCCCGTCGAGCTTGGCCCACCAGTCGCCGAGGTCGGGCTTGCCCACGGCTGCCACCTCGTGCTCGAACGCGGAGGTGAGATCGGCGATCACGTCTTTGGCATCGCCCACGATCGGAACGTCGGCGTGCCGGATCTTCGAGATCTCGGCCGGGTCGACGTCGACGTGCACGATCTTGGCGTGCGGAGCGAACTCCGACACCTTGCCGGTGACGCGGTCGTCGAAACGTGCGCCGAGCGAGATGATCAGGTCGGCGTCCTGCAGCGCGAGCACCGCGGCCACCGTTCCGTGCATGCCCGGCATGCCGAGGTGCTGCTTGTGGGAGTCGGGGAACGCCCCGCGTGCCATCAGCGTCGTGACCACGGGCGCACCCGTCTCTTCGGCGAGCACGAGGAGCTCGTCGGACGCCTCGGCCCGCACGACCCCGCCGCCCACGTAGAGCACGGGCTTGCTCGACTCCGCGAGCAGACGTGCCGCCGCGTGCACCTGCTTGCCGTGCGCTTTGGTGACCGGGCGATAGCCGGGCAGGTCGACGACGGGCGGCCAGCTGAACTCCATCAGGTTCTGCTGCGCGTCCTTCGTCACGTCCACGAGCACAGGACCCGGGCGACCGGTCGAGGCGATGTGGTAGGCAGCGGCGATCGTTGCGGGGATGTCCGCCGCATCCCTCACCAGGAAGGAGTGCTTCGTGATCGGCATGGTGATGCCGACGATGTCGGCCTCTTGGAAGGCATCGGTCCCCATCAGGGTGGAGAAGACCTGGCCCGTGATGAACAGGGTGGGCACCGAGTCCATGTGCGCGTCGGCGATGGCCGTCACGAGGTTGGTGGCGCCGGGGCCCGAGGTCGCGATGGCGACGCCGACCCTGCGCGATGCGCTGGCGTAGCCCTCCGCTGCGTGCCCGGCACCCTGCTCGTGGCGGACGAGGATGTGGCGGATGGCGTCCTGAGCCATCAGCTCGTCGTAGAACGGGATGACGGCGCCGCCGGGAATGCCGAAGACGTCGGTGACGCCGAGGTGCGCGAGCGAGCGGAGGATCGCGGCGGATCCGGTGATCAGCTCTGGTTTGGATGAGGTGTCGCCTGACCCGGCAGAGTGCACTGCCGACGTAGGCACGGCTCGAGGTTCCGTTGTCATGGGGGACGTCGCCCTTCGATGCGTGTCGGTGGATGTCTGTCGAACGCGAGAGCTACCCCGTGATCGCGCCTTCCGCTGCGGAGTGCACGAGCTTGGAGTATTTCGCGAGAACGCCACGGGTATAGCGCGGAGGTAGAGGCTCCCAGCCTTCCCGGCGGGAGGCCAGCTCGGACTCGTCGACAAGTAGGTCGAGCGAGCGAGCAGCGATATCGACCCGTATCAGATCACCATCGCGCACGAAGGCAATGGGACCAGCGTCCACTGCTTCGGGTGCTATGTGGCCGATGCACAGGCCGGTTGTGCCGCCTGAGAATCGTCCGTCTGTCAAGAGTAGTACATCCTTGCCGAGGCCCGCGCCCTTGATGGCGGCGGTGATGGCGAGCATCTCGCGCATGCCAGGACCGCCCTTCGGGCCCTCGTAGCGGATCACCACGACGTCCCCGTGGCCGATCTCGCCGCGGGTGAGGGCATCCATCGCCTCGCGCTCCCGCTCGAACACGCGTGCCGGTCCCTCGAAGACGGCGGCGTCGAAGCCGGCCGTCTTCACGACGGCGCCGTCTGGCGCGAACGTGCCCTTGAGAATTGTGAGTCCGCCGGTGGGGTGCAGCGGGTTGTCGAGCGTGTGCAGCACCTCGCCGTCGAGCGGCGCGGGGTCGAGCTCGGCGAGGTTCTCGGCCACCGTCTTGCCCGTGACGGTGATGCAGTCGCCGTGCAGCAGACCCGCGTCGAGCAGAGCCTTCATGAGCACCGGGATGCCGCCGTGCCGGTCGACGTCGTTCATCACGTACTTGCCGAAGGGCTTCATGTCGGCGATGTGCGGAACCTTGTCGCCGATGCGGTTGAAGTCGTCGAGCGTGAGCTCGACCTCCGCCTCGCGGGCGATCGCCAGCAGGTGCAGCACCACGTTGGTCGAGCCCCCGAGCGCCATCGCCACGGTGATGGCGTTCTCGAACGCCTCCTTGGTGAGGATGTCGCGCGAGGTGAGCCCGAGGCGCAGCATGTTCACGACGGCCTCACCGGAGCGGTGCGCGTAGTAGTCGCGACGACGGTCGGCCGAGGGCGGTGCCGCCGAGCCGGGGTAGCTCATGCCGAGCGCCTCGGCGACGGACGCCATGGTGTTGGCCGTGTACATGCCGCCGCAGGCACCCTCGCCAGGAGCAATCGCGCACTCGATGCGCTTGAGATCTTCGAGACTCATGGTGCCGGCCTTGCACGCGCCGACGGCCTCGAACGAGTCGATGATGGTGACGTCCTTCTCGGTGCCGTCGCTGAGCTTCACCCAGCCGGGAGCGATCGAGCCGGCGTAGAGGAACACCGATGCCAGGTCGAGGCGAGCGGCCGCCATGAGCATGCCGGGGATCGACTTGTCGCAGCCTGCCAGCAGCACGGAGCCGTCGAGCCGCTCGGCCATCATCACGGTCTCGACCGAGTCGCAGATCACCTCCCGCGAGACCAGCGAGAAGTGCATGCCCTCGTGACCCATCGAGATGCCGTCGGAAACCGAGACCGTGCCGAACTCGAGGGGGTATCCGCCCCCGCCGTGCACGCCTTCCTTCGCGGCCTGGGCGAGGCGGTCGAGCGAGAGGTTGCACGGGGTGATCTCGTTCCACGAGCTCGCGATGCCGATCTGGGGTTTGTCCCAGTCCTCGTCGCCCATGCCGACCGCGCGGAGCATCCCGCGGCTGGTGGTGGCCTCGATGCCGTCAGTGACGACGCGACTGCGCGGCTTCATGTCGATCTCTGGCATGCGTCGAGTCTATGACCGTTGGGATACCGCTTCTCACCGACGGCGCAGGCTGACGAGCTGGCTCAGAAGCCCAGCCACGGCATCGGGATCGGCGACGCGGAACCGAGCCCGCGTCTCCCCCTGGCCGACCTTGATTCCGATGTCATCGTGGCCCAGCGCGGCGAACCCGTCTTCGTCGGTCACGTCGTCGCCGGCGAAGAGCATGCCGGTGGCGTCGACGTGCCGTCGGAGCCGCTGGAGCCCGTCGCCTTTCGTGGCGTCGCGCACGGAGAACTCGAGGATGTCCTTGCCCGCCCTCTCGAGAAACGTTCCGCCGACCTCGCGGGCAGCGTCCCGCGCGGCCTCATCGGCGCGGGCTGCGGCCTCGGCGGGCACGCCCCTGGTGTGCAGTCCAAGACCGACCGGCTTGTGCTCGAGCTTCGAGCCCGGCGTGCGGGCGACGATGGCGTCGAGCCGAGCGGACAGCGCTGCGAGACGCGCCTGTTCATCGTCGTCGAGCCCGACGTCGACTGCGCCGCCTTCCAGTCGCACCTCCACACCGTGCGAGGCGATCAGGAGCACTTCGTCGTCGGCCTCCGTGACCCGCACGAGGTTCGCCAGCGGGCGACCGGAGACGAAAGCGAACCAGGTGTCGGGCATCCGTTCGAGCTCGGTCAGCGCCGCGCGCGCCTCAGGCAGCACGCGCGAGTCCGAGGGATTGTCGACGAGAGGGCTCACGGTGCCGTCGAAGTCGAGGGCGACGAGAAGGCGAGGCGTCGCGGCCAGCCGCGCGAGCGCATCCTTCAGCGCCTGCGCGTCGGCAGAAGTCGTCGCCACCGTCACCTCTCCGCCGTCGCGCTCTGCTCGTCGGACGACGTCGTCGGCGCCGTGCTCGAAGCCACGGTCTCCTCGTGTGCGCCGAAGTCGTCTTCGGCCGTGACGTGCCGTAACGCGTCGAAGAACGAGGCCGACCAGCGCTGCACGTCGTTGGTGAGCACCCTCTTGCGCAGGGCGCGCATGCGGCGGGCACGCTCGCGCTTGGGCATCTCGACCGCCTGCAGGATGGCCGCCTTCACGCCCTCGATGTCATGCGGGTTGACGAGAAGCGCTTGTTTGAGTTCGTCCGAGGCACCGGTGAACTCGCTGAGCACGAGCACGCCGTCGTTGTCGATCCTGCTGGCCACGTACTCCTTGGCGACGAGGTTCATGCCGTCCCGCAGCGCTGTGACGAGCATCACGTCGGCGGCGAGGTAGAGCGCCACCATCTCCTCGCGCGGATAGCCCTGGTGCAGATAGCTGATGGCGGTGTGGCTGATGGTGGAGTAGTCGCCGTTGATGCGTCCGACCGTGCGCTCCACCTCGTCACGCAGCTGCATGTAGGTGGCGACGCGCTCACGCGACGGGCTCGCCACCTGCACCAACGTGATGTCGTCGACGTCGAGCTCGTGGTCGCGCAGCAGCTCGCCGTACGCCTTGAGACGATGACGGATGCCCTTCGTGTAGTCGAGGCGATCGACGCCGAGCATGATCGTCTTCGGATTGCCCAGCTCCTCGCGAATCTGACGCGCCCTGGCCTGGATGTCCTCGCGTGCGGCGAGCTCCTGGTAACGCTGCGAGTCGATCGAGATCGGGAACTGTTTCGCCAGCACCGTGCGCACGCGTGTGCCGCGTCTGTTGGTCTTGACGTGCCGATGCTCGGTGTTCTCGCCGTCGGCGACGGGCACCTCGATCACGGAGCCACGGGTCTCGTAGCCGAAGAGGCGACGGACCGATCTGGTGAAGTTGCCGGCATCGGCCAGCCGCTGGAAGCCGATCACGTCGGCGCCGAGCACGCCCTCGACCACCTGCCTGCGCCAGGGAAGCTGCGCGTAAAGGCCGTATGCCGGGAAAGGAATGTGATCGAAGAAGCCGATCACGAGATCGGGCCGCGCGTCGCGCAGCATCTTCGGCACGAGCTGCAGCTGGTAGTCGTGCACCCACACGACGGCGCCCGGCGCAGCGACGGCGAGAGCGGCATCCGCGAACCGGCGGTTGACCTGCACGTAGGAGTCCCACCACTCGCGGTGGTAGCTCGGCGGGGCGATCACGTCGTGGTACAGCGGCCACAGGGGTGTCGTTGGAGAAGCCCTCGTAGTAGTACTCGACGTCTTGCGCGCTGAGCGAGACGGGAACGATGTCGATGCCGTCGGCGGTGAACGGGTCGAAATGGGCGTCGGGGATTCCCACCCACCCGATCCACACACCGTCTTCGCGCTTCATCACGGGCTCGAGCGCGGCGACGAGTCCACCGGGCGACGGACGCCAGACCGCGTCGGCTCCCTCTCCGGAGACGTGGTCGACGGGGAGGCGGTTGGAGACGATGACGAGATCGAACGAACGGGACTTCCTCGCTCGTCGCCGCTCGGAGGATTCGCGCCCCGCTGACTCGTCTGCTGACGCGCGGTGATCGGAGTTCGGAAGAATGAGCGCCTCCTCGCCTGGGTGCCGGTCGGCGACAAGAACGTTACCAGCCGGACATCCTCCGCACCGTGAGCTTGTGCACTGCCGCCATCCGGCGTTCACACGGCGCGCGTACGGTCGGTTCACGATGATCGCGATCGGTATGAGCACCTCATGCGTATACCCGCACTCGGTCGAGTCTGCCTTCGCCACGGCTGCGCACCTCGGCTTCGACGGCATCGAGGTCATGGTCTCCCGTGACCCCGGAACGCAGGATGCCGCCGCCCTGCTCGCCCTCTCGGCCCGCCACCGCCTGCCCGTGCTCTCCGTGCACGCGCCGGTGCTGTTCTTCACGCAACTCGTGTGGGGCCTCGACCCGCTGCACAAGCTCGAGCGGGCCGCGCTGCTGGCACGCGACGTCGGGGCGCCGACCGTCGTCGTGCATCCGCCGTTCCACTGGCAGCGACGCTACGCGCGCTCCTTCACGACGGCGATCCGGTCGATCGCCGACCGCACCGGCATCGAGCTCGCGGTGGAGAACATGTTCCCGTGGAACATCGGCGGACGGCGCAGAGCCGTCTACTCGCCCGGCTGGGATCCGCTGACAATCGACTGCGACGCGGCCACGCTCGACTTCTCCCACGCGGCGCTCGCCGGTCGTGACAGCCTGGAGCTCGCACTCCGTCTCGGCGAACGTCTTCGCCACGTGCACCTGTGCGACGGCAGCCGCTCGGTGTACGAGGGCGGCGTGCTCGACGAACACCTGGTTCCCGGCGACGGACGCCAGCCCGTCGCCGGAGTGCTGCGCCTGTTGGTTCGACGCGGGTGGAAGGGCAGCGTCGTCGCTGAGGTCGCCTCTCACGGGCGAAGCCGCGCGGAACGCGACGAACGTCTCGCGCGCACACTCTCGTTCGCCAGAGAGACGCTGGCCGCGTCGAGTCGACGCGATGATTCGCAACGGAGCGATCGCCGGGTACGGTGAGATGGTGCCGAGGGGGATGAGATGCGCAAATACCTTCTGAACTGGGGCGTGGTGAGTGCCGCTCTCGGCGTGGTCTCCGTCATTCAGACCACGCGGGAGGGCCGTCGCGACTGGCGCCTGATCCTCGTGTGGGCGGGATGGGCGTTGTCCCTCGTCGTCGCCGTGACGAGCGTGCACGACCGCTCGAAAGAACTGTCGACCGAGCACTGAAGCACCTCGACGGCAGGTAGACCGGCCGCTCCATCGACGCGGTGCGGCGTGTCCTTTGTTCGTGTCGTCGTGCATCCCCCAGACTGGGAGCACGGGGGTCAGTGTCAGCAGCGAAGGAGTCGTGCGTCATGTTCGGTCGTCGGAGGCATGCCGCGCAGGCAGCCCCCATTGTCGCGGTCGCCGAGGTCGCGGCTCCGCTCCCTCGCCTCGCAGAAGAGCAGATCTTCGAGCTGGTGCATTCACGCGTCGCTGCTGCGATCGGGGAGTCGGGCGAATGGGTCGTGCGGCGCCGCACCGACGGCGACACCGACGAACTCTTCCGTGCCGTGCTCGCTCATCAGGTCGCCCTCGAGGTGACGGCAGCGCTGCGCGACGCACAGCTCAAGCTCGACGCCGGTGAAGAGCCGGCGGCCCAACCCGCACTGGCCGCCCCTCCCCTGCCATCGCCCGCACCCGTGAACGACGATGCACCGGTAGCGGAGCCCGCGGTCGTGGAAGCGGAGCCGGTCGTGACCACGCCCGTGCTCGCATCCGTCGAAGGCGACGAGGCGGATGCTTCCGGCCGCAGCACAGAGGCGGTCACGACCCAGCCGCTCGAAATGACAGATCACGCGCCGTCGCACCGCCACGACGAGCCGGAGGGCGATGACGAGGCGGTGCTCGACGAGGACTCCCTCGCCCTGCAATGGGAGCCCGCGCCGATCACCACCTGGACCGATCTCAAGTGGCCCGTCACCGAGCCGCTGGCCACCATCGTGGCCAGACAGGCCGTCGCGCAGAACAGCTGACTCCTCGCGCCAGTTCCGGGTCGCGGCCTCGTCAGACCCGCAGCAGTGAGCGAAGCGTCTGGATGGTGTCCGCCTCATCGGCTCGCTTGTCGTCCCGGTAGCGCTTGACGCGGGCGAACCGCAACGCGATTCCGCCCGGGTAGCGCGGGGATGCCTGCACCCCGTCGATCGCGATCTCCACCACCGTCACCGGCTCGACCCACACCGTTCCACGGGTTCTGCGCACCTCGAGCTGCGTGAAGCGTTCCGTCTGCCAGCTGAGCAACTCGTCGGTGAGACCCTTGAACGTCTTGCCGACCATCACGAACCCGCCTGGATCGCCGAACTCGCCTGTCGGATCGTAGGCACCGAGGTGCAGGTTGGAGAGCCAGCCCTGTCGACGGCCCGACCCCCATTCGCACGCCAGCACGACGAGGTCGTACGTGTGCACGGGCTTCACCTTCACCCAGCCCGAGCCGCGCCTGCCTGCCGTGTACGGGGCGTCGGACGCCTTGACCACGACGCCCTCGTGCCCCTGGGCGAGCGCCTCGAGCGAGAACGCCTCGGCGACCGCCGGATCCTCCGTCGTCACACCGGGGATGGTCAAGTCCGGCGCGACGCGCAGCAGTTCGGCCCGGCGCTGCGACTGCGGCTCGTCGAGCAGGTCGCGGCCGTCGAGGTGGAGAAGGTCGAAGAACCACGGTCGCAGAAGCGCCTCGCGGGCCGCGTCTGCTCCGAACCGCGACATCGTCTGCTGGAACGGGCGCGGAACACCCGCTTCGTCGAGCGTCAGCGTCTCACCGTCGAAGATCGCCGTCTGCAGTTCAAGCCGACGCACCGCATCGACCACCTCGGGCACACGGTGCGTGATGTCGGCGAGACTGCGCGTGAACACGTGCACCTCGTCGCCGTCGCGGTGCACCTGGATGCGCGCCCCGTCGAGCTTGTACTCGACCGAGGCCCCACCCGTCGCTTCGAGCGCCTCGGAGACGGTCGCGGCGGATGCCGCCAACATCGGTCGCACCGCGACTCCCACGCGAAGCGAGACGTCGGCGAGCGCCGCGGCATCGGGGCCGAGGGCGAGAGCTGCCGTGGCGGCGAGGCTGCCCGACAGCATGGCCGCCCGGCGCACCTGCGCCACGGGAACGCCCGTCGCCGCGGCGATCGCATCGATCAACACGCCCTCCAGGGCGCCGGTGCGCATCTCGCCGAGAAGCACGTGCACCAGAAACCGCTGCTCGTCAGCCGCCGCGCGGACCATCAGGCCGGCGAGCATGTCGGCGCGCGTGGCGGCTGAGCCGTTGCCCGACACCGCGGCCAGGCGTTCGAAGGTCTCGTCGACCTCGAGCAGCGTGAGCGCGGGAACGGCCACCGGAGCGACATCGATCCCTGCGGCAGAGCGCCAGCCCACGCCGAGACGCCCCTGCCGCGGACCGCCGAGCAGCAGGCCGACGGCGATGACCACCTCATCGGGTGCCAGACGCGAGAGGAGCGCGGCGAGGGCATCCACTTTCGCCAGCCTCGACCGCGTCGCCGCGACGGCCTGCGAGGTGACGACCAGCTCGTTCAACAGCACCGGCACAGTCTCCCGCTCACCGCCGACAGGCGGGTCCATGTCACAGGCCGCGGCCGGTCTGCGGTCAGGGGATGACCGACCAGTCCGCGGGCCCTTCCGAGCCCGCGGCGTAGTCGTCGAGCGGTACGTCGCCGTCACGCCACGCCTTCAGCACCGGCGCGACGATGCGCCAGCATTCCTCTGCCGTGTCGCCGCGCACCGAGAGGGCGGGGTCGCCGTCGAGGACTCCGGCGAGAACCTCGCCATAGGCGAGCAGGCTGCCCGGCCCGAAGTCGGCGTGCAGCTCGCTGCGCGAGAGGTAGCGCGGGTTGCCCGGTCCGTTCGTGTTGACCTCGAGCACCATCTCGTCAGGCCCGAGCTTGATGCGCAGCTGCGAGGGATGCGCGACCCCGCGCAGCCCCGTCGGAACGTGGTGCGCCTGCCGGAAGGTCAGCACGATCTCGTGCCGCAGCGTGCCGATCGCCTTTCCCGACCGCAGAGTGAAGGGCACGCCGGACCAGCGCCAGTTGCCGACGGCGAACGTCACCTGGGCGAGGGTCTCCGTGCCCTGCGCCGGGTCGACGCCCTGCTCGTCGACGTAGTCGGGCAGCGTGCGGCCGTCGATCGTGCCGCTCGTATACCTGCCGCGATGGCTCGCAGCCACCGCGTCGTCGTCCCACACCTTGGTGGCACGGAGCACGAGTTCCTTGGCGTCGCGCAGATCGGCGGCGCTCATGGTCGACGGCGGCTCCATCGCCACGACCGCCATCACCTGCAGGAGATGGCTCTGGATCATGTCGACAAGGGCTCCGGCGTGGTCGTAGTAGCCCGCTCGGCCCTCCAGGCCCAGCTGCTCGTCGAAGACGATGTCGACGCGCTCGACGTGTTCCGTGCTCCAGAGCGGCTCGAAGATGCGGTTCGCGAAGCGGAGCCCGAAGAGGTTCTGCACCGTCGAGTTGCCGAGGAAATGGTCGATGCGGTGCACGTGATCCTCGGGCACGAGCGCGGTGAGTCTGCGATTCAGTGCCGCAGCGCTGCGCTTGTCCGTGCCGAACGGCTTCTCGAGGGCGAGCCGCAGGTCTTCCGGCAGCTCGATCTGCGCGAGGGCTGCGCAGACATCCTTCGTCACCGCCGGCGGCAGGGCGAAGTACAGGGCTGGAGTGCCCTCCGCTGCCCCGAGCAGCTCTTTCAGGGCGTCGGGTTTCGTGACGTCGGCCGACGTGAAGCGTGTCGAGGAGAGCAGGTCGTCGACGGAGTCACCGGATGCCTTCACCGTCGCGAACGACTTGCGCACGACGCTACGCCAGTGCGCCGTGGTCCAGTCGGAGGTGCCGACGCCCACCAGCTCGAGACGCCGCTGCGGTTCACGTGTCAGCAGCTGCCCCAACGCCGGAAGCAGAAGACGAGAGGTGAGATCACCGGTCGCCCCCAGGATGATCAAAGTCCGTACAGCCTCAGCCATGCCTTCCACGCTACCTGCGAGGATGGCGAAATGGCGTTGGCGATAGAGGACTATGCACTCATCAGCGACTGTTACACGGGGGCACTCGTCGGCAGGGATGGCAGCATCGACTGGCTCTGCCTGCCTCGTTACGACTCCCCGTCGATCTTCGGGTCTCTGCTCGGCACCCCCGACCACGGGCGATGGCTGGTCGCTCCCACCGACCCCGATGCGCGGGTCGAGCGGCACTATCGTGGCGAGTCGTTCATCTTGCAGACCACCTGGACCACGTCGACCGGGGTCGTCGAGGTGGTGGACGTGATGCCGCGCAATGACGACCGCGCCGACGTCGTTCGTCGCATCAGAGGCGTCTCGGGTCACGTCGAGATGCGCGTCGAGCTGCGCATGCGGTTCGGCTATGCGACGAGCGTGCCGTGGGTGCAGCAGATGCACGACGCCAAGCACACCCTGCAGGCCGTCGCCGGACCCGACGCCCTCGTGGTGCGGGGCGTCGAACTGACCCCGACCGACCACGTGCACGAGGGCATCTTCACCGTGCGCGAAGGCGAGGTCGTCGACCACAGCCTCACCTGGTATCCGTCTCACCAGGCGGTTCCCGAGCCGATCACGGCGGCCTCTGGCATCCGCACCACCGAGAAGCTCTGGAATGATTGGGCCTCGACGTTCCGGCATCGCGGCGGCTACTCCGACGAAGTGCTCCGCTCGCTCCTGGTGCTTCGCGCGCTGACCAACACCGACACCGGCGGCGTCGCCGCCGCCGCAACCACGTCACTGCCAGAGCAGTTCGGCGGCACCCGCAACTGGGACTATCGCTACGTCTGGCTTCGGGATGCCTCGCAGACCCTGAGCGCGCTCATCGCGCACGGCTACGTCGAGGAGGTCTCGAGCTGGCGCTCGTGGCTGCTGCGGGCGCTGGCCGGCGATCCCGCCGACGTGCAGATCATGTATGGGCTCGGCGGAGAACGGTTCCTTCCGGAGTACGAGTTGGACTCGCTGCCGGGATATCACGGCGCCTCCCCCGTGCGCATCGGCAACGGAGCGGCGAAGCAGTTCCAGGCCGATGTCATCGGCGAGGTGATGATCGCGCTGCACGACGCGCGGCTGGCGGGCATCGAGGAGAACGCGTTCTCGTGGTCGCTGCAGCGCGCCCTGATGGGCAGGCTCGACGAGGTGGCGCACAAGCGCGATCAGGGCATCTGGGAGATCCGCGGGCCGGCGAGGTCGTTCACGCACTCGCGCGTGATGGTCTGGGCGGCCTACGACCGAGCCGTGCGAGCCTCCGAGGAGTTCGGCCTCGAGGGTCCCGTGCAGCACTGGAGAGACCAGCGCGCGGCGCTGCGAGACGAGATCGAGCGACACGGCTACGACAGGCGCCGCAACACGTTCACCCAGCACTACGAGACCGCCGAGGTGGATGCCGCGCTGCTGCAGCTCTCCCAGGTCGGTTTCGTGGCTCCCGACGACCCGCGCATGCTCGGCACGGTGCAGGCCATCGAGGAGGACCTGATGCAGCACGGCCTGCTGCTGCGCTACCGCTCGACGGAGCAACTCGACGGGCTGCCGGCGGGCGAGCATCCCTTTCTCGCCTGTTCGTTCTGGCTGGTCGAGCAATATGCGCGCGCCGGACAGCTGGATGCCGCGAACACCCTCATGCACAAGCTGTGCGGCCTCGCCAACGACGTGGGCATGCTCAGCGAGGAGTACTCCCCCGCTTCAGGACGCCAGGCGGGCAACACCCCGCAGGCGCTCTCCCATCTGGCGCTCGTGCGGGCGGCGGATGCCATCGCACGGGCAGAGGGACACGGCGACGCGATCGTCGGCGGCGGCAGCCCGTCGCGCCGCATCGGTGAGCCCGACTGACGTGAGACGCACGACGTGCCGCGGCCCACGCTCGAGCTGATCGGAAGGGCCGGCGGCTGGCCCGTGCGCACGGCCGCACCGTAGGCTGGCAGGATGCCCGATGCACCTGCGCCGTATCGCGATCCGCACGAATACGACCACCGGCATTCGGATGTCTCGGGCGGCTGGCTGCGCGCCGCCGTGTTCGGCGCGATGGACGGCCTCGTCACCAACATCGCCCTCATCGCGGGCATCGGCGCCGCCGGGGCATCGCGCGGCACGATCATCCTCACGGGGCTCGCGGGCCTCGTGGCCGGCGCGTTCTCGATGGCACTCGGCGAGTACACCTCGGTCACCACGCAGAACGAACAGGTCGACAAAGAGGCTGCGGTGGAGCGCGGTGCCCAGGTGCGCAACCCGCAGGGCGAGATGCACGAGCTCTCCGGCATGTTCCAGGAGATGGGCATGTCGGCCCAGACCGCTGAGCGGGCGGCCGCCGAGGTGCACGACAACCCGGAGCGGGCCGTGCGCGTGCACATCACGCAAGAGCTCGGCGTCGACCCCGAGTCGAAGCCGTCGCCGTGGATCGCCGCGGTCTCCTCGTTCGTGATGTTCTCGCTCGGGGCGGTGATCCCGCTGTTGTCGTTCCTCTTCGGCTCATCGCAGCTCTGGCTGGGACTCACGGTCGGCGGCGTCGGGCTGCTGATCGCGGGTGCGTTCGCCGCCTACTTCACCGGCAAGGCGTGGTGGCGCGGAGCGATCCGGCAACTGCTCTTCGGCGCCATCGCCGTTGCCGCGACGTATCTGGTCGGTCATCTGCTCGGCGTGCAGGCCGGCTGATCCGTCGCATTCATGCGGACGGCGGGCCCCCGCCGAGAGCCGCCGACAGGCGCTTCGCTCCGCGCTCCCCCGAACGGAATCGTGCCCGTCCCGGACATGAGCACGCCAAGGCGGCATGGTCCGGAACGGGCACCGTGATCAGCGGTCGGGTGCGCCGATCGTCAGTATCGCCAGGAGTCGAATGCGGCGAAGGCCTTGCTGAACGCCCAGGTGGGCTGCGCGACGCCCGAGCAGGTGTTGGAGCCGGCGGTACCGGGGCATCCGCCGTTGTCGCGCTGCAGCGCCCAGAAGCTCATCGTCTGCACTCCGTGCGCCGACGCCCACTTCACGAGCGGAGCGGCCTGGTCGAGCGGGAACGTCTCCTCTGGGCCGTAGTCGTCGATGCCGTTCATCTGGACGATGCCGACGGTGTGCCAGAGTGCTCGAGGGGAAGCGTGCGGCAGGATCGTCTGCTTCAACTGGGTGGTGAGCGCCGTGGCGGCGGTCTCGGCGTCGGTCAGCATGTTGTGCGTGGCGCCGTCCCAGTAGTCGAATGTCATCACGTTCACGTCGGCGATCGACGCGTGGTACTTCGCGGCGGACTGCAGCACGGCGATTCCGGAGGCCGCGAGGCCTTGCGGCGTGGATGGCAGCGTGTACGAGAAGGACACGTTCCAGTGGTGCGCCGCACCCCAGCGCTCGACCTCGGCGATCGCCTGATTGCGGCGGTCGATGCCCGCCTGGTTGGTGATCGAGTCCGCCTCGACGTCGAGGTCGATGCGGTGCACCTTGTAGACCGAGAAGACGTTCTCGTACGCGAGCGCGATCTGATGCACGTCGGTGCAGCTGTCCGCGATGTCGGTGTTCGTCGTGTCTGCCGAGTAGCCGCCGAACGACGGGATGACATCTCCGCCGCGAGCGCGGATGCGGTTGAACTGCGAACCGTAGACGTCGGCCGAGACCGGCTTCGTTGTGTCGCCCGCCCAGTACGGCGTGCACGAACCCGCCGCCTCCGTCTGCAGGAAGGCGAGGCTGAGGTACTTCGATCCGGATGCCTGGGACAGGTCGGCGAGGTCGCCCACCTCTGTCACATCGACGTACGGCGCCGACAGGTGCGGCTGCAGCGGAAGACCCTCGCGCACGACCGTGTGCGAGGGCGAGGTCGGAAGCCACGGGTTCGGGCCCTGGGCGGGACTCGCTGACGCAGGCGCCGCCGCGGTGAACACGGCCAGCGCGGCCGCGATCCCCACGCCGGCGAGGACGGGGATTCGTTTCATGTTGTGCTCCCTTGCATTGCGCGTCGCGCGGACTCGAGCGCGTGACGCAGTGACATGAACGGCGGCCGGCGGGTTAGTAAACTTTGCTAACAAACCTTCCGCGTTTCAGCCTACTCAAGCCGGAGGCCCACGGACAAGAGAGTGTGGCGATTCCGATGACTCAGGAACTCCCGAAGGCCGAGAAGGCCTTCGTGTACGCCCACGGGGCCTGTTCGACGCCGGAGCAGGTCGTCTGGTTCACCGCTCCGGGGCATCCGCCGTTGTCGCGCTGCAGATCGCGGAAGCCCAGCGTCTGCACTCCCTTGCCCCGCGCCCAATTCACGAGGCCGGCGGCCTGTCGGAGGGTGAACGTCTCGTGCGCTCCCACCTCGTCGATGCCGATCATCTCGACGATGCCGACGGCGCCCCAGAGCCGCTCGTCCGATGCATCCGGCAGAATCGTCTGCTTCAGTTGGGCCGTCAGGGCGCTCGCGGCATCCTCGGTGTCGGCGAGCATGTCGTGATCATCACCGTCGCCCCAATCGAAGGTGAGGATGTCGACAGAGGAGATGACAGCACCGTGCTTCGCCGCCGAGGAGAGCACGGTCAGAGCGTCCTCCGCGAGACCGTGACGCGTGGTCGGCAGCGTGTAGCTGAACGACACCGACCAGTCATGGGCTTTGCCCCACGCCTCGGTCTCCGCGATGGCCTTGTTGCGACGGTCGATTCCCGTGCGGTTCGTGAGGGACTCCCCTTCGACGTCGAGATTGATGCGGTGCACCTTGTAGACGGCGAACACGTTCTCGAAGGCCAACGCGATCTGGTGCACGTCTGTACAGCTGTCGGCGAGGTCCGTGTGCGTCGCCGCCGCGTCGCGTCCGCCGAACGACGGGATGAGCTCGCCACCGTTCTTGCGCAGACGGTTCAGCTCTGCGCCGTGCACGTCGGCGGTGACCGGGCTGCTCTCATCGCCCGACCAATATGGGGTGCACGAGCCGCGGGATTCCGTCTGCAGAGCACCGACGGTGATGACATCGGCGTGGGCCTTCAGCGCGAGATCCGCCAGATCGCCAGACGATGCCACGTCGACGTACGGCGCGGCGAAGTGCGGGGCGAGCGGGGCGCCGTCGCGCACCGCCACCGAAGAGCCGGACTCCGCCTGCCTCGGGTCGGGCTCCCCCGCGAACGCTCCGGTGCCGGCGATCCGGGCGATGAGCACGACACCGATCACGACGCAGACGGCGATGACGGCGAGCGACGACACGATGACGATGACGCGCTTCAAGGAATCCCCTCGGATCGATGACGGGCAGATGAATGAGCCGGACGCAGAAGCTGGGCGACGCCTTTTTAGTTAGGATGCCTAACAAACGTCGGCCATCCAGCCTATCGAGCCCGAGGCACGAGCAGCAACGCGAGGGCCGCTCGATTCGCTCGGCGAGGAAGACGGCGCTGACGATACGGCGATGAGGGCGTTCGATTCGCCAACCGCCTCGACGGGATGCTAGTGTGGTGCCTCGGTTCGGAACTCGTTTCGGGCCGAAGAACGCACCTCTAGCTCAATCGGCAGAGCAACTGACTCTTAATCAGTGGGTTCAGGGTTCAAGTCCCTGGGGGTGCACAACTCAGCGAAGGCCACGCCGAAGAATTCGGCGGCGGCCGCCACCTCATCAAGCGACCAGCCGCGCTTGCCACGCAGCTTTCGTCCAAGAGCGCTCTGCTCGAGTCCAAGCACATCGCCCATCTGCGCCTGCGTCATGTGGCGATCCCACATGAGCATGTGCACGTTGCGGCCGACCACGATATCCATCGAGTCGCGTGATGGCGCTGGCTTCTGCTGCTGCATCGTCATATCCGTCACTATACGGTCAATTCGGTCAAACGGGTCGAAACTCGTGTCGACGTTCGTCTAATCGGTCATTTTGGCATACTGTATGCCGCATGGACACAGACACTCCCTCATCGGCGTACCTCACGCCAGGCGAGGCGACCAAGCTGCTGCCCGTCGGTACGAAGACCCTTAGCCGCCTCGCTGAGACGGGGCAGATCAGGTTCATTCGCCTCGGCGAACGCGGCCACCGTCGCTACCTGCGCGAAGACGTCGAGAAGATCGCAGGGCGTGCATCGTGATCCACCACTCAAAGGAGATCGACATGCCCGCACCCATCATTGACACCAT
This sequence comes from Humibacter ginsenosidimutans, assembly GCF_007859675.1. Lineage (GTDB taxonomy): Bacteria > Actinomycetota > Actinomycetes > Actinomycetales > Microbacteriaceae > Humibacter > Humibacter ginsenosidimutans. The sequence continues at coordinate 1,087,373 of NZ_CP042305.1, forward strand.
CACGCTCGATCGCGGCGCCCACAGCTCCCCGGATTCGGGCACGTGCCTGCTCGAGGCGGCGAGCTTCGTTGCCGGCGAGCGTTTCAGCGATCAGCCGAAATGCGTCAGTCCCGTGCTCGGCGCGTTCGGCCGCAACCTGAACGACGTGCTCGACGACGAGACGCGTCAGCAGCTGCGCCCGTTCATCGAGCGCTTGCTGAACACGGCCGGTGATTCGGTTGCCGACGAGCGACGCTCGTACATGGCGCTCGATTGGCTCATCCGTGTCTACCTTCCGACCTGGCTCAAGCTGGGCGGCATCGACGAGGAAGCGATCGAGCTGGAAGACCTTCCAGCGATCGTCAACTACACGACCGCGGAGCAAGCCGGCCCGATCGTGCGCCGAGCACAGAAGAAAGCGGCTGCCGTGTGGGATGCCGCGGGGGATGCCGCGGGGGATGCCGCGGGGGATGCCGCGAGGGATGCCGCGTGGGCTGCCGCGGGGGATGCCGTGTGGGATGCCGCGGGGGATGCCGCGTGGGCTGCCGCGAGGGATGCCGCGTGGGATGCCGCGTGGGCTGCCGCGTGGGCTGCCGCGAGGGCTGCCGCGTGGGCTGCCGCGAGGGATGCCGCGTGGGCTGCCGCGGGGGATGCCGCGAGGGATGCCGCGAGGGATGCCGTGTGGGATGCCGCGGGGGATGCCGCGTGGGCTGCCGCGAGGGATGCCGCGTGGGATGCCGCGTGGGATGCCGCGAGGGCTGCCGCGTGGGCTGCCGCGAGGGATGCCGCGTGGGCTGCCGCGGGGGATGCCGCGAGGGATGCCGCGAGGGATGTTCTCAAGCCGACTGTCGTCGAGCTGCAAGCGTCCGCAATCAGCCTCTTCGACCGCATGATCGATGCCGAGGCGGCGTAACGCACCATGAGCGTCGAGTCCATCGCGATCGCCCTTCACCACTCGCAGGCGAAGGGCACTGCGAAGATCGTGCTGCTCGGTATCGCGAACCATGATGGCGACGGCGGTGCATGGCCGTCCGTCGCCACCCTGGCGCGCTACGCCGGCGTCGACCTTCGCAACGCTCAACGAGCTATCGAGAAGCTCGTCGACCTGGGTGAGATCCGTGTCGGCTATCAGATGGGCGGCACGGCTCGCACGCCCGCTCACCTGCGGCCTAACCTCTACGTCTTCAGCCTCGCCTGCCCGTCTTACTGCGACCGTTCCGCGCGGCACCGTGACATCCGCAAGCCGCTCTTCGAATACGCTCCCGAGCCCGATGCCCTCAACTTGTCCACAGGGGTGGCGGTGGCGCCACCGGGTGGCGGCAGCGCCACCGGGGGGGATGGCGGCAGCGCCACCCGAACCATCCTTTAACTCCTACCAAGACTCAGAGAAGAAAGCTCTAGACGTTAACGTGCGCGCGGGCGCGCACGGAGCGTGTGGCCACCCGCTTATCGATGAGCGCCACTGCGCCTTCGGGTGTCTGCCTGAGCTGGTGCTCGCATGAGCCGTCGCCGACGCTCGACCTATCGTCCGCGCGAATGGAGCACGGCGGCAGCCGTCTGCTTCGTCATCTCTCTGACCGCCCTCGCCGTGATCATCGACACGGCTCTTCTGCTCGGAACGAGGTACCCAGCATGGTGACAACCCGAATCATTGAGCCTGACGTGTGCTCCAAGCTCCGACGCTTCGCGGGCCACTTCCGCGACTACGCGCAGCAATGCACCACCCAGACGCTCGCTCACGAGTGTGCTCGAGTCGCTGCCCAGCTCACGTTCATGGCCGACCTGGCATCTGCCGGCGAGCGTCAGCTCGAAGCCGAAGCCTGGGCGGACGCGGCCTACCTCACACAGCGCCGCATCGAGCGCGCACTCGGGATCGGAACGGCGCTGTGATCATCCTCGACCCGGTGACCGGCATCGTCCTGGCCATCACGCTCTGGGCGGCGTGGATCGTGCTCATCGTGCGATCGAGACGAGGCCGCCGATGAGTCAACACCATAAGGCCGCGAAGTGGTCGACCACCTCTCGTAAGCTCCGCGCGCGCATGCAACCCACCATCGACGCAGGCTCAGCCGTGTGCTGGCGCTGCCGCGGTCTCATCGTGCCAGGCACGAAGTGGGACGTGGGACACGTCGAGGATGCCTCCGGTCGATGGACTGGACGTTACGCGCCCGAACATGCGCTCAAGCGTGACTGCCCGATGGGCGGCAACCGCTCGGCCGGTGGACGCAAGGGCGCATCACTCACCAACCATCGGCGCACACCGCGCCCGAGCGACAAGAGACTGCCGAGCTGGTGAGCGCCGTCCCCGATGCCGACGCCGCACCGCTCTGCGCCTGCGGCAAGCCCGTCTGGATCATCAAGACCGGCGAGTGCCGCACGTGCTATCGACGCCGCTACTACCGCGAGCACCGCGCAGCAGTAGACCCGACTCCGGGCCCCACACTCTTCGACGACGCCGCCGTGCTCGAGCACCTCCCACTGCCGGCGCCGGTCACCAAGGACGAGAGTCCGAGCACGAAGCGCGCGCGCCCGACCGCATCGAAGCGATCGACCACGCCGCGGCGCCGCGCGACCTCGACCGATGCCGCAGTTTCTGAAACGGCCTTACAACCCCCGCCCGTTGGCAGCACACTTTTTACCCAGATCAGCACGGATAACTGGGAAGAAACACGCGATCAAGTGCTAGCGCCGCAGAAGCTCACGGAGCTCGCCGGATCGGACCAAGACCGCGCGGCGTTCATTCGGGGAGGCGAGCTGCTGAGGCTCTGGGGACCACGCAAACTGCCGAACGGCATCGTGGTCCCGTCCATGCTGCTGATGCACGACATGCTCGCGGCCGGGCGTCCGAATAACGCCGCTCTGAAGCCGCGCCGATCGACCAAGAGCACGGGGGCCATCGTGGAAGCGCTCGGCCGAGCCGGGACCCGCGAGGACTTCCGCGCCGTCGTGTTCACCTCGACCAGCGGAAAAGCAGGCCGGTCCCGTTTTCTCAGGGATGTCGCGCCGAACATCGAGCGGCTCTACCCCGACCCGCGAACAGACCCGGTGTACCTGAGGAAAGCCGCCGGCCAGGAAGCCGTTCTGTTCCGCGAGACGAACAGCTTCGTCGCGTGGGCATCCACGGTGGACGACCTCCGAGGTGAAGCATTCGACTTCGTGATCATCGATGAGGCCGGAGAGCCCGAGCGCGACAAAGCGGAGGAGATCCTCGCATCCGCCATGCCGACCATCGACACTCGGCCCGGCGCCCAAATCGTCGCCGTCGGGACAGGAGGCCGATACCTCTCCGGCAACCTGCTCTGGGAATGGCTCGAACGCCCGGACACCGGAGTCATCCGCTACGCGGCACCGCAGTACACCACCGAAGAGGAGCTCTCCGCGTGGGAGCCCGACGACGAACACCCAGCCGGGCACGTGCGCGAGCTTGTCGAGCTCACGCATCCCGGCCTGAAGGCCGGCCTCACCACGCTCGAAAACATCTACTCGAACTACGTGACACTCGATCGCGAGAAGTTCGCCGCCGAGTACCTCGGCATCTTCCGCGACCCCGCGGGCGGGGGCGGTCTCATCAACCTCGAGCGATGGAACAGCCTCTTCGACCCCGATGAGGAACTGCCGGAGCCGCCGTCCCGTTTCTCGATGGCCATCGCCGTGCACCCTGACCAGACGTGTGCCGCGATCGTCGGCGCTTGGCGCGACGAGAAGGGCACGGCATGCCTGCTGGTGCTCGACCACCGGAACGGCGTCGATTGGGTCGCCGATCGGGCTGTCGCGCTCTCCCGCAAATACCGGGCCGAAATCGCGCACGACACCCAAGGACCCGTGATGGTCGAGGCCGAATGGATGCAACGGCAAAGCCCACGCCCGCGCCTGCGTCCATTCTCGTGGCCGATGGTGCGAACCGCGTCAGCCGGGATCGTGAAAGCCATCGACCAAAGCCAAGTGCACCACTGGAACCAGGAGCCGTTGAACGCGGCAGCAACCGTCGTCGTCAAGCGTCTCTCCGGCCCATCGAACTGGGCGCTCGGCCGGCGCGAACGCGAGGACGACATCACCGCACTCGAAGCCGCCGCGATGGCGCTGCACGCCTTCGACCAAGGACGACCACGCTTCACAGGAACCGTTTTCGTGTGACACGCCGACCTAATTAGGTCGCTTTGGCATATTTCTGCAATGATCAACCTCGATCAGGGGGTGCTCACGGTGGGACTGCTGAATTGGCTCGGCTTCGGCCTCGTGCCTTCAGCGGTCCCACCGCTCCAGATCGCGGCATGGGACGCGCCCGCCAACAACCTGGCCCCGGTGATGTTGCTGGAAGACCTGTTCGGCGATGAGGTTCCAAGCGACCAGATGCCCGTCAGCCGTCCCGAGGCCCTGACAATTCCGTCCGTCTCCGCGGGATATGCGACGCTCGTGAGCGCGTTCGGCAACCTCCAACTCTCCGCGAAGCGGAACGGCACCACGGCGGTGAAGCAGCCAACCTGGCTGACGCAGACCGGCAAAGGTCAGCAGCCTTGGTACCTGCGCAACAGTCGCACCCTGGCCGACTTCATGTTCCTCGGCTTCAGTCTGTGGCAGTGCACCCGTGGTGCCGACACGTTCCCGCTGAACGCCTGGCACGTCCCCTACGGCAAATGGACGTGGGACGACGACGGCACCATCCTCATCGACGAGCAGCCGGTGCCCGCCGAGACCGTCATCCTGTTCGAGTCGATGCTGCCCGGCCTGCTGAATACCGGCACCCGCACCCTGCGCCAGGCTCTCGAGTTCGAGCACACCGTCGCCGAACGCGCTCGCGTCTCCGTCCCGCTCACGAAGCTCGTCAACAAAGGCGACACCGAACCCGATCAGCGCGAGATGACCACGCTTCTCACCGGCTACAAGCAGGCTCGGCAATCGCGGGACGGGTCGACGGTCGCCTACGTGCCTTCCGGTTTCGACCTCGTGACAGAAGGCGAGCCTGCCGGTCAATGGCTGCTCGACGCGCGCAACGCCGTCGCTGCTGACGTGGCGAAGCACATCGGGGTGCCGGCATCCCGTCTCGGATCGACCAGCGCCATCGACTCGCTCACCTACAGCACCGAGCTTGGCCAGTTCACCGACCTGCTCACGCAGACCGCGCACTACTACCTCGACCCGATCGAGGCGCGGCTGTCGATGGGCGACGTGACCCCGAACGGTCAGACCGTCGAGTTCGACAAGACCCCGCTCGACAAGGCGCTCGACCCCACGGTGCCGCTCGCGCCACCGACGAAGGAAGGACCAGCAGATGCCGAACTCAAGTAAGCCGCAGACCGTCGAGAAGGTCATCCACCAGGGCGGCATCGAGAAGACCATCCAGGTGCCAGTCGAAGCGGAGGCGGAGAAGTGACCGCGCCGCTGCCTGCAGCGGACTCGGTGATCTTCGATGCCGGTCAGCTCGTCATCGCGTCCGAGGATGACCGGATCGTGACCGGGCTGCTGCTGCCGTACGGCGTGGAGGGTCACACGAACATCGGCGGCTTCACCGTCGAGGCCGCGACCATCGAGCTTCCCGCCGACCCAGACGTGGTGACGCTGAACGTGCAGCACGACCACGAGCAGCCTGTCGGTCGCGCCGTGCAGCTCGACGAGCGCGCCGATGGCGTCTACGCCAGCTACCGCATCGCCCGCACCGCCGAGGGCGACGCGGCGCTCGCGGACATCAAGTCCGGCAAGCGCCGCTCGCTGTCGATGGAGGCCAAGGGCGTCATCGTCCGGGCAGGCAAAGCCGTCGCCGGCCGCCTGTTCGGTTCGGCGCTCGTGGAACGTCCCGCGTTCGAGGGCGCGACCGTGCTGGCCGAGTACGACCCCGAGCACGGCATCGACGCCGCGCGCATCACCAACCTTCCCGACGGCAGCACCCTGACCGTCGGCAACGCGACCACCTCGACCACCGTGGCCGAGAAGAAGGAGCCGGTCGACCCGGCAGGAGGCGAGGAGACGATGCCTGAGGCAGTCGTTCCCGAGACCGTCACGGCGTCCGCCGTCGCGCCGGTCAAGTCCGAGACCACCAAGCGCATCGAAGCCCTCGAGGCGAAGTTCGAGGCGCTCGGCGGCAAGAAGAAGACGGGCATCACGCCCGAGCAGGCGTTCACCGTCATGGCGTCGCTCGTGCGCCGTGAGCGTGTGGACGAGAAGCTCATCGAGCAGGTGTTCCGCACACCGGAAAGCCTGTTCGAGGAGGCCCGCTCGGTGTACGCCGCGCAGACCAACGTGGACGACCCGATCGAGAACCAGGACCTCAGCCCGCAGTGGGTGGGCGAGTACTTCGGTCGCGTCAAGCCGAAGCCGCTGATCACCGACCTGCTGAACCCGCAGACGCTCACCTCGCGGAAGGTGCAGGGCTACAAGTGGTCCGACCTGCCGAGCGGTGCGTCCTGGGCGGGCAACGGTGCCGAGATCCACTCCGGTGCCGTGGACGCGGTGACCATCGACGAGATCCCCGCGCAGTACTTCGCCGGCGGCAACACCGTCAGCCGGGAGAACTTCGACTTCGGCGGCGGTCCCGCGTTCCTCGCCTGGTACTTCGGCCAGCAGTCCCTGAACGTGCAGAGCTGGCTCGACAGCCTCGCGCTGACCGCGCTCATCGAGGGCTCGCTCGACGGCGGCACGAACATCATCGCCGCACCGCACCTCGCGGCGGCGGTGGACAACACCGACGCGCAGGGCACCCTCGTGGATGCCGTCGTGGCGTTCTACACCGCCCGCCTCGAGGTGCCCGACTTCGTGCTCATGGACTCGGCGCTTTACACGTCGTTCCTGAAGACGAAGACGACCGACACCTACGGCTACCTGTCGGCGCTGCTCGGCATCAGCTCCGGCTCGCTGGAAGGCCTCACCATCCGGCCCATCCCGACCGCGAAGATGACGCAGGCGAAGCAGGCAACCGGCCTCGTGGGCGGCGCGGCGAAGGGCGGCACGAACCGTGCCGTCAAGGCGCTGGCCGGCGCGAAGCTCGGCGCGGACATCTACACGCTGCCCGGCTCGCCCTTCCAGGCCGAGACCGTCAACGTCGCCAACGGCCAGGTCAACGTCGGCGCCTACGCCTACGGCCTCGTCAAGCCCGCCAGCGACACCATCACCGCCGCCTACTCCGACGCCTTCTTCGGCGTCTACTGACCCGGAAGGAGGGAGCCTCTCATGGCCGACTGGTACACGCTCGAAACCATCCGCGCACAATGGAGGGAGGCTCCCTCCAACGACGACGTGCTGCAACAAGTCCTCGACGCGTCGAAAGCGTCCGTGCTCGTCTACGACAACGGGTGGAGCTGGCGACGCGACCCGTCACTCTCAGTGGACGGCGACGGCAACACCATCGACTTCCCCGGCGACTACCCAGAAGGGAAGGTGCCGAGCTCGCTCGTCATGGGCCAGCGAGCACAGGCACGCAATCTCTGGAACGCGAACCGTGTAAACCCGCAGAACGGCGATGTAGGCACCGACACGTTCACCCTGCAGCCTTTCCCGCTCGACTGGGTGATCAAGCAGATAATCCGCCCCAAGAGCCCCTTCGGGAGCTTCGGATGAGCGACGACATCAGCTTCAACGGCAACACGCCTCGCCAGGTGCTCACCACCGCGCTGGAAGAAGCCTTCCCAGAATGGCTCGTCATCTCCAGCGAGCGAGCACCAGACACCCTCGACCGCCCGGCGCTGGTCATCAAGCAGCGCACCATCGACCCGCTACCCTCAGCGCCGCTGTCCCACTTCACGGTCGGATTCTTCGTCACCGTCGTGGACGACTCCACCGACTGGGATCAGGCAGAAGACGACCTCGACACGAACGTGCTGCTCGTCTGGGCAGCGCTCATGGAGACGAAGAACGTCAACCCGTCGAAGGCCGAGAAGACCACGTTCAACGACAACGCCTATCTCGCATACGACATCACAACCGACCTCACGGTCAGAAAGGGGTAGGCGATCATGTCTGCCGTCGAAGTCGAACCGCTCTTCATGTCGAACTGCACCTTCTCGGTCGCATCCGACTCCTACGAGGCCGCGCTGTCCGGCGTGACTATCACACCGACCACACCCATCACGACATGGACCGGCCTCGCGCCCGGCAGCGTGTTCACGAAGGCCGGCAAGGCGACCTGGGTGTGCGCGCTCGACGCCGTGCAGGACTGGTCCACTGCCACGTCCCTCTCGAACTACCTGCACGCACACGAGGGCGACACGATCGCTGTCACCTTCGTGCCGGATGCCGACGACGACGAGTCCCCGACGATCTCGGTGAACCTCATCGTCGTTCCCGGCACCATCGGCGGCAAGGTCAACGCGTTCGCGGAGTCCAGCGTCTCGATGCCGTGCCAGGGCAAGCCGACCGTCACTCCCGTGTCGGGCAGCTAGAAGCCTGATGGCCACGTCTCTGCTGTCGATCAGCACGAAGAGCAGCGAGGCCCTTGACGCCACAGTCAAGGGCCTCCAGCTCATCGACAAGTCGCTGCAGACACAGATCCGGCGGGCGACCAGCAAGATGGGCACGCCGGAGTGGCAGGCCGAAGTGGCCGAACACCTGGCAGGCAACGACCTCCAGTCAGCCGTGCTCGGCTCATCGAACAAGGTGCAGGCCAGCAACCAGAACGTGATGCTCTCCTCTGGCGCGAGCACCCGGCGCATGCGCGGGGGTGCCACGCCAGCCGATCTGGCCCACTCCGAGGAATTCGGTTCCAACCGGAACCGGGTCACCGCCTACCGCAGGCGCTCCCGCAAAGGCCGCACGGCCGAGGTGCTCCGGCACACAACTCATCAGCTCATGCCGCCGTCACGATCCGGGTGGACCGTGTTCCAGGCGGCGCGAGTCATCATCCCGCGCATCGCGCAGCTGTGGGTGCAAACCACGATGCGCACCATCTACGAGGCCGTCGAGGGGAAGGTGAGCTAGTCATGGCCGGTAAGCCGATCGTGATCAGTGTCGTCTCCGACACGAAGCAAGCTGTCTCCTCGGTGAAGAACCTCTCCACCGAGTATTCCGGTCTCGTCGATCAGCTCAAGCAGCTCGGCCCCGACGGGCAGCAGGCGGCCGAGGAGCTCGAGTCCTCGATGAAGGCTGCGCAGCTCGCGACGCAGGATGCCTCGGATGCGAGCAAGCAGCTCGTGGACAGCATCAACAAGGCGAAGCTCGCCGCCGCGGAAGGCGGCCTCGACCTGTCGGCGGATCTGAAGAAGACGGCCGAAGCGGCACCGATGGCTGCCAGCGGCATCCGGCAGGTGTCCGAAGAAGGCGGCAAGCTCAAAGAGGGCCTCATGATGAACGCCGGCTTCGGCGTTCCCATGCTCGCCGAATCGCTCGGCTCCGGTGAAGGCGGCCTCGCCGGCGCCGCGACCGCGGCCGGTCAGGCCATCGGCGGCATGGGCATGATGATGGGCCCCGAGGTCATGGTCCCCGCCGCGGCACTCGGCGCGATCTTCGCATGGGTCGGCGCCCAGCTCGGAAGTGCCACCGAGGAGTCCGCCGCCTTCCAAGCCTCCGTCGGCTCCGACGTGGATTCGATGCTGAAGCTCGGCCCGACCGCCCTGCAGCAGGCAGACACCGTGAACAAGTCGCTGCAGTCGATGGCCGACAACAGCTATAAGACCGCCGACGGCACCAGCAAGAGCTTCCAGCAGATCCAGGACGATGCCAAGAAGGTAGGCGTCTCCGTCGTCACGATGATGCAGGCCTACGCTGGCGTGCCCGACGCCATCAGCAAGGTGACCGCCGCGTCCGCGAAGTCGAAGGACGCTATCGACGCCAACGCGCGCCTGAGCCGCGCTGAAGCCGAAGAACAGAAGGCGTCAATCGATGACGTAACCGGCGCTATCGGCGGCAACACCGACGCGGCGAAGAAGGCTGCTCAGGCGTACAGCGAGTACGAGAAGGCGCAGGAGAAGAGTGCGGCGACGCTCGAGAAGCTGACGAAGGCGGAGCAGTCCGCGAAGTCCGCTGCCGACGGCATGAACAGTTCCCTGCAGTCTGACCTCGCGTCGACCGGCTCCCAGCTCGATCAGATCCTCGACAGGTCGAAGAGCGACGCGGACGCGATCATCACGAACCAGCAGAAGGAGCTGGACGCGAACAAGCGGTTCCTGTCCGACTTCAACGCCGCGGTGAAGGACGGGCTGGATGCTGCCGGGCAGCAGTACGTGGCGAGCAACCGGGCCAGCTTCCAAGAGGTCATCGACACGTACGGGATCAACAGCCCTCAGGCGAAGCAGTTCCTCGCGAACGCGAACGCGCTCGGGCAGCAGCAGGGCAGCGACTTCGACAAGAACTTCACCACGTCGGTGGGTAACGCGCTGGTGCGGGCGCAGCAGATCATGAACACCCAGAAGCTGCACCCGGAGTTCGACCTGTCCGGCAGCTACGCGCAGGTGAACGCGCTCATGAACTACATCAACAACCAGCGCCCTGAGGTGTTCGTCAACGTCAAGGGCAGCGGCCCGCTGGGATCGAGGATCGGCTAATGTCCAGCACCTTCACCGACGCTCAGTCCAACGTCTACACGCCCGCGATCGTGAACACGCTGACCTGGAACTACACGCCCGGCACCGTGGACCACGACGTGCTCAACGACGCCGACGGCCGCCCGACCACCACCAACGTCGGCCCCGGCATCCAGCACGGGCACCTGGCCGTCGTGTTCGAGGACGCCGGAGACGCCGACGCGTTCGCCCGCGCCGCGCAGCTCGGCATCGAATTCACCGACCCCGACCACTTCCTCAACAACACCGTCCTGCTCGGCCTCGGGCCGATCGGCGTCACCCAGGACGACAGCACGAAGGCGGCGTTCGTGGTCGAGTTCGACTGGAAGCTCCTGTCGTGACCGTCCTCCGCTACGCCGCCGCCAACCTGTCCGTCACCGACGCGACGCCGGCCACGCACTACTACAACGTGGAGGGCGGCACGGTCATCTTCGATGAGTCGTGGACGCCGTATCTGCAGGCGTCGATCACGGTCACGCTGCCGATGGAGGTGTCTTTGCCGCCCGCGCTGGATCAGGCCGCGCTCGACGCGCTGGATCCGCGCAACGACCCGAAGCCGGTCGCGCTGCTGGTGTGCACCCTGTACGAGTACGACGAAGCCACCGGCACCCTGCATTCCCAGGCCGACGTGTCGGCGGCGCTGAACATCGAGTCCCGGGACATCGACTGGGCGGCCGGCACGATCGCGCTCGCGTTGGCGACCGACGAATTCAAGCTTCAGCAGGAAGCGAACAAGACCACAGACCCGGTGAACTTCCGGGCTCATCAGTCGTCTCTCGTGCACGTGGTGAATGACGTGCTCGCCGCGGCCGGTGTGACGGCGACGCTGGACGGCAACTCGGTCGACGCTGACGTGACCACGACAACGGCGCTCACGAATCTCATGACCGACCCGGCGACAACGTTCGTCACGTCCCCGCAAGGCTATGCGGGCGTGGCGTGCAGCACCGACCACACGGACACGACCTGGTTCGTGGCCGGCACGCACTGCGTGAACCTGTACACGCCGACCGCCGCCGAGTCGTATCTGCGGCTCGATCCTGGCACGGGCATGACGAACGGCATGACGGCCGGGAACACATACACACTGTCCGGGTACGGCAACGTGAAGACGGCGTGCTCGGGCACCACGACGAGCCCTGCGACGCGCGCCCGCGCCATCACCGTGTTCGTGACAGCGCCGTCGCTTGGCGGCACGGTCGAGTATCACTCCGGCCAGCTCCCGAACACGGTGGGCACTGCGGCGCGCGTGTCGGTGACGTTCACGCTGCCCGCCGACACGACCGCTGTCTACTCGCGTGCTTACCTCGGGCACACCACCGGGCAAGTGCGCTGGAATGCTTTCCAGCTCACGCAAGGCGATGGTCTCGAGACGGACGGTGTGACACCGCTCGCGTACTTCGACGGTGCGAAAGCCGCTGACACGTACTACACGTACGCGTGGGATGGCAGCGCGAACGCCTCCACGTCGACACGCACTCCGATCGTGGACAGGTCGATCGATTCGCTGACCGTGAGCCCTGGTGAGAGCTACTGGTCGATGCTCGACCCGGTGCTCGGTGCGGCAGGGCTGCGTCTCTTCTGCGACGAGGAGGGTGTGTGGCGGCTCGTGGACGGTCTCAGCTACGCGGTCGATGGGACCGTGATCGTGCAGGACTCCAACGCGACCGCGCTCGGTGACAGCATCGACCTGACCGACCCGGACGACGTGTTCGGGTCCGTGGTCGTGAAGTACACGTGGACGGATGCCGCAGGCAACGTCGAAACGTCCTACGACGCGGCCGGTACCGGCTCACCGACGCAGCTGGTGGAGCACGACAATCGCGCCTATCCGGGGCCTGGTGAAGCCGGCTACCTCCTGGCGAAGGGTCAAGGGCGCGGCCGGGTGATGTCCACCACGGCTCTGTCGGACTACTCCGCACGCCCGTACCAGGGTGCCCGCATCATCGCCCCGTACACGCAAACACAGACCGGTGTCGTCTCCCGGATCAGCTTCGACCTTGCGCAGGCCGAGATGGATGTCACCACGCGCGGCCTGATCGACACACCGGCCGGCGCCTGGATCCTCGCACCCGACACCGTGACGTGGGACGACGCGTCCGCGACGACCACGTGGGACGGCCTCGACAACGACTTCAGCAACCTGACCTAGGAGGCAGACATGGCAGCAGGAGACGATGCAGCAGCGGCCGGCTACCCGGTGGTGGACCCGTCGACCGACCTCGTGAAGGACGGCGCGGATGCCATCAACGATGTGACCGACACGCTCGCGAAGCTCACGAATGATCAGGGCATCACGATCTTCGTCCAGTCGACGACTCCGACCGCGCTGCACACCAACGACCTCTGGCTGTACTGATGGCCGAAGCAGACGGCCACAACAGCGGGACTATCGCGGTCTCGCTGACGGTCACGGAAGGCACACCGAACGCGGCCGGGAACTACTCGCCGGTCATGTGGGTGCTGCGTGCCGCTGACAGCTACGGGGAGTCGTACTCCGGCTCGAAGGTCACCGGCGTCGTGACCATCAACGGCACGACCATCGGCTACTCCTACGCATGGTCCAGCCCGGGCACTCAAACCCGCACCCTCGCGTCGGGCACCATCAACGTGGGGCATTCCGCTGACGGTACGAAGACCATCGGCTTCTCCTTCACGTTCTCCGGCATTCCCGGCACGTCGAACAGTGGTGGCGCGTCCGGCTCCTCCTCGATGACGCTCACCCACATTCCGCCGCAGACACCGACCGGGCTCACCATCGGCACGCAGACCACGCCCGGCTCCGTGCCGGTGTCATGGTCGGCAGCGGCCGGCTCGACGCCCTCGAGCTACACGATCCGCGCCGACGACGACCCCGCATTCGGCAGCCCGCTCACATTCACCTCGAGCACACCGTCGATGACGCTCACCGGGCTAGAGAAGGGCACCACGTACTACATCGACGTGCGCGCCACCAACTCTTCAGGATCGTCCGCGTACACCGCATCCCAGAGCGTCCTCACGCTCGCGGGAGCGAAACGGTGGGACGGCACCGACTGGGTCGCCGCACCCACCTTCAAACGCTGGAACGGCAACTCCTGGGTGCCCGTCACCACCGCGAAACGGTGGGACAGCACCGCCTGGGTCAACCTCACCTAACAGATCGGAGAACAGCATGGCAACGGTCAACGGCAGCGCGGCAATCGCGTGGATGCGAGCACACGGCACGAACACGCCAGGCGACTGCCTCAACACGGTCTGGCAGGCCTACGGCAGCCACGACTCGATCGGCCCGCACGCCGGGCAGTACCCCGACGCGATCGACGGATGGAACTACGCCACCGACAAGCACGCAGGCGACGAGCAGCCGCCCGCAGGCGTCCCGGTGTACTTCGGCGTCAGCCCGACGCGCACGGATGCCGACCGGGCAGCCGGTGACGTGTGCATCTCGCTCGGCGGCGGCCAACTCATCGCCACCGACGCGGCAGGCAACGGCCGCATCGGCATCACCACGATCACGCAACGCGCCGCGCAGACCGCGCGCCCGTATCTCGGATGGACCGGGGACTTCCTCGGCTACACCGTGACCTACACGCCCACGACCAACACCACCACCACGAAGGGAACCGACATGCTCATCGGAATCAAGGGGAAGGCCGGCGCACGACGCGGCGGCAGCTACTACGTCAACGGCGGCGTCGCGCACTTCATCGGCGCAGGCATCCCGGCCGGCGTACCGACGTACACCGACGAGGGCGAGATCGCAGCCCTCCAGCACGTCATCAGCGGGCTCGCATGACGACCGTGAGCGGCGGCGTCGTCGAACAGGACAGCGAACAGCCCGTGGACAGCGCACCCGTCACGCTGCCCGTCGCATGGCGCACCATCATCTACATCATCGCCGCGCCCCTCGCCGTCGGACTCTTCGACCTGTCCGGGCACCCGATCGACCTGCCGAACATCCTGCACGCCGCAGCCACCGCGCTCGCGTCCCTCGGAGCGATCACCGCCGCAGCGCACATCGCGAAGAAGTAGCCCGCCGTGACGTTCACCGACGCCGACATCGTCGCGATCATCACCGCCCTCGGCGCTGTCCTCGCCGGGACGATCGCGACAGGATCGACGCTGCTCGTCCACCACTCGAAACGCATCACACGCCTCGAGCGACGAGACCGCGCATGGTGGCTCTACTCGCGGGCCCTGGTAGACCACATCTACCGGGGCCTGCCACCACCCCCGCCGGAACCACCCGAGGGCTTGCTCGACGGCGACGGCGGCGACTGAAATCAGTAGTGCGATGTCGCGTTCGCGGCGATTATGATCCACGAGGCAACGGCGGCCACGGCGCTGACCGCTCCCGTCACGACGAGAGCTACGACCGCGTTGCGGATGTGGCGAAGGTAGTGCTCGGTCGCAGTTTCGTTGATCAGCGTGTTCTCGCCGCGCGTGAACGTCCACCGGAGCGTCTTGCTCTCGCTACCGTCGTCATTCTTCGCGGTGTGGATGATCGTGGCCATGTTTCGTTCCTCTCATGCGGCTGCCAGCGCTGCACGGCGCACGGCGTCGTCAGCGGGCAGAGTGTATACCTGCGTAGTCGCGATCGACGCGTGGCCGAGCAGCTCCTGCACGGCGCGGATGTCTTTGCCACCGAGCTGATAGGCGCGCGTCCCGAAGCGGTGGCGCAGTTGGTGCGCCGTCACGCGCTCTGGGAGGGCCGTGCTGATCAGCTTCGACACATAGGACGCCG
Source organism: Humibacter ginsenosidimutans (assembly GCF_007859675.1). Classification (GTDB taxonomy): domain Bacteria; phylum Actinomycetota; class Actinomycetes; order Actinomycetales; family Microbacteriaceae; genus Humibacter; species Humibacter ginsenosidimutans. Next base: position 1,102,562 of record NZ_CP042305.1, read on the forward strand.
AGAGATGGCCGTCGATGCGGCCAGGGAAGCACCATCCGCCCTCGGCGCGCTCGAGCACGGATGCCGCGAGGTCGGACTCGATCGGCACGACGCGCAGTTTCCGGCCCTTCCCGAGCACACGCAGCGCGTAGCCGTCGATCGTGCGCTCAACGTCGTCGGCGTGCACTCGGCATATTTCGCAGCAGCGCAGACCGGCACGATAGCCGAGCTCGACCATGAGCGGGATCCTCCGATCACGATGGAAGCGCGCGATCGTCGTCACCTCATCGGGTGCTGGTCGAGGGCGCCCGCGCTCGACGCGCACGGGCGGCAGGAGCGCGGCCGGCGATCGCTCTAGGCGACCGACGGCGACTGCCCAGCTATAGAAGCTCCTGATCGACGTGCGTGCCGCGCGCTGCGTCGACGGAGCGACCTCAGAAGCGTTCAGGTGTTCGACGAGGTCATCGAGCGTGATCGTCCACGGGCTGCGACGCGGATGCCGCTCAGCGAGCCTGCCAACGCGGTAGGTGTGTTGGTAGATCGTGCCTGGCGCGCGCTTCGCCGTGCGCATCCAAGCTGCCCATTCGGCGAGCGGCTTCGACCAGTATTCCGTGACGATCTGATGGTGCATGCCTGCAAGAATCCTCAGACTCGAGGCCGCGAGCTACGTCCCTTAAAGGGGGGTAGTGTACCTGGCCGTCTATGGTGTTGGCTCACGAGGCGTGCACGCTACTCGGAGCCTGAATTGCCCGATTCACGCTCGTCAGCGGCGCGCGCTGCGAGGCATTCGGTGCAGGTGACGTTCGCCCAATTGGTGGACACGCCCGCGTTGCGGCGCGTGCCGCAGTAGGCGACGCCGAACCTGTTCGAACCGCAGATGCGGATCGATGCCGGCACGGAGACGGGCGGACGCTTGTACGAGTCGCGCCACTGCTTGATGGGTCCCTCGCTCACCGCTCGACCGCCTCTGAATTCGATGGTTCACAGTCAAGCGACCAGAACGCCGCTCCGCCGAGGAGGTCGTCAGCATGCGCGGCGCGCCACCTTCTGGCGAGGTCGCCGTCCCCGTCGAGCTGCACGAGCAACGCCGGCGCGTCACGGTAGAGCATGCAATTCAGTGCGGCATCGAGTTCGTCATACGACCATCGACCGGACGCACCGCCATCGGGGAACAGCACCGTGTACCAGTCATGCCCAGTCGTATCGCGCTGAGTGCCGGACTCTTCGTCCCACTCGTCGCGCAGCTCCTCGATCAGCCGAGCCGTGATTGTGCACGTGGCGTTCGTGCTGCGACCGTTCACGAGCGGCGCCTGGTCCGATATCTGCTGTGCGTAGTCGAACACCGCCGCGCACTCCAGCTCGTTCAGCATGAGTCCTCGCCGTACTCGTTGCGGATCGCCTCGCAGTCCTCACAGCAACAGGGCGCAGGCTCGACGACGCTCATGCCGCGTCCCCGTTTCGGGAGGCGCGCAGCTCGAACGCGAAGTCGATCGGCGTGACGACGGCCGACGCTTTCGATGAATCAGTGGGTTCAGGGTTCAAGTCCCTGGGGGTGCACCACGAAGAGATCCCCCGATCGGAAGCGATTCCCGATCGGGGGATTTTTTCTTTCCCGAAACGGAGCCCGACCGGTGGACACCCGCTCCGCGCCGTCGCACCGGGCAGCGGCACGGCGCGGAGAGCCGGGAGCAAGCTCGATCGCACCGATACATCAGCCGCTGAGTGTCGGTAAGGAGTATGCGCCTCCATGTCGAGGAGCGGTTCCGCATGGCCGGCAGAAGCGTTGGAACCTAGCCTCGATGACATGGGACGCATCATCCACATCGAGATCACGGGCGACGACCCGAAGGCGAGCACCGAGTTCTACTCCCACGCGTTCGGATGGCGGTCCACCGCCTCACCGTTCCTCGAGGGTTACTTCACCGCCGAGACCGGCGACGGGGACGGCATCGACGCCGCGATCATGAGCAACGGTTACCAATCACAGAAGACCATCCTCTGGATCGAGGTCGACGACCTCGACGCGACGGTCGCCGCTGTGCAGGCGGCCGGCGGCACAGCCGGAGACTTCCACGACCTTCCAGACCAGGGTCGCGTCGGCTATGTCACCGACCCGGGCGGCGTCGTGATCGGACTCCGCCAGCCGTTGCGACGCTGAACCCGCCTGCGGGCCCGGCCACGCTGTTCTAGACCGATGCGGCGGTCTCGGACGCGGCATCCCGGTCGGCGCCGATCGCTCTGATGTCGCGCCTCGCCAGAATCGCGCCGCACATCAGCATCATGAGAACGGCCACGATCACCAGACTGAACTGGATGCCGACACCCGCCGTCAACGCGCCGAACGCGGGTGCCGCCACGGGCACCAGAAGCAGGTCGCCGAGGTTGCTGAGTGACGCCGCGCGCCCGAGGTACGCCGGCTGCACGATCCGCACGAACTCGGCGGACAGCCACACCGACGCGAATCCCGCGGTCAGACCGATCAACGCCATCGCCAGGGCGAGCGTGACGATCGATGGAACGGCCACGAGCCCGTAGGCAGCACCTTGAAGGATGAGAGTGGCGAACGCGGCTGCAGCCTTGCGCCGAGGCCTCAGCCTGATCGCCAGGAGACTGCCACCGATCGCGCAGGCCGAGAACACGGCCTCTACGGCTCCGAGCGTGATGGCCGGCCATCCCGAATCCGTGATGCGCAACGGCACACCCATGCCGGTGACCGGGCTGGAGAAGATGTTGAGTCCGCACAGCGCCAGGAGGAACACCAGCGCCGTGCGATCGCGACGCAGATAGTCGAGACCGCTGCCAAGGCTCCGCAGCCATCCTTCCTCGACGGCGCCGTGCAGCCTGAATCGCGGCCGCACGATGAAGGCCATGGAAGCGGCAACGACGACGAAGCTCACCGCGTCGACCACCATGACCGCAGGCAGGCCCAGCCAGCCGACGATCGCCGCTCCGATCGGAGCGCCGGCCAGGCGTGCGAGGCGAGCGGAGATCTGGTTCCACCCCGACACCGTGGCGAGGTCGTCCGAGACCACCAGCTGCCGCCCCAGCGTCGCAGACGCGGGCGCCGACAGACCCACGAAGACGCCTTCGGCGATGCCTGCGGCCACGAGGAGCGGAAGGTGCGCGACGGATGTCCACAACAGCGCGCCGACGACGAGAACCGCCGCCTGCCCCAGCTGAGCCGCGATCATCACCCGCCGGGTGTCGAATCGGTCGGCGACCACGCCGCCGACGAGCGTGAGCAGGGCTTGCGGGATGGTGGCGATCGTGATCACGAGACCGGCCTGCGCCGGCGACAGGGTGCGGACCGCCACCCATGCGAGCCCGACCTGCCAGGCCGCGTTCCCCATCCAGGACACGGCGGAGGCCAGAATCCAGGTCTGCACCATCCGATCCCGACGGATCGCGGGCGGCCTCTGCCCGATCAGCACCGGCTCAGCCATGATGCGCCGCCTCCGGGAAGACGAGGGACACCACTCGCACCGGCCGACGCGGCGCGCGCTCGACCGACTCGCCCTGCGATCGGCGGCACTCCGTCGTCCACTCGTCGAGGAGTGCCGAGAGTCGCTCTTCGAAGTCGCGAAGCTGCTCGACCGTCGCCATCACGAGCGCGTCGCTCACCTGCGCCTGCCAGTCCTGAACGGACGGCGCCGCACGCCAGCGCCGCACCGCGTCGAGCAGGTAGGTGAGATTGGCGTCCGACGCCGCATCGCCGAGCAGCCGACCGGCCGATCCCTCGCCGAACGACGCCGCATCCCAGGTCAACGGCCGTGCGACGGCACGCCACCAGCTCTCCCGGGTGTCGCCGGCGAGTTCGGGGGCCGGCTCGACGAACCCCGACTCGGCGAGAACGCGCACGTGATAGCTCACGGAACCGGGCGCCAGACCCGTCGCACGCGCCAGGCGGCCGACAGAGGCGGGACCCTGCGTCACCAGATAGTCCTGGAGCGCCCGTCTGGCAGGATGCATCCTCGCCGCGATCGCAGCGGCGAGCGCTTCACCATGCGGGGGCCACTCGTCGGGAGTCGTCAGGTCGTCGAACCTCTGGTTCGCGGGTCGCCTCGTCATGGGCCCATCGTCGAACGCCATGAGGCCTTTCACAAGAGCTCTTGTATAACTCTCGCGAGTGCGCTCGGCTCGACCTGTCACGGGGCCGCCGACGCCCTGGCAACCTGCCGTTCACCGCAGTGACCCTATGCTGTGGCGGTGACCGACTTCGCCGAAGACCTCGCCCTCGCCCTCCGCCTCGCCGATGCAGCAGACGCCATCTCGGGTGCGCGATTCCGGGCGAACGACCTGCACGTGACCACCAAGCCCGATCGCACGCACGTGACCGATGCCGATCAGGCCGTCGAGCGGGCCATTCGCCAGATCCTGGGCGAGGAGCGTGAGACCGATGCGATCCTCGGCGAGGAATACGGCGAACAGGGCGACGGCGACCCGCGCGCGGCCCACAGAGTCTGGATCATCGATCCCATCGACGGCACGCACAGCTACGAGCGCGGGCTGCCCATGTGGGGCACCCTGATCGCGCTCGTCGTCGACGGGGGAGGCCGTCGTGGGAGTCGCGAGCTCACCGGCGCTCGGCAAGCGGTGGTGGGCCTCCACCGGCGAAGGCGCGTGGATGCGGGAGGGCGACGGCGAGCCGACGCGGCTGCGGGTGTCGGGCATCCAGAAGCTGCAGGATGCCGCGATCAGCCACCAGAGCATCCAGCAGTGGGATCGGTCGGGTCACCTCGACCACCTCATCGCGCTCTCCCGCGCCGTCTGGCGCGACCGCGCATACGGGGATGTCTGGGCCTACACGCTGCTCGCAGAGGGCCTCATCGAGGCTGTCGCGGAGTTCACGCTCCACCCGTACGACATCGCGGCACTGATCCCCATCGTGACCGAGGCCGGTGGCCGGCTCACCGCGGTCGACGGCGGCTCAGCGCTCTGGGACGGCAGCGCCGTGGCGACGAACGGCGCCGTGCACGACGAGCTGCTCGAGCTGCTGCGCGACTGACCCGACGCCGGCAACGTCTCGGGGCCGAGCACGGTCAGGCATCGCCTGCACCGCCGCCGCCGCGCTGCCGCACGTCGGTCGCGAGGGCCGCGTCGATCGAATCGACGACACGGCCGTGGTCGATGAGGCCTCGGAACCACGTCGACTTGTCGAGCAGTTCCCTCGCGCCGGGCTTCACATCGGCGAGGATCAGCGTCACGCCGGTGCCCGCGAGCTCCCGATCGAGGTCCTGCAGCCCTTCGAGCACCGTCGCCGACGTCAAACGCATGTGCCCGACGTCGACGATCACCGTGTCGAGCGGTCGTGCGGCGCCGACCAGCTCGAGCACGCGATTCTCCGTCGCCAGCATGTTCGCCGTGTACATGCTGCTGTCCACCGACACGGCCAGCACGCCGTCCCGATGCGCGCGCTGTGTGGTGCGCACCCTCGTGATCTCGGCGATCACCATCGCGAACGTGATGACCACACCCGCCGCCACCGCGATCAACAGCCCGGCGCTCAGCCCGAGCGTCGCGACGACCACGGCGATCCAGAAGTCGCGCGTGCTCAGCCGCGCGAGACGCACCAGCGCCTTCACATCGATCAGCCCGATGACCGCCACGAACACGAGAGATGCGAGCGTCGCCTGAGGCAGCAGGCTGAGCACAGGCGCGAGCAGCACGGCCACCAGTACGGCCAGCGCCACCGTGACGAGGCCGGAGACCTGCGACCGAGCCCCCGCGTTCTTGTTCACCGCACTCTGCGAGAATCCGCCTGCAGAAGGCATCGCCTGGAAGAACGCGCCGGCCACGTTCGAGAGGGCGGTGGCCATCAGCTCCTGGTTCGAGTCGATCTGCGGCTCCCCCGGCTCCCGGATGCCGCGGGCGACGGCCGTGGACTCGAGGAATGCCATCACCGCGATGGCCAACGCGCCCGGCACGAGTCCCACGATGTGCGCGAACGACGGAACGGTCGGCAGCGGAATGCCGAACGGGACGGGCGAGATGAGCTTGACGCCGGCATCCGTCAACGGCGTGAACGCGGCGAGAAGGATGCCGGCCACGACGACGATGAGCGGTCCGGGCACCCGCTTCGCGAAGCGCTTCAGCACGAAGAGCACCACGATGGAGCAGAGCGCGAGGATGCTCGTGGCCGGATTCGCGTGCGGCACCGCTTCGACGACCGCGACGATCGATCTGATGAAACCGTGACCCGTGACGTCGTCGGTCTCCCCCAGCAGCTTCGGCAGCTGTCCGACCGCGACTGTCGCCCCGACGCCGATCTGCACGCCGATGATCGTCGACTTGTTGATGGCCTCCACGACGCCGCCGAGACGCACGATGCGGGCGAACAGCAGCATGGCGCCCACCAGAAGGGTGAGCATGCAGAGATCGGAGACCGGATCTTTGCTGGTCGACGCGACCCCTGCCGTCACGAGCGTGGTGGCCGTGAGCGTGGCGATGGTGGAGGTGGTCGACACGCTCATCGCCCGCGATCCGCCGAGCATCGCGTAGACGAGCATCGGCACCATGCAGGTGTAAAGGCCGACCTGGACGGGCAGGTTCGCGATGGTCGCGTACGCCATCGCCTGCGGCACGACGACGGCCCCCGCCGAGAGACCCGCGAGAGCATCCCATCCCAGATTGCCGCGCCGATAGCCGGCGAGTGTCGGAAAAAGCCGGCGATGCCGCGGTGCGCCGACGGTGGTCGTCGGCGCACTCATGCCGACTCGGGCGGGAAGACCGCCGACCAGTCGTCCTTGACGCTCACCACGGTGAACCCACTCTCCTCCGAGGTGGCGAGTGCCTTCTCCGCGCCTTTGTCGTATGGAGTGTCACCGCGTCCCGTGTCGTCGTCATGATGCACGAGCAGGCTGAGGCCGTGCGGGCCGCCCTGCACGAACGAGAGCATCTCGATGTCGCCGTTCGAGTTGCCCGCCGCGATGAGCGGCCTGCGCCCGATGCGCGTCCAGATGCGCACGGGCTTCTCCGGTCCGTCGTCGAAGAAGTCGAGCGTGGTGCCGTAACGCACGTCGCCGTCGGCGTATTCGAGGCCGATAGCCGTGCCGATCACCCGCTCGAACGGGATGCCGTAATACTCCTGGGTGATCGGGCGCATGAAGTCGCGGTCGCCGCCGGAGACGATGTAGCAGGTGAAGCCGTTCTCGGCCAGATAGTCGAGCAGTTCGACCATCGGTTGATAGATCACATCGCGATACGGGCGGTGCAGCGTCAGGTGCTGAGCGGTGCGGTAGAACTCGGTGACCGACGCGGCATAGTCCTCGACACTCAACCCCGTCATGGTGCGCAGCAACGCCCCGATCAGCACCTTCAGATCGGAATCGTCACCCGCATAGTGCTTGTCGACGGCTGCGCCCAGCCAGGACAGGTCGCCCTCGACCACGGCTTTGAACGGCTGCTGCTCCGCCAGCTCGGGATGCTCCTTCGCGAGCGCCGTCCACTGCTCGATGATGTAGTGCAGCTGCGTCTGCATCGGCTTCTCGGTCCACAGCGTTCCGTCGTTGTCGAAGACCGCGATGCGCTCTTCGGCGGGTACGGCATCCGGGCCGGAGGTCACGGAGCGCACGAAGTCGACGATCGTCCGTCTGGTGGCGCCGTCGCGCCACATTGCGAGCTCGGACATGCGTTCTCCTCAGGTTCGGACCGCCGCCCCCGCCATTCCGGCGCGGGCGGCGCACGGTGGTCTGTTCAGTCGCGCGCCATCGCGGCGGCGAAGTGGGCTTCGACGTCGATGTAGGCGTCGTCGGCCACATCGAAGACGACCTTCGTGATCTCGCCGCCTGCGTAGTCGAATCGTCCCTCGTAGTCCGCAGCTGAGACGCTGTCGCCGCTGTCGTAGCCGATGCACAGGCCCTCTCCGCAGAGCGCGTAGTGCCCGGTCATGGTGCGGATCTCCTGCTTCGTCACAGCCTCGTCGTCGACGTAGAGCGTCGCGGTGCCGTACCACTCGTGGTGATCGCCCATGCAATCCTTGGCGAAGTCGATGCCGAGGATGTGCTTGCCGGCCGTCGGCATCGGAGCCGACAGCTTCTGCGGCTCTCCGATGCCGAGGAAGTTGTGCACGTAATGCAGCTGGCCATCTTTGACGAACAGCGCATGGCCGCCGAAACGAGATCCCTGGGCGAAGATGACCCCTTCGGTGTCAGCCGTGGTCATGACCTCGCTCAGCACCTTGAACGACACGGCGTGCGTGTTCGCGGCGTTCCGCTCGGGGATCTCACTGGTTCCCGGGTAGTACGTGTACTGCCCGCTGGGCGAGACCGGAACGCGGAACTCCATCGCGAGAAAGGTCTCGAGGTCCTTCCCGACGACGTTCAGGTCGTTCAGAGGCAGCACGTTGTTGGCCTTGGCCTCCTCCATCCAGAGCGCCTTGAGCTCCTCGACCTTCTCGGGATGGGCGTCGGCCAGGTCGTGCGCCTCCGAACGGTCGACATCGGTGTGGAACAACTGCCACCGATCGTTCTCGAAGTCGCCCCGGCCGAGCAGCGGGCCGTGCTCGGTGACCGCCTTCCAACCGTCGTGCCAGATGCCGCGGTTGCCGAACATCTCGTAGTACTGGGTCTCCTTGGTCGTCGGTGCCCCGGCGGCGTCGAACGAATACGCCATGGACACGCCGGACAGCGGATGCTGCTCGACGCCGTCCACCACATCGGGGAACTCGACGCCGCACGCCTCCAGGATCGTCGGCACGATGTCCGTCGAGTGGTGGTACTGACCGCGCACCTCGCCTCTGGCCGCGATGCCCTTCGGCCAGGAGACGACGAGCGGGTCCGCGACGCCGCCCTGATAGGTGTAGCGCTTGAACATGCGGTACGGGGTGGAGAACGCGGCCGCCCATCCCGTCGGGTAGTGGTTGTAGGTGGCCGGGCTGCCGAGCTCGTCGATCATCGCCAGGTTCTCGTCGATGTCATCGGGATAGCCGTTGAAGAACTTGCCCTCGTTCACGGATCCGTTCGGCGAGCCCTCGCCGGATGCTCCGTTGTCCGCCGCGTAGATCACCAGCGTGTTCTCGAGCTGCCCGGTCTCCTCCAGGTAGTCGATGATGCGGCCGACCTGGGCATCCGTGTACTCGCTGAACCCCGCGTAGACCTCCGCCATGCGACTGAACAACCGCTTCTCGTCGTCATTCAGCTCATCCCACGGACGCACCCGGTCGCCCTCCGTGAACGTCCCCTCGGCCATGGGGTTGAGGGGTGTGAGCTCGGTTCCCTCCGGCAGGATGCCGCGCTCGATCATTCGCGGCAGCACCCACTCCCGATATGCCTCGTACCCATCGTCGAAGGCGCCCTTGTACTTGTCGATGTACTCCTGCGGAGCGTGATGCGGAGCGTGGTTGGCGCCGGGGCAGAACCACAGATACCAGGGCTTGTCGGGCTCCGTCTGCTTCGAGTCGCGGATGAACTGCAGCGCGTGGTCCGCGAGGTCCTTCGAGAGGTGATACCCCTGTTCGGGCATGTACGGCTGGTCGATGTAGTGGTTGTCCTCGGCCAGCGACGGGTACCAGTTGTTCGTCTCCCCGCCGATGAAGCCGTAGAACCGGTCATAGCCGAGCGCGAGCGGCCACTCCTTCTTCGAGCCGCCCGCCGACCATGCGTCGATCGGCACGTTGTGGTTCTTGCCGACCCAATACGTCGACCAGCCCGCGTCGCGCAGCACCGTCGCGATCGACGCCATGTTGCGCGGGATGTGCGAGCTGTAGCCCGGGAACCCCGTCGACGACTCGGAGATGGAGGCGTAGCCGTTCAGATGATGGTTGCGTCCGGTCAGGAAGGTCGACCTGGTCGGCGAGCACAGGGCCGTGGTGTGCCACTGCGAGTACGTCAGGCCGTTGTCCGCCAGCCTCTGCAACGTCGGCATGTCGATGCGGCCGCCGTACGGCGACCAAGCCGCCTGCCCGGTGTCATCGAAGAGCACGACGAGCACGTTCGGCGCGCCCTCCGGTGCCTTGTCCGGCAGGAAGGCATCCCAGTCGGCCTTCGAGTCCCTCACGTCGAGCTTGATGTCGCCCCTGAATTCACGTGGCATAGCGCGCTCCCCCGAGTTTTCGACCGCCGAGCACCCGACGGCCAGTGTCAATGCCGAACCTAAGCGGGCGGTTCGGACCAGGACGGAGGGCACCGGGTCAATCACCCGATTCGGAGGACGCCCGAGACCGAGGAGTCAGCCGGACGCGCCGCGGCGGTCGCCGGTGATCCAGCGCGACCATCGGGCATCGGGGTCGATCTCGACGACGAGGGCACGAACGAGCAGGGTCATCGGCACGGCGAGCAGGGCGCCGATGGCGCCGAGCACGACAGCCCAGAACACCACGGAGAAGAACGTGAGCGTCAGTCCGAGGGAGACCGTCGTGGCGACGAAGCGAGGCTGCACGAGTTCCTGGAGCACGACGTTGATCACGCAGTACGCGACGACGACGGCCAAGGCCTGGGGCCATCCCGCAGTGATCAGCGCCAACAGGACAGGCGGGATCATGCCGATGACGAAACCGATGTTCGGCACGTAATTGGTGACGAACGCCAGTACGATCCACACCGGAACACCGGGAACACCGAGCGCCACGAGGACGACGCCGTCGAGCACCGCGACGATCGCCCCGAAGATCGAGTTGACGACGAAATAGGCGCGCACCCCGTGCGCCCAACGCGCGAGCGCGTCGAGCAGCAGACCGTGCCGGTCCGCGAACTCGCGTCGCAGTTCGGCGGTTCTCGATCCGTCGGCGGCCATGAAGATGATGTACGCCAGCACGAAGAAGAACGCGACGGCGCTGGAGAACACGGAGCGAACGATGCCGCCCGCGAACGACGCCAGCGTCGACGGATCGATGGTCTTCGTGACATCCGACAGCTGGCTTTGGTCGATGCCGAGGTTGTCGAGAAGGCCGTTCAGCGACCGGTGCATCGCCCCCATGGCGTCACCCTGATCGGTGACGAGATGCCCGAACTGCACGGCCGCGAACGCGATAAGTCCGCCGATGACGATGAGCACGGCATACGCGGTGACGACCACCACCGTGGTGCCCAGCCAGCGGGGCGCGCCCGTGGCGTCGAGGCGGTTGCGCACGGGGTGAACGGCCACCACCACCACGAGCGCCGTGAGTGCAGGGGCGAGGATGTCGCGTCCCAGCCACAGGCACGCGACGGCGACGCCGAACGCGGCGAACACGATCACGGCACGGGCGCCCGGTCCGAAGGACGAGCGCGGGGAGTCCGGCGCCTGGGATCCTGCCGGCGTCGGGTCAGGCATCCGTGCCAGCCCCCGTCGGCGGCCGAACGGCGTCGCCGCGCTTGGCCGCTTTGGCGTCTCGCCTGCTCTTCTCGTACTCGGCCTTCTCCTCGTCGAGGTAGGGCTTGGTGTCGCGCAGGTCGCCGATGATCGGCCGCCACCACCGCGCACGCGGGTCGGAGTCGATGAGGATCGTGCGCGCGAGCAACGTCAGGGGAACGGCGAGGATTGCCCCGATCGGCCCGATCACGACGGCCCAGAACAGCACGGAGACGAACGTGATCGTCTGGCTGAGCGCGACGGCGTTGCCGACGATGCGCGGCTGAATGATGGACTGCACCACGGAGTTGATCACGCCGTAGACCAGGATGACCGCGATGAACACGGGCCACCCGCCGGTGAGGAGTCCGAAAACCAGGGGCGGGATGATCGCGATGAAGTAGCCGATGTTCGGGATGAAGCTGCACAGGAACGAGAGCATCCCCCAGAGGAACGCACCGGGCACCTGCAGGATCAGCAGCGCCACCCAGTTGAGCAGTCCCTGGGCGACGCCGAGTCCGGTCGTGACCACCATGTATCGGCGCACGCCCACCGCGAATCCCGACAGCGCCGTGACCAGATGCGGCCGATGCGCGGCGACCTGCTTGGAGATGGCGCCGAGGGCACTCGCATCGACGGCCATCAGGATGAGGCACGTCAGGATGACAACCAGCCCGAACGTGATGTTCGCCACGCTGCCCAGCAGGCCTCCCACCGCTCCGATCAACCTCGTCGGGTCGAAGTCGGAGACGAACGCCTGCACCTGCGCCTGATCGAATCCGATGGCATGCAGCCACGATCCGATCGTCTTGCCCGCCTGCTCGAGCTGCGGCGCGAACTGCGGCAGCAACGACGCGAACTGCGCGAGCGCCACGACCAGCGCGGCGACGAAGGCGGCGAGCAGCACGAAGACCGCGGCGATCACCGATCCCGTCGCCACTCCCCTGTTCACGCCCCATCGCTCGAGCGCGCGGCGCAGCGGATGCACGCACACGGTCAGCACGAGGGCGAGCAGCACCGGCGCGAGAAAGCCGCGGATCCAGAACATCCCCAGTGCCGTCACCGTCGCGCCGGCAAGTCCAAGCAGAATGGCGTCCGCCCTGGGCAGTGAACTCACGGTCCCCGCATCGGCCCCGTCATCGGGGGCCTCCTCCGGCACGGTTGCGTCGCTCTTCTGCCTGCGCCACCACGCCATCGGATCCTCCTCGCATCGGTGCTCAAAGCTAACGATCGTGCGTCGCCGTGCGACCGCGAGCGACCCCTATCACCCGAAACGGAGGACGGGTGCCGAACGCCCCGGTCCTAGCCTGGCCAGGGATCGAGCGCATCCGGAGGCAGCCATGGGACCCCTGATCGGTACGACACTTCCGCTCGCCGTGGGCATCGCGATCAGTCCGGTGCCGATCATCGCCGCGATCCTGATGCTGCTGTCGCCCAGGGCGAAGAGCACCGGAGTCGGCTTCATGGTCGGCTGGGTCGTCGGCATCGCGGTGGCCGTCATCATCTTCACCGCGCTCTCCTCCATCCTTCCGGCCAGCGACCCGGATGCCACCCGCCCGATCGTCGGCATCATCGACATCGTGCTGGGCGTGCTGCTTCTGCTGATCGCCCTGCGCCAGTGGCGCGGCCGCCCGAGGGCGGGCGAAGAGCCGAAACTCCCCGGCTGGATGAAGGCGATCGACTCCATGACCGCCATGCGCGGGTTGGTGTTGGGACTCTTGCTCTCGGCGGTCAACCCGAAGAACCTGCTGCTCGCTGTGAGCGCCGGCCTCGCGATCGGGTCGGCGGGCGCAAGCCTCGGCACGATGGTGGTGGTGATCGTCGTGTTCGTGCTCGTCGCCGCGTGCTCGGTGGTCGTTCCGGTGATCGCCTACCTCGTGGCGTCGGATGCCATGCGCGGGCCGCTCGGGGCGCTGCGGGGCTGGCTGTCGGCGAACAACGCGGTCATCATGGCGGTCCTCATGCTCGTGATCGGCGTCGTCGTCATCGGCAAGGGCATCGGGCAGTTCTGAGGCTCTGGGCGCGGCTCTCGAACGTCTCCGCGCTTCAGGCGGCGTACGCACCGCGGATGCCCGGCTCAGCCTTCCTGCCGCACCTCGAGGATCTCGAGCCCCATGTCTGCGATGCGGGCGAGGAGCCCGTGCAACTGCGTCTGGTCGCGCAACGTGCCGACGAGGATCGTGGTCGCCGGGGCGATCTGCACGGCCTCCATCTCGGGGAACGCGGCGGCCAACCGGTCGGAGAGCGCGTAGGGAAGACGGATCTCGTAACGCTTCACGTCGCACCCCCTGGACCGTGAATCAAGGGTCGCTCATCGCCGATCCCGACGCGTCACCTCGCGCGGGTGATTCACCGTCGGGCCGCTCAGATGAGCCCGAGTCGCTGCGCCGTGTTGACCGCCTCACTGCGATCCGAGACGCCCAGCTTCTGGTAGATGTTGCGCAGGTGCGTCTTCACCGTGTTCACGCTCAGCGTGTGCCGCCGTGCGATCTCGGCCACTGACTGGTGCACCGGAAGCTCGAGAAGAATGTCGCGCTCCTTCGGCGTGAGAGACTCGATCACCACCTGGTCCGCCTTGATCGCCACGGTCTGCCTCGGCGCGAGCGCGGCGATGCGCCTTGCGTCGTCTTCGAGGTGACCGAACCGGCCGAGCCTCGCCGTCACCAGCGCCAGCCCGTCGGCAGACGAGGCGAGGAACGGACGAGTGATCCGGTACCGCACGGCGAGTTCCACCGCGCGCTGGGTGAGCGCATCCGCCTCCGTGCTGCGGCTCCCGTCGTCGGCGAGACGTGCGAGCAGGAGCGTGGCCGTGACGAACGATGCGGGATGCCACGCGCGTTCAGTGGCCCTGGCATCCTCGATCTGGCGTGCCGCCGGCTCCGTGCTCCGCATCGGCGCGCTCAGCAGAAAACGCACGATGGCCGCCTCGAGGCTCTCCGGCCCCAGCACCGAGCTGACGAGCTCCGCCGTCTCCTTCGCCCGTGCACGGCCGTCGAGGCCGAGCCGCGTCGCGACCAGTCGCGGGGCGGCCAGCGCGAGCGTGCGCGGGATGTACACCGCGGTCTCGCGCATCAGACGTTCCGCCTCGTCGAGCCAACGGCGCGGGTTCTGCTCCGTGTCGATCGCCACGAGCAGCTCGAGGATGCGAGCGGTGGCGCTCAGCTCCGGATCGAGACCGAGCGGATCGGATGCCGCCACCTCGCCGCCGCGCTCGTCGCCGTCGATGCACCGCAGGTATCTGCGCGTGGCCGCGACCACCTCGACACGTCGCCGCACCCTGTCGCGCGGTGCGGAGGTGAAGCGATCCGCTGCTTCGGCGAGACGGTCCTCGAGCACCACCGCTTCGTCCCAGCGGCCGAGGTCGCTCAGAATGCCGATGGACATCTCGCTCGCGACGAGGAACAGCCAATCAAGGCCGGCGCGGTGCGCCGACACGCGAACGTCGCGCAGCACGCCGTTGGCCTTCTCCGAGTCGCCGATCCTGGCCAGCAGCCATCCCTCGGCTGTGGCGCAGAGCAGATCGAGGCCGAGGCTCGCGCCGCGCTCCCGAATGGCCACGGCGTCCGAGAGCTGGGATGCGCCGGCGAACGAACGGCCGTCACGCGCCTCGACGAAGCAGCGCACGGCATCCAACGCGACGGTCCAGGCGTCGGTCGACGGGGAATGCTCTTCGGCCGCCGCACGATCGGCGAGCGAGAGAAGGTGCCTCGCCCCTCTCGGATCGGCGAAGGTGGGCGCGTCCATCAGCAGGCGCAGCACGAGCGCGACGAGCGGCTCTCCCGCCTCCGTCGAGAAGCGGCCGAGCGCCGTCGCGATCAGACGGCTGCGACCTGCCAGGGCCAAGTCGAGTCCGACCCGCGAAAGCTGGTCGGTCAGCACCGCGCAGTCTCCGGAGTCGATCGCCTGCTGCAGGGCGTCGGCTGCATGCTCGTGAGCTGCGAACCAGTCGGCAGCTGTCGAGTGAGCGCGCACCGCTTGCGCCGGGCTCGTCCTGCGCGCTTCCGCCTGGAGAAACGCGAGCAGCACCGGATGAAAGCGGAAGACCTGCGCATCCTCGGTGAGGAGAGCGTTCGTCATGGCGACGCCGTGCAGAACCTCGGCGATGTCCGCGCGGCCGCCGAGCAGCGCTGCGAGGTCGAACGGCACCTCGTGACTCACGGCCACCGACGTGAGGGCTCGGCGTGTCTCCTCGTCGAGACCCGCAAGCACCTCGGAGATCAGAAAGTCGGCGATGGCGTCGTCGTTGCCGCTGAACTCCTCGACAGCAGCATCGGCGTCCGCGCTACGGGCGAGCCACGGCATCGCGAGGGCGATCGCTGTCGCCCATCCCCCGGTGCGCTGCACAAGAGCCTCAACTGCACCGTCGTGCAGCTGCACGCTCTCCCGCTCCGCGAGCGCACGCACGTCGTCGGCGTCGAACGCGAGATCCTCCGTGCGCAGTTCGAGGAGACGGCCGGATGCCTGCAGGAACGCGAGTCCGGACACCGGCTGGTAGCGGCCGGCGACCACCACGCGCACGCGATCGCATCCCTCGTCGAGCACCCACGACAACGCAGCCTTCGCCCGGGCAGACGCGATGCGGTGCGCGTCGTCGACGAACAGCACGATGCTCTCGCGGCTGCGCTTGAGCTCGGCCACGGTTTCGGGCAATGCAGAGCCCTGCACCCAGCGCACGGTCTCACCGCGGCGCTCCAGCAGTCGCGCCCACCTCGCCATGAGCACGCTCTTGCCCGCTCCGGCGGCCGCCCACATCGCGATCGCGGTGCGTTCGCCCCTCACCAGTTGTGTCAGCGGGTGGTCCAAGCGCGGACGGGCGATCTCGAAGAGGCTCTCGCTCGGCGCCACTCCGGATGGCCGCCGCACGCGCTGTCGCGGTGCCGACGTCGGCACCGCTGAAAGAGGAGGTCTTTCGACGGCTGTTGACATGCAATCCCCCCGGAATACCAACGGTTCCACCCTACTGGTGAGCGCCGCTCACGTACATGGCACCAAGGCGATTCGGCGGTGCACTATCACCCGAATGAGGTGTCGCCCCACCCGGCCCCTGCGGCTTGACTATCAGGCGACCGCGAGCCTCGCGGCGTGTCGTGTTGCGCCCGACCGCGCACGGAAAGGGAAATCACCATGAGTTTCTGGGACAACTTCTGGAATGTGATCTGGGTCATCTTCTGGAGCTTCGCGTTCATCTCTTACCTGTTCGCCCTGTTCGCGGTCGTCGCCGACCTGTTCCGCGACCGCAAGCTGAACGGGTGGTGGAAGGCGCTGTGGATCATCTTCCTGATCTTCGTGCCGTTCCTCACCGTGCTCGTCTACCTGATCGCGCGCGGTCGGGGCATGGCGGAGCGCAGCGCCAAGGAGCAGAAGCAGGTTCAGGACGCCACCGACAGCTACATCAAGCAGGTCGCGGGCGCCTCGCCCGCCGACGAGATCGCCAAGGCCAAGGCACTGCTCGACGCCGGCACCATCACGCAGGCCGAGTACGACTCGCTCAAGGCCAAGATCCTGGCCTGACCGGAGAATCGACATGCCGTTCTGGAGTCTCATGTGGGTGTTGATCGACACCCTCTTCTTCGTCGCCTATCTGGTGGCCGTGTTCTACATCCTGTGGGACCTGTTCTCGGACTCGACGCTGAACGGGTGGTGGAAGGCGGTGTGGGTGATCTTCCTCATCTTCGTGCCGTTCCTCACCGCCCTGGTCTACGTGATCGCGCGTGGCAGGGGAATGGCCGAGAGGGCGCAGCGCCGCCGTGGCGTCGTGCCCGAGGACGACTCGTACCGACCCCGGGCCTCGGCGAACCCGGCCAGTGACATCGCACGGGCGAAGGAGTTGCTCGACTCCGGGGCGATCTCGCAGGGCGAGTTCGACGCGATCAAGAACAAGGCGCTCACCGGGCGATACTGAGCACCCAGGCGCGACCTCGACACGACGGGCGGGGCGGGATCGATGATCTCGTCCCCGCCCGCCGCCGTCTGCGCCGTGCTTGCCGCACCGGGTTCCGTCATCATGAGATGTATTGTTAGGTGAAGCTAACTTTTCTCGAAGACAGAGGCGGGCGATGACGCGAGAGACCGTGACCGACTCGGGCACGGGCATCCACGCGAGCACTGTTCCCGAGCGCCGTCTGCTCTGGTTGATCGGCCCGGCGTTCGTCGCGGCCATCGCCTATGTCGACCCCGGCAACGTCGCAGCGAATCTCACGGCGGGTGCCGAATTCCGCTACCTGCTGGTCTGGGTGCTCATCGCAGCCAACGTGATGGCCGTGATCGTGCAGTACCTCTCCGCGAAGCTCGGCATCGTCACGGGGCGCAGCCTCCCCCAACTGCTGGGAGAGAGGATGCCCCGAGCCGGCCGCCTGCTCTACTGGGCGCAGGCCGAGATCATCGCCGCAGCCACCGACCTGGCCGAGGTCATCGGCGGGGCGCTCGCCCTGCAGATTCTGTTCGGGCTCCCCCTGCTGCTCGGCGGCGTCATCGTGGGCGTCGTGTCGATGGGCATCCTGGCCGTGCAGTCCCGACGAGGACAGCGCACCTTCGAATTCGTCATGATGGGGCTGCTCGCCGTGATCACGATCGGATTCGTCTCCTCGCTCGTGGTGAGCCCGGTGGATTGGGGCGCAGCGGCCGCCGGCGTCGTGCCGCGGTTCGAGGGCGCGCGATCGGTGGTGCTCGCCGCCGGCATGCTCGGTGCGACGGTCATGCCGCACGCCGTCTACCTGCATTCGACGCTCGCGCTCGACAGACACGGCGTCTCCCCCGACGCGCCGACGACGCGCCGCCTGCTGCGCGCCAACCGCTGGGATGTCATCCTCGCCCTCATCGTCGCCGGGTCGGTCAACATCGCGATGCTGCTGCTCGCGGCGGCGAGCCTGCCGGGGGTGTCCGGAACCGACAGCATCCAGGGCGCCCACGCCGCGATCACCCAGAGCCTCGGACCCGTCGCGGGTGTCGTCTTCGGCATCGGGCTGCTCGCCTCCGGTCTCGCCTCGACGTCGGTGGGGTGCTACGCGGGCGCGTCGGTGATGTCCGGCCTGCTCCACGTGCGAGTGCCGATGCTCCTCAGGCGCGTGGTGACTCTCGCGCCCGCGCTCATCGTGCTGGCGTTGGGCGCAGATCCGACGTGGTCTCTCGTGGTGAGCCAGGTGGTGCTGAGCGTCGGCATCCCGTTCGCCGTCGTGCCGCTCGTGTGGCTCACTTCTCGCAGGGAGACGATGGGCCAGTTCGCCAACCGCCTCGGTCTGCGAATCGCGGGAATCGTGTGCGTCGTGGCGATCATCGCCCTGAACGGCGCGCTGATCGTGCTCACCGCCATCGGGCAGGCATAGGGCTACTATCGGCGGGTGCCCACCGTGCGACGAAGCCTGACGGACGCCCAGCGACGCGAGTTCCGCGACGCGCTCAATGCGCGTCGGCAGGAGATGCTCGCCAGACAGGGACGAGTGGACGCGTCGCTCAGCGATGCGCGCGAGGCGCGATCAGGCGGCCAGGCCGACGACGAGCACGATCCGGAAGGCCCGACGATGGCCGCCACGTGGTCGCAGCTGACCGGTCTGCACGACGATCTCGAGGTCGAGCTCACCGAGATCGACCACGCGCTCTCCCGCATCGAAGCGGGAACGTACGGGGTGTGCGTGAACTGCGGCAAGCCGATCGGCGTCGCACGGCTGCGCGCGCGGCCCTATGCCGAGCTGTGCATCGACTGCGCGAAGGCGGTCGAGTCGCACTGACGCCGGCCGTACGGACCGTTCACGGATCCTGCGCTCAGCACGCTCGTGCTCACGCGCCGAGCGAGAGATCCGGCTCGGCCGCGATGCCGAATTCGTGTCGCAGCGCCCGACGCGCCGCGTTCCAGCCTGCGAGCCCGTGCACGCCGGGGCCCGGTGCCGTCGACGCCGAGCAGAGGTAGACGCCGCGCAGCGACGTGCGCCACGGGTCGGGTCCGAAGGTGGGTCTCGCGACGAGCTGGCCGAACGACACCGCGCCGGAGGCGATGTCTCCCGCCACGTCGTTCGGGTTGCGCGCCGCGAGCTGTGCGGCACTCTGGCTCGCGCTCGCGACGACGGTGTCGCGGAATCCAGGGGCGAACCGTTCGATGCGCGACACGATGGCCTCGGTCGGGTCCTCCCCCGAGCCTGCCGGCACGTGCGTGTACGCCCACAGCACGTGGCGGCCGGGGGCGCGCTCGGGATCGACGAGCGTCGGCTGCGCCGTGAGCACGTACGGATGCTCCGCATATCCGCCGGCGGCGACCTCCCGCTCCGCCCGCACCTGTTCGTCCCTGCTGCCGCCGACGTGCACCGTCACGACGTCGCGCAGTTCATCGTTGCGCCACGGCACCGGCTCCGACAGCACGAAGTCGGCTTTCGCCGCGGCGTTGCCGTAGCGGAACCGACGGTAGGAAGAAGGACGCGTCAGGCGACCGCCGGCAAGGCCGACGAACGCGCGGGGCGTGACATCCAGCATCGTCGCCCTGGCGGGCGGGAGATCGTCGAGGGTCCTCACCCACGTCCCGGTCTCGATGCGTCCGCCGTGCGCGAGCAGGTCGTCGGCGAGCGCCGCGGTGATCGCGCCGCTCCCGCCGCGGGGCACCGGCCAACCTCCGAGATGGGCGAACGCGGCCAGGGCCAGGCCCGGCGCGGCTGAGCCGAGCGACGGCATCCGCTGGATCGTGTGCGCGAACACCCCGGTCAACAACGCCGCCGCCTCGTCGGTCTCGAAGACGTGATCGGCGAACGCCGTGCCGTGCTGCAGCGCTCGCAGACCGAAGCCGGCGAGCGCGAGCGGATGCCGTGGCATCCGCACCAGAGACCCGTCGAGCATGCCGCGCAGGGCGCGCCCGTCGTCGCGCAGCAGGGGGCCGAACAGTCGTCGCCACGTCTCCCCGTCCGCCGCCAGGCGGTCCGCAGTGCGTTCCAGGTCACGGTAGGCGATGGCCGCACGCCCGTTCTCGAGAGGATGCCCGTACGAGATCTCGGGAACGACCAGTTCGACGCGGCGGTCCAGCTCGAATCGACGGAAGAACTCACTGGCCAGAGCCATCGGATGCACCGCCGAGCACACGTCGTGAACCACGCCAGGCAGGGTCAGCTCGGCCGAGGAGCATCCGCCGCCGATGCGGTCCGCACCCTCGTACACGACCACCTCGAGCCCGGCGCGGGCCAAGGTGACCGCCGCGGCCAGCCCGTTCGGGCCCGACCCGACGATCACGGCGTCACGCACGGTCGAACTCGCCATCTGCCCGCATGCGTCTCCCGTCATCGGCGTGGACCCGCGCTTGTCGCTTCCACAGTAACGCGGCGGCCGAGGCACCTGTGGATGTCGACGGCAGACGGCATCGTCGCTCACGACGTGCGCCTCTGGCAGACACTTCCGGACTGCTCGCGGCGACTCCGCAGTACCCCCTGGGGTATAGTGATCATGTCGCGGCAACCGCTCGCGGCGCCCGTCAGGTGAGGAGCTCTTCATGATCACGACCACGTTCCGCGTCACCGGGATGTCCTGCTCGCACTGCGAACACGCGGTCACCGACGAGGTCGCGAAGATCGACGGCGTCACGGGCATCGACGTCTCGGCGCAGACCGGCCTGCTGGCCGTGGACAGCGACGGAGCGGTCTCGGACGAGGCCGTGCTGCGCGCCGTCGACGAGGCCGGATACTCCGCGCTGCGCGCGTGAGCCGATCGTGAAGCGCGTCGCTCCCGCCGCGGGGGCCATAGCATCCACCGTCGATCTCGACATCGGCGGCATGACGTGCGCCTCGTGCGCCGCCCGCATCGAGAAACGCCTGAACCGGCTCGACGACGTGCAGGCCACCGTGAACTTCGCCACGGAGACGGCGACCATCGCCGTACCGGCCGATTACGACGTGCAGCAGCTGATCGCCGAGGTCGAGAAGACCGGATACACGGCGATGCTCCCCGAGCCCTCCAATCCCGGGCGCACAGCGCCCGACGCGGAGCTCGCGTCCCTTCGGCGCCGGCTCATCGCTGCGACCGTGCTGACCGTCCCGGTCGCCGTCGTCTCGATGGTCCCCGCCCTGCACTTCGGGTATTGGACGTGGGCCGTCGCACTGCTCGCCACGCCCGTCGTGGTGTGGTCGGCCTGGCCGTTCCATCGGGCCGCCGCGATCAACGCGCGACACGGCGCCGCCACGATGGACACGCTCGTGTCGATCGGCGTGAGCGCCGCGTATCTCTGGTCGATGTTCGTGCTGATCAGCTCAGCGGCGACCGGGGTCACGCTCGCCTCGACCGACATGGATGCCGCCGGCCACCTCTACTTCGAGGTCGCGTGCGTGGTCACCACGTTCGTGCTCGCCGGACGCTACTTCGAGACACGGGCGAAGCGCAGCACCGCCTCGGCGCTGCACGCCCTGCTCGAGCTCGGTGCGAAGTCGGTCACCGTGCTGCGCGACGGGGTCGAGCACCTCATGCCGGTCGAGAAGCTGGCGGTCGACGATGAATTCGTCGTGCGGCCCGGCGAGAAGATCGCCACCGACGGCCGGGTCGTCGACGGCAGCAGCGCCGTGGACACCTCGATGGTCACCGGCGAGTCCGTACCCGTGGAGATCGGTCCCGGCGACGGCGTCGTCGGCGCCACCGTCAACGTCGGCGGCCGTCTCCTGGTGCGCGCCACACGCGTGGGGGCCGACACCCAGTTGGCGCAGATGGCGCGGCTCGTGACCAGAGCCCAGTCCGGCAAGGCCGACGTTCAACGGCTGGCCGACCGGGTGAGCGCGGTCTTCGTGCCCATCGTGATGGGCATCGCCGTCGTGACGCTCATCGGGTGGCTCGTCGCCGGCCCGCCTGCGACCTCCGCGTTCACCGCCGCCGTCGCGGTGCTCATCATCGCCTGCCCGTGCGCGCTGGGACTCGCCACGCCGACGGCGTTGCTCGTCGGCACCGGCCGCGGGGCACAGCTCGGCATCCTGATTCGCGGGCCGGAGGTGCTCGAGTCGACACGCGCCGTCGACACCGTCGTGCTCGATAAGACGGGCACGATCACGACGGGCCGCATGATGCTCGCAGACCTGACCGCCGACCGCACCGATGAGACGACTCTGCTGCGGCTCGCGGGCGCCGTCGAGGCCGCTTCCGAGCACCCGATCGCGCGCGCTGTCGCGGAGGCAGCTCGCCGCGAAGGGGCTTCTGGACCCGGCGAGGTTCCGACCGTTGCGTCGTTCCAGAGCGACGGCGGGCTGGGCGTGCACGGCGTCGTCGACGGCACGCTCGTCATCGTCGGTCGGCCTTCGTACGTGGCCGAGTGGGCGATGCCGCTCAGCGCGCGGCTGGAGGATGCGCGACGTTCGGCGGAGCTGGCCGGTGCGACGGCGGTGGCCGTCGGGTGGGACGGGGCGGCGCGGGGCATCCTCGTCGTCTCCGACACCGTGCGGCCCACGGCAGCCGAGGCGGTGCGCCGGCTGCGAGCGCTCGGTCTCCGACCCGTGCTGCTCACCGGCGACAACGAGGCGGCGGCTCGCAGCGCCGCCACCGCGGTCGGCATCGATGACGTGGTGGCTGGAGTGCTGCCACAGGGCAAGGTCGACGAGATCACGCGCCTGCAACGCGCAGGCCGCGTCGTGGCGATGGTCGGTGACGGCGTCAACGACGCTCCCGCCCTCGTCGCCGCCGACCTCGGCATCGCCATGGGCACCGGGACGGATGCCGCGATCGAGGCTGCCGACCTCACTCTCGTGCGGGACGACGTGCTGGCTGTCGCGGACGCCATCAGGCTGTCCCGACGCACGCTTCGCATCATCAGGGGCAACCTGTTCTGGGCGTTCGCGTACAACGCGGCGGCGATCCCACTGGCCGCGTTCGGGATGCTCGGACCGATGATCGCGGGTGCCACGATGGCGTTCTCGAGCGTGTTCGTGGTGAGCAACAGCCTGCGGCTGCGGAGCTTCAGGTGAACGAGGCGGCGAGGCGGAAGCGGCGCACGTGACGTCGTGCTCGTCGAGGGTGGAGACTGAAGTCATGCCGAACGCAGGCGACTCGCCCAGCCCGATCGAATCACTCGACCCTGATGCGTGCTGGAACCTGCTCGAGACCCAGAGTCTCGGCCGACTCGCGGTTGCCGCGGAGCGGGTGGAGATCTTTCCGGTGAACTTCCTCGTTCACGAACGCTCGGTCTACTTCGCAAGCGCTCCGGGCTCGAAGCTCATGGAGATTCTGCACGACCCGCACGTGGCCTTCGAGGCGGATGGCTCGGCATCCGCCGATCTGTGGAGCGTCGTCATCCACGGTCGCGCAGTGCGTCTGGCGCGGGACAGCGACATCGAGGGTTCTGGCGTGCTGCGCTTCAAAGGCTGGCATCCAGGGGAAAAGCACAATTACGTACGGATCATCCCCGACGAGATCACCGGCCGCCGCTTCCCTCGCGCGGAGTAGGCCGAGGCGCGGGTCTTGCGCCACGGCCGTGGCGCCCAAGTTGCTGCTGTCCGTTGCGCCGATCTCCGCGACACGCGTTGCGCTGCGACGACGACGACGCGTGCAGCGACGGTGAGCACGGCGCAGACCGCGAAGATGTCTTGGTAGCCGGTCGCCGTGGTGGCGCCGAGGCTGATCATGGGGCCGGAGATGATGATCGCAAGGTCGCCGCTCACAGCCGGGACGTCTTCGGCGGCCTGCATGGCGGTCACTTTCAGACCAGCACCTCGGCGCGAGCACAGGACCGGTCGGGCGGCTGGCGTCGCCTCGAACCGGTCGCAGAGACCACAAAGCGACTCGGGGTCCCATCCGTTCCCGAATGCGACCCCGAGTCGCGCGTAGCTCCCCCATGTTCAACGGTGTGTGACAGCGACCCGGATGGCATTCGCCGCTACGCGGTTCAGCCCTCGCTCGCTCCGAAAGCAGGCACGCCCGCTCTCGTCTTTCGCTCGATGTGGAGATGGGGGGAATTGAACCCCCGTCCATCGCTGTGGTCATACGCCTTCTACGGGCGTATCCAGTGAATGCGCTTTGCTCGGTTCCGGAACTTGCCGCTGGCAGCTGATCCGACGAACCCAGTCACGGTAAGAGTCCCTCTACGCCCCCTGACGATGCGTAGAAGCAATCTCTCTCGCTGACGCCAGACACCGGGTAGAGAGAAGTCCCCGGGCTGACGGTCTCATTGAGTGGCTAGGAGCGATCAGGCCGCGAGAGCGACCTGGGCCTTAGCGGAGACAGTGCTGTTGGAATTGGCACTTATTGTTTTGCAAGGATCGTTAACGAGATAACCCTGCGTCCTCGACCCGCTTCTCGTACTCTCGCAGACGATGTCGAAACCGATCATCCCCATGAGGCGGGCCACTGTCACACACTGTTGAGTTCTGGAAGGAACATCCGCCCTTCGGGCGGTCTTACAGACTACAACACCGACCGCCGACATGTCATGCCCGGATATGCGAACCTGGAGACGTGGTATCCGCACCCTCTGCTCCGGAGACGATCCGGCGCACCGACACCGAGCTCGATCTGACGCCCAGGCACAGCCTCGACACTCCGTGGCGTGCCGTCGTCTGGAACGACCCCGTCAACCTCATGTCGTACGTGGTCTACGTGTTCCGCAGCTATTTCGGCTTCAGCGAGACGAAGGCGACGAAGCTCATGCTCCAGGTGCACAAGGAGGGTAGGGCCGTGGTCGCCACCGGCACGCGTGAGCTCATGGAGCAGCACGCCGCTGCCATGCACTCGTACGGGCTCTCCGCCACCGTCGTCAAGGTCGACGAGTGAGCGCGAGCCGACCGGGCAGCGACGCCGACCGCGTCTGGGCGATCTCCATGCGGCTCGACGACGCCGAGCTGGAGCGGCTGGCGCGACTCGAGGCCGACCTGCTCGCGACGCTGCACGAGAGTGCGGACGGCGACGAGACATCCGCCGACGCGCTGCGGCGACTGTTTCCGGACGCCTACCCCGACGACCGCGAGGCGGCCGCGGAGTTCAGCGCCCTCACCCGCGAGGATCTCGCCGATGCCAAGGCGGACGCCGCGCGCAGGATGCTCGCCGCTCTGCTCGCCGCCGGCAACGACGAGACGCGACCCCGCCGCAGACACGCCAGGCACGTCATCCCGCTCGATGAGGAGTTGGCCCAGGTGTTTCTGCGCAACCTCACCGACCTGCGGCTGCTGCTCGCGGAGCGTCTCGGCATCGAGCGCGACGACGACCCCGGGCATCCCGGTCAGGAGTTCAGGGCCGATCGACAGCACTACCAATGGCTGGGGGCCGTGCAGGAGTCGCTCGTGCAGGCGCTCTACGGACAGTTGGACGCCTCGCACTGAGCACTGCCGTGCGTGGCCGCTTCAGTTCACGACGTAGTCGAGCCCGACGGCGGACTCCAGAGTGGCGCCCGCTGCGTGCAGCGAGACGTCCCAGCTCTGCTCCCCGACGATCCCGTCGACCGTCACGTGACCCCAGTGCTGAAATGCCTCGACGGATGCCTTCGTGTGGGGTCCGAAAATCCCATCGATCCCCTGCGGCCCCACCCCGCCCCACTCGTTCGCGCCGTTCGTGAGGACGGTCTGCAGACTCGTGACCACCGCGCCGTGCGATCCCTGCTGAAGCACGGGCATCGCGCCGCCGTCGGGAAGCTTGGCCCACGTCAGCGGTCCGACGATGCCGTCGGGTGTCAGCGCTTCGTCGGTCTGGAACTCCACGACGGCGTGCCGCGTGGCGGGGCCGAAGATGCCGTCGACCACGATCGACAGGTTCGGCGTGCGTCGCAGCGCCCTCTGCAGACGCCGAACGGCGTCCCCCGTCGCGCCTTGCTGAATGGTGGGCTGACCCGGATTGGACATGACGATCCCTCCCCCGATTGGATGCCGTCGGCGTTCACGCTACGCCGTGACGTGCCGTGACGACAGGGTGCGTCACACTCGGATTCGCACCGGCATGACGAAGACAGCTACTCGCCCAGATGGTTCTTGTTCGCCATGGCGCGCTCGGCCTCGCGCTTGTCCTGGCGTTCGCGCAGCGCCTGCCGCTTGTCGTATTCGCGCTTGCCCTTCGCGACGCCGATCTCGACCTTGGCACGGCCGTCGGAGAAGTAGAGCTGTAGCGGGATCAGCGTGTAGCCACCGTCTTTGATCTTGTTCGCGATCTTCACGATCTGCTGCTTGTGCAGCAGCAGTTTGCGCTTGCGCCGCGGCGCGTGATTGTTCCACGTGCCGTCGAGATACTCGGGAATGTAGACGGCGTCGAGCCACGCCTCTCCCCCGTCGACGAACGCGTAGCCGTCGACCAGCGACGCGCGCCCCTCACGCAGCGACTTCACCTCGGTGCCGGTGAGCACGAGGCCGGCCTCGTACGTGTCCTCGATCAGGTAGTCGTGGCGGGCGCGGCGGTTGGTCGCCACGACCTTCTGACCACGTTCCCTGGGCATCGCGCTCTCCTCGTCGTGTCGGCACGCGGTGTGCGCGCATCAGGATGCCACGTCCGGCGGACACGGCAGCCCACCAGCATACCCGGCGGGTCGGGCATCCACGACCCCGGCCGCCGATGTGACGGCATCATGTGGAGGAACCCCCACCCTCGCCGGCAGAACGGCACACCCCCAGGACAAGAACGGCACATCCTCGGCAGCTGAAAGGCACACCCTCGGCGGTGGAAGCCGTGGGGCGTCAGACCCGGAGGTACCTGCGGATCGCGACATTGGACGCGAGCGCGGCCAGTGCGACACCCACCACGATGAGGATCGGAGCCACGATCCAGGCGTTGTCGAGACCGACGAACGAGGTGGCCAACGTGTTCTTGGCCAGGTAGCCGAGCACGAAGAACTGCACGATGGCGAACACCGCTCCGACCGCCAGCAGCGATCCGATCAGGGCGGCAAGCACCCCCTCGAGCACGAACGGCGTCTGGATGAACCCGTTCGACGCTCCCACGAGCCGCATGATGCCCAGTTCTCTTCGCCGCGAGAACGCCGACAGCCTGATGGTCGTCGCGATCAACAAGGCCGCGGCCACCAGCATCACCACGGCTATCGCGATGGCCGTGAGACTCGCCGCGTTGAGGATGCGGAAGATCTGGTCGAGATAACTTCGCTGGTCGGTCACGCCCTGCACCCCGGCGACACCGCTCAATGACTGCGCGATGACGTCGGACTGGCTCTGGTTCTTGAGTTTGATCCAGAACGTCTGGTTCAGCAGCTCGGGCGTGACATAGTCGGCGACCGGGTTGCCCTTGAACTGCTGCTTGAAGTCGTTGTAGGCCTGCTGGTGGTTCTCGAAGTAGAACTTCTCGATGAAGGGCGCAAGAGCCGGCGACTCCAGCTTGGCCTTGACTGCCGCGATCTGTTCGGCCGTCGCATCCTGGCCCTGGCACGTGGCGGTGTTGTCGGTGGCCGTGCACATGTACACCGCCACCTGGGCCCTGTCGTACCAGTACGTCTTCATCTGGCCGATCTGCATCTGCATCAGGATGGCCGTGCCCACGAAGGTGAGCGAGATGAAGGTGACCAGCACGACGGAGATCACCATCGAGAGGTTGCGCTTGAGGCCGCTGCCCGCCTCTGAAAGAACGAGTGCGAATCTCATGACACCGGCCCCACATCCTGGTTCGAGTCGTCGTCGTGGTCGCTCTTGCCCGGTGCCCGCAGCCCGAGCCGCTCGGCGAGGCTCAGTTCGTCGACGCCCACCGCGTCGTGAGCGCCCGTCTTCGCGGGGTTCTGTGCCGCTTCCGCACTCTCCGCGGATGCTGAGGAGGATGCCGCGACTCGCATCGCGGGAACCGGCTCTGCCGGTGCATCGAGCGGCTCCGCGGGCTCGGGCGGCCGAACGTCGTGGACGGGTGTGGCCGCGGGATGCGGAGCCTCGGCGGCCGCCGGCGCCGGAAGGCTCTCGGCCTGCTCGCGAGCCGTCACCGCGGAGACCGATCCGGTCTCCGCGGGTGCCGTCTTCGACGCCTTCTTGCTCGCCTTGCGCTCGGAGCGCGTCGCCTTCGCCGGCTTCGTGCCTGCGGTCACGGGGACGGGTGACGCCGCGACCGGACTCTGCGCCTGATCGACGAGGACCTCCTCGGGAACGGACGCCGCGTCGGCGGCGCGCTCACGGGCATCCAACACCGGGACGACACCGGTGAAGCCGTAGCCGCCGTGCCGCTCGTCGCGGATGAGCTTGCCGTCGACGAGCTCGATGACGCGCTTCTGCATGCGGTCGACGAGGCCCGCCTCGTGCGTGGCCATCAGCACCGTCGTGCCCGCAGCGTTGATGCGTTCGAGCACCGCGGTGATGCCTGCGCTGGTCGCCGGATCGAGGTTTCCGGTCGGCTCGTCGGCGAGCAGGATCTGCGGCTTGTTCACCACCGCGCGGGCGATCGCGACGCGCTGCTGCTCACCCCCGACAGCTCGTGCGGGAAGCGCTGCGCCTTGCCGTCGAGGCCCACCATGGCCAGTACGTCGGGCACGGCCTCGTGGATGTAGCCCTTCGACTTGCCGATCACCTTGAGGGTGAAGGCCACGTTGTCGAAGACCGTCTTGTTCGTGAGCAGTCGGAAGTCTTGGAAGACGACGCCGACGTTGCGGCGGAAGTAAGGGACCTTGCGATTGGAGATGTTGCTGAGGTTCTGCCCGAGCACGTGGAGCTTGCCGCGGGTCACCTTCTCTTCGCGCAGGACGAGGCGGAGGAACGTCGACTTTCCGGATCCGGACGCACCCACCACGAACACGAACTCTCCACGGAGAATCTCGGTCGTGATGTCGTCGAGGGCCGGGCGGGGGGTTCCCTTGTAGCTCTTGCTGACGTGGTCGAATCGGATCATGACCCGCCCAGCCTAAACACACGGCACGGCGATGCCGCCGAGCGACTCACCCGAGCGCTTGAGCCGCTCGGGGGGCCGGCTCCTGGGGAGCCGCTGCACCGCCGACACCGCGTCGCAAAGCGTCGAAACCGACCAGGATCGCCGTCAATCCGATCGTGAAGGCGTCGAACGAGTCTGTCGCTGTGGCCGCGCTCGCGAGCGGATGCTCTGCCATCGCCGACTCGGGCCGGTGACCGCCGCCGTCCGTCGCCGAGTCGCTGATCGCGTGCGCAACCGTGAACTCCGTGACCGTGCGCAGCAACGACACGGCCAGTGGCAGGGTGAATCCGGCTCGCCCGAGGGTTTCGAGCGCCTTCTCCACGGCTGCAAGGTTGCGTTCGGTCTCCCCCTGAGTCGTCAGCAACAAGCTGTGCACGCCCGGATGCGCCCGCACGGCGTCCCGAAGCCCCTCTGCGAAGCCTCGCACCCCTTCCTGCCACGGCGCGTCGTCCGCAAGGTCGAGATCGGCCGCGAGCGACAGGACGGCCTCGACCAATCCGTCCAAGAGGGCGGTCTTGTCAGGCACATGTCCGTAGATGCTCATGGGCTCGACACCCAGACTGTCAGCCAGCCGGCGCATCGTGAGCCGGCGAAGGCCTTCGGCATCCGCGATGGCGAGCGCCGCGGCGAGGATGCCATCACGACTCAGCCCCGCGCTCACCCCTGGGGAACGTCTCGTCACCGCAACACCCCTTCTGTCTCCTTGTGGCGCGGTGCTACCTTACATTGTAAGTTTATCGAAAGAGGCTCTGGAATGACCGACAGCGCGTCCGCTCCATCAGTGGGGATCGGAGGAGTTCCCGAGACAGCTCTCATCACCCTGTACAACCGGGCATGCGAGGCGTCCCGCGCCGACGGCCTGCTGCACGACCCTCTGGCGACCGCCCTCATGGACGAGCTCACTTTCCCGTTTCGCGAGCGCTTCGGCGCGCCCGACCAAGCGCACGCGGTGCGCGCACGACAGTACGACGCCGAGATCGCCGACTTCCTCCGCACCAATCCGGGCGCCACCGTCGTCTCGCTCGGAGAGGGCTTGGAGACCCAACTGTGGCGCGCGGGTGACGGAGCGGGGCGCTGGATCAGCGTGGATGTCCCCGAGATGATCGACGCGCGTCGCCGCCTGCTCCCACGTGACCCTCGGAACATCCTCGTGCCTGGGTCCGCCTGGGATTTCAGCTGGATGACCCAGGTCCGCGGCGACCCCCGCGTGCTGATCATCGCTCAGGGGCTCCTCATGTACTTCCCGGAACGTGAGGTCGAACACCTTCTGGGCGGCTTGGTCTCGGCATTCCCCGGTGGCCGGCTGATCTTCGACACGATCCCGTCGTGGGCGGTCACCACCACCAAGGGCCATCGCTCGGCGAGCGGATATCGCCTTCCCGCTCAGCCGTGGGGCGCGGGACCCTCCGGCCTTCGCACACTCCTGCACCGAGTGGGCATTCGGCACTGGCGGCGCGTCCCCGCCCCCGCCGGGCGTGGGTTCTTCTGGGGACGCTGCTACCCGACGATCACACGGCTGCTGCCCGGCATCGCGCCGATGGTCGTCGCAGCAGATCTCGAGGACAGCAGTCGGCCACTCTGATCCCAGCCCACACGCTGAGTCGCCCACACCCGACCCGAATCGACCTCGGTCGGCTGCACGAGGTCAGTCGTCGGTCTTCTGCTTGCGCCAGCGGATGCCCGCGGCGATGAAACCGTCGAGGTCGCCGTCGAACACCGCCTGCGGGTTGTTGACCTCGTACTCGGTGCGCAGGTCTTTCACCATCTGGTACGGCGCGAGAACGTAGGACCGCATCTGGTCGCCCCAGCTGGCCGTGATGTTGCCTGCCAGCTCCTTCTTGGCGGCCGCCTCCGCCTCGCGCTGCAGCAGCAGCAGACGGGACTGCAGCACCCGCATGGCCGCAGCGCGGTTCTGGATCTGCGACTTCTCGTTCTGCATCGAGACGACGATGCCGGTGGGGAGGTGCGTGATGCGCACAGCCGAGTCCGTGGTGTTCACCGACTGGCCGCCTGGGCCCGACGAACGGAAGACGTCCACGCGGATGTCGGTCTCGGGGATGTCGACCTCCTGCGCCTCCTCCATGAGCGGGATCACCTCGACCGCCGCGAAAGAGGTCTGGCGCTTGCCGGCCGAGTTGAAGGGACTCATGCGCACCAGTCGGTGCGTGCCTGCCTCGACGGAGAGGGTTCCGAACGCGTAGGGGGCATCCACCTCGAAGGTCGCCGACTTGATGCCGGCCTCTTCGGCGTAGCTCGTGTCCATGACCTGAACGGGATATCCGTGCTGCTCGGCCCAGCGCAGGTACATGCGCAGAAGCATCTCGGCGAAGTCGGCGGCATCCACTCCCCCCGCACCCGCGCGGATCGTCACCACGGCGGGCCGTTCGTCGTACTCGCCGTCGAGCAGGGTCTGCACCTCGAGATCGCCGACCGTCTTCTGCAGCTCGAGCAGCTCGTTGCGGGCCTCTTCGGCTGACTCGTCGTCGCCCTCGGCATTGGCCAGTTCGACCAGCACCTCGAGGTCGTCGAGCCGCTGCTCGATGCCGTTCAGTCTGCCGAGGTCCGCCTGACGATGGCTCAGAGCGCTGGTGACCTTCTGCGCCTTCTCGGGGTCGTCCCAGAGATCGGGGGCGCCGGCCTCTTCACTCAGTCGGTCGATGTCGGCGCGCAGGCGCTCCACGTCGACGACGGCACGGATGTCGGCGAAGGTCGCCCGCACATCCGCGATCTGCGCACTCAAATCCAGTTCGATCATGACCGCCTAAGGATATCCGCCTGCACCGCCTGCACCGTGCCGCGCCCACCACGTGCGCCACCGACCGAAGACGCTCATGGTCCATCGGTCGTTGGTATCCCACCTAGGCTGGAGACGATATGACCTCCGGCGACGTGAACTTCAGCATCCGGGATGTCGCGCTCGCAGCGTTCCTCCCCACCGCACTGTTCTCCATCGGCGAGGGCGCCGTCATTCCCATCATCCCGGTGCTCGCGCACAATCTCGGCGCAGGCCTCGCACTGGCCGGATTCATCGGCGGCATGATCATGGTCGGCGAGATGATCGGCGACATCCCGAGCGGCTGGATCGTCTCGCGCTTCGGCGAACGACGCTCGATGATCGCCTCCGCCCTGCTGTGCATCGTCGGGCTCGTCGTGTGCCTGCTCGCGCCCGGCGACCTCATGCTCACCATCGGCGTGTTCCTCATCGGACTCGCCACCAGCGTGTTCGCGCTCGCCAGGCACGCGTTCATGACCGGCTACGTTCCCC
Source organism: Humibacter ginsenosidimutans (assembly GCF_007859675.1). Lineage (GTDB taxonomy): Bacteria > Actinomycetota > Actinomycetes > Actinomycetales > Microbacteriaceae > Humibacter > Humibacter ginsenosidimutans. The sequence continues at coordinate 1,134,837 of NZ_CP042305.1, forward strand.
TTCGCTACCGCGCCAGGGCCTTGTCGACGCTCGGCGGAGTGTTCCGCGGCGGATGGTTCATCGGGCCGTTCATCAGCGCGGGCGTCATCGCGTTGTTCGGCAATCCGCACTACGTGTTCTGGGTGCACATCGTGATGTGCGTGGCCGCCACCGTCGTGCTCATCGTCGTACCCGACCCGACGGAGACCATCGTCGCCGGCCGCGGCGAGGTCGTCACCGCGAAGGCGCACGGGGCTCAGGATGCCGGCCGGGCCGAGGCGAAGGAGCGCACGGAGGGCCTCTTCCGCACCATCTGGTCGAACCGCGCCGTGCTCACCCGTATGGGCACGTGTGCGGCGCTGATCTCCGCGCTGAGGTCGTCGCGCACCGTGATCCTGCCCCTGGCCGCCGTCGCGATCGGGATGCCCGCGGCCTCCACCGCGCTCATCATCGGCATCGCGGGCGCTGTCGACTTCGCGCTTTTCTACACCTCCGGCCAGATCATGGACCGCTTCGGTCGACTGTGGTCGGCCCTGCCGTCCATGATCGGGCTGAGCCTCACCCACATCGCGCTCGCCTTCGTGACCGACCAGACCTGGTTCACCGTCGTCGCGGTCGTGATGGCGCTGGCGAACGGGGTGGGCAGCGGCATCCTCATGACTCTCGGTGCCGACCTCGCCCCGCGCACCGATCCGGCGCCGTTCCTCGGCGCATGGCGGTTCACCAACGATGCAGGTCAGGCCGGGGCGCCGCTGTTCGTCTCGGGTGTCACCGCGCTGTTCTCGCTGGCAGCCGCATCGTTCTCCATGGGCGTGCTCGGCCTGATCGGGGCAGGGATGCTCGTGCGCTACGTTCCCCGCTACGTGCCCAAGCGCAGACTGGTCGCCGACGCCTGACGCTTGCCGCGGCGGGGGACGCGGCGCATTCTGGGAAGCGAGCCCTCGGAGGCTCGCACGATGTACGCGATTCGGAGCATTCCTGCACTCCTTGCTCGATGGGCGCCTGCCGCCCTCGCCGTGTTCGTGCTGTGCGCGCCCGCGGATGCGCCGGCCGTTGCCGGCCCCGCGAGTGGGGCGGGATCGGCGTCGGCAGGGCTTGCCGCCGACAGCGTCACGCGGGTGGTGACCGTGAGCCCAGGTGACGATGTGAACGCCGCGATCACTCGTGCCGAGCCGGGCGACACCGTGCTCTTGTCGGCGGGAAGCTATCCCGGTCCGCTGCTGGTGGACAACGCGGTGACCCTCGACTCCGGCGACGCGACGGTGACGGCACTCGACGGTCTCCCCGCCGTCGAGGTGGGCGCGGTCGGCGCGACGCTGGAGTCTCTGACGGTGACGTGCGACTCGGCTGTTGATTCGACGGGCATCCGGGTGACAGCCGATCGCGTGAGCGTGATCGACACCTCCGTGCTCCAGTGCGCCCACGGTGTCGAACTGAACGGTGCCACCGATGCCTATCTGCAGGGCGACGACGTGCTCGGCAGTCGGGGCGACGGCTCAGGCGTCGGTGTGGTCGCCGACGATGCCGACCGTCTGACCGTCTTCGACGACACCTTCGAAGACGACGACACCGGTGTCGTCGTGCGACACACCTCGGCACCGGCCTTCGATTCGAACACGTTCTCGCGAATCGGCACCGCCGTGGCCCTCCTCGCCGTCGACGATGCGGTCGTGAGCGAAACCCGGGTGGGCGGCGCAGAGAAGGACGCTGTGCTGATCTCCGGCGCAGACGGCGCGGAGATCACGGGCTTCGACGGCGACGGCTCGGACGCCGCGGTTCAGCTCTCGGCCGCGGACGGACCGTCGTCGGTGGTCAGCCTGGAGAATGCGAACCTCGCGCGCTTCGCTGTCGGCCTGCAGGTCGACGCCCACAGCATCGACGACGCCGTGACCGTGCTCGGCTCCCGATTCGACGGTGTCACACGAGCGGGCATCGCCGTTGCGGCCGGATCGGGCGGAACGGTGGATGCCGCGATCGACGACTTCTTCGGCGGCTGCGGTCCAGAGGCTCCCGCGCATTCGTACGACGGAGGGGGTGTGCTCGTCGACGATCCATCGCTCGCGGTCTCCTTCCTCCGGCACAACTGCACTCCGCCGGCGGCCGCCGGCTCGGCGGGCGGCGCCTCATCGAGCGCCTCGGTGGCCGGCGCGAGCTCGGGAGGCGCCGTCGACGAAGGCGACAGCGACAACGGCGTGCCGTGGAAGGCGATCGGCTCGGTGCTGGTCACGGGAGGGGTCGCGTTGCTCCTCGCCGGATGCGCCGTCGGAGTGCTCTACGCGATGCGCCGCGGCCGCAGCCCGCGGTGACAGCCCGAGCCGGCGATCAGTGGAGCACGCTTCGCGCGCTGGCCGTGACGTCGATGCGGAACCCCTTCGGCACGAACGGCGAGACGACAGGCGGATGCCAGACCGCCGACAGCCGCACGGTGGCGCTTCTGCCGTCCGCCGTGTCTGCACGTTCGACGCGGAGCCCGTCGAACCCGTCAGCCGCGGCCGTGCCCACGAAGTCCTGCACCGCGTCACGGACGGCGCGTGGCTCGAGCACGGGATGCGGGCTGCCGTTCACCACCCGCACGTCGGTGAGGCTGTAGGACTCCGCGCCGGCGAGGGCCGCGGAGTCGGCCAGCGCATACAGGCGTTCCCGCTCCAGATAAAGCGAGGTGATCGCCGTGACCGACAGCACCACGACCAGACAGAGCACCGCATAGCCGATGATGAGCGGCAACACCGATCCACGATCGTCGCGAAGACGCGCCACAACACCCGACATCACCGGGCACTCCAGAAGCGCGAGACGCGCTGCGTGCTCGACGCCTGCACCGAGACAGCGGCGTCGTGCCGCAGGTCGAGCACGTCGGGCACGAGCGGCAACGGCGCCCGAACGCGCACCGTCACGGTGACCGTGCCGAGCCGGGTGAGGCAGGCATCCGGGTGCGAGCGGCACGACACCTGCACGCGTGCTGCGTCGGCCTGGAGGCCGAAGTCGGCGAGCGCGAACGCGACGGCTGCGGACGCCTCCGCCGAGGCATCCGCCTGATCACTCCCCTGCACATACACCCGTGCCGCCTGCCGCGCGGCTCCTGCTGCGGCGAGCTGCGCGCCCTGAATGCCGGCCAGCGCGATCACCAGATAGACGATGGGGACGAGCAGGATGAGCCCGGCCGTGATGAACTCCAGCGCCGCGTTGCCGCGGTCGCTCGTCACGGCGAGGCGCCATCCGCCCTTTCGGTGCGGGATGCCGTCAGCGGAGTGTTTCGCGCGGAGCATGCCCGCTGACCTCCACGACGCGATCGGGCCCGAACAGGCCCAGCAGCGGAAGTGGTGCGCGCACCGTGACCTCGACGGCGGCCGTGCCCCGGTAGCGCACCACGGCCGCCGTCACATCGTGCGCGTATTCGTCGCCGATCGCCGAGCTGATCAGTTCGCGTGTGCGTTGCTCGCCGTCGGCGAGGGTGTTGTCGGCGAGCGCCGCGATGTGCGCGCCTTCGGCTGCTGAGTCGATGAGCGTGTTGCGCACGAGCAATGAGAGTCCGAGCTGCAGCACGGCCAAGGTCAGCACGGTGAGCAGGGCGCCCACCATGGCGAATTCCGCGGGTGCGGAGCCGCGCTCGTCGCCGAGCCCAGCCCGAACAGATCGTGCCGCAGTGCCGCGCGGAGCCGTCACCGATCGTGGCCCGACGACCCCGTCGCGGAGCACGCGTCGCACCGGATCGACACCGGAAACCCTCATCTCAGAACGACGTGACGCGGTCGATCGCCTGCTGGAACACGCCGCTCAGGGCGGGCGTGGCCAACGTCCAGATCGCGATGACAAGACCTGCCGTCATCAGCGTCACCAAGACCCAGCCCGGCACATCTCCTCGCTCATCGGCGAGTGCACGGTCGGCGGCCGTCCGTTTCGACGTCTCGGTGTCCTTCCGTCGTTCAGCGAGCATCACGGCGTCCTTTCTCTCGAGGTCTTCGGCATCATGGTCATCGCGGGCGCGGCTCAAAATCCGGACTCCAGCACCACGAATCCCGGGTACACGGCAAACAGAACAGTCACAGGCAGGATGAGGAAGACGAGCGGCACGAGCATGCCGATCTCCTTCTTTCCTGCGCGTTCGAGCAGGTCGCGCTTGGCGCCTTCCCTGGCATCCGTCACCTGAGCCCGCAACACTTCCACCAGCGGTGTGCCACGCTCGAGCGCCGTCGTGATCGCGTCGACACACCTGGTCAGCGGCGGCAGCCGGATGTCCGCGCTCGCGCGTTCGAGCGCGGTCGCCAGCGGCACTCCCATGCCGGTCTCGGCCACGACACGTCCGAGTTCGCCAGCGAGCTCACCGGATCCCGCGTGCGCGACGCGACGCAGCGCATCGAGGATGCCCTCGCCCGCGCTGAGCGACAGGGTGAGCAGTTCGAGCACGGTGGGGAACTCCTCCGACATGCGAGCCAGACGCCTGGCCGCGCGTTGCGACAGCAGACGGTCGGGCACGAGGAATCCGACAACGCCGAAGACCACGGGCATGGCAAGCACCGCGACGGCGGGCAGAGGCCGCGCCACGGCGGCCGCGGCGACAATCGTGCCGCCTGCGGCGAGGCCGGCGAGCGCCCAGCCGACCTGCCGAAGACGGAACTCCTCCACTGTCATCACCGAGCCCGCCTGCCGGAGCCGCGAGGCGACGGCGTCGCCGCCGCCGAGCATCCTCGACGTTGTGTTGCGCACCCAGCCGACGAGCGGAGCCAGCACGGTGCCGAGGATCGGCAGCGGCTGCATCGTGCGGCGGGCGGCGAAGGCCCTCGCCGGTTCGGAGACGTCGATGAGATATGGCGCGACGCGCTCGGCGAGCCGTGGCCTGCGCATGCGTGGCACGAGCGCGAGCAACGACCAGAGGCCCATGCCGAGCCCGACACCGCACAAGGCTCCCCAACCGAGTTCCGGCGTCATCGGAACCACCTGCGTTCCTCGGGCAACCGACCGATGGCGAGCATCGTGCGGTACGCGACCACCGAGACCACGAGCCCGGTCACGATGACCAGCGCACCCACCGGCGTGTTGTAGGCGAGGGATGCCTCCGGTCGCGTCGCGAGCAGCGCCAGCACCACCCACGGTGCGGCGACACCCAACCGCGCGGCGCTCACCGTCCACGTCTGGCGAGCCTCGATCTCGGCACGCACGGCGGCGTCATCCCTGAGCGAGGCGGCCAGTGCCTTCAGCACCGTCACCAGCTCGCCTCCGCCGACCTCTCTCGCCATCTTCAAGGTCTCGATGATGCGATCGAAGACGGGATCGGCGACGCCGGCTTTGAGCCGATCGGCCGCGGGCGCGAACACCCCGCTCGCGCGATAGTCCCGCTCGAAGGCGGCGAAGGCCGCCCTGGTCGACTCCGGCGCCGTGCGGGCGAGTGCCGCCACCCCGTCGGGCAGAGCGAGGCCGGAACGCACGGCCGACACGAGCTGATCGACCATGTCGGGCCAGACGGTGCGGTGAGCGCGCACGCGCGCCGCCCCTCGCCACGACACGACGCTCCACGGCGCCCACAGACCGAGCACGGCGAAGCCGATGGACAGCGCGATGATGCCGAACAATGCCTGGGCGACGACGAACAGCACGCACGCGAGCAGTGCGCTGACCGCGAAGAACACGGCCGGAGTGATGCCTGGCATCCCGGCGAGCACGAGGGTCCGGCGAAGAGCATCGCGGGCGGCGGAGGGGCGACGGGTTCGCTCGGGCGAAGGCCACAGCCACGGCGATGCCATGAGCAGGAGACCGACGCCGAGCATCCCGCCCAGACCTGCGGACGGGATCATCGCGCGAGCACCGATGCCGGGTCGAGCCCCGCGGCGAGAAACTTCTCCCGCTTCGTCGGGTATCCCCCGGTCGGCGCCAGGCGGCCGTCGCGCACGGCGAAGATCGGGCTGGCCTCGATCACTCCGTTGTTGACCGCGCCGCTCGGTGCCAGGATCTCGGTGACACGGCGCGTGCCGTTTCGCTCCAGAGTGCAGAACACCACGATGTCGACGCACTGCGCGACCGTGGGCACCACGAAGCCCGAGTCGATGTTGGCGCCGGCGAGCAAGGGCAGGGTGCAGAGCTTCGCCAATGCCTCTCGTGCGCTGTTGGCGTGGATCGAGCACGCACCGGGGAGGCCGGAATTCAGCGCCAACAACAGGTCGAGACTCTCTGCCTCACGCACCTCACCGACGACGATCCGATCCGGCCGCATGCGCAGGGCCTCTTTGATCAGCCGACGAAGCGTGATCTCGCCCGCCCCTTCGAGGCTCGGCTGCCTGCACTGCATGGCGACGACATCGGTCGCGGCCAGGTCGAGTTCGAACGTCTCCTCCACGGTGATCACGCGCTCGCTCGGAGGCACCGCGGCGAGCATCGCTCCGAGAAGTGTCGTCTTGCCGCTCTGCGTCGCACCGGCGATCAAGACGTTCTGGCCCGCCAGCACGCACAACCGGAGAAAGGCCGCGGCCTGTTGCGTGATCGATCCCAGCTCCACCAGCCGTCCCAGGTCGCGGATGCGCCGGGAGAACTTGCGCACGTTGACCGCCCAGTGGGTTCTGGTCACGTCGGGGATCACCACGTGAAGCCGGCTCCCGTCCGGCAACGACGCGTCGACGAACGGCGACGACAGATCGACTCGGCGGCCGGATGCCTGCAGCATGCGTTCGACGAGGTCCCGAACCTGACCGTCGGTGAGCGCCAGGTCCACTCGCTCCGAGCGTCCGCTGCGAGCCACGAAGCACCGGTCCGGCGCGTTCAGCCAGATCTCCTCCACTCCCGGGTCATCGAGGTAGGGCTGCAACGGACCGAAGCCGGTGAGCGACGCGAGCACCTCCCGCTCCGTGCTCACCTCATCGGCGACGAGAGGCAACGATCCGCCGAGCGAACGCTCTGTGAACCGGCGCACCTCGTCCCTCGCGTACTGGGCCGCGCGCGGAGCATCCGCCGTGAGATCGACTCCCTCACGCCGCACCCGGTCGCGCACGCGGTCGGTGATGAGTCGCACGGCGTCGGTCATGCCGACATGATGTCGTCGGCGTCCGCCTTCGTGCTCGAGTTATCCACATCGACAACCGGAAGCACGAACGATCCGTGTCAGCCCATGCTGTCGCGGCCACGAGCATCCCGAGACCGCCTAAGCTGATCAGCGCCCGCGCGGGAGTGGTGAAATTGGCAGACACGCAGGATTTAGGTTCCTGTGCTTTCGAGCGTGGGGGTTCAAGTCCCCTCTCCCGCACTCGTCTCAGGCGCCGAGACGACCGTCATCCTCTGGGATGACATCTGTCACGGTCTCGCTCAGCTTTCTGCTTTCTTGGAATTCGCCCGGATAGACTCTCGACGGGCTCGGGGGTGCCACTCCCGGTCGCCCCTTCTTCCCCGCTTTCGCCGACGACCGGTTTGCCGCTGCCAGCGGGCGCCGACAGGAGTTTCGTGGTTCACACAGCATTGATTCCGTGGCTCGACCCGAGCGTGATCATCAGTTCGGTCGGCCCATGGGCCCTGCTCGTCGTCTGCGCCATCATCTTCGCCGAGACCGGCCTGCTCGTCGGGTTCATCTTTCCCGGCGACACGCTTCTGGTGATCAGCGGAATCCTGACGGCGACGGACCTCGTGTTCGGCCTGCAGATCTGGTGGGTATGCCTGTTCATCGCCATCGCCGCGTTCGCAGGCGGCGAGGTCGGGTATCTGATCGGCAACAAGGCGGGACCGGCCATCTTCGAACGCAAGGAGACCGGACTCTTCAGCGTCGAGAACGTCAAGCGCACGAACGCCTTCTTCGAGCGGTTCGGGCCGCTGGCGGTCATCCTCGCCCGCTTCGTGCCTGTGGTGCGCACGTTCGCGCCGGTCGCTGCCGGTGTCGGCCACATGAGTTACCGGCGCTACTCGCTGTACAACGCCATCGGCGCTGTGCTCTGGGGCGGCGGACTGACATTCTTCGCCTACCTGATCGGGTTCATCACCCCGGTCGCGAACTTCGTCGAGAAATACATCGACGTCATCCTCGTGCTCGCCGTCGTGGTCACCGTCATCCCCGCACTCGTTCACTACCTGATGGGGGTGCGCAAGTCGCGTAAGCAGGCGAAGGCGCAGGCGGCCGACCCGCAGCTGGCCGAGAGCGACGCGCACGACGCGCAGGATGCCGCCGAACGGCTCAGCACCGAGCCCGACGTGTTCGGCGGCCAGAAGCACAGCACGGAGTAGCGCGCGGCTCCCGCCGTTCAGCGGTGCGTGTCGCCCTCGTGCGCCGCGTGCTCGGCGGGCTCGAGCCGGAACGTGGAGTGCGCGACGTCGAAGTGATGGTTGAGGCAGCCGCCCAGCTCGTCGAGCAGCGCGCCCGCTCTGCCCTGTGCGAAGACCTGCGGCTGCACGACGACGTGCGCCGAGAACACCGGGGCACCCGACGTGATGGCCCACACGTGCACGTCGTGCACCGCTACCACGCCGTCGGTGCCCAGAAGGTGTTCCCTGATCTCGGCCACATCGGTGGATGCCGGCGCCGACTCGCTGAGCACCCGTACCACCTCGCGCAGCAGTGAGTACGCCCGCGGCACGATCAGCACGGCGATGACGATCGACGCGATCGCGTCCGCCCACGCGAAGCCCGTGGTGAGGATCACGATCGCCGCGGCGATGGTCGCGAGCGAGCCGAACGCGTCCCCGAGCACCTCGAGGTAGGCGCCGCGCATGTTGATGGAGGACTTCGCGCCGCCGCGCAGCACGAGCAGTCCCGTGACGTTGCCGATGAGGCCGACGACGGCGACCCCGAGCATCCACCCGCTGTGCACCTCGGGATGCCCGCCGAACCGGAGCGCCGCGCCGATCGCCACGGAGACCGCGACTCCGATCAGGATGAGCGAGTTGACGAGAGCACCGAAGACCTCGACGCGCTGAAAGCCGAACGTCTGCCGGTCGGTGGCGGGTCGGGCCGCGATGGTCGCCGCGACGAGAGCGACGATCAGTCCGACGAGGTCGCTCACGAGGTGTCCGGCATCGGCAAGCAGCGCGAGGGAACCGCTCAGCAGCGCGCCGACGATCTCGAGCACGAACACGCCGAGCACGATGCAGATCACGACGAGCAGACGGCGTCTGCTCGAGCCGTGTGCACCGTGATCGTGCGCGCCGGAATGCTCGTGAGAATGGGTCATGACACTCCAACGGTAGGTCGTGGGCACGGCGATGCGCCATGCCCGCCGCACGGCCCGGGTCGGCAGGACCGGGCGCGAGCGCTACTCGGCCAGCAGCTCCTGCAGAGTCGGCACCATCGCGCGGAAGGCCCGTGCGCGGTGGCTGTCGGCGTTCTTCACCTCGGGGTCCAGCTCGGCCGCCGTGAGCGTCGACCCGTCGGGAACGAACGCGGGGTCGTAGCCGAAGCCGTTCGCACCGCGAGCCTCGCGCGCGAGCGAGCCTTCCCAGACGCCCTCGACGGTGCGCTCTTCGCCGGGTTCGCCGTCTGCCTCCGGACGCACGAGAGCGATGCAGCACACGTAACGCGCCCCGCGGTGCGCGTCGGGCACATCGCCGAGCTGCGCGAGCAGAAGGGCGAGATTGCCGGCGTCGTCGCCGTGCCCGCCGCTCCAGCGAGCGGAGAACACGCCAGGCGCGCCCCCGAGCACATCGACCGCGATGCCGGAGTCGTCGGCGAGGGCCACCGCGCCGGTGTGCCTGGCCGCGACCCGTGCCTTGATGAGGGCGTTCTCGGCGAACGTCACACCGTCTTCGACGGGCTCCGGTCCGTCGTAGGAGACGAGCTCGACCTGCGGCAGACGGTCGGCGATGATCGCCGCGAACTCGCGCAGCTTGTGCGCGTTGTGCGTGGCGAGCACGACCCGCACGCGGGAGGCCGAGCCGGCCGTCTGCTCGCCGGTGGCGTCGATCACGATGCCGTGGATGCCGCGTCGGGGTTCAGCGCAGAGGCCTGGAAGACGGCGAGGTCGCGGCATCCACCCTCGGCGAGGTCGAGCAGGGAGCCCAGCTCGCGGCGATCGAACGGCGCGCCCTCGGCCGTGCCCTGCACCTCGACGAACAAGCCGCGGCCCGTGACGACGACGTTCATGTCGGTCTCGGCGCGCACGTCTTCGACGTAGGCCAGGTCGAGCATGGGCTCGCCGTCGATGATGCCGACCGACACCGCGGAGACGCTGTCGATGAGCGGTGTCGCGCGCTGCCCGATGAACTTGTGCTCCTTGCCCCAGGCAAGGGCGTCGGCGAGCGCGACGTACGCACCGGTGATCGCGGCCGTGCGCGTTCCGCCATCTGCCTGCAGCACATCGCAGTCGAGCACGATGGTGTTCTCGCCCAAGGCCTTCGTGTCGACGACGGCGCGGATGCTCCGGCCGATCAGCCGGCTGATCTCGTGCGTGCGACCGCCGATGCGCCCCTTGACCGACTCGCGGTCGCTGCGCTCGTTGGTGGCGCGCGGCAGCATCGAGTACTCGGCGGTGACCCAGCCCTTGCCTTTGCCGGTGAGCCAGCGCGGCACGCCGTTGGTGAACGACGCCGTGCACAGCACCTTAGTTCGACCGAACGAGATCAGGGCGCTGCCCTCGGCCTGCTGACTCCAGCCGCGCTCGATGGTGATCTCTCTCAGCTGGTCGGTGGTTCGGCCGTCGGCCCTGATGATCTCGCTCACCGCTCCACCCTACCGATGCTCGCGGCGTCGCCGACCGGAGTCATCCACGCAGATCGCGCAGATCGATCGCGCCGGTGCGCACCACGTCGACCGACGCCACGTCCGTGCCGAGCATGCGGTGCGCCAGACGCACGAACGACTCCGTGTCGGCGCCCGTCGCCTCGTAGCGGATGCTCGGCTCGCTCGTCGCGGTGCGCTCGAGCCCCCGGGACACCAACACCCGGTACACGTCGTTGGCGGTCTCCACGTCGCTGGAGACCAACGAGACTCCCTCGCCCATCACATAGGAGATGGCGCCCTTGAGGAACGGGTAGTGAGTGCAGCCGAGCACCAGCGTGTCCACGCGCGCACGCTGCAGCGGGCTCAGGTAGTCGGCCGTGACATCCAGCAGTTCCTGGCCGCTCGTGATCCCCGCTTCGACGAACTCGACGAAACGGGGACAGGCCTGCGTGAACAGGTGCAGCTCCGGCGCCGCGGCGAAGGCATCCTCGTACGCCCTCGAGTTGACGGTGCCGAGGGTACCGATCACGCCGACCCTTCCCGTGCGTGTCGTCGCCACGGCACGGCGCACGGCGGGCTGGATCACCTCGACCACCGGAACGTCGTAACGCTCGCGAGCGTCGCGCAGCATGGCCGACGACGCGGTGTTGCAGGCGATGACGAGCATCTTCACACCCTGCTCGACGAGGAAGTCGAGCGCTTCGAGCGAGAGGGCACGCACCTGAGCGATCGGCTTCGGCCCGTACGGCGAGTTGGCCGTGTCGCCCACGTAGAGGATCGACTCGTTGGGCAGCTGGTCGCGCACGGCCCGGGCGACCGTGAGTCCGCCCACTCCGGAGTCGAAGATCCCGATCGGCGCGTCCGTCACGATGTCCCAGCCTACGGTGTCGTCCCGCCGCGGTCTCACCGCCTCCCCTCTTGCTGCGCTCGCACCTCGGAGAGCGCACTCGCTGTCGCGATCCGCCCCTGACGCGACGCGACACCGGCGCTGTGCGGCAGCGATTCGGTCGCGGAAAGCGGGGCGCGTCACCCGTCGCGCCATAGGCTGGATGCCGTGACGCCATCACGCGAGCGGGCCTCGACCGCGCTCCTCACCGACCGTTACGAACTGACGATGCTCGACGCCGCGATGCTCTCCGGCACGCACGAGCGCGACTGCGTGTTCGAGGTGTTCGCCAGGTCGCTGCCCGGCGGACGCCGGTATGGCGTCGTCGCGGGGACCGGGCGGCTGCTCGAGCTCATCGAACGCTTCCGGTTCGAAGACGAGGAGCTCACCTGGCTTCGCGACAACCGCGTCGTGCGCGACGAGACCCTCGACTGGCTCGCCGACTACCGATTCAACGGCACGATCCGCGGCTACCGGGAGGGCGAGCTCTACTTTCCCGGATCCCCGGTGCTCGTGGTGGATGCCCCGTTCGGCGAGGGCGTGCTGCTCGAGACGCTCGTGCTCAGCGTTCTGAACCACGACTCGGCGATCGCCGGCGCGGCCGCTCGCATGGTGTCGGCAGCCGCCGGACGACCCCTGGCCGAAATGGGATCCCGGCGCGCCCATGAGCAGGCCGCGGTCGCCGCCGCCAGGGCCGCCTACATCGCGGGCTTCGGGGCGACGTCCAACCTCGAGGCCGGGCGCACGTGGGGCATCCCGACCATGGGCACCGCCGCGCACGCGTTCACCCTGCTGCACGACAGCGAAGAGGATGCCTTCCGCGCCCAGGTGCGCACCCTCGGCCCGCAGACCACCCTGCTCGTCGACACCTACGACGTGCACAAGGCGATCGAGACCGCGGTGCGCGTGGCCGGCACGGAACTCGGTGCGGTGCGCCTGGACTCGGGCGACCTGCCTGTGCTGGTCGCCTCCGTGCGCGCACAACTCGACGCGCTCGGCGCCACGAAGACCCGCATCACCGTCACGAACGATCTCGACGAGTTCGCGATCGCGGCGCTGCGTGCGTCTCCCGTCGATTCCTACGGCGTCGGCACCTCCCTGGTGACAGGCTCCGGAGCGCCGACGGCGGGGATGGTGTACAAACTCGTGGCGCGCAAGGACGAGACCGGGTCGTGGATTCCGGTGGCCAAGGCATCCACCGGCAAGGCCTCGATCGGCGGGCGCAAGGTGCCCGTGCGAGGGTTCGACCGGGTCGGGGTCGCGTCGGCCGAGGAGATCCACATCGTGCAGGGGCGTGAGGCATTGCCCAAGGGTCGACCGCTCCACGTGTCGCTCATGACCGGCGGAGTGGCGGACGATCGCCACCTCGGCGCGCAAGGCGTCGAGGCTGCGAGGCGTCATCACGCCATCGCGCGGGAGGAGCTTCCCGAGTCGGCGTTCCGCCTGGGACGCGGAGAGCCCGCCCTGCCCACCGAATACGTCTGAGCGCCGAGCCCGCTCGAAGGAGACCCGAGGTCGCAGACGAGGGTGGGCGCGCCGGCCACGCGACGGCTACTCGTCGCTGAGACCTTCGTAGATCTTCTTGCACTCCGGACACACGGGGAACTTCTGCGGGTCGCGGTTCGGCGTCCACTTCTTTCCGCACAGGGCGATCACCGGCTTGCCCGTGACGGCGGACTCCACGATCTGCTCCTTGCGCACGTAGTGCGAGAAGCGCTCGTGGTCGCCAGGATCCAGCTGCTCGTTCTGCAGCAGCTCCTCGAGCTCCCGATCGAGCGTGGCCACGCCGCCACCGTCGGGGGCGCCGGAAGGTCCACCCGGTTCTGCGATGCTGTTGTCGACCATCCGGCCAGTTTAGGCCGTGCGTCCGGGCCAATGGCCGCCGCTCAGGCGAAGGTCGGCGTCGTCAGGCGTGCTGCAACGCGAACGTCATCAGCTCGGGTCCGCGACGGTTGTACGTCGCCGCCCCGAGGGCCACTCCCCCGATGAACACGGCGGCGCCGATGCCCAGTCCCGTCCACAGACTCGCCTGGAACCAGTCGGCGCCGTCGAACACGCCGAGCACCATCATGGTGACCGGCACACCAGCGAAGACCACGGTGAGCAGCAGCGTGACGAACTGCGTCAGGGCCGCAGAGCCGCCGGTGTGCTGCGGCTGGGCGAACGCCGAGTCACCGGGCCGAGGCGCGCCGTACGGTGCCAGTGCCGACGACACGCTGGAGAGCCCGAGCCCGGAGAGCACGAGACACACGCTCACCCCGGTGATCGCCGGCAGCACGTCCCAGCTCCCGTAGGCGAGCACCGTGAGCACGCTCCCCACCGCCACGACCGGGATCGCGACGAGCACGACGGGCGCCAGCCTGCCCAGCCGATCCGCCAGGCCACCCGTGCCCGACACGACGTGCAGCCAGATGGCCGTGCCGTCGTGCGCGAGGTCGTTGTGGGCGACCCACCCGAGGAACAGGCAGATCACCGGCAGAGGGATGAGCGCAACGTCGTGCGGTCGCACGGCGCCGGACACGAGCAGCGCACCGACCATCACGAACGGGAACAGCGGCACGAGCAGCAACTGCATCCAGTACCTGGAGTCGCGACCCCAGTAGGTCAGGGCCCGTGCCGCGATCGCACCGGCGGGACGGGATGGCATCCTGCCGAACCAGCCGAGACCGATGGATGCCTTCGCTTGGCCCGGCCGCTCCGGCGTCACCATCATGTGCCCCACGATCGCTCGCCACGCGACGACCAACACGGCGAGGGTGACCAGGGCGACGACGAGCTTCAGCGCTGCCGTGCCCCACTGCCCGGTCGCGGCGTCGCCGCCGACCGACCAGACCGCGCCGAACGGCGTCCAGCTGATCCAGTCGGCGGTCGAGTGCACGACGCGGAGCCCGTCACGGGACCAGTTCAGCGTCGCCAGAAAGAGTACGAGCGGCAGCAGCATCACCACGACCAACACGGCGATCGTCGTGCCGAACTCGCGCATGCGACGGCTGGAGAGCGCGAACGCCGAGACCGAGGCCGCGAGCCGGCCGGCGAGTGCCCAGGTGGGGACACACACGACGGCGGCCACGAACGCCAGGACGGCCGCACCCAGGCTGCCCGACCACGTCACGATGGTGAAGAGGGCGCAGATCGCGAGCACGAACGCGGGAACGGAGATCAGCGAGGCCACGCCGAGACCCCGAGACACCGTCGCGGCCTCGAGCCCGAAGGCCGCGTAAGAGCGGGGGTCGAACGTTCCGTCGTGCCGGGTGAGCAACGGCACGAGCAGAAAGCAGAGTGCGACGACACCGCCGGCGATGACCAGGATGTCACGCACGAGTTGCACGTCGCTCGCCGCGCGCGCCGATGCGAGCACCCAGCAGATCACGATCGTCAGCGCTGCCGTGTACAGCAGTCCCACGGTGAGACCGAACGCGTGCCAGCCCCCGCGACGGAAGCCGCTGCCCAGCGATGCCAGCTTCAGTCGGAGAAACTGTGCAACCATTCGAGCCCCTCCACGGCCTTCCGCCCGCCGGCGAGTTCGATGAACCGCTCTTCGAGTGTCTTCTCGCCGCGCACCTGGTCGACAGGACCCGAGTCGAGCACGACGCCTCCGACGATGACGGCGACACTGTCGCAGATGCGCTGCACGAGGTCCATGCCATGGCTGGAAAGCAGCACCGTGCCGCCCGCGTCCACATATCGCTTGAGGATGCCCGTCACCGTCGCCGCCGAGACCGGGTCGACACCCTCGAACGGCTCGTCGAGAACGAGCAGTCGAGGAGAGTGGATCATCGCCGCCGCCAGGGACACCTTCTTGGTCATTCCGGCCGAATAGTCGGCGACGAGGCGGCCCATGGCATCCTCGATGCCGAACGCCGCGGCGAGATCGGCGGAGCGCTGCCGCGTCGTCGCGGGATCGAGCCCCCTCAGCGTGCCCGCGTAATACAGCAGTTGTGCCCCGGTGAGCCTGTCGAAGGTGCGCAGGTGGTCGGGCAGCACGCCGACGGCGCGCTTCGCGTCGCGAGGATGCTTGCCGGCATCCACGCCGTTGACATAGACGTGGCCGGCGTCGGCGCGCAGCAGTCCGGTGATGATCGAGAGCGTCGTCGTCTTTCCCGCGCCGTTCGGGCCCACGATGCCGTACATCGATCCGGCGCGAACCGAGAGGTTGAGGCCGTCGACGGCGACAACGTCGCCGTAGCTCTTGTGCAGCCCGGTCACCGCGAGGATGACCGGAGCGGTCTTCGGCGGGGCCGGCCGCGCGGGGGGAACGATCGGGTGGCGGCCGCGCGACGAGCGTGCGGAGGCTGCTTCATGTCGTCGGCCGACTCCTGCGCGACGTCACCGGAATCGACGAGTTCCAGCTCGAGGTCGTCCTGAACGTCTGTCCCGGCCTCAACTCCGGTCTCGGCCTCGGCCTCGAGCGAGCCGAGCGCCTCGTCGCGTTCATCGGAGGCGGCGACCTGCTCGATGATCCATTCCGGAACCTCGTCGTCGGGTGCCTGGGTCTGTGCGGTCGCTCGTTCCTTCACGGCGGGCGCCGGTTCGGCCACCTGCTCTCCTTCACCGTCGATGGACGTGCTGCCGTCTGCTGCATTCTGAACGTGTTCGTCGATGTCGGGCACCGGGTCGACGGATGCCGCGACGAGCGCGTCCGTTTCGCGCACGAGTTCCGCCAACCGTGCCGATCCCTCCTCGACAGGGGGCTCCACCATCGGGGGTTCGGCATTGCGTCGGCGACCGAACAGGGTGATGCGCTGCCGAACGCCGGTGTTCTCGTCGACGGGGCTGGACTGCGCGGGCATGGGTCCCGTATCGATCTCCGTGCTGTCGACCGCCGCACGATCGTCGGCGCGCTGGGCGGTTCCGGTCTGCGCTCTCGGCACTGCAGCCGAGACCGGGTTCTCGTCGACGACAGGGTGCGCGCTCGCCACCGATGCCGCCGCTTCGGCCCTGCTCGGGGCATCCACGCCGGTGCGCGCGGCGACGACGCCTGCGCCCTTCGTCGCCCGCGTCCGCGGCTTGGCCCGAGCGACGCGCGACGGCGACGCGACGCTCGCCGGAACGGACTCGCCGGCCCCGGCCGTCGCCACCACGGACGTGTTCGCGGCCGCGCCCGTCACGCGTGGACGAGCGGAACGCTGAGCATCTGCCGCGGACCTGGCCCGAACGCCACGAGGAACCGTGACCGTGTCGATGCTCGCCTCGTCAGTGCGTTCCACCGCGGGCGCGCCGCCACCGGGCATCGGTGACTGCGGGTCCTTCTGCACGCGCCATACCCCCGTAACCGTGTTGCTCGGACTGCCGCGCCCGATGTCACTTGCGGCGCCGCGGGGTGCGCTCGCGCACCAGTCAACGCCGGCGCAACACCCTCCCCGTCGAAGCCATCGGACTCCTTACGCTAACGTACTCACCACTTCAAGGCACACCCTTGCGATGCCATGTCGCGGCAAGGATCGGGGTATCGGATTTCTCAGAACGTTCCCATAAATCGATCACGAATCGGCAACGTCCCGTGATCGGGGGACCCTCTCCCCGTAAACTCGTACCGGCACAACGCGGTGTCTTATGTACATACGCACGAGTGACACCTCGGTGAACGGATGCCGTCG
Source organism: Humibacter ginsenosidimutans (assembly GCF_007859675.1). Taxonomy (GTDB): domain Bacteria; phylum Actinomycetota; class Actinomycetes; order Actinomycetales; family Microbacteriaceae; genus Humibacter; species Humibacter ginsenosidimutans. The sequence goes on from NZ_CP042305.1 coordinate 1,151,920, forward strand.
GCGCAGGCAACGAAAGTCCTGATCCGCCCGATGCGCGGTCATCGGTAAGTCACACAGTTCAGCTTCATTTGGGGGGTCGACTATGCGCACGAATGACAGGAGACGAAACATGACCACCGCACCGCAGGTCGTGATTCTGGCGGCCGGAATGGGCAGCCGCCTCGGGCGTTCACTGCCCAAGCCGCTGACAGAGCTCAGCGACGGCCGCACGATCATGCAGCAGCAGTTCGACAACATCCACGCGGCGTTCGGCACGAACGTCAAGGTGACGATCGTCGTCGGCTACAAGCTCGAGCACATCGTCGAGGCCTTCCCTGACGCGTCGTTCGTCTACAACGAGCAGTACGACCAGACCAACACCTCGAAGAGCCTGATGCGCGCGCTGAAGTCGAGCGGCAACGGCGGCGTGCTCTGGATGAACGGCGACGTCGTGTTCGATCCCGCACTTCTCGTTCGCGTCTCCGAAGCCGTCAACCGCGACCAGTCCTTCGTCACGGTGAACACCGCCAAGGTCTCCGACGAAGAGGTCAAGTACACCACCGGGGCAGAGGGCTTCATCGAGAAGCTGTCGAAGACCGTCAAGGGCGGTCTCGGCGAAGCGGTCGGCATCAACTATGTGTCGAGCCGCGACAAGGCTGCGCTCCTCTACCACCTGCAGCGCGTCGACGACCAGGAATACTTCGAGCGCGGCATCGAGCTGGCCATCCAGAACGACGGCATGCTGGTCGAGCCGGTCGACATCTCCGACCTGTACGCGGTCGAGATCGACTTCGCCGAAGACCTGGAGCGTGCGAACCTCTTCGTGTAGTCCACGTTCACTGCGCTCACGGATGCCGTCGGTCACCTGACCGGCGGCATCCTGCATGTCACAGGTGCGCACGCGGTGCCTGCGCCGCAGCTTTCGAAGCCGCAGTGAATCGCGCACCGTCAGCCGACCGTGAGGTTCAGCTGAGACGCGCCGGTACGATCTACGGGTGACCACCTACGCCGATGCGCGCCCAGCCGAGCGCACGCCGTTCGCCCGTTACCGGCACTCGCTGTGGTTGCTGACCAAGCGAGACCTGCACGTTCGCTACACCACCAACGCGCTGGGCTACGTGTGGTCGATCCTCGACCCCCTGCTCATGGCCGGCATCTATTACCTGGTCTTCGTGGTGGTCTTCCATCGCGGCAACAACCCGAGCGAGTCTCCCTACATCGTGTTCCTCCTCTCGGGGCTTCTGCCGTGGACGTGGTTCAACGGCGCCGTGTCGGATTTCACCAAGGCGTTCAGCCGTGAGGCGAAGCTCATTCGGTCGACGGCCATCCCTCGATCCATCTGGATCAACCGCATCGTGCTCAGCAAGGGAATCGAGTTCGGACTCTCATTGCCCGTGCTCGCGCTGTTCGTGATCTTCTCCGGCGCCCACGTGCACTGGCAACTCGTCTATTACCCCGTCGGCGTCGCGATCGAGGCGGTACTGCTCGTCGGACTCGGTCTGCTCGTGTCGCCGCTCGTGGTGTTCTTCAAAGACCTGGAGCGCGCGATCAAGCTGCTTCTGCGGCTTCTGTTCTACGCATCCGCGGTGCTGTACCCGGCGAGCGAGGTGCCCAAGGGCAGCCTCTTCAGGTACTTCATCGACATAAATCCGTTGGTGGGCATGTTCGGCGTCTTCCGGGCCGGCTTCTTTCCGCACGATCTGCACTGGGACCTTGTGCTGATCTCGGCGATCGGCAGCCTCATCTTTCTCCTGATCGGCTGGCTCGTGTACTCGCGCACCATCCGCAGCGTGCTGAAGGAGATGTGATGACTGCCACGGAGACCACGACCTCGATGATCGAGGTCAAGGATGTCGGCATCAGCTTCAAGCGCAACCGCCGTTCACGACGCAGCTTCAAAGACCTGTTCTCCTCCCGTGCCAGGCGAGCCAGGCCCGACGAGTTCTGGGCGCTTCGTCACGTCTCGTTCAAGGTGACCGCCGGCGAGTCGATCGGTGTTGTCGGGCGCAACGGGCAGGGCAAATCGACGCTGCTCAAGCTCGTGGCCGGGGTCATCCTTGCAGACGAGGGCAGCGTCGAGGTCAAGGCCGGCACTGCCCCGCTCATCGAGATCACCGGCGGCTTCGTCGACGATCTGAGCGTGCGCGACAACGTCTACCTCACGGCGGGCCTGCACGGCATGACCCGCAGGCAGATCGATGAGCGCTTTGACGACATCATCGGCTTCGCCGACATCGGCAACTTCCTCGACACCCCGTACAAGCACCTCTCCAGCGGCATGAAGGTGCGCATCGCGTTCAGCGTGATCACTCAGCTCGATGAGCCGATCCTGATCGTCGACGAGGTTCTGGCCGTCGGCGACAAAGCTTTCCGCGAGAAGTGCTACCGCCGCATCGAAGAGATGCTCGCCCAGGGTCGCACCCTGTTCTTCGTCTCGCACAACGAGAAGGACCTTCGCCGATTCTGCACGCGCGGGCTCTACCTCGAGGGTGGCCTGCTCGCCCTCGATTCCGACATCGCCACCGTGCTCGACAGGTACAACGCCGACTACGGGGTCTGACGCTCCTCCGCTGTCGGCCTGTTCGATCCTGCGGCATTTCGCCGCAACACGCCGCAAATCGCCTGCGACACGCCGCGTTGTTCACCAGAATGCCGCTGGAGCGCACGCGGCGTCTTGTCGTCCTCTGTCGGACGTGCGACCACGTTGTCCACCGTGCGACGTTCGGCGTCGGATGCTCCGCCTAGCGTGCCTGCATGACCACCACTCGACCCGACGAGATCCGACCAGACAAGGCCACGCCCACCGAGCCGCTCGCGTACCCGGTTCCGTTCCTCTTCGACCGCAGTGCTCCCCCGCGGTATCGCCTTCGCAACGCGAGTCTGGAGACGCTCACGGGCATTCGATTCTCGCTGCTCGGCGCCGGAAGCATGCCGGTGCAGGCACCGATCACGCTTGGGCCGGGCGAGACCGCCGAAATCCGCATTCATGGCAATGACCTCGCACGATCGACGGTGCTCGTCGTGCGCTGGCACCGCGACAACGGAGACGAGTACCTCTGGCGGGCGAGCTTCTGAGCGACTCAGGATGAGTGCGTCAGCGCATCCGCTCACGTTCGCGGATGAAGTCCTTCGCCGTGTACTGCCGGTGCCTGCCAGGCAGGTCGCTGAGCGTGAGGCCGGTGACCAGCTCACCGGCATCCGTGTCGAGCGCGGTCGCGATGCGGATGATCGTGCTCAGGCTCGGATTGGCTCGCCCGCGCTCGATCTTGCCGTAGTTGGTCGGGTGGATGTCCGCCAGATGCGCGACCTCTTCCTGGCTCAGACCGAGACCGGTGCGGATGCCGCGCAACCGCTCTCCGACCACGCCGGCGGCGTGGGAGAACGGCTCGACCATGCGTTCTTGTCTATTTGCGAGACAGCGTTCGGGTCCAGAGCGTTTGTGCCCTGTGGGTCGGCGGCGAACGATATGCCAACGTTCGATGCTTCGTCGCCGGCGAATCGCCTTCGCACGAGCCAACGGGCGCGCGCCATTTCCGAGAACCCGATATCGTCGCTCTCCGCCGGCGCTCGATCGCGCTGACGCTGCGTTTCATGGCAGCTGCACTCGTGCATCTGTCCGCCCACGGTTGCCCCACGCTGCCGATGGAGACAGCGGCATCACGGCGACCAGCGCATGCTCGGCCGAGCGCTGAACACGTGACACTGTCGCCTGTGGTCGTGAGGGCTTCGGAGAGACCCATCCAGCAGCATCTCGGGCTCAGTCCGGTGACGGCGCGACGGCCCGGCCCGGGCGTGGGTCAGCGGGAGCCGTACCGCTCGATGATGATCGTGGCCGCGTCATCCAGCGTGTCGGGCGCCAGCCCCAGCTCGCCGCGCACCCTGGCGCGGCCGATCAGCATCGACTCGTACTGGGCCTCGGAGCCCGGCACGTTGCCGCTGTCCATGGCGCGGATCCCCATCGAATACCAGCGCTGGGATGCCTGCAGCTCGTCGACGAGCTCGAAGAACCCGCCCAGCACCAGGTACGTGCTGAGTGTCGTCGGCGCCTCCTTGCGGAGGGCCCCCGCGAGCTCCAACGCGGCATCCTTCTGCCCGCCCTCGTAGAGCGCCTGCGCCATCAATGCACGGGGATCGACGTAGGTGGGACCGCCGTCGATGCGGGCCTCGTCGAAAAGACGCAGCGCCTCCGCGTAGTCGCCCGCGTATCCGAAGTTCTCGCCGGCCTCGATGAGCACAGCAGCCCGCGACACCCCGTCGGCGAGCGTGAACCGTTCGGGATCGGTAGCCCAGTCGCGCAGCGTCTCAGCGATCGCTGCGTCGTGATCGTCGCCGCGATGCGCCCGATCACGAGCTTTGTCGAAGTCGTTCTGGGAGATCACGCGAGGCACCCGGCAAGCATACGAGACGCGCCACGCGCTCATGCTCTCGCCGGCATACGTTCGATCCGTAGACTCGGGACCATGGCGTCCAAGGTCAAACCGTTCGTCGGTGTCACCGGTGTTAGCACCTCACGCGGGGTGCCCATTCCCGTGCGCGTCAATCGTGGGATCGACCGTGTGCTCGCCGTTCAGCGGCCCGCGGTACAGGCGAGCATCGCGAGCATCAGGCGCAGGCATCCGGATGCCTCGCCCGGCGACGTCGCGTATCTCGTCGGCCGCCGCTATCTGTTCGCGGTGACCGCGAGCGGTGCCGCCGTCGGTGCCACCGCCGTGATCCCTTCCGTGGGAACGGTGGCGACGCTCGCGCTGTCGGCCGTCGAGACGGCCGCCTTTCTCGAAGCCACTGCGCTCTACGCGCAGTCGCTGGCCGAGCTGCACGGCCTGCCCGTCACCGACCCTGAGCGTGGCAGAGCACTGGTGCTCGCCCTCATGCTCGGCAAAGAAGGCTCGACACTGGTGCGACAGTGGGGCATGGAGCTGAGCGAGACTGAGGTCACGCGCGAGCTGTACTGGCGCCAGGTGGTCTCCAGCAGCATCCCTCGTGTGGTCATCGGGCCGCTCGTGCAGCGGCTGCAGGCGGCGTTCGCGCGACGCATCGCGACGAGCGGGACCGAGAGCATCCTTGCCAAGGCGCTGCCTTTCGGCATCGGTGCCGTCGTGGGAGGGGCCGGCAACCGCATCACGGCGTCCCGCGTCGTGCACACGGCTCGCATTGCGTTCGGGCCCCTTCCGGAGACCTTCGCCGACGCTGCCGTGCCGCTCGAGAAGACAGTGCACTAGGCGTACCGAAGGAGCCGCCGGGGCGTTCACCGCGCCGGCATCGACGGCTCAGTCGCTCAGGATCGCGTCGGGATCGTCGATCGGATCGGTGCCGTCGCCATGCTCGATCGCGACCTCGTCTTTCGCGTGGATGCGCGCGAAACGATCCCACTCGTCCATCAAGTGCTGCACCGCGGCGTGGAAGCGCTTCGTGGTCACCCCCGGCGTGATGTCGCCGAAGTACCGTGCGACCCAATAGCGCAGTCGCTCTGCCGCCGTCTCGTCGTGCGAGAGGTCGTCGATGATCGGCACGATGCGTGAGGCGTCGTCGGCGTAGAGCCACTCGCACGCCGACAGATAACCGCCGCGGTCGATCTCGGCCTCCGGATGGACCGGATGCGTGATGAGCAGCGGCTTGCCTGCCGCCAGCCGGTCGTAGACCATGGCGGAGATGTCGACTACGGCGATGTCGGCGGCGGAGAGCTGCCAGCCGAGCTCGGGGCCATCGTCGAAGATGTGGTGGGCCGTCGGGTCTGCGGCGTTGGCCGCTTCGATCGCCTTGATGATGCGCGCGTTCGCCGCACCGTATTCCTCGTCGACGACGCCGGAACGCGGATGGGGCCGATAGATCACCCGGTGACGACCTGTGGCCAGCAGTGCCTCGACCAGGGCGACCCCGTGGGACGCGATCGACCCGTAGGCCGCGGCGGCTCGGTCGCCTTCCCACGTGGGCGCGTAAAGCACGACCGTGCGCTCGTCGGGTGTATAGGGCAGCACACCCGAATAGTGATCGGCCTGCGGACGACCGATCTTGATGGCGCGCTTGTCGAAGTCGTAGTCCCACAACACGGAGCTCAGGCGCGCGAGAGCGGCATCCCCCGCCACGAAGGCGTAGTCGTACGCCTTGAACTGGTTGGTGGTCATGTACATCTTGTCGGACTCACCGTGGTTGATGAACACGTGCCAACGGCGTCCGTACCGCATCATCTGGAAGTTGCGGGTGTTCTGGTTGACGTAGAACACGATGCGGATGTCCTGCTCCGCGAGCGTGTTCTCCAGGTCGACGACGGTGCGCACGTAGGCGACGGGCAGCGGCGACTCGTCCATGAGAGCGGATGCCCCGACGGGCGATCGCGACAGGATCACGACCGGCCAGACCTCGCTCAGCTCGGCGAGCGGCTTGTACCACTGGCGGATCTGATACAGGTTCACCTTGCTGTCGGCGAAGTACACGGCGATCTTGTACGTGCCCGGCTCCAGCGTCTCGGCCTTTCCGAGCCGCTCCGCGAGCACGGCACGGGCACGACGTTGCGCGAAGGCATTTCGTATCAGACGAACGCCCGCGCGGGCGTCATGCGCTACTCCCATGCAGTCCAGAATATTGGTGAATTCTTGGTGACTGCTCCGCGGGGTCGCTCCGCCCCTGGACCTTGCCGGACTCAGACGACGGGCGGCCGACCCGCGATGGTCATGCGCCACACGGTGCGCCAGCGCATCACGCGCCGCTCCCCCGCTTTCTCGCGCCACCCGGCGACCCACCCGGCGAACCAGGGCCGCAGCGTGCCGAGAGTGCCCGGCGAACGCACGCTGCGCAACACCTGCACGCCCGTCCAGGTCGCCACGTACAACGGCACCAGCACACCGGGAAGGTTGCGCTTGGCCAGCCAGACGCGGTTCCTGGCGTTGCGCCAGTAGAAGTCGGTGTGACGGGTTGTCGGCACGTTGGGATGCCGCGCCTCGAGTTCCGCCGCGTACCAGGCACGAAGCCCCTGGTCCCACACCCGCCACGCGAGCTCGATGCCCTCGTGGGCGTAGAAGAACGGCGCCGCCCAGCCACCCGCACGCTCGAAGACGGAACGCGGCATCACGATCGCGCCCTCGATCAGCGCGAACACGGCGCTGGAACGTGCGGGGTCGCCCTTGCGCAACCTCGGCACCCATCTGCGCGGGGCCGGCGAGTCGTCGATGGTGCGCACGCGGGGCTGGAGCACGCCGAGCGTCGGGTCTGCGCGGAACAGGGCGAGGGCATCCGCCAGAAACGTCTCGGACTCGACGTATTCGTCGTCATCGAGGAAGAAGAGGAAGTCGCCGCCGGTCTCCGCCACGCCGGCGTTGCGCCCAGCCGGAATGCCGATGTTCTCCGGCAGGCCGAGGCCGCGAACACCGTGCGGCAGCCCCACCGGCGCCCACCCGTTGCCGACGCACACGATGTCGACGACCACGTCGCGCTGCGCGAGCACGGATGCCAGCGCCCGCCCGAGCTCCGCAGGTCGTGTTCCCTGCGTCAGCACCACGACTCCCACGGTGGGCGGCACCCTGGGCGCTGCTGCGCCCGGCAGATCGCCCGGCGCCGCCGCGGAGCTCACGCCCGCAACCGCCTTGAGCTCATGATCGCCACGAAGTGCCCGATCAGCGCCAGGATCGCGAACGCGAGAAGAAGCGGGAGATAGACGCGTTCCGTGGCGGGCGACCCGGTGAAGAGCGCGATCACCGCGACGACGAACGTGAGCAGCGTCAGCTCGACGGAGTGGAACATGCGGTGGAACGGGAAGAACTTGACCGCGCGACGGGCGAGGGCGATCAGGCGGTGCTGCGGCGCGGCGTCCGCTTCGGCGTTGCCGAGACGCGGCAGCCCCGCGTATGCGCGGGCCACCCGCATGAGGTCGTTCAGCGCCTTGTTGAGCACGAGCACCAACGCGAGGGCGAAGCCGAGCGTGGTGAAGAGGTAGTCCTCGGGCGCCTGGAAGGGCCAGCCGGCGGCACGGAAGCCGAGCACGACGGCGATGAGGGTCTCTGTCGAGTAGTGGCCGACGGCATCCAGAAAGTGTCCGGCGGGCGAGGACGTGTGACGCCACCTGGCCACCTCGCCGTCGCAGCAGTCGAAGAGCATCTGCAGCTGTCCGAAGACCACGGCGAGCACCGCGCCGCCGATGCCGGGGATGAGCAGGGCTGCCGCGGCGCACCATCCCGACAGGATCATGAACCCGGTCACGCCGTTGGCGCTGATGCGCGTCTTGAGCAGCGCCCAGGTGAGGTAGGGCGAGATGGCGCGCAGGTAGAGGTGCGCCGTCCAGTGTTCCGCGTTGCGCCGCTGACGGACCTCGGGCGGCTGTGTCACCTCACGCAACTCGGCGATCGACGACGGCCGACGGTAGGAATCCGACACGCTACCTCCCCGACCGATTGTGCAGGTCGTGCGACAGTTCGAAGAATCCCCCGATGAAGCCGACGCCCCAGCTCACGTGGATGGTCGGCACGACCACCGTGAAGCGCAGCATCGCCGCGAACCCGTCGCGCGAGCCGATGGCGAGGGAGGCGATCAGCACGAAGAGCACGTACGCGGCGGGGATGACGAAGGCGAGGGTGAGCCAGCCCAGCGGCATGCCGAGGATGAGCCCGACGAGCCCCAGAAGGCCGACGACGATCGAGACCACGAGCAGAACGACGAGCACGGGTGGCGCGAAGTATCGCAGGGAGTTCGCCGAGGGGGAACCTGCGCACCAGCTCGCCGCGCCACATGCCGGTGGCGAAGAACTGGTTGACGAGCGAGCGGATGCTCGACCGCGGCTGATACGTCACGACCAGTCGCGGAGTGAACCACACCGTGCCGCCTGCCGCGCGCAGCCGACGGTTGAGCTCCCAGTCCTGCCCGCGGCGCACGCCCTCGTCGAACAGGCCGACCTGCTCGAGGCGGTCGCGGCGGAACGATCCGAGATACGCGGTCTGCGCAGGACCTTCCTTGCCGCCGACGTGGTGTTGCGTGCCACCGAGGCCGATGCGGGAACGGTAGGCGCGCGCGACGGCCTTCTCGAAGGGTGTGGTGCCGCGGGCATCCATGAGTCCGCCGACGTTGTCGGCACCCGTGCGCTGCAGCGTCTCCACCGCGACGCTGGCGTAGTCGGAGGGCAGCAGCGAGTGTGCGTCGACGCGGATGACGATCGGGTACGAGGATGCCCGGATCGCCGCATTCAACCCCGCCGACGTCGACGCCCGCGGATTGGGCACAACGCGCACGTTCGGATACTCCCGCGCCAGCTCGGCCAGCACCGACTCCGTGCCGTCCGTGCTCGGCCCGACGGCCAACGTGATGTCGCACGGCCCCGTGTAGTCCTGCTGCAGCAGACGCTCGACGGCCGCCCGCACGTAGGGGGCTTCGTTCAGCACCGGCATCACGTAGGAGACGCCGGGGAGCGCGCCCGGGGCGGCGCCGTCGCTGGTGGGGTGGGCCATCACATCCGCTCGTCGAATCGTCGGCTCAGCCTATCAGCGGGCGGGTCTGGGACTCCTGCGGGTGAGGAGGGTGTGGATGACGCCTGCGCCCTTCGACTCGCTCCGCTCGCTCAGCGATCTTGGACGTCGCGCGTTCGGGATGGCGAACGCACGAAGTGCCCGACCGGAATCGCGAATCCGATCGGGCACTTCGTGCGGGTGCCGCAGCGCAGCGACCCTTTGTCAGGAGTTGCTGGAGAGCGTGCCGAGTGTCACGGTGGACTGCTTGGTCGAGCCGCCCCTCTGGTACTCGATGGTGGCCTTCGCGCCGCCCGCCAGGGCCCGCACCTGAGCGGTGAGGTCGGTGGCGTCGGTGATCGGCTTGCCGTTGAAGTTGGTCACGATGTCGCCGGCCTTGAGGCCGGCGTCGGCGGCCGCTCCACCGGAGGTGACGGACTTGATCAGCGCACCCACCGTGGTGGCGTTGCTGTCGCTCGCCGAGTCGGCGACGGTGGCACCCAGCAGACCGCTGGTGGCCTTGCCGTTCTGCATGATCTCCTCGGCGACGCGCTGCACGACGTTCGACGGGATGGCGAAGCCCACGCCGATGCTGCCCGACTGACTGCTGGAGTCACTCGTCGATCCGGCGCTCGCGATCGCCACGTTGAGGCCGACCACCTGACCCTTGCCGTTGAGCAGCGGGCCGCCCGAGTTGCCCGGGTTGATCGCCGCGTCGGTCTGGATGACCGGCAACGAGATGTAGCTCTGCGTCGTGGACTGGCCGCTGCTGCCGCCGTTCTGGTCGAAGTTCCAGAAGTTGAACGGGCTGTTGTCGCCGTTGTTGCCGTTGTTCTGCTGGTCTTGCGACGGAGCGGCGGACGAGGCGATCTGGATGCTGCGGTTCAACGCGCTCACGATGCCGTTCGTCACCGTTCCGGAGAGACCGAGCGGAGCGCCGATGGCGATCGTCTGGTCGCCGACGTTCACCTTGTCGGAATCGGCGAACGAGGCGGGCGTGAGGCCGCTGACGCCCTGGATCTTGATCACGGCGAGGTCGAGGGTCGGATCGGTGCCCACCACCTTGGCCTTGTAGATCTTGCCGTCGTTGGTGGTGACCGTGATCGTGGGGTTGCCGGTCTCTCCGTCGAGCGTGACGACGTGGGTGTTGGTGACCACGTAGCCGTCGCTGGTGAGGATGGCGCCCGAACCGGTGCCCGCTTCCTGACTGCCCGTCACGTTGATGGTGACGACGCTCGGGCTCACCTTGGAGGCCACGGCGGTGACGTCGGTGGCGGTCTGCGGGTCGTTCACGGTGACGTTGGTGGCGCCGGTGGACGCCACGGTCTTGGTGGTGCCGGAGTTCGCGGCATAGATGCCGACGACCCCTGCGCCCACGCCGCCGCCCAGCAGGCCGGCGAGCACGAACCCGGTGATGAGCAGGCCGGCGCGACCGCCCTTGCCGTCCCTCTGCTTTGCGGGTTTCGCAGGCTGGCCCGGCTGACCGGGGCCGCCCGCATACTGCTGCTGGCCCGCGTACTGCTGCTGACCGGCGTAGGCGGCGGGGCCGAAGGCGCCCGCCTGCTGACCCTGCGGTGTGGTGCCAGGCGCACCCTGCTGAGGTGCGCCCTGCTGCGCCGCGTACTGGTAGTGCGCCTGTTGCCCCTGCTGCGCGTAGTTCTGCTGGCCGTAGTGGTAGCCGGCCTGCGGCGCTGCGTACGGGTTCTGCGCACCAGGAACCGGCTGCGTGGGCTGAGTGTGCTGCTGGTCACCCTGCGGCGGTTGCTGCGGGGGAACGGATGCCTGGCCCTCGGAACCGTGCATCTGCCCGCCCTGAGGCGTGTCTGCGGCCTGCGGAGCTGCGCCGTATGGCGGGAGCACCTCGGTCGGCTGGGTCTGGTTGACGTCGTTTTCGGCGGAGCGCGCGCCGTTGTCGGCCGCCACCGCGGGCTCGTCGCCTGCCGACTGTGGTGCGGCAGTCGGGGCATCCGCCTGCGCTGCGGAGTCGTCGCTCTTGATCGCGTCGAAGTTCGCGCGCGGCTGCGTGTTCTCGTGCTCGTCGGACTGCGGCGCGTCGGCAACCGGGTTCTGCGCGGAGGGCTGCTGCGGTGCCGGCTCCGGCGTCTCCGCGGGATCCTTCGGTGTGTCGGTCATCTGTCGTGCTCCTTCCAAGCACATCAAGCATCCACTGTCTGCCTGGGCATGGTTTATGGGCAATCTGTGAACGGACTAGAACAATCCCATGCAGACCTGATGGTGCCGGCGATGACGCGCCGCGACGGGGTTCGATGAGACCCCACGTACGGAGCTCGGGATGCCTCTCAGCAGCCAGGACCGCGTGGATCGGCCGCACAATCCCGCCGCACGAGCACGGTCGTGGCGTCGGATGCGATGACCTTCAGAGTCGGGGCGCTCAGGCTGAGCGTGCCCGTGACGTCGCGCCACGCTCCGCTTCCGAGTCGGTATCGGGCGGTGTAGACGACGATGACCTGAACGTCGTAGGTGCCAGTCGCCGCGTACGCGTGGCTCGTCGGAGTGGGACTGAACTCCGCGACCCGAAGACTCGCCCAGCTGGCGCCGGCCGTTCGCGTCGTCGCGCGCTGCCCGTCTCCGTAGTCCCACACGAAGCCGACGGGTGTGAAACGCACGGACGCCTGCTGGTTCAGCAACCGGCCCGTGGCCGTGTGGACCGTCGCATCGGTCATGAAGTTCGTGTCGAGCCCGACGACCGTCCAGCCGTCGGGCTCCGAGGATGCCCTGGGCTTGCTCGGGTAGAAGGACGTGAGATCGGACATCGAGACGCCCGGTGCGGGCGTCGGGCCCGGTGTCGGGTCGTCGGCCTGCGGGATCGCGGCAGGACAGAGCGCGGGCTCGTCGCAGACGTTGGCGTAGGGGTCGTGCGGCGGCCGGTAGGGGGCGTCGTCGTCGGAGTCGCCGGTGGCGATGTCGTCGGAGCCCGTGGAGTGGGAGTGGGCGCCGGTGCCCTCGTGGGCGGTGACGTCGACGTGATCGCCGGCGGCGGTGCCGGTGGAGCAACCGTTGGTCCACTCCCCCATGATGCCGCACCCGCTGCCGTCGCTGGCCGGTACAACGAGTGCACCCAATCCGGCGAACATCACTGCAACGTATATTGCCAGCTTCAGCAATAGCTCGCCCCCGTCCAGTGGTCTCGTTCTGAGACGACGAAACCACCAGCAGCACGTGGGATCACGGTTACAGCGAACGGAATTCGGGTCCGACGATCTGACGCAACAATCGACTTTCCAGTCGCATCGAGCACGTCCACGTGGCTCGTGTCATCACACAGGTAGACATCGACCTTTCGTGAATCAGTTCGTACTGGGGACTGGAGGCGAATCGAATCGAAAGCGCTCCGACCCGTGGAGCGCACGCCGCTCGATCTGAACTCTTTTGCCGACTCCATAGCTTGCGACAGGGCTTCACCAATTGCGACGGTCTCGAAGCGATCGGCGTTTCGGCCGCCGTCTTGCATCACCTCGTCAGTGACCTTGAGGTACGCAGCGTAGGCGTCGGTCGCGACCTTCAGCGCCTCGTCATCCGAGCTGAAGAGCGGGGTGGCGACCGCGGTACGCCCGGGAGTGCGCACCGTGTCGCCCGGAGTGCACGCGCCGAGAGACAGCGCGAGGAGCGCCGCGAGGGCGGCTGCGGGCAACCATCGACGCAGAAGCATGCCGACCACCGTAGAGCGGACCGGCCGGCGGGCGCAGGCGTTATCCACAGCGCGGTCGTTCGCGGTCGCGCACGTGCGCGCCGTGCACGACAACGGTCCGACGGCCTACCGTGAACTCAGCGGTCAGGAGCGCCGCGGAGAGAGAGGACCGATGTCAGAGCTGATTCCCGGGCCATGGCAACGCGCGGCACACGGCGCCGGCCTGTTGAGCGACGACGGCGTCGTGTCGTCCACGATCTTCGCCGAGATGAGTGCGCTGGCCGCGCGCACGGGCGCGATCAACCTGGGTCAAGGCTTTCCCGACGAAGACGGACCCGCAGACGTGCTCGACGTCGCGGTGCGAAGCATCCGCGACGGCGTCAATCAGTACCCGCCAGGCATCGGCATGCCGGTGCTGCGCGAGGCGATCACCGAACACCAGAGACGCTTCTACGGGCTCGAGGTCGATCCCGACCGCGAGGTGCTCGTGACGGCGGGCGCCACGGAGGCACTCGCGTCGACGCTGCTCGCGCTCGTCGAGCGCGGCGACGAGGTCGTCACGTTCGAGCCGTTCTACGACGCCTACGGTGCGACGATCGCACTCGCAGGCGGTGTGCATCGCACGGTTCCGCTGCGTGCACCGCACTTCGAACCCGACCTCGACGAGCTGCGAGCGGCTGTGACGGATCGCACGCGGGTCATCCTCGTGAACGATCCGCACAACCCCACGGGTGCCGTGTTCTCGAGGGAGACGCTCGAGACGATCGTGCAGCTGGCGCACGAACACGACGCGATCATCGTGACCGACGAGGTGTACGAGCACCTCACGTTCGATCGTCCGCACATCCCGATCGCCACGCTGCCGGGCGGGCGCGAGCGCACCGTGACGATCTCCAGCGGCGGCAAGACGTTCAGCACCACAGGCTGGAAGATCGGCTGGCTGGTCGCTCCTCCGGCGCTCGTGACGGCGATCACGGCCGTGAAGCAGTTTCTGACGTACGTGAACGGTGCACCGTTCCAGCCAGCGATCGCGGCGGGCCTGAGGATGCCCGACTCCTTCTTCGCCGACGCCGCAGCGACACTCGCCGCGAAACGCGACCTGCTCTCCGGAGGTCTCGAACGCGCCGGTTTCAACGTGTTCGGCTCGCACGGCTCGTATTTCGTCGTCGTCGATGCCGCGCCCCTCGGCTACACGGATGCCGTCGCCTTCTGCCGGGAGCTGCCGCACCTCGCCGGGGTGGTCGGCGTGCCGATCACGGCGTTCTGCGGGCCGCGGATGCGCGAGGAGGCGGCATCCCTGGTGAGGTTCGCGTTCTGCAAGCGCGTGGACGTGCTCGAGCGCGCGGCCGAGCAGCTGGCGCAGCTGGGATGAGCTCGTCGCGCGTCAGGCCTTCGGCACAACGTCGTAGCGGCGCAGGGACAGCGTGGGGTTGATGCGGCGCACCTCGTGCACACGGTCGAGGGAGAGCCACGCGAGGGCGACGCCGGGACGCTCGCCGGCATCCGCGAGCACGACGCCCATCGGATCGACGACGATGCTCGAGCCCACGCCGATGGGACCGACGTGGTCGGATGCGGCGACGAACACCGTGTTCTCGATGGCGCGCGCGGTGATGAGCGTGCGCCAGTGGTACTCCTTGAGCGGCCCGCGCACCCACTCGGACGGCACGACCACGAGGTCGGCGCCTTCGTCGACGATGGTGCGCGTCAGCTCGGGGAATCGCAGGTCGTAGCAGGTCTGCAGGCCGACGGTGACGTCGTCGACGTCGAACAACTGCGGTGGCACGAGCTCCCCCGCGAGCACCGCGTCGGACTCGCGCGCGCCGAACGCGTCGTACAGGTGCTGCTTGCGATAGGTCGCGAGGATGCCCGCCCCCGGCCCGACAGCGACCAGGGTGTTCGAGAAGCGGTCGGCGGCATCCGTGCGCTCGGCCATGCCCGCCACGATGGTGATCTCGAGAGCGTCGGCGAGCTGCGACAGGGCGGAGGTGAACGGTCCGTCGAGCGGCTCGGCGTGCTCGAGGAACCGCGCGTCGACGGGATCGACGAAGTACGACGAGTACTCGGGGAAGACCACCAGGCGCGCGCCGCGCTGCACCGCCGTCGTTGCGAGCTCGAGGATCGTCGCGAGATTCTGCTGGGTGTCTGCACCGGGCGCGAACTGCGCAACGGCGACGGCCAGGCTCGTGGATGCCTCGTGCGTCTCCTGTTCGCTGCTCGCCATTCCGCAAGCCTACGGTCACGTGCCCCGTCGAGGCACGCCCGGGATTCCACCTGGATTTCACGGGGTCGCGGCGCCCGTGCTAACGTAACTTCTCGTGCCGCGGGGTGGAGCAGTTCGGTAGCTCGCTGGGCTCATAACCCAGAGGTCGCAGGTTCAAATCCTGTCCCCGCAACGAAAAGAAGAAGGCGTCCCGCAAGGGGCGCCTTCTTCTTTTGGGTTACGGGGGGATGCGTGAAGGCACACCCCGCGCGACGCCGGCATGGAACCGGGGCGCCGCGTGCCGTCGGTCCGCAATGATGCGGACTCCGACACGGACTCCACAGCTGCGCCTCCGGGCGGCTTAGACGTTTCTTTGATCGCCGCGCAGAGACTCATCGGGCCGGAACAGCCCCAGGAGTCAGCAGTGCAATCACCCCTCTCTCGCCTCAGGCGCCAGGTCAGGAAAGTCCGGCGCGCCGTTCAGTACGATCGCCACGCGTTCTGGCGCAGGCATCCTCTTCGCCAGGGCGCGGTGCTGTATGAGTCGTTCTCGGGCAACGGCGCGCTGTGCAACCCCGAGGCGATCTTTCGCGGGCTGATCGCCGACCCGGAGTTCGCCGGCCTCACGCACATCTGGGCCCTCGCCGAGCGCGGCGTGGCGCCGGAGCTGGAGGCTGAGTTCGCCGACGACCCGCGCGTGACCTTCGTTCGCTACCGCAGCAGCGCCTACTACCGCGCCCTGGCGACGAGCCAGTATCTCGTGAACAACGCGACGTTCCCCGTCGAGTTCAGCAAACGGCCGGGACAGATCTACCTCAACACCTGGCACGGAACGCCGTTGAAGCAGATGGGCTTCGACATGCCAGGCGGTGCCCTCGACTCGGCCAATACGCTGCGCAACCTGCTCGCCGCCGACTTCCTGCTCGCCGCCAACGACTTCATGGCCGAGCGCATGTATGAGGATGCCTACCGCCTCGACAACGTCTACGCGGGACGCATCATCACGGAGGGCTACCCGCGCATCGACCGTCAGCGGCTCACGGAGGCCGAGGTCGTCGACGTGCGCGCCGCTCTGGGGCGCTCGGGAGCAGCACTGAACGGCCGGACGATCGTGCTGTACGCGCCGACCTGGCACGGCGAGAGCTTCAACCGGCCGGAAGACGACATCGACCGGCTCATCGACGACGTGCGCGAACTGCAGCGCGCGGTCGGGCCGGAGCACATCGTGCTGCTGAAGACGCACCAGGTGGTGCACTCGTTCGCTGCGTCGCGGCCGGAACTGCGGAGCATCCTGGTGCCCAATTCACTGCCGACGAACGTGACCCTCGGCGTCTGCGCGGGGCTGATCACCGACTACTCTTCGATCTTCTTCGACTACCTGGCCACAGGCAGGCCGATCGTGTTCTTCACGCCCGACGCCGCCGAGTACGCCGAGACCCGAGGAACGTACTTCGCCGCCGAGGAACTTCCCGGGCCGGTGACCGAGGATGCCGCGACCGCAGCACGCGCGATGCGCGAGCTGCTGGCGAACAGGCATCCCGCCCCGCGCTACGCCGAGTGGCAGCAACGTTTCGCTCCGCGCGAAGACGGCTCGGTGACGAAGCGCGTCATCGACATCGTGTTCCGCTCGAAGACGGCCGGCTACGACGTGCGGCCCGCGCGCAACGACGGGCGCAAGCGCCTTCTGATGTACCTCGGCGGCATGCGCTCCAACGGCATCACGACGGCCGGGCTGAATCTGCTCGCCGAGCTCGATCACGCCCGCTATGACGTGACGGTGCTGATGGCGTACTCGCGTCGCCGGTGGCACGTGGCGAACCAGGCACTCATTCCGCATGAAGTGCGGCAGCTCTTCCGCATGGGCGGCATGAACGGCGGAAAGCTCGAGCATCTGCGCCGCAAGGTCGACGAGCGTCGGGGCAGGGTGTTGCACGCCGAGTCGCGACGATACAAGGCGCTCTGGGACGACGAATGGCGACGCGTGTTCGGCGGCGCCCGATTCGACTGGGTCGCCGATCTCAGCGGCTACAGCCCGTTCTGGGCGACCCTCATGCTGCACTCCCCCTCCGTGCCGCGCGCGATCTGGCTGCACAACGAGATGGCGGCCGACAGGCACCGCGAGGTCAACGGCCGCAAGCACATGCTGCACAGCCTCGGCCGCGTGTTCAAGCTCTATGGCGAGTTCGACAGGCTGGTGTCCGTCTCTCCCAGGCTCACCGAGCTCAACCGCAGCGAACTCGTGGAATATGCGCCCGCCGACCGGTTCGCCACGGTGCGCAATCTGCCGAACCTGGAGCGCGTGTCGACCCGGCTGCGCCAGCCGTTGACCGAGCTCGACGGGCATCCGGTCGACCCCGAGACGGAGCAGGCGCTCGTTCCCGGTTGGGTGGACGAGCTCGAGGCGCACCACGGCACCTGGTTCGTCTCGGTGGGCCGACTCTCGCCGGAGAAGAACCACGAGCGACTCATCAGGGCCTTCGGCCTGGTGCATGAGCGGCATCCGGATGCCCGACTGCTCATCGTGGGCGCCGGCCCGCTCAAGGACAGGCTGAAGGCCCAGATCGACGCGGCAGGGCTGGCCGACGCGGTGACACTGACAGGTGCGTACCAGAACCCCTTCGCGATCATGGCTGCCGCCGACTGCTTCGTGCTCTCCAGCGTCTACGAGGGCCAACCCATGGTGCTGCTGGAGGCCGCCGTCTGCAGGCTGCCGATCGTCTCGACGGCGTTCGCCTCGGTGCACGACGCCCTCCCCGATCGCGCTATCCACGTGGTCGGCCAGAGCGATGCGGCCCTCGCGGGCGGCATGCTGGCGTTCCTGAACGGCGAGGTGCCGCGCAGCTCGCTCGACATCGATGCCTATCGGGCCGAGGTCGCCGCGGAGTTCTCCGCGATCGTCGACGGCGAGAGCGCGGACGCTCGCGGCCCTGCCACTCCGCCCGGCTCGGCCTCTCCCCAGCCCGCGCTGTGATACCCCTGTCGTGAAGGGCATGCCGTCGCGGCGACGCGAGGTTCACGACCCACTACCGGAGGCACACAGCATGGGCGAGTCGAAGAGCGACACCGCGGGCATCCGCACCTACGTGTTGCTGATCGAGGACGACCCCCACCTCGGCCCCCTGATGGCCAAGGTGCTGCGCGCGTCGTTCGAGGTGGAGCTGATCGCCGACGGGCGAGAGGGGTACGAACGCGCGGTCAGCGGCGAGCACGACGTGATGGTCGTCGATCGCAGGCTGCCGTCGCTCGACGGCCTGAGCATCGTGCGCCGGCTGCGCCAGGCGCGCGTGACCACGCCGATCCTCATGCTCACGGCGCTCGGAACCACCAGCGACAAGGTCGACGGGCTCGACGCCGGCGCCAACGACTATCTGGTGAAGCCGTTCGAGTACGACGAGCTGACGGCCCGGCTGCGCGCCCTCACGCGCCGATTCGACCCGCAGGGCGCCGCCCTCCCCGTGGGCGAGTGGACGTTCTATCCCGACGACGGATGTCTCTACTCCCCGCACATCGGACGCATTCTCCTCACTCCGCGCGAGTGCGCCCTGCTCCGGCTCCTGGCCGAGAGCCCGGAACGCACCTTCAGTCGAGAACAGATCCTGCGCGCGGTCTTCAGCCCCGAGGACCAGCCGGGAACCGTCGACACCTACGTGCACTACCTGCGACGCAAGACCGACAAGGACATCATTCTGACCGTGCGCAACAGGGGCTACCGACTGGGACAGCTGTGATGCGCAGGCGCCGGGAGACGGGAGCCGACGCCGACGCCATCGCGCGGGCATCCCGGCTCGTCACGGCCCAGATCACGGCCGTGGCTGCAGGCATCGTCGTGCTCGTCGTGGTGCTCTCCGTCGCCTTCATCATCGATCAGTCGCAGCCCAGCGAACTGCTGGAGAAGCCAGGGCCCGGGCAGACCAAGATCTACGTCGACGCCGACGAGGTGCTCATCGCGCTGATCGTGACGGGAGTGGTCGCCATCGTGCTGGCGGGCCTGCTCAGCTGGGTGATCGCGCGCCGTGCCGTGCGTCCGCTCGGCGAGGCTCTGCGCATCCAACGCACGTTCGTGGCGGATGCCAGCCACGAGCTGCGAACGCCCGTCGCCGTGATCGCCGCGCGGGTCGAGCTGCTCGCCCAGGAGACCGAGGCCGACGCTGACACGGCCGACAGCATCGCCGGGCTGCGCCGAGACGTGCGCGTGCTCGGCGACGTGATCACGGATCTGCTGCTCGCGGCGGCGCCGCCCAGCGAGATCGAGCCGCTGGAGCCCACCGTCGTGGGCGCGCTGACCAGGGAAACGGTCGACGACCTGAGAATGGTGGCCGCCGAGCGGAATGTGACGCTCGAGCTCGCCGAATGCAGCGACGAGATCCTCACCAAGGTGCCGCGCAGCACGATGCGGCGATGCGTCGTCGCCCTCGTCGACAACGCCATCGGACACTCGCCCGCCGGAGGGGTCGTGGAGGTGACGGTGGGGCCGGCGCCGGAGCGGGCATCCTTCTGCCTCACCGTGCGCGACCATGGGACGGGCATCAGCGGCATCGACCCGGTGCGCGTCTTCGAGCGGTTCGCGCACGGCGACGGCACGACCAGGCAGAGCGCGCGCACCGGCTTCGGCATCGGGCTTTCACTCGTGCGCGACATGGCCGACCGGTACGGCGGACGCATCGAGGTGGCAGAGACGTCGGCGACGGGCACGACATTCGTGCTCACGCTCCCTCGCGCCTGACACCGACCACCACGACCCGCGGACGGTCTCATGGCGGGATGCTGCACGGCTCCCTGCTCCGTCTCAGCGACAAGCGTGCGTCCTGAACGTCTCTGCAGGCATCGCGTGATCTGGGACGAATCTGAGAGCCGTCGATCGAACGTGGTCATGAACGGCCTCAGGAGGATCGATGGACATCAGGTGGATTGCCTCCATGCTCGCCGTCGCCGTGGCTGTGCTCGCCGGCGCGGGCTTCTTCGGCCTGGCGGTTCTCGGCAGCGAATGGCGCCTGCGCAATGAGGAGTGGTCTCCCGACGAGCCCGATTGGGGTGAGCAGTGAGTTCGCGCCTCGAGTCGCGGCTGCCGGAGACCGCGCCGCTCGCCGCCGACTCCGGCCGCCTGACGCTGCGCCGGCGACTCACGATCATCGCCGTCTGCGCCGGCCTGCTGGCCTTCACCATCGACCTGATCGGCTCGTGGATTCCGTCACTGTGGGGTGACGAGGCGGCGAGCCTGCTCTCTGCCGAGCGCCCTCTGCCCACGCTGTTCGCGATGCTCGGGCACGTGGATGCCGTGCACGGCCTCTACTACCTGCTCCTGCACTTCTGGGTGAACGTGGCGGGCACCTCGCCGTTCGCGATCCGGCTGCCCAGCGCGGTCGCCGTCGGCATCGCCGTGGCCGCCATCACGTGGATGTGCGGCCGGCTCCACTCGATCCGGCTCGCCGTGCTGGCCGGTGTCGTCGGCGCCGTGCTCCCCCGCCTCACCTATGCGGGCGAAGAGGCACGGGCGTACGCCTTCGACGCGGCGATCTGCGCTGTGCTCTTCGCGATCGTCGCCGAGATCGTGCTCGCACGCGATCGGCGGCCGCGACTGTGGATCGCATACGGTGTGCTGCTCGCTCTTGGCACGTACATGTTCCTCTACGACCTGCTGACCGCCGTCGCCGTCGGGGTCTTCCTGCTGCTCAGTCGAGCTTCGCGCCGCACGCTGGGGCGCTGGGCGATCGCGACGGGCAGCGCGGCGCTGGTGACATCGCCGCTGCTCTTCTTCGCTCTGGCCGAGCGCGCCCAGGTCGCCTACCTCGCGCATCGCACCGAGGTGACTGCGCAGTCGATCCTGCAGAACATGTGGTTCGGGTCGGCGCCGTTCGCGATCGTGGCGTGGACGTGCATCCTCATCGCCTGCGTCGCACTGGTGGTGCGCCAGGTTCGACCGACGACCGGCGAGCGCCGCCCGGATGTCGTGCTGCTCGCGCTGTGCTGGCTCGTCGTTCCGGTCGGCGTGCTCATCGCGAGCATTCCGTTCGTGGCGGGCTTCACCGCCCGCTACGCCACCTTCGCGGCGCCGGCAGCGGCCGTGCTGATCGCGGCGGGGATCGAGGCGATGATCTCGCGCACCCGTCTCGCCGTTCTCCTGACGGGGGTGGTCGTGCTCGCAGCGGTTCCCGTCTGGGCGGCACAGCGCGGCCCATACGCGATGAACGAGTCGGACTGGAACCAGATCGCCTCGTTCGTGCAGACCAACGCGCGCAGCGGAGACGGCATCGTGTTCGATGAGGCCGTGCGGCCGTCGAGGCGCACCCGGCTGGCGATGGACACCGACCCCGCGGCGTTCTCGGCCGTCAAGGATCTCACTCTCGACCACGCGTATCCGCAGAACACCACCTGGCACGACACGGCATACTCGGTCGAAGAGGCGGCCTCGCTCGGGCGTTTCGACGGCGTCGACCGGGTCTGGGTCGTCGAGTACTCCACGGGCAGCCACACCGACAGCTGGGGCATCTCGTCGCTCGACGCACTCGGCTACCACGTTGCGAGCCGGCACACCGAGCATCGGAGCGTGATCTACCTGTTCACCAAGTGACGACGCTCGCGCGCCTTCACCTCCCCGCATCACCGTTGCCGAGACACCACCCCTCCCCTCCCGCCGCCCGAAAGAACCGACAGAGACCACGGATGCCCCGCCCCGCCGACACTCGCAGCCCAGGTACGCCCTTCACTCGCGTTCCGAAACCCACGCCGTCGTTCTGGATCACGAAGGCCGTCTCCACGGCGATGGGCGAGGCCGTCTCCGACTACTCGATCCACGTGCTGCCGCCCGTGGTCGCCGTGCTCTGCGGTTTCGTGCTGTTCGTGATCGCGCTCATCGTGCAACTCACCCGCGGCCGCTACTCGCCCTGGTCGTACTGGCTGACCGTGGGCATGGTCGCGGTCTTCGGCACGATGGCGGCCGACGTGATGCACGTCGCGCTCGGTGTGCCGTATGCGGTGAGCACCACGTTCTACGCCCTGGCGCTCGCCGCGGTGTTCCTCGTGTGGTGGCGTGTGGAAGGCACGCTGTCGGTGCACGACATCGTCACCACACGGCGCGAGCTCTTCTACTGGGCAGCCGTGATCGCCACCTTCGCCATGGGCACGGCGCTCGGCGATCTCGCCGCCGTGGGCCTGGGTCTCGGATATGCGGCGTCGATCGTCGTCTTCGCACTCGTCATGCTCGTTCCGGTGCTGGGCTTCCGTCTCGCGCGCTGGAACGGCGTCTTCTGCTTCTGGTTCGCATACGTGGTGACGCGTCCGCTCGGCGCTTCGATCGCCGATGCTCTCGGCAAGCCGCGCTCCGCAGGCGGCCTCGGCCTGGGCGACGGCCCTGTCGCACTCGTGCTGGTGCTGCTCATGGCGGCGCTCGTCGTCGCCATGTACGTGCCGAGCAGGAGGGGCGTGCGCACCCGTAGCCTCGCTTCATGACCTCCGTGCTGCTGCACAGCCTGATCGGCGTGGCCGTGCTGATGGCGCTGGCCACCGGTGTGCTCTGGTTCTACGGGGCGCCGCGCCGCTTCGCGCCGGCCCTCGCCGTGCTGCGCGGGGTGCTCCAGCTCGCGGTGGTGAGCATCATCCTCACCGGTGTCATCACCAACGGGTACTGGGTGGCGCTCGCCCTGCTCGTCATGTTCGGCGTCGCGTGCGCGACGGCGATCAAGCGCATCGGATGGAGCGTGCAGCACGCCCTCATGATGGTCACCGCAATGGGCGCCGGCATCGCGCTCACGCTGACGATCGTGTTCGCCACGGGAACGATCGCGTTCACCGCACGCTACGTGCTGGCGATCGGCGGCATCGTCATCGGCAACGCCATGACCATCGCGACGCTCGCCGGACGGCGCTTCGTCGAGCTCGTGCGCGACCGCTGGGACCAGGTGGAGGCGTGGATGTCACTGGGCGCGACCCCGCGCCAGTCCACCCACACGCTCGCCCGCGACGCCGTCTACGCCGCGCTCATCCCCTCGACGGACCAGACCAAGACCACTGGGCTCGTCACTCTTCCCGGCGCCTTCGTCGGCGCGATCTTCGGCGGCGTCTCACCGCTGGAGGCCGGGCGATTCCAGATCGTGGTGCTGGCGGCCATCATGGCCGCCGGTGCCATCACCGCGGTGATGGTCGTCACCTGGATGTCGCCGCTGCGCATGAGGCCCTCTGCACTGACCTGAGCCCGACGGACCCGAGCCCGCACGACGTCCGCAGACCTGCCGTCTCCCGCTCGCTCCGAGACGGAGACCTGGCCGCGACTATGGGTCTTCTCCGACCTGTCTGGGAGAGCCCGATTCTTACAACGTCCTCATAGCCGTCTCCGCACGATCGAAATATGACAACGTATCGACACGAGCAGCCGGGGAGAACGTCGGCCACCGCCGCGCGCCCGCGCCCCGGCCTCTCCGTCGAACGCGGCCGCACCGACGGCTGGCGGCTCGCCGCCGTCGCCATCGTCTGGCTCACCAGCCTCTTCGTTGTCGCCCTGTGGCTCTCCGGCGGCGGAGTGGAAGACCTGCTGCGCTGGGACTCCGACACCATCACCACACTCGGCCGAATCACCGGCCTGGTGTCGGCGAACCTGCTGCTCTACCAGGTGCTGCTGATGGCCCGCATTCCCGTCTTCGAGCGCGGATTCGGCCGCGACGGCGTGACGAGGATGCACCGGCTCGTCGGCTTCTGGTCGTTCTGGCTCATGCTGGCCCACATCGTGCTCATCACCATCGGCTACGCCGTCGAGAGCGGCACCGACCTGGTGGTGCAGGCCTGGCAGTTCGTCTGGGACTACCCGGGCATGCTGCTCGCCACCGCGGGCACGGCGCTGCTCGTGATGGTCGTCATCACGTCGCTGCGCCGCGCTCGTCGGCGCCTGCGCTACGAGTCGTGGCACCTCCTGCACCTCTATGCCTACCTCGGCATCGGCCTGTCGATCCCGCACATGCTCTGGACTGGCGCCGACTTCCTCACCTCCGTTCCCGCGACCGTCTACTGGTGGACGCTCTGGGCACTCGCTGCGGCTTCCGTCGTCGCGTACCGCATCGTGATCCCCGCCGCCCGCTCGCTGCGGCACAGGGTGCGGGTCACGTCGGTCGAGCCCGACGGCGACCGCGGGGTGCTGGTGCGCATGCGGGGACGTGACCTCGCCGCACTGCGTGCCGTGTCGGGTCAGTTCTTCGTGTGGCGATTCCTCGACGGGGCGGGATGGATGCGCGGGCATCCCTTCTCGCTGGCTGCCGCTCCCGCAGGCGACGAGTTCGTCATCTCGGCCAGAGTGCTCGGCGACGGAACGCGGCGCCTCACGGCGCTGAAGCCCGGCACGACGGTGCTCTTCGAGGGCCCGTTCGGCCGGCTCACCGGACGCGAGCGCCACGGCCGCAAGCTGCTGATGATCGGCGCGGGTGCCGGCGTCACACCGCTGGTGTCGCTGCTGGAGTCCGAAGACTACGGCGAGGGCGACGCCACCATCGTGGCGCGTGACAGCGTGCCGGGCGACGGCCTGCGGCTGCACGCGATCGGTGATCTGGTGCGCACCCGCGGCGTGCGGTACGTGCGCCTGGACGGCCGTCGCTCGCGCGGCGAGTCGACGTGGCTGCCCGAATCGCACGCCGCGTGGCGAGGCGGTGACCTGCTGCGCTCTCTCGCACCGGACCTCGAGGATCACGACGCGTACGTGTGCGGGCCAGAGCCGTGGATGCAGAGCGTGACGCACGATCTGCGGGCGGCGGGCATGCCGGCCACGCGCATCCACACCGAGAGGTTCTCGATATGACACGGCGCTGCGAGATGGAACCGGGGAGAGCGCGATGAAGAAGATCATCTACGGGCTGCTCGCCACCGTGACGGGTGTGGTTCTGCTGTTCAGCTACCGCACGTCGCTGGATGCGGTGAGTCCCACGACCGCAACGGGCGGGGAGGCGACCGGCACCGGGTCGAGCGGCGCGGGCACATCGGGATCGGGTGCTGCGAGTTCGACGGGCTCGAGTTCGTCCGGCTCCGGTTCGTCGAGCTCGTCCGACGGAGCGTCGTCGAGCACCTCGTCGTCGAGCGGCCTCAAGGACGGCACGTATACCGGTGCCTCCGCCGACACCCGCTACGGGCCGGTGCAGGTGGAGGTCACGGTCTCGGGAGGCAGGATCACCAAGGTCTCGGTTCCGGTGTATCCGACGGAGAGCTTCCGCGACGAGCAGATCAATCAGCGCGCCGTGCCTCAGCTCGTCTCCGAGACGATGAACGCGCAGAGCTCGAAGATCGACATGGTCTCGGGGGCCACCTTCACGAGCGAGGGCTACCTGCAGTCGCTGCAGAGTGCACTCGACGACGCGCACGCGTGACGGGCAGAGCATGACCCCGTCGAGCACGATGCGAGCGAACGCCACAGGGTCTCAACGTCGCCGCACGGTGCGCACGCGAGAGCTGATGGGCACCGTGGCGAGCGTGCACGTCATCGGCGAATCGCCCGACGCCCGAGTCGAGAGCGCGATCGAGGCGTGCCTCGACGAGCTCGACCACGTCGAGTCCGTGTTCTCGCCGTTCCGACCAGAATCCGACGTCTCGCGCATTCGCGCCGGGATGCTCTCCGTCGACGACGCCGATCCTCTCGTGTCGGTCGTCGTGGACGCGTGCGCGGCGGCGAAGGATGCGACGGGCGGCCTCTTCGACGCCTGGCACGCCGGGTGGTTCGACCCGACGTGCTACGTGAAGGGGTGGGCCGTGGAGCGGGCGGCGCGACGATGGCTCGAGCCGCTCACGGAGCATCCTTCGGTGCACGCCGCAGGCATCGGCGTGGGTGGCGACCTGCAGCTGTTCACGGCGGAGGGAGCGGACTGGCTGTGGGAAATCGGCATCGCCGACCCGTGGCATCCCGGCGCCGTCGTCGCGACAGTTCAGGTCGTCAGCGGCGCTGTCGCGACCTCCGGCACGGCGGAGCGCGGGTCTCACATTCTCGACCCGCGCTCCGGTGCGGCGGCTGCCTCCGTGCTGAGCGCCACCGTCGTCGCCGGGAGCCTGGAGACGGCCGACCTCTGGGCGACGATCGCGGTGATCGCGGGGTTCGACGACCTCTCCTGGATCACCACCGCCGGGATCCGCTCGGGCGTCCTGGTCGCACCCGACGGGCGCATCCGCCGCTGGGCGGACGGGGTCGAGCTCGGCCCCGTGACGTTCACGACGGTCACACCGCGATCGTGAGCGGCGGCTCCGTGGCGGCGATGACCTGGTCGACGGTGACGCCGGGGGCCAGTTCGACCAGCCGCAGACCGTCGTCGGTGATGTCGATGACGGCGAGGTCGGTGATGATGCGGTCCACCACGCCCTTGCCTGTCAACGGCAGGCTGCACGCGTTCACGATCTTCGGGGACCCGTCACGGGCGACGTGCTCCATCAGCACGATCACCCTCCGGGCGCCGTGCACCAGATCCATCGCACCGCCAGGACCCTTGACCATCTTTCCCGGGATCATCCAGTTCGCCAGATCCCCCGTGGCTGACACCTGCATGCCGCCCAGGATCGCGGCGTCGATCTTGCCGCCGCGGATCATCCCGAAGCTCATCCCCGAGTCGAAGAACGCCGCACCGGGCAGCAACGTCACCGTCTCCTTGCCCGCATTGATGAGGTCCGGGTCCACGGCGTCCTCGCTCGGGTAGGGGCCGACGCCGAGGATGCCGTTCTCCGACTGCAACACCACCGTCACCCCGTCGGGCACAAAATTCGGCACCAAGGTCGGCAACCCGATCCCGAGGTTCACATACGCACCATCCGGCAACTCCCGGGCAGCACGCGCCGCCATCTGCTCACGACTCAACGACACGATCACGCCTCCCCACGCTCGGCGGCTGACGCCGCGGCCCGCACGGTGCGGCGTTCGATGCGCTTCTCCACATCACGACCGACCACCACGATGCGGTCGACGTAGACGCCGGGAAGATGCACGGCATCCGGGTCGATGCCGCCGGCATCCACCACCTCTTCCACCTCGGCAATGCACACCCGGCCCGCCATCGCGCACAGTGGGGAGAAGTTACGCGCCGACTTGTCGAACACCAGATTGCCCTGCCGGTCCGCGAGCTTCGCGTGCACCAACGCGAAATCCGTGCTGATCGCCTCCTCCAGCACGAAGTCCTTGACGACACCGTCGACGGAAAACGGCTGCACCGGTTTCGGCGGGGACGCCACCGCGATCGACCCGTCGGCGTTGTAGCGCCGCGGCAGACCACCCTCCGCCACCTGCGTACCCACCCCGGTCTGCGTGAAGAACGCCGCGATCCCGCTGCCACCCGCCCGCAACTTCTCCGCCAACGTCCCCTGGGGCGTGAGTTCCAACTCCAGTTCGCCGGAAAGGAACTGCCGCTCGAACTCCCTGTTCTCCCCCACATACGACGACGTCATCTTCCGAATCCGACGCGCCGCCAACAACACACCGAGCCCCCAATCATCCACACCACAGTTGTTCGACACCACCGACAGATCCCGCACCCCCGACGCCAGCAGCGCATCGATCAGCACCATCGGGATACCGCACAGGCCGAAACCACCCACCGCCAGACTCGACCCGTCCACGACGTCCGCCACAGCATCCGCCGCAGAACCCACCACCTTGTCGATCACCGCCGACCACCTCCTCCGGGTGCGTCCACGGTCGCTGGATGATGCTGCATGCCGGCCTCCTCGCCTGCCAGGGGTCGCCTTCCCTTCTGGGGATGCGTCGACCCGCCTCGTCGCGTGCGCTGTCGGCGAGCGTGTCGTGACACTCGCCGGAGCTCATCTCTCAGCGTGGCACGCCGACGTCGCGGGTGCACGGAATCGTGTCGAGATCGCGGCATCCGCCGGGCATCACCGCCGTCGCCCGCCGAGGCCACGAGGCGGCGGGACCCCGCAGACCGGGGATGGCAGAGGATGACCCACTGCGTGATACTGAGTTTGTCTCACCTTGCACGTCGAGGGAGTCCCTCTCGGCGCATCATCCGAAGGGGACGCCCATGACCGATGTGCTGTCTGCGGCCGAGGCCGCCGAATCCCTGCGCGGGCTCCTGCCCGGCCGCCTGTTCCTGCCGGGCGATGACGGCTACGACGCCGCCCGCACACCGTGGAACACGGCCGCTGTGCTCGCCCCGGCAGCCGTAGCCGTGCCCGAGTCGGTCGCCGACGTGCAGGCCGTCGTGCGCGCCGCCGCCGATGCGCACCTCCGACTCGCACCCATGAGCACGGGCCACGCGGGGATGCTGCTGTCGAGCGTCGACCTCGCCTCCACCGTTCTCGTGCGACTCACCTCCCTCACCGGCGTCAGCGTCGACGAGCGGGCCTGCGTCGCTCGCGTGCTCGGCGGCACAGTATGGGACGACGTGGTCGCGGCGGCGCATCCGCACGGGCTGACCGGGCTGCATGGCAGTGCAGGCGGCATCGCCGTCGCCGGATTCGCGCTCAACGGAGGCCTGTCGTTCTACGGCCGCAAGCACGGACTGTGCGCGAACAGCGTGCGCGCCGTCGAGCTCGTCACCGCAGACGGTGGGCTGCGTCGCGTCGACGCCGAGCACGATCCCGACCTGTTCTGGGCGCTCCGCGGTGGCGGCGGCAACTTCGGCATCGTCACGGCGATCGAGGTCGAACTCGTGCCGTACTCCGATGTCGTGGCCGGCATGATGCTGTGGGACCGCTCTCGAGCGGTCGATGTGATGCGTGCATGGCGCGATCTGACGGTGGATGCCCCAGAGTCCGTCACGACGTCACTACGGGTCATGAGCTTTCCACCGCTTCCCGACCTGCCGCCCTTCCTCGCGGGGCGCGACGTGATCGTGGTCGACGGTGCGTTCCTCGAATCAGACGAACGGGCATCCGCGTTGCTCGCGCCCCTGCGTGCACTGCAACCGGAGATCGACACGGTGCGGCGCATCCCGACCTCCGAACTGCCTCTGATGCACATGGACCCGCCCCGGCCGTCGCCCGCGGTGAGCGGCCACTGCGTGTTGGGCGAGCTGTCCGACGACACCATCGACGCCTACCTCGATCAGGTGGGACCCGGCACGCGCTCCGGCCTGCTCTCGGCGGAGCTTCGGCAGCTGGGCGGTGCGTTCGCCCGACGCTCCGACGACGGCGGCGCCGTGTCGAGCATCGACGGCGCATACGCGCTCTACGCCGTCGCGATCGCGCCGACGCCGGAGGCCGTCGCACACGGCCGAGCCTCGGCGAGCTCGCTCGTCCAGGCGCTCGAGCCATGGTCGTTGCTGCACTCCAGGGTGCCGACGTTCATCGACGACGCCGTCGACGCTGCGGATGTCTACGGCGACGCCTGCGATCGGCTCGCGTCGGTCGCGGCACGCGTCGACCCGCAGGCGACGTTCCAGGCGGGGCACAGCATCCGCTGACAGTTCAGCGCTCGATCGTGAAGTTGAAGATCGATGTGTCGAAGTGGTTGTAGGCCTCGTAGTCGATGAGGTCGTAGAGCTCCGACCTGTGCTGCATCTCGCCGAGCCTGCCGGTGAGCGTGCCGTTCTCGGTCAGCTCGTCGAGCCCCCGCATCGCGGCACCCATCGCCAGGCGCAGCAACGACACCGGCCATATCACGATGTTCATGCCCACGTCGGCGAGCTGCTGCACCGTGAAGAGCTCGCTCTTGCCGAACTCGGTCATGTTGGCCAGCAGCGGAACGTCGACCGCGGCCCGCACCGCGGCGAACTCCTCGAGCGTCGCCATCGCTTCGGGGAAGATCGCGTCGGCGCCGGCATCCACCAGCGCCTTCGCCCGGTCGACAGCTGCCTGCAGGCCGTCCACCGCGCGGATGTCGGTGCGCGCCATGATGAGAAAGTTCGGGTCCCTGCGCGCATCCACCGCCGCCCGGATGCGCTGCAACGCGGTGTGCTCGTCCACCACCTGCTTGCCGTCGAGGTGGCCGCAGCGCTTGGGGTTCACCTGGTCTTCGATGTGGGTGCCGGCGAGTCCGGCATCCTCGAGCTCCTGCACCGTGCGGGCCACGTTCATCGGCTCTCCGAAGCCGGTGTCGGCATCCACGATCGCAGGCAGGTCGGTCATCCGCGCGATCTGCTTGGCACGGCCGGCCACCTCGGTGAGCGTTGTGAGGCCGATGTCGGGAAGGCCGAGGTCGGCGGAGAGCACGGCACCAGAGATGTAGACGCCCTCGAAGCCCTTGCGCTCGATGAGGCGGGCGCTCAGCGGGTTAAAGGCACCGGGAAAGCGCAGCAGCTCACCCGACGCGAGCGCGGAACGGAAGTCGGCGCGCTTCGCGGCCGGAGACTTGCCGGAGTACAGCATGGAGGCATCCTTTCGACCCGTCGTCACGCGCGAACGTGGTGCTCGCGCCGTGCGTATCGACCGTAACAGCGGGGACCGGGCGGAGCCTGCGCCGGCCGCACGGATCCGTCGACCGCGAGCATCGCGTAGCACCGGCGCGGTTGCCCGGCACTTGACGTTCCGCGGCCACCGTCTCACGCTGAAGGAGAGAGACACGCGATGAAGCTCGCGCACCGGCCATGTGGGCCTGATGGCTTCTGTTCCGTCCGTCCTAGGACGCGAAGGGAGCACGATGGACCTGTTGGAGCGATACCGCAACCTGCGCCTCGACCTCGGCGACGCCACACGCTCGCTGCTCTACCTGGCTCGGGCGCGGCAGAACGAAGCGATCGAAGCAGCGTGCCGGCGCCTGCTCAAACGACTCGCAGACGACCGGTTCGCCGTCGCCATCGTGGGTCAGCACAGCCGTGGCAAGACAACGCTCATGAATGCACTTCTGGGTGCCGAGTTCTTGCCGACGGGCATTCTGCCGATGACCTCGGTCATCACCGTCATCCGGTACGGGTCTGAGCCACGGGCGCTGTATTACCGGCGCGGCAGCGACCTGGCGATGCCCACCACCTTCGAAGAGGTACCCCGGCTCGTGGCCAGAGAGAGCAGCACCCGCGCCCAGCTCGAGGTGGTGCGCGTCGAGTTGGAGGTCCCGGCCGAACTTCTACGGCTGGGCCTCACCTTCGTGGACACGCCGGGGGTCGGATCAACCGACCTGAGTGGGGCGCTGGCGGCACGAGACTTCTTGCCCGATGCCGACGCCGTTCTGCTCGTCACCGCCGTCGACTCCGCGCTGACCACGCCGGAACTCGAGCTGCTGGCGGCAGTGCCGCCGAGCGCGCCGGTGTTCTGCGTCGTGAACAAGGTGGATCTGGTGAGCACTGACCAGACGAATGCGGTCGTCGGCTTCGTGGAGCGCACGCTGCTCGAGTCGGCGCGCCGCGAGTCACCCGAGGTGTTCGCGTTGTCCGCGTTGCAAGGCTTGCGGCATCGACTCGGCGGCGGCGAGCTGACGGCAATGCCGGCGAGTCTCTCTGCGGCCGCGATTCCCGACGGCGGCATGGATGCCTTCCAGGCGCGCCTGGAGGCGACGCTCACGTCGGTGCGCGCCCCCGTGGCGCTCGCGACGGCGCTCGATGTCGCACGCGGCATCCTCACCGACGAACGGCGGATGCTCGACCTCGGCGAGCGGGCCGCGCACCTCTCCGAGGCCGAGGCCATCGTCTTGCGCACGACCATGTCGGCTGCCGCCGGACGTGCGGAGACCGAACGCGCCCGCGTGGTCGCCGCGATGCGCGAGGACTCGCAGCACACGCTCGACGTGGCGCTGACGGCACACCGGCAGGAATGGCACGACCTCATGGTCGATGCCTGGGCGCATGCAGACGATGCCGGTGCGCCGGTCGATCTGGACAGCGCCGGATCCACTGTTGACGCCGCGCCGACGCCCGGAACGCCTGCCTGGTGGTCGGCGATCACCGCATCTCTGTCGGAGGCATCGGCTGCGGCCGTGCTCCGGCGGGCAGACGAGCTGGGCCCTACCCTCGACGCCGCCCTGTCGTCGGCGCTCGACACCGTGCAGCTCGACGGCGATGCCGTGTCCACACCCTGGGCCTCCCAGGAGTTGCCGGGATTCGGGGCATTCAGCATCGTGCGTGACGCCGCTGAGCGACCCGACGATCACGGCGTACAGACGCGCTCGCGAAAACGCCGCGACCGTCAAGCGGATCGAGTGCTCGGCCTCTTCGGCGATCACCTGCACGAGCAGAACGACCGCCGTGCCGAGTGGATCGGACGCGACGCCGCGCGCCGCACGAACGACAGTCGCGCTCGCCTCGAGCGGTACCTCCAAGCCCCACCCTCCGAGTTCGAGCGAGACGCGATCGCGCGCATCGCTGCCCGACTGGATGCCGTCGGCGACAACCTCACGGATCGCTCGAGACGACAGCGCACCGCAGGGCCCGCGCATCGCCCGACGCCGTCACTCCACGAGGCGGCGCGCCCGACGCCCGCCAGACCCGCGCCGTTCGATTGCGTCGTCTGCGCTCACGAGCGCACCGCGCTGATCGAAGACCTGCGTCACCGCCAGTTCTTCGTCGCCACCCGTGATCGGGATCAGGCGGAGTTCGCGCACATCGGAGGACTGTGCGCGCAGCACACCTGGACCTACGCTTCGCTGGCCTCGCCCGTCGGCATCGCCTCGGCCTATGCGCCGTTGGTCTCGCGAGCCGCGGAGACACTGGATGCCGCACCGACGGCATCCAGCCTGCTCGACGCGGCGACGGAATTCGGCGGCAACCCCGAGGCCTGTCCGGTGTGCCGGGTGGTCGCCGATGCGGAG
This sequence comes from Humibacter ginsenosidimutans, assembly GCF_007859675.1. Lineage (GTDB taxonomy): Bacteria > Actinomycetota > Actinomycetes > Actinomycetales > Microbacteriaceae > Humibacter > Humibacter ginsenosidimutans. The sequence continues at coordinate 1,184,814 of NZ_CP042305.1, forward strand.
CGGGATGCCCTCTGGGCGCTCGACACCGCAGACGGCGGTGCGACCGTGTGCATGCGGCACCTCGAGGCGGCCGCCGCGGTCGGCCTCCGGCCCGAAGCGTTGCGGTGTCTCGCGCGGCGCCTCGCGGAGAACCTGCACCGGCACGCGGAGGACATGCGCGCGTATGCGCTCAAGCGTGAAGCTCTCGCCGTGTCGTCACTCACCGTCGAGGAGAGCGACGCGTACCGCGAAGCGCTGCTGATGATCGCCGGCGATCCACTGCTGGCGCGACCGACGTCACTCGACGGCGACGCGGAGATGTGACCGTGAGCGGATTCGACGAGCGGCCGATCGCCGCGTCCGACCTGATCGCGACCGGCCGAGCCTATTGGCTGCCTCCCGTCGGGTACGGCAACGGGCTGGACGCGCTGTTCTGGGCGGAACTCGCCCGCGCACCGCATCCGATCGCCGACGCGCTGCTGCGTGCGCTCGCCGACAAGGGCATTCCCGGCTGGATTGCGCCCGTCGACCGCCACCATCCCGAGTCGGGCGAGGCGCTCTACGACGTGTGGACCGCCACGGTCGACATCGATGCCGCCGAGGACACCGCGATGTTCGTGCTCAACGCGCTCACTGCGGAGACATCGCCGGTTTCCCGGGCGGCGCCGATCCCCCGGAGGTCCGCGGAACCTGATCCACCAGCACGACGGTCCACACGCCGCCTTCGCGCACGAGCTCGTTCCACGAACCGGTCGGAGTCGTGAGGTCGGTGTGCGACGGATCGATCGCGCGGATCAACGGCTTGATCACGGCGTCGTGAGTGACCACCACGACCGGGCCATCGAGGCCGGAACGGGCAGCGTCGTCGAGCACCGCGTCGAGTGCTGGACGGGCGCGCTCCAGCACGGATGCCGTTGGCTCGACGCCGGGCGCGGCATCCACGCTTCCGAACCGCGCGATCACTTCCTCACGCACTTGGCCCGTCCATGGCCCGTAGTCGCGATCCATGAACCGCGGATCGGCCTGCACCGGGGCTCCGCAGAGCTCGCCGATCGCCTCGGCGGTTCTCACCGCCCGGTCGAGCGGACTGCAGTACACGTGCACCGGCCCCGTGCGCGCGAGCACCTCACCCACCGCTTCGGCCTCTTTCAGTCCGATCTCGTCGAGCGGCGGGTTCGCGTGCCCGCGCAGGCGGCCCTCCGCGTTGAGCGCCGTGCGGCCGTGCCGCACCAGATACAGCGTGTGAGAATGCGCGGCGTCGTTCACCTGGTCCACCCTTCGGCCTGCCGTCAGTTCCACCCTGGCGAAGCCGCGGTCATCACCGCAAGGTCCTCCGCGGCGCGGACTGCCGAGTCGAAGCATCCGTACGCCGCTCCGCCCAGCGGCACCGCCACCCAGCGCTCCGGCCAATGATGCGGGTTGAGCCGGCGTACGCGACCGATGTGCCGCCCCTCCAGCGTGACCGCGTGGATGACGGGTGCTTCCACGAAGAGCGGCGCGAACGCCACACCGAAGGTGCCCTCCAGCGATCTGACCGCGAACTCCTCGTGCGTCACGAGCGTGGCGTGTGCGAGGATCGCCTCCGCTCGTGAGACCACCGTAGTCTCGTCGTCGAGACCACCGTCGAACCGATTGTCGTCGAACACGTTGTCGTCGTACACGGCGCTCACCCCCTCGCCAGCCTGCGGTGCGCTCCGCGCGACGGCCGAGCGGCATCCGGGCCGAGACGGGCCGCACGGTCGACCTCGTAGCCCGCGAAGTCGCCTTCGAACCAGTGCCAGCGCGCGGGATCCTGCTCCGTGCCTTCCCAGGCGAGGATGTGCGTGGCCACCCGGTCGAGGAACCACCTGTCGTGCGCGGTGACGATCGCGCACCCGGGAAAGTCGAGCAGCGCGGCTTCGAGGCTCGCCGAAGTCTCGGTGTCGAGATCGTTCGTCGGCTCGTCGAGCAACAGCACGTTGCCGCCCTGTTTCAAGGTGAGCGCCAGGTTGAGCCGGTTGCGCTCCCCGCCGGAGAACAGGCGAACGGGCTTCTGCTGCGCCGACCCCTTGAACCCGAAGGCGGCGATGTAGGCGCGCGACGGAATCTCGACCTGTCCGACGGTGATGACGTCTCTGCCGCCTGAGACCGCCTGCCACGCCGTCTCCTCGGAGTCGATGCCCGCTCGGCTCTGGTCGACGTAGGAGATGCGTACGCTCTCACCGATGACGAACTCGCCGGAGTCGGGATGCTGTCGGCCGGCCATCATCTCGAACAGCGTCGTCTTGCCGACTCCGTTCGGCCCCAGAACACCCACGATTCCGCCCGGCGGCAACGAGAACGAGAGATCGTCGATGAGCGGACGATCACCGAACCCCTTGCAGACGTGCACGGCGTCGATCACGAGCGTGCCCAGTCGCGGCCCCGGCGGAATCTGGATCTCGTCGAAGTCCAGCCTGCGCGTGCGCTCGGCCTCCGCCGCCATCTCCTCGTACCGGGACAGCCGCGCCGCGGAGATGCGCTGCCTGCCCTTCACACCCTCGCGCACCCAGGCCAACTCCTCGCGGATGCGCCGACGCCGCTTCTCGTCCTTCCTTCCCTCGATCGCCATCCGCTCCTGCTTGGTCTGCAGGTAGGTCGTGTAGTTGCCCTCGTAGGCGTACGCACGTCCGCGATCGAGCTCGAGGATCCACTGCGCCACGTTGTCAAGAAAGTACCTGTCGTGCGTCACCGCGATGACCGTGCCCGGGTATGCGGCCAGGTGCTGTTCGAGCCACGCCGTGCTGTCGGCGTCGAGGTGATTGGTCGGCTCGTCGAGCAGAAGCAGATCGGGCTGGCGCAGAAGGAGTGCGCAGAGTGCGACCCGACGGCGCTCTCCCCCCGAGAGATCCGCGACAGGAGTGTCGGGCGGCGGGCAGTCGAGAGCGGCCATCGCCTGCTCGAGGCGGGAGTCCAGATCCCATGCGTCGCGATGATCCAGTTCGTGCTGCAGCTCGCCCAGCTCGGCCAGCAGCTCCTCGGAGAAATCCTCGGCGAGGCGCTCGGCGATCTCGTTGAATCGCCGCAGCATCTCCGTGGTCTCGGCCACGGCATCCTGCACGTTGCCCAGCACCGTCTTGGTGTCATCGAGCCGCGGCTCCTGCAGAAGGATGCCGATGCTCACCCCTGGCGCGCCCGTCGCCTCTCCGGCCGACGGCGTCTCCAAACCCGCGATGACGCGCAGCACCGTGGACTTGCCTGCGCCGTTCGGCCCGACGACGCCGATCTTCGCGCCGGGCAGGAACGTCAGCGAGACGTCGTCGAGAATGACCTTCTCGCCCTTCGCCACCCTCACGTGGCTGAGCTGAAAACACCACTGTGTCGCGGCCATGGATGCTCCTACCTTCCGTTGCCGTCCGCAGAACTGCACGGACGTCGGTCAGGTAGGGGCCATTGGCATTCGTCGCGGTTATGGTGAGCCCCTCCACCACGTTGTCGCTCAGGTCCCTCTCGTCGTCGCGAATGCCTCGACAGGTCGTCCGTTCGCCGGATCCGTCCTGAAGATGTCGCGATAGAGGTCCCCTCCGAAACTCGTCGGCAACGGCTCTCCGACGACGAGCCTGAACGTGCGCTCCCGTTCGGCTCGAAGGAAGAAGGCGTCGGCATCGCCGACGAAACCGTGCGCGAGATCGTACAGGTGCGTGACGTAGACCACGCGAATGCCCGAATCGAGCAGAGCACGCACGATCTGCCTGGCGATCTCCGACCCCTCGCGCTCGTTCGTGGCGGCGAACGACTCGTTGAACAGCATGAGCGAGGCGGGCGTGATCTGTCCGACGATCTCGTTCATGCGCGCCAGTTCCTCGTCGAACTTGCCGCTGGCCAGCTCGGTGTCTTCTTCGCGCTTGAAGTGCGTGAAGACACCAGACGCGACCGTCGCCGTCATTGCCCGAGCCGGCACGACCATGCCTGCCTGCATCATCAGCTGGGCAAGACCCCTGCTTCGCAGAAAGGTGGACTTGCCCCCGCGGTTGGCCCCGGTGACCATCATGAGTGGGTGCGAGCCTGCATCGATGGTGTTGCCGACGACGGCGACGCCTTCGCCGCCTGCCGCGGAGCCGACGAGCGCCAGGCTCGGGTCGTAGAGCTCGTCGCACGCGAACATCTGCTGCGCCTGCGCGACCGGAACGGGCATCGATGTGTGCTGGGTGCGGTCGTCGAGCGCGTGGATGAGATTCAGGCATCCGATGTAGAAACCCAGCTCGAGCCGCAGCATCGAGAAGAAGCTCAAGATGTGATCGGTCGACCTGGCCAGCGCGTCGGCGACCAGGTTCATGCCCTTCCCGCGGAACTCGTTCAGGGCGTCGGCACCTGCCTCATCACGCTCGGCGATGCGGAATGCCGGAATCGGGTGCGTCAGCGCGCTCCACCGCTCACCGATGGTGCGCTTCTCCCGCTCCGGGCGTCGAAGCACGAGCGCCGACGGCTTGCCGCCGCGGTCGAGATGCGCGCTGATCATCACGCTGCCGCGAAAGCGCAGTCGCCGCAGGTGACGGTCGATCTCGGCGAAGTAGGCGTCATCCAGCTCACGCACGGTCATCTCGAAGAAGCGGCGGAAGCCTGCCGACTCGAACTCGTGGGCGTGATCGACGGCGATCAGTCGCAGGGTGCGCAGTTCGGAGACGAAGATCTCCAGCACCTGCACCGCGTGCGAGAGCGTTGCGCCCGGATTGCGGTCGCTCAGCCACCCGTAGACCTTGCGCTGCCTCGTGAACGCATCCAACGCGAGGGCATACAACTCACGCACGATGCCCTCGTTTCGCATGCAGTCGCTGAGAACCTGTTGCCGGTAGAGGATGTCGTCGACATCGACGAGCGGTTCGAGCAGCAACCTGCGTGCGGCATCCTCGAGGAACCCGTCGCCGGTGCCCATCGCCGCGATCAGCGGGTCGAGGCCGAGGTCCTCAGTGAGCGCCTCCGCGTTCGGAAGCGGATTCGGTTCGGCGGGCAGGTCGCGATCGGCGAACAGCAGATACGTCTTCATCGGTGCGCCTCCCCAGCGATCGCTTCGATGATCTGCGGACCGCGCAGATGGTATTTGTCGGCCAGGGCGAGTGCATAGGCAAGGCCATCGGCCGGTCGCCGTTCCAGCTTGAAGGTGCGTTTCGTCGGCTCCGCCGGATCCACGGCAGCGACGAGGCTCACCGTCGTGTCGCTCAAGGTGCTGAGCTCATCCACGAACGTGACGCACACCGCGAGGATGTCGCGAGCGATGATCTGCCTCAGCACGGCGGTGCCGAGCAGTACCGCGTCATCGAGAGTCGTCGAACTGAAGATCTCGTTCAGGATCACGACGCTGTCACCCGTCGCGCGCTCGAGGATGTCGTGGATGCGCACGAGCTCGTCCTCCAGCTTGCCGCGCAGGCTCGTGACGTCTTCCTGCTGCTCGTAGTGCGTGTAGATGTCGTCGAATGCGAAGAGCGACGCGGCCTCTCCGGGCACCGGAAGCCCCAACTCCGCCAGCCAGTGCAGCTGGCCGAACGTGCGTGAGAAGGTCGTCTTTCCGCCCTGGTTCGCGCCGGTGACCACGATGAGCCGTTCGCCCCGTCGCAGCTCGAAGTCGTTGGTGACGAGCGAAGCACGCTCTCGCCCCATCCGTGAGGCGAGTGCCAGATCGAACGTGTGACGAGCCGAGACTTCTTTCGATGACGACACGTTCGGCATGCAGAACGCGAGTCCGTCCTCGATCATGGGCGCGACGTGCTCGCGATACGAGAGGAAGAATTGAAGCTCTCGATCGACGCGGGCGACCGTGGGATCGAGGTACCGGCGTTGTCTGGTCGTCACGTACTCACGCAAGGCAGCGAAGACAGTCGGGTTCTCCTGTGCCACCAACTGGAGAACGCCTTCTTCGACGCGATCGACATCCACGTACTCTCGGAACCTCACGAGGTGCTCTTTCACGTCGCCCTGTCGGAATCGGGCGAACGTGGCCTCGACCTCGCCGCTGTAGTCCGGTTCGTCGGCGAACGGAGCGACCTCGACGCGAAGTCCGTCGATGCGCACCGTGAAGTGGATGCTGTCGAGCTCTGCTCTGATCTCTCGCCCTTCGCGTTCCGCCGAGATGAACGCTTCGCTCCCGACCAGCTGGGCGAGCCACTCGCGCAGCGCGTTCAAGCCGTTCGAGTGCAACGTCAACTCCGTGAGTGCGGCGCTGAACGCGCGCACGGCGGCGTAGTACGTGAGCATGCCGGACAGCATCCAGAACGGCCGCTGCTCTGCTGCATACAGCTTCGACGCCTGCTGCATTCGTGCGCGATGCAGCCTCAACTGTTCGGCGAAGGTCGACACGGCGTCGTGCACCGGCTGCTGCGCGAGATCGGTGTACACCTCCTGGCGATACACGACAACCTCGGGGTCTCGTGTCGGCGTGCGATAGATCGGCACGAGGTCGTACTCTGCTCGGTTCGTCGCGATCGCCTCGACGAGCTGATCGAGTCCGAGGTCGTGAAAGCACTCCGGTTCGCCGGTGGCCAACGTCGTTTCGGGGCCGGGAGAGAGCAGGCTTCGGAACGATGGGCCCGTCGCGGCCTCTGCCGCCTGGTCGCTGCGCAATTCGAGATTCTGATTGATCACCCGTGGCTCCTACCTAGACGTGCACCGAGGGTCGGTCGGTGCCGGTAGAAGCCATCAGCGGGTCATTCCGCGGTTGCGGCGAGCTCCATCGCCGTGTTCCGTCTACCAGTCTGCACGAGCGGGCACGGAATCGCCATCACCGCGCCGTCGAGCCTTGCGTTCCGGCACTCGAGAGGCAATAGCATGTGAGCACGGCGATGGATCCCGCCGAGGCACCGTCGCCTGAACCGCACACGCTGATGGCTTCCTACCTCGTTTCAAGGAGGTAGCACCATGTCTGCAAGCGGTATCGAGATGGTCGTGGAGATCCCGGCCGGCAGTCGGAACAAGTACGAGGTCGACCACGAGACCGGCAGGATGCGGCTCGACCGCACGCTGTTCACGGCCATGGTCTATCCGGCCGACTACGGGTTCATCGAGGACACCCTCGCCGACGACGGCGATCCGCTCGACGCGCTCGTGCTTCTCGACGAGCCGACCTATCCGGGAGTGGTCGTGCGTATCCGTCCGATCGGCCTGTTCCGCATGGACGACGAGAACGGCCACGACGACAAGCTGATCGCCGTTCCCGACGGCGACGCGCGCTGGAACGACCTGCGCGACATCGACGATGTGCCGCAGACCACCCGTGATCAGATAGCCCACTTCTTCGCGCACTACAAGGAGCTCGAGCCCGGCAAATTCGTCACAGTGCACGGCTTCGCGCCTCGTCGCGACGCAGAAGTGCTGCTGCACGACGCTGAGCGAGCATTCCGTTACGGCGAGACGTACGAGAGCTGACCGCACCGATGGCGACCGAACACGAGGATGCCCGCCGCCCGCGCTGGCTCACCCTCGGCGTGTTCAGCATCGGAGCGACGAGCTTTCTGTCGGATGCCGGCCACGAGCTCGTCACGTCGGTGCTGCCCGCGTTCATCACGAGCGTGCTCGGCGCAGGGGCGGCGGCGCTCGGCATCATCGACGGTGTGGCGGATGCTCTCACCGGCCTGGCCAAGCTGGCCGGCGGCCCGCTCGCCGACGATCCGCGCCGCCGGCGTACGGTCGCCGGCGCCGGATACACCACGACCGCCGTGGCGACGGCCGCCATCGGGCTCACCACCGCGGTGTGGCAGGTGGGTGTGCTGCGCGGTATCGCGTGGATCGCGCGCGGGTTCCGCTCTCCGGCGAGAGACAGCATGCTCGCATCGCTCGCGGGATCCGGCGCCTACGGCCGCGCCTACGGTGTCGAGCGCGCGGGCGACAACCTCGGCGCGGTCGTCGGACCGCTGCTCGGCGGGGCTCTCGTTGTGTGGCTCGGGCTGCGCCCGGCGATCCTGCTTTCCGTGGTGCCCGGCCTGCTCGCCGCCGTCGCGATCGGCGTGGCCGCTCGCCAGGCTCGCAAGCTCACGACCGATGCCGGCGAGCGGGTGGTGACACGGGCGCGACTGGTCGAGGGCTACCGCCGGCTACGCGGCACCGGTCTCGCCAGAGCGCTCGTTCCCGTCGCGCTGTTCGAGGGCGGAAACCTGGCCGCCACACTGCTGATCCTGCGGGCGTACCAGCTCTTCCTCGACGGCGGTATGACCGAGTCGCAGGCGACGGGCCTGGCCACGGTGCTCTACGCCGCCTACAACGCCGCGGCGGCCCTGATCGCGGTGCCGGCGGGCGCACTCATCGACCGCATCGGGCCGCGCACGGTGCTGGCACTCGGCGCCGCGGCGTATGTGGTCGCCTATCTCGGCTTCGCGTTCGCACCCGATGTCTGGCCGGCCGTTCTCGTGTTCTTCGTGCTCGGCGGCGTGGGCATCGGCCTCGGCGAGACCGCGCAGTCGACGCTTATCGCGCACGCCCTTCCCGACGCCCTGCGCGGCTCCGGGTTCGGCATGCTCGGCCTCGTGCAGGCCGGCGGCGACCTCACGGCCACCGTAGTCGGCGGCATCGTCTACGCCACGGCCGGTCCGCTGTGGGCGTTCGCGTACGCGGCGGCGTGGATGGCGGCATCCTGCTTCGCGGCCCTCAGCGGTCGCCGTCAGGATCGGCTCAGGCTCGCAGAGCGCTGAACCACATCGTCGATCACAGCACCGAGCCGATCACAGCACCGAGCCGAGCCAGAGTCCCCCGAAGCCCGCCGCGACCGTGGCGACGAGCACGACGAACCCGTTCGTGATCGCCATCACGTACTCGCGCTCCTGGACGAGCCGCATGGTCTCGATGCTCGCCGTGCTGAAGGTGGTGTAGCCGCCCATCAGTCCGGTGCCGAGCACGAGAACCCACGCCGGCGCGAGCAACGAGCTCAGCGTCAGTCCGGTGAGCAGGCCGAGCACGAGCGATCCGGACACGTTGATCACCGCCGTTCCCCACGGAAAGACCGACCTCACCCGCGAGCGCATCAGCCCGTCGACGAAGAAGCGCAGGGCGGAGCCCGCGCCGCCGGCGACGCACAGGGCCGCGAAGACGCCCGGGTTCATCTGCTCTTCCTTCCCGGCAGGGCGCGCCAGCGCTGGATCTCTCCGCCGACGGCGATGCCGGCGAACGATGCAGCCGCGCCCACGATCACCGTGAGCACGCCGTAGAGGATGCCCACCCACGCGTGGCCCCCCACGAACGTCTGCGCGACGCCGACCGCGAGCGTGCTGTAGGTGGTGTAGCCGCCCATGAACCCGGTGCCGATCAGCAGGCGGAGCGTGCGCCGCACGCCCTCGTCGCCGCCCAGGTGCAGCAGGGTCTCGAGAACCACACCGAGAGCGAACGCGCCCGTGACGTTGATCACGAAGATGCCGAGCGGGAACACGCCGGCCGGGATGACCAGGCTCAGAGCCTCGCGCGCCGCGGTGCCGACGGCCCCGCCGAGCGCGACCACCCCGAGGTACGACCAGCGCAGGTGCACGGGGCGAGGACGCGAGGGCGGCCTGGCGTCTGCGACCTCGATGTCGCTGTCGATCGGCAGGTCGTGCGACGCCGTCGGGTGCGGCCGGCCCACGGCATCCGATTGCGGCGGGGTCATGGTGGTCGTCTCGTCGTTCAGGGTCGTTCCTCTCGAGGGCGTGTCAGCGCAGTCCGTAGCGCAGCCGCGGTTCGCTGCGCTCGATGCTCATCAGGCGGTTGTACTTGGCGACGCGTTCTCCCCTGGCCGGGGCGCCCGACTTGATCTGCCCGACGCCTGTGCCGACCACCAGGTCGGCGATGAACGTGTCGGGCGTCTCGCCCGAGCGATGGGAGACCATGCAGGTCATGTCGTTCTCACGCGCGGCGGCGATGGCGTCGAACGTCTGACTCACGGTGCCGATCTGGTTCACCTTGATGAGCGCACTGTTCGCGTAGTGCTCGGCTGCACCCTGGCGGATGCGCGCGGGATCGGTCACGAAGAGATCGTCGCCCATCACCTGTGCTCGATCGCCGACTCGCTCGAAGAGCAGCTGCCAGCCCTCGAAGTCGTTCTCCGCCATGCCGTCTTCGAGGCTCCAGATCGGGTAGTCGCCCAGCAGCCCGTCGTAGTAGTCGACGAGCTGGCGGCGATCGAGGCGTCGTCCGTCCACCTGGTAGTTGCCGTCACCGAGGTAGAAGCCGTTCGCCGCCGGATCGATCGCGACCTTCACCTGGTCGGTCGTGTATCCGGCGGTCGCGATCGCGGCCACCAGCAGATCGAGCGCCTGCACCGGATTCGCGATCGGAGGAGCGAAACCTCCCTCGTCGCCGAGACCGGCGGTGTGGAACTGGTCGCGCACCGCCGCCTGCAGAGCGTGGTAGGTCTCGGAGCCCGCGCGCACGGCATCCTGCTCGGAGCCCACTCCGACAGGAGCGATCATGAACTCCTGGAAGTCGAGGTCGTTCGCGGCGTGCGCGCCGCCGTTGAGCACATTGAAATGCGGAACCGGCATCAACGGGTCGGAGCCGGTCTGGGCGGCGATCCACACGTACAGGGGCACTCCGGCGAGGTGGGCGAAGCCGCGGGATGCCGCCATCGACACCGCGACGATGGCATTGGCTCCCAGCCTCGCCAGATTCGGCGTGCCGTCGAGCTCTCGCAGCGCATCGTCGAGCTGGCGGATGCCATCCCACGGGGTCGCGGTGAGCGTCGCCGCCACCGCGCCCTCGACGCCGGCAACGGCATTCAGCACGCCGCGTCCGGAGTATTCGGGAGCGTCATCGCGCAGCTCAACCGCCTCGAACGCGCCGGTGGATGCACCGGCGGGAGCGGCTGCCTCGTGCACCGACCCGTCGTCGAGCGTGAGCGCGACCGAGATCGTCGGCCACCCGCGGGAGTCGAGCACTTGCTCGGCCCGCACGGACGTGATCGACAGCCGGCCGCCGTGCAGAACATCCTGGATGCCTGAAGGGGCTGTGCTGGACATGGTTCACCTACCTCGACTCGGGATGAGTTCGGTAGGAGTCATCAGCCGACGTGGCGGTTCGTGCGCGCAGCGCTCGGGCGGATACCCCATCGCCCAGGTTTCGAGGGTACAGCACGGCGGCGAACACGCCGAAAGAACGAGATCCTTGACGGCCGCGGCACCGTTTGGTCTACTGAGACCGGCGATGGTGCTCGCCGGGATCCGACTTCCGAACCTTCTCGGTTCCGAACCGCCCACGTGCTGATAGCGCCTGTTTCCCCGAAGGGAACAGGTATGCGCACAGGCTCGTGGGTCCGCGCGGCGGTCAGCCGCACCCGCGAGTTCTGTGCGCATACGAGGCGCTTCGCACGGTCGGCGGACCCATGCTGACCCTGTCGCTTCCCGTCATCCAGGCGTTGCAGGTTGCGACGATCGTCTTCGCTTCTCCCGGCATCACGGGCGTGATCTCACGGATCGAAGCGCGAATGCAGGGCAGGCGCGGACCACGCATTCTGCAGCCCTACTACGACCTCGCCAAGCTGTTCCGCAAGGAGAGCCTCGCACCGCTGCACAGTGGGCCGCTTTTCCTGCTTGCGCCGGTTCTCGCGTTCGCGTGCTACCTCACCGTGCCCATGCTCATCCCGGTGCTCACCACGTACGCGTTGCCGCTCGGGAATATGGGCGACATCCTCGGCGGAGGCATCATCCTCGCGTTCGCGAGCTTCATGGTGGCCGCCGCTGCAGCGGAGACGGGAGACCCGTACGCGCAGCTCGGTGCAAGTCGCGCGAAGACCTTCGGCGCCATCACCGAGCCTGTGGTTCTGCTCGTCGTCTTCACCGTGGCGCTCGTCACCTCCACCGACCTTCCCTATGTGCTTGCCGCCACCGTCACGAGCGGACCGGCTCAGCTTGTACGACCGGCTCACCTTCTGGCATCGGCGGCGCTGTTCATGGTGATCCTGTACGAGACGGGGCGCATCCCCATCGAGACGCACACCGGCACGATCGAGCTGGGAATGATCGAAACGGCGCGCCCGTTCGAGCACTCCGGTCCCTACTACGCGTTGCTGAAGTGGGGCTCGTCCGCGAAGCAGCTGATCTTCTACACACTCTTCCTCAACGTGTTCGCGGCGCCATGGGGTCTTGCCTCGACCCGAGACCTCGGGCCGGTGCTGTTCGCCATCGTCGCGCTGATCGCCAAGGCGATCGTGGTCGGCGTCGTCGTGAGTGTGATCGACAACACCTTCGCGAAACTCCGGCTGTTCCGCATCACCGAGTTCGTGTCCGCGGCTTTCCTCCTGGCTGTGCTGGCCATCTTCACGCTCTATCTCGGAGGCGGATAGCCGTGATCGACATCCTCGCCGTGGCGCGCCCAGCGCCCACCGTCTTCGACGGCACCGCGAACACCGTGGCCGTGATCGTGCTGCTGCTCGAGTTCGGCATGCTCCGGGCGTCCCTCTTCGGCGCCCAGGTACGGCTCTACGCTGCACAGTCGGTCGCGGTCAGTGTGTTGGCCGGTGTCGTGGCGGTCGGCCGCGGTGTACCGGAGCTCTTCATACTCGCCGTGCTCTCGCTGTTGCTGAAGGCCGTCATCGTGCCGCTCGTCATGATGAGCCAGCTGCGCGACAGCCGGGCGGAGATCGCGGGCAGCGGTTCCCTCGGCGTCGCGAGCGAGGTGATCATCTCGATCCTCGTGGCGGCGTTCGGATTCTTCGCGATCGGCGCTCTCGGCATCCACTCCGAGGTGCTGCCGGCGGCGGCACTCAGCCTGTCGATGGCCGTCGTGCTCGTCTCGTTCGTGCTGATGATCCTGCGACGAGACGTGATCAGCCAGGCCATCGGATTCTTCTCGCTCGAGAACGGAGTCTCGATGGCGTCGCTGGTGATCGCGGCCGGCCTGCCGCTCATTCTGGAGGTGGCGTTCCTGTTCGACCTGCTCGTCGCCGTCGTGGTGTTCGGCGTTCTCATCAGGGTGCAGAGCGACCGCACGAAGTCGTTCTCCACCGTCGCCCTCGACCGACTGCGAGGCTGAGATGAGCACGATGCTGCTGTGCGTGTTCCTGCTCCCGCTCGGGATGACGCTGCTCTCGTTTCTGCTGCCGCGTCGCGTGACCGAGATGGCCACCATCGTGGTCGGCGTCGCCACGTTCGTGCTCGCCGTCTCGCTGATGTCCGCGGTGACTCACGGAGTGGTGACCGCTCCGCCGTTCCTGCGCGTCGACGCGCTGTCGGAAATCTTCCTGCTGGCCACGGCCTTCCTCTATCCGGTGACCGCCATCTACACGATCGGCTACTTCGCCAAGGAGCGATCGATCGTCGCTCACGACGGAGCGGATGCCATTCCGCAATTCCGCCGCTACTCCCGCTTGTTCTACCTCGGCTTCAACGCTTTCGCGTGGTCGATGATCTGCGCACCCATCGTCAACGGTCTGGCCTTGCTGTGGATCGCGATCGAGATCACCACTGTCGTCTCCGCTCTGCTCGTGGCGATCGACCGCACCGACGGCGCCACCGAGGCCGCGTGGAAATACGTGCTGATCGCGTCCTGCGGTCTCGGGATCGGCCTGCTGGCCACGATCATCCTGTACTACGCGGGCTCGACTGTGCTTGGCGACTCCTACGACCTCGGGCTCGAGTCGATGCTGCGATCGGCGAGCAGACTCCCCGCGGTTCCTGTCCAGCTCGCTTTCGGTCTCGCCGTGATCGGATATGGCACGAAGGTGGGCTTGTTCCCCGTGCACACCTGGCTTCCCGACGCCCACTCCGAGGCACCGACACCGATCTCGGCTCTGCTCTCCGGGGCGCTGCTCGCGACCAGTTTCTATGCCATCCTGCGCTACTACCAGATCGCGGTCGGAGCGTTGGGGCCCGCCTTTCCGCAGAACATGCTCCTGATCTTCGGGGTGCTGTCGCTCCTTCTCGCCGCTCTCTACCTCTTCGCGCAACGCAACATCAAGCGCATGCTGGCGTATTCGAGCGTCGAGCACATGGGCATCCTCGCCATCGGCGTCAGCTTCGGCGCCCCCATCGCCTTCGCCGGCGTGCTGCTGCATGTGCTGGCTCACGCGGCGGCGAAAGGCACTGCCTTCATGGGAGCAGGAACGCTCGTGCACAAGTACGGAACCAAGGAGATGTCCGGCATGCGCGGGGCGATCCGCGCGCTGCCGTTCAGCGGCCCGATCTTCCTGATCGCGATCTTCACGCTCGGCGCGCTGCCTCCTTTCGGCATGTTCCGCAGCGAGTTCCAGATCGTCTCGGGAGGAGTGTCCAGCGGTCACGGCGTCGTCGGTGCCGTGCTGGTGATCCTGCTCTCCACAGCCTTCCTCGGACTCATGTTCGCCACGACTCGGGTGCTGTTCGAGCCGGGCACATCCACGCCCCTTCCGTCATCGGAGCCGAGCTATTGGATGGTCGTGCCCACCATCATCGGAGTGGTCGCGCTACTCGTGCTCGGCGTGCACCCGCCTGACACGCTGGTCGATCTGCTCACCCGCGGCGCGGCCGAGCTGACGGGAGCGGCGTCATGAGCGCGACCCGGGCCGGTTCGACACCGGTCGTGACGGCGCTGCCCGACACGACCGCATGGCACGACGCCGCGGTCGAGCAGGTCAAGGGCGGAGCGCGTTTCGCAGGGCTCTACGCAGACGATGACCGGTTGATCGCCATCCTCGACGGAGGCCGCGGCTTCGAGCTCGTCGAGACGTTCGTGCGGCGCGATGCCGACGGGGCCGGCTCCTATCCGTCGCTGTCGAACGAGGTGCCGCCTGCCTTCTGGTACGAACGCGCGGCCTACGACCTCTCGGGCCTGATGCCCATCGGTCATCCGCGGCCGGACCCGCTGCTCCTGCCACTTCATCCAGGCAGCGATCGTCCGGCGCCCGGCGCATCCGCTGCCGACCTCGGCGCCTTGATCGTCTCCGCCGACACGGACACCCCGGGACCGGTCGACCTGAGCGGGCACGGCCTGCTGACCCTCACGTTCGGCCCGGTGCGCTCCGGAGTCTCGGAATCGATCGAGTTCCTGCTCGAGACGCCGGGAGAAGACATCCCGCATCTGAACATCCGGCCGCACTTCAAGCACCGTGGCATCGCCAAACGCTTCGAGTCGCTGGCCCCCCGAGACGCTGTGCTCGTGGCGGAACGTGTCGAGGGGATCGCGTCGGTCGCCCACGCCCTGGCCTTCTGCCATGCCGTCGAGTCGGCTGCCGGCACGCGCGTGCCGCCGCGGGCACAGCTCCTGAGAGTCATCTACGCGGAACTCGAGCGCATCGCGAACCACCTGGAGTGCGCCATGCGACTGAGCGAGGCAGCGGGACTCGGTGTGGCGATCTCACGGTTCGCCTGGCACAAAGAGCTCGTGATGCGAACGATGTCGGCGCTCACTGGATCGAGGTTCGGTCGCGGCGCTACCGTGCCCGGCGGCGTGCGTGCACCGCACATCGACCCTTCAGCCGCCTTCGGCGCGGAGTGGATCGCGCTCAAGGGTCGTGTGCTCGACGACGCCCGACGCGTCATGCGAACGTCGTCGTTCCTCGACCGACTGCGCGGCACGGGTGTGCTCGACGGCGACTACGCCCGGCGATGGGCCCTTCTCGGTCCCATCGGCCGAGCCAGCGGACACGAGATCGATGCCAGGTGGCAGCATCCATATGACGGCTACGAGGTGCTGCGCCTCCCCGTCGAGCCCGCTTTCGACACCGACGGCGACGCTCGAGCGCGACTTCGAGTGCGCTGGCAAGAGGTCGCGACATCGTTCGACCTGATCGCGCAGTCGGTCGCTGCACTCCCCCGATCCGACGAGCTTGCATGGTCGAGTGAGGCTGAAGAGAGTGTGTCCGACGGTCCGGCGCTCGGCGTGGCCGAGGGGCCGCAGGGCGAGGTGCTGTACTCCATCCGCTTCGAGAACGGCGTGATCGCGCGATGCCTCGCACGCTCCCCCGCCCTGCACGATCTGGTGGCGTTCCGTGATGCGTTCCACAGCGACGTGTTCACCGACTTCGCGTTCATCGAGGCGAGCTTCGGCCTCAGCTATGCAGGGGTGGCGATGTAGATGGCCTGGGCACCGCACGGACTCACGGCCGGCGTCGTCACCACGAAGTGGCCACGCCGACCCGACGCATACTTCGACGGCTTTCCGGCCTCGATCGAGGTCATCCAACATGAGGGCGCTGCGGCGAGCGCAGACCCCGAGGCGCTCGCCGCCGCACAGTCGTGCCCGACGCGGGCGATCACCGTCGGAACGGAAGGCGTCTCCCTCGACCGCGGGCGCTGCATCCTCTGCGGCCGATGCACCCGGCTCGCACCGGAGACGTTCCGGCCGCAGCAGGGTTCCGCGACGGCGGCGCTCGAACGTGAAGGGCTCGTGGTCGGCGCGCACGAGGAGAGCGACGAAGCGCTCACGGGCCTGAAGGCAGAACTCGCAGCGCGCGTGCGGTATCTCGGGCGCTCCGTGCACATCAGGCACGTGGACTCCGGATCCGACGGCTCCGACGAGTGGGAGCTGCAGGCGCTTTCGTCACCGGTGTACGACATCCACCGCCTCGGCATCTTCTTCACCCCGAGCCCCCGCCACGCCGACATCCTGATGGTCACGGGCGTCGGGACCGACGGCATGGCCGGGCCGCTGCGGCGAACGCTGGACGCCATGCCGGAGCCGATCGTGGTGATGGCGGTCGGCACGGACGCCGTCAGCGGCGGTCTGGTCGGTGGCGGCTACACCAGGGGTGCGGGCGTCGCCCCACGGCTGGCCGCCGACGGCCGTGGAGTGGATGTCTGGGTTCCGGGATCGCCCGCCTCTCCCTTCAGCGTGCTGCACGGCATCCTGCTCGCCCTGGGTCGTGTCGACGAATCGGGCGCCCGCGTCCGGAGGGGGAGCACGCGCATGACCCTCCTGGTGGTCGGGATCGGCGTCACCGTCGCCGCGGCCGTGCTCGGCTGGTTCGCCGGCCTTACGCGCGTGCGTCCTGCCCTGGCCTCCGCGATCTCCGCTCTGACGTGGACGCTGAACATCGCGGCGGCGGTGCTCTTCGTCGTCGCCGGCTCGCTGGTGCTCGGGGGCGGCGCAGGGGCTTCTGGTGCCCTAACGACGCAGGGCGCACTCCTGTCCTCCGCCGGTCTGCGACTCGACCGGCTCGCCGCTCTGTTCCTCGTGATCAGCTTCGGTGTTGCCGTTCCGGCGCTGCTCTCGGCCGCATCTCGCGGCGTCGTCCGACGTCCTCGGCTCGCGGCAGGGATTGCACTCGTGCTGCTCGCCACAGCCGTCGTGATCACGGCCGGCGACCTGTTCACCCTGCTCTTCGGTTGGGAGGGCCTCGGCTTCGCGTTCTATCTGGTGGTCGGTTACGACCGCGACCGGCCAGGACGCCCGTTGGCAGCGGTGCTCACCGGGGGCTTCAGCGGATTCAGCGGAGCGGCGATACTGCTGGGCGGCTCCCTGCTGTTCGCCCACAGCCACACGCTCGAGCTGGCAGGAATCGCCGATGGGACGCCGAGGCTCATCCGCGACACGGCGTACGTGCTCTTCGTCATCGGCTTCGCGGTGAAGATCGGGCTGATGCCGCTGCACATCTGGCTGCCAAGGGGATATGCCGCTGCCCCCGGGCCCGCGCGCGCACTGCTCGCCGGGAGCGCCGTCAACGTCGGCTTCTACGCGCTCTGGCGCACGTTCGACGTGCTCGGCGCTCCACCGACCTGGCTCGCCTGCACCGTGCTCATCGTCGGCGCCCTCACCGCGCTGCTCGGCATCAGCCACGCCGCGGTGAACGCGGACCTGGCCTCTCTCATCTCATGGTCGAGCGTGGAGAACGCGGGCCTCATCGTCACCGCCTACGGCGTCGCCCTTGTCGGCGCGATCGTGCACGCGCCCGCCCTCATCGCAGCAGGCCTCCTGGCCGCCACCGCCCAGGTCTGCGCGCACGCGCTCGGCAAGTCGCTGCTCTTCATCTCGGCCGCGGCGATCGAGGACGCCTACCTCACCACCGATCTCGACCGACTCCGTGCGATCGCCCGACGCCTCCCCTTCTCGGGCACCGGACTCGTCATCGGCTCGCTGACGCTCGCCGGCATCCCGCTGACAGCCGGATTCGCCTCCGAGTGGTTCATCCTCGAGTCGCTCATGCAACAGTTCCGGGTCGACGACCTGCCGCTCAATCTGAGCCTGGCCGTTGCCGGTGTGCTCGTCGCTCTGACCATCGGCGTGGCGACGATCGCCTTCGTGCGACTGATCGCCTTGACGGCGTTCGGCCACGCAGGAGAAGACATCCCCCAGGAGCGAAGGGTTTACGAGCGCCGCATCACCCACCGCATCGGCATCGTGCTTCTCGTGGCCGGTTGCCTTGGCACGGCCATGGTCGCGCCGCTCCAGGTGCGCCTGATCGCCGCCGGGCTCGTGCCGATCACCGATGACGCGCCGAAAGCCGTCACCGGCACCTGGATCCTGCAGCCGGTCTACTCCGGGTTCTCCGCGCTGTCGCCGAGCTGGCTGTGGATCACGATCCCCGCCTACGTGCTGTTGATCGGCATCCTCACGCTCGCGATGTCGGGCACGAGGTTCTTGCGCGTGCGACGCGTCTCGCCGTGGCGCTCCGCCTCACCCGGGGTCGCGGGCGGACGCGGCTACACGTCGTTCGCCTTCGCCAACCCGATGCGCAAGGTGCTCGCCGCCATCCTCATGACGAAGGGCGAGCTGCGCCGTGAGGAGATCGCGACGGGCGGCGAGACCGGAGGCGAACAGCGCGGTCCGGCCGGCGTGCGTCTCGGCTACACGGTCGATGTGGTCGATGTCGTCGAGCGATACCTCTACCGTCCGTTGATACCGCTGGGCATGCGCATCGTGCGCCTCGCACAACGGCTGCAGTCAGGACGGCTGGATGCCTACATCGCCTACATGCTCATCGCCCTTCTCGTGATCCTCGCCGTCGTCACCTCCATGGCGGTGAACCGATGAACGAGCGGAGAGAGTTCTTCTGCGTCGGAAGGAAGACACATCATGTCAGTGAACGATGACTCGGGTCGTCCACGACTCGTCGTGGGCGTCGTGCGGGAACAGCCGGACGATGTCGTGCGAGAGGCGATCCGATTCGCCGAGATGCTCGGAGCATCCCTCGAGATCGCCACCGTCGACCCCACCAGCTATACGACCGGGCACAATCCCGACGGCAGCGTCGCCGCGTTCTCGATCGATCCCGATTCCGCTGAGCTGATCACCGAGGAGTTCAACCCCGACTTCGCGGCGCACCTCGGCACGATTCTCGAATCGGCCGGTGTGCCGTGGAAACTGCACGCACTCGCCGGCGACCCGGCACACGAGCTCGCCAGGCTCGCTCACGAGATGGATGCCCTGGCCATCGTCGTCGGCACGCGAAAGCCCGGCTTGCGCACCACCGCACACGAATTCTTCAACGGTTCGGTGGCGGTGCACCTCGCCCATCGACAGCACCATCCCGTGATCGTGGTGCCCCTCCACCCGGCTGCCCAGGGCGAGCGCCTTCCATGGGAATGAGGTCTCTGCGTTCACGCCACCGTAGAACGAGGAATCCCCTCGGACTACTCCCCTAGACCGCTCCCGCGGTCGTCGACGGGCACTGACTCTGACCTCGTGCGGCGACCGCGGGAGCACCTTCCCGTCGCATCGCGGCGTTCTCGTGTCGCACCGTGTCATCGCTGGCGGCCGCCGCACATCACCGTGCGATACCGTGATGCCGATGGTGACTCAGGAGCAGACCGCCCAGGGGACGCGCAGCAGATGGCGGCCGCTGGCATGGGTCGTTCCCCTCATCGTCATCGGGGCCGTCGTCATCGTGCTCGTCGTGCGCTGGCTCGTGTCGTTGACGCCGATCGCCGACTTCATGCGCACCTATCCCGGAGTGAGCGAACTGCCGTCGTGGGCCCCCGTCGGATTCCCGCTCTGGCTGTCGATCCTGCACTTTCTGGCTGGCGCGTTCTTGCTGTTCATCGTGCTCTCCGGCTGGTCCGTGCGCCGCACCCGCCGCGGCGGAGCGCGGCCGCGCGAGTTCTGGATCCGCGACAACGATCGCCTCGTGCGCACTCGCAACCCTCCCGTGCGCATCACGCTCACCTCGTGGTGGCATCTCACGGTCGACTCGCTCTGGGTGGTCACCGGCATCGTCTTCGTCGTGCTGCTCTTCGCCACCGGTCAGTGGGTGCGCATCGTGCCAACCCGCTGGGACGTGATTCCGAACGCGATCTCCGCCGGACTGCAATACGTGTCGATGAACTGGCCGAGTGCCGACGGCTGGATCAACTACAACGCCCTGCAGTTGCTCACCTACTTCGTGACCGTGTTCGTGGCGGCTCCGCTCGCCGTGCTCACGGGCATCCGTCTCGCCCCGGGATTCTCCGTGCAGTGGAGGCGGTTCGACAAGGTGTTCCCGCTCCCGGTGGCGCGGACCATCCACTTCTCGGTGATGATCTGGTTCGTCGCGTTCACGGTCGTGCACATCTCCCTCGTGCTGCTCACGGGCGCCCTGCGCAACCTCAACCACATGTACGCGCTGCGCGACGACCAGAGCTGGCTGGGGCTCATCGTGTTCGTCGCCTCGCTCATCGTGATCGCGGTCGCCTGGGCGCTGCTGCGTCCCCCACGGCTGGATGCCGTCGCCGAGCTCACCGGCAGCGTCAAGCGCCGGTAGGCTTCCGCCGCACACGCGCTGCGCCCCGCCCAGCGCCGCCGACATGACGGTTCGCCCTCTCGCACGGGAAACATGCCCGATCGGCATGTTTCCGGCCCGATGTCATGTCGGAGCATAGCCACACGCTCGCCGCCGGCCCGCCGTTCTTTAGGCTTGAGGGGTGTCCGACCTCGCTCTCGCGCGCACCGCGCTGCGCCGCTTCGCCCGCGCGACGAACCTGCTGCTGGCCGGACGCTCGTTCCGCGTGCTCGGCGACGATGGGCAGGCGGATGCTCTGCGTCGCGTGATGATCGCGTGCGGCGGCCGTGGGGTCGCCGGCTCCCCCGACTACGTCTTCGCCTCGGCGGGCTCCACCTGGGATCGGGCCGCGCAGGCCGACGCATCGGTCGTCGTGGATGCCTCGGGCACGCTCGAGCTGCCTGCCACCGCCCGGCCCTCGGCGCGCGACGGCATCCTCGAGGTCGACGACGTGCAGGTGGTGTCCGCCGCACCGTCCCTGCCGGCTCGGGCTGCGCTCCCCGCGGCCGCTGGCCGCATCGAGTGGGCGTCGTCGAAGATGCCGCTGACGGCATCCTTGGCGCACGATCTGCGCGACGACGGACTGGTCGCGGGACGCCGGATCGCGGTGTCGATGGTGCTGGAGCCCAAGACCGCGGTGCTCGCGCTCGCCTTGCGCGACGCCGGAGCCGACGTCGCCGTCTTCGCGCACCACTACGAGACCGACGATGCGGTGGCCCGTGAGCTGCGCGACCGCGGAGTCCCCGTCTTCGCCGACGGCTCCGGCGATGCCGGCTCCGACCGCGTCCTCGCACTGCGGCTGCTCGACACCGAGCCACAGCTGCTGCTCGACGACGGGGCCCACGTCATCCGGCTGGCGCACCGCGAGCGCCCGACGCTCGTCGAGGCGATGCTGGGCGCGGCCGAGGAGACGACCAGCGGCATCCGTGCCGTTCGCGCCCTCGGCGATGAGCTGAGGATGCCCGTCATCGCAGTCAACGATGCCGTCACCAAGACCCGTTTCGACAACCGCTACGGCACGGGGCAGTCGTGCGTGTTCGCGATCGCCGACACGCTCGAGGCCGCGAGCGCGGAGCTGCGAGTCGCGTCGTTCGACGGCGCACGCGTCATCGTGATCGGCTTCGGCCCGGTCGGGCAGGGCGTCGCGCAGTTCTCCGCAGCCCTCGGCGGCCACGTCTCCGTCTGCGACATCGACCCCCGGGCCGAGCTGGAGGCTCGGTACGCGGGCTACGAGACCGGCTCCGCCGCCGACCTCGTGGCGGGCGCCGACATCGTCATCTCCGCGACGGGCGTGGCGCGCACGGTGCCGCAGGACCTGCTCGAGCTTGCACCCGACGGCACGGTGTTCGCCGTGGCGGGCGGCGTCGACGACGAGATCGAGGTCGGCCGTCTTCGTGCCGTCACTGACGTCGCGGCGGTCGACGACCACGTCGAGACGTTCACGTTCGCCGACGGCCGTTCGATCGCTGTGATCGACGACGGCGGATGCGTCAACATCACGGCAGGCGAGGGCAACCCGATCGAGATCATGGACCTCTCGTTCGCGGCCCAGCTGCAGGCCGTGCGCGCGCTCGTGACAGCCTCGGAGCGACGCGTCGGGCTGTTTGCGCTGAGCGTGGACGCCGACCGCGAGGTCGCGCGCCGGGCGCTGGACACGGCAGGTGGCAACGGCCACGGTGGCTGCGGCGAAGGCCGCGGCTCGAATCGCGACACCGACAACAGAATCCAGGGAGCGACAGCGTGACCGGCATCCGGGTGTTCTCCGCCTCCCTCGTGCTGCCCGTGACGGCGCCGCCGATCCTCGACGGTGCCGTGGCCGTGCGCGACGGACGCGTGCTGCACGTCGGAGACCGCCGCTGGGTGCTTGACGCGTTGCGCGAGCGGGGCGAGGCCTCTGAGGAGACGCATGCCGAGGGCATCCTCGTTCCCGGGCTCGTCAACGCGCACACGCACCTGCAGTACACGGGCATGGCCGAGGTCGGGCGAGGCAGGTACCGCGGATTCGAGGACTGGGCCGCCGCATTCGACGCGCTCTACGAGCGAGCACACGACTGGCGAGCGGACGCTGTCACCGGCGCCGGTCAGCTGCTCGCGTTCGGCACCACGGCCGCCGCCGACGTCGTCACCGATCTCGACGCCGTCGCCGCGCTGCACGACACCGGCCTGCACGGCATCGCCTACTGGGAGGTGATGAGCTGGGAAGACACGGCGTGGCGCGACTACGGCCGCGACCAGGTGCAGGCCGAGCTCGACCGCATCCCGACGACGCCCGGCGCAGGCCTGTCGCCGCACGCGCCGTATTCGCTCGACACGCTGCCGTTGCACGAGATCCCCGACATCGTGCGCGAGCGCGGGCTGCGACTGCACATCCACCTCGGCGAGTCTCAGTTCGAGGGCGAGCGCGTGCCGGACGACGGCGGCGAGCGCCACGAGAACTGGAAGTTCTCCGGCGTGCAGAGCTTCCGCGCGCTGCGCGAGCTCGGCTTCGGCACCTCCGCCACCGAGTTCGTCGACCAACTCGGCGTGCTCGGCCCCGACTGCCACATCGCGCACGGCGTGTACATGACGGCGCAGGACCGCAGGCTGCTGCGGCTGCGCGGCACGAGCGTGGCACTGTGCCCGCGCTCGAACGAGGTGATCGGGCTCGAGCCGCCGCCGGTCGCCGACTACCTGCGCGAGGGCAACGCCATCGCCGTCGGCACCGACTCGCTCTCCTCCAGTCCGTCGCTCGACCTGATGGCCGACGTCGCGGCACTGCACCGGCTCGCCGTCGATCAGGGCTACTCGTCGTCCGACCTGCACGCCAGGCTGCTCGCCGCCGCCACGCTCGGCGGCGCCCGCGCCATGGGTCTCGACGTCGGACCACGGCGCATCGGGCAGTTCGGGGTCGGTGCGGTCGCCGACCTCGCCGTCTTCGACATCCCGGTGGGCACTGTCGAGGATGCCCTCGCCCAGCTCATCGAGGCGGGCGCCGGGCGCTGCGTGGCCGCCTACGTCGACGGCCGACACCGCTGGTCGCGGCCCGACAAGCACGACGCGCCCGACACGGCGCCCGAGGAGGACCGATGACGACAGAGTCGGACGACGTCGCGGGAGACGCGACGGACGCGAGCGCAGCAGGCGAGGCATCCACTCCCCCGATGCCGGAGCGCGCGAGGATGCTCGACCTCGCCCCGCACCCCGAGGGCGGCTGGTTCCGCCGCACGTACACGTCACCGCTCACCGTCGAGCTGCCTCGCGGCCCGCGCGCCGCGGCCTCGATCATCCACTATCTGCTCTCCGACGGCGAGGCCTCCGCCTGGCACGTGGTGCGCTCGGACGAGATCTGGCTGTGGCACGGTCCTGGCACTCTCACGCTGCAGCTGGGCGGCAGCGGGAACGAGCCCGTCGACGGCGAGACGACGGTGCTGGGCGGCGACACGCCGAACGGCGAGAGAGCACAAGCTGTCGTGCCCGCCGGGGTGTGGCAGCGCACCCTGCCCTCCGAGGGCGAGACGCTCGTGAGCTGCGTGGTCTCCCCCGAGTTCCACTACGACGACTGGGTGCTCGACGCGCCAGCGGGTTGACGTTGCCCACGCGTAGCGCTGGGTAACGCGATTCGCGGGCTCACAGGGTGCTCTCGTAAAATCGTCGAGCATCAGAGAGGAACGCGGCAGCACGCGGGTCCTCTCTTCCTCTTCTCTGGAAGGCTCACCCGTGTCCCGCACCCCTCGCCGTCTTGCGAGCGTTCTCACCGCCGTGGTCGCCGCGGCGGCGCTCGTGGCGCTCAGCGCCTGCAGCTCGTCGTCCACCTCCACCACGCACGGTCTGCAGACCGTCACCGCGGGCAAGCTCACGATCGCCACCGGCCAGCCCGCCTATTCGCCGTGGGTCATCGACAACAAGCCGCAGAACGGCAAGGGCTTCGAGTCCGCCGTCGCCTACGCGGTGGCGAAGAAGCTCGGCTTCTCCAAAGACGAGGTGACGTGGGTGCGCACCGGATTCGACGAGGCGATCGCCCCCGGCCCGAAGAACTTCGACTTCAACCTGCAGCAGTTCAGCATCACCGACCAGCGCAAGAAGGCCGTCGACTTCTCCTCTCCGTACTACACGACGACGCAGGCGATCGTGGCGTACAAGGGCACGCCCATCGCATCGGCGACGAGCGCTGCCGACCTCAAGGGCTACAAGATCGGCGTTCCTGCCGGCACCACCAGCTACGACGTGCTCGTCAAAGAGGTCGGCGGCACGCCTGCCGTCTTCAACTCCGAAGACGACGCCGTGCAGGCGCTGAAGAGCAAGCAGATCGATGCGATCGCCGTCGACCTGCCCGCCGCGTTCTACATCACGAGCGCTCAGCTGAAGAACGCCACCATCGTCGGCCAGTTCTCCGACACCACGGGCGGTGACGACTACGGCCTCGTGCTGCCGAAGAACTCGCCGAACACCAAGAAGGTCACGGCGGCCGTCGACGCTCTGCGCAAGGACGGCACGCTCGCCGCGCTCGAGAAGAAGTGGCTGTCCGACTCGGTGAACGTTCCCACCTTCAAGTAGGCGGTACCGTCCTTTCCGTGCCTCTTTCCTCGTCTGCACCCGATCCGTCGCCCGTGGCCACCACGGGCGCGGTCGCGTCGACCCCGCACGCGCTGAGCGCCGTCGCGCTCGACCGCGCGCGGTTCCGCAAGCGGCAGTCCAGCCGCTCCGTGCTGATCGCCCTGGTGAGCACCGTCGTGTTCGCCGTGGTCGTCTGGATCGCGGTCGTCAACACGCCGGGCTGGGCCCTCGTGCAGCAGTCGTTCTTCGATCCGAAGTCGGCATGGGAGGCGCTGCCGAGCGTGCTGCTCGGGCTGTGGACGAACATCCAGGTGCTGTTCTTCGCCGCCATCGGTGTGGCCATCGTGGCCACCCTGCTGGCGGTCATCCGCACGCTGCGGGCTCCGGTCTGGTTCCCGCTGCGGTTCATCGCCACGGCGTACACCGACCTGTTCCGCGGGCTTCCTGTGCTGATCGTGCTCTACTTGGTGGGCTTCGGCATCCCGGCCCTCGGGGTGTTCCCGCGGGTGCCCGCCCAGGTGTGGGGCACGATCGCGCTCGTGCTCTGCTACTCGGCCTATGTGGCCGAGGTGCTGCGTGCCGGCATGGAGGCCGTGCATCCCTCGCAGCGGTTCGCCGCGCGGTCGCTCGGGCTCAGCCACACGCAGACGCTGCGGCTCGTGGTGTTCCCGCAGGGCATCCGCAAGGTGACGCCCGCGCTCATGAACGACTTCGTGTCGATGCAGAAAGACGTGGGCCTCATCTCGGTGCTGGGCGCGGTGGATGCCGTGCGTGCCGCCCAGATCAACGTCGCCGAGACCTACAACTTCACCGCGTACGTCGTGGCGGGACTGCTGTTCGTGCTGATCTCGTGGCCGATGATCCGGCTCACCGACTGGTACACGGCGAGGGCGCAGAAGCGCGAGCAGATGGGCGGTGTGGTGTGAGCGAGACCGCGACGGTGAAGGATGCCGTGGGCCACGCACCCGACGCCCCCGTGCTGAGCATGCGCGGCGTCTACAAGGCGTTCGGCGAGAACACGGTGCTGCGCGGCATCGACCTCGACGTGCACAGGCACCAGGTGGTCGTGCTGATCGGGGCCAGCGGGTCGGGCAAGTCGACCCTGCTGAAGACCGCGAACCTGCTGGAGCAGATCGACGACGGGCAGATCTTCTTGCAGGGCGAGGACATCAGCGACCCCCGAGTCGACGTGGACAAGACGAGGGCCCGCATCGGCGTCGTCTTTCAGCAGTTCAACCTGTTTCCGCACCTGACCGTGCTCGACAACGTCACCCTCGCCAATCGCAAGGTGCACAAGATGCCGAAGGATCAGGCGGAGCAGATCGCCACCGACCTGCTGGCCCGCATCGGTCTCGGAGACAAGCTCAAGGACTACCCCGACCGGCTCTCCGGGGGCCAGCAGCAGCGTGTCGCCATCGTGCGCGCCATCGCCAGCAAGCCGGAGCTGCTGCTGCTCGACGAGATCACGAGCGCGCTCGACCCGCAGCTGGTCGGCGAAGTGCTCGACCTCGTCACCGAGCTCAAGGCCGACGGCTCGACCATGGTGATGGCGACGCACGAGATGTCGTTCGCCCGCAAGGCGGCCGACCTCGTGGTGTTTCTCAAGGGCGGCGTGCTCGTGGAGCAGGGACCGCCGGAGCAGGTGTTCGGCGACCCGCAGCATCCCGAGACCCGCGAGTTCCTCGCCAGGGTGCACACCGTCGCCTGAGGCGAGAGTCATGCGAGCTTGCTCGCATGACCGAGCCGAGGAAGAACGGTTGAGCGGCAAGGCCGCGAGCACCGTCGCCTGAGGCGAGAGTCGTGCGAGCTTGCTCGCATGACTCTCATCACTCACGTGCAGCGCCGGGCGACACCGCGACGACAGCCGTGGTCGACATCCACGGGCCGCTCCACCAGCCGCGCCAGCCGAGCGGTCGGCGTGAGACGTGCAGCCCCGCTGCCCGCAGGTTCTCGACGTACTCGTCGGTGCGCTGGATGTCGGCGATCACGATGGTGCCGCCTGGCGCGAGCACCCGAACCGCCTCCTCGACGGCCCGTCGACGACCCTCTCGGCTCGGGATGTTGTGAATGGCCAGGCTCGCGGTGACGACGTCGAATCGAGCGTCGGGGTACGGCAGCTCCGTCATGTCGCCTGTGTCGAAGCGCACCCGATCGGAGACTCCGTTGCTCGCAGCATTGCGCCGCGCAGCCGCGACGGTGTTTCCCGACTGATCGACGGAGCGCCACAGGTCGATGCCGACCACCTCGGCCGTGCCGAGTCGCAGCGCCGTCATGATCGACACCATTCCGTGGCCGCAGCCCAGGTCGAGGCACTGTGCTCCGGTGCCACTGACGCCTGAGCCGGGCGCAGCCGTGATGGGTGCGACGGAGGCGAGAAGTCCATTCCAGAGCACGAACTTGCCGCGCAGCGACGCGTACCAGTAGAGCGCCGCGCCGACCGCGAACGCGACGGCGACGACGGCCAGGAGCACGGCGATCCACCACCAGGCGTGCCAGAGCGTCGCAGCGAGCACGGCAAGCACGACGTAGCCGACCGAGAACCCCAGCCACATGCAGGGAACCCAGGGCGCGTCGATTCCGTAGGATCCGCGCGGCTTGATCTCGGGCATCCTCTGCCCCGCATCAGAATCGGTCATACTAAAGTTTTAGTAGATCGCGAGCGGAAGCGAAAGGCGCACGATGTCGAGACAGACGACCAGGCTCATGGTGCTCGGGGTCGTCGCCTACCGCGGACCCATCAGCGGATACGGCATCGAGAAGACGCTGGACGAGTGGGCCGTCTCGCGATGGACCACGATCGCCGCCGCCTCGGTGTACCAGCAGCTGCGCACGCTGACCGCAGCCGGCTTCATCGAGCCGAGCAGCGGCGCGACGGCGCGCGCCGTCGACTACGCGTGCACCCCGGCGGGCACAGCCGAGTTGCACCGCCTGCTCCTCGAGCTGCTGCACGAGCGCGACGTGCGCCCGCTCAGCCTCATTCCGCTGCTGCACTTCACTCCGAGCCTCGAGCCCGGCGAGCTGCACGACGGGCTCGCCCTCCGCATCGCGAGGATCGACGAGGCGCTCGCGCTCGAAGACGAGTTCCTGAACCGGTCGCTCGATCTCGGGCCCTCGCACGCGACCGAGATCTTCCGCCTCACCTGGCACGGCCTTCGCGCCGACAAGGCCTGGTGCGAGGGGTTCAGACGCCGGCTTCTGGTGCAGACGGAGTCGCCCTGAGCGGGTCGCGAGGAGCGCACCGCACGGGCGCCCACATGGCGATGGCGGCCGTCACGCGCTGCGCGTCACAGCACCCACGGCGGCGACACCGGCGCCGCATCGCCGCCCGGGATGGTCGCGAGCGCGCTCGGGCTGCCGCAGACGATGAACTCGCAGTCCTCCAGCGCGACGACGGTGCGAATGACGCCGCCCGGCATGATCACGGTATCTCCGGCCGCGACGATGAACTCGTCGTTCCCCGACCGGATGGAGACCTCACCGCTCAGCAGTGTCCAGATCTGCTCGGAGTCGATGACGTGCCGGGGTCCGGCCGAGCCGGCGGACATCCTCACCCGCCAGAGGCTGATGCCCCTGCTTCCGCCGACGGTGGGCGATGCCAGGGTCAGCGCGCTGGTCGAGGCCGTGCCTGTCTCGCGCACATCGGCCGACGGCACATGGATGAGCGTTTCGGTCATGATCGATACTCCCTTACATAGACAACATCATTGTCTATATAGTAAGCATCGTTGTCGATCTACCGCAAGGCGCGGATAATCGACGTCATGACCCATCGCTTCGATGACGAGATCCCGTTGCTCTTGATCGGATCGTTCCGCGCCGTCGTCGACGAACTCCACGACCATCTCCGCGATGCCGGGCTCGGCGAGTCGCGCGCGCTGCACGGATTCGCGCTGAAGGCCATCGACGATGACGGCGTCTCGATCAGCGAACTCGCCAGACGCCTCGGAGTGACCAAGCAGGCGGCGGCACGAACGGCGCAGTCGATGGAATCGGCCGGCCTCGTCGAGCGCCGCGCCGACCCGTCCGATTCCCGGGCGACGGTGATCACCCGCACGGCTCACGCCGACGCGGTGCTCGACGAAGGCGAGCGTTTCTACCGCCGCAAAGAGGAGCAGTGGCGCGCGCAGCTCGGCGATGAGCGCTACGAGGCGCTGCGCGACGGTCTCCGGGAGCTCGCAGGCAGCGAGCCGGTCACGAGCATCCCGGGCTGGCTGGGACGCGCGACCCGAGCCTGAGCGAGCGGGTTCTCGGGGCCGCTCAGCGCACCGTCCAGCCTCCGTCGATCGCGAGTGTCTGCCCCGTGATGAGGGATGCAGCCGGCGACGCCAGGAAGACCGCAGCGCCGGAGACCTCGCGCGGCACCCCGATGCGGTGCAGCGCCGCGATGCGCTCCACCGTGTCGGCTCGGAAGGCGGGATCGGAGAGCGCCGCCTGCGTGCCGTCGGTCTCGATGAACGTGGGCGCGAGCGCGTTGACCCGGATGCCGTACCCGCCCCATTCGACGGCGTGGCACCTCGTCAGATGCACCACGGCAGCCTTCGCCACGCAATAGGCCGACTCGCCGGGCAGCGCGACGAGACCCGCCTGCGACGCGACGTTGATGATCGCGCCGCCGCCGGCGTCCCGCATGTGCTTCGCCGCATGCTGGGAGAGGAAATACGTCGACTTCGTGTTGAGCTCCCACACCCGGTCGAACTCCTGCTCCGTGACGTCGATCGCGTCGGCCATGATGCCGCCGCCGGCGTTGTTCACCAGTGCGTCGAGGCGTCCGAATTCGCGCGCGGCCTCGTCGATCGCCGCCCTGGCGCCCTCGAGATCGGTGACGTCGAGCTGGAGCGGAAGCGCCCGGCTCCCCAACGCGGCGATCTCGGCCGCCAGCCCCGCGTCATCCCGCACGTCGCGCAGCCCGATGGCGACATCGGCTCCGGCCGTGGCGAATTCGAGGGCGATCGCCCTGCCCAGCCCTCGGCGAGCGCCCGTGACGAGCACGGTGGTTCCTGTGAGGTCGAAGGGGGATGCCGTGCGTGCGGTCGCGAAGATCATGCGACCACGCTAGAGGGTGCGACCCGTCACGCTGTCAACACCCGCACGGGCTCCCCCGCCAGGTACGCCACCACGTCGGCGACCGCGTCGCCGTAGAACGCGCGATAGTTGTCCGTCGTGACGTAGCCGATGTGCGGCAGCAGGAGCGACCGCGGGGCCGACCGCAGCGGATGGTCGGCGGGCAGCGGCTCGCTGTCGTAGACATCGAGCGCGGCTCCCGCGATCAACCCGTCGTGGAGCGCATCGAGCAGCGCGCCCTCGTCGACGATCGGCCCGCGGGACGTGTTGACGAGGTAGGCGTCCCTTCGCATCATCGCCAGCTCCGGGCGGCCAACGAGTCCGCGGGTCTGCTGCGTCAGCGGCAGGTGAATGGTGAGGAAGTCCGGCTCGCTGAACAGCGCATCCCGCGACACCGCCGTCACGCCGTGCTCGGCCGCACGTTCCACCGTCAACGACCTGCTCCACGCGATCACGCGCATGTCGAACGCCTGCGCGAGACGCGCCACCGGTGTGCCCAGACGGCCGAGTCCGAGGATGCCCAGCGTGCGCCCCGCAAGCCCCGGTCCGATCGTGTGCTGCCAGCCTCCTGACCGCACCGAGGCATCCTCCGCGACGAAGCCCCTCGCGAGTGCGATCATCATCCCGAACACCAGCTCGGGCACGCCGTTGCCCGCCGATCCCGTTCCGCACACGGTCACTCCGCGCGCGGTCGCCTCGGCCAGGTCGATGGACGCGTTGCGCATCCCGGTGGTCACCAGCAGCCGGAGCCGCGGCAGCGACCGCAGAAGCTCGGCACCGAACGCGGTTCGCTCCCGCATCGCCACCACGACCTCGCTCTTGGCGAGACGATTCACGAGCTCGTCGCCGTCGAGGTGGTCGGTGACCACGTCGATGTCGAACTCGGCCCGCACCGACGACCAGTCGGCGGAGGAGAGCGCGACGTTCTGGTAGTCGTCGAGCACGGTGAGGGTGCGTCGACCGCTCACCGTGCTCGCCATCCGTCCGTGTGCGTCTCTGGGTTCGTCCGCGCTACTTGGAGCCACTTGACGAGGAACTGCCCGACGACTGCTTGTCGATGGCCTGCGACGCGGCGAGCGCGGCGGCGATGTCCTTCTTGAGCCGGGCATCCGCGACACCGTACGCCGCCCAGTCCCCGGCCTTCAGCGCGGTTTCACGATCGGCGAGCGCCTGCTTCGCGTCGTCGAGCGCTGCCTGCAGCTGCTGGTTCTCAGTAGAGGTCGCCGACGAGCCCGATCCGCTGCCGGAACCTCCCGTGTCGCTCGAACCGCCGGTGCTGCCGGAGCCTCCCGTGTCGGAACTGCCGGCACCGGTGTCACCTGCTGTCGCACCGGAGTCGCCGCCGAAGAGCACGTCGAGTGCGCCGTCGAGGGTGTCTTCGAACGCGATCTTGTCGCCGAAGGCGACGAGCACCTTCTGCAGCAACGGGTAGCTGGTCGACCCGCTCGACTGGATGTACACCGGTTCGACGTACAGCAGTCCCCCGCCGACGGGCAGCGTGAGCAGGTTGCCGTTGATCACCTTCGTCGATCCCTGTCTCAACAGGTTCAGTGCGGCCGAGACGCTCGGATCGGAGTCGAAGTTGTTCTGCACCTGGCCCGGGCCTGGAATGGTGTCGTCCGAGGGAAGGCGCAGAAGTCTCAGGGTGCCGTAGTCGGCGGATTTCTTGCCAGCCGTCTTGCCCGCGTTCGAGTCGACCGCGAGGTATCCCTTGAGGATGCTGCGGTTCGAACTGCTCGTCGACTGCGGTATGTACGTGGTGTAGATCGAGAACTCCGGCGACGACTGGCCAGGCATCTGCATGGTCAGGTAGTACGGCGGCTGCTGCGACTCGGTGTCACCGCTCGGGTCGGGCGAGACCTGCCAGGCATCGGTGTTGGAGAAGAACGCGCCGGGATCCGTCACGTGGTAGCGGGCGAGGATGTCGCGCTGCACCTTGAAGAGGTCCGTCGGGTATCGCACGTGACTCATCAAGGCGCCGCTCATGTCGCTCATCGGCTTGACGGTGTTCGGGTAGATCTTCTCCCATGTCTTCAGCACGGGGTCGGAGGCATCCCAGGCGTACAGCGTCACCTTGCCGGTGTAGGCGTCGACGGTGGCCTTCACCGAGTTGCGGATGTAGTTGATGTTGTCGAGACCGAGGCTCGAGGCGTTCTGCGAGTCGGAGATGGCGTCACCGTACGACACCTCCTGCGAGTACGGGTACTCGTTGCTGGTGGTGTAGCCGTCGACGATCCAGACGATGTGCCCGTTCACCACCGAGGGGTACGGGTCGCTGTCGAGCTTGAGATAGGGCGCCACCTGTTGCACACGGGACCGCGGGTCGCGGTTGTAGAGCACCTGCGAATCGTTGTTGACGGCATCGGACAGCACGAACTGCTCGTCTTGGAACTTCAGCGCGTACGCCAGTCGGGTGAACAGGTTGTCGAGCTTCGGTCCGCCGTTGCCTGTGTAGGTCGAGTAGGTCGCCTGCTGGCCCCCCGATCCCGCCGGGTAGTCGAGCTCGATCGGCTTCGAGCTCGCCGGCGCGCCCACGATCGAGTACTTGGGCGAGTCCTCGCCGAAGTAGACGCGGGGCTGATAGTCGCCGAGCTTGCCCGAGGTGGGGATGCCCGACTCGAAGAAGTCGGGCTGACCGTCGGACTGCCGCTTGTTGCCGTAGGCCGCGACGAGTCCGTAGCCGTGCGTGTAGACGAACGTCTCGTTGTACTTGCCCGAGCTGCCGAGGCCCGACTGGTGCAGCTCGCGCACCGCCACCACGCTGTCCTGCTCCTTGCCGTCGATGGTGTACCTGTCGACGTCGAGGGTGGAATTGAAGCCGTAATACTGCCGGAACTGCTGGAGCTGTGCGAACGCACCCGACACCACTGCGGGATCGAGGATGCGGATGCTCGCCGTGGTGTCGGCATCCTGACGCAGAGCGCCCTGCTTGGCGTCGGTCTTGGCGTCATAGGTGCTCACCTTGACGTTGTTCACGTCGAACGCCTGCCTGGTGGAGTCGATCGACCGCGAGATGTACGGCGATTCCACCGTCTTCTCGCTCGGAGCGACGACCAGCTTCTGCACGCCCCACGGGTAGATGACGCCCACGATGATGGCGCTGACGATGAGCAGGGCGGTGCCGACCAGCGGGTAGCGCCACCGGCCGATGAACGCCGTGAGCACGAACAGCAACGCCACGAGCACCGCGATGCCCGCGAGAATGGCCCGCCCGGGAATGGTCGCGGTGACGTCGGTGTAGGCGGCGCCGTTGACGCGGCCGTCGACCGTGGAGTCCGTGACGCTCGCGTAGCGGTCGAGCCAGATGCTGATCGCCTGCAGCAGCAGGTAGAACGCTGCGATCACGGCGATCTGCACGCGCGCTGCCCGCGAGATGCGCACCTCACGACCGGCGACGCGCACCGAACCGTAGAGGTAGCTGGTGGCGATCGTGGCCAGCAGGGCGATGATCGTCACGGCCGACATGAACGCCACGATGCTGCGGTAGAACGGCAGCGCGAACATGTAGAACGACACGTCGAGGTGGAACTGCGGGTCGGTCTTGCCTGCCGGAACCCCGTTGAGCCAGAGCGCCGCCGTCTGCCACCTGCTGGCGGAGGCCGCGCCGGCGAAGAGGCCGAAGAGAACCGGGATGCCGTAGGTCGCCAGCCTGCGCAGCGGCTCGACCACCTGCTGGTAGCGTCCGACTCCCGGGTCGAGCTTCGCGTAGACGGGTCGCAGCCGGTAGGCGAGGAACATGCACAGCCACAGCGGCACCGCCATGGCGAGGAACCCGATGAAGAACATGGTCGTGCCGCCGAACCACCCGGTGGTGAGCACGTTGAGGTAGCCGACCTGGCTGAACCAGAGCACGTCGGTGTACAGGTTCGCGAAGATGAAGAACGCGATGACCAGCACCACGACGATCCCGAGCGTGATCCAGATGGCCGCACGACGACGGCCGGGAGGGCGAACTGCTGCGGATGTCACGGAATGTCCTCTACGGGGGCGTGCGGACTTCGGGCTCGTCCGCGATCGGGATCAGAACTTTCCCGTCATCCGGGCACGTCCTGACCTCCCATCCTAGGGTGGGCGGTCGAACGGCCGGTCGAACGTCGCCTGGGAGTGGTCTGGGTGAGAGGTAGGAGTTAGCGCCTCGTGCGGGTCACGACGCCGGGCACGTGGGCAGGCTCGCGGTGCTGCCGCCGGTGCGCACGGCATCCAGGACCTTCACCGAGTCGTCGAGCGTCTTCACCGCGTACACGTGCAGGCCGGCCGGGATGTGCCCCGTCACCTCGTCGCAGTTCGACGCAGGGGCGAGGAAGATCGTCGCGCCGGCCGCGCGCGCGCCGTACATCTTCTGCCGGATCCCGCCGATCGCGCCGACATTGCCCTCGTTGTCGATCGTGCCGGTTCCCGCCACCTTCGCGCCGCCGTTCAGCGATCCGGGCGTCAGCTTGTCCATGATGCCGAGTGCGAACATCTGGCCGGCGCTCGGCCCGCCGACGTCGTCGAGCTGGATCGTGACGCTGAAGGGAAAGTCGTATTCCATCTGGGCGCCGATGCCGACGATGACGGTCCCCGCGGTCTCCTCGGGTGTGATGACGACGTCTTTCTTCACGCCGTCGCGCTCGATGGAGAGCGTGGCAGGCGTGCCTGCGCCGTTCTTCTTCAGCTCGTCGCGCAGCGACTGCACGCCCTTGACCTCGAAGCCGTCGACCGCGTCGATGATGTCGCCGACCTTGAGGATGCCCTTGGCCGGCCCGTCCGCCACCTGTCGCACCACGATGTGCTGAGGAAAGTCGTAGCCGAGCTGGTTCAGGGCCGCGGCGACGGCATCCTTCTGCGAGTCGGTCATGAGCTGGGCGTTCTCGGTGTTCTGCTGCTGCAGGTCCTGGCCAGGCGGGAAGGCGACGCCGACCGGAATGACGGACTGCGATGACGACGCCCACGCCGTGATCACCTGCCACCAGTTGGGCAGCTGGTCGGGACTGCCCACCTCGGAGACCGTGAGCAGGTCGAGCGAGCCCTTCGTCGGGTAGGTCTTGTGGCCGTCGATGACGATGAGCGGCTTCTTCTCGTCGGCGTTCGCGGGCGCCTGACCGACGGGATGGTTGTAGCCGAGCGTGTTGAAGACGGGTCCCGGCCGCTCGATCACGTACGGCGCAGGCGCCAGCAGCATGACGAGCAGCAGCACGAAGGCGATGACGATGAGTGCCGAGCCGACGGTGCGCGAACGTTGGCCGCGCGACCAGGCCGCGTCGTCGGCATCCGAATCGGAGGCATCCCCCGAAGCGCTCCCGGAGTCCGTCCCACCCTGCGCGTCATCGGAGAAAAGGGACACCCGGAACTCCTGTTCGCGACGAGCGGACGACGGACCAGGCTAGCGTAGGCGATTTCCCACCCAACGCTGCTGTGCGTCGGTCTAGCGTTGAAGTTGAGTCGCCAAGACTCACTTCGAGACTCACTGACGAAGACGAACTTCCACGGAAGAGGAATCGCATGTCCGACGACGACCGGGACGACCCGGAGAACGAACTGCGCGACATGCTGCGCCAATTCCTGTCGGGCGACGGCTCGTTCGACGCGAATCAGCTGGCGGGTGCGGCCGGTCTGCCGAGCGACGCGGCGAGCATCCAGGCGCTGATGAGCCAGCTGCAGAGCGCGCTGCGCTCCCCCACCGACGGCATCGACTGGGGCGTCGCTCTCGAGCAGGGCACGACCATCGCGTCGAAGGATGCCGTCGAGACGACCCCCGCGCAGCGCGCGGCCCTCGATCAGGCGTTCAACGTCGCCGGGCTCTGGCTCGACGAGGTGACGAGCATCTCCGAGCTCACGACCACACCGGTGCTGCTCAGCCGGCGCCAGTGGGTCAAGGAGACCATGCCGGTGTGGACGCAGCTGGCCGAACCGGTCGCGACGAGCATCTCGGATGCGCTGACCCAGGTCATGCAGGAACAGGCGCCCGAGGAGATGCAGGGCATGCTGCAGAATGCCGGGCACATCGTGCGTGCTGTCGGCGGCACGCTGTTCGCCGTGCAGCTCGGCCAGGTGGTCGGGCAGCTCAGCGGCGAGGTGGTCTCGGCCGGCGATGTGGGCATCCCTCTTCTCACCGACGGCACGGCGGCCCTGCTGCCGCAGAACGTCGCCGCGTTCGGCGAGGGGCTCGACATCCCCGACGACCAGGTGCAGATCTACCTCGCTGTGCGCGAGCTCGCTCACGCGAGGCTGTTCAGGCACGCCAAGTGGCTGCGTCTGCAGCTCATCACCTCGATCACCGAGTTCGCCCGCGGCGTGCGCATCGACACGGACCGCATGCAGGAGCTGGCGGAGGGCTTCGACCCCTCCAACCCCGAAGAGCTGCGCGAGGCGATGGTGAGCGGTGCGCTCATCCCACCCAAGACGGAGGCCCAGCAGGCCGCCCTGGCGCGCCTGGAGACGATGCTCGCCCTGATCGAGGGCTGGGTCGACGTGGTGACGGCGCGGGCGACCGCCCGGCTGCCGAAGTCGGATGCCGTGGCGGAGACGGTGCGCAGACGCCGCGCCGCGGGCGGTCCCGCCGAGTCGGCGTTCGCGACGCTCGTCGGTCTCGAGCTGCGTCCCCGCAGGCTGCGGGAGGCCGCAGCGATGTGGTCGCAGGTGACGGATGCCGTCGGCGACGACGAGCGCGACGCCCTCTGGTCGCACCCCGACCTGCTGCCGACGTCGGAGGACCTCGATGACCCGAGCCGTCTCGTGGCCCGGCTCAAGGCATCCGCCGCCGGCGAGCCGCCGGAGCGCGACGAGCTCGACGACGCGATCGCCGCGCTGCTGAACGGGGAGGATTTCGGCGAGGCGCCCGGTGACGACGGCAGCACGCCGAACGGCTCGGACGACGGGCCGCATCCGGTGTGAGCCGCTCGTCCCCGTGCCATCCGCCCCTGGCTCGCGACTCGATCTCACGCCGCGCCCGTTCAGGTCGCGATTGTGGCCCTTATAGCCCCGAACAAGGGGCCGAAATCGCGACCTGAACGCGAGCGCTCGGAGATCGTCGCGTGCCGAGACGTAGCGCTGTGGACAACGAGCTCGCTGCGGCGACCGCCGCGAGCATGATGTCGGGCATGATCCATCGCCTCGATCCCACGGTGCCCCTGGTCTGGCGCGATCAGCACACGCTGCAGCTCGGCGTGGACCGCGTGGTGTGCGTCTTTCCCGAGCCGACGGCATCCATGGAGCGCATGCTCGCCGCGCTGCGAACCGGCGCGCCGACCGAGGCGCTCGAGGTGGAGGCATCCGGAACCCCCGCCCAGTGCACAGCGGAGGCGACGGCGTTGCTGGCCTCCGTCGCCGACGCGCTGCTGCCGCCCACACCGCAGTCGCTGCCCGCGCTCGTCGTGATCGACGGTGATGGACCCACGGCGGAACGGATGCACCGGCTGCTGCGGCAGGCGGGACACCGCGTCGTCGCGGGGCCTGCCTGCGACGACGGCGTCGAGGCCGCGGCCGCCGTGATCGTGGGCTCGTACGTCATCCCGCCCTGGCGTCATGGACCGTGGCTGCGCCGCGACGTGCCGCACCTGCCCGTGGTCTTCGGCGACGACGGCGCGGAGCTCGGTCCGTTCGTCGACGCCGACGGCCCCTGCCTGCGCTGCCTGTCATTGCACCGCACCGATGCCGATCCCGCGTGGCCCGCGATCGCCGCGCAGCTCGTGAGTCGGGAACGGCATCCCGAACCGTCGCTGCTCTCCGCACAGGTTGCCGCGATGGCGGCGCGCCTGGTGGATGCCCGCCTGCGGTCGGGCGAGCCCGTGCACTCGAGCGCGAGCATCCGCGTGCACGCCGACGGCACGATCAGTCGGCGATCGCACTCTGTTCATGCGGCGTGCGGATGCCGAGCTCTGCCAGAAAACGTGACGGCTCTCGTGGGCCGGCGGCGTGCGCGGCCCAGCTCAGGCTCAGCCGACGCCTCGCACGCGTGATCCCCACGTAGAGCAGCCGACGTTCTTCATCGACCGCCTCGGCCGTGCGCGCGTAGCCGATCGGCACCAGGCCGTCGCCGAGACCCACGATGTGCACGTCGTCCCACTCCAGGCCTTTGGCGGCATGCAGTGTGCAGAGGGTGACGGCGGCGACGGCGGGCTCGTGCTGGGCCGCCTGTCTGGCGAGCAGATCGTCGGTGAACTGTCTGAAGGTGGTGCCGTGGGGGGCGTCGTCGACGAGGCCCATGATCGCGTTCAGCGATTCCCAACGCTCCCGCACACTGCCGGAGGTCTGCGGCGCCTCGAGCGTCCAGCCCAGCGAGCGCAGCACGTCGCTGACAGACTGGAACAGCGGCTCATCCGTCGCGGCGAGCGAGGCCGCCCGCAGCGTCATCACGGCCTGCCGCACCTCGGGCAGATCGAAGAATCGTCGACCGCCGCGCACCTGGTACGCGACGCCCGCCGCGTTCAGCGCGGCCTCCAGCGGAGCGGCCTGGGCGTTCACGCGGTAGAGCACGGCGAGGTCCTGGGCTTTGGCGCCGTCCCGGATGCATTCGGCCAGTTGGTCGGCGACCGCAGCAGCCTCCTCGGCGTCGGTGCGGTAGCCGGTGAGGGCGGGGTCGGGGAGCGGGCGAGGGTCGTCGGCCGGCTCGGGGGTGCTCGGCAGTGCGTGCAGCGTCAGCGCCCCCGGTCGGTCTCGCATGAGCCGGTTCGCGGTCTCGACGATCGGCGCCGACGAGCGATAGTTCTGCTCCAGGCGCACCACCCCGGCATCCGGGTAATGCCGCGCGAACTCGAGCAGATAGCGGCTGGATGCCCCGGCGAACGAATAGATGGTCTGGCTCGCGTCGCCGACCACGCAGAGGTCCGAGCGGTCGCCGAGCCACAGGTCGAGCAGGCGCTGCTGCAGCGGGGAGACGTCCTGATACTCGTCGACCACGAAGAAGCGATACTGCTCGCGCACGTGCATCGCCACGGACGGCTCCGCCTCGATCATCCCGGCGCACGCGAGCAGGACGTCCTCGAAGTCGAGCTGCCTGCGATCGTCTTTCAACGCCTCGTAGGCGCGATGCAGGTCGACGACCTGCTCGGGCTTGAGGGAGCCGGGCGGCGTTCTGCGGGGCGCACCGTCTGGACCGGGGGTGAGCATCCTCTCGTAGTCGTCGATGCTGAGCTCGCTGACCTTGCGCCACTCGATCTCGGCCGCGACGTCGCGCAGCGATGCGGTGTCGATGCGCAGCCGGATGCGCTCTGCCGCCTGGGCGAGCACCCTGCCCTTGCCGTCGAGCACGCCGGGCAACCCGCCGCCGACGACGATCGGCCAGAAGTAGTTCAGCTGGTTCAGGGCGGAGGCGTGGAACGTGCGGGCGGCCACGCCTGTCGCACCGAGCACGCGGAGTCGCGTGCGGAGCTCGGACGCCGCGCGCGCCGTGAAGGTGAGCGCCATCACCCGGTTCGGCGCGTAGACCCCGGTGGCGACGCCGTAGGCGATCCGGTGCGTGATCGCCCTGGTCTTGCCCGTTCCCGCACCCGCGAGCACGCACATCGGGCCGAGCAGCGTCTCCGCGACCACCCGTTGCGCGTCGTCGAGTCCGTCGAGCAGATCCTGCGCGGTCGGCGTCACACGGCATCCGTTCGCGGCTCGCCCGCGGATGCCTGCGTGCCGGCCGCCGGCGGCGGCTCGTCGAGTGGTCCGCCGTACCAGTCGCGGACGATCTCGTGCGCGATCGACGACCCGCCGGGCAGCAGGATGTCGTCGCGCTCGGCCCAGATGTCGTCGCGGCTGAACCAGCGCAGCGCGAGTATCTCCTCGCCGTCCGGCTGCAACTGCGTGCTGCCGGGAACGGCCCTGGCCTCCATGCCGATCATGATGGATGCCGGGAACGGCCACGGCTGCGATCCCAGGTACACCGGATCGACGACGACCACTCCCGATTCCTCCGCCACCTCGCGCGCCGCGGCGGCCTCGAACGACTCCCCTGCCTCGACGAACCCCGCGAGAAGCGACCAGCGGTTGTTCTCCCACAGGGCGTTCGAGCCGAGCAGGATGCGGTTCTGATCGTCGAGCACGCGCACGATCACGGCCGGATCGGTGCGCGGGAAGATCTCGTTGTTGTCGACGAAGCAGCGCCGCATCCAGCCGCCCTGCTCGACCACGGTCGGCGTGCCGCAGCGCGGGCAGTGCGTGTGGGACGCGTGCCAGTTGGCGATCGCGACCGACTCGGTCACGAGCCCGGCATCGCGGTCGCCGAGGGTCGTGGCGAGCTCGCGCAGGCCGCGCCAGCGCTGCTCGTCCGGCTGCAGTTCGCCGGCAGCGGCATCGGTCAGCACCGCGAGGATGACCGGGGTTCCGGCCGGTTCGTCGTCGGATGCCGTCAGCGTGCGCCCGAGATAGACCCTGGTGAGCGCGGAGGTCACCTCGTCGGTGCGGAACAGCGTGAGCCTGGTCGACGGTGACGCCGAGTCGGCACCGGCCGGAACGTCCCGCACCAGCACGCGACCGTTCCAGAGCGGGAGCACCCGCGTCGCATCCTCGGCGAGCAGTTCGTCGAACAGGTCGGCTCTGGCACGGTGCGCGCCGTCGCGGTCCACGGCAGAGCGTGCCAGCGGAAGATCGCCGAGCGGTCGGGGCATGCAGTTCACTCCTCACGGTGCAGACGACGCGCGATCCGGCCGCAGGGCATGCCGTGCACCGCGTCGGAGCGGAGCACGACCCGATGCCGGGCCAGGGGCATCGCTCGCCGAGCGCGTGGCGAACGGGCCAGCGACCGCCTCACGCCTACCCTGGACGGTATGGCCAGATCCCACCTCACTCTAG
This sequence comes from Humibacter ginsenosidimutans, assembly GCF_007859675.1. Lineage (GTDB taxonomy): Bacteria > Actinomycetota > Actinomycetes > Actinomycetales > Microbacteriaceae > Humibacter > Humibacter ginsenosidimutans. The sequence goes on from NZ_CP042305.1 coordinate 1,225,714, forward strand.
CCGCGCTGGCCACGTCGGCCGTGCCCGACCTGGACATCGCAGGCACCCGGAGTTTCAGCTACGACCTGCACGGCGACTTCGAGTCGGCGTTGCTCATGAGCAGGGACGGAACGGAGCTCATCATCCGGGTTCCCGCGTCGCAGGAGGCCGAGACCGAGCAGAGCGCCGACCTCGTCGCACTGCGTTCGCTCACCGCGGGTGTGCGAGCCAGACTGCCGTTCGATGTGCCCGAATACGTGGGCCAGACGCCGATCGGCGGCACCCGCGCGGTGGTGTACACGTTCGTGCCAGGAGACAAGGTCGCGCTCGAGAACGTGCAGCCCGGCGACGGTCTCGCCGCCTCGATCGGGCGCGCGATCGCGGCGATCCACTCGCTTCCGGCGTCGTTCGTCGCCGAAGCCGGCCTGCCGACGATGTCGGCGGCGGAATGCCTGAAGTCGGCGAAGTCACTGATCACGAGCGCGACCGCGACGGGTCTCGTGCCTGCAGCGCTCGCAACCAGATGGAACGAGGCCGTCGACGATGAGGAACTGTGGCGGTTCCAGCCCGCGGTCATCAACGGCGCCCTCTCCATCGACTCCTTCATCGTGCGCGAAGAGACCGTCGTCGGACTCGTCGGCTGGTCGGCGTTGCGCGTCGGCGACCCGGCGCGCGACCTGCACTGGGTGCTCGGCATGAACGCGGATGCCGCGGAGAGCGCCATCGAGGCGTACTCTCTTGCGCGCGGAGCGGCCTCCGACCCCAACCTGCTGTTCCGGGGCACTCTGTACGCGGAGCTGGAGCTCGCGCGCTGGCTCATGCACGGACGCGAGCTGCACGACCAGCTGATCATCGACGACGCGGTCTCCATGCTCGACAGCCTCGTCGAGCGGGTGCACGACGACGAGGTGGACCCGCTCGCGCCCCGCACCGGCCCCATCATGGCGGTGACCGAGGTGCAGGCGCTGCTGGACGCCACACCCCTCGACCGCGAGTCGGGCGACGCCGCTCAGGGCCTGCTTCCCGTCACCGAGGACCGCCCGCCGGTCGACGACGAGTTCGACCGCGACGACGACTGACGCGTCGCTGTCCCCGTGGGTTGAAGAGCACGCCGCAAGGCGCGCGTCTCGAAACCCGGACGTGTTCGCGAGCGGTTTCGAGACGCGCCGCTGCGCGGTGCTCCTCAACTCACGGAATGGGGCGCTGCTACGCGGCGACGAACCCGCTGCCGTCGGCGCGCGTGCGCTCTCGCCAGAGCCGAAGCAGCTCGTCTTCGTCGAGCAGCTCGGTCGGGCGCACGATCAGGTCGTCGGCGACGTAGTAGAACGCGGCTTCCACGTTCTGCGCCTCGACACCGCGCCATCGCGAGAACGCCAGCCGGTACAGGGCGAGCTGCAGCTGCTTGCTCGCCAGGTCGGCGTCGTCTTTCGGCGGCTTGCCGGTCTTCCAATCGACGATCTCGTACCGTGAGCCGTTCTGATACACCGCATCGATCTTGCAGATGACGAGGTGCCCGTCGAAGGGCAGGTGGATCTCCCGCTCGACCTCGACCGGCCTGCGGTCGGCCCACGGCGAGTGCTCGAAGGTGCGTTGGAGCGCGCCCAGCCGCTCACGCTCCACCCGTTCGGCCTCCGACGGTGACACGGCAGCGCCCGCCTCGTGGAGATCGTGCGCCCCGCCGGCGTCGGCGTCGAGCTCGTCGGCCAACGCGTCGATGACCTCCGTGCCGCCCGCCACTCCCGCACGCCGCTCGACCCACGCGTGGAACAGCGTGCCGAGGCGGGTGGCACGGTAGGGACGTTCCGGCATCGGCCGCCGCAGCTCGGCGGCCACCTCGGTCGGATCGTCGACGTAGTCCTTGAAGCGGGAGGCGGGGACTCTGGTGGGCACCGCGATGTCGGTGGAAGCCGCCAGCATCCTCTCCCGCTCGGCCAGCAGCAGTCGGACATCGTCGCTCCACCGGCCGGGCTCCCCCGGCTCCGCCGAATGCACGAGTTCGGCGGCACGTTCGACCCGTGCCCGACGTCCGCCGAGCGGATCCAGCGGCCAGCTGATCGGCACTTCGTCGCCTCCGAGCGGATTCTCCTCGAACTCGGATGCCTCCGGCAGCTCGGGCACGATCCCCGCGTCGGACAGCTCTGCGAGGTACCTGCTCGGAACGCGAGGCTTCGTCTGCGACGCCCAGAACGACCCCGTCAACAGCAGTCCATGCCGCGCGCGCGTCACGGCGACATAAGCGAGCCGCCGCTCTTCTCTCTCGTAGTGCGCGCCGACCTGCTCTTTGAACGCGTCGCGGGCCTCCTTGACCTCCTTGCGGCTCGTCGCCTCGCGCCACTCGAAGGACGGCAGCTCGTCGGCGTCGCCTCGGAACTCCCATGGCAATCGCCCGAATCCGAGCCACGCGCCCGTGCCCTCATTGGGCTTGGACGGCAGCTCGTCTTCGACAAGACGCGGCACGACGACGTGATCCCACTCGAGGCCTTTCGAGCCGTGCACCGTGAGGATCTGCACGCAGCCCGGCTCGGGCCTCTCCGATCGCGGCGCCAGCGAGTCCCTGCGCTCCGCCTCGCGCAGCCAGCCGAGGAAGCCGGGCAGGCCCGCCGATTCGCTCACCGCAAGGTAATCGGCGAGGGCGTCGAAGAAGGCATCCATGGCGCCGCGCCCTGCTGCCCGTGTCTCGTTGGCGGCCAGCTCGATGTCGAGGCCGAGCTCGTGCTCCACGAGGGTGACGAAGTCGAGCAGGTCGAGGCCGCTGCGGGCGCGGAGGCGAGCGAAGAGGCGGCCGGCATCGCGCATCCTCGCCAGTCCGACCTCGCCGATGCCGGCCAGCATGCGGTGGCCGTCGGGAGCGTGCACCAACGAGTCGAGCGCGTCGACGATGGATGCCTGTTCGCTGTCGATCACGCTGGCCCTGATGGCCGCGCGCACCTCTCCGTCGAGCCGCTGCTGCCGATAGTCGTGCTCGGCCAGCCAGCGCGCCGCGTCTTTCAGCCCGCGCAGGTCGCGCACACCGACGCGCCAGCGAGACCCGGCCAGGAGTCGCACGAGTTCCGATCCAGCCGTGGGGTCATCGACCACCCGCAGTGCGCACACCAGGTCGGCGATCTCCGGCTCGGCGAGCAGGCCGCCGACGCCCAGCACGTGATACGGAATGCCGCGCCCGCGCAGCGCCGCGGTGAACTCGCTCTGCGTCGCGCGCGACCTGAAGAGCATCGCCGCGCTCGGCACGACGCGACGTCCCTGCTCGTCGAGAACGGGACGTCCCTTCTCGTCGAGCACCGGCTCCGCCAGCCTGTCGCTCAGCCAGCTCGCCGCGGCATCGGCTTCGTCGGGCAGCGTCTCGGCGAAGACGGTCTGCACCCCGCGCTCCGACGCGGCCGGCGACGGCCTCAACGCGTCGACGGCGACCCGGGAGCGGGCGGTGAGCGGTTTCACGATGCTGTTGGCGGCATCCAGAATCCGCGTGCCGTTGCGCCAACTGGTGGAGAGGCCGTAACGGTGCACGACCGACTCGGCGTCGGTCGCCTCCGTCGCGGCCGGAGAGCCGGCGCGTGCACCGAACACCACCGCGAACTGGTCGAGGTTCGACGTGCTGGCACCGCGCCAGCCGTAGATCGACTGGTGCGGGTCACCGACCGCCATGACGGGCATCCCCGCGAAGAGGCCGGACAGCAGCCTGGTCTGCACCACCGACGTGTCCTGGTACTCGTCGAGCAGCACAACGGAGTGGCGCTCCCGGATGCCACTCGCAACCTGGTCGGACCGCCGCACGATCTGCAGCGCGAAGGCCACCTGATCCGAGTACTCGACGAGCCCGCGGCGCAGCTTCTCGCGATCGAACTCGGCGGCGAGGTCGATCAGCAACGGAAGGTGCCCGACGGTCTCGACGAGCTCGACGACGTCTTTGTATTCGCCCCGGCTCGAACCGATCGGCAGCTCGCGAATCGCGCCGAACGCGCGTGCCATGGCCGCGACATCCTGTGCCTCTGCCGTGTTCTCGCCGAGGGAGTGCGCCAGCTCGAGCACAGCGCGCGTCACCTGGTCGACCGACTTGTCGACGTCGTTCAGCCGCGGATCGTCGCTGTGCACGACGATGCTGCGGGCGAGTTGCCACGCGGATGCCTCGCCCAGCACAGCACCGTCGCTCTCGCGCCCGAGCAGCAGCGCGTTCTCCCGGTAGATGGTGTTCGCGAAGGAGTTGTAGGTGGCCACCTGCGGCGGGTCGAACTCGTCCGGCGCATCGATGACGCCCGCCGCCGCCAGCCTGGCGACCCGGTCGCGGATGCGCTCGCGCAGCTCCCCCGCCGCCTTGCGCGTGAACGTGAGTCCGAGAACTCGACCGGGCTCCACGAGTCGATTCGCGAGCAGCCACAGCACCCGGAAAGCCATGGTCTCGGTCTTGCCGCTGCCTGCACCCGCCACCACGAGGGCGGGCGCGAGCGGGGACTCGATCACGGCCCGCTGCTGGTCGGTCGGCCGGTAGGTGCCCAGTGCGTCGGCGATGGCGTCTGCGCTCACGAACTCAGTCACTGCAGACCGCCCTCACCCGGTGCAGCCTGCGCACGGCCACGTCACCGCGATACTCGTCGAGCTGCGCCTTGCCCTCGAACTCGGCCACCGCGATCGCCCTTGCGGCCTGCTCGATGCGCTGGCGGAAGCCGTCGAGCCCCTCCTCGTCGAGCGCGGCCTGCGTTCCCTCGCGGTAGAGCTTGCCGCGCACCCCCTCGCGCACGAACAACAGCTTCGCTCCCGCCGAGTGGTGCGGGGCGAAGGGCGCACACAGCTCTCCGAGCTGGCCGGACTCGTACGCCAGCTGGTACACGCCGAGCTGCGGCATGGCCGTGAGCGTGGCCTGGTTGGTGACGGGAGCTCCGGTCTTGAGATCCACGATCGTGATGCCGCCTCCGCGGTCGGCCTCGACGCGGTCGATCTTGCCGTGCACCTGGGCTCTGCCGACCTCGAGCCGGAACCCCGTCTCGGCGGCCACCACCCGGATGCCGGTGCGCTGCGAATCGGCGAGGTACTCCGACACGCCCTGCACGAGTCTGCGGACCGCGCGCTTCTCGCGGGCCGCGATCCACGGCGACTCGAAGACGAGCTCGTTCCACCGCGACTCCACCGCGGCGAAGAGCGCGTCGACCGCCGGATCGACGGCGGTCTCCATGGCCCAGTGCACGATGGTGCCGATGCCCATCGAGGTGCTGGTCGTCGAGCCCGCGATGTCGTCGAGGAACCAGTCCAACGGCGACTCCTCGATCGCCTCGATGCGCGACGGCGACACCGGCACCGATTCCTCGTCGTCGTAGAGGGGTGCAGCACTCGACGGCTCGACGAGGCCGTGCCACTGCCCCGGGTCGGCGCCCGGCACGCCGACGGCAGCGAGTTCGGCAAGAGCGGACGCCGCCTCCGCACGACGGCGACGGGCCGCTGCACTCTCTCCGGTCGCCATCGCCCCTGCTTCGGCGCCCTCGAGCCTCGCCGCCGCATCGTCTCGCGTGAGTTCGCGCCGCAACCTGCCGGTGAGGCCCCGCAGCGTGAGGGGCGGTGCACCGGCATCCACGGCGGGTGTGCCGTGCGGAGCGAGCCCGAAGAGCACGCTCGGCGACTGATCGTCATCGGATGCTGCGGCGAGAACGACCTGCCTCGATGCCCGCGAGACGGCGACGGCGAACATGCGCAGCTCGTCGGCGGCGACCTGCTTGCGGGCGTCGATGACGGCATCGGTCTCGCCGTCAGCCGCGCGCATCAGAAGCTCCGTGCCGAGCAGCGTGCCACGCACGCGCAGGTCGGGCCAGACTCCGTCTTGCAACCCTGCGACGACCACCACCTCGAATTCCCGTCCCACCACGCCCGACGGCGTCGCGATGAGCACCGATTCGACCGAGCGGGAGGGCGCGAGAGTGTCTTCGGGAACATCCGCGTCGAGCATGCGCGCGAGAAAGACCGAAGGCGGCGAGTCGGGTTCCCGCTCGCCGAATCGCTTCGCCGCCGTGAACAGAGCGACGACGCCATCGAGGTTGCGATTCGCCTCGGATGCCGCCACCCCCGACCCCGCAGCCGCCTGCCGCCACTGCACCGCGGCTCCCGACCGCTCCCACACGGTCCACAGCAACTCCTCCGCCGCGGCACCCGCGACGGATGCCGTGCGCACGGCGTCGAGGATGCGCGCCAGCCGGTCGGCGTCGCGCGCGATGCGGTGGTCGATCGTCGCCAGACGCCCCGGCTGCCCGATGGCCTCGAGGAGCAGCACATCGGCCGCCCGGTCGCCGCCGGCCGCCACCTCCTCGGTGCGCAGCGCGACGCGCAGCCGGCGCAGTGCGAGCCGGTCGAGCCCGCCGAACGGGCCGAGCAGCATGTCGGTCACCGCATCGATGTCGAGCGCGGAGCGCCCGATGCCGTGGTCGACGATGCCGAGCAGGGCGCGCGCGGCAGGGTCGTCGCGCAACGCGACGGTGGCCGTCGTCGTGCGCACCGGAACCTCCGCGGTGGCAAGCCCTCGTGCGACGCCGTCGATCAGAGCGCCGGAGCGCACCACGACGGCCATCTTCGACCACGGCACGTCGCTCATCAGGTGTCGTTCGCGCAGCACCCTGGCGACGGCCGCCCACTCTCTCGCCTGAGTCGGCGCCTCGATCGTGAGCAGTGGCTCGAGCCCGTCATCTCCGGAACGGGCGGGCAGCGCACCGCGGTGCCCCACGACACCCGCCGTGCCGATCTTCTCCGTGACCTTGCGGGTGAGCTCGCGCAGCGCGGGCGGCTGGCGGTGCGCGACGCGCAGGGTGTGCACGAGCATCCCTGCGCCGAAACGGGCGACCGCGTCGGCCGAGCCCCCGCGGAAGACGGCGGTGGCGGCATCCGGATCGCCGAAGCCGATGACGGCGACACCGCGGTCGCGCAGCGCGCTCAGCAGCGCGAGCCCGAGCTCCGTCGCCTCCTGCACGTCGTCGACGACGACGAGGCGCAGCCGCTCGACCGCGTCGCTGACGTCGCCGCGCGACAGCGACGCCACGGCGAACCGCACGAGCTCGGCGGAGTCGAGCTGATCGGGCCGGGCGGACGACACGACAGCGAGATAGTCGTCGAGAAAGTCGGCGGCCGCCACCCATTCCTGCCGCTCGTGCTGTCGGCCGAGCTGCCTGATGCGCTCCGGCGACAACTCGTGCTCCGTCGCCCGCATCATGAGCTCGCGCAGCTCGGTGCGGAACGACCTCAGCGCACGAACCTGCTCGCCGAGATGCTCAGGCCAGCGTGGCCCCGCATCGTCTTCGATGTGCCCCGCCAGCAGAGCAGCGACGTCGGCATCCTGCTCGGCACCGGTGAGCAGGGTCGGAGGCTCGGAACCCGCTGCGATGGATGCCTGTGCCACCACGTCGAACGCGAGCGACGACACCGTGCGCGCGAGCGGCCCGTTCACCGCCTCGCCGATGCGCAGGCCGAGGCGATCCCGCAGCCGCGTGGCACTTGACCGGTCGAATGTGAGTGCCAGCACCGACTCCGGTGCGTAGCCGAGCCGGTGCACGCGATCGGCGAGCAGCTCGACCAGCGTGGTCGTCTTGCCCGTTCCAGGCGCACCGATGACGAGCGCGGACGTTCCGTCGTCGACGGCCAGCACCGCACGCTGAGAGGCGTCGAGTTCGGGTTCGGGCTGGCTCACGACGTTCACCCTATGCGCGGCCTCCGACACCCCTTCGACGACCGCCCGCAGCGGCCGAGATCCGGGCCGCGTTCTGCCGTCAGTGAACTCCCCGAACGCGCTCGCGCGGCTGCCGTAGTGTGACTGACGCACGGCATCACCGCAACGGAAGGCATCCCAGTGGAAGTACGCATCGGCATCGTCAACGCCCCTCGTGAACTGAGCTTCGAGTCGAACCAGCCCGCCTCCGAGGTCGAGGCAGCCGTGAATGCCTCGCTCGCCGGCAAGGCGCTCACGCTCGAGCTGCGCGACGAGCACGGGAGCCTCTTCATCGTTCCCACGGCGGGCATCGCGTACGTGCAGGTCGGCAGCGAGGAATCGCGTCGGGTCGGCTTCGTCGCGTAACCTTTCGGCAGGCCGTTCGCCCTTCTGGCGACCGGTTCTCGCACGCCATCGCGGGAGCCTTGATCGGCATCCGCGCACACGAAGGTCACGGCAATGGAGCTTCTGTTCATCACGCTGGGCGGCGCGATCATCGGCTTGATCGCGCGCTACACGCTTCCCTACCGCCATTCGCACGGCGCGGTGCTGATCCCCGCGCTCGGTGCCGGTGTCGCCGCCGCGGTGTGGGTGATCCTCACCTGGGTCGGCATGAAGTGGGACGGCGGGTGGATCTGGTGGATCACCCTGATCGTCACGGCCATCGTCAGCGTGGGTGTCGACCTTCTCCTCGGCGGTCTGCGCACCCGCTCCGACGAGCAGCGGCTCCACCGGCTCACCCGCACCGGGGTGAGCGCGACCGGCGCCTGAGATGACACCGCACGACGAGACGCTCGACGGCGGGTCGGGAAACGCGGCCCAGGCGGAGGATGCCGCCCCGGGCGCCGAGCTGGCGACCAACGGAATCCCGAACCTGAGGGATGTCGGCGGCTACGTCACCGCCGACGGCCGGCGGGTGCGCCGCGGCCTCGTCTACCGCTCGACCGCCCTCGATGCGGCCAGCGACGCCGACCTGCGCTCGCTGCGCGAGCGCGGCATCCGCACGGTCGTCGACCTGCGCACCGCCTCCGAGCGGACATCGGCACCCGACCGGCTGCCGGAAGGCGCCGTCGCCGTCGATCTCGACGTGATGGCCGACTCTCCGGGATCCTCGCCCGCGAAGCTCGCCGAACTGGCTGCCAGCCCCGAGCAGGCCGTGCAGGTGCTGGCGACCACCGACGTCGACGCCGTGTTCGACCGCATCTACCGCGAGCTCGTGTCGTTGCCGAGCGCGCGTGCCTCGTACCGGGCGCTGTTCGGCGCGCTGGCCGACGAGGCATCCCTGCCCGCGCTGTACCACTGCACGACCGGCAAGGATCGCACCGGCTGGGCGACGGCGGCGCTGCTTCTGCTGCTCGGCGTCGACGAGCCGACGGTGATCGAGGACTATCTGCTGAGCAACCCGTACCTGGAGGGCAAGCAGGAGCAGTTGCTGCGCGTGTTCGCCGCCCACGGCGGCGACCCCGAACGACTCAAGGCCATGATGGGCGTCAAGGCGGAGTACCTCCAGTCTGCGATCGCCGAGGCGCGCTCGTCGTACGGCACGATCGAGGGCTACTTCACCGACGGACTCGGGCTGGGCCCCGACGTGCAACAGCGACTGCGCGAGATCTTCCTCGACTGAGCATCGTGCTCGAGTGAATGCGCGGCCGCACGCGGCGAAACGTGTCCGCTCCGGTGCCGCCCGCGCCGCGTGATCGGACAGACGCTCAGGCGGTGAGGCCGAGAGCATCCATCCGACGGGTGTGCGCCCCGATCACCTCGGTGAACACCGGGTCGATGCGCTCCTCGTCATTGCGCTCGTTGCCCGACAGCCGCAGCGCGGAGCGGGCGACCAGCAGTGTGTCGCCGACGAGCCTGCGCCCCCACATCGCGAGGCGCGAGCCGAGAGTGCGGTCGGCGGCGATCTCGGCGGCGAGGATCTCCGCGATCCGTTCGGTGCCGGTCTCCGTGCCCAACAGGCTCGCGGCCCGGGTGCCCACGTCACCGGGCAGGCCCTGGGCGAGACGCATGAAGAAGTCGCTGAGCAGCCCGTTGGTCACATAGACCGCGAGCAGAGTCTCCTGCCAGTCACGGCCCGTCGTCACCGCCTGGAATCCGTCGATCGCCGTGGCGAACGGCTCCATCACGACGGCGGGCTCCGCGTCATGCCTGCGGATCTCGGCCGCGATCGCCTGATGCTTGCTCAGCGCGGCGCCCGCGGCGAACGCCACGGCCTCCTTGCTGGCCAGAGCCGGCACCAGCTGCACGACGCGAGACAGCGACTCGAATGCCTGCAGCTGCAGATAGGCGACCTGCCCGAGATAGGGCAGCAGGTCGGGTGCTATGTCGTGCAGATCCACCCGCAACGCGGTGGCGTGCTCCCTGCGCGGTTTGAGCTTGGGCGCGTCGACCGGTGCCGCGCGGCGAGAGAACCAGGATGCCACCCGAGCAAGTCTAGAGGTCGGCGGATGCGGCACCCTCGCTCATCCCCGCTGCCCGCCTGCCGCTCCGGACTCCTTCTGCCCGCGTTTCGTCCCCGAATTCCTGGCGCAGAGCGCCCCATCCGCGATGAGATGGCGACGGTTTGCGCCAGGGAGCACGGGGCGCTCGACGGGCTCAATGGAGCTGGCGACGTGAGCAAGCTCACCCGCCCGCGCACTCAATCACCAGTGGTCGCGCTGACGCGCTCGACTGGCTCAATCGGGTTGCTGACGTGAGCAAGCTCACCCCTCCGTCAACTCAATCGCCAGTAGTCGCGCTGACGCGCTCGACTGGCTCAATCGGGTTGCTGACGTGAGCAAGCTCACCCGTCCGTCAACTCAATCGCCAGTGGTCGCGCTGACGCGCTCGACTGGCTCAATCGGGTTGCTGACGTGAGCAAGCTCACGTCAGCAACCCTCAATCGCCAGTAGACTGGGTTGGCCGTCGGCGCAGGATCGACGGCTGCAGCGCCCCGAGAAGACGTGTCGGGCGCAGCCCACGGATCAGCCTCGATCCGCTCACTTTCTTCGACAGGCAGAAAAACAACGTGACGTTCTCCGATCTGAACATCGATGCCGACATGGTGCAGGCACTCGCCGCCAAGGGCATCACCGAACCGTTCCCCATCCAGCATCAGACCATCCCGCTCGCGCTCACCGGGCAAGACATCATCGGCCAGGCCAAGACGGGAACCGGCAAGACCTTCGGCTTCGGCCTTCCGGTCATCCAGCGCCTCGGACTCGACCCGGCGCCCGGCGTACAGGCGCTCATCGTCGCCCCCACGCGCGAGCTCGCCATCCAGGTGGCCGAAGACCTCGAACTGGCCACCTCCGGCCGCTCCACCACGGTCGCGTCCATCTACGGCGGCAAGTCGTACGAGGGTCAGATCGAGCAGCTCAAGGCGGGCGCCCAGATCGTGGTCGGCACGCCCGGCCGCCTGCTCGACCTGGCGGGTCAGCACATCCTCGACCTCTCGCACGTGCGAGAAATGGTGCTCGACGAGGCGGACAGGATGCTCGACCTCGGCTTCCTGCCCGACGTGGAGCGTCTGTTCTCACTCACGCCGGCCACCCGCCACACCATGCTCTTCTCGGCGACGATGCCCGCTCCGATCGTGGCGCTCGCCCGCCGCTTCATGACGCGGCCCATCCACATCCGCGCGTCCGAGCCCGACGAGGGTCTGACGCAGACGAACATCAAGCACCTCATCTACCGTGCGCACGCACTCGACAAAGACGAGGTGATCGCACGCATCCTGCAGGCGGAGGGCCGCGGCAAGACCGTGATCTTCACCCGCACCAAGCGCGCGGCCGCCAAGCTCGTCGAGGAGCTGAACGACCGCGGATTCAACGCCGCAGCCGTGCACGGCGACCTCGGCCAGGAGCAGCGCGAGCGCGCGATGAACGCGTTCCGCGCAGGCAAGCGCGACGTGCTGATCGCCACGGATGTCGCCGCACGCGGCATCGACGTCATCGACGTCACGCACGTGATCAACCACACCATTCCCGAAGACGAGAAGGCCTACCTGCACCGCGTCGGCCGCACCGGCCGCGCCGGCAGGGAAGGCACGGCCATCACATTCGTGGACTGGGACGACCTGCACAAGTGGGCGCTCATCAACCGCGCTCTCGAGTTCGGTCAGCCCGAGCCGACAGAGACCTACTCGTCGTCACCGCACCTCTACAGCGACCTCGGCATCCCGGAGGGCGCGAAGGGCCGGCTCAAGCCGACGCCGCCCGTGAAGTCGGAGCGCTCGCGCACCCGCGACGAGTCCGGTGAGAAGTCGGGCGAGGCATCCTCTTCCGGTTCGAGCAGGTCGCGCAACCGCCGTCGCACCCGCAGCGCCTCGGGTGCCGCGGCGTCGACCGAGACGACGGGTGCAGGCGCCGGCGCCGAGAAGGCTGCTACAGGCACGCACGACGGCCAGGGACACCAGCACCACGATGGCAACGCCGCGCCGGCGCGCCGCAGGCGCCGCCGCAGGCCGGCAGCCGGAGGCAGTGCGCCCGCCGCGCAAGGCTGACCGCGCGCGGTCGGGGCCGGACGAGAGAAGCGCACCTCCTGCGGGCCGAGGAGTGCGCGATGCGCACGACTCGAAACCAGTGCACACCGGCTCGCGCCGCAAGGCGCGCGGCACCGAAGCCCGTCAGCCGGCCGTCGGCCCCGCCTCGGTCGCACGCGCCAGATACGACGACTCGTCGAGGATGCGCCGCAGCGCCTCCGGCGACGTCGTGTTCTCCCCCAGCCGGTTCGGCTTTCCCGCCCCGTGGTAGTCGCTCGACCCGGTGAGAACGAGCCCGTTCCGCTGAGCGATCTCGCGCAGCGCGACCTTGCCATCGTCGGTGTTCTCGCGGTGGTCGAGCTCGAAGCCCGCGAGGCCGGAGTCGATGAGGCGCTGCAGGTAGACATCCTGGATGATGCCGTCGCGGCCCCTGGTCGCCGGATGCGCCAGCACCGGCACGCCGCCCGCGCCGCGGATGAGCCGCACGCCATCGAGCGGGGTCGGCGCGTAGATGGGCTCGTAGTACCCGCCCCGAGGATGCAGCAGGGTGGCGAACGCGGCGGAGCGATCCGGCACGACGCCGCGCGCCACCAGAGCATCGGCGATGTGGGGGCGCCCCACGGTGGCACCCGGTGCCGTGTGCGCTGCCACGTCGTCCCACGTGAGGTCGTAGTCGACGCCGAGCCGGGCGACCATGGTCTCCGCCCGGCTCAGACGGGCATCCCTGATGCGCTTCAGCTCCGCCGCCAACGGCTCGTCCGTCGGGTCGAAGAGGTAGGCGAGCATGTGCACGCTCTTCCACCCGTACCGCGTGGAGAGCTCCATGCCCGGAATGAAGGTCAGGCCGACCTCGGATGCCGCGGTGCCGGCATCCGCCCACCCCGCCGTCGAGTCGTGGTCGGTCAGCGCCACCGTGCCGAGTCCTGCCGCGGCCGCCGCGCGCACCAGCTCGTCCGGCGACTGCGTGCCGTCGGACACGCTCGAATGCGTGTGCAGATCGATCGGAGCGCGGAAGTCGCGAAGATCGGCGGCCATCCCCCATCGTATTGCGGTGGCTCGCTGCGGCAGCGCGCTCGGCGCGCCGCGCCGTCCGACGCTCGATGACATCGCTTCCGGCCGCCCCACCCGACGACCGCCCAGCCGTTCGAGAGACAATGGAGGCATGTCCGACACCGCCACCCGCCAGCCCTCAGCCACGCCCGACCAGCAGCCCGCGAGCGTGACAGACGCCCCGAAGCCGCGCGCCACGGAGAATCGGTCGACGACGCCGGCGTCATCGGCGTTCGCCGCCTACATCGGCTCCGGCTGGGCCGATCGCGACGAGACTGTGCCCGCGCCGCGTTCGGCGGTCGCCACGGCGGCTGCACATCGTGCCGAGATCTCGCGCCGTCACCCCGGCAAACGTCTCATCGTGCCGGCGGGAGCCCCGAAGCAGCGCTCCAACGACACGGACTACCCCTACCGTGCGCATTCCGCCTTCAGCCAGCTCACCGGATGGGGATCCGACGCGGAACCCGGCAGCGTGCTCGTCCTCGAGCCGACGGGCGACGGCCACGAGGCCACGCTGTACTTCCGGGAGCGCGCCGGTCGCGATTCCGACGAGTTCTACGCCAACCCCGAGATCGGCGAGTTCTGGATCGGACCACGCCCCTCGCTCGCCCAGGTCGCCGGGGATCTCGCGCTGCCCACCAGGCACATCTCGGAGCTGCGCGAGGTGCTCGACCTCGTCGACGCCGACACCCTTGTTCTTCGGGAGGCGGACGCCGCACTCACCGCCGATATCGACTCCCGCCGCTCGGCGCCCGCCATCGCCGCCGAGGGCGACGGTGATCCCGACCTCGTCTCGGCCGACGCGGCGCTGGCTCGCGACCTGTCGGAGCTGCGCCTGACGAAGGATGCCTGGGAGGTCGCCGAGCTGCGCGCCGCGATCGACGCCACGGCCAAGGGCTTCGATGACATCGTGCGCGAACTGCCGACGATCGGCAGGCACACCCGCGGCGAGCGCGTCATCGAAGGCGTCTTCAACGCCCGAGCGCGCCTGGAGGGCAACACCGTCGGCTACGACACGATCGCCGCGTCGGGTCCGCACGCGTGCATTCTGCACTGGACCCGCAACGACGGAGCGGTGCGCCAGGGCGACCTGGTGCTCATCGACGCCGGTGTCGAGGTCGACAGCCTGTTCACTGCGGACATCACGCGCACGTTGCCGGTGAGCGGCCGGTTCACGCCGACACAGCGGCTGGTGTACGAGGCGGTGCGCGAGGCGGCGGATGCCGCGTTCGCCGTCGTGCGCCCCGGCATCCGTTTCCGCGAGGTGCACGCCACCGCCATGGAGGTGATCGCCCGTCGCGTCGCCGAGTGGGGGATGCTTCCCGTCACGGCCGAGGAGGCTCTGCAGGCCGACCAGGGACAGCACCGCCGCTATATGGTGCACGGCACGAGCCACCACCTCGGACTCGACGTGCACGATTGCGCGCAGGCCCGCCGCGACTTCTACATGGACGGCATCGTCGAGCCGGGCATGACGTTCACGATCGAGCCGGGACTCTACTTCCAGCCCGACGACCTGACCGTGCCCGAGGAGTTCCGCGGCATCGGCGTGCGCATCGAAGACGACATCCTCGTCACCGAGACCGGCGCCGAGAACCTGTCGGTCGGCATCCCGCGCACGGCCGACGACGTCGAGGCCTGGATCGCCCGCCTGCAGGCCTGACCGCCCGCCCGCCGAGGCGGAGATCCGGAAGGGTCCGACTACCGAGAGGACTCGTCGTCGGCCGGCGGATCGTCGACACGCTCCCCGTAACGCGGCGGCTCAGACGGCCCACCGGCACGGGACGGACGATCGTCACCCGACCCGTTGTCGTCGCCGGGATGCGTGGGGTTCTCGGAGCCCTGCCCCTGACGAGGCGGCTCCCACGCTCGTGGTGGGTCGGAGGGATGCTCGGGCGGTACGTATCGCCCGTCGCCGCGTCCAGGTGCACCGGTGGCGAACGATGCCGCACCGGCGTTGTCCAGCAGATTGCGCGCGCGGTTCGCGAGGTCGGGATCCACGATGATCGAGTAGCTCGTCGCGAGCACCTGGGTGAGCGACGTGTAGTCGCGGCGGCGACGGGTGATGGCGTACGAGACGACGCCGAACAGCATCCCGAACCCGGCACCCAGCAACAGCGCGGCCAGCACGATGCCGAGGCTCGCGGCCGGGCTGAAGATCATGAGCAGCAGGCCGAAGAAGATTCCGAGCCAGACACCGGATGCCGCGCCCGCCGCCGCAGCGCGCCCCCAGGTGAGTTTGCCCGTCACCCGTTCGACGGTCTTGAGGTCGCTGCCGATGATGGACACCTGCGCGAGCGGGAAGTCGGCGCGCACGAGCACGTCGACCGCGGCCTGCGCCTCCGGATACGTCTCGAAGGTCGCGACGGTCTCTCCCTTGGGCACAGTCGGCAGTGCCTGCCGCGCTCGACCGCCCAGCGGTCCCTGGCTGCTCATGCCGCCATTGTCCCATGCACCCCGCCGGCACACCCTTAGGCACATTAAGGTTGAGGTGTGAGTGCAGCACGGGTCTTCGTCGCGCGGCTGGCCGGATGCACGGTCTTCGATCCCGCGGGCGACCGCGTCGGCAAAGCACGCGACGTGCTCGTCGTCTACCGCCGCAACGACCCGCCGCGGGTCGTCGGCCTCGTCGTGGAGATTCCCGGCAAACGCCGGGTGTTCGTCTCCATCGGGCGCGTCACGAGCATCGGCGCCGGCCAGATCCTCACCACCGGTCTCATCAACGTGCGCCGCTTCGAACAGCGCGGCGGCGAGGTGCGGGTCATCGCCGAGATCCTCGGCCGCACCGTCGACTTCCGCGACGGGTCGGGTCCGGCCACCATCGAGGATGTCGCGATCGAGCAGTCCGGCGCCGGCGAGTGGTCGGTCTCCCAGCTCTTCGTGCGCCGGCCGAAGACGAGTGCCTCGCCGTTCGCCAAGGGCGCCACGGCGTTCGCCGCGTGGAACCAGGTGCAGGAGCGGGTCACGAAGGGCCAGGCACAGTCGGCCGAACAGCTCATCGCCGCCTATTCGGAGCTGAAGCCCGCCGACCTCGCCAACACGCTGCTCGACCTGCCGGAGCAGCGCAGGCTCGAGGTCGCCGGCGAGCTGCCAGACGACCGGCTCGCCGACGTGCTCGAGGAGATGCCGGAGAGCGACCAGGTCGACATCCTCGCGGTGCTCGACGACGATCGCGCCGCCGACGTGCTCGATCAGATGGAGCCCGACGACGCCGCCGATCTCATCGCCCAGCTGCCGGGTGACCGCGGCGAGCACCTGCTCGAGCTCATGGAGCCCGACGAGGCCGACGACGTGCGCCTGCTGCTCAGCTACGCACCCGACACGGCGGGCGGTCTCATGACCACCGAGCCGGTCATCCTCTCCGCGGATGCCACGGTGGCGGAGGGCCTGGCGCTCATCCGCAAGCAGGAGCTCGCACCCGCCCTCGGCGCCGCCGTGTGCATCACGCTGCCGCCGTACGAGCCGCCCACCGGCCGCTTTCTCGGCATGGTGCACTTTCAGCGCATGCTGCGCTACCCGCCGCACGAGCGGCTCGGCACGATCATCGACCAGACGCTCGAGCCCGTGACGGCGAACACGTCGGCCGCCGAGGTGTCGCGCATCCTGGCCAGCTACAACCTCGTCTCCGTGCCCGTGGTGGACGACGGCTACCGGCTCGTCGGGGTGGTGACCATTGACGACATCCTCGACTACCTGTTGCCCGACGACTGGCGAAGTCACGACGAAGACGACGACCTGCACGACAAACAGGTCGCGACCGGCACGACAGCAGGCAACACGGTGAAGAGGGTGAGCAATGGCACGAGCTGACAAGGCCGTCACACGGCTGGATGCCCCGAAGGGCCTTCGAACGCCCGTGCTGCGGCTGGGCACGAGGAACGAGAGCGACACCTTCGGCCGATTCTCCGAAGCGTTCGCACGCGCGATGGGCACGTCCGGATTCCTGATCGGCATGACCGTCTTCGTGACGATCTGGCTGATCTGGAACATCGCCATGCCACGGGCGTGGCAATTCGATCCGGCCGCCACGAACTTCACGCTGCTCACGCTCATCCTGTCGCTGCAGGCCTCGTACGCGGCGCCCCTCATCCTGTTGGCGCAGAACCGGCAGGATGACCGCGACCGGGTGCAGATCGAGCAGGACAGGCAGCGCGCAGAGCGCAACCTCGCCGACACGGAGTACCTGGCGCGCGAGGTCGTCGCGCTGCGGCTCGCGGTGAAGGACATGGCGTCGAAGGACTTCATCCGCGCCGAGCTGCGCTCGCTGCTCGAGGAGCTGGAGCGCGACCGCACGGCGGATGCGGCGACGTCGGAGGCGGCAGAGGGCACGGCACGTGGCTGAGGCGAGCGTCGACGGCATCCTCTCCCGCCTGGCGCGCGTGCTCGACCCCGAGATCCGCAGGCCCATCACCGACCTCGGCATGGTCGGCCCCGTGTCGGTGGATGCCGAAGGCCGCGCCGCCGTCTCCATCAAGCTCACGATCGTGGGATGCCCCGCCGCCGACACCATCGAACGCGACGTGCGCAAGGCGGTCGCCTCCGCTCCCGGCGTGACATCGCTCGATCTCGACGTGACGGTGATGACGCCGGACGAGCGCCGCGCGCTCACCGAGCGCCTGCGCGGTTCCCGCAGGCGCGGCAACCCGTTCACGGCCGACTCGCTGACCCGTGTGTACGCGGTCACGAGCGGCAAGGGCGGCGTCGGCAAGTCGACGCTCACGGCGAACCTCGCGGTCGCGCTCGCCCAGCGCGGCCTGCGCGTCGGGCTCGTGGACGCCGACGTGTACGGCTTCTCGATCCCTGGCATCCTCGGGCTCGTGCACGACGGCGTCACCCAGCAGCCGACCCGCGTCGACGACATGATCCTGCCGCCGATCGCGCACGGCGTGAAGGTGATCTCGATCGGCATGTTCCTCGATCCGGCACGTGGCCAGGGCTCCTCGACGGCCGTCGCCTGGCGCGGGCCGATGCTGCACCGCACGATCGGCCAGTTCCTCACCGATGTCTACTTCGGCGACCTCGACGTGCTGCTGCTCGACCTGCCGCCCGGAACAGGCGACGTGGCCATCTCGGTCGGCCAGCTGTTGCCCGACGCCGATGTGCTCGTGGTCACGACCCCGCAGCCGGCGGCGGCCGACGTCGCCGTGCGCAGCGGCGTTGTCGCCAGGCAGACCGGGCAGCACGTCTTCGGCGTGATCGAGAACATGGCGGGCCTCCCCCAGCCCGACGGCAGCGTGCTCGAGCTCTTCGGAT
Source organism: Humibacter ginsenosidimutans (assembly GCF_007859675.1). Classification (GTDB taxonomy): domain Bacteria; phylum Actinomycetota; class Actinomycetes; order Actinomycetales; family Microbacteriaceae; genus Humibacter; species Humibacter ginsenosidimutans. Next base: position 1,244,133 of record NZ_CP042305.1, read on the forward strand.
CCGGCGGCGGCGCTGAGGCGGCCGCGCGGCTGTCGGAGGTGACGGGCGAGGAGGTGGCGCTGCTGGCATCCGTGCCGCTCAGCGTCGACCTGCGCGCCGGCGGTGACGTCGGCGAGCCCATCGTCGTGAGCGCGCCGGACGACCCTGCGGCCGCGGCCATCCGCGCCGTCGCCGACCGTCTCGCCACGCGCCCGCGCGGCCTCGCCGGCCGCTCGCTCAACCCGACGCTGAACTGAGCTCCCTGCGCTCGCTCAGGGAGCGGGACGCGGCTCGACGACGCGGGCGAGCAGCTCGGTCAACAGCCGCTCGCTGACCGGATGCGGCAGCGCCTCGATGAGCGCCAGGAACGGCGCCATCTGCTCGGGCAGCGCGCCGTTCGCTCCGCCCAGCAGGCCGAGGCCGCCGAGCAGCGCCGCGGCGGAGTCGGAATCGAGTGCCGCGGCATCCTGCGGCACCGCGGCTCCGCCGCCGGGCAGCGCGTTCAGCACATCGGCGGGCGAGACCGCGGGGATGCCACGCACCGCGTCGGCAGCGGCGGAGAGCACGGGAGACAGTTCGCCGAGCTTCGACTCCGTCACCGGGGTGATCGTGAGGTGCGTCGTGTGCGGCAGCCGCACGCCGTCGCTCTGCACGAGCCCTGGCTGCTGCTGCAGAATCCAGCCGGATGCCCGCACCGCGTCGGCCCAGTGGTGCGGGTCCACCCGCCGCTCCGGCGGCACCGACTCGTCGACCGCCACCGCCAGCAGCGGCCCCACCGGCTCTCCCATCACGCGGAGGCCTTCGATCCTTTCGATCACGTTGCGCAGCACCCACGTCGCATGCAGGCACTGCGCCGCCAGCTCGCCGAATCCCTCGGCGCCCAGCGCCTGGATGATCGCCCAGGCCGCGGCGAGCGCACCCGCCGACTTCGACCCGAGCAGCGTCGGGTTCACCACGGGATAACCGGGCCAGTCCGTCGTCGCGAAATACTGCGCACGGTGCCGGTCGCGACCGCGATGCAGCAGCACGCTCACACCCTTCGGCGCGTAGCCGTACTTGTGCAGGTCGGCGGACAGACTCGTGACGCCGGGCACCGAGAGATTCCACGACGACAGCGGCGCGCCGTCGTCGTCCACCCAGAACGGCAGGATCCACCCGCCGATGCAGGCATCCACGTGACACGCGATGCCGGCGTCGCGGCACGCGGCGGCCACCTCGACCACCGGATCGAGCGCGGCGAACGGGTACGACGGCGCCGAGACGACGACGAGCGCGACGTCGTCTCCGAGCCGCTCGACGATCGCGGATGCCCCGACCGTTCCCGTCTCCGGCGATACCGGCACCCCGTCGAAGGCCGCTCCGAAGAGCTTCGCCGCCTTGCGGAACGCCGCGTGCACCGTCACGGGCGCCACCACGCGCGGGGTCCCCACACCACCCGCCGCGCGCCACAGATCGCGCGCGGTCTTCACCGCGAGGAGGCACGACTCCGTGCCGCCTGAGGTGACGGAACCAACAACCTCGTCGTCGCCGCCGAGCAGCTCCCGCGCGAAGCCGACGACCTCGCGCTCCAGCACAGCGACGGACGTGAAGGTGGTGGGATCGAGCCCGTTCACCGCCTGCATCTGCGCGGCGGCCGCCGCGGCCAGCTGATCGAGTTCCGCGCGCCCGGAGTCGTACACGTACGAGAGCACGCGTCCGCCGTGCGTGGGAGCATCCGCCGCCCTCAGCGCGCGCAGCCGCTCCAGAATCTCCTCGCGTCTCGCGCCCTCCGGGGCCCGTGCCGTGCCGTCAGTCGGCATCGACATCCTCCTTCCGCAGCCGGTACCGCAGGAGCGGCACCAGGCTGATCGCGATGAGCACGGCGGGCACCAGGCTGAAGCTCAACGCGATGCCCGAGACCGCCAGCGGCGACTGCGTCACGTTCTGCGTCCCCGTGCTCGCCAGATAGCCGGTCGCGGCGAGCACGATCGAGAGCACCGTCGCGCCGAGCGCCATGCCCGTCGTCTCCCCCGCCGTCCACATGCCGCCGAAGATGCCCGCCCGTCCGGGTCCGTGGGTGCGGGCGTCGTGCGAGATCACGTCGGGCAGCATCGCCATCGGCAGCGACTGCATGCCGGCATAGCCGACGCCGCACAACGCGACGGGCAGATAGACCCAGGGGCCGGGCATCCAGAGCAGCATCAGCATCGACAACGCCGCGACGCCGAAGAGGATGCTCGCCGCCAAAAACCCGCGCTCCTTGCCGATGCGTCGCGCGAGCACGCCCCACAGCGGCGTCACCAGCAGGGCGGGCCCGATCAGCGCCACGAACAGGAACGTGACGGCGTCGTTCGAGTGCAGCACGTGCTTGGCCACGTAGTTCGCCGAGGCGAGCATCTCGCCGGTGGCGATCGCCTGCAGCAGGAACGCGAGCAGCAGTGCGCGGAACGGCTGGCTGCCGCGCAACGCCCTGAAGCCCTGCGCGTAGTGGGCGGCGAGCGAGATGCGCGGAGGCTCCGGCATCCCCGTCACGCCCGTCGGTGCGACGAACGACGAGATCAGCATGCCGATGCCGATCACCACGCCGGCCGCCACCGCCATGAGCAGATACCCGAGGTAGGGGTTCTGCGGAAAGGCGTCGCGCAGGGCAGGACCTCCGGCGCCGAACAGCAGGATCGCGAGCGTCAGCACCACGACGCGCCAGGTGAGCAGCCTGGTGCGCTGGTCGTAATCGGAGGCGAGTTCGGCGGGCAGCGCGATGTACGGCACCTGGAACAGGCTGAACGCGGTCGCCGTCAGCAGGAACGCCACGAACACCCACATGCCGGCGGCCAGTGGCGAGGTGCCCGCCGGCACGGCGAACGTCAGGATGAAGAACAGCGGAAGCCCGATCGCACCCAGCACCATGAGCCGGCGGCGCGAGCCGTGCATCGCAAGCCCGCGGTCGCTGAAACCGCCGATCAGCGGATCGATGATCACGTCCCACACCTTGGCGGCCGTGACGAGGATGCCCGCGGCCAGCGCCGCGACCCCGAGCGTGTCTGTCAGATAGAAGACGAGCACCAGGCCGGGAAGGGTGGAGAACCCGCCCGTGCCGAGCGAGCCGATGGCATAGCGAACGACGGTGGGTCGGGAGAGCGCCGTCGGGATCGGCGCGGATCGCTGCGTTGCGGTCACCCGAGAATCCTACGGTGTGCGCGACGGCCGACGGACACGCGCGGTGCGGCCGGGCATCCCGACCCGACAGCGTTCCGCTGAGGAGCGGAGGACGGGCTGAGGCCGAAGCGCCCTATGTCGCCTCGGAATCGAACGGCGGCAGATCGCCTGAGTCGAGTCTGCCCGTCTTGGCGGGTCTGCTCAGCGTGGGCGCCGGCTCGTCGTCGAGCAGCGCGTCGCGGATGATGCGGCGCGGATCGTACTGCCGGGGATCGAGCTTGCGCCAGTCGACGTCGTCGAACTCGGGGCCGAGCTCCTCGCGCATCTTCTCGGTGGCGTTGGTGGCCATGTTGCGCAGATTGCGTGTCCACTGGGCCAACTGCGACGCGAATTTCGGCAACCGGTTGGGGCCGATGAGAAAGACGGCGATCACACCGATGATCACCAGCTTCTCCATGGTCAAACCGAACACCCGTACAGAGTAACCCGTGCAACCTGGCACAACGTGCGCCGTGAGTGTCTCGTTACCCGCCGTCTCGACGCCTCGGCCCGCTGCTCGGGTCTTCGTCGTCTGCCGTCGGGCGCGCGGCACGAAGGATGACGGCCCTCTGAGCCGTATTGTTGAGCGGAGGAAGGAACGTCAGTGTCTCATCACGATCAGAGCTGGAAGTTCGCGTCCGACATCGTCTCGGAGCCCGAAGCCATCCAGGCGGCGCGGTCGCAGTCGCTCGAACTCGGCGTCGAGCCCGTCGCGCCCGCGATCGGCGCTCAGGCCGCCGTCATCACCGCGGCCTCCCGCGCCACGAGCATCCTCGAGGTCGGCACGGGTGTCGGGGTGTCAGGGCTCTGGCTGCTCCGCGGCGCTCCGCACGCCACGCTCACCTCCATCGACGTCGAGCCGGACCACCTGCACAGCGCACGGTCCAACTTCACCGAGGCGGGCGTGCTGCCCTCCCGTGTGAGACTCATCACCGGCCGCGCGCGCGACGTGCTGCCGCGCATGAACGAGAACGCTTACGACGTCGTCTTCGTCGACGCCGATCCGGCGGGCGTCATCGAGTACGTCGAGCACGCGCTGCGCCTCGCTCGCCCCGGCGGCATCGTGCTCGTCGCTCACGCGCTCTGGAAGGGGCGCGTCGCCGACCCGACGCAGCGCGACGAGACGACCACCGGGTTCCGCACGCTGGTGACCGAGATCACGGCGTCCCCCGCCGTCGTCGGCGCGCTCAGCACCGTCGGCGACGGACTGCTGCAGATCGCGAAGCTCGGCGACTGATCCGAGTTCCGTGGGTTGAGGAGCCGCGTAGCGGCGTCGATGTGCCGCGCGCTCGTCAACCCATGAACGGGAGCGGAAATCGAACGAGAGCGGATGCCGTGGCATCCGCTCTCGTTCGTGTTGCGTTCTGAAGGTCGTCAGCTGCCCGAGATGACCTCTCCGAGCACATCGTGCAGCTCCTGAGCCTCGGCGTCATTGACCGAGACGACGAGCCGGCCTCCACCTTCGAGAGGTACGCGCACGATGATGAGGCGTCCCTCCTTCACAGCCTCCATGGGTCCGTCTCCGGTTCTCGGCTTCATGGCCGCCATGTAGCTCCCCCTTTCGTGGATGTCCCTCTATTATCCGCCATCGAGTGAACCCGTACGAAATCCCTGTCCACCGCGCGGCGTCATCTTCGGGGATGTCGGGCGTGAAGAGGTCTCGCCCGATCGCCGATTCCGCGGCTCATCGCACACAGGACCGTCGCGTGGATCACGGCGGAGACCAGTCGTAACCGTCGACGCCCCAGCAGATCAGCAGCCACCCCCACTGCAGTGCGAGGAACAGCAACACCATGCCGATGCGATACGCCTTGCTCTTGGGCTGGGCGAGCGCGCCGGCCAGTGGCGCCATCGGCGCGAGAATCCGGAACGTGCTCGACTGCGGGAAGAAGACGGCCAGCAGGTAGAGCGCGTACGAGACGACCCACAGCCGCAGGTCGACGCCGAGCCGGCGCACCGCCGGACTGAACATCCAGATCGCGAAGAGGGCGAGCACCACCACGAGCGTGATGTAGCCGAGCCACGGAGACACCTGCAAGAACTGGCCGAACCACCACTGCGCGCCCTGGAACCACGGTGTGAACGGAACGAGGTGCACGCGGCCGATGTAGTCAGCACGCCAGGTGAGCTCCGTCGCCGTGTAGGCATCCGGCACGCCAGTGACCCACCCTGCGATCGCAGGCCAGGCGAGCCCGGCCACGAGCGCCACGACGGTCACCGTGATGGATGCCACCAGCTCCCGCACCGAGAACCCGTCTCGTTTGCGCACGAACCAGCGGTACACCACGTGCAGGCCCATCGCGAGCGCGAAGGCCAGCCCGCTGGGCCGCGTGAACGCCATGATCACGACGGGGATGAGCATCCACCAATAGCGCCGTTTCATCATGAGGTAGAGCGCCAGCATGAGCAGGAACAGGTACATCGACTCGGCGTACGCCACCTGGAACATCGGAGAGGTGGGGCCCACGCAGAACAGCACCGTGGCGAACAGGCTCGTCGACCAGGCGAGCCGCGACGCCATCATGCGGTAGAAGACGAGGGCCGCGGCCAGCCCGAACGCGAACGAGACGAACACGGCCGCCACTTCCCATGGCAGGAAGGTGATCGTCATGACGAAGCGCACGACCACCGGATACGCCGGAAGGAACGCCCACGCGTTCTGCTGCACCGTGCCGTCGTCGCCGAGCGGAAGGGTGCGCGGGTAGCCGCTTTCGGCCACGATCTGATACCAGCGGCCGTCCCAGATGTTCGCGAAACTGAAGTAGTCGGGGTGCGCGCCCGTCCACGGGTTGGCGCCCTGCACGCTCGCCAGCACGAGCATCATCACCGTGGTGATCACCCGTGCCAGCAGGTACACGACAGTCACCTTGCCCCACCACGGCACGAGCCGGTAATGCAGACGGATGCCCGGCGACAGCCGCCGCCTGCGCGGCCTCACCGTCGCCGCGCTGTCGGTCGCGGTCACCGCGCCGTCAGCCAGCGACGCAACGCCTGCTCGCAGGCGACGATCTCCGACAGCGCCACCCGCTCGTCGTCGGCGTGCGCCTTGAGCGCGTCGCCCGGACCGTAATTGACGGCGGGAATGCCGAGCGCCGCGAACCGTGCAACATCGGTCCACCCGTACTTCGGCTTCGCCTCGGCTCCGACGGCCGCGAGGAACTCCTGTGCGAAGGGGGTGTCGAGTCCCGGTCGCGCGCCCTCCGCGAGATCGACGACGGTCACGCGGTGCTCGCCGAACAGCTCGTTCAGGTGCGCGACGGCCTCCTCGCCGCTGCGGCTCGGTGCGAAGCGGTAGTTGACGTGCACGACGCAGTCGTCGGGTATGACGTTGGTAGCCACTCCTCCGCGGATCATCACGGCGTTCAGCGCCTCCCGATATACGAGCCCGTCGACCTCGACCTCGCGCGGCGTGTACTCCGCGAGCGTCGTGAGAACGGGCGCGGCCTTGTGGATGGCGTTGTCACCGACCCACGGACGCGCGGCGTGCGCACGCAGCCCGCTCAGGTGCACGTCGACCCGCAGCGTTCCATTGCAGCCGCCCTCGACATCCGCGCCGCTCGGCTCGCCCAGAATGGCGAAGTCCGCCTCGAGCAGATCGGGCCGATCGACAGAGAGCCTGCGCAGTCCGTTGAGCTCGCTGGCCACCTCTTCGTTGTCGTACCAGAGCCACGTGATGTCGTAGCGAGGATCGACGAGCTCGGCCGCGAGCGACAGCTGTACGGCGACGCCGGCCTTCATGTCCACGGTGCCGCGACCCCACAGGTAGTCGACGCCCCCCAGCGACTCGTACCTGGTCGGGAGGTTGTCGTTGACGGGGACCGTGTCGATGTGCCCGGCGATCGCCACCCGCTGGGCGCGACCCAGGTTCGTGCGCGCGATCACGTTGTTGCCGATGCGCGCCACCGTCAGGTGCGCGCAAGGGCTCAGAGCGTGTTCGATGGCATCCGCCAGCTCCTTCTCGTTTCCGGAGACGGACTCGATGTCGCAGATCGCGCGGGTCAGTTCGACGGGGCCGGCCGAGAGGTCGAGAGGCATGCTACTAACCTAAAGGAATGCCCTTCGCCGAACCTGACGCCGCCATGCCCGCCGACGCCGCCACCGGCGACACGAAGGCACGCGCCTGGGGCTACGGCCTGGTCACCACAGCGGGCGATGGAACGGTTCTCGACGCCTGGTTCCCCACGCCCCGACTCGCCGCTCTGCCCGACGGCCGCGAGCCGCTGCTCGTGCCTGCCGCGCTCGAGGCGCAGACCGGCCAGGATGCCCGCCGCAACGTGCGCCTCGACGCGCGCGCCGTCGAGGTGGAGCTCACGTCTCCGGTGACGAGCACCCCCGACGCCTATCTCCGGCTGCACCTGCTGTCCCATCTGCTGGTGGCGCCGAACACGATCAACCTCGACGGCATCTTCAGCCACCTCCCCATCGTGGCGTGGACCAACGCGGGGCCGATGCACCTCGACGACTACGCGGGGCGCCGTGCGCAGCTGCAGAGGGCCGGCATCCAGGCGAGCGGCATCGACAAGTTCCCGCGTCTGCTCGATTACGTCGTGCCGGAGCGTGTGCGCATCGCGGATGCCTCGCGCGTGCGGCTCGGCGCCCACCTCGCCCCCGGCACCACGGTGATGCACGAGGGCTTCGTGAACTACAACGCGGGCACGCTCGGCGCTTCGATGGTCGAGGGCCGCATCTCGCAGGGCGTCGTCGTCGGCGACGGCTCGGACGTGGGCGGCGGAGCGTCGATCATGGGCACGCTGTCCGGCGGCGGAACCCAGCGCGTCTCGATCGGCGAGCGCTCGCTGCTCGGCGCCAACAGCGGCATCGGCATCTCCATCGGCGACGACTGCATCGTCGAGGCCGGGCTCTACGTGACCGCCGGCACCAAGGTGGTGCTCGTCGGTGCGGCGCCGAACGCGTCCGGGGGGCCGCAGACGGTGAAGGCTCTCGAGCTGTCCGGCGTGCCGAATCTCTTGTTCCGGCGCAATTCGCTCACCGGAGCCGTCGAGGTGCTGCAGCGGGCCGGCGAAGGGATCCGGCTCAACTCGGTGCTGCACGCCTGAGTTCCAGCAGCGCCGAGGGTTGAGGAGCACGCGGCGACAGCCGCGCGCGTCTCGAAACCCGACCGCTCGCCGAGCCCGGGTTTCGAGACGCACGCTTCGGGTGCTCCTCAACCCGCGGTGCTCCCCAACCGTCCCATGCGAGCGCCCGTCCGGCATGCCGATACCATGTTCGCGGGGGCTGCACGAAGGAGTGAAGTGGGTACCGATGCACCGCGCCTGTCACGGCGTCATCCGTTCTGGCGTTTCCTCGCAATCCTGCTCGTCATTCTTCTCACGCTGACCGTCGTCGCCGGCGTGCTCGGCTTCTGGACGGTCACTCGCTCGTTCCCGCAGACCTCGGGAAACATCGACATCCCCGGGCTGAAAGCACCGGTGAGCGTGCAGCGCGATGATGCCGGCATTCCGCAGATCACGGCATCCAACTCCCACGACCTGTTCCTCGCCGAGGGCTACGTGCACGCGCAGGACCGGTTCTGGGAGATGGACTTCCGTCGGCACGTCACCGCAGGGCGGCTCAGCGAGCTGTTCGGCAAGAGCCAGCTCGGCACCGACGAGTTCATCCGCACGCTCGGCTGGCGCAACGTGGCCGAGCAGGAGGTGAAGCAGATGGATGCCACCACGCTCTCCTACTACCAGGCCTACGCCGACGGCGTGAACGCCTATCTCGCCCATCACAAGGGCGCAGACATCTCGCTCGAGTATGCGGTGCTCGGCCTGCAGACACCCGGCTACACGCCGGAGAAGTGGACGCCGGCGGACTCCGTGTCGTGGCTGAAGGCGATGGCGTGGGACCTGCGGTCCAACCTCGAGGACGAGCTCGACCGCGCGCTTCTGGCGACGAAGCTCACCGCGACGGACATCGCGACGCTGCACCCCACCTACCCGTACTCGTCGCACCCCACCATCACGGATGCCGGCAGCGGCGACCCCGCGCGCGTCGCCGAGTCGAGCGCCTCCGCATCGACCACCGCCGACGTCTCCTCGTCTGCCACGTCAGACGGGACGGACGAGGCTGCCGCAGCATCCGACATCGCCGCGCTCGCCTCGAGCGTGCAGGCGTCGGCGGCCGAGGTGCCGCAGCTCCTCGGCATCAACAGCGACGACATCGGCTCCAACTCGTGGGTGGTGTCCGGATCGCACACCTCGACGGGCAAGCCGCTGCTCTCCAACGACCCGCACCTCGGGCCCGCAGCCCCGAGCATCTGGTATCAGGTGGGACTGCACTGCTCCACCGTGAGCGCGGCCTGCCCGTTCGACGTGGCCGGCTACAGCTTCTCGGGGCTGCCTGGCGTGATCATCGGCCACAACGACAAGATCGCCTGGGGCTTCACCAATCTCGGCCCCGATGTGACCGACCTCTATCTCGAGCGACTCGACGGCGACGGCTATCTCTACGACGGCAAGAAGCAGGCGTTCACCACGCGCAAGGAGACGATCAAGGTCGCCGGCGGCTCGCCCGTGACCATCACGGTGCGCTCCACGATCCACGGGCCACTGCTCTCCGGCGGCGACTACGACACGGTGACGAAGAGCCATCGCACCTCCAGCGGCGACATCCCCGGCGGCAAGTACGCCCTCTCGCTGCAGTGGACGGCCCTCACGCCCGGCCATACCGCCGAGTCGATCTTCATCCTCGACAAGGCAACGGACTGGAACGGGTTCCGCGCGGCGGCGCGCGAGTTCGACGTTCCGGCGCAGAACCTCATCTACGCCGACACGGCAGGCAACATCGGTTACCAGGCGCCCGGCCTCATCCCGATCCGCAAACAGGGCGACGGAACCACGATCACGCCCGGCTGGTCGAGTGCCTATGGCTGGACCGGCTACATCCCGTTCGACCAGCTGCCCAGCGCCTACAACCCGAAGGCCGGCTACATCGTCACCGCGAACAACGCCGCGGTCGGGCCATCGTTCGCGCAGAACCTCACCAAGGACTGGGATGCCGGCTATCGCGCCGACCGCATCACCCACGACCTGCAGAAGCTCATCAAGGCAGGCACCAAGATCACCTCGGCGGACATGTCGCGCATCGACGCCGACACGTACGACGCGAACGCGGCGGCGCTCGTGCCGGTGCTCACGAGCATCCACCTCGATTCCGGCACCGCGCGCGCCGTCGACCTGCTCAAGAAGTGGAATTTCCACGACGACGAGGGCAGCGCTGCCGCCGCCTACTTCAACATCTTCTGGCGCAACCTGCTGCACGACGCGTTCGGCCGCAAGCTGCCCGCCGGATCCCAGCCAGCAGGCGGCGATCGATGGTTCCAGGTCGTCGACTCCCTCATCGACCAGCCCGATTCCTCGTGGTGGGTCGACGAGAAGCTCGGCATCGGCAACCGCGACGAGATGTTCGCCTACGCCGCCGATCAGGCGTACCGTGAGGCCGTGAAGCTCATGGGGCCAGACTCGTCGCAGTGGAAGTGGGGCGACATCCACACCCTCGAGGTGACCAATCAGAGCTTCGGCGCCTCGGGCATCGCACCCATCGAGTGGCTCTTCAATCGCGGCCCGTACCGGCTCGGCGGCGGATCATCGGTGGTGGATGCCGTCGGCTGGGACGCATCGCAGGGTTACGAGGTCGACTGGGTGCCCTCGATGCGCCAGGTCGTCGACCTCGGCGACTTCGACCATTCGACGTGGATCAACCTGACCGGCGACTCCGGCCACGCGTTCAACCCGCACTACATGGACCAGACGCCGCTGTGGCAGCACAACAAGACCCGTTCATGGCCGTTCAGCAAGGATGCCGTCGCGAAGGCCACGCAGGACACCCTCACGCTGACGCCGGCCTCACGTTGATGAGCACCCGGCTTCGAGACGCGCGCGGCAAAGCCGCGTGCTCCTCAGCCCACGGGACGTCTTGGCACACGGGCACCATGCAGCGCCTCAGCGCGTCGGGTACTGCCGCTCCGGCTCGCCGACGTAGAGCTGTTGCGGGCGGCCGATCTTGGTCGCCGGGTCGGCGTTGAGCTCACGCCAGTGCGCGATCCAGCCCGGCAGGCGTCCGATGGCGAACAGCACGGTGAACATCCGGGTGGGAAAGCCCATCGCCTTGTAGATGACGCCCGTGTAGAAGTCGACGTTCGGGTACAACTTGCGCTGGATGAAGTAGTCGTCGTCGAGCGCGATCTGCTCGAGTTCCTTGGCGATGTCGAGCAGCGGGTCGTGCACGCCGAGATCGGCCAGCACGGCATCCGCGCTCTCCTTGACGAGCTTCGCGCGCGGGTCGTAGTTCTTGTAGACCCGGTGGCCGAAGCCCATCAGGCGAACGCCGTCTTCTTTGTTCTTGACGCGCTCGACGAAGCGCTGAACACCCTCGCCCGAGTCGCGGATCGTCGCCAGCATGTCGAGCACGGCCTCGTTCGCGCCGCCGTGCAGCGGACCGTAGAGCGCGTTGATGCCGGCGGAGACGCTCGCGAAGAGGTTGGCCTGCGTCGAGCCGACCAGTCGAACGGTCGACGTGGACGCGTTCTGCTCGTGGTCGGCGTGCAGGATGAGCAGCCGGTCGAGCGCCTTGGAGACGGTGGGGTTGATCTCGTACGGCTCGGCGAGCGTGCCGAAGTTGAGCCGCAGGAAGTTGTCGACGAAGCTCAGCGAGTTGTCCGGATAGAGGAACGCCTGGCCGAGGCTCTTCTTGTGCGCGTACGCCGCGATCACCGGCAGCTTCGCCAGCAGGCGGATGGTCGACAGCTCGACCTGCTCGGGGTCGTGGATGCTGAGCGAGTCCTGGTAGAAGGTGCTCAGCGCCGACACCGCGCTGGACAGCACCGACATCGGGTGCGCATCGTGCGGCAGCGCATTGAAGAAGCTGCGCAGGTCTTCGTGCAGAAGCGTGTGGCGGCGGATGCGCTCGTCGAACGACGCCAACTCGTCGGCGGTCGGGAGCTCGCCGTTGATGAGCAGGTAGGCCACCTCGAGGAACGAGGAATTCGCCGCCAGCTGCTCGATCGGATACCCGCGATAGCGCAGAATGCCCGCCTCGCCGTCGATGAACGTGATCTTCGACCGCGTGGGCGCCGTGTTGACGAAGCCGTAATCGAGCGAGGTGAGTCCCGTCTGCTTCGTCAGCGTCGACATGTCGATGCTCGAGGCACCGGAGACGCTGTCGAGGATCGGGAACTCGGCGGTTCCGCCCGGGTACGTCAGAGTGGCCTTAATGCTGCCATCCGCTCCGTCGTGACCACCTGCGTTCACTCAAGCCTCCTTCGAGCATTCACAAACTCTGCCAGTACAGCCTACGGGCAAAGCGGGTCCACTGTCGTACCCGCCAATGCCATCGCGCATCGGCGCGAGGGATCGCACAAGCGCCGTGCGCTGCCGCGCTTCCCATGCCGCAACCCGCCGGCGGAACCGGAGATTCGCTCCTGCTTCAGAGCGACGCGAGACGCTCGGCAGCGGCCTGGATGCGCTCATCGGTCGCGGTCAGCGAGAGCCGCACGTGCTGCGGGAAGAAGTCGCCGTAGAAGACGCCGGGGCCGGCCAGAACGCCGACGTCGGCGAGCCTGCCCATGGTGGTCCAGGCATCCTCTCCGGCGGTCGCCCACAGGTAGAGGCCTGCCTCGCTGTGATCGATGCGGAACCCGGATGCCTCCAGAACCGGCTTCAGAATCCCGCGACGTGCCCGGTACCGTTCGACCTGCGCGCGCACGGCGTCGTCATCGTCGAGTGCGACGACCATGGCCTCCTGCAGAGGAGCGGGCAGCATGAGCCCTGCGTGCTTCCGCACGGTGAGCAGCTTGCCGACGAGCGCCGCATCCCCCGCGAGGAACGCTGCGCGATACCCGGCCATGTTGGACTGCTTGCTCAGCGAGTACACCGACAGCACATCGCTGCGGTCGTCGCCGACCACACGCGGGTCGAGGATGCTCGGCACCGGCTCGTGCGCCCAGCTCCCGTCCCAGCCGAGCTCCGCGTAGCATTCGTCGTTGGCGATCACGGCGCCGAGCTCCCTGGCTCTGCGCACGGCGCGCGCCAGGTATTCCGCGTCGTTCACATGCCCGTCGGGATTGCCGGGCGAGTTCAGCCAGACGAGCTTCGTGCCCTGCGGCCACTCGTCGGGGTCGTCGGACGGGAACGACGTGGCCTGCACGATCGCGGCGCCGATGGCGTACGTGGGATACGCGGCTCTCGGATGCACGATCACATCACCGGGCCCGAGCCCCAGCAGCACGGGCAGAAGCGCGACGAGCTCCTTCGAGCCGATGGTCGGAAGCACCTCGTCGGGCGTGAGCCCCGGCACGCCGCGTCGGCGTGCATACCACGCGACGATCGCGCTGCGCAGCGCGGGCGTTCCCGCGGTCTGCGGGTAGGAGTGCGCATCCGTCGCCTGCGCGAGCGCGGCGCGCACCGCCTCCGGCGTCGGGTCGACGGGCGAACCGATGGAGAGGTCGACGATTCCGCCGGGATGCCGCCTGGCACGTTCGGCGTACGGCGCAACCAGGTCCCATGGATAGTCGGGCAGATCGGGGCGCGTCACGGTTCTGATTGCTCCGGGCGGCTCAGTGGCTCTGCGGCGGCAGAGCAGCGACGATCGGGTGATCCTTCGGGATCACGCCGATCTTGGCCGCACCGCCGGGCGAACCGAGGTCGTCGAAGAACTCCACGTTCACGCGGTAGTAGTCGGCCCATTCCTCGGGCAGATCGTCTTCGTAGTAGATCGCCTCGACGGGGCACACCGGCTCGCATGCGCCGCAGTCGACGCATTCGTCGGGATGGATGTACAGAGACCGTTCACCCTCGTAGATGCAGTCCACCGGGCATTCGTCGACACAGGCACGGTCTTTGACGTCCACACACGGCAGGGCGATGACGTAGGTCACGGTCCGTACAGCTCCTCTCGGGCTTGTTCCAGCGGCTACTGAAGTCTATGCCGGGCAACCTGCGCCCGAGCGCGCGCACCCGGCGCGAGCGACTGCAGCGGCGTTCAGGATGCCCGGCCGCCGGCGAGCGACCGCGGCCAGCTCACGGCGAGAAGGGCGATGACCACGGCGCCGGCCATCCAGACCCACCCGATGACACTGTTCGTAATAAGCACGGACCCGCCGAAACTCTGCTGGGACAGCACAGCGATCGCGACCAGCGCACCCAGCGCCGCGCACGCGGTGGAGAGCCTGCCAGAGCTGAGCAGGCGGATGCCCACCAGCAGGCAGGCCAGCGCGAGCAGCGCGACGACGATCCCCCACGGGAAGTCCGCAGAGCCGACGGTCGAGGAATGCACAACGGTGCCGAGAACCCCGAACGCGATCCCTGCCACCACCATGACCACTGCAGTCACCACGCGCGTCAGCATGCGGCCAGTCTACGAAGTGAGCGGATCATCAGGCCGTGCATCTGACTCCGCGGTGGACATCCGTGGGAGTCGGCAGGTAATCTCGAAGCGGGTAAGGTTAGCCTTACCGAATTCAACCCGAATCCATCCAACAGGACCCGAAGGCTTCACCGTGCTCGCAACCCTCGTCATCGGCCTTCGCGAAGGCCTCGAGGCCGCACTCATCGTCGGCATCATCGCCGCATTCCTCAAGCGCAACGGCGCATCCCTGAAGCCCATGTGGCTCGGCGTCTCTGCCGCCCTCGTGCTCAGCGTCGCCGTCGGATTCGTTCTCCAGGCCATCGAGGCGAGCCTCCCCCAGGCCGCCCAAGAGGGCATGGAGGCCGTGATCGGCGCGATCGCCGTGATCTTCGTGACGACCATGATCGTGTGGATGAAGAAGCACTCCCGCGCCATGAAGAAGGAGCTGGAGAAGGAGGCCGCTGAGGCGCTCGGAACGGGCACCACCTGGGCGCTCGCCGGCATGGCCTTCCTCGCGGTGCTCAAGGAGGGATTCGAGACCTCCGTCTTCTTGCTCGCCACGTTCCAGGCATCCACCAGTGCTGCCGCCGCCGCACTCGGCGCCGTGATCGGCGTGGCCGCAGCCGTCGCTATCGGCATCGGCCTCTACACCGGCGGCGTCAAGCTGAACCTCTCCCGCTTCTTCACGATCACGGGGGTCTTCCTGGTCTTCGTCGCCGGCGGTCTTGTCGTCAGTGCCCTGCGCAGCGCCCACGAGGCCGGCTGGATCGTGTTCGGCCAGCAGCCGACCGTCGATCTGTCGTGGCTGGCTCCCACGGGATCCGTTCAGGCCGCGCTCATCACCGGCGTGCTCGGCATTCCCGCCGATCCCCGCGTCGTCGAGGTGCTGGGCTGGGTGCTCTACGTGGTGCCCGTGCTCGCGTTCTCGGTATGGCCCAAGCGCTACCGTCTCGCCCCGGCCGCCGTGCCCAAGGCCCTTCTCGGCGGCGCGGCGGTGCTGGGTGCCGCAGCGATCGTGCTCGCCATCGCGGTGCCGGCGGGCGGCTCTCCCGACGTGCCGGCGTCGGCGCCGCTCACGAACGGCGGCACCGCAGCCTTCCGCACCCAGGGCTCCGGCGGATCCCTCGCCGTGACAGGAACGGATGCCGCCACCTACCGATTCGGCGGATCCTCGGCGACCACGCACGCCGGCGCGGACCGCGCGTGGAGCACGAACGTCACGACCCACCCGTCCGACCGTCCGAGCACGCTCGACCTCTCCGATCTGACGCAGCTCGCCGGCGGCAGGATCCCGGTGGGAATCGACCCCTCCAACGCGCCCGGCCCCTACACGGCGCGCTGGACCAGCGCGATGCGCGTCTCCGCCTACACCAGCGGAGACGGGCTCGTGGATGCCTCCAACAGCGTGCGCACGGTCGTCACCATCTCCGGCGGCGGCCTCACCGCGCCGCGGGCCTTCGCTGTCCCGGATGAAGGCGCCCAGTGGTCGGTGAAGGCCGGGCACGTCGCGGCCGCGAGCGCGTCGATCGCCGCGGCGCAGGCATCCGCCCGCGAAGCGCAGCTGTGGAAGCTGTGGCTGCCGCTCGCGTTCGCGATCGCCGCCGTCTGGCTGCTCGTCGCCGGGTTGCGCGGCCGCAAGCGCCTTGCCGTCGACGCCTCTTCTTCCGTCGTCACCGCCTCGACCGCGTCCGATGTCGCACGCGCCGATCCGACGTCCGCCGTGGGGCACTCCCCGCGACGACGCCCACATCGTCCGCCCCGGCACTCTCCGACGCAGCCGACCCCATGGCGCGCACAACCACCCCTAGGAGCACCACCTATGCAGCCAAGTAGCCGCCGACGCGTGAGCACCGGCCTGGCCACTGCGGCAGCGCTCATCAGCGCTGCCCTCGTCCTCACCGGATGCTCGAGCAACGAGAGCACCGCCGCCAAGACCAGCTCTGGCGTCTCGCACGTGAAGGTCACGCTCGCGAACGACGGGTCGAACGACACCTGCACGCTCGACCACACGTCAGCACCTGCCGGCCCCATCACGTTCACGGTCGAGAACACGAGCGCGACGGGCATCACCGAGGTGGAGCTCCAGAGCGACGAGCGCATCATCGGCGAGAAGGAGAATCTCGCCCCCGGCCTCAAGCCCGTGAGCTTCACGCTCACGCTCGGCGGCGGCAAGTACACCGTGTACTGCCCCGGGGGCAAGAAGGAGAACCTCGACTTCACGGTCACCGGCAAGGCCGCCGCGCAGAAGAAGGGCAGCGTTCCGACCCTGCTCGCCGCCGGCTCCGCCGAGTACGCGACATATGTCGACGACCAGATCGCCGGCATGGTGCAGGGCGTCGCCAGTCTCAAGTCCGCGATCGACTCCGGCGATCTCGCCGCCGCGCAGAAGGAATACGGTCAGGCCCGGCCGTTCTACGAGCGCATCGAGTCGGACGTCGAGGGATTCGTGCTGCCCGGTTCGAAGCCGAACGACAACGCGGGAAACCTCGACTATCTGATCGACATGCGGGCATCCAATCTCGACCCGACGGTGGGCTGGCACGGCTTCCACGCCATCGAGCGCGATCTGTTCCAGGCCAAGGCCATCACGAGCGGCACCCAGCAGTTGGCCGCCGAGCTGCAGAAGAACGTCGGCACGCTGGCCGGACTCGCGAAGAACCTGAAGTACAAGCCGGAGGACCTCGCGAACGGTGCCGCCGGCTTGCTCGAAGAGGTGCAGTCGGAGAAGATCAAGGGCGAGGAAGAGGCGTTCAGCCACATCGACCTCGTCGACTTCGCGGCCAACGTCGAGGGATCCCAGCAGGCCTTCGAGTACCTCAAGCCAGGACTCACCAAGATCGACAGCACGCTGACCTCGCAGATCAACACGCAGTTCCAGAAGGTCAACGCGATGCTCGACACCTATCGCGATCCCTCGGCCATCGGCGGCTACGTGACGTACACGCCGGCGCTCAGGGCCAGCGACGCCAACAAGCTGAGCCAGGCCGTGCAGGCTCTGCAGGACCCGCTGTCGCGACTCGCCGAAAAGGTCGCCACCGCGCAATGACCGATTCGCACGAGCGCCAGGGCGATCTCGACGACGTGGACCACGGCGTCGAGGACGCCGTCGGAGCGACGCAGGGCTCTGCTGCGGACCCGCAGCAGCACGCGTCGACCCACGTCAGCAGGCGCGGACTGTTCGCGATGGGCGCCGGCGGCCTCGCCGTCGGCGCCCTCGCCGGCTTCGGGGGAACAGTCGCGGCACAGGCGATGATGCCGCAGGACGATGGCGAGGCCGTCGACGCCTCGGTGAGTCACCCGTTCTACGGCAACGTGCATCAGGCCGGCGTGCAGACCGAGCCGCAGCGGCACTGCGTCTACATGACCTTCGACGTCGACCCCGGCACGACGGCGACCGATCTCCAGTCGCTCTTCGCCATGTGGTCGGCGGGCATCGCCCAGCTCATGCAGGGCAAGCCCGTCGGTCTCGTGCAGCCGCCGAGGGCCGCGGCCGTTCCGGCGGACACGGGCGAAGCCACCGACCTCAGCCCGAACGCACTCACCGTCACGCTCGGCCTCGGGCCCGGGATCTTCGACGATCGCTTCGGCCTCGCCCACAAGCGACCGACGCTGCTGAAGAAGCTCCCCGCCCTCCCCAGCGACAACCTGCAGGCTGCGCTGAGCGGCGGGGATCTCAGCCTGCAGGCGTGCGCAGAGGACCCGCAGGTGGCATACCATGCCATCCGCGACCTCGCCCGCATCGGACGCGGCACCGTCAGCACGCGCTGGACCGTGATGGGGTTCGGCCGAGCCTCAGCGGGAGCGAACCAGATGACGCCGCGCAACCTGATGGGCTTCAAGGACGGCACCCGCAACGTGCGCAGCGACGACGAGTTCCGCCAGTTCGTCTGGCTCGACGATGCCGATTGGATGTCGGGCGGCACGTACCAGGTCGCCCGCAAGATCCAGATGAACATCGAGATCTGGGACGCCTCGGGCATCGGCAGCCAGCAGGATGTCTTCGGCCGCACCAAGTCGGAGGGTGCACCGCTCGGCGAGAAGAAGGAGTTCGACACGCCCGACTTCGCCGCCACCGAGCACGGCCAGCACGTCATCCCGCAGAACGCGCACATCGCCCTGGCCGCTCACGAGAACAACGGCGGCGTCAAGATTCTGCGCCGCTCGTACAACTACACCGACGGCATCAACCAGTTCGGTCAGCTGGATGCCGGTCTCATGTTCATCGCGTACATGAACGACCCGCAGCACTTCGTGAAGCTGCAGACCCGGCTCGGCTCGTACGACCAGCTCAACGAGTACATCTCGCACATCGGTTCTGCGATCTTCGCCGTTCCGCCCGCGCCCGAGGCGGGTCACTATCTCGCGGAGAAGCTCTTCAGCTAGGACGTGTCCGGCCTCGCCGCCCCGGTTCGTCCGGCGGACGGTCCTAGCCCGGCGCTCCGCGGTCGACCGTCTACTTCTTCTCGGTGACCGTGTAGTTGGCGACGTGTTCGCGCGCACCGTCCCTGGCCACGACGACGAGCACGGAGTACGGCTTCTTCGTGTACGCGGCAGAACCGGCCTTCGCAGCGGTGTCGTGCTGGTCTCTCGTGAACCCGGCATCCGCCAGCTGATCCTCGATGGTGGCCAACGCGTTCGGGTCGTGCACCCTGATGGTGACGTTCCAGAGCTTGCCGTCGGACGACCCGACTGTTGCGCCGTAGAGCACCTCGCCGTCGGCGAGAGGGACCTCGGTCGGGAAGTCTGCGGGAACCGTCTTGCGTGCGACGTCCACGTGACCGTGCGAGATGTCTCGCACCACGCCTTGCAAGCTGCAGCCCGACAGGGCTCCGACCGTGCCGAACGCGAGCACCGCGGCAAGCGGCAACGCGACAAGTGCGCGACGTGATCTCGGCACGATGACTCCAGGAGTGGGAGCGCCATGGGGCGCGGACTACGACACCGGTAAGGTAGCGCGAGTTCGTGCGAGTGTCATCCGAGTTTCTCGGATGCAGTCACCTGCTATGCGAGCGTCTCGCGCTTCAGCCTCGCCGCCGCGCGTCCGCGCAGCTGCTGGTCGAGCTCGACCTTGCGAATGCGCACCATCTCCGGCGTCACTTCTACGCACTCGTCTTCGCGAGCGAACTCGAGGCACTCCTCGAGGGTCAGCTGGCGCGACGGAGTCATTGACTCGAAGTTGTCGGCGGTGGACTGCCGCATGTTGGTGAGCTTCTTCTCCTTGGTGATGTTCACGTCCATGTCATCGGCGCGCGAGTTCTCACCCACCACCATGCCTTCGTAGACCTCTTCCGTGGGGTTCACGAAGAAGGTCATGCGCTCCTGCAGCGCGATGATCGCGAACGGCGTGACCACGCCGGCACGGTCGGCGACGATCGAGCCGTTGCTGCGCGTCACGATCGGCCCGGCCCACTCGCCGTACCCGTGCGAGATGCCGTTCGAGATTCCCGTTCCACGCGTGATCGTGAGGAACTCGGTGCGGAATCCGATGAGTCCGCGCGAGGGGACGACGAACTCCATGCGCACCCAGCCGGTGCCGTGGTTCGACATGTTCTCCATGCGACCCTTGCGTGCGGCGAGCAGCTGGGTGATCGCGCCGAGGTACTCCTCAGGAGCGTCGATCGTGAGGTGTTCGTAGGGCTCGTGCACCTTGCCGTCGACGCGCTTCGTGACGACCTGCGGCTTGCCGACGGTCAGCTCGTAGCCCTCGCGGCGCATCTGCTCGACGAGGATGGCCAGGGCCAGCTCACCGCGCCCCTGCACCTCCCATGCGTCAGGGCGCCCGATGTCGAGCACTCGCAGCGACACGTTGCCGACCAGTTCGCGGTCGAGTCGGTCCTTGACCATGCGGGCGGTCAGCTTGTGACCCTTCACCTTGCCGACGAGCGGGGAGGTGTTGGTGCCGATGGTCATCGAGATGGCGGGGTCGTCGACGTGGATCGCCGGCAACGGACGGATGTCCTCTGGGTCGGCCAGCGTGTCGCCGATCATGATGTCGGCGAAGCCCGCGACGGCCACGATGTCGCCGGGGCCGGCGCTCTCGGCCGGGTAGCGATCGAGCGCCTTGGTGACGAGCAGCTCGGTGACACGAACGCTGTGCACGTCGCCGTCATGCCGCACCCAGGCCACGGTCTGGCCCTTCTTGATGGTGCCGTTGAACACGCGCAGCAGCGCGAGGCGACCGAGGAACGGCGACGCATCGAGGTTCGTGACGTGCGCCTGCAGCGGCGCCTCGTCGTCGTACGTCGGCGCGGGGATGTGCGTGAGGATGGCGTCGAACAGCGGCTCCAGGTCGGGACTGTCCGGCAGCTCGCCGTTCGCCGGCTGCGTCGCGGACGCCCGCCCCGCCTTGCCGGAGGCGTACACGACGGGAACGTCGAGGATCGCGTCGAGGTCGAGGTCGGGCACGTCGTCCGACAGGTCGGAGGCGAGGCCGAGCAGCAGGTCCTGGCTCTCCGCCACGACCTCGGTGATGCGGGCATCCGGGCGGTCCGTCTTGTTCACCGCGAGAATGACCGGCAGCTTGGCCTCGAGGGCCTTGCGCAGCACGAAGCGGGTCTGCGGAAGCGGGCCCTCCGAGGCATCCACCAGCAGCACGACGCCGTCGACCATCGAGAGACCGCGCTCGACCTCGCCGCCGAAGTCGGCGTGGCCCGGCGTGTCGATCACGTTGATGGTGACCGGCGTGCCGTCCGCGTGCTTGCCGTTGTACGAGATCGCCGTGTTCTTGGCGAGGATCGTGATGCCCTTCTCGCGCTCCAGTTCGTTGGAGTCCATGGCGCGCTCTTCGACGTGGGCGTGCTCGGCGAACGAGTGCGTCTGATTCAGCATGGCGTCGACGAGCGTCGTCTTGCCGTGGTCGACGTGGGCGACGATCGCGACGTTGCGCAGGTCGTTGCGGGTGCGGATGGCCATGACGGTAGTCCCTTGAGCGTGCGGGTGTGAACGGATGCCTGCCCGCTGCAACGCGACCAGACCGAAGTCGAGAGCCCGGAGTGCTCCGACAGCCGACGCCTCTCTCGAGGCTTGCGGCGGTCGAAAGCCCTGTTCACCGCTTCTCAGCGGCGCCGGGCACGGCGAACGGGCACTGACGGCCCGCCTTTCAGTCTACCGAATCGTTCCTGAACAACTCCGCACGCTGTTCGCGACGCTCGCGCTGGATCAGCGGGTCGGGAACCGGCACGGCGGCGATCAGTCGCTGCGTGTACGGATCCTGCGGGTTGCGCAGCACCTGGTCCTTGGTTCCCTGCTCGACGATCTTGCCGTGGTTCATCACGACGATGCGGTGCGCGAGCACGTCGATCACCGCGAGGTCGTGCGTGATGAACAGGCAGGCGAACTTGAGCTCCTCCTGCAGGTTCTGCAGCAGGTTCAGGAAGCGGGCCTGTACCGACACGTCCAGCGCCGACGTGGGCTCGTCCGCGATGAGCAGCGGCGGCTGCAGGGCGATGGCCCTGGCGATGCCGACACGCTGCCGCTGACCTCCCGAGAGCTCGTGCGGGTAGCGGTTGCGGAACGAACGGGGCAGCTCCACGTCGTCGAGCAGCTTCTCGACCCGCTTCTGCAGTGCACGGCCCTTGGCCTCGCCGCTGAGCATGATCGGCTCGCCGATGCTCTCGCCGATCGGGATGCGCGGGTTCAACGACGACCCCGGGTCCTGGAAGACGATGCCGATCTGCTTGCGGGCGTGGCGCAGTTCCTTCGCGCTCATCGCGGCGATGTTCTTGCCGTTCACCGCGAGGATGCCCGAGTGCACGGGCAGCAGGCCGACCGCGGCACGGCCGATGGTCGTCTTGCCGGAGCCCGACTCGCCGACGAGGCCGACGACCTCGCCAGGCATGATGTCGAAGGTCGCGTCGTCGACGGCGCGGAAGGCGGGGATGCGGCCGCGCTTCGGGTACTCGATCACGACATCCTCGAAGCGCAGCACCGGCTGCCCGGCGCGCTCCCCCTCGTCTGCGCCGGTGGACTCCACGCTGAGACGCGGCACCGCAGCGAGAAGCTGCTTGGTGTAGGGATGCTCCGGCTCGTGGAAGACCTGCACGATCTCGCCGGACTCGACGATGCGCCCGTCCTTCATCACGACGATCTTGTCGGCGAGATCGGCCACGACGCCCATGTCGTGCGTGATCAGCACGATCGCCGCGTCCACCTTCTCGCGCAGCGCGCGCAGCAGGTCGAGGATCTCCGCCTGCACCGTCACATCGAGCGCTGTCGTCGGCTCGTCGGCGATCAGCAGCTTCGGGTCGCAGGCCAGGGCCATCGCGATCATCGCGCGCTGGCGCTGGCCGCCGGAGAGCTGGTGCGGGTACTTGTCGACGCTCGTCTCGGGAGAGGGCATCTCCACGAGCTGGAGCAGCTCGATCGCCCGTGCGCGGGCATCCGACGGCGACATCGCCTTGTGCACCCGCAGCATCTCGATGATCTGGAACCCGACGGTGTACACCGGGTTCATCGCGGTCATCGGCTCCTGGAAGATGACAGCCATTTCCTCGCCGCGCAGCCTGCGCAACTGCGAGTCGCTGATGTGGCTGATGTCGCGCCCGACGAACTCGATCGTGCCGTGCACGCGTCCGTTCGGAGGCAGCAGACCCAGCAGCGCCATCGAGCTCGAGCTCTTGCCCGAACCGGACTCTCCGACGATGGCGAGCACCTCGCCGGGCATCACCTCGTAGTTCATGTCGATGGCCGCGGGATACCACGTGCCATCGACCCAGAAGTCGACGCCGAGGTTCTCGATCCTCAGCACGGGCTTCGCGCCCGTCGTCACTGTTGTGCTCACGACGTTCTGAATTCCTTTCACAAGGGCCTATGCCACCATGGTGCGGTGACCGAACCCGTAGTCCTCCGGCCGCGATTCGGCCTTGTTCTGTGCTTTCTCGTGTGGGCGATCGCCGCGCTGTGCGTCGGCTCGCTCATCGTGCAGGGCGATCCGATCGCCGCGCTTCGCTTCGCGCCGGCGTTCCTGACCGCTGCCTATCTGTGCTGGATGCTGTTCTGGCACCCGTGCGTTCGGGTGGATGCCTCCGGCGTCACGTTCGTCAACCTCGCCCGCTCCGTGCGCATCACGTGGCCCGCGATCGCCGCCATCGAGACCAAGTACTCGCTCACCGTTCGCACGGCGAGCGGCAAGTACACGGCCTGGGCGGCGCCGGGACCGAGCCGGTTCGCCACGATGCGGGCGAGCAAGGCCGAGCTGCGCAACCTTCCCGAGTCCACCTACGGCGCCGGCGGCAGCGTCGGCCTCGGAGACATCCCGAGTTCCGACTCGGGTGCCGCTGCCCTGAACATCCGCCGCTACTGGGAGCAGCTGCAGCGCGACGGCCACCTCGGTGGCGCTGTCGAGGGCACGGGCGTTCAGACCACGTGGCATCGCACTCAGCTCATCGTGCTGGGCGTGCTCGTGGTGCTGACGGTCGCCGGTATCCTCGCCTGACACCGCCGCCGGACGTTCCGGCGACGGTGTCACCGTCGAGTGCTGCTCCGACATGAAGGTCAGGCCGCCGAGGTCGCCTGCGTCGTCGGCTTCTCCCGCGACGCGGACTTCGCCGCCTTCGCCTTGCGGTTGAGGAGGCGTCGCTGCCGCGGGTCGAACGCATCGCGCAGGCCGTCGCCGATGAAGTTGATCGTCAGCGCGATGATCACGATGAACGATCCCGTCCACCAGAACAGCCACGGCCGGTTCTGGAACGCGTTCTGGTACTCGTTCATCAGCTGGCCGAGGGACACGTCCGGGGGCTGAACGCCAAGACCCAGATAGCTCAACGCCGCCTCGAGCAGGATGGCCGCCGACATGGTCAGCGTCGCGGAGACGATGATCACGCCGGCCGCGTTCGGCAGGATGTGCTTGAACATGATGCGGGAGTTGGATGCACCCGCCACCTTGGCCGCTTCGACGAACTCACGCTCGCGCAGGGCGAGAACCTCGCCGCGCACGAGTCGGGCGAGCGACGTCCACAGCAAGAGGCCGAGGATCAACGCCAGCACGAACGAGCCGGAACCCGCCGCGAAGTGAGCCACGATCGCCGCCAGCAGGATGAGCGGAACGATGATCACCATGTCGGTGAGGCGCATGAGCAGCGAGTCGATCCGGCCTCCATAGTAGCCGGCTGCTGCCCCGATCACGGCACCGATGGTCGTCGACACGATGCCGATCACGAAGATGATCATGATCGACTGCTGGATGCCGCGCATCACCTCCGCGAACACGTCGCGCCCGATCTCGTCCTGACCGAACGGGTGGTCGCCCAGGCTGAACGGCCAGAGCTGAAGCGTCGGCTCCGTGCCGTTCACGAGCGGGTTGATCTGGGTCCAGTTGTACTTCCACCAGCCGTGGATGTGCAGTCCAAGGGCGTCGATGCCGACCGAGCTGAACGCGAGCAGGATCACCAGCACGAGCACGACGAGGGAGATCATCGCGCCCTTGTGGCGGAGGAAGCGGCGGAAGATGATCCGACCCTGGCTGAGACCCTCGACCTCTTTGAGCTCGATGGCGTTCTCGGCGTGCTCGGTGCCCAGGTCGGGCTGCGCGGCGATGTCGACCTCGTCGGTCACGTGGTCGCCGGGAATGGTCGGGTCGTTGCGGAACTGCGGCTCCTGGTCGAGCCCCGACGGATCGTTGTTGTTGTCGCTCATGCTGTCACTCGGATTCGTGGGTCGAGGGCGGAGTACACGGTGTCGGCGACGGCGTTGAACACGATCGCCGCGATGCCCGTCACGAGGAACACGCCCATGACGGTGTTGACGTCTGTCTGGTTGATGGCCTGCTGGAACAGAGCACCCATGCCCTGCCAGCTGAACACCTGTTCCGTCACGATCGCGCCACCGATCAGCGCTCCGAAGTCGAGCGTGATGATCGTCACGATCGGGATCAGGGCGTTGCGGAACGCGTGCCGCATGACGACGGTGCGCTCGGTCAGACCCTTCGACCGCGCGGTGCGGATGTAGTCCTGGTTCATCACGTCGAGCATGCTGGCCCTGGAGTACCGGCTGTAGCTGGCCAGGGAGGCGAGCATGAGCGCCAGCGTCGGCAACAGGATGTGCGCGAAGCTGTCGATGCCGGAGACCCAGAAGTCACCCGACAGGCCCGGCGTGACGGCGCCGATCGTGGCGATCGGGCGTCCTCCGATCGAGCTGCTGTTCGAGTACAGGCTCCAGACCTGCATGTAGCGATCGAGCATGATCGTCAGGCCCATCAGCACCGCAGTGATGGCCGCCGTGCGTCCGGAGATCCAGCGATCGTGCCCGCCGAACAGCCACCCGACGAGAAGGCCGACGCCCACCGCGACGATCGCGAGCACGAGCATCAGCCAGAAGCTCATGAACGGGAACACATACTGCAGCGGGTAGTAGAGCGCCGCTCCGACGGCCACCGTCACGAGCGAGGCGTACAACGCCTTGCGGTTCTCCAACCCTGTCGACAACGCCGTGACCAAGAAGGCGAATCCGACACCGATGAGCGTCACGATAACGATGCCGAGTCCCGGGTCGTCGAACCACTTCGTCACTGACAACGCCGTCAGGATCAAAGCCGTGGCCACGGCGGCCGTGACGAACACGATGAGCCGGCGTCTCGCGCTTCCGCCGATGATCCCCAGCCAGACCACACCGGATATCAGCGCGAGCACCGTGATCACGATGGGTGAGATCACGGGATCTTGCAAGAAGTTGTTGAAGCCGATCGCGACGTACTGCTTCAGCATCACCGCCAGCCAGAAGATCGGCAGCGAGAAGAAGAGGAACGACAGGAACGTGGCGCCGTAGTCGAACGCGCTGTACTGCCTCAGTGCAGTGGCGATGCCGATGATGACGCCGAAGATGATGGCGATGATGGCGGCGGTCGTGACCAGCTGCAGCGTCGACCACATGGCGGAGCCGAGCTGGGCGGTGACCGGCTGACCGTTGATGGCATCGCCGAGCGTGAAGTGGCCGGTGAACACGGAGAGGACTCCGCCCAGCCAGATGAAGTACCGGAGGAATGGGGAGACGTCGAGGTGCAGGAGTGCCACGCGCTGAGCAATCAGCTCGTCTTTGTTCCGCGCGTTGCTCGCGAGGAGATCCTGAAGCGGATTCCCCGAATAGCAGGTCAGAACGTAGACGATGTACGAGGCGATCAGCAGCACCAACAACGAGGCCAGAAACCTCCGGGTGAGGAATGCGACCATCTATGGGCCTTTCTCGAATCAAAGCGGCGACCGGCGCGATTGTGTCGCGGGCTCGGTGCCGACCCTCAAACGTACTCCGACCGGCCGGTTTCCCGCCTCCCTGCATCACCTGAGAACGCCAGGAGAGCGCGAGAGGCGCGAGCGCACAGCATCACCACGTCGAGCACGTGCCGATGCCGCTGGGATACCAGGGCATGCGCACGCGGACGGGGCGCCGAAGCCGATGTGCCGGCTTCGACGCCCCTCCGTCGACGTGTGCGACCTACCGGTCAGACACGCTTGGTGCTACTTGCTGCTGGTGGACTTGGTCTGGTGCTGCGAGGTCCAGTCCCAGAAGTTCCAGAACACGGTCACGTTGATCGGGTTGTCCTTCACGTTCGCGACCTTGTCGGACCATGCGGTGAGGTCCGGGAACTGGTAGAGGATGTCGCTGTCGGCATCGTTCCACACGTGCTTGTCGATCTGAGCAAGCAGCTTGTTGTTGTCAGACGCCGAACCGGTGCTGTACTCCAGCTGGTTCCACAGGCTGTCGACATCCTTGTTCGAGTAACCCTGGTAGTTGGAGCTACCACCGGTCTGGAACGCGGCCTGGTTGCCCGTGTAGGCCAGGCTCGTGTACTGCCACGCGAAGATCGACGCGTCGTAACGACCGTTGTCCGGCAGGTTGGTGAAGAAGTCATCACCGGGGCTGCCGGCGTCGACCACCTTGAAGCCGGCCTGCTCCGCGGATGCCTGGATCAGCTGGAACTCGCTGACACGACGCGGGTTGTCGTTCGGGTAGGCGAGGCGAACCGTCGGGTTCGTCACACCGGCCTTGGCGAGCAGGGCCTTCGCGCCGGCCACGTCGACCTTCTCGTACGCGCTCGAACCGTTCTGAGCGACCGACTCGTCGTATCCGGCAGCGCCCGGCAGGAACATCGACGAGTTGTCGAGGGTCGCGTTCGGGTTGAGCGGCTTGATCAGCTTGTCGAGGATCTCCTCACGAGGAATGACCTTCATGAACGCCTCGCGTACCTCGAGGGCCTTGGTGGCGTCGCCGCCGTAGGACTTCGGGCTGAACGGGCCGTTGTTGTTGTTCACGAGGTCGACATGCTCGTAGCTCGCCGAGCTCGTCTGCGTGTACTTGACGCCCTTGCTCTTCTTCAGGGCGCCGAGCGTGTCGGTCGTGGGCTGACCGTAGACGATGTCGACCTCACCGTTCTGCAGTGCCTGAATCTGCGCGGTCGGGTCGGTGATGAAGCGAACCGTGATGCTGTCGACCTTGGGGATGGGGCCGGCCTTGTAGTTCGGGTTCTTCGTCAGGGTGATGTACTGGTTCTTCACGAACGAGGAGACCTGGTACGGACCGGAGCTCACGAGGAGCTTCTTGTCGCTCGGCATGCTCGTGACGTTCCACTTGGTGCTCCAGGCCTTCGCCAGTGCCTCGATGGTGGACGTGTCGTTGTTCTGGATCGCCTTGATGACGGCCTTGTCAGCATCGGCGTTGGAGATCTTCTTGTTCGGGAAGGCCTCCTGGTACACGATGTGCGCCGGAAGGTCGGGAGCGAGAAGCGCCACCTCCCAGTCGACGTACGGCTTGTCGAACGTGACGGTCACGGTCTTGCCACCGTTGGAGATCTTGGGCACCTGCGTGATGCCATCGAGACCGCTGCCCGCGTTGATCGAGCTGAAGTTCGCACCCGACTTCGGGTTGTTGTACTTCGTGATGCTCGACGCCCACTGCAGAAGAACGTCGGCAGCGTTGATCGGGTCGCCGTCGCTCCACTTCGCGTTGTCGCTGAGCGTGTACTGGATCTTCAGCGGGTCAGAGGAGATCTTCTTGTACGTGCCGAAGTCGGTGTTCTTCACCAGCTTCGGGGTCGCGTTGTAGTAGTTGAACGCGACGCCCTGGTACATGTAGGCGACGTTCGAGTTGTACGTGCTGTACTGGTTCGCAACCAGCGGGTTCAGCGACGTCACGGCCGAGTTCGACGCGATGGACAGCGATGTCTTCTCGCTGATCTCACTTCCCGTGGGTGCCGAGCACCCTGCGAGGACGACGCCGGCAGCGGTGACCGCTGCGAGGGCGACGACGGCTCGTCTGAGTTTCACTTTTCCTCCTGTGGGCGGGGTTTTCGCACACGACAAGACAGGCGCAATGCCGAGCGCGATAGATAGCTAGAAGATAGACACTCGCCCCCCACCCGACCAAACGGCAACACAAACTGTTACTAGCTAGTGACCATCGCTGCGTAAATCCGCAACACAACGACGTTTGGCGCAGCTTTCTTGCACGATTTGCAACAACTGAGCAATATTGAGCATTGCTCAGCACAGCCGGATCTCACCGTTCTCGGGCCTGTCTCTCAGCTTGCCCGAATGGAGCCACGACGACGGCTCGCTGTGCCTCCGTCGACGTGCGGCTCTCCTCGTGGAGAGAGCCTCACCGCGCGCTTCGCCGGGCGGCCCGAGGCTCGGTACGTGACAGGATTGCTGGCATGGCGCGAGGGACGGGGACGAGGCCGGCACGGACATCCTTTCCGCTGGAGTCCCGCGTGCTGCCGCGTGATCGAGCACGGCTGTGGTGGGAGATCGCCATCGTGCTCGGGTTGTCGCTCGGTCAGTCCGCGGTGTATTCGATCTTCACGATCGTGCAACGGCTCGCGGCGCCGACACCTCTGAAGGACCAGAGCACCCAGGTCAACCCTTCGCAGTCGACCACGCCCTGGATCGACTTCACCTATCAGCTGCTCGACATCGTGTTCGCGCTGATGGCGGTGGCGCTGGTGATCTATCTGCTCTGGCGTCCTGCCCAGAGCGGCTTCAGACGCATCGGGCTCGACTGGTCGAGCCCTTGGCGCGACCTCGGCGGCGGGGCTCTCCTGTTCGTCGTGATCGGGGTGCCAGGACTCGCCCTCTACGTCGTCGGACGCCTGATCGGCATCACCGTCGACGTGCAGGCTTCTCCGCTCGACACGTATTGGTGGACCGTGCCGATCCTGGTGCTCTCGGCCGTGCGTGCGGCGCTGCAAGAAGAGATCATCATGATCGGCTACCTGTTCACGCGACTCAAGCAGTTGGGCTGGAACTCGTGGTGGGTCATCGTCGCGTCCGCACTCGTGCGCGGAAGCTACCACCTGTATCAGGGGATCGGGCCGTTCTTCGGGAACGCGGCCATGGGCATCCTCTTCGGCTGGTGCTATCGACGGTGGGGCCGCACCGCACCGCTCGTCGTGACCCACTCCCTGCTCGACATCGTGTCGTTCGTGGGCTACCCCCTGGCCGTTGCGCTGTGGCCCGCGATCTTCGGCGTCACGAAGTCCTGACCGCCCCGGCCCTCCCCGCCCCGGCCTCCCCGCCCCTCCCCGGCACCCTGCCCCCTGCTAGTCGCCGTTCCGGACGTGTGCGCCCGGCAGGGCGGGCGCACACGTCCGGAACGGGCACGAGTTGCGGGAGAGGCACTCGGCCTCCCCAGGCGGTCGTGACCACAGCGAGTCCACGTCGCACCTGTGGCGACACGCGAGGCGCGGCAGCGGCCGGTAGCCATGAGGGATGCCATGGGAAACCGAGCAGTCACGCCTGATTCTGACCTCCTCGACGACGTGGGGCGACGCCCGAGACCGTGCGATCCGTCGAGCCGTCCGGTCCGGGGAGCTGACGCGCCTGCGACGAGGCGTCGCCGTTCCGACACCGCCACCGCTCTCCACCGTGGACCGGACCCTTCGACCAGATGAGGCACGGCGTCGATATCTGGACAGGATCGGGGCCGTCGCAGCCACTCGACGCGGTGCCGTCATCTTCGGCCTCGTCGCCGCGATCGCGATTCACGATCTGCCTCACCTCGGCCCCTGGCCGTCGTCCGTCGATATCGTCGAGCCTGTCGATACCCGGCGTCGCTCGAAGAACGGAGTCGTCGTGCATCGTGCCTCGATCGCCGACGAGGATGTGACGGAAGTCCACGGCCTGCTGGTGACGAGTCCGGCCAGAACGATCGCAGACCTCGCACGGGCCGGGATCTCCAGGGAGTGCGTGGTGGCCCTCGACTACACCTTGAGTTCGCGCGCCCCGCAGGGGCTTCGGCTGGTCAAGGAGGAGTTGATCGAACTCGTCGTGCGTCAAGGAGGGTGGGGACGCCGGCGCGCCGTCGAGCTCATCGAGTTCGGAGACGGTCGCTCAGGATCGCCGGGAGAGACCGGAAGCCGACTGATCTTCGCGGAGGGCGGCTTCGAATCGCCAGAGCTGCAACACCACTACCCTCGACACGGACGACGTGGGTACGACTCGGATTTCTGGTGGAAGAGATCCCTTCGAGGACGGCCGCTGGCCGGCGAGTTCGACGGCGCAGGCAAGTACCTGCGGAAGGAGTACCTCCGCAACAAGACCCCCGGCGAAGCCGTCGTCGCCGAAAAGCGGCGCGAAGACTACATGCGTCGATGCGACGGCAGCGACTTCATGCGATGGGGCTTTCCGGAGGTCATGCGACCCCCGCTGCTTCGCGCCCTTGCCATCCAGCACGGCGTCCCTCGGATCCGTCGCAACTAGTGCCCGTTCCGGACGGAACGGCCCGCTAGGACGGGCGCACACGTCCGGAACAGGCACTAGTTGGGGTTTGGGGGCGGCGGCTACGCGAAGGCCTCGACGGGCGGGCAGGCGCAGAACAGGTTGCGGTCGCCCCACGCCTGGTCGATGCGCCGCACGGGCGGCCAGTACTTGGCGCGCACGATGCCGGGCACGGGGTAGACGGCCTGCGCGCGGGAATAGGGATGCGTCCACTCCCCCACGACGGACTCCGCGGTGTGCGGAGCGCCCCGCAGCGGGTTGTCGTCGACGGGATACGTGCCCGCGCCGACGGCATCCGCTTCGGCCTTGATGGCGATCATGGCCTCGACGAAGCGGTCGAGCTCGGCGAGGTCTTCGCTCTCGGTCGGCTCGACCATGAGCGTGCCGGCGACAGGGAAGCTCATGGTGGGCGCGTGGAAGCCGTAATCGATGAGCCGCTTGGCGACGTCGTCGACGGTGACGCCCGTGGCATCCGTGAGCGGGCGGATGTCGAGGATGCACTCGTGCGCCACCAGCCCGCGCTCGCCCGCGTAGAGCACCGGGTAGTGCTCACGCAGACGCGCCGCCACGTA
Source organism: Humibacter ginsenosidimutans (assembly GCF_007859675.1). Taxonomy (GTDB): domain Bacteria; phylum Actinomycetota; class Actinomycetes; order Actinomycetales; family Microbacteriaceae; genus Humibacter; species Humibacter ginsenosidimutans. The sequence goes on from NZ_CP042305.1 coordinate 1,275,904, forward strand.
GTTCGCGGACACGACCGCCGCTCCCGTGGCCGCGGCGAGCCCCTCTGCGCCCATCATCCGCACGTAGGCCCACGAGATGGGCAGGATGCTCGGGCTCCCGTACGGCGCGGCCGACACCGGGGCGCCGTGGTGCGCGTAGCCCACGTGGTCGTTCGACTGCATGAGCGGGTGCCCGGGCAGGAACGGCGCGAGGTGCGCCTTGGCAGCCACCGGACCGACACCCGGACCACCGCCGCCGTGCGGGATGCAGAACGTCTTGTGCAGGTTGAGGTGCGAGACGTCGCCGCCGAAGTCGCCGAACCTGGCGTAGCCGAGCAGGGCGTTGAGGTTGGCGCCGTCGATGTAGACCTGACCGCCCGCCTCGTGCACGGCGTCCACGACCGCGACGACCTCGTGTTCGTACACGCCGTGGGTCGAGGGGTAGGTGATCATGAGAGCGGCGAGCTCGGCGGCGTGCTCCGCCACCTTGGCGCGCAGGTCGTCGAAGTCGACGTTGCCGCGGTCATCCGTGGCCACCACCACGACGCGCATCCCGGCCAGCACCGCCGACGCGGCGTTGGTGCCGTGCGCCGACTGCGGGATGAGGCACACGGTGCGGTGCGTGTCGCCGTTGCTGTCGTGATAACCGCGAATGGCGAGGAGTCCGGCGAGCTCGCCCTGACTGCCCGCGTTGGGCTGCAACGACACCGTGTCGTAGCCGGTGAGCTCGGCCAGCCACGTCTCGAGCTGAGCGATCAGATCGAGGTAGCCGGCGACATCCTCCGCGGGTGCGAACGGGTGCACCTGAGCGAACTCGGGCCAGGTGATCGCCGCCATCTCGGTCGCCGCGTTGAGCTTCATGGTGCAGGAACCCAGCGGGATCATGCCGCGGTCGAGCGCGTAGTCACGGTCGGCGAGCAGCTTGAGGTAGCGCATCATCGCCGTCTCCGAGTGGTACGAGGAGAAGACGGGATGCGTGAGGTAGTCGCTGGTGCGGGCGAGCGTCTCGGGGAAGCGGCGCACGCGTTCCGCCGTGATCGCCAGCGATCGCACGCGACCGTCGTCACCACCCGACAGCTCGAAGAACTCGTCGCCGAGCGGCGTCGTCGCGGGAGCTCCTGCCGTGACGATCGTCGCGATGTCGGTGAGCAGCGCGAGATCGTCGTTCGCCTCATCGACGCTGAACGAGAGCGTCGTGGCGTCGACGACGAGCGCGAGCACTCCCGCTTCGTGCAGTTCGTCGGCCACGGCGCGCGCATCGTCGACGCGAACCCGGATGGTGTCGAAGAACGAATCGCCGAGCACGACACCGCCGCGCTGCGCGATCAGGTCGGCCAGCAGCGCGGCCCCGGCATGCACGCTCTGCGCGATGGCCCTGATGCCGCGCGGACCGTGATACACGGCGTACATCGACGCCATCACGGCCAGCAGCACCTGCGCTGTGCAGATGTTGCTCGTGGCCTTCTCGCGGCGAATGTGCTGCTCGCGGGTCTGCAGGGTGAGGCGGTAGGCGGGCTTGCCCGAGGCATCCTGGCTCACACCCACCAGACGGCCGGGCATCTGGCGTTCGAGTCCCTTGCGCACGGCCATGTAGCCGGCGTGCGGGCCGCCGAAGCCCATCGGCACGCCGAAGCGCTGGGTGGTTCCGACCGCGATGTCCGCGCCGAGCTCGCCTGGCGCCTTGATCAGCGCGAGGGCGAGCAGGTCGGCGGCGACGACCGCGAGGCCTCCCGCCGCGTGCACGGCGTCGATGACGGCGGACGGATCCCACACCCGGCCGGAGGCCGACGGGTACTGCAGGAACGCGCCGAAGGCCTCGGGAAGATCGGCGGCCGGAACACCGGCGAGGTCGAGCTCCACGAGGTCGATGCCGACGGCTGCGGCGCGGCCTCGCACGATCGCCAGGGTCTGCGGGAAGGCATCCGTGTCGATGAGGAACACGTTCGACTTTGCGCGGGATGCCCGACGCGCCAGCAGCATCGCCTCGGCGACCGCCGTGCCCTCGTCGAGCATCGACGCGTTGGCGATGTCGAGTCCGGTGAAGTCGCAGACCAGCTGCTGGAAGTTGATCAGCGCCTCGAGGCGGCCCTGCGAGATCTCCGGCTGGTACGGCGTGTAGGCCGTGTACCAGCTCGGGTTCTCGAGCACGTTGCGCTGGATGACGGCCGGCGTGAGCGTGCCGTAGTAGCCCTGCCCGAGAAACGAGGTGTGCACGCTGTTGCGCGAGGCGAGCTCCCGCAGCTCGGCGAGCGCGCTTCTCTCGCTGATGCCCGCTGCAGGGAGTGTGCGACCGGGGAGGTCGAGATCGGCGGGGAGCTGGATGCCCTTGGGCACCGCCGTGCGCACGAGCTCGTCGACGGAGTCGAAGCCGAGCGTGCGCAGCATGTGGGCACTGGCATCCTCGCCCGGTCCGATGTGCCGGTCGGCGAACGTGGTGCGGAGGTCTGCGCGGTCGCCCCCGCTCACGCGGTCTCCCCGATCAGCGCGGCGTAGGCTGCTGCATCCAGCAGGTCTTCGAGGAGGGACGCATCGGAGACGCGCACCTTGATGAGCCAGCCCTCGCCGAACGGGTCGGTGTTGACGAGCTCGGGCGCATCGACGACCGCGTCGTTCGACTCGAGCACCTCGCCCGTGACCGGCGCGAACAGCTCGCCGACGGACTTGGTCGACTCGATCTCGCCGACGACGGTTCCCTCCGCCGCGTCGCTGCCGGCCTTGGGCAGGTCGACGTAGACGACATCGCCGAGCTTCTCGGCGGCGTACTCGGTGATGCCGACGGTGGCGACGTCTCCATCGACGAGCACCCATTCGTGCTCTGCGGTGTAACGGCGATCGGTGGGCAGAGCCATGTCAGTTCTTCTTTCTGCGGTAGAAGGGCAGTGCTGTGACGGTGAACGGGATGCGCGATCCGCGCACATCCACGTCGAGTTCTGTGCCGACGGCGGAGACCCCGGGATCGACGTAGGCCATCGCGATCGGATGCCCGAGCGTCGGCGAGAGCGCGCCGGAGGTGATCTCGCCGATCGCGACATCCTCTCCCCCTGGCGTGCACGGTGTAGCCGGCGCGGGCGGCCCGCTTGCCCGAGCCCGCGAGACCGACGAGCACGCGGGCATCCTCTGCCGGCCCAGCCTCGATGGCCGTGCGGCCGACGAAGTCGCCCGGCTTGTCGAGCGCGACGACCCTGCCGAGCCCCGCCTGAACAGGCAGGATGTCGGTGCCCAGCTCGTGCCCGTAGAGCGGCATCCCCGCCTCCAGGCGCAGGGTGTCACGCGATGCGAGGCCCGCGGGCACGAGGCCGGCTCCTGCGCCCGTCTCCATCAGCACGTCCCACAGCGTCTTGGCGTTGTCGGGGGCGATGTAGAGCTCGAAACCGTCTTCTCCGGTGTAGCCGGTACGCGCGATGAGCACGGGTTGGTCCTGGAACGTGCCGGACAGCGCACGGTAGTACCTGAGCTGCGCGAGCGCGTTCTCGACGTCGGGCTCCTCGCGGTCCTCGGGCTCGTCTGCACCGGACTCGAGCCCGAGCTCTTCGACGTTCTGCAGGATCTCCAGCGCGCGCGGTCCCTGGATCGCGATCAGCGCGATGTCGTTCGACTCGTCGAAGACCTGCGCGTCGAAGGATGCCGCCCGCTCCACGAGCGCATCGGCGACGGCGGCACGGTTGCCCGCGTTCGCCACCACGAGGTAGCGGTCGATGCCGGTGCGATAGACGACGAGATCATCGATGATGCCGCCGCTCTCGTTCAGGAGCAGCGAGTACTTCGCCTGACCCTGCTCCAGCGCCGAGAGTCTGCCCGCGAGCGCGAAGTCGAGCGCGTCGGCCGCCTGGGGCCCGAGCACGAGGATCTCGCCCATGTGAGAGAGGTCGAACAGACCCGCCGCGGTGCGCACGGCGTGGTGCTCGGCGAGATCGCTCGAGTAGCGCACCGGCATCTGCCAGCCGGCGAAGTCCGTGAAGCTCGCGCCCGCGGCGACGTGCACGTCGTTCAGCGGTGAGACCTGCTCGGATGAGGACTGGGCCATGAGTTCTCCGTTCTGCGTACGGTATGGAGATTCCGCTGGGGAACCCACCGACCCGCTGCGAGGCTGCGCACATGGGGTGCGCAGTGGGAACTCCCCCTCTGTCATGAAGGCCTGAGAGATTCGCCTCGCGACGCGAGGCTTTCACCGTGGGCGAGAACAACGGATCGCGTCCGTGTGTTCTGCTCTCCAGAGCGGCCAGCTCGATGCGGTATGGGTACCTGAGAGATTGTCGGGGAGGATTGCTCCTTCGGTGTCCGTTCGGGGGTGACCCGCGGACTCTCCCGCATCGACCGTGTGGCCCGGTCTTCTGTTGTGTGCACAGCCTATCGCGAGGACGGCGACGGAGGCGCGCGCCGATTCCGCGGCAGCCGGAGCGACCGAGGCCGCACCGGCTCGCGTCTCGGCAAGCCCATCGATCGAGCGGCTGCGGGCCGTAGTTCTGGTCACATCTACCCGAAGGTGTAGAATCACTTCTAGTCATTTGAACCTTAACTAGGCGGAAGCATGGACAACACGGATCGGGCGAGCGTGGGGCTCGCGGTGTCGACGGTGATCTTCGCGCTGCGCTCCGACGACCGGTTCGGTGCGGAAGGCGCGGTGCCCACGCTCTGGCTGCCGCTGGTGCGGCGCATCCGCGAGCCTTTCGAGGGCCGCTGGGCCTTGCCGGGCGGACCTCTCGGAGCGAGTGAGGGACTGGCGGATGCCGCGCGCCGCACCCTCGGCGACACCACGGGGCTCGCACCGCGCTACCTCGAGCAGCTCTACGCGTTCGGCGACCTCGACCGCTCCCCCGCGTCGCGCGTCGTCTCGATCGTGTACTGGGCGCTCGTCGGTTCCGACGAGGCGGCGCGCGCCACGGTGGGCCAGAACGTGCGCTGGTTCGCCGCCGATGAGCTCCCCGCTCTGGCCTTCGACCACAACCTGATCGTCGAGTACGCGCTCTGGCGGCTGCGCAACAAGATGGAGTACTCGCGCATCGCCCACGCGCTGCTCGGCGAGACGTTCACTCTGGCCCAGTTGCGCGAAGTGCACGAGGCCGTGCGCGGCAAGCGGCTCGACCCGGCGAACTTCCGCCGCGCCATGGAGTCGTCCGATTCCCTCGTCGACACCGGAGAGCGCCTGACCGGCACTCCGCACCGTCCGCCCAAGCTCTACCGCTACGACGACTCCGTCGACCTCGCCGACAACGGACCGCTCCCCCGGTCGTGAACGTCATCTGGCACTCGGCACCGCACGCTCAACACAGAAAGCAGCGACCATGACCATCACCGCATCAGTCGACAGAACCATCCAGCTGATCGGATCAGGCGAGGCGTCCGGCGAGACCTGCACGCCCGACCTGCTGGAAGCACCGTGGCAGTTCGACCTCGGCATGCCGTCGTACGGGCCAGGGGCGTCGATGGACGATCCGATCCCGGCCGACACGCCACGCCAGGGCGAACTGCCGCGAGAGTATCGCGACGCGTCCGCCGAGGAACTGGCCGAGCGCATCCGCGTCGCCAAGAACACGCTGGGCGAGCGAGTCATGGTGCTCGGCCACTTCTACCAACGAGACGAGGTGGTGCAGTTCGCCGACTTCGTGGGCGACTCGTTCCAACTCGCGAACGCGGCCAAGGCGCATCCGGAAGCCGAGGCGATCGTCTTCTGCGGCGTGCACTTCATGGCTGAGACGGCCGACATCCTCACCTCCGACGCGCAGAGCGTCATCCTGCCCAACCTCGCCGCCGGATGCTCGATGGCCGACATGGCCGACATCGACTCGGTCGAAGAGGCGTGGGAGCAGCTCATGGCGCTCTACGAGGGCGAGGGCAGGGCGGATGCCGGGGGCGCGGCATCCGTCATCCCCGTCACCTACATGAACTCGTCGGCAGCGCTCAAGGCGTTCTGCGGCAGGCACGGCGGCATCGTGTGCACGTCGTCGAACGCCGACACCGTGCTGCGCTGGGCGTTCGAGCGCGGCGAACGGGTGCTCTTCTTTCCCGATCAGCACCTCGGGCGCAACACGGCGAAGGCCATGGGCATCCCGCTGTCGGCGATGCCGATGTGGAACCCGCGCAAGCCGTTCGGCGGCAACGATGCGCAGACGCTGAACGATGCGAAGGTCATTCTCTGGCAGGGCTTCTGCTCGGTGCACAAGCGGTTCAGCGTCGCGCAGATCGAGCAGGCGCGAGTCGACTTCCCCGGCGTGCGCGTGATCGTGCACCCGGAGTGCCCGATGGACGTGGTGGATGCCGCCGATGAGTACGGCTCGACCGACTACATCACGAAGGCGATCCAGGCTGCACCCGCGGGATCGACTTTCGCCATCGGCACGGAGATCAACCTGGTGCAGCGGCTCGCTGCCGAGCATCCGGAACACACGATCTTCTGCCTCGACCCGGTGGTGTGCCCGTGCTCGACGATGTACCGCATCCACCCCGGATACCTCGCCTGGGTGCTCGAGGGCCTGGTGCGCGGCGAGGTGATCAACCGCATTCCGGTCGACGCCGACGTCGCCAGGCACGCCCGCGTGGCCCTGGAGCGCATGCTCGCCGCCAAGCCCGGCTCGACGATGGCCGCCTGAGAATGCCCACCGTGATCGTGGTCGGCAGCGGCATCGCCGGCCTCAGCGCGGCGCTCGCGGCGAGCGCGCGACACCGGGTGATTCTGCTCACGAAGGGCGCGATCGCCGAGAGCAACACGCGCTACGCCCAGGGCGGCATCGCGGCCGCGCTGTTCCCCGACGACAGCCCGGCGCTGCACGCCGCGGACACGATGCGTGCGGGTGCCGGCACGAACCTCGCCGCCGCGGTCGACCTGCTGTGCGCCGACGGACCCGAGCGGGTGCGCGAGCTGCTGGCGCGCGGGGTGGCGTTCGATCGGGACGGCGATCAGCTCGCCCGGGGCCTGGAGGCCGCGCACTCACGCGCCCGCGTGCTGCACGCCGGAGGGGATGCCACCGGTGCCGCGATCGAGGCCGCGCTGGTGCGCGCGGTTCTCGACTCCGACATCGCGGTGCGGCAGAACACCCGGCTCGACGACCTCGTCTCCGACGGTGGTCGTGTCGCCGGGGTACTGGCCAGCACGGACACCGGCGACAAGCTGCATCTGGCAGCCGACGCCGTCGTGCTGGCATCGGGGGGCGCCGGACAGCTTTTCGTGCACACCACCAACCCCGCCGTTGCGACCGGCGACGGTCAGGCGGCCGCGTTGCGAGCCGGTGCTGCCCTCGTCGATCTGGAGTTCTACCAGTTCCACCCCACGTCGCTCGCTGCGCCCGGCAACTTCCTCATCTCGGAAGCCGTGCGCGGCGAAGGCGCCGTGCTCCTCAACCGGGCGGGCGAGCGTTTCATGCGCGACGTGCACCCCGACGCTGAACTCGCACCCCGTGACGTGGTGGCAAGGGGCATCGCCGTCGAGATGGCCGCACAGGGTGGCGAGCCGGTGCTGCTGGATGCCACGGCACTGGGCGCGCAGACCCTCTCGCGCCGGTTCCCGAGCATCGCCGCCGCGTGCCGTGCGCACGGCCTCGAGTGGGGCAGGCATCCCGTGCCGGTGACGCCCGCTGCCCACTACTGGATGGGCGGGATCGCCACCGATCTCGCCGGCCGCACGTCGCTGCCGGGCCTCTACGCCATCGGCGAGGTCGCGTGCACCGGGGTGCACGGAGCGAACCGGCTCGCCTCCAACTCGCTGCTCGAAGGTCTGGTGTTCGCGCGCAGGGCGGTGGACGCGTTGCCCGACGGCCCCGACTGGAATGCCGACGCCGTCTGGACGCCGGCCCCGGCCGACACCGTGCAGACGATCGCGGCGTCGCGTCTCGAGCAACCGGCATCCGCGAAGGCCTCCCGACCCACGCCGTCGTCGCTTCGCACGCCCGTAGCATCAGCCGGCGAGACGGCGGCATCGACGCGGCGGGAGCTGGGGGCCGCGCTCTGGGAGGGTGCGGGCCTTCAGCGTTGCGCCGAGGGACTCGAGACAGCCGCACGCCGCATCGATGAGCTGTCCGCCGGCGTCATCCAGGCTCGCGTTGAAACGACACTGACACCGACACCGACGGCCGACGCGCGCGATGCGGCCGAGACGCGCAACCTGCTCGAGCTCGGTCGCGCGCTCACCGTCGCCGCCCTTGCCAGGCGAGAGTCGCGCGGCGCGCACTTCCGCACCGACCACCCCGCGACGTCCCCCGGCCTCGCGCACCGCATCGCCGTCGTCGCCGAGAACTCCACCGTTCTCGAGACCACCGCCGCCTGAAAGGTTTCTCATGCTCACTTCTTCTGCGATCGACACCGTTGTGCGCGCCGCCCTGCTCGAGGACGCCCCATGGGGCGACGTGACCTCCGAATCCCTGATCCCGCAGGACGCCGTGGCGCACGCCCGGCTCACCGCCCGGGAGCCCGGCGTGCTGAGCGGCGCCGCCGTGTTCGCCGCCACGATGACGGCGGCCGACCCGGGCATCCACACCGACTTTCGACTCACCGACGGCGACCGTTTCGAGGCCGGGGACGTGCTGGCCGTCGTGGCAGGACCCGCCCGTGGAGTGCTGCGCGGCGAGCGGGTCGCCCTCAACCTCGTGCAGCGCATGAGCGGCATCGCCACGCTCACCGCCCGCTTCGTCGCCGAGGTCGCCCACACGAAGGCGCGCATCGTCGACACCCGCAAGACCACCCCGGGTCTGCGCGCCCTGGAGCGGCATGCCGTGCGCAGCGGGGGCGGACACAACCACCGCTTCTCGCTCTCCGACGCCGTGATGGCGAAGGACAACCACCTCGCGATCCTCACCGCACAGGGACTGAGCGTCACCGAGGCGCTGCTCGAGGCGCGTTCGAGGCTCTCCCACACGACGCACGTGGAGGTCGAGGTTGACCGCGTCGACCAGATCGAGCCTGTGCTCGCCGCCGGAATCGACACCATCATGCTCGACAACTTCACGCTCGACCAGCTGCGCGAGGGCGTGGCCATCGTCGCCGGCCGCGCGCTCGTGGAGGCCAGTGGCAACGTCACCCTGGAGACGGTGCGCGGCATCGCCGAGACGGGCGTCGACATCATCTCGTCGGGGGCGCTCACCCACAGCGTGCGATCCCTCGACCTCGGGCTCGACATCGACGTGAGCGCTGCGTGATCTATCTGGATGCCGCGGCCACGACGCCCGTGCGCCGCGAGGTGCTCGAGGCGATGTGGCCGTACCTGACCGGGGAATTCGGCAACCCGTCGAGCCACCACACCGTCGGCGAACTGGCGGCAAGGGCGCTGGCGGATGCACGTTCATCACTCGCCACCGCCCTCGGCACCCGCCCGGGCGACATCGTCTTCACCTCGGGCGGAACCGAGGCCGACAACCTGGCCGTCAAAGGCATCGCGCTCGGCAACCCACGCGGTCGGCACATCATCACCACCCCCGTCGAGCACGAGGCGGTGCTCGAGTCCGTCGACTTTCTCCGTCGCCACGAAGGCTTCGACGTCGACACCGCTCCGGTGGACACCACCGGCCGGGTCGACCCCGAGGCCTTCGCCTCTCTGCTGCGTGACGACACCACCCTCGTCAGCGTCATGTACGCGAACAACGAGGTCGGCACGGTGCAGGACATCCCCGCGCTGGCCGCCATCGCGCGGCAGCGCGGCGTGCCGTTCCACTCCGACGCGGTGCAGGCGGCGGGCTGGCTCGACTGCGACGTGCGCCACCTCGGCGTGGATGCACTCAGCATCGCGGGACACAAGATCGGAGCGCCGAAGGGGACTGGCGCGCTCGTGGTGCGCGGCGGCATCCCCCTCGAGCCCGTGCTGCACGGCGGCGGTCAGGAACGCGGCAGACGCTCCGGCACGGAGAACGTCGCGGGTGCCGTGGCCCTCGCGACCGCTGTGACCCTGTGCGAGCGCGACCGCACCGAACGCGCCCGGCATGCCGCGGGGGCGCGCGACGCGTTCATCGCCGCCGTGCTCGACGGGGTGCAGAGCGCGCAGCTCACGGGACACCCGGTCCATCGCCTGCCCGCCACCGCGTCGTTCGTGTTCCAAGGCACGAGCGGGGGAGGCCGTGCTGCTCGAGTTGGAACGGCGCGGTGTCGTCTCGTCGAGCGGGTCGGCCTGCGCGGCGGGCAGCGACGAGGCATCCCACGTGCTGCTCGCCCTCGGGTATCCCGAGCGGGTCGCCCAGACCGCCGTGCGATTCTCCTGGGGTTCGGACATCACCGTCGAGCAGCTGCTCGAGGTCGCCTCCGCGGTGCGGGATGCCGTCGCCGCTGTCGGTTCGCTGTCGCGCTGAGTGCCCCACCACACGGCACGCATCGCCGGCATGCGTGTTCGGCCGTTGCCGTTCGTGCCACGGCACCGGCCGTGCCTGCGCGAGAGCCGGCCGGCGTCGTGGCGGAGGATCAGCCTCCCGAGCAGTGCGGCCGGCAGGTGCGCTGCGAGATCGCGTCCACCAGAACGGTGCCCAGATCCTGCGGCTTCAGCGCCTGGTACACGCCGCCGTTCGTCGCATCGGCGATCTGCTTCATCGCGGCCTGGTCGGTGTCGGGACCGAACCCGATCATGATGACGGGCACCGGCTGGTTGATGCTCTCGATCGACTTGAGTTGCCCCACCAGGTCGGACAGCGAGAGACCGCCCGCCGGGTCGTCGTTCTTGCCGTCGGTGATCACCAACACGGAGCTGGCCATGCCTGGCACGTAGTTGGCCTGCATGTTCTTCACTGCGGCGAGCACGGAGTCGTACAGCGCGGTGTCGCCCTTCACCAGCGACGGAAGCGAATCGATCACCCGCGTGATGTCGGCCGCGTGTTGGGCATCGCCGATCGGCGCGACGGGTGTGAGCTGTCGCCACGGTTGCGAGCCCTGTTGGAAGGTGGAGAACGCCCACACGCCGAGCTGCGACTGCGGCGAGAACATCGACACCGCGCTGGCCGCCGCCTGTTGGAAGATGCCTATTCGGGTCAGGCCTCCGCCTGCGTCCTCGTCCATCGACCCCGAGACGTCGACGAGCGCCAGCATGCGTCCGTGCATGGTCATCGTCGACCACTCGTGCAGCATGTCGACCTGCGTGGCGAGGCCGCCCGGTGCTGCCGTCGAGTACTTCTTGAGGATGCCTGCTGCCTCGATCGTGCCCTGCCCGAGCCCGGAGCGGAATCCGCCCTCCGACAGATGCTTCTGATCGGTCACGAACGCGCTCTCCAGCGCCGTCATCAGGTTGTCCTTGACCTGATTGCCGGTCGAGTGGCCCGCGAGGCGTACGAACGGGAAGGCATCTTCGTCGGTGCCGCCGTTGGGATAGATCGCGAAGAACTGCGTGTCGGGATCGGTCTTGTTGTGCTGGTAGACGGCCTGCTCCGTGGTGATCACCACGGTGGGCGTACTTGCGCTGGCAGCCTCGTCGAACGCTTTGGCCGGCGTGGCAGGGATGTTCTTGCCCAGCGAGACCAGCGCGGCATCGAACGCGAACGAGCTGCCGGTGGGGGCATCCTGATTGATGCGGCTCAGCGCGAGAAGGCTCGCCCCGTTCGCCTCCGGGTCGGGCAGCAGTGCGTTGAAGCTGCCGGAGTAGAGGCTCGTCCACGACGGCTTCTGCGCCGCCAGCGCCGATGCCTGCTTCGCGGGCGCCGCGAACACGAGCGGAGTGGTGGCGACGTACGCCTCGAAGACCTCGTTCGGTGCGTCCCGCCCGAGTGAGAGCGAGGTGGCTGCCACGCGGCTCTGCCATCCCGGCGAGTCGGGGACCCACACGTCGGCGTTCACATCGCCGCCCGCGGCCACGATGGATGCCGTGTCCGCCGAGTCCTGTGTGCGCACCGTGGTCTTCACGCACGGCGTGACGACGTCGAAGGAGTTCGCCGCCGCCGTGAGCACGGGCGCGATCTTCGGGTCGGCGACGACGCGGATGGTGGTGGGGGTCGAGCATCCCGCCGCATCTGCCGGCGAGGGGAGGATGCCCTTCAGATAGCCGCCGGCCCATGCCGCCCCGCCGATCGCCACGAGGATCACGGCGACGGCCCCGGCGATCACGCCGAAGAAAAACCGCTTACGGGAGCGGATGCCGCCTGGGGTGCGCGACGGAGTCGGTGCGTGAGGATGCGCAGGGGCGCTGTGTCGTCCCACTCGTACTCCATCGTCCGGTCAGGCCACCCCCGCCTTCACTCTTACTCTCACCGCTTCCCCTCGAAGCGATGACGGTGCCAATAGCATACCCGACCGAATGGTTCACGCATGTTCGGTGTGACCCGCAATGCAGCGGAAGGGACAGGATGGCCATATGACGGCTTCCGACATCATTCCCGCCGACCTGCTCGCGCTCCTCGAGGAGCCGAATCCGGGCTTCCTCGGCACCATTCGACCCGACGGCACGGTTCAGGTGAACCCGATGTGGTTCGAGTTCGACGGAGAGCACATCAGGTTCACGCACACGACGAAGCGACAGAAATTCCGCAACCTGCAGCACAACCCGTCGATGAGCCTGGCCGTGGTGCGCGACGGTGATTTCTACCGGTATCTCGAGGTGCGGGGCAGGCTCGTCGAGGTCGTGCCCGATCCGGAGGGCGAGTTCTACGTGCGCCTCGGCCGTCGCTACGGCGAGGCCGACACGCAACCGCCTGCCGATCGCGCGGATCGCGTTGTGCTCGTGATGAGCGTGGAGCGCGCGGTCACGAACTGATCGGCTGCGGTCTGTTCCCTCACTGGTGCACGAGCGCCTTGAGCAGCGCGATCACAGCGCCGAACGCCGCGCTCACCAGCGCGCTGCCCATCCGCACCCAGAAGCTCGGCGTCCACCGTGCGACGGCCAACCAGCCGAGTACGCCGAGCAGTACGGTGTCGACGGCGAGCGCCGTCAGGATGGCGGCGTCGTCGTCGATGACGTGGCTCACGCCGAGCAGCAGGATGAGCAGCGGGATGACTGAGGCGACGAGCATCCCGATCGATCGTTTGGCTGCGGCGAGCGCGCTGATCCAGAGGTCGCCATGCCCCTGCCGTGTGGCCAGGTGCGCGATGGTGCCCGCGTAGACGTGCGCCGCGAAGAAGACGACGACGGTGATCGCCACCGTGACGAGCGCATTGGCGGAGGTGCCGACCAGGCTGTTGCTGACCACGATCATGCCCGTCACGAGGATGAGCCCGTAGACCGCCTCTTCGGACATCACGAGGCCGAGGATGCCCGCCCGCTCGTTCGTCTCGACCTCCCCCGTGGTCGGGCTCTGCTCGCCGGGAGTCGGCTCCCCCGCCGGGTCGGGCGCGCTCACAGGATCACCCCGTCGGTCTGGCACGCCGGGCAGTATTGCGCTGTCGTGCCCGCGAATGCGAAATCGCGGATCGTGTCATCGCAGTCCGGACACGGCTCCCCCGCCTTGCCGTGGACCTTCATCGCGGCGATCTTCGCGGACTTGAGTCGGTCGAGCGGGATGCCGCTGCGCGCCGACACCGCGGTGCGGATCACCCCCACGGTCTGCCGGAACAACCTCTCGAGCTGATCTGCGGTGAGCGCCGATGCATGCGAGACGGGGTTGAGCCTGGCCGCGTAGAGAATCTCGTCGGAATACGCGTTGCCGATGCCCGCGATCGACTTCTGCTCCTGGAGGATGGCCTTCAGCTGCTTGCGCCGGCCCGCGAAGGACCTGTCGAAGTCTGCCCGCGCGTACGTCGGGTCGGCCGGGTCGGGACCGAGCGCTGCCACGGACGGCACGTCGTTCGGGGCGCCGACGACCCACGTCGCGAGCGAGACCCAGCTGCCGGAGTCGGTGAGCTCCAGGCCGAGGCCGTCGTCGAAGACGAGGGTGACGAGCGCGGGGGCCGCAGTACCGGGAGCGCGCGCACCGGCATCCTTGTCGCCATCGGCTTCTTCATCGCGTCCACGCGTGTGCACCGATGACCAGCGCGCCCAGCCGTGTCTGCCGAGCGAGACGACGAGGTGCCGGTCTGCGAACACCACGTCGACGTACTTGCCGTGGCGGGTGACTGCTGTGACTCGGGCATCCACCAACGAGGAAGGCTGCTGCGACCGCGTCTTCACGACCTGGTATTCGAGCACGTCGACGGCGGTGAGGGATGCGCCGCGCAGGCGCGCGTCGAGCTCGTCGGCGAGCGCCTGCACCTCGGGTGACTCCGGCATGCTCCGATCGTGCCACGGGGCGACGACATGCACGAGAGCGAGGCGCACCGGATTGCGGCGCATCGCCATCAGGAGGACCCGGTCGTTCCATCGCCACGGTTCCATGACGACGCCCATCCGTGAGATGCGCAGTGACTACGTCTCGACAAAGGGCAGCGGCTCGAACGCCGGGCACGGGTCCGAGCGCAGCCGACCGTACGTGTCGACGTCGATGCGCTCTCCGTCGATGAGGAACTTGCCGCGCTCGGTGCCCTCCTTCACGAATCCGGCATGGCGCGCCACCGCGCCCGAGGCCGGGTTGTTCACACGATGGCCCAGCTCAAGGCGTTCCAGCCCTCGCACCGTGAGCGCCCAGTGTGCGACCGTCGCTGCCGCCCTGCTCGTCCAACCGCGCCCGCGCGCGGCATCCGTCATCCAATACCAGAACCACCCGTTGCGGTTGGCCTGGTCCACACTCACGCAGACGAGGCCGACGAGTGTGTCGCCGTCAGCGACCGCCCATGCCTCATGGGGCGAGTCGGGTGCGATGAGGCGATCGACGTATGCTTCAGCTTCCGCCTGGCTCGACACGTCACCCTGACGCGCCATGTCGGAGTTGGATGCGAACGCGGCGAGCACGGTGGCCGCGTCCCTCGCGTGCAGCCGACGCAACGTCGGCGATGAGCCGATGCTCACGCCGCCTTCAGCGGGGTGATCGCGGCAACCTGCTCGGCGCCCAGGTCCTCCGCGAGCTCCAGCTCGCACCGCGTCTGCGGGGTGAGAGCGCCGCCTCGGCGAGTCGGCGGAGAGAGCTTCTCAGTCATGGCTTCTCCTCGGTGATGGTCGACGATCTGGACGTCCTCTGGCCGTCTGCGTCAGCGGTCGTGATGGTCTCAACCCTCCTCTGCGCACTCAGCCGAGGGCGGCGCGGATCGCCTTGCGCGGGCCCGAATCCCCCGCCGCCACGTCCCACGCACGACCCACGGCGTCCTCGGTCTCCAGCACGGCGACCGCAACGGCGGCGGCATCCGGCACGGGGATTTCTCCCAGCGGCAGAGAATCGGCGACCGCGACCCGATTACTGCCGATCCGGTCTGTCACCGTGCCGAACCGAAGCAACGTGGACGCCAGGTCGGCGGGGAGATCCGCGAACACGGAGGCACTGGCCGGGGTGGAGAGAAGAACGGCGCGTCGAACCCCGCTGACACCGGCAGCCTGCAGTGCGGCCGTGCCCGCGGCCCGCGTCATGACCGGCCAGCCCTCCTCGCCGACGTCCACGGTGCCGAGAACCATCGCATCGGCATCATGGAGCGCTGCGTCCCAGGCCCCGCGATCGTCGCCCGGCCACGGAAGGCTCGCGAGGCCGAAGCTCCGTCTCAGGTCATCGACCGACGTCGCCGGAGTCCCGACGAGAACGGCCGCATTCCCGCGCGCAATCAACGAAACAGCAACGTGCATGCCGAGTTGCCCCGCTGCGACCACGACCTTCGACATGCGTTCATGCTATTGGCAGGCCCGACGCGGGCCAGAGGCTAGCTCGAGAACCGGAACTCCACCACGTCGCCGTCCTGCATGACGTAGTCCTTGCCCTCGAGGCGCGCCTTGCCGTGGGCGCGGGCCTCGTGCACGGAGCCGAGCTCGACCAGGTCGTCGAACGAGATGACCTCCGCCTTGATGAAGCCCTTCTCGAAGTCGGTGTGGATGACCCCGGCGGCCTGCGGCGCCCTCCAGCCCTTGTGGATGGTCCACGCCCGCGACTCCTTCGCGCCTGCGGTGAGGAAGGTCTGCAGGCCGAGCGTGTCGAACCCGATGCGGGCGAGCTGGTCGAGCCCGCTCTCCTCCTGGCCGGTGGATGCCAGCAGCTCGGCGGCATCCTCGGCGTCGAGGTCGATCAGCTCCGACTCGAGCTTGGCGTCGAGGAACACGGCCTGGGCTGGCGCGACGAGAGCGGCGAGCTCGGCCTTGCGCGAGGCATCCTGCAGCACGGCCTCATCGACGTTGAAGACGAAGATGAACGGCTTGGAGGTCAGCAGCCCGAGCTCCCTGATCGGCGCCAGATCGAGCGTGGTCGCCGACAGCAACACGCCCCTCTCCAGCGACTCGCGCGCGGCGACTGCCGCCTCGAGCACCGACGGGTCGAGCTTGCGGCCGCGCACCTCCTTCTCGTAGCGCGTGATCGCCTTCTCGAGCGTCTGCAGGTCGGCGAGCATGAGCTCCGCGCCGATCGTCTCCATGTCGTTGGCCGGGTTGACCTCACCGTCGACGTGCACGACGTCGGAGTCGGCGAATCCGCGCACGACCTGCGCGACGGCATCCGCCTCACGGATGTTCGCGAGGAACTGATTGCCGAGGCCCTCTCCGGTGGATGCCCCGCGCACGATCCCCGCGATGTCGACGAAGCTCACCGTGGCGGGCACGATCTTCTCCGAGTGGAACAGGTCGGAGAGCGTCTGCAGGCGGGAGTCGGGCAAGTTCACCACGCCGACGTTGGGCTCGATCGTCGCGAACGGGTAGTTCGCCGCGAGCACCTGGTTCTTGGTCAGGGCGTTGAAGAGGGTGGACTTGCCGACGTTGGGCAGGCCGACGATGCCGATAGTGAGAGCCACGGGCATCCATCGTATCCGGCGATGGCGACTCAGCTCAGCAGCGGATACAGGCCCCGCAGATCTGTCACGACGGCGTCGGCGTGCTGGTGCGGCTCCAACGAGCCGATGCCGGATCGGTCGAGCCAGACCGCTGCCATGCCTGCAGCATGTGCGCCG
Organism: Humibacter ginsenosidimutans; assembly: GCF_007859675.1. GTDB lineage: Bacteria > Actinomycetota > Actinomycetes > Actinomycetales > Microbacteriaceae > Humibacter > Humibacter ginsenosidimutans. The sequence continues at coordinate 1,292,719 of NZ_CP042305.1, forward strand.
ACGACGTCCGCCGAGCGGCTGTCGCCGATGTGCAGCGCGGCCGACGGCTCCGCGCCGAGGGCGGAAAGGGCCGTCTCGAAGATCTCGGGACGTGGCTTCTCGATTCCGCGGTCACCGGAGACGACGATCGCGTCGAACGCCGTCGTCATGCCGACGGTCTCGAGCTTCGCACGCTGGAACTCGCTCGGACCGTTCGTGATCACCGCGACGCGGATGCCGCGCTCACGCAGACCGTGCACGACCTCGATCGACTCGTCGTAGAGCCGCCACGATTCCCGCTCCAACTGTTCCTGAAGGCGACAGGCCTCAGCGACGGAGTCGGCGTCGACGATGCCTGCGTCGCCCAGCACCGCGGTCCAGACCAGGCTCGAGATCTCCTGCAACGGCGACTCGCCGCGGCACCACGCCACCTCCCAGTCGCGCCAGACGGCCTCCGCGTGCCTCCGGTTCGAGGCGCGGAGGTCTTCGGCGACCAACCCGGGGTGCCGCCCCGCCAGCGACGTGGCGACGGTGTCCATGATCGACATCAGGTGGTCGTCGCGCAGCAGAGTTCCATCGAGGTCGAAGCAGACCGCGTCGATGCCGCTCACGGCCGCACGTACCGGAACGCGAGAGTCACGTAGGGCAACTCGATCGTCTCGAGGCCGACGGTCTGCGGATGCGTGTCGATCAGCTGGCCGACCGCGGCGATGGTCTCGCTCTGCTGTTCAGGGCCCATCACGGCGAAGTAGCTGCGTGAGCGAACCAGGTCGAGCAGCCCCTCGCGGGTGAACGGCTGCGACCACTCGAACTTCGCCCGTTCCGGCTCGCCGAACGGCGCGAAGACGCGCGGGTTCTCATCCATGCCCTCGGTGTACTGGTCGCCGTCGGCGTGCATCGCCACGCCCAGCTCGCGCACCCAGTCCACGCGCTCATCCCGGAAGTTCCAGATGAGGCCGAGCGTGCCGCCCGGCTTGAGCACGCGGCCGACCTCCGCAGAGGCCGCCGGCGGCTCGACCCAGTGCCAGGCCTGCGCGAACGTGACGGCGTCGACGGACTCGTCGGGCAGCGGCATCCGCTCCCCCGTGCCGATCAGCGTCTCGACACCGGGCACGCTCGATCGCAGCACGCTCAGCATCTCAGGCGACGGATCGACGGCGACCACCTCGCGGCCGTCCGCGACCAGTGCACGCGTCAGCTTGCCCGTGCCCGCACCGACGTCGACCACATGGCGCTGGTCATCGCGAACGAGCCAGGTGACGGCATCCGCCGGATAATCGGGCCTTGATGCCTCGTACACGTCGGCGACACCGCCGAATGACCGAGCGTGCTCGAGCTTCTCTTCACGCGACTGCATGTCGTTCACACTACGGGCTCGTCCTCCGCCGCGATCTCGCGTGCCTCGTCGGCGAGCTGGTCGCCCTGGATGCCCGCGAATTCGTCGTCGAGATCGGTCGCCGCCTGCTGGAACTGCGCGTTGTACAGCCGGTAGTAGGCACCCTTCGCGGCGATGAGCTGCTCGTGCGTGCCCTGCTCGACGATGTCGCCGTGCTCCATCACGAGGATGAGATCGGCGTCGCGGATGGTCGACAGGCGGTGCGCGATCACGAACGAGGTGCGCCCCTGGCGCAGGGCGTTCATGGCGTGCTGCAGCAACAGTTCCGTGCGGGTGTCGACCGAGCTCGTCGCCTCATCGAGGATGAGCACGCTCGGCTTGGCCACGAACGCGCGTGCGATCGTGATCAGCTGCTTCTCGCCCGCGGAGACGTTCGAGGCATCCTCGTCAAGCTCCGTGTCGTAGCCGTCGGGCAGCGAGTGCACGAACCGGTCGACATACGTCGCCTCAGCCGCCTGCTGGATCTCAGCGTCGGTGGCGTCCGCTCGGCCGTAGCGGATGTTCTCCCTGATCGTTCCGGCGAACAGCCATGGGTCTTGCAGCACCATCCCGGTCTTCGCGCGGATGTCGTGCCGCGTGAGGTCCGCGATGTCCTGCCCGTTGAGCAGGATGCGCCCGCCGTTCAGCTCGTAGAACCGCATGATGAGGTTCACCAGCGTGGTCTTGCCCGCGCCCGTCGGTCCCACGATCGCGACAGTCTGCCCGGGTTCGACCCGGAACGACAGGTCCCTGATCAGCGGACGGTCCTGGCTGTACGAGAACGACACGTGCTCGAACTCGATGGTGCCGTCACCCGCGGCAGGCGCCGGAGCGTCGTGCGCATCGGGTTCCTGCTCCTCCTGGTCGAGCAGCTCGAACACGCGCTCCGCCGACGCCGTACCCGACTGCACGACCGCCGCCATGCCGCCCAGCTCCGACAGCGGCTGGGTGAACTGCTGCGAGTACTGGATGAACGCCTGCACATCGCCCAGCCGCAGCTGGCCGCCGGCGACCATCAGAGCGCCGAGCACGGCGATGCCGACGTAGGTGAGGTTTCCGACGAACATCATCGCCGGCATCATCGTGTTCGACAGGAACTGCGCCTTGAAGGATGCCTGGTACAGCTCCTCGTTCTCGGCCCGGAACGCGTCGCGCGAGCTCTTCTCCCGGCCGAACACCTTGACCAGGGCGTGCCCGGAGAACGACTCCTCGACGCGTGCGTTCAGCCGGCCGACCTTGCGCCACTGCACGCTGAACGCCTTCTGCGAGCGCGGACCGATCACGCCGAAGATGACGCCCATCAGCGGCAGCGTGACGAGCGCGACCAAGCTGAGCTGCCACGAGATCGAGAACATCATGACGAGCACGCCGATGACGGTGAGCACGCTGGTGATCGCCTGCGACAGCGACTGCTGCATCATCTGGGTGATGTTGTCGATGTCGTTGGTGACCCGGGAGATGAGCTCGCCGCGCTGCACGCGGTCGAAGTAGCTCAGCGGCAGGCTGTTGATCTTCGCCTCGACCTGCTCGCGCAGACGCCACATCGTGCGCACCATGATCACGTTGATGACATAGCCCTGCAGCCAGCTAAGCACCGACGACGCGCAATACAGCGCCAACACGATGACGAGCACCTGGCTCAGCCGCACGAAGTCGACGCCCTGCCCGGGAACGAGGTCTTGCATCGCCTGCACGATGTTCGCGAAATCGTGCTGGCCGCTCTGATTCAGGTGATCGACCACCTGCTGCTTCGTCGCACCCGCCGGCAGCTGCTTGGAGATGACGCCCTCGAACAGGATGTTCGTGGCCTCGCCCAGCACCTTCGGCGCGATCACCGTGAGCACGACGCCGATCGCGCCGAGCAACGACACGAGCACGAACGCGACGGCGTTCGGCTTGAGCAGTCCGATGAGCCGGCGGAACGACGGCCCGAAGTTGGAGGCCTTGCCCGGCGCGACCCCGCCGCTCCAGTCATCCGCCGACAGCCTCGCCTGCTCGGCCAGCTCGAGCTCGAGCTTCTCCTCCGCGGTGAGCTCCTTCGTCGTCGCGGCCTTCTTCTGGCCGTTCTTCGCGGCGCTCATCGGCCCGCCTCCACTCCGAGCTGGGATTCCACGATCTCGCGGTAGGTGTCGTTCGAGCTCAGCAGCTCGTCGTGCGTGCCGAGGCCGACCATGCGTCCGTCGTCGAGCACGACGATGCGGTCGGCGTCGGTGATGGTGGAGACGCGCTGGGCGACGACGATCTTGGTCACCTCGGGAAGCTCGCGCCACAGGGCTTGCCGCAGTCGGGCATCCGTCGCCAGGTCGAGCGCGGAGAAGGAGTCGTCGAACACCAGGATGCGCGGCCGGTGCACGATCGCCCTCGCGATCGCCAGTCGCTGCCGCTGGCCGCCCGAGACGTTCGTGCCGCCCTGGGCGATGCGCGCGTCGAGGCCGCCTTCCATCTGGGCCACGAAGTCACTGCCCTGAGCGATGGCGAGCGCCTGCCACAGTTCGTCGTCAGTGGCCTCCTCGCGGCCGAAGCGCAGGTTGGATGCCACCGTGCCGGTGAACAGGAACGGCCGCTGCGGCACCAGGCCGATCGTCTGCCAGAGCGCGGACAGGTCGGCCTCGCGTACATCGACGCCGTTGACGCGCACGGCGCCCGCCGTCACGTCGAAGAGTCGCGGGATCAGGGAGATCAGCGTGGTCTTGCCCGCGCCGGTCGACCCGACGATGGCGACCGTCTCGCCTGGCGAGGCCGTGAAGCTGATGTCGGAGAGCACCGGGTGCTCGGCGCCGGGGTAGGTGAATGAGGCATCCGCGAACTCGACGGCTCCGCCGGACGGAAAGGCGGAGATCGGATGCTCTGCCCTGCCCAGCGAGGAGTCGGTGGCGAGCACCTCGCCGATGCGCTCGGCCGAGACCGCGGCGCGCGGGATCATCATGGTCATGAAGCTCGCCATCATGACTCCCGAGAGGATGATCATGACGTACTGCATGAAGGCGAACAGCGTGCCGATCTGCACCTCGCCGGCGTCGACCTTTAGGCCGCCGAACCAGATCACCCCGATCACCGTGACGTTGAGGATGAGCATGACGGCCGGGAACAGCAGCACGAAGAGCGAGCCCACCCTGCGGCCGACCGTCATGATGTCGGTGTTGGCCTCGCGGAACCGCTCTTCTTCGATGGGTTCGCGCACGAAGGCTCGCACGACGCGGATGCCCGTGAGCTGTTCGCGCATCACGCGGTTCACCGCGTCGAGCTTCTTCTGGTAGCTGCGGAACAGCGGCACCATGCGGCTGATGATGAGCACGGCGACGACCAGCAGCACCGGCACCGCCACGGCGATCAGCCACGACAGGCTGAGACTCTGCCTCAGCGCGAGGATGATGCCGCCGATGGCGAGCAGCGGCGCAGACACCAGGAAGGTGGCCGACATCATCGCCAGCATCTGCACCTGCTGCACGTCGTTGGTGTTGCGCGTGATGAGCGACCCTGGCCCGAACGACGACACCTCGCGCTCCGAGAACCCGGAGACGCGATCGAACAGCTGGTCGCGGATGTCGCGGCCCGCGCGCATGGCCGCCTTCGCGGCGAAATAGGTGGCGATGATCGACGCGACGATCTGGCCGAGCGAGATGACCAGCATGAGCGTGCCGGTATGCCAGATGTAGTCGGTGTCGCCTTTGGAGACCCCGTTGTCGATGATGTCGGCGTTGAGGCTAGGCAGGTACAGGCTGGCGAGGGCCGACGCGAACTGGAACACCAGCACACCGACCAGCAGCCATTTGTACGGCTTGAGTGAACGGACGAGAAGTTTGAACAGCACAGAAGACTCCGTGGGATGCTTTGCGTCGGCACGCGGCTGCGCCTGAATGCCGGAGGGATCGTTACATTGTGAGCCATGCCGCCGACACCGCGGTGAATCCGCGGAGATCGGCTCGAAATCTCGCGATATATCGCGAAGGTTCAATCACGATATATCGCGAATTCGGCAATCGCAAGCCCGTCCCGGTCATCCACTCCCACTCTGCTCGAACGCGCAGCGCGTCGGGGCCACGCCGACCTCGTGCACGGGAGCCCACCGGGAAGGTGCGAGCATGGCTGCGTGCCACTGGACTTCACCGCCATCGACTTCGAGACCGCGAACTCCAGCAGTGCGTCCGCGTGTTCCGTGGGCCTCGTGAAGGTGCGCAGCGGACGAGTGGTCGACAGTGCGAGCTGGCTGATCAAGCCGCCGCCCGGGCACGACGCCTTCCTCGAGTGGAATGTGCGCATCCACGGCATCCTCGCCCGCGATGTCGCTACTGCCGCGGGCTGGGGCGAGCAGCTCGACGATCTCGTCTCCTTCGCGGAGAACGACACGCTCGTGGCGCACAACGCAGGATTCGACATGGGCGTGATCCGTGGGGCGTGCGCGGCCACGGGCATCCGCTGCCCCCGCTTCGACTACGTGTGCAGCCTGCAGGTGGCACGCAAGACGTACGTTCTCGACTCCTACCGGCTGCCCGTCGCGGCGATGGCGGCGGGATTCGAAGGCTTCAACCACCACGAGGCGTTGGCGGATGCCGAGGCCTGCGCCGCCATCATCGTGCACGCCGCGTCTCGGCACGGGGTCGACACGATCGCCGGCCTCGCCGACGCGGTGCCGGTGCGCGTCGGACACATCGGCGAGCTCGCCGACGCGGCCTGAGCCCGTTTCGCTTTCTGCGCCGTTCCGGACGTGTGCGCCCGGCGCACCGGCGGAGAACGTCCGGAACGGGTGCACGTTCAGGCGGGACGTCGTGCGGGGCGGCGCGAGCAGGGCGGGGCGCGTCGGCGATGTCGGCGGTGGCTGAGACCATCGGAACATGGACGTTCTCTTCCTCATCATCGGGCTCGTGGTCGGCGCGGTCGCCGGAGTGTTCGGCGGCGTGATCCTCGCGCGCAGGCAGGCTCCCGTCGACGGCGACGTGGTGCGCGAAGATCCGGCCGTGATCGCCGCCAAGCACACGGCCGACATCGAGCGGGTTCGCGCAGAGAATGCCTCGCAGCTCGCCGGCGTCCAGTCGCAGCTCGCCGCGTCACAGGCGACGATCACGAACCTGCGCGAACAGGGGACGAAGGCCGAAGAGCAGTTCCGCGAGCAGATCCAGGCGCTCCGCGACCAGCAGCGTTCGACGCAGGAACAGCAGCGGATCGACCAGGCAGAGCGGGTCGAACGCGAGAAGCGCGAAGCGCAGGTGCTGCAGGCGCTCGCCCCGGTGCGCGCGACGCTCGACGCCATGCAGCGCAAGGTCACCGAGCTCGAGCAGCAGCGCAGCCAGCAGTACGGCTCGCTGTCCGAGCAGCTCAAACAGGCGCACCTCTCGGACGAAGCGCTGCGTGCGACCACCGAGTCGCTGGCGAGCGCGCTGCGCTCGAACAACGTGCGCGGTGTGTGGGGTGAGACCCAGCTGCGCCGAGTCGTGGAGGCCGCCGGCCTCACGCAGCACGTCGACTTCGAGACGCAGATGAGCATCACGTCCGATGCCGGCGCCGGCCGACCCGACATGGTCATCCAGCTGCCGGGCGGCAAGTCCATCGCGGTCGACGCGAAGGTGCCGTTCGACGCGTACCTCGAGGCGAGCCAGATCCCGGTCACCGCGGTCGGCGAAGAGGGCGCGCGCCGCAAGCAGCTGCTGGAGAAGCACGTCAAGGCGATGCGCGGTCACATCGACGCGCTGGCCAAGAAGACGTATTGGGAGGGCCTCGCCGCGAGCCCCGAGTTCGTGGTGGCGTTCGTGCCAAGCGAGTCCCTGCTCTCCGCGGCCCTGGAGGCAGATCCGACGATCCTCGACTACTCGTTCGGCAAGCGCGTCGCCCTGGCGTCGCCGGTCAACCTGTGGGCGGTGCTCAAGACCGTCGCTTACACGTGGCAGCAGCAGGCGGTGAGCGACGAGGCGAAGCGCCTCTTCGACCTCGGCAACACGCTCTATCAGCGGCTGGGCGCACTGGCCGGCCACGCCGACGGGCTCCGGCGCGCCATCGAACGCACCGTCGACAGCTACAACAAGTTCGCGGCCTCGCTGGAGTCTCGAGTGCTCGTCACCGCTCGCCAGTTCCCCGGAATCGACGAGACGAAGCTGATCGACGAGGCCGAGCCCATCCACGCCACGCCGCGCAAGCTCACCGCACTGGAGCTCGAATCGCCCGCCGTCGAACCGGTCGCGCTGAACGGCTCCGACACCACCGAAGAGACCCGCGAACTGAGCGCCTGACGGCGCGCGAGCCGAGAGAGTCGCCTCACCACCACTTCGAGACGGGGTGCTCGGCGCTGATGCGCCGCACCGTTCCCGACTTCGAACGCAGCACGATGCTGCTGGTGTGGATGATCGGTCCGTCGCGGCGAACGCCGTCGACGAGGCCGCCGTCGGTCACCCCGGTGGCGACGAAGATCGTGTTGTCGCCTGCCACCAGATCGTCGAGCTCGTAGACCCGTCCCGACTCGAGGCCGGATGCCTCTGCTTTCGCCCGCTCGTCCTCGTCTCGCGGCGCGATCATGGTCTGCATGAAGCCGCCGAGTGCCTTGATGGCGCACGCCGTCGTGATTCCCTCCGGGCTGCCGCCGATGCCGACGCACACGTCGATGCGAGTGCCTGGGCGAGCCGCGTTGATGCCTCCGGCCACGTCGCCGTCGAGCAGGAGTCGGGTGCCGGCGCCAGCATCCCTGATCTGCTCGATGAGCTCGGCGTGCCGCGGCCGGTCCAACACCGCGACGCGGAGGTCGCCGACCTCGCGGCCCGTGGCGGCGGCCAATGCTCGCAGGTTCTCGCCGATCGGACGGCGGATGTCCACGACGCCGTGACCCTCCGGACCCGTGACGATCTTGTCCATGTAGTACACGCTCGAGGCATCCAGCATCGAACCGCGGTCGCTGACCGCGATGACCGACAGCGCGTTCTGGCGCCCGGCCGCCGTGAGCGACGTGCCGTCGATCGGGTCGACCGCGATGTCGCACGCAGGTCCGTCGCCCGTCCCCACGCGCTCGCCGTTGAAGAGCATCGGCGCCCGGTCCTTCTCGCCCTCGCCGATCACGACGGTGCCGTCGAAGGCGACCGTCGCGAGGAACGCCCGCATCGCGTCGACCGCCGCGCCGTCGGCATCGTTCTTGCGCCCCTTGCCGATCCAGGGCGTGGCCCTGATCGCCGCAGCCTCGGTCGCGCGCACGAGCTCGAGCGCGAGGTTGCGGTCGGGAGTCAGCGCATTCCGGGTCGCCGGCCCGAGTTGCTGCTCTGCGCCGGCGGCGGACGGGGGGGACGGTGATCGTTGATGTGCTCACACTTCAACGATCCGCTCTATTCGATGCTCTTTCGCCATGAATCCGAACGAATGATTCGCAGTTCTTCACGAAAGGTGAAGTCTCACGACTGCAGACCAGCGCCTCGAAATCCGCGGGAGCCCGACCGCCCTAGACTCGAGACGATTCCCGCCCAGCTTTCTTTTGGAGACTTCATGCCCATCGCGACCCCGGAACAGTACGCCGAGATGCTCGATCGCGCGAAGAAGGGCGGGTTCGCCTACCCGGCCGTCAACGCGGCATCCTCGCAGTCGATCAACGCGATTCTCCAGGGCCTCACCGAGGCGGGCTCCGACGGCATCATCCAGGTGACGACCGGCGGCGCCGACTACTTCGCGGGTCAGACCGTGAAGGCCCGCGCGACCGGCGCGCTCGCATTCGCCAAGTTCACGACCGAGGTCGCCAAGAGCTACCCGATCACCGTCGCGCTGCACACCGACCACTGCCCGAAGCCGGCCCTCGAGGACTTCGTGCTTCCGCTGATCGCCGCCTCCGAAGAAGAGGTGCGAGCGGGCCGCAACCCGATCTTCCAGTCGCACATGTGGGACGGCTCCGCCGTGCCGCTGGCGGAGAACCTCGAGATCGCGCAGGAGATGCTGAGGCGCACGCGAGCCATCAACGCCATCCTCGAGGTCGAGATCGGCGTCGTCGGCGGCGAAGAAGACGGCGTGAAGCACGAAGGCACCAACGAGGCCCTGTACACGACGGTCGGCGACGTGACCAAGGCCGTCGAGGCCCTGGGCCTCGGCGAGAACGGCCGCTACATCGCGGCGCTCACGTTCGGCAACGTGCACGGCGTCTACAAGCCGGGCAACGTCAAGCTGCGCCCCGAGCTGCTCGGCGAGATCCAGGCCGGCATCGCGGAGAAGTTCGGCACCGGCCCCAAGCCGCTCGACCTCGTCTTCCACGGCGGCTCCGGCTCGACCGACGAGGAGATCGCGGCGGCGGTCGCCAACGGCGTCATCAAGATGAACATCGACACCGACACGCAGTACGCCTTCACCCGTTCGGTCGCCGGCTACATGCTCAGCAACTACGACGGCGTGCTCAAGATCGACGGCGAGGTCGGCAACAAGAAGCAGTACGACCCGCGCGCATGGGGCAAGGTCGCAGAGACCGCCATGGCGCAGCGCGTCATCGAGGCCACGCAGCAGCTGGGCTCGGCGGGCAAGTCGCTCGGTGCCTGACCGAAGCTCAGCACGGCTCCACATGACGGATGCCTCGTCCCGGCCGGGGCGAGGCATCCGTCGTCTGCAGACTCAAAGCCGTCAACCGCCGCTCTGCGTGTAGAAGCTGACGAACGCGGGATCGTGCAACGCGAGGATCGTCGCCATCAACGCGCTCGTGAACACGGCGAGGATGCCCGCGGCGAGCGGAATCCAGAACGCGATCCTGCCGCGCAGGATGCTCCAGGCCGCGAGCGCCGCCGCCGCAACCCACAGCACGACGAAGACACCGGCCGTCACATAGCCGAGCGTCGTCGTGAGCTCGGTGGCTTTGTAGTCCCCAGCGATGCCGAAGGCCCGGTACATGGTGTCGATCTGCGCCACGAGCGAGCTCGTTCCGGAGAAGGCCCCGATCACGTCGTAGAGCCCGAGCACCAGCAGCGCGATCGTCGCTATGCGATCGAACGGATGCCGCATCGACGGTGCTGCGGGCCCGGCCGCTCCCCGGGCGCCGCCGGCGGCACCGGTCGGCCAGAGGCATCCGTCTGACCTCCGACCGGTGCGACCTGATCGGGTTCGGGTTCCGGCGGCGCATAGTGCGGATTGAGCTCCGGGGACTTGATGGCCGCACGCTGTTGCTCCGGCGTCGCGTACTCGCCGTACTGCGGCTTCGGCCGCCCCGCGTCTCCACTCATCGCTCGTGACCTCCGAGCGCCCTGGCGTCCTGCCGCCCGTTCTCGTCGCGGCGAAGCTCCTTCGGCAGCGAGAAACGCAGGTCTTCCTCCGCGGTCTGCACGATTTCGACGTCGTCGTACCCGGCGCCGGCGAGAGCGTCGAGCACCTGTTGCACGAGCACCTCCGGCACGGATGCCCCGCTCGTCACCCCGACGCTCGACACGCCGTCGAGCCATTCCTGCCGGATCTCGTCGGCGTAGTCCACCCGGTGCGCGGCCTTGGCCCCTGCCTCCTTCGCCACCTCGACGAGTCGCACCGAGTTGGACGAGTTGGCCGAGCCGACGACGATCACCAGGTCGGCCTGCTGTGCGACCTTCTTGATCGCCACCTGGCGATTCTGGGTGGCGTAGCAGATGTCGTCGCTGGGCGGGTCGGCCAGGTGCGGAAAACGCTCGCGCAGCAGGCGAACGGTCTCCATGGTCTCGTCGACCGAGAGCGTGGTCTGCGAGAGCCAGACCACCCGCTCGGGATCACGCACCTGGATGCGCTCCACATCGGCCGGTCCGTTGACCAACGTGACGTGGTCGGGCGCTTCGCCGGCTGTTCCCTCGACCTCTTCGTGCCCCGCGTGGCCGATCAGGAGGATCTCGTAGTCGTCGCGGGCGAACCGCACGGCCTCACGGTGCACCTTCGTGACCAGGGGGCAGGTCGCATCGATCGCGAGCAGCCCGCGATCGGCCGCGGCCTGAACCACGGAGGGCGCGACACCGTGTGCGCTGAACACGACGTGGGCACCCTCGGGCACCTCGTCGACTTCGTCGACGAAGATCGCGCCGCTCTTCTCGAGCATCGAGACGACATGGATGTTGTGCACGATCTGCTTGCGCACATAGACCGGAGCACCATAGCGCTCGAGGGCCTTCTCGACGGCGACCACGGCTCTGTCCACACCCGCGCAGTATCCACGGGGAGCTGCCAACAGCACGCGTTTGGGTCCGGGGGCCGGGGTATTCTGAAGCCTGCCCTTGACGCCCGGGACGCGCGGCATCGCCAGGTCGATCGTCGTGTCACTCACAGGCCTCAGTCTAGGTTCAGCGCTACGGAGGGAACTGAGCGTGCCGGATGCCCTGCCCACGGCCGAGACGCCGTGGCCGGTCGCCATTCTGGCCGGCAAGCTCCGTGACTACATCGACCGTCTCGGCAGCGTCTGGGTCGAGGGCGAGATCACCCAGTGGGGCGTCTCCGGCGGCAATGTATACGGCAAGCTCAAGGACCTCGAGGCCGAGGCCACCATCTCCTTCACCATCTGGTCGTCGACGCGCGCCAAGATCCCCGCCGACCTGAAGCAGGGCGACAGGGTGGTGGCCCTGATCAAGCCGAACTACTGGTTCAAGGGCGGCACGCTCACCATGCAGGTCTACGACATGCGCCACGTGGGCCTCGGCGATCTTCTCGAACGACTCGAACGGCTGCGTACCCAACTGCGCCAAGAAGGCCTCTTCGAGGCGAGCCGCAAGAAGGTGCTGCCGTTTCTCCCGCACTGCATCGGACTTGTCACAGGCAAGGACTCCGACGCGGAGAAGGATGTGCTGCGCAACGCGCAGCTGCGTTGGCCGGCCGTGCGATTCCGTGTGAGGCATGCCGCGGTGCAGGGCGACAGGGCTGCGGGCGATGTGGCCGCGGGCATCCGCGAGCTCGACCTCGATCCCGAGGTCGACGTCATCATCGTCGCCCGCGGCGGCGGCGACTTCCAGAACCTGCTGCCGTTCAGCGACGAGGCACTGGTGCGCACCGCAGCGGCGTGCTCGACGCCGCTGGTCAGCGCGATCGGCCACGAGAACGACAGGCCGCTGCTCGACGATGTCGCCGATCTGCGGGCATCCACCCCCACCGATGCCGCCAAGCGGGTCGTGCCCGACGTCGCGGAAGAGCTGCTGCGCGTTCAGCAGGCATCCACGCGCATGAGCGTGCGGGTCACGGCGCTGCTGAACCACGAGGTCGACCGCATCGCCCAGCTGCGCTCGCGTCCCGTGCTGTCATCGCACGGGTGGATCGTCGAATCGCGTGCCGAGGAGCTCACGCGCTACGTCGCCCGCGGGGCCGAGCTCATGGAACGCTGCGTCGAGAGAGCGGAGAACGCCACCCGCGAGCTGGTTGTGCGACTGCGCGCCCTGTCCCCGCAGAGCACGCTCGACCGCGGGTACGCCATCGCGCACGGGCCGAACGGTCTGGTGCGCGGCCCGGACGATGCGCCGGAGGGCTCGGCGCTCGTGCTGACGCTCGCCGAGGGCAGGCTCGGCGCCCGTTCGACGGGCATCCCGTCCCCGGAGCAGGCCGACGCCGGACTCTCCCCAGCCTGAAGGCACACAGCCGATCCCCGGCGACCCGATACGTAGAATGGATGCCATGCCCTCCGATCTCCCCGGTGAATCCGGCGTCGCCGAATTGACCTATGAGCAGGCTCGGGACGAACTGATCCAAGTGGTGTCGCGTCTCGAACAGGGCACGCCGACCCTCGAGGAGTCGCTGGCGCTGTGGGAGCGAGGCGAGTCCCTCGCCCGCCGTTGCGAAGAGTGGCTGATCGGAGCGAAGGCGCGCCTGGATGCCGCACGCGCCGGCGCGACGCAGGCCGGCCAGGTGGGCGACGACACCGGAGACGTGGCCTGACCCGATGGCGAGGAACGAGCATCCCGTCGTCGCAGAACTCGGGCGACCCGAGACCGCGGCGGAGACCGCCACACGCAAGGCGCAGGCTTCCGCCGACCATCGCCGCAGGCAGACGGTCAACAACCTGATCTACTCGCTGCTGGCCACCCTGGGCCTCGTGGTCGTGATCGTGCTCATGGTGCCACGCGCTCAGCCCGACGCCACTCCCGACATCGACTACGCGAAGATCGCGGCGCAGGGGGCGGGAGTGGAGCCCGATCCACTGCTCACGCCCCATCTGTCGAAGAGCTGGACCTCGAACTCCGCAGAGTTGCGGCAGCAGACTCAGGATCAGGTCGACGAGTGGTACATCGGGCTCATCACGCCGTCGAAGCAGTACATCGGTCTCACCCAGGGCTTCGATGCGAACGCGACCTGGCTCGCCGACCAGGTGGCGAACACGCACTCCGTCTCCACCACGGAGATCGACGGCATCACCTGGAGCATCTACGACAACCGCGACTCCAGCCGTGACGTCGGCGACGCGCAATATGCGCTGTCGACGAAGCAGGGCAAGAGCACCGTCGTGCTGTACGGCACAGCGTCGAACGCGGAATTCCAGACGCTGGCGAAGTCCGTCAGTTCCCAACTCAACAAGGATGCGAAGGGTCATTGATGACGAACACGAGCCCGGCACGAGCATGGTCGCAGCTGCAGGCAGGCAACGCACGCTTCATCGCGGGGGCGCCGCTGCACCCGCACCAGGATGCCGAGCGACGTGCGCAGACCGCGGGCTCGCAGGCTCCGGTGGCGACGGTGTTCGGCTGCAGCGACTCGCGTCTCGCCGCGGAGATCATCTTCGACCTCGGTCTCGGTGACGCCTTCGTCATCCGCAATGCCGGGCAGGTGATCTCGGAGTCGGTGCTCGGTTCGATCGAGTACGCGGTGGCCGTGCTGCACGTGCCGCTCCTCGTCGTGATGAGCCACGACAGCTGCGGCGCCGTGCGTGCCGCCATCGATTCCGCCGCCCCCGACGCCGACCGCCTTCCGCCGCACATCGCCGACCTCATCGCGCCGATCGTTCCGGCAGTGCGTCGCGTCGCCGGTGACGAGGTGGCAGACCCGAGCACTGTCGACTCCTCCGAGGTCGCCCGTGAGCACGTCAAAGACACCATCAGCGAACTGCTTCGACGCAGCGAGCTCACCGCCCAGGCCGTCGCCGACGGCGAGCTGGCCATCATCGGCGCCAACTACCGACTCAGCGACGGCACCGTCACCTCGCACCTCGTTGTCGGCGAGGTCTGACGGGGACGACCGAACCGCGACCACGACGCACCACAACCACGACACCACAAGGGATCACACGAATGGACAGCCATAATCCCGGCGACGACGCCGAGTTCCGCATCGAGCACGACACCATGGGCGAGGTACGGGTTCCCCGTGACGCCCTCTACAGCGCACAGACGCAGCGCGCGGTGGAGAACTTCCCGATCTCCGGTTCGCGCCTCGAGTCCGCGCAGATCGCCGCCCTGGCACGCATCAAGAAGTCAGCAGCCCTCGCGAACGCCGAGCTCGGTGTTCTCGACAGCGATGTCGCCGACGCCATCGCGGCCAGCGCCGACGAGGTGATCACGGGGGTGCACGACGACGAGTTCCCGATCGACGTGTACCAGACCGGCAGCGGCACCTCCTCGAACATGAACATGAACGAGGTGCTCGCCACGCTCGCGTCGCGTCGCCTCGGTCGCGCGGTGCACCCCAACGACCACGTCAACGCTTCACAGTCCTCGAACGATGTGTTCCCGACCTCGGTGCACATCGCGGTGACCGGCGCGCTGATCGACGACCTGATCCCCGCGCTCGACCATCTGGCCGTCGCCTTCGAGGAGAAGGCGGAGCTCTGGAAAGACGCCGTCAAGTCGGGCCGCACGCACCTGATGGATGCCACGCCCGTCACGCTCGGCCAGGAGTTCGGCGGCTACGCGGCGCAGATGCGCCTCGGCATCGAGCGTGTGCAGTCGGCTCTCGCCCGAGTGGCCGAGGTCCCGCTCGGCGGCACCGCGGTCGGCACCGGCATCAACACGCCTGCCGGCTTCCCGCAGCTCGTGATCAAGCTCCTCACGCAGGAGACCGAGCTGCCGATCACGGAGGCGCGCAACCACTTCGAGGCGCAGGCCAACCGCGACGGTCTGGTGGAGGCATCCGGTGCGCTGCGCACCATCGCGGTGAGCCTCACCAAGATCTGCAACGACCTGCGCTGGATGGGCTCCGGACCGAACACGGGTCTCGGCGAGCTGCACATCCCCGACCTGCAGCCCGGCTCATCGATCATGCCCGGCAAGGTGAACCCGGTCATCCCGGAGGCGACGCTCATGGTCGCTGCGCGGGTGATCGGCAACGACGCCACGATCGCATGGAGCGGCGCGTCGGGAGCATTCGAGCTCAACGTGGCCATCCCGGTGATGGGAACGGCGCTGCTCGAGTCGATCCGCCTGCTGAGCAACGCCACGCGCACGCTCGCCGACAAGACGGTGCGCGGCCTCGAGGCCAATCTCGAGCGCGCCCGCGCGCTGGCCGAATCGTCGCCGTCGATCGTGACGCCGCTCAACAAGATCATCGGCTACGAGGCCGCCGCCAAGATCGCCAAGCACTCGGTGGCCCAGGGCATCACGGTGCGCGATGCCGTGATCGACCTCGGCTTCGTCGAGCGCGGCGAGGTCACCCTCGAGCAGCTCGACACGGCGCTCGACGTGCTGAGCATGACCACGCCGCCTTCGGCTGAGTAGCTTCACTCTTCACCGCAACGGCCCGGCCGCCCACGTTCTCGTGGGTCGCCGGGCCGTTGCGTGTCAGCCGAGCACGAGCAGCAGGGCCGTGGATGCCCAGAACCCGCCGAGCAGATAGGGCCCGAACGCGATGCTCCCGCCCCTTCCGCCCGTGGCAAGACCCACCATCGCGACGGCTCCACCGAACAGAAAGCCGAGCACCACTGCTCCGACGACCACGACGAACGACACCGCGCCACCCGCGAGCGCCAATACCGCGGCCAGCTTCACGTCGCCCATGCCCATGCCGCCGGCCAGGGCGAGCAGAGCGAAGAACGCCGTCACGCCACAGGCGGCCGCGGCGGTTCCCACCGGAACCGTCCCGCCCGCGAGCCAGCCGAACACCGTCCCGACCGCGGCGAACGCCATGCCCGGCAGCACCAGGGCGTTCGGCAGCCGATGCTCGGCCAGATCGATGCGGCACAGCTCAGGGGTGACGAACGCGAGGTAGAGGAATCCGACGAGTTCGAAGCGCACGCCGACGACGGTCAGGCTGACCACGACGAGCAGCACCGAGAGCGATCCCTGCCAGACGAACCGTCCCGTGAGACTCGCGGGCGTACGTGAAGACGACGGCGCGGAAGCTGACACACGGCGACCGTAGCGGGGCCGCCGTGCCTCCGCTTGCGTTATGCACAAGCGGAGCTCAGACCCTCGCCAAGTCGTCGTCTGGGATCGGTGCGATGTTGTGGTTCGACCGGAACAGGTTCTGCGGATCGAACTGCCTCTTCACCGCGCGAAGCCGTGACAGCGTCGCCGCCGGGTAGGCGGAGGCAGTGGCCTCCGGGCCCGACTCCCCGAGGAAGTTCAGATACGCCGCACCGCCGACGCCCAGGCTTGCGGCAGTCGACTCGGCCCAGTCCCGCCCTGCATTCGCTCGACCGGAGTCGAGGTCGGCCGCGCCGATGGTGGCCATGAGCGCCCGGCCCCGATGGGCGAAGGCGGTGGCATCCGGTTCGACTCGGGCGATGGCGGCGCCCATGGGCCGCAGGTTCAGCACCGCCGTCGCCGTCGGGGCGCCGTGGATCGCGTCGAGCGCCGCCCCGGCGAGCGCGTCGTCGACGCCGTCGAAGAAGCCGGTGCGCTGCGTGGTTCGGACCCCTGAGAGCGGTGGCGCCACGGCGAACAACGCAGAGTACTGCTGCCGACGAACCAGATCGGCGAGCACGCGGCCCGCCGAACGGAACGGGGCGAGCGCGGCATCCGCCCGTTCGGGGTCGCCCGAGTGACAGAGGATCGCGATCACGATCGGTGTGCCGTGTCGCTCGGGCGGCAGGAACGGGGCGGGCGGAGCCTTCATGACGTTGATCATCAGCGACAACTCGTCAGGCGCCTCTGCGGCGGCCGCGACCAGCGCACTGACCGTTCGCGGGTCGGGCTCGAAGGCGAGGATGCCGCCGGTGACGATGCCCGCCTCGGAGAGCCGAAGCCGAAGGCGGGTCACGACGCCGAAGTTGCCTCCGCCGCCACGCAACGCCCAGAAGAGATCGGCGTTCGCGGTCTCGGATGCCTCGACCAGACTCCCGTCTGCCAGCACGACCTCCGCGCTCAGCATGTTGTCGACCGTGAGCCCGTCGCGACGACTGAGAAAGCCGATGCCGCCGCCGAGCGCGATCCCCGGCACGCCGACCGACGCGGTGTCGCCGAATCCGGTCGCCAGCCCGTGTCGCTCGGCGACCGCGGTGTACTCGCCGGCCGTCGTCCCGGCGAATGCGACGCCCACCCTGGCGGCCGGGTCCGCCTCTGCTCCGGCGAGAAGTCGCAGGTCGAGCACCAGCCCGTTCGCGACGGTGCCCTGGCGCAGATAGCCATGCCCGCCACCGCGAACCGCGAACGGAATGCCCGTGCTCGCCGCGCCCCGAACGACCGCCGACACCTCTTCCGCGTCTCGCGCACGCGCCACGAGCGCCGGCGGATCGTCGTCACCCGCGAAGACCACGGACGCCCTCTCCTCGAACTCCGCGCTCTCCCGCGTCAGGAGTCGCTTCCCCAGTCGCGGCTCCAGCAGCCTCCGTGCCTCATCGATCACATCCATGGTTCGAGCCCTTCGTCTCTGCTCACGTCGTCTTCGCCGGGCGCGACGCTCTGATCGCGACCCGATCATCATTAACTTAGACGTCTAATGATTAGATGTCCAATGATTTCAGCTCTAAGGGAACGATTACGCTGGGAGGCATGAGTTTCACCGGTGAGCGAGCCCTGGGAATGACGCTGTGGGAGACCACGCAGGTCGTGAATCGGGCGTTCGAGCGCATGCTCGCCGAAGTCGACGGCAATCGCGCGGTGTGGTTCATCCTGCTGGCGCTCGGCAGGCGGAGCCACGCGACTCAGCGCGAGCTCGCCGCCACGGTCGGCATCACGGAGGCGACGCTCACGCACCATCTCACCGCTCTCGAACGACGAGGGTGGGTGACGCGCACGAGGGACGACCGCGATCGCCGCGTGCAACGCCTCGAGTTCACCGTGGAGGGACAGGCGGCCTTCGAGCGCATGCTGGCCGCAGCCATCCGTTTCGACCGGCTGCTCACCTCGGCCGTCGGCGAAGACCTCGACACCTTCTTCTCCGCGCTGAGCCGACTCGCCTCCGTCGCGGACGATCGCGGCGAGGGCCCTCTCCCGCCCCTCGCCGAGCTTCGTCGCGACGCAGGCGATGACGCCCCCGCCTGAGAGTGCGTGACGGGACAGGCTCCGCGCGACATGTCACCCGCGAACATGTCAAAGATGGGCCCGCCTCACCGCAGACGACGAACCGCGCGCCGGCCCCTCTCCGGCGCGCGGTCGTCTCGCGCGGCTGACCGCCCGTCAGGCGATCTCGCCGAACTCCAGCAGTTCGGTGACCAGGGCAGCGATGGCCGAGCGCTCCGACCTGGTCAGCGTGACGTGTGCGAACAGCGGGTGTCCCTTGAGCGTCTCGATCACCGAGGCGACACCGTCGTGCCTGCCGACCCGCAGGTTGTCCCGCTGGGCGACGTCGTGCGTGAGCACGACCTTCGAGTTCTGGCCGATGCGGCTCAGCACGGTGAGCAGCACGTTGCGTTCCAGCGACTGCGCCTCGTCGACGATCACGAACGCGTCGTGCAGCGAGCGGCCCCTGATGTGCGTGAGCGGCAGCACCTCGAGCATCCCGCGCTCCACGACCTCTTCGATGACGTTCTGCGAGACGACCGCGCCGAGCGTGTCGAACACCGCCTCGCCCCACGGCGTCATCTTCTCGCCCTGGTCGCCGGGCAGGTAGCCGAGCTCCTGTCCGCCCACGGCGTAGAGCGGCCGGAACACCATGATCTTCTTGTGCTGCTGCCGTTCGAGCACCGATTCGAGTCCCGCGCACAGGGCGAGCGCCGACTTGCCGGTCCCGGCTCGACCGCCGAGCGAGAGGATGCCCACCTCCGGGTCGAGCAGCATGTCGATCGCGAGCCGCTGTTCGGCGGAACGGCCGTGCAGTCCGAACACGTCGCGGTCACCGCGCACGAGCTTCATCACGCCGTCGCCGGTCACGCGCCCCAGGGCGGAACCGCGGTCGGAGTGCACGATGAGTCCCGTGTTGGCGGGGAGCTCGGCGACGAGCGGCGTTTCGAGCCGTTCGTGCTCGTAGAGCCGCGCCATGTCGTTCGAGCCGAGGTCGATCTCGGCCACGCCTGTCCACCCCGACTCCGGTGCGAGCTCTGCGCGGTACTCCTCCGCCGTCAGGCCGATGGATGCCGCCTTGACGCGCAGGGGAAGATCCTTCGACACGACAGTGACGGCGAGTCCGTCATTCGCGAGGTTCTGGGCGACCGCGAGGATGCGCGAATCGTTGTCACCCAGCTGAAGACCGCTGGGCAGCACCGACATGCTGGAGTGGTTGAGCTCGACCCGAAGAGATCCGCCGTCGCCGACCGGGACGGGAAAGTCGAGCCGGCCGTGCTGCACGCGCATCTCGTCGAGGAGGCGCAACGCCTGCCTGGCGAAGTAGCCGATCTCCGGGTCGTTGCGCTTGCCCTCCAGTTCGCTGATCACCACCACGGGGATGACGACGGCGTGTTCGGCGAACCGGAACACGGCTCGTGGGTCCGACAGCAGCACCGATGTGTCGAGAACGTAGGTTCGCTCGGTCTGGCGCACTTGGCGATCGGATTCCTGCTCGATCGACGCCTTGGACAGCGTCTCGGGGGCCGGCATCCGGGTCTGCATCGCGGTCACAACCACTCCCACCCCGCGCGCCCTTCAGGGGCACTGCGCGGATCCTGTCGTCGAAGCGGCCGCACCTTTCAAGACGTTCCGTGAGACCGCCTCGGCCGGGCACGATGCCCGACACCTCGACGGTAGGCCCGCGCATGGACATCCGACCGACCGACACACGCTGAGCACGGTTACCGGCAGATGAACTCTGCTCGTGCACGCGCTGATCGCGCGGGGACGGCACGTCGGGATGCTCGGGGAGAGCCCTCGCTCAGAGCGCCGTGGCGTACGAGGTGAACGCGCCGCGCAGCATCCCGAGCGTCTCGTCCCCGGCGGAGACGTGCGCGCTGAGCCGCACCGTGCCCGTGCGCGTCGTGGCCGTGATGCCGTGGTTGAAGAGGGATGCGCCGAGCAGCGTGAGCCGCTCCTGCGGCGGCTCGAGCACCACGATCCCGGCACGCTCCGGCGTCTCGCGAGCAGAGGCGACGGTGATCCCGTACTCGTCGGCGAGGTCGATGACGTGGTCGACCCGATCGGCGACGGCCGCCTCGATCACGTCGACGCCGACCGATGCAACGTCTTCGAGGGCCGCCGACAGCCGCGCCTGTGCGACGCTGTCGTGCCGGGCGACGCTGAACGCCGCTGCCCCGTGCTCGGGCGGCAGCACCTCGTCGAACGGGTCGACGACGCCCGCGCCGGTGTGTCCGCTCCAGACCGGGGTGAGGTTGTCGATCGCGCGCTCCGAGAGCGCCATGAACCCGGCGCCCCATCCTGCGCGCAGCCACTTCTCGCCGCCCACGATGACCACGTCGGCCACCTCGTAGGGCGCGTCGACGACGCCGAAGCCCTGCACGGCATCCACGATCAGCAGCCGGTCGCCGATGACCTGGCGGATGCCGTCGATGTCGGCCACAAAGCCCGTGCGCGAGTCCACGAGGCTGACGGCCACCGCGGTGACCGCGTTCGACAGCTGCTCCCGCACGCTGCCGGGCGTGACCCGACCGTGGTCGGTCTGGAGCCACACCGGCTCCACCGCGTGCAACGCCTCCGATGCGCGCGCCGCGGCGAAGGTGATGGCCGGGAAGTCTGCGCCGGAGACGAGCACCGCACCCGTCAGGCCGAACATCGCGTGCATCAGGCCGGTGCCCACGTTGGGCTGGAACACCACCTGCTCGGCGGGGATGCCGGTCAGCGCAGCCGCCGCGTCGCGCATCCGCTCGTCTTCGCGCTTGAGCGCCTCGAGCGACCCGAAACGCGCCTTGGCGAACACCTCGTTGATGCCCTGCACTTCGGCCACGACCGGGGCCGACAGCGGACCGATCCTGGCGAAATCCAGATAGCCGGGATCTTCCAGAAAACCTTCGGCGAACTCTTCGACGGTTGTCACTCGTCCTCCCGCTCCCATTCTTCAGCGATTCAGGCGGCAGACACCAGAGTGCACTGGAGAAGACCTCCGCCGTGTGACGTCGTGCGTCGCTATCCGCCGTACCTGCGGTTGCGGCGCGTGTAGTCGCGCACGGCGCGCAGAAAGTCCACCTCACGCAGATCGGGGCCGAGCGCCTCGACGAAGTAGAACTCGCTGTGCGCGCTCTGCCACAGCATGAAGTCGCTGAGTCGTTGCTCTCCCGAGGTGCGGATCACGAGGTCGGGGTCGGGCTGGCCTCCGGTATAGAGATGCTCGCCGATCAGATCGGGGGTGAGCCGCTCGGCGAGGTCCTCGAGGCTGCGCCCCTCTGCATGGTGCTCCGCGACGATGCTGCGCATGGCATCCGTGATCTCTTTGCGACCGCCGTAGCCGACGGCGAGGTTCACGTGCATGCCTTCGTTCTGCGCAGTGGCCTGCTCCGCGTCGGCGAGCGCCTTCACCAGCCGCCCCGGCAGACCGACCGTGGTGCCGACGTGCTGCACCCGCCAGTCGCCTGCCGCGGAGACCTGGTGTGCGAGGTCGGCGATGATCTCGATGAGGTCGGCGAGCTCGCCGCGATCGCGGTTGGTCAGATTGTCCGACGAGAGCAGGTAGAGCGTGACCACCCTGACGTCGAGCTCGTCGCACCAGCGCAAGAACTCGAGCATCTTCGCCGCGCCCGCGCGGTGCCCGTGGGCGACCGTCTCGAGCCCGAGCTGACGCGCCCAGCGGCGGTTGCCGTCGATGATCATGGCGACGTGCTGCGGAACAGCCGCCACGTCGATGCTGCGCCGGAGGCGGTTCTGGTACAGCCCGTAGAGGAACCCCGGGCCGGGCTTCGGGATCCGGCGAGATGTCACCTGCCTACGTTAGCGCCTGCCGTGTGCAGGGCAGCGTGGGGCGGATCATCAGCCTGCGGGCATATTCCCCTCCTTAGGCTGGTGGCATGCCCCGCGAACCCCGCGAGTACGTCGATGTCGCCGACGAGCTCTCCCAGCCCGCCGAGAAGCTGTCCCCCGCCGATGCGGCGGTGAAGGCCGGCGACGCGCACGAGCGCGGCATCCCGAATCTTCCTCTGGTGGATGCCTCGGCCGCGCACCCCGCTGAGCTCAAGCCCACCTGGCGCGGCTGGATCCACGCGGCGACCTTCCCCGTGACCATCGCCGCGGGCATCGTGCTGATCTGCCTGGCGAACGGCGCCCCGGCGAAATGGGCGTCGGCCGTCTTCATGCTCACGTCGATGCTGCTGTTCGGCAATTCGGCCCTCTATCACCGCTTCAACTGGAAGCCGCGCACCAAGCTGGTGCTCAAGCGCATCGACCACGCGAACATCTTCTTGCTGATCGCCGGCACCTACACACCGCTCGGCGTGCTCGCACTGCCCCCGCAGAAGGGCCTGATCCTGCTCTCCATCGTGTGGGGCGGGGCTCTGGTGGGCATCGCCTTCCACGTCTTCTGGATCACGGCACCCCGCTGGCTCTATGTGCCGCTGTACGTGCTGCTCGGCTGGGCCGCGCTGATGTACGTGGTCGACCTCGTCACCGCGGACGCCGCCATGATGGTGCTCGTGTTCGTGGGCGGCGGCCTCTACACGATCGGCGCCCTGGTGTACGGGCTCAAGCGTCCGAACCCGTTCCCCGGGCGCTTCGGCTTCCACGAGATCTTCCACACGCTCACGGTGCTGGCCTTCCTGTGCCATTGGGCCGCGTGCCTGCTCATCGTGCTGCATCCGGCCTACAACGCGGGCTGACGCCGAGGGCATCGCCCGCGCTCCACGACCTCCCGCTGACGGGTCAGTGCCTGACGGCGAGCACGAGCGTCGCCACTGCGACGGTGACCGGCGCCACCACCACACCGATCAGCACGTACCTCCCCCACGGCACGTGCACGCCGAGCCGCTCCAGCCGGGAATGCCACAGCAGGGTGGCCAGTGACGCCCATGGCGTGATCAACGGGCCGGCGTTCACTCCGACGAGGAGCGCCATGAGGCGAAGAGGATGTCCGGCCGCAGGCTCCAGGGCAAGGTACGCGGGCAGGTTGTTCACCGCGTTCGCCCCCAGGAGTCCGCTGAACGCGACGCGCAGCAACGCCACCGGCGAGGTACCCGTTCCGGCGACCGCCGCAGCGACGGCTCCGGATCCCAGCGCACCGAGCGCGCCCATCGCGAGGAACAGGCCTGCGGCGAACACGAGCGTCGGCCACGGCACCAGGGTGGCTCTGAGCACACGCGGGCGGCGCACCGCGAAGACGATCACGAGCGCGACTGCAGCGACGGCCGCCGGCATCCAGACCGGAAGACCGGAGACGAGCGCGGGGAGCAGCGCGAGAACGATCACTCCAGCGATGATGACCAGCCCGCGGTCCTCCGGCGCGACCGCCTCGGGCACGCTGTACCGTGCCGACAGCGTGCGTCGTCCGATCACCGCGATGGCGGCGACGGGCACCAGCACGGCGACGATCGCGGGGGCCCAGCTGAGGGCGACGAAGGCGCCGCTGCCGCCGATGCTCTGTTCTGCCAGCAGATTCGTGAGGTTCGAGACCGGCAGCAGAAGCGACGCGGTGTTGGCGAGCATCACCGTCGTCAACGCGAACGGAAGCGGGTTCAGCTTCACGTGTCTCGCCATGTGCACGACGATCGGCGTGAGCAGCACGGCCGTCGTGTCGAGCGACAGGAAGATCGTGCTGACGCTCGCCACGGCGACGATCAGCAGCCAGAGCAGCCACGCGCTGCCGCGAGCGACCCCTGTCGCCCAGCGTGCCACGACGTCGAACAGACCCGCCTCCGCGGCGAGCTCGGCGACGACGGTGATCGCGAGCACGAACAGCAGCACCGGCCACACGCGCTCGGCGAGGGCCGCGGCAGCCGCTGCGGGATAGAGTCCGGTGACGACCGCGAGCAGCCCTGCGACGAGCAGCGCGGCTCCGACGATCAGGCTACGCACGAGGGTACGGAACCGTCAGGTCAGGAGTCGCGGTCGTGCGGTGGCTGCTGCGGGGCATCCTGCTGCGTGCCGCGCCGCGGGTCGCGCGGAACGACCGCGCCCGAGTCGCCGGCCTGAGACTGCTCGGCGTCGAGCTTGGCGTTGACCTCCGCACGGTACCGCGTTCTGCGTACCCGCCGCATCATGTCCCAGATCAGCAGGATGGTCACGATGCCGATCGCGAAGATGATGGCGAAGCCCCACACCCCCGGAGTCACCTGGTCGGCGTTGGGCACCTTCGGCGCCGGCGACGGAGTCGCCGCCATCACCTGTCCCGCGTGCAGCAGCAGAGTGTTCATCGAACCCCGTCATCCTCGATACCAGCGAACAGGTCGTGCTCTGGCACCGTGGTCGGAACCTTCGAGTCGACGAGTTGGAAGTCTTCGTACGGCCACACCGTGCGCTGCACGTCGTTCGGCCAGAAGAAGAAGTGGCTGTCCGGCGACACCTGGCTGGCGTGCGAGCGCAGCGCATCGTCTCTGGTGTCGAAGAAGTCGCCGACGGGCACGTGCGTCGTGGCGAGATCCGGGCGCTCGGCGAATCGTTCGAGCATGCCCTCGAAGTGCTCGACGAGCGGGGACGCCGGGTCGTTCTCCCGCACATGCTCGAGCACGGTTCTGGCGCGCACGCCGTTGAAGATGCGCTCGTAGTACAGCTTGCCGATCTGCCACGGCTCGCCGGCTGCCGGGTATCGATCGGGGTCGGCCGCCCAGTCGTACGCGGCCCGCGACACCTCGTGGCAGCGGATGTGGTCGGGGTGCGGGTAGCCGCCGTTCTCGTCGTAGGTGATCATCACCTGCGGGCGGAAGTCGCGGATGAGCGTGACGAGCGGCTCTGCGGAGATCTCCAGCGGGATGGAGGCGAACGAGTTCGGCGGCACGCTGCCGTCGTCACTCGGCATGCCGGAGTCGACGTAGCCGAGCCAACGGTGGCGGATGCCGAGCAGCCGTGCCGCGGCATCCATCTCCGTGCGCCGCAGGCCCGGCATGTCGCGCTCCGCCATCGCCAGCGCCGCGACGCTCTCGTTGAGGATGTCACCGCGTTCGCCGCCCGTGCAGCTGACGACCATCACCTCGGCGCCGCGATCGACGTAATAGGCGTACGTCGCGGCGCCCTTGCTCGACTCGTCGTCGGGATGTGCGTGCACGGCGAGCAGGCGGAGGGTCACGATTCGTTCGCCAATCTGGGCGTGAGGGGGTTGTCAGTCAATGCGCTTAGGCTGGTGGGTCGAGGCCCGATCGAGGATCGGACACAGCCTCGACGCCCAGCCTAATAGCACGACATCCGGAGGTCGCTTCGTGCCAGAACCCACGGTCTCCACCGCTGGCCAGGGCGACGATCCCGTCGGTCACGACGAGGCCGGATCCGGGGGCGCGTCCCGCGGCCGCTATCAGCCGGCCGGCGCCAGATACGGGCGAACCGCCGCCACGAAGCGCAGGGACCGGTGGCTGCTGATCGCCCTCGGAGCGTTCATCGTCGTCGTCATGGTGTGCTGGACGCTGTGGGCCGGTCTCGACCAGGTGCGCGGCTCGAGCATCAACGTCGACACCGGTGCCAACTCGGTCATCGACTCGCAGCACGTGAAGGTGTCGTTCACCGTGTCGGCGGATGCCGGTGCCTCAGTCGCCTGCGCCGTCGAGGCGGAAGACGTCGATTTCACCATCACCGGGTGGAAGGTGGTGCAGCTGCCGATCTCCTCGAAGACGACTCGTTCGTTCACCGAAACGGTGCGCACCTCGCAGCCCAGCGTGAGCGGTGACGTGGACTCTTGCTGGTCTTCCGCGTCCCACTGACGTAGAATCCTCTGATACGCCCTGACGGACACGTCGGGGCGTCGATGTTGGTAAGCCCGTTTTCCCGTCCCCCATCCGTAGGAGTTCACCATGTCCCAGGACACGCAGGTCACGTTCCTGACCCAGGAGGCGTACGACCGTCTCTCCGCTGAACTCGAGCACCTCAGCACGGTCGGCCGCAGCGAGATCGCGAAGCGCATCGAAGCTGCTCGCGAAGAGGGCGACCTCAAGGAGAACGGCGGCTACCACGCCGCGAAAGACGCCCAGGGCGTGCAGGAGGCGCGCATCGTGCAGCTCACAGAGCTGCTGCGCCACGCCAAGGTCGGTCAGGCTCCCGAGAGCCGCGGCGTCGTGGAGCCCGGCACCGTGGTCACGGCCGTCATCGCGGGCGATGAAGACACCTTCATCATCGGCAACCGCGAGATCGGCGACGGCAGCGAGCTCTCCGTGTACAGCGAGGCCAGCCCGCTCGGCTCGGCCATCCTCGGCCTGAGCGTCGGCGAGTCCGCCAGCTACACGGCGCCGAACGGTCGCCAGATCCAGGTCAAGGTCACCGACGTTCAGACCTGGACGGGCCAGTAGCCCGCACGCCCGCCAGCAGGCTCACGCCGGATACGGCCAGCATCGTCAGTCGACGATCGGGTCGTATCCCGCCTCGCGGAGGATGCGGACGACCTCGTCTTTGTGCTCCGGGCCGCGGGTCTCGACGCTGACCTGCAGCTCGACCTGGCTCAGCTGCAGACCGTTGCCGTGGCGCGTGTGCAGCACCTCGACCACGTTGGCGCTGGCCGCCGCGATGAGTTCCGACGTGCGCGCGAGCTGACCGGGCCGATCAGGCAGCATGAGCCGCAGATTGAGGTAGCGGTCGGAGACGGCCAGCCCGGCTGCGACCACCCGCTGCATGAGCAGCGGGTCGATGTTGCCGCCGGAGAGCAGCACGACGGTGCGACCGAGCTCGCCGGCGGATGCCTGCACCGCCCCGGAGAGCAGCGCGGCGACGCCCACCGCACCGGCAGGCTCCACGACGAGCTTCGAGCGCTCGAGGAGCACGAGCAGCGCCCGGGCGGTCTCGTCATCGCTCACCGTGACGACACCGTCGACGAGGTCCTTGACGATGTCGAAGTTGAGCGTGCCGGGGCGGCCGACGGCGATGCCGTCGGCGATCGTCGATCCGACGGTGATGTCCACCGGGCGTCCCGCCTCGAGCGACACGGGATACGACGCCGCGTTCTCCGCCTGCACGCCGATGACGCGGATGTCGCGCCCTCGCTCGCGTCCCCACTGCTTCACCGCGGCCGACACACCGGCGATGAGACCACCGCCGCCGATCGGCACGATGACGGTGTCGACATCGGGAACATCGTTCACGACGTCGAGGCCGAGGGCCGCCTGGCCGGTGATGACGTCTTCATGGTCGAACGGCGGAACGAAGATCGCTCCGGTCTCCCTGGCGAACTCGGCTGCGGCGCGAAGCGGTTCGTCCACTGTCGCACCGCCCAGCACCACGTGCGCACCGTAGTCCTTGGTCGCCTGCAGCTTGGGCAGCGCGACACCGAGCGGCATGAAGATGGTCGCCTTGACGCCGAGCTCGCGCGCGGCGAACGCGACGCCCTGTGCGTGGTTGCCGGCGGAAGCCGCGACCACCCCCCGCGCGCGCTCCTCTTCGCTGAGCTTGGACATCATGTAGTAGGCGCCGCGGATCTTGTACGACCCGGTGCGCTGCAGGTTCTCGCACTTCAGCAGGACGGGCGAGCCGAGCAGTTCCGTGAGATAGTTCGAGGTCTCCACCGGAGTGTGCTTCGCCACCCGGGAGACCACATCGTGGGCATGCTGAATCTCCGCAAGGCTCGGTCCGCTGGTGAACGAACGAGGACTCTGGCTCACGGAGGTCATGGGCCGATTTTACGGCGACGCCCATTCCACGCCCGGCATGCTGGCACTCCGCACATCAGCGGGCGTCAGTGGTGATCGGGTGCCTGGCCGCCGGCATCCTTCTCCCCCGCCTCGTGCGTGGTGGCGGCCGCGTCCGCCGCACGCCGATCACGCCACCGACGAGGACGCGGAACGGTCTGCCAGAGCGCATCGGGCGGCCCCGTGTAAGCCACAGCTGCATCGGGTCGCCATGCCCCAGACGACACGTACTTGACCATGACGTTGAGAACGGCGGCGAACGGCACAGCGAAGAGCGCGCCGGGGATGCCCGCCAGCATCGAGCCCGCCGCGACGACGAGCACGACGGCGAGCGGGTGCACCTTCACCGCCGAGCCCATGATGAGCGGCTGCAGCACATGGCCCTCGATCTGCTGCACCGCGAGCACACCGGCCAGCATGATGACGGCCGCCACCCAGCCGTTGTAGACGAGCGCGACCACGACCGCGAGCGCACCCGTGATCACGGCGCCCACGATGGGGATGAACGAGCCGAGGAAGACGAGCACCGCGATCGGGATCACCAGCGGCAGACCGAGGAAGAAGGCGACGAGGCCGATGCCAAGCGCGTCGATCGACGCCACGAGCACCTGCACGCGCGCGAAGCTGGTGAGCGTCGTCCACCCGGCATGCCCTGCTCCGTCGGCGGCGGCTCGCGCCCTGCGCGGGAAGATGCGCACGATCCACGACCAGATGCCCTTGCCGTCGATGAGGATGAACAGTGTGCTGAACGCGGTGAGCAGCGCGCCGGTCAGCACGTGGCCGAGCGTCGAGCCGAGTGAGAGGGCGCCGGAGACGAGCACCTGGCTGTCCTGCTCCAGTGCCTTGAACGCCTGATCGAGCCAGCCCTCGATCTGCGAGCCGGTGAGCTGCAGGGGCGGGGCCTGCAGCCACGCGTTGAAGTCGGAGAACGCCTGCATGCCGCGCACCTGGAGCGCGTGCGCCTCGCTGCGGATCTGCAGCACGACGAGCACGACGAGTCCGCCGACCACCACGAGAACCACGACGAGTGCGACCACGATGGCGAGCCAGCGCGGCCAGCGGCGCCTCGTGAGCAATTCGACCAAGGGCACCAGCAGTGCCGAAAGCAGCACGGCCACGAGCACGGGCACCACGATGAGCTGCAGCTGCACGATGAGGTAGATGACCACGGCGATGACGGCACCGATGAGCAGGAGCCGCCATGACCACGCCGCGGCGACACGCACGCCGCGCGGGACGGAATCCTCGACGCTCTCGGTCGGCTCGCGGTCCGGCACGGGTGCTTTCGCCATCGAGTCAGTCTATTTGCAGAAGGCTGCGCGTCGCATGCACCCTCGGCGCGGTGCGCGGGATGTCTGCTGTCGGGGGCTGCGGATAGCCTCGCGTGGTGGCATCCACAGTTCCGACCCGCAGCATCACGCCTGCCCTCGCCCGCCGTGTGGCGTTGGCTGCGCAGGGGTTCGGCGCACCGCACCCTCGGTCGGTCGGCACCCGCCAGCTGAACGCACTGGTACGCCGTCTCGGCCTGCTGCAGATCGACTCCGTCAACGTGTTCGAGCGCAGCCACTATCTGCCGGTGTTCGCACGGCTCGGCGCGTACGACAAGTCACTGCTCGATGCGATCACCCTGCGTGCCCGCGCTGCACACACGGAGTACGTGGCGCACGAAGCCGCGTTCGTGCATCGTGACGACCGCGCGCTGTTCCGCTGGCGCATGGACTCCTTCCGCGCCCGGTACGGCACGGACACCGCCGAGTGGGATGCTGCCCGGAGTCGCACGGCGCGCCGGCTCCTCGACGAGCTGGCCGAGCGCGGCCCGATGGCCGCCAGCGAGATCGAGCACGACGACAACGTGCGCCGCGGGCCGTGGTGGGGATGGTCGGAGGTGAAGCACACGCTCGAGCTGCTCTTCCGCTTCGGCGATGTGGCGATCGCCGGACGCACCCGATTCGAACGCCGCTACGCCCTGCCGGAGCAGGTCTTCCCGTCGACGGTTCTCGATACCTCTTTCTCGACCGAGGATGCCGTGCGCGAGCTCGTGCGCCGCTCCGTGAGAGCACACGGGGTCGGCACGCTCAAGGACATCGCCGACTACTACCGGCTCAAGAGCGCACCGACCCTGGCAGCACTGCACGAGCTCGAAGACGCGGGCGACGTCGAGCCCGTGCGGGTGACGGGGCGGGGGTCGTCGGGGTGGGGGTCGTCGGAACGTCCGACACGTGCGTGGCTGGCGACGGGCGCGCGGATGCCGCGTGCGCTGCGGGCGTCGGCGTTGCTGTCGCCGTTCGATCCGATCGTGTGGGAGCGGGCACGTGCGCTGCGCATGTTCGGCCTCGACTACCGCATCGAGATCTACACGCCTGCGCCCAAACGGGTCTACGGGTACTACGTGCTGCCCGTGCTGCAGGACGACCGCATCGTCGCCCGAGTCGACCTCAAGAGTGACCGCAAGGCGGGGGTGCTCGTCGTGCAGTCGGCCTGGGCCGAAGACAGCGCGGACGGCGAGACGCCCGAGCGACTCGCGGCGCTGCTGAACGAGGCGGCTCGGTGGCAGGGCCTCTCCGCCGTGGCGGTGCGTGACCGTGGAACGCTCGCGGCGCCGCTGGCAGCGGTGGTGAACCGCTGACCGACGACGCCGCGAGCGTGTAGCAGCCGGCTCAGGAGACCCTCGTGCCGCGTCCGTCGAGCTCGGGGTCGAGCGGCGGCTGCGACTGCTCGGCCGCCGCGACCTTCGGGTCGTTCTCGTCTGCGCCGTAGTCGGACGGGCGGGTGGAGTCCGTGGTGTCCTTCACCTTGAAGGCGCGCAGCACGAGCGTCACCACGGTGGCGATGACGGCGTTGATCACGAACGCCGAGATGCCGATGTAGACCGGCACCGAGGTGAACGGGAACGCGGCGATCGATCCGCCGAAGTGGGCGTGCGTCGCCGGGTTGACCACGTTGTAGGCGGCGATGGTGCCATAGAGGATGCCGGCGGCCCAGCCCGCCAACAGTGCCCACTTGTTGAACCATCTCGTGTACAGGCCCGCGACGATCGACGGGAAGGTCTGGAGGATCCAGATGCCGCCGAGCAGCTGCAGGTTGATCGCGGACGACTGATCCATGCCGAGCACGAACACCAGCGCCCCCACCTTCACGATGAGCGAGACGAGCTTGGAGACGTTCGCCTCCTGCTTGGGCGTCGCGTTCTTCTTGAAGAGGTCCTTGTAGATGTTGCGCGTGAACAGGTTGGATGCCGCGATCGACATGATGGCGGCGGGCACGAGCGCGCCGATCGCGATCGCCGCAAGCGCGATGCCGCTGAACCACGACGGGAACGAGTCGAGGAACAGCTGCGGCACGACGAGCTGGGCGTTGATGGCGCCGTTGGTGTCGATCGGTTGCGTGCCGGCCTTGATCGCGACGTAGCCGAGCAGGGCGAGGAAGCCCAGCATCAGCGAGTACAGCGGCAGCACCATGGCGTTGCGACGGATCGTGTTGCGGCTCTTCGTGGAGAGCACGCCGGTCACCGAGTGCGGGTACATGAAGAGGGCCATCGCGCTGCCAAGAGCCAGAGTCCAGTACGCGTTGAAACTGGCCGCACCGGGAATGACGGCGCCGAACGGCGATCCCGTCGCCGGGTTCGTCGCGCTGAGCTTCTTGTCCGCCGCGCCGAAGATGTTCTCCCAGCCGCCGAAGTGGGCAGGCAGGTAGGCGATGGCCACGATGATCGCGATGTAGATGAGGATGTCTTTCACGATCGCGATCAGCGCCGGCGCACGAAGGCCGCCCGTGTAGGTGTAGGCCGCGAGTACGACGAACGCGATGATCAGCGGCAGGTCGGCCATGAACGGGTTGGTGTTCGAACCCAGGCCGAGCACGGTGAGCACGGCCTTGATGCCGACGAGCTGCAGGGCGATGTACGGCATGGTGGCGACGATGCCGGTGACCGCCACGGCGACGGAGAGCCACCTGCTGCCGTAACGACCGCCCACGAAGTCGGCGGGCGTCACGTAGCCGTGCCGGTGAGACACCGACCAGAGGCGGCTCATCAGCAGGAACACGATCGGGTAGAGCACGATCGTGTACGGCACGGCGAAGAAGCCGCTGACGGCGCCGGATGCCCACATCGCCGCGGGCACGGCGACGAAGGTGTACGCGGTGTACAGGTCACCGCCGAGCAGGAACCAGGTGATCCAGGTACCGAACCCGCGCCCGCCGAGACCCCACTCGTCGAGGGTGTGCAGGCCCCGTGCGCTCGGATCGGTGCGCCAGCGGGAGGCGAGGAAGCCGATCACCGCCACGACGACGAAGAGCACGATCACGACGATCAGCGCCACCCAGTTGACAGGCCGGTTGCCGTGGGCATCCGGACCCGTCGCCGCCGCGAGATGGCCGGCGGATGCCGCAAGGGAGAGCAGATGTGCGGTCATCGGGCGTCTCCCTCGGTGTCGGTTCCTGTGCCGTTGGCGCCATCGCCGTCACCGGCCGAGGTCTGTGCCGTGGCCGCCTGCGGCCCCGCGCCGCGGACGGCCTGCCTGCGGCGTCGGTCCTCCTTGCGCATGATGAGGTACGCGATGCCCAGCAGGCCGGAAGCGATGAAGACCCACAGCAGCTGGTACCAGTAGAAGAACGGCATCCCCCAGAGCGTCGGCTCCGCGAACGCGTAGAGGGGAACGATCAACGGCATGATGATCGCTATCGCGATCAGGATGCCCGCGATCACGTACGGCACCGGCTTGGCCGGACCGCGCGTGGGGATATCGGGGTCAGACACCTTTGTCTCCTTGCGCTGAACTCAGTTCGACTCGTTCCGGCCGCAGGCCCTGGAGCGTGTCACGGGACCGTTCGGTCGGACGCAGACCCCCCGACGGAGGGTCAGACGCAGAGACAACCTTTCACCCGGCGGTCAGGTCACGTCAAGAGGATTTTCAGGCGCGCCTGCCGATGCCCGGCTCGCCCGCACACCACGCCCGCCCGCGCGCTCTCGCAAACGCAACCCGCCCCACAAGGCGGCGGCATGCACGCCGCCGATACCAGCCATCTCACCGAGCCAACAGCGGTGCGCGGGTTGGGGTGCCCGCGCACAAGACAACTCAGAAACTGCCGCCCATCTTCTTCAACCGCGCGATGCGGTCGGGGATCGGTGGGTGAGTGGAGAACAGACGGCTCATCAGGCTCGGCTTGAGCGGGTTGGCGATCCACAGGTGCGCCATCGACGAGTTCTGCCTGCGCATCGGCCTCCCGTATTCCTCGAGCTTCTGCAGGGCGCTCTCGAGACCTTCGGGGTTGCGGGTGGTCATCGCGCTCGTGGCATCCGCGAGGTATTCGCGCTGCCGGGAGACGGCGAGCTGCACGAGCGACGCCATGATCGGGGCGAGCACGAGGGCGACGATGCCGATGATCAACATGATGGGGTTGCCACCGCCGCCGCCGTTGTTGTTGTTATTGCGGTTGTTGCCACCGGCCAGCGCGCCGAACATGCTCATGCGCAGCAGGATGTCTGCGACGAGTCCGATCGCCACAGTGAGCCCGAACACGATCATCGACACCCGGATGTCGTAGTTGCGCACGTGCCCCATCTCATGGGCCATCACGCCCTGGAGTTCGGCGTCGTCCATGATGTCGAGGAGGCCGGTCGTGGCGGCGACGACCGCGTGCTGCGGGTCACGGCCCGTGGCGAACGCGTTGGGTGCCGGGTCGTTGATGATGTAGACCTTCGGCATCGGCATGCCGGTGGCGATCGAGAGGTTCTCGACGGTGTTCCAGAGACGCGGGTTGTCGGACTTCTGGATCTCCACGGCGCCCGATGCCGCGACGGCCTCGGCCGGAGGCCGCCCAGTACTGGATCAGCGCGTACGCCGTGGCCACGATCATGACCACGATGAGGATCGTCCAGCTGTTGAAGAGATAGCTGGCGAGCCAGCCGATCAGGCCGATGATGACCAGGAAGACGATGATGATGAAGACGGTGTTCCGCTTGTTCGCGGCGATCGCCCTATACATAGACGGCTGCCCTGCAGATCGTGGTTCGGGTGTTCACTGACGTCGGGGCTGGTCGCGCTGTCGCCGACCGCTCAGAACTGCACGCGGGGCGGTTCGGCGATGGCGTTCGCGTCGGCGACCTCGAAGAAGTCGCGTGCGCTGAAGCCGAGCCGCTTGGCGAACATGTTGTTCGGGAACACCTTGATCTTGGTGTTGAACTCCCGAACGCCGCCGTTGTAGAAGCGCCGTGCCGCCTGGATCTTGTCTTCGGTGTCGACCAGGTCGGACTGCAGCCGGAGGAAGTTCTGGCTCGCCTGAAGCTGCGGGTACGCCTCCGCGACGGCGAAGATGCTGCGCAGTGCGGTCTGGATGTGGTTCTCGGCCACGGATGCCTCTGCCGGCCCGCTCGCCGACAGCGTCTCGGCGCGCGCCTTGGTCACGTCTTCGAACACGCTCTTCTCGTGCGCGGCGTATCCCTTGACCGTCTCGATCAGGTTGGGGATGAGGTCGGCACGACGCTTGAGCTGGACCGTGATGTCGCTCCACGCCTCATCGACTCGCACGTTCAACGTGACGAGGGAGTTGTACATCGCCCAGAAGTAGATGCCGATGATCACCAGGATCACGACGACGATGATGACGGGGATCAGCCATTCCATGGCGGGCAACTCCTCGAGGACCGAAGCGGGTGCGTCCTCTGCGGACACCCGGCCATCCTACCCGGCGCCCCCAGTCGCTCGGCTCGTTCCCACGACTCTCTGAGCAACGATGTGGACACCGCACAGCCTGCTGGCGTCACAACGGCCTGCGGGCGGTCCCGGCGCACCCGTTTCACCGTTCGGCAGGCACTCGAACAGGCCCGAGCACGGTGCGCAGGTACCGGTTCTCGAACACGCCTGTCGGGTCGAGCCGATCGCGCACGGCGACGAAGTCGTCGAAGCGCGGATACGCGGGTCGCAGATCGTCTGCGGTGCGGGTGTGCATCTTGCCCCAGTGCGGTCGTCCGTCGTGTCCGCGCATGATCGCCTCCACCGCCGCGAAGTACTCTGTCGGGTCTTCGCGGTAGTAGCGGTGCACCGCGACGTAACCGGTGTCGCGGCCGTGGGCCGTGGACATCCAGTTCTCGTCGGCAGCGGCGGAGCGCACCTCGACGGGGAAGGAGATGCGCCAGCCCCGGGCGGAGATGAGCCTGTCGACCTCGCGCAGCGCCCCTGGCACCGCTTCTCGGGGCAGCGCGTACTCCATCTCGCGGAACCGTACGTCGCGATCGCTGACGAACACCCGCGGCGAGACATCCGTGAACTCGCCGTTGCCCATCAGCCGGCTCGCGAACCGGTTGACGGCGGGGATCATGCCCGGCAGCACGGTTCCCGCGGCGCAGATGCCTCGGTAGAGGCCGTTCGCGATCAGCTCGTCGTCGACCCACGACCCGAAGCGGGGCCGCGGATGCCGTTCGGCGTCGATCGGCAGGCGGGTGTTCGCCTTCGTGACGGCGGTCGCGGTGTGCGGGAACCAGTAGAACTCGAAGTGGTCCTCGTTCGCCGAACGCTCGAGGTAGGCATCCAGCACCGCGCCGAGCGGTTCGGACGACTCGACGGCGTGCAGCAGGAACGCCGGCACGCACTGGATCGTGAGATCGACCAGCACGCCGAGTGCGCCGAGTCCGAGCCGCACCGCAGGCAGCAGCTCGGGGTTCTCGGACTCGTCGACGTGCAGCAGCGAGCCGTCGCCGATGACGAGCGTGGCGCCGACGATCTGAGTGGCCAGTCCCCCGAATCGTCCGCCCGTGCCGTGCGTGCCCGTCGAGGTGGCGCCCGCGATGGTCTGCCGATCGATGTCGCCCATGTTCTCGAGCGCGAGGCCGTACGGCCTCAGCAGCTCGGGCAGACGATAGAGATTGGTTCCCGCGCCGAGGGTGACCCGACCGGATGCCTCGTCGACGGCGATCACACCGCTCAGCGCGTGCAGATCGAACTGCACGCCCGGCGCCACCGCGATGCCCGAGAAGCTGTGTCCGGCGCCCACCGGCTTGACGTGCAGCCCGCGTTCGGCCGCCGACACGACGGCGCGCTGCACCGCGGCGACGCCCTCCGGCCGCTCGACCCTCGCCGGCCGGATCTTCTCGCTGCGCCCCCAGTTGCGCCAGAGCGCGCCGGTCGCCGTCACAGGAAGGCCTTCCCATCTCCGCGATACGTCGGAACCGTGCCGACGGCTTCTCCGCCTTCGACCAGCACGAACTCGTTCACGTGCTCGCTCAATTCGCCCGACTTCGTGTGCCTGAACCACACCCGGTCGCCGAGACGCAGGCCGGCAGCGTTCGGTCCGCTGACCGGGGTCTGCACCTCGCCTGCCATCTCGCGGGGTGCCATCCGCAGCCCGGTGGGCCACACGGGCCGCGGCAGGCGGTCGACGGCGGGCGGACCGGATGCCACCCACCCGCCGCCGAGGATGGTCGCCGTGCGCGCGTCCGCCTTGCGCACCACGTCGAGCGCGAACGCCGCGGCCGGCGCCGGCGTGAAGCCGCGGTAGTTGTCGAAGAGGTGGCCTCCGAGCAGGCCGCTGCCCGCGCCGATCTCGGTGACCGACGGGTCGGCTCCGGTGAACTCGAGCGAGCCGGTGCCTCCGCCGTTGACGAATTCGAGCTGGGCCATGCCGCGCACTCTGGCCACGGCGGCGGCCCGACGCTCGAGCAGCTCGGCGCGGGAATTGCGTTGCATCCAGCGCACGGTCGCGGCGTAGGCGGGGCGGCCGCGCGGGGCATCCCCCTGCCCGGCGATCTGCGCCTCGTAGGCCATCATGCCGACGAGCGTGAAACCCTTGCGGCCCACGATGTGCGCCGCAAGGTCGCCCGCCTCGTCGGCCGTGTGCACGGGAGAGCGGAAGACGCCGATGCGGCCCGCCGGACCGAACCACGAGGCATCCAGTTCCAGAGCGACGCGGATGCTCTCGCGCTCCCCCGGCGCCACGACACCGTCGATGAGGTCGAGGTGAGCGACGGAGTCCACCATGAGCGTGACGCGGGACGCCAACTCGGGCGAGGTCGCCAGCCGACGGATCGCCGCGCGGTTCGCCGTGGGATAACCGAGCACGATGTCGTCGATCGGTGCGTGATCGGCGTCGCCCTGCGCCAGCCAGAGTGCCTCGTCGAGCGAATAGGCGAGCACACCGTGGTAGCCGGGCAAGGCGAGCGCCGCCTCGACGACCGCGCGCACGCGCACCGACTTGGAGGCGACCCTGATGGGCTTGCCGTCGGCGCGCGAGAGCATGTCGTGCGCGTTCGCGCGCAGCGCGTCGAGCTCGATCACCGCGACCGGCGCGTCGAGGTGGGCAGTCGCCGAGGTCAACGACGGCCAGTAGAGCGCGGCGTTGTCCCAGCGCCGGCGGGATGCCTGAGGCGGCGCCTCGAGATCGATCATCATCAGCGCACTCCCTTGACGCGTGAAACGGCGAGCGCGCCCGCGAATGCGAACACCGCGCCCATGATGAACAGGCCGGTGAAGCCGGCGAGGAAGACGAGCAGGGCACCCAGCAAAGGCGCGGCGGCCTGTGGAACGGCTGTCGCGATGTTCATGATGCCGAGGTCCTTGCCACGGGTCTCGGGGTCGGGAAGCACCTGGGTCGCGAGCGCCCTGGTCGACGGCGAGGAAGCATCCGTAGCCCAGCCCCAAGAGGCCTGCAGCCACCATGGCGACGCCGAGCATCGGCACGAAGGCCAGGATCAACGCGGCGAGGGCCTGCAGCGTCGACGACAGGAACACGAACGCCTTGCGCCTGCCGAGCACGTCGGAGAGCTTGCCGAGCACGAGCGCCGCCGCGATGACGAACACCATGTAGATGAGCGTCAGCACGATCAGGTCGTCTTGGGCCTGGCTCGCGGACTCGTGCAGTCCGAACTCGATGAAGTAGAGCAGCAGCGTCGTGCCGAAGGCGTTGCCGAAGTTGACCAGGATGCGACTGAGCAGGGTCCAGCCGAAGTCGGGGTACTTCTTGGGGCTGATCCAGAGCGAGTCGATCATGGCGCGCAGCGACCACGGCGAACGCTGTGACGGGAGCAGCACGGCATCCGGGATGAACAGGAACGGGACGACGAACACGATGAGCAGCACGGCCATCGCCGCGTAGCCGAGGAAGGTGCCGAGTGCAAGCTCCGTCACGAGCAGGATGCCCGCGATGATGCCGACGGCCTGCGGCGCCGACAGCCAGCCCGAGACGTAGCCGCGCTGGCCGACGGGCACCTGGTCGCTGATGGTCGCCGTGAGAGCGGCTGTGAGCACGCAGAACCCGATGAGCGCGAGGCACCAGAACACGCCGATGCCGACCATGGTGGTCTGCAGCCCGAGCACGAGCAGCGAGAGCCCGAAGAGCAGCGTGCCTGCGAGGATCCATGGGCGACGTCGCCCGAACCGGCTGGTCGTGCGATCGGACAGCGCTCCGGTCACCGGGAAAGCGATGATCGCGCAGAGCGCGGAGATGCCGGAGATGATGCCGAACGCGATGACGTTCTGCACCCAGTCGTCGGTCTTGAGCTGATCCTGGATCTGCGCGGGCAGCAGGAGCTGGATCGGGGTGAGCTGCGCCATCCACACGCCGAACCAGGCGAGCGCGAACGCCGCGATCCAGCGTCCGCCGACACGGCGAACGGGTTCGGCGAAGACCGCGACGGTGCCCTCCTGGGCCGAGGCCGCGGTGTTCTCGGCGGTCATGCTCGCACCTCGTTCTCGGCGGCGGAACGGATGCCGGCGGCGGGTCGCACAGGTTCACTCAGCTGGGCGACGGCCTCCGCCGCGAAGTCGATGAACCGCTGCGCGGCGACGTCGTCGCGCGTGGCCAGCCACGTGGTGGTGAGGCCGTCGGTGAGGCCGATGAGCAGTCGGGCGACCTCGTCGATGGGACGCGTCCAGCTGCTGTCGACGAGCTGTGCGGCGGCCGTGAGAGACGAGACCGCGAGCTCGACGTAGCTCTCGTACTGGAGCCGCGCGAGGTGCTCTGCCCCCGGCGTGCGCTGCGAATACTGCGAGAGCTCGAACATGGCGCGCTCGTGATCGGGATCGGCGGTCACGCCGGCGAAGTAGTGCTGCAGCCCGCTGCGCAGCGCTTGCCGCATGTCGGTGGGTGCGGACTGCGGCGCCATCGCAGGCAGGATCGATCCCTCCTCCTGCTCGACGACGTGACGCACGACCTCGCGCATCAACTCATCACGGGACTCGAACGCGTAGTGGAAGGATGCCTGCGGCATCCCCGCCTCTCCCGCGATGGCTCTCGTCGTGGCGGCATGCACACCGTCGCGGGCGATCACCCGCAGAGCGGCGGCGACGAGCGCCTCGCGGCGTTCGGCCACGGACATGCGCGTCATGCGCGTGCCCGATCATGGGACGTGGTGGTGTGGGTCACGGGTCGCTCCTGCTCTCCATTGGGCGGAACTGGGTCAGTTGACCAAGTATGCACCATCCGACACCGCAGATGCACGTCTCGAGTGCATCGTCACACGAACGAGAACACCGGCGGGAACACGACGACGACCACCAGCGCCCACACGAAGTACACGGGCACATAGGCCATCTGCCAGTACTCGAGCAGCGCGAAGCGGGTGCGCCTGCGGAGGAACCCGAGCTGCAGCCATGCCGCGCCGGCCAGATTGACGAGCAGGATCACGTTGAGCCCGAGCGAGGCGAGCTTGTTCGCGCTGGCGCCGTAGGTGCCGATGCGCCCGACCATGGCCACGAGCACGACGATGTCGACGGCGAGCGCGGCGATCAACATGACCAACTGGAGACGGTCGAACCACGACGGCGGAGCATCCGGATCTCTCGCCGACATCGCGTAGAGAACCAGGCCTGTGACCACCAGCAACATGACGTCGATGATGATCAGGAGGCCGCGGGAACCGTCCACCACGTCGAACTGCACCAGCGCCGCGACGAGCGACGCGATCAGCAGCAGGGTGACGAGCGGTGCGAACACCCTGGTGAGCACAGGGGCGATGTTCTCGATGACGTTCTTCTTGGCCTCGACCAGCCATGCCGCGACCAGCACGGCGCCTGCGGCACCGCAGGGCAGCATCCACTCACCGACGAACGGGATCGCGTTGAGGCCCACCGCGCCGAACACGGCGACGGTGAGTCCGGCGAGCACGGCGCCGCCGAGCGCGATCAGCACGTAGTAGACGATCCACTCGCCGGTGAAGCGCACGAAATCCATGCGTGCCCGAGTCGAGCGCCAGTCGCCCGAGGCGTGCGCGATGCCGATCGCGAGCCAGAGCACGACCGCCGAGTGGATGATGGCGAGCAGTTCGGTCTGACTCGACGGCGTTCCCGACCCCTCGACGAACGGGTAGAGGTCGACCACCAGCGCCATGGCCACGAACGGCACCGCCACGGCAGTGACGGTGCCGGCGCTCGCCCGGCGGCGCACCAGGAAGTAGGCCGCGAGGAACGGCAACACCAGCAGAGCGATGTTGCGCTCGTAGTAGTCGCCCGGCGTGAACAGCGTGAGCCCGAAGAGGCTCGGCAGCTTGACGGCGAGAGCCGCACCGATCGCCAGGCCGATCGCCCAATAGAGGCCCGTTCCCTGCGCCGTCGCGCGGGTGCGCTGGCTCACCACGAGTTGCTTCCAGAGCCGGTCGGAGTGTTCTTTGGCGTATTCGGCGGCGACCTCGTCGAGAGCGCCGACGCGCTTCACCGCGACGAGGAGCGCCTCGTCGGGTGCGAGACCGGCCGCGATGAGCGCGTCGACCTGATCGCGAAGGTGAGACTCGAGCTCCCGCACATCGGCGGAGGAGACGGCGTCACGCGCCGCCAGCTCCGCACGCCACTCCGCGATGCCGCGTTCGACCACGAGGTCCATGTCAGGCCAGCCCGTTTCCCGCGGCCCGCAGCACCCTGACGCTCCGCAGCGCAGCACTCACCACGTCCCACTGCGCGCTCTGCTCGGCGAGGGCGGCAGCACCGGCATCGCTGAGCCGGTACTGCTTGCGCGGCCGGCCGGGATGCGAGGAGTCCCAGCTCGAATCAACGTGGCCCAGGCGCTCCAGTCGGTGGAGCAACGGATAGAGCATCCCGTCGTTCCACCTCAACTCGCCGTTCGACAGCTCGGCGATGCGCTGGAGAATCGCGTAGCCGTACGACTCCCCTTCGGCGAGGATGCCCAGCACCAACGGTGTCGCCGCAGCGGCCACCAGATCTTTGCCCACGCGCATGAAGTCCCCTACCTAGAGCTGTTAGCTACCTCGCAGCATAAGGTACCGACGCCGGGCGGGCTGACTCATCGGGAACACTCGCAGCACATCGAGGCTCTCCCGCACCACCTGGCGCGAGCCGGCCTCCGGCATCCAGCGGCTCGGCGATCGACGCAAGCGTCCATCGCTCTCACCTCAATCGCCATGTGCTCGCGATGCTCCGCATCGCTCAACACGCTCAATCGGCTCCGCGATCGACGCAAGCGTCCATCGCTCTCGCCTCAATCGCCATGTGCTCGCGATGCTCCGCATCGCTCAACACGCTCAATCGGCTCCGCGATGGACGCAAGCGTCCATCGCTCTCGCCTCAATCGCGTGTGCCCCCGCTGGGACTCGAACCCAGACTGAAGCGATTTTAAGTCGCCTGCCTCTGCCGATTGGGCTACGGGGGCTCACCGCTCTCGCGAGGCTACCGGATTGCGCGATCCCTCCCCCACTCGCCCGACGCACGAGCGTGACAGACACGGACGCGGCCGTGCGGGACATCCCACACGGCCGCGTCACGAACAGTTCGCTCGACGAGCTGACTACGCCTTCGCCGGCTCCTTGGTCACAGACTTCTTCTCCGCAGCCTTCGGCTCGCTCTTCGGCGCTGCAGCCTCGACCGGCGGCTTCGGACGCGCAGCGAACTCCTCGAACACGGCACGCGGCGTCTGCACTGCGGACATCGACACGTTGTCGCGGCCCAGCCAGAAGTCGAGCCACCAGTCGCCGAGCACACGCCACTTGCGCTCCCAGCTCGGCATCGCGAGGCCGTGGTAGCCGCGGTGCATGAACCAGGCCGGCCATCCCTTGATGGCGAGCTTGCGCCACTGGTAGACGCCGATGCCGAGCCCGAGGCCGGCCACGGCGCCGAGCGGTTTGTGGAAGTAGTCCTTCACGCCCTCCCCGCGGAGCGTCGCGACGATGTTCTTCGCCAGCAGCTTGGCCTGGCGCACGGCGTGCTGAGCGTTCGGCACGCAGTTGCCGCCGACGCCGAAGCCCGAGAGGTCGGGCACGGCCGCAACATCGCCACAGGCCCACGCGTCGGCGATGACGTCGTCACCGTCAGTGGTCACACGCAGATCGGCGCGGGTCTTGACGCGACCGCGCTCCTCGATCGGAAGGTCGGTGTGGCGCACGATCTGCGGCGTCGCCATGACGCCTGCCGTCCACACGATCAGGTCAGACTCGAAGCTCTCGCCGGTGCTCAGCTCGATGACGCCGTTGACAGCGCTCTGCAACTGGGTCTCGAGGTGGATCTCCGCGCCGCGCTGGGCGAGGTTCTTGATGACCCAGTGACTCGTCTCGAGCGACACCTCGGGCATGATGCGCCCCATCGCCTCGATGAGGTGGAAGTGCGTCTCCTCGAACGTGATCTCCGGGTACTGCTTGAGCAGGGCGCTCGCGAACGCGCGCAGCTCGGCGAAGACCTCGATGCCCGCGAATCCGCCGCCGACGACGACGAACGTGAGCAGCCGCTCGCGCTCCGGTCCGGCAGGAAGCGTCGCTGCCTTGGCGAAGTTGTCGAGCACGCGGTCGCGGATGGCGACGGCCTCTTCGATCGCCTTGAGGCCGATGGCCTGGTCGGCGACGCCCGGAATGGGGAAGGTGCGGCTGACCGCGCCCGCCGTCACCACGACCTGGTCGTACTCGAACTCCCATGGCTCACCGACCGGCGGCGTGATGGTCGCCTTCTTCTCGGCGTGGTTGATGTAGGTGACCTTGGCCCCGATGATGTTCGTCTTCTTCAGGTGCCGACGGTGCGAGACGACCGCGTGACGCGGCTCGATCTCACCGGCAGCGACCTCCGGGAGGAACGGCTGGTAGGTCATGTAGGGCAGCGGGTCGACGAGCGTGACCTCCGCCTCACCCTTGCGCAACCACTTCTCGAGCTTCCAAGCCGTGTAGAAGCCGGCGTAGCCGCCGCCGACGATCAGGATTTTGGGCACAGTACAGCGTCTCCTTGAAACGAAAAGTATGGGTCTAATCTACCGCAAGCCGTAGTCAGGACATTCACAGGCATCCGGCGACCATCCTCCGCGCGCGAGCGCGAGGTCGCCGATCGGATTCACGCCTTCTCCCGCTGCGAGAGCGTGAGCGGCGAGAGCGTGCAGGCACTTGACCCGCGTGGGCATGCCGCCGGCCGAGAAGCCGGCGATCTCGTCGACCTGCTCGACACGGTCGCGGTCC
This sequence comes from Humibacter ginsenosidimutans, assembly GCF_007859675.1. GTDB lineage: Bacteria > Actinomycetota > Actinomycetes > Actinomycetales > Microbacteriaceae > Humibacter > Humibacter ginsenosidimutans. Next base: position 1,336,306 of record NZ_CP042305.1, read on the forward strand.
GCCAGATACGCGCGGTGCGCGCCCTCGTAGGCGGCTCGCACCTCGTCATCGGCGGCGAGCAGTTCGTTGAACTCGGTCATCACCCCGGCGGCCTCCAACCTCGACATCGCCGCGGTCGCGGCGGGATGGCTGAGGTAGTAGAGCGTGGGGAACGGCGTACCGTCGGCCAACCGAGGCGCGGTGGCGACCACGGTGGGCGCTCCGCAGGCGCACCGTGCTGCGATGCCGATGACGGCGCGCGCCGGACGTCCCAGCTGAGCCGAGACGATCTCGATGTCGCGCGGAGTCGCCGCGTCGAACGGTGGTGTTGTCATGGGGTCACTTCGAAAGCTGGTCGGCGGTCTGGGTCGTCAGGCCCGCCGTCAAGAACGACTCCGAGATCGCGGAGAGCCAATCCGTCTTCGTGTTCTGGATGCTGGTGCTCACCGGAGCGGCATCCTTCTTCGGTGCCGGCGGGCGATCGTCGATGACAAGATAGCTGGTCTCCCCCGGCATCACGAAAAGCAGTCGGTCTCTCGCCTGCGCTTTGATGTAGTCGGGATCGCTCCAGTTCGCGGCCTGCTTGTGCAGGTCGGTCACCTTCGCCGCGGTATCGGCATTGCTCTTCTCGAGCCCGGCGATCTTGTGCTGCTGATCGACATACAGGTGCAGTGTCGGCGCGACCACGAGCACGCCGAGCACCACCAGGCCGAGCATGACCAGGCTGAACCAGGAGAAGCGCAGCCCGCGCAGCCACTTGGCAGACGCACGGGGATTCGAGGCGGGCATGCCTCCAGACTGCTGCATGCCCGCCCCGTTACCCGTGCGCTACGCCGTGAACCGCGGGAACGCGCTGCGACCGGCGTAGACGGCCGCCGTGTCGAGCTCTTCTTCGATGCGCAGCAGCTGGTTGTACTTCGCGACGCGCTCGCTCCGTGCCGGAGCACCACTCTTGATCTGACCGGAGTTGGTGGCGACCACGAGGTCGGCGATGGTGGTGTCCTCGGTCTCGCCGGAGCGGTGCGAGAACATCGCCGTGTAGCCGGCGCGGTGCGCCATCTCGACGGCGTCGAGGGTCTCGCTCAGCGTGCCGATCTGGTTGACCTTGACCAGCAGGGAGTTCGCGACGCCGAGTTCGATGCCCTTCGCGAGGCGCTTCGGGTTCGTGACGAACAGGTCGTCGCCGACGAGCTGGATCTTGGAGCCGAGCTTCTCGGTGAGAAGGCCCCAGTTCTCCCAGTCGTCTTCGGCCAGGCCGTCCTCGATCGTGACGATCGGGTACGAGTCGACGAGGTCGGCGTAGTAGTCGATGAGCTCGGGGGCGGTCCACTGCTTCTTGTCGAGCGTGTAGACGCCGTCGTCGAAGAACTCGGTCGCCGCCGCGTCGAGCCCGAGTGCGATGTCGGTGCCCGGCGTGAAGCCGGCCTTCTCGATGGCCTTGACCAAGAAGTCCAAGCCCTCGCGGTTGCTCGGCAGGTCGGGGGCGAAGCCGCCCTCGTCGCCGAGTCCCGTGCTGAAGCCGGCGGCCTTGAGCTCGGACTTGAGCACGTGGTAGGTCTCCGCGCCCCAGCGCAACGCCTCGCGGAAGCTCGATGCACCGATCGGCGCGAGGAAGAACTCCTGCATGTCGATGCCGTTGTCGGCGTGCTCGCCACCGTTGATCACATTGAACAGCGGCACGGGCAGAACGTGCGCGTTGGGGCCGCCGACGTAACGGAAGAGGGGCAGATCCGCCGCGTCTGCCGCCGCACGCGCCACGGCGAGGCTCACACCGAGGATGGCGTTCGCGCCCACGCGCGACTTGTTCTCGGTGCCGTCGACCTCGATGAGGGCTGCGTCGATCGAGCGCTGGTCGGATGCCTCGAAACCCTCGATGGCCGGGCCTAGCTCGTCGAGCACCGCGTCGACGGCCTTCTCGACGCCCTTGCCGCCGTAGCGGGACTTGTCGCCGTCGCGCAGCTCGTACGCCTCGAATGCACCCGTGGATGCCCCGGAAGGAACGGCAGCCCGAGCGACGGTGCCGTCATCGAGCAGGACCTCCACCTCGACGGTGGGGTTGCCACGGGAATCCAGAATCTCGCGAGCGCCAACAGCCTCGATCAAAGACACAACGGTCTCCTTATTCTTCATCTAAATGGGACGAGGGCCGGCAGCGCCGCCGACCAGAAGCGCGCAACGAGCGTGGGCGCGCGAACAGTCTAGGCGCGCCAAAGGGCGGCCGCCCAATGACGACCGCCCTTTCGCGCGCAGACCGTGCGGTCTACTTGTTCGTGCCCTGGGACACCGATCCCTGCAGCTGACGCTGGAAGAACACGTACACGATGAGCACCGGGATCACCGTGATCACGACAGCGGCGTAGAGCGCGCCGAAGTCGACGGAGTAGCCCGCCTGCGACGCGAACTGAGCCATGCCCTGGGTCAGCACGTAGTTGCTCTGGTTCGAGTTCAACGCCACGGGCAGGAGGAACTGGTTCCACAGCCCGAGGAAGTTGAAGATGGCGACGGCGGCCATTCCGGGTGTTGCCATGGGCAGCATCACCTGGAAGAACGTGCGCCACTCGCTCGCCCCGTCGACCTGTGCCGCCTCGTAGATCTCGTCAGGGAGACCCTGGAAGAACGAGTAGAGGAAGAACACGGTGAACGGCAGCGCGAACGCCACATACGTGAGGATCAGACCAGGCAGGGTGTTCAGCAGTCCGATGCCCTGCAGGATCTTGAACAACGGGACGATCGCGAGGAACGGCGGGAACGTCAGCCCCGCCAGCATGAGCCAGTAGATCGCGCGTGCACCGAAGAACTTGAACCTCGCCAGCACGTACGCGCACATGGCGCCGAGCACCATCACGATGATCAGCGCCGAGCCGACGACGATCAGCGTGTTGACGAAGTAGGTGCCGATGCCCGAGGTGTTCCAGGCGTTCACATAGTTCGTGAAGTCGAGCTTCTGCGGCAGGCCGAACGGGCTGTCCAGAATCTGCTTCGTCGTCTTGAACGACGACAAGAAGACCCACAGCAGCGGAACGGCGACGATGATCGTCCACGCGATCAGCAGCACGTGCGAGGCGGTGCCGACCGCGACGTCGCCACCGGTCAGCTTGGTCTTGTTGCGTCCCGGCTTCAGGCTCCCCTTGCCCGTCGTGACGATGCTCTGGGTGGCGGTCATGCCCGTCCCTCCTCTCTACCTCTCACCAACCGAACGATGAGGAACACGATTCCGGCGAAGACCAGCGTGAGCGCGGCGAGCACCACGCCCATCGCCGTCGCATAGCCGAACTGACCCTTGCGGAACGCGGTGTTGAACAGGTCCTGGCTGATCACCAGGGTGGTGTTGTTCGGCCCACCGGCGTTCGGGAACAGTGCGGACATGTAGACGAAGGAGTCGAGCGCCGCGATGCCGAGATAGATGTAAGCGGTCTGAATGTTGTCGAGGATGCTCGGAATGGTGATCGAGATCGCCGTACGGAACCGGCCGGCCCCATCGAGGCGCACCGCCTCGAAGATCTCGGCGGGGATGCTCTTGATCGCCGCCACGAACAGCACGGTGTAGAACCCGATGAAGCCCCAGATGATGACGAACATCGAAGCGGGCATGGCTGTGGCCACTTCGCCCAGCCAGGCGAAGTTGTTGAAGCCGTGAAGCCCGATCGCTGTGAGGAATCCGTTCAGCAGGCCGGCGCTCGGATCGTAGACCTCGGCCCAGATGAGGCCGACGACGATCGCGGGAATGCAGTACGGGAAGAACGAGACGGTGCGATAGAACCCGGAGGCCTTGACACCGCGGATCTGCCCCTTGCTCGGTCCCGCGACCGTGACGACACTCGCGATGATGAGCGCCACCACGATCGTCACGAGCGGCACGATGATGCCGAGCTCGACGCAGTTGAGAACTGCCTGGATGAAGGTGGAGTCCTGGGAGAGCTTGACGAAGTTCTGGAAGCCGATGAAGTTCATCGTCGGCGAGAACCCGCCCCAGTCGGTGAGCGAGTAATAGATCGCCTGGACGAACGGCCAGATCACGAAGAGCAGGAAGATCGCCAGGGGAAGAATCAGGAACACCGCCATGAAGCTGACCTTGTCGAAGGTCAGCTTCTTGCGGCGCCGCCGGGCGGGCGGGGAAACCCGCCCGCCCGACGTCGTGGTGCTGGTTGCCGAGGTCACTTGGATGCCGCTGCGTTATCCGAGATCTTCTGCATCTGGGTCGTCAGCTGTGCGGCCGTGGCCTGCCCGGACAGGAACGCGTTCCAGATCACGAGCTGGTCGGTGTTGAGGCCGTAGAGGCTGGCGAACTCCCAGTCGAAGATGTTCGACCCTGCCTTGTCGAGCATGGTCGTCTGGGAGACGAGCGCGGTCGAACCGAAACCGTCGGAGGGCACGAGGCCCTTGACGATCGTCGGCGCGAGACGCGTCTTCGAGAAGTTCGTCGCTGCATCCTTGGAAAGCATGGCGCGCATGATCTCCTTGCCGCCTGCGACGTTCTTGCCCTGCGACGGCACGATGTACGGCTCGCCGGCCGCGGCACGAAGCGCCTCGTACGGGAGCTTCGGGCTGTCGGTCACGGTGGGCTCGGGAGCACCGGTCATCTTGAAGCCCGCCTTGGTGGCGTTCTTCATCTCGTTCTCGATCCAGCCACCCGACGGGTACAGCAGGGCCTGCTGGTCGTTGCTCCACTTGGCCTGGGCCGCGGTGAACTGCGTGCCTGCGCCACCGGGGATGAAGTAGCCGGCCTTGACGATCTTCTCCAGCGCGTTGAAGACGTCCTGGATCGGCTGCTGCGACCAGGCGTTCTTCTCGAGGTTGTTCACGGCGTTCATCACGTCGAGGCCACCCTCCTTGATCGCCGAGTCGAGCGCCATCGTGAGGTAGTAGGTCGCGGCTTCCTTGCCCCAGACGAACAGGTACTTGCCCTTGGCCTTCGCCTTGGCACCCAGGTCGAGCGCCTCGTCGTAGGTCTTCGGCGGGGTCCAGCCGTTCTCCTCGAACAGGCTCGCCGAGTACCAGATCGCGTACACGGTCATCACGTAGTTCATGGCGACGAACTTGTTGCTGAAGGTGCCGGGGTCCTTCACGTTCGGGTAGAGCGTGGAGGAGATCTTCTTGCCCTCGTAGTTGTTCGCCTCGAAGACGTCGTCGAGGGTCTCGAGGCTCTTCAGGATCGTGTTGAATCCGATCTGGTTCGCACCCGAGTTGTCGATGAGGTCCGGCGGGTTGCCACCGACGAAGCGGGGCTGCAGGGACTGCGCGATGTTCGTCTGCGGAGTGACCTTGGCCTTGGTCTTCCACTTCTTGTCAACGAGGTTCGCCGCGTACTGCACGTAGTCGTAGCCGTAGCCACCGTTGAAGACCACGGCTTCGATGCTCGAGCTCTCCTTGATGCCGAAGGGGTTCGACGAGGACTTGGTTCCTCCGCTCCCGGTGTCTCCGCCACCGCTGGAGCACGACGCCAGCGAGACGGTGACGGGAACCGCGACGGCGGCGGCGAACGCGCCGCGCAGGAACGTACGCCGATCCACTCCACTCTTCTGTGTGGTCATGATTCGAATGCTGCCTTTCGTTGTTTTCTCTGGTGTTTTGGTGCAATCGGGAAGACCGCGCCGCTGCCCTGTCAGGCGGTGCGACTGATGCGGTCGTGGTACAGGTCTTCGAGAGCCTTGTTGTGCTCGTCTCCACCGGGGATGTTGGCGGAGATGTACATCGGCGGGGTGTCACCGGAGGCGGCGAGCCGCTCGGCGGCCGCCACCGTGAGCAGCTGGGCGATGAACGCCGCGGTGATCGACGAGATCGCGCCGCCCTTGACGTCACCGCCGAGATCGAGCGTCGCATCGCCGTACGGCGCCTTGTTGTCGATGACGACATCGGCGATCTCGCTCAGGCGCTTGCCGCTGGGATGCTTCGGCTCGACCGCCAGGGTGTGCTCGAGGCTCGTGACGGCGATCACCTTGTGACCGGCCTCCTTGGCCTTCAACGCCATGCCCACGATGGAGCCGTTGACGCCCGAGTTCGAGGCGATGAGGAAGACGTCCTGCGGCTGCAGCGGGGTGAGGGCGAACAGCTCGTCGACGATCGCGGGGTCGCGTTCGAGCGCGCTGCCGCTGAGGATGTCCACGTCGCGGTCTCCCCGCAGCACGACGTCGCGCAGCGCGATGCGGTTCGTGGGGATGAGCCCGCCGGCACGACCCGCGATCTCCATGGCGAAGGCCTCGGAGTGCCCCGTGCCGAATGCCTGAAGGACGCCGCCGGAACGCAGCGACTCGACGATGATGTCGATCGCCGGATCGAGGGCACCCGCATCCGCCTCCGCGGTCAGCGCGTTCAGGCGCGACGTGGCCTCGTGCAGGAAGTCGTCGAACAGGTGGGTCATGCATGCTCCTTGTCGTGGATCGTGGAAGCGGTCTCGTGCTCAGCGCCGGTCTCGGCGGGACGTCGCACGCGTGCCGACCGACGGTGCGGGGCGACGGCGACGGCGGAGGCCGCGAGCGTCGTGGTCGTGCGTCCGAAATTCTGCTGGGCCACGAGGAGGTAGAGCAGGTCGAGCACGAAGAGTTGCGAGTGCTTGGCCGACAGGTCGTCCGGCTGAAGGAACTGCTCGTGGGCGAGAGTGACGATGTGCTCGTCCGCCACCTGGGCCAGCGGCGACCCCGGCGAGTTCGTGAGGGCGACGGTCAGAGCGCCTGTGGACTTGGCCACCTGGAGCATCTGGATGGTCTCCTCCGTGCGCCCCGTGTTCGAGATGGCGATGCCGACGGAGTGCTCGTCTTGCAGGGCGGCACTCGTGAGTCCCGCGTGCACCTCGCGCCAGACGTGCGAGTCGATGCCGATGCGATAGAGCCGCGACTGCATCTCGCTCGCCATGATGCCGCTGCCGCCGACCCCGTACAGGTCGACATGGCTGCTCGTCGCGATGCGCAAGGCGATGCGCTGCAGTCGTGCGAGGTCGATGAGCTCGGCGGTCTCGTGCAGCGACCTGGTGTGTGCGGACAGCAGCGTGCTCATCACCTCGGTGGGCGAGTCGTCCGGTCCGAACGCGCGGCCGATGTCCTCGCTCCACGTCTCGCGCGCCTGCTCGCGTCCGACATCGGACGCCACCGCCACCCGCAAGGGCACGTAGCCGGAGAAGCCGATCGTGCGGCAGAATCTCGTCACCGTCGCCGGCGAGGTGCCGGCCTGCTCGGCGAGCTCTGTGATCGAAAGCCGCAACGGGGCATCCGGGGTCTCGAGGAGCACCGTCGCGATCTTGGCCATTGCCTGAGACATCTGCGGCAGTCGAGACTGGATGCGCATGCCGACCACGGGTCCGGGGGCCGGGGTCTGGGTGACACCAGACTCATGTGCCGTTTCGGGGGCCGCGGTCATGTTGAAAAATCCGTCTCACTTCGTCGGGGGCTGACTGAAAAGTATTATCAGGACTCCCCGCCCGACTTTCAAGCCCCGAAATCGAAAAGCAATCGAATGGAAACACTCCTCGCCGTCGACGCCGGCGGAACCTCGACACGAGCCGTCGTCGTGAACACCGACGGACGCTGCATCGGCTACGGCCGCGCCGGAAGCGGAAACCCCATCTCATCAGGAACTGAGCACGCCTCGCGCGAGGTGTCGGCGGCGGCGAGCGCGGCGTTGGCGCAGGCATCCCTTCGAAATGTGACAGCCTCGACGGTGCTCGCGATGGCCGGTTCTCGCACCTACGTGTCGACAGACTGGATCACCTCCGCTTTGGGGGTGATCGGGGTCGTCGGCGAGGTGGTGCTGGAATCCGATCTGCTGGCCACGTTCTGCTCCGGAGCATGGGAACACGACGGCTACGCCATCGTCGCCGGCACCGGGGCCGCCGCCATCCGGGTACGAGACGGTCGTCAGGACCTCTCGGCCGACGGGCTCGGCTGGCTGCTCGGCGACGACGGTTCCGGGTTCTGGATCGGCAATCGCGTGGTGCGGGCCGCAGCGGCGCAGCTGGACGGGCGCGGGCCGCAGACCGGCCTGACGGCGCTGGCGCTCGCTGCCACCGGCATCCCGTCGGACACGAGCACGGAACCGGGAGAAGACGGCCGCCCCGAGGCCCTGCGCCTGCTGCTCGACGCCGTGTACGGACTGCGACCGATCGAGCTCGCCCGCTTCGCCCCGCTCGTGTTCGCAGCCGGAGACGATCCGGTCGCCGGCTCGATCATCACGGATGCCCGTTCGGCGCTGCACACGACGCTGAAGGCGATCGACACGCCCGAGGTGACCGGGCCCGCCGTCGGCGGTGGCGGTGTGCTCGGCACGCTCGGGCTGCCGCTCGACGGCCTGGAGGGCGTGACCGAGATGCGCCAGGTGGCCGACGGGACGGTCGGCGCCGCTGTTCTCGCCCTGCGCGACAACGGCATCGACGTCGATCGGGCGATGTTCGAACGCGTGCGCGACTCGCTGGAGGAACTGCGCGCGTAGCGCGGCCCGCGGTCAGGCGAGGTCGCGGAACTGCAGCTGGGCGACATCCTCGGTCTGCGCCGTCACGGTCGCGAAGCGCGTGTAGCCGGCCTCGGAGAGCCGCTCGAGGAGCGGCTTGAGGTTCTTCACGCGACGCTCGATGCGCACTCGTGCCCCAGCGTCGACGAGTTGCGTCTTGAGCCGGAACAGGGTCGCCGGGTCGACGTCACGGTCGTAGACCAGCACGGTCGCCCCTGCGGCATCGCCCTCCGGCACATCGACCAGGTCGACGATGCGCTCGAATCCGAGCGAGAACCCCACGGCGGGCACGTCGGAGCCGAGGAAGCGGCCGATCATGCCGTCGTAACGGCCTCCCCCGCCGAGCGAGAATCCGAACTCAGGGTGCTGGATCTCGAAGATCGCGCCCGTGTAGTACCCCATGCCGCGCACGAGGTTGTGCGAGAACACCAACGGCACCTCGGGCGCGACGGCGGCGACGGCATCCCGGATGTCGTGCAGCTGACGGTAGGCGTCGGCGTCGAGCCAGCGGGGAGCGGTCTCACCGTCGAGGAGGCCCCAGCCGTCGTCGGGGAGTCCTGCAAGGTCTTCCGTGGCAGCGGCCGAACGATCCGCGTCGAGCAGTCCGAGGTCGACGAGTTCGACGACGACACCTTCGACGCCGATCTTGTCTTCCTTGTCGATCGTGATCATGGCGCGCTCGTAGTCGGCCTCCGGCACTCCCCACGAGCCGATGAGGCCACGCAGGATGGCGCGGTGGTTGATGCGGATGGCGCAGCCGGTGAGTCCCAGCGCGCTGAGTGCCGCGATCGTTGACGTGATCAGCTCGATCTCCGCGATCACGCCCTGCTCGCCGATGATGTCGATGTCGCACTGCACGAACTGGCGGTAGCGACCCTTCTGCGGGCGCTCGGCGCGCCACACCGGCGCGATCTGGATGGACTTGAAGACACCGGGCAGCGCGGCCCTGTGCGTCGCGTAGAACCGTGCGAGTGGAACCGTGAGGTCGAACCGAAGACCCAGATCGGTCAGCGCCTCGAGATCGCCGGCGTGCGCCAGCTCGGCCACCGCCTCCGCGTTGAGGCCCCTTCGCAGGATGCCGAAGGCGAGCTTCTCGTTGTCGCCGCCGAGTCCCGAGTGCAGGCGGGCGGCATCCTCCATCACCGGGGTCTCGATCTCGTCGAAACCCTGTGCCGTGTAGCTCTGGCGGATGACGCCGAGGGCGTGCTCGCGTCGGGCCTTGTCGGCGGGAAGGAAGTCGCGCATGCCGCGGGGCGGGTTCACGGGTTGAGCCATGGCATCCATTCTTCCAGGGCGGGGCGGCCTCCGACTCGCTGCGCTCGCTCGGGAAGCACGAGGGATGCTGCGCTCGCTCGGGGAGCAAGGGGCGGGGAGCCTCGAACGGGGCCGCGGGAATAGCGGAGACGGCATCCGGATTGCACTGTTCGATGTCAGAGAACACGATCTCGCGCCGCAGCGTCGGCCTCCGCTCGGAACGCGGCCCCATTCTTCTTTCGCTCATGCTCGCCACGGCGCTGGTCGCCCTCGACTCCACGATCATCGCGACGGCGTCGACCTCCATCGCCAGGGATCTCGGCAACTTCGCGCAGATCCCGTGGCTTTTCTCGATCTAGGTGCTCGCGCAGGCCGTGTCGGTGCCGATCTACGGCCGCCTCGCCGACTTCTTCGGTCGCAAGCACCTGATGCTGATCGGCATCGGCCTATTCCTCGTCGGCTCGGTGCTCGCCGGCTTCGCGTGGTCGATGCCGGTGCTGATCGTCTCCCGGGTCATCCAGGGTCTCGGCGCCGGTGCCGTGCTGCCGATGAGCATGACCATCGCCAGCGACATCTACACGCTCCAGGAGCGGGCGAAGACACAGGGCTACCTCGCCAGTGTGTGGGGCATCTCGGCCGTCGTCGGTCCGACGCTGGGCGGCGTGTTCAGCGAGTTCGTGAGCTGGCGCTGGATCTTCTTCATCAACATCCCGCTGTCGCTCGTCGCCGCGTGGATGCTGTGGCGCAAGTTCGCCGAGAAGCGTCAGGATGCAGACGGCGAGCGCAGCCGTCCGCGCATCGACTATGCGGGAGCGATCCTGCTCACCGCCGGAACGGCACTGATCATCCTCGGGCTGCTCGAGGGCGGTACGGCTTGGGCGTGGAACTCGCCGCTGTCGATCGGCGTGTTCGCCGTTGGGGTCGCGGCACTCGCGGCGTTCGTGCTCGTGGAGCGCAAGGCGGAGCATCCGATCCTCCCGCTCGGCGTGCTGAAGAGGCGCATCATCTGGACCTCGACGCTGGCGTCGCTGATCATCGGCGGCATCGTGCTGGGTCTCACCACCTACGTGCCGATCTACGCGCAAGGGGTGCTCGGCATGAGCGCGCTCATCGCAGGATTCGCGGTGGCGGCGCTGACCGTCGGTTGGCCCCTCACCGCGTCGATCGCCGGACGTTTCTACCTGCGCATCGGGTTTCGATCGACCGCGATCATCGGGTCGTCGATCGTGCTGGTGGGCACTCTGCTGCTCACCGTGCTCGGCGCGGGAAGCAGCATCTGGCTGGTCGCCGTCATCTGCTTCGTGATCGGCGCAGGCATGGGCCTGACGGCCGTTCCGACGCTGATCGGGGCGCAGAGCTCGGTGGAGTGGCAGGAACGCGGCCTGGTGACCGGCACGAACATGTTCGCCCGCTCGATCGGCTCGGCCGTCGGCGTCGCCGTGTTCGGCGCCATCGTGAACGCGAACGCGACGGTCGGCCCAGACGGTGCGCCGCACGGCGCTCAACTCGCCGTGGCGACGCACTTGGTGTTCGTGGCGATCGCCGTGATCGGTGTGGCGCTGCTCGCGTCGGTCCTGCTCATGCCCGGGCGTCGCGTGCTGGAGACCGCCACGACGAACTCCACGGAGACCGTCACCGCTCAATAGCACCTGGCCACTCGCAGCGGCCTCGACGTCAGGCGATTCCCGCCGTGCCGCTCTCGGCGACGCGAATCTCGTTCTCGAGGCCGCGAATCGCGACGCGCAGTGCCCGCTCCGAATCGAGACCGTTCTCTCGCGCCGCCGCCACGAGCTGAAGCAGGGCCGCGCCGAGCTCGGACTCGTCGGAGACGGTGATGGACGGCAGAGTGGCCCGTGGGCGCCCTTCGACTCGCTGCGCTCGCTCAGGAGGCGGTTCGGGGAGATCGGCGACGGTGACACCGACGCGACCCCCGCGGCCGATGACCTTGTCGGCGAGGGCGAGCGCGGGCATCCCCTGGGGGATGCCGTCGAGCACGCTTCGACGCTGTCGTTTCTCCGCCGCCTTCGCAGCGGTCCAGAGCCGCAGAACGTCTTCGGGGGTCTCCGCCACCTCGTCGCCGAAGACGTGCGGATGTCTGCGCACCATCTTCTCGGTGACGCGGGCGGCGACATCCTCGATGTCGAACCGCTCCCCTGCCGTGCGCGAGGCGATCTCCGAGTGGAACGCCACCTGCCAGAGCACGTCGCCCAGCTCCTCGACGATGTCGTCAGTCGTGCCCGCCTCGATCGCGTCGACGAGTTCGTAGGTCTCCTCGATGAGGTACGGCACGAGCGTCTCGTGGGTCATGGTCTGCGACCACACGCATTTGTCGAGCACGGATGCCATGGCCGCCGCGAACGCGTCGAGCCGGGAGGGGCCGGCGAACGGGTCTGCACCGCTCTGCGGGCGACCTTCGGCGCGCGCGTCAAGGTTCTCGTGCTCGGTCATCGTGCCCCCGTCATCGGCTCGCGTCATCGACATCATCGTGTCACGGCACCGATAACGTGGTGCCGTGACGAATGTGCGACGGGTGGTCGTGTCGGTGTCGGATCTGCAACGCGGTCTCGCCGTGTACTCGGAGGCCCTCGGGCTGCCCGTCGTGTGGGCGAACGATGAGGTGGCGAGGCTCGATGCCGGCGGAGTCGAAGTGATGCTGCATCGCAGGCAGCCCGTGCCCGGCGAGTTCGACGTGGCGGCGACATTCGCCGTCGACGACGTCGACGCGGTCGCGGCCGACCTGGTCGCCGCCGGCGCCGCGGTCGTTCGCGGGCCGGTCGATGAGTCGTGGGGAGAGCGCCAGGCGGTGCTGAGGGATCCCGACGGCCAGGTGTTCTGCGTCATCACGCCGCTGGGCTGACTCACCCATCGCCTCCGTCGGGCCGAGCCGGCGACCGATAGACTCGGCCGCGGTGTGCCGGGAAGTCTGGTCGGCTCGCGAGTCTCGTCGCGCATGACTGCCGGCGGGTGACACTCGCGGACACGGCTGCGGGGCATCCGCGGTCACGACGAGGGGCGTGCCCATGAGCCTGATCCGATCCGAACGAGCCGCCGCCGGCATCCTGTTGGGCGCCGCCGTGCTCGGCCTCGTGCTGGCGAACACCGCGCTCGGCCCCGACCTGCAGCACATCATGTCGACCACGGTCGGCCCCTCGGCGTTCGACCTGGATCTCACGGTGCGCGAATGGGTCAGCGACGGCCTGCTCGCCGTGTTCTTCTTCATCGCGGCCGTGGAGCTGCGCCACGAGCTCACGGTAGGCGAGCTGAGCAGCTGGCAGAAGGCCCTGCATCCCGCGATCGCCGCCGTGTGCGGGGTGATCGCCCCGGCGCTCGTCTATCTCGCCTTCACGGCCGGCAGCGGATACGCCTCGGGCTGGCCGGTGCCGACCGCGACCGACATCGCTTTCGCGCTCGGGGTGCTTGCCATCTTCGGTCGGGGCCTGCCGCGGCGCGTGCGCGTGTTTCTGCTGGCTCTCGCCGTGCTCGACGACCTCATCGCCATCGTGATCATCGCGATCTTCTTCACGTCGAACCCCAACCTCATCGACCTGGCCGCCGCGATCGTCTCCGTCGCCGCGTTCGGGCTCCTCAGCCGCATGCTTCGCGGCAGGCTGCGCGGACCGATCGCCGTGCTCATGGTGCTCGTCGCGGTGCTCACGTGGATGCTCGTGCACGGCTCCGGCGTGCACCCCACCATCGCGGGCGTCGCCCTCGGGCTCGTCATGTCGCGACAACCGGCTCGCCGTGTCACGCACGCCCTCGAGCCCTGGTCGAACGGGCTGGTCCTGCCGCTCTTCGCGTTCACGGCGGCGCTCGTGGCGATTCCCGACGTGCCTCTCGCGCAGCTCTCCGCGCCGTTCTGGGGCATCCTCGTCGCCCTGCCGGTGGGCAAGTTCGTCGGCATCTCGCTGGGCGGCTGGCTCGGCGGCAAGCTCGCCCGGGGTGAGGGCTCGACTCTCAGCCTCGCGGGCTCGCTGGTCGTCGCGTCACTGGGCGGCATCGGATTCACCGTGTCGCTGCTGATGAACGAGCTCGCGTTCGCGGGCAGCGCCGAGGTGCGCGACGAAGGCGTGCTCGCGGTGCTGCTCGGCTCGTGCGTGTCGATCGTCGCAGGCGGGATCACGGTGTCGCTGGTGGCCAGACGGTATCGACGGAGGTATCCGCACGAGCATCAGACGGGCGGCTGAACGGACGACCGCCTGCCCCGCGACCGCACGTCAGTGGCCGGCCACCAGCGCGGAGACGATCGCGGCCACCACCAGCACCACGAGGACGACCCCGAACAGCACGCCGCCCGGTCGCCCGAAGTTCACGGTCCAGCCGACCCCGAACCGGCGTTGCACGAACACGGCGGGGTCGTCGCGGTTGACGTAGATCAGGCCGCCCTTCCAGTACCTGTCGTCATCGGGAGCGTCGGGAGTCGAGGCGTGCGCCGGCCCTGAGTCATGGGCGGCAGACACAGATCCCGCACCCGGTCGACGAGACCTTGCCGACGCCCCGAGCATGTCCCCGTCGACAGCGACCCTCGCCGTCGCGGCAGCTCGGCGGGACGCCAGCACGAACGCGACAACGACGATCAGCATGAGTGCCACGCCCACAACGATGCCCGCGATCACGGCACCAGAGGCATCGGGCCAGAGCCAGCTGACCACCGCCGGCCAGACGATCATGATCGCGGTCGCCGCCGTCAGACGGCCGATCAACGACGAGCCCGCCGACTGGATGAGAGACGCGCGCCGCTCGTTCTGCTCCGCCGTCAGCGACTGGTCGGCCCGCACCGGTGCCGCGCGCACGGCGAACGACACCGCGAAGAGCCCTGCCGCCACGAGCACGCCGATGATGAGCGGGCCGAAGACACTCCAGACGCCCTTGGGAGCGAAGCGATCCGGCTGCCCAGAGGCACCCCAGTGCACCGGCACGCTCTGCGGCAACGACGGATACACGGCCACCCCGATGCCGAAGGCGACCAGCAGCACGACCAGCGAGAAGACGAGCCATCCGACGGGTGCCGGGGGCTGCTGTACGGACGCCACGTTCGCGGGCGGACGCACCGTGGCATCCGCGTACCAGTCGCCGCGGCGCTTCGCGCGGACGATGCCCGAGCGCGCCACGACGTATGCCACGGTGCTCGCCGCCACCAGGAACAGCACGGAGGTCAGCACCGCAGCGGCCGGCACGGTCGGCGACAGCCCGAGGAGCAGCGCGAGCGACAGAATCCAGCTCGCGATGATCGCCATCCGATAGGCGCGCACGTGCCTGGTCACCGCCGGATCGCCCGAGCGCGCACGCGGGACGCTCACGCCGAGCGGCAGGGTGGCGGGCATGAGCGACGGCATCCCGTACAGCAGAACCGCGATCAACGTGGTGATCGCCAGGGGGAAGAGCAGCGCGAACGCAGTCAACGGGCATCCCTTCGATGCGGCTTCGGAAGCGGGCTCACGCCGTGCGGCACCCACGGGTGGGGTGCGCGATACACGGCCCGGCGACGGTGCCGGACACTCAGCCCGCGAACAGGGCGGAGATCTCCTCGATGTCGGCTTCGGTCGGCTCCCAGCCCGAACCGGCCTGCGCGTTGGCCACGATCTGCTCGGGACGCGTCGCTCCGGCGATCACGCTCGTGAGGCCGGGCTGCGCGAGCAGCCAACCGAACGTCGCCGCCAGCATCGTGATGCCGCGGTCGTCGCAGAAGCGCTGGTAGGCATCCATCGCGTCCCACGGCGCCTCGTCGAGGATGTGCGGCCGCTGGCGCACGATGCGACTGTCGGCAGGACCGCCTTCACGGGTGAACTTGCCCGTGAACAGGCCGTTGTGCAGCGGGAAGAACGGCAGAAACCCGAGGCCGTACGCGTTGACCGCCGGCAGCACCTCACGCTCCACGTCGCGGCGCACGAGGTTGTACTCGTTCTGCGCCGACACGAACTTCGGATGCCCGTGCAGCACGGCCTGGTACTGGGCGTCGGCGATCTGCCAGCCCGCGAGGTTCGAGTGACCGATGTACCGCACCTTGCCCTCAGCGATCAGGTCGTCGAGCACGTCGAGGGTCTCCTCGATCGGCGTGTGCGGGTCGGGAGCGTGCAACTGGTAGAGATCGATCCAGTCCGTCTGCAACCGGGCGAGGGATGCCTCGACCGCCCGCCGCACGTAGCGCCGCGACCCGCGGGCGCCCCAGTCGGGCCCGTTGGCCCCCTGCATGTCCATGCCGAACTTCGTCGCCAGCACGATGCCGTCGCGCTTGCCGCGCAACGCCTCGCCCATCAGAGTCTCGCTCAGACCGTGCTGCTTGCCGTAGATGTCGGCGGTGTCGAAGAAGGTGACGCCGGCGTCGATCGCCGCGTCGATGACGGCGTTCGTGCCCTCCTGCGTCTCCGACGCGGTGCCCGCGCGGCCGAAGTTGTTGCAGCCGAGGCCGACGGTGGAGACGACGAGACCGGAGGGTCCGAGAGTGCGGTACGCGATTTCTGGCATGGATGCGACGCTACCGGGCGGGGTGCGCGTTCGCAGACGGCGTTCGGTCCGAAGCGAATGACTACGAGTGCAAGACCGACTCGTAGTGGTCGATCACCAGGCAGAGAACGATCGCGAGCACTGCCGCGAAGCCGAGCACGACCACGATCCGGACCCGATACGTGCGAGGCGGAAATCCCCACACGCCCCGGAACACGAATCCTGCAGCGGCGAGTGCCGCGACGAGGGTCATGCCGCTGTCGCGCGTCACCGCAGCGAGGGCTCCGCTCAGCACTTCGAGAAGGGTGAACAGCATCGCGACAACAGTGAAGACGACGGCACAGATCAGGCCTGGCCAGCCCGGTCTGCGACGTGGCTCATCGACGCCTGTCTGAGCACTCGAGTACGGGCCGGCTTCACTCCCCGCGAGCGCGACCCCGAGACGGGAAGCAGGCTCCTCGTACTCGCGGACGACGACGTCGTCGAGCCGGCCGGCATCATGCAGGGTTCTGGCGATCAGGTCAACGCTCTGGCGAAGAACGCCGTGCGCGTCGCCGAGCCCGACAACGCTGCCGTCGAGCACCGAGCCCCAGGGTCGATTGCGCACGCTCGCAACGAGTCGTCCTTGTTGGTCGGTCGAGAACGACACGCTCAGAGAGCTTCGGGCCGTGCCTGCCGCCGCACCCATCAAGAGTGTGGAGACGAGGCTTCCGCGCCGGGCATGGAGTTCACCGTGGGTGGAATCCGTCACCCTGTACCCCTGCGCCTCGAGCGCGCGGGCGACCGCCGACCGGCCGGTCGGATGGTCTCCTCGAATGATGAGATCGTGCACCGCGGCCATGCGATGTTCTCCAACTCTCGGCGGGAACGGCACCTTCGAACCGCGAGAGTACACGGTCGCGGGTGCCTGTTACGACGAGATCGTCATCGCCCCGCCGCGTACCCCTGGGCGCCGCGCGGGTTCGCCGCCGCCCACAGCGTGCCGTCGGTGTCGATGCCCACGCCGCTGAGCCGCCCGAGCGTCCAACCGCCTGCGACCGTCACGCGATGTCCACGTCGCTCCAGCTCGGCGATCACGTCGGCTCCCACCCTGTCCTCGATGACGAGGCCCGCGGGTTCCCAGACCCGCGGCCAGAAGCTGGAGACATGGCTCGTGGTGTGGAACGTGGGCGCGTCGATCGCGGCCTGCGGGTCCCAGCCGGCCACGAGCATCCTCAGCAGCGCAGGCAGCTGCCACTGGTCCTGCTGATCACCGCCCGGGGTGCCGAGCGTGAGAACGCGCGCGCCACCGGCACCGGATGCCGTCACCATGGTCGCCGAGAGCGTGGTGCGCGGCCTCGCACCCGGCTGCAGCACCGCTGGCGAGTGCTCATCGAGCCACGCCATCTGCAGGCGGGTGCCGAGGCAGAAGCCCAGTTCGGGAATGGTCGGCGACGACTGCAGCCACCCACCGGAGGGCGTGACGGTGACCACGTTGCCGAAGCGGTCGGCGACGTCGAGATGGCAGGTGTCACCGCGCGTCTGACCGTGCCTGTCGACGGTGGGCTCGCCAATCCCGGCCGGTTCCTCCGTGGCACTCTCGTCGTTCTCGTCGTCGGCGGAGTCGGCGAGTCCGTCCTTTCCCGCGCCGGCCTCCACAGGCGGCAGGTAGGGAGTGCGGCCCTCCGGCGAGCCGGGACGGAGTCGTGCGCTCGCCTCCTCACCGATGAGGGCCGCTCGCGTCTCGGCGTACTCGACGGAGAGCAGAGTCATCAGCGGCACCTCGGCGAACCGGGGATCGGCGTACCAGGCGTCTCTGTCGGCGAGCGCGAGCTTCTCGGCCTCGACGATGACGTGGATGCCGAACGCCGTCGAGGGATCCACGTGTTCGTCGCGCAGACCGTGCAGGCGTCCATACGCATCGAGAATGGTGAGCATCTGCAACAGCACCGGGCCCTGACCCCACGGCCCGGTCTTGTGCAGCGTGAACCCGTGGAAGGCGATGTCGACCGGTTCTTCCTCGCCCGCCCGGAAGGCGGCCAGGTCGGCGGCCGCGATGACCCCCGCGTGGTCGTGTCCGTCACTGTGGCGATGCGGGGTGCGAACGAACCGCTCGATCGCCTGCGCCACGAATCCCTGCGACCATGCGGAGGCCGCGGCGGCGATGCGTCCTCGGCGCGAGACCTCCCCCGCGCCCGCATCGACCAGCCGGCGCAACGTCGCGGCGTACGTCGGATTCGCGATGAGGTCGCCCGGCTTCGGCGCGTGCCCACGGGCATCCAGCCAACGTGCAGCGGACGTCGGCCAGTGCTGCAGGAAGTGCTCCCTGATGCGGTCGAGCGTCGTCACGACGTTGTGGTGCACCGGATGCCCGTGCTCGGCATACCCGATCGCATAGGCCAACACGTCGGCGAGCTCCCACGTGCCGTGTTCGGCGAGCAGCCGGAGCCACGCGTCGACCGCCCCGGGAACGGCGGCGGCGAGCGCGCCCGCGCCCGGAACATCCGTGAGCCCCTCGTCGTCGCGGTAGTGCTCCAGCGTCGCGGCGGCCGGAGCGGGGCCCTGCCCCATCAGCACGCGCACATCGCCGTCGACCGTGCGGAAGAGTCCCGTGAGATCGCCGCCGGGCCCATTCAGGTGCGGCTCGACGACATGGAGCACGAACCCTGCCGCAACGGCGGCGTCGAATGCGTTGCCGCCACGCTCCAGCACCGCCTGAGCGCTCGCAGTGGCGAGCCAGTGCGTGGAGGCCGCCACGCCGAAGGTGCCGCGGATCGTGGGACGGGTGGTGAAGTCGGGCGCCGGCGCGAAGGTCACGACTCCACGCTAGCGAGGATTGCCTGGGGTTCGGCGTTCCCGCACGACCGGGATGCTCGTAGTTCGACACTTGCCATATTCCATCCACCGGAATATAACGGACTCATGACGACACACGAGCTGCGCGAACCCGCGCTGTCGATCCTCACGGTGCTCGCCGGTGGACGACGCCACGGGTACGCGATCATCAAAGAGGCCGACGAGGTCACCTCCGGGCGGGTGAAACTGAAGGTCAGCTCGCTCTATGCGGCACTCGACCGACTGGAGGGCGACGGCCTTGTCGTCCGCGCCGGCGACGAGGCCGTCGACGGCCGGCTGCGCCGCTACTTCGCGCTCACCGATGCCGGCGAAGACGCCCTGCGCGCCGAAGCCGACCGCATGGAGGCGAAGGCGAGAGTCGCCCGCGAACGGCTCGCCCTGCGGCACGCGACCGCCACAGCGGCGGCACGGCCCGCTCGACGTGCGGCCGGCACCGGCATTCTTCCGGGAGCATACGCATGAGCTTGACGCTGCGGGCCGAGTTTCATCGCTGGTCGCGGTGGTATCCGAGGCGATTCCGCGAACGGAACGACTCCGCCATGCTCGGCACCTATCTCGATGTGGCGGACGCCACCGGACGGCAACGGCTCACCGCTTCCGACAAGGCCGCGATGGTCGTGGGCGGCCTCGACGCCCGACTGGACCTGATCGCGCCGGCCGCGGTCCGAGCGCGCGTGGCCACCGTGATGATCGGCTTGCTGGGCGCATTCGGGCTGGTCACCGCAGTCTGCTTCGAATGGGTGCCGTGGGCCAGGGGCGCTCGTGCGGACTACCTTGCTCAAGTCGCGCATTGGCTGGATGTCCCGGTGCGGCAACTGACGTTCGGGCCGTTCCTGAGCCCGTTCATCATCATCTCGCTCCTGGCTCTCGCGAGCTTCCTGGCGTGCGTGGTCGGCCCCGTGCCGCTGTACCGCAGTCTCCTCGGCGCGACCATCGTCGCGGCGATCGTCGTCGGCTTCATGGGGCACTTCGGTCCCGCCACCATGTGGCTCCGCGCACTCCCGTGCGTCTTCGTCGTGATCGTTGCGGCCATGGCGATGCCGGCGACGCGACCGACACCGCGTGCGAGTGTGGTGAGTCTGGTGCTCTGGCTGAGCGGCATGGCGATCTCACTCGTCCTTGCTGCCGCCTTCACCTTCGCGGGTCCACAGTGGTGGCTGCCGACGAACATGCTCC
The DNA here is from genome assembly GCF_007859675.1 of Humibacter ginsenosidimutans. Lineage (GTDB taxonomy): Bacteria > Actinomycetota > Actinomycetes > Actinomycetales > Microbacteriaceae > Humibacter > Humibacter ginsenosidimutans. The sequence goes on from NZ_CP042305.1 coordinate 1,356,427, forward strand.
CCGTCGCCGAGCCCACTTCCGAATTCTTCTTTCGCGTGGTCCCCATCTTCACCTCCTCCGCGACCGTGTTCATCGCGCTGATCGCCGCGCTGGCTCTCGGAATCGCAAAGCGAACCGCGCTCTCGGCGACAATCATTCTGAGTACGCTGCCGTGGGCGGTCGCAGCCGTGTTCGGCAGCAGCCAGGGCAGGGGCGAACGCATCATCGTGTTCGGTGTCTGCTCTCTGATCGCCGCCGCATTCACGCTGGGACTTCGACGATCCAAGCTCTCCGGCCGACAGACCGAGGCTGATACGGCAGGGCACGCGGAGCCGGAGAACACCCCGTCATGATCCGCATCTCCCGGGCTGCGGAAGCACGGGTCTCGATACCCGTCTTCGGTGTTACTCGACCAGCGGGGCGACCGCCTCGGGCTCCGGCAGCGGGAAGATCGCGTCGAGCAGCGAACGCACCCACGCGATCAGCTCTGCGTCGGGCAGCGACTCCCCATCGGTGACCGGCAGGGGAACGAGCACCACCTTCTGCGCGGAGACGATGCGCGACTTCGGGTACATGCGCTGCAACCGCACCTGCAACGAGTCAGGCAGCTCGGCCGGCGCGATGCGGAGATTCGAGCCCATGGCCACCACGTCCGAGAGTCCGGCCTGCTGGGCACGCCTGCGCAGCCGCGAGACCGCGATCAGATTGGACACCGCCTCTGGCGGCTCGCCGTAGCGGTCGGTGAGCTCCTCGAGCACGAGGTCGATCGACTCCTGCTTCGCCTTCGGACCGGATGCCGCCGAGAGCTTCTGATACGCCTCGAGCCGCAGCCGCTCGCTGTCGACGTAGTCCTCGGGGATGTGAGCATCCACCGGCAGCTCGAGCCGCAGCTCGGTCTGTCCCTCTGCGACCTCGCCGCGGAAGGTGCCGACCGCCTCGCCGATCATGCGCAGGTAGAGGTCGAAGCCGACGCCGGCGATGTGGCCGGACTGCTCGCCACCGAGCAGGTTGCCCGCGCCGCGGATCTCGAGGTCTTTGAGCGCCACCTGCATGCCGCTGCCGAGCTCGTTGTTGGCCGCGATGGTGGACAGCCGGTCGTGGGCGGTCTCGGAGAGCGGCTTGTCGGCATCCCAGAGGAAATAGGCGTAGGCGCGCTCACGACCACGGCCGACGCGCCCGCGCAGCTGGTGCAGCTGCGACAGGCCGTATTTGTCGGCGCGGTCGATGATGATCGTGTTCGCGTTGGCGATGTCGAGCCCGGTCTCGATGATCGTCGTGCACACCAGCACGTCGAACTTGCGTTCCCAGAAGTCCACGACCATCTGCTCGAGCACATGCTCGTTCATCTGACCGTGCGCGACCGCGATACGCGCCTCGGGCACGAGCTCCGCAAGGTGCGATGCGACCCGCTGGATGCTCGACACCCGGTTGTGCACGTAGAACACCTGTCCCTCGCGCAGCAGTTCGCGCCTGATTGCCGCCGCCACCTGCCTGTCGGAGTGCGCCCCGACGAACGTGAGGATCGGATGCCTGTCTTCCGGCGGCGTCGCCAGCGTCGACATCTCGCGGATGCCCGTCACCGCCATCTCGAGCGTGCGCGGGATGGGCGTCGCGCTCATCGCGAGCACGTCGACGTTCGTCTTCAGCTTCTTGAGGGCGTCCTTGTGCTCCACCCCGAAACGCTGCTCCTCGTCGATGATGACGAGCCCGAGATCCTTCATGGAGAGGTTCTTGGACAGCAGTCGGTGCGTGCCGATCACGACGTCGACGGTGCCGTCGGCGAGGCCGTCCATGACCTCCTTCGCCTCGCGGTCGGTCTGGAACCTGCTGAGCTGGCGCAGGTGAACGGGGAAGCCCGCGAACCGTTCCTGGAACGTCTCGAAATGCTGTCTGACCAGCAGAGTCGTCGGCACCAGCAGCAGCACCTGCTTGCCGTCCTGCACCGCCTTGAACGCGGCCCGCACGGCGATCTCGGTCTTGCCGAACCCGACGTCGCCCGAGATGAGCCGGTCCATCGGGATGGGCCGTTCCATGTCGGCCTTCACCTCGTCGATGGTCTGCAGCTGATCGGGCGTCTCGACGAACGGGAACGCTTCCTCGAGCTCGTGCTGCCACGGGGTGTCGGCCCCGAACGCGTGGCCCTTGGAGGCCATACGTGCCGAGTACAGCTTCACCAGCTCGACGGCGATGTCCCGAACGGCCTTGCGCGCACGACCCTTGGCCTGCGCCCAGTCGCTGCCGCCCATCTTCGACAGCTGCGGTGCCTCGCCGCCGACGTAGCGGCTGAGCAGGTCGAGCTGGTCGGTCGGCACGTAGAGCTTGTCGCCCGGATAGCCGCGCTTCGACGGCGCGTACTCCAGCACGAGGTACTCGCGCTTGGACTTCACTGCGTTGCGACCGCCGCTCGACACCTCGCGCTGCACCAGCTCGACGAACTTGCCGATGCCGTGCGTCTCGTGCACCACGAAATCGCCGGCGCGCAGCTGCAGCGGGTCGACCACGTTCTTGCGCCGCACGCCCAGCTTCTTCACCTGGCGCGAGTCGTAGCCGATGGTGCGCCCGTAGAACTCGGTCTCGCCGATCAGCGCGAGCTTCGCCTCCGGCAGCTCGAAGCCTTGCTCCACGGACGCCGGCAGCACGTACGCGACACCCGCCTCGGCGTCGCTCGGGTAGGCATCCACCTGCCTGGCCGCGAGGCCGCGCTCGGACATCACGTCGACCGCTCGCTCCACGAGTCCGTGTCCCGCCGCGACGATCGCGACCCGCCAGCCGTCCGCCAGACGCTGCCCGACGTGCTCGATGGCTCCGTCGACGTTGCCCGCGAAGCTCGGCACGGCCGAGGCGTCGACGCGCACGTAATCGCCCGCCGACTCGACCAGGTCTTCGATCGACTGCTCGCCGATCGGCACCACGGGCTCCGCTCCCCCGGTGTCGAAGCTCGAGAACGTCCACCACGGGTGGTCGGGCGCCTTCTGCCCCGGCCTGCTCAGCTGTGCGGCGTCGCGCAGCTGGCGCAGAGAGAGGAAGTCGCCCGACGCGAGATCGATGGGCGCGGCCGCACCCACCGTCGCGGCGCTCCATGCTGCCTCGAGGAACTCCCGGTTCGTCTCCGAAAGGCTGAGCGCACGCGCCGCGACGCGCTCAGGCGACATCACGGCCACGGCCACGCCGTCGGGCAGGTAATCGGTCAGCGGCACGAGGTCGTCGACGAGCGCGGGCGCCAGCGACTCCATGCCCTCGACGGGGATGCCCTCCGCCACCTTCGTCAGCAGCTGCTCCAGCCCGGGGAACTCGTGGGCCATCTCCGCAGCGCGCTGCCTCACGGCGTCGGTGAGCAGCAGCTCGCGCGCCGGCGCCAGCTCGACCTGCGGCACGTCGTGCGGCAGCGAGCGCTGATCGGCGACCGAGAAGGCGCGGATCTGCTCCACCTCGTCGCCGAAGAAGTCGACACGCACGGGGTGCTCGGCCGTCGGCGGAAAGACGTCGAGGATGCCGCCGCGCACCGCGAACTCGCCGCGCCTGGTCACCATGTCCACACGGGCGTAGGCGAGAGCGACCAGGCGCTCGGCGATCCCGGAGAGATCGTGTCCGCGGCTGCCCTCGGCCAGCAGCACGGGCTCGATCAGGTCGAGACCCGTGGCGAGCGGCTGCAGCGCGGCGCGAACGGACGCGACGACGACCAGCGGATGGCCGGCATCCTTCGACCAGGTGCGCAGCCGGCGCAACGCGGCAAGCCTCTTGCCGACGATCTCCGGGCTCGGGCTCAGCCGCTCGTGGGGCAGCGTCTCCCAGGCGGGGAACTCGACGATCTCGGCGCTCGGCGCGACGGATGCCAGCGCACCGCGCAGCGCCTCCGACTCGCGTCCCGTGGCGGTCACGACGAGCAGCACCTGCTTGTCGGCCGGACGGGTGCCGAGCAACGCCGCCGCGAGTGGCACGCGGAGCCCGGTGGTCACCGAGAAGTCCGCGTCGCGATTCGCGTAGGCGAGGGCGTCGGCGAATGTCTGGGCGCGCGAAAGCGCCCCGGTCAAGCCCTCGAGGATCACTGGATCAACTTTACGGCGCACGCACGACACTTCGCGGCGAGCACGATGGACCACGGCAGGAGGCGAGGTGGATCGGCCTGCGCCTCCGACCGGACCCGACACCGCGCCCCGGTAGTCTGCCCAAGCGGCCGGGAGAACTTTTCTTTCGCGGATTCGGAATACTCCCCGACCGCATGCGTTTGCATACGTGTGCGGCGGAGTCCGCACATCCTTTTCCTCCATCCGCATGTCTTAGGAGAACCATGACCGACACCGCCACGACCACGCTCGAGATCCCCGGATACCGCGAGGGCACCTGGGTGATCGACCCCGCGCACAGCGAGGTCGGCTTCAGCATCCGTCACCTGATGATCAGCAAGGTGAAGGGCAAGTTCGAGACGTTCCAGGCGACGTTCGTCACCCCGGCCAACCCGCTCGAGGCGAGCGTGGAGGCGCACGCCGAGGTGGCATCCATCTCGACCGGCGACCCGAACCGCGACGGCCACCTGCGCACCGGCGACTTCTTCGAGGCAGAGACCCACCCGACGATCGACTTCGTCTCCACGGGCGTGCGCGTCGAGAAGGGCGAGTTCCTCGTCGACGGCGACCTGACCATCAAGGGCATCACCAAGCCGGTCACCTTCGAGTTCGACTTCGGCGGCTTCGGCGCCGACGCGTACGGCAACTACAAGGCCGGCGCGAGCGCCAAGGCCGTCGTCAAGCGCGAAGAGTTCGGCCTCACCTGGAACGCGGCGCTCGAGACCGGCGGCATGCTGCTCGGCGACGACGTGACCATCACGCTGGAGTTCCAGGCCGCGCTGCAGGCGTAAGCAGCTTCGCAACACCGAAGGGGCGGGATCCGCATGGATGCCGCCCCTTCGCCGCGCCCGCAAGATTAGGCTCACGGCATGGCGACCGAGATCACGATCATCGACTACACCGTGCCCGCCGACGTCTACGCGCGTTACGGCGCCGATTTCGACACCGAGGCGGTGAACAACGCGGTGCTCGCCGAGCTGAACGCGATCGTTCCAGAGGGCGTCACCGTGCAGCGCAACGGCAAGGTCTTCGCCGAGAAGCAGGCCGAGGATGTCGCGCGCGGCCTCGACTGGCCGCAGCTGCTCGGCAGCATCGACCTCGACCAGATCCTCGCCGCGCACGGGCGGTAACCCGGCCGCCGCAGGCCGCGACGCTCGGCGGATGCCACGTGGTGGCGAACACTACGAGGCGCTCGTCCGACCGCGCCGTGCTCGCAGCACGGCGACGAGACCGATCGCCGAGACGATGGCCCACACGCCTTCGAGCAGCAGGAACCCCCATTGGGCGCCGATGACGGCGTCCACGGCGAGAATGCCCGACCCGACCACGTTGAGCATGAGGTACCAGACCGACTTGGGGTCGAGGATGCCCCACTGCGCCAGCGCGAAGCCCGCCAGCACGAGAAGCGAACCGACGACCTGAACGAGGATGTCCACGATGCTCTCCGAGAGCGTCGTCGTCAGATCCGGGTACGGCGCGTCTCGTCCGGTGATCGTTCGGCTGATCGATCCACGTTCGAGGCTATCGAAACAGGCTGATCAGCGGCTGACCACGTCTGGTGCTGGGCGCTCGTCACGGGCATCCTGAGGGGACGTGCCCTCCGCGCACTCGGGGGCGATGAACCGGAGGGAATCCGCCATGACGACGATCGGTGTCTTCCAGAGTGTCACCCTCGATGGCGTGATGCAGGGCCCTGGCAGGCCGGATGAGGACACGCGCAACGGCTTCAGCGCGGGCGGTTGGGCGAACGGCTTCGACGACGAGGTCTCCGCGCGGTTCGCCGGTGAGGGCATGTCGCGCGAGGGCGCGCTGCTCTTCGGTCGGCGCACCTACCAGGACGTGCTGGCCCATTGGACGCGCGACGCCGGGCCGAACCCCTTCGCCGACGTGCTGTTGAACGCGACCAAATACGTGGTCTCCCGCTCGGCCGACACGACGTTGGAGTTCGCGAACTCGGTGCTCTTGCCGGGAGAGGCTGTCGAGACGGTGCGGCTGCTGCGGGATCGCGACGAGGTTCCGCACCTCATGATCATGGGCAGCGGCGAACTCGTCCGCGCCCTGCACGCCGAGCGATTGATCGACACCTACAGCCTGCTGATCTACCCGATCGTGCTCGGCGCCGGCACCAGGATGTTCACGAACTCCGAACGCGTCGACCTCGAGCTCCGGCGAGCGCTGCCGACGAGCACGGGCGTGCTGATCGCGGACTACGTCACACGGCACTGAGCGGCTTCCGCCGCCGGCGTCACGCCCACCCGGCGAGCGCGCGACGGAACCCGTCGAAGTCGTCGCGGTGCACCGTGTGCCCGGCGCCGGGGACGACGCGCACAGCGAAGCCGAGGGAGCGCATCCTCTCGGCCATCGTCTTTCCCACCAGCTTGGAGCGATCGGCCAGCATCATCATCGACGGCACCGCCATGCTGTCCGGCGCGCTCAGCGGCATCGTGCGGCCGTCACCGAAGCGCCTGAAGAAGGTGCGATCGAACGCCGCGTAGTCGCCGACCTCGATCTCCACATCGTCGCGTCCCCAGCGCGGGTTGCTGCGCGCGACGCTTCGCTCCCGGCGGTTGAGGATGCCGTGGAACAGCATCGGCGCCCCCGCCCGCTGCCACCACGGAAGTCGTGTTCCCATGAATGCGGGATCGATGTAGACCGCGCGCTCCGGCTGCAGCCTTCCGACCAGACGGGAGAGCACCAGGCCGCCCAATGAGTGCCCGATCGCCAACTCCGGCTTGACGGGCACGCTGTCGGCGATGCCGCGCACGAGGCCCGACAACGAGTACCAGCTCGAGCGAGGGCTCAGTCCGTGGCCGGCGAGATCGACGGCCACGACCCGATAGCCTTTGTCGGCCAGATCGGGACCCAGCCGGTGCCAGGTGCGCGAACTGCTGAAGAGGCCGTGCACGAGAACCGCGACCCGGTCACCGGTGCCCCACTCCCGGGTGAACAACTGCATGTGCCGACGGTACGGCTCGCGGATGTGCGAACGCCCGGGGCCGCCTGTCTGCGGGCTGACTCTGTGCTGCGCGCACGGGATTCGAGACGTGCGCTCCGAGGCCCACGAAAGCGACGCGCGCTCCGGGGTCCACGAGCGCGTCAGCTCGGCGCGTGGTAGCGCTGCTGCGCGGCGACGAGACCCTGAGTCGTGACGAGCTCGACGGCATCCGCACCGTCGGAGACGAGGTTCGGGAGCACCTGTCGTTCGGCCGAGGTGAAGGGGCTGAGCACGTGGTCCGCGGCATCCGTGCGCCCTGGCGGGCGACCGACGCCGACGCGCACCCTGATGAAATCGGGCGTGCCGATGGCGCTCGCGATGTCGCGCACGCCGTTGTGGCCGCCGTGACCGCCGCCCGACTTGAGCTTGATGGTGTCGAACGGGATGTCCAGCTCGTCGTGCACCACGATCAGCCGCGCCGGGTCGAGCGAATAGAAGCGCACGAGCTGGGCCACGGGTCCGCCCGACGTGTTCATGTACGTGTTCGGCTTCGCCAAGATCAGGCGAGGGCCGCCGGGGACGATGCGTCCCTCGGCGACCCTCGCGTTGGTCTTGTGCGACTTGAAGCCGGCCGACGCCCGGCGTGCGAGCTCGTCGACCACCATCTGTCCGATGTTGTGACGGGTGCGCTCGTACTGCGTGCCTGGGTTGCCGAGGCCCACGATGAGCCAGGGCTGCTCAGCCATGCACGCGCTCCGTCGACCGTCGGGAGTGGACTACTCGGCCGACTCTGCTGCAGCCTCGGACTCGGCTGCCTCGGCCTCTGCGGCCTCCTCGGCCTCTTCGGTCTCCACGTCGACCGGGGCGGCAGGCACGGTGATCGCGACGACGAGCGCCTCGGGGTCGCTCACCAGCGAGACGCCGTTCGGCAGGGTGATGTCGGCGGCCGTGATGTGCACGCCCTCCTCCAGGCCCTCGACGTCGACGACGACGCGCTCCGGGATGTGCGTGGCCTCTGCCTCGACGGTGACCGTCGAGAGGTCCTGCACGACGATGGTGCCGGAGAACGACTCGCCCTCGATGTGCACGGGAACCTCGACCTGAACCTTCTCGCCACGGCGCACGATGATGAGGTCGATGTGCTCGATGATCTGGTGCACCGGGTCCTTCTGCACGTCCTTGACCAGGGCGAGCTGGGATGTGCCGGCGATGTCGAGGTCGAGCACCGCGTTGGCCTTGCGCAGGATCAGACCGAGCTGGTGGGCCGGCAGCGTGAGGTGCTGCGGGTCGGTGCCGTGACCGTAGAGGACGGCCGGGATCTTGCCCGCCGCGCGGATCTTGCGTGCAGCGCCCTTGCCGAAGGAATCGCGCGCTTCCGCGACAACCTTGTTGCTGTCGTCAGCCATGATGATGTCTCGCTTTCGGTGGGCTGTCGGCCCACGTCGTCTTGGGGATTCGTTGTCAACTCGTGCTGCGTGTCAGCGTGAGGACAGACGTGAGCCTGGTCCACCGCGTCGATCACGGATGCCTGTTCTGCGTTCACGAGAACGTGCAGGCATCCCTCGCCGAAGTTCGGTGCATCAGTCTACCAGCCCTCCGGCAGACGCCGAGCCGGCGGTTGAGGCCGGGGCATCGCGGTGCCGATTCTCACCCCAGCGCCTCGGCGCAGAGTTCGGCGAACAACTCGTCGGGCTCGCCGTCGAGCCCGCGCCTCGCGAACCAGGAGCACACGTTGCGCACGTCGCGCTCGAGAAGGTCGAACCCGTTCGGGTTGCCGATCAGATCGACGATCTGGGGCAGGTCGATCACGACGACTCTGCCGTGGTGCACGAGCAGGTTGTACGGCGAGAGGTCGCCGTGCGCGGTCTGCGCCCGCGCGAAACGGCGCATGATCTCGACGACCTGCGTGAAACAGTCGTAGAGCTCTTCGCCGGTCAGTTGAACGGACGCCAGCCGGGGAGCGGCCGTCGCCGTGGCGGCGTCGCCGATGAACTCCATGAGGATCTCCGTGCCTTGCAGCTGCACGGGGTAGGGAACCGGGATGCACGAGCGCCACGCCTCGCACAGCGCGCCGAACTCCGCCGCGGCCCACTGGCCCGCGGCCACCGCGCGTCCGTACGCGGACTTGCGCGCCATGGCCCGCATGTCGCGGGTTCTGCGCACGCTGCGGCCCTCGGTGTAGGCGCTCGAGCGATGGAAGTCGCTCTGCTCGGCTCCGCGGTATCGCTTCGCGGCGAGCACCGCGGAACGCGCGCCATCGACGGAGGGCACCTCGCGCGGAACAGCGCGTTCCAGAAGCCAGACGTCGGCCTCTTTTCCGGACTTGACGATGCCGAGCTCGGTGTCGACGGCGTCGGCCGACGTGACGATCCAGTCGGGACGAGGCTTCGGCCCGCGCTCGCTTGGCATGGTCGCAGGCCAGGTCGACCTGCGTTGATCGTCGTCGATGTCGTAGACGGCGAAGGTGGGAACGACGAAGTCGTCGCCGAAGAAGGACACTGCGGTCTCCAGAAGGTGCGGAGGCCGCGAAGCCGTCGGCGAGGATGCTAGCGGCGAGCGGCCCCGAGTCGAGTGAAGGAAAGGACGGGGGCGCGGAAGAAATCGGCCACGTTCAACACCTCCTTCACTCTGGGCACCTTGCGGGTGCGACTTCGTCGACCTTACCGCACACGAAGGCCCGTTTCGAGGGGCTCGTCAGCGGTGCGCAGCACGCACGTCACCAGTCGTGCATGCTGCCGTCGAGCAGTCGGTTCACCGGCAGGTAGGCGCCGGAGTACGGGTGCGCGGCGGCGACCTCGTCGTCGTAGTCGACGCCGAGCCCTGGGGCATCCGAGGGGTTCAGCATGCCGTTCTCGAACGTGTACGTGGTGCGGAACACCTCGTGCGTGACGGGGGCGTGCTGCATGTACTCCTGGATGCCGAAGTTGGGGATGGAGAGCCCGAGGTGGATGGCCGCAGCCAGTCCGACGGGCGAGACGTCCGTCGGCCCGTGCGCACCGGACTTGATCTGGTAGACGGCCGCGAAGTCGAAGATGCGCCGCAGTCCGGTGATGCCGCCCGCGTGGGTGACAGGGCTGCGCACGTAGTCGATGAGCTGCTCCTCGAAGAGCTCCCGGTAGTCCCAGATGGTGTTGAACACCTCGCCGATCGCGAGCGGCGTCGTGGTGTGCTCGCGTACCCGGCGCAACACGGCCTGGTTCTCGGCCGGGGTGACGTCTTCGAGCCAGAACAGGTCGTACGGTTCCAGGGACTTGCCCAATTTCGCGGCCTGGATGGGCGTGAGACGATGGTGGGCGTCGTGCAGCAGCGGCAGCTCTGGGCCGAACTCGTTGCGCACGGCCTCGAACACGGTGGGGATGTGCCGCAGGTACGCGCGCGTGTCCCACGTCTCCTCGACGGGCAGGGCGCTGCGGCGGGCCGGCTCGTAGTCGTAACGGGCGTCAGAGCCGGCCGCGGTGCCGGCGGCGGCGTTGCTGGAGTGCGCCACGCCGTACACCGATGGCAGGCCCGGGATGCCGGTCTGGATGCGGATGGCGCGGTAGCCCTCATCCATATGCTCGCGAATGGAGTCGAACAGCTCCGGCACGTCGACTCCGGATGCGTGCCCGTAGACGAGCAGGCCGTCGCGGCTGCGTCCGCCGAGCAGCTGGTACAGCGGCATGCCGGCCGCCTTCGCCTTGATGTCCCAGAGCGCTGTGTCCACGGCGGCGATCGCGGCCATGGTCACCGGTCCGCGACGCCAGTACGCGCCGCGGTACAGGTACTGCCAGGTGTCCTCGATGCGGCTCGCGTCGCGGCCGATGAGCAGCGGCACCACGTGTTCGGTCAGGTAGGCGGCGGCGGCGAGTTCGCGGCCGTTGAGCGTGGCGTCGCCGAGTCCGGTGAACCCGTCGTCGGTCGTGATGCGCAGGGTGACGAAGTTGCGGCCTGGGCTCGAGACGAGCACCTCCGCTGACTGGATGTTCATGGTGCGGTATCTCCTGATGGTGGTCTGCTGGTGGTGCGCGGCGGTCGGTGTGCCGCGCGGTCGGTCTGGTGGGCGGCGGTCAGCGAAGGTATACGCGTCTGGCGAGTCCTGGCTGCAGCACATCCAGCGCCTCAGCGAGATCGAGGCCGTGCGCACGGCCCCACGCCTCCACGGTGGCGAGGGATGCCCGGCCCGGCTCGCTGCCGGCGTCCAGTCGACGCGTGATGATCGCGACCTGCCGCTGCCGGAGTTTCTGCAGGCCGCCGTCGTCGATCTGGAGGAGGCGGTGCGCGATGCGCGGGTTCGCGAAACGGGTGCGCAGGGCGGCGAGTGCGGCATCCGTCTCCGTGGCGTCGAACGGAAGCAGCACGCGGGCCTCGGCCCAGAGCTCCTCCAGCAGGCCACGGCATTCCGGGTCGGCGAACGCCTCGGCGACGGTCTCGTGTCCGCGCGGCATCCCCGTCGCTGCGAGCAGAGTGTGCCCGGCGTTGAGCAACCAGAGCTTGCGCTGCTCGTACGGCTCGACGTCGTCGACGAAGCGCACGCCGACGCTGTGCCACGCCGGTCTGCCTGCCGGGAACTCGCCGCAGACGACCCACTCGCTGAACGGCTCGGTGACCACCGGCACGGCGTCGTCGTGGCCGATGAGCTCGCGCGTTGCGGCACGGTCCGCGTCGGTGGTCGCCGGCGTGATGCGGTCGACCATGGTGGAGACGAATGCGACGTGCTCGCCGATCCAGCGCGCGAGCCGACCGTCGTCAACCTCGCGCAGCACCGCGAGGCGCAGTGCTTCGCCGTTGCCGCGCAGGTTGTCGCAGCTCACGAGCGCGATGTCACCGGCGGATGCCCGCGCCCGCGCCCGCAGGCCGCGCACGATCCGCGCCCCCGCGCTCTCCGTCTGCTGCTGAGCCGGTTCGTAACCGCGTTCTGTGATGGTGACAGTGAGCACGGCGACGCTCGGGTCAGCGATGGTGTGCTCCCACTCCGCCCCGGCGCCGTCGTGTGCGCGCGAGATGGCATCCGCGATCTCGGCGCTGTCGCCGTCGGCTGCTCGCGTGACGAGCGTGTAGACGCAGTCCTGTGCGCTCAGCGCCTCTGCTGCGCGGGGTGACCGGCCTGTGAAGGCGGCGATGCCCCAGCCGTCGGCATCCATCCCGAGCGCATTCGCGTGCTGCGTGTACCAGGCCTGGTGCGCGCGGTGGAAGTTGCCGAGCCCGAGGTGTGCCATACGCACCGGATACCGGTGACCGCGAGCCTGAGCGATCGACGGCATGCCGGCGTTCCCCACGCGGCTCAGCGCCCGTTCGCCGCGACGGCGCGCTCGTGCGCCGCCTTCACGAATGCGAGGTTGTCCGCCGTGCGTTGCGCGAGCGGCAGCTCGGTGGAGAAGTCCTCGAGTGTGACCCAGCGGTCGTAGCCGACCGTCGCGAGCGCTGCGAAGTAGTCGTCGACGTCGACCTGGCCGTCGCGCAGCGTCGCCCAGTCGGCGCGCCACACGGCCGAGCCATCGGCCCGACGCTCGCCGGTGGGATGCCATGCCACGTTCTTCACGTGCACATGTGCAAGGTACTCCCCCAGCAGCTCGAATCCCGCGAGGTAGTCCTCGTGCCCCTCGAACACGACGTTGCCACTGTCGTGGATGACGCCGATGTGCTCAGGGTCCAGCCCTTCGAGCATGCGGTATGCGGCCGATGCCGACGACGTGATCGTGCGGTGGTGCATCTCGATCAGTGCCTGCACGCCGTGGTGCGCGGCGCGCGACGCGACCCACTCCAGGTCGGCCCGAGTCGCCGTGAAGAGCTCGCGGTAGGGCCCGGTGCCGAGCTCCGGCATGGTCACCCGCACGCGGTGTGCGCCGAGCACCGAGGTGGCCGCGAGCATCCGCTCCACGTTCTCGTGGTCGAAGGCGCGCGCGTAGCCGCCGATGCCCGAGTACGCCAGCCCCGCGTCGCGTGTGACACGTGCGATCTCGTCGAGGTGCCGCTCGAGACCCGTGAGCGGCCAGGTCGCGCGGTTGCCGGCCCAGAAGCCGGGCTCGGCGGCGGGCTGCTGGTCGGTGACGCGCCACTCGATGCCGTCCCAGCCCTGGGCGGCGAGCGCCGCGGCGGCCTCGGCCGGCGTCCATTGCGGAGTGGACGCGGTGAAGACGGAGAACCTCATCGAACGACCCCCTCGAGGCTCTGCCCACCACCGACGACCGGTTCCACCTCGTCGTACCTGCCTGCGAGCACGTCGTCGATCAGCACGGCTTCGCCGAGCGTCGCCGAGACGTAGAGACCGCGCACCACGGCGAGCGAGAGCAGCGCTGCGTCGACGGTGACTCCAGGCGCCCGGCCGGTGCGGATCGCCTCCACCACGTCGGTGTACTGCCTGAAATGACCGGCCAGAAAGCCGTCGTCTTCGTGTCCGCCCGCGAGGAACTGCGGGGCCACGATGCTCTCCTTCTGATCCTGGGCATCGGGTGCTGCGTCGGTGCCGCTGGCCGTGCTGGCAGCGGCGAAGGCATCCTGATCGGCGGCGTGGAAGTAGGCGAGCTTGTCGTCGTCGATGATCGCCGAGCCGCGGCTGCCGTGCACCTGCAACCGCGCGGACAGGCCCGGGTACGCGGCGGTGGTGCAGTGGATGACGCCGAGTGCGCCGTTCTCGAACCGTATCGTCGCCGCCGCCACATCTTCGACTTCGATGCCCTCGTGCGCGAGAAGAGCGGTCTCAGCGGAGATCGTCACCGGTCGGCCGAGCATCCAGACGAGCAGATCGACCGTGTGGATGCCCTGGTTCGCGACGGCGCCCCCGCCGTCGAGCTCCCACGTGCCGCGCCACTGGCCGGAGTCGTAGTAGCCCTGCGAGCGATACCAGGCGACGCTGCAGACGCCCGAGGTGAGCGCGCCGAAAGCGCCGCCGTGCGCCGCGTCCGCCACCGCGACCGACGCGGGATCGAAGCGGTGCTGGCTGATCACGCTCACCATCAATCCGCGGGCGGTCGCCACCGTCGCGAGTTCGGCGATCCGTCGGGCGCGTGGCATGACCGTGTCGAGTGGTTTCTCGATGACGACGTGCGCACCGACGGAGAGCGCCTCTTCGGCCAGTTGCACGTGGAGCCCCGACGGAGTGCAGATGGCGAAGAGGTCGATCGCGGTCGTCGAGGCGGCCTCTGAAATGCTGCCGAATGTGAGCGGGCGGGATGCCCCCGATGCCTCGACATCGTCTGCGGCGGCCAGCAATGCCGCAGGCACTGCGTCGACGAAGGCGACGAGCTCGAGGTCCGGGTGCGCCGATGCGACGTGCCCGTGGTGGCGCCCGATGGTGCCGGCGCCGACGACGGCGAGACGAAGGGGTGCGGGCTTCTCTGACGCTGAGCTCATCGCAGCGTGACTCCGATCTGTTCGGTAAGGGCTCGGAAGGCGCGGGCGGCGCGGCCGAACGCCGCCGGTCCGCTGAATCCGCCGAGCGAGGTGAAGTCGGTGAGGTGAGGTTCCAGTGAGGCGTAGCCGGAGTATCCGGCGTCGCGCAACGCCGTGACGGTGTCGAGCAGTTCCCCGTCGCCCTCGCCGGCCGGCACCACCTCCGAGGTGGCGCGCACGGCATCCTTCACCTGGAGGTAGTCGACGTACGGGGCGAGGGGGGCCCAGCCGTCGCTGAACGGGCGCACGCCGCATTGCACATAGTTCGCGTTGTCCCAGGCGAGTCGGAGCGCATCGGAGCCGACGGATTCGACGATGTCGAGCACACGCGACGGCACGTCGCCATAGATCTCCTTCTCGTTCTCGTGCAGCAGCACGACGTGTTCGCTCTCTGCGACCTCGGCGAGCGCACGCATCCGCACGAGCACCTCGTCGCGAACCTCCTCCGCCGAGCGCTCCGGTGCCCGATAGAACGAGAAGACCCTGATGTACCGCGTTTCGAGCACATGCGCCGCGTCGATCGCGCGCCGCAGCCGCGCGACCTCGTGATCGACGGGCAGCGCGACATCCACTTTGCCGATCGGTGAGGCGATCGCGGACACGGTTTGACCGCGCTCGCGGAACAGGTCGCGCAAAGCGCCGACCTGTTCGTCACTCATCTCGACGATGTTCGTGCCCCATGCGCTGCGCACCTCGATGGCGCTGGCTCCCAACGACTGCAAGACCGCGACCTGGATGATCGGGTCGGCGTCGATCTCGTCGCCGAAGCCGGAGAGCTCCCACTGGAGTCCTGGTTCTGCGGAGCTTTGCCGGTTCGTCACGTCGTCCGGTTTCCTTTCGTTTCGATCGGTTGGTGTTCTCGTTCGCCCGCACTGCGGTTCACTTGACGCTTCCCGCCGTGAGTCCGCCGACGAGCCAGCGCTGCAGACAGAGATAGAGGACGACCACCGGAGCCGCGCAGATCAGCGAGGCCGCCATCAACTGTCCGTAGAGCGGCAGCGAGCCGCCCGACTGCGAGGCGCTGAACAGATTGAGCGCGATCGAGACCGTCTGCGTGTCGGTGTTGGTCATGACGGAGGCGAAGAGCACGTCGTTCCAGCCCTGCAAGAACGAGAAGATGCCGGCCACGACGATCCCGGGCCAGCTCAGCGGCAGGATGACCTGGGCGATGATGCGCAGGTTGGAAGCGCCGTCCATGCGTGCGGCCTCCTCGAGCTCCGGCGGCAACCCGCGGAGGTACGTCACCATGACCCAGGTCGCGAACGGCAACGCGAACGTGAGGTACGTGATGAAGAGCCCCCAGCGGGTCCCGATGACCTGCACACCGATGTAGGTGCTGAAGGACGAGAAGACGACGAAGAGCGGCAGCAGCAAGAGGGTTCCGGGGATCGATTGCAGGATCAACAGCGAGCGCAGGATGGTGACGCGCCCCAGAAACGTGAATCTGACCAGCACGTAGGCGGTCGCGACGGCGATCACGGTCGCCACGACCGCCGTGGAGCCGGCGACCACGATGCTGTTGAACATGCCGTTCGCGAGGCCGACCGTGGACCAGATCTTCACATAGTTGGCGAGCGTGAACGACGACGGGAAGTATTCGCCGCTGGCCACCCCGAGATCGGAGTTCACCGACCCGAAGACCACGAACATGAGCGGCAGCGCGATCACGATCAGGATCACCGCGATCACGATCGCGCGCACCCACACCGGTACGAGAACAGCGATGTTCGCCGTCGCACGGCCCCGTTTGCCTGTGCGAATGGTCGTCGTGCTCATCTCATGCCTCCTTTCCCACGTCGAGCCGCATCATGCGCAGATACACAATGAGCGGAATGGCGAGCAGCACGAGCGACAGCACCGCGGTCGCCGCACCGAGACCGAAGCGGAAGATCGTGAAGCTCTGGATGTAGGTGAGGAACGGCAGCGTCTGCACGTTGTTCGGCGCCGGTATGCCGAACAGCACGTACGGCAGCGTGAAGTTGTTGATGTGGCTGAGCACCGAAACGACACAGGCGAGCGCCAGCGGACCGCCGATGTTGGGGAACACGATCGACCGCAGCTGCCTGCCCCACGTCACGCCGTCGAGCGCGGCCGCCTCGAAGACCTGGTGCTCGATGGTCTGCAACCCCGCCAGCGTCAGCAGATAGATGAACGGCCACGACGCCCAGATCTCCACGATCACGAGCGTCCAGAACGCGTTCGGCCCGTTGAGCCACAGATTCGAGTGGATGCCGAAGAACGAGAGCAGCCCCGTCCACACGCCGCCGGGCTGCATGATCGTGCGCCAGATGGTCGCGACCACGAACGATGGGATGACGTACGGCACGAGGAAAAGGGACCGCACGACCGCGCGTCCACGGAACGCGTTGTGCGTGACGATCGCCGCGGCGACGCCGATCGGAATGCTCAGCACGGTCGCGATGACGGCGAATCCGATGCTCACCGCCAACGACTGGAAGAACTGGGTCTGCGTCACGACGACGACGTAGTTCTCCAGCGCCACGAACGGCGCACCGAGCCACTGCCGGATCGTGTACTGACTGAGATCCAGCAACGACATCCAGATCGCCATGACGAGCGGGATCAACACGATGACGGTGAGCAGCACGGCCCCGGGGATCAGCATCCACAACGGCCGGCCGCGCTTGGCGACGGTGCGACGCCGCTTTCTCGGCGGCGGCGAGTCGGTCGTCCGCTGCACGGACGACCGACTCGTGATGGTGGCCTGCGACATCACTGGGATTGCAGTGCCTGATTTGCCGTGTTCTGCAGGGTCTTCAACAGGCCCTTGAGCTCACTCGTGCTGACCGAGCCCTTGTTGAGCGACGGAATGGCCTGCGTGACCACATTCAGCATGCCGACCTCCGTCGCTCCCCAGCCCCCGGAGAACGGGGTGGTCACCGACTTCGCTCCGGCCGTGAGGATCGGCTCGAGCGCCGGCTGATTGGTCTCGAGCTTCTTCGACTCTGAGACCGTCACCGGCAGATTGCCGAACTGGCTGTACTGCTTCGCCTGCACCGAGTCACTCGTGAGGTACTTGACCAGCGCGAGGTCCAATGCCTGGTTCTTGGAGTACTTGGCGATCACCAGGTTGTCGCCCGAGATGATGCTCGCCGCGGCGTTGCCGCCCTTCGGCGGAGACGAATACCCGGGCGGCACCGTCGGCATGACCGCGAACTTGTAGTCGTCTTTGACGGGTGAGGCATTGAGCGTGTTCATCGCCGTCGCCGATGTCCACGACATCATGGCGGCTTTGCCTTGAGCGAAGGCCGCCAGCGACTGCACCGATGTCCAGCCCACGGATGCAGGATCGGCGACGTGGTCGTCGGTCAGGAGGCCGAAGTACGCCTCGTAGGCCTTCTGCGTCTTAGCATCGTCGAGCGTCGCCTTGTTGCCGTCGATGAGCGGATTGCCCATCTGCATGTCGTACATCCAGATGTATTTCCACGGATCGAAGCTGTCTTTGTAGTCCAGTGCCATGCCGTAGACACCGTTTGCGGTGAGCTTCTTCGCCTGATCGATCAGGCCGTCCCATGTGGTGGCGGGAGCGGTGAGACCGGCCGCTTTGAACAGCTTGGTGTTGTACACCATGACGAACGGACGCGACTGGTACGGAATGCCGACCTGATCCTTCGAGTCCGGTCCCGAAATGCCCAGCGATGCTGGCACGAACTTGTCCTTGCCGCCGAGCGCCTTCCAGTCAGCAGCAGTCAGTTTCACGAAGTCGCCGGTGGAGTACGCCGTGGGGGTGAACGTGGTGCCGATGTCATAGATGTCGGGGCCCTGCCCGGCAACGGCCGAAGTCTGGATCTTGGTCTGTTCGTCGTTGGCCGACGCGCCCATGTCCCACTCGACTGTCGCACCCGTCTGCTTCTTGAACGCGGCAGCCACTGAGTCGTCGAATGCCTTCTGCTGAGCGGGGTATTGCGTGTTCGCCAGTGTGAACACCGTGATGGTCTTGCCTTTGCCGTCGAGCGATGCGCCGCCCGACCCCGATGAGGTGCCGCCGCCGGAGCTGCATCCGGCCAGGGCAAGGCCGGCGACGACCAGCCCTGCCGTCAAGCCGAGCGCACGTTTTCTGTGCATGGATCAGGTCCTCTCCATTGAGTGCGTGGTGGTAGCGGCACACTAACCACGAACGGCAACGTGAACAATGATTTGCCATTTGTTGCCAAAACTGGATTCCATGGCAACAGAGTCATGACCAGACATGAGAAGAATTCGGCCATCAGCGCACCGCAACACATGGCAACATGTTGTCGACATGGCCACGATCGGGCTATCGTCCTGACACCACGGCGGTGCCAAGCAAGCGTGAAACGAGACCATGACCGACAACAGCCAGCCAGCCAGACGCGTCTCTCTGCGCGACGTCGCCCGTGAGGCGGGGGTGGCGCCATCGACCGTCTCACGGGCATTGTCCCTGCCCGACCGAGTGAACGACGAGACGCGAGCTCGCATCGAGAAGATTGCGGCGACCCTCGGCTATGCGAAGCCGTCTACGGCAACAGATGTCAGCCGCAGCCGGGCAGTCGCAGTGGTCGTCTCCGACGTCACGAACCCGTTCTATTTCGGCATCATCCGCGGCACCCAGCAGCAGTTGAAGGCGGCCGGCTACTCGCAGATCCTGGTTGACACCGAGGAGTCGGACCAGAATGAGGACGACTTGCTCCATCGACTTCGCTCGTCGTACGACGGTGTGATCCTCTCGGCATCCCGCCTGGCCGACCGCGCGCTCGCAGCGCTCGCGGCAGAGATTCCCCTCGTCGCGATCAACCGCCAGACCACCGGCGTCGCCAGCGTCTTCATCGATACCCCCAGCGGCGTGGTCCAGGCTGTCGAACACCTGGTCTCGTTGGGCCATCGATCGATCGCCTACGTTTCCGGTCCAGAGACCTCGTGGTCGAACGAGAGTCGCTGGCGGGCATTCGCAAAGGCCACCAGCGCGCATGCCATCACGCCGACACGGCTCGGGCCCTACTCGCCACGCCAGCTGGCCGGCGCCGCTGCCGCCGACGCTGCCATCAACGCAGGAGTGACCGCCGTGATCGCGTTCAACGATCTCTTGGCGATCGGGATGCTGCAGCGCCTGGCATCCCGAGGAGTGCGTGTGCCAGAGGACTTGAGCGTCGTGGGCTGTGACGACATCTTCGGCGCCGACTTCTGCAATCCCCCGCTGACGACGCTCGCGGCACCGATCGAGCAGACAGGACGGCTCGCCGTCTCCATGCTCCTGGCGCGCCTCGACCCGCAGGCAGCGCCCGGTGCACGCAACACTGCGACTCTGCCCACATATCTCACCGTGCGGGGCTCCACCGGCCCCGCCCCGACCACGAAGGCGTGACAAGATGACGGCCCTCAGCCCGCACCCCGATCGACTGCTCCCCGCCGACCCCGGCACGCGTGAAGTGGCCCGTGGCCTGTACGCAGCCGTCGCGGACGCACCGATCTATTCTCCGCACGGTCACGTCGACGCCGGCATGCTGCTCGAAGACGAACCGTTCGACGACCCCGCCGCGCTGCTCATCACGCCCGACCACTACGTTGTGCGCCTGCTGCACGCGGTCGGAGTCCCCCTCGAACGACTCGGGCTCCGGCATGTGGAGAACTCGGAAGGCGCAGGCGCACCAGGATCCGGCCGTGAGATCTGGCGAGCACTCTGCGAGCACTGGGACGTCTTTCTGGGCACCCCGGTGCGGTACTGGTTCGAGAGCGAGTTCGCCGGCGTGTTCGGCCTGACCGAGGCGCCGTCCGCTGTGACCGCCGATGCCCTGTACGACCAGCTGGTGGACACGCTCTCCCGGCCGGAGTTTCGCCCGCGCGCACTCTTCGATCGGTTCAACATCGCCGTTCTCGCCACCACGGACGATCCCGCGGACGACCTCTCCGCCCACCTCGCACTCCGCGACGACCCGACATTCACCGGCAGGGTCGTACCGACCTTCCGAGCCGACCGGTACATGCATCCACTCGAACCGACGTGGCGGGGCAGACTCGACGCGCTGTCGGCCGCGGCGAACATCGACTGCGGCAACCACGCCGGTCTGCTGGATGCGCTCCGCTCGCGTCGCGCATATTTCAAGGCGGCAGGGGGCACCGCCACCGACACTGGGACGATCGATGCGGGCAGCGAGCCGCTGGCTGACGCAGATGCCGAACGCATTCACAGGGAGGCTCTCGCGGGCACGATCACGCAGGCGGATGCCGACGCCTACCGACGCACCATGCTGTACCGGCTCGCGGAGATGAGTGCGGAAGACGGCCTCGTCATGCAGCTGCACGCCGGCGTCATCCGCAACCACCATCGGCCCACGTTCGACGCGTTCGGCCCGGACACGGGTCACGATCTTCCGGCCGCCGGCGGATACACGGTCCCGCTCACGCCGATCCTGCGCGACTTCGGGGTGAACCCGACATTCCGCATCGTGCTCTTCACCGTCGACGAGACCCTGTTCTCGCGCGAGATCGCCCCCCTCGCCGGGTTCTACCCGAGCGTCTTCGCCGGGGCGCCGTGGTGGTTCCTCGACTCCCCCGCCGGCATCGCCAGATACCGGGCCGCGGTGACCGACTCGGCGGGGTTCGCCAAGACGAGCGGATTCATCGACGACACCCGCGCCTACTGCTCGATCCCCGCGCGACACGACATGTCACGGCGTTTGGATGCCGGATACCTGGCATCACTGGTGACGACACACCAGCTGAGCGAGGATGACGCGCTCACGCTCGCCCACCGCCTCGTCGCCGACATACCCGTGTCGACGTTTCGCTTGTAGTGCCGCCGACTCGGTGGACGACGGCTCACGCGCCGGGGCGTCCGCGCCGCTGCGATGGTCAGCTGATCATCTCGTGGAACCCCGTGAGCACCGAGCTGCCGCCCGTGATGCCGAACACCTCGAGCGAGATGATGCGGGTGACGGGAACCGAGCCGTTCGTCGACGGCGGGTGCTTGATGTCGTACTCGACGGCATCCCCGTTCTGCATGATGCCTTTGAGCGAGGCGCAGTACGTGTCGACTCCGCCGCTGAACGCCATCTGAGTGGCCACGGTGTCTGTGCCGCTGCCGCTGGCGTCTCTGGTGTCGAGCCGGAAGCCGGGAATCGTCACGCTGTCCATCGAGAGCTTGAGCACCGTTGCCGTGCTGCCGTCCGAGAGCCGCACCGTGGCAAGGCCGAGGTAGCGCAGGCCGGAGAACGACAGCGACGAGCCCTGGAGAAGCGCCGGCTTGCCGGTGAACACGGGTGCTGACGACGCCGGGGCGACCAGCGTCGGCCCCGCGGGTGAGCTCGAGGCCGTGGCGCCGGACGTCGATGACGACGACCCGCCCGACGTGCTCGTGCCGGGATCTGTCGCGCCGCCGGAGGGCTGAGCCGTGCTCGTCGGCGCCGTGGACGGCGTGGGGCTCGGACTCGGGCAGTCGCCGATGAAACCGAGGATGCACACGCCAGCCGGCTCGGCGGCCGACGCGCTCTGCGGCATGCCGGCCGTGAGCCCGACGGCCGTCGTGACGGTCAGGGCGATGGCGAGCGCTCCGCCCGCCGCACGCCGGCGCGCACGTCGCTGGGAGCCCGCGATCCCAGTGGATGCCGTGTTCTGGTCGGAACGCTCGCTCTGATCGAGCAGGTCGCTCTGGTCGGAACGCTCGTTCTGATCGGCCGATTCGCTCAGAAGAGACTCCACATCAGCTCGGCGTTGCTGGCCCCGATCCGAACCGGCGATCGTGTCGGACTCCTGCTGGCGCGTCTCGTCGTGCCGCGGCATCCACGACACGATCATCACGCCGCCGACGCACGCGAGGACCATGCCGACGAAGAAGCCGCCCAGGTTCACGCCGATCAGCGAGTAGAGGCCGACGGCCAGACCGATCACGCCGTAGAAGATGCGGTGCTGCGGCATCAGCGTCGCCAGCACGCCCACCAGCACGAGCACGATCGGGATCAGCGTCGCCTGGAAGCCTTCGATGCCGACCTGCATGCGCAGAGATCCGACCGTGAACTGCCCGGAGAAGAGCAGCTCCACGCCGCCGAGCACGGTGAGCACGCCGCCGATGAACGGGCGTGTGCGGTACCACTGCGCGAACGAGCGCGGCGTGCGGCTATCGTCATCCATGGCGTTCTCCGGACTAGAAGCAGGTCTCGCCATTGGTGAGCTGCAGGTGCAGTCCGGTCAGGTTGAAGACGGATGCCTGCGTGCTCCAGGCCGTCTGCTGCAGGTTCTTGATCGAGACCGAGTCGGCATCCTGGGCGAAGTCGCCCGCGGTTCCCTTGGCCGTGGTGCTGACCGTCGAGGCGTCGACACCGATGCGGATGTTGTTGAACGTCGCGTCGCCCTTGAGGTCGGTCATGCCGATCTGCAGATCGGTTGCCGTGGCAGGCGTGCCACCGCCGCCCGCGGTGATCTTGAGGCCCAGCGGCATCCCGGGAACCACGACCGACTGGCACAGGTCGTACAGCTTGGCGCTGGCGATGTTGGCCACCGACACCGGGTGCGTCTTGCCGTCCTTCTCCTTGGCCACCCCCGCGTACTGCGAGAAGCCGGTGCCCTCCAGCTGAGAGGCGCCCACCTGGAAGGTGCCGCCCGACACCGTGAACGCCACGGGCACGGCGCCGTTGGCGACGCCGCCCATCAGCAGGCTCGCAACGACTCCGACCGGAATCGCGGCGAGCGCGACGCGCCCCGCCCGTCGGGTCGTCAGGGAACGCATGTTCATAGATCCTCCTTGATCCACAACGCTGCTGTTCGAGCCGATCCCCGGGCACATCTGCTCCGTGGATGCCTCGGCTCACTATTGACACGGTGTCAGTAGCTATTTACCAGGAGTCAATATAGCGCGAGGTCTCATTATTTTCACCCCCGGTCGGGTGACAGCCTTCGACAGCGTGCCGAACGCCCGACCGTGGCAGCGTCATCCACGCCTTAAGCTCGTCTCCATGCCCGCCGAGCGCCGTACCCGTATGACGCCCGACGAGCGTCGAGCCCAGCTCATCGCGCTCGGCGTCGCCGCACTCGCCGACCGCCCTCTCGATCAGCTGAACGTCGAGGACCTCTCCGCACAGGCCGGGGTGTCACGCGGTCTGCTGTTCTACTACTTCGACTCCAAGCAGGGTTTTCATCGTGAGGTCGTGCGGGCGGCGCGCGACGGCATGCTCAACGCCACGGAGCCCGAGCTCGACCTTCCGCCGCTGGAGCGGCTGCACACCACGCTCGAGAAGATCGTCGGATTCGTGCGGGAGCACCGCAGCACGTTCGTCTCGCTCGTGCACGGCGTGGCAAGCGGTGACAGCGAGGTGCGCGCCGTCGTCGAAGAGGCCGAGCAGATCCAGACGCAGCGGGTGATCGCCGTGTTCGACGAGCTCGGCGTGCCGTCGTCACCGCTGCTGCACGTGGCGCTGCGGGCGTGGGTGGCGTTCGCCGAGCAGGCACTCGTCGACGGCGAACTCGTGGCGGGGGCCGAGGGAGACAAGGCCGCCGCCGAGTTCCTGGCCTTTCTCGAACGCAGCGCATTCGCGGTCGTCGAGTCGGCGGCGGGACCGCTCCCCGACGCCGGCAGCTGAGCGACCCGCACTCTCGGCAGGAGAAAGGCGCACCCTCGGGGACGGAAAGGCGCACCCTCGGGAACCGGGGGTTCCGAGGGTGCGCCTTGTGCGAGTGGTGAGCGGCTACAGGTTGATCATGTGGCCGACGAGGCCGTGGAAGGCATCCTGCATCGACTCGGAGAGGCTCGGGTGCGGGTGCACGTTGCGCGCCAGCTCGAGCGCGCCGAGGTCCCACTTCTGGGCCAGCGTGAGCTCGGGCAGAAGCTCGGAGACGTCCAGTCCGACCATGTGGCCGCCGAGCAGTTCGTGGTGCTTCTTGTCGGCCACCAGCTTGACGAAGCCGCGTGCATCGCCGAGCGCGTGCGCCTTGGCGTTCGCGAGCATCGGGAACGTGGCGACCTCGACGTCGTAGCCGGCGTCGCGCGCCTGCTGCTCCGTGAGGCCGAAGCTCGCCACCTGGGGCTGCATGTAGGTGGCGCGCGGCATGTTGCGGTAGTCGCCCAGCGCCATGGTCTCCGCGCCGCCGATCGTCTCGGCGGCGACGATGCCCTGCGCCTCCGCCACGTGGGCCAGCTGCAGCTTCGCCGTCACGTCGCCGATGGCGTAGATGCCGGGAACGTTCGTGTGCATGAAGTCGTCGATGGCGATGGCGCCACGGTCGGTGAGCTCGACGCCGGTGTTCTCAAGCCCGAAGCCCGTGACATTGGCGGCAAAGCCGACCGAGATGAGCGCCTTGTCCGCCACGACGCTGCCCTGGGCACCGTCGGCACCCGTGTACGTCACGGTCACCTGGTTGCCGTCGTCGACCACGGTCTCGACCTTGGTGGAGACGAGAATCGGCACGCCGAGGGCCTTGAAGTGCTTCGTGATCTCCTTGGAGACATCCACGTCTTCGTTCGGCAGCGCGCGGTCGAGGAACTCGATCACGGTGACCTGCACGCCGTAGTTCGCCAGCACATAGGCGAACTCGAGGCCGATGGCGCCGGCGCCGACGACCACCATCGACTTCGGCAGGTCGCGGCTGAGGATGAGCTCCTTGTAGGTGAGAACGTTGTCGCTGAGCGTGACGCCCGGCAGCAGCCGCACGGTCGAACCGGTCGCGATGATGGCGTTGTCGAACGTGAGCTGCTCGGTGCCGCCGGATGCCAGTGCGACGTCCATCGACTTCGGTCCCGTGAAGAAGCCGTGGCCGTCGAACTCGGTGATCTTGTTCTTGCGCATGAGGAAGTGCACGCCCTTGGCACGGGCATCAGCAACCTGACGGC
This sequence comes from Humibacter ginsenosidimutans, assembly GCF_007859675.1. GTDB lineage: Bacteria > Actinomycetota > Actinomycetes > Actinomycetales > Microbacteriaceae > Humibacter > Humibacter ginsenosidimutans. The sequence continues at coordinate 1,381,571 of NZ_CP042305.1, forward strand.
TGCGATCCCAGCCCACGCCGTAGTCGGCGTGGATGTCACCGGAGATGCCGAACTGCGCACCCTCGCGCGTGACGAGGCTGAGCACCTCGGCGTTGCGGATCAGGGTCTTCGCGGGAACGCACCCGATGTTGAGGCAGACGCCGCCCCAGTACTGCTGTTCGACGACAGCGACCTGCAGGCCGAGCTGTGCGGCACGCACGGCGGCGACGTAACCGCCGGGGCCGGCTCCGAGCACGACGACGTCGAAATGGGGCATGGAAATCCTCCTGAAGCTCTGAACGGGTTCCGCTACGGGATGCTACCTGTTACTCCGCCGCGGCGAGCTGCCCGCAGGCGCCGTCGATCTCCTTGCCGCGGGTGTCGCGCAGCGTGGTCGGGATGCCCGCGGCCTCGAGCCGGCGCACGAACTCGGCCGTGACATCCTTCTCGCTCGCGGTCCAGATGGAACCCGGCGTCGGGTTGAGCGGAATCGGGTTGACGTGCACCCAGCCGTGGCCGCGCTCGTTGAGCTTCTGCGCGAGCAGGTCGGCGCGCCAGGCGTGGTCGTTCATGTCCTTGATGAGCGCGTATTCGATCGAGACGCGGCGGCCGGTCTTCTCGAAGTAGTGGCGGGCGGCATCCAGTGCCTCGTCGACCTTCCATCGCGAGTTCACCGGGATGAGCTCGTCGCGCAGCCCGTCGTCTGGCGCGTGCAGCGAGAGAGCGAACGTGAGCGGGATGTCTTCGTCGGCGAGCTTGCGGATCGCGGGCACGAGTCCGACGGTCGACACCGTGATGGCGCGGGCCGACATGCCGAGACCATCCGGCTGCGGGGCGACGAGCGTGCGAATGGCGTTCATCAGCCGCTTGTAGTTCGCCAGCGGCTCCCCCATGCCCATGAAGACGATGTTGTGCACGCGCTCCGGGGCGCCGTCCGGCCGGTGCCCCAATTCGCCGGCGGCGATCGCGCGGTTGGCGGCGACCACCTGATCGACGATCTCCGCCGCCGACAAGTTGCGCGTGAGGCCCTGCTGACCGGTGGCGCAGAACGGACAGTTCATGCCGCAGCCAGCCTGCGACGAGATGCACAGCGTGATGCGACCCGGGTAGCGCATGAGCACCGACTCGACGAGGGCGCCGTCGAACAGCCGCCAGAGGAACTTGATGGTGCGCCCGTCGTCGGTGCGGAACCGCCGCACCTCGGTGAGCAGCGGCGGCAAGAGGCTCGAGACCAGTTCTTCGCGACCGGATGCCGGCAGATCGGTCATGGCCGCGGCATCCGTCGTGTAGTGCGTGAAGTAGTGCGTCGACAGCTGCTTGGCACGGAATCCGGGCAGACCGAGCTCCTCGACCTTCGCCTTGCGCTCGGCCGGCGTCAGATCGGCCAGGTGCGTCTCCGGCTGCTTGCGCCGCGGGGAGGCGAACTGCAGCGCCGGCCTGCCGTCGGCCGCCAGCTGCTGCGTCCAACCTTCGGTCGCCGGGCGCACCTGCCTGATCGTCGTCTCGCTCACCGGTCAATTGTCTCAGGATGCCGCTGAGCATTCCCCGCACCGGTACGTTCGGTGCTCATGGCAGATCTCAGCGAACGCGTCACCCGCACCCTCGAGCTCGACGTCACGCTCCCCGATCCCAAGGCGGTCGGGCGCGTCGAAGTGCGTCGCATCCGCATGCTCGCAGGCACCCCGTCGGGCGCGCACGTGCACAACGGGCCGGTGTTCGGCACCATTGTCGCGGGCCGCGTGCGGTACGCGGTCGAAGGGGCGGCGGAGCGCATTCTCACGCCGGGCGACGTGTTCTACGAGCCGGAAGGCGTGCGGGTCGACAGCTTCGACGCGCTGGAAGACGACGCCGAGTTCATCGGAGTGTTCCCGTTGCAGCCCCGCCAGGACGCGGGCATGGTCTTCGTCTGAACGAGCTCGTCGGCTCGAGTCCGAGCTCCGTGTAGGTTCCACGCCGAGATGGCGCGAGAGCCTGGGAGTCTCAGGCAGGTGGCATGGTTTCCACGGCCGTTTATCCATGGAAGGTGACGAAGTCCTACAGCCGACTCAACTGCCAGGCTTCATAAGGGGATCCTTCACTGCACGATGGGTATCGGGTTCAGAAGCTGATCGAATGCCGGTTCAAGCCGCGTGGCTCTCGCATCGTCAACGAATCCGATCTCCTCAAGGAATAGCCGCGTGAGACCGCGTCGGCTGTTGTCGAGGTCCATTGGAATCACGCGCGCCGCACGGCTGGACTCCAGCTTCGATCGCTCCCCGTCGGGCAACTGATCGACTCCGCGACCGTGCCAGTAGGGCAGATCGTTCCGGACACACATCAGGGTCACGACGGTATCGCGCAGCTCATCGAGCATTATCGCGGCCTGCCACAACTTGCGCCGCGCCACCGCAGACCTCGCGTGTAGCGCATACAGCCAGCCCATCCCGATGGTTCGATCCAGATCAGGCGGCGCGGGCTCCGTTGCTGTCCCAGGCGTGCCGAAGAGCAACCGGAACGGAGCCTCCGTCGCGCGAAACTGGGCGAACGGCCAGAACGACAGATCGATCTGAAGCGAGGACTCAAGGAGGAAGACGCGATAGCGGATGCCTCCAGCCAACAAGTCAAACGTGTCGGCGACCGGACTGACAGCCCCGAGGTAGCTGGTCCATTCGCCCACAACCGTGGGTTCGTCCGCGTCGGGAGCCAGCTGCAACACCAAGTCGATGTCGGACCAGTTGTCCTCCGCGTCCCGCGCGGCTGAACCCACTAAGGCTGCACCAGCGATCGCCGCGTCATCCCTGGCTCGCTCGACCAGAGCAGTTCGGACGGCTTCTCGTTCACGTGGATCAAACACGCCTCAAGTCAAACCCATGCTTGCGTTGGAGTCGACGCCCGATGGCGGATCCGCTTGCGGGCATCGCCGGAGACTACTCGGCCAGCCCGAGCTTCTCCGAGATCACGCTCGCGTGCGCGGATGCTTGGTCCTGCACCGCTGCATCTGGGTCCCAGTCCAGGCCGAAGAGGCTTCGCGTCGCGTCGAATGGCTCCGGCGGAATCTTGATGGACCAAACTGGGATTACCTGGCCCGCTTCGATCCGATCCTTATATTTGCTTGCCTCGAAGAGAGTCCACCGCTTTCTGCCATACATCTCCCCAAGGACTGCAACGACGTAGCGCGAGCCGGACTCGTATATCGGCCCGAGGTACGTTTCGACGTCCTGGCCGAGGAAGCGCGCCTGCTCGGCGCTGTCGTAGAAGACCGCGTGCCCCAAGTCCTCCAGGGCATCACGAAGGGCCGACGCATAAGCTCGGTCCTCGCCCGCGAACGAGAGAGCGATGTCGTAGCTCTCTTCGTAGTCCACTCGCTTGAAACCGACCTCTCGCACGAAGTCTGGCCACGAGACGGCGCGCAAGTAGAAGGTGAGCATGGGATCCTCGACGGAGAGAACGCTCGTCTTCTCATCGAAGTGCAGGAGCTTGCTGATCGCGGGCTGAGCCACGAGAGACGCGAGGTAACCCCGGTCGAGCACGAGGAAAACGCTCGCCTTTTCGGTCGGATGGCGCCTAATCTCGTCCCGGATCGAGATGCTCCAGGAGTCGGCCTCGCTGAGCCACCGCAGAATGTGGAGGTAGGGAGCGCGTCCTCCTGGCCTGAATCTCGTTCCGCGCGCGAAGCTTCGTACGGAATCTCCGAATCGATCCCGTTGCCGCTCCACCACCTTCCGCTGGATCGCGGCGTACGTGGTGGCGACTTCCACGCTCTCTTCAGGACGCTCTGTGAGGTCCGCCTGGAGACAGGCGTCCATGCAGAGGAGCTGGGCGATATAGAAGCTGCCGCGAGCATTCTGGACGATCAACGCGCGGGCTGCGAGCGATACATTGAAGGCCCTCTCCCCGGCGGTTACGAGCTCGTCGATCTTCAAGTCGGGCTCCGCCTCGAACCGGAGGACTTCGAGTCGATTTGTGAGGTCTGGCGACGAATCGATGAGGCTCTTACCCGCCTCATTGATCCCGATGATCACGAGCTTCCGACTCTCGTCCTCGGCATCGGCGGTGACCTTGAGTAGGTCGGCGATCCTTCGCTTCACGGACTCTTCGAGCCGGTGAAAGTCATCAATCACGACCGTGCCGAAAGCACCGAGTTCAGGCAGTGCGTCCAGATACTCCACGTCGACGGGCTCTCGCGCGGTGAGACGCGTGACTTCCTTGTCGAGACCCTCCTCTTCAAGGGCCCTGGTGATTGCGGTGGACTTGCCGATGCCCGACGGACCCTCCACGATGACACCCCTGCCTGGGGTTCGGAGCGCGACCCTCAGTCGCGAGTACTCCGACGGACGAACGAAAGTGTGGGTCGGTATTCCGGACGTCTTGAAGACCTCTTCGACTCGCAACAGCGCCATGGCCCAACCCTAGAGGCACGAGGGCACACGCACTGTCGCAGTACGAGGGGTTGCTTTCAATCGAACGCCCGGGACTCAACGCGCGTCAGGTTGCGGCGATGGCCGTTCGGACAAAACCATTCGTCGAAGTCTGTACGGTCCCGGCCAGGCGCCTGTTTCGGGCGACGCTGCTCCGGTTTGACGCTGAGCGTCATCGGCTGGCCACATTCGGTGCACTGTGCGGTGAACATGGCTCAATCTTGGCTCTGCACTCCGACATCCGACGGAACCCGTCGGTAACGCCGTGCTGCCGCGTCAGATTCACCGCCAGGTGGCTGCCGATCGCCTACGGCGTCCGCTGACAAACGACACCGGCGCCACGCTGCCCCGCAGGGGACCCCCAAGTGATGCAATTGACCGACGAAGCGCTGCGTCGCCCACCGGGACCAATTCCGGCACGGTCGTGGACCCGCTAGCGTATGCCGCAAATAGGCACCTGCTCGAGCTTGGCCTATGGTCAGCGTCATGACTGAACCGCCGTCGACGGCAACGAGGGAAGCGGACATTGAGTTGCGTTTTCTGGATGCCATGACGGAGGTCGCCCGAACGGTGCTGGGACCCACCACGCAGAGCACATACCTGACTGCCAACGAAGAGGCAGGACAGTTCGTGATCGAATACGTCGATGCCCACCACGGCAGGGACGCCTACTCACTGTGGATGGAAGTGAGTGATCTGTTCGATCACTTCAGGGGCCCGCAGTCCGATCAGCTTTGCGACGAGGAGGGTCGTAAGGCCGCCCGCAAGTGGCTATCGCTCGACCTAACATCCGAACGCGAAATTGACGCGTACTTCCAGCAGTGGTGGCCCGCCGAATTCGCTCGCGCCTGGGACCAAGGCCTGGCGGTCGCGAACGACAAGTAGTTACGTTGCGGTGACCGATCGGTCTGCGGGCGGATTGCTAACCCTGGGCCGTCAGGGTGCCGACGGCTTCGATGGTGCGTTTGGCGCCGAGCGGGTCTTCGAGCATCGGATACGCTCGGGCTGTGTACGGCATCCCAGATGGCGAGACGTTCGCGTTTCTGCAGGGGCGATCACTCGACCAGTTGAGCTTTGGCCGCTGGCAGCTGATCCTGCGCTTCGATGAGGGTGTGTACGTTTCGGTCGAGAGTGACCTCGGTGTGCAGCTGTCAGGGGGTGAAGAGACCGTGGTTGCAGACGCTCGCGAGGTCGCGGCGACTCTTGTGATGGCGCTAGGGACTCGAGTTACCAATGTCAAGGTCAACGACTCGCAAAGCTTCTCAATGACCTTCGAGGACGGCCTATCGGTCCGTGTAATCGACGCCACCGAACACTACGAGTCATTCCAGGCCAGCGACCGCGACCGAGAAGTCGTCGTCTAGTTCGCGAAACGCTGTTACCCGCATAAGAGAGGCACACAACGGGACCCGTAATAGACGCCGCACTGCCGAATGCGGGGCCTATTCTCAAAGGTTCGCCTAGGTGGAGAGGGCTCTCGTGCGGTACGTCAACGCATCCCCGGTGTCGCTGAGCGCGGAGTGGGCTGTGCGCCGGTTCACTACGGATCCGCCTCGATACGTTTGGCATGCCGAGTGGCGAGTTCGCATGACTGTACACAGAGGATGACGCGGATCATCTGCTCATTGTGCCGCGTCTTCGGCGCCCGCAAACCGGTCCACCAGCGGACGAACTCCCCGGCGCCTCGACTGCGAGAATCCGCGGCCGAGCGATGTGCGTAAGACTCGTACGGTGAAATGCCCGGTGATGGGGCGTCAACTGCAACATCATTCCTGAGCAATGGTCTAGTTTGCTGTCACTGCGCTGGACACGAATGCCGGCCCCAAGCCGCCTCTTATGACGACCCAGCCACGCGCCGAGCCTGACCTGTCTCAGCTACATGGCGAATTCGCCAGACGCTCGCCAACCCCGTGAGAATTCGCCATCTCGGCTGAGAACCTACACTCCGAACGTCGACTCGGGCCGCGCTGCGATTACTCGCCGTCGCCGGCGAGCGCGGCGCGGATGTCCGCAACCGTCTGTTCGACCGTCACCTCGCCGTGGAAGACGGCGCCGAACTCGTCGTCGGTCAGCGGCTCGAGCGCGGCGAGCTGGGAGTCCAGCAGTCCGGCGGGCATGTACTCGTGCGCACGCGTGTGCACGCGCTCTTCCAGCGCGGCGCGCTCCGGGTCGAGGTGCGCGAAGAACACGCCTGGTGCATATTCACGCAGCAGATCGCGATAGCGCCGCTTCAGGGCGCTGCACGCCACGATGACTCCGTCACCGACGGCCAGCCGCTCGCCGATCGTGCGCAGCCACGGCTCGCGATCCTGATCGGCGAGCGGGATGCCCGCACGCATCTTCTCCTTGTTGGCCGCCGAATGCAGGTCGTCGCCGTCGATGAACACGCGGCCCGATGCGTCGGCGAGCGCGTTGCCCACGACCGTCTTGCCCGCACCGGAGACCCCCATCAGCACGATGGGGGGCAACTGCACGGGAGGCACGACGGTCATAAAGACATTCTGGTCGATGGGCGACGCATCCCGTTCGCCATGGCCCGCTCCACACGCCGGTCGAGCTCGGCTCCGGTGACAGGACACGTCAGGGGGTCGCGCGCCGGGCACTGACTCAGGTGGTCGAGCATGTCGGCCGCGGAGAGCATCCGCTCGGCGTTCTCACGCAGCGCGTCAGCACCACCCCGCAAGCGCGCCGCGCGCTGCCCGGCCGTTCTCGCGTCGATGACCTGCTGCGTGCGGTCCAGGGGGAGCATGGCGTCGTCATGGAGGAGCTGCACGTACGCGAGCACGGCGAGGGAACGCTCGTCGTAATAGCGCACCCCGCCTCGTCGTTCCGTCGCAGGAAGCACGCCGAGCTCGTCGTAGTAGCGCAGTGCCGAAACGGCCATTCCGAACGCATCGGCCACCTCGCGGATCGAGTGCAGCTTCGACCCCTGCTCCATCGCCTGCACTCCCATCGCTCGACTTGCGCTCAAGCCGACTTGAGCTGAAAGCCTACCGGACATGCAAGAGAATGTGTCCTCATCCCCGTTGCGGCGGCGCACGGTCGTGCTCGTGGTGGGCTTCGTGCTGCTCTCGCTGAGCGTGCGCGCCCCCTTCGGCCAGATCGGGGCCCTGCAACCACGCGTGCAGTTCCCGAGCGCCGTGGTGGGCGTCGCCGGCCTCCTTCCGCCGCTGATGATGGGGCTGCTCGCGCCGGTCGCACCGGTGCTCCGACGACGCATGGGCGACGAGCGGGCGCTCATCGTCGCCTGTGGTGTCGGCGTGCTCGGCGCAGGCATCCGGATGCTCGGTCTCCCCGGCCTGCTCGCAGGAACGGCCGTCATGGGCGCCGCGATCGGTGTGGCGAACGTGCTCATCCCGGTGCTGGTCCGTCGACGATTCTCGACCAGCACCGGACTGGCCATGGGCGGCTACGCCCTCGCGATGGGGGCCGGCTCCGCAGCCGTGACGGCCGCCACTCTCCCCGTGCTCGACGCGACCGGGTCGTGGCCGCTCGCGATCGCCGTGGCCGTCATGCCCGCTCTGCTCGCCCTGGCCGGCATGGTGCCGCAGTGGTGGCACGACGAGCCTCGTGCCGAAGCCGTTGCCGACACCGTGGCGGGACATCCGATGCGAAGCCGGCTCGGCTGGAGCCTGCTGCTCTTCTTCGGCATACAGTCACTGCTGTTCTACACGACGCTCGCGTGGCTGCCGAGCATGCTCGTGGCCGGAGGCCTCTCCCCCGCCGCGGCCGGCATCCTGCTCGATGCGCTCATCGTGTGCGTCGCCCCCGGTGGAGCGGCGGGGGCCGCGGCAGCGGGGCGGATGCGTCAGCATCACACGCTCATCGTCGTGACAGCACTTGCGTGCGCGACCGGACTCCTCGGTGTCCTCGTGCTGCCGTCCGATGCTCGGGTGGGGGCTGTGGTCGTGCTCGGCATCGGACTGGGTGCCGGGCAGGCCGTACCGGGGGTGCTCTACGGCAAACGCGGGACGGACGCCGCACACACGGCTTCGCTCTCCGCCTTCGCACAGACGGAGGGCTTCGTGCTCGCCGCCTTCGGACCATTGCTCGCCTCGGCGCTGCACACGAGAGCCGGCTCCTGGATGCCGGTCATCGTCTGCCTCATCGGCATCTCCATGCTCGGTGCACCGCTCGCCTGGAGAGCCGGATCGATCGGCGCGCAGGGAGCGAGGAACAGTGACTCTGCCACTGAAGGCGAGTCTTCGAACAGCGGGCACCGACTCGTCGGCAGCCAGCCCGAATGACATCGAGCATGCCCGCTCCCGTAGAGTTGGAATCCCGCATCGCGTGGGATACCACTCACCCCGTCTTTCGAGGAGTAGCGCCGTGCCAGAGAAGTCCGTTGCGAACATCGGAGTCGTCGGCCTCGCCGTGATGGGCTCGAACCTCGCCCGCAACCTCGCCAGCCGTGAGGGCAACACGGTGGCCGTGTTCAACCGCAGCCGCTCCCGCACCGACGAGCTGGTGGCCGAGCATCCCGAGGCAGGATTCCTTCCGGCCTACGACTACGAGGAGTTCGCGGCGACGCTCTCGAAGCCGCGCACCGCGATCATCATGGTGCAGGCGGGCAAGGGCACGGATGCCGTCATCGACGAGCTCGTGCAGGTCTTCGAACCCGGCGACATCATCGTCGACGGCGGCAACGCGCTCTTCACCGACACCATCCGCCGCGAGAAGGCCGTGCGAGAGACCGGCATCAACTTCGTCGGCGCCGGCATCTCCGGCGGCGAGGAGGGTGCCCTGAACGGTCCGTCGATCATGCCGGGCGGCTCCGACGAGTCCTGGGTGACGCTCGGCCCGATCCTGCGTTCCATCGCCGCCGTCGCCGAGGGCGAGCCGTGCGTGACGCACGTCGGCCACGACGGCGCCGGACACTTCGTGAAGATGGTGCACAACGGCATCGAGTACGCCGACATGCAGCTCATCGCCGAGGCGTACGACCTGATCCGCCGCGGCACGGGCAAGTCGCCGGCCGAGATCGCCGACATCTTCGCGCAGTGGAACAAGGGCGAGCTGGAGAGCTACCTCATCGAGATCACCGCCGAGGTGCTGCGCCAAGTGGACGCCGAGACCGGCACGCCGCTCGTCGACGTCATCCTCGACCAAGCGGGCGCCAAGGGCACCGGCGCCTGGACGGTGCAGACCGCGCTCGACCTGGGCATCCCCGTCTCCGGCATCGCCGAGGCCGTGTTCGCCCGTTCCCTGTCGAGCAAGCCGGCCCAGCGCGCCGCGGCCTCCGACCTGCCCGGCCCCTCGGAGAGCTGGAAGGTCAGCGATCCCGACGCGTTCGTCGAAGACGTGCGCAAGGCGCTCTACGCCTCGAAGATCGTGGCCTATTCGCAGGGCTTCGACGAGATCGTCGCCGGCGCTCAGCAGTACGGCTGGGACATCAAGAAGGGCGACATCGCCGCCATCTGGCGCGGCGGGTGCATCATCCGCGCCCAGTTCCTCAACCGCATCACCGAGGCGTACGCCGAAGATGCCGGGCTCGTCGCCCTGCTCACCGCCCCCTACTTCCGCGAGGCACTGGGGCGCACGCAGGAGGCGTGGCGTCGGGTGGTCGTGACGGCGGCCCAGGCGGGCATCCCGTCGCCCGCGTTCAGCTCGAGCCTCGCCTACTACGACGGCCTGCGCGCCGACCGCCTTCCGGCGGCGCTCGTGCAGGGTCAGCGCGACTTCTTCGGTGCGCACACCTACAAGCGCGTCGACAAAGACGGCGTCTTCCACACGCTGTGGTCCGGCGACCGCTCGGAGATCGAGACCGAGCCCTCAACGCACTGATCGCGGCGCCGGGGCGCCGATAGCCTTGAGCCATGCGTGAACCCAAGTGGCGTGAGGAGGGCGAAGACCCCGACTATCGCTTCTCGCTCGCGAACGAGCGCACGTTTCTGGCGTGGATCCGAACGGCGCTGGCCATTCTCGCAGGCGGCGTGCTGCTCGAGCAGTTCTCGTCACGTATCGGACCGCACGTCATCATCGTGGTGCTCGCGATCGTGCTCGGTGCGCTGTCTGCCGTGCTCGCCGTCGTCTCGTATGTGCGCTGGCGGGCCAATGAGATCGCCATGCGGCACGGGCATCGACTTCCGCTGACCGTCGCGCTGCCGCTGCTCGCCGCGGTCGTGCTCGCCGTTGCCACGACGATCGCCGTGCTGATAGCGGTCTACGAGGGATGACCGGGCCCACCGCACGCGACTCGGGGCTGCAGGGCGAGCGCACCGCACTCTCCTGGTCCCGCACCTGCCTGGCACTGGCGGTGAACGGCCTCGTCGTGTTCCGCGCAGGTTGGGAGTCCGGCGTCGGCGTACTCACGATGGTCGGAGCACTGCTGGTGGCTTCGGCTGTGGCGCTCACGATATTCGGAAACGCCCGCGGACGAGCGTTGTCCGGCCACGGCAGGCATCACGACCGGATACCGTCGGCGGCGCCGGCCGTGCCGCTGGTGCTGCTCACCGCCGCCGCGCTCGTCGCATGTGGCGCTGGTATAGCCTGCACGCTCGTGGAGCGCTGATCGATCGGCCGTCAGGGGACTCCCGTCACGCGTCGCCGGCCCAACACATAGCCGACGGCCACCGCGCCAGAGACCGCCAGCACCAGCGGCACGAGAAGACCCGTGCCGGAGTGCGAGAACTCGATCACCAGCACCAGTCCGGTCAACGGAGCCCGCATGGTGCTGGCGAGAAAAGCGGCGGCCCCGATCAGGGCGAACGCGCCAACGGGCTCCCCCGGCCAGAGCACGATCCAGAGTCCGCCGAAGGCCGCCCCCAACCCGGCTCCGATCGCGATCGACGGGGTCAGCGTGCCGCCTGCCGTGCCGGCCCAGAGGGACGACGTCGTCGCGTAGGCCTTGATCATCGTCACAAGCGCGATCAGCGCGATGGACAGGGTTCCGTCGAACGCCGTCTGCCCCAGCGCGCGACCGTTGCCCACGACCGTCGGGGTGAACACCGCGAGCAGGCCGACGGATGCGAACACGAGCGGCATGGCGACCAGAACGCGCCATCCTCCCGGACGATGCCGCTCCCCCGCCCTGACGAGCCACGTGAACCCTGACGCCGCGAGCCCGACGAGAGGCCCGGCGATCACCGACCAGACGACGATGCCCCATGAAACCGAGTAGTTCGGCACCACGTACCAGGGACCAGAAGGCACGACCGGACTCGCGACGAGCGTTGCGACACCGGAGGCGACGAAAGCCGGGATGACGGTGGCGAGGCTCACTTCCGCCAGCAGAACCTCGATCGCGAACAGTGCGCCTCCGAATGGCACGCTGTAGACCGCGGCGAGACCCGCACCTGCACCACACGCGACCATGACACGACGCTCGCGCGCGGTGAGACCGACGACGTCGCTCAGCCAGCCGGAGAACAGCGCGGCCAGCTCACGCGGCGCGCCCTCACGCCCGACGGAGCCGCCGAGCCCGACCACGACCATCTGCAGAACAGTGTTGAGCGCGGTGGCGAGGCCGGGCATCCTCTTGCCGTCAACGGATTCCGTGACGGAGACGATCGGGCGCAGCCAGCGACGTATCGCGTACCACCCCAGCGCGCCGACGAGTCCGGCGATGACCAGAGCGACGAACCGACGAACGGGCGGCGCATGGGTCGCCGCCTCGAGAAGCGTGCCCGAGCTGTAGCCGTAAGCGAGGTGCTCGACCGCGTGCAAGATGAGGGAGAGCACAGCGCCACCGACACCGGCGCCGACTCCGATGAGCAGGGTCACCCATGCCAAACGCAGCAGCCATCTGCGAGTGGTGCCGCCCAGCGGGTTCACGACGGCACTCCTTCTGCGTCCCCCAGCGCCGAGGTTCGCGACCTCTACGCCTCGCCGTTGAACATCGAGGTGACGGATCCGTCCTCGAACACCTCGTGGATGGCGCGAGCCAACAGCGGTGCGATCGGCAGGATCGTCAGCGTCGGGAACCGCTTCGCCTCCGGCACGGGAATCGTGTCGGTGACGACGACCTCGTCGATCGAGGCATCCTGCAGGCGCTCCGACGCCGGGTCGCTGAACACCGCGTGCGTCGCCGCGACGATGACCCGTTCCGCGCCGCTCTCCTTGAGGGCCTGAGCGGCCTTCACGATCGTGCCGCCGGTGTCGATCATGTCGTCGACGAGAAGGCACACACGGCCGCGCACGCGGCCGACGATCTCACTGACCGTCACCTGGTTCGCCACGTTGGGGTCGCGTCGCTTGTGGATGATGGCCAGCGGCGCGCCCAAGCTGTCCGACCACTGGTCGGCCACGCGCACGCGGCCGGTGTCGGGCGAGACCACCGTGAGCTTCTCGCGATCTTCGGGCGAGAGCTTCTGCTGGAAGTAGTGCAGCAGCACCGGCTTGGCGAAGAGGTGGTCGACGGGTCCGTCGAAGAACCCCTGGATCTGCGCGGCGTGCAGGTCGACGCTCATCACGCGGTCTGCACCCGCCGTCTTCAGCAGGTCGGCGACGAGGCGGGCGCTGATCGGCTCGCGTCCGCGGCCCTTCTTGTCCTGCCGCGAGTACGGATAGTAGGGAGCGACCACGGTGATGCGCTTCGCGGACGCGCGCTTGGCGGCATCCAGCATGATGAGCAGCTCCATCAGCCACTCGTTGACCGGCGGGCCGAACGACTGGATGAGAAAGACGTCGCAACCGCGCACCGAGACCTCGAACCGGGTGAGGATCTCCCCCGACGCGAAGGTGCGGTACTCCGTCGGGACGATCTGGGTGCCCAGCTCGGCGGCGACGTCGGCCAGCAGGTCGGGATGCGAGCGGCCGCCTGAGACGACGAGCCGCTTCTTCGTTTTGGCGACGACCCCTGGCGCTATGCCACGCTCTCGATCGAGATCAACCGTCTTGTCCTTGCGCCCCATCGTCGGCTTTCTCTGCGGACCGGGACGCGACCTCTGCGGCCTTCGTTCCCGGTCGGTTTTTCTCGACCCACCCCTCGACGTTGCGCTGAGGGGCGACGCTGAGAGCCAGTGCGCCGGCCGGGACGTCCTTGCGGACGACGGCCCCCGCACCGGTCTTCGCGCCATCACCGATCCTAACCGGAGCCACGAAGACGTTATGCGATCCGGTGTGCACTTCATCGCCGATTTCGGTGCGGTGCTTGACGATGTCGTCGTAGTTCGCGGTGATCGCGCCGGCGCCGAGGTTCACGCCGCGGCCGATCGTGGTGTCTCCGATGTAGCTGAGGTGCGGCACCTTGCTTCCTGCGCCGATGTGCGAGTTCTTCGTCTCGACGAAGGTGCCGATCTTGCCGTTCTCGTCGAGCACGGTGCCCGGCCGCAGGTAGGCGAAGGGGCCGACGGATGCTCCCGCGCCGATCACCGCGAGCGTCGCGTCGGCGCGCCTCACCGTCGCGCCCTCCCCCACCTCGCAGTCGACGAGTGTCGTGTCGGGGCCGATGACGGCATCCTTCGCCACGACCGTCGCACCCTTGAGCTGCGTGCCGGGGCGGATGGTCACGTCGGGCGCCAGCGTGACGGCGAGGTCGATCCACGTCGTCGCCGGATCGTCGACGGTCACGCCGCCCAGCTGCCAGCCGCGCACGATGAGCGCGTTCAGCCTGGCAGCGGCCTCGCTGAGCTGGGCGCGGTCGTTGATGCCCTCCGCCTTCCACGATTCGGCGACCGGCACGGCCGACACGCTGCTGCCCGCGCGGCGCAGCAGGTCGATCACGTCGGTGAGGTACTTCTCGCCCTGGGCGTTGGCGGTGGTGAGGTTGGCGAGCTGGTCGCGCAGCGCGTTCAGCCCGAAGACGTAGATGCCCGCGTTGATCTCGGCGATGGCGAGCTCGGCGGCGGTGGCATCCTTGTGCTCCACGATGCGCTCCAGTGCGCCGTCGGCGGCGCGCACGATTCGCCCGTAGCCGCGGGGCTCGGGAACGACGCTGGAGAGGATGGTCGCTGCCGCACCGTCTGCGCGATGGTGGGCGACGAGATCGGCCAGGGTGTCGGCATCCAGCAGCGGAACGTCGCCGTTGAGCACCAGCACGTCGCCGGTGAACCCTTCAGGCAGCGACTCGACGGCGAGCTCGACCGCGCGGCCCGTGCCCGGAACCTCGTCCTGGTCGACGATGATCGCTCGCGGCAGACGGGCAGTGATGGCCTCCGCCACCCGATCGCGCTCGTGCCGCACGACGCCGATCACCACGGCGGGATCGAGCGCCTCGGCGGTGGCGAGCACGTGGGCGACGACGGGAGCGCCGGCGAGCTCGTGCAGGAGCTTCGGCGTCGCGGACTTCATGCGCGTGCCCTGGCCTGCGGCGAGAACGATGATGGCGAGGTTCGGATCGGTCACCATGACAGTATTCCCGCTCCACGGCGCTGCGTGCCACGCGAGCACCGCCGCCGCCACCGCGTGCGGCAGGCGAATTCCGCCGTCTCCTTGCGATGCGAGCTCCGCCGCCAGGACTCGAACCTAGACTTCACAGCTCCAAAGGCTGTCGTGCTGCCATTACACCACGGCGGATCGCGCCCTCCAGTCTGCCAGAGAGCCGGGCCGCGGCCCGCCGCACGCTCGCTCTAGCGGCCGCGCGGCGCATCCACTCACCCCCATCCGGCGCCCGACTCACTCCGCCCCAGGCCCACTCCACCACCCTGCCAATTCCCCCGCCCAGGTCGAGATTCCTGTCGCAAATGGCCCCTATTCCATGGGCAAAGGGCCATTTGCGACAGGAAATAACGATGGGTGGGTGTGGAAGTGGAGGCCGGAAGAGCGAAGGCGGCTCAGCCGACGGCGCGGCGCACCAGTTCGGTGATGCGATCACGCACCTGCGGGGTGAGCTCCTTGATCGAGTAGTAGATGGGCCACATGTCGCCGTCGTCCAGCTGCGCCTTGTCGCTGAAGCCGAGCGTGGAGAACCGCGCCTTGAACTTGCTCGCCGGCTGGAAGAAGCAGATCGTGTCGCCGTTCGAGGCGTAGGCGGGCATGCCGTACCAGGTCTTCGGCGTGAGGTCGGGAACCGCGGACATCACGAGTTCGTGCACGGCCAGTGCCATGGCCCGATCGGGCTCCGGCATCTTCTCGATCTGCCCCATGAGGTCGGCGAGTCCGTCGGCCTTCGTCGCCTTTCCGCCACGGCGCGCCTTGGTCTTCAGCTCGTTCGCGTACTCCTTCATCGCCGCACGCTCGTCGTCGGAGAACTCCACCGAGTTCTTCTCATGGGTCTTCGTCGTCGTCTTCTCGCTCATGTCCCGATGCTAGGCAGGGCCGCCTCGCGTGCACTTCTCCGAAACTGCGCGATCGGGCACCCGCTCTTCGCCCGCTACCTCATGGTGCGACGACATAATGGTGGGATGCCGGAGAGCAGCGACGAGGTCGACCGCATCGTCGACGCCTGGGAACGCGAGCGACCGGACCTCGACTTCGCGCCCCTTCTGGTGCTCTCCCGCGTCGACCGACTCTCGAAACACCTCGACCGCGCTCGACGCGGGGCCTTCGGGCGCTCCGACCTGCAGTCGTGGGAGTTCGACGTGCTCTCCGCTCTCCGGCGTGCGGGCGCCCCGTTCCAGCTCAGTCCGAAGGCCCTGCTCACGCAGACCCTCGTCTCCAGCGGCACCATGACGAACCGCATCGACCGCCTCGTCGAGCGCGGCCTCGTCGAACGTCAGACCGACCCCAACGACGGTCGCGGCATCCTCGTGCGCATGACCGCTCAAGGCATGGCCAGAGTGGATGCCGCCATCACCCGACTCGTCGACGCCGAAGCGGAGCTGCTCCGCACTCTCGCACCCGGAGACCGCACCCGTCTCGCCGCCCTGCTGCGCAAGCTCAGCCTCGATTTCGACTGAGTTGTCTTGTGCGCGGGCACCCCAACCCGCGCACGGCAGTCGGCTCCCAAGCGGGGCCACGTCCGGCGCCGTCGAGGCCGCCGCCTCAAAGAGCCGACCACGCCACACAACGTGCGCGGGCACCCCAACCCGCGCACGGCAGTCGGCTCCCACACAGGGCCACGTCCGGCGCCGTCAACGCCGCCGCCTCAAAGAGCCGACCACGCCACACAACGTGCGCGGGCACCCCAACCCGCGCACGGCAGTCGGCTCCCACACAGGGCCACGTCCGGCGCCGTCAACGCCGCCGCCTCAAAGAGCCGACCACGCGCTCTCACACGCAGCACCAAGGCCGTGCCGATAGCGTCGATCTCGTGACCACCGTCGAACCGGGGCCGCGACCTGCCCCTCACCCGCTGCTCAGCACGCAGACCCTCCGGCTGCTGGAACAGGCCGACAGCGGAACCCTCTCCGATCTCGCCAGCATGCGCGACGAATTCGACAGATTCCTGCTGCGCTACCGCTCCGGTCTGAGCGAGATCGAGACGAAGCTCGCCATCCTCCGCGACGAGTTCAGCCTCGTCGACGGCTACAACCCGATCGAGAGCATCTCCTGCCGCGTCAAGACCGTCGAAGGCGTGCTCGAGAAGGCCACCCGCAAGGGCATCGACCTCGACCTCGACGCGATCAAAGACGGACTCTCCGACATCGCCGGGGTGCGCGTCATCTGCAGCTTCGTGAGCGACGTGTACCGCATCGTCGACCTGCTCACCTCGCAGAGCGACATCACCGTGCTCGAGGTGAAGGACTACATCGCGAACCCCAAGCCGAACGGGTATCGCAGCCTGCACGTCATCCTCGAGGTGCCGGTCTTCCTTTCCGCCGGCCCGGAGCCGGTGCGGGTCGAGGTGCAGTTCCGCACCATCGCGATGGATTTCTGGGCGAGCCTCGAGCACAAGACCTATTACAAGTACGACACGCAGGTGCCGCAGCACCTCATCGACGGACTCACCGAAGCGGCGGAAACGGCATCGCATCTGGACTCCACCATGGAACGCCTCCACCACGAGGTGCGCAGCTACCGTCCACCCGCACGCACTCTCGACGTCTGAATCCTTCGGCGCCCGGTTTCTTCCGGCGTCCGTTCTCGTTCGACACCTCGGGTCGTTCGGCGTCCGCTCGACCTTTCTGTAGCATCGAGCGGATCCCGATGACCACCACACTCTTCGCCGCATCGCACGGCACATCCTCGCCGCACGGCCGGCTCGCCGTGAGCCGTCTGGTGGATGCCGTGGCGCGCGCCGTCTCCGTTCCCGTCGTCCCCGGTCACGTCGACGTGGAGCAGCCCGATGTGGCATCGGCCATCGCCGACAGCGCAGGCACGACGCGCGCCGTCATCGTCCCCCTGCTGCTCTCCGCCGGATACCACGTGCACGTCGACCTCGCCGAGGCCGCGCTCACCGCAGCGGTGCCCACGCTCGTCACCCCCGCGCTGGGCGCGGACGAACGACTCGTCGACGTGGTCGTCATGCGGCTCGCCGAGGCGGGGTACGACCGCACCGACAGCGTGGTGCTCGCCGCCGCCGGTTCGAGCGACCCGCGCGCCGTCGACGACTGCCGAGCGACGGGCAGGATGCTCGCAGCCCGCCTCGGCGCGAACGTCACGGTGGGATTCCTCTCGGCCTCGGCCCCGAGCCTGGCCGACGCCGTGGCCGAGGCCCGCAGGGATGCGCCGAACGCCAGGGTCGTGGTCGCGACGTATCTGCTGGCGCCCGGATACTTCTTCGACCTCGTGGGCCGGGTGGACGCCGATGTCGTCTGCGCTCCGCTGCTGACCCCGACCTCCACTCCGAGGCAGCTCGTCGAGATCGTGATCGACCGTGCAAGAGAGGCCACCGCCGGCCCGAGATGACCTCGGATGCCCTCGCGTCACGAAGTGTGACGTCGTGTTTCCGGCCGTGTCACCCCCGATCGCGGGGGCCGCAGCTGCTCTCGTAGCGTGACTCGCGACATCCGAATCGCCGCTTCGAACGAGCGTCGACGCGACCAGCAGCGAGGTGAGCATGACGTCCGTGGAATCACGACCGGCCGGCCGGGTTCGCCCGCCGCGAGCCGGAGTCGCCAACGGCCAGTGGAAGATCGACGGCACCGCGCCGCTCAACGGCAACGAGGTGCTGAAGCAGGCCGACGACGGGCTCAATGTGCGCGAGCGCATCGAGAACATCTACGCACCAGGCGGCTTCGACAGCATCGACCCCGGCGACATGCACGGCCGCTTCCGCTGGTGGGGCCTCTACACGCAGCGCAGGCAGGGCATCGACGGCGGCCGCACCGCGACGCTCAGCGACGAGGAGCTCGAAGACCGCTATTTCATGATGCGCGTGCGCATCGACGGCGGAGCGCTCACCACCGAGCAGCTGCGCGTGATCGGCGAGATCTCGCGCGAGTTCGCGCGGGACTCGGCGGACCTCACCGACCGGCAGAACATCCAGCTGCACTGGGTGGAGATCGAGTCGGTGCCGGAGATCTGGCGCCGGCTGGAGACCGTCGGGCTGCAGACGACGGAGGCCTGCGGGGACGTGCCGCGCGTCATCCTCGGCAGCCCCGTCGCGGGCATCGCCGCCGACGAGATCATCGATCCGACGCCCGTCATCGCCGAGATCTCGCGCCGTTACATCGGCAATCCGGAGTTCTCGAACTTGCCGCGCAAGTACAAGACGGCGATCACCGGCCACCCGAGCCAGGACGTCGTGCACGAGATCAACGACATCGCGCTGGTCGGCGTCGTGCATCCGGAGCTCGGCCCCGGCTACGACCTGTGGGTCGGCGGCGCCCTCTCGACGACGCCGCGTCTCGGCGAGCGCCTCGGCGCCTTCGTCACCCAGGAACAGGCGCCGGACGTCTGGGAGGGCGTCACGTCGATCTTCCGCGACTACGGATACCGCCGCCTGCGCAACAAGGCGCGACTCAAGTTCCTGCTCGCGGACTGGGGGCCCGAGAGGTTCCGCGAGGTCCTCGAGACCGAGTACCTCGGATTCGCCCTGGCCGATGGCCCCGCCGTGCCGAAGGCGCCGACACCGGGAGACCACATCGGTGTCCACCGCCAGAAGGACGGGCGTTTCTTCGTCGGCGTGGCTCCGACCGTCGGACGGCTCTCCGGCACGCGGCTCGTCGAGATCGCGGACGCGCTGGAGGCGCACGGATCGAGCCGACTGCGCACCACGCCGCATCAGAAGCTCGTGGTGCTCGATGTGCAGGAGGACCAGGCCGAGTCCCTCATCGCGGACCTCGACGCGCTCGGACTCTCGGCGCATCCGAGCCCGTTCCGGCGCTCGACGATCGCCTGCACGGGCCTCGAGTTCTGCAAGCTGGCCATCGTCGACACCAAGGACACGGCGCACGACGCCATCGCCGAGCTCGAGCATCGCCTCGCCGACATCGAGCTGCCTCACCCGATCAGCCTGCACATCAACGGATGCCCGAACTCGTGCGCTCGCATCCAGACCGCCGACATCGGTCTCAAGGGTCAGATCGTCACCGACGAGCACGGCGTGCAGTCCCCCGGCTTCCAGGTGCACCTGGGCGGCGGACTCGCGTCGGCCACCCGCGAGGAGGCCGGCCTCGGCAGAACCGTACGCGGTCTGAAGGTGACGGCGAGCAACTTCATCGACTACGTAGAACGAATCACTAGGCGCTGGATAGCCGAGCGTACCTACGATCAGACCTTCGCCGAATGGGCGCTGTCCGCCGACGAGGAGGCACTGCGATGACCACGAGCATCCCTGAACAGACACGGGTGCGATCCCCCAAGCGCGACGAGGCGGAGCTCCGCGCGATCGCCGAGGCGGGGGCGCGCGAGCTCGGCTCGCTGACGGGTGCGGAGGCATCCGCCGAGGAGGTCGTCGCCTGGGTCGCGGAGACCGTCGAGGTCGGCGCGGCCGCCGTCGCGTGCTCGATGGCCGACGCGGTGCTGCCGCACGTGGTCGCACGGTCGCTGCCCGGCGTCGATGTGCTGTTCCTCGACACCGGCTACCACTTTCTCGAGACCCGGATCACGCGCGACGAGGTGGCACGCAGCATCGACGTGCGCGTCGTCGACGTCTTTCCCGAGCAGACGGTGGCCGAACAGGATGCCGCGTACGGCAAGGACCTCTTCGCCCGCGATCCCGGGCTGTGCTGCGAGCTGCGCAAGGTGGCGCCGCTGAAGAGATCGCTGTCGGGCTACGAGCTCTGGTTCACGGGCGTGCGCCGCGACGAGGCGCCGACGCGCACGAACACGCCGCTCGTCACGTTCGACGACCGGCACGGGCTCATCAAGGTGAATCCGCTCGCCGCCTGGAGCTTCGACGAGCTGCTCGACTACGCGGGCGAGAACTCCGTGCCGCTCAACCTGCTGCTCTCCAACGGCTATCCGTCGATCGGGTGCGAGCCGTGCACCAAGAAGGTGGCGCCAGGAGAGGATCCGCGATCCGGGCGCTGGGCGGGCCTCGCCAAGACGGAATGCGGGATCCACCTGTGACCGCCGTCGACACCGCGACCATCGCACGGCCGAGGCTCGCGGACGGCGCGCTGGATGCGCTGGAGAACGAGGCGATCCACATCATCCGCGAGGTGGTGGCCGAGTTCGACCGACCGGTGATGCTGTTCTCCGGCGGCAAGGACTCCGTGCTCATGCTGCACCTGGCCGCGAAGGCGTTCTGGCCCGCGCGCATCCCGTTCCCCGTGCTCCACGTGGACACCGGACACAACTTTCCCGAGGTGCTCGCCTTTCGCGATGCGACGGTAGAACGCCTCGGCCTCACGCTCGAGGTGGCCCGCGTGCAGGACTACCTCGATGACGGCCGGCTGTTCGAGCGCGCAGACGGCACCCGCAACCCGCTGCAGACGGTTCCCCTGCTCGACGCGATCCGCGCGCACGGCCACGACGCGGTGTTCGGCGGAGCCCGCCGCGACGAGGACAAGGCCAGGGCGAAGGAGCGCATCCTCTCGCTGCGCGACGAGTTCGGACAGTGGGATCCGCGCAACCAGCGGCCGGAGCTCTGGAACCTCTACAACGGCAGGCACACACCGGGTCAGCACGTGCGGGCCTTCCCGATCAGCAACTGGTCGGAACTCGACGTGTGGCGTTACATCGAACGCGAGGGCATCGAGCTGCCGAGCCTCTATTTCGCGCACGAGCGACCCGTGTATTCCCGCGACGGCATGTGGCGGGCGGTGTCCACGGCATCCCCCGCCCGTGACGACGAGATCGTCGAGGTGCGGAGGGTTCGCTACCGCACGGTCGGCGACATGTCGTGCACGGGGGCGGTGGAGTCCGACGCGGGCGACGTGACGGCCGTCGTGCGGGAGGTGGCGGCGTCCACCATCACCGAACGGGGCGCGACCAGGGCCGACGACCGCATCAGCGAGGCCGGCATGGAAGACCGCAAGAAGGACGGGTACTTCTGATGACGTCAACCCTGTTCCGCTTCGCCACGGCGGGCTCCGTCGACGACGGCAAGTCCACGCTGGTCGGGCGACTGCTGCACGACTCGAAGTCGATCCTCGCCGACCAGTGGGATGCCGTCACCCGCGCAAGCAGGCAGCGCGGCTTCGGCGGCGGCGACCGCGTCGACCTCGCGTTGCTCACCGACGGGCTGCGCGCGGAGCGCGAGCAGGGCATCACCATCGACGTCGCCTACCGGTACTTCGCCACCGACCGGCGCAGCTTCATCCTCGCCGACTGCCCCGGGCACGTGCAGTACACCCGCAACATGGTCACCGGGTCGACGACCGCCGACGCCGTGATCGTGCTGATCGACGTACGCAAGGGCGTGCTGGAGCAGACGCGCAGGCACCTCGCCGTCGTGCAGCTGTTGCGCGTCCCTCACCTCCTGGTCGCGGTGAACAAGATCGATCTCATCGGCTACGACGAGGGGGTGTTCCGCGGAGTCGAGCGCGAGGTGCTGGCCGTGGCATCCGACCTCGGCATCGACGACGTCGACGTCGTGCCGGTGTCGGCGCTGGAGGGCGACAACGTGGTCAACGCCTCCGACAACACGCCCTGGTACGACGGCGCGCCGCTGCTGCAGCTGCTGGAGACGCTCGAGGTGATCGACGAGGTCGAGAACACGCTCGCTCCGTTCCGGCTGCCGGTGCAGACGGTCATCCGCCCGCAGGGAGCGCTGGCGCCGGGGCTCGACCCCGACGCCTATCACGACTACCGCGCCTTCGCGGGCCAGGTGGCGTCGGGATCAGTGCGCGTCGGAGACGAGGTGACGGTGCTGCCTGCCGGCGTGCGCACCGCTGTCACCGGCATCGACGTCGCCTCGCGCGCGCTCGACATCGCCGTGGCATCCCAGTCCGTGTCTCTGCGCCTCGCCGACGAGGTGGATGCCGCGCGCGGCAGCGTCATCGTGGCCGCCGGGCAGGAGCCCGAGCTCGTCTCCGCGCTCACCGCCTCACTGTTCTGGCTCGACCCGCGGCCGCTCCTGCCGGGGGCCCGAGTGCTCGTGAAGTACGGAACGACAACAGTGCAGGCCATCGTCGAATCGCTCATCGGTCGACGCGAGCTCGAGACCCTCGACCTCGTGCCCGCTGAACGCCTCGACATCAACGACATCGGCACGGCACGCGTGCGGCTCGCCTCTCCCCTGCCTCTGCTGGCCTACGCCGAGCATCGCAGGGCGGGAGCCTTCGTGGTCATCCACCCGCACGACGGCGCCACGCTCGCCGCGGGAACCGTGTCCCCCGAGGCGGCCTGAACGCGCTTCCGACACGGCCGCCCCGAAGACCTCCACGACTCGCCGTCCTCGCTCCACCATCCATCCGCACCATCGACGAAAGGACCCATGATGACCGCACCGCTCACCCGTCGCGCCTTCACCCGCCTGGCCCTGACCACGATGGGCGCGGCCACCATGGCGAGCCTCGCCGGGTGCGCGACGGCCGACGCTGCGCCCGCCGCCACGGCCGGCGGCGGGACGGCGGCCGCGAAGCTCCGTCTCGGCTACTTCGACAACGTGACCCACGCCACCGCTCTGATCGGACTGCAGCAGGGCCTGCTCGCGAAGAGCCTCGGCACGACGACCCTCACCACCGAGATCTTCAACGCCGGACCGGCCACCGTCGAGGCGCTCAGCGCCGGCGCGATCGACGCCGCGTTCATCGGCCCGAGCCCCGCGATCAGCTCCTACGCGGCCAGCGCAGGCAAGTCGATCCGCATCATCGCGGGGGCCACGAACGGTGGCGCCGCGCTGGTCGTGAAGAAGGACATCACCAAGGCCTCGCAGCTGAAGGGCACGACCCTCGCGTCACCGCAGCTCGGCAACACGCAGGACGTCGCGTTGCGCACCTGGCTGGCCGAGCAAGGTCTGACGACGTCGCTCACCGGCGGTGGCGACGTGACGATCACGCCGACGGACAACGCTCAGACGCTCACGCTGTTCCAGCAGGGTGCGATCGATGGCGCATGGCTTCCGGAGCCGTGGGTCTCCCGGCTCGTGCTCGACGCGGGGGGCCACGTGCTCGTCAACGAGGCGTCGCAATGGCCCGGCGGCAGGTTCCCCAGCACGGTGCTGGTGGCCGACCAGTCGTTCATCGACGCGCACGGCACGACGATCGACGCGCTGGTCAAGGGCCACGCGGCATCCATCGCGTGGCTCGGTGCGCACTCCGCCGCCGAGGCGGCGACCGCGATCAACGCACGGCTCACCAAGGACAGCGGAAAGGGACTCGAGACCGCGGTGATCGAGCGCGCGCTGACGCAGGTGACGTTCAGTCTCGACCCCGTGGCATCCACCTTTCCCGAGCTGCAGCGTCACGCCGTGAAGCTCGGACTCAGCAAGTCCGCAGACCTGCACGGGATCTTCGATCTGCGGGCGGCCAACGCCCTGCTGAAGGCGGCGGGCAAGCCGACCGTCTCCGCAGGCGGGCTCGGGGTGTGATGACGAGCACGAGCGGGTCGCACGCGGCCATCGACATCCACGGCCTCACGAAGCGCTTCGGTCCGGCGCAACCCCTCGTGCTCGACGGAATCGAGCTGCGCGTGGCGCAGGGCGAGTTCGTGTGCCTGGTGGGGGCGTCCGGGTGCGGCAAGTCCACGCTGCTGAACATCATCGCCGGGCTCGAGGCGCCGACGTCCGGGCGTCGTCTCCGTGCCGAGCGGCCGTGCCGCCGTGATGTTCCAGGAGTCCGCGCTCTTCCCCTGGCTCACCGCCGGGCGCAACGTCGAGCTGGCGTTGCGCCTCGCAGGGGTGCCGGCGCGCGAGCGCTCCGCCCGGGCGCGGGAGTTGCTCGAGCTGGTGAACCTCGCCGATGCCGCCGACAAGCGGCCGCACGAGCTGTCAGGCGGCATGCGACAGCGCGTCGCCCTGGCCAGGGCGCTCGCTCAGAACCGCGACGTGCTGCTGATGGACGAGCCATTCGCTGCGCTGGATGCCATCACCCGCGACATTCTGCACGACCAGCTCGAACGCGTCTGGCGCAGCACGGCCCGCACGATCGTCTTCGTCACGCACAACGTGCGCGAGGCGGTGCGGCTCGGCCAGCGCATCGTGCTGCTGTCGTCTCGCCCCGGCCGGGTGGCGGCGCAGTGGTCCGTCGACGAGGCGCTGCGCGGCGGTGACGAGACGGCGGATGCCGCCGCCCTGGCCGCCGACATCACCGAACGCCTGCGCGGAGAGCTGGTGCGCCATGTCGCTTGACCTCGACGACACCGCGGTCACGACCGTCACGACGCGTATCGGAAGCGAGCAGCGCTACACGCTCGCCGACGTCGAAGCCGGCCTCGACTCGCTGCAGTCGGACGAGCAGCGGTGGCGCGGTTCCTGGCGCCGTGCCGCGGGCAGCGTGCTGCTTCCGGTGGCCGTGCTCGTGCTTCTCGTCGTCGTGTGGCAGCTCTCCGTGTGGATCGCGCAGCCCCGCCCCGACATCGTGCCGAGCCCGCTCGCGGTCGCACAGTCGTTCGGCGACCTGTGGTCGTCCGGCCGCCTTCAACAGGCCGTGCTCACCAGCCTCGAGCGTGGGGTGTTCGGCTTTCTCATCGCCGTCGCGGTCGGCACGCCGATCGGGCTGCTGCTGTCCGAGGTGCCGCTGCTGCGTCGCGCGGTCGGTCCGCTCATCTCGGGGCTTCAGGTGCTGCCGTCGGTCGCCTGGGTCCCCGCCGCGATCCTCTGGTTCGGGCTCTCGGATGCCACCGCCTACTTCGTCGTGCTCATGGGTGCCACCCCGTCGATCGTGAACGGCTTGCTGTCGGGCGTCGACCAGGTGCCTCCGCAGCTGCGCCGGGTCGGAAAGGTGCTCGGGGCATCCCGCTGGCAGCAGGCCACACTCGTGGTGATGCCCGCCGCGCTCCCCGGATACCTCGGCGGTCTCAAGCAGGGCTGGGCGTTCTCGTGGCGCTCCCTGATGGCCGCGGAGATCATCACCACGGGAGGGACCATGGGCTTCGGACTCGGAACGCTGCTGGATCAGAGCAGGCAGCTCGCCGATCTGCCCGGCGTGATCGTGACGATCGTGGGCATCCTCGTGATCGGGATCGTCGTCGAGCTGCTCGTCTTCGCTCCGATCGAGCGCAGGCTGGCTCGTGCCAGGGGCCTCGCACGCGGGGAAGCTCGATGATCGGCCGCGTGGATGCCCCGACCGGCTCCGTCGCGCTCGTCGGCGGCGGCCCAGGCGACACCGAGCTGATCACGGTGCGCGGACTCGAGCTGCTTCGGTCGGCCGACGTGGTGGTCGCGGACCGGCTGGGTCCGCGCGCGCTGCTCGGCGAGCTGGGTGCTCACGTCGAGGTGATCGACGCCGGCAAGCTTCCCGGCTACCACCCGGTGCCCCAGAAGGAGATCAACCGGCTCATCGTCGACCGAGCCCTGGCCGGCAAGCGGGTCGTGCGGCTGAAGGGCGGGGACCCGTTCGTCTTCGGCCGTGGCCAGGAGGAGATCGAGGCGTGCCGCGCCGCCGACGTGCCGGTCGAGGTCGTCTCCGGTGTCACGAGCGCGGTTGCGGTGCCTGCGGCAGCGGGCATCCCGCTCACGGCACGCGGGGTCGCCAGGGGTTTCACCGTGCTGACGGGACACGACGACCTCGACACCGCACCGGGAGGAGCCGACCACACGGTGGTGCTGCTGATGGGCGTCGGGGGCCTGGCCGTGAGCGCGGCGGCCCTCACGACGCCGGAACGCCCGGCGAGCACGCCGGTCGCGATCATCGAGAACGGCTTCGGCAGCGACCAGCGGGTGACGTTCGGCACCCTCGGAACCATCGCGGCGCTGGCCGCCGAGACCGGAGTCCGATCGCCGGCCGTTGTCGTCATCGGCGACGTGGTGAACCTCGCCCCGCGGGCGAGGACATGTTTCGACACAAGCGCTCACGAGACAGACAGGACGGTCCTCGAAACCCGATAGGGTCTCACCCATGAGCAACCCCTCAGATCAGGTTCCCCCGCCCGTTTCAGGACCCGGCTACCCGCAGCAGGGCGCCCCCGTTCCGCCGCAGAACGTCGGCTATCCGGCCCCGTCGGCACCCGCATACCAGCCCGCGCCAGGGGGCGGTTCGCAGCCCGGCCGTGTGCTCGGCATCGTCGGTCTCATCGTGGCGTTCTTCTTCTCGGTGGTCGGCCTCATCCTCTCCATCGTCGCCAAGGTGCAGTCGCGCAAGGCCGGCGTTCCGAACGGACCTGCCACCGCGGGAATCATCGTCGGCATCGTGCTTCTGGTGCTCCAGATCATCGTCGCCGTCATCCTGATCGTGGTCTTCGCGAACATCTTCGCGCAGTGCGCCGACCTCGGACCCGGCACGCACTACGTGAACGGCGTCACCTACACCTGCAGCTGATCCGGTACGACGGATCCCTTCTCACGGCGGTCCTGCACGGCGAGCGCGAGTTCGTCGAGCAGGGCCGCCGTCTCGTCCCAGCCGATGCAGGCATCCGTGATGCTCTGCCCGTAGGCGAGCGCTGATCGACCTGCGTCGGTCAGCGGCTGGTTGCCCGGCACGAGGAAGCTCTCGGCCATGACGCCGGCGATCGGGTCGCCCTCTCTCACCTGGTCGGCGAGCTCGCGCAGCACTGACGCCTGCCGCACGTGGCTCTTGCCGCTGTTGCCGTGGCTGGCGTCGACCACCAGGTGAGAGGCGAGGCCGGCCCGCGTGAGCAGCGCCGCGGCATCCGCCACGCTCGCCGAGTCGTAGTTGGTGGTGCCGCGGCCGCCGCGCAGGATGACGTGGGCCGCCTCGTTGCCGCTCGTGGAGACCAGGGCTGCGGCGCCCTCGTCGGTGACGCCGAAGAAGACGTGCCGCTGGCCCGCGACGGTGCAGCCGTCGACGGCCACCTGCACATCGCCGTCCGTGGCGTTCTTGAATCCGATCGGCATCGAGAGCCCGCTGGCGAGCTGGCGGTGGATCTGGCTCTCCGTGGTGCGCGCGCCGATGGCACCCCAGCTGACGGCATCCGCGATGTACTGCGGGCTCGTGGGTTCGAGGAACTCGCAGCCGACAGGCAGACCGAGCTCGAGGATGTCGATGAGCAGGCGACGCGCCATCCGCAGCCCGTCGGCGACGCGGTGCGTGCCGTCGAGGTGGGGATCGTTGATGAGCCCCTTCCAGCCGCCGGTCGAACGCGGCTTCTCGAAGTAGACGCGCATCACGATCAGCAGCCGGTCGCGGTGCAGGTCAGCGACCGCGGCGAGCCGACGCGCGTACTCGAGCGCGGCATCCGGGTCGTGCACGGAGCACGGGCCGACGACGACCAGCAGGCGCGGGTCGTCGCCGCGCAGCACGGCCTCGACCTCCGCGCGGCTGCGCGCCACGAGAGCGGCGGCCCGTTCGTTCAACGGCAGCTCGGCACGCACCTGTGCCGGGGTGGGGAGCGCCTGGATCGACGTCACCCTGGTGTTCGACACCGTGTCGGCGTTCGGCACCGCGTCGCCGGTCCGCCTGCTGTTCTGGGCTGTGATGCTCATGGGGTTCCTCTCGGTGACGGCGAGAGGACCAGTGCCAACCCGCCGGTTAATGACGAAAGGCAGGATCGGAATGATCCTGCCCGTTGGCTCTGAAGGATGTGCTGGTCAGCGCTTCGCGACCGTCGGCTCCTCCAGAGCCAACGCGAAATACGCATACCAGCGGGATGTCATGCGGGCGAGGCTAGCAGAGCGGACGCATGAGCTCCAAAATGCGGGTCGCCCGCCGTCGGGCGACCGTGCCGGCTCAGTAGCCGAGCGGACGCGTCGGGTACTCGAGCTCCTCGGTCGGCGACTCCGCCGGCACGGTGTCGATGGCGCCGGTGCCGAGTACCCCGCCCATCGAACCCACGACGAAAGCACCGCGGTCGTCGAACGGCATGACCTCGTCCTCGCGGCTGTACTGCTGCGGCGCGTTGCGCCTGCGGGAGCGGGCCATCAGCCCGCGCACGAGAAGTCCGACGGCCGCGACCACGATCGCGGCGGCCACGGGCAGCAGCACGGTCTGCACCTCGAACAGCGCCATGCGGAAGACGCCGACACCGTAGTCGGCCATCTCGTACGGCGAGCGCGCGAGCACCCTCGTCCCCGCCGCGGCGGCGACGGCCGTGCTGAGGGGCGAGGAGATCCAGAGCAGGAGCAGTGCGACGATCGCGGCGATGACGCGACCGACGGTGTTCACGCCGCACCAGATGATCGCGACAGCCACCACCAGTGCCGGCAACCACACCATCACCTGCATGACGATCGGGTTCTGCCCCGAGGGAACGATCACACGCGCGATGCCCGCCGCCCACTGCGCGAACGCGGCTGCCACGAGTGCGATGCCGATCAGCGCGCCCCCGCGCGGCGCCCGGGCGATGAGGGCGAGCACGGCCACTCCCCCGAGCATGGAGATCAGCACGACGAGCACCATCACCGCGAGATAGGCGACCGAGGCGACCCCATCGCCGAGACCCACGCCGATCACGAACGCCGACTGCCCCAGCGCTGTCAGCTGCACGAGCCCGACGCCGGCCGTCAAGGCCCAGAAGCCTCCCGCCGAGAGGTACCGGTGCGCGCTTCGCGCCACGATGCCTGCCGCCGCCGAGCCGACCACGATCAGCGCAACGATCATGCCGAGCCGGTACTGGCTGAGCGGAAGCAGCGCAGAGGGCATGTCGCTCGGCGCGGCGTCCGTCGACCACAGGTTCTGCAGCGGCAGCGTCATGCCCGTGAGCAGCCACGGCAGAAGTCCGATCACGCCGAAGACCAGGCCGAACAGCAGCCAGAGCCACCAGCCCCACGGGCGAGGGAGGTCGTCGGCCCTCGTGCCCTGCGCCACGCGGCGTGGATATCGTCCGTTGCCGCTCACACCGGATCCCACCGTGTAGCCCTCGGACATGTCGCTCCTTCGCTCGCGCCGTGCAGGCCGCGGGGAGCGACCCTCCCCCTGTGGTGCACATCACCCCTGTACGGGGGACACGACCGTGTCCACCTTGGCATGCTTCGCACCGGGTTGACAAGCCGGTGCGCCCGCGCGCAGTAGCGTGGGCGGATGCCCTCGTCGCCCGCGCTTTCGTGGCCCGCCGCCACGGACTTCGCAGCACTCGCCGACGCCGGCTGGCCGGCCATCGAGCGAGTGCCGATCGGCGGCTGGGTCGCGCGTTTCGCGGGCGGCGTCACGAAGCGAGCGAACTCCGTCTATCCCGCGGACTCCGTCGAGGATGTCGATGCGGCCGTCGCCGGCGCCGAGCGCGCCTACCGCGATCGCGGCCTCGTCCCTCTGTTCCAGCTGTCGGACGGCGATGCCGCGATCGCCGCGGCACTGAGCGCGCGCGGCTACATCGAACGGGACGAGACGCTCGTGCTCGCGGCGCCGACGCGCGGCATCCTCGAAGCGGTCTCGTCGGAACCCACGGGCGGCACAGCAGTCGAGGTCGTCGCCGAACCCGACGACGAATGGCTGGCGACCTGGTGGGCTGTCGACGGCCGAGGCGGCGCGGCCGAACTCGAGGTCGCACGGCGCATCATGACCGGCGGCCCCGCGTTGTACGCCGCGGCGCGAGACGATCACGGCACGGCATCCGTCGCCAGGCTGGCCCTTGTCGATGACGGGGAGCTGCAGTGGGGCGGCCTCTACGCCGTGGCGACGCGGCAGGATGCCCGTGGTCGCGGCCACGCCCGCTCGGTCGTCACGGCTCTCACGACACTTGCGGCCGCGCGCGGCGTCGATGCACTCTGGCTCCAGGTTCTGGCCGGCAATCACGTCGCCCGGCGGATGTACGACGGCCTGGGCTTTCGCGCCGTCGCCACCTACACGTACGTGCAGGCGCCCGCGTGATCGCCGGTGCGAGCCGGGCAGCTACGCGGCGTCGGCCCCGGCGTGCCGGGCGTGCGGGTCCTGGGCGTTCAGCGTCGCCACGACCGTGTCGTAGTCGCCGCGCGACTCCGCGTGCCGCAGGAAGCCGACGCGCTGCACCTGAAGCTCACGGGCATCCGGATTCTGCTCGATGAGCTGAACCACCTCGGCCACGAACTCGTCGAGCGGCATCGCGATCGGGCTCGTCTCCTGCCCGGGCATCAACGACGTGCGCACCGCAGGGGGCACGAGCTCGACCACCTGCACGGAGGTGTCCGCCAGCTGCAGCCGGATCGACTCGCTGAGCTGATGGATCGCCGCCTTGGTGGCGTTGTACGTGGGCGTCACCCGCAGCGGCACGAAGGCGAGGCCCGACGAGACCGTCATGATCACGGCATCCGGCCGCGACTGCAGGTGCTCGATGAAGGCTCCGATCAGGCGGATCGGACCGAGCAGGTTCGTCTCGACCGTCGCTTCGGCGGTCTCGACGAACGTGGCTGGAGCGTGCCAGTCCTCCGTGCGCATGATGCCGGCCATCGCGATGAGCATGTTCAGATCAGGGTGCGCGGCGAGCACACTCTCTGCCGCCGCGGCGATGCTCTGCTTGTTCGTGGTGTCGACCTGCACGGTGTCGAGGCCGGGATGCTGTTCGCGGATGCGGGCGAGCAGCTCGCTTCTGCGGCCACCGACGATGACGGTGTTGCCGCGCTCGGAGAGCGACACGGCGAGCGCGAGGCCGATGCCGCTGGTGGCGCCGGGGATGAAGACGGTGTTTCCGGTGATCTGCATGTCTCCAGCGTCGGCGAGCGCGCGCTCGGCCGGCAGAGCGGGGTCATCCACGGATCGGCGATCCCTGGATGGCATGGAGCGCACCGGAGATGATGGAGCCATGGATGCCGCAGCCCTCGCCGACTTCCTCCGACGCCGGCGCGCGGAGTTGAGCCCAGGCGACGTCGGCCTGTCCGAAGGGCGTCGCAGGCGCACGCCAGGCCTGCGACGCGAGGAGGTCGCGCAGCTGGCGGCCATGTCGACCGACTACTACACCCGGCTGGAGCAGCGGCGCGGACCGCAGCCCAGCGAGCAGATGCTGGCGTCGCTCGCCAGGGCGCTGCGGCTGAGCCGCGACGAACGCGACTATCTCTATCGGGTGGCGGGGCACGGCATCCCGGATCGCTCCTCGCTCGGCACCCATGTCGCCCCCGCGCTGCTGCGGGTGCTCGACAGGCTCGACGACTCCCCCGCGCTGGTCATCTCGAACCTCGGCGAGTCGCTCGCGCAGAACCGCATGGCTGACGCCCTGTTCGGCGACCGGACGGCGCTGGCCGGATGGGAGCGCAGCGACGTCTATCGCTGGTTCGTGCACCCGACGACGGAGCGACTGCTGTACCCGGAGAACGACAGGGACAGACAGAGCAGGGCGCTGGTGGCGAATCTGCGCGCAGCCCTCGGCGCGATGGGCCAGCGTTCACGGGCCGGCGAGCTGGTGCGCGAACTGCGCGAACGGAGTGCGGAATTCGGCGAGCTCTGGGACCGGCACGAGGTCGCGCGCCGGTTCGAGGACCACAAGGTGCTCGTGCATCCCGAAGTCGGGGCCATCGAGTTCGACTGTCAGGTGCTGTTCACCGAAGACCAGAGTCAGGCCCTGCTGGTGCTGACCGCGGCACGATCGAACGGGCAGCACGACTCGCAGGCGCAGGAACGGCTTCGGCTGCTCTCCGTGCTGGGCACGCAGGCCTTCTCCGACGATCCGGCGTGACCGGCTTGTCTCATCTGCGCCGCACCGTCGTGGAATCCTGATCGGGTGCACGGTGTTGCCGATGGAGAGGCATGCGCTGCCGGGCAGGCGTTCTGGCCTGATCAGGCTGCCGGAAGGGACGAGACGTGACGGCACCGGAAGGTGAGAGCAGAACAGACGGGAGCGACGGCATCCGCACCGTCGGCATCCTCGGCGCCGGCAAGCTGGGAACGGTGCTCGCACGTCTCGCGCTGGCGGCCGGCTTCGACGTGCTGATCGCCGGGTCGGGCGATCCCGCGAAGATCGCGCTCATCGTCGAGGTGCTCGCTCCCGGTGCCAAGGCCGTCACAGCGGAGAACGCGGCACGATCGGCGGATGCCGTCATCCTCGCCCTCCCGCTCGGCAAGCACGAGACGCTTCCCGTCGACGCGCTGGCCGGCAAGCTCGTGATCGACGCCATGAACTACTGGTGGGAGATCGACGGCATCCGCGACGACCTCAACGACCCGACCACCTCGACGAGCGAGATCGTGCAGCGGTTCCTGCCGCACTCTCGCCTGGTGAAGGCGCTCAACCACATGGGTTACCACGACCTCGAGGACGAGCCGCGACCGCACGGCGCCGATGGGCGCAAGGCGATCGCCATCGCCGGCGACGACGGTGCCGACCTGGATGCCGTCGCCTCCTTCGTCGACGCGCTCGGCTTCGATCCCGTGGTCGCCGGCACCCTCTCAGAAGGCATCCGCATGGAGCCGAACACCGAGCTGTTCGGTGCGGACGTGGACGCCGACCAGGTGCGCTACCTGTTGTCGACCTTCCCGGACTCGGCTCGCGGACGCGTCGTCGCGCGGGCGCGCGCAGAACACGCCGCATAGCAGCTGGCCGGCGCCTCGGACAGCCGCGGTCTCGTGGTATCCCACATGCGGGTACGCTGGTCCTGCCGTCTGTGAGATCTCACATGTTGTGAGACTCGACCGCTCTCCCCCGGATCGAATGGAGATATGCCTGTGCCCGAGCTCGACCACAACCTTCTCTCGGTGTTCAACGAAGTGGTGCGCCGCAATCCCGGCGAAACGGAGTTCCACCAAGCCGTGCGCGAGGTGCTCGAAAGCCTCGGGCCTGTGGTGGCCAAGCACCCGGAGTACGCCGACGCCGAGGTCATCCGTCGGCTCTGCGAGCCCGAGCGCCAGATCATCTTCCGCGTGCCGTGGACCGACGACGCCAACCGGGTGCAGCTCAACCGCGGGTTCCGGGTCGAATTCAACTCGTCGCTCGGACCGTACAAGGGCGGGCTGCGATTCCACCCGAGCGTGTACCTCGGCATCGTGAAGTTCCTCGGATTCGAGCAGATCTTCAAGAACGCCCTGACCGGACTGCCGATCGGCGGCGGAAAGGGCGGCAGCGACTTCGACCCCAAGGGCAAGTCCGACGCCGAGGTCATGCGCTTCTGCCAGTCGTTCATGACGGAGCTGTACCGCCACATCGGCGAGCACACCGACGTTCCCGCCGGCGACATCGGCGTCGGCGGCCGCGAGATCGGCTACCTCTTCGGCCAGTACAAGCGCATCACCAACCGCTGGGAGGCCGGCACCCTCACCGGCAAGGGCCTCACCTGGGGCGGGTCGCAGGTGCGCACCGAGGCGACCGGCTACGGTGCGGTGTTCTTCGTGCACGAGATCCTCAAGACGTCCGGCGACTCGTTCGAGGGCAAGCGCGTCGTCGTCTCCGGCTCGGGCAACGTGGCGATCTATGCCATCGAGAAGGTGCACGAGCTGGGCGGCACCGTCGTGGCCTGCTCCGACTCCGACGGCTACATCGTCGACGAGAAGGGCCTCGACCTCGATCTGCTCAAGGAGATCAAGAACGGGCACCGCGGCCGCGTCAGCGAGTACGCCGACCGCAAGCCGGGCGCCGCCTACACGGCGGGCGGCTCGATCTGGGACGTCGCCTGCGACATCGCCATCCCGTCCGCCACGCAGAACGAGCTCGACGCGGATGCCGCGACCCGCCTCGTGAAGAACGGCTGTCGCATCGTCGCAGAGGGCGCGAACATGCCCACCACGCCCGATGCCATCCGCACGCTCCGCGCCGCAGGGGTGGCGTTCGCGCCGGGCAAGGCGGCCAATGCAGGCGGTGTGGCGACCAGCGCGCTCGAGATGCAGCAGAACGCCTCCCGCGACTCGTGGACGTTCGACTACACCGAGGCTCGCCTGGCCGAGATCATGCGCTCGATCCACGCCCGCTGCCTCGAGACCGCAGACGAGTACGGCGCGCCGGGCGACTATGTGGTCGGCGCCAACATCTCGGGCTTCACGCAGGTGGCCGACGCGATGCTGTCTCTCGGCCTCATCTGAGGCGTCGGGCATCCCGACCGATCCGGCCGGCGTCGTCGGCGCGAGGGGAATGTGCGCCGACGGCGACGGTGGTCGGATATCGGTATCGAGCGGAGCGCGGCACTCACACGGGCAGCGCCCAGCCGAGCGAGAAGTTGAACGCGACGGCGAGCATGAGGTACATCAGCCACAACCCTGTGACGACGTGCCAGAACCCGAGCGCCCGCTCCCCCCAACTCCTGCCGATCGCGGCGAAGAAGTCCGACGCGTAGATCAGGGCGAGGCCGACGAACA
Source organism: Humibacter ginsenosidimutans (assembly GCF_007859675.1). GTDB lineage: Bacteria > Actinomycetota > Actinomycetes > Actinomycetales > Microbacteriaceae > Humibacter > Humibacter ginsenosidimutans. Next base: position 1,416,339 of record NZ_CP042305.1, read on the forward strand.
GCAGCCCGACCGCCCAGTCCCCGGAGACGAAGAACACCACGAGCCCGGCGACCGAGATGATGAAGAACGCGACAGTCATGCCCGCGTTGGGTCGTGGGTCGTTGCCACGGTACCTGTTGTAACCGATCGCGAACCAGTGGATGCCGTATGCGCTGAACGCGAGCGCGGCCATGTACAGCGGCGCGCCCTTGAAGACTTGAAACCACGTCAGGCCGATGAACAGGATGATCCCGGTCACGAACTGACAGAAACCGGGCAACCAGATGCCCCACGTTCCCATCGCACGGTCGACCCGTTCGTCCCGCTTCGGCCAGCCGACCAGCTCCTGCGGACCGTAGATGAGATAGCCGGTGCCGAGGCCGAAGAATCCGAGTGCCAGAGGTGGGAACAACGACACTGCGAAATGCATGGTGAACCTTCTTCTATCCAGTTCCCCTCCATCTCATAGTGACCCCGTGTCCAGACAACTTCAAGGGTGAGCCGCCGCGCCGCCGACCGGGGCAACCCGCCACGAGTCGGGTTAGACGGCCTACTCTCGAAGAACGGCCGGTGCCGTATGAGCAATGAGGCGGGGGGATGCCGTGACTGACACGCTTGATCGCGTCGACGGCACACGCGCGCACCGGCTTCCCTCGACCGGGATGCCCGTCGACCGCCTCGGTCGTCGTCTCACCGACCTGCGCGTGTCGGTCACCGACCGCTGCAACTTCCGCTGCGTGTACTGCATGCCGCGCGAGGTGTTCGGCCGCGACTACGCCTTCCTTCCCCGCGACGAGCTGCTCACGTTCGAGGAGATCGTGCGGGTCGTCAAGGCGGGGATCCGACTCGGCGTGCGCAAGGTGCGCCTCACCGGGGGCGAGCCGCTGCTGCGCAAGGGCATCGAGGAGCTGATCGCGATGCTGGCGGCGCTGCGCACGGCATCCGGCGAACCGCTCGACCTCGCCTTGACGACGAACGGGTCGGCGCTGGCCTTCAAGGCGCAGTCGCTGAGGGACGCGGGCCTGAACCGGGTGACCGTCTCGGTCGACTCGCTCGACGACGCCACCTTTCGCCGCATGAACGACGTGAACTTTCCGCTGGCGAAGGTTCTGCACGGTCTTCGGGTGGCGCACGACGTCGGTCTCGGACCGATCAAGGTCAACATGGTCGTCAAGCGCGGACAGAACGACGACGACATCGTGGCGATGGCCGAGCGCTTCCGCGGCAGCGGCTGCGTGCTGCGGTTCATCGAGTTCATGGATGTCGGCACCACGAACGGCTGGCGCCTCGACGACGTCGTGCCGTCGCGCGAGATCATCGAGCGCATCTCCGCCGTGCATCCCATCGAGCCGCTCGCGCCGACTGCGCCGGGCGAGACCGCCGCACGGTGGCGCTACGTGGACGGCGCCGGCGAGATCGGCGTGATCTCGTCGGTGACGCAGCCGTTCTGCGCGGGCTGCAACCGCGCGCGCCTCTCCACGGAGGGCCGGCTCTACACCTGCCTCTTCGCCGACGACGGCACCGACCTGCGCACGCTGCTGCGCTCCGGTGTCGCCGATGACGACCTCGCCTCCGCGATGAGCGGCGTGTGGACGCGCAGGGACGATCGCTACTCGCAGCTGCGCTCGTCTCTGACGCCGGGCATCCGGGAGCACCGCAAGAAGATCGAGATGTCCTACATCGGCGGCTGACGACGCACGCGACGGGTCGGCGCCGGCTCTGTTGCGAGAACGGGGCCACCGGCGTATCCCTGAAATATGGGCAGGGTCACGACCCGACGACGCGTCGCCCGCTTGACGCTCGGCGCGCGCGTCACACGACGGGAAGACATCCTCGTCGTCGAGGAACCCCTGGAGATCAGAGTCGGCGGACGCCCGCTCGCGGTGACCATGCGCACCCCAGGGCACGACGTCGAGCTGGCGGCCGGATTCCTCGTCTCTGAGGGTGTCATCGCACGCGGCGACGAGTTCGCCGCCGCACGGTTCTGCGACGACGGCAGCACGCAGGGCAACACCTACAACGTGCTCGACGTCGCGCTCGCACCGGGGGTGGCGCCGCCGTCTCCGGCGTTGGCACGTGAGTTCTTCACCACCAGTTCGTGCGGTCTGTGCGGCAAGGCGAGCATCGATGCGGTGCGCACGCAGTCGCGGTTCGAGGTGCGCGACGACACGCTTCGCGTGGCGATCGACACCCTCGTGACGCTGCCCGACCGGCTGCGCGCCGCGCAAGACGTCTTCGAGTCCACGGGAGGTCTGCACGCAGCAGGGCTGTACCGCGCCGACACCGACGAGATGCTCGTGGTGCGCGAAGACGTCGGCAGGCACAACGCGGTCGACAAGGTGGTCGGCTGGGCGCTCACCCACGACCTGCTGCCGCTGACCGGCACGGTGCTGATGGTGTCGGGGCGCGCGAGCTTCGAGCTGACGCAGAAGGCGGCGATGGCGGGCATCCCGATGCTCGCCGCGGTCTCTGCGCCGTCGTCGCTCGCCGTCGAACTGGCAATCGAGTGCGGGATGACCCTTGTCGGGTTCCTGCGCGGCGAGTCGATGGTGGTCTACGCGGGCGGACAGCGCGTCGAAGAGCAGCAGGGCTTCGAACGGCCGAGCGCGGAAGGAAGTGCAGCATGACCATCCACGAAGCGCCGGACGAGCGCACGGTGGACGACACGGAACGCATCCAGGTGACGCACCCCAAGCAGTGGGCCGCGGGCATCCCCGGCATCATGCACTCGGTCGGACCGGCCGTGCGCGAGATGGGCCCGTCGCGAGCGGCGAAGCTGCTCACTTCGATGAACCACAAGGACGGCTTCGATTGCATGAGCTGCGCCTGGCCAGACCCCTCGCACCGCAAGGTGGCGGAGTTCTGCGAGAACGGCGCGAAGGCCGTCACCTGGGAGGCGACGCCGCTCACGGTGCCGAACACGTTCTGGGCGGAGCATCCGATTCCCGTGCTGCTGGAGAAGTCGGAGTACTGGCTCGGCATGCAGGGCCGTCTCGTCGAGCCGGTCTACAAAGCGGCCGACAGCGACCGTTATGTGCCGGTGACGTGGGATGACGCCTTCCGCATCGTTTCGGACAAGCTGCGATCGCTCGACTCCCCCGACCAGGCCGCGTTCTACACGAGCGGCCGCACCTCGAACGAGGCGGCGTTCGCCTACCAACTGTTCGCCCGCGCCTTCGGCACGAACAATCTGCCGGACTGCTCCAACATGTGCCACGAGTCCACCGGCGCCGCACTCGGCGAGGTGATCGGCGTGGGCAAGTGCACGGTCACCTACGACGACTTCGCCAAGGCCGACCTGATCATCATCATGGGTCAGAACCCGGGCACGAACCATCCGCGCATGCTCACCGCGCTCGAGGAGGCAAAGGAGGCGGGGGCGAAGATCGTGGCCGTGAACCCGCTGCCGGAGGCCGGGCTCATGCGATACAAGAACCCGCAGAAGGTGAGCGGCTGGATCGGTAAAGGCACGGGCCTCGCCGACGACTATCTGCAGATCAGGCTCAGCGGCGACCAGGCCCTCATGCAGGCCGTGGCCAAGCGCGTGCTCGACGCGGAGAGGGCTGCGCCGGGCACCGTGCTCGATCACGACTTCATCGACAGGTACTGCCAGGGGTTCGACGAATTCGCCGCGAGCCTCGACTCGCTCGACGAGGTCGAGGTCTTGCGGGCGACGGGGCTCACCAGCGGCGAGATCGGTTCTCTCGCCGACCGGTACATGAAGGCCGACAAGGTGATCGTCACGTGGGCGATGGGCCTCACCCAGCACAAGCGCGCCGTGGCGACGATCAAAGACATCATGAACCTGCTGTTCCTGCGCGGGAACATCGGCAAGCCGGGCGCAGGCGCATCCCCGATCCGCGGCCACAGCAACGTGCAGGGGGACCGCACGATGGGCATCTGGGAGAAGATGCCGCCGGCGTTCCTCGACAAGCTGCGCGACGAGTTCCGCTTCGAGCCGCCGCGCGAGAACGGGGTCGACAGCGTCGACGGCATCCGGGCACTCGCCGACGGACGCATCAAGGTGTGGTTCGCCCTCGGCGGCAACCTCGTGGCCGCGATCTCCGACACGGATGCCGCGGAGAGCGCCGTGCAGAAGGCGGAGCTGACGGTGCAGGTGTCGACCAAGCTCAACCGTTCGCACGCCGTCGTGGGACGCGAAGCCCTCATTCTGCCGACGATGGGGCGCACGGAGATCGACCTGCAGGCATCCGGGGAGCAGTTCATCTCGGTGGAAGACACGGTGTGCGCGGTGCACCCGTCGTGGGGCAAGGTCGACCCGGTGTCACCGAACCTGCTTTCGGAGATCTCGATCATCACCCGGCTGGCACGCGCGACGTTGCGCGATCGATCGAATGCCGACATCGACTGGGCGGCCTTCGAGGCCGACTACGACAGGATCCGCGATCACATCGCGAACGTGTGCCCCGGCTGCGACGACTACAACCGCAAGATCCGGCAGGAGGGCGGCTTCGTGCTGCCGCACGGGCCGCGCGACTCGCGCACCTTCCCCACCGACACGGGCAAAGCGAAGTTCTCGCTCAACGAACTGCAGTACGTCGAATGCCCGTCCGGGCGCCTGCTGCTGCAGACGATCCGCGCGCACGACCAGTTCAACACGACGATCTACAGTCTCAACGATCGCTATCGCGGCGTGAAGCAGGGACGTGACGTGGTCTTCGTGAGCCCGCAGGACATCGCGGAGCTCGGGCTGACCGACGGTCAACGCGTCGACGTGCACAGCGAGTTCAGCGACGGTGTCGACCGCGTGATCCGCGGTTTCAGGCTGGTGTCGTATCCGACGGCGAGAGGATGCGCCGCCGCCTACTTCCCCGAGGCGAATCCGCTCGTGCCGCTCGGAGCCACCGCCGAGGTGAGCAACACGCCGGCATCGAAGTCGGTCGTGATCCGCATCGAGCCGACGACGGTGCCGGTCGCGGTCTGAGGGGGGTCAGCGGTCGCCGACGGACTCACAGTTGCTGCAGGCGCGGCCGCGGCCCCTCGATGCGCGCGATCGCGACCTTGACCTCGACGAGTTCGCCCTCGACGCGCGTCACGCGGTCGTCCAGCCGATCGAAACGGTCGTCCAGTCGGTCGAAGCGCTGACTGACTCGCACCTCGAAGGCGTCGAGCCGGGAGTCCACGGCCTTCGTCTGTCGCGAGAGCATGCCCGCCACGCCGCCCAGCACGGTGACGGCGAACGCGAAGAGCGCGATGACCATCCCGATCACATCCGGTGACACGAACACCCTCCCATTCTGCCCGGTGATACGCGCGTTGTCAGCGACCGTATCGTGGGCGATCCGGGACCCGATCGCGCGAAGGACCGCCTGTGACCAGGCGCCGTCGGGAGAGCCTGGGGACGAGGAGTCCGCGGAGCGCCGACGTGAAGGCCGGTCCCCTACGCTTTAACGCGACATGGCGCATCTTCTCGGGGCCGAAGCCCTGCATCTCGAATACCCCACCAAAGTCGTCTTCGACTCCGTCTCGCTCGGCGTGAACGAGGGCGACCGCATCGGCATCGTGGGCCGCAACGGCGACGGCAAGTCCAGCCTGCTCGCGATGCTGGCGGGGAGGAGGATGCCCGACAGCGGCCGCGTCACCGTGCGCGGCGGCATCCGCATCGGGGTGCTCGACCAGGAGGACATGCTCGACGACGACCACACGGTGGCGCAGGTGGTGGTCGGCGACACCGCCGAGCACGAATGGGCCGGAGATGCGCGCGTGCGCGACGTGATCGCCGGGCTGCTCGGCGACATCCCGTGGGAGGCGCGCATCGGCTCGCTCAGCGGAGGACAGCGCCGTCGCGTCGCGCTCGCCGCGCTGCTCGCCGGCGACTGGGACGTGCTCGCCCTCGACGAGCCCACCAACCACCTCGACGTGGAGGCCATCACCTGGCTCGCGCAGCACCTGAAGCGCCGGTGGTCGACGAACTCCGGCGGGCTGCTCGTGGTCACACACGACAGGTGGTTCCTCGACGAGATCTGCACGGCCACCTGGGAGGTGCACGACCGCGTCGTCGAGCCGTTCGACGGCGGCTACGCCGCCTACATCCTGCAGCGCGTGGAGCGGGACAGGATGGCCGCGGCCACCGAGGCCAAGCGCCAGAACCTGGCGCGCAAGGAGCTCGCGTGGCTGCGCCGCGGCGCGCCCGCCCGTACCTCGAAGCCGAAATTCCGCATCGACGCCGCCAACGCGCTCATCGAGGATGTGCCGCCCATTCGCGACTCGGTGTCGCTGAAAGCGCTCGCGGTCTCGCGCCTCGGCAAAGAGGTGGTCGACCTGGTGGATGCGTCGGTGTCGTATCCGGTGGAGGCCGGCGACGGCCTCAGCGGTGGCGACAGCGCGAGCGACGATGCCAGGGCGGACGCCGAGCGGAAGACGGTGCTGCGCGACGTGGAGTGGCGCATCGCGCCGGGCGAGCGCACGGGCATCCTCGGCGTGAACGGCGCGGGCAAGTCGACGCTTCTCGGCCTGGTCGCAGGCACGGTGCAGCCGACGGACGGACGCGTGAAACGCGGCAAGACCGTCAAGGTCGCCTCGCTCACGCAGCGCCTCGACGAGCTCGAGCAGCACCTCGGCGACCCGGTGCGCGTCGTGCTCGCACGGCTGCGCACCACCTACACGCTCGGCAGCGGGTCAAAGGCGCAGGAGCTCACGCCCGGCCAGATGCTGGAACGGCTCGGATTCTCCAGCGCGCAGCTGTCGACACCGGTCAAAGATCTCTCCGGCGGCCAGAAGCGGCGGCTGCAGTTGCTGCTCATCTTGCTCGACCAGCCGAACGTGCTCATCCTCGACGAGCCGACGAACGACCTCGACACCGACATGCTCGCGGCGATGGAGGACCTGCTCGACTCCTGGCCCGGCACGCTCATCGTCGTCTCGCACGACAGGTACTTCATCGAGCGCGTCACAGATCAGCAGTACGCGATTCTCGACAGTCGGCTGCGGCACTTGCCGGGCGGGGTCGACGAGTATCTGAAGCTGCGGACGCTGCAGGAGCAGCGGGATGCCGGCCGGAAGAACGATGGCGGCGGTTCGGGCTCGGGGCTGGTTTCGACGGGCTCGACCAGCGGTGGCGGCTCGGCCGGCGGTGCCGACTCAGGCAGCGACTCTGCATCGGCGAGCGGCGCCGCCGGCCTGCAGGGCGCCGCGCTCCGCGACGCGCAGAAGGAGGTCGCATCGATCGAGCGGCGCATCGCCAAGCTCACCGAGCGCATCGACACCGAGCAGACCGCGCTCGCCGAGCACGACCAGGGCGACTACGAGGGCCTGCTGACGAAGACGGATGCCATCGGCTCGCTCCAGCTCGAGGCATCCGCCCTCGAAGAGCGCTGGTTCGAGCTCACCGAGCTGATCGGTTGAGCTCGACGCCGCGCTCCCGCAGCCGGCGCACGAGGTCGGCCGCGTACCACGCGGGCCACTGTTCGTCGTAGACGCCGCCGAGCTCGGCCTTCTCGTATCGACCGTGCGCCTCGGCCGTCTGCTCGAGCAGCTCGCGCATCAGTTCGACATCGGCATCGCGCTGCGCGCGGTCGTCCCATGCCGTTTCGGCGCTCATGCGCGCCCCGGGAGGCGGTCGACGATCTGCTGCAGCACGAAGCCGTTGCCGTCGGGATCGTCGAACGACGCGAACGACGCGTAGCTGTTGTGCTCCGTGTTCGGGCCAGCGACGCGGTTGGCCGTTCCCGCCCAGTGGAAGACGCCGTCCTGGTCGTGCCAGATCTCGCTCACGTCGGCGCCGCCGGCGATGAGCTCGGCGCGCGTCTGCTCGAGATTCGCGGTGATGAGGTGGATGCCCTGCACCGACCCCGGCTCCGCCGAGGTGAGGTTCTCGCCGAAGATGAGCGATGCCGCGGAACCCGGAGGGGTCACCTGCACGACGCGCAGCCCGCGCGGAGTGCTGAAGTCGGCGTCGAGCCGAAAGCCGAGCCCCTCGTAGAACGCCTTGGCGCGATCCGCGTCGGCCACCGGAAGAACGACGATCTCGAGCTTGAGGTCCATGTGCTGTCTCCTGTCTGAATAACCTGTTTGACTGGTTATTACTTTGGCAGACGAAAAGTAACTCGTCAAGCAGGTGACGCGAATCAGCTCGATGGCGAGCAGTCAGCTGCGTGGCGCCGATGCGTGACCGGCTGCCGAGAGCGCCTCAGCGACCGAGACGGTGCCCGATGCGGCGATAGAGCTCGCGCGAGGATTCCCACAGGGCGGCAGCCTCTTGAGCATCCCCCCGCAGCTGCGCCGCTCCCGCGCGCACCGCTCGTCCGCGTGCGATCTCGGCCAGATCGCCGGTCGCCTCCGCCACCTCTTCTGCTGCGGCGGCGCGGCGCACGGCACCTTCGGCATCCCCCGCCGCAAGCAGCAGCTCCGCCAGGGTGTTGCCCGCGTCGGTCTCCAGCAGCGGCGATCCGGCGCGCATGCCCTCCCGCAGAACGGCTTCGGCCGCGCTCACGGCTCCCGTGATGTCGCCGTCTGCCGCCCGCAGCCGAGCCGACAGCAGGGCCAGCTCCGTCGTTGCCGAGTACTCGCCCGCCTCGGATGCCGCCAGCTCGGCGATCGCCATGCGTCGCCTGGCCGTCTCCAGGTCGCCTGCCGCCTCGGCGACGCTCGTGAGCACGGCGTGCACGTGCGGCACCGGGCGCTCGCCGGCGTGCGCCAGAAGCCAGGCCAGTTCGTCTTCGGCATCGTCGAACCGGCCGAGCGAGATGTGCAGCAGAACGCGATTGGTGCGCACGATGCTCACGTTGAGGGTGTCGTCGATCTGCTCGGCGATCGACAGCGCACGCGCGTACCCGCGCCCCGCCTCCGCGTAGCGCGCCACGATGCGCAGGGTGTCGGCGTGGTTGCCGCGCGCCCTGCCCTCCACCTGCAGATCGCCCTCGGCGTGGGCGATGGCCGCCGCCTGGCGGTACGCCCGCATCGCGTCGTCGAATCGGCTCATGCGTCGTTGTACGCTGCCGAGCTGGTTCCACGTGCGAGCGAGCGCGACACCGGTGGCGACACGGCGCACCCGGTGGAGGATCATCAGCGCCTCGTCATAGCGCCCCAGCTTCTCGGCGCAGACCGCGACGTTGAGCGCCACCTCGGGCGCGGACTCGAGCGCCGACACGCGCGAGGCGAGCTCGTGCAGCCGGAACGCCGCGGCCCACATCGACCACTGGGCCAGCGCAGGGTGCGCGGCCAGCGCCAGCCGCTCCACCGTGCGTTCGCTGCCGCCCTCCAGCGCGGCCGATGCGACGCCGAACACCGTCGCGTAGTCCGTGGCCGCATAGTCGGGGTCGCTCTCGATCGCCGCGAGCACGGCATCCGACGCCCGCTCCACCGCCGCGCGGCGAGCCGACGCGGGGAAGGATGCCTGCGCCTCCTCCCGTAGAAACGCGAACACCGTCGCGTGCATGCGCACGTGTGCGCCGTCGAGCGTCACGAGGTGCCGCTCGGCCAGCCGTGCCAGGGCGGCGTCGGCGCGCGGCGTCATGGCCCCCAGCACAGCACTGTCGAACTCGCGATCGATCAGCGCCGCCAAGCGCAGCACCTCGGCGTCCTCGGGCAGCAGAGTGGCGAGGGCGGTCTCCAGCGCCGGCCGCATGCGCGCCGAGGCCGGTTCCCACTCGAAGCGCTCGGCGAGGTCGGCGAGCGTCCAGTCCGGGCTGCGCGCCGCTGTCGCAGCGAGCATGACCAGGTCGAGCGGAAGACCGCCGGAGACGCGCACGAGCCGGAGCAGCGCCGGGTCGTCGGGCGAGGCATCCAGCAGCCTGCCGAGCAGGGCCGCCGAGTCGTCGTCGCCGAGCGGAGGCACCACGGTTCTGTGCAGCGGAATGCCGGCGACGCCCTGCTGGTTCTCGAGGCCGGACAGCGGGGTTCTGGCCGTGATCACGTAGCGCACCCCCGGCAGCACGAGCGCGGCGACGGCCGCCGGGTCGGCGGCGTCTTCGAGCACGATCGTGCGCTCGCCGACCTCGGCCGCCACCCGTTCGCGCAGTCGCGCCAGGTCGTAAGGCATCGAGCGGTGACCCAGCGCACCGAGCACACGGCGCAGCACCTCTACCGGGTCGGCCGGCCGTTGGCCGGGCTCCGACCCGCGGAGCTGCACGGTGATCGCCTGAGGCGACGACAGCAGCGACGCCACCGAGCTCGTTCCCACCCCGGGCAGCCCCGTGAGAATGACGATCGGCGCGTTCGGGATGCCCGCCACCAGCCGATCGCGCCCGACCACACCCTCGGCATCCCGTCGCCCCACCTGCACGTCGACGTGCACGGCCATGCGATCGCCGTTGAGCTCGCGAGTCCGCTCGCCGAGTGCGGCAGCGGCGTTCTGCGGAAGGCCCAGAGCCAGAGCGATGTCCCTGACCAGCGCGTCGTCGAGCCGGCGGCGGCCCGCGCGGAAGCAGTCGTAGACGGTCACCTTGGCCGGATCATCGCCACTCCGCAGCTCGCCGACGCGTCGAGCGATCTCCGCGTATGACGGGGATCCCGCTGCGGCGCGAAGCTCGCCGAGTCGAATGCTCAGCTCGTCGAGACTGCTCGGTTCGTGCGGAGCGCCGGGCGCGGTCTCACGAACTGCCACGCCGTCAGCATATCGGCACGCCGTTCGGGATCGTTCGAACGCCTGACGACGGCACCCGGCGCCTTCCTATGCTCCGATGACCCTTCCCTGTCATGAAAGGACAGACGCACCGATGACGACCCGAGAAGAGATCGCAGCGAGGCTCGACGACTTCGCGTATCAGAAGAAGCACTTCGGCGGCTTCATGATGAACAAGCGGGCCAAGAGCTCGCACGCGCTGTGGACCTCCACCACCGACCGCGGCGTCACGGAGCTGTCGATTCTCACCACGCGCGACTACGGCGACTCCAACGTCTACGACGTGGCGGCGTTCCGGCTCGACGGACCGGTGCCCGCCGACGTCGCGGCACAGCTCGTGCCGGCGGCCGGCCACCTCGCCGATGGGGCCAATCTGCGCGCGCACGGTTATGTCTATTCGGAGATCGAGCCGTGGGACGGCGGCGGCACGAGCTGGATCTCGAAGAAGCCCGAGTTCCGCAACCTGTCCCGTGTCGACGAGGGCCTCTACGTCATCCCGATCCAGCGCCTGACCGGCGACGGCGAGCCGCACTGGCTGGCCTGGGTGCGCGCGAACGGCACCCTCAACATCGCCATCGTCTACAACCCCTGACGAATGACGGCCACAGGCTCTCCTCTCGGAGGAGGTGGGGCTGCGATCGTGGTCGCCGGCGCCGGATACCTCGTCGTCGCGGCCGCGGTCGCCTTCATCGTGCTCCCCCTCGGCCTGGGGCTCACCGGTGCGGCCCTTCTGCTCGCGCAGATCGCTGTGCTCCTCGCCGGAGCCGCGCTCACGGCATACATCGCGATCGTCGCGCAGCGCTCCGCCGCGGCCCAGGCCGCTCTGCTGGCGACCGTGCGCGAGCTCGGCTGGTCGTACACGCCCGATGTCAGCGACCGCCTCTGGGGCGGCTCGATCGACGAGCAGATCCCCCGCAAGCGACGCCGCTCGACCCAGTATCTGGATGCCCGCGGCACCGCCCTCCCGTTCGATTCGGCCGTGCGCACGTTCACCGTGGGCGACGGGGACGGCGCGCTGACGCACACGACGCGAGCGGTGCGCATCCCGCTGCTGGCCGAGGCGCCCCGCCTCGTCGTGCGCTCCCGCTCGGGCGGCGGCGCGCTGACGGTGCTGCCCCGCAAACCGCGGAGAGGCTCTGAGCTGCGGCTGGAGGGAAACTTCAGCGACGTCTTCCAGGTGTCGGTGCCCGCCGGGTACGAACGCGATGCCCTCTACCTGCTCACGCCCGATCTCATGGCGATCCTGCTCGATTCGGCGTCCGACCTCGACATGGAGATCGTCGACCGCACGCTGCACGTCTACCTCGCACCGGAGAACCTGACGGCGCCCGGTCGACTCGAACGGTTCATCACCACGATCGACGTGCTGCACGAACGGTTCGGACGCCGAACCAGGCTCTACCGCGACGAGAACGCGCCGCCCTTGCCGCCGCTTGCACCGCGGCGTGCAGGCGACACCCTGTCGGAGCAGGCACGCTCGTTGCCCACGCGCGGTCGCGTCATGCCCGTCGTGCTCGGCATCGCGGTTCCGTTCGTTCCGCTGGCGATCGGCATCGCGCTCGCCAACCTGCTCTGACCATCACGCGGGGGCGTGGTTTCGAGACGCATCGCCTCCGGCGGCGCTCCTCGATCAGCGGAATGATGCGTCAGCGCTTCACGGGGAATCAACCGTCGAGCTGCAGCACCCTCGCGCCGTGCACCGGCGCGGAGACTCGCACCGCGCGTAGCTGTGCCGCACTCAACGCGATCTGCAGGTCGATCGCCGACTCCCGGTCTTCGGCGAGGAAGGCCACCGTCGGTCCCGAGCCCGAGACCAGACCGGCGAGCGCGCCGGCGCGCTCCCCCAGCTCGAGCACGTCGGAGAGCTCGTCGGAGAGATGGATGGCGGGCGCCTGCAGGTCGTTCGCGAGGCTCTCGGCGAGCAGCTCAGGATCGCCGGCACGCAACGCCTGCAGCAGCTCCGTGCTGACCGAGGGATGCTCCACCACCGGCCCGAGATCCCCCGCGTGGCGCTCGCGATGGGTGTCGAGCTCGCGATAGACGGCTGGCGTCGACAGCTCCCCGCGCGGCAGCACGAGCACCCAGTCGAAGCGACCCTGCGTGAGCACGGGACTCAGCTCGTCACCGCGCCCGAGCCCGATCGCCGTGCCGCCGGCGAGGGCGAACGGCACGTCGGCGCCGAGCTCTGCGGCGAGCCCGTGCAGCTGCTCGCGGGTGAGACCGGTGTTCCAGAGCGCGTCGCACGCGACGAGCGTGGCTGCGGCGTCCGCCGACCCGCCTCCCATGCCGCCCGCGATCGGAACGCTCTTCTCGATCTCGATGCGCACGCCATCGTCGACCCCGCCCGCCGTGGCCACGAGCCGGGCGGCGCGCACCGCCAGGTTGCGGTCGTCGGTCGGCAACGCCGAGCAGTCGATCGGGCCGCTGAAGCTCAGCGAGAACTCCGACGATCGCCAGACGCGCACGTCCTCGTAGAGCGACACGGCCTGGTAGACGCTGGCCACCTCGTGATAACCGTCGTCACCGACCGCGCCCACGCCGAGGTAGAGGTTCACCTTTCCGGGTGCGCGGGCATGCACGGGCAGGCCCTGGCTCGTGGAGGTCATGACTACCAACCTACGTGGTTGCAGAGAGCGGGGTTTCGAGACGTGCACGGCTTCGCCGTGTACTCCTCAACCCACGGTCGACACGGCCGGGGTCAGTCTGCCGAGTGCGGCGAACTGCTGCACCGTCAGTTCTTCGCCGCGCGCGGTGGCGGGGAGACCGGCCGCCTCGAGAGCCGCGGATGCCGCAGCCGAGTCGCCGAACACGCCAGACAGTGACTGACGAAGCATCTTGCGGCGCTGGCCGAACGCGGCATCCACGACCCGGAAGACGCGGCGACGCAGTTCCTCGTCGCCCGGCTGCTCGTGCCGTTGGAACGCGACGAGCACCGAGTCGACGTTGGGCACCGGCCAGAACACCTGACGGGAGACCTGGCCGGCGGTGCGCCAGGTTCCGTACCAGGCCGCCTTCACACTGGGCGATCCGTACACCTTCGAGCCGGGACCGGCGGCGAGCCGGTGCCCGACCTCGGCCTGCACCATGACGACGCCGGACTCCAGGCCAGGCAGGCGCTGCAGCAGGTGCAGCAGCACGGGCACCGAGACGTTGTACGGCAGGTTCGCCACGAGCCGCACCGGATCGGCGGGCAGGGTCTCGACGGTGAGGGCATCCTGATGCACGACGGTCAGGCGGTCGGCCGCCTCCGGCGCCTGGTGCTCGACGGTGGCGGGCAGTTGCGCGGCGAGCCGTCCGTCGATCTCGACGGCGACCACGGATGCCTTCGCCTCCAGCAGCCCCAGTGTCAGCGATCCCAGCCCCGGCCCGATCTCCAGCACGACGTCGCCGGCGGCGACCTCGGCCACCCGCACGATGCGACGCACCGTGTTGGCGTCGATGACGAAGTTCTGGCCGAGCTTCTTGGTCGGGGTGACGTCGAGGAGCTCCGCGAGGTCGCGGATCTCTGCTGGACCGAGTAGCTGCACGACGCGCCTCCTGGCGTTCAGGCGATGATGCCGATGGGCGTGGTGGGCGGCGCGGCGACCGGCTCGTCGTCCCACCTGCCGTAGACGAGCTCGGTGTTCGAGGCGATCTGCGCGGCGAGCACCGAGGCGTCGGTACCGATCACCTCGGCCATGGTGCGCAGCGTGTGCGGAATGAGGTAGGGCGCGTTCGGCCGGCCGCGGTACGGCGTGGGCGTGAGGTAAGGCGCGTCCGTCTCCACCAGCAGCAGCGCGCGCGGCGCGAGCTCGAGCGCGTCGCGCAGGTTCTGCGCGTTCTTGAACGTGACGGTGCCCGCGAACGACATGTACCAGCCGTTGTCGGCGCACACCCGTGCCAGGTCGGGGCCGCCGGAGAAGCAGTGGAACACCACCTTCTCCGGGGCGCCCACGCGCTGCAGGGTGGCGATCACGTCGTCGTGCGCGTCGCGGTCGTGGATCTGCAGCGCGAGGCCGTGCCGCTTGGCCATGTCGATGTGCGCCTCGAACGAGCGGAACTGCGCGCCGCGGCCGGCGGCATCCGTGCGGAAGAAGTCGAGCCCCGTCTCGCCGATGGCACGCACCCGCGGGCGGGAGGCGAGCCCGTCGATGACGGCGAGGGCGTCATCGAGGGCGGCAGCGGCTTCCAGTTCGGGCGCATCGTTCGGGTGGATGGCCACGGCCGCGAGCATGCGCGGCTCGATCGCGGCCGTCTCCGCCGCCCAGATCGACGACTGAACGTCGGTGCCGACCTGCACGATGCCGCGCACGCCCACCGACGACGCCCTGTCGAGCTGTTCCCGGTACTCGAGCGCGAGACCGTCCTCGATGCGGCCAGGCCGCGCCGACGGGTCGATGTGGGTGTGGTTGTCGTACACCGGCACCGTGAGCGGTGTCGGCAGCGGCGGATAGGTCGGGTCGCTGGGCATGCTGCTCGCTACGCGACCGCGACCTGGTCGATGCGCGGGAAGAGCGCCTCGAGCGGCGACACCCGGATGCCCGCAGCCAGCTGCCCCCACCGCCCCGCGTCGCGAAGCGGCTGCGCGGTGAGCGCTCCGAGCGTCTGCTCGACGCCGAGGGCATCCCACAGCTTCGCCGTCGCCTGCGGTGTGACGGGCGACAGCAGCACGGCGAGCGCACGGAGGCCCTCCGCCGCCGTGTAGAGCACGGTCTGCAGACGCTCACGGTTCGCCTCGTCTTTGGCGAGCGCCCACGGCTCCTGCTCGGTGATGTAGCCGTTGAGCTCATCGACGATCGTCCACACCGCTGCGAGCGCCTCGTGGATGGCGAAACGCTCGATAGCGGCGTCGGCGTTCGCCGCGGCATCCGCCACCGTCTTCTGCACGCGCACGTCGGACTCGGTCGGCTCCCCCGCCTGCGGAACCGCGCCGTCGAAGTAGCGCTGCAGCATGGCGATCACGCGCGAGGCGAGGTTGCCGAAGCCGTTCGCGAGCTCCGCTTGGTAGCGGGCCGAGAGGTCTTCCCAGCTGAACGATCCGTCTTGCCCGAAGCTGATGGCGCGCATGAAGTAGTAGCGGAAGGCGTCGGAGCCGAACGTGTCGGTGATCTGCGACGGCGCGATGCCGGTGAGCTTCGACTTGCTCATCTTCTCGCCGCCCACGAGCAGCCAGCCGTGGCCGAAGACCTTGTGCGGCACCTCGAGGCCGGCGGCCATGAGCATCGCCGGCCAGATGACCGCGTGGAAGCGCGCGATGTCCTTGCCGACCAGATGGTAAGCGGGCCAGCGGCGGGCGAACAGCTCGGGGTCGTCGCCGTAGCCGACAGCGGTGGTGTAGTTGAGCAGCGCGTCGAACCACACGTAGACCACGTGCGTCTCATCCCACGGCACCTTGATGCCCCAGTCGAAGCTGGAGCGCGAGATGGAGAGGTCGCTGAGGCCCTGGCGCACGAACTGCACGATCTCGTTGCGCACGCTCTCGGGCTGCACGAAGTCGGGCTGCGACTCGTAGAGGTCGAGCAGCTGCTGCTCGAACGCGCTCATGCGGAAGAAGTAGTTCTTCTCCTTGAGGATCTCGATGGGCCGCGAGTGGATCTTGCAGACCAGCTGACCCTCGTACTCGCCGCTGAGCGGCTGGTCGAGCTCGTCGCGCTGCTTGTACTCCTCACAGCCCACGCAGTAGTAGCCCTCGTACTCGCCGGCGTAGATGTGTCCGTCGTCGTGCAGCTTCTGCAGGAACCGCGTGACGGCCACCTCGTGGCGCTCGTCGGTGGTGCGGATGAAGTCGTCGTTGGCGATGTCCACGGTGTTCAGCAGCGGCTTCCACGCGGATGCCACGAGCCGGTCGGCCCACTCGCGCGGCTCCAGTCCGTTCGCCGTCGCCGTGCGCAGGATCTTCTGCCCGTGCTCGTCGGTGCCCGTGAGCAGCCAGGTGTCGTCGCCCGCCTGGCGGTGCCAGCGGGCGAGCACATCGGCGGCCACCTCGGTGTAGGCGTGCCCGATGTGCGGCACATCATTCACGTAGAAAATGGGCGTGGTGATGTAGAAGGAGGAGCCGTCGGACATGCGTTCCATCCTAAATGGAGCGGGGTGGGCGCCCGGCCGTGTTACAGGTGCTCACCAGCCCAGTTCGCCGGCATCCTCCTGGAATGTGCCGGTCGGGCCATCCGCTCCGATCATCGCCATTCGGGCGACGACCTCGGCGCTCTCCCGCGCGGGACGGCCGGGGTGGCTGCCGGGTTCCCCGCCGCCGAGGCTCGTGGCCGTGATGCCCGGCTCGACCGCGTTGAACTTCACCTCGGGCACGGCCTTCGCGTACTGCACGGTGATCATGGAGACAGCCGCCTTGCTCGACCCGTACACGATCGAGGGAAAGGCGAACGCGGGGCGACTCGGCTCGTGCGTCGCCCAGAACGAGCCCAGCGCGCTCGACACGTTGACGACCACGGGGTTGGCCGACTTGCGCAACAGCGGCAGTGCCGCCTCGGTGACGCGGATGATGCCCACCGCGTTCGTGTCGAAGACCTCCAGCACGCTGGGCCCGTCGAGCGCTTCGCCCATGCCCTCACGCCGGGCGATTCCGGCGTTGTTGACGAGCACGTCGAGACCGCCCTGCGCCCCGATGATCTTCAGTGCGGCGGCGACGGACTCGTCGTCGGTGACGTCGAGGCGCACGAAGCGCGCGCCGAGTTCGTCGGCCGCCGCGCGGCCGGCGCCTTCGTCGCGCGCACCGACGTAGACCGTGTGCCCGGCGGCGATCAGCCGTTGGGCGGTTGCCTTTCCGAGTCCCTTGTTGGCCCCGGTGATGAGTGTCGTTGTCATGCCCTCCAACGTGCGCCGCGATCTCCCGATCAGGCAGTCGCCTGCTTATCGTGGGAATGCCGGGGCCAGGATGCGCACGCTCATCCGGCGCAGACTGGAGGGGTGGAGGATGTCTGGACCTTCGGTGGCGCGGTGCGCACATGGCGCGACCGCGCCACACCGGCCGCAGTCGGTCTCCCCGCGGGGCAGCGCCGACGCGCCGCCGGGCTGAGGCGCGAGGAGCTGGCCGGACTCGCCGGCATCTCGATGGACTATCTGACGCGGCTCGAGCAGGGCCGGGCATCCGCTCCGTCCCTGCAGGTCGTCGAGGCCCTCGCGAGGGCGCTGCGGCTCTCCGATGCCGAACGCGACGTGCTGTTCCAGCTCGCCGGTCTCGTCGCGCCCGGTCCCGGCATGGTGCCGACGCGGGTCGCGCCCAGCGTGCAGCGGCTCCTCGACCGTCTGGAGCACACGCCCGTCATCGTGCAGGACGCCGCCTTCAACTTCGTCACGGCGAACGCACCGTACGACGCGCTGATGGGCGACACCTCCGCCTGGACCGGCAACGAGCGCAACGGCGTGTGGCGCAACCTGGTGGGTCCAGGCACACGCGCCGTGCACACCCCGGCCGAGCGGGACGCCTTCGAGCGCAGCCTGGTCGCCGAGCTGCGTCTCACCGCCAGCCGCTATCCCGCCGACGCCCGTCTGACGAGGCTGATCGGTGAGCTGGCGGCCGCGAGTCCCCGATTCCGCGAGCTGTGGGACGCCGCCGACATCGTCGACACCGCCGACCGCACGCGCCGCAAGGTGATCGATCATCCCGCCGTCGGCCGCATCACGCTGGACTGCGACAACCTCACGGTGGCGCGCGACGACCTGCTCATCACCGTCTACACCGCGGAGCCCGGAACCGAGGATGCCGACAAGCTCGCGCTGGCCATCGTGCTCGGCACGCAGAGCGTGGTGGGCTGACCGGAAAGCTCACCGTCACGCCACCGGAGTCGAAGCGACGGCGGCGGGCGACGTGGTGAGCGCGTGCTCGACGAGCCCGCGGAGCATCCGCTCGCCGTCGGGTGAGAGAACCGACTCGAGGTGCGCCTGCACGGAGGCGACGCCCGGCCCTCTGAACGCGATGACCGTGCCGTTCGCGTCGCAGGATTCCTCCAGCGACACCTCGCACCGACGGGGGTCGATCGATCTGCCGGCCAGCACGCCGAACGTGTTGTAGAAGCCGACGCGCGCCGGCACTCCGAACACGTCGACGGCCAGCTGAACGCCCTGGCGCGGCTGGATGAGCGGCGCGACCTCGTGACCCGCGAGCATCCCGAGCACCTGGTGGCTCAGGCACACCGCCAGCATCGGACGACGGCTTCGGATGCGCTCCACCATCAGGGCACGCAGCCGGCGGATGCGCCGACTCGGCCGCCTCGGATCGCCGGGCCCGGGCCCGAACACGACGAGGTCGTCGCTCAGTACGTCGTCGACGTCGGCACACGGGCGCACGCGCACCGTCATGCCCAGGTGCCGCAGCTGGTGCGCGAGCATCTGCGTGAAGCCGTCCTCGTTGTCGACGACGAGCACGCTCCCACCGACGAGCCCCGGCACGGTCTGCGGCGCCTGCTCGCGCATCCAGAACGGTGCCAGCGAGCGGTTGCGACGCTGCAGCGCCGCGTCGATCTGCGGGTCGGGAACGCCGTCATTGCCTACGGTGAGCACGGCAGCGCGCTCCGCGACCCGCGTGCTGCCCGTGCCGTCGTGGCCGGCGGATGCTGTCGGCCGGTCCGGGGCATCCTGCAGCCCGAGCGCGGTGAGGATGCCCGCCGCCTTCGCGCGCGTCTCCGCCGCCTCCGAGACCGGGTCGGAGTGCCGCACCAGCGTGGCGCCCGCTGTCACCCCGACGCGCCCACCGGGCTGGATGCGCGCCGTGCGGATGAGGATGGGGGCGTCGAGCGACCACCCGTCGCCCTCGGGCTCGAACAGCGCGAGCACACCCGAGTAGTAGCCACGCGGTCGCGATTCGTGCCGGGCGATGACGCGGCACGCGTTCTCCATGGGCGAGCCTGTCACCGTGGGCGCGAACATGGTGCGCCGCAGAGCCTCGCGCGGGTCCAGGCTCGAGCGTCCGTCGAGCAGGTATTCGGTGTGCGTGAGACGGGACATGCGCTTGAGGAACGGGCCGGCCATGCGCCCGCCGGTCGGGCAGAGCGAGCTCATGAGCTTGAGCTCCTCGTCGACCACCATGAACAGCTCGTCGGTCTCCTTGGGGTCGACGAGGAAGTCGAGCAGGCCGTCCCGCGTGGGGCCGTCCGCGCCGTGTCGATAGGTGCCGCTGATGGGGTTCATCACGGCGTGGCCGTTCTTCAGCGTGAGATGGCGCTCCGGGGTGGCGCCGACCAGCATCACGGGTTCGGTGGACTCGCCGGGCGCAGCCACGTCGCGCGCGGCCTGCCCGGTGGAGGTTCCGGCCACGTCGGGTGCAGGCAGGTACGTCGCGAACGTCCAGTACGCGCCGCTCTCGCCCGTCAGCAGCGCACGCATCCAGGCCAGCAGCGCGCTCACCGGCTCATCGTGCAGCGTCGCCTCGAAGCGGCGCCCGATCACGAAATTGGCGCCCTCGCCGCGGCCGATCTCCTCGTCGATGACACGGCGCACGTGTTCGGCGTACTCCTCGTCGCTGGTGTCGGGACCGTGGAAGGTCGTGCGGGGAGCGTGCGCGGGAAGCTGCGCCAAGGCATCCTCGTGTCTCACCTTCTCGCGCCGGGTGGCCACGAGGCATCGCAGCGGCGCGCCGTCGTCGTGCGCGACGAAACCGCGCTCGATGATCTGCCGGTACGGCACGACGGCCAGCACGGGTGCCTTGTGCAGCGGGATGTCGCCGAGCACGTCGACGTCGACGACGTCGCCGGTGAGCACGTCGAGGTGATCGTCGTCATCCCTGCGCAGGAGCGCGAACGGAGGGCACGGGCCACCGGCGGCCGCCGCCGCGATCAGCTCGACCAGAAGCGGGCGTCGGGTGCGTTGCGGATGCTCTGCGGGGGGTCCGGGCAGCGGATGCCGGGCGTGCGATGGGAGCGGAACGGTGTCCATCATGGCGGTCCTGTCTGCCGCCCGCCGAGGTCACTCCCGCAGAAACGAGAAACGACCGCCGGAAGGCGGTCGTCGTGTGCGTGGGTGCGCGTTCGTCGGTCCGCCGATCAGGCGGGCCACCACGTGAGGAAGGTCGAACGCATGACAACACCCTAGCCGACGAGTGCTCGCGTGCGTCACCAGGACAACCGCCTCGAAACATGCCAATCAGGCACGTTCTCGGCGGGAAAGCGCTATCTGTCATGTCGAGCGGGCCGACGAGGTCTGGCAACATCGTCGTGTGTCCGAACCGAGCACCGCCCGCGCCGCCCTCGCGGTTCGCCCATACCGTCGCTGGTTCGTCTCGCAGATCTTCTCCGCGTCCGGCACCTCCACCCAGCTGATCGGTATGGCGTGGCTCGTCACGCAGACCACAGGAAGCGGCATAGCCCTGGCCGGCATAACCTTCGCGATCTACCTGCCGGTACTGGTGCTCGGGCCGTTCGTCGGCGTGCTGGTCGACCGTTTCGACCGCCGACGGCTCCTGGTGTGGACGCAGGTGGCGTTCATCGCGATCGGAACGCTGCTCGCGGTCGTGACCGCGCTGGGATACGAGAGCCTCCCGTTCATCTATGCGATCGGCATCGCGACGGGACTGGTGAACTCCATCGACGCTCCCGCGCGTCAGGTGTACCTGATGGACGTGCTGGATCACCGGCTGCTGCCCTCGGCGATCGGACTTTACGAGGTCGTGATGAACAGCGCGCGGGTGGTGGGACCGGCGCTGGCCGGGTTGCTGCTGGCCACTGTCGGGATCGTGCCGTGCTTCGTGTTCAACGCGGTCTCGTTCGTGCCCGCGCTCATCGCGCTGATCCTCAATCGGCAAGCCGTCAGCCAACGGGAGGCGCACCGGGAGCGGCGCACGGGACTGCTCGAGGGCATCCGCTGGGCCACTCGAACCCCGCCGGTCGTCGTCACGCTGGTGCTGGCCAGCGTCTCCGGGATGCTCTTCAACCTCACGGTCACGCTGCCGCTGATCACCACCAAGACGTTCGCGCTCGACGGCGGGGTCTACGGCACGCTCACCGCCGTGTTCGGGATCGGCGCCCTGCTCGGCGCGCTCCGGGCGACGATGCAGAGCGGCGCACCCGTCTTCGCACCGACGGCCATGCTCGCACTGGGCACCGGGCTGGTCGTGATCGCGACGGCACTCGCGCCGAACGTGTGGCTGTTCGGCCTGGGGTTGGCTGCGAGCGGAGCGGGTTCCATCTGGTTCATCGCCCGCGCCAACGCGTTTGTGCAGCTTTCCGCCCCTGCCGCCATCCGTGGTCAGGTGATGAGCATCTGGAACATGGCGATCCCCGGCATGAACCCGTTCACCGGGCTGCTGGCCGGTGTCGTGGCGGATGCCGTGAGCCCGCGAGCGGGATTCGGCCTCTCCGGCGCACTGTACGTGCTGGTCGCGGCCATGGGCTTCCTCGGCATGGTGTTGTCTCGACGATCCCGGCACGCCGGCTGAGGCTGGACCCGTCTCGCCTACCCGAGGCCCGACGCGTTCAGCAGCTCGGTGCGGAGGGCATCCCGTACCGCGGCCATGCCGTGGTACGTCTCCTCGAACGACGTCGACAGGGGCGAGAGCCCGATGCGCAGGCCGTCGGGGTCGCGATAGTCGGGGATGACGCCCTGCTCCCAGAGCGCGGCCGTCACAGCGCGCATCGCCGGGTGCGAGACCGTCACGTGACCTCCACGCGACGCCGGATCGCGCGGCGATGCCAGTGTCGCGCCCAGCGGAGCCAGCCATTCGTCGGTGAGCGTGATCGCGAACTCGGTCAATTCGAGCGACTTGGCCCGTACCGCCTCGATGCCGCGATCCTCGATCATCTCCAGCGTGTCCTGCATGGCCAGCATGCCGACGATCGGCGGAGTGCCGGAGAGGAAGCGACGCATGCCGTCGGCTGGGGCGTACTCGGGACCCATGGCGAAGACATCCGCTGCACCCATCCAGCCCTGGATCGGCTGGCGCAGCACCTGCTGCAGATCGGAACGCACGTAGGCGAAGGCCGGCGACCCCGGTCCGCCGTTCAGGTACTTGTAGGTGCATCCGACCGCGAGGTCGACCTCCCACCTGTCGAGTTCGACGGGCACCGAGCCGACCGAGTGGCAGAGGTCCCAGAGAACAAGCGCTCCGGCGTCGTGCGCGATGCGGGTGATGGCCTGTGCCTCGGCGAGAAAGCCCGAGCGGTAGGCCACGTGGCTGAGCACGACGAGCGCCGTCTTCTCCCCCACGACGGCCGCCACCTGCTCCGGGGTCACCCCGGATGCCGGATCGGCCTCGATCCAGCGCAGCATGAGGCCGCGCTCGGCCGCGATGCCGTCGAGCACGTAGCGGTCGGTCGGAAAGTTGTCGGTGTCGAGCACGATCTCGGTGCGCGCGCCCGAGCCGCGCCGGGCATCCACCGCCGCCCTCGCCAGCTTGTACAGCAGCACGGTCGTGGAGTCGCCGATGATCGTCTGCCCCGGCGCTGCACCGAGCACGACTCCGCCGAGCCTGTCGCCGATGGTGAACGGCAGCTGCATCCACTCCTCGTCCCAGCCGCGGATGAGCCGCCCGGCCCACGCCTGCGTGAGAAAGCGCTGGATGCGCTCCACGCTCTGCTCGGTCGGTCGGCCGAGCGAGTTGCCGTCGAAATAGGCGACCAGCCCGTCAGAGGGCACGAAGCGCGACCTGAAGTGGGCGAGCCCGTCGCTGCGGTCGGCACGGCGCGCATAAGAGAGGAAGGGGTCGGGTGCTGTCATCTGAGTGCGTCCTCCAGGTGGTCGACGGTGACGGCTCGCGCGGCGGCGAGCCATGAGGCGGTGTCGGCGGCCGACTCCGGCGGCACGCCCGGCACCCAGGCGAGCCGCGGGCCGACGGCATCGGGATGCTCCGTGCCGGCGATACTCTCCACCAGCGCGTCGCGCTCGACACCCGCTGCGGGGAGCGCCGCCAGCTCGCGCGGATTCACGCCGAGCGGCAGCGGCCCATTGCCGAGATCGGTGCCGTAGAGCACGCGCGCGCCGGCAGCGGCCAGGTGGCGAAGGTTGTCGGAGGCGATGGCCGACGCCTCTGTCGGATCACCCCAGCCGTGGATGTCGAGCGTCGACACGACCGCCGTGCGTGCGCGGGAGAGCCGGGCGACGAGTTCGGCGTCGAGTCGCTCGGTGAACGGGGTGTGGGCGAGAACGTTCACGCCTGCGTCGAGGGCGCGGCGGGTCATCCCTTCGCCCTCGACGTGCGCAGCGACGGGCAGGCCCTCCGCCCGCGCCGCCGTGACGATCGCCGCGAGCAGGTCGGGCGACGGCACGGGGCCCGCGACGGAGTTCAGCGTGACCTTGATCAGGGATGCCCCGTGCGCCGCCTGCATGCCCACCGCAGTCTCCGCGTCGGCTGGGTCCGACAGCTCGACGACGGCGGCCTCCGGCGCCCAGGCCCTCCCCTTCGGGTACCCGCCGACGCACGTCAGAAACGCGCCCGCGATGTGGATGCCGGGAAGCGCCCCGGCCGACGACGGGTTCCTCGACTCCTCGCGCAGCCGCGACGTCACCGCGGGATCGCCGCCGAGATCGATCACGTGGGTGATCCCGCCCGCCATGATCGAGGCCGGGTCGATGAGCGTCAGGTGCACGTGGTGGTCGGTGAGGCGTGCGAAGAGCGTGCCGGGCACCTCGACGTCGACGACGGCATCCGTCTCGGACGGGTGAAGCAGTCCGTCGCGCACCTCGAACACGCCGCGCCCGCGGAACGACGTGCCGAGCCAGATCGCCTCGAACGAGACGAGCATGCCCTGCGAACTCACGGGCGACCCCCCACGCGACTGCTCACGCGGTCGTGCCGATCTGCGTGCGCACGGCGTAGAGCTCGGGAAAGAACGTCACGTCGAGCGCCTTCTGCAGGAAGGGCACGCCACTGGATCCGCCGGTGCCGGTCTTCATGCCGATGGTGCGCTGCACGGTCTTCAGGTGCCGGAACCGCCAGAGCTGGAAGTTGTCCTCCAGGTCGACGAGCTCCTCGCACGCCTCGTACTGGGACCAGTGGTCGTCAGCGTGCTCGTAGATCTGCACGAAGACGGGCGTGAGCTCCGGCGTGAACCGGTAGGCCTCGCGCACGTCGCGCTCGAGCACCGAGGCAGGCACGTCGAATCCGGCGCGGTGCAGATAGCGCAGAAACTCGTCGTAGAGCGTCGGCGCATTCAGGATGCCCTCGACCAATTCGTGCGCGGCCGGGTCGCTCTCGAAGACCCGCAGCATGCGGGCATCCTTGTTGCCCAGCGCGAACTCCACGGCGCGGTACTGCCACGACTGGAACCCGGACGAGTTGCCGAGGAACCCGCGGAACTGCGAGTACTCCGTCGGCGTGAGTGTGGCCAGCACCGACCACTGCTCGGTGAGCGTGCGCTGAATGTGCTTGACCCGCGCGATGCGCTTGAGCGCGGGCTGCAGCAGGTCGTCGCGCAGCAGGGCGCAGGCGTCCTCGAGCTCGTGCAGCACGAGCTTGAGCCAGAGTTCCGTGGTCTGGTGCTGCACGATGAACAGCAGTTCGTCGTGGTGCTCGGGGTGGCTCACCGGATGCTGCGCCGACAGCAGACGCTCGAGGTCGAGGTACGAGGAGTAGCTCATGCGCTGCCTGAAGTCGGTGACGATGCTCTGCTCGTAGCGGTCGCCTCGCCGTCCATCGGATGCCGCCGTCTCGGTCATGCACGCCTCCTCGCGTTCCGCTCTCCATTCTCGCGTCTCGCGCGAGCGGCGCGTCACCTCCGTCCCGTGGGTTGAGGAGCACGCGAAGCGCGCGTCTCGAAACTCCCGCGCGTCCGCCAGCCGGGTTTCGAGACGTACGCGGCTACGCCGCGCACTCCTCAACCGGCAGCGGCGCTACTGCGCCGCCACCTCCAGCAGAATGGCCCGTTCCGGGCGCAGCAACGGCATCGCGAGTCCGATCGCCTCGAGCGCGCGACCGCTCATCGTGACCTGGCCGTCATCGAGCCAGGACGGCAGCGCGCGGCCGGCGAAGCCGTGCCGGTCGAGCGGAAGCGCGAGGGAGACCCGGTAGAGGGCATCGGGGTCGAGCCCTGGCACGCGCAGCTTGCCGGGCGCCTCGTCGGGCGAGGTCGCCAGTGTCACGTAGGCGAACAAGGCGCGCGATCCGTCGGGCGCGACCACGCCGTACGCGCTGTCGGTGTCATCCGGCCGGTCGACACGCACGGACCGCCCGGTGTGGATGAGCTCGCGGTTCGCCTTGTAGAACGCGATCACCCGGCGCAGCTCTTCGCGCTCGGCGTCGCTGAGCCCGCGCACGTCCCACTCCACGCCGAAGTGCCCGAACAGGGCAGTGATCGCACGGAACGACAGCGCGTGCGTACGACCCGTGGTGTGCGACGTGGCAGGGCCGACGTGCGCTCCGACGATCTCGGGCGGCAGCACGAGGCCGGTCCAGCGCTGAATGGTCTGGCGTTCGAGCGCGTCGTTCGTGTCGGATGCCCACACCCGGTCGGTGCGCTCCAGGATTCCGAGGTCCACGCGCCCGCCGCCCGACGAGCAGCTCTCGATCTCGACGTCCGGATGCGCAGCGCGCAACGCGTCGAACAACCGATAGGCGGCGAGCGTCTGATCGTGCGTGGACGATCGTCCGTCGTGTCCGAGCTCGGGCTGGTCGCGGTTCTGGTCCCACTTGAGGTACGCGATCGGGTATTCCGTGAGGAGCGCGTCGAGGCGGTCGTAGATGTACTGCCAGGCATCCGGATTGACCAGGTCGAGCACCTGCTGGTGACGCCAGCGCAGCGGCACGCGATCGCCGGGACCCGAGATCCAGTCGGGATGCGTCCGGGCGAGCTCGGAGTCCTCGTTGATCATCTCGGGCTCGACCCACAGCCCGAACTGCATGCCGCGGGAGTTCACCGTCTCGATCAGCGGGGTGAGCCCCTGCGGCCACACGTCGGGGTCGACGAACCAGTCACCGAGACCGGCGTTGTCGCTGCGCCGGCCGAGGAACCAGCCGTCGTCGAGAACGAACCGCTCGACGCCGAGGTCGGCCGCGGCATCCGCGAGCTGACGCAGCACCTCGAGGTCGTGGTCGAAGTAGACCGCCTCCCAGGTGTTGAGCATCACGGGTCGCGGCGTCGAAGGATGCCCCGCCCTGGCCCGCACCCACTCGTGGAAGCGCTCGCTCACCCCGTCGAGTCCCGAGCCGGAGTATGCCGCGAACGCGCGAGGCGCGCGGTACGACTCCCCCGGCTCCAGCACGAGTTCGCCGGAGTGCAGCAGCTCGCCGACGGCCAGCACCTTCTGCCCATCGCCCGCTCGCTCGACGCGGCTGGTGTGGTCGCCGCTCCAGCCCAGGTGCACCGCCCACACCTCGCCGGAACGCCAGCCGAAGCCGGGTGTGCCTGCAGCGATGACCAGCGTCGAATCGTGTCCGGTGCGGCCGTGTCTGCCGGTGCGCGTCCAGGTGCCCTGATCGATGCCCTTGCGCTGCGGATGCTTCTCGCGCGACCAGCGCCCGGTGAGGTCGAGCGCCTCCGTCGCCTG
This sequence comes from Humibacter ginsenosidimutans, assembly GCF_007859675.1. GTDB lineage: Bacteria > Actinomycetota > Actinomycetes > Actinomycetales > Microbacteriaceae > Humibacter > Humibacter ginsenosidimutans. Next base: position 1,443,307 of record NZ_CP042305.1, read on the forward strand.
CGACGGGAGCGGCAGCGTGACATCGAGCGCGCCGACCCGGTACGCGGTCTCGCCCGTGTTCGTCAGCTCCTGGTCGACGAGCAGGAGCCCGCTCGGCTCGAGGGCGAGCGTGGCGCGCACCTGGATGCCCGCGTTCGCGTCCACCAGCGTCAGCTCGGCGCGCGCGTCGTCGGCGACGGCATCCTGCAGCACGAGCCGCAGCGAGTAGTCGCGTGATCCGCGATCGCCTGCCGTTCCCGGCGTGCCCCGCCAACCTCTGGCGGCCTGCGGCAGCAACGACACAGCAGCCGGCTCGTCCGACGCGGAGTGCGGCACGGACGGCTCGAGCGCGGCGAGGCCGGGAATCTGCTCGCCGAGGTCGGCGCCCCAGTGCACGATGCGAGCATCGCCGTCACGCAGATCGAGCAGCAGGCTGACACCCGCACGACGGAGGTGGACGCGATCGATCATGGTTTGCCTTTCGATTCGACGATGCGCAGCTCGCCGGCCCGCGCCGACAGCACTTCTTGCGCGTGTTTGCTCAGCCCGTCGTCGCTGATGACGACGGCGGCCTCGTGCAGTTCCGCGATGGTCGACATGCCGACCGTGCCCCACTTGGTGTGGTCGGCCAGCACCACCACCCGCCGCGCCGCGCCCACGAACGCGCGGTCGGTCTCCGCCTCGAGCAGGTTCGGCGTGGTGAAGCCCTCGTTCTCGTCCATGCCGTGCACACCGAGAAAGAGATAGTCGAGATGCAGCTGACGCAAAGCGGAGATGGCGATCGGGCCGACCAGGGCATCCGACGGGGTGCGCTCGCCCCCGGTGAGGATGACGTTGCCCTGGCCATTGCCCGCGCGCGGGAACAGCACGCTGGCCACCTGCACCGAGTTCGTGACGACGGTGCAGTCCAGCGGCGCGTTCGACAGCAGGGAGGCGAGTCGCCACGTCGTGGTGCCTGCGCTGATGCCGATCGCGCTGCCGGGGCGCACGAGGGATGCCGCCTCCCTGGCGATCGCGAGCTTCTCCTGCTCCTCGCGCACGATCTTGGACTCGAAGCCCGGCTCGTCAGTGCTGAGCCCGCCTCCCGGCAACGTCGCTCCGCCGTGCACCCGCTCGAGCAGTCCGCCCGTCACGAGCACGTCGATGTCGCGACGCACGGTCATCTCGCTCACCCCGAACTGCGAGGCGAGTTCGGTGACGCGAACGGTTCCGCGTTCTCGGGCACGGGTGACGATGGCGCTCTGACGCGCGGCTGCCAGCATCATGCGATTATCCCTTGCTCGTCCATTCCGACCCCTGCGACTTCGCCCGTCCGGAGATGGACGGGGTCTCTCGACGTTCCTCAGCCCTTCGTGGCCCCGAGCGCGAGACCGGCCACGAACTGACGCTGCAGCACGAGATAGACGATGAGCGTCGGCACGGCGGCGATCAACGCGGCGGCGGCGATCACGTTCTGATTGCTGACGAACTGCCCCTGGAGGTTGTTCAACGCCGACGTGATCGGGCGTTTCGAGCCCGTCGACATGAGAACCGTCGCCCAGAAGAAGTCGTTGTAGATCCAGATCGTGAGCAAGGTGCCCAGCGCGGCAAGAGCCGGCCGGCAGATCGGGAGCGTCACATTCCAGAACCGTCGCCACAGGCTGGCTCCGTCGACCAACGCGGCCTCGTAGAGCTCCCCTGGAATGGTCGTCATGTAGTTGCTGAGCACGAAGACGCAGAACCCGAGCTGGAAGGTCACGTTGATGACGATCAGGCCGAAGAGCGAGTCGTACATCAGGCCGCTCGACGAGAGCCAGTTCGGCAACGGGATGCTCAAGAAGATGCGGTACAGCGGGGTGATCAACGCCTGCTGGGGCAGCAGGTTGCCCGCGGTGAAGATGATCAGCAGCACGAGACGGCCGCGCATCTTCACCTGCGAGATGACGAATCCGACGGCGGATGCGAACAACAGCGTGATCAGCACGGCGGGGATCGTGATGATCGCCGAGTTGATGAGGTAGTGCCCGATCTCGCCCTGGGTCCACGCGTTCACGTAGTTCGCGAAGGTGAGACCGCCGATGGGCAGCGAGACGTACCCGTATTTCGCCGTGCTGCTGATCGGCCTGAAGGAGATGTACAGCGCGAACAAGAGGGGCAGCACCCATGCGAACGCCATGATGATCATGAACGTGTGGGCTGCGATGCGGCCGGGCCGCACCCCTCCCGCTCGCCGCTTTCCGCCGCTCGTCGTGGCCGCAGTGGATGCCTGCGTACTGGAGATGGTCGTCATGCCTTTTCGTCTTTCCGGAAGGACTGAACGAGGAAGATGATGATCGGAACGAGCGCGATGACCAGCAAGACCGTGGCCAACGCCGATCCGTACCCGATGCGCGTCGTCTGGCCGATGATGTACTGCGTCACCAACATCGACAGCAGCTCGAGGCCGGGCAGCACCGTGCCGTGGCTCATGATGTAGATGATGTCGTAGGCCCGTAGCGACTCGATCACGGTGATCACGATGATCACGATGTTGATCGGCTTGAGCACCGGGAAGATGACCCGCCAGAAGGTCTGCCACGGATTGGCGCCGTCGATCTGCGCGGCTTCGCGCAGCGAGGCATCCACGCCCTTCAGCCCTGCCAAGTACAGGATCATGACGTAGCCGACCTGACGCCATGACGCCGCGACGAGCACGGCCCAGAGGTTCAGGTCGGGGTTGCCGATCCAGTTGATGGCATCGGAGCCCGTTCGGCCCAGCAGCGTGTTGATCAGGCCGTAGTTCTGGGAGTACATCAGCTCCCAGATGATGCCGATCAGGGCGAGCGAGAGCATCACGGGCAGGAAGAACACGCTCTGGTAGATGCGGCTGCCCTTGAGGTTGCGATCGAGGATGACCGCGAACAGCATGCCGAGCGGGGTCGCGATCAGGCCGAACACGAGCACCCAGATGATGTTGTGCAGCACGGCGGGCCAGAACTGCGGGTCGACCGTGAACGCGAACTTGTACTCCTGGGTTCCGACCCACGGCTGGATCGCACCGACGCCGTTCCAGCTGGTGAAGGACAGCACGACACTCGTCACCGCCGGGAACCAGACGAACGCCAGGTCGGCGAGCAGCGGTATGCCCAGCAGCACGATGAGCAGGACGCGATCCCGCTTCGTCAGCCGCAGCGCCCTGCGGCGCCGACGAGGAGTCGGCGCCGCAGAAGCGGCATCGGGCCCGAGTGCCGCCTGCTTCTCGGTTTCAGTCATCAGTGCTGAGCGGTGAAGACGGTCTTCGCCTGCGCCTCAAGGCTGGACTGGATCGACTTGATCGTGGCCGGCGTGGGGCTGTTGATGAACTTGTCCACCGCTGCGGCGACCGTGTTGTCGGCGAATCCGGGGTCGCTGTCGCGGTCGAGGAACTGCGCGACGTTCTTGCAGGCCTTGATGACCTCGACCGACTTCTTCTGGATCGCGTTGTACGACGGAACATCCGCGTCATTGGCGAGGGCGACGTCCCACTTGTCGTTCTTCAGGTAGGCGGCTTCGGCCTGTCCGGTGCCGATGTACTCCAAGACCTTCTTCGCCGGGTCGACGTTCTTCGCCTTCTTCGCGAGGCAGAAACCGTCTGCGGGAGCATCCATGTAGTCCTGGCCCCACGTCGGGTCGATCTCCGGATACACGAAGAAGTCGAGGTCGTCCAGATCCGCGTTGTCGGTGACGTACTGCGCGGCGACCTGGTTGGTGCCCTGGAACATCATCCCGGCCTTCTTGGCCTCGAGCGTCTTGACCGCGTCCTGCCAGATGCGACCGGTGGCGCCGGGCTGCACGTAGGGCATCAGCTCGGCCCACTTGTTGAACACGTCGGTGACCTTCGAGTCGGTCCACGGCACCTTGTGCTGCATCAGCTTCATGTGGTACTCGAAGCCGTTCAGGCGCAGGTTGATGATGTCGAACGTTCCGAGTGCAGGCCAACCGTCCTGCTGACCGAACGCGAACGGGATGAGCCCGTCGCTCTGCATCTTCTTGCAGAGCGTGATCATCTGATCCCAGGTGGTCGGGATCTCGTAGCCCTTCTCCTGGAACGTGCTCTTGTTGTAGAACACGACCCACGGGTAGTTGTAGATCGGCACGATGTAGTAGTGGCCGTCGGTCCCCTTCGAGAGCGCCTTGGCCGAGTCCGGGAAGTTCTTGCCGATCTTGTCCCAGACGTCGTCGATCGGCTCGATCAGGCCCTGGTCGGCGAACACCTGCATGCGGTAGCCGGCGAACCACGTGAACAGGTCGTTCGGCGTGCCCTGCAGGTACGACGTGATGTTGTTCTGGAAGGTGTTGTGATCGACGGTGTTCACGTCGATCTTCACGCCCGTCGACTTCGTCGCGGCCTTGGTCAGGTCTCCGAACGCCGACTTGGGCGCCGGATCGGAGTAGTTCGATCCGAACGTGATGCTGCCGGGACCGGACGAGCCGCCGCTGCTCCCACCGCTGGAGCAGCCGGCAAGGAGGGGAACGGCGGCGAAACTCAGGGCAGCAGCCCCGCCGAACTTGAGAACATCTCGTCGGCTGACACCGGAGACCGGGGCACCGAAATTGCTCTGACCGCGCATGTTGACTCCTTTGTAACGTGCAGAGGGGGCGTGCAAATTCGCACAGAAGTGAGCATATTCACTCACAGCCTCACTGTATATAACATCTTGGAAACAACCGGAAATCCCGATCGATCGCCGAGCGGACGGGCCGCAGAGCCGCCTTGAGGTACCTCTAACATGCATACGACAACATGCGAGGCTGAGTGAAATCGCATAAATTCGCACACGACCCGCACCACGACCGAAGGAGCTCGCATGTCCGCGTCACTCGAGGGATCGACGGCGGCCGCGTGGCGGCATCCGCAGCTCACGTCGATCGGACGTGAGCCGATGCACGCCGTCGCCCGCACGACCCGGTTCGACGGCCGGGCCCCCGACGACGTGCTCGATCTCGACGGCACATGGCGGTTCCAGCTGCTGCCGAGCCCCGACGGCGAACCGAGCGACGACTGGCGCGACATCACGGTGCCCGGGGCGTGGTCGCTGCAGGGCACAGACGACCTGCCGCAGTACCTGAACATCAGGATGCCCTTCCCCTCTTCTCCCCCGACCGTTCCGGAGGAGAATCCCACCGGCGTCTACCGCCGCACGTTCCGGGTGCCGCAGGAGTGGGACGGGCGCCGCATCGTGCTCAGCGTCGGCGCGGCGGAGAGCGTGCTGCTGGCGCGCGTGAACGGCACGCAGGTCGGTGTCAGCAAAGGCAGCAGACTCGCCGCCGAGTTCGATGTGACCGCGCTCGTGCACGCGGGCGACAACGAGCTCGAGCTCACCGTCGTGAAGTGGTCGGACGCGAGCTTCATCGAAGACCAGGACCAGTGGTGGCTGGGCGGCATCACGCGCGGGGTGCGGCTCTACACGACGGGACGGGTGTTCCTGCGCGACGTGCGCGCCATCGCGGACTACGACGCGGCATCCGGAGACGGCAGGCTCGAGGTGCAGGCCCTTGTGGGGTCGCCGCAGGATGCCACCCCCGCGGGGTTGAGCGTTCGCGTGCGGCTGCGCGCGGGCGATGCTGCGTGGCAGAGCGAGGCATCCGTGTCGACCAGAGCACTCGTGGACCCCGAGGAGGGACACGCGCAGGAGCTGCTCGCCCAGGTGCCGACCGGCGCCAACGTGTTCTCGCTGCACGGCCGGAACGCGGCGCGCCTGCCGCTGCCCGAGCCCGAGCGCTCGCTCGCCGCGGCGGCGACCTGGGCCAACCTGCCCGCCCCGCACGGTCGGGCGGCGGTCTCGATCGACGTGCCGGGGGTCGCGCCGTGGAGCGCTGAGACCCCGGCGCTGCACGACCTCACCGTCGAGCTCGTCGACGCGGACGGCGTGGTTCTCGACTCCACCGACCTGCGCGTCGGATTCCGCCGGGTGGAGATCATCGGCCGCGACCTGCTCGTCAACGGGCGCCGCATCTGGCTGCAGGGTGTGAACCGACACGAGTTCGACCCGCACACCGGACGCACGCTGAGCCGCGAGACGATCGCGAGCGAACTCGCGAACCTCAAGCGCTGGGGCTTCAACGCCATCCGCACGTCGCACTACCCGAACGACCCGGCGTTCTACGACCTGGCAGACGAGTACGGGTTCTACGTGATCGACGAGGCCGATCTCGAGACGCACGACTGGGCGTGGTCGCTATGCGACGACCCCGCCTACCTGAACCAGTTCGTCGATCGGGTCTCGCGGCTGGTGCTGCGCGACAAGAACCACGCCTGCGTCATCATCTGGTCGCTGGGCAACGAGGCGGGATCCGGCGTGAACCAGGATGCCGCGGCCGGCTGGGTGCGCGGCTACGACTCCACGAGACCCGTGCACTACGAGGGCGCGATCGCCCGCGACTGGTTCGGCGGGCACGCGCAGACCGACATCGTGTGCCCGATGTATCCGCCGATCGACGCGATCGTCGGATACGGCCGAGACGAGCGCGGCGACCGCCCGCTCATCATGTGCGAGTACAGCCACGCGATGGGCAACTCCAACGGATCGTTCGACGACTATTGGGCCGCGATCCGCTCCACACCGGGTTTGCAGGGTGGATTCATCTGGGAGATGAAAGACCACGGTCTCGATCCCGACGGCGACGGGCGCTACCGCTACGGCGGTGACTTCGGCGACGAGCCGAACGACGGCAACTTCTGCATCGACGGACTGCTGTTCCCCGACGGGTCTCCGCATCCGGCGATCCAGGAGATGCGGCGCGTGTTCTCGCCGATCGAGGTGGTATCGGATGCCGACGCCGCCCGTGCGGGCAGCCTGCGCCTGCTCAACCGCCAGACGTTCTCATCGCTCGACGGCCTCACACTCGAGGCGACGGTGTCGCGCGTCGACGGCACCGCGTCTGACGCCGTGCTGCTGGATGCCATCGCCGGGCCGGGCGAGACCGCCGCCGTGACGCTGCCCTCCGAACTGGTGCACGCGTTGACGAGCGGGGGCGTGCTGGCGCTGCGCATCGCCGTGCGCACCGCGAGCGAGCAGGCGTGGGCGCCGGCGGGCACCGAGCTCGCCGTGCTCGAGGTGCGCGTGGGCGAGGCGCCGACGCTTCGACTCGCTGCGCTCGCTCAGCGAGCGGACGCCGACGATCGCAAGGACGCACCCCATGCGGAGCTGCCTGAGCGAGCGCAGCGAGTCGAGGGGGCGCACCCGGTCTCCGTCGACGCCGAGGGAGTCGTCGAGCACCCGGTGTTCGCCGCGGGTCCGCGGCTGCAGTTCTGGCGTGCTCTGACCGACAACGACAAGTCCATCCCGACGTGGCAGCGGCTGGAGGCGACAGGACTGCGCGACGCGACCAGGCGCGTGGAGTCCGTCGACCGGGCCGTGGAGCAGGATGCCGACGCTCTCACCGTCACCGCGCACTACGTCACGCTCGGCGGCGAGGTGATCCCGCACACGCAGCGTGTGACGGCTGCGGGAGACGCACTCGTGTTCGAGGAGACCGTGACGATCCCGCCGTCGCTGAGAGACATCCCGCGGATCGGCATCGAGTTCGCTCTCGTGCCCGGCTTCGAGCACGTGACCTGGGTCGGCGACGGGCCGCATGAGACGTATCCCGATCGCCGCTCCAGCGGGCTGCTCGGGCGGTGGGAGTCCACCGTCGACGCCTTGCAGACGCCGTACATCCGGCCGCAGGAGAACGGCGGGCGCACCGGGGTGACCGAGGCGACGCTGAGCGATGGAGCCCGCAGCGTGGTGCTGCGGTTCGGGGAGGGCGTGCTGTTCACGGCATCCCACCAGAGCGTGGCCGACCTGGAGAACACGGCGCACTCCTGGGCGCTGCTGCGGCGCGAGCAGACCATCGTGCGCGCCGACATCGCCCACCGCGGGCTGGGCACCGCGTCGGTCGGTCCCGAACCGCTGGCGCCGTTCCTGGTGGAACCCGGCACCTACTCCTGGAGCTGGTCGCTGGCGGTTCGGTAGGACCGTGCGCCCGCTCCGCCGCTCAACGACCCGGCGAGCCGGTGGAGGGTCGTCGGTGCGGGAGGCGCCGACTCGTAGCCTGGAGGCATCGAGGCGGATGCGAGGGGGCACCATGACGAGACGGTACGAGGTGGGCGACCACGTGCGGTGGAACTCCGAGGCCGGCTGGGTCTCCGGGCACGTCGTCGCCGTGCACACGGCGGACTTCGACTACAAGGGCCACACCCACCGTGCCTCGCCCGACGATCCGCAGTACGAGATCGCCAGCGACAAGACGGATCACATCGCGGCGCACAAAGGCAGTGCGCTGCATCCGTTCGACGAGTCGTGACCACGCTGTTCACGATCGGCCACTCCGATCACCCGCTCGAGGAGTTCCTCGGCATTCTCACGTCGGTCGGCATCGAGGCGATCGTCGATGTGCGCAAACTGCCCGGGTCGCGCGCGCAGCCGCAGTTCGACGAAGACGTGCTCTCAGCCGCGTCGGCACGGGCGGGAATCGAGTACCGGCACGAGGCATCCCTCGGTGGCCTGCGACCTGTGTCGAAGACCGTGCCGCCCGAGGAGAACGGCTACTGGCGCAACCGCAGCTTTCACAACTACGCCGACTACGCGCTGTCCGCGGAGTTCGCGGATGCCCTCGGCCGGCTCCGCGACGAGGGCCACGATCGCCGCATCGCGGTGATGTGCGCGGAGGCCGTGTGGTGGCGCTGCCACCGGCGCATCATCGCCGACCACCTGCTGGCATCCGGTGAGGCCGTCGACCACGTCATGGGCGATGCGCGTCTGCAGCACGCCGTGCTGAATCCCGGCGCGGTCGTCGGCGCGGACGGCGCCCTCACCTACCCGCAGCCGGTGTAGGGACCGGATGCGCCGCGCGCGTGCGCGGCAGGAAAAGCGAGCCGAGCGCTGCGACGGCGGCGATGACCGTGACGATCACGGCGACCTCGTGCAGCGCGGGCACCGGACCCGCTGTCTGGCTCGTCGAGGTGAACACGCCGGCGATGAGCCCGATGCCGAGCGAACCGCCGATGCGCTGCACGACGTTGAACGCGGTGTTGGCGTCCGCCTGCTCCTCGAGCGTGAGGCGTCGGTTCACCACGGTGAGCAGCGGTGTCACGACGAGACCGATCGCGGCAGAGCGTGCGGCGAGGATGAGCGAGGTGGCCCACAGCGACGTGTGCGCGTCGACGGCGAGCAGACCGAGGCTGGCCGCCACCAGCACGACGAAGCCGCCGAGCACCACGAGACGCACCCCGAAACGGTCGGCGAGCTTCTGGCCGAACACGGCGCCGAGGCCGGTGAGGATGCCCTGCGGCAGCATCGCGAGCCCGGTCGCCAGCGCGCTGTGCCCCTGCACCGCCTGCAGGAAGACGGGCAGCAGAAAGATGATCGACCACGCGGCGACGGATGCCGCGGCGCACAGCACGAACGAGAGCGCGGCATCCCGGTCGCGGAGGATGCGCAGGTCGAGTGCTGGATGCGGAGTGCGGATCGAGCGCAGAACGTATCCGGCGAGCAGCAGCGCGCCGATCGCGATCGGCAGCCACGATTCGGGGTGCGCCCATCCCGCGCTCTCGCCGCGGTCGAGCCCGAACAGCACGCCGAACAGGCCGGGCGCGAGCAGCGCGATCCCGACAAGGTCGAACCGGGCGCCGCGATCGCCCTGCGGAGCGAGTCGGCGCGGCACCGCCCTCATCGTGAGGGCGGCGACGATGCCGAGTGGGATGTTGATGAAGAAGATGGACCGCCAGCCGAACACGCCGATCAGCAGACCGCCCAGGCTCGGGCCGAGTGCTGGACCGAGGAACAGCAGCATGCCGGCGAGCGGCGAGACGTCGCGGGACGCCCCGCCCGACCCCATCAGCATGCCCATCGCCAGCGGCACCAGGGTGGCCCCCGCCAGTCCTTGCAGCACGCGGGCCGCGATGAGCAGGTCGATGGTGGGAGCGAGGCCGCACAGCAGCGAGGCCGCCGTGAACGCGATGACGCCGGTCGCGTAGACGCGGATCGTGCCGTAGCGGCGGGCGAGGTTCGACGTGAGCGCGAGGCCTGTGCCGAGCGCGAGGAGGTAGCCGCTCGAGACCCATTGCACGATCGTGAGCGTTGCGTTCATCTCGCTCGCGATCGGAGCGACGGCCACATTCACGATGCTCGAGTCGAGCATCGACAGCAGTGGGCCGGCGAGCAGCGCGTACTGGGCGAGCGGACTCAATCGTGGGGCTGTCGTCGCTCCGGCGGTTTCGGCGCCCTCGGCGACGGGACGTTGCCCCGTTTCGGGCCGACGCCTGCGCGTCATGATCCGGCGGCCTTCACGCGCAGGGCCTGCAGCCACTCGAGCTCGGCGTCCGTGCGTTCGCGCAGGCGGAGCACGACGGCCGCGCTCCAGAACTCCCCGCCGGTGCGGTCGACGAGCGACCCGAGCCTGTCTGCCATGGTCGTCAGGGCGGCGGAGCGGGCATCCAGGATGTCGACGCGCTCGCTCGGCTCGAGAAACTCGAACTGGCCGAGCCGGGTGAGGAACTCGAGGTCGTCGCCCGCCAGCGCCGCCGGAAGCTCCGCGATCAGGTCGTGAAGGAGCTCACGGCCGACGTCCGGTCAGCTCATAGATGTGCCGGGGCGGCCTCGACTCCTGCTGCTCGACGGTCATGCTCACGGCACCCGCCTCGACGAACCGCTTCAGCGCCGGATACAGCGAGTTGTTGTTGATGACGATGCCGGTCGTCTGCTCGATGCGCTTGCGCAGCTCGTATCCGTGGGCGGCCCGGCGCGAGAGGTGTCGAAGGATGAGAATGTCCGTATAGGCCATAATAGGTTAACGTAACCTATCTCGGACGAGAGTGCGATAGAATGTGACCCACAAGCCTCTGCCGCATCCCGGTGGAGGCTTTCGCGTATGAGCACTCAGCAGGCACCGGGCGCCCCCGGCATCCAGAACGTCCGACTCCGCCCCGCGACCGCGCACGATCGCGGCACGATGGAACGGCTGTGGCAACTGTTCCGACACGACATGTCCGCCCAGAGCGGTGAGCTTCCGGATGCTCACGGCCGCTACCGGCGGGAACGTCTCGACCTGGCCCTCGACGACACCCGTCCCGACTGGCTCGCCTCTCTCGTGCTCGCCGACGACGCGCCGGTCGGGCTGGCCGTGGTGCGGGGTCTCGACCAGGAGGAGCGAGTGATCAACAGCTTCTTCCTGGTGCACCCGGTGCGCCGGGGCGGACACGGCACCGCCCTTGTCGCGGCGATCGTGGCGGAGCATCCCGGACGCTGGGCCGTGGCGTTCCAAGACACCAACGCGGCCGCTGCCGCATTCTGGCCCAAGGTCGCGGAATCGCTCGACCCCGCGTTCGTGCTGGAGCACGTCGCCGTGCCGCACCGAAGCGATCTGCCTCCGGACTCCTGGGTGCGGTTCACCACCGAGGCGTCGTGAGCGCAGCCCGATTTCAGGACATTCCGAGAGCCGGGCACGTGGGGTGGACGGGTCGGGAAATGTCCTGAAATCGGGCGTGCGCTGGGCGCGGGGCGACGCCTACCAGGCGGCGGAGACGTCGGCGTGGGTGCGCAGGATGCCCTCGGTCGAGCCCTCAGGCGCGCGCCCGATTCCGCACTCGGTGGCCACGCCGAACCGCGGAGCGTGCGGCAGCGCTGCGGCGATGCGGCGCCTGGCGCCCTCGTCGCCGTCCTCCCTGTGCACGAGGCCGAGGTAGAGCTCGGTTCCCTCATGCAGACGCAGGTCGTCGAGCGGCGCGAAGTAGGCGTCGTCGTCGCGCTCGATCGGCACCGGAAGGTGGATCCAGGTGATCGGGCGGGTGGCGGCCTCCGTCACCATGTTGGCGAAGCGCACCAGGTTGGCGGAGTCGGTCGGCTCGATGAAGTGCTTCTCCGCCACGTCGCCGTAGCAGAGATGGAAGCCCACCTCGACGTCCTCGGGAACCCGGGACGCCTGGTCCGCCGACCGCTCGGTCAGCCCGGCCCACACGTCGTCACCCCACCACGACTCGGCACCGTGGCCGCCACGGTGCGCGATGTCCTCGATGATGCCGAACTCGACAGCGTTGTCCCACTGGATGGCGAGATCGTCGTGCGGAATGGCATCCAGAATCTCCTCGAGCTCGCGGTACATCGCCGCGCGATAGACCGGCTCGAAACCGGCCCGCTGCTCCGGCGGGAAGAAGGCGCCGACGACCGCGAGGGGTGTCGGCAGCGAGACCTGGAACCGCGTGCCCTCGGGAATCACTCCCTGCCCGCGCAGACGACGGAAGACGGCGTACGACTCCTCCGCCGCCTCGGCATAGCCCAGCGGCGGGAGCTTCAGATCTGCGGGATCGACGCCGTCCGCGATGCGCAGGGGACGGGCATCCAGCATGCGCAACGGCACCGGGTGTTCCCCCACCCTCTCGATGCCGTCGGTCTGACCGAGAACGTCGGGCTGGAACATGATCCAGTGGAACCGCTTGCCCGGCTCGCCGTCGGGGATGCGCTTGAGCCGGTCGCCGAGCATGCCGGCGGCCTCTCGCATGGTGGTCTCTGCGTCGTCGTAGTTGACGCTGCCGACGAGCAGCGCGCCCTGGGGTTGTCCGGTCATCCGTCTATTTTGTCAGCGGCGCGCGCGGAGCGCGGCCTCGTAGAGGGCGCGCTTCGAGAGGCCGGTGGCCGCGGCGACGGAGGCCGAGGCATCCTTCAGGCTCTCGCCCGTGCCGGTGAGCAGCAGCACCTCTTGCACGCCGGTGTCGAGGTCCACGGTGCGGGGCTGCGCCCCCGCGACCACCACCACGATCTCGCCGCGCACACCCTCTGCCGCCCACGCGGCCAGCTCCTGCACGGTGCCGCGACGCACCTCCTCGTGCAGCTTCGTCAGCTCGCGGCACACGGCCGCGTGCCGCCCGGCCCCGAACGCGTGCTCCATCGCGACCAGCGAGTCGGCGAGCCGGTTGGGTGACTCGAAGAACACCATCGTGCGACGCTCATCGGCGAGCGAGCCGAGCAGGGATGCCCGCTCCCCCGCCTTGCGCGGCAGGAACCCCTCGAAGGTGAAGCGGTCGGTGGGCAGCCCGGAGACGGCGAGCGCCATCAGCACCGCGCTCGGGCCGGGCAGCGCGGTGACCGTCACGCCCGCCTCGATCGCCGCGGTCACCAGGTGATAGCCGGGATCGGAGACGGTCGGCATGCCTGCGTCCGACAGCACCAGCACATCGCCGTCGCGGGCGAGCTCGACGACGTCGGCCGATTTCTCGCGCTCGTTGTGGTCGTGCAGCGCGATGAGCCGGGGCCGGTTGCCGATGCCGAGCGCCGACAGCAGCCGCTGCGACACTCTGGTGTCTTCGGCGGCGATCACCTGAGCCTCTTCCAAGGCCTCGACGAGCCGACGGGAGACATCCCCCAGATTGCCGATAGGGGTCGCCGCAAGGATGATCACGTGATCAGTCATATCGCAGGCGCGCGGCTCTCGCCTCAATCGCCCACCACCAGCCATATCGCGGCTGCGCCACTCACGGGCTCAATCGGCTCGGCGACACGAGCGAGCTCGTATCGCTCTCACCTCAATCGCCCATAGCATTGCCGTCGTGACTCACGAGCCCGCTGTGCGGTCGGAGGCGACCGGATCGGGCCTCGACCGGTGGTTCGCGCGCGTGGTGAACACGCCGGCGAAGCTGCGCTGGTACGACTGGGGGCTGCCTGCGCTGGTCACGCTGATCGCCGCGGTGGCCAGGCTCTGGGCGCTCGGCGACCCGCACGCACTGGTGTTCGACGAGACCTTCTACGTGAAGGACGCCTGGACCCTGATGCACAAGGGCTGGGAGGCCGCCTGGCCGCCTAACATCGACGACGCGTTCGCGAACGGCCACGTCGACTTGTACACGAACGACCCGGAGTTCGTCGCCCATCCACCGTTCGGCAAATGGATGATCGCGGCCGGCCTGGCCATCTTCGGCGCCCAGAACACGGTCGGCTGGCGCATCTCGACCGCCGTCGTCGGCATTCTCGCCGTCGTGCTGCTGATGCTGATCGCGAAGCGGATGTTCCGCTCGACGCTCATCGCGGCCGTCGCCGGCTTCCTCATGGCGATCGACGGCAACGCCATCGTGATGAGCCGAGTGGCCATCCTCGACAACTCCGTGATGTTCCTCGCGCTGCTCGCCTTCGGCTGCCTGCTGCTCGATCGCACCTGGCGCGAGAGACGGCTGACCGCGTGGATCGCGGCGCGGAAGGAATCCGGTCGTGGTCTCGGCTGGGGGCCGTGGCTGTGGTGGCGCCCGTGGCTGCTCGTGGCCGGCCTGCTGCTCGGACTCGACGCGGGCGTGAAGTGGACCGGCTTCTACTTTCTCGCGTTCTTCGCGGTCTACGTCGTGGTGGTCGACGTGCTCGCCAGGCGGCGAATGGGGATTCCCGTGTGGCCGGAGGGCGGCATCCTCAAGGGCGGCGTCGTGGCGTTCGTGCTCATGGTGCCGCTCGCCTTCGTGGTCTACGTCTCCACCTGGGCCGGCTGGATCTTGCACCCCGGCGGCTACTACCGCGACTGGGTGCAGACCACGCCCGACGCCAAGTGGACCGGCCTGCTGTCGTGGGTGCCGAACTGGGTGCAGAACCTCTGGCACTACCAGTCGGAGATGTACGGCTACTCGATCAACCTGCACACTCCGCACCCCTACCAGTCCAACCCGCTGACCTGGTTGCTGCAGCTGCGGCCGACGAGCATGTACTACGTCGGCACCAAGTACGGCGTCGACGGCTGCACGTCGCAGGGTGGATGCTCGTCGGCCATCACCGACCTCGGCAACCCGATCATCTGGTGGGTGGGCACGATCGCCGTGCTCTACCTGATCTACCGGCTGATCCGGTTCCGCGACTGGCGGCACGGCATGATCCTGATGGGTCTGGCCGCCGGGTATCTGCCGTGGCTGCTCTACACCGGCCGCACGATCTTCACGTTCTACTCGATCGCGTTCGCGCCTTACCTCTACCTGGCGCTGGCCGCGGTGTTCGCGCTGATCATCGGCAAGGCGACGGATGCCTCCTACCGTCGCATCAGAGGTCTCAGCCTGCTCGCGGTGTTCCTCGTGATCGCCACGGCCGTCTCGGTGTTCTTCTACCCCATCTGGACGGGCATGCAGATTCCGTTCTGGTACTGGCAGATCCACATGTGGCTGCCGAACGTGACGACCGGCATAGGTACGCTCGGTTGGATCTGAGTTGTTGTGTGCGCCGGTCCCCGCCCGGCGCACCGCAGTCGACCTCCTGAGATGGCTGCGTCCGGCGCCGTCAAGGCCGCCGCCTCGCGGAGCGTCCGCACCTGCCTGTTTCGCCTCCGTTGTCGGGCGCGAGTGGTAACCCAGAAGCATGACCCCAGACGAGCAGAAGCCAGACGAGCAGAAGCCGGGCAGAGGCATCCACGAGTTGCCGGGCAGCGAGCGCACTCCGCTCGCCTCGGCCACATCGACGGGCGGCGTGCCCGACGACGAGCAGATCGAGGCGACCATCGTGCTGCGGCGCCGCGAGCCGGTGCCCGACGAGGTGCTGCGCAACCCGATCCCCCGCGACGAGTTCGTGCTCCGCTACGGAGCGGACCCCGCCGACATCGCCGCCGTCGAGGCGGAGGCGAAGGCTGCGGGTGCGACGGTGCTCAGCGTGGATGCCGGCGAGCGGCGCATCCGCATCAGGGCGGCGGCAAGCGTGGTGCGCGACCTCTTCGGCGCCACGCTCGAGTCCGCTTCGCACGAGGCCGCGAGCGGACAGACCGTGCGATTCAGGCAGCGCACGGGTTCTCTGTCGCTTCCGGACGCCATGCACGGCCGTGTCGTCGCCGTGCTCGGCCTCGACGACAGGCCTCAGGCGACGGCCCACTTCGTCGTGTCGGCCGCATCCGCGGCGACCAGCTACACGCCGGTTCAGGTGAGCGACATCTACCGATTCCCCGCCGGCACCGACGGATCCGGCCGCACCGTCGCGATCATCGAGCTGGGCGGCGGATTCGACGCCTCAGACCTCGACACCTACTTCTCCTCGCTCGGGATCACCACGCCGAGGGTGACGGCGGTGGGCGTCGACGGGGCATCCAACGTTCCAGGCGGCGACCCGAACGGCGCGGACGGCGAGGTGCTGCTCGACATCGAGGTGGTCGGAGCCGTCGCCCCCGCTGCCGACATCGTCGTGTACTTCGCGCCCAACACCGACGCCGGGTTCGTGGATGCCGTGACGCAGGCCGCGCACGCCGACCCCACTCCCGACGCCATGAGCATCAGCTGGGGTCAGAGTGAGGATGCCTGGACCCAGCAGGCCCGCACAGCGCTCGACGACGCCCTCGTCGACGCCGCCGCGCTCGGCGTCACCGTGACCGCTGCCGCCGGTGACAACGGCAGCTCCGACAACGTGGACGACGGGCGAGCGCACGTGGACTTCCCGGCGTCCAGCCCGCACGTGCTCGGCTGCGGAGGCACGAGTCTCAAGGCGAATGCCACCACCGGAGTCGTCGCCTCTGAGGTGGTCTGGAACGACGGCGCGGGCCAGGGCGCCACCGGCGGCGGGGTGAGCGACGCGTTCGGGCTGCCCTCCTGGCAGAGCAGCGTCGGCGTGCCCGCCTCGAGCTCAGGCGCCACCGGGCGCGGCGTGCCCGACGTGTCGGGGGTCGCCGATCCCGAGACCGGGTACCGCGTGCGGGTCGACGGCACGGATGCCGTCATCGGCGGCACCAGCGCCGTCGCGCCGCTCTGGGCCGGCCTCACGGCCCGCCTCGTGCAGGCACTCGGCTCCCCCGTCGGCCTGCTGCCGCTGCGGCTGTATCCGGATGCCACGGCATCGGCCACGGCTCCCGGCTTCCGCGACATCGTCAGCGGAAACAACGGCGCGTATTCGGCGCGAGCGGGATGGGATGCCTGCACCGGCCTCGGCGTGCCGAACGGCGACGCGCTGCTGGCGGCGCTGCGGGCGGCATCCTGACGCCGTGTTACGCCGCGTTCATGACTCCCCGTGACGCTCGGCTACGGTGGCGAGGTGGCTGACCGCGAATACGGCTTTCGCACACGTGCGATCCATGCCGGAAACATCCCCGACCCCGTGACCGGAGCCCGCGCGCTCCCCATCTACCAGTCATCGGCGTTCGTCTTCGACGACTCCGCGGATGCCGCGGCACGGTTCGCACTGCAGAAGTACGGCAACATCTACTCGCGCCTCAACAACCCGACCGTCGCGTCGTTCGAGGAGCGCATCGCGAGCCTCGAGGGCGGACTCGGAGCGGTGGCGACGGCATCCGGCCTGAGCGCGCAGTACATCACGTTCGCGAGCCTCGCCGGCGCAGGCGACCACGTGGTCGCCTCGTCGAGCCTGTACGGCGGATCGGTGACGCAGCTGGATGTGACGCTGCGTCGGTTCGGCGTGGAGACCACGTTCATCGACAGCTCCGATCCGGCCGACTACGCTGCCGCGATCACCGACAAGACCAAGCTGGTGTTCGCGGAGACCATCGCGAATCCGTCGGGTGCCATCGCCGACCTCGAGGGCCTCGCCGACGTGGCGCACGCCGCCGGCGTGCCGCTCGTCATCGACTCCACCATCTCGACGCCGTTCCTCAACCGGCCGATCGAGTGGGGTGCCGACATCGTCACCCACTCGGCCACCAAGTTCCTCGGGGGCCACGGCACCACGCTCGGCGGCGTCGTCGTCGAGTCCGGTCGCTTCGACTGGCACAATCCGCGCTTCCCGCTGTTCAGTGAGCCCGTGCACACGTACGGCAACCTGCAGTGGAACGGCAACTTCGGCGAGTACGCCTTCCTCACCCGGCTGCGCGCGGAGCAGCTGCGCGACATCGGCCCATCGCTCGATCCGTTCGCCGCCTTCCTGCTGGCGCAGGGCGTCGAGACGCTGCCGCTGCGCATGCGTGCGCACATCGCCAACGCCCGCGCCGTCGCCGAATGGCTCGAGGCCGACCCGCGCGTCGAGCACGTGTACTGGGCGGGACTCGAGTCGCACCCCGACCACGAGCGCGCGAAGAAGTACCTGCCGGAAGGGCCAGGCAGCGTGTTCAGCTTCGTGATCAAGGGCGGCCGCGCCGCCGGTCAGGGCTTCATCGAGTCGGTGAACCTGGCCAGCCACCTCGCGAACATCGGCGACACGAAGACGCTGGTCATTCATCCCGCCTCCACCACTCACGCGCAGCTCACCGAGCAGCAGCTGCACGACGCGGGCGTGCTGCCCGGCCTGGTGCGCATCAGCGTGGGCCTCGAGGAGGCCGACGACATCATCTACGATCTGGACCAGGCGCTCACCACGGCGCTGGAGGGCAAGTGATGAGCACCGCGACCGACACCGAACCCACGAATTCCGAGGCGGCGGCCGCCGAGACCGCGGTCACGCAGCTTCCGAACGGTCTGAGCTGCGCACTGCCTGCGGACTCGCCGCTGGCGCGTCTGCTGCGGTCGCAGCGCACCTGGACGGGCCCGGATGCCAAGCAGCGGCTCAAACTGCTGCGTGCGGCGAAGTCGGTGGCGATCGTCGGGGCATCCTCGAACCCGTCGCGCGCGAGCTACTTCGTGGGCACCTACCTGCAGCAGTCCAGCGATTACCGCGTGTACTTCGTCAACCCGAACGCGGACACCATCCTCGGCCAGCCGGCCTACAAGTCGCTCGCCGACCTGCCGGAGGTGCCCGACATCGTCGACGTGTTCCGCCGCGGCAGCGACATCCCCGCCGTGATCGACGAGGTCGTCGCTGTCGGCTCGCCCACCATCTGGGTGCAGCTGGGCATCTGGAACGAGGAGGCCGCCTACTACGGCGAGGAGCAGGGCCTCAACGTGGTGATGGACCGCTGCATCAAGATCGAGCACGCCCGTTTCCACGGCGGTCTGCACCTGCTCGGCTTCGACACCGGAGTGATCACGGCGCGCAAGACCGTGCGCTGAGGTCGGCTGTCCCGGCCGACCCCGACTAGTGCCCGTTCCGGACACGTGCGCCCGCCCCACGGGGCGCGCACGTCCGGAACGGGCACTAGTTCGTGTGGAGGGGAAAGAGGGGACGCAAGCGCGGCGGCATCGGGAACGGCAGCGTGTACTCCAGGAGCGGAATGTCGATCGCGCCCCAGTCATCCCGCTTCACCCTGATCGTCTCCGACGACACCTCCGTGATGCGCACGCGCAGCCAGGTACCGTCGTCGAGCAGCAGCTCGTACGCGTCGGCGAGGTAGCCGATGCCGAGGGAGTCGAACCTCTCCTCCGCGGTCAGCCAGTCGACGGCATCCGTGCGCTCGCGACCGAGCAGGTCGACGACCACGAAGTCGTCGCCTTCCGGACGGATCCAGCCGACCAGTTCGCGGTCGGCGCGACGGTGTTCGATCCAGGTCGCGGGTACGGGCATCCGTCGATGCTATGCGCTGCGGGAACGCCGCGCGATGATGTGGAACACGTGCCAGTGCTTGGGCCCCGCGAACGACTTGCCGTCGCGGTCCTCCTCCTGCAGCTCGAGCACGTCGAGGCCGGCCAGCAGCCGCTCGACGTCGGCGCGGTCGTGCGTGTTCACGTCGGGCCACGCGGCGAAGTCGTCGTGCGGGCCGAACAGCTGGCCGGCGAACAGCCCGGCCGGCCGCAGCGAGGAGCGGATGCCCGCCCACAGCCGCTCGAACACCTCCGGCGCGCAGAACGGCAGCGCGAACCCGGCGTAGACGAGATCCGCAGCGGGCAGTGCGACGGGGCCGTCCGCTGGCGCGAGCTCGGCGAAGGATGCCCTGCGCACCGTGAGCCGCGCACTCTCGGCTTCGTCCACGCCCGCGGTGACGCGCTCGACGACGTGCTCATCGGAGTCGACGGCGAGCACCCGGAACCCCGCTGACAGCAGCGCCCGAGACTCGACCCCGTCGCCGCAGCCGAGGTCGACGGCATCGCCGACGACGCCGCTCGGGTCACCAGCGGCGTCGCCGCCGCCGCTCGGATCCGTGCTTTCGCCACCCGCAACACCATCGCTCGCGCGCCACACCTCGAGCGCGGCGGCGAACGTGGGCCGCACCGAGCGGCCGGCCTGCTGCGCGTAGAAGTCGCTCCAGTCCATGACGCCATTGTGCACAACGTGCCGAACGTCGGAGTTCTGGTGCGGCGCGCCGGCCGCGAGCACGACACGCCGCACCCCGCGACGAGACTCCGATTTCCGGCCCGGTGTCAGGTGCGGCACTAGAGCACCCGAGGCGGCACGGTCTCGACCTCTACACTGGGCACGGTGAGCCAGGCGAGCACGCGCATCCCGGTGCATCGCGTCGCGGTGCTCGGTCCGGTGCTCGTTGCGACGCCGAACGGTACGCTCGCGGAGCCCGGCGGGTCGACCGCCAAGGCTCTCGTGGTGTCGCTCCTGCTGGCGCGCGGGTCGCTCTCGGTGCGGGGCATCGGCGACGATCTCTGGGAGGACGAGCCGCCGCGCAACCTCAAGGCCGCGCTGCAGACCCTCGTCTCCCGGGTCCGTGCCGTTGCCGCCGACGGCCTCATCGTCTCGGCACCGGGCGGCTATGAGCTCGGCGCCCACGGCGACAGCGATCTCGCGGAGGCGACGAGGCGCAGGGAGACGGCGCGGGCCGCGCTGGATCGCGGCGACGCGGTGGCGGCCGAGGGCGAGGCATCCGCGGGTCTTGCGCTCTGGCGGGGCGAGCCGGGCGCCGACCTCGTGCCGGGAGACCTCGCCAGGCGGCTCGCCGCCGCGGCGGCGGACCTGCGCAGGAGCCTCGCTCTGCTCCGTGCCGACGCTCGCATCGCGGCGGGCGACGGGACGGGCGCACTCTCCGACCTGGAGCCGTTCACCGAGGCCGCTCCGCTCGACGAAGACCTCGAGCTTCGACGCCTGCGGGCCCACGCGGTCACGGGCAGGCGCAACGACGCGATTCGCGAGTTCGGCGAGTTCCGCACGCGCATGCGCGACGAACTCGGCACCACGCCTTCGGCCGACCTGCTCGCCCTGCACACCCGGCTGCTGCGCGAACCCGACCCGGATGCCGCGCCGCACGCGCTGCACGTCGGCATCCGTGTGCCCCCGAACCCGCTCGTCGGACGCGACGGCGACATCGACGCCCTGGAGTCCCTGCTGGCGACCTCGCGGCTGACGACCATCCTCGGCGCCGGCGGTCTCGGCAAGACCCGGCTCGCGCAGGAGCTCGCCGGTCGCGCGGCCCAGAGGATGCCCGGCGTCGTCGTCGTCGAACTGGCCAGCGTGCGCTCCGGCGACGATGTTCCCCTCGCGCTCGCCTCGACCCTCGGCATCCGCGAGTACACCGGCACGCGGCTCACGCTGAGCGATCCAGCGGTGCGGGTGGACGTGCGCGGGCGCATCCTCTCCACCCTCGCCGAGCGACCGACGCTGCTGGTGATGGACAACTGCGAGCACATCATCGAGGCCGCCGCCGAGTGGATCGCGGACATCCTCGCCTCGACCCGCGACGTGCGGGTGCTCGCCACCAGCCGGGCGCCGCTGATGATCGCCGCCGAGCAGGTGTATCAGTTGCAGCCGCTGGCCGCGGCGACCGCCGACCGCGTTCCGGGACCGGCCGTGACGCTCTTCATCGACCGGGCTCGTGCAGCGCGCCCCTCGGTCGTGCTTCCGATCGAGACCATCGAGCGGCTGTGCACGAAGCTCGACGGGCTGCCGCTGGCCATCGAGCTCGCCGCCGCCAGAGTGCGGTCGATGTCGGTCGAGGAGATCGAACGACGCATCGACAACAGATTCGTGCTGCTGCGCGGCGGCGACCGCTCGGCTCCAGAGCGCCACCGTACGCTGCTCGCCGTCATCGACTGGAGCTGGAACCTGCTCGGCGACTCCGAGCAGCGCACCCTGCGCCGCCTGTCGGTGTTCGTCGACGGGTTCGACTCCGACGCCGCGCTGGCCGCAGGCGACCCCCGCGACGACGTGGAGGCCGATCTCGAGGGGCTGGTCAATCAGTCACTGCTGGTGGCGGCGGAAAGCGAGCTCACCGGCAGACTGCGCTATCGCATGCTCGAGACGGTGCGCGAGTTCGGGGCCGAACGTCTCGACGAGCAGTGCGAGCGCGACGAGGTGGCCGCGCGCATCCGCGGCTGGGCGGACGCCTTCGCGCTCGACGCCCTCGAGACCACCTACGGCCCAGAGCAGGTGGCCACCTTCCGCAGGGTCGAAGAGGAACAGGACAACCTGGTCGCCGCGCTGCGCAACGCGCTCGAGACGGGCGACAGGGATACCGCCAGCTCGGTGTACGCGGCGCTCGCGATGCACTGGACGCTGCGCGGCGCACACGGCGAGGTGCTCGGCTTCGTCCCTCTGTTGCTCGATGCGTTGCGGGGCTACCGACCCGACGAACTGCACCGCGACGCCGCCATGGTGACGCTCGCGCTCATCGGCGGCCTGTCGATGGTCACCGAGGTGCCGCTCGGCCTGCGCGCCCTCGCCCGGTTGCGCGTCTTGGACTCCATCAGCTCACCGCGCGACCCTCGATTGAACTCCGTGGTGCGTCTCGCTCTGTCGCTGCCCGACCTCGGCGCGGCCATGAAGACGGTCGACGACCTGCGCGCCGACGAGGATCCCGCCATCTCGTCGATGGGATACCTTCTCTCGTCGCAGCTCGCCGAAAACCGGGGCGAGATCGATGAGGCACTGGTCTTCTCCGCACAATCGTTCGCCAAGGCGGAGCTGGCCGGCGACGTCTGGACCGTCGGCATGTCCGCGCATTCCCTCGCCCAGCTGCACAGCCAGCGCGGCGACGCCGCCGACGTGCTGGTCTGGGCACGACGCGCTCGAACCAACCTCGAGCTGCTGAACGCGGGCGAAGACCTGCAGCAGCTCGAGTGGATGTGCGCCATGACCGACGTGACACTCGGCCGTCCGGAGTCGGCTCGGGCGACCTTCGAGCGGCTCTCGCAGCCCCATGCCGAATCGGAGAGCTACGACTGGCGCGACCTCAAGGCCATCGGCCACGCCGGGCTCGCCGAGATCGCGGCGGCGGCCGACGACTGGTCGGAGGCCGAGCGGCAGTACGCCCTCGCCGAGCAGGTGTGGGGCGATCCGCCCGTCGGTTTCGCCCCGTGGTACTACGGTGCGGGCGCCGGGCTGCTGATCTGCTCGGTGCGCGCGGGAGACGTCGATGATCCGCGCACGACGAAGGTGGCGAGGCGGATGCGCGCCAGGCTGCTGCGCGACTTCCGCGTCAGGGCCGGCGCCGTCGACCTGCCCATCACGGGCCTCGCCGCGCTCGGCCTCGGCGTGTGGCTTCTCGCCCCCGGCCGGGAGGGGGCGGATGCCTGCCAGCACGCCGCGGGACTCGAACTTCTCGCGTTGGGGCATGGCGTGAACGCACGGCAGGATTTCCCCTCGCAGGGCTGGGCCCGCGCAGCCGACGACGTGCGCCGACAGCATCCCGAGCTCGATCCGGATGCCGCGTGGCGCGCCGTCGAACCACTCACGCTCGTGGAGCGCACGGAGCGCGTGCACGAAGTGGTCAGGTCACTGCGCCCGTTGTTCGTGCGCGACGCCCGCTGAGACCGCAGGGCCGCCCTGCCGCGCCACGAGCACGGCGTCGGCGATGCGCCACGCCTCCTCGACGGGAACGTCGGGGATCTCGTACTTGTGGCGCCCGGCCGCCGTGGTCGCGATGAGCGTGGCCAAGCCGGCCCTGCGCTGGAACAGCGACCTGCGCACGGTGAAGCCGATGATGCCCGCCGTCCGCACGGCGACCCGCTTGCGCGCCAGCGATCCGGAGCGGGTGACGAGGATGCCGTCGGCACCGCTGCCGAGCAGCGCGTGGCCCAGCGAGCGCCATCTGTCTTCGACGAGCGCCGCGGCTGCGGGCACGATGGCGACGAACACGGTCCAGCTCCACGGGCTCAAGTAGCCGAGCAGCTGTGCGGCGAGCACCGCGAGCGCGATCACGGCGACGCCCACCGCCGCCCTGGTGTACCTGCGCCGGTGTGCGCGCGGACCGTGCATCGTCAGGTCGCAGTGCAGCGGCTCGGCATCGCCGAGCACCGCCTCCGCCACGCGCAGCGCGTCGGATCGCGGTCCGGCGGGCTCGATCACCATCATGCCGCCGCTCTCGCGGCCGATGCCGGTCATGATCGCGTGCGCGGCAGAAGCCCCCACCATGCGCAGCGAGAGCGACTCGGCGAGCTGGACGCCGCGCAGCCGCCGCTCGTCGAGGGTCACCTGTCTGGTGCGCAGAAGGCCGTGCCGCACATGCAGGGTGGCGGCATCCGACCGCCAGATGGTGAAGCCGCTGTACGAGAGCACGTAGCGCACGAGCGCCACCACGGACGCCACGACGATGAGCGCGATCACGATGATCGCGATCAGCTCGACCACCGGGATGCGGGACGCCTGGTCGATCGAGTCGCGCACGAACGGCAGCTTCAGCAGCAGGCCGCCGTCGAAGAACTGCAGCTGCAGCGCGAAGAACGCCGCCACGAACAGCGAGCCGACGCCGGTGAGCGTGAAGGGGGCGAACCTGGCCCACGACCAGCGCCAGCCGCTGAAGTTGTCCCTCGACGCATTCTCGCCCGAGTCTTCGGTGGCCTCGCTCTCCGCGGCGGGAGCGACGACCCCGCGCAGCAGCTCGGCGCGCAGCGCGGGCACCTCGGTGAGCGAGACGCCGTCGAAGGCGAGCCCCTCTTGACCGTGCGACGCGCTGGTGCCCACCTTCACCACCGCGAGGCGCACCAGCCGGTGCAGGAAGGTGGCGTCGACGTCGACGGAGCGGATGCGCTCGCGCGGCACCGAGAGCATCCTGCGATTGAGCAGCCCGCGCCGCACCTCCACGTGGGTGGGTGTGATGCGGTACGTCGTGGTGAACCACCGCGAGAGTCCCGCGAGCACGCCGATGCCGGAGAGCACGTACGTCCACCACGGCTCGCCGCCGACGGAGCCGGCGACGAGGGCGACCAGCAGGATGGGCAGGTACTTGATGATCTCGCGCACCGGGTGCACGAGCAGCATGCGCGGGTCGAGCCGACGCCACGGTGTGGGGTCGGGGTCGGCGACCTGCGAGATCTCGCTCACGTCGCGTCGCCCTTGGTCTGCTGCGCGACGGCCGCGAGCCGGGCGACGACCTCGCGCGCCACGTCGTCGTCGAGAGCGTGGATGCTCAACGCCCCCGCCGACGCGCCGTGGTGACCGTGACGGTCGTGAGGCCGTAGATGCGGTGCAGGAACCCGCGCCGCGAGTCCACGGTCTGCAGCCTGGCGATCGGAGCGACGCGGGTCTCCTGCGTCAGCCAGCCGCTGCGCACGAACACCGCGTCGTCGGTGATCTCCCAGCGATGGATGCGGTAGCGCCACCTCGGCATGATCGACACGTGCACGATGGCCACGAGCGCGGTGAGCCCGAGGCCGGCGAGGTGCAGGGGGCTGGTCCAGGCATTCGTGAACAGCATCCAGGCCAGCTGGAGCAGCGTGAAGAGGGTCCAGCCGACGATGGCGTTCCAGGTCCAGAACGGCACGGCCTTGGTGCTCGGCCGTCCGGCCGGCTCGCGCACCATGCGCGAGATCCGGCCGGACGACTCGGAGATGTCGCCGCTGGTCGAGCCGGTCGAGGTCATCTGTTCCCCCAATGAGCGTGATAAGACGAGTGTCACGCCTTGCGCATGTATGCGCGCACCGTGAGCGGAGCGAAGACCAACACGATGACCACGGCGCCGAGCAGCGAGATCCAGAGATCCGCGCCCACGGTGCCGTTGTTGGCGAGGTCGCGCACTGCTGTCACGAGGTGCGAGATCGGGTTGATGTTCACGAACCACTGCAAAGCAGGCACGAGGCTCTTCACCGGCACGTACGCGTTGGAGAGGAACGTCAGCGGGAACAGCACGAGCATCGAGATGCCCTGAACGCTGGATGCCGTGCGCGCGATCACGCCGAAGAAGGCGAAGATCCAGCTGATCGCCCACGAGCACGCGATGACGAGCAACGCGGCCAGCACGACCGGCCCGATGCCGCCGGCGGGGTGGTAGCCGATGACATAGCCGACCACGAAGGTGATCGTCGTGGCGATGGCGTACCGCACGGTGTCGGCGAGCAGCGCCCCGGAGAGTGGAGCGATGCGCGCGATCGGCAGCGACCTGAACCTGTCGAACACGCCCTTGTCCATGTCCTCGCGCAGCTGAACGCCGGTGACGACCGAGGTCGTGATGACGGTCTGCACAAGGATGCCGGGAATGAGCTGCGGCAGGTACCCCGCCACGCTGCCGGCGATGGCGCCGCCGAACAGGTAGGCGAACATCAGGGTGAAGATGATCGGCTGCACCGTCACGTCGACGAGCTGCTCCGGCGTGCGGCGGATCTTGACCAGTCCGCGATACGCCATGGTGAACGTGTTGCGCAGCGTCTGACCGATGCTGGTGCGGTTCTTGAGGTTGCGCTCCGAGGGCGGGGTGATGCGCGCCACTTGGCGCGTAGGTGCGATGGTGCTCATGCGGTCACCTTCTCCTTCTCGGCACCGCTCTCGTCGGAGCCCGGTGCCGTCTCGTTCTGGTCGGCCGCGTCGTGGCCGGTGATGGTGAGGAAGACCTCGTCGAGGCTCGGCTTCTGCACGCTCATCTCGGTGAGGCGGATGCCCGCCTCACGGAACGTGACGAGCAGGTCGGTCACCCGGTCGGGATCGGCCATCGGCGCCGTGATGCGCGCCGCCTCCGGCGAGAGCGTGCCGCGCACGCCGAGCACCCGCTCGATCGCGGTGAGCGCATCCTCGGTGTCCGCAGGGTCCTCGATCCGCAGCTGCAGGGCGGACGTGCCGACAGAGGCCTTCAGCTCGTCGGCCGTGCCCTCCGCCACCACGCGACCGCGGTCGATCACCGCGATGCGGTCGGCCAGCTGGTCGGCCTCGTCGAGGTACTGCGTGGTCAGCAGAATGGTGGACCCGCTGGCGACGAGCTCGCGGATCGTATCCCACATCTGGCCGCGCGTACGCGGGTCGAGACCCGTGGTCGGCTCGTCGAGGAAGATGAGCGGCGGCTGCGCGATGAGCGACGCCGCGAGGTCGAGGCGACGACGCATGCCGCCGGAGAACTTCTTGAGCGGGCGCTTGGCGGCATCCGTCAGCCCGAATCGCTCGAGCAGCTCCACCGCCTTCTCCTTGGACTCCTTGCGGCCGAGGCCCAGCAGCCGGGAGAAGATGATGAGGTTCTCGGTGGCCGAGAGCGTCTCGTCCACCGAGGCGAACTGACCGGTCACACCGATCAGCTGGCGCACGATCTGCGCCTCCTTCGCCACGTCGTGGCCGAAGACGGTCGCGGTTCCCGCGTCTGCCTTCAGCAGCGTGGCGAGCATGTTGATGGTGGTGGTCTTGCCCGCGCCGTTCGGGCCGAGCACGCCGTAGACGGTGCCCGGTCGCACGAGCAGGTCGACCCCGTCGACCGCCCGGTTGCTGCCGAACGTCTTGACCAGGCCGTGGGCCTCGATGGCCCAGTCGGAGCCTGCGCTGTGTCGAGCGCCTTGTGCGCTGGAACGTTGTGCGTTCATGCGGCACTCCCTTCGTGATGGTTGTTTCGTGGTCTGGATTCGAGGATGCTCGTGGCCGCTTTCGCGGCGCTGTCGTGCCGCTTACACGCACTCACGGGCGCTGTCAGCGGCCGCCGGCAACTGTCGGCGGACATCCCGTGGAGATGGAGCGAGGGCGCGGCGGAGCCGCCAGGAGGGCGCACTCGACCGCACGGCGGTCGATGGTGCGGCCGCCGTTCGAAAGGCGTTGGAGTTGTGTGGTGTCTGGTGACTAGGCGTCGGGAGAGGCCGGATCGGAGCCACGCGCCTCGCCCTGCGGTGCACGGGCGGCGCGCTGCGCACCACGGCGCTTGGCCTGGGCCTCGCGCTGGGCCTCGCGGCGGGCATCCTGCATGCGACGCTGCGCTTCGCGGCGCAGCGCCTGGCGTTCTTGGGCGGAGAGGCCCTGGGTGCCGCGCTGCGGTTCGTCATCGGCCACGAGGCGCTCGCGCTCGACCCGGCCGATGAGCGCGTCGCGGTCGACGCCCGCGTATTCCAGAGCTCTGGGAACGGTGCCGACACTCGCCGTGACGATGCCGTAGAGCACGTCGAGCTCGACGCTGCGTCCCCTGCGGCGTCCGCCGACGATCTGCGCCCTGCGGAACACCTCGCGGGTCGAGGACGCCCAGCTCGGCCTGGCGGTGATCGGCCGGCTGGTTGCGCGAACGAGTTCCGGATCGAGCCCGTCGATGCCGACGACGGCCAGAGACCTGGCCGATTCGACCTCGAGCGCGTGATCGAGCGCGTCATGGTCGAGGCCGAAATCGGCCAGCACGGCCGCGGCAATCGAGTCGGGCTCGGCCGCGATCGCGAGCATCAGGTGCTCGGGGGCGACCGCGACCTTGCCGCGGCGCTGAGTCTCTTCCATCGCAGTGATCAGGATGTCGCGAATGGGCTGCGGCAGCCGGTCTTCGCGCCCGTGGGGCATCTCGTCAGCCACGACGCCTCCTCAGGTCGATGTCGGCGTCGGCCAGACGCTTCAGGTGCTTCTTGTGCACGGCCTGCCGGGTGACGCCGAGTGCTTCGGCGACCAGGCCCCAGCTCCAGCCGTCGCGGAGCGCGTTCTCGACCGCGGCGTCTTCGAGCCGGTCCGCGAGGTCGCGCAGGGCGACCACCGCGGCGAGCTCATCGGCGGCGCCGCCGATCGGCGACGGTATGCGTACGGGGTTCATGATTAAGCAACTTAGGTTGCTCTGACGGTCTAGTCAACCTGAGTTGCTTAGCTCACAGCGTGTGTTCAGTCAGGCAACCACGGTTGCCTAACCGTTCGGCCGGCTCCTCTCACCTCGCGGCCCTCGCCCGACCGCACGCGGCGCCACGGTGTGCGTCGACCGGGTGCCCACCGATCGGTGGATGCCCCGCCCACCGATCGGCTGCATTCCAGCGCAGCCCGCAGACACGGCACACGGATGCTCCTACGCTGCCACCGTGAACAGAAGACGA
This sequence comes from Humibacter ginsenosidimutans, assembly GCF_007859675.1. GTDB lineage: Bacteria > Actinomycetota > Actinomycetes > Actinomycetales > Microbacteriaceae > Humibacter > Humibacter ginsenosidimutans. The sequence goes on from NZ_CP042305.1 coordinate 1,472,138, forward strand.
ACGACCTGGCGAGTGCTGGGCATCCTGGGACTCGCGCTGACGGTGGCGGGAATCGTGATCTGGGCGGTGGCCAAGGGTGCCATCGATCGGGAGCAGAGCCTGTACTGGTTCACCCACACGCTGTCGTCGAAGGGCTATGCCGACAGCGCAGGCCTGGTCGCCGCGTCGGTCTGGCAGTGGATCGGCGTCGCCGCCATCGTCATCGGCACGGTGACCCTCGTCACCGTCTGCATCGCGGCGGCGGTCTCCGCCGGCGATGGCACGCGCCCGTGGTTCGACATCGAGGCGATCGGTGCCGAGCGGATGCGACACCAGCACCCGGTCTCCCTCACCCAGCTGGCCGCCCTGCACGAGCGCGGCGCGCTGACCGACGAGGAGTTCACGGCAGCGAAGCGCGTGCTGCTCGGGCTGTAGCCCGACCACCTGCTCGAGCCGCGCGATCCACCGTTACCGAATGTTGCGCGACCATGCGGGCCGCCGTCGGCTGCGCCCTACCGTGTAGGCGTGACCAGCATCGACTCCCCGTCGCCCCCGAGATCGTCGTCGCCGCTGGCAGCGACTGCCCGTCGCCACCTCATCGGCACCGACGAGCTCGCGGCGCTCCTGGCCGACGCCGACCGTGCGCCCGGAACGGGGGGCGTGCTGGTCGTGGATGCCACAGTGCTGCAGGTCGCCGGGTTCGACGGGCATCCGGCCTACGTCACAGGCCACGAGCAGTACCTCGTGAACGGGCACGTTCCCGGCGCCGTCTTCGCCGACCTGCTCGAAGAGTTCAGCGACGCCGCCAGCCCGTTCCCCTTCACGCGGCCGACCGCCGAACAGTTCGCCCTTGCCGCCGCCACGCTCGGTGTCGACGCCCAGACCTCGGTCGTCATCTACGACGACGCCGTCGGGCAGTGGGCGTCTCGCCTGTGGTGGCTGTTCCGCTCCTTCGGCCACGACGACGTCGCGGTTCTCGACGGCGGCCTGCGCAAGTGGGCCGCCGAGAAGCGACCGCTGGAGATCGGACACGTCGCGCCGAGCGCGTCGCAGGGCTTCGAGGCATCCACGCGCCACGGTTTCTGGGCCGACAAGGACCGCGTCGACCGGGCGCTCGCCGGTCACGAGCCGGCGACGCTGCTCTGCGGGCTGCCGCCGCGCGAGTTCACCGGCGAGACGGGGCACCGTCCGCGGCTCGGCCACATTCCCGGCAGCCTCAGCGCGCCCGCCTCGCGCCTCGTCGACCGGCAGACCAACGCGTTCCTCGACGACGACGCGCTGCGCGCACTGCTGTCGGATGCCGTCACCTCCCCCGCCCCCGTGGTGACGTACTGTGCGGGCGGAGTCGCCGCAGCCGCCGACGCGCTGGCCCTGGCCCTGCTGGGCCGCGACGACGTCGCCCTCTACGACGGGTCGCTCAACGAATGGGCTGCCGACGAGACGCGACCGCTGGTCGTGATCGCGACGAACGCGGACTGACCGCTCACAGCTCCCGCAGCTGCGCAGTGCGCTCGCCGCCGGCGTCGCCCGTGTTGACCGTGCCCTTCGGCTCGAACAGCAGCGCGCTCGTCTCCTCGTCGGCACGAGGGCAGTGCTCGACGCCGGCCGGCACGACGAAGATGTCGCCCGGCCCCAACTGCACATCGCCGTCGCGCAGCTGGATGGTCAGCCGGCCCGAGTGCACCATGAACAGCTCGTCGGTCTCGGGATGCGTGTGCCACACGAACTCGCCGTGCATCTTGACGACCTTCACGTCGTAGTCGTTCACGCTGGTCAGCCGGTGCGGCTGCCACGGTTCGGTGATGCCGGCCAGCGCCTGATCGATGTTGCGTACCGTCTCGCTCATTCGACCATCGTGGCGCACGGCGGCTCAGGTCGCGTCAACTGAGTCGCGGCAGATCGAGATCGAACGCCAGCACCATCGCTCTCGCCGGCTGCGCCTCCTGGTGCGATGTGTTGGTCATGACCGCACGAGCGAGGTCGCGCGTCAAGACGACGACGAATCCCATAGTGGGATTCGATCGAGGCGATCGCTCCGAGCGGATCACCAGGGCCCGACGATTCAGAGCCGGTTCACCGCCGTCACGCGCAACACGGCCGTGCCCGCTTCGTCCGACGCGTCCAGGTCGACCTCCGCGGCGATGCCCCAATCGTGGTCGCCTTCCGGATCGGACAGAATCTGCCGCACGCGCCAGAGGCGCGACGTGGCGGCATCCGTCTCGTCAACGATGAGCATCGCTGCGCTGCGGGCATCGGCGTCGGTGCCCATGGTGTCGTGCTCGGCGTAGTAGCCGTCGAGGGCCTGAGACCAGGCATCCTCGCCGAACTCGGGGTCGAGCTCGCCGAGCTTGTCGGGGCGGTCGAGCGCGGCCCACTGCACGCGCCGGAACAGCTCGTTGCGCACCAGCACGCCGAACGCGCGGCGATTGCTGGTGACAGTGCGCGGGGCGGGTGGCACGATCGCGGTCTCCTCGGCGAAGCGCGTGGCATCCGGATGCACCAACTCCTCCCACTCGTCGAGCAGGCTGGAGTCCACCTGTCGCACGAGCTCGCCGAGCCAGTCGATCACGTCGCGCAGCTCGTCGTTCTTCGCCTCGTCGGGCACGGTCTGCCTCAGCGCGCGGAACGCGTCGCTGAGGTAGCGCAGCACCACCCCCTCGCTGCGGGCCAGGTTGTAGAACGACACGTACTCGCCGAACGTCATCGCGCGCTCGAAGAGGTCGCGCACCACCGATTTGGGGCTCAGCTCGAAGTCGCGCACCCACGGCTGGCTCGTGCTGTAGACCTCGAAGGACTGCTGAAGGATGCCCTCCAGCGGCTTCGGCCACGACACCTCCTCGAGCAGCTCCATGCGTTCGTCGTACTCGATGCCCTCCGCCTTCATGGCGGCGATCGCCTCGCCACGCGCGAGATGCTGCTGCGCGAACAGCACGGGACGCGGGTCGTCGAGCGTCGCCTCCACCACCGAGACGACGTCGAGCGCGTAGTCGCCGGTGCCGAGGCCGTTCGACTCGGAGCGATCGCCCGTCTCCGCCGAACGCTCGACATCGTCAGCAACGGAGAACAATTCGAACACCGACAACGCGAACGGCGACAGCGGCTGGTTCAGGGCGAAGTTCGGCTGCAGGTCGACAGTGAGTCGCGGGATGCCGTCGCTCCCCTTCTCCACGATCCCCGCCGTCACGAGCGTGCGGTAGATGCCCAGCGCCCTTCGTGCCAGCTCGAGCTGCCGTCTCCACGGCTCGTGGTTGTCGAACACGAGGGTGCGCACGTTGCCGAACACGTCGCCGCCGCGTGCGATGACATTGACGATCATGGCGCTCGTGATCTGCATGTGCGGCGTCAGCGTCTCCGGCTCGGCCTCGATGAGCCGCGTGAACGACGGCTCGCCCCACGAGACGAATCCCTCCGGCGCCCTCTTGCGCACGATCTTGCGCTTCTTCTTCGGGTCGTCGCCGGCCTTCGCGACCGCACGCGCGTTCTCGATGTCGTGCTCGGGCGCCTGCGCCACGACCGTGCCGGCGGTGTCGTAGCCGGCGCGGCCGGCGCGGCCCGCGATCTGGTGGAACTCCCGCGCGGTGAGCTGCCGCATCTTGGTGCCGTCGAACTTGGTGAGCGCCGTCAGCAGCACGCTGCGGATCGGCACGTTGATGCCGACACCGAGCGTGTCGGTTCCGCAGACGACGCGCAGCAGGCCGCGCTGGGCGAGCTGCTCGACGAGCCTGCGGTACTTCGGCAGCATGCCCGCGTGATGCACGCCGATGCCCAGGCGCAGCAGTCGGGACAGGGTCTGGCCGAACCCCGACGAGAAGCGAAAACCGCCGATCGCGGCGGCGATGGCATCCCGCTGCTCACGGCTGGCGACGGATGCTCCGGCCAGCGCCTGCGCCCGCTCCAGGGCGTCCTTCTGCGAGAAGTGCACCACGTAGACGGGGGCCTTGCCGGCATCCAGCAGCTCGGCGATCGTCTCGTGCACGGGCGTCAGCGCGTAGTCGTAGTCCAGTGGCACCGGACGCTCCACGCCCGTGACGGCGACAGTCTCGCGGTGCGTGCGGCGCGAGAGGTCGTCGGCGATGCCGCTCACGTCGCCGAGCGTGGCGCTCATCAGGATGAACTGGGCGCGCTCGAGCAGGAGCAGCGGCACCTGCCACGCCCAGCCGCGATCGGGGTCGGCGTAGAAGTGGAACTCGTCCATCACGACCTGGTCGACAGGGGCATCCGGGCCGAGGCGCAGAGCGAGATTGGCGAGGATCTCCGCTGTGCAGCAGATGATGGGCGCGTCGGCGTTGACCTGCGAATCGCCCGTCATCATGCCGACGTTCTCGGCGCCGAACGTGTCGGCGAGCGCGAAGAACTTCTCCGAGACGAGCGCCTTGATCGGCGCGGTGTAGAACGTGCGCCTGCCCTCCGCGAGGGCCGCGGCGTGCGCGCCGACCGCGATGAGCGACTTTCCCGTGCCCGTCGGCGTCGAGACGATCACGTTCGCGCCGGAGACGATGCCGATCAGCGACTCCTCCTGCGCCGGGTAGAGGCTGATGCCGCTCTCCTCGACCCACTCGACGAAGACGTCGAACACGTCGTCCGGCGAGTCGAGTCCGCGCACGCGTTCGTCGAGCCTGATCCGGTCGTCGAGACGGATGCTGTCTGCCGGGCTCACCTGCCAAGGCTACCGATCTCAGCCGCGAGAGCTGTTCGCCGTGCGGCCTCGCACGATGCCGATGAACGTGTCGATGCGGTACTGCTCGGAATCCGTGCGGCCCGGCGCGGGATCGCTCAGCCACGCCAGCGCGATGCGGGTCGGCTCGGCGTCGGCGACCGGGCGTGCCACGAGGTCGCGCCTGGCGTGCAACCTCGCCACGGACTGCGGCAGCACGATGCTGCCGACACCCGCTGCAACGAGCGCGAGAGCGTCGTCCACGGCCGGGTCGAACGGATGCACCGGCCCGGCGAGTTCCACCACCTCGGCCTCCGTCACCTCGTCGGCGGCGGCGATGGCGTGGTCCTTCGGCACGACGACCACGGCGCGCTCCTCGTACAGCGGGATCGCGTGCAGCCCGTCGCGGTCGATCGGCAGCCGCACGAGCGCCATGTCGGCCTCGCCGCCGCGCAGCACGCGCTCCTGGTCGGGTTGCTCGACGAGGACGAGGTCGAGCGGAACCCGGCGCATCCTCTCCCCCCAGATGCGCGCCCACTTCGCCGGTGTCACGCCACGCACGTACGCGAGCCGGAACGGCATCGGCCCTGTGCGGCGCTCCGCACCTTCGGACGCCTGCCGTTCCGACACCATGTCGTCTCCCCTCCGGGCCGCCGCGCACGCTGCGCCCGCACAACGCTACCCGTGCTCTTCGCGGCTTCCCCGCTTCCTCCTCCTGATTTGCTGTCGCAACACGCCCTTTCGCGCCGGCATGACGGCCATGTCCGACAGCACTTCCGAGAGCGCATCGAGCGGCTACCGCGAGGCGCCTCGGGGTGTGGCGGCGAGAGGAGCGGCAAGAGGCGGGTTCGTGGATGCGAGGACTGGGCGCGGCGACGCCTACCCTTGAGGGATGAGCGAAAGCCTGCAGCCCGGCCCTGGAGCCATGAAGCCCGAGACGGCGGCCAAGAAGCTCGGCGTCTACCTGCCGGCGACGCCGGAGTCGTTCCGCGGATCGGCGATCACGCGCGAGCAGTTCGCCGCGCTGCAGTCGGAGCCGCCGACGTGGCTCGCCGACCTGCGTCGCGACGGCCCCCACCCGCGCGACGTCGTGGCGCGCAAGCTCGGCGTCTCCACGAGCGGCCTCGCCCGCGCGGGTGTGACAGATGCCCTCACCACCGAGCAGATCCGCGAGCTTCTCGCGGCCCCGCCGGAGTGGCTCGTGCGCGAACGTGCCACGCAGGCGGCTGTGCGCTCGGAGAACACCCGGGTGAAGCAGCAGCGTGCCCAGAAATCGGCCCGTTCGGACAAGACCGCGCGCGGAGACCGCAGGGCCTGATCGGCTCGCCCGAGCCCCGCCCTGCGCACCACGGGCTCCGGCAAGGGGCGGTGCGACTACGCGCTCGCCCGATCCATGCCCGCCAGGTACACGGCCTCGGTGCGACTGGTCGCGCCGAGCTTGCGGAGAATCGCTGACACGTGCACGCTTGCGGTCTTCGTGCTGATGTAGAGCCGCTCGCCGATCTGCTTGTTGCTCAGTCCCTGGGCGATGAGTTCCAGCACCTGCCGCTCGCGTTCGGTGAGCTCCGTCGCACGCGCCCGGGCTCCGTGAGCGCCGGCGCGATCGCGCGACGACGTGGGATCGATTCCGGCACGCCGCTCGAACTCGTCGAGCCAGCCGACGATGAGGCCGGCGCCGAGCTCATCGGCGAGGCGTCGCGAGTCGGCAGCCGCCTCCTGTGCCGAAGCGCGATCCCCCGTGAGCACGAGCGCCTGGGCCAGCCGCAGCCTGGTATACGGCGCGAGGTGGGCGGGAGCCGTGGCGAGATCGGATGCCGCCACCGCGCGCTGCCAGGCACCGGCATCCGTGCCCTCGTCGGCGAGTTCCGCCTCGAACAGCGGCCCCCACACCGGCTCCGTCGGCCAGTCGCTCGCGGCCGCCAGCACCGCGCGCAACGTGGACTCCGCGGAGTCGAGATCGATGTGGTCGACGGCGTCCCCCGAACGCTGCGCCGCGGCCCCGGCACGCAACAACGTGAGCGTTCGCGCGGCGTCGGCGAGCAGCGGCAGGTCGTAGGCGCGCATGGACTGGTGATCGCGCAGCAGCACGCTCACGGCGCGCCACGCGCGCTCCACATCGCCGAGGGCGAGCGCGAGCTCGGCTTCGACGCGGCTCACACCGAGTCTCGACTGCTGCTCGATCTCGGTCTGCACGCGCATCATCGGCGCCCACGACCGCCACAACTCGTCGGCGGTCTGCAGCTCGCCTTTCCAGGTGAGCAGCCACAGCTTGATGCGCTGCAGGTGAACCCGGAATCCGGGTGGCGGGTTGAGGCCGAGTGCGGGCTCGAGCAGTGCGAAGGCCTCATCCCAGCGTCCGAGCGCCGAGAGCGGTTCGACGGTGTTGGAGGCCAGCATCACGCCGCTGGTGCGTTCCACACCGAGGCGCCGGGCGCGCTCCACACCCGCGTTGCCGATCTGCACGGCGTCGGCGTACCGACCGATCAGGTACATCACGTCAGAGCTGTTCACGCGGTAGCGCAGCATGGCGCCGTCGCGTGTGGCCGCGAGCGTGGCCGCCTCGTCGAGCTCTGCCAGTCCCTCGTCGATGCGCCCGAGGCCGACCAGGGAGACCCCGCGAATGTTGTGCGCGATCGACCTGCGCGACAGCGAGCCGGCCTTCTCCGCCAGTTCGAGCGCCTTGGTGGCGGTCTGCACGGCTTCGTCGTACCGCGCTTCGAGCATGAGCCTGCCCGCGAGGTCGCCGACGACGGCCGACGCGGTGTCGGAGCAGGCGTCCGGGGCCAGCCCGGCGAGCGCCTCCTCGAGCAGCGTCGTCGACCCGGGGCGGGAGAGTGCCGCAAGGTAGCGCGCTTTGTCGACCAGCAGTCCCGCGTGCTGCTCGGCATCGGCGGGATCGCGCTCCGCCATGGCCGCGTCGATCAGGACGAGCGCCCGCTCGGTGTCACCCGCGTCGCGCCAGGCGGCCGACGTGTCTTGCAGGAGAGCCACGTGGCTCATGCCTGCGACCTGCTCAGGCGCGGGCAGCTGTTCCCACAGCTCCAATGCGCGCTCTCCCATGCGTGCCGCCCTGGCGAAGGCGTACGACGCCCGCGCCTCCCGCATCGCGACCAGCGTGGCGGGAAAGGCCCGCACCGCATCGTGCGCCTCCATGCGGTGCTGCGAGACCTCGTGCGCGACCGGCCTGCCCGTGCTCGCGAGCGACTCGAGGGCATCCGCGTAGGCCGTATGGTAACGAACCCGTTCGCCGGGCAGCACCTCGCCCAGCACCGCGGCACGCACGAGAGCGTGCCGGAAGTCGTAACAGGCGTCGTCGATCACGAGCATGCCGCCGTCGACGGCCTCGCGAACCCCGCGCTCCAGTTCATCGGCGCTGCCCGAATACACCGCCTCGAACAAACCGTGCCGCACGCACCCGCCGCCCACGGCGAGCATCCTCAGCAGCTGCTGCGTGCCCTCGCCCTGCCTGTCGTACCTGGCCAGCAAGAGCTCGCGCAGCGTCTCCGGCAGCATCGAACCCGCGGTCGAGCCTTCGCCGTCGCGCCCGGCGCCCGCCAGCTCCTCGACGAAGAACGGCACGCCCTCGCTGCGCTCGAAAAGGTCGTCGATCAGGGCGTCGTCGATCGGGCGGCCGCTCTCCGTGGCATCGTCCTCTGCGCCCGTGTCCACGGCGGCGATCGCCGCCACCTGCGCGGCGACCTGATCGCGCGTGAGCCGGTTCAGCTCCCAGCGCGTGAGTCGCCTCGATCGCTCCAGTTCCGGCAGCACGGGGCGCAGCGGATGCCCGCGCAGAATCTCGTCGCTGCGATAGGTGACGACGATGAGGATGCCCGACCCCGCCAGCATGCCGACGAGGAAACGGAGCAGCTCGATCGTCGATCTGTCGGCCCAGTGGATGTCTTCGATCACCAGCACGAGCCGGCGCTCGCGCGCGGCGTTCTCGAACAGCACCGCGATCAGCTCGTAGAGGCGCTCCGTGCCGGTGCGCGGTGGCACGGCCGACTCCGACGCGAGCTCGGGCAGCACGACGGAGAGCACGGCGCGCGCCGGACCAGCGAGCTCGAGCAGCGCGTCGGTGCCGATCTCCTCGGCCAGCTCGCGCACGATGGCCGTGAACGGCGCGTACGGCGCACTCTCCGTGCCGATGTCGACGCACTTTCCGACGAGCACCAGGGCGTCGCCGCCGATCTCCCGCGTGAACTCCGCCAGCAGACGGGTCTTGCCGATGCCGGCTTCGCCCCCGACGGCGACGGCGCGCGGCTCGTCGGCGCTGCGGGCGAACTCGTCGCGCAGCGCCGCCAGATCGGCTTCACGACCGATCATTCGGGGGCTGCTGATCGGGGATCTCACGGGGTCAATGCTGCCACCGACCCCCGACATCCACGCCGCTGCCCCCGAGGCCGCCGCCACGTTCATTCCGCGGGCCGTCGAACCAGGGGTGACGGTCACCGCGCGGCGGCGTGCCGCAGGGATGCCGTGGCACGGTGAGAGCGTCCGCGACGCTCGGACACGACATCCGCGCCCGCGGCGTCGTCGGCCAGTCGCTGCCGGGTGATCTCACGCTGCGCGCGAAGTCGCTCGAGCTCGTCGTAGGTGCGCTGCCGGTCGGCGTTGAGCGCGTTCACCAAGGCTTCGTTGTACATCGTCTGTCCCTCTTCCGCTTCGTTCTACAGACGATGTTCGTGACTAAGGTAGGCACCCCGGATCGGGCGGATGCCTTATCTTTCGAGCGCCAGGCATCCCGGCACCTCAGACATCACCTCAGGTGCTGCATCAGACGCCGCCTCGGGCCTCGGCTGAGGCCCCCTCGGCGACGGCGGCGACGGGCCGCTCGCGGCGTCAGGCTCCGGCGAAGAACGCACCCACCGCGCCGGCCAGCGACACCGGGTCGCTGACATGGCACAGCTCGCGCGCGGAGTGCATCGACAGCAGCGGCACTCCGACGTCGACGGTGCGAATGCCCAACCGGGTGGCGGTGAGCGGCCCGATGGTCGTGCCGCACGGCACGTCGTTGTTCGACACGAACTCCTGGTACGGCACGTCGGCGGCGGCGCAGAGTCGGGCCCACAGCGCCGCTCCGTGCGCGTCGGTGGCGTAGCGCTGGTTGGCGTTGATCTTCAGCAGCGGGCCGCCGCCGGCGATCGGCCGGTTCGCCGGGTCGTGCTTCTCCGCATAGTTGGGGTGCACTGCGTGACCGGCGTCGGCCGACACGCACCACGAGGCCGCGTACCTGCGCTGCTGCGCCTCGTCGTCGGAACCGTAGGACCGTGAGATGCGCGTCAGCACGTCGTGCAGGATCGGCCCGTTGGCTCCCGAGCGCGACTCCGACCCGAGCTCTTCGTGATCGAACGCCGCCAGCACGCTGATGTGCCCGGAGGCCGGCTCCGCCCCATCGCCGGCAGCGGTGAGCAGCGCGTGCAGCCCGGCGAACACGGAGCTGAGGTTGTCGAGCCGAGGGCTCGCGAACAGCGAACCGTCGCGACCGAACACGTGCGGCGGCTGAGTGTCGACCGTCACCAGGTCGTAGCCTGCGATGTCGGATGCCGCCACCCCGCTCTCGCGCACCACCTCCGCCAGCAGGTCGGCGGCGTGCGACTCGCCGACGCCCCAGACGGGCTGTGTGTTGCGCTGCTTGTCGAGCACCAGTCCCTCGTTGTTCACGCCGCGGTCGAGGTGGATGGCCAGCTGCGGAATGCGCAGCAGCGCGCCCGAGCGCACGAGGTGCTCCGTGCCGTCGGACGTGACGATGCGGCCCGCGAGTTCGAGCTCACGGTCGAGCCACGAGTTGAGCAAGGGTCCGCCGTAGACCTCGACGCCCGCCTGCAGCCAGCCCGCCGTGCCAGTGGTCGGCTTCGGCTTGAGCTTGAAGCCCGGCGAGTCCGTGTGCGCGCCCAGGATCCGGAACGGGGTGTCGGCGTCGGCGTCAGCCGGCGCAACCCAGGCCACGACCGCACCGTCGCGCACGAGCACTCCGCGTTGCGGGCCGCCCGAGGCGGGCGAGGGCCAGGCATCCCCCTCGTCGATGCGCTCGAAGCCCGCGGCCTCCAGCCGCCTGGCCACCTCCGCGGCCGCGTGATAGGAGGAGGGGGACGCCTGAATGAACGCGGCGAAGTCGTCGATGTACTCGGATGCCATGACTGCCATGCTCGCATGCGGCGCGTCTTCGGGGCACCGGCCTTAACCTCTCGACATGACCTCCCTCTCCCCCGAAGCACGCGACCTGCCGCTCACCACGATCGACGGCGAGACCACCACGCTCCACGACTTCGACGGTCAGGCGCTCCTGATCGTCAACGTCGCCTCCCGCTGCGGCCTCTCGCCCCAGTACGAGACGCTCGAAGAGTTGCAGAAGACCTACGGCGACCGCGGATTCTCGGTGCTCGGCTTTCCGAGCAATCAGTTTCTGCAGGAGCTCGGCAGCGAAGACGCCATCAAGCAGTACTGCTCCACCACCTGGGGCGTGACGTTCCCGATGTTCGAGCGCGTGAAGGTGAACGGCAAGTCGGCGCATCCTCTGTACAAGGAGCTGAAGAAGACGCCGGATGCCGACGGCAAGGCCGGCCGGGTGACGTGGAACTTCGAGAAGTTCCTGGTGACGCCCGACGGCGAGGTACATCGATTCCGGCCTCGCACGGTGCCCGACGCCCCCGAGGTGATCGCGGCGATCGAGGACGCCCTGCCCCGCGCCGCCGCCTGAGCCGCGTCGGCTCCGACTGCCGCGGGCCGAGCGTCGGGGATGCTCCCTGGCACGTCTGACGCTCAGGCGCGACACCGTAGGCTGTCGGTCGTGAAAACCCTTCTGACCGCAGGCATCGTGCTCGTGGTGCTCGGCATCGCGACGGGCTTCGCGCACCAGGTGCTCGTGGCCGTGATGACGGGTCTGCCCACCGGCGGCATCGGCTGGATGCAGGCCACCGGCTTCGTGCTCGCCGCTATCGGCGCGGTCATGATCGGCGTGTGGATCGGCAAGCGCCGCGCCGCGAAGCGCGCCGCGCAGCAGGACTGACGCACGATCGGGTCGGCGCCGCGCGCGCCCTTCGGCCTCTCGATATGCTGACGCCTGGCCATGAGTACCGTCAGCGTCGTCATCCCGTCCCTCAACGATTCGCGCATGCTGCGGCAGTGCCTGGCCGACCTCGCCGCACAGACCTCTCTGCCCGACGAGATCATCGTCGTCGACAACGGCTCGACCGACGACACGGCCCAGGTGGCGGTCGCAGCCGGCGCGATCGTGGTGAACGTGCCGGAGCGCGGCGTGCTCCGCGCGACGGCCGCGGGGTTCGACGCCGCGCGCTTCGACGTCATCGGACGCCTGGATGCCGACTCCCGACCCGCGCCAGACTGGGTCGCGCGCCTGCGCCAGAGGTTCGACGCCGACGCGACGTTGATGGCGCTCACCGGGACAGGCACGTTCTACGGATGCGGTCCCGTGCTGAGGGTCATCGGCAAATACGTGTATCTCGGCGGATATTTCGGCTTCATGGGATCGCTCGTCGGCCACCTGCCGTTGTTCGGTTCGAACATGGCGCTGCGGCGCGTCGCCTGGCTCGCCACGCGTGATCGTGTGCATCTGCACGACCCGCACATGCACGACGACCTCGACATCAGCTTCGTGATCGAGCCGAGCCTCGGCATCGAGTTCGACGGCAGGCTGCTGGTCGGGGTGTCCGCCCGACCCTTCACCTCGTTCGCCGGGCTCGAGCGTCGCGTCACCTGGGCGTTCCACGATGTGCGGGTCAACATGTCCGAGGTCAGCTGGCCGCGTCGCGTGTGGCGAGGCTTTCGCGGCCGTCGTGCCCGCCGCCGCGATCGGCGGATCAACGCCGAAAGTGCTCGAGCAGCGCGGCAGTGAGCTGATGCGGCGCCGTCTCATTCGGAGTGTGGCCGGTGTCGAACACGACGATGTTCGCTCGGATGCGCTCCGCGTACGCACGGTGCGCGGCGACGGGCCAGATGTCGCCCTTGCCGACGGCGATCAGCACCGGAACTCCCGACGCTCGCAACTCCGCATCCAGGTCGGGCACGTGCTTCATCAGCTCGATGATGTCGTCGACGCTCGATCGCCGCGTCAGTGCGAATCGCTCCCGCACGAACGCGAGCCGCTCCCGCGGAGATCGGTTGAAGTTCATGCGAACACCCCAGATCAGCAGACCTGCGCCGACGTGCGCCGACATCGGCCCGCTGAACGGGCCGAGCACCTTGAACCCGCGGAAGGACTGCCCGGCCAGTGGCGGCGACGACATCAGCGTGAGACTCTCCACCAGCTCTGGATGCCGCGCGGCGACGACGGAGGCGACCGTGCCGGCGAACGAGTAGCCGAGCAGATGCACCGGCGCCGAGCCCGCCCGGATGACGGCCAGGAGGTCGTCCACGAACAGCTCGAGCGTGTAGCGGTCCAGCGGCGGGTGGAGATTCTCGGGCCCGGCGGCGTGCGACTCGTACTGGCCGGCGAGATCGTAGGACTCGGCGCGGTAGCCGGCATCCGTCAGCAAAGGCAGCATCAGGCCGAAATCCTCCTTCGACCCGGTGGCACCGGGAACGAGCAGCACGCGGGAGCCGTCGGCGGGCCCAAGGCTGAGGCGGGCCAGCACACCGCTCGGTGCGGCCACCGTGTCGCGCACGGCACCGGACGGTGCCGCCGCCCAGTCGGCGACTCGCAACGAGGCATCGAGGCGCCGTTCCGGGTCTGTCCGGCCGTCGTCTCCTCTCACTCCGTCCCCTCGACCAGCGTGATGAACGCACTCAGTTCGGCGACGCCCTCCGGCCGGTGCGGCAGGTGCTCGGTGAGCTGCGGCGAGTAGACGACGTACGCCGCCCATTTCGCCCGTGAGACGGCGACGTTGAGCCGGTTCTTCATGATGAGAAAGCCCATGCCGCGCGGGGCATATTCGGCTGACGACGCGGCCAGCGAGACGATCGCGAGCACGGCCTCCCTGCCCTGGAACTTGTCGACGGTGCCCACTCGCACCTGTGGATGCCCCGCCGCGGCCAGCGCCTCGTGCACGCAGGCCAGCTGCGCGTTGTACGGGGTGACCACGATGATGTCGTCGTCGGTCAGCGGGCGCTCGGCGCCGCCCTCGCGCCACGTCGAGCCGAGCACGGACTCGACGATCTCCACCACACGCTGCGCCTCGGCGGGCGACTCGGTGGAGTCACCGTCGTGGTGCACGGGAACGGGGTGCAGGCCCGCCGCGACGGCGTCGAGGTGGCGAGTGGCGGCATCCGGGTGCGCGCGCAGCCTGCCCTCGTACGACAGCGTCGAGACGGGCGCGGCGAGTGCTGGATGCATTCGCCTGGTCTGCGCCAGGAAGTAGCCGAGCTCGGCGGGCAGCACGTCGTGTCCGGCGCTGATCCACCCGAGCGCCGACTGGTCGACGGGCTCGGGATGCAGCCCCTGGCTCACCTGCGGCAACTGCTGCGGATCGCCGAGCAGCAGCAGGTTGCGCGCGGCGACGGCCGCGGCGGCCGTGGAGGCCAGCGAGAACTGGCCGGCCTCGTCGATGACGAGCAGGTCGAGGCTGTGCACGGGAACGCGCGCCGGATTGGCGAAATCCCACGCCGTTCCGCCCACCACGAAGCCGCTGTCGGCGTGCGCGAGCGCGAAGTCGAGCTGACCGTCTTTATCGAGCACCGTGTACGGGCAGTCGTCGTCGGGCTCTGTACCCGTCTGCGGAACCTTGCCCACCAGCTCGGCGTCGAGTCCCGCGGTGGCGGCGACCGAGGCGAGCAGATGCTCGACCACGGCGTGCGACTGCGCCACCACACCGATCTTCCAGTGCCGCTCGCGCACGAGCGAGGCGATCACGTGGGCGCCGAGGTAGGTTTTGCCGGTTCCGGGAGGGCCTTGCACCGCGAGGTAGGAGTCGTCGAGATCGGCCACCGTGCGTGACACCGCGTCGACGAGCGTGTCGTCGGACGCCGCCTCCACCCGCTGCGCCACCGCGTCGCCTCTGGTGCGCGGCGGGACGCGCCGCAGCAGATCGGTCACGGGATCGTGCGGCCACTCGGGCGTGGCGTCGACGATCGACTGGCACCACGACTCGATGGCCTGCTTCTGCCTGCCGGGCGAGGGCGGTGGCCCCGGTGTGATGGCGCTCGGCATGGTGTCGTAGGCGGGAACGGCATCCGCCCTCGTCTCCTCGACCAGCGCCCAGTCGTCGCCGACCCCCACGAGCGTCACCGAGCGAGTGTTGCGAGCCCCCGGATCGCCGCGCCCCGCGGGGAACGGGCCGGGAAACTCGTACAGCAGGTAGGCACCACGACCCGCCTTGACGGTGCTGCCAGGGCCGAACTGCCCGTGCAGCCGCAGCACGCGTCGATCGGAGCGCTGGCCCTCGTCGCGGTACCAGTCCCGCTCGAGCTCCGCTCGTTCGACGACGAGCACGTCCCTGGTGTTCGCCCACGCCTCGACCGGGTCGACCAGTCGGGCGAAGTGCGCCCACCAGAAGCTCTTCTGCTCGCGCTTGTGATAATCGAGCGCGGCGGCGGCGAACGCCGCTGCGGTCTCGTCGTCGGTGCGGAGGCGCGTGGCATCCGCACCAGCGGCGTGCGGCTCCGCAGACTCTCCCGCTCGTGCCAGCAGGTCGTCGCGCAGCGTCGACGGTTCCAGTTCCGGCACCTCACGTTCGGGAGCAGGCAGACCGATCGGCACACCGGCATCCGCGGCCCGCTCCAGCAGCCAGTCCCGCAACCGCAGCGTGGAGACGCAGTCGTAGCGGTTGTAGGCCGCGATCTCGTCGAGCCTGTGCCGGCCCTCTTCGACCTCGCCCGCCATGAGCAGCGCCCTGGCCGTCGCGTACTCCTCGATGGAGGTGCCGGCATCCTGCACCTCACCGGAGCGCAGCTCGTCACCCATGTAGAGCGGCTCGAGCTTCTTGATCGAGTACGATCTCGAGCCCACTCTGATGGCCTTGCGCACCAGCGGGTACAGATCGACGAGCACGTTGTCGCGCAGCAGGTCGTCGACCTCGTCTTCGCCCACGCCGTGCCTGGCCGCGAGGTTGAGCAGGTGCGTGCGCTCGTACGACGCGTAGTGGTAGATGTGCATGCCGGGATGCTCGGCCCGCCGCCTGGCCACATCGCGCAGAAAGTCGATCAGCGCCTGCCGTTCCTCGGCGAACGTGTGCGCCCAGAACGGCTGGAACTCGCCGTCGGTCTGCACGACGCCGAAGAGGTAGTCGATTCCCCACTGGCCGTCGTCACCCTCGGTGTAGAGCGGGTCTCCCTCGAAGTCGAAGAAGATGTCACCGTCGTCGGGTGTCGGCAGCGCGGCGAGCGCCGGTGCGTTGTACACGACGACGGGAGGCGGGCTCCCCGCCTCGGCCGCCAGCTGCAGCTGAGCCTGCTGGCGCAGCGAGGCGATGGTGGAGGGTGCGACCCTGTCGACCTCGAGATCGTCGCTCGACGCTGCGAGATCCTCGATGGTGCGGATGCCCGCCGCCACGAAGCGCGGCCGTTGCGTCACCCGCAGCCCGGCGGTGAGCAGCACGTCGCGGTTCGCCTCGACCTCCGCGGCACACGTGTCGCACCGGCCGTCGGCGACGAATCTCTCGTCCCCCCAGCGCACCGCCTCGCCGTCGGCGAGGTGTTCGCGCACGATGGCGTGCAGCCGGGCGATGCGCTTGCGGTAGACGGGCAGGATGTCGTCGAGCCGATGCGTGCTCACGCTGCCGTCGCCGAGCAGCAGCCGCACGTCGGGCGACGGCTCGATGCCGATGCGCTCCAGTTGCAGCGCGTACGCGGCCACTTGGAGCAGCGCCGTCACCTTGGCGCGCCGGGCGAGCTTGGTGTCTTCGACCGTGTACCGGCCGTCGGATTCGCGCACGATGAAGTCGGCATAGCCGACGAACGCCACGGCGGTGCCGGCCTCCGCCCCGTCCGGCTCGTGCAGCGGGTCGAAGAACACGCCCTGGTACACGACGGGTGCGCCGGCACGGAACGCCTCTGCCGTGGCCGCAGCGGCCTCAGTCAGTCCCGCGACGTCGGGATGCTCCGGCCGCTCGAATCGTGCGACACCCTCCCCAAAGCGTTCGACGTATCTGTCGAGCACGCGCCGCTCGTGCTCGTCGCCGAGCCGAGAGGTGCGCTCGAGCATGGCATCCGTGGGGCGCGCGACCTCCGGCCCCCAGCCGAGACGGCCGTCGAGCCGGCGCAGAAAGTCGAACTCGCACGTCGAGGCCGTGGTGAGGTCGCTCGGGCTCAACACGATGGTGGCGTCGGAGAGCAGGAACATGCTGCAACGCTAGCTCGGGCCTCCGACGCCGCCTCGGACCCGGGTCAGCGACCTCCCTCGATGCGACGGCTCCGCTGCTGCAGGCCGGGGGCGCCGTACGGGTACGGCTCGACGCGAGGCTCGCTCGCCTCGTCGAGCGCCGCGAGCTGCTCGTCGCTCAGTTCGAGGTCGACCGCGCCCAGGTTGTCCCTGAGCTGCTCCACGGTGCGAGCGCCCAGGATCACGCTGGTGACCGCCGGCCGGGACAGCAGCCAGGCCAGCGACACCTGCGACGCCGAGGCGTCGTGCACGCCGGCGATCTGCTGCACGGTGTCGAGGATGCGCCAGGTGCGCGGATCGTCGTTGCGCGCCCTCCAGGCCTCCATGCCCCGCTCCGGGTCCTCACCGAGCCGCGTCGCGCCGCTCGGCGGCACATCCCGTGTGTACTTGCCGCTGAGCCAGCCGCCTCCGAGCGGCGACCAGGGCAGCAGGCCGACGCCGGCGTCAAGGGCGGCGGGCACGATCTCGTGCTCGATGCCGCGAACGATGAGGTTGTACTGCGGCTGCAGCGTCACGGGCTGTTCCCAGCCGTGCGCCCTGGCGACGTGCACGGCCTTGGTGAGCTGCCATGCGGTGAAGTTCGAGAAGCCGTAGTAGTGGATCTTGCCCGCGGAGATCGCGTCGTTCAGAAACCGCAGCGTCTCGTCGATCGGGGTGAGGGCATCCGACGCGTGCAGTTGATACAGGTCGATCGTCTCGACGCCCAGCCGACGCAGCGATGCGTCGAGTGCGCGTGAGAGGTGTCGCCGCGACAGGCCGAGATCGTTCGGGCCCTCGCCCATCGGGAATCGTCCCTTCGTGGCGATGACGACCTGCTCGGCCTCCGTGGGATGCGCCGCCAGCCAGCTGCCGACGATCTGCTCGGAGGCTCCGTGGGTGTAGACGTCAGCGGTGTCGATGAGGGTGCCGCCCGCCGCCACGAACGTGTCGATGATGGCGTGCGACGTGGGTTCGTCGGCCTCGTGGCCGAAGGTCATGGCGCCGAGGGTGAGGGCCGAGACGGCCGTTCCGCTGCGTCCGAGTGTGCGGTACTGCATGATTCTCCTGCTCGTCGATCCTTGTCGGTGGATGTCCATGGTCATCGTGGCCATCCGGTGATCTGTTCGTAGTGCGCGATCTTGTGCTCGATGTGCTCGAGCGCGTCCTGCTGGCGACGCAGGTCCTCCAGCACGCGCTCCCGGTGAGCGCGCAGCATCTGAAGCCGAGCGAGCTCCGTTCCGACGCCCAGCCTGGCGAGCTCGACGAACTCGCGCACCGTGCGGATCGGCATCGCCGTCTCCCGCAGGCACTTGATGACGTCGATCGACTCGAGGTCGCCGTCGGTGTAGACGCGGCGACCGCCGGCATCCCTGCCGACGGGAGAGAGGATGTCCGCACGCTCCCAATAGCGCAGCGTCTCCGCGGAGACGCCCAGGCTTTCGGCTGCCTGCGAGGGTGTCAGAGTGGTCATGACTCCATGGTGTGACCCGGAGTGCGCTCCGGGTCAAGTCCGGAGACGAATCGATTCGTATCCGGTGGCCCGGCTCACACCGGAAGGGACTCCGACTCGTCTTCCAACGCCGCCTCGTCGACGCCCCCGGCGGTCGCCGCACGCAACTCGCGCGTCCAGCGCGCGAGACCGTAGACGCACAGCGCGAGGAACGCGAGAAAGAGTACGGCGTTCAGCCACAGGCCCTTGGCGAAGTACAGCGGAACCGACACCGCGTCGACCACGATCCACACCCACCAGTGCTCGATGAGCTTCCTCGCCTGCGTCCAGGTGGCCAGCAGCGATGCGGAGAGTATGAACGCGTCGGGCCACGCCGCCGCCGAATCGGTCTCGGTCGTGAGCAGGAAGGCGACGACGACGGTGCCCAGCGCCGTGAGCACCACCCCGTACGCGATCTGCCGTCCCGTGGCGCGCCGGATGAGCAGCGGGCCGGCACCCTTCGGCCGGCGCCCCCACGAGAGCCATCCGTAGACGCCCAGCAGCACGAAGACCACCTGCAGCGCCGCATCCGCGTAGAGCCCCGTACCGAGGAACAACGCGAGGAACGCGAGATTGTTGAGGATGCCGACCGGCCAGCTCCACAGCCGCTGGCGCGTCACACCGACCAGGCACAGCGCCCCCGCGACGAAACCGATCACCTCGACGACGGTGACCTGCTGCCCGAGAACGGTGAACAGCACGGAGTTGAGCCAGTCGAGCGGGGCGGACATGGCGGCCTTTCTCGACACGGGCAACGGGGGGGGCTTCACCATTGTGCCGTCATCGGGTGTCACGGCACCTGCCACGACGGCGATCCTGACCAACTCCTCGACGAATCGTTATGCGGTCGCGATGAGATCCGACCACGGTCACGGCTTGGTGCGAGAGCCCGTTGCGCCACGCGACGCCACCGATTCGCACGGGTCGATCCCTCGTCGTACCCTTGTCGAACATCAGGCACGAGCACGACGACGTCAGCGCCACATGATCGGCGCGGGGAGGGGCAGCGGATGAGTCACCAACGGCATCCGATGAGCCTCGAAGTGCTGCGCCAAGAGGCCAGGGACGAACTGGCGGCGGTGATCGAGTTCCGGTGCCGGCTGGGCGACGACCCCTGGGACTTTCTGCCCGACCTGCCGAGTGTCGACGAGCAGGTTGTGCTCACCCTGCGCGAAGACACCATCGAGGCGCACGGCCTCGGCGAGGCGCGCTCACGTGCCTACCACCCGTCGGCCGCGCGCGAGGAGCGCGAGCGCTTCGAGTACCAGCTGCTGCGCCGTGTGGCGCTCGATCATCCCGAGCTCACACCTGCGGTGTGGGGCATGCTCGGCAGGCTCAACGCGGCCTGAGCTCCTTCGGTCCGCGCACGCCGGTCAGGCGCTGAACGGCCGCGGCAGCTCGCAGGAGAACGCGCGGCACAGATATTCGGTCGCGATGCCGCCGATCGTCGAACGGTCTGCGAACAGCTCGAACCCGTCCGCGGCGAGAGCGGATGCCCGCCCCTGCGACACGACGACCCCCACCGTCCCGGCGCCCAGGCTCCGTCCGCGTGCCGCAACCGCCCGCACGATGGCGGGTTCTCCGCCGTCCGGCGTCACGACGACGAGCTGCCGCAGGTCGTCGTCGAGCGCGGACGCCACGCGCAGCGCACCCCCGAACGCCAGCGGCGAGCGCACCGCCGACTCGCCAAGGTCGCCGATGGCGGTGCGCGCCGCGCGGTCGTAGCCGGCGTCATCCGTGAGCGCGAACAGCACCCGGCACGCGTCGGCGAGCGATGACGTTCCGCCCTGGTGGGCGCCCTCGGACGGGTCGGCGTCGGCGACCAGCCCGTGTGCCGACAACACGGAGTCGCCGCCACCCGGGACCGCGAAGACGCGCTCATCCGGAGACGCACCGTCCGTCGTCGCAGCGTCCAGCGTCGCATCGACCAGCGTCGCATCGACCAGCGTGCGCGCCGCCGACGCGAAGCGGTGCTCCCCCGTGGCGAGGAAGACGTCGAGGAGCCCCGAAGCGAACAGTCCGTAGTCGTCGAGGGCGGGAGCGGCGGCGGAAGCGCGTCCGTCGAGCGAGGCGCGCAGCAGCATCCGACCGTGGTCCGAGACGTGCGCGGACAGCAGTCCGTCGGCGACCTCCGCGGCCTCCCGCACCCATTCCGGATGTCCTAGCAGCGCGCCGGCATGAGCGAGCGCGCCGATCGCGATGCCGTTCCAGCCG
This sequence comes from Humibacter ginsenosidimutans, assembly GCF_007859675.1. Taxonomy (GTDB): domain Bacteria; phylum Actinomycetota; class Actinomycetes; order Actinomycetales; family Microbacteriaceae; genus Humibacter; species Humibacter ginsenosidimutans. The sequence goes on from NZ_CP042305.1 coordinate 1,492,724, forward strand.
GTGAGCACCTTCGCGTCGAGCGCGGGCCTCGGCTGTGCCGCTCGTTGCGCCGCATCGAGCCGATAGTAGAGGCCCTCGCGGCGCTCGCCGTCGACCTCGCTCTCGGAGTCCTGGGCAGAGGCGAAGCCGCCTTCCACCCGCATCGTGCCGGTCAGGAAGGAGGCGATGCCCTCGGCGATCGACGCGAGTTCCGGGTCGAGGCTCGCTGCGGCATCCGCGTAGAGCCGCAGCAGGCCGGCGTTGTCGTAGAGCATGCGCTCGTAGTGCGGAACACCCCAGTCGCGGCGAGTGCCGTAGCGGAAGAACCCGCCGTCGACGGCATCGCGCAGCGGCGACCGCGCCATGCAGCCGAGCGTGTGAAGCGCGGTGCGTTCGCCCAGCGCATCCCCGGAGTCGAGCAGGAACGCGAGAACGGGGACGGCGGGGAACTTCGGGCCGTTGAATTCCGGTGGCGCCGCGAAGCCGCCGAACTCCGGATCTTCGGCGGCGACCAGGTCTGCCACCGTGCCTTTCAGGCGCTGTCGGTCGAGAACCGATGACTCGACGGAGTCCACGTCGCCGGCGCCGGCCGTGTCTGCCTGCGACCGGCGGCGCAGCGAGTCCACGGCGGAGGCGACCTGCGCGGCGGTCGACGCGACATCGTCGCGACGGCGGGTGTAGGCATCCGTCACCGCGTCGAGCACCTGCGCGAACGACGGCAGTCCGGTACGCGGCTCCGGCGGAAAGTAGGTGCCGGCGAAGAACGCCTTGCCGTCCGGCATGGCGAACACGCTGAGCGGCCAGCCCAGGTTGGGAGTGAACGCACTTGCTGCCGCGAGATAGGCCGCGTCGACGTCGGGATGCTCCTCCCTGTCGACCTTGACCGGCACGAACCCCGCGTTGAGCTTGGCGGCGACGGCCTCGTTCGAGAAACTCTCCCTGGCCATCACGTGGCACCAGTGGCAGGTGGCGTAGCCGATCGAGATGAAGAGCGGCACGTCGCGCTCGCGCGCCTCGGCGAGCGCCTCCTCACCCCACGGATGCCAGTCGACGGGGTTCTGCGCGTGCGCCAGCAGGTACGGGCTCACGGCATCGGCGAGGCGATTCGGCATGATCAGACGGCGCGCGGCTGCAGATAGAAGGGGTCGAGGCAGTCACGCGCCCTCGTCTCGATCCAGCGGGTCTCGGCGGCCGTGTTGTTGGGGTTGCCACGTCGATACTCGATCGCATCGGCGAGTCCTGCGCGCGGGTCTGTTCCGCAGGTCTCGAGAAAGGCGTCGATGAGCAGCGAGCGCATCGACTCGAGGCGCTCCTGCGCGACGCCCTCGAGCTCGCTGCCGAGCGTGATGATCGCCGTGACCGCGGCATCCATCTCGGCCGATCCCGATGCGGCGTTGCTCCAGTCGATGACGATCGGGCCGCGTTCGCTGAGGATCACGTTGGCCGGATGCAGGTCGAGGTGCACGATCACCGCGTCGTCGGATGCCTGGCCGCAGCCCCCGTCGGCGCCGCGCGCCGGCCGCAGCCACGCCGGGGCGGCGAGACGGTGCAGCCGCTCGTGCAGTTCACCGAGCTGCCGGCCGTAGCGTCGGTACTGCTCCGGTTCGTGGGCGAGCTCGTCGAGCATGGTTCCGCCGTCGATGCGCTCCATCACGAGGTCGGCGCCGTCGGCGTCGATCACGTGCGGCACCGGATACCCGAGCTCCTCGAGGGTCAGCAGAAGCCGTGCCTGATCGGCCATGTCGTCGCCGGCGCGATCTCTGCGGAGCACCGTGCTCGCGTCGAGGGCGAAGAGGTCTGCATCACGGCCGCGGGCGAGCAACTCCATGGTGGAAGCCTACGGCTCGCGCGCCTCCGGAGGGCCGTCGACCGGCTGGGCGCCTGGACGTGGGTTGCCGATGAACGCAGCGGTGAAATGGAAGACGCGAGCCGGATCATCCGGATGCTCCTCTGCAGCCTTGATGCCGTGGGCGCGCCATCTCTCGAAGACCTCGACGACCTCCTCGCCCATGCGCCGCGCTTCGTCTCTGGTCAGCATGGCGGCCGCCATGTACTGCATGCGCGCGGCCAGGGGATCGCGGGGCAGGGTCTCGTCCATGAGCCCTCGCAGCCAGTCGAGGCGGTCGGCGAGGAGTGCGTCTCCCGCAGCGCTCGGCTCCGGAAAGTAGAAGCCCTCCGGATGCGACATGACCCACACGCGATCCCTGCTGTCGCCGGCGAGCTCGGGCTTCTCGACGATCAGCCCCGCCTTGGCGAGGCTGCGCAGGTGATAACTCACCGCGTTCGCGGGCTCCCCCGTGATCTTCGCCAGGTCGGCCGCCCTCAGGTGATCACGGGCGCCGAACTCCCACATGATGCGCTGACGCAGTGGATGTGCGAGCGCACGCAGCATCGCCGGATCGGTCACGGGGTAGGACTGTTCGGCGATGACACGGGGTTCTTCGGCCACGTTCCGACTCTAGCAAACCCCGCAATGAATATTGCGCACTATCTATTGCGCAATTTCTCTTGCCTATCTAGGCTGACCGCATGACCGAGACCACGACCGCCGAATCCCCCGGCGCGGCATCCCTCTGGCGCAACGCCCCCTACCTGCTGCTCATGACCGGCAAGACCGGCCAGCTCGTCGGCAACGGGGTGGCCGTCTTCGCGGTGCCCCTGATCGCCTTCGGCATCACCGGATCCGTGTTCTGGTCTGGCGCGATCGGCGCGGTGAGCGAGGCCGGCCTGCTGCTCGCGACGTTGCCCGCCGGGGTCGTCGCCGACCGGGTCGATCGCCGCCGCCTGCTGCTCGTCTGCTCCGTCATCGGCCTCGCCGTCTGGCTCGGGCTCTGGCTCGCGGATGCCGCCGGCGTGCTCACCGCAGGCGAGCTCGCGGTGGCACTGCTGGTCGCCTCAGCAGTCTCGGCGTTCTACGGGCCGACCGAGGCTGCCGGCATCCGCTACGTCGTGCCGTCGGAGCAGCTCGGCTCCGCCATGGCCGCGATGCAGGGGCGCGGCGCCGTCGCCAGCCTGGTCGCCGGCCCGCTCGGCGGCCTGCTCTACGGCTTCTCACGTGCGCTGCCGTTCCTGGCCAGTGCCCTCAGCTACGTGCTGGCGGGCGCGACGACGGTGTTCGTGCGGCGACCACTCAACGACGCTCACGGCGACGGACACGAGACGGGAGCGGTCGCCGCATTGGTCGACGGGTTCCGCTTCGTCTGGGCGGTGCCCATCGTGCGCACCGGCATCGGCGTGTTCACCATGCTCAACCTCGGCTTCGGCGGCATGGTCGTGGCGATCAACCTGCACCTCGTGGCGCTGCACACCGCTCCGCTGCTCATCGCGCTGATCGACGTGGTGTCTGGCGCATCCATGCTGCTCGGCGCGATCGTCTCTCCGTCGCTGGTGAAGCGGTTCCCCTCCGGCCCGCTGGCGATCGTCTGTCTGGTGCCGTCGGCGCTCGGCGGGTTCGCGCTGGCGATCTCGACCGACTATCTCGACTACGTGCTGCTCATGGTCGTGATGACCGTGTTCATCCCTCCCGTGAACGCCGGCCTGCTCGGCTACGTGAGCGCCATCACCCCGCAGAACATGCAGGCACGCATGAACTCGGTGCTCTCGCTCTCGTGGACCGCGGTCGCGCCGGTCGCCCCGCTGCTCGGCGGCATCCTGCTCAGCACCGCGGGAGTGCACTGGACCCTCGCGGTCTTCGCGGGAATGCTCATGGTCGGCGTCATCGCGTTCGCCGCCAACCGCGCGGTGCGCCGCGTCGGCCTGCCGACGACATGGGCGGCCGACCTCGTCGTCTGGCCGCCCACGGCCGCTCAGGAGCCGGCCTCGCCGACGGAGTGACGCGCGCGGCCGCGCCGGTCAGACGTCGTAGACGCGCACGAGCTCGCGCTTGAGCACCTTGCCGCTCGGTCCGAGCGGGAGGCTCTCGACGATCTCGATGCGACGCGGGAACTTGTAGGCCGCGACACGCTCCCTCGCGTGTTCGATGAGCTCTTCCGGCGAGGCCGTCGCGCCCGGCATGAGCGTGACGGCAGCCATGATCTCCTGGCCGTGCGTCTCGTGCGAGACACCGAACACAGCCACCATCGACACGGCGGGATGCGTGGACAGCACCTCCTCCACCTCACGCGGGTACACGTTGTAGCCGTTGCGCACGATCATGTCCTTCTTGCGGTCCACGATCGTCACGTAGTCGTCGTCGCTCTTGGTGCCGAGATCGCCGGTGCGGAACCAGCCGTCGACCACGGCCTCGGCGGTCGCCTCGGGCAGGTGCAGGTATCCCTTCATGAGGTTGTGCCCACGCACGACGATCTCGCCCAGCTGCTCGCGGGGCAGCAGCACGATGCGGTCGTCGATCTCGGGGTCGGCCACCTCGACCTCGACGCCCCACAGCGGCTGGCCCACGGTGCCGGCCCTGGTGGGCTTGCCCACCACGTTGAAGGTGGCGACGGGCGAGGTCTCGGTGAGGCCGTATCCCTCGTGGATGTTCACCCCGTACACCTCCTTGAACCGCTCGATCACGGCCATCGGCAAGGCTGACCCGCCCGAGAGCCCGTACTTCAGCGGCGGGCGATCCTGGTTCGCCTTCGCCGCTTCCAGCAGCGCGATGTACATGGTGGGAACGCCCGTCATGATCGTGCACCGATGCTTGTTGAGCAGGTCGAGAGCGGTGGCGCCGTCGAACTTGGGCACCATCACGACGGCGGCGCCCGCACGGAATCCGACGTTCATCACGCACACCTGGCCGAAGGTGTGGAAGAGGGGAAGGCACCCCAGCACCACGTCGTTCTCGTCGAGGTCGAACGCGTCGGTGAGCAGCGAGCTGGTCTGCTCGACGATGGCGAAGTGGCATCCCTCTGCGCCCTTCGGCTTGCCGGTGGTGCCGCTCGTGTAGAGGATGGTCGCCGTGTCGAACGGACCACGCGGCACGTAGCCGTCGATCGGCTCGAGGGCGGATGCCTCGTCTTCCAGCCGAGGGAACGGGAGCGCCTCCAGCGCCTCGTCGGGCACCAGCACGCTGAGCACGGGCACGCCGGCCTGGGCGGCGCCCTTCGCTCCTTCTCCGAGCAACGGTGCGGCGCAGACGAGCGCGACGGAGCCGGAGTCGCGCAGCACGTACGCGATCTCATCGGCCTTCAGCAGGGCGTGCACCGGCACCACGACACCGCCGAGTGCGAGCACAGCGAAGTACACCCGCGGAAAATCGGGCACGTTCGGAATGAGCACCGCGACCGGTGTGCCCGGGCCCACTCCGCGCGCGCGGAGGGCGGCGGCGTAGCGCCGGGTCTCCCACCACAGCCGGTCGTACGTGATGCGCTGCTCGCCGAAGATGACGGCGGTGCGCTCGGGATTCTGCCTCGCGGCCTCGGAGAGGATCGACGCCACCGAGATGGTGGCGAATCCGGTCGGCTGGGCGGTCTCAGTCATGGCTGCTCCTTGTCGTCGTTGACATGGCATCCGGTACGGGTTGCAAGCAACATACACGCCCGGGCTGTCAGCGGCGCACGCCCACTGCACGGGTCAGGGCAACCCGGCGAGACGAAGCAGAGCGGCCGCCGCAGCGCCCACGATGACGACGACCAGGAACGGCGCGCGCAGCAGAAGTGCGATCAGGGCCGCGACGAGTGAGCCGATGCGGGAGTCGAAGATCAGCTGCTGACCGTTCGCCAGCGTGTTGAGCACGGTGAGGGATGCCAGCAGCCCGATGGTCAGCGTGCCCGCCACCCTGGTCATCCGCTTGTTCTTCAGCACCCTCGCCGGCACCAGGTAGCCGATCAACTTGGTGAGAAAGGCGACCACGCCGGCGGCGAGGATGTAGAGCCAGGTGGTCACGACATCCCTCCCTCGTGCATGGGGCCGTCAGCGTCCCCGACGTCGCGAGCGGGATCCGGCGCCCCGGCGTCCTGAGCCCTTGCGTGCGGCGGTTCGACGTCGGGCTCCAGGCCTTCGTCGCTCCTGCCGGAGCCGAACAGCCCCCACACCGCGGCCACGACGGCGGCGATGAGCACGGGGATGCCCGGCGGCACGAACGGCACGACCACCACCGTCACGACGGCGCACGCCACCGCGATGGCCACCGGTTCGCGGGACTTGAGCCGCGGCCACAGCAGACCGAGGAATGCGGCGACGGCGGCGCCGTCGAGCCCCCACGCCTTCGGGTCGCCGATGGCGTTGCCGAGTAGCGAGCCGAGGGCGGTGAAAAGGTTCCAGAGCACGAAGATCCCGATGCCGGTCACCCAGAACGCGCGCCGCTGCTCCGCGGGGTCACGCTGGGCGGTCGCCGTCGCCATCGACTCGTCGATCGTCACCTGGGCCGCCGCCAGCCTGCGCCAGCCGGTCGGCTGCAGCAGCGCGTTCAGCTGCATGCCGTAGACGGCGTTGCGGATGCCGAGCAGCGCAGCCGAGCCGAGTGCCGCTCCCCCGCTGCCACCGCCGGCGAGCACCCCGATGAACGCGAACTGCGATCCGCCCGAGAAGAGCAGCAGACTGAGCACCTGCGTCTGCCAGAAATCCAGACCCGACGCGATGCCGAGCGCGCCGAACGACACCCCGTACAGGCCGGTGGCCACCGCGACGGATGCCCCGGCCCGCGCTGCAGGCGACTTCCAGAGTTTCACGCGTGCCAGTCTGCCAGCGCGGCGAAGTGTCCGGACGGGGCGGAAAAACCGGACGATCTCCGACTGATGAGTCTGTCTCACCTCTCGTCCACCGGGGTCCCCCGGTGGTACTTTCACGTCTGTCTCGCCCGGGTCTCGAGCGAGCATCCCGTGACCCGAAGGCCGACGACGATGTCGAACACAGTGCAAGACCAGCCCACTGGATCCACCACGACGGAGCATCATCACGAGCTGAAGGCCGACGGCGTCAGCGGCGCGGGAGCCATCGTGATGGCCGTCGCGGGCAGCGCTCCCGCGTATTCGATCGCGGCCACGACGGCACTCCTGATCGGCGCCGCGGGGCTCGCAGCGCCGGCAGCCCTGCTGTGGTGCGGCATCCCGATGCTCGGCATCGCATGGGCGTTCGCCTACCTCGGCCGTTCCGACGTGAACGCCGGCGCCTCGTACTCCTGGGTCGGCCGCGCGCTGCACCCGATCCTCGGCTACCTGTCCGGCTGGTCGCTCGTGATCTCGGCGACCATCTTCATGGTCGCCGGCGCGCTGCCCGCCGGCCAATACACGGTCTCGCTGTTCGACGAGAAGGCGGCGGGCAACGTCTGGCTCGTCACCGGGATCGGCGCGATCTGGTTCCTCGTGATGGCCGGCTGCGTGCTCGTCGGCGTGACGATCACGGCGCTCGCGCAGTGGATCATGTCGTCGATCGAGGTCGCGATCCTCGTGGTGTTCGGCGTGATCGCGATCATCAAGGCACTGTCGGGTGCGCACACCAACGGCGCCGCGTTCTCGTGGGACTGGTTCGGATTCGGGCACTTCAGCGGCATGACCGGGTTCATCGGCGCCGCGCTCATCGCCGCGTTCTATTACTGGGGCTGGGACGTCAGCTCGAACCTCAACGAGGAGACGACGAACGGCCGCAAGACGGCCGGCATCGGCGGCATCATCGGCGTGGTCATCGTGTTCCTGCTGTTCGAGGTCTTCACCATCGCCACCCAGGTGATGCTTCCGGAGAAGACCATCGAGGGCAGCAACAACCTGATCGGCGATCTCGGGCAGGCGATCATCCCCGGCATCGGCGGCAAGATCCTCATCGTCGCCGTCATGCTCTCCACCATCGCGACGCTGGAGACCACGCTGATCCAGGTGACGCGGTCGCTCTTCGCGATGGGGCGCGACCACACGCTCCCCGCCCTGTTCGGCACCACGCACAAGAAGTGGAAGACGCCTGCGTTCGCCACGCTGGTCGTCACGGGCGTCTCGCTGGTGCTCTTCATCGGATCCAACGCGCTGGGCAGCGTCGGCGACATCCTCAACGCGGCCATCAGCTCGATCGGATTCCAGATCGCGTTCTACTACGCGCTCGCCGGCATCGCCGTCGTCGTCGCCTACCGCAGGGAGATCTTCAAGTCCGTGAAGAACTTCCTCTTCATCGGCCTGTGGCCGGCGATCGGCGCCGTCTTCATGGCCGTCGTGTTCGTGGTGTCGATCCCGAGCCAGTTCGAGTCCAATCCGAAAGACCCCGGCACCGCTTGGCTGATCATCATCATCGGCATCGGCACCATCGCGATCGGGCTCGTGCCCATGGCGATCTACTGGCGCAAGGGACACAAGTACTTCAGCCGCCGTCCGCTCGAGACCGGCGAGGAGATCCCGGCGGCCACGGTGAACGTGTCGGTCATCGACCCGCGCACCGACCCGGAGCACTTCCAGAAGTAGCGCGGGCGGTCCGGCCGTCCTCTGCGATCGCGCCGGGCATAGAATCGAAGGCTCATGTCTTCCGTGCCGCCCGCAGTCGAGTCCGCCGCTCGCACAGGCATCCCCGTCATCCACTTCCCGCCCGAGCTGCCCGTCAGCGAGCGCCGGGAGGAGATCGCGCGCGCCATCGAGCAGAACCAGGTCGTGATCGTCGCCGGCGAGACGGGGTCGGGCAAGACCACGCAGCTGCCGAAGATCTGTCTCGCGCTGGGGCGCGAGTCCATCGGCCACACGCAGCCCCGCCGCATCGCGGCCCGCGCGATCGCCGAGCGGGTGGCTGAAGAGTTGGGCGACGAGGTCGGCGGGCTCGTCGGCTACAAGGTGCGCTTCACCGACGAGGTGTCGAAGGCGACGCGCATCAAGGTGATGACCGACGGAATCCTACTGAACGAGATCCACCGCGACCGCGACCTGACCGCTTACGACACGATCATCATCGACGAGGCGCACGAGCGCAGCCTCACCATCGACTTCCTGCTCGGCTACCTGAAGCGGCTGCTCCCCCGACGCCCCGATCTCAAGGTCATCGTCACCAGCGCGACCATCGACCCGGAGAGCTTCGCGAAGCACTTCGCCGATGCCGAGGGCGACCCCGCGCCGGTCGTCGAGGTCTCCGGCCGCACCTACCCCGTCGAGGTGCGCTACCGCCCTCTCGTCGCCGACGACGAGGGCGACGACGACGTGGATGCCGCGCCGGCCGTCGACCGCGACTACCTCACCGGCATCACCGATGCGCTCGACGAGCTCGGCCGCGAGAAGCCAGGCGACGTGCTGGTGTTCCTCTCCGGCGAGACCGAGATCCGGGATGCCGAAGACGCCGTGCGCGGGCACCTCACGCGCCGCGGCGAGGCGGCATCCACCCAGGTGCTGCCGTTGTACGGCAGGCTGTCGTCCGCCGACCAGCACCGCGTCTTCGGGCCGGTGCCTGCGGGCATCCGCCGCCGCATCGTGCTCTCCACGAACGTGGCGGAGACCAGCCTGACCGTGCCGGGCATCAGGTACGTGATCGACGCGGGCACCGCGCGCATCTCGCGCTACTCGACGCGCGCGAAGGTGCAGCGCCTGCCGATCGAGGCCATCTCGCAGGCCTCCGCGAAGCAGCGCTCAGGCCGCTCCGGCCGCACGAGCGACGGCATCGCGATCCGGCTCTACTCGGAGGACGACTTCGAGAAGCGGCCGGAGTTCACGGAGCCGGAGATCCTGCGCACCAACCTGGCGGCGGTCATCCTGCAGATGATCTCGCTCGGGCTGGGCGACATCGACGCGTTCCCGTTCCTCACGCCTCCCGACTCGCGCGGCGTGAAGGACGGTCTCGATCTGCTCGCCGAGCTGGGCGCCGTGCACGACGGGCGGCTGACGAAGACCGGCCGGACGCTCGCCAGGCTGCCGATCGATCCGCGATTCGGACGCATGCTCGTCGAGTCCGGTCGTCAGGACGTCGTGCGCGAGGTGATGGTGATCGTGTCCGGGCTGACGATCCAAGACCCGCGCGAGCGTCCGCTCGAGAAGCGCGCGCGGGCCGACCAGCAGCACGCCAGGTTCACCGATCAGACCAGCGACTTCCTCACCCTGCTCAACCTCTGGAACCACCTGGAGCAGAAGCAGAAGGAGCTCGGATCCAGCGCGTTCCGTCGCCTCTGCAAGGCGGAATACCTCAACTATCTGCGCATCCGCGAGTGGCAAGACCTCTACCGCCAGCTGCGCCGCACCGCCAAACCACTCGGTCTCGCACCAGGCGACGCGAAGGTCGACGGGGATGCCATCCACAAGTCCCTGCTGTCTGGCCTGCTCTCGCACATCGGCCTGCGCGACGCCGCGAAGAAGGACTACCTCGGCGCCCGCAACACCCGTTTTCTGATCTTCCCGGGCTCGGTCCTCGCTGCCAAGAGAGAAGGCAGGGCACAGCCACAGGCCGTGATGAGTGCGGAGCTCGTGGAGACCAGTCGCCTGTTCGCGCGCATGAACGCCGCGATCGATCCGGCGTGGGCCGAGCCGCTCGCCGGCGACCTGGTGCGCCGCAGCTACAGCGAGCCGCACTGGGAGAAGCGCCAGGGCGCTGCCGTCGTGTTCGAGAAGGTCACGCTGTTCGGCGTGCCGATCGTGCCGAAGCGGCGAGCGCAGCTCAGCCGCATCGACGCGCCTCTGGCCCGCGAGCTCTTCATCAGACACGCTCTCGTCGCCGGCGAATGGCCGAGCGACACCCGTGACCACGCCTTCGACTTCCAGCGCGCCAACGCGAAGCTGCGCGTCGAGCTCGAGAAGGTGGAGGAACGCACGAGGCGACGGGACATCCTGCTGGATGACGAGGCGATGGTCTCGTTCTTCGAGGAGCGTATTCCGGCCGAGGTCACCGACACCCGCTCGTTCGAGTCGTGGTGGCGGCAGGAGCGGCGCACGAAGGGCCGCCTGCTCACGATGCGCCGCGAAGACCTCGTCGACGACGTCGAGGAAGCGATCGTCGACGAGGACGCCTTTCCTCCGGTCTGGCGCCAGGGCGACCAGCGGCTCGCGCTGAGCTACCGGTTCGTGCCTGGCGATGAGGACGACGGCGTGACCGTGCAGGTTCCACTCGCGCTGCTGCCCCGGCTGAGTCCGATCGGCTTCGACGCACAGGTTCCCGGGCTGCGCGTCGAGCTGATCACGGCATTCATCCGCACGCTGCCGAAGGCGCTGCGCCGGTCCGTGGTGCCCGCCGCCGACTGGGCGGCCCGCATCGCGGCGGAGCTGCCGGCGGGCATCGGCTCCGGCGCGGGTGCAGAGACCGGGGCGAGCGGGGCCGGCGCCTCAGGCCCGAGGGCCGGCGAGCTCGAGCCGTTCACGGGCATCCTGTCGCGCACCATCCGCCGGCTCACGAGCACCCCGGTCGACCCGAGCGATTTCGACGTGGAGCGCGTGCCGCCGCACCTGCGCATGACGTTCCGCGTGGTCGATGAGCGGTCCAAGGTGGTCGCAACCGGCAAGGATCTGCTCGAGCTGCAGCGCAGGCTCGCCCCCAAGGTTCGGGAGTCGGTGGCGAAGGCCTCCGTGCGCCGTCGCGACCCGATCGAGCGCACCGGGCTCACCACCTGGGACTTCGACGAGTTGCCGCGCTTCGTCGACACCGAGCAGGGCGGAAGAGGCACCGGGATGCCGCGCAGCGTCATCCGCGGCTATCCCACCCTGGTGCCGGAGAAAGACGGCGTCGCGATCAGGGTCGTCGGAACGCAGCAGGAGCAGGAGCGCTCGCTGCCCGACGGCGTGCGCGCGCTGCTGCTGAACGGCATCCCGTCGCCGACGGCGTACGTGCAGCAGCACCTCACTTCAGCAGAGAAGCTGGCGCTGGCCGCGAGCCCCTATCCGTCGACGACGGCGCTCTTCGACGACTGCCTCGCCGCAGTGGTCGGCTCGGTGCTGTTCGAGGCCGCGCCGGGCGGTCTGGTGTTCACGCGGGCCGAGTTCGAGGCGATTCGCGACAGCGTCTCTGCCGGGGTGATGGATGCCCTGTTCACCACAGTCTCGCTCGTCGCCCGCGTGCTCACCGAGCAGCGTGCCGCCGAGAAGACCATCTCGGGCACGTCGTCGATGGCCCTGCTCGGCGCGCTCACCGATGCGAAGGCGCAGCTGGCCGGACTCGTGTTCCCCGGTTTCGTCTCGCGCACGGGGCTGGCGCAGCTGCGGCAGCTGCCGCGCTATCTGCAGGCGCTGACGTGGCGCATCGAGCGGCTGCCCGACAATCCGGGGCGCGACCGCGTGTGGATGACCGAGGTGCAGACCGCGACGGCACGCTTCACGGATGCCGGCGGCATCATCCCGCTCCCCGTGCACGCCGCACCGAAGCTGGTGCACGCCAGGTGGATGCTCGAGGAGCTGCGGGTGAGCCTCTTCGCGCAGCAGCTCGGCACCGCTGAGACGGTGTCGTTGCAGCGCATCCAGAAGGTGCTGAACCCGTAGAGGCGACCGCCGTACGATCCCGTACATGGATGCCCCGGTTCGCGGCGCCCGCATCGCGGGAGTCTCGCTCGATTGCGCCGACCCGCGCGAACTCGTCGACTTCTACGCACGCCTTCTCGACGGTCGGGTGGCCTGGGCGAACGACAACGCGGCGGGAGTGGCCGTCGGGCCGTACACGCTCGTCGCGCAGCGGGTGTCTCCTTACACCCGCCCCACGTGGCCGGGGTCTTCGATCGTCCACCTCGACCTGACCTGCGAGCCGGCCGACCTCGCGGCTTTTCAACGGCGGGCGGAGGGGTGCGGAGCCGAGGTGGCCGCGTTTCAGCCGGACGACCGGTGGGTGGTCATGCTCGACCCGGCGGGTCATCCGTTCTGTTTGACGCCCATCGCCGGATGACGCAGCGCGCCCACGATGACCGCGTAGGTCTCCTCCGGGGTCTGCGCCCCGGTGTCGATGCGGATCGTCTCCGGTCGCCCTGCGAGGTAGTCGTCGAGATCACCCACGATCTTCTCCAGCAGCGCTCCGTCGGACTCACCCAGAGCATCCTGCACCCAGGCATCGACCTCGTGCTCCGGCTGCTTCGCGCCGAACCTTCTGCGATGCTCGTCTGAGCCCGCGAGCAGGGCGAACTCGACGTACTCGGCACCCGCCAGCTCAGCCAGCTCCTCGGCCCACGGACTCTCGTCGTGGCTCGTGATCAGTTGCGGCAGCACCACGTCGTGGCCGTCGTGCAGGTGCGCGACCGCCATGGTCGACCCGAGCTCCCGCGCGGTGCGCAGCGCCGAGTCGAAGTCGTTCTGCCAACCGCCCACCAGCCCCACGAGCACATCGATGTCGAGATTCAGCACGCCTGGATGCTCCGCCGCATACCGCCGCGCAAGCGTCGACTTTCCCACCCGCGATGGACCGTTCAGATGGATGAGCCGCGACATCCGGCCACCCTAGCGTCGGATGCCGAATGGCTTTCGTGCGAGTACTCGGGCCGGGTCGCTTCACGGATAGGCGTCGGACTCATTGTCGCCGCTGAGACAGTCGGCCGCGTCGTGGTACGGCCCCTTCACCCTTGCGATGGTCAGCCGCTGGCCCACATACAGGTCGGACTGGTGACCGTCGAGCCCCGGGTTCGACCCGTAGAGGTCTGCCATGCAGACGCCGAAGCGACCCGCGATGGCGAACGGAGTGTCGCCAGCAGCGACGATGTAGCGGAAGTGCCCGGGCGCCGTCATGGTCGCCTGTCCGATCGCGTTCTCCCTCGCACCGCCGTCGGCCGCCGGGCCGAGCGACGCGCTCGCACGGGGAGCGGACGTCGACGTCGCACCGTGCGTCGTCACCGACGGCCGTCCGTGGGTCCCGGTGCACCCGGTGAGCACGACCGCCGAGCCCAACAGCACGGCAACGGCAGCCGCGCACACGGGATGCCCGCGCCGCGCGGCCGCGATACGCCCCGGTCCGCCTCGTCCCACCGTCACAACCTGCCTGACTCCGACGGCCGATGTCCAGTCTTGACCGACGCCGGAAATCCTCTCGGCGTCGCACACGACGAGTCATCGGTCACGTTCGCATCGCGTCGTGTCGTCTCTTCCGCACCCGCGGATTCCCGGTCTGGCGCCACGTGCCCCGCGAGTCGACCCACCTCGGCGCTCGCACATACGGCGTGCCGTCGCGCATGGTGACGGCCCATCCTGCGGTGTCGATCGTGCGGTGGTGGTACCAGCAGAGGGTGACTCCGTTGTCGGTGTGCGTCGGTCCGCCACTGGCGTGCTCGATCACGTGGTGCACCTCGCACCACGCGGCGGGAACGCTGCACCCAGGGATCACGCAGCCACCGTCGCGTGCCGCGATGGCCGTGCCCGCGTCCGCAGACCAAGTCCTCGTGCGCGACGGTGACCGTGACGGTGGGAGCCGCCCCGCCCATCGATGCCACCTCGCCCGAGCGGGCGGCAGCATCGATCAGCGACGCGAACGCATCGTGCCGCTTCTGCGCCTGCGACCGCCCGTCCTCGGCTCCTTCAGCCGCATCGCCGCTCACGGCCGTGTCAGTCTCGAGGAAGATCGGAGCCGACTTCGGCGACACCACGGCGGCGAGCGCGGACTCGAGTTTGCCCGAGATCTCCGGCAGGAGCTCCATCCGATATCGCACCAGGCCGTTTCGGGCTCCGAGCTTCACCAGCCCGCGGTGCCGCATCGCCTCCTCGCCGTCGATCTCCAGGCCATCCGGGTCAAGCGCGGTTTTCCACCGCGTACGAGATCACTGCGCCGTCCGCGGCGGTGACGGTCCGTCTCCCCGCCATGGCCACGGCGGACTACTCCCCCGCAGGTGAGGTCGACCGCACTTCCGGCACCACCGGCACGGGCGGAACGGCGGCGCCTCTCCGCCGAAGATTCGAGTACACCAGCACCAGCACGATCAGCGACAGGCTGCCGCCGAACGGCACCGCGTTCGTCACCAGACCGAGGAATCCGCCCGCAGCGGCCTGGATGAGCTCGATCACCGTGAGCACGACCGCCGGAATCAGAATGAGCCATCCGCTCCAGCTCGTGCCCAGCAGCATGAGCACGGCGCCCGCCAGTGCCACGAGCCACACGAGCAGCCCGATGCCGACGAGGAGAAGGGTGACAGGCGGCTCGCCGAAGTCGGGGAGGCCGAGCGCGCCGCCCACGAGCCACACGATCATCGGCACGTACGAGAGCAGCAGCATCACTGTCACGCCGAAGATGACACCCCGCAGCACCGGCTCGACAGCCGTCGTTCGATCGACTCTGATCTGAGGGGTCTTCTCCGTCATCGTGCATGCTCCTCGCGAGTGGGGCCGTGTCGAACCCCGTGCAGTCTATGGGCCGATTGCAGGGCGCGATCTCGTCAACGGGATGCCCCGCATCCGGGCCAAGCGCACGCACCGAGTAACACGTTTTCGTCGGTATCCCAACGGGTGGGTACCCTGGGGAGCGATGACGAACGGTGCCCCCTCGAATCACTCACCCGACGACGCCTCCGAAACGCGCGAACTGCGCAGCGGCGACGTCCCCGAAGCTCTTCGTTCCGACGTGCGCTTTCTCGGCGGACTGCTCGGCCGCGTGCTGGCCGAATCAGGCGGCCAGGAGCTGCTCGACGATGTCGAAAGGCTGCGCGCGCTCACGATCGATGCGTACGAGCGCAGCGGCCAGGCATCCATCGAAGACGCCGAGGCCCTGATCGAGGGCTTCACCCTCGATCGAGCCGAGCAGGTGGCCCGCGCGTTCACCGTGTACTTCCACCTGGTGAATCTCGCGGAGGAGCGGCATCGCGTTCGCGTGCTGCTCGCCCGCGATCCGTGGACCGCCGACGGCCACCGCCCGGCCGAGTCGTTCGCGAGCGCGTTCGCCGCGCTGAGCGAGGAGGTCGGCGAAGACGAGGCCAGGCACCGCGTCTCCGAGCTGGAGTTCCGTCCGGTGCTCACCGCGCACCCCACCGAGGCGCGCCGGCGTGCCATCGCGTACGCCATTCGCCGCATCAGCGACCTGGTGGCCGAGCACGACGACCCGCGTCTCGGTGCCCTCGCGCGTAGCGAGAACGAGCGCCAGCTGCTCGCCGAGATCGACACGCTCTGGCGCACCGCGCCGCTGCGCTCGAACCGTCCGACGCCCCTCGACGAAGTGCGCACGGCGATGAACATCTTCGACCAGACGCTGTTCCAGGCCATCCCGCAGGCCTATCGCCTCATCGACGAGCGCCTCGCCGGAGCGGATGACACGCCCCGCGAACCCGCGGCCCGTCCGTTCGTGCGCTTCGGCAGCTGGATCGGCGCCGACCGCGACGGCAACCCGTTCGTCACGGCCAAGATCACGCGCAAGGCTGCGGCCATCGCCGCCGAGCACGTGCTGCTCGGCCTGGAGCGCGCCACCGACCGCATCGGCCGCACGCTCACTCTCGACGCCGGCGACACCCCGCCCAGCCAGGAGCTGCTCGAGCTCTGGCGGCGACAGCGCTCGCTCGCCGAGGAGCTCGCCACCGACATCGCCACCCGCTCCCCCGACGAGCCGCACCGCCGTGTGCTGCTGATGATCGCCGAGCGCATCTCCGCCACCCGACGCCGCGACGCCGACCTCGCCTACGAGAGCCCCGAGGCACTGCTCGCCGAGCTGCGGATCGTGCAGAACTCGCTGGTCGCGGCGGGCGACAAGCGCAACGCCTACGGTGAGGTGCAGCATCTCATCTGGCAGGTCGAGACGTTCGGCTTCCACCTCGCCGAGCTCGAGGTGCGTCAGCACTCCAAGGTGCACCGCCTGACTCTCGAGGCCATCGCGGCCGGCGCCCGCGGCGACGACGACCTCGACGAGATGAGCACCGAAGTGCTCGAGGTCTTCCGAGTGATCGCCCAGCTGCAGAAGCGCTACGGCGTGAACACGGCGCGCCGCTACATCATCTCGTTCACGCAGTCCGTCGACGACATCGCCAACGTGTACCGGCTGGCCGGGCACGCGCTCGGATCGCCAGAGGCCGCGCCTGTGCTCGACGTCATCCCGCTGTTCGAGACGTTCGCCGACCTGGATGCCTCCACCGACATCCTCGACGGAATGATCCGGCTCCCCGAGGTGGCCGCCCGGCTCGAGCAGACGGGCCGCAGGCTCGAGGTCATGCTCGGCTACTCCGACTCCTCGAAGGACGTCGGCCCGGTCTCCGCGACGCTCGCCCTGTACCAGGCGCAGGCCCGCATCGCCCAATGGGCCGAGCGCAACGACATCGTGCTCACCTTGTTCCACGGCCGCGGCGGCGCACTCGGCCGCGGCGGCGGTCCGGCCAACGAGGTGATGCTCGCCCAGCCGCCCGGGTCGGTCGACGGACGCTTCAAGCTCACCGAACAGGGCGAGGTGATCTTCGCCCAGTACGGCGACCCGGTCATCGCCGTGCGCCACCTCGAGCAGATCGCGGCGGCGACGCTGATGGCATCCGCTCCCTCGATCGGCGAGCGCAACGCGCGCGCCGCCGAGGAGTTCGCCGGCCTCGCGGCGAGGCTCGACGAGGTCAGCCGCGCACGCTTCTTCGAACTGGTGAAAGCCGACGGCTTCGCGCCCTGGTTCGGCCGCGTCACCCCGCAGGAGGAGATCGGCCTGCTGGCCCTCGGCTCGCGGCCGGCGCGTCGCGGCCTCTCTGTCGAGTCGCTCGAAGACCTGCGCGCCATCCCATGGGTGTTCGCCTGGACCCAGGCTCGCGTCAACCTCACCGGCTGGTTCGGCCTCGGCTCGGCACTGGCCGAGATCGGCGACGTCGAACTGCTGCGGGACGCCTACGACAGGTGGCCGCTGTTCCGCACCATGATCGAGAACGTCGAGCAGTCACTCGCGAAGACCGACGAGCGACTCGCCCGCCGCTACCTCGCACTCGGCGACCGCGACGACCTCGCCGAGCTGGTGCTGTCGGAGATGGCGCTCACCCGCGAGTGGGCGATGAAGACGAGCGGCGCATCCGAGCTGCTCGCCGGCCGCCCCGTGCTGCGCCGGGCTGTTCGCCTGCGCAGCCCCTACGTCGACGCGCTCTCGCTGCTGCAGCTGCGCGCTCTTCGCGCACTGCGCAGCGACGCGGACGCCGACAACATCGATACGACGCAGCAGGACGAGCTGCGCCGGCTGCTCCTTCTCAGCGTCAACGGCGTCGCCGCCGGCCTGCAGAACACGGGCTGAGCTGTCGCGTACACGATTCAGGCCGGCATGCCGCAGCACGTCCCCGAGCGGGATGGAACGCGGTTGCCGGCCTGAATGATGTACGGTGCGCGCCGGTCGCGGACCGGCTGTTTCAAGCGGCCCTGGCCGCACTGCGGCTGCCGCGTATGCTCTGCTTGACGGCCAGGGAACGGAGGAGACGTGCGCGCAACGATGAAGGACGTCGCGGCGCTCGCCGGCGTCTCCCCCAAGACCGTCTCCAACGTCATCAACGGCGTCGTCTTCGTGCGCCCGGAGACGAAGGAGCGCGTGGAGAAGGCGCTCGCCCAGCTTGACTACGTGCCCAACTTCAGCGCGCGCGGTCTGCGCAACGGACGTTCGGGAGTCATCGCGCTCGCTCTGCCCGATCTGGCCACGGCGTATTCCGCCGAGACGGCGCACCACTTCGTCGAGGCCGCGCACGCACACGGCTGGGGCGTGCAGATCGAGGAGACCGGCGCAGAGCCGGCCCGCGAGCAAGAGCTCGTCTCCCGGGCGCGGGCCAGCATGGTCGACGGGCTCGTGCTCAACCCCGTCGTCTCCGACGAGTTCGCCCTGCCCGACGACCCTCTGCAGGTGCCGCCCGCCGTGCTGATCGGCGAAGTGCCGCAGAGCCGGCTCGACCAGGTGCGCGTGAATCCCGAGCTCGCCGCTTACGACATGACCACTCTCCTCATCGCGGGCGGCCACCGGCGCATCGCCGTCGTCGGCACGCCGATGGGTCGGCAGCAGACGTTCACCTCCCGGCTGCGCACGGCCGGCTTCCGGCGCGCACTCGAGGATGCCGGCATCCCGCACGACCATCGGCTCGAGATCGGCTGCGAAGACTGGTCGCCCCGCGGCGGCTTCCACGCGGTCGACGCCTACCTCGACCACGAGAGGATGCCCGACGCCTTCTTCTGCTTCACGGACTCCCTCGCCATCGGCGTGCTGAGCCTGCTGTGGCGAAGGGGCGTCCAGGTGCCGCAGGGCGTGTCGGTCGCCGGCTTCGACGACGTCGCCCACGGCGAGTTCGCCACCCCGCCGCTCACCACGGTCACGTGGGACAAGCGCGCCTTCGCGGAGGCGGCGCTCGACCGCCTCGCACGGCGCATCACGGACCGCGCAGCCCCCGTCAGCGTGCTCGACATTCCGCACACGGTGGTCGAGCGGGAGAGCACGCGACGGGTCTGAGCACGCTCGGCCGCGACGCGGCATCCACGGGCCTTGAAGCCACTGCAACGATGTAATAGTGTCGCCTTCGCCGCATCGTCGTGCCATCGCCATCGCCTGAGGAGTTCCATGTCCCGCGCCGCCATCACCGTCGACCGCGATTTCACTGTCGGTCCCGTACCGAGACGACTCTTCGGATCGTTCGTCGAGCACATGGGCAGGTGCGTGTACTCGGGCATCTTCGAGCCAGGGCATCCTGCCGCCGACGAGAACGGCTACCGCACCGACGTGCTCGAGCTCGTGAACGAGCTCGGCGTGAGCGTGGTGCGCTACCCGGGCGGCAACTTCGTCTCGGGCTACGACTGGGAAGACGGCATCGGTCCCGTCGAGTCGCGCCCCCGCCGCCTCGACGGCGCATGGCACACCGTGGAGACCAATGCATTCGGCCTGCACGAGTTCGCCTGCTGGGCGACGAAGGCGAACGTCGAGATCATGGAGGCCGTGAACCTCGGCACCCGCGGTGTGGATGCCGCCCGCCGTCTCGTCGAGTACGCCAACCACCCAGGCGGCACCTACCTCTCCGATCTGCGCAAGAAGAACGGCGCAGCCGACCCCTTCGGCATCAAGCTCTGGTGTCTGGGCAACGAGATGGACGGCCCGTGGCAGATCGGCCACAAGACGGCGCACGAATACGGCAGGCTCGCGCAGGAGGCCGGCAAGGCGATGCGGCTCGTCGACCCGTCGATAGAACTCGTCGCCAGCGGCAGCTCCAACCGCGGCATGCCGACGTTCGGCGCGTGGGAGCAGACGGTGCTGGAGCACACCTACGACGTCGTCGACTACGTATCGCTGCACGCGTACTACGAGGAGACCGGCGGCGACACCGCGAGCTTCCTCGCCTCCGGTGTCGACATGGACCTCTTCATCGAAGGGGTCATCGCGACCGCCGATGCGGTGCGCGCCAAGGGCAGGCACCGCAAGCACATCAACCTCTCCTTCGACGAGTGGAACGTCTGGTACCAGTCGACGCGCGAGGGCGACGACCAGCCGACGACCATCGAGGCGCGCGGCGGGTGGCACGAGCATCCTCGCATCATCGAGGACGAGTACGACGTGACCGATGCCGTTGTCGTCGGCACCCTGCTCAACTCGCTGCTGCGGCACGGCGACCGGGTAGCGATCGCGAACCAGGCCCAGCTGGTCAACGTGATCGCGCCGATCAGGGCCGAAGCGAACGGTCCGGCCTGGCGGCAGTCCGTCTTCTGGCCGTTCGCGAGGATGTCCGAGCTCGCGCGCGGCGAGATCCTGCGGCTGTCGACCACCGCCGACCGCGTCGAGACGGCGAAGTACGGCGACGCCGACGTGGTCGATGCGAGCGCGACCTGGGACGAGGCATCCGGCCGCATCGCCTTCTTCCTCGCCAACCGAGGACTCGACGAGGCTGCGGACGTGACGGTGACGCTGCGCGGCCTGACGGCGGGTCGTGTGACCCGTGCCGAGGTGCTGCACGCGCCGGACGGTGCCGATCGTTTCGCCACGAACAACGAGCAGAATCAGCACCGCGTCCGCCTCGCGCCGCTCACCGACGTGGCCACGGAGCACGAGACTCTGCGGGTCGCACTGCCCCCGCTGTCGTGGGCGGTCGTCGAGATCGAAGCGGCCAGGGCGTAACGGGCGGCGGCGCGCAGCAGGCTCAGCCGGCGGCGTCGGAGCCGGCATCCCCTCCGCCGCTCGCGTCGAGCAGCGCGCGCAGCTCACCGAGGGCACGATGGATCTCGCGCACGATCTGCTGTCGCCCGAGGCCGCGCGGCGTGCTCGCCACGCTCATGAACGCCACCATGACGAGCTGCACGGCGAGCCGGGCGGTCTTCGGGTCGCTGCGCTGCTCCGCCAGTGACACCAGTCCGCCCTTGTGCTCCTCCGCCCACTGATACATCGTGGGCACGAGCTCGGGATGCTTGAGAATCAGCGCCCCCGCTCGCTTGCGGTCCTGGGGCAGCCCGTCGGAGAACCCGGCGACCAGCTCGACGAGGTCGTCGATCAACGACGCCGAGCCGTTCAAGAAGGCCTCGCGGTCGCGATCCGGGATGCTGCCGTCCGGCAGCCCGAGGATCGCGGCGTTCTTGCTCGGGAAGTAGTTGAAGAACGTGCGTGGCGACACCCCCGCCGCGGCGCAGATCTCCTCGACTGTGGTGTCGGCGATGCCCTTCGCCGCGACGAGCTCGTTCGCGGCGACACGGAGCCGCTCTCTCGTCTCACGCTTCTTGCGTTCGCGCAGGGATTCGCTCGCCGCTGCGCCGGTCGTGTCGGTCACGACATTCATTCTGGCCTCCTTGCCGCGCGTGCCGGGCCCGCGGCTGCGGGTCCGGCACGCGCGATCCGTCTCGCCGGCTACACCGCCAGGCTCTCCTCGAGCTCGTCGATCTTCGCGTCGTCGTCCGCCTGCTCCTGCAGTGCGGAGCGCTCGCGAAGCGGCGGAGCCTTGAAGAAGATGCTGAGCACGAACGCGACGAGCATCACGATCAGCCCTGTCACGTACACGACGCTCGTCGCCGAGGTGAACCCGGTGAGGAACGGCGTGGTGAGCCGCTTGTCCGCGCCGTTCAGGAACGACGTGTCGCTCATGCTGGAGCCCGACGACGAGGTGGTGGCTCCGTCGATCTTCCTGGCGATGGTCGGAACCACCTCATCGACGACCGCCGTGCGCTGCGCGGTGTTCGAGTAGTCGACGGCCAGCTTGCCGTCGATGACCGAGACGCCCGCCTTGGCGGCTGCCGCGTTCAACGCCTTCTGCGTCGCCGCCGGGAGCGCTGCTGCGACCTGCTGCTTGATCACGGCATCCGCCTGATCGGCGGGCACGGCACCGAGAACGACGGCCTGCTGCACGCCGGTGGTGACCTGCGCGGTGACCGCCTTCGTCACGGCCGTCTCGACCGAGGAGGTGGCGGCATCCAGCTTCGTACCGACCTGCTTCTCGATGGGACCGACGATCGGCGTCCAGATCTGCTTCATCACGGCCTTGTTGGCAGGCGCCGTCGCGACGGTCGGGTTCATGGCGGCGTCGAGCGCGGAGGTCAGGTCGGACTTGTCGGCCATCGCGGTGGAGATGCTGCCAGGCATCACCGAGAACAGCACGGAGAGCAGCACCGCGGTGCCGAGCGTGCCACCGATCTGGCGGAAGAAGGTGGCGGCGCTGGTGGCGACGCCCATGTCCTTCGGCCGAACAGCGCCCTGCGTGGCCAGCGTGAGCGCCTGCTGGATGAGGCCGAGGCCGAATCCGGCGATCACCATGACGCCTGCGAGGAACCAGATCGACGAGTCCACCCTGAGCATGGTGAGCAGGCCGTAGGCGATCGCGACGAGGCCGATGCCGATCGTGGGGAACCACCGATACTTGCCGGTCTTCGACACGAAGACGCCGGAGCCGATCGAGGCGACCATGAGTCCGCCGATCATCGGCAGCATGGCGAACCCGGATGCCGTCGGGTCGAGGCCCACGACGATCTGCAGGTAGAGCGGGATGGTCAGCATCGCGCCGAACATGCCGAAGCCCACGAGGAAGCCGAGCACGGTGGCCATGGAGAACGTGCCTGAACGGAACAGCTTGAGCGGGATGATGGCATCCTCGCGCATGCGCCATTCGATGATCAGGAACGAGATGAGGCCCAACGCACCGATCACGTAGCAGGCGATCGAGCCGGCCGAGGTCCAGCCCCACTCGCGTCCCTGCTCGGCGACCAGCAGGAACGGAACGAGCGTGACGATGACGGCGGATGCCCCGTACCAGTCGATGCGCGGCCGCACGTGGTCCTTGCCCACCTTCGGCAGGTGCAGGAACATCCACACCATGGCGATCGCGACGAGTCCGATCGGCACGTTGATGAGGAACACCCAGCGCCATCCCGTGATGCCGAGGATCGAGCTCGCACCGGCGAACACGCCGCCGATGAGGGGACCGATGACCGACGAGATGCCGAACACGGCGAGGAAGAAGCCCTGGTACTTCGCACGCTCGCGCGGGGCGAGGATGTCACCCATGATGGCCAGCGGCAGCGACATCAGCGCTCCGGCGCCGATGCCCTGGAAGGCGCGGAACGCGGCCAGCTCGATCATCGAGGTCGAGAAGCTGGAGAGCAGCGAGCCGACGATGAACACGGCGATGCCGAACAGGTACAGCGGCCTGCGGCCGAAGACGTCGGAGAGCTTGCCGTAGATGGGCACCATGATCGTCGACGTGATCATGTAGGCGGTGGTGACCCACGCCTGCTGGTCGAGGCCGTGAAGGTCATCGCCGATGGTGCGGATGGCCGTGCTCACGATGGTCTGGTCGAGAGAGGCCAGGAACATGCCGGCCATCAGGCCGACGATCACCAGCATGATCTGGCGTGGAGACATCACGGGAGAGCGGCGCTCCCCCATGAGTGCGCTGGAGGGCTCCCGCGCGGTGACAGTGGATGACATGGACGATCCTTCGATTGGATGAGGCGTGCCCGGTACGCCTTCGATACCCAGGACAACAATATGCAGTACTGCAATATTGCACTCCTGCACTTTAAAGTGTGCTGGGAATCGTTCCGCACACGCAGCAGCCGGGCGTGAAGAACTCGTCTTCACGCCCGGCTGCTGAATATGGATGCGCTACAGAACCTTCGAGAGGAACGCCTTCGTGCGCTGGTGCTGCGGGTTGGTCAGCACCTCCTTGGGATCCCCGGCCTCGACGACGACACCGCCGTCCATGAAGACGACGGAGTCGCCCACCTCGCGGGCGAAGCCCATCTCGTGGGTGACGACCACCATGGTCATGCCGGTCTGCGCGAGCCCGCGCATCACGTCGAGCACCTCGCCGACCAGCTCCGGGTCGAGCGCGCTGGTCGGTTCGTCGAACAGCATCAGCTTCGGGTCCATCGCGAGCGCGCGGGCGATCGCCACACGCTGCTGCTGACCGCCGGAGAGCTGTGACGGGTAGTGCCCGCTCTGCTGAGCGAGGCCCACCCTGGCGAGCAGTTCTCTGCCGCGCGCGAGCGCATCCGACTTCGACACGCCCTTGACCCGAATGGGCGCCTCGACCACGTTCTCGAGCGCCGTCATGTGCGGAAACAGGTTGAAGTGCTGAAACACCATGCCGATGTCCCGCCGCTGCCTCGCCGCCTCACTCGGCTTCAGCTCGTAGAGCTTGTCGCCCTTCTGCCGATAGCCGACCAGCTGACCGTCGACGTAGAGGCGGCCGGCGTCGATGCGCTCCAGGTGGTTGATGCACCGCAAGAAGGTGGACTTGCCGGATCCGCTCGGCCCGATGACGCACATCACCTCGCCGCGCTGCACCTGCAGCGAGATGGACTTGAGCACCTCGTTGCTGCCGAAGCTCTTCGACAACGTCACCGCGTCGACCATGGGAACGGATGCTCCGCCCCCCGAACCATGGGCCGTCTCGCTCAATGCACTCCTCCCGTGCCCGCCACGGCCGCCGTCGCGACGTCCCGCGCCCCCTGTGCACCGCCGTCTCCGTCTCCGTCGCCGCCGCCGACGGCGGGCCTGCCGCGACCGACGCCGCGGGAGAACCGCCGCTCCAGGAAGTACTGCCCGACCATCAGGATCGAGGTGAAGAACAGATACCAGAGCGACGCCACGATCAGCAGCGGAATGGGCCTGAACGTCACGGCAGCGATATCACTCGTACGGCCGAACAGGTCGAGGGTGAAGGGCACTGCCGCCACCAGCGTGGTGGTCTTCAGCATCGAGATCACCTCGTTGCCCGTCGGCGGGATGATGACCCGCATCGACTGCGGAATCACGACCCTGCGCATGGTCTGCCACCACGACATGCCGAGAGCCTTCGCCGCCTCCTCCTGGCCGGGATCGACCGAGAGCAGGCCCGCGCGCACGATCTCGGCCATGTAGGCCGCCTCGTTGAGCGAGAGACCCACCACGGAGATGAAGAACAGCGGAGGAACCCAGGTGATCGGGATGACCGCCCACGTGTGCACGAACGGAATGCCGATCACGACCGTGTTGTAGATGAGGGTGATGAGCCCCCAGAACACCAACTGCACGTACACCGGGGTACCGCGGAACACCCACAGGTAGAGCCACGCGACCGCCTTCAGCACCGGGTTCGGCGAGAGGCGCATCACCGCGAGGATCAGCCCGAGGACGATGCCGATGATCATCGAGTAGACGGTCAGCTCGAGCGTGACCAACGCCGCCTGGCTGACGCGCTGATCGAAGAGGTACTTTCCGACATCTGGCCAGTCGAAGGCCTTGCGGGAGGCCGCGTCGAGCACGAACAGCACGAACAGCACGATGAGGATGACCGCGATCGCGATGCGCCACGGATGCCGCAGCTTGACCGCCTTGATCGCCTCGGCCCGTTCGGTCGGCACGGATGCCGTCGACGGTTCGGGTGGCTTCGGAATGGAGGTCTCCGGAGCACCTGACTCTGGCGAGTCGCTCATGGCGTTCCTACTGCTTCGAGGCCGCGTCGACTTCGGCCTGCGTGACGGCGCCGTCATCGACGCCCCACTTCTTCAGGATCTTCGTGTAGCTGCCGTCGTCGATCAGGGACTGCAGCGCGTTCTTGATCACATCGGTGAGCTTGGAGCCCTTGTCGACCGCGATGCCGTACGGAGCGACATCGAACGTCTTGCCTGCGGCCTGGATCTTGTCCTTCTGCTTGCTGATCGCGTACTCCGTGATCGGGGAGTCGGCGCTCATGGCATCCACCGGCCGAGGACGAGGGCGTTGGTCGCCTGGTCCTGACCGTCGTACTTGAACACCTGGATGGCGGGCTTGCCTGCTTGAGTGCACGCCTTCGACTTCGCGGGCACCTCGTCGGTGTCCTCGTAGGTTCCGGCCTCGACGGCGACCTTCAGGCCGCACGCGTTGTCGGGGTCGACGGTCTTGCCGATCTGCGAGGCCCAGAGGATGCCCGCGTTGTAATAGTTGACGAAGTCGACCTGCTTCTCCCGCTCGGTGGTGTCGGTGAACGACGAGACCCCGAGGTCGTAACGGCCTCCGGTGATGGACGGGATGATGTTGTCGAACTTGGCGATCGTGTAGTTCATCTTCACGCCGAGCTTGGCGCCGATCGCGTTGGCGAGATCGATGTCCCAGCCGATGGGCTTGCCGCTGGTGTCCTTGTACTCGTTCGGCGCGTACGTGGCGTCGACACCGACCGTGAGCTGACCGGACTTGGCGATGTCCGACGGCAGGGTCTTGGCGAGCGCGTCGTCCTTCTTCACGCCGTACGGGTTGGAGGCTGCGGAACCGGAGCCCGAGCCGGAGCCCGACCCGCCCGAGTTGTCCACGCATCCGGTGAGCAGGAGCGCCGTGGCCACGGCGACCACCGGGAGCGCATATCGAATTCGCATGTGTGTATGACCTTCCTCGTCGTTGAGGCGCGACGCGTGCTGTGATCACGTCGACGGGTCGCCTGGAATGACGACTGACTGCAGGAAAGTCTACGTAATTCGCGGGGCTCACCAGGTGGCGATCGGGTTCGTGCACCTCACGAAAACGCTACGATCTTCGCGTTTCACGCACGTTTCGTGCGGAAAGCGGCCCGACGGCGAACAATCACGTGCTCGCGGCTTCGCCGCTCAACACCTTCCATCGGCTCGGCGCCCCAGTCAGGTGTACTCGCGGCTTCGCCGCTCAACACCTTCCATCAGCTCGGCCGAACGAGCGAGCTCGTTCGGCTCTCGCCTCAGTCAGGTGTACAGCCGCACCGTGCGCTGGGGCTCCTGCGGTGCGACCGGCGCCGAGCCGGGCAACGCGACCTGCTCTCCCTCGTCGAGCGCCTGCCGGATGCGGCGCTTCTCCTGCACGCTCGAGGTGATGAGCGGCAGACCGCGGCGGATGGATGTCTTGATGCGCTCCACAAGAAGCGGCGAGTCGATGCGGTAGTCGTTGAAATCGGACTCGTGCGCGTAGACCCCGACCGGCAGGGTGAGCGCCTGGAAGAACCCGAACAGCGGCCTCAGCTGGTGCTCGACGATGAGCGAGTGCCGTTCGCTGCCGCCGCTTGCCGCCAGCAGCACGGGGGTGTCGACGAGCGCGTACTGGTCGACGAAGTCGAAGAAGTGCTTGAACAGCCCGGTGAACGACGCGCGATACACGGGCGAAGCGACGACGAGCAGGTCGGCGGTCTCGACACGGCGCAGCTCGTCTTCGACGGAACGCGGCAGCTCCGAGCGATTCAGCACGCCCGCGAACTGCGGGCCGACATCCGTGATGCGGATCACGTGCGAGGAGACCTCGAGCTCCTCGGCGAGCTGCCGCAGGATCTCGTCGATGAGCACATCGGTCTTCGACGGGTTGTGCAGGCTGCCGGAGACGGCGACGACGCTCAGCGGCTCGGTCATGCGTGAGTCCTCTCGATCACGGTGCTCGCGGGGGCGGCTGCCCGATGGCATCCCGAAGCGGATCCGTTACGAGACTATGCACGGTGCGAAACGTGCGCGCGCGAGCCCGTCACACGACGACACGTATTCCACACCGCCGCGGCGCGGCGCCCGCTATGCCCCCGCGACGATCTCCCGCAGCGCCTCGCGCCGCTTCGCCTGCTCGATCGGGTCGGGAACGGGAAGAGATGCCAGCAGCTTGCGCGTGTAGTCATCCTTCGGCGAGCCCAGCACCTGTTCGCCCGTGCCCTCTTCGACCAGTCGGCCGTGGTGCATCACCGCGATGCGGTCGGCGACGATGTCGACGACCGCGAGGTCGTGGCTGATGAAAAGGCAGGCGAAGCCGAACTCCTTCTGCAGGTCGGCGAAGACCTCGAGAACGCGCTGCTGCACCGACACGTCGAGTGCGCTGGTCGGCTCGTCGGCGATGAGCAGCGGCGGCTTCAGCGCGATGCCGCGCGCCAGGCTGGCGCGCTGCCGCTGACCACCGGAGAGCTCGTGCGGATACCTGTCGCCGTACGCCCGCGGCAGTTGCACGGCCTCGAGCAGCTCGTCGACGCGGGAACGGGCATCCGCCGCGTTCTCGGCCCTGCCGTGCACGATGAACGGCTCGGCGACGCACTGCGCGATCGTGAGCAGCGGGTTGAAGCTCGACGCCGGGTCTTGGAACACGAACCCGACGCGGTCGCGCACCGGGCGGAAGTGCCGCTCGGCGATGCCGTTCATCTCGTGCCCGAGCACGCTCAGCGAGCCGCCGGTGACCTTGGTGAGACCGGCGATGGCACGCCCGATCGTGGTCTTGCCCGAGCCGGACTCGCCCACCAGTCCGAGCACCTCGCCCGGTCGGATGGCGAAGTCAACGCCATCCACTGCGACGAAGCCCTTCTGCCCGAGACGGCCCGGGTACTGGATGCGCAGCCCCGACGCCTTCACCACCGGCTCGGACTCTGCCCAGCCGTCAGGTCGTGCCTGTGCACGTGCCCGCGCCGTCGCCGTGCCCTCGCCGATGCGCGGCACTGCGCCGAGCAGCCGCTTCGTGTACTCCTGGCGCGGGGAGGCGAACAGGGTGGTGGCCTCCGCCTCTTCGACGAGCTTGCCGTTGTACATCACGGCGACCCGGTCTGCGAGATCGGCGACCACGCCCATGTTGTGCGTGATGAGCACGATGGCCGACCCGAACTCCTCGCGACAGCGCCGCAGCAGGTCGAGGATCTCGGCCTGCACGGTCACGTCGAGCGCCGTCGTCGGCTCGTCAGCCACGATCAGGCGCGGCCCGAGCACGAGCGCCATGGCGATGACGATGCGCTGCTTCTGCCCGCCGGAGAACTGGTGCGGGTAGTAGTCCACCCGGGTCTCCGGCTCGGGGATACCCACCTTGCGCAGGATCTCGATGGTCTGGGCTCGACCCTCCTTCTTCGAGATCTTGTGGTGCGCGCGCAGTCCCTCGGCGATCTGCCAGCCCACCTTGAACACCGGGTTCAACGCGGTGGACGGCTCCTGGAACACCATCGAGACCGCGGGACCGCGCACGGCGCGCAGCTGCTTGTTGCTGAGGGTGACGACATCCACCTCGCCCTTGGCCGTGCTCAGCAGCACGGCGCCCGATGAGGTGGCCGTCTCCGGCAGCAGCCCGAGGATGGTGCGCGCCGTGACCGTCTTGCCGCTTCCCGACTCGCCGACGATGGCGAGCACCTCTCCTGGCGACACGTGCAGGCTCACGCCGTCGACGGCCTTCACCGCTCCGGCGTCGGTGGAGAACGACACGGTCAGATCGTCGATGCGCACCGCGTCTTTCGGTGCAGAGGATGTCTGGGGCTCCGTCGCCGCACTGTTCGCGTTCACTCGCGCACCTCGATTCCCTCTTCCTCGATGCCCGAGCCGGGCTCGAGTCCGTCGAGTCCACCGGGCGCCATGTTCGGCCCGCCGGGCACGACGCTGATGTCGGCCGTCTCGCCCGCCGCGGCCGCGACGGCCCGCCTGCCGCGCAGTCGCGGGTCGGCGAGGTCGTTGAGGCTCTCGCCGACGAGCGTGATGCCGAGCACCACGAGCACGATCGCGAGGCCGGGGTAGAGCGCCGTCCACCAGATGCCGCTCGTCACGTCGGCGATGGCCTTGTTGAGGTCGTAGCCCCACTCGCTCGCCGACGACGGCTCGATGCCGAAGCCCAGGAAGCCCAGGCCCGCGAGCGTGAGGATGGCCTCCGATGCGTTGAGCGTGAAGATCAGCGGCAGCGTGCGCGTGGAGTTGCGGAACACGTGCTTGAACATGATGCGGCCGGTGGATGCCCCGATTACCTTCGCCGACTCGACGTACGCCTCCGCCTTGATGCGCACCGCCTCGGCGCGCGTCACGCGGAAGTACTGCGGAATGTAGACGACGGTGATGGAGATGGCGGCGGCGAAGATGCCGCCCCACAGGTTGGACTGTCCGCCGGAGATGACGATCGACATCACGATCGCCAGGAGCAGCGTCGGGAACGCGTAGATCGCGTCGCAGATGACGACGAGCACGCGGTCGATCCATCCGCCGAGGTAGCCGGAGACGAGACCGAGCAGGACGCCGGCGAAGATCGACAGGATCACGGCCACGACGATCACGAGGGCCGCGGTCTGCGCTCCCCACAGCACACGGGAGAACACGTCGTAGCCGCCGACCGTCGTTCCCCAGATGTGCTCAGGGCTCGGCGGCTGCTGCGAACCGAAGTCCTTGCCGTTCGCGCCGTGCAGCTGGGCGAAGCCGTAGGGCGCGATGAGCGGAGCGAAGATCGCGACCAGCACGAACACGGCGGTGATGACGAGGCCGGTCACGAGCATCCCGCGCTGCACCCCGACGGACTGCCGCACCTGGTGCACGATGGGCAGCCTCGACCAGATGCTGCGCTTGCGCGGCGCGAGCACCGGCACGGTGGCGGTGGTCGTCATGTCAGTACCTCACCCTCGGGTCGATGAGCGCCGCGATGACGTCGACGATGAAGTTCGTGATGGCCACGATCACGGCCAGCATGGCCACAATGCCCTGCACCGCCACGTAGTCGCGCGCCTGCAGGTATTGCGCAAGCTGGAAGCCGAGGCCCTTCCACTCGAACGTGGTCTCGGTGAGCACGGCGCCGCCGAGGAGCAGTGCGATCTGCAGCCCCATCACGGTGATGATCGGAATGAGCGCCGGTCGATACGCGTGCTTGCGCACGAGCCTGAACTCGCTGACGCCCCGCGAGCGTCCGGATGCCACGTAGTCGGTCGACAGCGTGCCGATCACGTTCGTGCGCACGAGGCGCAGGAATACGCCTGCGGTGAGGAACCCGAGCGCGATGCCCGGCAGTACGGCGTGCGCGAGCACATCGCCGACCACGGCGGGATCCCCGGTCTGGAACGCGTCGATCAGATAGATGCCGGTGGGATGATCGAGCGACTGCATGGTGAGCTCGTCGCCCGTCGTCGCCCTGCCGGAGACGGGAAGCCAGCCCAGCCACACGGAGAAGATCAGCTTGAGCAGCAGGCCGGCGAAGAACACCGGAGTGGCGTAGCAGAGGATGGCGAAGATGCGTAAGGCCGCATCCCAGCCCTTGTCGCGGAAGTAGGCGGCGAGCATCCCGAGCGGAATGCCGACGATGAACGCCACGATCAGGGCGTAGAACGCCAGCTCGAGCGTCGCGGCGCCGTAGGTGACGAGCACCGTCGTCACCAGCTGGTGGTCGCTGAACGTGGTGCCGAAGTTGCCGGTGAAGATCTGGCCGAGGTACTGGAAGTACTGCACCAGCAACGGCCGGTCGTAGCCGGCCTCGTGGATGCGCCTGGCCAGCTCGGCGGGAGGAAGCCTGCCGCCCTGCGCAGCCGTGATCGGGTCACCGGTCGAGCGCATCAGGAAGAACACGACGGTGACCAGGATGAACACCGTCGGGATGATCAGCAGGAAGCGGATGACGATGTACCGCAGAAGTCCGCCTCCGCCACGCGTCTTGCCGCCTGGGGCGGACTGCGGTGCGGCCGGCAGAACAGGGTCCGGCTCGTCGAGAAGGGCTGTCATAGGCTTCCTCGTTTGTTACGGGTTTTGGTGCAGATCGAGGCGGGCGGCGTCGCACCGACGACCGCCCGCCTCGACATTACTTACTTCTTGTAGATCGGCGCGATGCGCAGCTTGAACGACGCGTCGAGGGTCATTCCGTGCACGTCGGAGCCGACAACGGCCACCTGCGAGCCCTGCAGCATCGGCAGCGTGGAGAGGTCCTGCGCGACCTTGTCCTGAATCTGCTCGATGAGCTTGGTGCGGGCATCCTTGTCCGTGGTGCCGACCTGCTCCGTGATGAGCTTCTGCACCTCGGGGTTGTCGTAGTGGTTCGCGAGGAAGTTGTCCTTCGAGAAGAACGGCGTGAGGTAGTTGTCGGCGTCGGAGTAGTCCGGGAACCAGCCGAGCTGGTACGCGGGGTAGACGTCGTTCACGCGGTCCTTCGAGTACTGCACGTACTCGGTCGACTGCAGGTTGACCTTGAAGAGACCGCCGGTCTCCAGCTGGTCCTTGATCAGCGCGTACTCGTCGGACGACGACGGGCCGTAGTGATCGGGCGTGTACTGCAGGCTGAGCGCGATCGGGGTGCTGACGCCGGCATCCGCGAGCGTCTTCTTCGCCTTGTCGAGCGACGGTCCGCCGCTGCCGTCGCCGTAGAGCGACTTGAGCGACTCGGTCGCGCCCGTCAGGCCCTGCGGAACATAGGAGTACAGCGGCGTGTAGGTGTTCTTGAACACCTGGCTCGCGATCGCCTTGCGGTCGATCAGGTCGGCTGCGGCCTGGCGAACGGCGAGCGCCTTCTTGGCGTCGGCGTCGGAGGTCTTGAAGCCGTACGGCATCGAGTTGAAGTTGAACACGATGTAGCGGATCTCACCGCCGGGACCGTCGACGATCTTGACCTTCTTGTCGGAGCGCAGGCTCGCGATGTCGGTCGCCGAGAGCTGGCGGTAGGCCACGTCGATGTTGCCCTGCTGGATGTCCAGCTTCATGTTGGGAGCGCTCGTGTAGTACTTCATGTTCACGGTGGCCGTCTTGGCCTTGCCGAGAAGGCCCTTGTAGCCGTCGAACGCCTTGAACTGGATCAGGTTGTTCACCTGGAACGACTTGATGTAGTACTGGCCGGCGAACGCGTCGCCCTTGACGATGGTGGTGTCCGGCGTGACCTTGTCCGCCGAGAACACCTGCTCGTCGACGATCGGACCTGCCGGGCTGGAGAGCACCTGCGGGAACGTCTGGTCGTTGGCCACCTTGAGGTGGAAGACCGCGGTGAGCTTGTCGGGCGTCGTGACGCTCGCGAGGTTGCCGAGCAGCGAGGCCGGACCGTTCGGGTCGTTGATCTTGAGCTGGCGGTCGAAGGTGAACTTCACGTCGGACGACGTGAGATCGTCGCCGTTGGCGAACTTGAGTCCGCTCTTGAGCTTGACCGTGTACTCCGTCGGCGAGGTGAACGACGCGGACTGGGCGATGTCGGGCTTGACGTCCGGGCTGCCGTAGGGCGTGTTCATCAGGAACGGGTACACCTGGTTCATCACCGCGAACGAGCCGTTGTCGTACGAACCCGCCGGGTCGAGACTGGTCGTCTTGTCGGTCGTGCCGATGGTGATCGAGCCGCTGGCGGTGCCGCCTGCATTGTTGCTGTTGCCGGAGCATCCGGTGAGGGCCAGCGCGGCGACTGCGAGGGCCGAGACGACCCCGAGCACGCGCGCACGGCGGGATGATGCCGATTTCATACGGAAAGTGCCTCTCTGCTGTCCGATCTGAATGATCGTGCTGTGAACGAGCGGCACAGGCTGTGCCCATTCACAGTTTCTCAAGTCCTAACACAGCGTTCGACAAGCATGCGCATCGGCGGGGTCCCGCACGGGAGGATCGTTATTCGATGGAAACGCATGTATCGCATTTCGCGCAGATTCATGCGCGTTGACGCAACATCCGTGCGCGGACTTCGACCGCGACGCTCGGTCTGAAAGCATGGGCGATCATGAGCACCCCACACCCTTCCGTCGTGCGTCTCGACGAGCTCGTCATGCCCTCCGGCGCTCTGGGCGCACCGAACCCGCTGCCGCCCATCGCAGGCGGAGCCGACCTGCACAAGGATGCCGCAGGCACCGGCCTCGACGACGAACTGCTGTTCGGCCTCGGCTACGGCGGGACCGACACGGTGCTGCCCTATCTGATGCAAGACGGATACGGACGCGAGCTGAAGCCACAGCGGCACGTCACCGCCGTTCTCGAGAACGAGCGGGTGCGCGCCGAGTTCCTGCTCGATCTCGGAGGACGACTGTGGTCGCTCGTCGACAAGAGCACCGGCAGAGAACTGCTGCACAGCAACCCGGTGTTCCGGCCCGCCAACCTCGCGCTGCGGGGTGCCTGGTTCGCGGGCGGCGTGGAATGGAACCTCGGTACGACGGGCCACTGGCCGCTCACCTGCGCGCCCCTGCACGCGGTGCGGGCACGACGACCCGACGGCACCGAGGTGCTGCGCATGTACGAGTACGAGCGGATGCGCGGACTCATCGTGCGCATCGATGCCTCCCTCGCTCCCGACGCCGCTCTGCTCGTCGTGCAGGTCACCATCGAGAACCCGCGTGACAGCGAGGTGCCGGTGTACTGGTGGTCGAACATCGCCGTTCCGGAGCGCGACGACGTGCGAGTGATCGCACCGGGCGATGAGGCCTATCGGTTCGCCTACGAGGGCACCATGTCGAAGGTGCCCTTCCCCGACGTGCACGGCGACGGGGTCGATCGCAGCTATACGACACGATCCAGGGATGCCGCCGACTACTTCTTCGAGCTCAATCGCGCCCCGATGCCGTGGATCGCCGCACTCGACGGCGACGGTGCTGGCCTCTTCCAGGCCTCGACCTCCCGACTGCGCGGACGCAAGCTCTTCCTCTGGGGCACGGGCGTCGGCAGCCGCCACTGGCAGCGCTGGCTCACCGAGGGCGACCACCCCTACCTGGAGATCCAGGCAGGCCTCGCCCGCACCCAGCTCGAGCACCTGCCGATCCCGGCAGGCACGAGCTGGCGCTGGACCGAGGTCTACGGGCTCGCCCAGGCCGACGCAGCTGCGGTGCACGGATCGTGGCGGGATGCCGTCTCGGCGGGAGCCGAAGCCGTTGCGCAGGCTGGTGCGGGCATGGTGCTCGCGCGGGAGGAGGCTCGCGACACGGCGCACGACGAGGTGGTCGAGGTGCTGCGGCGGGCATCCGGCTGGGGCGCACTCGAGGATGCCAGGCGCGCGAAGGCGGGCGAATCTCCGCTGTCGAGCACTGCCGCCCCGTTCCTGTCCGGCGACCTCGGCGCCGAGCAGCGGTGGTGGATCGCCGCCCTCGACGGCACGACGGACGCTCTCGCCTCCGACCACGCCGAGCCGCCGCTCTCGTATCAGGCCGACCCGGCGTGGACGGAAGCCGTACGACGCGCAGCCGGGTGGCAGGCACGACTCCACGAGGGGGTGCTCGCGGTGGCGAGCGGGGACTGGGAGGCCGCCGGTGACGCGTGGCGGGCATCCCTCGCGCTGGGCGACAACGGCTGGGCGTGGCGCAATCTCGCGGTGGCCGCGGAGCGGGCGGGCGACCACGACGCCGCGGCGACCGCGTACGCGCGGGCACGCGACCTGCTCCCCCACCTGCTCCCGCTCAGCATCGAAGCCGGCAGGCAGCTCCTCGAGGCGGGCCGCCCCGCCGACGCGCTCGAGCTCGTCGGGTCGCTGGGCGTCGCGCAGCGGTCGGACGGGCGCATCAGGTATGCGGAGGCACGGGCGTCCCTCACCACAGGCGACCTCGACCGCTGCGGTGAACTGCTCGAGACGGGCATCGAGATCGCGGACCTCAAGGAGGGCGAGGAATCGCTCGACGGCTTGTGGCTCGACTACCAGGCCGCGCGGCTCGCCGCCGCCGAGGGCGTGCCTGTCGACGATCGGCTGCGCGCCAGGGCGGCGCGGGAGTTTCCGCCGCCCGCACGGTACGACTTCCGCATGCACGTCGAGGAGTGAGCGCCGTCCGCAGCGCATTCGGCGGCGCGCCCTAGGATCGATGGCATGCTCCGTCGCCTCCTGCCCGCCCTGCTGACCGCGCTCGTCGCCGTCGCCGGGTTCGAGGTGACGCCTGCGGCCACCGCGAGCCTCGTGCTGGCCGTGGCGCTCACCGCGGCCGTCTCGATCGCGGCGATGAGGATGCTCGCGCGCACGAGCGCACAGACCCGACCGGTTCGCGTCGGCACGGCTCGCGACGCCTGGCTCGATGCCGTCGTCACGCTCTCCCCCACGCACACGGATGCCCGCGCCATGATGCGCCCGCGGCCTCCGTCGGTCGCGCTCTAGCAGCGCCGTCACCGAACCCTCCGTCTCCGAGACTCCCGTCTCCGGGCGTTCCGTCTCGGGTCGACCCGCGCTGCATCGCGCTCATCGACCACTTTCTCGAGACGTCAGGACTCACACTTCATGGACCCCTTTTCCTTTCCGCCGTTCGCGGCGGTCTTGAGCGGAGCATCCGCTCTCATCACCTCGATGGCCGAGGCGATCGGCGACGTTCTGCCGATCGGTGTCGCCGTGCTGGTCGCGATCGCCGTCGCCACCCTCGCCGTGCGAGCGGCACTCCTCCCCGTCGGGCTGTCGTCGGCCAGAGCACAGGTCGCCCGTTCCAGGCTGGCTCCGCGTCTGCGCGACCTGCAGAAACGGCACGCGAAGGATGCCGTCACGCTCGGTCGCAAGACCCAGGAGTTGTACGCCGCCGAAGGGGTGTCCCCGTTCGCGGGCATGCTGCCAGCGCTGGTGCAGATCCCGGTGGTGTCCGTCGTGTACGGCGTGTTCACGAGGGCGACCATCGCCGGGCACGCCAACGCGCTGCTCGCGCACACCGTGTTCGGAACGCCACTCGGGGCATCCTTCGCCGGCCTTCTCGCGGCGGGATCGGTCGCCCAGCTGGCGCTGCCCCTCGTGTTCCTGCTCGTGATCGCGGCGGCGGCCGTCACGTCTCGACACTTCACACTGCGGACATCGCGGCGGCTGGACCCCAGCGCCCCAGCACCGGGCACCATGGCGCGCGCACTGAGCTGGCTGCCGGTGCTCAGCGTCGTGTTCGCGGCGCTCGCTCCCGTCGCGGCATCC
Source organism: Humibacter ginsenosidimutans (assembly GCF_007859675.1). Taxonomy (GTDB): domain Bacteria; phylum Actinomycetota; class Actinomycetes; order Actinomycetales; family Microbacteriaceae; genus Humibacter; species Humibacter ginsenosidimutans. The sequence continues at coordinate 1,529,336 of NZ_CP042305.1, forward strand.
GTGTATCTCGCCGTGACGATGTGGTGGACTGCGGTAGAACGCACACTCGCGACACGTGACCCGCGTCATGTTTGAGCCTTCCTCGCGTCTGCATCAGTAGAGACGACAATGAGGAGGAGACCGCGGACGCCCGACGGGTCGGCGGTCCTCCGACGAGGAGCTGATTCAGGTGACCGGAGACGCGCTCGAGTCCGCTGCGGTCGCCGGCGTCGTCGATCGGCCGCGACTGTACCGCATCCTCGATTCGACCCTCGTACGCGTGTGCATCGTGCAAGGGCCGAGCGGGAGCGGCAAGACGACCCTGCTGAGAAGCTGGGCGACGAAGCACGAGAGCGACCGCACGGTGACCTGGGTGTCGCTCGGCCAGAACACGACGAGTGTGCAGGCCTTCTGGCGGCACGTAGCGAACTGCGCGAAACGGCTGGGCCGCCTCACCCCGGAGGCGGAGGCGCGGGTCAGCGACCAGCTGAACGTGGCGGCAGACCCCGTACAGGTCGCCGTGACACTGCTCGCCGACCTCGGCGAGGTCACGCTGGTGCTCGATGCCTACGAGCAGCTCGGAGACGCACTGCCCGAAGTCGATCGCGACCTCACCCGCCTGCTGTCCGCGCTGCCCGAACTGCGCATCATGATCACCACGAGAAGCGGCACCGCCCTGACCGAGGTCCGTGCGCCGGGCGGAGTGGTGCGCGTGCTGACGCTCGCCGACCTCGCACTGACCCTCGACGAGGTCGACGCTCTGATCGTCGCCCAGACCGGCATCCAGGACAGGCGGCTCGCACACTCCGTGATGACCGCGACCCACGGCTTCGCACTCACCGTGCGATCGGTGGTCCTCGTGCTCGCCCAGCTCGGCAGGGTTCCTCGGGTCGACTCGACGGAGTGGGATGCCGTCGTGGCGGCACGCCTCGAGTCCCTGCTTCCCGACGACGTCACCATGCAGTTCGTCGTCGACACCAGCGTGCCGCCCTACGTCGACGCCGACCTGGCGAGCCGGCTCAGCGGGCATCCCGATCCGGCACGACTCCTCGACACGCTCGAGCACAACGGCTTCGGGCGATGGATCCCGTACGGATGCCAGCATCCGGTGTTCCAGTACGTCGAGACGATCCGCGACACCTTCAGGACGCGCGCGGCAGAAGACCGGGAGGGGTTCAGGCGCTCCTGCATCACCACCGCGCGCTGGCTGTTCGGCAACGACGACGTCGACCAGGCGCTTCGATTCGCGATCGACGGCGGCGACTACGCGCTGGCAGACCGGGTCTTCGTCTCTCTGGTGATCAACAATCCCGACACCTACATCACCGATCGCTTCCTGCCTACGCTCCGCGACATCCCGGAGCCGGTCCTCTCCGAACATCCCATGCTGGCGTTCGGCCTCGGCCTCGCACTCCACGCCAACGCGATTCTGCGCCTTGAGGCGCCTCGCGTGTTCCGGATCGCGATCGACTCCACGGCACGACCCGCGTACCTCGAGCCCACGATCGACGCGTTCTCGATGAACGCCATGCAGGCGATCGCCCGACGTGAGGCGTTCGCGTTCCGCGACTCGGCACGCGCGTGCCTCGACGTGGTGCGGTCGATGGATGCCATCGATCCAGGGCTGCTCACCCGATACGGGGAGCACGTGGGAACGATCCTGCGACAGCTCAGCTATTCGCTGCTGCTGGGCGGCGAGATCGACGAGGCCATCGCCGCGATCAGGCGCTCGGTCGCGCTCTGCACGAGCCAGACGACGCGCAACTATTCGATCGTCTATGCTGCGGGCGCCAGCGCGTTCGCCGGGGACATCGTGCGGTCCACGGCGTTCCTGGACTCGATCGACGGCCAGGCCTGGCCTCAGGAGCTGCGGCACACCTATCTGAACGGCCTCGGCGTCGTCGCGACGGCGTTCGCCCAGCTCGACTCGATGGACTTCGCCGCGGCAGCCGAAACGCTTCGCCAGGCGGACAGCTACACGCCGACATCGGAGTTCTGGCCGTTCTTCACCGCGATCTCGGTCTCGGCACGCCACGGCCTCGGCCAGGCGCAGGCCGAAGCAGCCAGGGTCACGAGGGAATTGAGCGACCCGACGCCTCCCGGCATCGGCGACAGCGTGGCCACCGAGCATCTCTACGCCACGCTCGCACGCGCGTGGCTGGCAGCAGGAGACCGTGCGACGGCCGACCGCCTGCTGCGGGAGCAGCCGGAAGACAGCCCCTACCTCGCCGGCGCACGCATTGCGGCGCTGCTCGCCGCGGGCGACGATCGCGGCGCGTTCGCCCTCGCAGAGCAGTCGATCGGCCTTCGCTCCCACACCCTGCGCACCCGCGCCGACGTGGGAACCACCGGAGCGGTCGCCGCTCTGCGCATCGGCCGCGACGACCTCGCCTGGTCGTGGCTGAACGGGGCATCCGTCACCTGGGAGTCGTACGGGCCTCGGATGCACGTGGCGCTGCTGCCACCACGCGACCGCGAACTCCTCCGCGAGTTCGAACGCGAACGGCACTCGGCATCCATTCAGAGCTACCTCGACATCGCCGCACCGACGGGTCAGGCCGGCACGGTCGCAGTACCGCTGACGTCGCGGGAGCACGTGGTACTGAACGCGCTGGCCGAGCACGGCAGCATCAAAGAGGCGGCGGCAGCGCTCGTCGTCTCGCCGCACACCGTCAAGACGCAGTCGCAGAGCCTGTACCGCAAGCTCGGCGTCTCCTCGCGCCAGGCTGCTCTCGCCGTCGCACGCGAGCTCGGTCTGTTGGAGTGAATCATTTCATCCCGGTACCAAAAGCGGCAGCTATCGGTATGAAATGCGGTGGCTGTCGCTGACAGCCGCCCCCGCGATCGTTCAGAGTCGAAGCGGCAGGACGACCGGTCCATGAGATCTCGTCCCCGTGACACCCGAGATTTCCGGGAGGCCTGCCGGGAACCGCCGCCCGAAACAGACGTGGCCTGAACACGCCCCTCACACCCTCCGACAGGAACCCGTGCGCGTCGTAGCCGCCGTCCGTCGCGTGCGCGGTTCCTCGGCGCCGGACAGCCGGTCCGGGCCAGGGGGAAAGGGAACCATGCCTAGCAACTCGAGACGCGTCCGTGCGTTGGCCAGATATCTGGCCGCATCACTCGGTGCGGCGGCGACAGTGATCGCGGTCTCGCTCGGCGGCGTCACCGCCGCGAACGCCGCAGAGGGAACGCCGACCGCGGTCGACAGCGTGACGTTCGAGAACACCACGTTCCAGGACCAGTCGACACAGACCCTGGATGTCTCGTGGCACGCCACCGAATCGCCCGCGACCAATCCCGTCGTCGTCTCGTTCGAGCTGCCCGACGGCCTGCACGGCGTCGGCGCCACGTTCGCGATCGACAACGGCACGTGCACGATCACGTCGACGACGGCCACCTGCACCATCGACCCCGACTACGTGACAGCGAACCCGGACAACATCCACGGCAGCTTCACCATGGGCGTGCAGGTCGACCTGAAGAACCACGACACCGCGACCGGCCAAACATGGAACATCGGCGGTGTCGAGACCAACCCGGTCACCGTGACCAGCCGGTTCTGCTCGACGAACTGTCAGTGGAACGGCACCGGCGCGAGCAAGTACGGGTCGTACAACAACAGCAATGACACGATCACCTGGACTGTGCAGGTGCCTTCCCATGGCGACGGTTTCACCACCGCCGGTGACGGAAAGTCCCTGGAGCCCGGTCAGACGATCACCGTCACCGATCCCTTCACCGGGAACCCGTTCACCATCCAGGACGGCTCGCCGTGGGTCAGCGTCGCAGGTTGCATGACCACCGATTCATGGGGCTACCAGAGCGCGCACTACACGACCCTCGACGCCACCGAGACCACGATCTCGGCCGACAAGACCTCTGTCGCGTTCACGACCGCAGCAGGCGGCTGCTCGGGCGTGACGGGGACCGACCCGACACCGCTGGTCGGCTCCGTGTACCAGGTGCACTGGACCGTCAAGGCCGAAGACGGCGGCAAGGGCGTCGTCGGTCCCGGCACGTACTCGAACACCGCGACCATCTCGGTGAACGGCACTGACACCAGCGTGACGGGCACGGCCACGCGCTACACCTACGGCGGCACCGCCGTCGGCGACAACTTCGGCCGCTTCGAGCTGAAGAAGGCGTTCGACACCACCGACACACTGCAGCCGCAGTCCGTCACCGTCGATTACGTCATCAACTACCCGGGCGACGTGCCTCCCGCCACGTCCGGCTCGTTCACTCTCGGCGCCGACAACAACTGGAGCTACCTCAGCGACCAGATCTTCAAGGGCTCCACCGTGACCCTCACCGAGGAGAACCCCGGTCCGGCGAACGTCGACTGGAGCACGGCACTCACCGACGGCAACGGCAACCCGGTGCAGGGTACGACCGGGCCGAACAGCACGTCGTACACGATCACCGTCGCGGGCAACGCCATCGGCAACTACACGCTGACGAACACCGGAACCGTTCCCGAGCAGGCGCAGAACGCGAAGAAGGTTCTCGACAACCCCGACGGCGTCACCCTGCCGCAAGGCACGAGCTTCGAGTTGGATGCCACGTGGCCCGACAACGCCGACCTCGGCATCAAAGGCGGCTCGCAGAGCGTCGAGCTGCCGGCCGACGGCACGACCGTCGCGTTCCCGCAGCTTCCGGTCGGCGCGAACGTAACGTTCACCGAGAAGGCACCGACGGACATCCCGGGCGCCACCTGGACGGGTTCGACCGTGAGCCCCGGCACCCTCACCATCGGTCCGGACACCAAGACCGTCACGGTGACGGCGACGAACACGCTCAAGCGCAACGTCGGCACGTTCAGCATCGAGAAGGACCTCACCGGTGACGCCGCAGGGCTCGTGACCGATCCGACGTTCGATGTCGACTACTCGTACCCGGCCGACCCCTCTCTGGGCATCGAGGCCGGCTCCGGAGTCGCGAAGGTGACCGCCGGCGGCACGCCGACCACGGTGACGGCTCCCGCAGGCGCCGTCGTGACGCTGAGCGAGAACCCGGTGAAGGTCACCGGCGGCACGTGGGCGCAGCCGGTGTTCACGCCCGGCGCGACGTTCACCGTCGCGCAGGACGAGAACGTCTCCGTCGGCTTGACCAATCTGATCACCCTCGACACCGGCGCGTTCAGCCTGCACAAGACGGTGAACGGCACGGGCGCGTCGAGCCTGCCGAAGAACACCACGTTCACCGTGCACTACTCGTACCCGGCCGGTACCGGATTCCTGGCGGGATCGGGCGACCTCGCGGTGAAGGCCGGTACGACGGTGACGAGTCCGCAGCTCCCGTACGGAGCAGTGGTCACCCTGAAGGAGGATGCGCCCGCCACGGTCACCGGTGCGACCTGGTCGAAGCCCGTGTTCAGTCCGAGCACCGTGACGATCGGTGACGGCACGACGGCGAACGTCACCCTGACGAACACCCTCACCACCATCCCGGCCCCGTCGCTCGCCCACACCGGCTCCGACGTCAGCACTGCGGTGATCCCCGCTGCGGCTCTCCTGGTGGCCGGGCTCGCGATGCTGCTTCTGATGCGCCGCCGCCGGGCGTAGTCCTCCCCCCGAGGCTGCGGCCGCACCGCTCACATCAGGAGCACCACGTCGGCGCCGAGGATCCCGTCCTCGGCGCCGACGTGTGTCTGACGGCACGGATGCTGCACAGAACACGCGGCAGAGGTCGAAGCGGGGCGAGGATGGAGGCGTGCGCACCACCGCTCGTCGCATCACGATGCTGCTGGCCGCCTCGGCCGCGCTGCTCGTGCTGACCGGGATGACCGGCTGCGCCGTCGATCGGGCCGAGCCTCGACCGGGGGCCACGGCATCCGACGGCTGGAGCAGCATCCCGCTCCCGGCGAAGGGCGCGAGGGTGCTCGTGCTGCTGGGCGCAGGCGACAGGATGCTCGCGCTCGGGTCGCGGCCGACGGCATCCGGTCGCGAGCCCGCAGCCTGGTCCACCCCGGATCTGCGGCGGTGGACCGCACTGACCATCCATCCGGTCACCGGCTACGGTCGGGTCGCGGAGCTCGTCAAGGGTGCCGTGACGCACGGTCGTGTCGTCGCGTACGGGCAGGCGTTCGGGGGCGCGCACAGCAACCCGCGGCCGACCGTGTGGAACGGAACCCTGCACGCGCTGACGGAGCACGAGCAGCCGTTCACGATGTTCGGCGGCGAAGACGCGCTCGATGTCGCCGCCGAGGCCGCCGACGACCGCACCGCGCTGCTCGTCGGATCGTGGCTCGGCATGAGCGGCCGCTATGGGGCGACGGTCTGGCGCTCGGCCTCCGGCACGACCTGGCGGCGGTACGCCGACCTGGCCTCGCTCGCGTCGGCACCGGGCGAGCAGACCAGTGCGGCAGGAGTCGCTGCCTCGACACACGGATTCGTCGTGACCGGCGCCTCGCAGCACAACACCGGTTCCGGGCCGCCCAGCACCGCGCTGGCGTGGATCTCCGGCGACGGGAGCACGTGGTCGCGGATCGCCCTGCCCGCCGCCGAGAGCGCCGTGGCGAGCCGTGCGGCATGCACCGCCACGGCATGTGTCGTGATCGGCAGCACGCTGGCCGCGACTCAGCATGCGCTGTGCTGGAGCCTCGACAACGGTGGGCGGGTGATCGCCGCGTCAGAGGGCCCGGGCGAAGGCCTGGTCGAGGCGACGCAGGTGGTCGCCGCCGCCGACAGGGCCTGGGCCGTCGTCGACGTCGACCGCGTCGCACACGCGTTCGCGATCGATCAGGGCTGCACCGACTGGCACGAGATCACGCTGCCGGGCAAGGCCGAGACGGCCGTGCTGAACGACTTCCACGGGCGGCTCGTCCTCGCCGAAACGGGGTCTGAGGACTCGCGGCTGTGGGTGCGAACCGCTCAGTGAGTCGCCGTGCCGGAAATCGGAGCTTCGTCGCGACACGCCGCCGGTGCACCGCGACGCACCGCGTGTCGCGACGAAGTTCCGATTTGCCGCACACCCTAGCTCGAGGCCTTCGCGTTCGACTCGTACGACGTGTTGATCGACTCGAAGAAGTTCACGAGCTCGAGCGTGTCGTTGGCAGCGGCCATCCACTTCGCCGGGTTCGTCACGTTGTACTCGGCGCCGAAGCCGAGCTCCTCGAGCCGTCGGTCGGCCAGGTACTTGACGTACTGGTTGATGTAGTTCGCGTTGAGGCCGAGGATGCCACCGGGCAGCAGGTCGTTGTTGTACTGCTCCTCCATCTCGACGGCGTCCAAGATCATCTGCTTGATCTCGGCGGCGAACTCCGGCGTCTGCAGGTCGGGGTTCTCCTCCAGCACCGTGAGGATGAGGTTCATGCCGAACTTCAGGTGAAGCGACTCGTCGCGCACGATCCAGTCGATGAGCGACCCGAAGTTGCGCAGCAGGTTCCGCTGGCGGAACGACAGCGCCACCATGAAGCCCGAGTAGAACCAGATGCCCTCGAGGATGATGTTGTACGCCACGAGGTTGCGGATGAAGTCCTGCTTGCCCTCTGTGGTGGTGATGTCGAGCTTCTGCTCGAGCATGCGCCGGATGTACCTGACCTCGAACTCCTCCTTGCGCGCCATCGAGGGAACGTCCACGTGCGAGGCGTAGGCCTGCTCGCGGTCGATCGGGAAGGTCTCGAGCACGTACTCGAACGACATCGAGTGGTTCGCCTCCTCCCACATCTGCTTCGCGAGGTAGAGGTGCGCTTCGGCGGCGTTGAGGTAGGGATAGACACCGAACGCGAGCGCCTTGTTCACGAGCAGCTCGTTCGGGTTGAAGTAGCTGACCAGGAACGTCACCGCATGGCGCTCCTCATCCGTCATCTTCTTGAAGTCCGCGAGGTCTTCGCCGAGCTGGATCTCGTTCGGGAACCAGGTGTTGGCCACGGCCTGGTCGTACAGGTCCATCGCCCACTGATACTTCACCGGCTTCAGCAGCAGGCCCTCTTCGATGCCGGTTCCCAGGATTCCCATTTCTTCTCTCGATTCGGTTCTTCGTCTGATGTGGTCGGTTACGGTCAGTCCGCGGCTACTGGCAGGACTCGCACTGGAAGGCCTCCATGGGGTCTTCCGGCACAAAGTAATCGCCGACGAGCTGCAGGTCGTTCTGCGTTCCTTCGTTCACTTGGTCTCACCCCCGGCCACGCCTCCGAAGCCGAACCCGCGACGGGCGGGAGCCGGCGCTGTTGCCTGGCCGGCGGCATCCGCCGACCCCGCGCCGACGCCCGCGGGCACCGCGCCGAAGCCCTTGCGGGCCCCGCCGATCTCCTCGGCCTTGTTCACGCGCACCGTGGTCTGCTCGGCCTGGTGGCGCGGCTTCATGTGCAGGTAATAGGTGGTCTTGACGCCGCGCTCCCACGCCGCCGAGTAGATGTCGACCATGTCGCCCACATCGCGCGACTCGAGGTAGATGTTGCGGCTGATGGCCTGGTCGATCCACTTCTGCGCACGCGCCGCGACCTCGAGGAACGCGTAGGGCGAGAGCTGGAAGCTCGTCTTGTACACCTTCTTGATGTCGTCGGGAATGTCGGCGATGCCCTGGATGTCACCCTGGCTGCGCAGCACCTGCTCGCGCACCTTCTCCCAGAGGCCGTGCTGCTGCAACGCGTTCACCAGGTTGCGGTTCACCTCGAGGAACTTGCCGTTCGAGGTGGAGCGGCTGAAGATCTGCGAGAACTGCGGGTCGAAGCCCGGCGTGGTGCCCGCGACGAGACCGATGGATGCCGTCGGCGCGACCGCCATCAGCGTCGCGTTGCGCATCCCGCCCTTCACGCGCTCGCGCAGGACGTCCCAGTCGAGACGGGTCGTGCGGTTCACCTTGATCTCGACGCCACGGTCCTGCTCGGTGAGGGCCAGGGTGTCGAACGGCACGAGCCCCTGCGACCAGCGGGAGCCTGCGAAGTTCGGGTACGCACCGCGCTCGGCCGCCAGGTCGACGGACTCCTCGATGGCGTAGTACGAAATGCGCTCCGCCACCTCGTCGATGAGGTCGTACGCCTCTTCGGACTCGTAGCTGAGACCGAGCCGCTCGACGACGTCCGTGAAGCCCATGATGCCGAGTCCCACCGCGCGGTTGTTGATGTTGGCGTTGTCCGCTTCCGGCACCGACGACATGGTGATGTCGATCAGGTTGTCGAGCTGGCGAACGGCCAGACGCGCGCTGCGCTCGATGGTCGCCCAGTTGAACGTGCCGTCGTCCTGCAGGTGACGGGAGAGGTTGATCGAGGCCAGGTTGCAGACCGCGATGTTGTCGATGTCCTGCGGCAGGCAGATCTCCGTGCACAGGTTGGAGAGGTGGATCGTGCCCGTGTTGTTGTTCAGGGCACGGTTGTTGATGGTGTCCTTCCAGGTGAGCCACGGGTGAGCCGTCGTCTGCAGGCTCATCAGAATGTCCTTGAACTGCTGCCTGGCGGGCATCCTCTTGAACATGCGCAGCCGGCCGGCCTCGGCCTCGGCGGCGTAGAACGCGTAGCGCTCGGAGAACGCCTTGCCGTACAGCTCGTTGAGGTCGGCGACCTCGAGCGGGTCGAAGAGGTACCACGGCTCGTCGTTCTGCACGCGCTTCATGAACTCGTCGCTGATCCACACCGCGGTGTTGGCCGTGCGCGTGCGGCGGTAGGGGTCGCCGGAGTTCTGTCGCAGATCGAGGAAGTCGGGGAAGTCGAGGTGCCAGTTCTCCATGTAGAACGCAAGGGCGCCGAACTTCTTGCCGCCGCGGCTGACCGCGCGCAGCACCGAGTCGATGGTGTGCATGAACGGGATCGGCCCGGTCGACACGGTGTTGTTGGAGCGGATCGGCGACCCCTGCGAGCGCAGCTTGGTGACCGAGAGCCCGATGCCGCCTGTGCCCTTGGTGATCCACATCACGTCGCGCACGCTCTTGGCGATGTGCTCGATGTCGTCGTGCATCTCCATGACGAAACAGTTGGAGAGCTGCGGCGTCTTCGTGCCCGCGTTGACCAGCGTGGAGCCGGCGGCGAGGTAGTCGAGACGCGACATCGTCTCGTAGAACTCGATGGCGATCCCCGTGGGATCGGCCTCATTGAGCGAGAGGCCCATGGCGATGCGCATCCAGAAGTACTGCGGCACCTCCAGCGGGTCGCCGTTGCGCGCCTTGATGCCGTAGCGGTTGTTCAACGTGACGAGGCCGATGTACTTGAGCAGGCCGTCATTGCTCGGCTCGAGCACCCCCGCGAGGCGGTTCAGGTCGAAGAGGTCGGTGAAGCGGGGGTCGAGCAGATCTTCGGCGACGCCGCGCTCGATGTACGGCACGAAGCCCTCGCGGTGCAGCCGCTTGAGCTCCTCGTCGTCCTCGTAGTCGCCGAGGACGCGCTTGTAGATGGTCTTGAGCAGCAGCCTGGCGGCGACCGTGTCGAACGCCGGGTCGTCCTTGACGTTCTGCAACGCCACCTGGATCACCGCCTCGTCGAGCTGCTGCGTGGTGATTCCGTCGAACAGCGTCAGCTCGAGCTCGCTCGCGATCTGGGTCACCCAGGTGATGTTCTCGTCGAGACCCTCCGACGCCTTCTCGATCGCCAGATTGATCTTGTTCGCGTCGTACGGCTCCCGCTCACCGTTGCGCTTCACGACCGTGATTGTCACTTCGCCTCTTCCTCTACTGCTCATCGGATGCCTGCCGGTGGGCGGCATCCACCGCCCCACGTTGCGTGGGGTCGCCGAAGCGTTCTGGTTCGTTTGCGTGCACGAACCGGATGCCCCGTCTCCCCCCTGTACACCGGCTCGGGGTTCGCATCCCGAACCGGTGGCGCCGTGCGTCGTCGTCCCTCATCGTGCGGCAGGCCACCGACATCCGTTTCGCCCGATCAACTGCCGGATCGGACGGCGGAAACCGCTGCCTGCCGGCTCTGGGAGGCCCCCAACGGAACCGGCGTGTGACCACTATATAGCGGGGTCCCCGCGAGCGGCCAACCCCAGATGTTGTGGGCGTGTCGTCCACAGACTGTGGAAACCTTCGCCGGAGTTTTCCACATTTGCACACCCTGCCCGTGGCACGGGGAACCCCTGGTCGCGCCATAGAATCGATCGTTAGTGAGCGCTTACACAGACCTGATGAGAACGCCGGGAGTGGCACGGATCATCGCCGCGCAGCTGCTGGCGCGCTTCCCGAACGGCATGCTCTCGCTCGCGCTGCTCACGCACATCGAACGCGTGCACCACACCTACGGCGCCGCCGGTCTCGTGCTGGCCGGAGCATCCATCGGCCAGGCCATCGCCGGCCCGCTGACCAGCCGGCTGATGGGGCGGGTCGGCATGCGCATCGTGCTCGCGATCACGACGCTCGTGTGCTCGGCGGGAATCGTGCTCGTCGCGCTCGTCGTGATGCCCATCCCCGTGACCATCGCGGTGGCGGCCGTCGCTGGGCTCGCCACACCACCGGTCGTTCCCGCCGTGCGCACCATCTACCCCAAGCTCGTGAACTCGCGGCTGCTCGCCCCGCTGTACTCGCTGGATGCCTCGGCCCAGGAGCTCATCTGGATCGCCGGCCCTGTGGTCATCACCTTCGTCGCCACGCAGATCTCGACCACGATCGGACTTCTCTTCTGCGCCGCCATCATGCTCGGCGGCGGCGCCTGGTTCATCCTGCTTCCCGAGCTCGGACGGGTGCGCATCCCGCCGAGCAAGCGTCGCATCGGCGCAACGCTGAAGAGGCCGACGGTGCTGCTGGCGACGATGGTGGGCTTCCTGCTCGTCGGGGCGTGCGCGGCGATCGAGGCCGGCACCGTCGCGAACTTCGCAGGGCACGGGCCGGAAGCCGGCATCGTGCTCGGCATCTGGTCGCTGGCCTCGCTCGTCGGCGGATTCGCGTTCGGCTCCCGCCCGATCGGCCCGTGGGCGCTCGGAACGCGCATGCTCGTGGTGTTCGCCGGCATCGCTCTCGCGTCGATCTGGGTGAGCAACGTCTGGTGGCTGACCGCGATGCTCGTCGTCAGCGGGCTCGGGATCGCCCCCGCCCTGGCGGTGACCTCGACGATCGTGTCGACGAGCGTGAAGTTCTCCGACACGGCGGAGGCGTTCGGCTGGGTCGGCACCGGCCAGCTGATCGGAGCGGCCCTCGGCAGTGCGATCGCCGGATTCCTCATCGATCAGCACGGTCCGACCGGAGCGTTCTGGGTGGCGGGGGCGTTCGCCCTCGTCGGCGCCCTCGTCCCTCTGCTCGGCAGGCGCTGGCATCCCGATCTGCGCGGGCGCGAGATCAGCCCGATGCCCGACACCGAGCCGGTGCCCACGCAGCCCAGTTGAGACCGGCACCGACCGGCGTCAACATGACGTCAGGCCTGAAACATGCCGGATCGGCATGCTGACGGCGCGAGAGCTCGGACCGTCATGTCGACGTGCCAGCGGAGGTCAGCGCCGGTTCGCGCGCAACGGGGCCAGCGCGCCTGCGAGCGCGAGGAGCTCGTCGAGCTGAGTCGCGAGCATCCGTTCCTGGTGCTCGTTCGCCTCGAAGAGGCCGTCGTCATCGATCTGCTTCGCCGCCCAGGGAATCTCGACGTTGGCCGTCGTCGGCACGAGCCCGAGCGCCGTCTCGGGCACACGCAGCGCCGTCACACTCCGCGTGCCGCCGGAGATTCCGCCATAGCTGACCGTGCCGAGCGGCTTGCGCCACCACTCCTGCGAGAGGTGATCGAGCGCGTTCTTCAGCGAGGGCGGATAGCTGTAGTTGTATTCCGGCTGCACGAAGATGAAGGCGTCGGCGGCATCCACCCGCTCACTCCAGGCGATCGTCGACGGCTGCGTGTACTGGCGCAGACGCGGGTGGTTCGGCTCCGACATGAGAGGAAGGCCGATCTCCTTGAGGTCGGCCCAGTCGAGCTCGAAACGCCCGTCACGTTCGACGGTGTCGCGCACCCAGTCGGCGATGGGAAGGCCGATGCGGCCTTCGCGAACGCTGGCGACGACGATCATCAGCTTGGTCATGGGGTCGTGTTCCTTCTGTCGGGATCGGTTCGGGGTCGATGGTGCAGGACATGCGACCCGCGGTGCCGGATATGTGGTCGGCGACCCGCATATCCTGCACGGCGTGCCGGATGTCGCGTCACCAGCGGTCGTGAACGCTGCCGCGGATGTACTCGTCGTAGATATCGCGCACGGCGCTGTCGAAGTCCTCGCCGAGCGGCGGCACCGAGCCGGCCGCCGCGTTGGAGCGCGCCTGGTCGACGTTGCGGGCGCCGGGGATGACGGTGCTCACGCCGGGCTGCTGCGAGACCCAGGCGATCGCGGCCTTCGCCGGGGTGAGCCTGTCGGCGCACTCGATGCCGAGGCTGTCGCGGGCGGATGCGACGGCATCCGCGAATCTGCGCGCCGCCTCGACCCCGGTGGCGAAGTCCACACCCGAGAACGTCTCCCCCACGTCGAACGCCTCACCGTGGCGGTTGAACGTGCGGTGGTCCTGCGGCGCGAACGTGGTCTCCTGCGTGTAGCGACCGGAGAGCAGGCCGCTGGCCAGCGGGACGCGGGCGATGATGCCGACGCCGGCATCCTGCGCGGCGGGCAGCACGCGCTCGAGCGGCTTGAGCCGGAAGGCGTTGAGGATGAGCTGCACCGACGCCATTTGCGGCCGGGCGATGGCGGTGAGCGCCTCCTCGACGGTCTCGACGCTGACACCGTAGTTCGCGATCGCACCCTCCTCGACGAGCGTGTCGAGCGCGTCGAACACGGCGTCGCTCGAGTACACCGGCGTCGGCGGGCAGTGCAGCTGCACGAGGTCGAGCGTGTCCATGCGCAGGTTGGCACGCGAACGGTCGACCCACCCTCGAAAGTTGTCGAGCGTGTAGTTCTCGGGCACCTGGTCGACGCGGCGCCCCATCTTGGTGGCGACGGTGATGCCGGCATCCGGTCGCAGGGCGCGAAACCGACCGATGATCGTCTCGCTGCGGCCGTCGCCGTAGACGTCGGCGGTGTCGAAGAAGGTGACGCCCGCGTCGGCGGATGCCTCGAGCACGGCGAGCGCGTCGCTCTCGCTCACGTTGCCCCAGTCGGCACCCAACTGCCACGTTCCCAGGCCGACGACGGACACGGAGCGGCCTGTGCGACCGAGGATGCGCTGTTGCATGGGGGCCAGGATAGCCGGGCGGCACGGGGCGGACGGCGGTTCCGCTGGTTGAGGAGCACGCGGCAAGCCGCGTGTGTCTCGAAACCAGGGCTGCGGGCAGGCTGGCGGGTTTCGAGACGCGCGCCCTGGGCGTGCTCCTCAACGCTCGGGACGACGCGCGCCTTCGGCGTGCTCCCCAACCCACGGGACCACACGCACGTCTGACACGATGCTCGAACGTCGGCGAGGCCGGGAGGTGGGCGTAACGTGAGAATCGTGGCCGAGTCTGCTGTGCGCGTGCTGTCCGACGAGCTTCTGGAGCGCATCCGCTCCCGTGCTGCCGGGTACGACCGTGAGAACGCCTTCTTCACCGACGACCTCGCCGAGCTGAGCGATGCCGGGTACCTGCGAGCACTCGTGCCCGAGGAGTTCGGCGGGCTCGGGCTCTCGCTGCGCGACGTGGCGCGCGAACAGGTGCGATTGGCATCCGCCGCGCCCGCCACGGCGCTCGCCGTCAACATGCACCTGGTGTGGACGGGAGTCGCGAAGGTCATGCGCGACCGCGGCGACGCCTCGCTGGAGTGGCTGCAGCGCGAGGCCGGAGCTGGCGAGGTGTTCGGCTTCGGCATCAGCGAGGGTGGCAACGACCTCGTGCTGTTCGGGTCGCGCACCGACGCACGCCCCGACGGAGCCGGCGGCTACACGTTTCACGGCACCAAGATCTTCACGTCGCTCTCCCCCGCGTGGACCAGGCTCGGCACGATGGGCCTGGACTCGACCAGCGAGGATGCCCCGAAGATCGTCTTCGGGTTCATCGACCGCGCGGCGGGCGGCTTCGAGATCGCCGACGACTGGGACACGCTCGGCATGCGCGCCAGCCAGTCGAACTCCACGAAGCTGGACGGCGCGCACGCGCCGGCCGACCGGATCATCCGCCGCCTCGACCCCGGACCCAACGCGGATCTTCTGACGTTCGCGATCTTCTCGAACTTCGAGCTGCTCCTGGCCTCGGTGTACACCGGCATCGGCGCGCGCGCGCTCGAGCTCGCGGTCGCCGCGGTGAAGCGCCGCACCTCGATGAAGAACGACGGCAGGCCGTACGCGCAGGACCCGGACATCCGTTGGCGCATCGCGTCAGCGGCGATCGAGCAGGATGCGCTGTATCCGCAGCTCGACGCGATCACCGGCGACGTCGACGCCGTCGCAGATCACGGTTCGCAGTGGTTCGCGAAGCTGGTCGGCATGAAGGTGCGCGCCACCGAGACGGCTCGCGACGTGGTCGACAAGGCCGTCCGGGTCTCCGGCGGCAGCAGTTACTTCGCCTCCAGCGAGCTCGGCAGGCTCTACCGAGATGTGCTCGCCGGCATGTTCCATCCCTCCGACGACGAGTCGGCGCACTCGACGGTCGCGACCGCCTGGCTGGGCCCGCTCGAAGGCTGACCGTGGCCGGAGACTCGACGCCCCAGGCACACGGGTCAGGCGACACGTTCCGACGCGCCGCCGAACCGGGCTCCTCCGCGCGACGCTCGCGTTTCGCAGCGCGGATGCGCCTCGACTGGTGGTGGATCGGCATCCTCGTGCTCTGCGGCTCGTTCCAGATCTTTCGCGGGGCGCCCGTCGACGGCGTGTTCTTCCTCGCGGCCGCTGCGGCACTGACGGCGGACGCCGCCGGCTGGCTGGCCGCGCTCGACCGCTACCCGGTCCCCCGGCTCCACCTCGCGGCACAGCTGGCGCTCGGTGCGATCGCCGTGGCCTTCATCGCCCTCGTTCCGCAGTTCGACGTGGTGGACCTGGTGATCGTGAGCGTCGTGGGCGCCACGGCCCTCATCGTCGGGTGGCGCAACGACGGAATCGAGAACCTGACCGACGCGACGCCGTCGCGTCCCGCCGCGGACTCGACGACGTCGGCGGCCCGCGAGCGCGGCGCCCTCTCGCGGCCGGTGCGCCGTTCGGCCATGCTGTGGGCTGCCGCCGGGCTCTTCCTGTGCCTGTGGGAGCTGGCGTCGTTCTTCCTCGCCATGCCGTCGGCGACGGCCGAGTTCGAGCATCCACCGCTGTCCGACCTGATCGACCCGATCGTGGCGAACCCGTTCGGACGAGCCGCCTGCGCCGCACTCTGGCTGCTCGCCGGGGCTGCGCTGCTCAAACGAGGGAGACGGCAATGAGTCGCATCGTCACGATCCTGGGGTTCGTGGCCGTCGGCGTCTTCGGCCTCGTGCTGGCGTGGTACGGCAAGCGGGCACCCGACCGCGTGGCGCCGTTCGGCACGCTGCTCGACCGGGTGATGGCATCCAGGGCCATCCGCATCACGATCCTCGTGTTCTGGTGGTGGCTCGGCTGGCACTTCTTCGTGGCGGCTCCGCTGCCGGCGTCGTCGTGATGCGCTCCGCCGACGCGCGACGCGACGGGCCTGTCGCGGTGGTGCGTCAGCCGCGGCCGCGCAGCCGCTCCAGCTCGCGCCGGTCGCGTTTGGTGGGCCTGCCCATTCCGCGTTCGCGCACGACGGCCGCCGGCTGCTCGACGCGAGGCGGCAGCGCGGGAGTGCGGTCCACGTAGGCGGCCTGTGCGATCGGCGCCCCGACCCGCTTCGTGAGGATGCCCCGCACCTCGACGATGTGCTCACGGTCGGTCATGACCCGCACCTCATCGCCGATGCGCACCACCTGAGCGGGCTTCGCGCGCTCGCCGTTCACCTTCACGTGGCCGGCCTTGCAGGCGGCGGTGGCCAGTGAACGCGTCTTGAAGAACCGCACCGACCACACCCAGATGTCGGTACGCGTCGTCTGCGGTCCCTGCCCGCCCGTCGGCTGCTGTCTCGCCTCGGCCATCGACCCATCGTAGGTGCGCGGGCGGGCGGCCGGGCTGTTCGCAGCCCCCTCCGCGGATGCCCTGCCATAGCCGCGTGCGCTACGCTCGCCGCGTCCCCCGAACCCGGCTGCGGCGACGTGAGCCGGCGAGAATTGGAGCGAGCAAGGATGACCGACCCCCAGCAGCCCTCGACCCCGCCTGCCTGGTACCCGGACCCCGATCCGGCGAACCCGGGTGGACAGCGTTGGTGGGACGGCGTGCGGTGGACCGAGCATTCCCGCCCAGCGGTGCCGCCGACCGCCGCTCCGACGGGGGCGCCCGCGCAGCAGAACGTGTACCAGCCCGCATACCAGCAGCCCGGCTACCAGCCTGCGTACCAGCAGCCCGGCTACGTGCAGCAGATGCCCGTGGGAGGTGCGGTCTTTCCGCGCGTCGCACCGGGGACATCCTCGAACACCTGGTCCGTGTGGCTCGTGGTCGCGCTGCCGCTCGTGGTCATCATCGCGTTCATGTTCGTCGACTTCACGAGTTATCTGCGCACCGTGTTCGAACTCGGCTCGAGCTCCGAGGACTACTCGGGTGCAGCGCCGGCCATCACGTCGGCCATGAGCCAGTACTTCATCATGATCCTTCTGATCGACCTGCTCGGGCTCGTCGCATACGGCCTGTCGGTGCTCTTCGCCTACTTCGATCACCGGGAACTGCAGCGCCGCGGCTTCGTGCGACCCTTCCACTGGGCATGGACCTTCCTCGGCGGCATCGTCTACGTGATCGGCCGTGCCGTCGTCGTGAACCGGCGCGGCGGTGCCCACGGCCTCTGGCCGATCTGGGGCCTCATCGCCGTGTTCGTGATCGAGATGGTGCTCATCGGCGTCAAGGTGGCGATGGTCGCGAACTCGATCGGCTCACTCGTCACCTCCTACGGCGGCAGCTTCTCGTAGCGCGAGACCGCGCCGGCGCGCTCCGCGGCTCCCGGCGTTCGATAGAGTGGTGCACGGGTACGACGAAAGGGAACATTCCGTGGAGTACATCGTCTTCGCCGCCGGTGCGGTGATCATGGGGCTGTTCTGCTTCTGGGCACTGTTCGATGCGGCCAAGGATGCCCAGACGCGCAAGGCGCACCCCGACCGTTCGGCGATCGTCGACGTCGAGCACCACTCGGTCGAGGCCGCCCACCACTAGTCCTCTCGTTCGTCGAGCTCGCTGCGGGCTAGTCGGCCCGTAGAGGTCCGCTCACCAGTTCGGCGCCCGCTGCGCTGAGTTCCCCGAGTGCTTTCGCGCTCGACTCCGATGCGACGCCGACGACCAGATCGAGCAGTACGCGCACCCTTTTTCCGTCGGCGATGGCATCCAGCGCGGATGCCCGCACGCAGTAGTCCGTCGCGATGCCGACGACGTCGACATCGTCGATAGCAGCGGCATCCAGCACCTCGCTCAGAGACCGGCCGTCGTCGGCGGTTCCCTGAAAGGCGGAGTACGCGGGAACGCCCTGCCCCTTTCGGATGTGCACGTCGACCGCGTCGACATCGAGTGACCCGTGATAGTCGGCGCCGGGCGTTCCCGCCACGCAGTGCACGGGCCAGGTCGTGACGAAGTCGGGCGCCGACCCGTCGGCGGCGAAATGGCCGCCGTTGTCGTCCGTGCCGTTGTGCCAGTCGCGCGAGGCGACGACGAGGTCGTAGCGTTCGGGATGCTCGCGCAGCATGCGCGTCACGCCTGCGGCCACGGCCGCCCCGCCGTCGACACCGAGCGCGCCGCCCTCGGTGAAGTCGTTCTGCACGTCGATGATGAGGAGAGCGCGGGCCATGCCTCATTGTCTCGCGCGGCGTGCTGCCGCGGCAGGACGCGCACACTGGATCGATGACCGCGTTCGTCGGCACCTCCGGCTGGCAGTACGCGTCGTGGCGCGGCGACTTCTATCCGAAGGGCCTGCGACAGCGCGACGAGCTCGACTATCTGGCCGCCAGGGTGAACTCGATCGAGCTGAACGGCTCGTTCTACGCGTTGCAGCGTCCCGACTCGTATCGGCGATGGCACGACGCGACTTCCGACGAGTTCGTCTTCGCACTCAAAGGCGGACGCTATCTGACCCACATGCTGCGGCTGCGCGACACGGACCAGGCCATGGCGAACTTCTTCGCCTCCGGTGTGCTGCTGCTCGGCGACAAGCTGGGGCCGGTGCTGTGGCAGCTGCCGGAGAGCCTGGAGTTCGATGCCGACACGCTCGAGCGATTCTGCGCATCCCTGCCGGCCACGGCCCGCGAGGCCGCGCACATCGCGAGGGGACACGATTCCAAGGTGCGGCATCCGTACGTTCCGCGGGTGCGGAACGACCGACGCGTTCTGCACGCGATCGAGCCGCGGCATCCCAGTTTCGGCGATGCCGATGTGGCGAAGATCGTGCGCAGCCACGGCGTCGCGTTGGTGCTCGCCGACTCGGCCGGCACCTTTCCCGTGTTCGACGAGCAGACCGCGGACTTCGTCTACGCGCGGCTCCACGGGCCCGAGAAGCTCTACGCAGGAGGCTACGACCGACGCAGGCTGCGCACGTGGGCGCGGCGATGCCGCGACCAGGCCGATGCCGGCCGCACGCACCGTGACCTCTACGTCTACTTCGACAACGACTCGGACGGCAGGGCGCCCTATGACGCGCTGGCCATGGCGGAGCTGCTCGGCGCACCGAGCCCGAACGACTCGAGGTGAACCTGGCATCGTCGCCTGCGGCCCCTGTGCATCGTCGGCCCTGTGCATCGTCGGCTCTGTGCATCGTCGGAGCCAGCAGGCAGACTGTACGGGTGCCCGAGTTACCCGAAGTGCATGCCCTGGCGGCCGACCTCGACGGTCGACTGCGAGGCCACGTCGTCGACAGACTCGACGTCACCGCGTTCGCGGCGCTCAAGACGTTCGACCCGCCGGTGTCGGCGCTGCACGGGATGCTCGTGGCGAGCGTCGGACGGCACGGCAAGTTCCTCGATGCCACGCTCGTTGCCTCCTCTGCGAGCGCGGTGAGCGACGAGCGCGGAGGTGCGGGGCGACGCGCAGACGGCGAGCTGCACCTGATCATCCATCTGGCGCGCGCCGGATGGATCCGCCGGCGCGACGCCGCGCCCATCCCGAGCGCACGACCTCGGGGTCGCAGCACAGGTCCGCTCGCTGCCCGGCTCGTGCTCGACGACGGCTCCGGTCTGGACATCACCGAGGCGGGCACCAAGAAGAGCCTCGCGATCTGGCTGGTGCGCAACCCCGACGATGTGCCGGGCATCGCGAACCTCGGCCCCGATCCGCTCGCGCCGGAATTCACCGAGCAGGTGCTGGCGGGCATCCTCGCGGCCGCAGGGCGGTCGCAGCTCAAGGGTGTGCTGCGCAGCCAGTCGCGCATCGCAGGCATCGGCAACGCGTACTCCGACGAGATTCTGTGGGCGGCGAAGATGTCGCCGTTCAAGCCCGCCGACATGCCACCGGGTGATGTGCACACCCTCTACGAGGCGATGCAGAGGATGCTCCGCGAGGCCCTCGAACGCGCAGACGGCCTGAAGGCCTCCGAGCTCAAGGCGGAGAAGAAGTCGAACCTCAATGTGCACGGGCGCTTCGGCGAGCCGTGTCCGCGCTGCGGCGACACGATCAGGCAGGTGATCTATGCGGACTCGACCTTCCAGTACTGCCCGACCTGCCAGACCGGAGGCAAGCCGCTTGCCGACCGCGTCCTGTCGCGGCTGCTGAAGTAGGCGAAGGCGCTCCTCAGCCGGCGGAAGGAGCGGCGCCTTCGCGCACCATGCGGAGCTCGCGCACGCCGCTGTCGCGCTCTTCGGCGTGCTCGGGGACGAAACCGTGCTTGCGGTAGAAAGCCTGCGCACGGGGGTTGGGGTCTGCGACCCACAGCGAAGCAGGCTCGGCACCGAGCACGGACTCGATCAGGGCATCCCCCGCTCCCGAACCGTGCTCGTCGCGCAGCAGGTAGATCGTGAAGAGCTGAAGCGGCGGGTCGGGATACGCGGCCTCAGCGGGGCCTGCCGACGCGAAGCCGACGATCTCGCCTTCGCGCTCTGCGATGGCGACGTGCGTGTCCGCGTAGCGCGGATCCGTCACCAGTGCCGTCCACATGCGCTCACGGCGGGACACGAACCCGGGGTCGTCGAGAACCTCGTCGGACATGAGTCCGCGGTACGTCTGCTGCCACGCCAGCACGTGAACGCGGGCGATGCCCGCGACGTCATCGGGAGTCGGACGGCGAACGACGAAGGGCGAGGGCATTCACCGATCGTAATCGGCGGGGGTTTCGAGGCGCGCTCCTCAACCCTCGGAGGCGATGCGCTCCTTCGGCGAACTGCTCAACCCGCTGGACGGGGTTCGATCGGGGTGAGGCGGAAGATACGGAGCACGCGTCCGCTCGCACGCTCGTAACCGCGATAACCGGGCCACTGGCGCTGGATGTATGCCCACACCGCCTCGCGCTCGTCATCGCCGATGAGCTGCGAGCGCACCGCGACGGGTCTGCCGCGAACGAGGGCGACGGCATCCGGATGCGCCATGAGGTTCGCCGTCCAGGCAGGGTGCGCGTCTCGGGCGAAGTTGCTGCCCGTCACGAGCATGACGCCGTGCGGCTCAGGGCAGTACATCAGGGCTGTCTCGCGCTCGATTCCGGTCTTCGCGCCGATCGTGCGCAGCACGAGGGAGGGCACGAGCAGGCCGCTCAGCTGCACGCGCCCGCGACTGACGAAGGCCATGCCGCGCTCGAGCGGAGGCATCACGGCGGGCCCGACGGCGCGGAAGAAACGTGTGCGGGAGAACCACGCGACTCCCGCGCGGGTGACGTAGAGCACCGAGGGCATGGGTCGATTGTGGCCCGATGTCACGGCCGAGGCGACCACGTCGTCTCAAAGAATGACGACATGGCGACGGCCCACCCCGAGCCTGGCGGGCACGACGAGCACAACGAGCATGAGACCCGCGCCGGGCTGCTTGACTAGTGCGGTGAGCGAGCTTCAGCGTGTGACCGTGTTGGCCGGCGGCGTCGGAGGCGCGCGTTTCACGCGTGGGCTGCTCGCGCATCTGAAGGATGCCCACCCCGACGGCGCCGGCGGCTCACGGGTCGCCGTGACGGTCGTCGTCAACACCGGCGACGACATGACCCTCGACGGGTTGCGCATCTGCCCCGACCTCGACACCGTGATGTACACGCTGGGCGGGGGCATCAGCGAGGAGCAGGGCTGGGGACGCGATGACGAGAGCCGCCGTGTGTCCGCCGAGATCTCCGCCTACGGACGCGGCTGGGACTGGTTCACGCTGGGCGACCTCGACCTGGCGACGCACATCGTGCGCACCGACCTGCTGTCCGGCGGTGCGACGTTGAGCGAGGTGACGGAGTTCTTGTGCAGGCGGTGGCGGCCGGGGGCCACGCTGCTGCCGATGAGCGACTCGCCCGTGGAGACGCACGTGCGGGTGGCGGAGGCGGTGGACGAGCATCCAGCGGGCTCGCTCATCCATTTCGAGGAGTGGTGGGTGCGGTACCGTGCCGGCGTTCCCGCGACGGAGTTCGTGCAGGTCGGGCTCGAGAACGCGACGGCGGCGCCCGGCGTGATCGAGGCGATCCGCGGTGCGGACATCATCGTGCTCCCGCCGTCGAATCCGGTGGTGTCGGTCGGCACGATCCTCGCCGTGCCCGGCGTGCGCGACGCGCTGCGTCAGACCTCGGCGCGCGTGGTGGGTGTCTCGCCCATCATCGGCGGCGCGGCGGTGCGCGGCATGGCGGATGCCTGCCTCTCCACGATCGGCGTCGAGACCTCGGCGAAGGCGGTCGGAGTGCACTACGGCGCTCGAACCGCGGGCGGCGTGATCGACGGCTGGCTCGTCGACGAGACCGATGAGGATGCCGTCGCGTCGCTCGCCGATGCCGGTCTGCGCGCCCGCGCCGTCCCGTTGTGGATGCGGGACGTCGACGCCACGTCGCGCATGGCGGAGGCCACGCTGGCGCTCGCGCTCGACTGACATCGGGCAGGCCCGACATGTGACCTCTCGTCTTCGCATTCGCGGGTCTCGCCCCACCGCCCGGGGACCGCTGCCTAGGATCGGCCTCGACTCCAGGGAGGACACCATGGCGGACCACGCGGGCTACAACCAGCCGATCATCGACGAGTTCAGGGCGAACGGCGGCACCGTCGAGCACTTCGGCCGCGGCCTCGTGCTGCTGCACCACATCGGCGCCAAGAGCGGCGAGGAGCGGGTGAGCCCCGTGGCCGCGGTCAAGACCGGCGACGGTGAGTGGCTCGTCGCAGGGTCGAAGGCCGGAGCACCAGAGCACCCGGCCTGGTATCACAACCTGCTCGCCCATCCCGACGTCACCATCGAGACGCCGGACGACGGCGACGTGTCCGTGCACGTCACCGACCTGAAGGGCGCCGACCACGACGCGGCCTGGCAGCTGTTCACCGGCCGCAACCCGGGGTTCCTCGACTATCAGAGCAAGACGAGTCGCGTCATCCCCGTGCTGCGGCTGACCCGACGCTGACGACAGGCGCCCCGGCGCCGTGACGAGTTCACGGGGCTCGACGGCACGGGCGGCGAAGCCGGCCGCGGTGCCGGGGCGCCGCCGCTAGGCTGGGCGCGAATCCGCTGTATGGCCCGGGTGTGGGCCGCATTCTCGTTGTTCGGTCTCTCGACCATTTCCGCTCGATCTCCACCGCCGAGGATGCCCGTGCCCGCCACCCCAGTTCCGCTCACCGCTCCTCCGCGTTCGACGTCGGCGATGCCCGAGTCCGAACGGCCATCGGGTGCCCGGCTCGCGCGGGCACTGGCGAAGGCGCGCGCGACGGCCGAGGCGGGCATCCCGCCCATGCCGGAGGATGCCGAGGCGCTGCTCTTCGCGCGCGGAGACGACCTCGACGAACTGCTCGGACTGGCCGGGCGAGTGCGCGACGCCGGACTCGAGGCCGCGGGCAGGCCGGAGGTCATCACCTACTCGCGCAAGGTCTTCATTCCGCTGACGCACCTCTGCCAGGACCGCTGCCACTACTGCATCTTCGTGCAGACGCCCGGCAAGCTCGCCAAGGCCGGCATCGCGCCGTTCCTCTCCGAGGAGGAGGTGCTGGAGATCGCGCGCCAGGGCGCCGCGATGGGCTGCAAGGAGGCGCTCTTCACGCTCGGCGACCGGCCGGAGAACCGGTGGCCCGTCGCCGGGGAATGGCTTGCCGAGCACGGGTACGACTCGACGATCGAGTACATGCGGGCCATGGCCGTCAGGGTGCTCGAGGAGACCGGACTGCTTCCCCACCTCAACCCGGGCGTGATGACCTGGGCGGAGCTGCAGCGGCTGAAGCCCGTGGCCCCGTCGATGGGCATGATGCTCGAAACGACGTCGGTGCGTCTGTGGGCTCAGAAGGGGCAGGCCCACTACGGGTCGCCCGACAAGGATCCCGCGGTGCGTCTGCGCGTGATCGACGACGCCGGGCGCTCGCAGATCCCCTTCACCACCGGCGTGCTGCTCGGCATCGGCGAGACCGTGCGCGACCGCGTGGATGCCATGTTCGCGCTGCGCGAGGCATCCTCCCGCTGGGGACACGTGCAGGAGGTGATCGTGCAGAACTTCCGGGCGAAGTACGCGACCGCCATGATGAACCGCCCCGACCTGGCGGCCGACGAGTATGCCGCGGCCGTCGCCGTGACCCGATTGGTTCTGGGCCGGGATGCCCGCGTGCAGGCCCCGCCGAACCTCACCGACCACGACGAACTGGCTCTCTTGATCCGCGCGGGCATCGACGACTGGGGCGGCGTCAGCCCGCTCACCCCCGACCACGTGAACCCCGAGCGGCCGTGGCCCCAGATCGACGAGCTCGGCAGGCTCACCGCTCTGGCCGGCTTTCGGCTGCGCGAGCGGCTGACCGCCCACCCGCACTTCGTGCGCGCCGGCGAGCCCTGGATCGATCCGGCCGTGCTGCCGCACACGCTCGCGCTCGCGGATGCCGACGGGCTGGCCGACGAGGCCGCGCCCGTGGCGGGCCGGCCGTGGCGGCTGGAGGCCGAGCCGGCCCGCCCCGGTGGCACATCCGCGCCAGCTTTCGGCAATCGCGCCAGAAAGTCTGGCGCAACAGCCGAGACCTGGCGCGATTACGAAGGATCACCCCTCGGCGCGGTGCTCGACGCGGCCCGCCGCGACCCCGCGGGCCTCGATGACGCCGACTACGTCGCGCTGCTCGACGCCGACGGTGCCGAACTCGCGGCGCTCACGGCACTGGCCGACGACGTGCGCCGCGAACGTGTCGGCGACGAGATCACCTACGTCATCAACCGCAACCTCGACTCGTCGCTGTTCCGCGCGATCGGTGCCGTGAATCCGCACTCTCGGGAGGAGAAAGGCACACCCTCGCGGGGAGAGACCCGCACTCTCGGGAGCAGAGAGGCACCGCCTCGGGAGGAGGAGGGCACACCCTCGCTGACGGCGGAGATCGTGACGACGCTGGCGGACGAGGCGTGGGAAGACGGGGCCACGGAAGTCTGCATACAGGGGCGCATCGGGGACGGGATGCCGGCATCCGCGTACCTCGACCTGGTGCGGGCGGTGCGCGCGCACCATCCGCTGCACGTGCACGCGTATCGCCCGATCGAGCTGCGGGACGGGGCCACCCGAGCGAACATGCCGTTGGCGGAATATCTCGCACAGCTGCGCTCGGCGGGAGTAGGAAGCGTGCCCGGTACCGGGGCGCGGATTCTCGACGACCGGATTCGGGGCATCCTCTCCGGCGGCACCGAACTGCCCGTGGCGACCTGGCTGGAGACCATCGAGGCGGCGCACCTGGCCGGCCTGCGTTCGACCGCCACCATGGTTTACGGCCACCTCGAGACGCCGGCCGATCAGGTTGCGCACCTGAGGATGCTCGCCGCCCTGCAGCAGCGCACCGGCGGCTTCACCGAGTTCATCGCCATGCCGTTCGTTCCGAACGACTCCCCCGTCGAGGTGCCGGGCGCGCGTCCCGGACCGAGCCTGCGCGAGACGAGGGCTGTGCACGCCGTGGCCCGCCTCATGCTCGCCGGCACGATCGACCACCTGCAGGCCGCATGGACGAAGCTCGGCCTGCGTGGAACCCGTCTGGTGCTGACCGGCGGGGTCGACGACCTGGGCGGCGTGCTCCTCGACGGTGAGCTCGCCCCCTGGGCGGGACCGGAGCAGGGACGCGTGCTGACCGTCGCCGACATGCAACGCATCGCCGATGAGGTCGCGCGGCCTCTGGCACAGCGCACGACGACGTACGAACGGGTCGTGCCGTGAGCGACGGCACCATCGAGGTCGACACGCTCATCGTGGGTGCCGGCTTCGCGGGGCTCGGGCTCGGCATCCTGCTGAAGCGCCGTGCCGCTGCGCGGGGCCGCCACGGGTCTTTCCTCATCGTGGAGCGCGCGGACGACGTGGGTGGAACGTGGCGCGACAACGTGTACCCGGGGGTGGCGTGCGACATCCCCTCTCACCTGTACTCGTTCTCGTTCCGCACCAGCGGCGACTGGACCCACGTCTACCCCAGCGGCCTGGAGCTGCAGGCCTATCTGCGCGAGTGCGCGCACGACGAGGGTCTCGCGCCGCATCTGCGCTTCGGCGAAGCGGTCGTCGACGCACGCTGGAACGAGGCCGACCGTCGCTGGGTCGTCACGACGACCCGAGCCACGTATCGGGCCACAGCACTGGTGAGCGCCGTCGGCCGGCTGAGCGAGCCGCGGCTGCCCGCGATCGAAGGGCTGAGCGGCTTTCCGGGCCGCGTGCTGCACACCGCGGCATGGGACGATCGCCTCGAGCTGGCGGGCGAGCGCGTCGGGCTCGTCGGCACCGGGGCATCCGCCGTGCAACTGCTGCCCCACCTGCAGCGCGCATCGAAGCAGGTGACCGTGTTTCAGCGCAGTGCGCCCTACGTGGTGCCGCGCGGCGATCGTGAGTACACCGCTCGGGAACGTGCCGAGCTCGCCGATGCCGGCGCGCGCGACCGACTGCGCGAACGGCTGTTCGCGGACGCCGAGGCGGGGTTCCCGGCACGGATGCGCGAACCCGTCGCGATCACGTCGCTGCGGGAGCGCGCTGCCGCGCACCTGCGCGATCAGGTGGCGGATGCCGGGCTGCGGGCATCCCTCGCCCCCGACTACGAGATCGGGTGCAAGCGCGTGCTGCTCAGCGACGACTTCTATCCGGCGATCGCGTCGGCGAACGTGACGCTGGAGGCGTCCGCCCTGGATCACGTGGAGGGGATGACGGCGGTCGCGGCGTCGGGAGAGCGGCACGACCTGGACGTGCTGGTCTTCGCCACCGGCTTCAACGCGACGAGACCGCCGTTCGCCGATCTCGTGTCGGGCAGAGACGGCATCGGTCTCTCCGAGCATTGGGTCGCGGGCATGCGCGCCTACGCGTCGACGTTGGTGCACGGCTTTCCGAACCTGTTCGTGCTCGACGGACCGAACGCGAGCCTCGGCCACAACTCGGCCGTGCACATGATCGAGACGCAGCTGCGCTACGTGCTCGGCGCGCTCGACCACCTGGCGGCGAAGGGCCTTCCGCTCGATGTCCCGCAGGAGGTCGAGGATGCCTACGTGGCGGCCATCGACGACGCCGCCGCGGATTCCGTGTGGCTGAGCGGCTGCCGCAACTGGTACGTCGACGAGCGCAGCGGGCGGCTCACGCTGTTGTGGCCGGGCACGGCGCAGTCGTTCCGCGACCGCGTCGGCACGTTCGATCCGAGCGTGTTCGAGGTGCCGGTGGCGGGATGAGACTCAGAAGTGCCCGGCGATGATTGCTTCGTGACGCGCCGAACGCCGCCACCCGCGTCCGCCTGCGACACTGTCGTCATGACTCGTCTCGATGCGACACGGATGCCCGAGCTCATGTCGCGCGACCGCTCCGCGCTCGACGCGCTGCTGGCATCCACGATCGTGGGTCACGTCGCCTACGTCGACGAGACGGGCGCGCCCGGCCTGCTGCCCACCGCCGTCGCACGCTGGGGCGACGAGCTCGTCGTGCACGGATCCACGGGCTCGCGCTGGATGCGCCTGGTCGCCGGAGCCGCCGCAGCGGTCTCGATCACCGCAGTGGATGGCGTGATCGTGGCACGATCCGCCTTCGAGTCCTCGCTCGCATACCGCAGCGCCGTCGTGTTCGGCGCCTTCCGCCGGCTCGATGGCGACGAGAAGCTCGAGGCCCTCGACGTGTTGACCGAGCGGTTGCTCCCCGGCCGTGTCGCCGAGGTGCGACGCCCGACGAAGAAGGAGCTCGCCGCAACCCTCGTGCTCGCCATGCCGTTGGACGAATGGTCGCTGCGGGTCTCCGACGGCTGGTCGGAAGACCCTGACGACGACATCGCCTCGGATGCCTGGGCCGGCGTCGTGCGCTTCGGCGCGCGCCCCACATCCGCGGCGGTTGCACCCGACGTGCGCGGCGGCATCCCGATGCCGCCGTCGGTGACCGGGTTCCGCGCCGCGCACTGATCGCGGCCGCGGACCATCGCACCGACATCGCGCGACACACGGGTTCGTTCGGGGCACAGCGGGCATAGCGTGTGGCCATGCGCTTCGCCTATGTCGACGTGTTCGCTCCCCGCCCGCTCGCCGGCAACCCGGTGGTCGTCGTGACCGGTGCGGAACGGCAGCCGGATGCCGTGCTCCAGGCGCTCGCCCGCGAGTTCAACCACTCCGAGACGGCGTTCGTGTTGGGCGGCAGCGGGGCGGACTGGCGGCTGCGTTCGTTCACGCCGAGCGGGGCCGAGGTGTTCGGCGCCGGTCACAACGCCTTGGGTGCCGTCGTCTGGCTGGCGGCGTCCGGACGCCTCGACTCGACACGCTCGTCGTTCGCGCAGGCGATCGGCGACGAGACCTACACCGTGACCGTGTCGCAGGTCGACAGGAACGGTGCCCACGTGGCGATCCGCCAGTCCCCGCCCGAACGGCGCGCCACCTTCGACGACGGATCGGCACTGGCACGTGCGCTCGGCGTCATGGACGACGCGGTGCGGGTCGACAGGATGCCGGAGGTGATCTCGACCGGGGCCGGCCACCTGCTCGTTCCGCTGCGCCGACGCTCCGACGTCGACTCGGCGCGCCCCGATCCCGAGTCGTTGTCGCGGCTGCTGGCCTCGATCGGCGCAGAGGGCTGCGCGGTGTTCAGTCTCGACCCCGTCGAGCCCGAGGCGCACGCCGACGTGCGGTTCTTCAATCCGACGATGGGTATCGCCGAAGACCCGGCGACCGGAACTGCGGCGGGGCCGCTCGCGGTCAAGCTGCTGCGCGACGGCCTGATCGCCCCCACGGCAACCGTGGTGATCGCCCAGGGCCACGCCGTCGGCCGGCCCAGTCTCATCTCCGTCGACGTGCGCGACGACGAGGTGACGCTGCACGGCGACGGGATCGTCGTCGCCGAGGGCGAGCTGCACATCTAGCGTGCACGCGACCCGGACCGCGGCCCTGCGAATGGCGCACTCGCGCTAGCGTCGAAGCATCCCGACCGATCAGCGAGGAGAACCATGCCCTTCAACGTCGACCAGCCGGTGAGCATCGGCGTGCAGCTCGCACCCCAGCACGCCGAGTACTCGACCATTCGCGACACCGTGCTGCGCCTCGAAGACCTCGGTGTCGACATCGTCTTCAACTGGGACCACTTCTACCCGCTCTCCGGCGACCGCGACGGTCTGCACTTCGAGGGCTGGACGATGCTCGGCGCCTGGGCGGAGCAGACCGAGCGCATCCAGTTCGGTCCGCTCGTCACCTGCAACAGCTATCGCAACCCGGATCTGCTCGCCGACATGGCCCGCACGGTCGACCACGTCAGCGCGAAGGGTGGCGAGGGCCGCCTGGTGTTCGGCATCGGGTCGGGCTGGGCCCGCCGCGACTACCGGGAGTACGGCTACGAGTTCGGCTCGGTCGGATCACGTCTCGACGACCTGGCGGAGGCGATGCCGCGCATCCGCCGCCGATGGGAGCTGCTCAACCCGGCGCCCACTCGGCACATCCCGGTGCTGATCGGCGGCGGCGGTGAGCGCAAGACACTGCGCATCGTCGCCGAGCACGCCGATGTCTGGCACAGCTTCTCGGACGCCGACGAGTTGCAGCACAAGCTCGACGTGCTCGAAGGATGGTGCGAGCGCGTGGGACGCGACACCTCCCAGATCACGATCTCGGTCGAGCCCGAACGCACGCAGACCTCCGCCGAATACGAGGAGTTCCGTGCGCTCGGCGCACGCCTGTTCACCACGCAGATCAGCGCCCCCGACTACGACTGGGATCGCGTGCGGCGCCTGCTGGCGTGGCGCGACGCCGTCAACGGCTAGCCGCCGCGCGCTCGAGCCCTTCGCCGCGGCATCAGCTGCCGGCCTTCGCCCCACGTTCAGGTCGCGATTTCGGCCCTTATGCGGCCGCCAGAAGGGCCGAAATCGCGACCTGAAGGCAAGGGCGGAGTCAACGCGCTCAGCCCGTCACGGCCCTGCGCGGTGATCCGGATGCTGCGCGGAGCGTTGCCGCGCGTGATCCAGCCCAGGTCGAAGAGGCGGGCGGTGATCGCGGTGCCGAGGGGCCCGGCGAGGTGGTGGGCCTGTTCGGTCCAGTCCACGCAATACCGCAGCGGGCGCGTGGTCGAGAGCGTGTGGGGTGGGATCGCCCACGCGGAGAGCGCGGCAGCACCCTCTGGCGTCAGCGTGTAGTCGATTTCACTCCCGGGGGCGGAGAGTCGGTCCCGGCTTGTGCCCGGGTGGTGGAGGCCATCGCCCCCTGTGACCCATCCCGCATCGAGAAACTGCCGGAAGAGGGCGACACCGGCCTGCCCCGCGAGATGGTGATAGCAGGTGCGTGCCGCGCGCAGGGCCGCGACGCGGGTGTGCTCGCGCAGCGACGTGATCGGGGTGCGCGGCGCAAGCCTCGCGAGCGCCTCCAACACACCCTCGACCTCCGCATCGGCCAGGCGATAGTAGCGATGACGGCCCTGCTGCTCGACGGCGACGAGGCCGCGCTCGAGCAGAACCGACAGATGGTTGCTGACCGTGGATGCCGCAACGCCGGCCTCTTCGGCGAGTCGCCCGGCGGGCAGCGCTCGTTCGTCGGCCAGGGCCATGAGCACGCGAACCCGTCGCGGATCGGCGAAGGCGGATGCCAGGCCTGCGATGTCCGGCTCGCCCTGAGATTCCTGACGCACAGAGAACATGCCTCGATGGTACGTGCGAAATGCTTCGACGAACGATGAAGTGTTTGCGCCCCACGATGTGGGCATGACACCCGCTTCCGCCAGGTGGCCGTTGAGGCTCGCGCTCTGCGTCGGCTACTTCCTCGTGCTCCTCGACGTGACGATAGTGAACGTCGCGCTTCCGCAGATCGGTTCCGACCTGAACGCCGGCGCATCCGGACTGGCGTGGGTAGTGGATGCCTACTCGGTGCCCCTTGCCGCACTGCTGCTGGCGGCCGGCGGGATCGGAGATCGGCTCGGGCATCGGCGGGTGGTGCTGCTCGGCCTGGTCGGGTTCGGCACTTCCTCGGTGCTGTGTGCGCTGGCCCCGGCCGTCGGCATGCTGATCGCCGCACGGGCCGTTCAGGGCGTGGGAGCTGCGCTGATGCTCCCCGGCACACTCGCCCTGCTCGTGGAGAACGCCGCGGACGAGAACGCGAGGAGCAGACTCGTGGGCGTCTGGGCCGCGATCGGCGGCGCCGCCCTGCCCGCCGGTCCGCTGATCGGTGGCCTGCTGGTGCAGACGGCGGGCTGGCGGGCGGTCTTCTGGCTCAGCGTGCCGGTGATCGCACTGGCTCTTGTCCCCGTGCTCCGGCTCCCCGGCTCGGGTGCCGGGCGGAGACGGGACGACCCCGTCGACTGGGGTGGCGCAGGTCTCCTGGTGGCGGGGCTCGCCTGCCTGGTGACCGCGATCATCCAGGGGCCCGACCTGCCGTGGCTGGGGGTGCCGCTCGGTGTGATCGCCGTGGGTCTCGCCGCGTGGTTCGTGTCCGTGGAACGGAGGACGGCGCATCCGCTTCTGAGCATCCCCCACCGCACACGAGGCGCCCTGGCCGCCGCGTGTGCGGTGGCGGGACTGATGAACCTCTGCGTGCTCGGAGCGCTGTTTCTGCTCACCCAGCTCTTCCAAGACGTGCACAGCTTCGACCCGTTGACGGCGGGCCTGTCCACACTGCCCGCGATGCTGCCCCTGCCCCTTCTCGGCGCGCCAAGCGGCAGGCTCACGGCCCGCATCGGCGTGTGGCACACCAGCGCGCTCGGCCTTCTCGTTTCCGCGATCGGGTTCGCGGGCATCGCCTGCACCGCCGGCGGCAGCAACATGGCGCTGCTGTTCTGTCTGGCGGTCTGGGGCGCGGGCCTCGGCATCCTGACCCCTGCGATCGTCACGGCCGCGCTGCGAGCCGCGCCCGGTTCGCCCGGCGCGGCATCCGGTGTGAGCAATACCAGCAGGCAGACCGGCGGCGCACTCGGTGTGGCGATCTTCGCTGCGATCGCCGGGCCCGCCGACGGCCTCGGCTTCGTGTCGCATTCCCTCGCGCTCTTCCTCGCGGGCTCCGCGGCCTTCGCCGTCGCCGGCATGCTCTGCTTCGCGGCCGCCCGCCGCCGATCGTGGCGGTGACCCCCGTGGGCCGCCCTCACCAGACCGGCCAGCCCCTCACCACCGGTCATCCCCGCCTTCAGATCGCGATTTCGGCCCTTATGCGGCCGCCAGAAGGGCCGAAATCGCGACCTGAGTCAGGGGAATGGAACGGGATCGCGACCCGAACACGGCAGATCCCCAGGCCGATGGCTCGGCCGGCGTCGCGACGGGTCAGCGTGCAAACGACGGGCGGGCGGCGAGCAGGTCCTCCGTCGCCGAGCCGAAGCTGCCGCGGAAAGCCTCGAGGGTTCGGGGATCGTCGACGTCCTGACGCAGGCTCGATCCCGTTGCGACGACGAGCTCGACGAACCCGGCGTCGCGGTGCAGCGCCGCCGAGCCACGGCCGAACCTCGACGAGATCGTGGCACCCGGCGCGGCCGTGATCGCCGTCGTCCCCGTGCCGTCGGCATCGGGGACGAAGGAGTACGGATGCCCGTGCCGCGCCGCATCCACCGCCGACCGCAGCGCCGCGTCGAGGTCTTCGCCGCGGAGCGCAGGCAAGTCGCCGACCAGCACCGCCACGAACGACCCCGGGTGCAACCGATGCGCCGCGAGCACACCGGCGGCGACCGCCGCGTTCAGCCCGGCACTCGGGTCGGGGACGATCGCATCGGCGCGTGAATGCACAGTCTCGGCGAGGGACGGCTCGCTCGAGACGACGATGACGGCGTCGACCGCCACGGCCGTCCGAATCGCATCGAGCGTGTCCAGCAGGAACGCCGACGACAGCCGGCGTCGATCCAGCCCCGCCTCCCCCGCGAACCGCGACTTCGCGCCGTCGCCGCCCTTGAACGGCACGACGACCGTCCACCGGGGCCGGGCGCCGGTCGCGAGCGCGAGGCCGGCGGCCAGTCCGCTGCGGTACCCCTCGGCGAGCGCCTCGTCGGTTCCGAGCCGGAACATGTCGCCCTGGCCGGTGCGGGTCAGGGAGCGCCCGGCGGTGAACGGCGCCGAGCGCTGCGGCTCCAGCAGCCGGGCGGTTCCACGCACGACGGCCACGGGGCATCCGCTCGCCTTGCCCTTCACGAGGTCGCCGAGCGCGGCGAGTTCGTCGCCGACGGCGGGCTGCGTGACCGCGAGGGCCCTTCCGGCCGCGTCGGTCTGGCCGCGCAGATCGTCGACGACGCGCACCCCTGCCGCACCGATGGCGAGGTCGGTCTGGCCGATGCGCCACGTACGACCCAGCGTGTCGCTGATGATCACGCCGAGCTCGATGCCGAAGCGCGCGTTCCACGCGGCCAGCAGCGCGCGAGCCGACGCGTCGGGATCCCGCGGCAGCAGCAGCACCGAGCCATCGGCGACATTGCTGGCGTCCACGCCGGCGGCCGCACCGACGACGCCCTGCCGGTTCTCCACGATGCGGGTCACCCCGCCGTCGTAGGCGCGCGTCGCGACCACGCGCACGGTCTCATCCGTGATGGCCTGCTCGCGGTCGTCGGCGGCGACCACCCTGCCCTCGGCCTTGGAGACGATCTTGCTGGTGACGATCAGGATGTCGCCGGAACGCAACGCCCGCTCGGGGTGCGCGGCGGCATCCGCCTCGAGCGCGCCGGCGACGATCGCGGCGAGGTCATCGCCCGGCGCGATCTCCGGGATGCCGGGCACAGGCCACGCGGTGATCGCGCCGGTCGTGGGCGCTTCGGCACTCGGCGGCGCTTCGGGACTCGTCGATGCGTCGGCGCTTCCTGAGCGAGCGAAGCGAGTCGAAGGACTCTCGGCGTGCTCAGAGTGCTCGGGCTCCCTCATCGATGGGGCCCCGCTCATCGATGGAGCGCAGGCAGCACGTCGCGCCCGAAGACCTCGATCCACTCCCGCTGGTTGCGGCCGACGTTGTGCAGGTACACCCGGTCGAAGCCGAGGTCGACGTACTTCTGGATCGCGGCGCGATGCACGTCCGGGTCGCTGGAGATGACCATGCGGCCCTCGAAGTCCTCCGGCCGCACGATCTTGGCGATCTGCTCGAACTCGAAGGGCGAGCGGATGTCCGCCTTCGGAAACTTCATGCCCCCGTTCGGCCACTCGCGCACGGCGTTGGTCAGGGCCTCCTCGTCGGTCGGCGCCCAACTCAGATGCAGCTGCAGCACGCGAGGGGCGTCATCGGGGTTCTTGCCGGCATCCCGCTGCCCCTCGTCGAACTTCGCGAACAGGCCGCTGATCTTCTCCAGCGGCGCGCCGACGGTGATGAGGCCGTCGACGCTCTGACCGGCGCGCTTGGCCGTCACCGGGCCCGCCGTGGCGATGAGGATCTCGGGTGCCTGCTCCGGCATGGTCCACAGCCGGGTGGACTCGAGCTTGAAGAACTGCCCCGAGTGCTTCGTGTCACGGCCGGCCAGCGACGCGGAGAAAAGCTTCTTGATGATGTCGATGGCCTCGAACATGCGGTTGATGCGCTCGGGCGCCTCAGGCCAGTACCCGCCGACGATGTGCTCGTTGAGCGCCTCTCCCGACCCGAGTCCGAGCCAGTGGCGGCCCGGGTACATGGCGGCGAG
This sequence comes from Humibacter ginsenosidimutans, assembly GCF_007859675.1. Lineage (GTDB taxonomy): Bacteria > Actinomycetota > Actinomycetes > Actinomycetales > Microbacteriaceae > Humibacter > Humibacter ginsenosidimutans. The sequence continues at coordinate 1,564,242 of NZ_CP042305.1, forward strand.
GGTCGCGGATGCCTGCGCGACGATCGCGGGATGGAACCGGAAGCTGGGGGTGGTCACCCCCGGCCCGAGGTCGCCGTTCGTGCGCTCGCCGATGGCCGTCAGCACGTTCCAGACGAAGGATGCCTGGCCCTGTGTCGGCACCCACGGCTGGAAGTGATCGGCGGCCATCACCCCCGAGAATCCGTGCTGTTCTGCATGCGCGCTCAGCTCGACGACCTCCATGGGGGCGAACTGCTCGAGCATCGCGGCGTATCCGACCTGGAGTTCACGCGTAGCCATGCCACCATTCTGCCGATCCCGCCCCGTCCGCACGTGGCCCTGATCGCCGCTCGGCTCGTGACGACCCGACTCGACATTTCTGGATTGCCAGGTGCCTGCCGGTTTCGGAATGCCGTACCGGGTAGTCTGATGGGAGCGATCGGCGTTTTGCCTTTGGCGCACACTCAGCCGCAGGCTGCCAACGAACGGCACATTCTCATCGCCTCTTCTTCCGCAGCGACGACGCTTTCGGAGGGCCGGCTGGGTCGCCTCAGAACCACAGGCCGTACGAGTCCCGTCGGTCCCGATGTCGCCGCGTCGTACACGCAAGCCTCTCGCGCAGTGAAAGCGAACGGCCTTCTCGTTCGTGCCAAGGGCTTCTACCTACTCGTCGCGACAGCCCTTGTGCTCGCAACGGCCGCCGACGTCGCCGGCATGGTCCTGCTCGGTCACAGCTGGTTCCAGCTCATCCTCGCCGGCGTTCTTGGACTGATCCTGACGCAGTTCGCCTTCCTCGCCCACGAAGCCGCTCACCGTCAGATCCTGACGTCGGGCCCGGCGAACGATCGGCTGGGCAGGTTCCTCGCCACCTTCGTGATCGGCATGAGCTATGCGTGGTGGATGAACAAGCACTCCCGGCATCACGCCAATCCGAACCAGGTGGGCAAGGACCCCGACATCGCCGTCGACACCATCTCGTTCCTCGAAGAAGACGCCGCGAAACGCACCGGCGTCATGGCCTGGATCACCCGGCGCCAGGGCTACCTGTTCTTTCCCCTGCTCTCGCTCGAGGGCGTCAACCTGCACGTGACCTCGACACGCATCCTGTTCGGCAGAGACGCCGTCAAGCGCCGCAAGACCGAGATCGCGCTCATCGCCACCCGGTTCGCGCTCTATCTCGGTGTGTTGTTCGTCTTCTTGCCCCCGGGAATGGCTGCGGCGTTCATCGGCGTGCAGTTCGCGGTGTTCGGCATCTACATGGGCGCGTCGTTCGCCCCCAACCACAAGGGCATGCCGATCATCCCCAGAGACCTCAAGCTCGACTTCTTCTCGAAGCAGGTGCTCACCTCCCGCAACATCACAGGCGGCTGGTGGGCGACCACGCTCTTCGGCGGCCTCAACTACCAGGTCGAGCACCACCTCTTCCCGAGCATGGCCCGGCCGCACCTCTCCAAGGCGAGGCTGCTCGTGCGCGAGCACTGCCTGGCCAATGGCATCGACTACACCGAGACGACCATGATGGAGTCGTACTCCATCGTCATCGCCTACCTGAACAGGGTCGGCCTCCATGCACGGGATCCGTTCGCGTGCCCTATGGTCGCGCAATATCGGGGCGCATGACAGGCTCGTACATCGGACACACAAGACGTCGGCAGCGATCTCGCTGCCGTACGGGGGACTGCAGTTCGCGGTCTTCGAACACGAATAAAAGGAAAACGACGCATGGCCACCGGCACCGTCAAATGGTTCAACTCTGACAAGGGCTACGGCTTCATCGCCCCGGACGACGGCTCTGCCGACGTCTTCGCCCATCACTCCGCCATCGTGGGAAGCGGCTACCGCAACCTCGAAGAGAACCAGAAGGTGGAGTACGACGTGGAGCAGGGCGCTAAGGGCCCGCAGGCCACCAACATCCGCAGCGCTCAGTAGCGCGCTCACACGGAAGCGGACCGGAGGGGATGGTCACCCTCCGGTCCGCTTCGTCTTCCACGCCTCCCCACGTGACGGGGAAGGCCAGCTAACGTGCGGTGCATGGACATCGGCTTCCACATCGCGAACTTCACCTGGAACGTCTCTCCCGATCAGCTGGCCCCCACCTTCGCCCGCGCCGCGAGCGAGGCGGATGCATCCGGCATCAAGCGCATCACCGTGATGGACCACTTCTGGCAGATCGGCACCATCGGCACGCCGGAACAGCCCATGCTGGAGGGCTACACGGCGCTCGGCTTTCTCGCCGCGCACACCTCGAGCGTGCTGCTGCACACGCTCGTGACGGGCGTGATCTACCGCGAGCCGGGCATCCTCGCCAAGCAGATCTCCACGCTCGACGTGCTCTCCGGCGGGCGCGCGGGGCTCGGCATCGGCGCGGGCTGGAACGAGGAGGAGTCGAAGGGTCTCGGCATTCCGTTCCCGCCGACGAAGGAGCGCTTCGAACGGCTCGAGGAAGCCCTGCAGATCTGCCTGCAGATGTGGAGCGGCGACGAGGGTCCGTACGACGGCGAGCATTACCACCTGGGTCGCACGCTCAACTCGCCGCAGCCGCTGTCGAAGCCGCGGCCCTACCTCATGATCGGCGGCGTCGGCGAGCAGAAGACCCTGCGCTATGTCGCCAGGTACGCGGATGCCTGCAACATCTTCGGCTCCCCCGAGGCCGCCCACAAGCTCGACGTTCTGCGTCACTGGTGCGACGTGGAGGGCCGCGACTACGACACCGTGGAGAAGACCACGACCACGGCGATCCACGCCGACACCGACCTCGAGGCGTTCGTGGGCCAGCTGGATGCCCTGCGCGAGCTGGGCTTCACCGCCGCGTACGTGTCGGCGCGCACGCCCGATCCGCTGAAGGCTGTGGAATTCTTGGGACGAGTCGCAGAGAGGGTGAGCTGATGGCACCGCTGACAGGGGGAATGGGAACCGGGCACGGCCGACTGGGCGCGCACGCAGGTCGAGCAGTTCGAGTCGTCGGAGGGCCGTGAGGCGAACACCCTGCGAGGGGTGCCGATCGTGGTCGTCACGATGGTGGGCGCGAAGAGCGGCAAGCTGCGCAAGAACCCGGTGATGCGGGTCGAGCACGGCGGCGAGTATGCGGTCGTGGCCTCCAAGGGCGGTGCCGACCAGCACCCCACCTGGTACCACAACATGGTGAAGAACCCGAACGTCGAGCTGCAGGACGGCGCGGTGCGCCGCGACTACGTCGCGCACCTGGCGGCGGGCGGCGAGCGCGACATCTGGTGGGATCGTGCCGTGGCGGTGTGGCCCGACTACGCCGAGTACCAGAAGAAGACGGAGCGCGTCATCCCGGTCTTCGTGCTCGTGCCCGTGGAGGACGTCCCCACCGAAGGTTGAGGAGCACGCGTAGCACGCACGGCTGGCGCCGTGCGCTCCTCAACCCGCGGATGCAGTGACGTGGAACGTGCCCGTCGCGCCCTTCTCGGCGTCGGACATGATGTGTGTGACGAACGAGTAGTCGCCCGCAGCGGGGAACGTGAGCTCCACGAAGCCGCCCTGCGCGGGTTGCAGATCGAGCGCCTGCGAGCCGCCGACCCCGGTGGATCCGCCGTTCTTCAACAGGTAGTCGCCCTCTTTGAACACGGTGTCGAACTGCCCGCCGACCACGTGGAACGAGCTCGCCTTGTTCGGTCCGGCGTCGAGCACCCAGATGCGCACTCGCTGCCCCGCCTTCACCTCGATCGGCCGGTAGACGTACTGGTTCGCGTAGCCGTTGAAGACGACGAGGTCGGGGTTCTCCGCGGCGAGCTTGGCCGTGTCGACCACGCCCTTCTGCGGTCCGAGGTAGTACTCGCTCTGCACGAAGACGAACTGCTCGGCCACGGGGTCGAGGCCCGGCGGGTCGATGACGACCGCGCCGAACATGCCGTTGGCGATGTGCGCGGCCATCGGCATCGTCGAGCAGTGATAGAGCCAGATGCCCGCCCTCGTCGCCGTGAACGTGTAGGTGAGACGCTGTCCCGGCTCGATCGTGCGCATCGGCTGATTCGGCGAGAGCGAGCCGGCGTGGAAATCGATCGAGTGCCCCATGTCGCCGGCGTTGACGAGCGTGACCCGGAAGGTGTCGCCGACCTCGCCGTGCAGCGTCGGCCCGGGAGCGGTGCCGTTGTACGTCCACAGCGTCTGCTCTACGCCGGGCGCGACCTCGGTCACGGTGTCGCGCACCGTGAGCGTGACATCGTGCACGGTGCCGGAGGCCGCGGGCTTCAGGAGCGGGTCGCGGGCGGTGAAGCCGGCTGCCGGCATCCTCGCCCAGTCGATGTCGGCTGCTGCGGAGGTCGCGCCGGCCTGCGGCGTCTGCGTCATGTCCGGCATGCCCTGCATACCATCGGATGCCTCGTGCGAAGCCGTCGCGCCCGTTGCCACCACCGTGAACACCATGCCGAGTTGCCGGTGGCCGACGATCGAGCACCAGCCGTCGACCGTGCGCGTGATCACGCCGGCGTCGACGGTCGCGGATTCCCCTTCGACGAGCCGGCCGGAAGTGATGCCGTCGGCCAGCGTGAGGTCGTGCACCATGTCGTCCTCGTTGGTCACGTGGATCACGAGCCGGTTTCCGGCGGGGACATCGATCGTCGACGGCGAGAACCGCATGTTCTTCATCACCATGTGCACGCTCGTGGTGCGCCCGGTCGCCGCGGACGATGAGGATGCCGCGCCTCCGCTCCCCGAGACGTTCGCCACCGCGACGCCGACGGAGGCCGCCAGCACGAGCACGCCGATCGCGGCCATCGCCGCGCCGCTGTTCACATGCAGCATGCCGGCCATGGTCGGCCGTGCGGCGCCCTCGCGGCGCACGTGCCGATCGCCTCCCGTCGGTTCCTGCAGCGACCGTGCGACGATCAGCGCCCGCACCGACTGCACCACCGTCGACAGCAGCACGACCACCGCGACGCCCAGAAAAACTCCGGCGTTCGGCACGCCGGGGATCACGGCCAGCAGCACGGCTCCGTTGACGACGACCACGCGGAACAGCCCGAATCTGTCGAGCTCCACGTTCGTGGCCCGCACCTTCACCGGGCCGCCGCCGAACACCACGGGCAACAGGTAGCTCAGCGCCGCCATGACCAGCTGCGCGGCGAAGCCGATGCCGAACGGCACCAGCAGTGCCACGAACCCGGATGCCACGCCCTGCCACGATCCGGCCGTCGCCACCCGAACGCCGAACGCGACGATCGTGGCGGCGAACCAGGCGAGAGCCGCGCCCATGCTCCAGCCCGCATAGTTCACGGGCGGGGTGCGCACGGCCTGGCCGACCAGGTCGATGCCGATGACCGCGAGCCCTGCGAGGTAGACGACGGTCCCGAGCAGGATCGCGACCCACACGCCGGTGAGGCACGCCATGCCCACGACGAGCAGCCCGACGCACAGTGCGACGAGCGCGATTCGCGCGCGACGCCTGGTCTGCTCGCCGATGCGCGCGTGCAGCACGGTCGGCCACAGCAGCACCACCGTGCCCACCACGGTGAGTCCGATCCAACCGAGCACGTTCATCGTCACGTGCGCCACGAACATGCGGTCGTGCTCCGTGCCGGTGAGGTCTGCGCGCGCCATGATCACGCCGAGCGTGACGCCGATGATCAGGGTGAGGCTCGCGGCCACGTAGTACAGAACGAGCCCACCGAAGCGGGAGGGCAGCGCCCTGCGCAGCCGCACGCCGAGCGTGGTGCCGTGCCAGGCCGCCGTCGCCGCGACGAGAGTGCCTCCGGCGAGCACGAGCATCCACAGCCCCGTCGTCACGCCGACCACCACGGCGAGCGCGCCGATCGTGTGCAGCGCGAGCCGCACGCCGAGCCGAGTGCGCGATCCGGCCTTGCGCAGGATGGTGTCGGCGAAGTGCTGGCTCCAGATGAGGATGGCGCTGGTCGCGCCGCCGAGCAGCAGCAGGTGCACGGCGAGCCACGATGGCGACTGCTCGAGCGTCTGCGCCAGCAGGGCGATGCCGGCGGCGAGCATCCAGGCCACGACCACGCCGTTGATGACGGCGTACCAGGCGCGCCGCGACAGGGCCTTTCGCGGCCTGCGGGAGCGCGAGTCGGGAGACGGCTGCTCGCGCGGGCCCGGAGACGGCTGCTCGCGCCGGTCAGGCGGAGGCGGGGCTACGGTCACGCGGCCTCTTCTCTCTCTCGTCGTCGTTGTCTCGTGGTTCGCCGACTCGGCGGGCCGAGCAGGGTCGAGACCACGGCGAGCACCACGAACAACAGCAGCGCGAACACGCCGAGCACGCCGCCTGCCTGCACCCACACGGGCAGGTTCTGCGTGTCGCCGACGAGCACCCGCACGACGAGCGACAGGTTCATCAGCAGCACCGGCCAGATCAGCATGGGCCGGTACGGCAGCGGACGGCGCAGCACGGAGGGCAGGATGACCGGCGCATGCGCCATGATCATGCCCATCGTGAATCCGAGGAACACCGCGTGCACCGCGCCGTCGTACCAGGGTCCTTGCGTGGTCTCGCCCACGAACAACCAGATCAGTCCCGCCACGATCAGCCAGAAGTAGCCGGCGAGCAGGCAGATGGCGATGTAGCGCGGGAGGCCGCGAGAGCCGGTCGCGAGGCGCGTGGCCACGTCGAAGCGCAGCAGCCAGCCGACGAAGAGCAGCAGGCAGGCGCCGAAGACGCGCGAGCCCGCCTGCGGCCAGATCATCGCGGCGAGCACGGAGCCGGCGAGCGCCACACTCACCCCGATGGCGACGAGTTCGCTGCGTCGGCTCATCGCCACCAGTCGAGCGAGCTCGATGCGCTCCCCCGCGATGGTGAGCACGATGAAGCCGGTCATGCCCGGCACCAGCGCGGAGGCGTCGAGGCCGCCCATCCAGAGCGCTGCGGAGGCGAGCGCGAGCCACGCACCGAGCGCCTGCACGGCGGAGGCGAACATCGCCTGCCGTCGCCAGATCACCGCGTAGATCAACAGCAGCACGATCGATCCGCCTGCGAACATCGCCTGGCCGACGACCAACGACAGCGGGGTGAGGAGCAGGATGCCGCCCACCCCCAGCAGCGCGGGCGACGCGAACGCCCACGGCCGGCGCACGGCGACGGCGCGCTCGAGCGCGATGACCGTGCCGACGAAGCCGAAGACGAGCAACGGGCCGTGCACGACGGGGAGGCGCGAGCCATCCACCGGGGCGGGCAGCCCGAGCAGCAGAAGCGCTGAGTCGAGGCCGGCGAAGAGGCAGAACGCCCCGGGAATGAGGAACAGCAGACGCACCCCTCCGCGCGACATCATCGGCCGGGCCGTGGGGTGCGTCGTACTGCGCGTTCCGGTCATTAAAAGCATGATATTCCGTTTTATGACGGAATGAGTGCTACCGTCGCACTCGCCACCGAACGAGAGGAGCACCCCGTGCCCGACCAGAACGACACCCTCGGCGACGAGCTCGACGTGAGAGCCGAGGAGCCGGCGCGCAGGCACCAGCTCATCTTCGGGCGTTACGCCGCACTGCAGCCCGGCGAGGGATTCGTGCTCGTGAACGACCACGACCCGAAGCCGCTCTACTACCAGTTCGCCGCTGAGCACGACGGCGAGTTCACGTGGGCCTATCTCGAAGAGGGCCCGCAGACGTGGCGCGTCGCGATCGGACGGCCCGCGGCCTGACGGCGTCGCTGCGGCATCTCAGCCGTCGCGGAGCGATGTCGCAGCGGCCATGATCGCCTCGCGCACGCGATCGAGGGCGGCGCTGCGCAGGTTCCACTGCTGCCAGTACAACGGCACGTCGATTCCACGCTCATCGAGCACGACGACCTTCGGGCCTGCGTCGGGCAGCTGCCAGGTGGGAACCATGCCCCAGCCGTAGCCGAGCCGCACGGCGGCCACGAAGTCGGCGGATGCCGGCACCTGATGCCGCGGCGGCGTCGCGTCGGGGACCCCGCGTCGCGCCAGGTATCGCCGCTGCAACTCGTCTTTGCGGTCGAACTCCACGACCGGCGCCGCCGCCAACGCACGCCTGCTCACGCCGTTCGGGAACCACGTGACCACGTAGGTGTCGGCCGCGCAGGGCACGTAGCGCGCGACGCACAACGGCTCGACCGCGCAGCCCTGCACCGGAGTCGATTCCGACGTGATCGCCGCCATCACCGTGCCGTCGCGCAGGTACGAGGTGGTGTGCTCCTGATCCTCCCTGTGGAACTCGAAGTCGATCCCGTCGACCGACGCGAGCGCGGGCAACACCCACGTCGCCAGCGAGTCGGCGTTGACGGCGAGCGGGATGCTCCGGCGCGCAGGCACATCGTCGCCCGTGTCGCCTGCCACCTCGGCGGAGAGCTCGGACGCGAGCGCGTCGATCTGGCGGGCGATGCGCAGCACGGCGGCACCGGCATCCGTCACCGTCACGGGCTTCGAGCGCACCAGCAGCACGCGGCCGAGGGATGCCTCGAGCGCGCGCAGCCGCTGACTCACCGCCGAGGGGGTGATGTGCAGGGCGCGGGCGGCGGCATCCATCGTGCCCTCCGTCACGGCGGCGTCGAGGGCGCGGAGCTGGGCGAGATCGAGATCCATCACAAGCCATGCTAATGATGCTGAAGGAACATTAGCTGTTCTTCAGCGCGAGGTTCGCCTAGCCTCGTGCGGTGCCCCTCCTCTCCATCGTCGGCCACCCGGTCGCCGGCCACGCCGCCGCGCTGCTCGGCGCGCACGTCGCTGCGCACGCCGGTCCCGCGACCGTGCTCGCCGGCTTCGGGTTCAGCATGTCGCTCATCGTGGCGATCGGCGCCCAGAACGCGTTCGTGCTCCGCCAGGGCCTGCGCAAGGAGCACGTGCTGCCGATCGTGATCGTGTGCGCCGGAACCGACGCCCTGCTCATCTGCGCCGGCATCGCAGGGGTGGGGGCGCTCATCCTCGCCGCTCCGTGGGTGCTCGTGGTGGTGCGCTGGGTGGGCGTCGCGTTCCTCGTGCTCTACGGCGTGCTGGCAGCGAAACGTGCGATCCGTCCCGGGGAGCTCGACCCGGCATCCGGCGTGGGACCCGTGGGGCTGTGGCCGACGCTCGCCGCCTGCCTCGCCTTCACCTGGCTCAATCCGCACGTCTACCTCGACACCGTCGTGCTGATGGGAACGGTGGGCAACGGCTACGGCGACGCCCGCTGGTGGTTCGCGCTCGGCGCCGCACTGGCCAGTGCCGTGTGGTTCACCGCACTCGGCTTCGGGGCGAGGATGCTCCGCCCCGTCTTCCGCTCCCCCGTCGCCTGGCGCGTGCTCGACGTGCTCATCGCGCTGATGATGTTCGCGATCGCCGTCACGCTCGCGGTCGAGGCGTTGGCGGAGGGGTAGGACTAGGCGAGCGGGTCAGTCCGTCAGCGTGCCCACCGCCTCGCGCACGCCCTCGTGCAGGTGCTCGTGGTCGTCGGCCGAGAGCTCCTCGTCGCCGCCGAAATCGTACGGCGTGCCGACTCCCGTCTCGATGAAGGCCTTGAGGCTGCCGCGCACGAACATGCTCCACGCGTTCGAGCAGGTGTCGTAGCACTCGACCTCGTCGGTGAGCCCCTCGTGCGTGAAGGTGACGGTCGTGCCGGCCTCGCTCTCGCCGATCTCGAAGCGCACGGTGCTGCCGTTCCACTCCTGCTTGTCGGCGATGAAGTCGAGATAGCTTCCGGTCACCAGCCAGGCGACCGTGCGTCCGGCCTCGAGCTCCGTGACGCGGAATCCGCTGTAGTGCAGCCCGGGCACCACGTAGACGAACTCGTCGCCGACGGCGGTGGTCGTTCCCGTGATGCGCCCCCACCAGCCTGAGACGTCGCTGATGGCGTCGAATGCGCGCTGCGGCGTGGCATCCACGGTGATGGTCGCTGTGTAATCCGTGCTCATGTCGCTGCTCCCCGTATCGAGCGATGCCCCTCCTCGAGACATCGAGACTTTCGTGATGCAAGCGACCGTACGGCATCACGCTTGCATCACGCAAGTGCTATCGTCGACCCGTGCTCGGCAACACCTACGACTCCCAGGTCTGCTCGATCGCGCGAGCGCTCGAGCTCGTCGGCGAACGTTGGAGCCTGCTCATCATTCGCGACGCGCTGTTCGCGGGCGTGACCCGGTTCGGCGACTTTCAGCACAACCTCGGCATCGCCAGCAACGTGCTCGCCTCGCGCCTCGACGCTTTCGTCGAGCACGGAATCATGCGACGCGACGACACCGCCGACTACGTGCTCACGGACAAAGGACGTGCACTCGAAGTCGCACTCATCGCCCTCACGGAGTGGGGCGACCAGTGGGCGTCGCCGATCGAACCGCCCATCGTCTACCGACACGCGGGGCACGAGCACACGGGGCAGGAGCACTCGGTGCACGCGGCGGCCATGTGCGAGCAGTGCGGTCCCATCGCCGCCGACGACATCACCGCGGCCCTCGGACCCGGGATGCCCGCTGACTACCTCGCGAATCGCCGCGGCGGCACGAGGGCGGGCTGAGCGCACCGGTTCGCGTCGCCGGTGCCGACTACGCTGGGCGCAGCGGCCTCCTCCGACCACGAATCGACGTGATAACCGATGCTCGCAAGCATCGTCCTCGCCCTGATCTCCGCGCTCTCCTACGGATTCTCCGACTTCTTCGCCGGACGCGCTGCAGGCCGCAATGGCGTCGTGCGGACGACGCTCGTCGTGTACCTCGCCGCGACGGCCGCCGTCGCTCTGTCCCTGCTGTTCGTCGCCGGTCGTTGGTCGCCGACAGGGATGCTCTGGGGCGGCATCGCGGGCGTGCTCGCGATCGGCGGATTCCTCGGGTTCTACGCCGCGATGGCGGCCGGACCGATGAGTCTCGTCTCCCCGCTCATCTCCGTGCTGGAGTCGGTGGTTCCCGTCGCCGTCGCGATCGCATTCGGCGAGCGGCTGCCCGTGCTCGCCTGGATCGCGATCGGCGTCGCCGTCGTCAGCACCGTCGTCATCTCGATGCACGGCTCGGAGAACCACGTGCGCATCTCCGCGCGCACCGTCGTCATCTGCGTGCTGACCGGTGTCGCGCTGGGCGGGTCCATCGTGGCCTTCGACCTCACACCCGCCGACTCCGGCACGACGCCCGCCCTCGTGGAACTGCTGGTGGGGCTGGTGCTGCTTCTCGCCGTCGTCGGCATCGCGCGGGTGAGCGGAGCCGTGCGGCGCACTCTGGCGGCCCTCGACACGGAGGAGTCGCACTCCGACGGCATCTCGGGGCATTCGGCACTGTGGATGACGGTGGGCGGCGGCATCCTGCTCGGCGCTGCGAACGCGATGCTCGCCCTCGCCATGCACTGGGGAGCCCTCGCCGTGGTGTCGGTGATCGTAGGCGTGTACCCGCTGGCGACGATCGTGCTGGCGCGCGTCGTGCTGAAGGAGCGCATGTCGGCGGTGCAACTCGGCGGGGTCGCGCTCGCGCTGGCCGCGATCGCGGTGCTCGCGGTGACGACCGGCGGCTGAGGTCGGCCGCTCACCCCTCGGCGATGCCGATCTTCGCGTGCAGGCGCTTCATCCAGCGCGGCGCCCACCACATGATGCGTTCCTGCCACGTCATGAACGCCGGCACGAGCAGGCAGCGCACGATGGTGGCGTCGATGAGCACGGCGAAGGCGAGCGCGACACCGAGCTGCTTGATGATCAGCAGGTCACCGGTGGCGAAACCGGCGAACACCACGATGATGATGAGCGCTGCAGACGTGATGATGCGGCCGGAGCGCTGCAGGCCGAGCGCGATGGACTCGCGGCCGTCGGTGCCGGCATCCACCCGCTCCTTGATGCGGCTCAGGATGAACATCTCGTAGTCCATCGCCAGCCCGAAGCCGAACGCGAGGGCGAGCACCAGCACGATCACGTCGACCCCGTACACGTGATCGGCGTCGAAGCCGAGGATGCCGGCGAACGCCCCATCTTGAAACCCCCAGACGAGAAGGCCGAGGGAGGCCCCGAGCGACAGCGCGCTCGCCACCAGAGCCTTCAGCGGCACGACCAGCGACCCCGTCATGAGGAAGAGCAGGGCGATGGTGCCGAGCGCGACGATGAGCACCGCCCATGGCGCTCCGCGGGCGAGCGAGTCCGCGAGGTCGACGGTGCCTGCGTCGATGCCGGTGACCCAGTGCCGGAACGCCGGCGCGTCGCCGCGGATCTCGCGCACCACGCTCACTCCGTCTCGCGGGTTCACCTCGACTCGCGCGCTCCAGGCGTCACCGGACTGCTGCGGCGTCTGCACCGAGTCCACGTGGTCGAGCCTCGCGACCGACGACGACCAGGTTGTCAGGTCGGCACGTGTGGTGGCGACGAGCTGCACTCTGGCGGGGGCGGCATCCGGAAACTCGTCGACCAGGGTGGTCTCGAACGTGTACTGGCTCGACGCCCTCGGCACCGCGTCGATGCTCGTGTTGGCCAGGTTGAGCGTGAGCACCGGGCTGCCGAGCAGCAACAGGATGAGCACGCAGCCGAGCGTGACGAGCGCGGGATGCCGCTGCACGCGTCTCGTGAGCCGGGAGAAGAATCCCTCGTCGGGCGCCACATCGCCGAAGCGTGTGATCCACCGGCCGACGAGCGGCAGTCTCGTCAGCGCACCCGGCTTCAGCAGCTTCTGGCCGGTCAAGGCGAAGATCGCCGGGATGAGCGTTGTCGCCGAGAGCATGGCCACCACCGTGACCGCGATGGCCGCGATGCCGACAGCGCGTACGAAGGCCGGCTCGAAGACGAGCAGGCCCAGGCTCGCGATGGCGAACGTGGTGCCGGAGAAGAGCACGGTGCGTCCTGCGCGGTCGAGCGCCGTGCCGATGGCCGCGAGCCGCACGGCGCGATCGTGCTCGCGACTCGTGCCCTGGCCCACGGCATCCTGGCCGCGCGCCACGGCGGCCCGGTACTCCTCGCGGAACCGGCTCACCACGAGCAGGCCGTAGTCGATCGAGAGCCCGAGGCCGACGGCCGTGACGACGTTGATGACCGTGTTCGCGATGTCCGTCACATAGGTGAACGCCAGCAGGATGCCCAGCGACGTCACGATGGACGCGCCCGCCCCGATGAGCGGCAGCCCGGCCGCGATGAACCCGCCGAACACGATCAGCATCACGAGCAGGGCGATCGGCAGCGCCACGGTCTCGCCGCGACGCAGGTCGTTCTCCGAGATGGACTGCAGCGAGTCGGTGAGCAGCTGCGTGCTGCCCACCTCGACCGTCGCGTGCGAGTGGGCCGCGCGCAGGTCCGTTGCGGCGGCATCCATGTCGTGCTGCGCGCGGTCGAGCGTCGCCTGCGACGCCGAGTGTCCGTTCACACCGGTCACCGTCGCGGTGACGAGGATGCCGTCTCCGTCCTTCGCCACGAGCGGCGCGACGGCGGGGTTGTGGATGCCGCCGGGCACCGCGAGCGGGTCGGCCACCGTGGTGTGCGGCAGCGCGGCGAGCTGCCGCGCGAGCGCCGTCGTGCGTGAGACCAGTTCGGGATCGGATGGATCGACGCCGTGCACGAGCAGCGTCACGCTCTTCGTCGACGCGCCGGAGGCGAGGCGGTCAGCGCCCTCCGAGCTCTCGCCGTGCACGCTCGGCACGGATCCGCTGAGCCGATCGAAAAGGTTCTGGCCGCCGATTCCGGCGAGCGCCGTCGCGGCCGCTGCGACGACGACAGCGGCCCACACCGCGATCGTCAGCCACGGATGCCTGGCGCAGGCCGTGCCGAGTCGCCCGATCGGTCCGATGCGGTGTTCGGACGGCGCGCGCGTCATAGTGCATACGTTATTGCGACGGGCGGCCCGACCGCGTCATCCGAGGACCCCGGAGCACCACGAAGCGGCTCGTCAACCGACGAGGCGCTCAGTGACCGACTGTGAAGCGGCGGTTCTCGTGCGCGGGGGTCGCGAGCTCGTCGACGAACGCCAGCGCGAAGTCGGTGCCGGAGATCTCAGAGGAGCCGCCGTCCTTGCTGACGAGCAGGTCGCCGTCGGTGCGGTAGCCTCCGGTCGTCTCTCCGGGCGCGAAGGCGCCGTAGAGCGCTGCGGGGCTCACGTAGAACCAGCGCAGGCCGTCGGAGCCGGCCGGGTACTGCGCGCGCAACCACTCGAGCACGCCGGCGTGCGTGAGGGCTTCCGGCTTCCACTCATCGTGGAATTCCGGGGTGTCGACGAGACGCGGACCACCCTCGGCCACGAGGGAGCTTCCGGCACCGCCGACGACGCCGAGGCGCGCGCCCGCCGCGGCCGCGGCATCCGCGATCGCCGGCAGCGCCGTGGTGAGCACGTCATTGCCGTCGGCGTCGGTGGCGTGCACGGCGAGCACCAGCGCGTCGGCACCGTCGACCAGCCGCGCCAGGTCAGCGGCGTCGGTGTACGAGCCCGTGAGGTAGTCCACACCGTCGATCGGCTGCTTCGGCGCGTTGCGCGAGAGCGACCGCACCGCCCATCCGCGCGACAGTGCTTCGCGGGCGATGTTGCCGCCCGAGAATCCGGTACCTCCGATGATGGCGATCGTGGTCATGGTCTCTTGTGACTCCCTGTTCTGTCTCCGGGCACGGTGTTCACGGTGTGTTGACGGCCGTGGACGGTCCCGCCATCGAAGACGAACGCCGGAAAGCGCCCGAGGATTCCCGCCGGGCTCAGGCCGCCCGCGTGTCGGGTGAGACGGCGATCACGAGCACGTCGTGCATGTCGGCCCAGTCGCCCACGATGCGCAGCGGTGCAGCGGAGAACTCCTCCGACGGCGCCGCGCCGAGGTCGCGCGACACGGCGAGCGAGCCTCCGCTCCACCGCGCAACGCTGGCGAAGGGGTCGGAGTCCACGGTGATCGCAACGGCGTCGACGGGAACGGCCGGCACCGCGGCATCCTGATGCCCGTTGCCCCGCACGTGCGCGTCACCGGGCTTGATGCGCCGCTCGCCGTCCTGCTCGTAGTACTGCTCCACCTCGGCGCCGCCGGTCGCCGCGACCCGCGCTGCCTCGGCGAGATACACCGGGTCGCCGATCGCGTCGTACGCGTAACGCGTGCCGAGCACGCTGTGCTCCATGGTGCCGATGAGGGATGCCTCGCCGCCAGGCAGAGGCGCGGCCCGGTACGTCAGCGGCACCTGCAGCGTGGTGTCGCCCGCCCGCACGATCAGTGTCTCGATGCCGACCTCGCCTGCGGGGTCGTCGAACCGGAACGAAGCGACGCGTTCGAGCGTCGCGGGGTCGGCGCCGGCCTGCCAGAACGGCTGGTCGGCGATCCAGCCTCCGACGAGTTCGAGCTTGGAGGGGGTCAGCTGAGCGCGATGAAGGAGAGCCATGCCGGCAACGATGTCACACGGGTGCGACGCGTGCGAGGCGCAGCGCCACGACGTACTCTGCAGGCATGGCCTCGACCTTCAGCGACGACGAATTGCGCACGATCGGCGACGAAGACGAGGTCGTGCTGACCGCCCGACGAGCCGACGGGTCACTCGGTCCCTCCGCCACCATCTGGATCGTGCGCGTCGGCGACGAGGTCTTCGTGCGCTCGGCCTATGGATCGGGCAACCGCTGGTTCGCCCGCGCCCTGCGCGCCGGCGCCGGCCACGTGACGATCGGCGCCGTCTCGCGCGACACCGTGTTCGAGGATGCCTCCGCCGGCACCGCCCACCCCGCCGACGCCGCAGCCGTCGACGCCGCGTACCACGCGAAGTACGACGGCCACTACCCGAAGCAGTACGTCGACCCCGTGGTCGACGCCGCCTCGCACTCGGCGACGCTGCGCGTGCTGCCTGCATGACGGCATCCGGGGCCGCCGCACGGCCGCCTGCGATGCATGACGCGCAGGTGCACGTCGAGGTGCCGACCGTGCGCACGCTGCTCGCGGAGCAGTTTCCGCAGTGGGGCGATCTGCCGGTGACGCACGTCGAGGGGGCGGGGACCGTGAACGCCCTCTTCCGAGTGGGCGACGGACTCGCCGCCCGCTTTCCGCTCGTCGTCAACGATCCGGATGCCTCCCTCGCCGCCCAGCGGCTCGAGGCGGATCGCGCGCACGAGTTCGCCGGGGCCTCCGATGTGCCCTGCCCGCTGCCCGTGGCCATCGGCCGTGCAGGGGCCGGCTACCCGGGGCCGTGGTCGCTCACGACCTGGATCGACGGGCATCCCGCGTCGCCCCACTCGGTGGAGGGCTCGACGGTGTTCGCGAACGAGCTGGCGGAACTGATCCTGCGGCTGCGCGCCGCACCCACGAGCGAGCGAGCGTTCACGGGCACGGGACGGGGTGGCGACCTGCGCACCCACGATGAGTGGATGGCGACGTGCCTGACGAACAGCGAGGGCTTGCTCGACGTACCCGCGCTACGCTCCGCGTGGGCGAGGCTGCGCCGACTCCCTCGGCTCGACGGCGACGCGATGACGCACGGCGATCTCATTCCGGCGAACCTGCTCGTGCGCGACGGACACCTCGCGGGCGTCGTCGACGTCGGCGGGTTCGCGCCGGCCGATCCGGCGCTCGATCTCGTCGCGGCGTGGCACCTGTTCGAGGAGCCGGCGCGCGGTGAGCTGCGCGCTGCGCTGCGGCGGGGCATCCACGAGTCCGAAGCCGTGGAGGAGCTCCGCTGGGCGCGCGGTGCGGCGTGGGCCTTCGAACAGGCGCTCGGGCTGGTCTGGTACTACCGGGTGAGCAACCCGGCCATGAGCGAACTCGGAATCAGCTCGCTGCAGAGGATCATGGAAGCAGACGTGCTCGCGCGCCCGTGACGCGCAGAGAGCCGTCCCATCCGAACGGAGGGCCAGATGGAGCTCGACGAGAAGTATCGGGAATTCCTGCACCAGCACCACGCGGCGGCCATGATCACCATCGCACGAGACGGCACGCCTAAGGCGGTGCGTGTCGGTGTCGCCCTCGTGGACGGGCGGCTGTGGAGCAGCGGCACCGTCGGCCGCGTGCGCACCAAGCGGCTTCGCCGCGACCCGCGCTGCACACTGTTCGTCTTCGACCAGGGGTACTCGTTTCTCACGATCGAGTCGACCGTCACCGTTCTCGACGGCCCGGACGCCGCGCACCAGAACCTCGAGCTGTTCCGCGTGATGCAGCACCGGCCGGCGGGGCGCCTCAACTGGTACGGCGAGGAGCTCGACGAAGACGCCTTCCTCGCACGCATGGCCGACGAACAGCGGCTGATCTACGAGTTCGCTCCGACGAACGCCTACGGTTCGTTCTGAGCGCGGCGGTCGTCGGTCAGGCCGAGGAACTCGGCGATGTGGTCCGCCGCCTCGAACCCGTGAGCCGTGCGTCCCATCAACACGGGCGCCCTGGTGCGCCCGGGCACCGTATGCCCGCCCTCGTGCACGGTGATCAGTCGGACCGGCAGTCGGTCTGGCTGAGACCAGTCGGTGACGGTCGCACTCGTCTTGTCGTCGGAGCCTTCGGGGAGGTCGCGCGACTGCGGGGCATCCACGATTCCGTTCTGCGCGGCCGAGTGCTCGGCGCTCTGCACGGCTGAGAGTCCGAGTCCCCTCGGTCTCATGCCCCAGAGGCTGGCTACGCCGCCCTCGTAGGGAACGAGCGGGTCGGCGGTGCCGTGCAGGTACAGCATCCGCACGGGCACCGGTTCGGTGTCGGCGAGCAGAAAGTTCTCCGGCGCAGGCACGGTCGCCGCGATGGCGGCCAGACCAGCGAACCGTTCGGGAGCCTGGTGCGAGAGACGGATGACCATGGCGCCGCCGTTGGAGAAGCCCACCGCCCGCGCCCACGCGGCATCGGCCCCCGTGTTCGCCGCTGCCCAGTCGATGGCCGTCAGCGCGAACTCCACGTCGTCGTAGTCCTCGAGTCGAGCGGCGAAGTCGATCGACACCCTGGCGTCGTTCCAGTGCTTCTTGTGACCGTCGAGGTAGAGCACGACCGCGCCATCGCGGGAGGCGAACCGATCGAACTGCCCACCGGTGAAACGGCGCAGCCCCCCGCCCGTCTGATTGGAACCGTGCAACGCGAGCACCACGGGGGCACCCGGTTGCGGGCGTTCGGGCCGCACCACGAGCATCCGCCTGTCCTTGTCGCCCACTCGCAGGTCGACGTGCTGCTCGACCAGACCGTGCTCGTTCGACCCGTGCGCCACGCGCTCTCCCGTCTTCGCCAGAGACAACCTAGAGGGAATGCCCGCAGCGTGCTAACCTGCCCGACGGTCGTGAACCGATTCCTGAAGGGGGTGAGACCCATGAGCGCACTATCCGCACAGGGTGCTCCCCTGCGTTCCACGACCCGGCGGCCGAGTTAGGTGTCGCGGGGAGCGCTGTCGACAGCGAACTCTCCAAGGACGACACCATGAACATCACTTCTTCTTCACCTTCTTCCTCTTCGGCTTCTTCGGCTTCTTCCTCCTCGCTTCAGTTCGATCCGCCGACCACCGCCGACGGCATCCTCGAGCGTCCGTTCCGGCTCGGCGGCGTCGCCGGCGTGCTGTGGGCGGCAGAAGCGGCGACGGATGCCGCGCCGCTTCTGCTCATGGGCCATGGCGGCGGCCTGCACGCACGGCATCCCGGCCTCGTCGGCCGCGCCAGGGCAGCCGTGATGCGAGACGGCTTCACGGTCGTCGCGATCGACTCGCCGGGACACGGCGAACGCCCCCGTTCCGACGAGGATCAGCGATGGGTCGACGCCATGGTGCTGGCCCGCGACGCCGGCCGGCCCATCGCGGGCATCGTGTCGGAGTTCAACGGGTCGCTCGCCGAACGCGCGGTACCGGAGTGGCGCGCGACCCTCGACGCTCTGCAGGCATTGCCGGAGGTCGAGCCCGACGTGTCGGTCGGGTTCCAGGGCATGACGCTGGCCAGCGAGATCGGCATCCGACTCGCGGCGCAGGACGCGCGCATCACGGCGGCGATCTTCGGGGGCGTGTTCGCCTCGGACGAGCTGCTGGATGCCGCGAGTCGGGTCACGATCCCCGTCGAGATCCTGCTGCCGTGGGACGACGCCGAACTCGGCCGCGAGTCGGGACTCGCGTTGTTCGACGCATTCGGCTCGTCGGACAAGACGCTGCACGTGTTTCCCGGCAGCCACTTCCGCGTGCCGGAGGCGCAGGTCGACACGAGGTTCTTCGCCAGGCACCTGCGGCGATAAGACCCGGACATACCCCTGGTCGGCGCGAGGCGCGGCTACGCTCGAAGCGTGCCCGCGCCTCGCGCGACGGGCGGCGGAAGGATGCCATGGCCGAGACCTCAGACAGCCGCGTGGCCGTCTACATCGACTTCGACAACATCGTCATCTCGCGCTACGACCAAGTGAACGGTCGCGGCGCGTTCATGCGAGACAGGGTGCGGCAGTCCGACGCCGACAGCACCGATTCCGCGGTCGCCGCCCGGCTCGCGGCGGCGCAGGTCGACGTCGGCGCGATCATCGACTTCGCGGCATCGTTCGGCACGCTCGTGCTCACCAGGGCATACGCCGACTGGTCGGCGAGCGTGAACGCCGACTACCGCCACCAGCTCGTCGGTCGCGCTGTGGACCTGGTGCAGCTGTTCCCAGCGGCGGCGTATGCGAAGAACGGGGCGGACATCCGGCTCGCGGTCGATGCCGTCGAGGACATGTTCCGCCTGCCCGACCTCACCCATGTGGTGATCGTGGGGGGCGACAGCGACTACGTTCCGCTCGCACAGCGTTGCAAGCGGCTCGGGCGATATGTGGTGGGCATCGGCGTGGCCGGTTCGACGGCGCGCTCGCTCGCCGCAGCCTGCGACGAGTTCTACTCGTACGACGCCCTGCCGGGCATCGAGCATCCGGAGCCGCCGGCCGAGGCGCCGAAGGCGACCAGGAAGCGCGCTTCCTCGTCGAAGTCGGCCACGGCAGGCGCCGCCACGGCGAGCGAGGAGCCCGTGCCGAGCTCTGATTCTGAATCGGGCGACGCCGAGACGTCCGAGCCGAACGGTGCCAAGGCCTCGACGAAGTCGTCGAGCCGCGGCAAGCGAGCCGGCTCGGGCGTGACGATGAGCGGCGCGACGACGAGCTCCAAGGCATCCGCCGGCGCCGCTGCCGCTGGCGCGTCGAGCACGGACGCCGCGCAGGACGACGATGACGAGGATGCCTCGCGCGACCGCCAGCAGGAGGCCACCAGCCTGCTCGAACGCGCCCTGCGCATCGGCCACGAGAAGGACGACGCGGAGTGGCTGCACAGCTCGGCGGTGAAATCGCAGATCAAGCGCATGGATCCGTCGTTCAGCGAGAAGCAGCTCGGCTACCGGTCGTTCTCCGACTTCATCAAGTCGAGGTCGGAGATCGCCGACCTCGACGACAGCAGCACCACGCAGCTCGTGCGGCTGAAGCCCGCGCCGGAGCCTGCGCCGGTCGCGAAGCGCGTGCCGCGGCGGGCGAAGGGCTGACACGGGCCGCTGCCGATCACTGCCGGACGAATGCTTCCCAGCATCACCGCCGGCCAACCACTCACCAGACCCGCCGCCGACCGACCACTCACCAGACCCACCGCCGACCAACCACTCGCCAGACTCACCGCCGACCGACCACTCGCCAGACTCACCGCCGACCAACCACTCACCAGACTCACCGCCGACCAACCACTCACCAGACCCACCGCCGACCAACCACTCACCAGACTCACCGTCGACATGACGATTCGAACGTTCGCCCCGAAAACATGCCCATCTGGCATGTTTTCACCCCGATGTCCTGTCGGGGCCGGGCGAGGATCCGACCGAACGGAGCACGAATGACCCGGATAGACGTCGTGGAGGCGCCGATCGCACGCCTCAGAGCTGCGCTCGAATCGGGCGAGACCACCGCGGTCGAGCTGCTCGAGGCGTACCTCGCCCGCATCGATGCCTACGATGCGCCCGGCACGGACACCGCGTTGAACTCCGTGGTCGTGCGCAACCCGGAGGCGGAGGCGGATGCTCGTGCCAGCGACGCGCGCCGCGCCGCCGGCCGCACGCTCGGGCCGCTCGACGGCATCCCGTATACCGCCAAGGACAGCTACCTTGCGCGCGGGCTCACCGCGGCGGCCGGGTCACCGGCGTTCGCCGACCTCGTCGCCCAGCACGACGCGTTCACGATCGAGCGGCTGCGCTCGGGCGGGGCCGTGCTCATCGGCCTCACGAACATGCCGCCGATGGCCAACGGCGGCATGCAGCGCGGACTCTACGGGCGCGCGGAGAGCCCCTACAACGCCGAATGGCTGACAAGCGCGTTCGGGTCGGGCTCGTCCAACGGCTCGGGCACGGCCACCGCGGCGAGCTTCGCGGCGTTCGGACTCGGCGAGGAGACGTGGTCGTCGGGGCGGGCCCCGGCATCCAACAACGCGCTGTGCGCGTACACGCCCTCCCGCGGCGTGATCTCGGTGCGCGGCAACTGGCCGCTCGTGCCCACGATGGATGTCGTCGTGCCGCACGCCCGCACCATGGCGGACCTCCTCGAGGTGCTCGACGTGGTGGTGGCCGACGACGAGTTCGCACGAGGCGACTTCTGGCGGGCGCAGCCGTGGGTCCGCATCCCGCAGGCCTCGGAGCTGCGGCCCGCGTCGTACCCGGCGCTCGCACCGGCGTCGCCGCACGAGGCTCGCGAGCGGCTGCGCGGCAAGCGCTTCGGGGTACCCCGCATGTATGTCAATGCCGACCAGGATGCCGGCACCGCCGTCGACGGCGGCATCGGCGGATCGACGGGGCAGCGCATCGAGACGAGGGCGTCGGTGCTGGCGCTGTGGGATGCCGCCCGTGCCGACCTCGAGGCCGCGGGCGCCGAGGTGGTCGAGGTCGACTTCCCCGTCGTGACGAACTACGAGGGTGACCGGCCCGGCGCGCCGACGATCGCCACGCGCGGGCTGGTGTCGCCGGAGTTCCTGCGGCGCGAGATCGTCGACCTGTCTGCATGGGCGTGGCAGGACTTTCTGGCCGCGAACGGCGACCCGCGGCTCGATGGCCTCGCCACGGTCGACGGAGCAGCCATCTTCCCGCCGCCGCCCGGCGCTCTTCCGGACCGGTACACGGGGTTCGAGGATGACATCGCGGAGTACCCGGGGGTCGTGCGCGAGCATCCTTATGCCTCGTTCACCGACATTCCGCACCTCGAGAGCGGCGTACGCGGGCTGGAGGAGACCCGACGCATCGACCTCGAGCGGTGGATGGACCGGCTCGAGCTCGACGCCGTGGTGTTTCCCGCTGTGGCCGACGTCGGGCCGGCGGATATGGACGTCAACCCCGCCTCCGCAGACCTCGGCTGGCGCAACGGCGTGTGGGTCGCGAACGGCAACCTCGTGCCGCGGCACCTGGGAATTCCGACGGTGACCGTTCCCATGGGAATGATGGCCGACATCGGGATGCCCGTTGGCCTCACGTTCGCGTCTCGCGCGTACGACGACACGGCACTGCTCACCCTCGCCGCGGCGTTCGAGGCGACGGGCGCGCGGCGCTCGGAGCCGGGGCGGACGCCGCGGATTCGGTGAGCGCGGGCGCGGCAGCTCGCTTGCGCGCTTCGCGCTCGAACGCGCGGCCGCGGAGGGCGCGACCAGAGCGTGGCTGTTCAGCCGCCGCTCCGGTCCTTTCTGGCAGTGCCTGGGGTCCGAGTCCGCCGACCGTGACGAGCTCGCCGATGCGTTGCGCGACACACATCAGGTGCGCCTCTTCCAGCAGACCCGCCAGCTGGGGCGCGAGGTCGCTTGGTCTCGAGCGTTGATCTCTGTCTGAAGCCTCAGAGCATGCATCTTTGGTCGCGCGAATCCATCGCTCTTCATATCATTCTCCCTCTTTCGAATCTCTATTCGAAACTTTACCAGACTGCGTCGCTCTCGTGTACCAGACGATGTCTCTCCGTCCCCAACACTCACCCTGATCAGCTTCCCCACATTCGTATCTATCTACGATTCTGACTGTTAGAATCCAAACATGGTTCCGCACACTCTCCGGCTCGAGCAATCGGTGACTCGTCTCATCGAGACCCTCCAGCCTGCGTGCGTTCCTGATGCCTCCCTTTCCGCCGCCATGAGTGCACTCGATGACGCACAGCTCGAGAGGCTGCTCACCGATGCGGCCCGCATCCGCTCAGAGGCGGAGCGGCTTTCGGCAATGGCAGCGGGCGAGATCGCGAAGAGGTCGGAGCGCGCCCTGGGACACTCGGGCCTTGCACAGCGCAAAGGCCACCGCGGTGCGGCGGAATTCGTGCGTTCGTTGACGGGGATGGGGCGGGGCGAAGCGGCGCGGCAGGTCAAGCTGGGCGCGTTTCTCGGCGAAGCGGAGGCGGCATCCTCCGAGCTCTCCGTCGCAGCGAGTGGCGAACCCGGGATCGCTGACGGTGGCAAGATGGTCGCTGCAGGCGAGATGGTCGGTGCAGGCGAGACGGGCGACGCACAGCATTGCCCTCCGCCAGCGGTGACCTGGGAATCAGCTCTTTCGGCGGCCACCTCGGAGGGCGCGGTCTCCCCCGCTCACGCGCTCGTCGTGATGCGGATCGTTGGCGAACTCTCCGACCGGTGCGGATCCGCGGAGAGGCTGTCGGCGACCCGCGAGCTCATCGCGCTCGCCCAGCGCGCGGATGTCGACGAATTCACGAGGCTCGCGCGCATCATCCGTGATCGCGTCGATCCCTCCGGGGTCGAGGCACGCTATCTGCGGCGCTACGAGAATCGCTCCTTCCACACCTGGACCAGCCGCGATGACGGCGCCGTCAAGTTCGCCGGCACCTGTGACGACGTGTCAGGAGTGTTCCTGTCCCAGCTTCTCGACCTGGCGCTGAGCCCTCGCCGCAGCGGGCCGAGGTTCGTGTCGCAGCAAGACAGGGACTGGGCTCAGAAACTCACCGATGACCCGCGCACCAACGAACAGCTCGCGTTCGACACCCTCATCGACGTGCTCCGCGCAGGCGCCGCCTGCGACGAGTCGACCGTGTTCTGCACCGAACGGCCGGGAGTCAGACTCATCACGACGGTGGATCCGAAGGGCATGCCCGCTGCCACCGGTCAGCTCGAAGGCTCCGATGCCGCGGTGCCTTCCGTCGTGATCGAAGCGACGCTCTGTGAAGCCGGTTCTGTACCCATCTCCTGCGACGCCTTCGGCAGAGCTCTCAACCTCGGGCGCACGCAGCGCACCTTCACGCCGGCGCAACGCGTCGTGCTTCGCACCCGCGACGGTGGATGCCTCTGGCTCGGCTGCGACAAGCCTGCGTGGCAGGCCGAGGCGCACCATATCGAGCCCTGGTCCGAAGGTGGCAAGACAGACGTCGCCGACGGCGTGCTGCTGTGCCGTTTCCACCACCTGAGCCTGCACAACAACCGCGGGCGGATCATGCGAACCGGATGCGAGTATTACCTGATTCCCCCTCCCGGCTCGGACCACGACGGCATGCCGATCCGACTCGAGAGCAAGTCCCCGGGGTGGCCGACGCGAAGGCCAGTGCCGACGACTGCACTTGCGCCTGACCCGGCACCCGTGTCAGCGTCCGCGCCCACACGCGTGTCGGTGTCCGCACCTGCACCTGTGCTCGTGTCCGTGTCAACGCCCAAGCCCGAGTGTTCTCGCGTCGCCGACGGTGCGGGGCGCAGTTCGCACTGCCGAAGCCGGTACACCACAGTTCGTGAGCCTTCGATCCGGACACGACAGCGCGGACGGACGTTGCCGGCCCCGAGACTGCGAACGTAAGGCGGAGGCCCGCACACCAGGGAGGCGCAGCGTCCCGGTACTCGTGCGACCCTGAAACGCAGCGCTGGCGGCGATGCCGGGTGAAGACTGCCGGGGTACCGGGCGAAGATGCCGGACGGCATTGTGCCGCGACGCCTGTCGCGCACCGACGGACAGCACTGCCCAGCGAAGCCAGGACCCCCACCCACGGCATGTGGCACACGACAGCACTCTCGCGATGTGCGGAACGTACCTGCGCCGCGACCGCTGCTTCGGGAACAACCACTACTCCATCGAGTCGAGGATGCCCACCAGCGACTCGAAGGTCGTGCGCGGGTTGAGCAACGCGAAACGTGCAGCCGGGCGACCGGCATGCGAGCTCGGCGTGACGAACGCGCGTTGGGCATCCAACAGACGTGTCGACCACGCTGCGTAGTCTTCCTTCGACCAGCCGTCGCGTTCGAAGACCACGACCGACAGCTGAGGGTGGCGCACCAGGTGCAGCGTCGGACGGGACTCGATCTCGTCCGCGACACGGCGAGCGAGCCGGATGGAGGAGGTGATGGCATCCCGATAGGCACCAGCGCCGTGCGATGCGAGCGAGAACCACAGGGGCAGGCCACGAGCGCGACGCGTGAGCTGCACCGCGTAGTCCGACGGGCTCCACTCGACCGCCTCGGTGAGTGTGTCGAGGTATTCCGCGTGCTGCGTGTGCGCACGACGTCCCGCCTCGGGATCGCGATAGATGAGCGCACACGCGTCGAAGGGAGCGAACAGCCACTTGTGCGGATCGACGATGAGCGAGTCGGCACGCTCCACACCGGAGAAGTACGGCCGCGCGAGCGGCGAGAGCATTCCGGCGAGCCCGTAGGCGCCGTCGATGTGGAGCCAGAACTCGAACTCGTCTTTGAGCGCGGCGATCGAAGCGAGGTCGTCGACGATGCCGAAGTTCGTCGAGCCGGCCGTGGCGACCACGGCGAACACCCGCTCGCCGTACTGCTCGAGCACGGGTCGCACGGCCGCCCCGGTGAGCACACCCGACTCGCCGGGGTCGACGGTGACGATGTCGACGTCCATCACGCGCGCCGCCGACGCGATCGAGGAGTGCGCCTCCGCGTTGCAGACCACGACCCACCGGCCCGGGGAGGCGGTCGGGTGGTCGGGGAGCGCTGTGGACTCGGCGGTAGGCCCCGTGGAGCCATCCGGCGCGGCGGTGAAGCCGCCGGACCGATCGATGGACTCGCCGGCCGGTCTGATGGAGCCATCCGCTGCCGTGGGTGAGTCGTCCGGCCGAGCGGCAGGCTCGACCGATGTCCCGGTACGGCCGTCCGAGGGTGCAGCGGAATCGTCCGACGGTGCGAACGTGCCGCTTGACGGCTCGGCGGACGCTGCCGAACCCGATCGGCCCGCTCGGCCGGCACGGCCCCCACGATCGCGACGTCGCGCGACCGCAGACTCTCGCGCGGCCACGAGCGCGGAGAGATTACCGAGCGTGCCGCCCTGCACGAACACACCGCCCGCGCCATCGGGCAGTCCGAACTCGGCCGCCAAGAACGTGAGCACCTCGTTCTCCGCGTGCACAGCCCCTGAACCCTCCAACCACGACCCGCCGTAGACCGCGGTGGCCGACACCACGAGGTCGAACGCTGTCGCGGCCTTCGTCGGCGCGGTCGGGATGAAGGCCAGATAGTCCGGATGATCCGTAGTGATGCACGCGGGCGCCAGCACCTCGCCGAACACCTCGAGCGCACGCTCGGCGCCGATGCCCTCTTCGGTGACCGTGCGCCCGGCACGCCGCGCGAGGTCGGCGGCGGTCGCGGGGTGATCGAGCGGAGTGTCGGTGGAGAGCATTCGCTCGCGGGCGTAGCCGAGCACGGCATCCACCAGCACCGCCGTCTCGTCGGTGACCGCGTGCATCCGGTCGTCACGGCTCATCTCGCACTCTCCCTCGACTGCCGGGCACAGCGGGATGCCGTGAGCCGGTCCCTCCATGATCACCCGGGACAGCGCGGTGGCAGAACCACTGGCCGGTGGTGCGAAGAGAGGAACACCGGGGCGCCACGAGAGGAACACCGTGGCGCGACGGGACGAACACGGTGGTGCGACGAGACGAGCACCTTGCTGCAACGAGGCGAGCACCGTGGCGCCACGAGAGGAGCACGGGAGTGCGGCGAGACGAGCGTTTCGTCTACATTAGTAGAATAACGCGTACACCGAAGTGCGCCCGTCCAAGGAGGGACACCCATGAGCACCCCCATCGCCGTCGGCCACCCGCAGCACACGCCCGTTCCGTTCGACCCGCAGGTGCAGGCGGTGCTCGACGCCATGCCGCAGATGCCTCCGATGACCCGCGAGACGCTGCGCGGCGGCCCCGAGTTCGCCTTCCCCGGCCACGACGCCATCATCGGCGCCCGCGCGATCGACTGGGAAGACCGTGTCATCCCCGGCCCGGCCGGCGCACCCGATCTCGAGGTGACGATCTACCGTCCGCGCGGCCACGAGGGCGAAGTGCTGCCGGCGGTGTACAACATCCACGGCGGCGGCATGATCGTCGGCCACCGCAACTGGGAGGCCGGCCGCGTCATCGACATCGTCGACGAGCTCGGCGTGGTGGGCGTGAACGTGGAGTACCGCCTCGCCCCCGAGAACCCCTACCCTGCAGGCGTCGAGGACTGCTACGCCGGATTCGTGTGGCTGGCCGAGAACGCCGCAGAGCTCGGAGTCGACCCCGAGCGCATCGTCGTGATGGGCGGCAGCGCGGGCGGCGGCTTCTCCGCGGCGGTCGCGCTCATCGCCCGGGACCGCAAGGGCCCGTCGATGGCCGGACAGCTGCTGCTGTGCCCCATGCTCGACAACACCAACAGCACCGTCGCCAGCCTGCAGTACGACGGCATCGGCACCTGGCAGCGCGACGCGAACCTGCTCGCCTGGTCGTGCGTGCTCGGCGAGGCCGCGTACAGCGAGGATGCCCCCGCCTACGCCGCACCGTCGCGCGCGACCGACCTGGCGAACCTTCCGCCCGCGTTCATCGAGGTGGGCGCATCGGAGATGTTCCGCGACGAAGACGTGGACTACGCCACCCGCATCTGGGCGACCGGCGGCCAGGCGGAGCTGCACGTGTGGGCCGGCGGATCGCACGGCTTCGACATGTACGTGCCCGAGAGCGAGCTCACCAAAGCAGCGCTGGCCGCGCGCTTCTCGTGGCTGCGCCGCGTGCTGGGAGTATGAGGGCGGCATCCGCACGCATGAGCCCCCTGCGGGCCATGTTCGTGCTCGGACTTCTCGAGGCGTTCGGTCCGCTCTCGATGGACCTCTACTCGCCGCAGCTGCCGCACCTCGCGGCGAGCCTCGGAACGTCCGATGCACTGGCGCAGGCCACGATGTCTGCGTGCATGATCGGTCTCGGCGTCGGCCAGCTCATCGCCGGCCCGCTGAGCGACCGGTTCGGCAGGCGACGTCCGCTCATCGTGGGCGTCGCCTGCTTCGCGGTGCTCTCCCTGGCCTCCGCGCTGGCGCCGACGGTGCTCCTGCTGCTCGTCGCGCGAGCACTGCAGGGCGTCGCGGGTTCGGCGGGCATCGTCATCTCGCTCGCCGTGGCCCGCGACATGTTCAGCGGGGTCGAGCTCTCCCGCATGCTGTCGCTGCTGGGACTCGTCTCCGGCGCAGCCCCCATCGTCGCTCCCCTGATCGGCGGCCAGCTCGCCCTCTTCATGGACTGGCGCGGCGTGTTCGGCGTGCTCGCCGGGCTCGGTGTGCTGCTCGTCGCGCTGGCGTTCTTCGCGCTGCCGGAGACGCTGGGAGCGGATGCCCGCCACGTCGGCGGCCTGCGCGAGCTCGGCACCAACATCGGTTCGGTCGTGCGCGACCGGCTCTTCGTCTCCGTTCTGCTCGGGGGCGCGCTCGGCGGCATCGCCTTCTTCGCGTACCTGTCGATGTCGAGCTTCGTGTTCGAGGACCAGTTCGGCTTCACCGCGCAGCTTTACAGCGTGGTGTTCGCGCTCAACTCCATCGCGAACATCGGCGGCGGACAGCTCAGCAGGCTCATCGTGCGCCGGGCCGGACCACTGCGCATGTATCTGACGGGCGTCACCGCCACGCTGCTCGCCGCGTCGGCGTTCCTCGTCGGAACTCTCGCCGGCATGGGCGTCGCCGGGGTGATCGCGGCACTGGCGGTGTTCCTCTTCGCCACCGGCCTCGGCGGGCCCAACGGCTCCACCCTCGCACTCACCAGGCACGGCGCCCGCGCCGGAACGGCGGCCGCGTTCCTCGGCTCCGGCATGTTCCTGCTCGGGCCCGTCGTCACCCCGCTCGTGGCGATGCTGGGCACGAGCGCTGCCACCATGGCGATCACCATGACGGTGACGAGCGCGCTCGGCGCACTGATCGGCTGGCTCGGAGTGCGTCCTGCAGCCAGGGCCTTGCTCCAGCGTGCACGCCCTCTGCCACAGAATGAACGGCCTGCCGCCGGCACGGCCGACATGCATGAACTCTTGGGAGACTGATTCGATGGCGACCAATGACGAGCTGACCGATGACGCGACTGCCGGCGAGCCGCAGCGGGGTGGCCATGACGGCCACGGCCATCACGAGCACGGTCACGGTGGCCACGATCACGGCGACAACAGACACCGCGGCGACCGCGACGCGAGCGCGCAGGGGCAGACGGATGACGGTGCCACCGTGGCGGAGCATCCTCTCGACCCGCTGACGGGCGACGAGATCGAAGCCGCACGAGGCATCCTCGTCGATGCCGGCCTCATCACCGATGCGACCAGGGTGCCGATGCTGCTGCCCGACGAGCCGACGAAGGCCGAGCTCGCCGCGTGGAACCCCGGCGACCCGATCGACCGTCGCGTCGACGTGACGCTGCTCGACTCGGCGACCGGAACCGTGACCGAGGCCGTCGTCTCGGTGACGCGAGGCGAGGTCGTCTCCTCGCGCGAGTACGACGCGGCGCACGAACCCTTCGGTCAGCCGCAGTACCTCTTCGAGGAGTACGAGCGCGCCGAGGGGATCGTGAAGGCGTCGCCGCTGTGGCAGGCCGCCATGCGCCGTCGCGGCCTCGAAGACCGCATGGAGCTCGCGTTCTGCTCGCCGCTGGCGCCCGGGTTCACCGGCCGCGCCGACGAGGTGGGGCGACGCGTGATCCGCTCGCTCACGTTCCTGCGCGACTTCCCGGGCGATTCGCCGTGGGCGCATCCGGTCGAGGGCCTCATCGTGCACGTCGACCTGGTGACGAATGAGGTCATCCGCATCGAAGACGAGGGCGACATCCCGGTGCCCGCCGGCAGCGGCAACTACGACGAGGATGCCGTGGGCCCGGCCCGCGACTCCCTCAAGCCCATCGAGATCACCCAGCCGGAAGGCCCGAGCTTCACGGTCGACGGCTCGCACGTCGAATGGGAGGGCTGGTCGCTGCGCGTGGGCTTCAACGCCCGCGAGGGACTCGTGCTGAACGACGTGTCGTTCAACGGCCGGTCCGTGCTGGCCAGGGCGAGCGTGCCCGAGATGGTGGTGCCCTACGGCGACACCGCGCCGACCCGGTTCTGGATCAGCTACTTCGACGCCGGAGAGTATCTGCTGGGCAAGAACGCGAACCCGCTCGAGCTCGGCTGCGACTGCCTCGGCGTGATCCGCTACTTCGACGGGTACGTCGCCGACGACCACGGACACGCGGTGAAGATCCCGAACGTGGTGTGCATGCACGAAGAGGACTACGGCATCTTCATGAAGCACACCGACCTGGAGGGCAACGCGCACGTGCGCCGCTCCCGCCGGCTCGTGGTGTCGTACTTCGCCACGATCGGCAACTACGACTACGGCTTCTACTGGTACCTCTACCTCGACGGCTCGATCCAGGTGGAGGCGAAGGCGACGGGCATCGTGTTCGTCGGGGCGGGGCATCCCGGATCGACCAACCCGCACGCGCCAGAGATCGCGCCCGGCGTGTTCGCCCCGGTGCACCAGCACCTGTTCTGCGCGCGCCTCGACGTGGCGATCGACGGCGAGCGCAACCGCCTGCTCGAGGTCGACGCCGCACGCGTGCCGATGGGCGAGGCGAACCCGTTCGGCAACGCGTTCACCTGGACCGAGACCCCGCTGACCAGCGAGCTGCAGGCGCAGCGGGAGGCGGATGCCTCGGTCGCCCGCGTCTGGGAGGTGCAGTCCACGACGCGCACCAATCACGTCGGCAAGCCGACCGCCTACCACCTGATTCCGCAGCCGACGGCGCTGCTGATGGCGGATCCCGCGTCGTCGGTCGCGGCCAGGGCCGCGTTCGCGACGAAGCACCTGTGGGGCACCGCGTACGACAGGGACGAGCGCTGGCCCGCCGGTCGCTACCCGAACGCGCACGCAGGCGGCGCTGGTCTTCCGGCGTACACGGCAGACGACCGCGGCCTCGACGGCGAAGACATCGTGGTGTGGCACACGTTCGGGCTCACGCACATTCCGCGTCCGGAGGACTGGCCGATCATGCCCGTCGACTACGCGGGATTCTGGTTCAAGCCGTACGGCTTCAGCGACGTGAACCCCGCCATGGACATCCCGGAATCGTCGCAGGCGCACTCCCAGTGCTCGTGCGACGACGGCGGAGGGGCGTGCCACTGCGGGTGACCGCGACACCCCCGGCGCGGGTTGCGTCGATTATCTCCAGTCGTCGGAAATAGAATGGATGGGAGCGCTCACCGCGCCCCCGTCCTGCAGAGACCCTGCGGGATCGGCCGTACACTGAATGCCCGCGCGCACGCGCGTGGGAATGGAGGCCCGCAATGCCCAAGGCGATCGACCACGATCAGCGGCGCCGGGAGATCATCGACGTCACGTGGCGGCTGATCGTCAAGGGCGGTCTCGAGGCCGCGACGATGCGTGAGATCGCCGCCGAGGCCGGTTTCGCCAACGGCGCGCTGAAGCACTACTTCCCCGGCAAAGACGACATCATCACCGGGGCCTACCAGCTGTCGATGGACCGCGTGATCTCCCGCCTCACGTCGGCAGCCCAAGGACTCGAGGGCATCGACGCGCTGCGCGCCATCGTGCGCGGAACGCTGCCGCTCGACCAGGAGTCGCGCGAGTCGGCGCGCGTGCTGCTCGCGTTCTGGGAGCGCGGTCTGTCGTCGCAGGCCATCAAGGATTCCTACGAAGAGCACCTCGCGAGCTGGCGTCGCGACCTGACGGCGCTGATCGGCGTCTGCCGCCGTCAGGGCGCGATCACCTCGGAGACTCCCGACGAGACGATCGCCGACGAGCTCATCCTCTTCAACATCGGCGCCACGGTGCTGAGCGCCATCGGCCCGTCGTACGCGCGGCCGGAGATGCTCGAACGGATGATCGACGACCAGTTCGCCAAGATGGGCGTGCCGGCCGAGCTCGCGGCCGTCGGATCAGCCCAGCACGCGTCGTAGCCAGCTCATCCTGGCATCGTTGGCCGCGGCGCCGACGATGGAGCTCGGCGAGAAACCGCTGAATCCGTGGTGGCCGCCGTCCCACACGTGCAGCTCGGCCTGTCCGCCCGCCGCCCAGATGCGCGACGCGTAGTCGGTCGCCTCGTCGCGGAAGATCTCCGCCGAGCCGACCTCGATGTAGGCGGGCGGAAGGTTCGACAGGTCTTCCATGCGGTTCGGCGCTGCCGACCAGTGCACGGCATCCGTTCCCGCCTTCTCGCCGAGCAGAGCGGTCCAGGCGGTGTCGTTGTTGTTGCGATCCCAGAGACCGCGCAGATCGTATTGGCGGGTCGAGGGCGACTCGTTGCGGTCGTCGATCATCGGGGCATCCAGCAGCTGGCCGATCAGCTTCGGACCCTTGCGCTCGCGCGCCAGCAGCGCCATCGCCGCAGACAGCCCGCCGCCCGCCGAGGAGCCCATCACGAGCAGACGCTCGGGGTCTGCTCCCCAGTCGGCCGCGTGCCGCGCGAACCACTCGAGCGCGGCGTAGCAATCCTCGACACCGGCCGGCCAGGGGTTCTCCGGTGCGAGCCGGTATTCGACGGAGACGGCGACCGCGTCGAACGCGACGACGAGTGGAACCACGGCACCGACGGCCATGTAGCGGTTGCCGAGCACCATGCCGCCGCCGTGAATGCCGAAGATGGCCGGTCCGTTCGTGGATCCGCCTTTCGGGCTCACCACGGTGATCGCGACCTCCGGTGATCCCGCCGGTCCCGGAACGGTGAGCTCCGTGAGCTCGACGGGGGCATCGCCGACGAGCATGTCCGGGTCGCCGAGAGTGACCCTGTCGACGTGCTCGCGGCTCGGAACGATGGTGTCCGCGCGCAGCGGGACCGGCTCGAAGGTCTGGCGCATCATCTCCATTCCGTCGAGCAGTTCGGGGTCGTACGGAACGGGTGGGAGCTTCTGGTAGTCGGAAACGGTCATGTCGTTCGCCTCTCGCGTCGTTGCGGTGCGGTCGTTGTGGTGGAAGTCGGTGATGGTATGGCTGAGGGATGGTGGAGCCGGGTGTTGGAAGCAGGGAGTGCGGATGCCCGCCCGACCGACGGCAGGCATCCGCACCCTGTCGTGGTGCTCGGCCTACGGCCCAGCGGGGTCGACGACGTCTCTGTCCGCCCAGAACGGCTCGACGGCGGAGCGGATGCGCTCGGCTCCGAGCCTCTCGACGAGTTCGAACGCGGCAAGGTTGTCGTCGAGCTGCTCGAGGCGGGTGGCACCGAACAGCGTCGTGACGTTCGCGGGGTGGGTGAGCGTGAACGCGATCGCCAGGCGCGCGGGTGTGGTGTCGAGGCTCTCCGCCAGCGCCACGTACGCCGGCAGCGTCTTCAGCAGGGTGGCGCGCACCTCGCCGGGGTCGCGGCCGACCTCGCGCGTGAGCTCAGTCCTGCCCGCGAGGTATCCGCCCTCGAGACAGTCGGAGGCCTCGAACACGAAGCCGTCGGCGAACAGCTCGCCGAACGGTTCGCCGTCGGGGATGGAGCGCCTGGCCACCGAGTACTTCAGCTGGGCGAACACCGGCGCGACGAGCCCCTCGTCGGCGGCGATGCGACGCAGCTCGGCGATGTTCGCGGCCGACCAGTTGTTGACGCCCCACGCCTTCACCAGGCCGGCGTCGACGAGCTCGTGCATGGCTGTGGCGATGTCGTGCATCGTGATGTCGTCGCGGTGGATGTCGCCGAGCACGGCCAGGTCGGCGTGATCGGTTCCCACCCGGAACAGCGCATGCTCCAGCTGGGGGCGGAAGCCGCCGTCGTAGGCATCCGTCCACACCTTCTCGGAGAGCAGGTACTGGTTGCGCGCGACGCCTGCACCCCTGATGATGGCCGAGAACAGCACATCGGTGATGGCCGGCGGGCGCATGCCCGGAAAGCCGTACACTCCGACGTCGAACAGGTTGACGCCGTGCTCGATCGCGGCGTTCACGAGCGCGACGGCGTCTTCGAAGTCCATGCGGTCGTAGGTGTGCCACGAGCCGAGGGCGAGAGCGGGCACCTGGATGTCGGTGCCCGGCAGCGCCCTGCGGGGGACGGTCTGAGTCATGAATCGCTCCTTCGCGTTTCGTCCGGCCGCTCGCCGGAGAAGGTGGTGGGTGCCTCCGACATCTCGCCGGAGAGGGTGGTGAGGCTCTCCGGCCCCACGCCGGAGAAGGTGGGCGTCTCGGGCCTATCGCCGGAGAGCTAAGTGGGATTCGTGCGACCGGCCGACGTGTCCTCCGACCGGCCGCACGAAGTGGGTGCGGCCCGGATCCTGGCCTACGGCAGGCGCGGGTCGATGACGGCCTTGAGCTCGGACTGGTCGTGCATGTGCGTGATGCACGCCGACGCCTCGGAGAGGCCGACGGGCGCGCTGAACAGCTCGTCCCAGTCGTAGCGGTCGGCGAAGGCCTTGAAGAACTCGATGGCGTGGAAGTAGTCGGAGACGTCGCCGTTGATCGAGCCGACCACCGTGAGCTCCTTGCCCATGATGCCGGAGAGCGCGAACGGCTGGCCGACGGGTCCGGTGCTGCCGATCACGACGAAGGTGCCGCGCGCGGCCGCCATGCCGATGGCCTCGGGGCCGACGCTCGGGGCGCCCGCGAGGTCGATGACGAGGTTCGCGCCGGCACCGCCGGTGAGCTCGAGCACCTGCTGCACGATGCCGTCGCTGCCCACCGAGATGTTGACGACGTGATCGGCACCGAACTTCTTCGCCACCTCGAGACGGGAGTCGGGGCCGCCCACGGTGATGACCTTGCCCGCGCCGGAGATCTTGGCGACGGCCGTGGCGAAGACGCCGAGGGCGCCTGAGCCCTGGATGACGACGGTGTCGCCCGCGCGAACCCCGCCCGCGCGGTCGAAGCCGCGGAGCACGGTCTTCGCGGCGCAGCCGGCCATGGCGGCCCAGGCATCCTTGACCTCGTCGGGCAAGATGAGCTTCTGCGCGCCCGGCGTGACGTAGGCGTACTCGGCGAGGCCGGCCGTGGCATAGGGCGGCACGTCGCTGCGCTGCATGAAGCCGTAGCCGCGCTTCTGACAGAAGACCGGCTCACGAAGCACGGTGCATCCGTAGCACTCGCCGCAGACCGATTCCGACCAGCCGATGCGCTGACCCGGCTCGAGCGGGTGGCCGAGCGCGTCGTTCGCGCCTTCGCCGACCGCGATGACCTCGCCCACCATCTCGTGGCCGAGCACCATCGGGAGCATGCCGGGGAAGCTCATCTTGCCTTCCCAGATCTCGATGTCGGTGCCGCAGAGCGTGGAGCACACCAGCCTCACGAGCGCCGCACCCGGCTCGATCTCGGTCGGGAGCGGCAGGTTCTGCAGCTCGAGTTCGGCGCCGTGGTCGACCAGAACGGCCGCCCGGGTGGACGTGGGGAGCGTCATCGCTGATCCCTTTCTGTCGTGACATCTGTCGCGACGGTCTGTCGTGACGAATGAGTTGTCGCTCGTTCGAGGTGCGGTTAGTCTACATTCGTTGACACAAACACGACAGACGTGAAATGAGGAATTCGTGAGCGAAGACGACAAGGGCGTCGACCTGGTTCTCCGCGGCGGAAGCATCCACGTGCTCGACGAGCACGACACCCGCGCGGAGGCCATCGCCGTACGCTCCGGCCGCATCGTCGCCACCGGATCGAACGCCGACATGTCCGAGCTGATCGGTGCGCGCACCAGGGTGATCGAGCTCGAAGGACGCACCGTGCTGCCCGGCATCAACGACTCGCACCTGCACGCATCCTGGCTCGGCGGCATGTGGCCGGCCACCGTGTTCGGCGGCGGTCCGCAGCAGCCGGGTCCGCTCGTGACCAACCGCGAGGAGCGCCGTGCCGCCCTGCTCAAGGCCGGCGACCTGCTGGCGTCGCTGGGCATCACGAGCTACACCGAGCCCGGCATCGGACCGGGCGAGGATGCCGGCCCCACCGGCAGCTTCGGCCGCGAGGTTCTCGACGTGTACCGCGAGCTCGCCGCGGAGGGTCTGCTGAGGTCGAGGGTGACCCTGCTGCTGCTGTTCGGTCTCATCGACGGCCCCAGCACGGTGGACGACATCGTGCGCGGCATCCGCGAGGCAGACACCTCGTCACCGAACGACGACCTGCTGCACATTCCGGGCATCAAGATCTTCGGCGACGGCATCCCCCCGATGCGCAACGCGTACATCCACGGCACCTACATCGACGGAACCCATGGCGCGCTGCTCATCGACGGTGACGACGACGGCGAGCGGGAGGCGAACCTGAGGCTGGCCATCCGCACCGCGCACGAGGCCGGGCTGCAGGTCGCCGTGCACGCCACGGGCGATCACACGATCGACGTGGTGTGCGATGCCGTGCGCGAGGCACAGGGCGACGGTTCCTCCGATCTGCGGCACTACCTCGTACACGCCGACATGGTGAGCGAGTCCGCCGCCGCCGCGCTCGCCGCGCACGACATGGGTGCGACGGTGCAGGCCGGCATCGCCTCGTTCGCGGGCGAGTGGGCGGACAGTGCCTTCGAGCCCAGCCTCGAGCCGGGCGAACCCGAGCCGTGGACCGGCCGACGACTGCTCGACGCCGGCGTGAACATCACGCTGAGCTCGGACTCGCCCATCCTCTCCCCCGACTGGCGCACCGAGGTGGCTGCCGCCGACCGGCTGCTCGGAGAGTCAGACGACCCCCGCGCGCGCATGCACGAGCTGCTGCGCCGCTACACCGCTGTGCCCGCATGGCAGGACCACGCCGAGTCGTGGAAGGGAACGCTCGAGGCCGGCAAGATCGCCGACCTCGTCGTGCTCTCCTCGGACCCCGACGACGTGGGTGCAGCAGGTCTTCCCGACGTGGCGATCGAACTCACCTTTCTGGGCGGCGAGGTCGTGTTCGACGCTTCGAGCGAGTCTGTCGAGTCGGCGGTTCCGTCGGCCTGATCGCTCTCGCACGAAAAGGGGGCCGGCAGCCGCCGGCCCCCTTCTTCGCGTGCGCGCTGCGTGTTCGGCGCGTGCATCGCGCTCGTCGCGCGAGCCGCCTCGGGTGCGGGCCGCGCACCCGAGGCGACGTGCTCAGGCCAGCAGCTGTCCGCCGTCCACCGGCAGGCTCACCCCGGTGATGTCCGCCGCGCCGTCAGAGGCGAGGAACACCGCCGCCGAGGCCACTTGGGCCGGGTCGGCCATCTGCTTCAGCGGGATGCGCGAGAGCCACGCCTCGCGCATGGGCGAGCCCTCGGGCATCCCCATCTTCATCATCGGCGTGTCCACCGGGCCGGGTGCCACGGCGTTCACGCGGATCCCGTGCGCGGCCAGCTCGATCGCAGCCCAGCGCGTCTGCGCGTCCACGGCGGCCTTGCTCGTCTCGTAGGCGCCCATGCCGGGCGTGGGCTGCCTGCCGCCGATCGAGGAGATGTTCACGACGGCGCCACGCGTGCCGGAGGCGATCATGGCCTTCGCCACAGCCTGCGTGACGGTGAAGGTGCCGAGGATGTTCACCCGGATGGTCGTCTCGTAGTCGGCGACGGGCAACGACAGCACGTCACCGTGCAGGTGCAGGATGCCCGCATTGTTCACCAGCGCACCGATCGGCCCGTGCTCGGCCTGAACGGCCTCCACGGCAGCGGCGACCGCCTGCTGATCGGTGATGTCGAGCGGCACCGTCGCCACTCCGAGCTCCTCGCCGACCTCCGTGAGGCGGCTGGACGGCAGATCCGCCAACACCACCGTGTCGCCCGCCGAGCGGAACGCTTCGGCGAGGAAGCGGCCGATGCCGCCCGCCCCGCCCGTGATCAGAACCGTACGTGTGCCCACCATTCACTCCTTCGACAACGGTGTTCGCTGATGCCCGCACGACGCGTGACGCGTCTCGTGCGGAACGTCCTCCGGGTCGGGTCGACCCACGGTTTATTATACGTCTGTAGAAAAACGAAGGAGCAGCTCTATGGCCCAGATCACCGTGCCGACCCGTTCACTCGATCCCGCCGGCGCCGTCGCGCCGGGCTCCGCCGAAGCGCCGGTCTTCGCGCTCGGCTCCTGGAACACGTGGGACCGCATGAGCCGCGACGAGGCGATCGCCCTCGTGCACCGCGCCGCAGAGACCGGCTCGGCGTTCTTCGACGTGGGCAACTACAACATGGGACCGCACGCGGAGGGGGCGCGCACCGACATCCTCTTCGGCGAGACCGTGCGCGAGGCCGGCCTGGCGCGCGAGGACTACCTGGTGTGCGGCAAGCTCTGGCTCTGGGACTACCCGAACACGTCGTTCGCCGACTGGATGCGGCAGAGCCTCGACCGCATCGGCATCGAGGCCGCCGACTGCATCGTGGTGGGCGATCACATGGCGCCCGTCGACATCCGCCAGGTCGTCACCGACGTGCACGCCGAGATCGAGGCGGGCCGCTTCCGCTACTGGGGCATCAACAACTGGCCGTACGACGAGGCGCTGCTCGCGCTCGACGTCGCGACCGAGGAGGGCCTCACTCCCCCGTCGTTCGCCCAACTGAAGTACGGGCTGGCCAGGCGCTCGATGGCCGAGGGTCCGTTCTACGGCGGGCTCTTCACCGAGGGGCGACTGGCGCTGCAGGCCTCCGACATCTTCGAGGGCGGCATCCTGGTGGGCAAGACCGACCCGCAGCGCAAGATCGGGGCGGATGTCGGCGGCATCCGCGAGCAGATCGTCGCGACTTGGCCCGCGGTGCGCGACCTCGCGCAGTCGTTGGATGCCACGCCCGCCCAGCTCGGCATCGCGTTCTGTCTGGCGAACCCCGCGACCGCCAACGTGCTGTTCGGGGTGAGCCGGGTGGCGCAGTTCGACGATGCCCTCGGCGCCCTCGACCTGCTCGCCCGCGTCGGCGCGCCCCGGCTTCGTGCTCTCACGGCCGACCTCTGGATCGATCGCAAGGTCAATCCCGACGGCACGTGGTTCCCGCCCGGTTTCCCGCCGCCCGCGGCGGCGACCGCCTGACGTTCGCGCGCGGCAACGGCCTGAGCGTCAGGCGTGCCGGAAATCGGCGTTCTGCGCGCCGCGCCGGGCCATTGCGGTCCGGCGTCGGCGTGTCACGCAGAAACTCCGATTTTCAGCACACAGGTCGCAGGTGAAGCGGCGCACATCACGAGTGAAACGTCACGATTCGGTGACGAAGCCGATCGCCGCCGCACGGAACTCGGGCGACG
Organism: Humibacter ginsenosidimutans; assembly: GCF_007859675.1. GTDB lineage: Bacteria > Actinomycetota > Actinomycetes > Actinomycetales > Microbacteriaceae > Humibacter > Humibacter ginsenosidimutans. Next base: position 1,603,242 of record NZ_CP042305.1, read on the forward strand.
CCAGCGCACCGAAGTGGTCGCCCGGCACGCGCACGAGTGTCGCGCCCGGCACGCCGGCGACCATCTGCTCGACGCCCTGCGCCATCTGGTCGCCCTCGCCGCTGACGAACAGCGTCGGCACCTGGGGCACGTCCTTCGTGGCGTCGAACGGCTCGGCGGCAAGTGCACCGATCAGTGCGATGACGCTCGTCGGATCGAGGCCGGGTGCACCGAGCATGCCGGCGAACATCCCGGTGATCTGGTCGGCGGGGGCGCCCTTGCCCGCCGCGGCGTCGGCCAGCGCGTCGAGGTTCACCAGCGCGAAGGGCTCCATCGGGCTGAGCCCGCCGAGCACGAGCCGGTTCACGCGTCCGGTCGCGGCGAGCGCCCACGCCAGTCGTGCCCCGAGCGAGTAGCCGATCACGTCGACGCGGCCGCCTGCATGCTCGTCGACGGCCGCGGCGAGCGCAGCGGCGATGCCGCCCGTGGTCACCTCGCCGCGCGCCAGAGCCGGGCCGTCGCCGTGACCCGGCAGGTCGACGAGGATCGCGCCCCGACCGGCGGAGGTGAGGGCATCCACGAAGCCGGAGGCCTCCCAGTCGCTCCGGGAGTTCGAGCCGAGGCCGTGGATGAGAAGAACGGGGTTCTCGCCCGCAACGGTGCGGACGGTGAGCAGGGAGTCAGTCATGAATCCATCATGGTGGGTTGCCGTTTTATTTTCCACACTTGTAGAGTCATGACACCTTGTCCCACACTCCACCCGACAGAAGGAGCAGAAATGCCCGCAGATCCGTCCCGGATCCTGGATGTCGCCACCGGTTACATGGCATCCAAGCAACTCTTCAACGCCGCCAGGATCGGCCTGTTCCGTGCGGTCGCCGACGGTGCGCACACGGCGACGGAGGTCGCAGCGGCCACCGAGCACCCCGAGCGCCAGGTGCGCATCCTGCTCGACGGCAGTGCTGCCGCCGGGCTGCTCACGCGCAGCGAAGGCCGCTACGAGCTGGCCGACGACGCCGCCGAATACCTCACGGGAGGCGAGCGCGACCTGAGCGCGTTTCTGAACTTCCTCGAACTCGGCAGCTTCGAGGCGTTCGGTCACTACCGTCACACCGTCGACGCCGACGAGGGCGGAACGCTCGAGTTCGACGAGGCCGGCTGGGGCATGTTCATGGCAGGCGTCATGCAGTACAACGGCCTGCACGCCTTCTGGTTCGGCGAGCGCTTCGACACGACGGGCAAGACCTCCATCCTCGACTTCGGCGGCTTCACGGCCGGCTGGTCGATCGAGCTGCTGAAGCGCAACCCGCAGCTGAGCGCGCGCATGGTGTACCCGGCCGAGTCGGGTCCGATGCTCACGCCGGCAATCGAGGCGGCCGGGCTCGCCGACCGCATCACGGTCGAGGCGGGCGACACGCTCACCGCCGTGCCGGGCGGCGACCACGACCTGGTGCTGGCCCTGCACGTCATCCACCGATTCACCGACGCCGAGAACCGTCAGATCTTCGCGAACCTGCGCGCGTCCGCGCGGAAGGGCGCGACGCTCGCGGTGTTCGACTTCTTCCTCGACAGCCTTCCCGAGCAGCGTGTTCTCGACGCTCGCCACGCTGCCGAGTACTTCAACTTCGACGGCACGCAGGTGTGGCCGGAGGAGACCGTGCGGTCGTGGTTGACCGACGCGGGCTGGGAATTCACCGGGTACGTGGACGTTCCCGGCAGCCCGCGCGCGCTCGTCGCCACAGCGGTCTGAGTGCCCGAGGTCACGGCTTGGAAACAGGCTGAGCGACCGATTTGCCAAGTTAGTCAACAACTGTAGAATCACCGAAGCGGGTCACGGCCGACGCGTCAGACGGTCATCCGCTCACGATCTACCCCAAGTGAAAGAAGTGAGATGAAAAAGACTCGTCTGGGCATCGCAGCGGTGATCACCGCTCTTGCCCTCGCGCTCACGGGATGCTCCGGCGGTGGCGGCAATGCGGCCTCCACCGACGGCGGCAAGACCAAGGCGCCCGACACGCTCAGCATCGGCACCGTGATCGACAAGACCGGATGGGAGATCGGCCAGGGCGGCACCGCCTTCAACGCGATCTTCTTCTCGGCCGCCTACGACTCGCTGGTTCTCGTCGATGAGAACGGCAAGCCGTACGGCCAGCTGGCGAAGTCGATCGACACGTCGAGCGACGGCCTGACCTACACCTTCCACCTGGTCTCCGGCGTCAAGTTCGACGACGGAACGACGTTCGACGCCGACACCGCCGTCGCGAACCTCGAGTACCTGAAGAAGGCGCCGATGACGTCGACGGTCTACGCGAACGTCGCCGGCATCAGCAAGGTCGACGACTCCACTGTCGCCATCAAGATGACCAGGCCGGACCCGGCGTTCCTCTACAGCCTCGGCCTCGGCGGCAGCTACATGGTCTCGGCCAAGGCGCTGTCCAACCCGAAGTACGCGCAGGAGACCACCCCGGTCGGCGGCTCCGGTCCTTACACGTTCGACGCATCCAAGTCGACGGCGGGCCAGGACTACTACTTCACGCGCAACGACAGCGCGTGGAACGCCAAGCGGTACCCGTGGAAGAACCTGCAGATCCACGTGATCGCCGACGCGACCGCCATGTCGAACGCCATGTCGACCGGAGCGATCAACTTCGAGATGGCCAACTACAGCGATGAGCTGAAGGCGACCGTCGCGCAGAACGGCTGGACCATCAACCACGTCATGAACGGATGGTCGGGCCTCATGCTCGCCGACCGCACCGGCGCGAAGTTCAAGCCGCTCGGCAGCCTGAAGGTGCGCCAGGCCATCAACATGGCATTCGACCGCGCCTCGATCGCCAAGGCGAGCAAGGATCCGGCGACCGTCGTCACCAACCAGGTGTTCGCCGACGTCGACTCCTCGCTCAACAAGGTCGACTCGTTCAACGTGAAGAAGGCCAAGCAGCTGCTGTCGGAGGCCGGCTACCCGAACGGCTTCACCCTCGACCTGCCGAGCATGTCGCTGTTCTCCGCCACCGCGGCGACCGTCAAGCAGTCACTCGGCGACATCGGCATCAAGGTGAACGTGGTCAACCTCGACCCCGCCACCTACAACCAGCAGGTGTTCGCGGGCAACTACCCGGTCTACATGGCCTTCCTGCAGCTCTACGCTTCGCCGGCCATGACGATCGGGCAGTACTTCCAGCCCGGCATGTCCAACCCGTTCAACTCGACGCAGGGCGTGCCCGAACTGCAGAGCCTCGACACGCAGCTGCACTCGGCGAACGCCGACGTCGACAAGATCGCCGGGGAGTACAACTCCTACGCGGTCGACAACGCCTGGTTCGCCGTCTGGAACCACGGGGCGACGTACTACGTCTCCGTTCCGGGCATCAGCGTTCGTCCTGTTCAGGGTCTGTACATTCCCAACCTGGAGCAGTTCCTGCCCAAGGACAAGTAGCTCGCCTTTCCTCGACCGGTGGTGAGGGGTACCCGACCCCTCACCACCGGTCGGACCGATAGCAAGAACCGAACGGAACGACATGGCCGTCTACATCCTTCGCCGAGTGCTCAGCGGCCTCGTGCTCATCGTCGTGGTGGGCAGCGCGGCATTCTTCCTGGCCCATCTGGCCATCCCCGACCCCAGCGCGACGCTCATCGGCAAGACCGCCACCCCCGAGCAGATCCACGCCGAGCGCGAGCTGCTCGGACTCAACCAGCCGCTCATGACCCAGTACTGGAACTGGCTCAGCGGACTGCTGCGCGGTGACTTCGGCATCTCGTGGCGCACCAACACCCCGCTCAACGCCGACCTGGGCATGCGCATCCCCGTGACACTCTCCGTCGTCACCTTCGGCATGCTGCTCACCGCCGTCTTCGGCGGCATCATCGGCACCGTGGCGGGCCTGCGGCCCGGCGGTGTCGTCGACAAGATCACGCAGGCGGCATCCGTCGTTCTCTTCGCCATCCCCGGCTACTGGATCAGCATCGTGCTCGTCATCGTGTTCGCGGTGAACCTGAGATGGTTCCCCGCCCTCGGCTACGTGCGGCCGGATGCCTCGGTCAGCGGCTGGATGCTCTCCATCACCCTGCCGGCGATCTCGCTCGCACTCGGCGGCATCGTGATGATCGCCGCCCAGCTGCGCAACAGCATCGTCGGGGCCGGATCGTCCGACTTCGTGCGCACCCTGCGCAGCCGCGGCCTCAGCACCTACCGCGTGGCCCTGCACCTCGTGCGCAACGCCGCGCCCGCCGCCGTCACCGTGCTCGCCCTCATGTTCGTGAGCCTGCTCGGCGGCGTCATCATCCTCGAGAAGATCTTCAACCTGCCCGGTCTCGGCATCGCGACCCAGCAGGCCTCCCAGGTGGGCGACATCCCCGAACTCCTGGCCATCACCGTGACCACCGTGATCTTCGTGGTCGTCGTCAACCTCCTGCTCGACCTCGTGCTGGGCTGGATCAACCCGAAGGCGAGAATCCGTTGAGCACCGGGGTCATCTACAGCAAGTCCACCTCGAAGCCGAGCAGGTCGGCGACGCGCAAGGTCAACCGCAGCATCGCCCGCCGGTTCTTCACCCACCCCGGCGGCTACATCCCCGCCGCGATCATCCTGATCATCCTGATAGGCACCTACATGGCGCCGCTCATCCAGATGCACGACCCGAACCGCATCGACTACAACATCGTCAACGCGATGCCCAGCGCCCAGCACATCCTCGGCGGCGACAGCATAGGCCGCGACGTGTGGTCCCGCCTGGTCTGGGGCGGGCAGGATGCCTTCCTCGGCGCCCTCATCGTCATGGTCGTCGGCATCGGGATCGGCGTTCCCGCCGGCATCTTCGGCGGCTTCTTCGGCGGCATGCGCGACCTGTCGTTCAGCTGGATCAGCGACGCGCTGATGTCGGTGCCCGGCATGATCGTGCTGCTCATCGTGGCCGGCGGAACCAACGGCAACATGATGATCCTGATGGCCGTGATGGGTGTCTTCATGGCACCCGGCTACTACCGGCTCACGAGAGCCGCGACGATAGCCGTGCGCAACGAGCCCTACGTCGACGCCGCGAAGGTGTCGGGCGTGAGCAACGGACGCATCATGATGGGCCACATCCTGCGCGTGGTCGCGGCGCCCATCATCATCCAGACCTCGCTCACCGCGGGCGTCGCCCTCGGCATGCAGGCCGGTCTGCAGTTCCTCGGCATCGGAGACCCGCTCGCGCCGAGCTGGGGCGCGATGATGAGCGACGCGATGAACAGCATCCTCACGAACCAATGGCTGATGGTGCCGCCCGCCGTGGTGCTGGGCGTTCTGATCGCGTCGTTCGCGATCATGGGCTCCACGCTCGGCCAGATCACCGGCACCCGCAGCGAGAAGACCCGCCGGGTCACCAGGGCCGACCGCAAGCGTCTGACCGCGCTCACCAGGGCGCACGCGACCGACGCGGCTCCCGCCTCCGACATCGCGGTGAGAGTGAGCGGCCTCAAGGTCACCTACGCCATGTCGAAGCGCGAGATCGAGGTGCTGCACGGCGTCGACTTCGAGGTGCGCACCGGCGAGGTGCTCGGCATCGTCGGCGAATCGGGCAGCGGCAAGTCGCAGTCGGTGTTCGCCATCCTCGATCTGCTGCCGGGCAACGCCATCTCCCGTGCCGACGGCATCTGGATCAACGGCACCAACGTGCTCACCATCGACAAGTCTCAGCGCCGCGCACTGCTCGGCCGCGAGATCGCCTACATTCCGCAGGAGCCGATCAGCAACCTCGACCCGATGTTCACGATCGGGCACCAGCTCACAGAGCCGATGCGCGCTGTGCTCGGAATGAAGCGTCGCGCGGCGCGCGACTACGCGATCCAGCTGCTCCTGCGGGTGGGCATCGCCGACCCGGAGCGCGTGATGAAGCTGCACCCGCACGAGGTCTCCGGCGGCATGGCGCAGCGCGTGCTCATCGCCGGCGCCCTTGCCGGACGCCCCAAGGTGCTGATCGCCGACGAGCCCACGACGGCACTCGACGTGACGGTGCAGGCCGAGGTGCTGGAGCTGCTGCGCGAGCTGCAGGCCGAGGAGAACATGGCGCTCATCCTGGTGACCCACAACTTCGGGGTCGTCGCCGACATCTGCGATCGCGTCACCGTCATGAAGGACGGCCGCGTGGTCGAGGCCGGAGAGGTGCGCGACATCTTCCGCTCTCCCGCCAACCCGTACACCCGCGAGCTCATCGACGCGTCGCTCGACGACGCGGAGAGCCGCACCGAGCTGGATGCCCGTGAGGCGCAGCGTCTCGAAGGAGTGTCAGCATGACCACCTCAGCAGCCCCGCTCCTGTCGGTGCGCGACGTGAGCGTGCACTACGGCAAGTTCCACGCGCTCAAGGGCGTGAGCCTCGACATCCATCCCGGCGAGTGCGTGGGCCTGGTGGGCGAGTCCGGCTCGGGCAAGTCCACGCTCGGCAAGGCCGTGCTGGGGCTCACCCCCACCACCGGCGGAACGATCAGCTTCAACGGTCACGACATCACCAAGGCGTCGAAGCGGCAGCGCAGGCAGCTGGCCAACGACATCCAGGTGGTGTTCCAAGACCCGTACGGCTCCCTCGATCCCGCGATGACGGTCGGCCAGATCCTCGCGGAGCCGCTGCGCGTGGCCGGCACCTCAGCGGCCACGGCCAAGCAGATCATCGTGGAGATGCTCGGCAAGGTGCGCCTGCCCGCCGACAGCGTCGACCGCTACCCGAGCGAGTTCTCGGGCGGCCAGCGTCAGCGCATCGCGATCGCCAGGGCGCTCGTGCGGCGCCCGCAGCTCGTCATCTGCGACGAGCCGGTCTCGGCGCTCGACCTCACGACGCAGGCGGCGATCATCGACCTGTTCATCGACCTGCAGCGCGAGACCGGCGTCTCGTACCTCTTCGTGTCGCACGACCTCGGCGTCGTGCGCCGCATCTGCCACGAGGTGTCGGTGATGTACAAGGGCGAGATCGTGGAGCACGGGCCGGCGGACGTGGTGACCACGACACCGTCACAGGCCTACAGCCAGCGCCTGCTGATGGCATCCCCGGTCGCAGACCCGGATGCCCAGGCCAAGCGTCGCGAGGCCTGGCTCGCGATCCGCGCCGCCTGAGCCGCGGCTTCATCCGCTTCGTCTGCGCGGGGGTGCATGTCTCCCGCGCAGACGAAGGCGATCGCCGATCGAGCAGACGGAGGCCGTCAGCAGCACGAGCAGAATCGCCGATGATCGTATACGATGTTCGCACGTCCATGAGTGCGAGGTGATGATGCCTGTGTCTGCCACGACGAGGCCCGAAACCGTCGCGACGACCGTCGCGCGGAGCATCAACGATTTCCGTGTCGCCGTGAGCGACGCGTTCGTGCCGCTGCAGGTGACGTCTGGGCCGCGACAGAGAGACGGCTTCCGCAGCGTGATGCGCGGCGCCGCCGTCGACGAGGTGCACGTGACCGATCTGCGCGCCACGCCGCACGCCGTCGAGCGCACGCCGGAGCTCCTGGCAAGGGGCGGCCGCAACTACTTCAAGCTGAGCCTCATGCTCTCCGGCACCGGCCTGCTCATCCAGGACGGCCGCGAGGCGGTGCTCGAACCGGGCAGCCTCGCCGTCTACGACACGAGCCGCCCCTATTCGCTCGTCTTCGACGACGACTTCCGCAGCATGGTCGTGATGTTCCCGCACCACCTGATCAGCCTGCCGCCCGACCTCGTCGGCGAGCTCACCGCCGTGCGCATCGCCGGCGACGAGGGCGTCGGCGCCGTCGTCGCCCCCTATCTCACCCAGCTCGCCGTGAACCTCGACCAGCTGGCGGGCAACGTCGGGGCGAGGCTCGCGCACAGCGCTCTCGACCTGGTGACCACCGTCTTCACGCGCGAGCTCGGACTCGACGAGGCGGGCGGCGACCCGCACAGGGCGCTCATGCAGCGCATCAGGGCGCACGTCGACCGCAACCTCGCCTCGACGGAGCTGTCACCGGCATCCATCGCCGCCGCGCACTTCATTTCCACCCGGCACCTGCACGCGCTGTTCCAGGAGCAGGGCACCACGGTCTCGACCTGGATTCGCGAGCGCCGCCTCGAGCAGTGCCGCCGCGACCTCGCGGATCCGCTCTACGCGGACCGCGCGGTGGCCGCCATCGCGGCCCGCTGGGGCTTCGTGGATGCCGCGCACTTCAGCCGCGCCTTCAAGGCCGCGTACGGAACGTCGCCCAGCGACTACCGCGCCGCGCGCTGACGCGCGCGGCTCCGGTCGACCCCGTCGGACTCCCGTCGGCCCGGCCCGGCTCACCCGTTCGGGTCGCACTTTCGGCCCTTATGAGCCGCCATAAGGGCCGAAAGTGCGACCCGAAGCGTAGGTGGGTCGGGCGGCGGGCGGCGGGCCCGACGGCGGGCCCGACGGCGGACGGCCGAGTGGGACAGGCGTCTGGGCTGCGAACGCACCGGGGCCCGCTCCTTGCCGTGCGCGGCACGTCGGTTGACTGACGGTGCGCGATCGACCATGCCGCCTTGAGAGCCTCCGCGGCCGGTCGAACGATGGGATCCGAGGCACAGCACAGTGGCTGCGCCGATGAAGGAGCCACATCGTCGTGTCATCCCCCCTTGTCAGCCGCCAGGTCGTGTTCGCCGACCGTGACGTGATCGAGCTCGCGCAGGCATCCGTGCCCGAACCCGGCCGGGACGACGTGCTCGTGCGCGTCGCTCTGGTGGGGATCTGCGCGACCGACCTGCACCTGCTCGCCGGGCACATCGGCGATCCGTTCCCGCTCGTGCCGGGTCACGAGTTCGTCGGCGAGGTGGCCGCCATCGGCGAGAACGCCGCCGCCGTGCGCGGGCTCTCCGTGGGAGACCACGTGGCCGTGGAGATGCTGCTGCCGTGCCGCTCGTGCGCACGCTGCCGCGAGGGCAGGTACAACCTGTGCGAACGCGACGACATGGCCGCCGGCCTGCCGTTCGGCAGGCAGTACGGGGTGAACATCCCGCGCACCGTCTCCCCCGGCCTGTGGGGCGGCTACGCGGAGTACCTGCACGCCCCCGCTGACGCGATCGTGCACCGCCTGCCCGCCGATCTGCCATGGGAGCGCGCCGTGCTCGTCGAGCCGCTCGCCGTGGCGAGCAGGGCCGTGGCGCGCGGTCGTGTGCGACCCGGCGAGAACGTCGCCGTGATCGGCCCGGGGCCGGTCGGGCTGCTGATCGCCGCCGCCGCCCGGGCGGCGGGGGCCGGCCGCGTCGTGATGATCGGAACCCGGGCGCAGCGCCTCGGGCTTGCTGGCCGGTTCGGCGCCGACGCCGTCGTGAACTCCCGCGAGACCGACGATCTCGCCGGTGCCGTGCGCGAGGCGTTCGGCGACACGCTGCCCGACGTCGTGATCGAGATCGCCGGCGTCGCAGCAGCGCAGCAGGATGCCGTGCGCCTGGTGCGCCGTGGAGGTCGCGTCGTGCTCGCCGGCGCCTGCGGCGCCGCCGTTCCTGTCACCTTTCACGCCGACGAAGACCTGCTCACGAGGGAGCCTGACATCGTGCCGAGCTTCCTCTCGGCGGGCGGCTTCGAGCCGGCGATCGCCCTGCTGAGCCGCGGCGAGTTCCCGTTCGAGACGCTCGTCACCCACCGCTTCGGCCTCGATGAGGTCGCCGACGCGTTCGCCCTCATCCGCGACCGCTCCGACGGCGTGATCAAGGCCGTGCTCGATCCCCGCACCACGCAGAAGGAGACCCGTCGATGACCGATCAGACCACGCATCTCGATCCAGCAGCAGCCGATCCGGCCCAGGACGAGTGGCGGACCTACGACGACTTCGCAGCGGGAATCGACACGTACCGCCTGCCGAACACGTCGCTGGCCGGCACGACCGTGACGGTGACGCTCGACGACGGCACGAGCATCCGGCTCGCCTTCGACGCCGAGAAGGCCACCTGGTCGGCGACCGGATCGCTGACGGCGGCCGAGGGCACGACCGACCCCTACGACGCCGTCGCGGTGCGCGACGACGTGGTCTTCGTGCACCTTCCGCTCACCAGCCGAGACAACGAGGCCGTGACGCTCGTGTACTCCACGACGACGCACCGCGCCACCGTGGTGCACTCGCACATCGGCTCCGAACAGGTCGACGGCGTGCCGCGCGTCTCGCAGACGTTCTGGGCCGGCGTGACCGACGGCGGAGCGGCGACCGGCGAGGTGCCGGGGCCCAGCCGCGACCTCATCGGCAAGCGCAACGTCTACCGCTACAGCCCGCACCATCTCTACGAGCACGTGTACCTGTCGAGCCAGCGCTACGCGTGGCAGTGCCTCGAGGGCGTGCAGCGCGGACACGGCGACACCGACCTCTCGACGGTGTGGAAGTTCGCCGACGGGCTCTACCTGTTCTGCTTCCGCGAGTTCCGCATCGCCGTCGCCAGCGTGTGGCTGCACGATCTCGGCTACCAGCTGATGACCACGGGCGTCTTCCTCGGCCTCGACGGCGACGGCAGCCCGGAGCACTCGCGCGCAGGCGGACACATCTACCCGCTCGGCTCGGTGTCGTACCCCGACGCCCAGCCGGTCTGAGTCGCCGACCGGCGGCCACTGGCGACGAACACCCACGACATCCACGACCAGGAGATCTTCATGACGGCATACGACGTGGTCAAGGCCCACTACGACGCGAACGACCGGGGCGACCTCGCAGGGATGCTCGCCCCGCTCGCCGACGACGTGCGCTGGACCGAGATGGCCGGCTTCCCGTGCGCGGGAACGTACATCGGCCCCGACGCCGTGCGCGAGAACGTGTTCGAACGGCTCGGCCGCGAATGGGACGGCTACACCGCCTCGATCACCGAGCTGCTCGACGCGGGCGACACCGTGATCGGGCTCGGCACCTACAGCGGCACGTACAAGGCGACGGGCGAGTCGATGAACGTGCGGGTCGCTCACGTCTGGCGGGTGGCGGGCGACAAGGTCGTGGCCTTCGAGCAGTTCACCGACACCCTGCTGGTCGCCCGCGCGACCAGCGAATTCTGATCGTCCGGCCCCGCGCCGGCACTGCATCACAGCTCCACCCACCAGATCCATTCACCAGATCCACCGCACAGCTCCATTCCGAGAGATCCACCCAGATCCACCTCATGTGAAACGCACCGGCACACGGACGTGACCGGCAGTCAGCCGGCGCGAGCCGGCATCGAGAAGAGGCACACCATGAACAAACGACTCGTCAGCGTCGTGGCCGTTGCCGCAGCAGGCATCCTGCTGCTCAGCGGCTGCAGCCAGGGCTCGAGCGGGGGCGGCAGCGGCGACAAGTCGCCGATCGTCGTCGGCTCCGTCAACACCGACAGCGGTGCGGCGACGTTCCCCGAGGCGTCGCAGGCGGCCAAGGCGGTGTTCGACCAGTTCAACGCGCAGGGCGGACTCGACGGCCAGAAGATCAAGTACATCGCCCAGGACGACAAGGGCGACCCGGCCACCGCCACCGCAGACGCCCGTCAGATCGTCGGTCAGGACAACGCCGTCGCCATGGTCGGCAGCGCGAGCCTCATCGAGTGCGAGCTGAACGCGAAGTACTACGAGCAGCAGGGCATCCTCTCCATTCCCGGCATCGGGGTGGACCGTGGATGCTTCGACAGCCCGAACATCTCCCCGGCCAACGTGGGCCCGTTCAACGACGCCACACTCACGCTGCTGTACGGAACGAACGTGCTGCACGTCGACCACGTCTGCGCACTGCTGGAGATCGCGGGCAACACGAAGCCCGCCTACCAGGCCGCCATCGAGAAGTGGGAGAAGGTCACCGGCCAGAAGCTGTTCTACGCCGACTACACCGTTCCCTACGGCGCCAACGACTACACGCCGTACCTGGTGAAGGCGAAGCAGGCGGGCTGCAAGGCGATCATGAACAACCCGGTGGAGCCCGACTCGATCGCCATGCTGAAGAACGCGCAGGCGATGGGCTGGAACGACGTGACGTGGCTGCTGCTCACCAGCGTCTACAGCACCAACTACGCGAACTCCGTCTCCGACGCGGGCAAGGGCGTGTACGTGCCCGCCGAGTTCTACCCCTTCACCGAGGTGAACTCGCAGACCAAGGCGTGGCGCGACCTGATGGACAAGAACAACATCAAGCTCACCGCGTTCAGCCAGGGCGGCTACCTCGCCGCGACCCACTTCATCCAGGTGCTCAAGCAGATGAAGAAGGACGGCAAGGAGATCACGCGTCAGAACGTGACCGACGCCCTGCACAACCTGAAGCCCATCAAGGATCCGATGATCGGCACGCCGTACACGTTCGGCACGGCGAAGGTGCACGACAACAACATCTGCGGATGGCCCATCCAGCTGATGACGGGCACGAACAAGTGGGCCGTCGCCGACAAGGGCGGCGACAACTGGCTCTGCATCCCGAAGTCCTGACGAGACGGGGGCCCGGCGCACGCCGGGCCCCTCCCCTCTCGGGCTCGCCGGCCCGAGGCATCCATCTGTCATGACCCGAAGAGAGATCCCCATGGAGACCCGACGACAAGGAGCCGCACGATGCTGCAGGGCGCAATAGCCGGCCTCGCCTCTGGCGGCCTGTACGCGGTGCTGGCCGTGTGCCTCACGCTGATGGCTCGCCTGGTGCGCGTCGTCAACTTCGCCCAGGCGGCGACCGGCATGTTCGGCGCGTTCTGCGCCGTCTGGCTGGTGAGCACGCTGGGGTGGAGCATCCCGCTCGCCTCGATCGTCGGCATCCTCGTCGGCGGCGCGCTGAGCGCCCTGCTCGGCTGGATCATCGCCACCTGGCTCTCCGAGGCCAGCACCAGCACGCGCTCGGCGGTCACCGTCGGACCGCTGCTGCTGCTCATCTCGCTGTCGTTCATCATGTTCGGCAACAAGCCGCAGCCGTTCGAGCCGATCATCCAGGGCCCGGCGTTCCAGGTCGTGGGGGTGGCCGTGAGCTGGCTGACGGTGACCACCGTGGTGATGGCCGTCGTGATCGCCGTGGCCGCCGCCCTCGTGCTGGACAGAACGAGCGTTGGCACCAAGCTGCGCGCGCTGTCGGAGCGTCCGATCACCGCCGAGCTCATCGGCATCCCCTCCCGCCCGCTCAGCGTGGCGGTCTGGGCGGTGACCGGCGTGATCAGCGCGCTCGTCATCATCATCGTCGCGCCCTCGCAGGCGAACGACGCCACGAGCCTGTCGATGCTGATCGTGCCCGCCGCTGCGGCCGCGCTGGTCGGCGGCTTCCGCCGGCTCGACCTGTCGGTCGTCGGCGGCCTGCTGCTCGGTGCGCTCACCGGGCTCGTCGCGCAGATCGACGCGCTCTCCGCGGTGCGCAACTTCGTGCCGTTCCTCGTCATCGTCGGATTCCTGCTGTGGATGCAGCGCAAGGAGGTGTGGGATGCTGCGCGCTGACCGCCGCACGATCCTGCGGTATGTGCTGCCGTTCGCCGTGGCGATCGTCGGCATCCTCGTGGGCTACGTGCTCAGCATCACGCTGAGCGGCTACTTCGTCTATCTCGGGATCAGCGTCGTGGTCGCCACGATCGCCATCCTGGGACTCGGGATCGTGACAGGCAGCGCCGGCATGATCTCGCTCTGCCAGCTCACGTTCGCCGCCGTCGGCGCCTGGGTGGTCTCGGGCCTCAACGTGATGGATGCGCCAGGCGGCTTCGTCGTCTGGCTCGTGCTCGGCGGCATCGCGGCCGGCATCGTCGGCATCATCATCGGGCTGCCCGCCCTGCGGCTGCGCGGCGTCAACCTCGCCGTCGTCACGCTCGGGTTCGCCGCGGCGGCCGACGTCACGCTCGTGCAGATCCAGTTCCCCGGCGCAGCGGACGGCAACTCCGTGCTGCGGCCGAACGCGTTCAGCACCGACCCGCAGTTCTTCTTCTTCAGCGTGATCGTGCTGGCCGTGTGCGCCGTCGCGATCTACTTCCTGCAGAACGGGCGCTGGGGCGCCGGATGGAAGTCGGTCGCCTTCTCGGAGCGCGGCACGGCATCCGCCGGCGCGAGCGTGAGCGTCTCCAAGCTCACCGCGTTCGCCGTGAGCGCCACCCTGGGCGGCATCAGCGGCGGGCTCATCGCGGGGCAGGTGGGGCTCGCGTTCGCGTCGAGCTTCCAGCCGCTGCAGTCGCTCGCGCTCTACGTGCTCTCGATCATGACCGGCGCGCACCTGATCGACATGGCCATCCTCGGCGGCATCCTGTGGATCGCTGTGCCCGAGATCCTCAAGCGTTTCGGCATCCAGCAGGACTGGGGCTTCGTCATCTTCGGCGCCCTCGGCGTGCAGGCGCTGGCCAGCGGCTCGACGCTCGGCGGTGCGATCCGCAACGCCTGGTGGAAGCGCCAGGCACGGGTGCAGGCGGCCGGCCGCGCCGACACGCTCGACGAGCCGGCTCCGCAGGCACCGGCATCCGTGGAGCCGGGCGCGCCGCTGCTCGTCGTGCAGAACCTCGGCGTGGCGTTCGGCAGCGTGAAGGCGCTCGACGGCGTCGACATCGTGGTGCGCGAGAACTCCATCACCGGACTCATCGGCCCCAACGGCGCCGGCAAGTCGACGTTCGTGGATGCCATCAGCGGCTTCCTCCCCCAGCACACCGGCACCGTGACGCTGGCCGGTCGGCCGCTGAACGGCCTGAACCCCACCAAGCGCGCCCGCATCGGCCTGCGCCGCACGTTCCAGCAGGACCGTGTGCCGCCGAGCCTCACCATCGAGGCCTACGTGCGGTTCGTCGCCAGGCGCAAGCTGACCGCGACGCAGATCGACGACGCGCTGGAGTTCTTCGGCTGCCCGCCTGCACGCACCAGGCTGCTCAACGTCGACGTCGGCACCCGTCGACTCGTCGAGGTGGCAGCCAACGTGCTGGCGGCGCCGCGCATCGTGCTGCTCGACGAGCCGGCCGCCGGCCTCTCGCTCGACGAGCACATCGCCCTCGGCGAGCGGCTGAGGCAAGTGCCCGCCAGGTTCGGCATCGCCGTCGTGCTGATCGAGCACGACCTCGAGCTGGTGCGCACGGTGTGCCAGGAGATCACGGTGCTCGACTTCGGCCAGGTGATCGCGAGCGGCCCCCAGGCCGACGTGCTCGCCGACCCTGCCGTGATGAAGGCCTACATGGGCGAAACGGAGATGCTATGAGCACCGACGACGACAGGATCAGCGTGCAGGGCGCCGGCACCGGGGCGGGCACGACCGGCTCCCTCGTGCTCGACGACGTCACGGTCAGCCGCGGGGCGGGGCCCGTCATCTCGCACGTGAGCCTCACGCTGCGACCGGGCGAGGTGACGGCCCTCGTCGGCCCGAACGGGGCGGGGAAGACGAGCCTCATCGAGTCGGTGTCGGCGATGACCGCGCACTCGGGCGGCAGCATCCTGCTCGACGGCCAGTCGATCGACAAGCTCTCCAGGGTGGCGCGCGCCAAGCGCGGCATCGTGCACATCGAGCAGGGCAGGGCCGTCTTTCCGTCGCTCACCGTGCGCGAGAACCTCGCGCTCACCGCGAAGTCGGAGCAGGAGGCCCGTGCAGCGCTCGACCACTTTCCCGAGCTCGAGAAGCGCTGGGACTCCCCCACCGGGCTGCTCTCCGGCGGCGAACAGCAGATGGTGGTGCTCGCCAGGGCGTTCGCGGCGCGCCCGCGGTTCCTGCTGATCGATGAGATGTCACTCGGCCTCGCGCCCGTGGTGTTCACGAGACTGCTGCCGATCGTGTCGACCATCGCGGCATCAGGAGTGGGCGTGCTGCTCGTCGAGCAGTTCACGGGACTCGCTCTCGGACTGGCCGGGGAGGCGCTCGTCGTCTCCGGCGGCCGCGTCACCTACCAGGGCGATGCGGTGCGGCTGCGCGAGCAACCCGAGATTCTGCACGAGGCCTATCTGGGGCAGCGGGCGGCCTGAGGGCTCCGCGTGAAGGGCGCCGGGTGGCGGGGGCGATGGTGCCGCTCCTGCCTCCGGACACCGAGGCGCCGGGCGGGCTCGAACTCGGCGGGGTGCCCATCGCGACCATCGTCAGCTCGCTCACCGGGTTGCCCGCGTTGTTCGTGACCACGACAGCCGTGCTCACCAAGGCCGCGGTCGGCCGCCAACGGGTGGCAGAGCTGCAGGATGCCCTGCGCACGCTTCTCGGAGAGCACGGCCCGGCCGCCGGCTGAGCACAGCGCCGCGATCTGCCCCGCTGCGTCAATACGCGGCGCGCAGCCTCTCGAGCAGCACCCGGGTCGCCTCACCCGGCGAGGTGCGCGTGACGACACTGAAGTCCCAGTCGATGCGCTCCGTCAGGGGAACGCGCACGACATCGTCGTTCGGCGGAATGAGCAGTTCGGGAAGGAGCGCGATGCCCAGCCCGGCGGCGACGAAGACCGGAATGGCGGCGGTCTCGGTCACCTCCGTGGTGACGTTGCGCACGACGCCGCGGCGGGCGAGCGCAGCCTCGAGCACATCCCGGTTGCCGAAGCCGATCGGCGCATCCACGAATCGCTCCTTCGCGAGATCGGCCAGCCGGATGCTCGGGCGACCGACGAGCTCGTGGTCGGCGGGAAGAAGCACGTCGTAGCGCGTCGTCGAGAGCCGGTGCACCGCGAGCCCGGCAGCGGCCGACGCGGGAAGCCCGAACAAGGTGAGGTCGAGACGGCCCCGTCGCACATCGTTCGCCAGCTCCCCCGAACCGGCGGAGGCGGAGCGGAGCTGGAGATCGACGAGCGGGTGATCGCGGTGGAACTCGCCGATGACGCGCGGGAGCGCGAGATAGCTCACGCTGGAGAAGACGCCGATGCGCAGTTCGCCTCGCAGCTCCCCGCCCGGATCGGCCGCGATGCGGGCTCGGGCCTCGGCTTCGGCGAGCGCGCGAAGTGCGGGCAACACCGATTCACCGGCAGAGGTGAGGCGGACGCCCCGCTGATCGCGCTCGAAGAGCGTCACGCCGAGATCGGTTTCCAGCGCTTTCACCCCGGCGGAAACCGTCGATTGCACCGCGTAGACGCGGTGTGCGGCGCGGGTGAAGCTCAGCTCGTCGGCCACCGCTATCGCGTACTCCACCTGCCTGGTGTCCATGGCGGGAGCATACGGCATCATCGGTGTCATCGATGGAATTGATCGAATACGTTCGTTGGACACGATGATGCCGGACGAGAATCCTGAAGCCATGACATCCGGCATCCCGATCCTCCGACCTGCGCTCACGGCAGCACGCATCCCGCATCGCGCAGGGTTCTGGGTCATCGCGCTCGCCTTTCTCACCGAGATGGCGTTCTGCGCCGTTCCGACCCCGCTCTACGCGATCTATCAGCGGCAGGACGGCTTCCCCACCGTCATCCTCACGGTCGTCTTCGCGTCGTACGCGGTCGGCGTCATGCTGAGCCTGTATCTCGCCGGCCACATCTCCGACTGGATCGGACGGCGGCGGATCATCCTCGCCTCCCTGCTGGTCAATCTGCTGGCGGCCGTGCTCTTCCTCGTCTGGAACGACGTCGCCGGGCTCATCGTCGCGCGCTTCATCAGCGGCCTCGGAATCGGCATTCTCGCGGCGGCAGCCACCGCGCACCTCGGCGAGCTCGGCGCCGCGTCCGATCGTTCCAGCGGGCACTCCTCGATCGTCGCCACGTTCGCGAACCTCGGCGGAATCGGGCTCGGACCATTGATCGGCGGCCTCATCGCGATCTGGACGACGAGCCCGCTCGTCATTCCCTACGTGCTCTTCGCAGCCCTGTTCGCGGCCGAAGGCGTGCTCGTGGCGTTCGTGCCCGAAACAGTGGAACCTCGCCGGGATCGGGTCCGCTATCGCCCCCAGCGGATCGCCGCACCGCAGACCCGGCGTGGAGCGTACTGGGCGGCGGCCATCGCCGCCTTCGCGGCCTTCGCCGTCTTCGGCACCTTCATGGGGCTCTCATCGACGTTCCTGGTCGGCATCCTCGCCCAGCACTCGCCGCTGCTCGCCGGCATCTCACCGTTCATCGTGTTCATGGCGGCGGCGACCGCGCAGATCGTCACCTCAGCGATCCCGATCACTCACCAGATCCGACTCGCCATCACCCTCGCCGTGGTCGGGCTCGCCTGCGTCGGCCTCGGCGCAGCCCTCGCCTCGCTCGCGCTCTTCCTCATCGGCGGCGGAGTCACCGGCGCCGGCATCGGCATCCTGTTCCGCGGGGCGATGTCGACCGCCGCCGCGGTCGCCGATGCGCAGCACCGCGGAGAGGCCGTCGCGGGCATCTTCCTCATCGCCTATGCCGGGATGACCGTGCCGCCCCTGCTCACCGCCGTCGCGTTGGGCATCTGGCCCGCGGTCGCCGTGCTGGTCGGTGTGACGCTCGTCGCGGCGGTTCTCGTCATGGTCTCGGGCGTCACGATGCTCCGGAATCGAAGCTGAACGCGCTCGCGTCCTGTCGGCCCACGTCGGCCTGCATCGGCTCACCTGGAGCCGACGAAGGCCGTCACATCCCGGCGTGGTCGAACGCGATGGTCGGCACGTCGACGATGTGCGCCCCGCCGTCGGCCACGAGCACCGCACCCGTCATGTACGACGACTCGGCGGAGCCCAGAAAGCGCACGATCGAGGCGATCTCCGCCGGCTGCGCAGGGCGCCCGAGCGGCACGTCGCCGGTGACTGTCGCATAGGCATCCTCACGGGACGCGAGCCCCGCGTGCTCGGCGAACTCGTCCATCTCGTTGTCGGCCATCGGGGTCTGCACCCAGCCGGGGCAGACCGCGTTGACGCGCACCCCGGAGCGCCCGTAGTCGCGCGCGAGCGTCTTGGTGAGACCGATCAGTGCGTGCTTGCCGACGGTGTACCCGGCGACGGAGGGGCCGGCGAACAGGCCTGCGAGCGACGAGATGACGACGATCTGGCCCTTCGCCTCCATGAGCGCGGGAAGGCACTCGCGCGCCATCGTGAACGCGGTGGTGAGGTTGGCGCGCAGCGCGGTCTCCCAGCCGATGTCATCCGTCTCTCCCACCGGCGCGAAGCCGTGGCCGCCGGCGTTGGCGACCAGCACGTCGAGCCTGCCGAACCGTTCGAGCACGTCGGCCACCACGCTGCGCGCGGCCGAGGCGTCTGCGGCGTCGGCGATCATGGGCACGGCACCCGTCTCGGCGGCGACCGCCTCGAGCGGCGCCCGACGGCGCCCGACGATCACGACCTGGGCTCCCTCGGCGCGGAAGCGCTCGGTGACGGCGGCGCCGATGCCCGTGCCGCCTCCCGTCACCACGACGACCTTGCCGGCGACTCCGGCGCCCGCGAATGCAACCATGCGACAGTCCCTTCTGATGGGTGGGCATCCGGGGCGTCGCTGCCCGGATGCTGCGGCGTGCTACGCCGGAAAACTCGATCGTGCCGTGTAGCCGAAGTCGCTGACGAGGGTGGTCGCGTCGACTGCCCTGGCCACCGGCGAGGCGAGGAACGCGATCTCGGCCGCGACGTCGCGCGCCGACTGCACCGGGTAGTCGACGTCACCGAAGCCTCCGTCGAGCCCGAGGTCTCCCCTGCTCATCGGGGTGTCGACGATCGACGGGCACACCGCGGTGATGCGCACCGCGTCTTCTTCGACGGATGCCGCGCGCATCAGCTGCACGAGCGCCGCCTTCGACGCGCAGTACGCCGCCATCCCGCCTGCCGCCACCAGGGCGGAGTCGCTCGCCACGAAGACCGCGGCCGGATCGGTGCCGGCCCGCAGCACGGGAAGCGCGTGCTTGAGCAGCAGGAACGCGCCCGTGACGTTCACGTCGAAGACGCGCCGCCAGTCATCCAGGGTCGTGTCGACGAGGTCGGTGCCGAACGGGCCGGAGATGCCGGCGCAGCCGATCACGAGGTCGAGTCCGCCGAGCGCCTCGGCGGCGTCGGCCACCGCGCGCTCGACCTGCGACTCGTCGGTCGCATCGGCGGCGAGCGCCACTGCGCGATGTCCGCCGTCGGAGAGCGAGGACGCCAGGCCGTTCGGGGCACTGCGGTCGACAAGCGCCAGGTGCACGCCTTCCGCCGTGAACGCCTCTGCCACGGCACTCCCTATGCCACCGGCCGCCCCCATGATCAGGGCACGCCGTTCGCGCAGATGCAGGTCCATGGCTCTTCCCCTCCCGTCGGTCGTGGCCGCGTGCGGCGTGCTCCGACTCCGTCATCGAAACATCTCGACGCCGCCGGCGTCAGCAACCCGCCTCGATTGTCTGCGCTCAGGCAACACCGTCGTGCACTGCATGCCAACACCGATCAGGCGGTGCCATCGCAGACTGTCACCGAGGGGTCGACCCTGCCCCGCACCGCCCCGTGGCAAAGGAGCCATTCGTGTCCGACAACCCGACCAACACCACGCTGAAGGGCAACACGCTCGGCGTCTTCAGCATCGTCTTCCTCGTGCTCGCCGCCGTGGCGCCGCTCACCGGGATCGTCGTCGTCGCGTCACTGGCGATCGCGCTCGGCAACGGCGGCGGAACGCCTGCGTCGTTCTTCATCGTGGCGATCATCCTGCTGCTCTTCGCCGTCGGCTATGCGCAGATGTCGAAGCAGCTCGCGAACGCCGGCGGGTTCTACGCGTTCGTCGTCAAGGGCCTCGGCCGCACCGGCGGACTGATCGCGGGGCTGATCGCCACGCTCGGCTACAACTTCTTCGTGGTCGGCACCATCGGCACGAGCGGCTTCTTCATGCAGACCGTCATCGCCCAGCTCACCGGCTTCAACCTGCACTGGTACGTGTGGGGGTTGCTCTCCATCGCCGTCTGCTTCATCATGGCCAGGCGCGGCGTCGACTTCAGCTCCAAGGTGCTGGGCGTCTCGCTCGTGCTCGAGACGCTGATGCTCGTCGTCTTCGACGTCTCCGTGCTGCTGCGCACGGGCTTCGACGTCTCCGCGTTCGGGCCAACCGCCGTGTTCTCCGGCTCGTTCCCCATCGGCCTGCTGCTGGCCGCCACCGGATTCCTCGGCTTCGAGGCGACCGCACTGTTCAGCGAGGAGGCCAAGCGGCCGCTGAAGACGATCCCCCGCGCCACCTACTCGGCGATCATCGCGATCGGCGTCATCCTCGGTGTCACGACGTGGGCAGTGGTGAGCGCCACCGGCGTCGAGCAGGCGCAGAACACGGCGCTGAAGCACCTGGATGCCGGCGACCTGCTCTTCTCGCTCATCCGCACCTACCTGGGCGAGCCGATGATGATCATCGCCGAGATCCTGCTGCTGGTGAGCCTGTTCGCCGCCATGCTCGCCTTCCACAACTCGGCCACCCGCTACCTGTACTCGATGGGCCGCGCCCGCATCCTGCCCTCCGGTCTCGCCCGCACCCGCACGAACGGCGCCCCCGCCGTCGCCGGACTCGTGCAGGCCCTGTTCGGCGCCGTCATCGCCGGCCTGTTCGCGCTCGCCGGGCTGAGCCCGATCGCCACCCTGGTACCGGCCATGCTCGGGTTCGGCACGCTCGCGGTGCTCATCCTGCAGGCGCTCGCCGCGCTCTCGATCGTCGTGTGGTTCCGCCGCCGGCACGACCCGCGCTGGTGGAGCACGTTCATCGCGCCGGGCCTCGGCTTCCTCGGCCTGCTCTCGATCGTGCTGCTCGCCATCTTCAACTTCGACATCGTGGCGGGCTCCGACAACGTCTTCATCCTGATGCTGCCGTTGCTGCTGGTGCTCGCCGTCATCGGCGGCATCATCTACGGCGCCTACCTCAAGAGCCGCAAGCCCGCCGTGTACGACGCCCTGGCGACCGACATCGAGAAGTTCAACGTGCACGCGGCCGCCGATGAGCACAAAGACCCGGTGCCCGGGCTCTGACCCGCCCGGCCGGCGCGCGGCATCCATCCACTCCACGTTTCAGCAGCACGACTCCACAGCAAGTGACTCCACAGCACGTTAGGGAACACGAATGACCGAGACGAACCTCTCCGACACCTCCACCTGGCTGCCGCTCGACGGCCTCGCCCCCGGCTTCGACGCGAACAAGGCGCCACTGTCGAACGCACTCGACGGCCGCACGATCACGGTCGTCGACGAGCGCGGAACGCGCATCTCGCACACGTTCGCGCCCGGTGAGGTGTCGTGGGTGTACGAACCCGGCGAGGGCGATCCCACCGAGGCTGCGGCGAAGACGGATGCCTGTGAGGTCTTCGAGGTCGACGACCAGCTGTACTACGCGCAGTTCCACCACCAGTACCTGCCCAACGAGGCGGTGTCGCTCGTGCTCGACCTGCGCGGCGGGCACGCCCTCGCCGTGATCAGCGTGATCGGCGAGGCCGCCCCCGGCCGCACCGCCGTGCAGCAGATCTTCGCGCCCGCGCGCATCGAAGGCACGGAGCAGACCGGTGAGGCGCCCGCGCCCACCAACGAGCTCATCGGCCGTCGCGCTCTGTGGGTGTACTCCTCCGAGCACGCGTACGAGCACGTGTACCTCACGCCGCACTGGTACACCTGGCAGTGCCTCGCCGGTCCCGAGCAGGGGCTCGCCGACACCGACGAGCAGACGACCTGGCGCATCCGCGCGGGCATCTACCTGTTCGCGTGGCGCGAGAAGGTCATCCCCTGCGGATCGGTGACGATCGCCGACCACCGCGACCAGCGCTCGCTGCGCTCGCACGGCGTGCTGTTCGGCGTGGACGAGACGGGCACCGGCCAGACGCACTTCACGTTCGGCGCGTTCGGTCGGCTGCTGTCGAACACCGTGCACCCGGCCGAGTACGACCCCGCACTGCGCCCGGAGCGCTGAGATGGCGGCCGACCTCATCATCACGGGTGCGACCATTCGCACCTCCGACCCGACACGGCCGGTCGCGCAGGCCCTCGCCGTCGGGAACGGCCGCATCCTCGCTGTCGGCGACATCGATGACGTGCTCGCCCTGCGCGACGAGTCGACGGTGGTGCGCGACCTCGGCGGCGCGGCCGTCTACCCGGGCTTCGTCGACGTGCACACGCACCACGCACTCGCCGGCCGCACCGAGCTCTTCGAGCTCACGCTGCCGCCGTCGCTCACCCTCGACGAGATCCTCGCGAAGGTGCGCGACCAGGCGGCCGGCCTGCCCGAGGATGCCTGGATCATCGGCGGCGTCATCGCCTCCACCCTGCTCCCCACCCTCGGAAACACGGCGTCGCGCCTGCTGCTCGACGAGGCATCCGGCGGCCGCCCCGTGATGATCGTCGAGGACTCGCGGCACAACCGCTGGGCGAACACCAGGGCGCTGGAGCTCGCGGGAATCAGGGCCGACAACATCCCCGAGGGCGGTGTGACCGTGCTCGACGCCGCAGACGGAACGCCGACGGGCGTGCTGTTCGAGGCCGCGGGCATCCCGGTGCAGGAGGCGTACGACGCCGGCGGCGGGCTCACCGCCGAGCAGCATGTCGCCGCGTCGCGGCGAGGGGTCGAGATCGCGAACTCCTACGGCATCACGGCTTTTCAGGATGCGGGGGTGTCGGTCGACATCCTCGCCGCCCTCGCCGACCTCGACCGTTCGGGCGACCTCGATTCGTGGGTGGTGTCGTCGCTGCTGATCAACGACGAGATCTTCGGGTTCGCACCGCTGGGGGTGCCGCTGCTGGAGCAGGGCGAGAGCTACCGCACGGCGCACCATCGACCGGACTTCGTGAAGATCTTCCTCGACGGCGTTCCGCCTGCACGCACCGCATCGTTCCTCGAGCCGTACCTGCCAGACGACGCGCACGGCGCGCACTTCCACGGCAGCACCACCATGACGGGCGACGAGCTCTACGGCTGGCTGCGCCTGGTCGCACAGCAGGGTCGCGGCGCGAAGATCCACTGCACGGGCGACGGCTCGGCGCACCTCGTGCTCGAGGTGGTCGAGCGGCTGCGGGGCGAGGGGTTCACCGACACGAGGTTCCACATCGCGCACGGGCAGTTTCTGGCGACCACGGACATCCCACGCCTTGCCGAACTGCGCGTCACGGCCGACATCTCGCCGTTCATCTGGTTCCCCGGCGTCATTCCGCAGGCTCTGGCCGACGTGCTCGGCACCGAGCGGGTCGAGCACCTGCAGCCGAACCGGGCGCTGATCGACTCCGGCGCGCTCGTGTCGGGCGGCTCGGACTGGCCGGTCTCGGAATCGCCCAACCCGCTTGAGGGCATGCAGGGGCTCGTCACCCGCGCCGACCCGCTGCGGCGGGTGCCCGGCACGTTGTGGCCCGAGCAGGCGATCACCGCCGAGGAAGCCCTTCAGGTCTTCACCATCAACTCGGCGATCGCCATGGGGCTGGATGACGTCACCGGCTCGATCACGCCAGGCAAGTCCGCCGACTTCGTCGTGCTCGACCGCGACGTGATCGCCGGCCCCGCCGACACGATCATCGACGGCCGCGTGCGCGAGACGTGGTTCGCGGGACGCAGGGTGTACGAAGCGCAGGGCTGACGCGGCGACGCGAGGCAAGGCATCCCGAGGCGGGCCCAGCGCGAGGCATCCCGAAGCGCGGACGGCCGATCGCCGCGTCGTACGCCCCCTTGCCTTTTTGCGTTCGAGCCGGCAGGCGACGAACACGGTCCACCGCACATCGTCGGTGAGACAGGGCTGAATCTGCGCGTGGTCGTTCGTTCCGAACCCGTCGAGACAGCGCTCGACGGGTTCGGTGCTGCGGCCCATGGGTGTCCTCAGGTCGCGGGAGCGTGCACGGTGCCGCAGGGATGCGACATCGCCGTAGTCTCTCTGCATGCTGCTCGCCGCGCTCGACCTCGACGGAACGCTCGTCGATCAGGCCGCGGCCGCGCGCGAATGGACCGTCGAATTCGTCTCGCGATGGGATCTGCCGCGCGACGCCGCCGCCGGAGTCGCCCCGATGCTGACGGCACGCGGGCCGAAGGATGCCGCCTTCGACCGGCTCGTCGAGACGTGGTCACTGCCGGTGAGCGGCCCCGACCTGCTCTCCGCCTATCGCCGGCGAATGCCGCAGCTCGTTCACTGCACCAACGCCGACAAGGATGCCCTGCGCCGCCTCCGCGCGGCGGGCTGGCGAATCGGCGTCGTCACCAACGGCTCCGTCGAGAATCAGCTGGGCAAGATCCGTGCCACGGGCCTCTCCGACCTCGTCGACGGCTGGGTCATCTCCGAGCAAGCCGGCGTGCGCAAGCCCGACCCGGTGATCTTCGAGATGCTGGCCGAATGCGTCGGCAGCAGCCTCGAGGGCTGGATGCTCGGCGACAGCCTCGACCACGACGTCGCCGGCGGCGCGGCCGCCGGGCTGAGCACCGCATGGATCACGTCGGCCCCGGTTGCCGATGCCCGACCTGCGGCGGGCGCACCTGCGCCGGGTGCATCCGCCCCGACGATTACGGCGCCCACGGTCGCCGATGCCGTGACGCGAATCCTCGCGTGTGCGGGCGAGCCAGAGTATCGCTGATGATGCCGGACGGCTGCAATTCGGCGCTATCAGGTCCTACGAGCGCTCCGCTGCCGGTCAGCCCACGGCATCCCTGAGCACCTCATCGATCCATTCGTGACGGTCGAGCCCGACGATCTCGTCGAGCGTGAACCACCGCGTCTCGATCAGCTCGGCCGCCTCGAGCACGAAGTCGTCGGTCGGCAGATCGCACGCGAACACGACGGTGACGCCACCCACCCTGTCGCCGTTCGGCAGGGTCGTCTCGAGTGAGGCGCCGCCGTACGCGCCGACGATCCCGGTCACGGCTGGCGTGACGCCGAGCTCCTCACGGACCTCGCGTGCGACCGCCGCCCGCGGCGTCTCGCCGGGCTCGATGCCGCCGCCGACGAGGCTCCAGCGCTCGGTGTCGCGCTGCCGCGCGAGCAGGAACTCATCGCCACGACGGAAGACCGCGGTGACGCCGGGAAGCAGCAGATAGTCGTGTCCGATGCGCTCGCGCAGGGATCGGACGTATGGCGACATGGGCACGTACCGACCTTATGGTGCGTCGGTTCCGCGGCGCCGCTGGACTGCTCTCGCCGCGCCAGACGGGTGGCTCGCGATTCGATCGAGAACATGCGCCAGTGTGTCTACTACATATACACACTTTGTGTATAGTTCTGACCATGGAGCTTTCGCAGCAATCCGTTCTGCGTGACGCCATGCGGCGTCTCAACCTGACCAGGGACGAGTTCAGCACTCGCATCGCGGTCAAGCGCCGCACGCTCGACTCGTGGCTCATCCCGAGCGAGTCGGCGGGCGCCCGCACCATGCCCGACTCCGCCCGTCTTCTCGTGGATCACCTGCTGACCGAGGCCGGCCTCTCCGGCGCGACGATCGATCCGGCTGACGAGCCCGGCTTCGGCGGCACGCGCCACCTGCTCTCGGTCGAGCAGTTCGATCGCGCGGGTCTCGAACGCATGTTCCGGGTGGCCGACGTGATGCAGCCGTTCGCGTCGCGTCAGGCCACGACCCGCGTGCTCGAGGGCGCCGTGCTCGCGAACCTGTTCTTCGAGGCCAGCACCCGCACCCGGCTGTCGTTCGGCGCGGCGTTCGCCCGGCTCGGCGGCACCGTGCTCGACACCACCGGGTTCTCGTTCTCGTCGATGGCGAAGGGAGAGTCCATCTACGACACGTCCCGTGTCATCGCCGGTTACGCTGACGTGCTCGTGGTGCGGCATCCCGATGAAGGCTCGGTCGCGGAGTTCGCGGCTGCCAGCAACGTGCCGGTGCTCAACGCCGGGGACGGGCCAGGCGAGCATCCGAGTCAGGCGCTGCTCGACGTCTACACGATCCAGCGCGAGTTCTCGTTCCTCGGCAAGCGCATCGACGGCGCGCGCATCGCCCTGCTCGGCGACTTGCGCAACGGACGCACCGCGCACTCCCTCTCCAGGCTGCTCGCGCTGTACGAGGGCCTGTCGTTCGCGCTGTATTCCCCTAAGCAGCTCGCGATGCCCGAGGAGATCGTGCGGCTGCTGACGTCCCGCGGCCACCGCGTCGACGTCTGCGACACCCCCGGTGAGGCGATGACGGGCGCCGACGCGGTCTATGCGACGCGCATCCAGCGCGAGCGCATGGGCGAGGATGCCTCGGCCGAGTTCACCGACTACCGCATCGACCGCGAGCTGATCGCCTCGCACCTCGGGCCGGACGCCCTGCTCATGCACCCGCTGCCCAGGGACGCCCGTCCCGGAGCAGCGGATCTCGCCGCCGATGTCATCGGGGACCCCCGGCTCGCCATCTTCCGGCAGACCGACAACGGCATCGCCGTGCGCATGGCGATCTTCACCGAGGCGCTCGGCGTCTCGCATCTCGTCGCACGCAGCACGAGGCCGGTCACCTGGTACGTGCCGGCCGGCTACGGCACCGACGACGCCGTCATGCTTCCCGACCACTGACCGGCAGCGTGCGGTAGGCGGGGAACAGTTCGGCGAACCGCGCCTGCGAGTCGCAGCGCCCTCCCCCTGCGAGATGCGACGCCAGGTCTTCGACGTGGATCTGCACGCCCGCACCGTATGCGGCCACCTGGTCGACGGGCATCCCGCGCTCCTCGACCACGAGCCTGGTTGCGGCTCCTTCCGGGGTGAGCCACGCCTCGATGGCGTGCGGCGGCTCCGCCTGCTCGCCGGGTTCGGGCGTCTCGACGGTCGACAGCAGCAGGTGATTCGGTGCTTCGCACTCCTCGACCCGGCCGGTTCCCTCCCAGCCGCTCGCGAAGAATCGTGCGCCGAAGTCACCGTGCAGTCGCAGCTCGCCGTCGAACTCGCCGAGCCAGCGCGCCAGCCGCGCGGGATCGGTGAGCGCCGTCCAGAGATCGTCGACGCCCGTGTCGAAACGGTCCTCGATGTGCACGACGCCGGCACCGGATGCCGTGCGCAGCTCGCCGAGGATCCTCACGTCCGCGGTCTGTTCGTCCGTCATGCCACGTTTCCTCTCTCGTGATCGTCGTCGCCCGCGACGGTGGCCGGATGCTCGGCCGTGCGGGCGCTCGTGGATGCCGCGGTCGGCACGCTCTCGCGTTTGCCCCGCGCCACCTCCGTGTGCAGCGCATCGAAGCGCTGCTCCCACAGGCGCCGATGCCGCGAGAGCCACTCGTCGAGCTCGGCCAGCGGCTCGGTGCGCAGGCTGTAGATGCGGCGCTGGGCATCCTGCCGCACGTCGACGAGGCCCGCCTCGCGCAGCACCCTCAGGTGCCGGGAGACGCCAGGACGAGCGATCGGCAGCAGCGCGGCCAGCTCGGTGACCGACGCGGGACCCTCGGCGAGCGCCTCGACCATCGTGCGTCGGCTGTCATCCGCCAGCGCCAGGAGTACGGCTTCCACGGTCCCTAGCGTACCCGCTTTGTTACGTAACCGCTAGGGTACGTTGGATGTTCACCCGAGAACCCAGACGCAGACAACGAGGCCTCCGGGCAGACGAGACGGACGAGCCCGCCGGCATGCGCGTGCATGTCGCGTGGGCTCGTCCGTCTCGGGGTCTCGCGCTCAGCGCGCCGCGAGGTCCTCCAGCACGAAGCGCGCACCCTGCTCGCCGATCAGCACGGCGGGAGCGTTCGTGTTGCCGGTGGTGATGCGCGGCATGATCGAGGCGTCCGCTACGCGAAGCCCGGCCACGCCGTACACCCGAAGCCGCGGGTCGACGACGGCACCGGCATCCACGCCCATGCGACACGTGCCGACCTGGTGGTGATAGGTGACGACGGTGCGCCGCACGTACTCCTCAACGTCGTCGTCGGACACCCCCGCCCCCGGGTACACCTCGACAGCGCCCCACTCCTCGGCGAGCGCCGGCTGCGCGCCGATGCGCCGGCACTGCCGCACGGAGGCCGCGAGCGACGCCACGTCTTCGGGCTCGGTGAGCGCCTGCAGGTCGACGTTCAGCGGGTCGTCGAGGCCGGGCCCGGTGAGCGTGAGCTCGCCCCGGCTCGCCGGCCGCACGATGCCCGCCATCAGCGAGAACCCGTCGTCGCCGGCCGGCTCCAGATCTTCGCCGTACATCGGCACGGAGAAGTTGATCGGCTGCGTGTCCGGCTCCTCCTGCTCGGGCGTCGACCGCCAGAACAGGTGCGTCTGCGTCACCGAGACGCCAGGGGTCGGCGCCCCGACCGGCTTCGCCTCGGTGCGGAAGATCACCGGCGACAACAGGTGATCGTGCAGGTTCTTGCCCACGCCCGGCGCATCCACCACCACGCCGACACCGACCGCATCGAGCTCCTGCGCGGGGCCGATGCCCGACCGCAGCAGGATCGCCGGCGAGCCGAGCGCACCTGCCGCGAGCACCACCTCGTCGGCACGCACCTCGCGCAGCTCGCCGTCCGCCCGGTACCGCACGCCGACGGCGCGGCCGTCTTCGACGATCACCGAGTGCACGTCGCATCCGGTGCGCAGGTCGACGCTGTCGCGCACCGGCTTGAGGTACGCCGTCCACGTGTTCACGCGGTGGCCGTCGACGAGCGTCACCTGCTCCTGCGCGATGCCGTCGAGGCGATCTCCGTTGTAGTCCGGGTTGACCTCGAGCCCCTCCTGCACGGCGGCCTGCACGATGGATGCCTGAATCGGCTCGAGCGGGTACGCATCCGTCACGGGCAGCAACCCCTCGAACCCGTGCAGCTCGTCTGCGCCGGGCAGGGTGGATGCCCCGCCCGAGAACGCCTCGATGTCGCGGTACACGGGCAGTACGTCGTTCCACGCCCAGCCCTCGTTGCCGAGCGACGCCCAGTGGTCGTAGTCGCTGTGCGCGCCGCGCACCCAGATCATCGCGTTCAGCGCGTGCGAACCGCCCAGCACCTTGCCGCGCGGCAGGTGCAGCCGGCGCCCGGCCGCGTGCTCCTGCGGCACCGTGCGGAAGTCCCAGTCCTCCGCGCTGTGCCACAGCTCGCCGGCGCGGCTCGGGTCGTCGATCGCCGGGTTCGTGTCCTCGCCACCTGCCTCCAGCAGCGTCACCGCGACGCCCGCGTCGACCAGCCTGCGGGCGATGACGGCGCCGGCCGATCCCCCGCCGACGACGATGACCGTCGGCGTCGTGTTCTCGCCCATCGCCGGCTCAGCCGCTGATGACCTGCGTGGCGGCCACGGACTTGAGCCCCGCGACGCCGAACTCGAGACCGTAGCCCGACGACTTCACGCCGCCGAACGGCACCTGCGGGTGCAGGCCGCCGTGCGAGTTGATCCACACCGTTCCGGACTGAATGCGCGAGGCCACCCTGCGCGCCTCGTCCGGGTCACCCCAGACCGAGCCGCCGAGGCCCGCCTCCAGGCGGTTCGCGTTGGCGACGGCGTCGTCCACGTCGCTGTACCTGATGATCGGCAGTGCGGGGCCGAACTGTTCCTCGTCCACGATCGCCATGCCGTCGGTGGCGTCGGCCACCAGCGTGATCGGGTAGAACAGCTCGCCGAGATCGGTGGCGGGAGCGCCGCCGGTGACGATGCGGGCGCCGTTGGCGCGGGCATCCTCGACGAGACGGTTCACGATGTCGAACTGCTGCTTGTTCTGCAGCGGGCCGAGCACGTTGTCTTCGCTCAGGCCGTTGCCCATCGGGGTCTGCTGCGCGATCACGGCGAGGGAGTCGACGACAGCGTCGTAGATGGAGTCGTGCACGTAGAGACGCTTGAGCGCAGCGCAGGTCTGGCCGGTGTTGATGAACGCACCCCAGAACAGGTCTTGCGCGATGGCCTGCGGGTCGCTGCCCGGCAGCACGATGCCCGCGTCGTTGCCGCCGAGCTCGAGCGTGAGGCGGGCGATGTTGCCGGCCGAGCTCTCGATGATCTTGCGTCCGGTGGCCGTCGACCCGGTGAACATCACCTTGTCGATGTCGGGGTGCGAGGCCAGCCTGGCACCCACCTCGCGGTCGCCGGAGACGCCGATGAGCACGTCGGCGGGAAGCGCCTCGTTCATCACCGAGATCATGGCGAGCACACTGAGCGGCGTGTACTCGCTCGGTTTGACGACCACCGTGTTGCCCATGCGCAGGCTCGGCCCGATCTGCCAGATGGCGATCATCAGCGGCCAGTTCCACGGGCCGATCGCGCCGACGACGCCGAGGGCGCGGTAGTGCAGCTCGGCGTGCGTCTCGCCGTCGTCGACGAGCACCTCCGGCTCCAGCACCGTCGTCGCCGCGCTGCGCAGCCATCCGGAGCAGGCACCGAGCTCGAAGCGGGCGTTCGGCCCGTTGAGCGGCTTCCCCTGCTCGCGGGAGAGGATGCGCGCGAGCGTCTCCGCGTTCGCGTCGAGGGCATCCGCCGCCTTCAGCATCAGCTCGCTGCGCTTCTCATGTCCGAGCGCCTCCCACGCCGGTTGGGCGGCCTTCGCCCTGGCGATGGCGCCATCGAGGTCGGCGACGGTCTGCACGGGGGCACGACCGAGCACCTCTCGGGTGGCCGCGTCGGGGATCTCCCGCCCCTGGCCCTCTGGCGCCTGAACGCGGTCGAGCAGTGCGATCTCCTCGACGGTGGGTGCGGAATCGGACATCGGTGTCTCCTTCGTGACGAGGAATCGTGACGATCGTGCGCGCGGCGGTGCGCGGTCTCGTGAGACATTGTGCATCGGCGTGCCACCCGCACGGTTGACCAGGACGGCTCCGCGCATGACCGAGCGCGTACAGTCTGGCCGGGTCGCTTCTGCCGACCCGACAAGCGGCTCTGCCCCGGCCGGGAGCGAGTCGTTCCCGGCCGGGGGGTCGGCCTACTCGGCGGGCAGCGCCGCCACGACGTCGATCTCCACGAGGATGCCCGCCAGCTGCGAGCCCACCGTGGTGCGCACGGGATACGGCTCGGCGAAGAACTCCCTGTAGGCCTCGTTGAACTCGGCGAAGTCGGCCAGGTCGGCGAGATGCACAGTGCTCTTCACGCAGTCGTTCAGCGTGAGCCCCCGGTCGGCGAGCACGGCGCTCACGTTGCGCAGCACCTGGCGGGTCTGCTCGGCGACGCCCTCGGCGATCGCGTTGTCGTTGGCGGGGTCCTGCGGGCCGAAGCCCGCGGTGTAGAGGAATCCGTTGGCGACGATGCCCTGGCTGTACGGGCCGGCGGGCTGCGGAGCGCTGCTCGTGCGGATGGCGGTCTTGCTCATGGTGTTTCCCTTCGTGGTGGTGGTGTCACTCGCGTGTGGTCGGTGGAGACGTTGTGATGTGGGCGGTCGGTCATGGCGGAGCCGGGTGCGGCGGGGCCGGTCAGCCGAGCTCGCGCGCGATCACCGCTGCGCTGCGCGTGAGCAACGGGATGCGCGTCGCCAGCTGATCGAGGTCGTGCACGACCCGCAGCGAGGTCACCGACAGAGCACCGACGACTCCGGCGGGGGTCGTGATCGGCACGGCGATGCAGTTCACGATCTCCTCGAACTCGCCGTCGTCGGCCGCCCAGCCGCGGCGGGCGACGGCATCCAGTTCCGCGTCGAGCATGGCGCGTGAGGTGATGCTGCGGCTCGTGTACGGCGCCCAGGTCACGCCGGCGAGCAGGTCATCCCTGCGCGTCTCGTCGAGTCCGGACAAGATCACCTTGCCCAGCGCGCTGCACTGGGGCCGCACCGGTGATCCGACCCTGGAGTACATGCGCACCCCGCCGGAGTCCTCCACCTTGTCGACATAGACGATCTCCTCGCCGACGAGCGCCGCCAGGTGCACGGTGTCGCCGATCTCGCGCTGCAGCCGCAGCACGGTCGGGTGCGCGGCCTCGCGCAGGTCGATGCGCTCCAACGCCGAGGCGCCCAGCACCGCGAGCCGGAAGCCCGGCGAGTAGGTTCCGTCGTGCCGCCGTCTGGCGAACCCGACCTCTTCGAGCGACTGCAGCTCGCGGAACATCGTCGAGCGGTGCAACTCGAACTCCCCTGCCAGCTGGGCGACGGTCTTCGGTTCGGCCGCGATCGAGTCGAGGATGTCCGCAGCCCGCTTCACACTGTTCGTCACCTCGCAGCCCCCTCGCGGTTCGCCGCGCGCTCGCGCCGCAGCCCTCGACCTGGCAGCGGGCCGCGCGCCGGCTCTCCACCGGCAGCTTCTCCACGGGCCAGTTCCCCACCGGCGAGCACCTGCACGCCGGCCACGAGCACGTCATCGATGCCGACGGCCTCGCGCAGCGGCTCGTCGTAGGTCGCCCGGTCGGCAACGGCATCCGGGTCCACCACGATGACGTCGGCGACGGCGCCGGGCGCGATGCGTCCGCGGTCTCCGAGCCCGAAGCGCGACGCGGGCGAGGCGGAGAGGTGACGCACGGCGTCCGCCCACGACCAGGTGCCGGTCTCGCGCACGTACTCGCGCAGAAAGCGCGGGAACGTGCCGCGAGCCCGCGGGTGCGGGTGCCCGCCGATGAAGATGCCGTCCGAGCCTCCGACGTGCCCGGGATGCGCGAAGATGCGCGCCAGCTCCGACACCGGCCGCGGATTCTGCACCGCCATCACCATGTTCGTGCGCAGCCGGGATGCCCGCATCACGTCGAGCGCGAACGTCACAGCATCCACGCCGGCCCGCTTGCTGCCCTCGTCCAGCGTCAACCCGAGCGCCCACTCGTACTCGGGAGCCGCGACGTGCGCCAGCGTGATCATGCTCGGCCACTGCGGTCCGAGACTCGGGTTGCGCGCCACCTCGGGGAACCAGTCGCGCCGCAGCCGCTCGCGTTCGTCGGGGTCGCTCAGCACGCGCACCACGTCGTCGACGGGCTGCGCCGAGAGCGCGGGCGGCAGCAACGGCATCGCCAGCAGAGAGCAGCCGCGAATGTAGGGATAGGCGTCGAAGCTGGCGTCGTGCCCCTCCGCGGCGAGCGCGTCGAGGGCGCCGAGCACGATGTCGGCGTCAGCGTGCAGGTGGGACACGTGCACGGGCAACGCGCGGCCGGTCGCGTCGTGCGCGAGTTGCGCGATACGTCCGATCTCCTCGGTTCCCGCGCGGGAGTTCGCCTCGTAGCCGCCGCGCATGTGGCTCACGTAGACGCCGCCTGCGAGGGCGACGGGCACGCAGAGCGCTGCGATCTCCCGTGTCGACTGGAACTGGCCCGGCACGTAGTCGAGTCCGGTCGACAGCCCCAGCGCTCCCTCGGCGAGGCCCTGCTGCACGAGCTCGACCATGGCCGCCAGCTCGGTCGCGTCCGCCTCGCCGGAGGAGCGCCCGCACACCGTGAAGCGCACCGTGCCGGCAGGCACCAGGTAGCCGACGTTGACACGCGTCGTCCCGTCGACGGAGGCCAGATAGTCGGCCACCGTGCTGCCCGCGTTCGCGGGGCGGCCGCCGTTGATCGCCGCGAAGTACTCCGCAGCGTAACCGCCGTCACCGGGCACGTACGAGACGCCGTCCTGCCCGGTGATCACCGTGGTCACGCCCTGGCGAAGCAGCGCGAGCTGCACATCGTCGTCGGCGACGAGGCCGTCGGCGTGCGAGTGAGCGTCGATGAATCCGGGCAGCACGAGACGGCCCGTGCAGTCGATCACCCGGTCGCCGTCCCGCGGCTCGACGCCGCCGACCTCGGTGATGACGCCGTGCTCGATCGCGACGTCGGCGCTGACCAGACCTTGCTCCCCGAGCGACCGCAGCGAGTTCTGCTCAGTCGAGACCACCCTGCCGCCGCGCAGCACGATGCGCCCGCTCATCTCCTCCACCGCGCCCATCAGAAGTAGGTGCGCACCAGGTCGATGACGAGGTCGGACTCTGCGGAGGCCACGACGGGCAGCACCCGCCACTTGTCGAACGCCGTGCACGGGTGCGAAAGCCCGAGCGTCACGACCACACCGATGGGGGCGGCGCCGGCGGCGGCATCCTCGTCAGCCAGCCGAAGATAGCTGTGCTGGTCGTTCATGGCCGAGATCTCGGCACCGGTCAGCGACGTCCATTCCTCACCCAGGTCGGCAGCGACCCCACGTGGAATCGGCAGCCCCTCGTCGAACGGAAAGTCGCGTTTGCCGCCGTCGAGCAGGGCGAGCCCCGGCTCGGGATGCGACACCACACGGGCGATGCCGCGCATCGCGGGCACGAAGCGCGGGGCATCCTCGCCCGCGCGCGCCTCGTCGAACGGCGAGATCGTGCGGTAGAAGCCGTCGTCGTGCACGATGTACGCTCCGGAGCGCAGCACGAAATGCGTGTCGTCGTCAACGGAGCCGGCGCCCGCGTCGGCGTACACGTCGGCCACGATGTCGAAGTACGCGCTGCCACCGGCCGTCACGTACGTCTCCCCTTCTCCGTACAGCGAGCGGATGCCCTCGTGCAGCTCGACCTGCCGCTCCAGGTACTCCCGCACCGCGGTCAGCCCGGCCTCCGAACGATCGTGCGCAAGCGACCCCTCATATCCGGCGACACCCGCGAGCCGCAGCACCGTGGATGCCGCCACCCGCTCCGCCACGCCCGTCGCCTCCGCGACCGTGCGTGCGCCGGTGCGCCCGCCCGGCGCTCCGAGCTCCACGAGCACGTCCACGCGCCTGGGCGCCTGCGCCGCGACGAGCGCCCGCTCCATCGCGTCGACCGTCGCGATCGAGTCGACCCAGCACACGAACCGCAACCCGGGGTCCACGAGCTCCCCGGCGAGGTAGCGCAGCGAACGCTCGTCGACGGCGGAATTCGCCAGCATGATCGAGTCGAACCCGAAGCCGCGGGCCGTGCGCACCTGGCCCATCGTCGCCAGCGTGATGCCCAGGCATCCGGCGTCGAGCTGCCGCTGCCACAGGGCGGGCGCCATGGTCGTCTTGCCGTGCGGCATGAGCTCGAGGCCGCGCTCGCTGCACCACGTGCCCATGGTGGCGAGGTTGTGTCGCATGGCGGCGTCGTCGAGCACGACCAGCGGTGTCCAGAACTCCGACAACCGCGGCCCGGTGGCGAGGAACTCGTCCACCGTCATGCCGACGGCGCGCTGCGGAATGCCCTTGTCATTCGTGTCGAGCCGTGCGGGCATCGCCGCTCCTTTCACGCCGTGAAAACCTGGTGCCGAGGTGCCCCGGCATCTGCGCCCGACGGTGAGTCCGCACACACCAGAAGAAACCTGTGCAGATATTACAACGCATGTTGCAGCAAGCGCACGCCGCGGCCCAGACTGTGGACATGACATCCACCGCGACTCCCGGGCCGCACCCGCGTCTGATCACCCTCGGCGAGACGATGGTGCTCATCACGCCGGCGCGCGCGGAGTCGCTCGCGGTGGCCGACGACCTCAGGCTGCACGTGGGCGGCGCGGAGTCGAACGTGGCCACGCACGCCGCGGCGCTCGGGGTGCCGAGCGCCTGGGTGGGTGCGGTCGGCGACGACGTTCTCGGCGAGCGCGTGCGGAGCGTCATCGCGCGTCGCGGCGTGGACGTCCAGTGGGTAACGTCGGTGCCCGGCGCACCGACCGGCGTCTACTTCAAAGACCCGGGCAACGGCGTGCTCTACTACCGACGCGGTTCCGCGGCCTCCCGCATGACAGCGGAGTCGGTGGCGCACGTGCCGTTCGAGAGTGCCGACGTCGTGCACGTCTCCGGCATCACGCCGGCCTTGTCCGCAAGCTGCGCGGCGCTGACGGATGCCCTCATCACCCGGGTCGGGGCATCCACCGCCCTGCTCAGCTTCGACGTCAACCACCGCGTGCCGCTCTGGGGGCCGGGGATCGCTGCGCCCGCACTGCTCGCCCTCGCCCGTCGCGCCGATCTCGTGTTCGTCGGCCTCGACGAGGCCGGGTCGCTGTGGGGATGCGCCACCGCCGACGAGGTGCGCACCCTGCTTCCCGACCTGTCGCGTCTCGTCGTCAAAGACGGCGCCGTGGGGGCCACGGAGTTCGACGGCACGGCGACGACCGACGTCACGACGTTCGTTCCCGCCATCCCCACCGACGTGGTCGAGCCCATCGGAGCGGGCGACGCGTTCGCCGCCGGCTACCTCGCCGCACTGCTGGCCGACGCCGACGCCGAGGCTCGGCTGCGCGCCGGTCACGAGCGGGCGCACCCCGTTCTGCTGTCGACCAGCGACTTCGTCACCGAAAGGACCCCGTGACCATGACCGACAACTCCGCCTTCGACGACCTCTTCGCTGGTGCGCCGCTCATGGCCATTCTGCGCGGCCTCGGCGCCGAGCGCAGCCTGACGGTGGCGACGGCGGCCTGGGATCTCGGCATCGAGATCGTCGAGCTGCCCGTGCAGACTCCGACGGATGTCGAGGCGCTGCGCGTCGTCGCCGACGCGGGCCGCGAGCGAGGACTTCACGTGGGAGCCGGCACCGTCGTGGCACCCGAGCACGTGCGCCAGGCGAAGGATGCCGGTGCCGCCTTCACGGTCTCCCCCGGCTTCGACGCCGACATCGTGCGGGCATCCCACGCCGCCGGCATGCCGTCGCTGCCCGGCGTCGCCACACCCACCGAGGTGCAGCTCGCGCTGGGCGAGGGCCTCACCTGGCTCAAGGCGTTCCCCGCTTCGCTGCTCGGCACCGGCTGGTTCGGCGCCATCCGAGGACCGTTCCCGCAGGCGAAGTTCGTCGCCACCGGCGGCATGGATGCCTCCACCGCTTCCGCCTTCCTGGCCGCCGGCGTGCGCGTGGTCGCCGTCGGCTCCGCGCTGGAGGATCCTGAGCAGCTGCCCGCCCTCGCTGCGCTGCTGCGCTGACGCGCAACGGCCGCTCAGGTCACCCCTTGTCGCGCGTCACCGGCACGTCCTTCACGGTGCCGAACCCGGGCAGCGTGATCGACACCTTCGTGACGGACGTGGGCAGCGGCGGCACGACGGCGTAGAGCACCTCGCCCGTCCCGTCGACCTCCTGCGGCAGCTTGCTGCACGCACAGCCGAGGTCCTCGCCGTTGCCCTGTGCTGGGTAATACGTGTACGGACGGTAGGTCGTCTTCGTCGCCGTGTCGACGACGCCGAGCAGCCGGGTGTCCATCAGCGGCGCATGGGCGAGCTGGAACGAGGCGGCGTCCACCCGCGCGCCCGACGCGCTCTTCAGCCGCCAGATCACGACGGTCGAGGCGGCCGACGCTCGCACGGCGAGCACCTGCTCGATCACGGCGGAGTCGACGCCTGGCCCCGTGATCGTGCCGGTGGCCGAGCCGAGCACGGGCAGGGCCTTCCGAGTGCCCAGGATCTCGGCGGCGGCATCCTTCGCCGACAGCTGCTGAACCGACGCGCCGGCCGACGGGGTGACCCCAGCACTGGCCGAGGGCGATGGCGACGTGCACGCACAGAGCGCGAGCGCCGCGGCGGCCGCGATCACGGCGAGCACCGGCATCCGGGTACGGCGGCGTCCTTCGGGATGCGTCCCGTTGCCCGTCATCACTGCCCCGCCTTCGTGAACGTCACGGTGACGCGCCGGTTGAGCGCACGTCCCGCGTCGGTGCCGTTGTCGGCCACCGGTTCCTGCTCCCCCCTTGCCGGATGCCTGGAACGTGACGCCCCGCCTGGTCACGAGCTTCGTCAGCGCCGCCTGCACGGCCTGCGCGCGTTGTTCGGAGAGCACCTGGTTGTCGGCGTCGTCGCCGATGCTGTCGGTGTAGCCGACGATGGTGACGACGCCGGTGCCGGCCTTCGAGATCTTCGCGGCGGCATCCTCGAGCACGCCATTGGCCGCGGGAGTCAGCGTGGCTTTGCCGAAGTCGAAGAGCACGCTCGAGTTGAGCGCGATCGACGTCGTCGTGGGAGTGCTGCTCGTCGCGGCCTGCGGCTTGGCGGTGTTCGCCGCCATCGGCAGGATCGAGAGGCTCTTGTCGGTCGCAGCGATGGCGGACTTGGACGGCAGGGCGGGCCATCCGCCGCCGAGCTCGATGTTCCCGGACGCCTTCGTCGTCGGACGCGGCAGCGTGTCGGTGATCGGGATGCCGGGAAGCACGACGCCGAACCCGAACACGACGGTCGCCGTCTTCATCCTCGCCGGCAGCTCGGGCAGCACGGCGTACCCGACCAGGGGCTTCGCCGGTCCGGACAGGCCGCCGATGTCCGCGGTCTTGCTGCACAGGCAATGCTCGTCTGCCGAGGTCAGCGGCTGGTAGTACTTCATGCCTTGCGGGTCGATGATGCCCACCGACCACGCGTCGAACGCGTTGTACGGCGACACGAGATCGAGCGGCGGCATGTTGCTCGCGACGGAATCGGCGCGGCCGCCAAGGCTGTAGAACACGGCCGTGCCGCCGGGAATGCGCACCACGGCGTTGATGGCGCCGTGGATCACACCCTCGCTCGGATCCTGGTGCGGGTGATACGTGAAGACCGCGGCCACCGGCACCTTGTGGGTCACACCGTGCGTCGTCGCGGCGTGCAACGTGGTGTGCCTGGATGCCTCGCCCATTGCCGGCGCCGCATCCTCCGGTGCGAGCGCCAGGAGCGCGCCGACCGCGAGCGTGACGAGGGCGACGAGTGCGCGCACCGAGCGCCCGTGCCGTGGTCGATCCCGCCGAGTCATGCATTTCACGCTACGAAGGCGTCGCCACCTCCGGAATGGGGAGCACTCCCCATGCGGGGTTCACAAGTCACGAGTCCTGCACGCGAATGAATCGCCACGCCGCCGGCGTTTCGTCGACCGAATCATGGCGATGATTCTCACTGGATGGTGGACCTCCGTAGAGAGTTTGAGAACCCCTGCCCACACCTGAAAACCTTGTCTTTGCGCAGGTCACGGGGCTTCTACGACCACGACCAGCGCTCCTCTGGGCCTACTGTTTCCGACTCCAGGGGGCGAGTGGTGCGATCACTTAGGATGGCTCAAACCCTCCTTCGCCCGGAGCAAGTCGACGATCTGGTGGCGCAGTACCGCGAGGGCGCAACGCTCGTGGAGCTGGCATCCGTGTTCGGCGTGAACCGCCGCACGGTCGCCACCCACCTCACCCGGCGGGAGGTAACGATCCGCCGTGGACGGTTCGATCCCTCCCGCATCCACGAAGCAGCCGACCTCTACCTCAGCGGGTTGACGCTGGTAGAGGTCGGCGTGAAGGTTGGGGCGGGGCCTCAGGCTGTCCGGCGAGCGCTCGCTTCGCACGGCGTCGTGATCCGGCCTGGCGGACGCTCTGGTTCTCGCATCACGGCACCCACAGCCGTGGGCGGTTGACCCTAGACACGAAGGGCTGGCTCACGCAGGCTCGCCTCGACGCGCGAGTCGTGGCGCTGGTGACGGCGGACCGCAGCTTCGCGCAGGCGCGCACGGATGAGCAGAGCGACGCTCACGGGTCCCATGATGATGAACTTGAGCGCGTTCCAGCATGCCCATAGCACGATGAGGTGGAGCCAGCCTGGGCCGCCGTCGGCTGCCGAGCCAGAGCAGATGCTGGCGACCAGGAAGTACGGAAGCGCGACCAGCATCGCGGGTATCCCCCACTTGAGTCCGCGGCGGGTGCGGATGGCAGCGAGCAGCCGGTTGCTTGGCATGTAGCAGTGCAGGTAGTCGCGAGTGCGAACGCTGAGCGTCCAGATAACGCGGAACATGACAGGCCTCTCGTCACACGTGTTACTCCGTCGAGGAGGCAGAACGTGTGTGAGTGCCCGAAGGCCGTCCCGGAGGACCCGCAATATGAGGAGAACCTGCCTCACCATCCACTGTACGCCGGGGTCAGCGTTCATGGAACCCTTCGGCTCCCGCGTCGCCGCGCGCACCTCTCTGTATGAGTGAGAGGACCCGACGATGACGAACCTGAGCGACGTAGTCCAGGACGAGCGCACGGCGCGGATGGCGCTGTCGATGCTCGTCGAACCGGACGATACCGTGACTGGCCGGCTGCTGGGCGAGCTGGGGGCACTTGAGCTGTTTCGGCTTGCCGGGCGTGACGACGTGGTGCCGGGCCTCAGTACCGTTGACGCTCACGTGTGGCGTTCCCAGTTCCAGCGCTCAGATACTCGGACACTTGAGCAGAACATTGCTGCAGCCGAGCGCGCCGGTATCGGCACGCTGATCCCCGGCGACAAGGAATGGCCATCTGCGCTCGACGATCTTGGCGACCGGCGCCCCTACGTCCTCTGGACTCGCGGCGCGACATCGTTCCTCGCACGACCGCTCACCGATCTCGTCACGGTCACCGGCGCGAGGGCCGCCACTTCCTACGGCGAGCATGTGGCGGCGGAGCTGGCGTCCGACCTCGCCAACGCTGAGCGGATAGTCGTGGCCGGCGGCGCGTACGGCATCGAAGGAGCCGCCCACCGAGCGGCCCTTGCATCCGGCGGCGACACGATCGCGGTCATGGCGAACGGCGTTGATCGTCCCTACCCGATGGGTCACCGTGAACTGCTTGAGCGAGTCGCCGACCTCGGGCTCATGGTCACCGAGGTTCCGCCAGGTGCGGTGCCGACGCGCCATCGCTTCATTGCACGGGCGCGGCTGATGGCCGCACTCTCCGCGACCACCGTCGTGGTTGAAGCCGGTGCTCGATCCGGTTCAATGGCCGTCGCCCGGCGCGCACACGAACTCGGCCGCACCGTCGGAGCTGTCCCTGGTCCGGTAACGTCCGCGACGAGCGCCGGGCCTCACCAACTCCTGCGCGACGGTGCTTCATTGGTCGCGGAGGCCTCGGACCTGGTTCCTCCATGCGGACGTGAGGGGACTGAAGCGAGCCAAACGCCAACGGCATCCCGCACATCGAGGCGTTCTTCAG
Source organism: Humibacter ginsenosidimutans (assembly GCF_007859675.1). Classification (GTDB taxonomy): domain Bacteria; phylum Actinomycetota; class Actinomycetes; order Actinomycetales; family Microbacteriaceae; genus Humibacter; species Humibacter ginsenosidimutans. The sequence continues at coordinate 1,644,451 of NZ_CP042305.1, forward strand.
CGGACACGGAGTCCACGAGAGCACACGCAATGTAGCTCTGCCCGCAAGCCGCTAGCTCGACGCTCTGGTTGTCGCGTCCTCAACGTCGGCGAAGAGCCGCTTCTGGATCAGTTCGCTGTCGATGTCAGGGACTCCGATACGTCCCCGATAGTGACTATGCTGCACTAGGAGAGACTCGGCAAACGGGCTGCTGAGCGATGCCACGGGACCGTACTCCGTGAGTCGCGCGACCGGCACGGCCCGGACATCTTCGAAGTCGATCACCAAGTCTGGAATCTCCCTGAATCTGGGAAGGTAGTGGAACTGCCCACGGGTCGACGTGAGCACGTCTTGACGCAAGCTGTTCCACTCGCCTTTGCCTCGGTTGTGGGCGGCCTTCCCCTTGTTCTTCTCTGCCAGGTATTCGTCTCTCCAGGCGACGTACTTTGCGTGCGCTTCAAGTGGGGACGCTTGCGCGAGGAGTACAAGACCGACTTTGTGTTGAGCGAAGTCACATGCCGGGGTCAGAACAACCCACCAGGTCTCATCGGATGCTCGCAGGATGTCACCCGGCGCTCTGCGATCAGAGGCCGGCGGATAGACGTACCTGAAGCTCGGGCGTCCGGTGAGCGACCGTTCGCGATCGTCGTCGATGACTCGCGCGAGCCTGCTGAGCAAGACCGGAGCGATGCTGGCCCCGTCCGCGTCCTGGGTGTACTCGGTCCAGTTCGGAGCCAACTCGCTCCACATGTGATCTGTAAGCACTGATGCAACGTGTTGCTCGATGCTGCCTATGGTCGCCATCGCGCCGCTATCTACCGCTGCCTGGATCGCAGCAGGGAGCTTTTCAGTGTCTTCCTTGGTAACGACGGTGACGAGTGGCGGCATCTCCTCATGCGACACCTTCTCTGGCAGGGCTGTCCAGAAGATGATCGGCGCGAACCTCGCCTTCTTGATTTCAAGGTACCCAGCGTGCCCGGCTGTGTCGTCTTCTGGCGTGTTAGCCGTGGCGTCGCGTCGCACGTCGAGCACTACCACGTCGCTCTCGCCCTTGCGCACCCGCTTGAACCCTTCATCGAAGTCGGTGGCAACCTGGACCTGAACCTCAATGTCTTCGCTGTCTTCGAACGCGTCGGCAATCTCTCGCTGAGCATCCGCCGCAAGCACCGCCTGGTCCTCGATGATGAGCACCCGCACCGTCTGTCTCACTACACCCGCCTCCTGAAGGTGGCCTCGAATGTCGCGCCGTCAAGCGCACCCTCATCGACCAGCGTGAGTTCTCCCGCATAGATGTCTTCTACAAGGTTGCCAACGATGCTCAGCCCGAGCCCCACGCCATCAGGCTTGCTGGAGAAATATGGATCGAAGATGTAATCGCGGCTCTCAGAGGGGACGCCTGGCCCGGAATCGCTGACGACCAGGGTTAGCGACTCATCCTCGTTTGTCCGGGCACCGACGAGCACCTTCCGCTCAATCCCCTGGGGTTGGGTAGCGGTCCAGTAGATCGCGTTCTGGATCAAGTTCACGAGGACTGTCAGGAGTTCTGCCTCGTCAATCTTGACCGCAATGTCTGTGCCGCCGCCAACGAGCTGCACGTTACGATCGTCGGCTTCCTGCTGAAGTATCGAGATAGCGCGGTCGATTACCTCGCTGACGCTGATCTGCTTGGGACGGCCTCGCTTCCGCCCACCGAAGGGCTCGATCTGCTTGAACAGCGAGGAGAGGAGTTCGGCCTGCTCGGCGGTGTCAGTCATTGATCCGAGCGCGATGCTGACCTTGTCGCTGTTGTTCACGCTTGGCTTGTTGAGGTCGCGGGTTCCGAAGCGCGCGATGTTCTTGAGTCGGGTGACGACGGTGCGCCCATCGTGGAGCACTCGGTCGATGAGCGCGCCGAGGGTGGCGAGGCGTGAGTACCGGGACAGTACGTTCTGGACCTGTGTTACGCCTTCCTGGATGTCGCGATTTTTCTCGTCGATGAGGCCGTGCAGCCGCTTGTCGCCCGGGTAGCTCTGCTTCAGTGCAGTGCTGATCTCACCGAGGTCGAACCGTTCGAACAGACCACCCTTACGTTCTGGCTGCTCCTTCTTCGGGTGTCGAGCGCCGTAGCGGCGTTGTTCGAGTTGGTTGAGTGCCGCCCGCACCAGGTACTGAAGATCGGCGTAGGCGGCCCCGGCGAGGATGCCCTCGCGGTTGGACTGGTCTTTGAGGCTCTCGTTTGTGTCAGCACCGATGAAGACGTGACCGATGATCTGGTTATTCGACAGCCTCAGCGTCGGGCTCTGCACGCGTCGCAGGTCGAGTCCGAGCCAATCGTCTCCAGTCTCACCGAACGGGAGTACGCGGAACCCGTCGCGGTAGATGCTGACGCCCGCAACCTCGTCCATCGTGTCTCGGAAGCCCTTGAGGTCGCTGGCGCTCGGTGCAGTGTTCTCGGGGTTGGCTGCTTGTAGTGATCTCTGGAGTGCCGTCTTGTCGCGATCCCAGACGCTGATCTCGAACTCGAAGGGGCCGGCCTGAGGTGGGCGGTCTTCGAGGTTCCAGAGTTGCATCACTCCGATGTCTTGGGTCTCCGGCGGGTCCTGCTGCTCGTAGTGCAGCGTGGCCGATCCATTGACATCGATCGAACCGCTCAGTCGGTAGTGGGGGGTTCGTAGGTCTGCCGACGGCTCGATCGGACCAGCGAGATCCTCCAGCGTGTCGTCCACATCCGTGAGCTCAAGCACAATCTGGAAGTCCGGCTCGGTGGATGCGTCCTTGGCCGATCCAGCGCCTGAACCCTGCGGACGCGGGCGGATAAGGCGGGTGAGGGCCGTGCGAAGCTCAAGAAGGTCGTCGCGAGTCCACTCTCGGGAGAGCCTGTCGACTTGGAGAACAGTGCCTCGTTCTTGATGCCACCCGTCAGCGTCGAGCTCGCTGAAGGCCGCCGCAGCGGCACCGTTTGCCGCGAAGACATCCGGGGCCCCGACCTCCCAGGCGACCTCGATCTCGTCCAGGTAGGCATCCTCCCGGTCGAAGTCTGTCCAGTCGATGAGGAGCTTGACCTCGTCAGCATCCTGCTTCCTCGTGGTAAGGAGCATCTCCTCGCCAAGGCGCGCGGTAGCAAGGCGCCCGATACCCTTCTCGCCGAGAACACGCCTCCCGCCGTCGCTGCGTGGGTTCCTTCGTTTGGTGTCGGTGGCAATGTCGAGCCAAGAACTTTGGAGCGTGGCAGCGTCCATGCCATGTCCATCATCCCAAACTTCGATGCCTCCCTCGCCCGCCTTCAGAGGGCCACGAAACCGGATCAGGACGACACCTGCGTCGGCGTCGTAGGAGTTCTTCACCAGTTCGATGAGCGCAACCTTGTCGCTGCTGATGAGGTCGCTGCCGAGTGTCCTGAGAAGCCGCGCTTTGGGGCGTAGCGCGCCGCGTCCTGCTAGCTCCGCCCCGGGGTCTTGGTTCGCACCGCGTGTCATGAGGCACTCTCCTCGGGAGCCGCATCCCGCACCGAAACGACGTTGGACGCAATGCGCGCCCGCGCTTCAGCAACAGTGATGCCGCGGATGGCACACATTCTCAGTGACGCCTCATCCCCACTTGAGACTAGCTGAGCCAACGCGACCTTGATGTCGGTGCGCAGGCCAGTGTGATCGTCAGGAAGGTCCATGAGGAGCGCGACGACCTTGCTCACGTGGCCGTTGACTACGAGTTCGTCAGAGCCCTGGAGCAGGGAGTAGAGACGACCCTGGGCTTCGCCTAGCGCCGACTCGACATGCTCGGGCCAGTCCTTGTTGTCCTCGTCGCGGAGGCACTCGCGGAGTGCTCGCATGGTCCGCTTGCGGGTAGCGCTGAGCGTATGGACATCGATGTGCTGGAGCAGGTCGAGTGATAGTTCCTCCGCGCCCCGCAGTGGCGTCATGAGAGTCTCAGCAGCGGCGGTGGGCATGCGGTGAACGTCGAGCAGCGATGCGACGGCAGCAGCAGCCTGAGTCATATCGGGGCCGGGATAGCACCACCACTTCACGGCGCGTTGCTCTTTCGCCCACTGAACCAGTAGCTCGCGCATCGCTGGGAGTCGGGGGGCTTCAGTGCGCGGCAAGTCCAACGGGAGGATCGCCTCGGCGACGTACTTGCCCAGGCTTGGTGGAACGGCGTTGCCGATCTGCCGGAACGCATCACTGCGGGTTCCGGCGAAGCGGAAGTCGTCTGCGAACGTCTGGATGCGTGCGGCTTCGCGGACGGTGAGCGTGCGATGCTCGGCGGGATGGATGTACCAGTAACCGTCCTTGGCAATGTGGGCCGTGATTGTTCTACTCAAGTCGTCCCAGTCAAGGCGCTTGTACTTGTCGTTGAACGTGTCTGAACGGTAGCGGCGGAGCCGTTCAGGAAGGTCCGAATACAGCGTTGATGAGGTCATGAGCTCAAAGGCTTCGCGATCGTCGTCGCGAACGGGGCGAGTCATGTGGTCGTGGATGACGTCGCTCTGCCCGTCCCCTCGCAGTGCCTTGGCCAGCGCGCTGGAGGGCTCTCCCGTGTAGCGCAGCTCACGTGCTCCCGTAGTGTCGTTCAGCGTTGGCAGGTCGGCGATGGCGTCGCGAACAGTGGGACGGGTCGTCGCTGGTTCTGGCCAGACCGGGAGCGCTCCGTCGTTGCGTGCCTGGAGGATGAAGCGCTTGCGGTGTTGGGGCACCCCGTAGCGCCACGCATCGAGGAGTCGATAGTCGACGATATAGCCGGCCTCTTCGAGGAGCATGGCGATCTCGCGAATGACGGTCAGGTCGTCGCCGATTGCCATATCCGGGACGTTCTCCATGAGCACCGCCCGAGGCGCGACCGCGAGAACAACGTCGATGAAGGATCGCCAGAGCTCCTTTCTGGCGTCCTCCTCCTCACGGACTCCCTCGTTGATGAGGCTTCGTATCTTCGCGCGGCCCGCCCGGCTGAATGGCTGGCAGGGTGGCCCTCCCGCGACAAGATCAATCCCAAGCGGCTGGAGCCTCTCGATGAGAGCCGCCACTTGGTCTTGGTCGGACATGTCCACATCGAGGGCAAGCCCGCGGAAGTTGGATTGGTGCGTCTCTAGGGCCGCGCGGTCATGATCCACGGCAGCGACAACGGTCCAGCCTGCGGCTTCTACACCGGCACCGAGCCCTCCTGCGCCGGAGAAGAGGTCGACGGCGAGCGGACGCCCCTGTGGCCTTCTCCCGCGCACACCACTCTTCGAAGGACTCTTCTTCGGGTGCTTCCGGGTGTCTCGGGAGTGTAAGCGGCGCCGAGCGCTCAAGTTTCACTGCGTACGTTGCCAAGCCTCAGCGCTCCTTCCCGTCTAGACGCTCACCTCCAGGAGAACACAGTTGACGTTCTCGCAGCGTGCAGGCTCGCCGAACCGACACGTCACCTCACTCCATCCTAGCGATGCGGTCGGTTCCGCGTCGGAACATCCCGCAGAGGTTCACAGCGAGACGCCGGGCACCTGTTTGCCAGGCGTTCGCCCTGTCGGCCGCGGCTCCCCTGTTGGCTCCAAGGCTCGTACCTGTTCAAGCGCCGCTCGTGCCCGCGCAGCGTCGATCTTCTGTGCGGCCGACTCGGGCGAGGCGCTGAGGGCCGTCTCGTCGGTGATGCGGTAGCGGTCTCGGTAGGCGGCGACTACGCGGGCGGCCTTGCGCCAGGTCGTGGCTCGTCGTCGGTCGGTGGGCGTCGTTCCAAGTGTCTTCGTCCACGGTGCACCCTCGGCAAGTGCGGCTTCGAGTGCGGCGTCGGCGCGTGCCTCGATCAGTGCCTCTCGCTCGTCGAGGGCTGCTCGCATCTCGGCGTCGATAACGCCGTGTGTCTGTGGGATGAGGCCGGCGATGAGGTGCGGTGGCTTGCGTGTCCTGCCTGAGCCTGCGGGACGGGTGGTCGCCCGCTCGACGCGGTAGTGGAGTACGGCGGCGATGTCGTCGGCGTCGCCGAATCCGCGCGCGGCGACGAGGCGCGGCAGGAGGGCATCGACGTTGTGGTGGTTGGCTTCAGCACGGCGGAGTTCAGCCGCGAGCGGCCCGAACGCGTCGGACTCGATGGCGCTCTCGGCCTGTTCCTCGGAGAGTCCGGAGCCCCGAACGAGAGTGGCCCAGCGGTCGTGTTGGGCCGCCGCGGCGATGGTCTCGTACTCGGCGGCGAGCTGAGCGATAGAGCCCCACCGCTCCTGCTCGGCGACGATGGTCTCGTGCGCCGAGAGTTCGGCCCCACTGTGCTGCAGCACTCCGCAGAGCACGCTTCGCGCGGTGGCATGCGGGTCGTCGCCGGGGTGTGGCTGCGCATGGTCGTCGGCACGGTCGAGAGTCACGTAGGCGTGGTTCGAGTGCCGCCCTCGGGTCATCGCGACGTAGAAGGTCTCTCTCGTCGAGGTCGGTTCGACCAGGACGTGCGCGGTGTCCGTCGTGATGCCTTGCGCGCGGTATGCGGTGACTGCGTAGCCGAGATCGACATGCTCGGCCACGTACGAAGCTGGGAGGACGATGCTGCCGCCGAACCTGCGCCCACGCCTGCGGGCCGTGATGGTTCCGTCGTCGCGGACGGTGGTGCCGGTCCCGTAGTCGCGTGCGATGGTGATGGTCCCGTCGTCGCCGACTGCGGTGACGGTCCAGATGTCGCCGTTGCGCACCCAGTCCCGCCCGGCCAGTGTGCGGAGGTCGCGGTTGTTCTGTCGCGTGATGATGGTGTCCCCGACGCCTGCGGCGGTGCCGTCGCGCAGCTCGACCTCGCGGTCGGGGTTCAGCGTCTTGTTGAGGATCAGATCGGCGCGGGCGCGACCGTTCAGCACGGTCACGTCTTGATGGGTCTCGGCGATCAACACAGACATCAGTCCCGCGTCGCGGTCGGTGCGCCAGGCGTTGTAGGCGGCATCGGTCATGGCCTCGCCGTCGCCCTCCGCTATGCGCTCGTGGGCGAGGTACGTGTCGATGGCGTGAGTGCGTCCGTGGCGTAGTTCGAGCGAGGCGGTCTTCTCCCAGGCGTGGGTGAAGCGGTGAACGTCGACCAGTTCGGGGGTATCGGACCTGCCTCTGGCGATCATCGCGAACGCACCGCCGGCGTCCACGGATTGCAGTTGCGCGCAGTCGCCGACCAGCAGCACCTTCGCGCCCGCTTCCTGGGCGAGATGGGTGATGCGGTCCAGTGACAGGGTGCCGGCCAGGGAGGCTTCGTCGATGATGACGAGCTGTCCCGCCTCGAAGGTGGTGCCGTGGATGAGGTGGTTCTGCCACCACTTCGCGGTGTTCTCGGTCTCGATTCCGAGATCGTCGGCGAGGACTTGTGCGGCGACCGCTGACGGCGCGAGCCCGCTGACGGAGCCGGGGCCGTGCTCGTGTTCCCATGCGCGGCGGAGCGAGTTCATGGCGGTTGTCTTGCCTGCCCCGGCGGGACCGACGAGTACGTCGAGAGTCCGTCCTGACACCGCGATGCGGGTCAAGGCGTCGGCTTGGTCGTCACCGAGCATCCGACCGCCCGCGTCGGGACTGCGCGTGATCTTCTCGACCGTTGCGAGCGGCACCGTCGGACCGGCCAAGTTCGCCGCTCGTTCGAGGAGTCTGTCCTCGGCCGCGAGCTGGGACTCGGAGGTGAACACGGTCGCGCTCTTCGGACGGAACACCGAAGTGCCGTCGGGGCGACGAAACACGACGGGTGAGGCGGCGAGTTCAGGTGGCGTCAGACGGAGCGAGACGAGTTCTGCGGCGTCGGCGACCATCGCGACGATGGCTTCCCGATCCTGCATGGTGGCGAACCGCCAGCCCATCGTCTGCCGGGAGGCCTCGGCCATGAGATTCCAACGCCGCCAGGTCGAGCGCTTCTCACCGACCACCTCGACGACCGAACGTCCCAGCTCGCCGATCACGTCGAGCGGCACGTCGTCAGCCCGCAGGAGCAGCGCCTTGTTGTTGTCAGTGACTTCGCGTGCCCACGTCGTCGCGTCCCGGCCGAGGGTCGTCGTTGCGCGGGTCCGCCACTCGGCAGTGAGTTCAGCCAAGGATCGGACCTGCTTCTCGGGCCGGGTCGCGAGTGTGGCTTGGGCTCGAAGTTTCATGATGGCTGCTGGTGTCGGGCGTCGTCCGTGCGCGGCGACGTACTCGGCGATGAGGCGGTCGGTCTCGGCGTCGATGTGACGGGCGCGGGTAGAGAACTCGGCGACTAGTTCTTCGGGCACTCCGGTGATCGCCCATGCCGGGTTGTGGTCGCGGCCCATCTCTCGGGCCTCCCACGAGACGCCGAAAGTGCGCGTCATGTGGTCGGCGAACACCGCTTCGTGTAGCTCGGAGAGGGCGACGACGGCGGCGTGCATCGGTCGGCCGTCGAGCGAACGCCACTTGCCGTCGAGGACGGTCTTGGCCTTGTTGCTGATGACCACGTGCGTGTGGAGGTGGGGGTCACCGGCGCGGGAGTCGAAGTGATCGAACGCGGTCGCGACAAGCCCGGTGACATCGACCTGCGCAACCGCGCCGTCCCCGGCGGTTGCACCCGTGCGGGTGGCTGCAACCTCGCGCTCCATGAACGCAACCACCTCCGCAACAGCTCGATGATGCGCTTCTGCGATGAGTGCTTGGACCCCGGCGTCGGCGACTGCCCACAACACTGACGCGGACTTCGGGATCGAGAAGGTGAAGTCGAAACCCGCCACCGCACGCCGTGTGCTCCGGGCAGATTCCTCGGCGACGATCTGCGCGACGGCCTCGCCCTTGGCGCCGGGGGTCATCGTCGGTTCGAGGTCGGCGATCCGCGCCTCGATCCGCTCGTCCTGGCTCTTGTACGCCGGGAAGCCCAGGCCGAGCTTGTCGCCAGTGATCGGATCACAGCCAGCGCCCATCAGGAGTTGGAGCTGGTGTTCTGATACTCGGTCGCCCACCTGAATCTCGCTCTTGCCGAGAGCTGCTACGCCCGCGCCGAGCCAGCGGCCAGGCGGTGTGCCTTCTTCCATGTAGTAGCGAGTGAGCGGGGTTGAGAGTGGCCTGTCGCCGTCGGCGGCCGCGACCGTCTTGAGCAGGTACTTGTAGCCATCGCCCGCCGACATCACGCGCATCGAAACCGTCATGCTCACCTCCGCTCCTGCCGAGCAGGTGAGCACCCGCACCCGGTGACTTCTGCTGCGGTAATGCCCGACTCAACCTCGACCTGCAAGAGGCGTGTGACCTCGGAGGTCGGTCGGAGCTGAGGCCGGAGATGGAGGGCCTCGGGCGGCGGCAAGCGGGGGCTCGGTTGACCAGCGGACGCGTGTCGGAGTCGTGCACCTGACAGGTGACCAGCTCGGCACCAGCTTCGCGATGAGGCACGGATGCCGGGGACGACCGTCACCGGAGCGGACTTCATGCACGACCTCGACGCCAGCGGCGAACCACGACTCAGGATCGGATCGCTCTTCAGCGGCTACGGCGGACTCGACCTCGCCGTCGAGCACGTCTTCAACGCCAAGACCGTGTGGTTCTCCGAACTCAACGAGCCCGTCGCTCGCGTCTTCTCCCGCCACTGGCCCGAGGCTCCGAACCTTGGCGACATCACGGCCATCAACTGGAGCCAGGTCGAGCCCGTGGACATCCTCATCGGCGGCTTTCCCTGCCAAGACGTATCCACCGTCGGCAAGCGCTCCGGCCTCGCGCCCGGCACGCGCTCGGGGCTCTGGGCACACATGGCCGCAGCCATCGATGCACTCCAGCCCGAATGGGTCGTCATCGAGAACGTCCGCGGACTGCTGTCCTCACCCGCGACGCGGCCACCCACGGAAGGAGACGACCATGACCGGAGCAACCCCGGCGATGCAACCCCAGACGATGCAACCCTTCGCGGCGTGGAACGCGACCCGTGGCATCTGGGAGACAACGCAACTCGACCTCTACGGGCTCTCGGCGCCGTTCTCGGCGATCTGGCCGACCTGCGGCTGGATGCACGATGGATCGGCCTACCGGCTTCCCTTGTCGGCGCTCCTCACCAACGCTTCCGCATCTTCGCCCTCGCCCGGCGCACTGTTCCGCACCCCACTGGCGACGGACTCATCGCGCGGCGGAGAGACGCTCGACCAGGTGCGAGCGAGACGAGGGACGATCGCGCTGTCGCACCAGATCATCGACTTCGCGCTCCACGGACCGGCTGGCTCACCGAGCAGGAGAGCCGAATCGGAGACCCTGTGGTCCCTGATCGACGGACTGTTCAGCGCTGGGGACGCTACGCCGGCGCCATCACCCGCTGGGAACACATCACCGGACCGTCAGCACCCGCGCCGGCTCTCCTGAACGACGCCGACGGTCCCCGCCCAGCACCCGCGTTCGTGGAGTGGCTCATGGGCTTGCCTACCGAATGGGTCACCGGCGCCGATGACCTGACGCAGAACCAGCAGATCACCGCGCTCGGCAACGGGGTGCTGCCGCTCCACGCCGCTGCCGCCGTCACCGCACTTCTGCTATGAGCACCGAACGATCGTCAGAACCCGTACAGGTGCTGCCTTGCGTTGAACGCTGCAGGCCCACCTTCAAGGATCGACTCAGCGAGGGCACGGATGAGCGCGTCGTCAAGCGACCCGATGCCGCCATCCGCCGGCTTGCCATTACGACCGCTGCCTTCCAATGCGACGATCAGCTCAGCATCGCCGAGCACAGGCACGTTGGCATTGTGAGTGCTTGCGATGATCTGGCGCTTACCCTTGAGCTCGCGGAGATTCTTGACAACGCCGTCGTAGACGAAGCGGTTGTCTAGGTCATCCTCCGGCTGGTCGATGACGAGTGGCGCTCGCGACGCCCCGAGGAGAAGCAACAACAGTGCAGTGGCCCGTTGCCCCTTCGACAGGTCGTCCATTTTCTTGAACTCGCGAGTCCCTGTTCCTGCCCCGATGTCGAGCTGAACCTCTACAGCGTTTCCGACCGAAAGCTCTTCGAACTGGCGCAAGAGGGACTCGCCGGCATCGACCAGTCCGCGGGCTTGTGCGCCCCGGACGGAGAACTTGTCCGCAAGCTCGGCCTGACCCTTGCGAGCAGCCTCAACGAATGCCCGCGTCGAGAAGCCATCGCTGTCGATGGCAGCCATGATCTGCGTCCGCTGCCCGCTGATCGCGCTTTCGATGAGCGACTTGATGTGTCGGCGGTCCCGAGCCGCGATCGGCTTGACGATGACGACACCGCCTGTTGCCGCGTTCGCAGTTCGGATCGCATCGTGCAGAGCTTCCACCCGTTTGTTCTCGTGCTCGGTGAGTTCTTGGAGGAGCGTCTTGCGGGCAGCGACCAGTTCCTTGATGTTGGCGTCGATGCTGGTCAGCCGCGGCTCCTTGGCCTTGAGGTCTTCAAGTGCCTTCGTTGTCGCTAGATACTTGTCGGGCTCAAGGCCATCCTCGACGAGCTTGCGCAGGACCTGTGCATGGTCTTCACGCTGCTCACGGACAGCGTTCGTCCAATCAGTCGCGGCTGAGGCTACTGCGGTCTCCGCAGCCGTGATCGCCGCCTGGGCCTGTGTAGCGAGTGACTTCAGAGTGTCCGCAAGCATCGTCGTCGCAGTGCGCACGAGGCGGAGAGTGTCGGCTTGTGGCGATTCATCGAGCCCGTCATAGGTCGCACCGAGCTTCGCCGCCAGCTGCGTGTCGGTCAGACCCGTCAGGGTCGACTTGGCGTCCGCAACGCGGGATCGCCCTTCAGAGAACACCGCCTCGTCCTGGTTCAGCCGGGTGACCTCACTGAGCCGAGTGGGTACGTCAGTCTCCTTGAAGTGGCGAACCTGCTCTTCCAGGCGCGGGATGTCGGTTAGTTCGTCTTCGAGTTCGACCTTGTCCTTCTCAGCGCGCGTGAGCTTGTCGCGGTTCTCTTTCAGCCTTGCCAGCGTCGCCTTGTGATCGGCCGTCAGGTCTCCATTGCCCTGAAAGCGGTGGAGCATGCTGGCGACTTTCTCGCTGTCGCTCGCCAACTCCGCCAGCTCATGCTGACCGAAAATCTCAACGTCTCCGATCACGTCAGCAGACTGAAGGCTCGTGACAGTACCGCTGGCATCCTTAACGACCGGAGTGTTGTTGACAGATCGTTCGATGGTGAACGTCTGAACCCTCGGCGAGGTGGCCTCGACAGTGAGTTTCACGACAGTGCCTGCGCGAAGCACACTGCTGACGATCGCCTCGTGGTCGGCCTTCGCTGAGGCCCCGATTGGCGCCAGACCGAGGACGTAGCGAAGGCTCTCGATGGCGGTGGACTTTCCCGTTCCGCGTCCACCGATCAACGCGGTCAGGTCCGGCGAGAGCGGGATCGTGACGCCGTCCAGGAAGCCGCCAACCCAGGAAATTTCCTTCAGAAGAGGACGCGTCTCCTCCTTGGGGTCAGCGAGAGTGATCCGAGTCTCGGGGGTGCGGACCGCAATCTTGAGGCTCTCGACGGTCAGCGCGCTCACCTTGAACCACGTTGAGCCACCCTCCGAATCCAAGACGTCTGGGTGGGAGATGTCATCGGCATGGATGACTGCGAGCGGGTGCTTTCGGTCGAACGGCTTACGACGTTCGATAATGGCTTCCTGCTCCTGCGCAGCAGCCACGCTTGGCGTGATCCCCAGGGCATGGAGCCTTGGATGGTTGATCAGCTTGGCGAGCGGATTGCCCTGGCGACCCGTCAGCATCCCACTGTTCGCCACGTTAGCGTGCGCCGGAATGACCAGAGCACCGCGATCCGACATCTTCTCCAAGATGTCCTCGAAAGGTTGCCCGACAGTGCCGTTGTTGCACCCTGGGGTGACCCCGCACGCACCAACGGCCGCGTTCACATCGGCAGCAGCGGTGCCGGCCTCGAAGATGACGAGGACGTGAAACCCTTCAGCTGTATTGGCCTCGAATCCAGGCAAAGCAACGACGCCACGCGCCGTCGCGTCCTGGATGAGTCCACTCGCCGTGTCGATGGCCCAGTGATCGGTGACGGCGATGAGCTCGATGCCAAGCTCGTCGCACTTGTCGAGAAGCGCCTTGTTGTAGTCCGCCTCCGAGGCGAACCTCGTTGAGGGTGAGTTACGCCCTTCGTACGCGTACGGGTTGACCTGCAGAGCGGCGCGAACCCAACGAGCGCCGGCCATCAGATCACCCGCCCGTCCGGCCGCATGGATACTCCGACTGTCTGCTCGTTCATTCGTCGAGTGCTTTCAGGAGGGCGTCCTGCGCGTCACTGTAGAAAATGAACGAGACTTTCGTAGCGACCTCGTCGCTGACATCGAGGAGTTGGCGGCGGGCAGACACCGGGAGCAAGAGGGCCGTCGCTCCCTTCTCCATCGCGTGCTCGGCGAGTTGCGCCGCGTTGAGTATCGTCTCGACGCCGCCGCCGAGCGACAGATTGCCGACAGCGATTAGGCCACCCCGGATTGACCGCTGGAGCATCGCCGAGGCCAGCGCGAGGAGGATCGGCAGTCCTAGGCCGGCACCGGTCTTGGCAGCGTCGAGCGCCCGTACCTGAGCGGTGAGGTTGTGCTCGCGCGGGTCGCGGTCGCCCACGAGTTGCCTCGCCTGGGCGATGAGGTTCTGCTCTGCGACCTTGAAGCTTTCCCGGAGCGTGGCGGGGGCTGCCTGGTTGAGTAGACCGCGTGCACCAGAGCCGGGCGTGTCCGCCGCCTCGATTCGGTAGAGCCCCGGGCCTACGTCGCCGCCGCCCTCGGAGATCGCCCACACCTGGCCGGGAGGCAGCGGATCAAGGCCGATCGAGTCGGGGCTCGCGAGTTCGGGAGTCGAGACGAACTGCTCGACTCCCTCGCCGAGGCGGTAGCCGAACTGGGTGTTACGGAACTCTGCTGCGCCGATGCGGCGCTGTTGTTCCTTGACGCGACGGCGGCACTCCAGGGCGATGCGCACCGCCCATTCGAGGTCCTCGTCGGAGATCGTGGCTTCGGCGTCGGGATACAAGAGCTTGAGCAAGCCATCAACCGTCTTGTTGACGGCCGACAGGTCTCTGCCCGACAGTGCATCGGAGTAGTTGACCCGCCCCTGGATCGAGGTGAGGCGCGATTGGTCACGAAGGCGCGACCAGCACTCGGAGAGAAAGTCGCTCACGAGCCCGAAGTGTTGGGTGAAGTAGGTCGGGTTGAGCTTTGGAACGTCCCAGCCGGGCAGGTATGCGTGGATGCGGTCCATGAATGCCGTATCGTCGCGCATCTCCGGTGGCAGCGGAGAGAGCAGGTGGCCGATCCGCTGCTGGTGGGCGACATCCACGTCGAAGTTCCCGACCAACATGATCGAACCGTCAGCACGGATGGACTCACGGCCCCGGGAGAACTCACCCGACTCCATGTAGCCCTTCATGATGTTGACGCCGTCCTTTTGGTCGAAGGAGACGCCGGAGACTTCATCGAAGCAGACGACGTCGTACTGCGCGACGAGGCCGCGTTGCCCGGTGGCGTTGTTGACGAACATCCGGGCAACGGTGGCCTTGCCGCCGGAAATCAGGTGCGCGTAGGGCGAGACCTGCTGGAACAGGTGGGACTTGCCGGTGCCACGAGGCCCCAGTTCGACCATGTTGAAGTTCCGCTGTACGAACGGGACCATGCGCAGCAGGAGCACGTCTTGCTCGCGCTCGGTGAGTTGCGCAGGTTCGAAGCCCACTGACCGAAGTAGGAGGTGCTTCCACTGCTCCGTGGTGAACCGTGAGCGGCCTTCGGCCAGACGCGAGAGCGAATCTCGGGTTGAGAGCTGGATGGGGCGAAGCGACCCAATAGCGAAGGGCTTGCCGTTGTTCTCATCAGCGATTGCGGCGTCATAGAACAGATCAACCTCGGCGTAGAAGCCACCGGTCAGCATGCGCTCGTTCTCGCGGACAACCGCATCGTCGATGCGCACGTCTCGGAGTCCGAGGCTCGGCAACTCGGCAACGTAGGCGTTCGACTTCGCATCGAGTCGAGCCTTCACGAGATCGATGAGCTTGACAGTCATGCGCTCACGCGCGCGCGACTTGAAGAGCTCCTCTTCACCAGCCCGCACAGTGCGGTCGGCGAGCAGCCGGCGTACGACCTGGAGCCCCTCCTCGATCTCCTCCGGGTCGGTCGTGGCGCAGTAGCGCCCGATAAGGAACTCTCCCACGTAAGTCGGGACGGGATACGCACCCTTGAATTGCTGAGCCAGATCCTTGCGAACGACGTACCCCTCGAAGGCGGACGCTGCGGTCGTGTCGATCTCGTCGAGCGTGATTGCCTCGGTCATTCGACGCCTCCTACCGTGGTTTGTGCTTGCGCTAGAACTCCACCGCTCAGGTCGAGAAGTACGACCCATGCGTTCGCTCCAGCGGGGGCCTGTTCCTCGTCGACGAGCACCTTGACCTCGCCCGGCTCGGTCGGCGACTTCGGGCCACCGACGGCGCTCGATGCGTCGGCGGGGCGAAGCCGAACCTCGGCAACCACTTCGGCTTCGGCGGGACCGTAGTCGATGCGGCAGCGCTGTCCGGTCCATCGAACAGCCTCAATCTGGGCGGGCCCAGTGGCCGAATCGCCGCGGGTCACGGTGACGACGGGAATCACGCACTCCTGGGGACTCAAACCGCCGTGCTCGTATAGGCGGCCCGACTCGAATGCAGCAGTTCCCGGTGCGCTGACCATGTCAACGGACGAGTCCCAAGTCCAGGGCAGGATCGGGAAGTCCGGGCGCGCCGCGTTAGCCTTCAACCGCGCCACACGCGGCTTGCGGGCAGCATCACCTTCCGTGATCTGTATCGAGAGGCTGACCTTCTGCGCTGCTTTACCGGGCAAGAGGAACCCGTGATCGGTGACCACGACAACCTTCCGCCACCCTGCTTCGATTAGTGCACGAACACGCTCTGCGACGAGGTCGAGGTGGTGGTCGACGAGGTCCGCCATCTGGTGCCCGTGCGAGTGGCCCAGCGAGTCGATCATGTTCGTCTGCGTCCACGCCGTTCCGGCAGGGTCGCCGACCTGAGCGGTGTCCCAGTCGAGGAACTGCACCTCCACCCCAGCGAGGGCCGATCGCAGCACTGCACCCTTCACAGATCGCCCCTGATCGTCGGCCGCGTCGAAGGCCGCGCCGCCAGCCATGCTGATCCTGATCGGCGCCACCGCCGGCTGGCCGGTTGGCGTGACGCTGGGGAAAGCCGCCTGGCGCGGCTCCACAACTACCGCGAGACCCGACAGTCGGCGAGCAACACGGGCGGCCAGGTCGTAGCGCAGTGCATCGACGTAGACCACGCATGTTCCGGCGACTACGTCGAGACCCGTCTGGCCGCTATAGGAGCCAACGGCGGCTTTCTGGAATGCTCGTGCCGACTGATCGGCCCAGGGGTCGTAGATCGCGGCGAGCGCGTGCGCGACAGCGGACCTATCCTGTGCGGTCTTGGCCGTCGCGATCGTCCGCAGTGCGAGGTCGTCGATCACGTGGCCTTCGTCGCTGTACCAGGCAATCTGAGTCTTGAGGTCTGTTGCTGTCGGAGCGGTCGCGACGCGGTCTGCCAGTTCGGCGAGGTGGCCGACGGCCTTCGCAAGAGGTGCCTGGCCGAGAACAGCCCAGACGCTGTCTTCGCGCGACGTGTGCGCGGCAGCGAGTTCCTGAACGCGACCACGCGGGTCGGGATGAGTGCCCAATGCATCAAGCGCGGACCTGATGGCGTCCTCCTCATCGCGGTTCCACGAGGGCCACGAGTCGGGGTGCGGGTCCATGTCTCCAAAGAGCGGCACCACGGAGGGCCGTGCTTGGTCGAGCAAGGCAGGGAGGTTCGGATAACGGCTCGGGTTCTCCGCAAACCGTTGCCATACAGTTCCCCACTCACCCGTTCGGCCGCCGAGCTTGCTGGCTGCAGTGAGAGCGCCGTCCCGGTCGGGGCTGATGCCGTAGACGGACTTGCAGGAGGCGACAAGGGCCTGCCATTGCGCACCTTCGAGCGAGGCCCGCACAGCGTCCGGGTCGTTCATCCAATCAAGGAGCGTGCGCACTGAGTCATCGAGCACGAGGTGGTGCAGGCGAGACGAATCGAGACGCCCCATACGTTTGAGATCGGCGATGTCCTCGAAGAGGAGCTTGTCCAGCACCTGAGCGAGGGCCGCCTTGGTCGCACCGTCGCTCGCGATGTCGAGCCCAGCACCCTGCTTCGCCGCGAGGAACGAGTGCGGCGTCCATGGCGTCTGGCCGTGGGCGGAAGGCCACCAGTTCGAGCGGATCGCAACCTCGGCCAACGGTGCGAGCGAGTCATCGAAAGCCGCTGCCTCAGCCACGGAACCTCGACTGACACCAGGCAGGTAGATCACCCACGGATTGCGCTCGTCTCGTTCGGCAAGATGAGCTGGCAGCTCCGCGGACTCGGGCGAGGCAAGAACGGCTCGAAGCCAAAGCGCTGGACCTCGTGCAGCCGCGGGGTCGTACTCTCCGAGCACCAAGATGGGCACTGCCTCTTGGAGGATGCGAATCACCGGCTCCCAGGTGCGCTCAGGATCGGCCCACAGAACAGCCGCTGGGGCAGAGTTCGCCCCCGCATTGAAGGCAGCAGCGTCACGGAGGGCTTTCGCGACGACGGCACGGACAAGCGTCATTTGGCGTCCCCCGCCTCGCGCCGGGCGGCACGGCGCTCCTCAAGCGTCGGGTGCAGATCGTTGTGCCGTTCCGACCCGTCGGGATTTGTTCCACGGTCCTTTCGCCAGTGGACGTTCACCTTGGACCGGAGCACGTCGGCGGTCACAAACGGTCTGATGTTCAAGCGAACACCGTCATCAACGTCGGGCTCCCACCCGATGGGCTGCCCTGCCATGTCCTTCCATCGGACGTACACGTCGTAGGGCGGCTCGCCTTCGAGAATCAGTTGAAGTCTGCGCTGGAGATCTTCGGCGGCGGCCAGGCGTGCGTCAGCACCTGCTCGTTCCGCACGCACCTCGTGCTTCTGTCGATCGATCCACGCGCCAAGCGTTGTAAAAGTGAGCTTCTCCAGCAGCTGTCGGTCGAGCTTGTGATAATTGACGATCGCGGAAAAGCCGTCTCTCCGACCGTCCCAGATGTGCCACAAGAATGGCCTGTTGTCGAATAGCTTGACGTGTTGTGCAAAGAACGAGTCACGGAGCCAGTCCTCAAGCCTGCCGTTCTTTCCACCAGCCTCGGTCACAAGCTTCCGCTCAAGGGCGCTGGACCAGGAGTTGCCAAGCGAAGCCGCGAGCAACTCACGAAGGCGGGTCACGAGATCCGACTCGCCCGGCAAGGCAACCAGAGCCGCGATGCCGTCAGCGTCGGCGTAGCGGTCGAGATCGTCGTCTGCCTGACTCGGCCATCGATAGCCCAGGATTCTCGCGACCCCGACCTGCAATGGGTGCAGTGCGCCAGACGGTGTGCCCTCAAATAGCCACTGTGTAGGGTCGGGTGATGTCGGAGTCTGTAGAGCGCCGGCCTCATCCGCAACCGACTGCCAGTGTTCGAGGTCGAACGGGACCTTCGCGAGGGTGTTCGCCGTCACACCTAAACTCGAGTCGACCTCACGGACGCTCTTGGCGAAGTCTGGTGAACTGCAGAATGCCCAAACCGCGGGGACGTGTTCCCGGCGCTTCGGAATAATCACCGCACAGACGTTCTCGTATATCTCGCCCGTGTAGAGGGTGCATGGGAGCGCACCCGTCTTGCCGACTGCCACGCCAGGCTGACCCCACGCCAACTGGCCAGCGATAGTCGCACCTTCAGAAATCGCCGCATCGCGCAATGCGCCGCTTCCACCCTCCCAAAGAAGCACTCTCTCGCGACCCGCGTACGGCGCAGTCCCAGCAGGCGGCCCCTGTTGGAGCGCCCAACGATCACCAATCTCCGGGATCTCCCAGAAGTCCCGACGAAATCTGAAGGAGTCCCCGGTGGTAATTCCTCCAAGAGCGGACGCCAACGTCGAAAGAAGCGGAAGCCCCCTGCCTGAACGTAGAACGATTAGAGCATCCTGATGTTCAAGCAGTTCGGCAATGGCGACGCTCTCGAGAGTCCCGCTCTTCAGTGCCCCCGCCTTGTCGGCGGAAGACTCAACCGAATCAACGAAGTTCACCACTGTCGCTGAACCCCTGCCGTGGAGCACCGAAAGCGCGACCTTGACCACCTCGCCGGAAATACCGCTAAAGGCCCCGCCGCCGAGCAATGACACGAGGCTCACGCGTCCGTCGAGAAGGTAGCCTTGTCGCATTTCCCGGTAGCGGCCCAACTGCAACCAGTTCTGCGGGCTTACGACTGCGATCGATCCCCCGCTCGCGGTGAACGAGATCGCGCGATCTATGAACGCTGTAGCCAGGTCCTGCGAAGTTCTCGGGTAAGCAAGATCCAGGAACACCCGGACATCTTCGGTCTGCTTGCTACGGTGAAGAAACGGCGGGTTTGTCGCAATCAGGGTGTACGTCCGCGACAACAGCAGAGATGCGTGAACGACATCTTCGGCGGCGTGCGCCAAGACCGTTTGGTCCTCCTGCTCCCGCTCCAATGCAGCTTGCAGTGCCTTACGGGTTTCTACCCAATCGACGCTGATCGCCATGTCCCGGCCGAACAACGAATCATCCCTGGGAGCGGCCTGCACATCGATGAGTGACCCGAGCGAATCCGCGGTTCTAAACAAGGAATGTAGCCGAGCGAGTGACGATCGAAGCCCATCGTCTGTCCCGGCAAGTGCCTCCCAGTCCTCACGCTTTCCCCGAACCGGGATGCCGGAACAGGCAATCTGCGGAGCAGGGAGGTCGCGGAACCCACCCTGCTTCCACGCTTCGAGCGCGACGTTGAAGGTGGCGATCTGAGTGCAGCGCGGGTCGAGTTCGAGCCCGTGGAGGTTGTCCCGGAGGACGGCATCCTGCGCCTCGGCCGGCGTGAGGCCCTCTTCCTCGGCGCGCATGCGCCAGAGCATCCCGAACATTGCTACGAGAAAGTGACCGGAGCCGCAGCAGGGGTCCATCACCGTCACGTCGGCAGCGCGTTCAGGCCAGTCGCTGAACGAACCGGCGGCAGGAGTGCCGTCCTCATTGCGGCGGAGATACTCCCAGCCTTCAAGGAGCGCGGACTCGGGGTGACGTACCGCCCACCATGCTCCGAGCGAGTTCTCCAGCAGGAACCGCACCATGTAGTTCTCGGTGAACAGCTGTGTGACGGGCGAGAGGTCGGCCCCGCCGATCTTGACGCCTGAGTCGTTGACGCGCTTTTTCTCGGCCGTCTGCCAGAACTGATACACCCAGCCGAGCGCGTCCTCCGTCGTGAACACCTCGGATGGGATGTCGAGCAGGAGGCGCTCTAGCGCGTTGCGGTGTTCGGCTGCGAACCGAACTTGTACGGCGGGGTCGGTGAGGCGGAACACGCCGGGCAGGATCTCCGACGCAAACCGCGCAGCAACGGCCCACGCGTCCGGCTCGCCGAGGTCGGCGGTGAGGTCGCTGCAATCCTCCAGAGATAGCGGGATCTCACGGTATCCCGGATGCCGGAGTAGGCCGTTGACTTCCAGGAATCGGGCGAACAGCAACCGATGCCACTGCTCGTAGGCAACATCGTGTACCAGGTTGGTGAGCGGTGCACCCGCGCGTGCAGTGTCATCTCCGAGCTGCCGTGCCTTGTCGCGGAGCGCGAGCCGGAGTTTGTTCTGGTCTTCACTCAAGTAGCCCGGACGACTCGGCTCGGCGACCGCGAGAGCGCGTAGAGCATCCTCGGCAGCGCGTTGCGCAACCTCGCGAGCGCGCTGCGTCTGAGCGTCGAGAAAGCGCCGTTGGTCGGAGTTGAGGACCTTGGTAATTGCCGTCGTCATGGTTAGCCCTTCACCACGACGGTGTCGTTACCGCTGTTCAGGGCGTCGAGAAGCTGCACCCGCAGGGCCTCGACGTAGCGCTCCACCTCGTCGGCGCTGCCCAGGCTCGCCGCCGAAACCCGCACCGTGGTCATCTTGGCCGCAGGTTTCGTGAGCTTAATAGCGGCTTCCAGCGCCCGCGAGGCCCGCTGCGGGATGGCGTCGAGTTCAGCGGCCCACCCCTGTAGCGGCCGCGCCTGCACCACCATCAGGACGGCAGCCGAATCTGCGAGGTTGGGCTCCGCCTCGGTGTCGAGGTGGTGCTCCGTGAGGAGAGCCTCGCGCTGCGCATCGCCGAGAGCCGTCCATGCTGGCTGCTGTTCGAGGTCTGCTACAGCCGTCGCTCGGGCGTCGCGCAACGCCACTGCTGCTTCGTGGATGGCATCACGGAGCGCCTCGGCAAGTTCCTTCACGATCGGGGCGACTGGATCGGCCTCGGTGAGGAGATCGCGGCTCGCGGCCAATGCGCCGAGCCGCTCACGGGCCGCCGACGCAGGCTCCAGACCCGTGGCCGAGGATGCGAGCGAACGCGCCAGTTCGAGCGAAGGCGTGCGACTCTTGAGCCTGCGTTCCAGGTCTCCGAGTTGGTCGTTGAAGCTCGTGAGGTCACTCTTCGCTGCCAGCAGGGCGTGCACGCGGTCGTTTCCCGACGTGCTCACGATCACCTGGATGCTGCCCGGCACTGTGATGTCCGGGAGCGGAGCGGGCCCGCTCACGCCTTTTGCACGGTCGACGAGCGACTTGACGGCCTGTTCGGCGGCCGAGACGAGTCCGTCATTGTCGGTTGGGAAGCCGAGGTTGCTTAGCACCTGGCGTGCCTGGATCTTCTCGGCGGGCTTGAGCACCGTGATCTCGCGGCGGAGTTGCACGTTGCCAAGGCGGGTCTGCTTGAGTACATCGGCTGTGGTCGCGTCGCTCCCGTTGAGCGTCGCACGGATCACTCCGGTGTCGAGGAGCACGCCGAGGGAGGCCATGAGCGCATCGCGTGGCCAGCCGAGTGGCTTCGAGGTCACGGCCTTCTCGACATCACTAGCGGACGTGCCCGCCGGGCCGACGTGGCTGAGGACCTCCTTGACGACGCTGTGCTGCTCTGGGTCGGCGTCGTGCTGCACGGCCTTGAGTGCGTCGGCCGCCGATCCACTCCGCACGCGCGCGATGACCTGCGGCCACCGGTTGTCGTCGGCTTCGGAGAATCGTGGGAACAGGCGGGTCGCGGCGGACTGCGCGCCTGCCTCGATGCGTTCGCGCAGTGAGATTCCGTTCGGTGCCGTGCCACCCCCGAGGAGTACGTTCGACTTGGAGATCACGTCACGAACATGGGCGTTTACCTGATCCGTCGCCCGGTTGAGGCGGGTTTGCATCGCGCTTCGTGCCTGCTTACCCTCGTCGTCCTGCGGGATTCCGTGCTGGTCGATCACGCGCTGCGCGGCGAGCTTGTTGCGGACTGCCGCGGCGAACGCTGGAGCCTGGAGTCGGGGAAGGTGTACGAGAACGATTGGCGACTCGATGCCGAGGCTGCGCGCGGCCTCGTCGAACTGCTTCGCAGTTATGCCCTCGTCCCACTCCGAGCGGAGCCACACCGGGATCGCATCAGACTCCGGCGGAAGCGAGGCGTCGGTGTGCAGCGCGAGCTTGCGGGATTCCTTGGCACGACCCTGCTGGATCGAAGCGGGTATCGACCGTCCGACCTCAGTGAGCAACAGCGAATCACGATCTGTGCTTACCTCACTGTCCGTGACTTGAGCGTGGTGCCTGCGGAATGCCTCGTCCCACTCGCGGCCCGCCTTAGTTTGAAGGCGGAACTCCTCGCCGTCCTGCTGAATGACGCCCTCTTCGGCGAGCGCTTCGAGCACCGCAGGCACCTGCTGCCGGAGCCGGTCCCCGTCGTGGGCGAGGTCCTCGACGAGGAGGTCGACGAGATGGTCTGCCGTCGCGCGGACGCCGATGTCGCCGTGACCCGACGTAGGGAGCAGACCGATGAGGTGGATGAGGCCGAGGATGCGGCCGCGCAGGGGGTCCTTCTGCCCCTGCTCGTGGATGAGCGTCTGCGTCTCCTTAAGAAGAAGACCCGCGCCGTTAAGGTCTTCGTTCTTCTGCGAGTAGAGGAAATCGGCGCCGACCACGGTGCCCACCGACTGGGGAGCGACCTTGCGGTTCGCCTCATGCACGATGCGGAGCTGGGAGCGCAGCTGACCGGCGCGGCCAGCGTCGGCCTGGCGAAGCACGCTCTCCCAGAAACGACGACGCAACGGGAGCAACGGGTAGTCCTCGGCGAGGTCCTTGTCATCCGCCGCGGTGTGCTGAATCCTGCTGCCGATGAGTTGGCGGGAAATCTGCCCGGAAACCGACGCCAACGTGGCGTCAAGAGCAGGCTTCTTGGCAGGTTCCTTGCTGAGGAGCACACGGCGGACAACGGCGTCGACGTCCTGGTTCTTGAGCACGACCTTGACGGTGAAACGGTCCTGAATCTTCTGAAGCGTCGAATCAGCCGTCAACTCTTGCTGGCCCGTAGCTACAAGCAGCACCCGACCGTTCAGTTCGCGCGACACAGACTCAACAAGGTTCTGCACCTCCATCGCTCGGCCGCCGTCACTGCTGATGTACTGCTGCACCTCGTCGAGGACGATCAGCGACGGCGGGATCTGGCCATCGCCGACGTACTCAAGAATCTTCTTGAGCAGCGCGATCGTCTCATCCGTGGAGAACGAGCGGGTATCCGGCGGGAACTGGCTGCGCAGCGCGGCACGCACGTCCTTGGCCGACGCGGCAAACTGCGGGTCGGCTGCAAGGATCGCGTTCGCGAGCAGCGTGCTGAGGTTGTACTCGCCCAGTTCCTCGACGAGGTCGCCGCCGTTGGTCGCGACGTGATCGCGAACAGCGTCGAGGTGCCCGTTCCCCGCGAGCCACAGCGCAACCTGGGCGGGAGCGACACGCGTCGGCAGTCCTGCCGCGCCGAGGACGATCGAGAGAAACACCGAGTTGAGGGTGTCGCCGCTGCGATCGAGTGCACCTGCTGCCGCCCACGGTGCGGCACCGTCGCGGCGGCCGAGAGCTGTCAGCTCCGTCAACTGGTCGTGGATGCCCTGGGGGATGTTCGTCAGACCGCGCGCGGTCGCACCGTTCGGAAACCTAGTATCGGCCCACAGGTGCTGGAGTACTCGAACGAGGTGGGACTTACCGCTGCCATAGAAGCCCGACACCCACACAGCGGGCTGCGTCGTTCGATTCCGATGTCCGGTGTAGGAATCGAGGATGCGCTGGAGGCCGTGCTCGTACTCGCCCTCGCAGACGAAGCTCTCCAGCTCGTACTTGAGGACGTCCCACTGGTTGGAGTCCTCGGGACGGTCCACATTGGTTACGCCGTCGTTCGGAATCTCGAAGCTGAGTGGAGGCCGGACGAAGAGGTCATTGTTGGTCGTCACGCGATGTCCTTCTGTGGATCGATGACACGGGCGCGGTAGTTGAACCCATCGCGCGCGTCGAGCAAGCGGAATGAATGAGTCTCCGGGTCGTGAAGCCCGGGGAAGAGAACGAGAAGGCGTCCGGTGACCGCGGAGTCAACGGACTTGATTACGCTCGATGCTCGCAGGAACGGGAAGATCGAGCCGATGCCAACGAGTGCCACGACAGCGTTTTCAGGTGCCGTTTCGAGAGCCTGGCGGATGCGCGCGACAAGCGCTGTCTCAAACTGATCCAGGATCGACTGAGTGAGGTCGCTCGGGTCCTCGTAGAACGCTTCCGCATGCCGGTGAGCGGACAGCCAGCGCCCGAAGTCGTCGGTGACGTCGAGTACAGCCCAGACGCGGCCGGCCTGGGTAGTCGCCAACTCGATGCTCGGCAGAGCGTGCCGCATTTGGCGTTCCAGGTCGGGCGGGTAGACGAGCATCCAGACGCGCTCACCGCCCGAGACATTGTCCTTCCACGCCAGCGGCAACTCGGCCTTGTAGGCGTCGACGAGATCGGAGACGCGGCTCATGCGACGCCGCCGAAAGTCGGGAAGGACACATCCACCACGTTGCCCGCAACGAGCAAGTCAAGGAGGCCTTGGGTGTGCGCGTCACGCAGTGCCTCCAACGTGCGGCCAGGGGCCAGCCCCAGAATCTGCGACCAGGGGTTGTCGAGCACGCCGAGGCTACGCCCGCCGGCGAGGTGACCGAGGTAGGCCGCATACGCGATGGCAACCGGGCGGGCCTCCACCTCAGTGCGCACCTTCTTGGCGCGACCGGCGAGATGACCGGTCTGGGTCCAACAGGCCCCGGTATTGCGCCCAGTCTTTCCAAGGGTTGACTCCGACATCTCGTTGCCGAATTGCGCGGCGACCGCGGCGGTGAGGTCTGCCGATGTCACGCCCGATCCCACTGGGAGGTCCGCGACCGCGGCGAACGAGGCGCGGAGCACCTCGTCGCGGGTGAAAGCCAGCAGCCCCGCAAGGAGTGGCTGTGCCGCGGGGTCGATGTCCCAGAGGGACCGCAAGGCCGCGAATTCCACGCGCCCCGGATCAAGGAAGTACAGCTCGCGCAGGTGGCGGAACGAACGCTGCCGCCCGGCCAAAGTTGGCCGTCCGAGGATGTTGTCTTCGACCACTGCTTGGCGGTACTGGTCGGCAGACGCATCGGATGGCACTTCGCGGAGGAGCTCCACCAGGTGGGGAATGCCAATCGTATGGCTGGCGGTCGTCCGCAACGTGGCGAGCGTGAAGTCGCTCCCAGCGACATGTGAACTCGTCATCTCTCGGTCGTCCTCCTTCCGGTCGCGCGCATCGAGTCACGCACCCGGAGCGGGGCGTTGCGAATCTCGCTCACGATGGGCTTCATCGCAGGTTCGATCTCAGCAGAAACCTCTGACATTCGAGCCTTCATGGGGTGTCGTCTCCTGCGGCGCCGCCTCGTCGCACCCAGTCGTCGATCTCGCTGGCTTGGAACTTCCAGAGGCGTCCGACCTTGTGGGCGGGCATGGCCTTCTCGGCGATCCAGGTGTAGACGGTGTCTTTGGTGACCCCGAGGTGGGCGGCGATGTCGTCTGCGGACAGCCACGGCTCAGCCACGTTGGTCCTCCCTCGCTCCATGGCCTAGGCAGGCCAACACTCACGATGATACCGGCGGAGGTACGGCTTGAGTTGGGTTTCTCCGGGCGTGGCCGAACGAGATGGGTGCCGAGGGTGGTCGCTCCGTTCTGCCGATCAGCGTGGGACACGCGCGTTTAGCCAGGTAGTCACCGTTTCGTGCCACCGGTCGGGGTCGGTGTTCCAGCAGAGGGTGTGGCCGGCGTCGAAGGTCTCCAGCTCGACGAGGTCCGGGCGGGCGTCTCGGAGTCCTTGTGAGAGCCGGATCGGTGCGGAATCGTCTCGGGTGCCGTGGAGGATCAGGGTCGGCGTGGCGAGGTCTGCGGCTCGGGATGTCCAGTCGAAGGAGCGAAGTGGGATGCTGCCCGGCAACCCGACTGCACGCGCCAGCGGGGTGACGGTGAGCCACGGGATCGCGAGGTGTCCGGCTGCTGCGGGCAGTCCGCTGCGAACACAGTTGGACTTGATGACCTCGCGCCAGTTCAGGACTGGTGAGTCGAGCACAAGCGCGGCGATCAACCCCTCGTGTCGCGGCCGGTCGGCGAGCTGGAGGGCAATCGCGGCACCCATCGACCAGCCGAAGAGCACGATTCGTTGGGCTCCGCGTCGGACGGCGCATCCGATGGCTTCGTCAACGTCTCTCATCTCGGTGCGGCCGAGGGTCACTCGGCCGGTGCCAACGTGTGGCCCTTCTGCTGTGTTGCGGTAGCTGACGACCAGTGAGGTGTACCCGAGCTCGGTCGCGACGCGGACGCCTCGAAGCGTGCCGGCACGGGAGCTGCCGAGGCCGTGGATGTGGATCGCCCAGGTCGAAGGGTCGCCGTCGATGCGCCAGGCCGGGCACGATCCTGCGGGAGCGGCGATGGCGATTTCGCGGGCATGAAGTCCGGCCTCGGCTGGGGTGGCGTAGTAGATGCCGCTCCACGAGGCGCGGTCGCCGACCTTCGGAGTGAAGCCCGATGTGGTGCCCGTGATCCTGCGGGCGACGCGAGTAGGTCCGCGATCGGTGATCTCTGCGGAGAGCTGTGCCCAGCGGTCGTGCTCGAACCAGAGGTTGTAGATGCCGTGCGCGGTGGTCTGGTCGGTGCGGTCGAGCACGATCAGGTCACCGTCGTCGTCGTGCTCGACTCCTCGGACGGGGAGGTCAAACGTGCGCGGGCCGACGGGTGCGGTGAGCCGCCTTGCGATTGCCCACCCGAGCCCGCCGACTGCTGCTGCCGCGATCCCACCACCGAGAGCGATGCGCCCGATCACGCTCCACGCTCCTCGACGTTTGGAACGGGCAGCGTCGTTGCGACGGTGGTGTCGTTTCCGACGAGGTGGCTCTCGGCGCGTTCGAGCAGGTCACGGTCATCGGCCTCGATGTCGAAGGTGATGCGGGGGTCGATCATCGCGTCGCGGATTTCCACGATCACTCGGTGCAGGTGTCCCTCCGGGTCGTCGCTGTTGGCGGCAAGGGGGTCGGCCTGGCTCAGCCCAGGCCGTGCGTGAGTCGCACGACGCCAGAGTGGTTCCAACTCCGCCGTGAACGAGATCGTGTGCCGACGCCGGGCGCGGTGCTGCGCCCGGCGGACGGCGGGCTGGACCGCGAACCCGGCGCAGAGGAACACGAAGGTGAGGACGGAGAGCGGATCGTAGGCGGGCTGGATGGCGTGCATGAGGTCGAGTTGACCGGCTGCATGGGCGATGTCCATGACGATCACGGCGAGGCAGAGGGCGACGCCGAAGGTTGATCCGAGGCTGAGCAGCGCGGCGGGGAGGCGCTGGATGCCTGTGCTGTGTCGATACTGCCGTGCGGCGAGGACGAGCATCGTTGCGATGACGAGTGCTCCGTAGCTGAAGTTGATGATCGAGTAGACCGCTGTTGCTGGCTGTGCGCCGAGGTCGCTCATGAATCGTGTCGTGGTGGTGCCGCGGTCGATGAACAGGAACGATGCGGTGATTGCGAGCAGCGCGATGAGCAGGACGGGTGCGCTCACGGCGGCACGGACAAGCCGGGGCCGGTACTCGCCGGACTTCATGACACCGCGCCCGAGGAAGAACAGCCCGGTCATCAGCAGGGCGTCCGCGATCAGCGTCGCGATATTCGTGCCGCCGAGGCGCGGATCGACGACCGCGTAGATGCCATCGACGTTCAACGTCATCGCAATGGCAATGGTGATCGCGGCGTAGGTGATGCTTCTGTCGGTGCGCTTCCGGCGGAAAATGAGCAGGCTCGCCACGAGCGCCCACATGAGCGTCGCGACGAGCGTCTGGATCATCCGAAGACCTCCGAGTAGGCCGATTCGGCGAACACCGCCCCTCGGATGCCGGCGGCGAGCCGGTCCGCGAGGGACTCGGCGGCGATCTCGGTTTCGCTGTCGAGGTCTTGCCGACTGAGCAGGCGCGCGCGGGTGTAGGGCGGGATGTTGGGCAGTAGTGCCTCGTCGACGGTGCAGTCGTCGCCGTCGCAGTGCCCGAGGATCATGTGGGCAAGCTCGTGGAGCACGAACTGCTGACGGTGCAGCGCGGAGTCGCTGCGGGCATGGAGCACGAAGTCTTCGGCGTCGGTGGAGATCAAGGCCGCGCAAAGGCCGTCGTGGGCGTCGAGGTCTGCGAGTTCGACGACGCGGAGCCGGCGGCGCCGGCGGTCTTGGACGGTGTCGCGGAGGTCGTCGAAGGTGAAGGTGTTGCCGAGCTGAAGGCCCGCGACGGCCGCCGATACGGTCTGTTCGATATTCACGGTTCGCCCCTTGTCTGTGGGGAGCAGGACCGGTGGCGGCTCCGTGTCGCGCGGTACCGGTCAGTGCTCGGGCATGTGTGTCATTTCCTCATCCAGGAACTTGGTGATGGCATGAAGTGCTTTCGGCGAGATGTCGCCGAGGGTGCGGGCAGCATAGGACTTCACCTTCGCCGCGCGCATGGACCGAACCAGATCGAGCTGCGCCGAGACCTTCTCGGGAGTGGCCGCACCGTCCTCGCCGAGCAGGAACGCGGCATCCACGTCGAAGAACTCCGCGAGCCCCTCGAACACGGCGGGGTCCTGGACGTAGCGGTGGCCGTTGACCATGTACGTCCAGCGCGACCGCGACAGGTTCGTGCCTCGTTCGCGGAGGTAGTCGGCGATCTGCGAGTAGGTCGGCTCAGTGCCGGACTCGGCAACAGCGACATCCATCAGGAGCCGCAGACGCTTGGCGAGGTCTTCGGCCGCAGCCTGGCTCTCGTCTTCGGTCATGACGGTGACCCCCTTCCCTTCGCGACGGGCAAGGCATCGATGTAGTCCACCCGGAGGATGGTTGTGCATGCTCAACCGTACTCGTTGAGCATGCACAAATCAAGGCTTGCGCATGCTCAACGGTCGGTGTTAGAACAGGACTCCGGGACATTTTGAGCATGCTCAATGTCGCGTCCCGGTCTCGGCTCGGGCTGCCTCAAGGAGGTGAACGATGTCCAGCTCACGGTCCGGGCGCGGGTGTTCGCGCTTACCTGCCAGGTGTACCGCCGCGCGCAACCTTGGCGCGGCCCGCCGAAGAGGAGGCCGGAGCATGGCATCGAACGAGGACGCCCGCGCGGCGCGAGAGGCGAAACTCGACGAGCTGCACGAGAAACTGACCGGCGCGGTCGAGTCGCTGGTCTCGGGTGACGACTGGCGGCAGGCGCTCGCCTTCGCCGCACGGTTCAGGTCGCGGTCATTCAACAACACGATGCTGATCTGGGTGCAGCACGAGGCCGCGTTCGAGGCGGGCCGCGTGCCCGAGCCCTTCCCCACTTTGGTTGCCGGGTACCGGCAGTGGCAGGGGCTCGGGCGGCAGGTGATGAAAGGGCAGACCGGGTACATGATCTTCGCGCCGGTGACGGGCCGGTTCGCGACCGCGACCCCTGCCGATGCGGGATCGTGGCGGAGGCTCGGGCCGCGGGAGAAGCCGAAGGCCGGCGAGGTCGTGCGCTCGCGGATGGTCGGCGCACGGCCGGCGTACGTGTGGGATGCCTCGCAGACCGACGGCGAACCGCTGCCGGTGCCGCCCGCACCGACGCTGCTGGAAGGCGAAGCACCTTCGGGGCTGTGGGAGGGGCTGGCCGGGCAGATTCGCGTCGCGGGGTTCGAGGTGCTGCGGGTGCCGCACGAGGGGATGATCTCCGGCGCGAACGGCATGACCGACTACGAGGCGCGCACGGTCGCGGTGCGGGAGAACATGGACCCTGCCGCGCAGGTCAAGACCCTCGCGCACGAGCTGGCGCACGTGGTGATGCACAATCCCGACGACGAGGAGGCGCGGCAGCATCGCGGCATCCGCGAGGTCGAAGCCGAGTCCGTCGCGCTGATGATCGGTGCCGCGCACGGCATGGACGCCGCCGGGTACACGATCCCGTACGTCTCGACCTGGGCCGCCCGCGTGGACGGCCAAGAACCGGTCCAGGTGGTGCAGGCCACCGGCGAGCGAGTGCGGAAGACCGCGCTGGCGATCCTCGACCGGCTCGACACGCTCCAGGTCGGCGACGGCACCCCGCCCGGTCTCGAACGCGACACCCCCACTCCGCGCACCTCCCGCACGCCTGCGGCGGAGGCGGATCGACCGCGTGCTGTGCCGGTTATGACAGGGCGGGGGCTGTGATGCCCGAACCGTTCGATGTCCTTGCGGCGCTCATCCGCGTGGATCGCTCGCCCAGCCTGGCGTTCGCTGCGCGGAGCCTCGCGGCGGCTGGCGTGCCCGTGTTCCCGTGCCTCGTCGAGGGGAAGCGTCCGCTGACTCGCCGTGGGTTCCTCGACGCGAGCAGCGACCCGGAACAGGTTGCCGCGTGGTGGTCGCGCACACCGGACGCGAACATCGGCATCCCGACGGGGGCCGCATCGGGCGTTGTCGTCGTCGATGTCGATGTCCACAGCCCCCACAATGGCCGCGCGGCGTACCAGCGCGCCACCGAAGCGGGGCTCGTCGATGGAGCGGGTCTGCTGGTGCGCACACCCACCGGTGGCGCGCACGTGTACTTCCCGGCGACGCCGGGCAGCGAGCAGCGGTCGTGGCAGGCAGCCACCGCGGGTGTCGATTTCCGGGGCGACGGTGGGTACATCATCGCTCCGCCTTCCCGGCGAATCGTCGACGGGAACATGCGGCGCTACGAAGTCGCCGACATCGCCGCACACTCGGTCGGTCATGTGGACGCGGCCCGCCTGCGGGATTTCCTCGACCCGCGTCCCGTCGCCCCACCACGCACCGAGAGCACCTCGATGGTCGTGGATGGGAAGCGGCTGGCGGCGTGGGTCGCCGGCCGGGGTGAGGGCGAGCGGAACCGTGGCCTGTTCTGGGCCGCCTGCCGCCTCGCCGAGAACGGCGTCTCGGCCGCCGATGCGCTCGATGCGCTGGGTGCTGCGGCACAGTCGGCGGGTCTGGGCGATCGCGAGATCGCCACGACCGTGCGCTCCGCCTACCGAGCCACCCAGCCCGCACCCGAGCCAGCCGGCCGGACTCAAAACGTGGGTCGCTGGTTCGGACGCTCGGCGAGCCCACCGTCCGCAGCCTTCGGGAGGGCCGGGCTGTGAGGCGTGAATCGGACGGGCGGCGGTGGGCCGCGATGACGGCGGTCGCGGGGACGGTGTTCATCGCTGCCGGGGCGTTCTGGCTGTCGTTCACGTCGCTGGCCGATCTGGCCGCTCGCTCCGGGATCGGGGCGGGGCAGGCGTGGGCGTGGCCGCTGATCGTGGACGGCATCATCGTCGTCGCCACGGTCGCCGTCGTCGCGCTCGCCGGGCAACGCTCGGCCTGGTACCCGTGGGCGCTGCTGGTCGGCGGCGCGCTTGTCTCGGTTACAGCGAACGCCATTCACGCAGTCGTCGCCGCAGACGCCGACGTGCCAAAGATGCTCGCAGCCTCGGTCGCCGCGGTGCCACCCGTCGTTCTGCTCGCCATCACGCACCTGACCGTGATCCTCACCCGCACCACCGACCCCAACAAGGAACCGGCCGCCGCGTTCTCTACGGTCGCCGTCGAGCCCATGCCAGAGCTGCCCTCTGGCGGGCCGGAACCGACCCGTCGAAGCGACGGTGTGGCGGATCGGCGGGCGCTGGGGTGGGAGCTGCGCGAGGCGGGCTGGTCGAACAAGCGGATCGCCCGCGAACTCGGGGTGCATCCCTCGACCGTGGGCAGATGGTTCGCCGTCGCGCACCTCACTGACACCACCGACACCGCAGACGAGCGGGAGGAGACAACCTCATGAACACCACCGACAACCCGCAGCACCCCGACCCGTCCAGGCCCGATCCCGCACGGCTGGTGCCCGAGGAGACGCGGGAACGCCCCCAGCCCGTCGAGGTGACGAGCACGCCGGAAGCAGTGCGGGCCGCGCAGGTCGCCCGCGACGACAAGCAGCACGCGCTCGTTCGCGGGCGCGGCGTGGAGTGGGTGCGCCCCACCGACCTGATCGCCCGGCACTCCGCGCACGCCGCCGGTCGTGGCCTCGACTTCCAGGCCGAGCTGGCACGCCGCACCCGCACCCCGCTCGGCGCTGGTGTTCGTCGTCTTGGGGACCGTGCCCGGCGGTTGCCGCCGATCTCGGCGTTCGGGCGCAGAACAGCACCGGCGTCGCAGGTGTCCCGCTCCGGGGTCTCGATGAGTTGACGGTGGTGAGAGGTCATGGCTGCGACGGCATCGGCATGCAGGACGCGCTCGTGGGAGCGAGTGCGCACCTGCCTGCCAGGAGGTGCCGACACCATGACCACACCAACCCGCACCAGCACCGAGCAGACGGCCTTCGGGGCTGAGGACTTCACCACCGGCGAGGGCCTGCGCGCCCTGCTCAATCGTCTCGCCGCGGGCGGCGAGGATGCCTGGGTTCACGACCCGGTGGCTCGCGATCTGATGGAGTTCGCCGCCGACAAGTACCGCGCTCTCGCGAGGAAGCACAAGCTCGACACCTGGGAAGCGGTGACGGCGGCGTTCGACGCGATGCAGTACCGCTCGACCCGCGAGGCCAACGATCCGTGGGCGATCATCACCCACGCCGTGCGGATCACCTGCGTCTACGAGGAACGCGCCCAAGGGCTGCTCTGCTCGGTGCACCAGGCTCGTCGCGCGCACGTTTCGGCGTTCCACGATCCCGAGCGGTTCTCCGAACGCGACACCGCGCTGGCCGACTATCATCCCGCGTTCCACACCACCGACCTGCGTCCCAGCGACCTCGAACCTGAGCCGCGCGACAGTCTCGGGTCTGCGCAGGCGTGCATGTCCGCTGGATCGGCGGCCGAGGACGCCATCGCGATGCTGTGCCTGCTCGACTGGCCAACCGACACCGCACGGGCCGCCGTCGAGCACGTCTGCGGAGCGTTGATGAAGGCCGGCACCCGCCAGTCCGCCTACGAGACGCTGCGCCGCGATCGGCACGCGCGGGCACTGCTCGACCTGCCGCGCCGCTCCTGGGCCGCGCTGCTGAAGGCGCTGCTCGGGAACCCGCACCCGGCCTACGTGGCCACCAGCAGTGGCCGCGGCGTCCTGCTCCGGCTGCTGTTGGGCGAGACGCTCGACCTGCTGCTCCGCGACGACGATCTGATCCTCGCGCTCGCTCTGGCCGCTCCGAACGGTGGAGGCGGTGAGTCGTCGTGACCGAGCCGCTGATCGGCAGCATCCAGCTCGACCGCACCGTCGATTCAATCCTCGTCGGCGCCCGGCACCGCGCCGACCTCGGCGACATCGACGCCCTCGCGGCATCCATCGACCGCGACGGCCTGCTGCAACCGCTCACGATCACAATCGACGGCGTGCTCGTGTGCGGAGCACGACGCCTTGCCGCGATCAAGAAGCTGGGCTGGCGCACCGTCAACGTGTGGGTTCGCAGTGGCCTGTCCGACCGGCTCGGGCAGCTCCTTGCCGAGCAGGACGACAACATGCTCCACAAGCCCTACACCCAGCTCGAAGCCGCCGGCCTCTACCGAGAACTCAAGCAGGTCATGGCCGAAGATGCCGCCCGCCGCAAGAGCGCGACCCAGTTCAGCAGCGAGAATCAGCCCGGAAGTGACGGTGGTGCAAACTTTGCACCACCGTCGAACGGGCCGCTCGGGAAGGCCCGGGAGCAGGCGGCGGCGATGATTCCCGGCGGCGCGTCGCACACGACACTGGAGAAGATCGGCTACCTCGAAGACGTCGCCAACAACCCCACCCAGCCCGAGACGTTGCGCGCCGAGGCCGCCGCCGGGCTGGAGCGGATCGAGGCCGGGGACTCGGTGCATCCGATCTATCAAGCGATCCGCGACGCCGACACCACCGAGCGGGAGCGGCGCGAGGCAGAGCTGCACGCCCGCGCCGAAGCAGCCGTGGCCCGCGCGAAGTCGATCAAGAAGGGCAGGCGCACCCCACCGCGTCCGTTGCCCCTGGCCACCGAAGACGGGCAACCCGTCCGTTACCCACTGCGCGCGTTCATCCAGACCTGGGGCGAACTGACGAACTGGTGGACCCACTACGACGCCGACACTCTCGCCGGTGAACTGACCGACGAGCAGTTCGAGAACTTCCTCGCCACCGCCGACGGCACCGTCCGGTTCGCCGACGCACTCCGAGCCGCCCGCGGCGGCGCGGCGGAGCGGCCACGACTCCGCGCACTGTGACAACGGGCAGAGGTGCCGGGTGCGCACCTGCTCGGCATGAGCCCTGCACCTACTGATCCTTGGAACCGCCGCCGACTCGTCGCCCTCATCACCGCCGGCATCGCCCTGCTGCTCCTGGCCGGCGTCGGCGTGTACGGACTCCTCACCGGGCCCCGAAGCAGCACCAGCACCGATCCCGACCCGGAGCCCGGCCCGGCCACGACGGCACCGCCGACCGTGGCACCGAGCACGCCCCAGCCACCACGGGTTCCAGCGGTTCCGCGTTCGGCCAATCCCGAGACCTTCGCTCAGGGCGTCGCGTCCACGCTGTTCGCGTGGGACACGGCCTCGGGGCTGTGGCCGCTGGACTACACCTCAGCGATCCTCGCGGTCGGTGACCCCAGCGGAGACGAGCAAGCCGGGCTCGCCTCCGACGTGGCCGCGTACCTGCCGACCCGCGACGCCTGGATCGAGCTGCGCCAGTACGCCACCCGCCAGCACCTCACCATCGACACCGCCTACATCCCCGACGCCTGGGCCGACGCCGTCGCGCAGGCCCAGCCAGAGCAGCTCGCGGCCGGAACTACAGCCGTCACGATCGAGGGCACCCGCCACCGCGCCGGGGAATGGAACGGCCAACCGGTCACCAGCGAGCATCCGGTCGCGTTCACCGTGTTCGTCGTCTGCGCCCCGACGTATCCGACGTGTCATCTGCTGCGGCTCTCGCAGCTCGACAACCCGCTGCGCTGAAGGGGGTGTAGTCGTGTTCCGCAAAGCCGCCATCGCGTCCCTGGCGCTGCTGTTCTTCGCCCCCGCCGCAGCACTCCTCGGGATCGGGGTGCTGATGAACCCCGCCGCTGCGTACTGCGCCACCCCTGCCGGGACCGTGAACCTCGGCCCGATCCCGGACTCGCTCACCGTGACCACCGCGAACGACGAGACCTTCACGCTGAATCGTCAGCAGCTCACGCACGCGGCAACGATCATCACGGTCGGCAACGGCATCACCGACGTGGGCAGGCCTGGAATCAAGATCGCGCTGATGGCCGCGCTCACCGAGTCCACGCTGCGGATGCTCACCAACACCGGCACCTACCCCGACTCGGCGAACTACCCGAACGACGGCAACGGCGGCGACCACGACTCCCTCGGCCTGTTCCAGATGCGCCCCCAATCCGGGTGGGGCACCGTCGCCGAGTTGATGGACCCGAACTATCAGGCGCAGGCGTTCTTCGGCGGGCCGACCGGCCCGAACTACCCCTCGCCGCGCGGGCTGCTCGACATCCCCGGCTGGCAACAGATGGACCCTGGCGAAGCCGCCCAAGCCGTCGAGGTCTCCGCCTTCCCCGACCGATACCGCAACTACGCGCCCGTCGCCGACAGCATCCTCGCCGCCCTCACCAGCGGCGGCAGCACTCCGGTTCGCGGCATGGGTGGGCCGGCGGTCTCGTCATTGCGGGTGGTGTTCCCGCTACCCGAGGGCACCTGGGTGCTGACCTCGCCGTTCGGGATGCGCGTGCACCCGATCACGGGCGAACGGAAGATGCACACCGGCACCGACTTCGCCGCGCCCGACGGCACACCGATCCTCGCCGCCGCGGACGGCACCGTGACCGTCGCGGAGTTCTCCGGCGGGTACGGCGGCCTCATCGTCATCGAGCACACCATCGACGGCCACACCGTCGCGACCGCCTACGCGCACATGTGGCAAAGCGGCATCCACGTCCGCCGCGGAGACCGCGTGAGCGCCGGGCAGCACATCGGCGACGTCGGCTCCTCAGGCATGAGCACCGGCGCACATCTGCACTTCGAGGTCCGGCCCGGCGGCACGAACGGCGAGGCCATCGACGCCGCCGCCTGGCTCAACGAGCACGGGGCCGCGAACCTGCCGACAGCGACCAGCGGATCACCCACCGCCTGCAACACCACCACTGCGGGCACGCCGACCGGCGTCGATGGATACCCCGACCGGCTCGTCGACGATCCCACCAGCTCGGGCAAGATCACCGCCCGCATGCTCCACCTCTACCAGCAGACCCTCGCCGCGTTCCCCGACACCGGCTGGGGCTGCTACTCACCGCGCCCCGGCACCAAGTCCGAGCATCCACTCGGCAGGGCGTGCGACATCACCTTCGGCAACCGCATCGGCCAGCGACCCACCCCGGCACAACTCGACGCCGGCTGGAAGGTCACAAACTGGATGAAGGAGAACGCCGACGTGCTCGGCGTCGAGTACCTGATCTGGCAAGGCCAAATCTGGTCCGTCGCCCCCGACGCCGAGGGCTGGCGTCCCTACAATGGAGGCGGGATGCACGACCCCGCCTCCATCACCGGAGGCCACTACGACCACCTCCACGTCACAGTCAAGGTGGGGTGATCGGCGATGGGTGTCTTTCCCGACTTCGACGGGGTCGGTGGCATCGGTGACCTCCGTGCCGTGGTTGGCGCGCTCTTGACGTTCGTCCTCATCGTCGCCGTCCTCATGCTGATCGTCTCGGCGATCGTGTGGGCCATCGCGACCGCCCACGGCAACTACGCGACCGCCAGCAAAGGCCGAATCGGAGTCCTCGTCTCCGTCGGTGCCGCCATCCTCGCCGGAGGCGGTGTCGCCTGGATGAACTGGCTGCTCACCCTCGGCGCGCAACTGTAGGGAGACCTCGTCGGACGCCAGACTGGCGTGAGCTATCTAGAACTCGTGATAGTAGAAGGCCAGATCGTTCCTGGTTCCCGACTTCCTCCCGAGAAACCCAGGGTTCTCGGCGATTCCGCTCTTATGGTGCGGCACAGGCGTCAGCTGCAGCTCGCTGATGAGGAGCTCCTCAATCGCATCGCGATGCTGTGTCCCCGTGTCGTCGCCAGAAGGCGCTTCGACGAGCGGCTCCGTGGAGGATATTCGCGGGTCCAGCAAGGCCTCCGCAAGCCCCGTTAGCTGAACAATCTGCGTCGTGGCTCCGCCGCTTGAGTACCGTCGCACGAACTCGATGACATCTCGCGCGTCACACCCATAGATAGGCCCCAGACCCACGCGAATCCCCAGCGGTCGCTCACCATCGAACCTTTCCATAGCCCAATGCTCAGGGTCGAGATAGCCGTCGCGGAACTGGTCTTGCGTGACCGGGCGCAAGAATCCTTCCTCGATCAGCCAGTCCATTCGTGACCTGGACATGGAGCTTGGAGTGTCATGGCCGTGGTCCAGCCCGCGAACAAGGTCGTCCGACGGCTTCGGCCCAGACCACTCGACCATCTCAAGCATGAGCGGGAAGACGAAGCGGCCAATCTTGTAGAGCGGCTGTCCGTGGCTGGACTCCTTCGGATCGGGAGTCTGGCGGTACAGCGTGACCGCGCTCCTTAGTACCTTCCGGAGCAGGTAGGTGCCTCGGCGGTCCATGAGGGCGAGCTTGGTGACTGCGCGTTTGGACACCCGTCCAGGATGATTTGCTTCCTGAGCAAGCAACTTTGCCCAGAGTTCCTGCACCATCTCGTCCGAGACCCCGCCGATGTATTCGAACGCGAAACCCAGCCAATCGTCCTCAATGTCTTCGGGGGACGCGGCAGGGGCGATCATCGGCATTGCGAGGTTGATCGTGGAGTCGATGTTCTGAAAGCGGCGCCCGTAGTCGGCAATGAGCATCTGTACGGCAGCGAGCGAGTTCGGGGAGACGTCTTGGAGTGCCTCAGCAGCGGAACGGACCGCGGCGACCCTTATTTCGAGCGCCTTAGCATCCCGCTTCGCGGTGTGGACTGGAAGCACCGTCTCCTTGAGTTGATAGAACCGGTCCGCGCGATCAAGCAGGCCCTCGGGGCCCTTGCGGGCTTCACGAGCAACACCTTCTACCGCCTTGCCGAGGCCCAACGAGTCGTCGCTCAACTCGACCTTTACAACCGAGCCCTCTGGCCCGCCGAAGATGGAAGGTTCGATGCTTCCACTGACCACGGGGGCTCCTTCGGCTCGGGATTTGGCGGGTCCGTGGACCAGCCGGATGCCCCAAGTCTAGCGATCGAGAGGTCTCGGCTCCGGCGAGGGTAGACAAGGGCCACGACGACCACCGTGCCGCCTTTTGGCATAGCTGACGCTTCGGATCAGCGGCCCCGCGAGCGCTTGGGCACGTCCCGATTCCGACCGACACCGCGCGCGACCACCGGTGCTGTTGAGGGAAGTGCACCTGTGGCGTGTACCCCGTCTGCGAGTTCGTGGGCGGGCCGCCCGTCGCCAAGGAGACCTACCGTGTTCGATCTGCTCGCCACCGTCATGTCCGCGCCGCCGCTGCTGGTGCCGATGGACATCAACATCGACCCCAACACCAACGGCCTGCCGGGGATCAACCAGCTGCGCACCATCGTCGGCGCTGTGATGACTATCGGCCTGATCCTGTCCGTGCTCGCGCTGATCGTGTCCGCGATCGTGTGGGGCTTCGGCGCGAACTCCTCCAACCCGCACCTCGCCTCGCGCGGGAAGATCGGCGTCCTCGTCTCCTGCGGCGCGGCGGTGATCTGTGGCGCGAGCGTGACGCTCATCAACTTCTTCTGGAACGTCGGCCAGTCCGTCTGACCCGGCCCGTCGTCGTCAAGAGTGCTGGTGTTCGTGATGGGCGTGTGCGACGTTCCCGTGATCTCCTCGGTCTGCGATGCCGTCGGCGAAGGAGCCGCGTCGCTGGTGGCGGCCCCGTTCGACTGGCTCGCCCAGGCGATGGGTGCCGCCGCCGGGTGGCTGTTCGAGGCGGTCTGGTCGGTCTTCGACACCACGACACTGGTAGACGTCACCAAGCCCGGCTACATCGCCGTCTACAACCTGCTGTTCGGCATCGCGGTCTTCGTGATGCTGATCTTCTTCTGCCTCCAACTCATCACCGGCCTGATCCGACGCGACCCCACCGCACTCACCCGAGCCGCCCTCGGCCTGGCGAAGTCCGTCCTCGGGTCGTTCGTGGTTATCACGCTGACCGCACTGCTGCTGGAAGTCGTCGATCAGCTGTGCATCGGGATCGTGCAGGCCGCGGGAGAAACCACTGAGTCGATGGGCGACAAGATCGCCCTCCTCGCCGCAGGGCTCGTCGGCATCAACATCGCCGCTCCCGGCGTCGGTGCCATCATCACGATCTTCATGGCCGGCCTCGCGATCACCGCCGCCGCGATCGTGTGGCTGTCCCTCCTCGTCAGAAAAGCACTCCTGCTGGTCGCGGTCGTGTTCGCGCCGCTCGCCTTCTCTGGTGCGTCGTGGGACGCATCGCTGGGGTGGATCGGGAAGTGGGCGATGTTCGTCGTCGCTCTGATCTGCTCCAAGCTCGTGCTCGTCGTGATGTTCCTCGTCGCGATCACCCAGGTCTCCGCACCGATCGACGCCGACCTCGCCTCGGTCAGCGACCCCATCGCGGGAATCGTGCTGATGGCGATGGCCGCGTTCGCCCCGTACCTGACGTACAAGTTCATCGCGTTCGTCGGGTTCGACATGTACCACGCGATCGGCTCCGAACAGGACGCCAAGAGCGCCCTCAACCGCCCGATCCCCGTCCCGACCAAGCCGCAAGGCGGCGGCGACCCGAAGAAGGTACTCGACGGAACCAGCAGCAGCGGGAACGCGAGCGGAGGCTCTGGCGGTGGAGGAAGCAGCGCACCGCCACCGCCCAAGACCCCGGCACCAGCACCCGCCGCGAGCGGCGGAGGTGCAGCCGGTGGTGGTGCCGCAGCAAGCGGAGGCAGTGCAGCCGTAGCCGGCCCCGTCGCCGCAGGGGTGGTGGTCGGGGCGAGTGTCGCCAAGGGTGCCGCGATCGCAGGGCCGAAGGCCGGAACCGCGCTGGGAGCCCAAGGCGAGCACGCCGCCGACGCAGCCGCGCAGACACCGCCACTGCCCGCAGCCTCACCTGCGGCACCGCCGTCGAGCCCGGCACCACGACCGCCGAGCAGCGACCCGTCACCGCCGCCGAAGCAGCCCCCGCCGCCCGCGCCACGCCCACCGAAGGAGTAGACGATGAGCAGCCCGAACCACGACCGGCCCACCGCGGGCGAAGTCGTGCCGGTGAAGTTCTCCCGCCTCACCCGCCGCGGTGTCCTCCTCGGCCTGTCACTGACCCAGCTCATCACGCTCGCCATCGGCGGAGCCACGCTCATCGGCGCGTTCTACGCCGGCGGCGGAATGCTGCTCGCCTACACCGCCCCCATCTGGGTACTCGCCGCCGCGCTGACCTGGATACCCATCGCAGGCCGGCCCATCGTGGAATGGCTGCCCATCGCCTGCTGGTGGCTGTGGCGCACCACCGGCGGACA
The DNA here is from genome assembly GCF_007859675.1 of Humibacter ginsenosidimutans. Classification (GTDB taxonomy): domain Bacteria; phylum Actinomycetota; class Actinomycetes; order Actinomycetales; family Microbacteriaceae; genus Humibacter; species Humibacter ginsenosidimutans. The sequence goes on from NZ_CP042305.1 coordinate 1,685,012, forward strand.
ACTGCTGTACCGGCGCAGGATCGTCGTCCCGCGTCCCGTCGGAACCCTCGCCCTGCCCGGCGATATGGCGCGACTGCGCGAGTACACCGACCCCGACACCGGAGCCGGGATGATCCACGACCCCCACGCCGCCACCCTGACGGTGGTGTGCGAGGTCACCCATCCCGCGTTCGTGCTCCTCGATCCCGGCGAACAGGAACGCCGCGTCAGCTCCTGGGGCCGCGTCCTGGCCACCGTCTGCCGCTCCGGGCGGATCGCCACTCTTCAGGTCTTGGAGCGGACTCTGCCGGACTCTGGCACCGGACTCGCCGAATGGTGGGCCACCCACGGCACCCCGGACGGATCGTGGGCGGCCGACACCTACGCCGAACTCATCGACCGCGCCGGACCCGCCGGCGAACGCCACGCCACCACGCTCTCGCTATCACTCGACATGAAGACCAGCGCTCGGCAGATCAGGACCGCCGGAGGCGGGATACGCGGTGCCGCCGCCGTGCTGCGGCAAGAGATGAACACGCTCGTCGCCGCGCTCCGCTCCGCCGACCTCTCGCCGTCGGGCTGGCTGACACCGGGGCAGATCGCGGTGATGCTGCGCTCCGCCTACGACCCCGCCATCGCTGCCACGCTGGAACGGCACGGGAGGCTCGGCCAGTCCCTCGCGACCGCAGGGCCGATTGCGGTCACCGAGACCTGGGGACGGCTGCGCACCGATTCAGCTCATCACGCGGTGCTCTGGGTCAGCGAATGGCCCCGGTCGCTGGTATATCCGGGGTTCCTGTCGCCTGTGCTGCTGTCCACCGGAATCCAGCGGTCGTTCTCGCTGATCTGCACCCCAATGCGATCCGACGCGGCTGCTCGCGATATCCGCAAGAAGAAGGTTGAGCACATCTCCGACCAGGCCCAGCGCGCGAAGATCGGCCAGATCGAGGACGCCTCCCAGACCGCCGAGTACCACGACGTGCTCCAGCAAGAAGCTGACCTCACCGCCGGCCACGGCATCCTCCGCTACACCGGCCTCATCGCCGTCTCCGCACCCACCATCGACGAACTCGACGCCGCCGTCGCCGCCATCGAGCAAGCCGCGATCCAAGCCTCCTGCGAAACCCGCCTCCTCGTCGGCCAGCAAGCCGCCGCGTTCACCGCCGCCGCGCTGCCGCTATGTCGGCGTGTCTAGCCAAAGTCGCGAACGCGAGTTGACCCGCCGCGCAGTTCTCCACCTTCGCACGGCACTCACGCACGAGCCTCAGCGAACCGAAGCATCGAGACGGGAACAGGCGCGTTCGGGGTCTTCGGCAGGTCAACCACAGGGAGAACGATCTGAACGTTGGCTTCGTCATCGACACCGAGATTCAACCAGTCCGTGCAGTCGAGATGAGGCAAGGATGCTGCGAGCTGGCGATCAGCCAGCAGCAGGCTGAACGGGGGGGAAATGGATAACAGCAGATATCGTCGGGGCGGTCTCCGTCTTCCATCCGGAGCCGTCTTCATCGCCGAACGACATCTTGAGAGCCAAAGCTTCGTGCGCACCTTCCACGGTGGCTGCTGCTCCGTCAGGCGCAACAGCCACCAAGAAACGGAGGTCATCTGTAGGCGAAGATGATGTGCCATGCCGAACTGCCCGGACGAGGTCAGGATGCGAGTCGAGCAACTTGGGTGCCAGCGCGGTCATCCCCGCGAGCGCGGAGCGTATGAATCTACCGGGGCGCACGCCACTCAAGGTGCCCACTATCTGCGTTCGCTCTCCCTTCAATGGTGAATTGACCAGGACGTTCACGAATGAATATGCCCATCGAATGTACTCGTCGTCCCAAGGTGACGTGGCCACTCGGCAGGGCTCACAGTGTGCGTATAGGTTGGCGCCGCCAAGGCGCGGCCTCCCATAGACGAGCTGGCTATCAGCAGTCGTACCGCCCCACGAGAAGGACCGGTTGTTGAACGCGGCCTTCGGCGGTACGTGCGCCTTGGTGAGCTTTGCCCTGGCCCCGCACAACGTGCATCGACCGACCTTTGATCGTTGACCTGTCGGCCTGAAACCTTCTTGTTCGTTCAAGCTCGTCATCGGCAAAATCTCTAGGAGTCCGCTGCTGGGAGCTGTTCAAGCGTTGCCGGAGCCGGGACTGCGTGGGGGCTCGCCTCGGAGAGGACAGCAGCCAGGCTGTCTATGTCCTCGGGGGCCGCGACACCGGGGAACATCCAGTGCAGATCGCGCTCGTCTGTGGCGACGTCGATGGTGGGCCGGACACCCACTCCGCGGGGCGATCGACCGCGCACGTTGCGCACTTCGTCCAGGGAGTAGATCGGGCCCAGTTCGCCTCGTCGTAGAAGACTCCCTGGATTGGCCGTGACGATCCGTCGGTCAGTGACAGCCACGAAAGTGCTCGACGCGAACTTCTCAACGATCGCACTTCCTCTTCCTGGCGCAAGCGCATCCCATGTCGCATCAACCCGTTTAGCGAGAATCGCTGGCACGACTCCGGCGAAGTTGTGGGTCCCCACTTCGTACGGGAACGCCACGCTGCGAAGCGTCTCGCCATCCTCAAGGAACCACCGAAGGATATGCAGATACGGATCGAGTTCAAGCCCTTCGGGTGCGCATACCGCCGCTGGTACTGCTGGCATCTCGACTGCTGGCTGGAGCATGTTGGCCAAAGGGTCGATCGCTTCGAGGAGCTGCCTGCAAGTGAGTTGAGAAGCCTTGGCGTCTTTTCGCTTCTTCGTGAGAGGCACGGTGGCGCGGCCGGGGAGTTCGGCGATGATCCGCAACTCGCGGACGAGCGACTCGGTCAGCGATCGGATTTCGGAGAGCGACTCGTCGATCTCGACGGGAGTGTTCCGGGCGATCCGGTCGAAGAGCTGCGCTTCGCTCTCGTCGTTGGTGCTTCGTGTTCTGGCGAGGGCGGCCCGGACAGCCTGGTACTCCGCGTGGGTCTTGAGTGAGCTGAGAAGCGCGTAGGTATCGAAGACGATTGCTTCGGCGTTGGATTCGAGGTACTGGCGGCGAGCGCGACTGTCCAACTTCCCGAGTTCCTGGACATGGCCTGCCACGTTCTTGCGGTATAGCTTCAATTGCTTGCGGATGTTGGGACCGCTGGGAGCGATGGGCTCCCAGACAGAGTCTGTGATGGCGTCGAGTTCGCGGGTCTCCTTGACTGCCTCATCGACGGACTCCGCCAGCCCTTCAAGCTCTGCCCATTGCTCGTTTCGGATGGCCTTGAGCGTCTGCGTCGTGAGCTGGATGTTGGAGCGGACGAGGCCGGAAATCTCGCCGAGCTGCATTTGGAGCGCGATCATGGCGACGGCCGGGCCGATAGCTGCGATCGCCGTGGCGGCCGTCATGGAGGCTGGGATGAATCGCGCCTGGGCGACCAGTTCACCGTTCTTGAAGATCGCCCCGAGCTTGGCGCCGTCCTTTGCTGCCATCTCCCCGCCGCTCTTCAACAGAGATAGCGTCGCATCGTTGACGCGGAAGAGGCCTTGCGCGCTCGATACAGCCTCTGCGACGTTCCCGACGATCGTGCCTGCGTTGCCGAAGGAGCCGAGAGCGGTGGAGAGCTGAGCGCGGTCGAAGGACGGCACCATGTCAAGGCTGATGAGTTCAAGACCGTCGGGGACTTCGCCGAATACGACTGCGACGCCTGGCGTCACCTCGACGAGGGTCGTGGACGCTGCGAGCTCAAGCGCGTCGGACCTGACCTGACCATCCTCTGCGGTCTGCCTGCCAACGGCGTCGTCATTACCGGACTCGTCGCGCGGGTCGTCCATGTGGCTCTCCTTCTCGCCGGTGACTGCCTCGTGCCTCCCTCCGACGCCTCCATCAAGTATGTCAGCCGCCTTCGACAGCGCCTGGGTCATCGCAGCACACCTCCTGGTCACACGACTTGCGAGGAGGCCGACCATGCCCACGTTCTTCGATTCGACTGCCGATGCCGCTGAGGCGTCCGAAGCCTTGCGCGGACTCACTCACGCGAGCCGGGGGTTCGATCAGCCAGCCGAGATGTATGGGGTTATCGGTGACCTGTCCTCGGGGATGCGGTCGCTGCGGCAGGCGCTCGACCAGATCGCTGATGTTCACGAGCGCAAGGCCGCGCACGCCTTCAACGACGCCGGCAGCCACGAGGCAGGAGTGCGGGACGCGCTCGCCACTGCGGAGGAGTTGCGTCAGGCCGCGAGTCTCGTCGACCGGGCGTATGACCGGCTCGCGGAGGGGTTCATCGCTGCGGGGCGGATCGCTTGGCATCCCGAGCCCGCCGTCGAGGAGGCCGCGCCGTCGCGGTGGGTCAGCGTGGTGTTCCTCCAGGGCGAAGAGGCCGACCGGCCATTGCGCATCCTCGGCGAGCTGGGCCATGTCGATGCGGTGGACTTCCTCGCGCAGTGGGACTACGGCGACGAGACCACGCAGGCCGCGCTGGAGAACGGATACGTCTACGACGAGCCCGGCGAGGGAACAAACGACCGGGTGGCGCTCTCGGGCGACTACGCGCTGGTCGTCAACCCGCACGTCGGCTACGTCTCGTTGCTGCGCCGCTACACCGAACCGGAGGCAGAGACCCAGGCCGCCGAACAGATCGAGCCCGAGCCGGTGCAGGGTGGGCCGGAACTGCTGGTGTCGTACTCGTCGCCGGGCGCCCCAGAGCGGGCCGACCTGCCCGCGCCGAAGCGAGACGGATCGTGGTTCGAGCCGGCCAAGATCACGGCGGTCAAGCAGGCGCGGGGGCTGGTGCGGTGACCGAGGATCGCGCGCGGCTGCACACTGCCGTTCTGGTGGCACCGTCGAAGGAGCGGCGCAAGCTCCGCAAGCAGCGCCGCAAGGCCGAGGCGAGGCTCCACGCCGAGCAGCACAGGACCGCGATCGCCGCCGCGAAGGCGAAGGCTGAGCAGGAGCGCGCCGAGCGCCGCGCGACGATCTACCTGCCGAAGGCGGGCGAGTCCGGTGCTGCGCGGCTGCGCACCCCAGGTCGGTTTCATCTGACGCGGCATCAGGACACGTCGGCGACACTGGCGGGCGCGTACCCGTTCGTCGCCGAGGGCGGTCTCGGCGCCGACGGCGTGTTCGTCGGCCAAGACCTCTACTCGGGCGGGAGCTTCGTCTACGACCCGTGGGTGCTCTACGCACGCGGCATCATCACCGCACCCAACGTGGTGCTGGCCGGGATCGTCGGCTCCGGCAAGTCATCGCTGGCCAAGTCCCTCTACACGCGGTCGCTACCGTTCGGGCGGCGCGTGTACGTTCCCGGCGATCCAAAGGGCGAACACACCGCCGTCGCCAACGCCGTCGGCGGACGCGCCATCGTCCTCGGCCACGGACTCAACACTCGCCTGAATCCACTCGACGAAGGCCACCGGCCCAGCGGACTCTCGGATGAGCAGTGGGCCTCGACCGTCGCTGCGCGACGCCGTGACCTGATCGGCGCCCTCGCGGAGACCGTGCTCGCGCGCGGCTTGTCGCCGTTGGAGCACACCGCGATCGACATCGCCCTGACTCAGACGGTGCGGGAGAACGACGTGCCGATCCTGCCGATGGTCGTTGATCGCATCCTCGCCCCGAGTGCGGATGCCGACGGCAGGTTGGCCGAGGACGGCAGGCTTGTCGGCCATGCGCTGCGCCGCCTCGTGGCCGGTGACCTGGCCGGGCTGTTCGATGGGCCTTCGACGGTCGCGTTCGATCCGTCGTTGCCGATGATCTCGCTCGATCTCTCGCGGGTCACCGAGAACTCGACGCTCATTTCGGTGTTGATGACGTGCTCGTCGGCGTGGATGGAGTCTGCGCTGCTCGACCCGAACGGTGGGCAGCGGTGGGTGATCTACGACGAGGCCTGGCGGCTCATGTCCCACCCGGCTCTGTTGCGGCGGATGGATGCGCACTGGCGACTCGCCAGGCACTACGGGATCGCGAACATGCTGATCTTCCACAAGCTCACCGACCTCGACAACGTGGGCGACCAGGGCTCCGCCATGCGCTCGCTGGCCAACTCACTGCTTGCGAACGCCGAGACGCGGATCGTGTACCGGCAGGAGTCCGACCAACTCGGACCGACCGCTACCGCTCTCGGCCTGACCGGCACCGAGCAGCAGCTCTTGCCAAACCTCGGCGTCGGACAAGGCCTATGGCGGATCAAGGCCAGAAGCTTCGTCTGCCAACACCAACTCCACCCCGACGAACTCGCACTATTCGACACCAGCAGCCGTGCAGCCGGAGGCCACCGATGAACCTCAATGGCCCACGCCGATCCACCACGACCGACGACGAGAACACGGCTCCCGTCGAGCTGCCGCATGTCCTCGTGACCGTCGCCGAAGACGGCACCCTCGCCGCGATGGTCGATGGGACACCGTTCGCGTCGCCGGACGGGAGCGCTTGGACGCGGGCGACGTTCGGGCCGCTCATGGATGCCATCACCAAGGACCGCACCATCGCGGTCCGGGTCGAAGTGCGCGAGAACGATGGCAGCGTCTTCACCGACATCCTCCGCACCCGCAAGCCCCGACGCGCAGCGGCACCGACCGAGAACCCGGTGCCGGAGACTCGTCGGAGCCGTCACGCCCGACGGATGCCGCGCTTGGCCGAGGTCACCGCGGGCGGGTTCGTCCCCGGCGAGGATGTCGCCGTCGCGACGATCGTCTCCCACACCGACGCCACCGGAACCGGCGAAACCCGGACGCTCATTGACCTCGACGACCTGCCGGACGGCACACACGAGGTGATCCTGTTCGGGCGCATCTCGGGCACGCTCGCGGTGCGGCGGCTGACATGAACCAGCGGCAAGCCGCGGGCATGGGCGACGAACTCACCAACGCCGCCCTCATTGGCCTGATCGGCATGTTCGGGATCGCTCTCGCCCTCCGCGCCGCTGGTAGCGTCGCCGCGTTCCTCACCGGCACACCGCAACCAGACGCCGGCGCAGCGGCGGGGCTCGCCGTACTGTTCAACCCCGGCGATCCAGCGACCGCGCTCGGTGCCGACGGACTCAACCCGGTCGTCTACTGGCTTGTCAGCACGGCACTGCTCGGCGGACTCGCTGCCGGGATCGTCTGGGTGTGGATCGTGCTGCGCCGCCACACGCGGAAGACAGAGACCGACCCGCACCGACTGGCGGGGATCGCGACCAGCCACGAGGTCAAGACCGCCGCATCCGCGAAAGCACTGCTTCACCGCGCGGCCACGCTGCGGCCCTCCTTGGAGTCGCCAGCACCGCAGGATGTCGGCTACCTGCTCGGTGCCAGTCGTGGAACGAAGGTCTGGGCATCGGTCGAAGACTCGATCCTGCTGATCGGCCCGCCCCGCTCAGGCAAGGGCCTGCATGTCGTCATCAACGCGATCCTCGACGCACCCGGAGCGGTCGTCACCACCAGCACCAGGCCCGATAACCTCACCGCGACCCTCCGCGACCGACGCCGCAAGGGCGGGCCGGTCGCCGTGTTCGACCCGCAACACCTCGCCGAGGGCATCCCCGCCGGGCTGCGCTGGTCGCCCATTCGCGGGTGCGACGATCCGCTGACCGCGATGATCCGCGCCAACGGCCTCGCCGCCGCCACAGGCCTCAGTGCTGGCGGGGTCGAGTCCGGCGGGTTCTGGGAGGGCAAGACCCGCACAGCACTCCAGAGCCTGCTGCACGCTGCCGCGCTCGACGGCCGCCAGCCGGCCGAGCTGTTCAGGTGGACTCTTGATCCCAGCGCGGCGTCGGAGGCCGTCGCGATCCTCAACTCGCACCCGAACGCCGCGATGGGCTGGGACGACTCGCTAGCCGCGATGATCGACGCCGACCCCAAGACCCGCGACAGCATCTGGCAAGGCGTCTCCCTCGCGCTCGCAGCCCTCGCCGACCCGCGCGTGCTCGATGCTGTCACGCCAGGACCGCACGAACACTTCGACCCCGAGACCTTCCTCACCGAGCAAGGCACCCTCTACCTGCTCGCCACCGGTGCCGGAGCGGGAGCCTCCGCGTCGCTGGTCGCGGCGTTCGTCGAAGACCTCATCGAAACCGCCCGCCGACTCGCGGCACGCTCACCGGGAGCCCGGCTCGACCCGCCGCTGTTGCTCGCGCTCGACGAGATCGGAAACCTCGCGCCGCTGCCGTCACTGCCGACGCTCATGGCCGAAGGTGGCGGCACCGGGATCACGACCATGCCGGTCTTGCAGTCCCTCGCCCAGGCTCGCGACAGGTGGAGTGAGCATCAGGCCGGCGCGATCTGGGACGCCAGCATCGTCAAGATCATCCTCGGCGGCGCATCCAACAGCCGTGACCTCCAAGACCTCTCCACGCTCATCGGAGAGCGCGACGAGTACACCGACAGCGTGACCCTCGGCGACCACGGCACCCGCTCGAATCAGCGCTCGATCCGCCGCGTCCCGATCCTGCCGCCAGACCGCATCCGAACACTGCCGTTCGGCACCGGCATCACGATGCTGCGCTCTGCGCCGCCCATCGTCACCGACCTGCGCGCCTGGCCGACCCGGCCCGACGCAGCGCAGCTCCGCACTGACCGCGACGAACTCGAAGCGCTTCTGCGCCACCGTCCCGCCTCCTGACGACGCTTGGAAGCTCCAGTGCACCTGCCTGACAGAGCGACCCACACGCAGTTGGTCGCCCGAGTCAGGAGGAGGCCATCATGGCCATTCACACCCAGGAATCGCTGTCAGGCTTCATCGCTTCGGAGCCGTTGCTCACCGAGACGGCAAAGGGAGACGCCAGGTTCTTCGCCCGTATCGGCAAGGAGCACTTCCGCCGCGAGGACGACGGCTCGTTCACGCAGACCGAGACGACCTACCACCACTTGGTGATGTTCGGGCGTTCCGCTGAGCACGCGCACGCGAGCTTCGCCCAGGGCGACAACTTCGTCGCCGAGGGCTACACGCGGCCGGTCAACTACGAGCGCAACGGTCAGGCAATCGAGGGCGAAGAGTTCGTCGCCAAGAAGATCGGCCACGACGCCGCGCGAACCCGCTACGAGGTCGACCGGACGCCGCGCAATGGAGTGGGCCGGGACGCAGCAACGTACGAGCCGACGCAGCGAGCAGCGACCGCGGCGCACGCCCCGGTCAGCATGTGAGTTCGGGAGTCGAAGCACCATGAACGATCAGCATGAGATGGATGAGCCGGACGTCTTCGACGGACCGCCCCGTGTCACGAACGCGGACATGCCCGAACCGCCGCACCCCGTGAACTGGAACCTGCTGACGGCGCACGAGCTGGAGCAGGAATGGCTCGCGCTGAACCGGTGGGTTGACTGGCTGCGGCGCACCTATGGCCTCCCGGTCGCGGTGGTGCCGCCGTTCTGGCACCACCACCCGGAGATGGTCTGGGAGCTGTCGGCGCTGCACCTGCATTGGCTCGCGGCCTACGACCCCGAGCAGAACGCATCCGCGCCGCTCGGTTGGCACCGCGACTTCGCCGACGCTCGAGAGCGGCTTCGCTACTGGGTCACGGCCTGCGGTACTCGTGGGGACCGCGACCGCCCGACCCGGCAAGCTGCGTGGCCCGGTGAGGACCCGGCACCCACGATCCAGGACTTCACCTTCACCGACCGGGACGCCGAGTTCGTCGAGTTCGTCATCGCCCAAGTCCGCAAGCGCCAGGAGGCCGAAGACGAGTTCTACGCCGGCCTGGACGACGACGAAGCGCAGTAGACCGATGAGCCGCTACGCCAAGAAGACCGACCGTCGCCCCTACGAGGAGCGGTCGTTCTCCGTCCGGGCCGTCCACCGCGAACGCGCCGACCTGCACAAGCTCGCCGAGGTTCTCATCCGGCTGACATTGCAGGAGACCGGCGAGAGCCGCGCGGCCCGCGCGGCCGAGCGGGTGCCCGACACCTACCGGGCGGCGCCGGATGGCCTGGCCGCATCTGAAGCCGCCCGGTAGAATGAACTGTGCAAGCCTCGCGATGCGGGGTGTTGTGGCCTAAACCTCGCCGCTCGGCGGGCAACACGCACCGAGACCATCGGGTCTCGCCCTACAGCCTTCAACGGCTGCTCTCACGATCAACACCCCTCCCACCGACAGTGGGAGCGCGAGGGTCGAACCGCGTGAGAGTGAGCCCCCGATGACCACCATTGCCGACGATCCGGCAGCCAGCCTCATCGACCCGCCCAAGACTGCGGCTGCCGCCGTGTCGTACCTGCGGGTCTCCACCCGCGAGCAGGCCGAGAAGGGCGGGACCGACGAAGGCTTCTCGATCCCTGCCCAGCGCGAAGCGACCCGGCGTAAGGCCGAACAGCTCGGCGCCGGCATCGTCGAGGAGTTCGTCGACGCGGGAGCCTCAGCCAAGTCGTCCGACCGGCCCGAGCTGATGCGGATGATCCAGTATGTCAAGGCCAACAAGGTCGCGTACTGCATCGTTCACAAGGTCGACCGGCTCGCCCGCAACCGCGCCGACGACGTGAGTATCCACCTCGCACTCCAACAGTGCGGGGTCATGCTCGTGTCTGCGTCCGAGAACATCGACGAGACCCCCTCCGGGATGCTGCTGCACGGCATCATGTCCACCATCGCCGAGTTCTACTCCCGCAACCTCGCCACCGAGGTCGCCAAGGGCATGACCCAGAAGGCCATCGGCGGCGGCACGAACGGGCGCGCGCCCATCGGCTACTTGAACGTCCGCAAGCGCGACGAGCTCGGGCGCGAAGTCCGCACCATCGAGCTCGATCCCGAGCGAGCACCGATGATCGAGTGGGCGTTCAAGGCGTACGCCTCGGGCAACTGGAGCGTCAGCCAACTCCACGACGAACTCACCTCGCGCGGGCTGCGCAGCCTGCCCACGCCGAAGAGGCCGGCGAAGCCTCTGGCGGTATCCACCATCCATCGACTCCTGACCAACCCGTACTACAAGGGCGATGTCATCTACAGGGGCACCCGCTACAAGGGAAGCCACCCGGCACTCGTGCCAGCCGAGGTCTGGTACCAGGTACAGTCCGTGCTCACCGCGCACCAGTGCGCCGTCGAGGCAACCCAAGTCCACGGCCACTACCTCAAAGGCACCATCCACTGCGGCCAGTGCGGCTCCCGGCTCATCGTCTCCAACGCGAAGAACCGCCACGGCAACGTCTACTGCTACTTCGTGTGCTCCGGTCGGCACTCCAAGCGCACCGACTGCACGCGCCAGGCGATGCTCATCGAAGACGTCGAGAAACTCGTCGAGGACTACTACACCCGCGTCCAGATCACGCCCGCCCAGCAGGACGCCCTCGCGGGCATGCTCCACCACGAGTTCGGCCGGCTCATGGCCGTCGAAACCGAGGAACTGGAACGCCTCACCACCAACCGTGACCGGCTCGAAAGCGAGCAGGACCGCCTCATGCAGGCGCACTACGCCGACGCGATCCCGCTCTCCGTGCTCAAGCGCGAGCAGGACCGCATCGTCGCCGAACTCGACCAAGTGACCCGCCGCATCGACGCCCACTTCGGCGACTACGCCGACGCCCGCTCCCACCTCGACGACGCCCTCGGCCTGCTCGCCAACTGCGCCGACATCTACACCCGCTGCGACGACACCAACCGGCGCCTGTGCAACCAGGCCTTCTTCACCAAGGTCTTCATCGACGAGGACAACGAGCTGCGCGTCGAGCACAACCGGCCCTTCGAGATGCTCCTCGATCCGCAGGTCAACGCCAACGCCCTGACCTGGGCCGCAGACGCGAACAAGGCCCGAACCTCGACCAACGTTTCCGTTGGCAAGGGTTCGAGCCTTGTGCGTGCGGTGGAGCTACGGGGATTCGAACCCCGGACCTTCTCATTGCGAACGAGACGCGCTACCAACTGCGCCATAGCCCCAAGTGCGTATGAGACTCTAGCACGTCGCACCGCTCCATCAGGAATCGTGGGCCGCCTCCGGAGCCCCGCCCAAGGCGACTCAGGACCCCGACCCGCAACCACCCCGAGTCCGACCCGAAACCCTGCCGAGCGCGCGCCCGATCAGGCCGGCCGACCCTCCACGATCCACTGCACGAGCTGGTACTTCTGCACCTTCCCGGTGGTCGTCATCGGCAGCTCCTCCACCATCACCACCGTCATCCCGCGCGGCACCTTGAACGGGGCGAGGTGGGTTCTCGCGTGCGCAAGAAGCGCGCGTTCGTCGAGCACGGCATCCTCTGCCGCGACCACCCATGCCCAGCCGATCTCGCCGTAACGCTCGTCGGGGATGCCAGCCACATACGCCTGGTTCACGCCGTCGTATGCCGTGAGCACCTGCTCCACCTCGAGCGGAGCCACGAGCTCGCCGCCCACCTTGAACAGCTCCTTGCTGCGCCCGCTCAGGTGCAGGTAGCCGTCATCGTCGACCCACCCGAGGTCGCCGGTGCGCAGCCAGCCGTCCTCGTCGATCGCGGCCGCAGCCTGCGCGCTCTCGCCGATGTATTCGCGCGTCACCTGGGGCCCGCGCACCACCAGCTCCCCGCTCTCCCCCTGCGGGAGCACGTGCCCGTCGAACGGGTCGATCGTGCGGTACTCGGCGAGCCGTCCGTTCGGGATGCCCGTGCCCACCGCAGCGAGTCCACCCAGCTTCGGTGTGCCGACAACGCTCGACACCAGCTCGATCGAATCCCCCGGCAGCGTGAGGGCGGTCGCCGCCGACACCTCCGTCTGTCCGTACCCGGTGAAGATCATCTGCGGGTTCAGGTCGGTCATGACCCGGTTCCACAGCCAGACCGGAGCGGGCGCCGCGGCGGAGAACACGGACTGGAGACTGCTGAGGTCGTAGTCATCCTTCACCGCCTGGTCGACGACGGCGACCGTCATCGTCGGCACGAACAGCACCTCGTTGATGCCGTGCTGCTGGATGAGCTCGAGCGTGGTGCGCGGGTTGAAGACGCGCTGGGGAACGATCGCGCCGCCGGCGAAGACGGCGGCGAGCATCCCCTCCACATACCCGAACACGTGGTAGAGCGGCAGCGCGAAGCCGATGCGCCAGCCGTCGTCGAACGCGCGATGGTACGCGGAGCCGTAGGCGCTGCGCAGCAGCATGTCGTGGGTGAGCTCCGCGCCGAGCGCGTGCCCTGTCGTGCCGGAGGTGAAGACGATGTCGGCGACGTCATCGGCGAGCACCGCCTGCGTCGCCTCGTCGACGAGCTGATCGTCGAGCTCCCGCGACAGCCCGGGAACCGTGAGTGCTCCCGACCGCCAGCCCGACTCGGCGAGCACGATCTGCCGCAGTGTGGGCACGTCGTCGCTGTTCACGCCCGACTCCCAGCGGCCGAAACGTTCATCGAACACCGCCAGAAAGTCGGTGGCCGCCGAGGAGTCGATGCTGATCAGCACCCTCGCACCCGACTGCTGCAGCCTGGTCACGATCTCGTCGCCGCGATACAGATAGTTCAGCGCCACGGCCACGGCGCCGACGCGCGCGATCGCGAACTTGACGATCGGATAGTCGAGCCGGTTGTCCATCAGCATGGCCACCCGATCGCCCTTGCGCACGCCGAGCTCGATCAGGCCCGTCGCCAGTCGCCGTGAGCGTTCAGCGACCTGCGCGTACGTGAGGGTGCCGGCATCCGTCACCACATAGGGACGATCCGGATGCCGGGCGACGGCGACGTCGAAGGCCGCGGCCAATGAACGGGGAACCCAGCTGCCGAGCGTGCGCTCCAGTGCGTCACGGCGGCGGTCGATGTCAGACGACGAGATCGTGTTCATGGCGCGACACTACGCCCGGCCGACGCGGGTGCGCACGGCGAAGTCGGGTCAGACGACCACGCGTCGAGAATCAGCCGGCGGCGCGCCTGCGACGCAGCGCCTCGTCGAGGTCGATGTGCTCGCTCTCGACGTCGCCGAGCATCCCCATGCTGGAATACCTGCTGGCGGGTCTCGGCGCCTGCGCCGGCTGTTCGGCGACCTCGCGCTCCGGCTCCTGAGGCTGCTCGCGCACCGGCAACGTCGGAACCTGCGCGGCCGCGAGACGCGCAGCGCGTTCTTCGAGCTCGGCGCGCGCTGCGGCCCTGCGCAGCGCGACCGCGGCGTCGAGGGATGCCATGGCCGCCGCCGCCCGCGACCCCGGTGACTGGTACATCGGCTTGGGCAGCGGCTGAGGCTCCCAGCCGTCCGCCTCGTCTGCCGCAGGCTCCGCGACCGGTGCGGGATCTGCGTGCTCCGCGTGATCGTAGAGGTCGGGGTTCTGCCGCACAACGGGCATCCTGCCGTGTCGCGCCGCCCGGTGGGCCGCGATCTGCTGCGCCAGCCGACGCAGCACAGCGACGGCGCACACGAACAGCACGGCCGACGCGGCCAGCAGCCACCACGATCCCGAGATGAGCAGTGAGTGAACCCCGAACACGATGCCGATCACCGACGCGGCGACGGCCCCTGTCGTGGCCAGCCGCGTGCGTCGCACGGCGCGCATGAACGTGCGCTCTCGCTCGGCGCGGCTCGGCGCCGAGCGCACGTCAGCGCGCTGCACCGCGACCTCCGCCTCGGCGACATCGGTCGCGCCCAGCGGCGGAAGCTGGTCGTCGTGCGCCGCCTCCGCCCTGGCGATGGCGCGCGCCTCGGATGCCGCATGGGCGCGCGCGGAAGCCGCAGCCTTCGCCTGCACCTTCTTCAGCAGCCGCTGCTGCCGTGCCACGTCGCGCGCCGTCGGCTCGACCCGCACCTCTTCCGGTGCCTCCGCGGTCTCAGCGAGAATGCGCAGCGTCTGCTGCAGGCGCACCGCGTTGCGCTCGGCGTTCATGTAGTCGCGACGCCTCAGCCAGGTCGGCACGAGGTAGGCCAGCCAGAGGGTCGCGGCGAGAGCGATGACGACGCCGCCACTCAATGTCCCCCCGGTCATGCCACTACGGTATGCGGCTCGGGGCGGGGCACAGGGGCGGCTGCTCCGTGTGTCCGCGATTCCATCATCGGGTCCGCGGAACGAGCGGGTGCGCGGCCGCTTCGAGATCGGCCGCCGGAACGTTGGCCGCGTCGAGCGGGACATCCCCCGCCTTCCATCGTCGCAGCACCCCCTGCGGGATCTCTTCCACCACGAGCGCGAAGCAGAAGTGGTCGCGCCAGTCGCCGTTGATGTGGATGTACCGCCTGCGCAGCCCCTCGTACCGGAAGCCGAGCTTCTGCACCACCCGCAGCGAAGGACCGTTCTCGGGCCTGATGCAGATCTCCATGCGGTGCAGCCCGAGCTGGAAGAAGCAGTAGTCGGTGGCCAGCGCCACCGAGGTGGGCGTGACGCCCTTGCCTGCGAAGCGCTCGGCCACCCAATAGCCGATGGTCGCCGAGGCGAGCGACCCGTAGGTGATCGACGACACGTTGAGCTGCCCGGCGAGCTCGCCGTCGTATTCCATGACGAACGGCAGCCCGTGACCGGCGCGCGACGACGCCTGCAACGACCGGATGCTCGCCCGCGTGTCGAAGGCCGCCGGCCCGTGCGGGCTGGTCGCCTCCCACTGCCTCAGCCACGTGCGGTTGTCGAGCAGCTCCTTCTCGAGGGCGCGCGCATCCCGCAGTCTGATCGGACGGATGCCGACAGCTGCGTCATTGAGGCTGGGCACGTACACGGGTCAGTCGCCTGGTTCTCTCGGTGCGGCTCAGTCGTGGCCGGGCGTCTCAATGCCCGGTTCCGCGATCACGTCGCCCTGCACGGGCTCGTCGTCGAGTCCCGCGGCGAACTCCCGCAGCCACGGCCGGAACCGGGGCCCCAGGTCTTCGCGATCGATCGCCAGCTGCACGATCGACTTGAGGTAGTCCAGCCGGTCACCGGTGTCGTAACGACGGCCGCGGAACACCACGCCGTAGACGCCGGGGCCGTCGGGGTCTGCCGCCAGCTCCTGGAGGGCGTCCGTCAGCTGGATCTCGCCGCCCTTGCCGGGCGCCGTGTGCTCCAACACGTCGAACACCTCCGGCTGCAGCACGTAACGGCCGATGATGGCGAGGTTCGACGGGGCATCCTCCGGCGCGGGCTTCTCGACGAGTCCGCGCACGCGAACGACACCCTCGTCGTCGGTGGCCTCGACATCGGCGGCGCCGTAGAGGTTGATCTGCTCGGGGTCGACCTCGAGCAGCGCGATCACGCTGGCACCGCGCCGTTCGGCGACCTCGATCATCGTGGTGAGGAGCTCGTCGCGGCTGTCGATGATGTCATCGCCGAGCAGCACGGCGAAGGGTTGACGTCCCACGTGCTTGCGGGCGCGCAGCACAGCGTGTCCCAGGCCCTTCGGGTCGCCTTGGCGCACGTAGTGCATGTCGGCCAGCTCGCTCGAGTACATGACCCTGCGCAGCTTCTCGATGTCACCCTTGGCGACGAGCGTGGACTCGATCTCGGTCGCGCGGTCGAAGTGGTTCTCGAGCGCGTTCTTGTTGCGTCCCGTGATGAGCAGAACGTCGTCGAGGCCCGCACCGACCGCTTCTTCGACCACGTACTGAATGGCCGGCTTGTCGACGACAGGCAGCATCTCTTTGGGCATCGCCTTCGTGGCGGGCAGAAACCGGGTTCCCAGGCCTGCTGCGGGGATGACGGCTTTGGTGATGGCCATCTGCTCAGGGTATCGGCTGCCCGGCCTCCATCGACAATCCGCCTAAAATCGCGGGTATGCCCACCGACCAGAGCAGCGCGAAGCGCGCTCTCCGCGCCGACCTCCGCGAACGCAGGCAGAACCTCACGAGCACCGAGAGGGAGAATGCGACCGCCGGCATCACGGCGAACCTGCAGCGTCTCGTCGAGGAACACGATGCCGCCTCGCTCTCCTGTTATCTCTCCGGACAGAACGAGCCGAACACCAGGCCGTTCCTCAACTGGGCGTTCGCCGAGCACCTGCGAGTGCTGCTGCCGATCAGCAGGGAAGACGGACTGCTCGACTGGACCGTCGACGACGGCGAGTCCGAGACCCTCGGCATCCACGGCCTGCCGGAGGCCGTCGGCGAGCTGCTCGGTCCGATCGCGATCAACGACGTCGATCTCATCATCGTTCCGGCTGCTGCCGTCGACGCGTCGGGCATGCGCATGGGGTGGGGCAAGGGCTACTTCGACAAAACCCTGGGCAGCATGGAAAAAATGTCCCCCGGTGTACGCCGTGGTGTTCGACGGCGAGGTTCTCGACGAGGTGCCCCGCGAACGACACGACGAACCGGTGACCGGCGCGGTGACCCCGACCCGCATCATCCGGTTCCGCTGACACCACCACGATCGAGAGAGAACCGATGCCCACCTATTCCTATAAGTGCGCTGAATGCGGACACGCGTTCGACATCCACCAGTCCTTCAGCGACGACGCACTGACCGTGTGCCCGGAGTGCGGCGGACCGCTGCGCAAGGTGTTCGGCGCCGTCGGCGTCACGTTCAAGGGATCGGGCTTCTACCGCACCGACTCGCGCGGCGGCTCGTCCTCGTCGGCACCCGCAGCCAAGAAGGATGCCCCGTCGTCGTCATCGAGCGACTCGAAGCCGGCATCCACCGAGAAGAAGAGTACGCCCGCCGCGCCGTCGTCAGCGGGTTCTGCCGCCTGATCGCACGTTGGTCCGTACCATCTAAGGTGCGAGCCACACCACGACACACTGGGGGGTCACCGTGATCAAGGGCTTCAAAGAGTTCATCATGCGCGGCAACGTGATCGATCTCGCGGTCGCCGTTGTCATCGGCGCTGCGTTCACGGCCGTCGTGAACGCCATCGTCGCCAGCCTGATCAACCCGCTGATCAGCGCCGTCTTCAAGGCCGACTCGCTCGACAAGGCCCTCAAGGTGCCGATCCCCACGGTCGGCGGTGGCACCACCTACCTGGCGTTCGGCGCGATCATCGGCGCCGTCATCCAGTTCCTGGCGGTCGCGCTCGTCGTGTACTTCGTGTTCGTGCTGCCCATGAACCACTTCAGGGAACGGGCGGAGGCCAAGCGCGCGGTCACAGCGGGCGACGAGGCCGAGGCGCTGCCCGCCGACGTCGAGCTGCTCACGCAGATCCGCGACCTGCTCGCCGCACAGGCCGACGCGAACCTGCTCGATGCCGCCAGATCGGAAGCGGCAGGCGGTCGGCACTCCGACGCGCCGCCTTCGGAATAGCGCGCCCGCGCGCCCCGCTCCCCCGGTCCGAAAGCCGCCGAAGGCGCGGTCGGAGTGAGTCGTGCCCGGTGGGGCGTGCTCAGTGCGTCTTGCCCCAGTGCGGCGGAACGTCGCCCTTCAGCCGCTCGTCGTTGCGGTCGGAACGGTCTCCCCACGCACGGTCGGTGTCGTCGGATGCGCGCACCGCGGCATCCGCACCGGCCTGCGGTGTCGGGTCGGCGCCCGGCGCGCCGGCGCGCTGAGCCCTCCGGCCCTGCCGCCGTTCGTTCGCACCTGATCGCGTCACGCTCTCCAGCGTACGGGGCCGTGCGCATGGCACGTCCCGCGCGACGGGGCCGACCCGCGTCAGTCGTCCTTCTGCTCGGGCTCGACGGCACCGAGCAGCCGACCGATGCGCAGCGCCACCGCCTCGGGGTCGGCGAACAGCTCGAAGCTGTGCACCCGCACGTAGTGCCAGCCGAGCCGGCGCAGCACCTCGGGCCGCAGTCGCAGCGACTCCCGCAGGCTCGCCGCGCCCAGCACCCTGTCGGTCTCGACCACCACGGCTTTGCCCGCGAACGACGCGGCCAGCGGCAGCACACCGCGGTGCCCGAGCTGCACGTTCATGCCGAGCTTCTCGAGCCGGTACGCGAGGTCGATGAGCAGGGGCTCGGAGTCGTCGGGGATCTCGTCGTTCGACGACTCGATCTCCTGCGCCTCCTCGAGCACCTGGGCCAGCGCGACGATGCCGTGCCTCATGCGCGAGTCGTCGATGTCCTCAGGACGGAAGCACGACACGATGTCCATCGCGCGGCGGGCGCGGGTGAGGCCGACCGCGAGCATCCTCTCTCCGCCCGGCTCGCCGAGCGCGCCGAACGACGAGAGCAGCCGGCCGTGCGGGGTGCGGCCGTAGCCGATCGAGAAGATCACCCGGTCGCGGCTCTGCGCGACCGCCTCGTCGAGCGTGACCACCGTGAACGGTTCCGGCCGGTCGCCCATGATGAAGTCGGCCAGCTCCTGCCGCCCCGAGGATGCCGCCAGCACGGCGTGCTGCACCCGCACCGCGTGCTTCTGGCTCGCCGTGACCACCATGAGCGATTCGCGCGGCCGGTTCAGCGCATGGTCGAGCACGAGCTCAACAACGCGGTTCACCTCGGCGTCGACGCTCTCCACCGTTCCGGTGTCGCCGTCGGGCATGCCGTGTCCGCCGCGCACATAGCTCAGCGTGAGGCTGGAGTGGCCGAGGAAGCTGCCGGCCCACGGCAGGGACTCGATCTGTCCGCCGTAGAACCGGCGGTCGACGAGCTCGGCGAGGTCGTCTCCCACCGAGCGGTAGCTGCGGGTGAGAGTGTAGACGGGGAGCAGGTCGGAGAGCCGGGCCAGTGCCGAGGAGGCGTGGAGGGCATCCACGTCGCGAGGCTCTGCCTGCTCATCGTCGTCGGAGGACGACGGGTCGGTGACCGCGATGCGGAACGGCGACGGTGTCTGCGTCACGGGATCGCCGACGGCGACCACCTGGCGCGCCCTGTGCAGCGCGCCGATGCTCTCGGCGAGAGTGCACGCGCCCGCGTCGACGAGGATGACCGTGTCGAACGCCATCGACGCCGGCAGCGCCGACACGTCGTAGGGCGACGCGAGCCACACCGGCGCGAGCACGCGGCTCAGCTGCGGTGCCTGCTCCGCGAGGATCGCCGGCGACACCGAGCCGTTCTTCAGCATGCGGCGCAGCGAGTCGGCCTGCTCGATGTTGTCGGCGAGCGCGATCTTCCACTGCACCGCGAGCTGGGCGGCCAGCAGCTGGCCGGTCGCCGACGCGTGGGCCTGGTCCACCAGCCTGAAGTCGGCCTCGAGCCGGTCGAGCACCTTGGTGTTGGCGCCGAGCAGCGCGCGGTCGTCGGCCAGCAGTGTCTCGAGCACCGACTGCCACCAGGCGAGTTCCAGCTCGGCCGCCACGTTGTCGCTCGTGACGTGACGAGCTGACATGTCCGACAGGAGCGGATCCAGCCGCAGCTCGCGGAGCCGAGCGAGCAGTGCCGTGCGCTCCTGCAGGTTCATGAGCACTTCGGATTCGACGGCGAGCCCGCCGAGCTGCTGCGTCAGCTCGCCGAGGGGCAGCACGAGCAGGGAGTCCTTGGTGCGCGTGCGGCCGAGCGGGACATCCAGGCTCATCAGGTCTTCTGCGACCTTCTGGTAGGCCACCTGCACGTCGGCGACGCCGACCGGCACGCTCGGCGGCGCGCCCGCCTCCGCGAACCTGTTCCACAGCGTGCGCTGCTGCTGGATGCGCCGCAGCGCCTCGTTCAGGTCGGCGACGTGACCGCCGGGGCGCACGTATTCCTGAGCCAGCTTGCGCAGCCGTCGCCTGGTCGCCCCCGACATGCCCGAGTTGTCGCGGCGCGCCGACGTTGCGGTGATCAGCTCGTCGAGAGGACGGTCGAACACGGCGGGCAGAAACCTGTCGAGGCTCTCGCGCACGTCGGCGAGCAGGCGCAGGTAGATGCCGAGCTCGGCGATGTTGGCGAAGGGGCGCAGCCGGGTTCCCTCGATGAGCGCGGTGGCCCTGTCGATGAGCCGGGGGACCTCGATGCTGCTCAGCTTCTTGGCGAGCGCGTGCGCCGCCGTCGCCTCCGCCGTGGAGTGGAAGTCGGCCCCGTACCAGGGCGAGTCGTTCGGCCCGTACCTGAACTCGCCGAGCGCGGCCGCCTTGCGCAGCACGCCTGCCGCCTCCGTGCGGTCGTTCGCGAGCGCCTCGATCGACGACCTGTCGAGGCGGGCCTTCGTGCGCGGGGGCGACGGCAGCAGCGCCAGACGCGCCAACTCGCCGAGGGCATCCAGCACGCTGACGCCGAAGGCCTTGTCTCTTCCGGTGAGCGCTCCGCGATAGTCGAGCAGCACCCTGCGCAGGCGCACGAGCGCGTCGTCCACCTCGTCGGCGTTGGGCTTGGTGGTCTTCTCGTTGCGGGTGATCGAGCGGATGAGATCACGACGCACGGAGCGGGCCGAGACAGCGGCGCCGCCCAGGCCGACCTGGTCGAGGCGGTGGGCGATGGCATCCAGGCTCGAGCGGCGCGGCCCGACCACGAGCACGCGACGATTACGCGCCACGAGCGCGCCGATCGCGTTGACGACGGTCTGCGTCGCGCCCGTTCCCGGCAGCGTCTTGACCACGACGGAGTTGCCGCTGGCGATCTGCGCGACGACGCTCTCCTGCTCGGGATCCGCATCGAGCAACAGGGTGTCGATCGACGGCGGACGAGTGTCTTGCGGCACCACCTCGGCCGGCGAGAACGCGCTCTCGACGCGATCCTTCGCCGACGGGTTGCCGGAGAGCGCCAGCAGCACGTCGTGCTCGAAGTCGCCGAGGTCTTCCGTCATGCTGTGCGCCACATCGGCGAACGATGAGACCACGAGCCTCGGCTGCACCGAGAAGGATGCCACGTGGCTGGTGAGCGAGCGCAGCCGGTCGATCACGGGCTGCGGCTTGAAGACCCCGTTGGTCTCGGCGAGCGCGACGAACGCGTCGGCGTCGAGCTCGATGCTGAACTGCTCGTGCAACGTGCGCCGCAGCTCGGGGTTGAGGAAGGTCTTGCCGCGCAGCTTGAGGCTCGAAGTCGCGGCCGTAGCGGCGGATCGCGACGGGCCGCAGCAGCACGGGAGCGGTGTACTCGTCTGCGCCGTCGCGCCAGTGCGCAAGGCCGATGCCGAGGTGCACGGCGTCGATGCCGCGTACCGTGCGCAGCTCGATGCCCTTGGCCGTGATGGCCCCCGCCGCGGCCTTCGCGGCGCGCAGCGCGATGTCGTCGCGGATCAGGCTCGACAGCAGCGTGCGGTCGCCGGTGATGAACTGCGGAAGGCCGCCGGGATGCGTGGCGCTGAGCTCTATTCTGGTGCGGGGCGTGTCGACGAAGTGCAACAGCGGAGAGGGTCCCCCGACGGCGGCGACATCGTCGCGCCACTTCGTCCAGACGGGCTCGGAGATGTTGCCTGCAGTCACGTTCGGATCACCCAGCGTCACGGTATACGGCCCGGTGGCTGTTCGCGGGTCGAGCGCGGCATCCTCCAACGCGTCCAGCGACGTGTAGTCCACGTCACGTCGTTTCTCGGGTCTCCGCACACCCGGTACCCTATGCGGCGCCGCAGGGGAAGACGGTGAGGCGAGGCCGTTTATGACCTATCCGGGCCAGGGCGGTCGGCGTAGGCTGACCGCACCGGAACAGGCGTCCGGGCCACAGACCATCACGGATCAGGGGACATCCATGAGCAAGCGCGACGAGGTCGTTGAACTGGCCAGCAGCAATCCGATCAGTCTGCTGAGCGGATGGGGCATCAGAAGTGAGCACGCGTACCTCGCGGCGGTCGTGTCGCTGGGGCTCGTGTTCATCACCTGGCTGGTGTCGCGGGCCAAGAAGGACGACCGCGGCCGCTCGGAGCACTGGGGCCTCTTCCTCGGCGAGTGGGTCGCGTCGCTGCTGGCTCTCGGAGTGGCCCTGAAGCTCGAAGAGAAGGACTGAGCCCGCACCTCGGCTCAGCGCGTCCGATCGCGCAGCAGCCCGGCGAGCGTGGCCAGTCCGCGGTCGGCGTCGTCGCCGGATGCGTGGCTGAAGTTCAGCCGCATGGTGCCGAGCACCGGCTCGTTCGGGAAGAACTCCTCCCCCGGCATGAATGCCACGTTGCGCCGGATCGCCTCGGCCAGAAGCGGCCGGGTGTCGATGTGCTCGTTCAGCCGCAGCCAGTAGAAGAGGCCGCCGCGCGGGGTGTGCCATTCGGCGAGGTCGCCGAGGTGACGCCGCATCGCGGACTCGAAGGCGTCACGGCGCGAACTGTAGAAGCGCACGAGACCTTCGACGCGGGCATCCCAGCCCGGGTCGGTGACGGCCTCGAGCACGATGCTCTGCGAGAGCCGTGAGGTGTGCAGGTCGAGCGCCTGTTTGAGCATGACGAGCCGCGGGAACAGCTCGGCGGAGGCCGCGAGGTAGCCGAGTCGCAGGCCGGGCGCGAACGTCTTCGAGAACGAGCCCTGGTAGACCCATGAGCCGCCCGACATGCGCGAGGCGACGGGACGCCTGTCGCAGTCGTCGTAGGCGAGGTCGCGGTACGGATCGTCCTCGAACAGCACGGTGCCGGCGCTGAGGCAGCGTCGGGCGAGTTCGTCGCGCTCCGCGTCGCTCGCGCACGCTCCCGTGGGATTCGCGAAGGTGGGGATGACGTAGGCGAGCCGAGCGAGGTTCTCGCCGAGCACGTCGAGGTCGACGAACCGGGCGCCGTAGAGCCGGAACACCTGCAGGGCGGCGAGGTAGGTCGGCGACTCGACGGCCACGGGGGTGCCGCGGTCGATGAAGAGCTTCGCCACGAGGTCGATGCCCTGCTGGCTGCCGCCGAGGATCATCACCCGCTCGGGCGGGGCATCCACCCCGAGGCTTCGGAGCCGCTCGGAGACCACCTGGCGCAGCGCGGGCTCGCCCTCGCTGGGGCCGTACTGGAGAACGTCGGCGGATGCCGTTCCCGACCAGTCGGGCAGCGTCTCGCTCGCGGGCAGGCCGCCGGCGAACGAGACCATGCCTGGACGGTCGATGACGCTCAGAATCTCGCGGATGGGTGAGGGCTGCAGACGGTCGATACGCTCGGAGAACATGACGTGCCTTCGGTGAGAGTGGCGGACGGCCGACGTCATGTGTCGCGTGCCTGATGCGATGAGCCCGGCCGGTGTGCCGGAACCCGACGCAGAATAGGTCAAATGGGTTGACTAGATTATGCGCCCCGAAGAGATGTAGGTCAACATGATTGACTCAAACGGATGAGTGACGGTGGCAACGACGACGCCGGTGACGGTGCGGAGTGCGAGCGCGAGCTGCGCAGCGCCATCGAGGAGCTGTACTTCGGCTACCGCGCGTTCACGGCGCTGCCCGACGAGATCCTCGCCGAGCGCGGCCTCGGCAGAACGCACCACCGCATCCTCTACTTCGTCGACCGCAGCCCCGGACTCTCGGTCGGCGAGCTGCTCGGCGTGCTCGCCGTGACGAAGCAGGCGGTGCACCGGCCGATCAAGGAGCTGGAGCAGCGCGGTCTGCTGCGCATCGACACGGATGCCGGCGACCGTCGGGTGCGACGCCTCACCGTCACCGAAGAGGGCGCCGCGCTGGAGAGCCGGCTCACGACCGTGCAGATGCGGCTGCTCGCGAAGGCGTTCGACGGCCTGGGCGCGAGCGCGGAAGGGCACTGGCACGAGATCATGCAGCGGCTCGCGCGGCAGGACTGACGGGCACGGCCGCCCATCAGCCGTGCCGCAGCCGATTGCGCCAGGTCTCGGGCTTCGCGCCAGGCTATGTGGCGCAACAGCCGAGACCTGGCGCAATTGCGAGAGCCGACGGACCGGCACGCACGTCAGGCCACGCGCAGCTCGACGCCCTGCTTCCACACCCGGCGCACGAGAGGCACGCCGGGGCGATAGGCGAGGTAGACGTGACTGGGGGCGTCCAGCAGCACGAGGTCGGCGCTCGCGCCGGGCGACAGACGTCCGACGTCGTCGCGGTGCAGCGCACGCGCGCCACCGGCTGTCGCGGCCCAGAGCGCCTCGTCCGGCGTCATGCCCAGCTCGCGCACGGCGAGCGCGATGACGAACGGCATCGACGAGGTGAAGCACGATCCCGGGTTGCAGTCGCTCGCCAGCGCCAGGGTGACGCCCGCGGCGAGCAGGGCACGGGCATCCGGGTAGGGATGCTTCGTGGAGAACTCCACGCCGGGCAGCAGCGTGCACACGGTGTCGGAGCCGGCGAGCGCCTCGACGTCGGCATCCGAGAGGTACGTGCCGTGGTCGACGCTCGCCGCGCCCAGCTCCACGGCGAGCCGCACGCCGTCGCCGACGCCGAGCTGGCCGGCGTGGATGCGCGCCCCCAGCCCCCGAGACTGCCCGGCTGTGAGGATGCGCCTGGCCTCGTCCACCGTGAACGCGCCCTCCTCGCAGAACACGTCGATCCACCGCGAGTGCGGCGCACAGGCGTCGAGCATGGGACCGGTGACGAGGTCGACGTAGCCGTCTCGATCGTCGGCGTACTCGGGCGCCACGACGTGCGCGCCGAGGAACGTGACCTCGTCGGTCACCTCGCGCGCGAGCCGCGCCAGTCGCTCCTCGTTCTCGACGTCGAGCCCGTACCCGGTCTTCACCTCGAACGTTGTCGTGCCCTGCGCGGCGAGTTCCCGCTCGAAGCGCTGCAGAGTCGCGCGCAGCTGCTCGTCGCTCGCGCCGCGGGTGGCTGCGACGGTGCTGCGAATGCCGCCTGCCGCGTACCGCTCCCCCGCCATGCGCGCGACGAACTCGGCCGAACGGTCGCCCGCGAAGGCGATGTGGGTGTGGCTGTCGACGAAGCCCGGGATGATGGCCCGGCCGCCGGCATCCACCCGTTCCACGTCGCCCTGCAGCAGGCGCGCGACCTGCGGTGCAGCGTCGGCCTGGGGGCCGGCCCAGACGACGTTGCCGTCGATGACGATGAGCGCAGCGTCGGGGATGGCGCCGAGCGGGTCGTCCGGCCGTGCCCCCCTGGCCCCGAGCTCGTTGGTCACGAGCAACCCGATGCCGTGCACGAAGAGAGTGCTCATGCTCGCTGCCTCCCCTCGGTCAGCACCTTTTGCGCTGGTCGCGGGCACGTTCTGCGTCCGCTCACCCCTCAAGCATGGGGATGCGCAGGCCGCGTTCGCGTGCAACCTCCGCGGCGCGTTCGTAACCCGCGTCCACGTGCCGCATCACGCCCGTGCCGGGGTCGTTGGTGAGCACGCGCTCGATCTTCTGCGCGGCGAGCTCGGTGCCGTCGGCCACCGTGACCTGCCCCGCGTGGATCGAGCGGCCGATGCCGACGCCGCCGCCGTGGTGGATCGACACCCACGTGGCGCCTGATGCGGTGTTCAGCAGCGCGTTGAGCAGCGGCCAGTCGGCGATGGCATCCGAGCCGTCCTTCATGCCCTCCGTCTCGCGGTACGGCGAGGCGACGGAGCCGGAGTCGAGGTGGTCGCGGCCGATCACAATCGGCGCGGAGATGGCGCCGGAGGCCACGAGCTCGTTGAACCTGAGGCCCGCGAGGTGGCGTTCCTTGTAGCCGAGCCAGCAGATGCGCGCTGGCAGGCCCTCGAAGTGCACCTTCTCGCCTGCCTTCGTGATCCAGCGACGCAGCTTCTCGTTGTTCGGGAACAGCTCGAGGATGGCCTGGTCGGTCACCGCGATGTCCTTGGGGTCTCCGGAGAGCGCGGCCCAGCGGAACGGCCCCTTGCCCTCTTCGAACAGCGGGCGGATGTGCGCGGGCACGAACCCGGGGAAGGCGAACGCCCTGTCGTACCCGCCGAGCTCGGCCTCCGCGCGAATCGAGTTGCCGTAGTCGAAGACCTCGGCGCCGGCATCCATGAAGCCGACCATCGCCTCGACCTGCTTGGCCATGGATGCCCGTGCCTTCGTCGTGAAGCCCTCCGGGTCCGCCTTCGCCGCGGCGTGCCACTCCTCGACGGAGATGCCCTCCGGCAGGTAGCTGAGCGGGTCGTGCGCGCTGGTCTGATCGGTGACGATGTCGATCGGGGTGCCACGGCGCAGCAGCTCGGGGAAGACCGTCGCGGCGTTGCCGACGAGGCCGACGGAGAGGGCGCGGCGCTCGTTCTTGGCGGAGACGACCCGCTCGATGGCGTCGTCGAGGTCGTCGGTGAGCTCGTCGAGGTAGCCGTGGTCGACACGGCGCTGCAGGCGGGCGCGGTCCACGTCGACGATGAGCACGGCGCCGTCGTTCATGGTGACGGCGAGCGGCTGGGCACCGCCCATGCCGCCGCATCCGCCCGTGAGCGTCAGGGTGCCGGCCAGCGTCCCTCCGAACTTCTTGTCCGCTGCCGCCGCGAAGGTCTCGTAGGTGCCCTGCAGGATGCCTTGGCTGCCGATGTAGATCCAGCTTCCGGCGGTCATCTGGCCGTACATGGTGAGGCCCTCGGCCTCGAGCCTGCGGAACTCGGGCCACGTCGCCCAGTCCGGCACGAGGTTGGAGTTGGCGATCAGCACGCGGGGCGCCCACTCGTGGGTGCGGAACACGCCGACCGGCTTGCCGGACTGCACGAGAAGCGTCTCGTCGGCATCCAGCGTCTCCAGCGTGCGCACGATGGCGTCGAACGCCTCCCAGCTGCGGGCCGCGCGGCCGGTGCCACCGTAGACGACGAGGTCTTCAGGACGCTCGGCGACCTCGGGGTCGAGGTTGTTCATGATCATGCGCAGCGGCGCTTCGGTCTGCCACGACTTGGCGCGCAGGGTCGTGCCGCGCGGGGCGTGGATGGGCAGTCGGTCGTTCATGGTGGTCACTCCTTGACTCTGTGCATCTGCCGTTGTGCATCTGCCGTTCCGAAGACCGGAGATGTGGCCGGGAACCGGAGGTTTTCACCGGTATTCGTTCCGAGAGCGCGATCGCTTCGGATTTCGGAACGGACCCGGAGGGTTGCGGGGTGCGACGGGGCACTCATCGCAGCGGTCCCGTCACGGATTCGACAGCGGCGAGGATGCTGCCGTCGGCGACGAGCGCCACGGCATCCTCGATCTCGGCCGAGAGCGGGCGGTCGGGACCGGGGCCCTCGACACGGGTGCGCAGTGCGGCGCGTGCGGCGGACGTCGCCGCGCCGGGCTGCAGCGGTGCGCGCAGGTCGAGCGAACGCGCCGCCGTGAGCAGCTCGATGGCGAGCACGCGACGCAGGCCGTCCACGGCGCGGCGCAGCTTGCGGGCGGCGGCCCAGCCCATCGAGACGTGGTCCTCCTGCATGGCGCTGGAGGGAATGGAGTCGACAGATGCCGGCACAGCCAGCCGCTTCAGCTCGCTCACGATCCCCGCCGCCGTGTACTGCGCGATCATGAGCCCGGAGTCGACTCCCGCGCGGTCGGCCAGGAACGCCGGAAGACCCTTGTTGCGCGACACGTCGAGGTGCCTGTCGATGCGGCGCTCGGCGATGCCCGCGGCATCCGCCGCCGCGATCGCGAGAAAGTCGAGCACGTACGCGACGGGCGCGCCGTGGAAGTTGCCGTTGGAGACCACTCGGCCGTCGAGGGTGACCACCGGGTTGTCGACGGCCGAGGCGAGCTCGCGCACGGCGACCTGCCTCGCGTGGTCGACGGTGTCGCGGCCGGCACCCAGCACCTGGGGGCTGCAGCGCAGGGAGTAGGCGTCCTGCACCGTCGGGTCCTCAGGGCCGGCGTGGCTGGCGACGATCGCCGAACCGGCGAGAATGGCGCGCAGGTTGGCAGCCGAGGCGGCCTGGCCCAGCTGGGGCCGCAAGGCCTGCAGATCGGCGGCGAACACGGCATCCGTGCCGAGCAGTGCCTCGACGCTCATCGCGGCGGTGAGGTCGGCGATCTTGTACAGCGCGTCGAGGTCGGTGATGGCCATGGCCAGCATGCCGAGCATGCCGTCTGTGCCGTTGATGAGCGCGAGCCCCTCCTTCTCGGCGAGCACGACGGGGTGGATGCCTGCCGCCGCGAGCGCCTCCGCCGCAGGCACCATCTCGCCCGACGCGGTGCGCACGTCGCCCTCGCCGATGATCGCGAGCGCGCAGTGCGCGAGCGGAGCGAGGTCCCCCGAGCAGCCGAGCGATCCGTACTCGCGCACGATCGGCGTGATGCCGGCGTTGAGCAGTGCCGCATACGCCTCGGCGGTGGATGCCCGCACTCCGGTTCGCCCGGTCATGAGCGTGCTCAGCCGCAACAGCATCAGGGCACGCACGACCTCGCGCTCCACCTCGGCGCCGCTTCCGGCCGCGTGCGAGCGGATGAGGCTGAGCTGCAGCTGCTCGCGGTCTGCGCTGTCGATGTAGGTGGTGGCGAGCGCGCCGAACCCGGTGGAGATGCCGTAGTGCGGCTCCGGGTCGTCTGCCAACGCCTCGATCACCCGACGGGTCTCGGACACGGCGGCGATCGCGGTCGGCTCCAGCACCACTCGCGCGTCCTCTCTGGCGACGGCGACGACGTCGGCGATCGAGAGCGGACCGACGCCGACGACGACCTCGGCTGTCGTGGATTCGACCGTGGTGACGGAGGGTGCTGTGCTGGTCATGGTTCCATTGCACCTCGCCGCGAGGTACGGAACGACGCAGATCCCACCTGTGCCGTCCGGGATACCGGACGATGTCGTCGGGTTCGGCGTACCCTGGCAGGATGCCGGGAAAGGCCCCAGCCGCCGATGCCACGCTGCGCATCCTGCGGCTCATGTCGCAGCAGCGCGGCCCGGTCGCCGCAGCCACCATCGCGCGCACGCTCGAGCTTCCGCGCTCGACCGTCTACCAGCTGCTCGCCGCCCTGACGGAGCACGGCTTCGTCATTCCACTGCCCGAGCTGCAGAAGTACGGCCTTGGCGTGGCCGCCTTCGAGCTCTCCAGCGGATTCAGCCGCCAGCAGCCGCTCACGAGGCTGGGCGCCCCGGTGCTCGCCCGGCTCGTCGACGAGCTCGGCTTGAACGGTCATCTCACCGTCCTGCTCGGCCGCGACGTCGTCTATCTCGTCGAAGACCGTGCTCCGCACGGCCCCTATCTCGTGACAGATGTCGGCGTGCGGCTCCCCGCGCACCTCACGGCTTCGGGGCTGGCGATGCTCGCCTGGCTGCCGCCGGCGCAGGTGCGCGCCCTGTACCCGGATCGCGGCTCGTTCATCACCCGCACCGGCGAGGGCATCGCGAGTTACCGAGAGCTGACGACCGAGCTGAAGGCGATCAGGGACCGCGGCTACGCCCTCGAGGACTCCTCGGTGACCGAGGGGCTGCGCTCCATCGCCGTGGCCGTGCCCGACCATGTCGGCTGGCCTGCGGCGTCGGTGGCGCTGACCTTCCCCGCCGACCGCGATGTCGACCTGGATGCCTCGGCCGAGCGCCTGGGCCGCGCGGCGGCCGAACTCGGGCGCCGCATCGGCGGCGGGCGCGTCGCCGGCGGCTGAGCTCAGTCCTCGGTGGCGACCGGACGCTCCGCGAAGCCCGCGATCGCCTCCAGCACCACGAGCGCGGCGAGGCGCACGGTGCGACCGTCGGAGGCATCCCTCGTGGCGTCGACCTCGGCGATGTCGAGCGACGTCACGCGGGGGTCGCGGGCGAGCAGCCGCACGGTGCGGCGCAACTGGTACGCGGAGAGGCCACCCGGCACCGAGGCAGGGCAGGCGGGCGCGACGGCGCGGTCGCAGGCATCCACATCGACGTCGACGTGGATCGGGCCGCCTGATGCTCCGGCGACGGCGAGCGCCTCTGTCGCGATCTGCTGCAGCCCCGTCGCCTCGAACTCGTCGCGGCGCACGATGCGGATGCCCGCGTCGCGCGCTCTCTCGTCGTAGAACGCGGAGTTGGCGAAGTCGGCGATGCCCAGCTGCGCGACCCGTCGGCCGTCGAGGCCGTCGGCGAGCAGCCTGCGCACGGGAGATCCGTTGGAGACGCCGTCGCGCAGGTCGTGGTGCGCGTCGATGGTGATGAGCCCGGCGTCGCCGATACGCCCGGCCCATGCGCCGTGCGCCACGCTGTAGGTGAGCGCATTGTCGCCGCCGATGGCGACGACCAGCGAGCTGCGCGACGCGGCCGCCCGCACCGCCTCGATCGCATCGACCTCGCCGTCGCCGTCGGGCTCCGCGACGTCGCCGAAGTCGACCACCGACGGCCATGCGCCACCATCGGCGAACGTGCCGTACCGCTGGATCGCCGCCCGCACGGCGGCAGGGGTCGCGTGCGCACCCGTCGCCGAGAGCGAGGTGCGCCAGGTCGGCACGCCGATCACGGCGACGTCGACGCGGTCGGATGCCGCAAGCGCGTCCGCGCCCGGCCAGCGTCCCGCGCGCGGCCAGTGCGGATCGTCGAAGAGCGTCGTCGTCTCGGTCATGTGCACCACGCTAAGCCAGCCGACGTTCACGGCGCACCTCGGTGCGAGACTGGTGCTCATGTCCGCGACGACCTCGAGCGCGCGCTCGGCATGGGCGCCCTTGGCCGGCGCAACGTTCCGCATGCTCTGGCTCGTGCAGCTGGGCAGCAACATCGGCACCTGGATGCAGTCCGTCGGCGCACAGTGGTACCTCGTGGATGCCGCGGCCGGCTCCCTGCTCATCGCGCTCGTGCAGACCGCGAGCCTCGCGCCCTCGCTCGTCTTCGCCGTGCCCGCCGGCGTGATCGCCGACCTGTGGGACCGCCGTCGTCTCTTGATCTCGTTGTCACTGCTCAGCGCCATCGTCGCTGCGATCCTGACGATCGTCACTGTCGTCGGAGCGCTCACCCCCTGGACGCTGCTCGCTTTCACGTTCGCGCTCGGCTCTCTCTCTGCGCTCACCGCGCCCGCGTGGCAGGCCGTTCAGCCCGAGCTGGTTCCGCGCGAGCAGATCTCGGCCGCGAGCGGGCTCTCCAGCATCACCGTCAACGGCGCACGCGCCATCGGTCCGGCACTGGCCGGTGTGATCGTGGCACTGGCCGGACCGTCCGCGGTCTTCGGCCTGAACGCGTTGTCCTTCGCGCTGGCGGCCGTCGCGGTATGGCGCTGGCGACGCGCCCCGCAGCCCGGCCTCGACAATCGGGAGCTGTTCCGGGATGCCCTGCGTGCGGGCATCCGCTACGTCGCGTCTGCGGGACTCGTCCGGCGCATCCTGCTGCGATCGGCGCTCTTCGGATTGCCCGCAGCCGCTCTGTGGGCCCTGCTGCCGCTGACGGCGCAGCGGCTGCAGCTCGATTCCTCCGGCTACGGTCTTCTTCTCGGCGCCCTCGGCGTCGGTGCCGTGGCAGGGGTGTTCCTGCTGCCGCCGGCCCGCAAGAAGGCGCCGGACAACGTCATCCTGGCCGTCAGTGCGGCGGTCTTCGCTCTCGGCACGTTCGCGGCGGCCTGGCTGCCGCTCCTCGCAGTCATCGTGCTTCTGGTGCTGTCGGGCGCGGCGTGGATCGGAACGCTCACCGTGCTGAACGCCGCCCTGCAACTCACCCTTCCGCAGTGGGTGCGCTCACGGGGTGTCGCCGTCTACCTGCTCATGTTCATGGGAGCGCAAGCGATCGGATCGGTGCTCTGGGGCTGGGTGGGCGATGCGCTCACCGTTCCGCTCAGCCTGACGATCGCAGCCGTGCTGCTCGCGCTCGTCGCGATCAGTGTCATCTGGCTGCCGCTGCGCGAGGGCACGGGGACGATCGATCGCACCATCGAGTTCACCTGGCCGACTCCGACCCTGGTGTTCGACGTGGCCCCGACCGACGGCCCTGTCACGGTGATGATCGACTACACCGTGCGTGCCGAAGACCGATCGGGGTTCGAGTCGGCGATGCGCATGGTTCGTCTCAGCAGACAGCGAACGGGCGCTTCGCACTGGCGCCTGTATTGCGACGGCGATGTCGCCGACCGTTACCGCGAGAGCTTCGTCGTGCCGTCATGGGGCGAGTTCCGCCGGCAGAACACGGAGCGGCTCACCGGACGTGATCGCGAGACCGTCGCCGCGGCGATGCGCTTCGTGACGGGCGCGCCGTCGGAAGAACACTTCCTGCCGCCGGCCTCCTCGTCTGCACGTCGCTGATCCCTGGCTGCAGACCTGAGCGCCGATGGGTCGCAGACCGCTCGGTCAAGCGAACTCGTCAGCGCCGTCGGCCGCAGATCCCCGCTCGGAGACGTGGCGAGCGAGCACCGCGGTCGCGATCCGGGTGAGAGACTTCCCGTCGCGCTCCGAAAGCGGCGCGAGCAGCCTCTCGATGTCGGACCCGAACTCCGACGTGACATCGACCGCCATCCGTCGACCCTCGTCGGTGAGCGCGACGCGCACCGAGCGGCGGTCGGTGGCCGACGGCATCCTCTGCACGAAGCCCCGGCGCACGGCGCGATCGACCAGCCCGGAGACGCTCGACTTGTCCAGCTCGAGCAGCGCGGCGAGCTCGTTCATCGTGGGCGTGCGGTCGCGAAGGATGCCCATCAGCCGCGTCACCACGATGCTCACGTCGTGCTCCGCCGCCCTCCGCTCGAGCGTCGCCTGCACGAGAAAGGAGAGCTGCGCCAGCGCGTCGACCGCCGACAGCGCCTCGACGTCGGCGGTGGATGCACCGCCGGTCTCCGGTGAGGGGGGATGCCGGACCTCCGCACCTTCTGTCGCGTGGACGCGCGATGCGGACGAGGTGCTCCCTGTGGTCATGGGTCGATTCTAGGTTGCATTAGTTGGCGTCACAAACTATATTGGTTCGTATCACCAACTAGTTTCCCTCAGGAGTACCGATGCCCACCATGAACGCCGCCGTCGTCACCTCGTTCGACGAGCCGCCGCACTACCGCGAATTCGAGGTTCCGACACCCACCGGTCACCATGAGGTGTTGGCCGAGGTGCTCGCCGTCGGGCTGCACCCGCGCGTCAAGTCCGGGGCATCCGGAAGCCATTACACGAGCTCGGGCACACTGCCCGCGATCCCCGGGGTCGACGGCGTCGGCCGCCTTCCCGACGGCCGACTGGCGTACTTCGTCGCCGATGATGACGTGATCGGCACCATGGCCGAGCGCGCGGTCGTCGACGTTCGTCGCAGCGTCGTGCTGCCCGACGGGGTGGATGTCGCGCGGGTGGCAGCATCGATGAATCCCGCGATGTCATCGTGGGTCGCTCTGCGACGTCGCGTGCAGCTGAAGCCAGGCGCGAGCGTTCTGGTGCTCGGCGCCACGGGAAGCGCGGGAACGGCCGCGGTGCAGATCGCGCGACGGCTCGG
Source organism: Humibacter ginsenosidimutans (assembly GCF_007859675.1). Classification (GTDB taxonomy): domain Bacteria; phylum Actinomycetota; class Actinomycetes; order Actinomycetales; family Microbacteriaceae; genus Humibacter; species Humibacter ginsenosidimutans. The sequence goes on from NZ_CP042305.1 coordinate 1,718,626, forward strand.
CGCCGGGCGCGTCGTCGGCGCAGGAAGAGACCGGCAGCGGCTCGACGCGCTGCTCGAACTCGGCGCCGACGAGGTCGTGCGCATCACGGACGACCGAGCCGAGACCGCTGCGGCTCTCGCGGAGGTCGCGTCCGACGTGGACGTCGCACTCGACTATCTCTGGAGCACGCCGGCCTCCGACGCCATCGTCGCGATGCTCACCGCACGGCAGGACCGCTCGCGCGCGCTGGACTGGGTGCAGATCGGGTCGATGGCGGGACCGACGATCGAGCTGCCGTCGGCGGCGTTCCGCTCCACGAACTTCCGCCTGCTGGGCGCGGGCCAGGGCTCGGTGTCGCTGCACGACTACGTCGCCGAGCTGCCCTCCCTGGTCGACGAGCTGCAGTCCGGCGCGATCGGCGTCGCACCGCGCATCGTTCCGCTCGCCGACGTCGAGTCGGCCTGGAGCCGCGTGGATGCGCCGAACGAGCGCACCGTGATCGTTCCCTGAGCGGCTCCCACTGAGCGGTGCCTCTTCGCGGTCCGGGATTGCCCAGCGTCCCCCGGGCCGCTCAGAGCTGCGCGAGCGAGTGCGGCCGCAGATTGAGCGGCTCCACACCGCCGTCGGTGACGACGACGATGTCCTCGATGCGCGCGCCCCATTCGCCAGGGAAGTAGATGCCCGGCTCGATGCTGAACGCCATTCCGGGCTCCAGCTGCAGCGTGTTGCCGGCGACGATGTAGGGCTCCTCGTGCACCGAGAGGCCGATGCCGTGTCCCGTGCGGTGGATGAAGCGGTCTGCGAGACCGACCTCGGCGAGCACGTCGCGGGCGGCGGCATCCACGCTCTCGGCAGTGACGCCGGGGCGCACCGCGTCGACCGCCGACTGCTGTGCGCGCTCGAGCGCGGCGTAGGCATCCCGGATGCCGACGGGCACCTCGCCCACCGCGTAGGTGCGCGTGCTGTCGGAGTTGTAGCCGAGCGCCGTTGGTCCGCCGATGTCGACCACCACGGCCTCGCCGCCGGCGATCACGCGGTCGGAGACCTCGTGGTGCGGGTCTGCGCCGTTCGGGCCGGAGGCCACGATCACGAAGTCCGCCTCGGCGTGGCCCTCTTGCACGATGGCCGCCGCGATGTCCGCGCCGACCTCGCGCTCGGTGCGTCCGACTCTCAGCCACTCGCCCATGCGGGCGTGCACCCTGTCGATCGCCGCGCCCGCCTCGCGCAGGGCGACGATCTCGGCGGCATCCTTCACCATGCGCAGGCGGCGCAGCACCGGGGTGGCGAGCTCGGGCGCGGTGTCTGCCGAGGTCGCCAGCGGCACCGTGTGCAGCGCGGGCGTCGCCTCGCTGACGCCGAGCCTGCGCACGACGCCGAGTCCCGTGAGCGCAAGGGCGTACGGGTCGTCGCCGTCGACCCAGTCGCGCAGCTCGATGCCCGCCTCGCCGACCGCCGAGGCGCGCAAGGCGGCGAGCTCCATGCGCGGCACGACGACGAACGGCTCGCCTTGCGCGGGCACGACCAGTGCGGTGAGCCGCTCGAACGTCGCGGCGCGCGATCCGAGCAGGTACTGGAAGTCGGGCCCCGGCGTCACGACGACGGCGTCGAGCCCGGAGTCACGCGCGAGCTCGGCCGCGCGTTCGAGCCGCGATGAATAGACGGATGCGGCGAATCTCTGCTCGGCCATGACTCGAGCCTAAAGTCTGCGTGCCACCGCCGTGCCGGCGGCGTGTGGCCTGCGTCAGGCGAGGGCTATCACGACCACCGAGGCCGCCGAGAGCATGAGCCCGATGCGCTGCGGCCAGTTCCAGCGCTCGTGCAGCACGAAGCGCGCCAGCAGCACCGTCACGGCCGGGTACATCGAGGTGAGCACCGCGATCACGACGAGCTCGCCGAAGCCGGTCGCGGCCAGGTAGCTGAACGCCGCGATCGCCGCCAGCACTCCCGCGACGGCCGGAAGCCTCAGCTCGGAGCCCGTGAGCCGCCCGTGGACGCGGAAGCCGATGACCGCGAACGGCACGACGACCACGCACGACACGAGCTGACCCGTCGTCACCGGCCACGCGCCCGACGACGTTCCCGCCCGCTCGAGAGCGATGAACAGCAGGGCGAAGGATGCCCCGGCCGCCACCCCGTACACCGCTCCGCCGCGCCGCTCCCCCGCTTGCGCGCCATCGACCTCTGCGCCCTTGCCGGTGTACGACACCAGCGCGACGGCGGCCACCGCCGCGACCACCCCGAGCACGCCGATCACCGGCAGCCGGTTGCCGATGGCCACGCCGACGATGGCCGGGATCACCACTGTGAGCACACCGGACACGGTCGCCACCACACTCATCGCCCCGACCGCGAAGCCCTGATACAGGGCGAGCGTTCCGAACGCGCTCCCGATGCCGCTCAGCGCGCCCCACAGCAGCACCGATGGCGTCGGCCCGGTCCCGTGCACGAACACGAGCACCACCGCCGCGAACACGAACTCCACGGCGAGGGTCACGGCGGTCACCAGCATGACGGGCGTCTTGCGACCGGCCACCCCGGCCACGAAGTCGGAGGCCCCGTACCCCAGTGCCGCGATCAGGCCGAGCAGGGCGCCCACGGGCATCCTCTCCATGTGCGCCGGCTGACCGGCCGTTCGGCCGAGCTCCCCGCCTCCCGCATCGGATACGGCTCCGGCGCCCGTCCTGAAGACCGGAGACGCGCACGGGCACCGGCGAAATGCCCCGGTCCTCGTGACGAGAGCGCGATCACTCCGGTCTCCATGACGGGGTGGGCCGAGGCCGAGCGGGCCAGACGGCCCGTCGCAGGGCCGAGCCGGACGCCTGGCCGTCAGCGCGGCGCGACATCGAGCATCCTGCGCGCGGGGTCGAGGCGCTCGACGAGCGGCTCGAGGATGTCGGCGAGCGCCGCCAGCTGCTGCCTGTCGAGCCGGTCGATGACGAGCTCGTGCACGAGCTCGAGGTGTCCGGGCAGAGAATGCACCAGCACCTTGCGCCCGTCGGACGTGAGCCGCACGTCGGTCACGCGCGCGTCCTTCGGGTTCTCGGCGCGCTCGACGAGGCCGCGCGCCGCGAGCTTGCCGATCACCTTCGACAGGCGGGGCAGCGTGGAGTTGACCATGGACGCGATGTCCGTCGAGCGCATGGTGGCGTGCTCGGCCTGCATGAGCCCACTGAGCACCATGAACTCGAAGTGCGTGAGCTGCGCGTCGGCGCGCAGCTGGGCGTCGAGGGCGGCGGGCAGCAGTTCGCTGGTCGCCACGAGAGCGAGCCAGGCTCGCGACTCGAGCGCATCCATTCTGGGCACCGTCGGGGTCATGACGAAAAATCCTAGCGACGAGGCGGGAATAGTTGCAGGTGCAAGCTGTTGCAACTCGATAGTTGCACCTGCAACCACGCGGGTGCCGACGTCTCAGGAGGACAGACATGACCAGCATCTCGGTGATCGGCACCGGCAACATGGGATCAGCCATCGCGGGTCTCGCGAAGAAGGGCGGCGCGAGCGTGCAGATCGTCGACCGCGCCGGTGCGAAGGCCCAGGATGCCGCGGCCGCGCTCGGCGCGACCCCCGCGGTCTTCGGCGACGCGCTCACCGGCGACATCGTCGTGCTCGCCCTCCCCTACCCGGCGCTGGATGACGTCGTGACGACCTACGGTGCAGCGCTCGACGGCAAGACCGTCGTCGACCTGACCAACCCCGTCGACTTCGCCACATTCGACGCGCTCACCGTGCCCGCCGATTCCTCCGCCGCCGCACAGCTGCAGGCGACACTGCCGGACGCGCACGTCGTGAAGGCGTTCAACACCAACTTCGCCGCGACCCTCGCCAGCGGCACCGTCGGCGGCGAGCCGACGACCGTGGTGATCGCAGGCGACGACGACGCAGCGAAGTCCGAGCTGGTCGAGCTGTTCACCGCGGCCGGCCTGAAGGTCGCCGACGCGGGGGCGCTGAAGCGCGCTCGCGAGCTCGAGGCCGTCGGATTCCTGCAGATGGTGCTCGCGGTGCGCGAGCACATCAGTTGGACCGGTGGCTTCGGCGTGCACGCCTGATCCACGCGACGAATCCGCGGCGCCGGTGAAGACCCTCACAGGCGCCGCGGAGCCGTGTCCACGGGGCGAACGACCCGACGCGACCCGTCGGCCGCCGCGCGCACCAGTCCTTTCGAAGCGAATCCCGACGCCACCGCCTTAGCTTTCGCAGCATGCGGTCCGACGCGGCACAGACTCCGCCTCTCCCGCCGGCACAGACTCCCCTCCGGGCCTCGGCGCCGGCCCGGTATCGCGCACGCCTGAGCGCCTGGGTGAAGGATGCCCGCCGGTCGCGCACAGCCGTCTGGGTCGCCTTCGCGCTCGTGCACCTCGGCATCGCAGCGGTCGTGCTGCCGTTCGGCCAGTTCTATCTCGGCGACGTGCACAGGGTCTATCTCCCCTGGGCAATGCATGCCATTCACGGGCACGGCGTCGTCGGCATCGACACCGCGTGGGTCTATCCGATCGGCGCACTGGTTCCCGTTCTGCTGCCCGCGCTCGCTGGCGCATCCGCCTACGGAGCCGCGTGGATGCTCATGGTCACCGCACTCGACGCGGTCGCCGTCGTCGCGCTGACGGCGCGAGGCGAGGCGCGACGCATGGATGCCGCGTGGTGGTGGCTCGCGTTCGTCGCCCTTCTCGGCCCCATCGCGCTCACCCGCCTCGACACGGTCTCGGTGCCGATCGCGATGCTCGCGTTGCTCTGGCTGGCAACCCGGCCGAGAACGGCCGTCGCACTGCTCACCATCGCCACGTGGATCAAGGTGTGGCCCGCCGCCCTGCTGCTCGCCGTGCTCGTATGCGTGCGGTCGCGCGCACGCACGATCATCGTCGCCCTCACGACCTCCGCTGCCATCGTCGCCATGCCCGTGCTGCTCGGAGCAGGCGGGCGGCTCTTCAGCTTCATCGGCACACAAGACTCACGAGGGCTGCAGGTGGAGGCGCCCGTGTCGACCGTCTGGATGTGGGCGGCCGTCTTCCATCTGGGCGGCGCGCGCATCTTCTACGACAAGACCCTGAACACGTTCCAGGTGACCGGCGACGGCAGCCACATCGCGGCATCCATGATGACTCCCGTGCTGCTCATCACGATCATCGGGGTTGCGGCGCTCGGCACGCGTGCCGCGTTCCGCCGCGACGAACGCGCTCTTCCGGTGCTCGCTCTCGCGCTGGTGCTCGCGTTCATGCTCTTCGACAAGGTGCTGTCGCCGCAGTACATCCCGTGGCTCGCCGCTCCGGTCGTCTACGGGTTGGTGCAGCAGCCGCACCGGTTCAGGTTCGCCGCGCTGCTCACGCTGGCAATCGCCGCCGCCACCCAGGCGTTCTATCCGTGGGCGTACCGGTTCGTGCTCGCGGCCGAACCACTCGCGCTGGGAGCTCTTCTAGCACGCAACGTCGCACTCTGCGTGCTCTTCGGCTGGAGCGTCGTGCGACTCTGGCGAGGGTCGAGTGCACCGGTGGATGCCCGTGCGCGGCCCACGCAGTTCGCCTTGGTCGACCCCGCGGCCTGACGCCCCGTCAGCCGAGGCCCGCCCTCAACTCGTCGAACACGGCGGATGCGTCGTCCAGCAGCGCCAGCCTGCTGGCCTGCCCGAGCCACAGCGACTGCAGCTCGCCCTTGCCCTGCGCGCCCGCCGCCGCACGGAACCGCCCGGTGAGCCAGTTCTGCGCGGGGAACGGCGCGATGGCATCCGCGCGTTCGAGCGTCTCGATCGCTCGATTCGAGGCTCCTCTGGCCAGCCGACCGCTCATCGCCCTGGTGAGCACGCTGCGATGCGCGGGGGTCTCGGCGATGGCCGCGCGATGCGCGTCGTTCGCCGCCGACTGCCTGGTGCGCAAGAAGGCGGTGCCCACCTGAACACCGTCGGCTCCGAGCGCGAGCGCTGCGGCGACCCCACGACGGTCGGCCACACCGCCGGCCGCGATCACGGGGATGTCGACGACGTCGCGCACCTGGGGAACGAGCGCGAACGTGCCGACGAGGGAGTGATCGGCCGGTTCGAGGAACGAGACCCGGTGGCCTGCGGCCTCTGCGCCGGTCGCGACGACCGCGTCCACGCCTCCCTCGGCGAGCACGCGTGCCTCATCGACCGTGGTGGCGGTGCCGACCACGCGGATGCCGCGCTCGTGCGCCGCTTGCACCACCGCGGCATCCGGCACACCGAACACCACGCTCAGGACCGCCGGCCGTGCGTCGAGCACGGCCTGCAGCTGCTCGTCGAACGACGGGAGAAATCGCTCGGGTCGCGTGGGCGGCTCGATGCCGACCTCGGCGAACAGCGGACCCGTCGCCTCGAGAGCCCTGGCGTACTCCGCATCGCTCGGGTCGCGCTCTGTGCCGGTCGGCAGCCACAGGTTGACGGCGAACGGGCGCGCGGTCGCCGCACGCAGGGCATCCACGGTGCTGCGGATGCGCTCGGCGTCGTAGCCGTAGAGCCCGTACGAACCGAGGCCGCCGCGCTCGCTGACCGTAGCAGTCAGTTCGACCGAGGAGAGCCCGCCGAACGGCGCGAGCACGATGGGCGTGTCGATGCCGAGCATCGCGGTCAGTTCGTTCACGGTCTCCATCCCAGCACACGCGGTTTCAGGTCGAGAGCGCCGCTCGCCCGTCGAAGGGCTCGGGTAGCCGTTCGACGCTGAAGGAGAGAGGGCGAGCGGCGCCCGGCATCATCGGCGTTGCGCGAGGCGCACCGACGCCGCCGTCGCGCACTGCATCTGATAAAAAGGAATCTACTCCGTTTAATGACGACGGGTGCACACCGCACGACGGCGGCGCCACGTCGTTTGCTCATGTAAGGCAGGCAGGCAGTGACTCCCGCACTCGCGATGCAGATCGCCATCTCGTTCGTCTGGCTCGGACTCGTGCTCGGCATCTCGTTCCTCGAGGCGCCGATCAAGTTCCGCGCCCCCGGCGTGACGGTGGAGATCGGCGTCGGCATCGGCCGGCTCGTGTTCCGCACGCTCAACGCCATCGAGGGCGTGCTCGCGATCGCAGTGATCATCGTCGTCGCCGTGCAGGGCGCGGCCATGAGCCCGCTCGCCCTCGGACTCGCCATCGCGTTGATCATCGTGCTCGCGGCAGGAGCGCTCGTGCTGCGACCGCTCATGGACCGCCGCGTGCGCGACGGCCGCACCGCCGACCGGATGCCCCGCCACAGCATGCACTTCTTCTACGTGGCCCTCGAGGTCGTCAAGGTCGCCCTGCTGGTGTGGATCGGCGTGCTCGGGCTCACCCTCGCGTAGCGCCCCAGGCTCGCGCAGCCCTCACGCTCGCCCGGGCAGCGTCACCACGCAGAGCTCCGGCTCCACGAACGGGTGGAGCCTCTGAGCACCCTTCCCATCGGGCTCGTCGCCGAGCATCCGCGCGATGAGGCCTCTGTGCACGGCGCACACCACGTCGGGACGGTCTCGTGCCGCCGTGCGGAACGGGCACGCCCGCATGAGGATCTCCCCGTCGCCGACCTCCGGCTCGAAGCCGAGGGAGTCGAGAACCCCGACCAGCTCGTCCACGGGGTCGGCGGGCACGGACCGCGCCGACGCCGATTCCTCCTCGACGATCTCGTCGGCCCAGCGCTCGCCGGCGTGCACAGCAGCCGACTTTCCCGGTGCGACCTCGTCGGTCACGGAGTCCGAGAGCGCACGGGCGAGCACCTCGATGAGCTGCTCCCTGGCATCCGCCTCACGCAGGCTCGCGCTCAGCGCGTAGACCATGCGCGGCCGGCCCGGCCGGTTCTCGCGTGCCGCCCGGCGTTGCACCAGGCCCGCCGCTTCCAGCTGGTCGAGGTGGAAGCGCGCGGTCGTCACGTGCACGTCGAGCGCTGTGGCCACGGCCTGGGCGTCGAGGGGATGCCGCGCCGCCGCGAGCACGTCGAGCGTGCGTCGACGTGCCGTCGGCTGCAGTGCGGCGGCCTCCGCGGAGGCGATGGGCTGCTCGGTCATCCCTGCACCATCTCATGCGGCGGTGCACCGCGCTGTCCGATCGACTCGAATCGGCTGCCGGAGCGCCCTTGCAGCCTGCGCTGGATCGATCCTGCGATGAGCCGCGCCTGTTCTTTGGCCCGGTCGGCGGCCTCGCCCGCGTAGAGGTCGTCGACCGTCGCGGTCCACAACTCGAGCCAGCGTTCGAAGTGGCGCGCGTCCAGCGGATGCCGCGCGTGCAGCACGTAGTGCAGCTGCAGCGCGTTGCGGTGATACAGCCCCGCGTTGAAGAGCGCGGTCTGCCAGAAGTCGGCCATGATCGGCAGGTGGTGGTCGAGGTCCATGTGCGCGACGTCGGTGAAGATCGGGCCGAGCAGCGGATCGTCGAAGGCGCGCGTGTAGAACGTGGTCACAAGAGTGATCACGTCGTCACGGGTGGCCAGATCGCGCTGCTGCGGATCGTGACGCAGGTCGGTCGTCGTCACCCATCAAGGGTAAGTCATTAAACGCATCCCCCTGCTCTTTATTCGCGCGGGTGGCGTGCCTCAGTGCCGTCGCCCCTGCCGGGCCGTAGTCAGAGCCGCTGACGGTGCTGGGCACCGGGGCGCGGCATCGGCTCGGGTGCCGGTGAACGCTTAGGACTCCGCCTCGACTCGCTCACACGGGCGCATCCACGCGATCGAGGAGCGCGCTGCGCTGCAGGCGTCGGGCGAGCGACATCGCGCCCGCCAGCACCGGGGACTCGCTCAACGCCCCGAGCAGAACGGGCACGGGTCGCATCGACTGCTCGGCCACGCAGTCGGCCACGCGCGAGCTGAGCACGTCGCCTCCCGCGAAGGCGAAGCGGCCGGAGAGCACGACGATGTCGGGGTCGAGCACGACGACCATGGCGCTGATGCCTTTCGCATAGCGTTCGGCGACCGCCGTGAGGAAGTCGTCGTGGGCATCCTCGTTCGCTGCCGCGGTCTCGAGCATCTGCACGGGCGTCCCCGTGAGCCCGCTCATCGTGCCGAGCGCGGTCACCGCCTCGCCGCCCGCCCACACCTGGAAGCCGCCCTTCGGGTCGTCGCTCGAGGTCGCCGTGGCTCCGGCCACCGGCAGGTAGGCGAGCTCGCCCGCACCGCCCGTCGCGCCGCGGTGGATCCTGCCGTCGATGACCCCCGCAGCACCCACGCCGTAGTCCGCCCAGAACAGAGCGGTGGTCGCGGCGCCGACAGCCACACCCTCCGCGTGTTCGGCGAGCGCGACGAGGTTGACGTCGTTCTCCACCGCGACCCCCGACCCGAACTCGTGGCGGAGCCGCCGGAGCAGTCCTGGACGATCAAGGCCTTTGATCCTCGAGGAGAGGTGCCCGCTTTCGTGCACGAGGTCGGCACGAGGATCGTATGCACCAGACACCGCGACGACCATCACGTGTTCCGCACCGTCGGCCAGAGGCAGGTCGCGGGTCAGCGGGCCGTAGATCTCCTTCAGCACAGCGACCACGTCGCGCCCGCCCGGATGGACGCGCACCTCGGGCGTGGAGATGCCACCCGTCGTCACGGCGATCCCGCGCACGTCGTCGTCTCCGACGTCGACGACCACGACCGAACCCACGGAGGGGTCGATCTCGAAGACGGCTGCCGCCGGACCGGGACGTCCCGTCCGCGATCCACTGACCCGGACCAGGCCGAGTTCGGCCAACCGGGCGAGGCTCTGCCCGACCGTCGGCTTCGACAGTCTGCTCGCGGCGCCCAGCTCGGCCTTCGAGAGCCGACCACGATCGAAGAGCAGTCCGAGCATCATGCGATCGTTGAAGGATCGCAGCAGACTCGGTCTCCCCACCAGGTGTGCGGGGATAGAGGCATCCTCAGACTTCACGACTTCTTCTTACACGCCCGACGTGCTCGCCGCGAAACGCAGGAGCGCTCACGCCGCGGTGACGTGCCCGTCGTGCATCTGCAGCACGCGGTCGGCCTTCGCCACCACGACCGGGTCGTGCGTCGTCACCAGCACCGCGACGCCGCGCGATCGTGCCAGGTCGTGCAGCACGTCGGTGATGACGGATGCCGTCGCCGAGTCGAGCGATCCCGTCGGCTCGTCCGCGAGCAAGAGCCTTCCCGGACGTACGAGCGCGCGCGCCACGGCGACCCGCTGCTGCTGGCCACCCGAGAGCTCCGGCGGACGCTGCCTGGTGTGCTTGCCGAGGCCGACCGCCTCGAGCGCGGCGGTGACGGCCGCGTCGCGGGTGCGGGCATCCGCCTCGTCGAGGCGCAATGGCACCTCCACATTCTCGGCTGCGGTCAGCGCGTCGAGCAGGCCGAACTCCTGCGGGATCACGGAAAGCTCCGTGCGACGCAGGTCGACGAGGCGCGCTTCTGTCGACGCCTCGACGTCCACGTCGAGCACACGCACCGAGCCTTCGGAGGGTCGGGTGAGACCGGAGATCAGGGAGAGCAGCGTGGTCTTTCCCGCTCCCGAACGGCCGCGGATCACGACGAATTCGCCCGGCAGCACGTCGAGGTCGATCTGGCGGCACGCCTCGACGGTCTCGCCGCCGCTGACGAATCGTCGTGTCAGGCCGCGCGCCTGGATCACGGACGCCTCTCCCGCCGGACCCGAAGCGCGCGTCTCTCCCACCGGTTGAGGAGCACGCGAAGCGCGCGTCTCGAAACCCTCCGCCTCCGCGTCAGTCATCGTCACCCTCCTTCGGCTCCGGCTTCTGCCGGGGCTCCGGCCGTCCCTCCGCCGTCGGCGCGGGCTGCCGCGGCGTCTCAGGGAACACACCGACGTGGTCTTCCAGCAGCTCGAGCCGTGCACGATCGCGGATCTGCAGCGCCGCGAGGTACTCCGTCGGCAGCTGCATGCGCCCCACGGAGTCGACGACCGTGAACTCCCGGTGCACCCCACTGCCGCTCAGGATGTCGTGGTGATCGCGGAACACCTCGCTCGAGATGCGGCCGTCGCGAATCTGGATGGTCCGCCCCACATGCTCAGACACGGTCGCGTCGTGCGTGACGATGAGCGTCGTCGTGCCGAGCTCGTGATTCACCAGCCGCATCATCTCCAGCACCTCAGCGCTGGTCGCGTCGTCGAGCTCACCGGTCGGCTCGTCTGCCAGCAGCACCTCGGGCTCGTTGACCAGTCCCACCGCGATGGCGGCGCGTTGCCGCTGCCCGCCGGAGATCTCCCCTGGCAGCCGGCCCAGCACATCCCCGATTCCCATCAGCTCGACGAGCTGGGCCGCCGTGGTCGATCGGGCGCCGGCAGGACGACGGCCCGAGCCCAGCGACCTCGCGAGCGTCAGGTTGTCTTCGATGCTCAGGTAGGGCACCAGGTTGCGCTCGGTGTTCTGCCACACGAAGCCCACCACCCGGCGCCGGTAGTGCAGCCGCTGCGCGCGGGTCAGCGCCTGCACGGGCATCCCAGCGACCACGGCCGTTCCCGCCGTCGGTCGGTCGTGGGCCGAGAGGATGCCCAGCAAGGTCGACTTGCCCGACCCCGACGCCCCGACGATGGCCACGAGTTCGCCCGACGCGATGTCGAGGTCGAGTCCCTGCAGCGCCTGCACCTCGATGCCCTTCGCCGCGTAGATGCGCACGAGGCCACGGCACGCGATGGCCGAGTCTCTCTGCGGTTGCGGCTGCGCCTCCGCGACAGCCGTGGGTTGCGGATTCACGAGGACCTCCTCGATTCTCGTGCGATGGCGCGGGAGTCCGCACCGATCGCGATGAAGCACACGGCGAGCGCGAGCACCAGGATGCCGCAGCCCACCACCCAGACCAGCGGCCAGGAGACCGCCATCGAGATCGTCATCGTGCCGCCGGAGCTGCCCGGGCCGCTGCTCACCGGCAGCGGCGGGAACGCGCCGACGACGGGCATCCCGCAGAGCAGGCCGATCGCCACACCGACCGCGACGCTGATGACGACGGCTGGCACGACGCCCCACGCCGACACCCTTGTCGACTGGGAGCGCGAGAAGCCGAGCACATGCAGAATTCCGCCGCGACGTCGACGGGCTACCGTGCCCGCGACGGAGGACACGGCGAAGGCGGCCGCGGAGAACAGCGAGCAGAGCACGATCCCGGCGACCACGTACGCGACGAGGCCCGGAACGAGCACTGCGGGACCGGTTCCGCCGCCGGCATGGGTCGCGGCCGTGCCGACACTGGTCTCCATCACCATGATCAGCACGCCGGCCGCTGTCGCGGTCAGGGCTGCGGTGACGAGCCAGGCGACGCCGGAGCTGCGCGTCGCCTCCAGCACCCCGACGAACGCTGCTGCCCGGCCGCGGCCGCGAAGCATCCGCCCCACCCCCCGCAGCAGCAGCGGATAGCCGCGCAGCACGATGACCGCGCCCGCGAGCCCCGCCAACAGCACGAGAGCCACGCTCAACGGATCGGGGTTGCCCGATGCCTGCGCCTCCGAGGCCGCTTCGCCCGTCACCGTGACGAACGCGGCGGCAGCGAGCACCACGAGGAACACCTCGCCGATCCAGCGCTGCCGGGCGGTCGCCGCTCTGACGCCGTCGGACAGGCCCTCGCCGATGAGCACGAACAATGCGGCCGCGACGATCGGAGCCAACACGCAGACCAGCAGCGTGACCACCTCGCGCACGCCGACCGGTGTGCTTCCGGGAGGTCGGACGGCGAGCAGGATGCCCGCCGCCGCCCCGACCACAGCGCCAGGCAGGACGGCCCAGGCGAGCTCCCCCGCCGAGCCGGCCGCGAGCCCGGCGACCGTCGCCCCCCGCACCCGCATCAGCTCGCGCACCGGCCGTCTGGTGCGAACGAGCAGGCTGACGGTCGTGAGCAGCACGAGCAGTCCGACGCCGAGCGCGGCGACGGCCGCCAGCGCCATGATCGCGGCGGAGGACTGCCTGGTCGCCTGGAACGACTGCAGGATGTTCGGCAGCAGGCTCGCGAACTGCAGCACGTGAGCGTCGTCGGTGCCGTCCTCGACCACGCGCGGGTTGGCGAGGAACGAGGTCAGACCGTCCTGCAGCGCCTGCAGTCCGGCGAGGGAGACCCGCGAGCCGTCCACGTTGTACCAAGCGGTGACGTCGACACCGCCGATGCGGGGCGCGAGCGTCGTCCAGCCCGCCGCCGCCACCCAGCCGACCGAGCCGTAGACCGGGTTGCCGCCGGAGTTGTAGGTGAACTCGGTCTTCGTCCTGATCGGCTTGAGCTGCCAGAAGCCACTGTCGGTCTGCTTCGGTTCGATCGTTCCGACCAGCTGCAGCACGCAATACCCGACGGTGTGCCTGGATGCGCCGCAGTCGCCGTTGATAGAAAGGGAGCGGGACTCCCCCACCCGCCAGCCGAGCCGCTTCGCCGTGGCCACGGTCAGGACGGTGGGGATCGGAGTGCCTGCGACCCACGCGCGGGGCCAGTGCCCCGACACCAGCGTCGCGTCCTTCTGCAGCTGCGGATACGCCTCGAGCTGCATCACCTCGATGCCGCCGGGAGAGCCCTTGGCCGGCCCGAGGCCGAAGCCAGGCATCCCGGCCGTGCCCTCGCTGCCCGCCGGCCCGGCGACGCCCGCGTAGCGGCCCGGAGTCGTCGCCTCCCGCAACGCGGAGGGCATCGACGCCCGCGTCGTCGCGAGCGCGTCGGGCATGGCGTTCCAGGTCGGCTCGACGGTGAAGCCGCTGGTCACATAGGGGCCCGTCTCGTGGTCGGCCTCGACCGAGGCGATGAGGTCGCGGGCCGAGGGCGAGGATACCGTCACCGTGTCGCGCAGCGACGAGTCGAGCATCCCCTCGCTCAGTCTCGGTGCGCCGACGGCGACCATCGTGAGCACCGCCACGAGCAGGCCGAGCACCGTGAGTCGCCCCGCCTGGTCCGCGAGGGAGCGCCGCCGCAGCCGGTTCATCGCGCGCTCCCCGACGCGTCGGCCAGCGTGGCTCGGAACTGCCCGATGAGAAGCAGCGCAGCGACGACGACGATCGCGATCGGCACGACGACGAGGCCGAGCGGGTCGAGCGTGAGCACCACGGTGAGCACGCCGGGCGCGGAGGGCGCGCTCGCCCTGGCCAGCGAGGGCGCGATGAGCGCAGCGGCGATCAGCCCCGCCGCCGCCCCGGCCAGCACGGCGAACACGGTCGCCGACGCCGGCTCGGTGACGCGGATGCGCGCCTGATCCCGCGCACGCACGCCCAGCTGCCGAAGCACGTGCGTCTCGTCACGCCGCCGACGCTGCAGCGTGGCGATCGTGGCTCCGACCGCGACGAGTGCGAAGACGGCGGCTCCTGCAGCGCCGAGCCACAGCGCCGTCGCGCCGAGCGCGACGAAGCCCGCCTCGATCGAGGTGGACGGCAGCTGGACGGTCGCCTTCCGCGCGCCGGTGTACGCGGCGGCCCCGCGGGCATCCGTCGTCCACGCCTCGAGCAGGTTGGGAAGTTGCGGTGACGTGGCGAGGTAGCCGCGCACGAGCGTCGGCAGATCGGCGAGCATCGCCGGCGTGCCCGTGGTGCCGGGCACGAGCGGGATGACCCGCACCACCTTCGCCTGGAAGCCGGCGATGGATCCCGTGACGGCCGTCGACGCACCGACACCGGAGCCCGCCTGTGCCGCCAGAGCGCCGCTCACCGCGACGGGCACGGTCGTCGATCCCCGCGGCATCACGCGCACCTGGGTGCCGCCGGCGACCCCGGGCGCCACGGAGGCGAGCCGCACGCCCATGCCGCTCACGGCAGCCGACGCACCCGTCGTGTCGAACACCTGCTGCTGCACGCTCCATTGCGCCGTGTCGGAGAGCGATGCCCCACCCGCCTCGAGCCGGTCGACGTCGACCTTCAGGCCCGCTGCCGGCACCGCGGAGACGACGTCGACGTCGGTGGCCGCGATCGTCCACGGGCCGCCGCTCGGCAGCCTGGCAGAGACCGTGCCGGTGCGTCCTATCGGTACGGTGGGAAGCGTGAGCGGGGCGACGTCTCCCGCGGCGTCGACGAGCCACAGCGTGACCGATGCCGTGGGCGTCTCGGCGGGTGCGGCCTCCGCGCTCGCGCCCGTCTCATCTGTGCCCGCCGCCCACGTTCCCGAGGACACGATGCGCGCCTGCAAGGTCTTCTCTCCCTTCGGAATGACCGGCCCCGGAATGGGCCCGCCGTTCGGCTCAAGAGCGGCAGTCACCCCTGCGGCGTCGAAGATCGACCGGCCGACGGGCACGAGCGTGCTGAGTTCGGCGGCGCGCACACCCAGAACATCCGCGCTCACCTGACCGATCGAGCCGTTCGTGCGCAGCACGGCGGTCACTCCGGGATCGTCGGAGAGGGAGTCGCTGCGAAGCCGCTCCGGGAGCAGGTCGGCGTCGCTGGCCAGCATCGTGTCGCCGGCGAACAGGAGCCGAGCGGCGCCGCCGTTGACGGCTCGTGCAGAGTCGTCGAGAAACGTGCTCGAGGTCGACGTCGTTCCCGAGGCGAGGGTGCCTACGGCCACGGCGAGCGCGACGAGCATGATCGGTGCGGCGAGCACTGCGGTGTTACGGGCGGTGAGCCGAGCGGCGAGCGCGAGCCGGAGCCCGCGGCCCCGAGCGAGCGGAAGCTCGAGCGTTCTGGCGATGGGCGCGAAGAGCACGGTGCCGAGCACCGCGAGCGCGCAGAGCACGAGGGCGGGCGCCACGATGGCGAGCGGGTCGCGGATCACGGCGGCGGCACTGCCCGCCGTGACGAAGCGCCACGTGCACAGTGCGGCGAAGACCAGGAGCAGCGCCGTCAGACCTGCCGCCGTGCCTGCCCCGGAGCGTCGCGTCGTTCCTCCGTCATCGCCCAACGACCGGAACGCCGCGGGCACGCTCACCGCCGTCATCGCCGCGACGGCGATGACCAGCGCGGCGAGCGGTGCGACGGCGACCTCGGCGACGCTCTCCGGCGCGCCGTACAGCAGCCACAGCACGACCTGGGCCACCACCGCCGCGAGGACCACCGCCGGCACGGCGATCCACACGGCCTCGGCGGCTGCACGACCGACGAGCAGGGCGCTCGACGCGCCCCGCGAGCGCAGCAGGCGGTCCTCCTCCCGGCGGGCGACGATCATCAAGCGACCGAGCATCGCCGCCGCGATCGCACCCGCGACGCCGATCACACCGAGCGGCACGACGCTCGTCGTCTCCACCGTGCGCAGCGACTGTTGGATGCTCGCGGTCGTCGCCGCGGCACCCCCGCTCGCTGAGGCGCCCCCCACGTCGGCGAGCGCCGAGCTCGCGCGGCCGGGAAGCACCGTGAAGCCGTGTTCCAGCGCAGCGAGGTCTGCAGGCGTCACGTCGCCGATGCGCGGTGTCACGATCCACCGCTCGGTGCCGTTGCCGGAGGACGTGCCGGCGGATCTCGTGTGCCGCACGTCGACGGGGGCGTCGCCGAAGGCATCCGCGATCGCCTTGCGCACTGAGGCTTCGTCACGCGCCGTCAGCTGCTCATCGGTGACGGTCAGAGTCAGAGAGCGGTGCGACGGTCCGACGCTTTCGAACGCGTGCCGCACCTGGGCGGATGCCCCGCGCTGCGTCACTCCCGCCGCCAGAGACAGCAGCATGGCGAGGGTGAACACCGCGGCACCGATGGCGACCAGTAAGGCACGACGGCGCGCCGATCGTGCTCTCCAGAATGTCGTCACGACGGCACGGGCTCCTTCGACACTGCGCCGAACAGGCCTCGGGACCGGGGATGCCGGTGCGCCGAACCGCGCAGACTCAGCGAGACTATCCGTTCCGCGGTCGACGGCGCACGTCCTCGCGCGCTTGCGCACTGAGGCGGGGCGACCGTGGGAACGCCGATCTCACTCGCTATCGAGATCGGGCGATGATCTCGAGCCCGTCGTGATGGCCCGTCACGGCGAAATCGGGGAACCGCGTGGCGAACTTGGTGGAGTCGAAGAGGTTGTCGTGTTGGTACCGGGGCAGGAGCTCTCTCATCTCACGCACCAGAGGCGACACCACGGCGGCCGCGCCCAGGACCCACTTCGGCAACACCGTGTAGCCGGGTTCGCGCCCGAACGCTTCGGCCGCTGCGGTGACGAACCTGCGATAGGTCGGATGCTCCGCGGCGACGGGAAGGTGCCAGGTCTGCCCGTAGGCGTCCGGGGTGTTGCCGAGGAGGGCAAGCCCGCGGCTTGCGTCGGGGGTCCAGATGAGGGTGCGCCGTGCGTCGTCGCGGACGGGCACGAGGGGCCTCTTGCCCGCCTGGAGCCGCTCGAGGATGAGGGCGTTCGTGAAGCTCTGGGTTCTGCCCGGGCCGTAGAACTCGGGCGCACGGGCAATGAGCGCCGGGATGTCCCCACGGGACATCTCCTCGAGCACCATCGACGCCATCTCCCCACGAACTCGGCCCTTCGGCCCTATCGGCGCGAACGAGGTGTCCTCGGTCTGGACGCGGTCGTCCTGGGGGTACATGTATGTGTTGTCGAAGTACGCGAACGCCGCATCTGCGTGCCGAGCGGCATCCAGGGCGTTTCGGAGCATCGTCGGGAACTGTGCCTCCCAGGCCGCGGTGTTCGCCGGAAGCCCCGCCGTGAAGTACACGACATCGCTGCCCGCGACCGCAGCGGTCGTCTGCGCGGCATCGAGCAGGTCAGCCTTCGCCACCGAGTCGGTCTCGTTCACTTTCCGCGGATTGCGGCTGACCAGTCGCAGCTCGATGCTGTACGCACTGGCTAGCTCGCGCGCCAATTCCGTCGCGATCTGCCCGCCCGCCCCCAGGACCGTCTGCATAGTGCTTTCCTCTCACCGTTGCGCTATGTTAGCACTGCATACATTGGAGCGAATCGCCGACGGCGGAGAACGGTAGCCATGCCGACAACCGAGAAGGCCTACCACCACGGCGACCTGCGCGCAGCACTGCTCGCCGCGGCGATCGAGAGCCTCGAGGCAGGCGAAACGCCCTCGATGCGTGCCGTCGCCCGCCGTGCCGGCGTGTCGCCCGCCGCCCCGTACCGGCACTTCGCCGACCGTGACGCGCTCGACTCGGCGCTCGCCGTCCGGGGGTTCGACGATCTGCACGCCGATCTCGCGGCCGCGCTCGAGCAGCTTCCCGCGTCGGCATCACCACAGGAGACGCTGGGCGCTCTCGCCGTCGCATACGTGGACTTCGCTCTGCGCCGACCGGCGCTGTTTCATCTGATGTTCGGCAACGAATGCGACGACGCAGACAGCGAGAGGGTGCGGGCCTCCGGGCAGCTCCACGCCCTGCTGGGCGATGTCGTCGCACACCTGTTCCCGACCGCTGACGGGCGGGCCCTGTCTCTGGCGCTGTGGAGCCTCGCCCATGGGCTGGCGTTCCTGCACCTGGACGGCAAGCTGCGCCCCGAGCCCACCGACGAGGTCGAGATGCGCGTCCGCGCGGCCATCATCACCATCCTCGCCCTGAACCAAGGAGAATCCACATGACCCGCGTCCTGCACGTCGTCACGAACGTCGGCCACTACGACGACCCGGCCCAGCATCCGACCGGCCTGTGGCTGTCCGAACTCAGCCACGCGTGGGAGGTGTTCGAGGAACGAGGCTTCGAGCAGGCAATCGTCAGCCCGGCGGGCGGCGCATCCCCCTTAGAGCCTCGGTCGCTGAAGTTCCCCAGCTACGACAGGAACGCCAAGGCATGGCGCAACGATCCACAGCGCATGACGCTGCTCGAGACGACGCTCGGCCCGGACGACGTCGACTCGGCCGACTACGACGCCATCTATTTCACCGGCGGCCACGCGGTCATGTTCGACTTCCCCGACAACGAGGGACTTCAGCGCATCACGCGCGAGATCTGGGAGCGCGGAGGCGTCGTCTCCTCCGTCTGCCACGGCTATTGCGCGCTGCTCAACACCCGCCTCTCCGACGGGACGCTGCTCGTCGAGGGCAAGAAGCTCACCGGGTTCGCCTGGCAGGAGGAGGTGCTCGCACGCGTGGACAAGCTCGTGCCCTACAACGCCGAAGAGGAGATGACGAAGCGCGGGGCTCTCTACGAGAAGGCGAAGCTGCCTTTCGTCTCCTACGCCGTCGTCGACGGCAGGCTCGTCACCGGCCAGAACCCGGGCTCAGCGAAGGAGACCGCCGAAAAGGTCGCAGCCCTGCTCTGAGTTCGAAGACGTCACCGATGTTGCGACTCATCACACGGTGCCCCTGGAGGGACTCGAACCCCCAACCGTTTCCTTAGGACGGAACTGCTCTTCCATTGAGCTACAGAGGCTGGCTCGTCAAGCTTAGCGGGCTGAATCGACGTGACTGACCGTCGGGGTCGCACCGACACTGCGACGCCGGGCAGCCCTCAGGCCGCCGGCGCCAGATACCCCTGCCACTCCGGCAGCGCATGCTCCACGCCCCGCACCATCCACGCGGGGTCGTGCGGCATGCGGGGAACGACGGTCAGGTTCCAGCCCATCTCGACGGCGGTGCGGTCGCCCTTCACGTTGTTGCAGCGCAGGCAGCACGCCACGAGGTTGTCCCACGAATCCGCTCCCCCGCGCGACTTCGGCAGCACGTGGTCGATCGTGGTGGCCGACTTGCCGCAGTACGCGCAGTGATGGCCGTCGCGACGCAGCACGCCCCGTCGCGAGACCGGAACGGCGCGCCCGTGCGGCAGGTGCACATAGCGGGTGAGCACGATCACCGACGGCCGATCGAAGACGGCGTTGACCGCCCACACCGGATGCTCGACATCCACCTCGATGACGGTCGCCTTCGAGCTCAGAACGAGCGCGATCGCTCGTTTGAAGCTCACGACGGCGAGGGGCTCGTATCCCGCGTTCAGCACCAGTGTGCGCATCGGCATCCTTTCGATCAACCGGGACGGCTTTCCCGGGCTCTCGTGTTCGTGCGCGTCGTCTCACCGGAGCCACGCGGCTCACAGACAACAAAAAAGGCGCCGTCAGGACGACGGCGCCTAGTGCTTCCACACACAGTGGTGGTGGAAATGGTGGCTGTGATGCCGCACGGTGCCCACTCGGGGACCTCCAGAAAGTGCGATGCGAACGAACGTGGTCAGGGCATCAGGGTAACGCAGGATCGGCGTGCCACGCCCTTGTGGCACGCCGATCGCTGGCCTGCGGCCACGAGACGTTCATCGCCTCGTCACCGAATGCGCGAGAGACGATCGACTCGGGTCAGATCCCGAATCGCACGATGTAGTAGTCGTCGGTCCAGATCGGCCGCTCCGAGATCGTGCGGCCCACATCGGGTGCGTCCAGGATGTTGCCGTTGCCCGCATAGAAGCCGTCGTGCGCTCCGCCGAGCATGATCACGACGTCGCCGGGCTGGGCATCCTGAATCGAGATGCGGGTGCCCATGGCGCCCTGCGCAGAGGCCGAGTGCGGCAGCGAGATGCCGAACTGGGCGTACACGAACATGACGTAGCCCGAGCAGTCGAACCCGGCCGGCGTGTCACCGCCGTACACGTACGGCGTGCCGATGTACTTCTGCGCCACCGAGAAAACCTGGGCGAGGCTGAAGTTCGGGTACGGCGGGTTCGCCAGATAGTCGGCGGCGCTGGGGCCGTCGTACGACGATGCGTAGGCCTCCATCTGGGCCGCGGCGGCGGCCCGCTCGGCCTCCGCCTTCTTGTCGGCGAGCTGCTGCTCCGTGGTCGCGGTGAACGTGTCTCCGGATGCCGCGGGTCCGTCGATCGCGCCGGACACCGACACGGACTGCGAGTTCGCCTTCTTGAGGCTGTCCAGCGCTGTCGTGCCGAACTTCGCCTGATTGGTCGTCGCCGGGTTGAAGGCGTAGGCGGGAATGGCGATGGTGGCCACGAGGCCACCGGCGATGGCCATGACCGCGAGGTTCGCGAGTGGGCGCAGGCGCCGCTTGCGCGGTGCGGGCTTCGCCGTGCTTTCCGCACCGGCGGAACGGGTGGCGACGGATCGAGTGGTGGCGGTGACCGTCGGACCGACCCGATGGGTCGCGGCACGCTCGACGTTCCTGAGGCTGCGTCGCGACGTCGCGGTCGTCTCGCTCAGTGAATCGTTCGCCTTGCTGGAAGTACTCGGGTCGTGGTCTTCGGGCAGACCACCTGTACCTAATGCTGCCAAGGTGTGAACCTCCGGCGCTCCGCTGGCACTAGGTAGCCACCCCGTCCGAGATCTCTTGCGAGTTCGGCTTCACATGCTCAAGAGACGGGCTGCGGGAGCGTCTTGAGCCGGACCGTCGACCGGAGTTCCAGTCTGTGGACCCGTACGAGAATACGGGACCGTTATCGCTTTGTCACATCGATTTCGTCGAGTTCGCGATTCACGCGGCGACGAAAATGTGGCTCGCGACCTCGTTCGGCAGTTCCAGGGCGTCGTCGTAGCCGTCGATCTGCACGGCCACGTACGAGCCAGCGCGCGTGAAGCGTCCCGTCGAACCGGGGAAGATCCCCGCCTGCCTCAGCTGGGCGAGCAGCTCCGGCTCGAACTGCACGGGTTCGCCGAGCCGGCGCACGGTGGCCGTGACCGGCGCGTCGGTGTCGGCCGTGACATCCACCGTGCTGCGCACGCCGTCGAGGAACACACGATGAAGGTCGACGCCCTCGTCTTCAATGCGCGGGATGGGCGTGCCGTACGGCGTCTCGGTGGGGTGGCCGAGGATGTCGAGGATCTTGTGCTCGACCTGCTCGCTCATCACATGCTCCCAGCGGCATGCCTCTTCGTGCACGTACTCCCACTCGAGGCCGATGACGTCGGAGAGCAGGCGCTCTGCGAGACGATGCTTGCGCATCACGTGAACGGCACGGCGACGTCCCTCGGCGGTGAGCACGAGATGACGGTCGTCGGAGACCACCACCAGTCCATCGCGCTCCATGCGGGCGATGGTCTGCGAGACCGTGGGACCTGAGTGGCCGAGCCGTTCCGAAATGCGCGCCCTCAGCGGCACGATGTTCTCCTCTTCGAGATCGAGGATCGTGCGCAGATACATCTCGGTCGTGTCGACGAGGTCGGTCATCGCATCCCCTTGCATATCGCTCGGCTGCACGCGCAGATTGCGCATCCTCCAGCCTACCGGCGTTGACGCGACGGCTTGGAGCGCGCACACGCGCCGGTAAACTCAACACCATGCCTGCGATCGCGATTCCCGAGTCCCTTCTGCCCGCAGACGGCCGCTTCGGCAGCGGCCCCTCCCGGGTGCGCGCCGCGCAGGTCGACGCACTGTCCGCGGCCGGCGCGACGCTGCTCGGCACCTCTCACCGCCAGGCACCCGTGCGCAGCCTCGTCGGCCGCGTTCGCGAGGGCCTCGGCACCCTGTTCCGCGTGCCGGACGGCTACGAAGTGATCGTGGGCAACGGCGGGTCCACGGCGTTCTGGGATGCCGCGGCGTTCGGCCTCATCGAGAACCGGTCGCAGAACCTCGTCTACGGCGAGTTCAGCCAGAAGTTCGCGAAGGCCGCCTCCGCCCCATGGCTGCAGGCCCCGAGCGTCATCGAGGCATCCGTCGGCTCGCGCAGCACCCCCCGAGCCCATCGAGGGTGTGGATGTCTACGCCTGGCCGCACAACGAGACCTCGACCGGCGTCATGGCCCCGATCAGCCGCGTGCACGGCGACGACGGCGCTCTCACGGTCATCGACGCGACGAGCGCGGCGGGTGGCATCGACTTCGACGCATCGCAGGCCGACGTCTACTACTTCGCCCCGCAGAAGAACTTCGCCTCGGACGGCGGACTGTGGCTGGCGCTGTTCTCGCCCGCCGCGCTGGAACGGGTCGAGAAGGTGGCGGCATCCGGTCGCTACATCCCCGACTTCCTGAGCCTGAAGCAGGCCGTGGACAACTCGCGACTCAACCAGACGCTCAACACCCCCGCCCTCGCGACGCTGGTCATGCTCGACTCGCAGATCGGCTGGATCAACGACAACGGCGGACTCGCCTGGGCCGCGGCTCGCACGGCGGAATCGTCCGGCGCCCTCTACGACTGGGCGGCGTCCGTCGACTTCGCGCATCCCTTCGTCGAGAACCCGGAGCATCGCTCGCAGGTCGTCGTCACGATCGACTTCGACGACGTGGATGCCGCGCGCATCGCCTCGGTCCTCCGCGAGAACGGCGTCGTCGACACGGAGCCCTACCGCAAACTCGGCCGCAACCAGCTGCGCGTCGCGACCTTCACCGCGGTCGAGCCCGACGACGTTCGTCAACTCATCCGCTGCATCGACTACGTGGTCGAGCACATCGGCTGAACGGGGGCTCGTCCGTGCGACTGTGGCTGAAGGACAGCGAACGGCTGCCCGATCCGCTCCCGATGAAGACCGACGATCGCACGGCGATCGGCGCGGGGACGGCTCTCTGGGTGGTCGGCGCCGTCGTCGCCGTGGCGTTCTGGTCACCGCTGTCGCGCGACGGCTTCGGCTGGGTCGTCTGGATGACGTTGGTCGGCATCGCCCTCGGCGTCGTCGGGCTCTGCTACGCGCAGGTCAGGCGATCGAGGGCGACGCGCGGCAGCAAGGGCTGAATCCTGCGCGCCCTGCCGCGTCAGTCTTCGGCGTCCCCTGTCGACTCGGCTGACTCGGCCGCCTCGAGCGATGCTGCCTCGGCCTCTGTGATCTCCTCGGCGACGACGTCGATGTCGTCTTCCGCTTCGTCCTCGTCGTCGGTGTCGTCCTCGCCGGAGTCTGCCTCGCCGTCGGCGGACGGTTCATCGTGCAGGTCGATGTCGATGCCGTCGAAGTCGCGGCCGAGGTCCGTGTCGTCATCGAGGTCGTCGGAGTCGTCGTCTTCGTCGAGAACGTCCGATTCGTCGTCGCCGTCGACTTCGTCTGATGCCTCGCCCTCGCCGCCTTCCGCAGCCCGCGCCGCTTCCTGGGCGGCCTGGTATTCCGCGAGGCGCTCGGACCACGGCACCCATTCCGGTGCGAGCAGCGCGTGCTCGCCCGGCAGGAGTTCGGCCTCGAGCACCACGGGGTCCGCGTCGACATCCACCCGGGCGAGCGTCACCGTCCAGTGCCAGCCCGGGTAGCCCAGCAGCGTGCACTCGAAGAGCAGGGAGAGCACGTGCTCGCCCTCCACGGTGTGACCGGCGATCGGCCCGATGCTCGACTCCGCCGTGATCTCCAGCAGCGCAGCTCGCGCGAGGTCGTGTGCGGCCAGCAGACTCTCGTCGGCGACGAAGGATGCCGTGGGCTCTGCGGGCTCGACGGTCACCGCCGAGGTCACGGGCTCCGACGCCTCCACGGCGTCGACCGACTGCACATCCTCCGCGTGTTCCAAGATGTCAGTGGGCTCCACCGCTTCGGCCGGCTCGACGGGTACGGTCGGCTCGTCCGACTGCTGCTCAGGCATCCAGATCGTCCGCCACGCGGCGCAGCATGGCCGCGATCTTGCGGCCGTGTGCGGTGTCAGGGTACCGGCCGCGCTTGAGGCCGGCGCCGATGCCGTCGAGGAGCTTCACGAGGTCTTCGATGATGACGGCCATGTCGTCGGCCGACTTGCGGTTCATCTTGCTCAGGCTCGGGCGGCTCTCGATGACCCGCACCGACAGCGCCTGCGCGCCGCGCTTGCCGTCCGCCACCCCGAACTCGAGGCGCGTTCCCGCCTTGACGACGGCGCCGTCAGGCAGCGCAGACGCGTGCAGAAAGACCTCGCCACCGCCGTCTTGAGCGATGAAGCCGAAGCCTTTCTCCTCGTCGTAGAACTTGACCTTGCCGGTCGGCATGGGGGACCTCTTTCGGGATGGGCGTTGCTCGTGCAACCTCAATTATCCTTGATCATGTGACCGACGAGACGCCCGTGACGACTTCGCGTACCCAACGGGTGCTCGCCTTCATCGCTGCAGGGCTGGTGATCCTCTCCATAGCCTGCTTCTTCGTGCTCATGATCGGCACGTGGGCGGGCGCAGGGCCCGATCAGGGATCCGGCAAGGGCATCTGGCCCACGGTCGAGCTGCTGCCGCTGGCCGCGCTTCCGCTGGCCTTCGTGCTCATCATCGTGCTCCTCGTGGTGAGCCTGGTCTCGCGAAGCAAGCAGAACCGCCGGGCGGGAAGGTAGCGGCCGCACCGCATGACGAGGCCGGAGCCGAGATGACCAGCACACTGTCGCTGGCTGAGCGGCTGAGCGGTCTCGACGACACCGCTCTGCACGACCTCGTGCGCGCCAGGGGACTGGCCCGCGCACGAATCGAGGACTTCTTCGATCTCGCCGACGCCCTGCTGGAGCCGCCGTCGGTGCAGCACGCGCTCGCACCGCTCCCCCGTCCGGTGCTCGCCGCCCTCGCTGCCGTGGCGCAGGCCGCAGGGGATACCGCTGAACCGGTCGATGCCGAACGGGTGTCGTCGGTCTTGCACGACTGGGGCTCCGTGGATGCCTCCCCAACCGCCCTCCGCGACGCCCTGCACGCTCTGGTCACCTCCTTCCTCGCCGAGCCCGTCGATGGCGGCATCGCTCTCTACCCCGGCGTCGCCGCGCGGTTCGGCAGTTGGGCCGAGAGTGCGGGAACGACGGGCGCGAAGCTCGCGGCATCCGGCAAGCCGGCGGCTCTCGCGACCGTCCCCGACGTGGATCCCCGCTTCGTCAACCGACTCGCCGCCGAGCGCGCCTTCGTCGCCGCCGGCACGGTCGCCGAATTCGTCTACGAGCTGGAGCGCGAACCGGCGCGTGAACTGCAGAAGGGCGGCCTCGCGCTGCCCGACACGCGACGCATCGCCTCTGCGCTCGGCATCGAGCCCGCTTCCGTGCCGATCGTGCACTGGCTCGCGCGGCAGTGCGGACTCGTGGTGCGCGAGGGCTCCCTCTGGCTGCCCACCGACACGGCCGACGAGTGGACCGACCTGAGCACACCGGAACGGTGGGCACGCCTGGCGACCGCTTGGCTCGGGTCGGTGCCCGCCGACATCCGCCCCCTCATGGTCGAGCGGGCGCACGCCTCGTGGGGGAGGCGCTGCGTGGCTACGCACGCTGGCGGTATCCGGCGGCCGACGCATCGCTCGGTCGTCTGGTCGATGAGGTCGAGGCGCACGCCGAATTCCTGGGCATCACGGCGGGCACGGCGCCGAGCGCGGCGGGCGTGACGCTGCTCGGCGATGGTGCGGATGCCGCAGCCGAGATCGTGCGCACCACCTTCCCTGCCGAGGTCGACAAGGTGTACGTGCAGCACGACCTCTCCATCGTCGCACCCGGCCCGCTGGCGCCGGCGATCGACGCCCGGCTGCGCACGTTGGCCGACGCCGAAGGCACGGGCCTGGCGGCGAGCTTCCGCGTGTCGCCGTCGTCGCTGCACCGCGCGATCGCCGACGGCGAGACCGCCGAGTCGCTCCGCGAGTTCATCGAGTCGATCTCACTCACGGGACTGCCCCAGCCCGTCGCCTACCTGATCGACGAGGCCGCCTCGCGCTACGGGCGGGTCCGCGTGCGCTCAGAGGGCGCGGCGACGGTGGTGACCTCGCCCGATGCCGCTCTTCTCGACACGATCGCCGTCGACCAGGCCCTGTCCGCGCTCGGAATCCGGCGCCGGAGCCCCGAGGAGCTCGGCAGCAGGTTCGCCATCGACATCGTGTACTGGGCGCTCGTCGATGCGCACTATCCGGTCGTGGCCGAAGACGAGCGCGGCAATCAGCTTCGCGTGCGGCGGCGCATCGGACACCAGGAACCCCACGACACCACCGACACCGCCGCCATCGTGGTGCAGCGGCTGCGCGCCGCGGAGAACACGCAGGGCGAGCAGGGCGCGAAGGCCTGGCTGACCAGGCAACTCGAGTCCGCCGTGCGCTCCCGCACCGCCATCACCGTCACCGTCGCACTGCCCGACGGCAGCGAACGTGACTACACGCTGGAGCCGACGGGCATCGGCGGCGGTCGACTGCGCGGCCGCGACCGCGCCAGCGACATCGAACGCACGCTGCCGGTGTCGAGCATCCGCGGAGTGCGCACCGAGTAGCCGCCCGCCCCACCCAGCGAGCCAGGGGCAACCCGGCATAAACTCGTCTCTTATGTCTGACGGGCCCCTGATCGTGCAGAGCGACCGCACCGTGCTGCTCGAGGTGGCGCATCCTGCGGCAGAGGATGCCCGCCACGACCTCGCGATCTTCGCCGAGCTCGAGCGCGCCCCCGAGCACATCCACACCTACCGCATCACCAGGCTGGGGCTGTGGAACGCCCGGGCCGCCGGGCACCAGGCATCCGACATGCTGGGCACGCTCGAGCGCTACTCGAAGTTCCCGATTCCGCAGACGGTCGCCGTGGACGTCGAAGAGACGGTGGCCAGGTACGGCCGGCTGGTCATCGAGCGCGACGACGAGGGCGTGCTCGTGCTGCGCAGCTCGGACGAAGCCGTGCTGCGCGAGGTCTCCGGCGCCAAGCGCATCGCACCGCTGCTGCTGGAGCACCGCGCCGACGGCGCCTACGTGATCGCGGCCTGGGCGCGCGGTCACCTCAAGCAGGAGCTCGTCAAGCTCGGCTGGCCCGCCGACGATCTCGCGGGCTACTCCCCCGGCACGCCGCACGAGATCGCCCTGGATGAGACGGACTGGCACCTGCGCGACTACCAGGCGAAGGCGGTCGAGAACTTCTTCGAGGGCGGCTCGGGGGTGGTCGTGCTGCCCTGCGGCGCGGGCAAGACGCTCGTGGGAGCCGGCGCGATGGCGACCGCGAAGACGACCACGCTCATCCTCGTGACCAACACCGTCTCCGCACGACAGTGGCGCGACGAGTTGCTGCGCCGCACCAGCCTCACGGCCGACGAGATCGGCGAATACTCGGGCCAGGTCAAGGAGATCAAGCCCGTCACGATCGCGACGTATCAGATCCTCACCGCCAAAAGGAAGGGCGAGTACGCGCACCTCAGCCTGCTCGACGCCCTCGACTGGGGACTCATCGTCTACGACGAGGTGCACCTGCTGCCGGCACCGGTGTTCAAGCTCACCGCCGAGCTGCAGGCCAGGCGCCGCCTCGGCCTCACCGCCACGCTCGTGCGCGAAGACGGCCGCGAGGGAGATGTCTTCTCGCTGATCGGACCCAAGCGCTTCGACGCGCCGTGGAAGGAGATCGAGTCGCAGGGCTTCATCTCCCCCGCCGCCTGCTACGAGGTGCGCATCGATCTGCCCGCCTCCGACCGGCTGTCCTACGCGGCTGCTCCCGACGACGAGCGCTATCGTCTGGCCGCCACCGCGCCTGCGAAACTCGACGTGGTGCGCGCGCTCGTGAAGCGGCACGCGGGTGAGCGCATCCTCGTGATCGGACAGTACCTCGATCAGATCGACGAGCTCGCGGATGCCCTCGACGCGCCTTCGCTCACCGGCTCCACCTCCGTCGATGAACGCGAACGTCTCTACCAGGAGTTCCGCGACGGCACGACGCCTGTGCTCGTGGTGAGCAAGGTGGCGAACTTCTCGGTCGATCTTCCCGAGGCGACAGTCGCCGTGCAGGTGAGCGGGTCGTTCGGCTCCCGACAGGAGGAGGCGCAGCGCCTGGGCCGCCTACTGCGGCCGAAGGAGTCGGGTCTGTCCGCCAACTTCTACACGCTCGTCGCCCGTGACACCGTCGACCAGGATTTCGCGCAGAACCGCCAGCGTTTCCTCGCGGAGCAGGGCTACAGCTACACGATCGTCGATTCGGGAGAGCTCGTCGCCGCCTGAGCTCAGGCGCGATGCCGCGGTGTCCTCGGCGGCATCGGCACACGAAGTGCGCCGTGTCGAGCCGTACGGCGGAGCGACGGGCGTCCACAATGAGGCGTGCTGCGATTCCAGTTGATCGTTCCCGCGCCTTTGACTCATGCGGTTGATGAGATCCTCGCGGCCCACGCGGGTTCCGTCTCGAACGTCATCCGACTGCCACGTGCTGCGACGGCACCCCGCGGCGACGTGCTGATGTGCGACGTGGAACGCGGCGACGCCACGGAGCTTCTCGGCGACCTGCACCGCGTCCGCCTCGACGCAGAAGGCTCCATCTCCATCGAATCGGTCGATCTCGCGCTGTCGCGTACCGCCAAGGCGACATCGGCGGCCGTGTTCGGCGGCGAAGACGACGCCGTCGTGTGGCAGGAGGTGGAGGCCCGCGCAGGCGATGAGGTGCGACTGTCGGCGACCTTCATCATCTACATGGTGGTCGCGATCATGATCGCCGCCATCGGTGTGTTCTCCGACCAGCCGATCCTCATCGTCGGCGCCATGGTGGTGGGTCCCGACTTCGGTCCGCTCGCCGCCATGGCCGTCGGCATCGTGCGCCGCAGGCCGTTCGTCGTGGGCCGATCGATCCTCGCGCTCGTCGCCGGCTACGGCATCGGCATCCTCGTCACCATCCCCTTCAGCTGGCTGATGGTGGCGATGCACCTTTACACCGGTGACCCGTTCACCCAGGATCATCCCCTGACCGCGTTCATCTGGCAGCCCAACGGGCTCAGCTACGTGGTGGGCTTCCTGGCGGGCATCGCGGGGATGCTGTCGCTCACCTCCGCGAAGTCCGGCGCGCTCATCGGCGTGCTCATCTCGGTGACGACGGTCCCGGCAGCGGGCGCCGCCGCGCTCGCCCTCAGCTACGGCGAATGGCACACGGTGGGCACCTCGCTCGTGCAGCTCGTGATCAACCTGCTCGCCATCGTCACCGGCTGCACACTGACGCTGCTCGCGCAGATCCTGCTGATGAACAGAGCGGAACGCCGTCGCGCCGCCGACGCCACGACGGGTCAGGCGCGCGTGTAGCGCAGCAGCAGCGTGTCCTGCGACCGCAGCACCCTGGCGAGGTGCAGCCCGAGTCGAGTCACGGCACCCGCTGCGATCCGCGGGCCGTCACCCGACGCCAGCACCGGGCTCAGCGTGAGGCACAGCTCATCGAGCGCATCGACCTCGGCGAGCGAGCCGAGCAGGTGCGGACCACCCTCGCAGTGCACCCTGCGCAAGCCGTCGGTGGCGAGCGCATCCAGTGCGCCGGCGAGGTCGACCGAGCCGTCGCCCGCGGTGATCACGTCGGCGACCTCGGCGAGCGCCGCCGTGCGTTCCCGCGGCGCCGCCGCGCTCGTGACCACGATGGGCCGCACCGGAGCGTCCGTGAACAACGGCGAGGCGGGATCGAGGCCGGCGGATGCCGTCACGACAGCCAGCCGCGGATGCTCGGCGAACCCGTGCGCCACCCTCCACCTGCCGTCCGCCGCATTCCCGAGCTCACCGGAGTATCCCTCGGCGCGCACCGTGCCCGCGCCGACGAGCACCACATCGCAGACCCTGCGCAGCAGCGCGAAGACGCGCTTGTCGGCGGCGTCGGAGAGCCCGCCGGAACGACCGTCGAGTGTCGCGGAGCCGTCGAGAGACGACACGAAGTTGACGCGCACCCACCGCTCGCGGACATCCTCTTCGTAGCCCGCCAGCACCGCATCGTCGTCGAGCCCGGCCGCCTGCACGGGCCAGAGCGCGTCGATCGTCCCGACATCCGCCATGGTCACTCCCCCGTCGCCGTCATTCCTCGTTCATGTCGCCCATGTTGTGCTTCAGGTACGCCGGCTGCCGGAATCCGAGGATGGCCTCGGTCATGCGCACGGCCGCCACGGACTCCCGCACGTTGTGCATGCGCACGATGCGCGCGCCCTGCGCGATGCAGAACACGGCGGCGGCGAGAGACCCTTCGAGTCGGTCGGCGCGGTCGACGTCGAGCGTCTCGCCGATGAAGTCCTTGTTCGACACCGCGGCGAGTGCGGGCAGACCGATCGCCGCGATCTCGTCGAACCGTCTGGTGATCTCGAGCGTGTGCAGCGTGTTCTTGTTCAGGTCGTGTCCCGGGTCGACCACGATGCGCGACTCCGGCACGCCGAGCGAGACGGCGAGCTCGACCTTCTCGCGGAGGAACGCGACCACCTCCGCGACCACATCGTCGTAGTGCGGGCGCGGATACACGGTGCGTGGAGCCGCGAGGCTGTGCGTGATCACCAGCGTCGCATCGCTGTCGGCCACCGCTTCGGCGAGTCCGGGATCGTGGATGCCCGTGGTGTCGTTGATCACGTCGGCCCCCGCCACGATGGCGTGCTTCGCGACCTCCGGCTGAAACGTGTCAACGGAGACGACCACGTCCGACTCCCGGCGCAGCGCCTCCACGACCGGCACCACGCGCGCGATCTCATCCTCGACGGGAAGAGCGGGACCGGGCTTGAACGGCACACCGCCGATGTCGATCCAGTCGGCGCCGTGCTCGACGGCGGTGAGACAGGCGTGCACCGCGGCATCCAGAGCGAAAGTCGCCCCCTTGTCGTAGAACGAGTCGGGCGTGCGGTTCACCACCGCCATCACCGCCACTTTGGTGGAGAAGTCGAACGTGTGCGCGCCGATCGTGCGCACGGGCGTGCGCAGCGGCGGCAGCCAGACGCTCACGCGTCGGCCACCAAGTCGCCGAGTGGAATGCTCGCGTCCGCGAGGCGGGCCTCATCGACCGGCTTCGCCGCGCGGATCAGCCCTTGCACCTGCTCGTTCACGTCCCACACGTTCACGTTCATGCCTGCGACGACTCTGCCGTCGCCCGTCACCCAGAACGACACGAACTCGCGCCCCGCCACATCGCCGCGGTAGACGATGTGCGTGCCTTCCATCAGCGGCGCGTATCCGGAGAACTCCATGCCAAGGTCGAATTGGTCGGTGTAGAAGTAGGGGATGTCGTCGTAGACCACGCCGCGCTCGAGCATGTTGAGTGCGGCGGTGCGGCCGGTGCCGATGGCGTTGGCCCAGTGCTCGCTGCGCAACCGCCGCCCGAGCACCGGATGGATCGGGTTCGCGACGTCGCCGGCCGCGAAGACACCGTCGGCGCCGGTGCGCATGCCAGCATCGACCAGGATGCCGTGGTCCACCCCGAGCCCCGCGTCCTCGGCCACGGCGGTGAGCGGCGATGCGCCGACTCCCACCACCACGACATCGGCGTCGACGACGCCGCCTTCGTACTCCACGCCGGTCACCCTGCCGTCCGCGACGCGGAACCCGGTCACGTCGACGCCCCGCACGAAGTGCACGCCGTGGTCGACGTGCAACCCCTCGAAGACCTCGCCCAGCTCGTCTCCCAGCGCTGCAGACAGCGGCACCTGCGAGTGCGACACCACGGTCACCTCGTTGCCGAAGCCGCGCACGGTGGCCGCGACCTCCATGCCGATCCAGCCCGAGCCGACCACGACCACGCGCTTGTCGCCGCTCTCCGTCGCCGACCTGATCGCTCTGGAGTCTTCGAGAGTACGCAGGGTGTGGATGCCGTCGGCCTCGGCGCCTGGCAGCTCCAGTCTGCGCGCCGCAGCGCCCGTCGCGATCAGCAGCCGGTCGAACGGAAGGGGCTCGCCGCCCTCGCACGAGATCGTGCGGTCGGCGAGATCGAGGGAGCGCACGTGCCTGCCAGAGCGCACCTCGACGTCGTGGTCGTGCCACCAGGCATCCTGCTGCACCCACAACTCGGAATCGTCGAGCGACGCGAGGTAGGCCTTGGACAGCGGCGGCCGGATGTAAGGCTTGTGCGCTTCGGCGGCGATCAGCGTGAGGTGGCCGTCGAAGCCCTCCTCGCGCAGGGTCACGGCCGCGGTGCCGGCGGCGAGGCCGCCCCCCACGATCACGAACTCGGGCACAGACATCTCGTCACCCCTTCCGACGCGCCACGGGCGACACGCTCTCCTCGATTCTTCAGCACCCGACGCATCCGCGCAGTCCCCTCATGCGGCGATGCCTGCCGCCGCACAGACCGCACGGCTCGCGCGTCAAGGTCGTGTCCGGCTCGCGCACCCTTCACCACGGGATGCCGCACGAGAGACTCACAGCAAGAACCCAGCCGGCGCGCAGAGACTGGGCGAATGAGCACCGGACCCCGCATCTTGATCGTCGATGACGAGCCCAACATCCGCGACCTTCTCACCACCAGCCTGCGATTCGCGGGATTCGCCGTCCGCGCCGTCGCCAACGGCGCCCAGGCCATCAGCGCCGTGCTCGAGGAAGAGCCCGACCTGATCATCCTCGACGTCATGCTGCCCGACATGAACGGCTTCGGCGTCACGAAGCGACTGCGCGGCGCAGGCTACACGGCGCCGATCCTGTTCCTCACGGCCAAAGACGACACCGAAGACAAGATCACCGGCCTCACCGTCGGCGGCGACGACTACGTCACCAAGCCGTTCAGCCTCGACGAGATCGTGGCCCGCATCAAGGCCATCCTGCGTCGCACGATGCAGGCCGACGACGATGCGATCATCCGCGCCGGCGAGCTCACCATGGATCAGGACACCCACGAGGTCTTCGTCGGCGACACCCCCATCGAGCTCTCCCCCACCGAGTTCAAGCTGCTGCGCTACCTCATGCTCAACCCCAACCGCGTGCTGTCGAAGGCGCAGATCCTCGACCACGTGTGGGAATACGACTTCAACGGCGACGCCGGCATCGTCGAGAGCTACATCTCCTACCTGCGCCGCAAGGTGGACGCCCATTCCACCGAGCCGCTCATCCAGACCAAGCGCGGCTTCGGCTACATGCTGAAGGCCGCCAAGGTCTGACTCTCGGCCGCCACCCCGGCTCTACCGCTTAGGCTCGCTTGTCGTGACGCACGTTTTCGATCGATGGAACTCGATCTCGCTGCGCACGAAGATCACCGGTGTTACCGTGCTGGTGCTCACGTTCGGCCTCCTCGTCGCCGGACTCGGCACGATGCTGCTGTTCCGCCCCGTGCTGATCAGCCTCTTCGACCAGCAGCTCGAGTCGATCGCGGCCCAGCCCAAGGGCATCAACGCCATCCTTCCCGGCCAGACGACGAGCGAGGGCGGTCCCATCCTCGGCCAGGGCAGCACCGCGAGCTTCTACGTCATCCTCTACGGGCCGGACGGCACGCCCATGGCGCAGAACTGGCCCTCCGTTCCCGACGAGAAGAAGCCGGCCGTGCCCGGCACCATGTCGCTCGAGCAGGGAGCCGCCTGCGCGAATCAAGGAGCGGGCTGGCTGCAGAGCGTCGACGGAACGGTCTCGTTCCGCAGCATCTGCGCGGTCGTGCAGCTGCAGGGCAACACGCCAACCTACGGCACCGCGATCATCGCCATCTCGACCACTCCGCTCGACAACACGCTCGCCGCCTATCTCTCGATCTTCTTCAGCTTCGGGGTGATCGTCGTCATCATCGGGGCCTTCCTCACCAGGGCGCTGGTGACCACCACGTTCCGCCCGCTGCGCGAGGTCGAGCGCACGGCCTCCGAGATCG
Source organism: Humibacter ginsenosidimutans (assembly GCF_007859675.1). GTDB lineage: Bacteria > Actinomycetota > Actinomycetes > Actinomycetales > Microbacteriaceae > Humibacter > Humibacter ginsenosidimutans. The sequence goes on from NZ_CP042305.1 coordinate 1,752,587, forward strand.
CCGACGGCGACTTCAGCCAGCGCCTCGGCGGTGCCACGCCGAACACCGAGGTCGGCCGACTGAACCGCTCGCTCAACACCATGCTCAACCGCATCGACCAGGCCTTCAAAGACCGAGCACGCACCATCGATCAGATGCGCCGCTTCGTGGGGGATGCCAGCCACGAGCTGCGCACGCCGCTCGTGTCGGTGCGCGGCTACGCCGAGCTCTACCGCATGGGAGCTCTGCAGAGTCCCGAGGAAGTCGCCCAAGCCATGGAGCGCATCGAGAAGGAGGCCGTGCGCATGGGCCTCCTGGTCGAAGACCTGCTCGAGCTCGCCCGTCTCGACGAGACCAAGCCTCTCGCCGTCGCCGTCGTCGACCTCGTTCCACTGGCTCACGACGCCGCGCTCGATGCCAATGCGGGCAATCCCGACCGCACCGTCTCCGTCGTGTTGTCCCTGCCCCCGCTCCCGCCGCCTCCGCCAGGACCCTCTGCTCTCGAGCCGCCCGCCGACGGCACACTCGACGAGGCGGACGATCAGGCATCCATGACCAAGTCGGCAGGCCCACGCACCAGAGTCACCAATTCCACCGGCCCGATCGGATTCGCCGGCGCCACGCTCGCCAGGCTGCGCCGTCGACCGCGCCGCCCGGAGCCCGGCCTCGAGACGGTGCCACTCGAGTTGGGCGACATTCCCGAGCCGCCTCGCATGCGCGCGCTCGTGATGGCCGAGGAGAACAAGCTGCGCCAGGTGATCGCCAACCTCATCGGCAACGCCGTGCGCTACACGCCACAGGGCAGCCCGATCGAGATCGGCGTCGCCGTCGAGCCAGACCGCGAGGTCGCCGTGCTGTCGGTGATCGACCACGGTGAGGGCATCCCGCCGCAGATCAGGGAGAAGATCTTCCAGCGCTTCTGGCGCGCCGACACGTCGCGCGCACGTGAGACCGGGGGAAGCGGGCTCGGACTGGCCATCGTGCATTCGATCGTCGACGCGCACCACGGCACCGTCGACGTCGTCGAGACGCCCGGCGGCGGGGCGACCTTCCGCGTGACGCTCCCGCTCGTCGATTCGCCGCACGCCCCCAAGGCCCCCGAAGAAGCCTGAGCCTCCGCGGGAGCGGCGAGCACACGCGGCACCCCTCCCGATTCGGCAAGGGGGCATGGCCGTCTACCCCTCCCCCTGCGGCAAGAGGTCCGGCCCTGTACCCCTCCCTTTCTGGTCTGTCGAGACTTCCTCGACCTCCCGCCTTCTGGTCGGGCGGATGCCTCGTCACCCCTCCCCCTCTGGCAAGACTCCGCGGCGATTCGCGGCGGCGGATCCACGACACGGCGTTACGGTGGCCGCGTGCGCGATGACGAGTTACGGCGGCTGCTGACCGAGAGCAATCCATGGTGGACCGCGGCAGCACGCGGCGCCGATCCGACGACATGGGTGGCGGGCAACCGCACCCTGCGTGAACGCACGCGCTATGAGCTCGGGTATCGGGCGGGCATCCTCGACGACATCGCCAGCGTGGCGCCCGACGGCCGCCTGGTGGTGCTCACCGGCCCACGACGCATCGGCAAGTCGGTTGCGCTGTTGGACGCCGCCGCCAACCTCTGCACCCTGCCCGGCGTCGACCCCCGGCAGGTGGTCTACGTGCCGTGCGACACGATGCGCGGCAGAGACGTCACCCGCACGCTGACCCTCGGGAGGATGCTCACCCGCTCCGTCGACCAGCCCAAGCCGCGGCCGAGGGTCTGGCTGTTCGACGAGATCAGCATGGTCAGCGGCTGGACAAGCGCGCTCAAGCTCGCCAGGGATACGACGCCCTTCGGCGACGATACCGTCGTGGTCACGGGCAGCAGATGGGCGCAGTCAGAGGACATCCAAGGCAACCTGCTGGCCGGCCGCGCGGGATCGAGCGGGTCGCACCGCATTCGGCAGCTGCTGCCGATGTCGTTCCGCGATTTCCTGGCCGCCGCCTATCCCGGTCTGCCGACGGTGCCGGTGGTGAACCCCGCCGAGCTGCAGTCCGAGGCCTCGCGCTGGGCCCTCGACGAGCTGCAGTTCGCGGTCGACGAGCTCGATCTGGCCTGGCAGGACTACCTGACCTGCGGCGGCTTTCCCCGCGCCGTCTTCGAGCACACCAGGGCGGGCGCGGTCTCCGACGGCTATGCGCGAGACCTGCACGCCTGGCTCCGTCGGGACGTCGATCCTGATGCGCCGACCAACACGACGACGACGCTGCTGCGCGGCATCAGCGAACGCATGAGCTCGCCGATCAACCTCACCTCGACCGCGCAAGACCTCGGCTATTCGAGCCGACCCACGTTCACCGCGCGGGTCGATCGGCTGATCAGCACTCACGCTGCGCTGCGCTGCAATCAGGTGCGCGACGAGGGCGATCGCGTGGTCGGCGCGCACTACAAGCTGTATCTCGCCGACCCGCTGCTGGCATGGATCCCGTCGATCGTCAGCCCCGGGCTGCCGGCGCCCGACTTCACACGACTCACGGAGTCGGCCCTCGGCATCACGCTCGCCCGCGCCATCGAAGCGCTCGACGAGGGCAGATGGCTCTCCGACGACTCCGTCGGCTACGCACGCACCGAGTCGAACAACGAGATCGACTTCGCGCCCGTGCGCGTTCCCATCGACGGCACGCATTCCACGACCGTGCCGATCGAGAGCAAGTGGGTCGACACGGGCTGGCGGGGCGAAGCCAGGGTGATCGACGGCAAGTACGGGCGGGGCATCCTCGCGACGAAGTCGGTGCTCGACGTGGACGGCGACGTGTGGGCGGTTCCTGCCCCGCTCCTCGCGCTGATGCTCGCGTGACGGGGAAGTGTCCGTGCGGGCCCCCATAGCGGTGCCGAGGACGCTTCCCCTCCCCATGCACCGTCATTTCGCGTTGTCCCGAACGGATGCCGCACGGCCTCATCCGTCACGCCACGGTCCGTAGCCTCGGGTCACCGCGCGCACACCGCCCGTGCGCCAGACAGGAGGAGGAGAAGATGACCACATATCGCGTGGACAGCGACCAGATGATGGCGGCGACCGCCGCCGTGCGCGGGTCGATGAGCCGCATCCAGAGCGAGGTGGCCGGGCTGCTCGGACAGCTCACCGGTCTGCAGGGCACCTGGAGCGGACAGGCATCCGACTCGTTCCAGGGTGTCGTTAACCAGTGGCGTGCCACACAGCAGCAGGTCGAGGCCTCGCTGGCGGCGATCAACCAGGCGCTGAGCCAGGCGGGTCAGCACTACGCGGAGGTCGAGCTGACCAACGCCAAGCTGTTCGCGGTCTGAGCCCAGAGCCGCGTGCGGCAACGCAAGAAGGGCGCCCCGAGGGGCGCCCTTCCGCGTATGGTGCTGAGACTTGCGAGAAGCCTGGACTCTAGAAGTCCATGCCGCCCGCGTCGCCACCGGCGACCGGAGCGGCCTTCTCCGGCTTGTCGGCGACAACGGCCTCGGTGGTCAGGAACAGACCGGCGATGGATGCCGCGTTCTGCAGAGCAGAGCGGGTCACCTTGGCCGGGTCGATGATGCCCTGCTCGAGCAGGTCGCCGTACTCGCCGGTCGCGGCGTTGAGTCCGTGACCTGCCGGCAGCTCGGACACCTTGGCGGCGACGACACCCGGCTCGAGACCGGCGTTGAGAGCGATCTGCTTCAGCGGAGCCTCGATCGCGACCTTGACGATGTTCGCGCCGGTCGCCTCGTCGCCCGAGAGGTCGAGCGTGGCGAACGCCGCGTTGCCCGCCTGGATCAGCGCGACGCCACCACCGGCGACGACACCCTCTTCCACAGCGGCCTTCGCGTTGCGCACGGCGTCTTCGATGCGGTGCTTGCGCTCCTTGAGCTCCACCTCGGTGGCCGCGCCGGCCTTGATGACGGCGACGCCGCCGGCCAGCTTGGCGAGGCGCTCCTGCAGCTTCTCGCGGTCGTAGTCGCTGTCGGTGTTCTCGATCTCGTTGCGGATCTGCTGCACGCGGCCGGCGATCTGCTCCGGGTCGCCTGCGCCCTCGACGATGGTGGTCTCGTCCTTGGTGATGACCACCTTGCGAGCCTGACCGAGCAGGTCGAGCGTGACGTTCTCGAGCTTGAGACCGATCTCCTCGCTGATGACCTGGCCACCGGTGAGGATGGCGATGTCCTGCAGCTGGGCCTTGCGGCGGTCGCCGAAGCCCGGGGCCTTGACGGCGACCGACTTGAAGATGCCGCGCACCTTGTTGACGATCAGCGTGGCCAGGGCCTCGCCGTCGACGTCCTCGGCGATGATGAGCAGCTGCTTGCCGGCCTGGATCACCTTGTCGACGATCGGCAGAAGGTCCTTGATGTTCGAGATCTTCTGGTTGGCGATGAGGATGTACGGGTCCTCGAACACCGCCTCCTGGCGGTCGGGGTCGGTCACGAAGTACTGCGACAGGAAGCCCTTGTCGAAGCGCATGCCCTCGGTCAGCTCGAGCTCGGTGCCGAACGTGTTCGACTCCTCGACCGTAACGACGCCTTCCTTGCCCACCTTGTCGATGGCCTCGGCGATGATGGCGCCGATCTCGGGGTCGGCGGCGGAGATGGATGCCGTCGCGGCGATCTGGTCCTTGGTCTCGACCTCCTTGGCGGCGGCGAGCAGCTGCTCGGTCACCGCGGCGACGGCCTTCTCGATGCCGCGCTTGAGGCTGATCGGGTCGGAACCGGCCGCGACGTTGCGCAGGCCCTCGCGCACGAGCGCCTGGGCGAGCACGGTCGCGGTGGTGGTGCCGTCACCGGCCACGTCGTCGGTCTTCTTCGCGACCTCCTTGACGAGTTCGGCGCCGATGCGCTCGTACGGGTCGTCGAGTTCGATCTCCTTGGCGATGGACACGCCGTCGTTGGTGATCGTGGGGGCGCCCCACTTCTTGTCGAGCACGACGTTGCGTCCGCGCGGTCCGAGGGTCACCTTGACCGCGTCGGCGAGCGTGTTGAGCCCACGCTCGAGGCCGCGACGCGCCTCCTCGTCAAAAGCAATGATCTTTGCCATGTTGTTTCTCGTCCCTCCCGGACGTTACGCGAAAGATTCAATGGGTTAGCACTCAGCAGAAGTGAGTGCTAATACGATTCTGGCACTCGACCACCGGGAGTGCAAGACGAGGCATTCGTGTGCGTGACTCTCCTTCGGACAGACACGAAAAAGGAGGGGCGCCGCGTCTGCGGCACCCCTCCTCTGCTCTTGATCGTCAGGCCGGTCGAACCGATTCTGCCTGGGGACCCTTCGATCCGGTTCCGACCTCGAAAGTCACTTGCTGACCCTCTTCGAGGACCTTGTAGCCGTTCATGTCGATTGCGGAGTAGTGAACGAAAACGTCCTGTCCCCCACCATCGACAGTGATGAAGCCGTAGCCCTTCTCAGCGTTGAACCACTTGACGGTTCCGTTCGCCATCTATTACTCCCATTGCCCTTCAGCAACGCCGCATGGTCGCGCACGTTGAACCCCGATAGTAGCGGCACACAAGTCTCACGACGAGAGGTGTGTCCAGATTGAGACAATCCATGACTTCAGCGGTGGTATACGCCCGGATGACCGCGGCTTCGGAGGGCTCGACCTATTGATGAGTCGGCTTGTAGTCCGCCCCGATGACCACAGTGATGTCCGCGCCGGAGGCGGCGAAGTCCTGCGTCTCCTGGAGCGGCGCATCCGCCAGTTCCTTCGACACGGCCATGGCGGCCGCCAGGTTCTTGGTGTCCGAGTAGTAGACCGTCGTCGTCTTCACGTCGGTCGAGCTCGCGTTCGCGGGTGTGATCTTCTCCCAGCCCGCCGCCTTCAGCGTGGTGGTGGCATCCGCCGCGAGCCCCGCGGTATCGGTGCCGTTGAGCACCATGAGGTTGAGTGCGGGATTGACGGCGGGTGTGATCGTCGGGGTGGGTGTCGAGGTCGGCGTCGGGGTCGCAGAGGCGCTGTGCTGGAAGGGAAGGTCGACGTTGAGCGTCCCGTTGATCGCGAAGATGCCGAGCGCTCCGATACCGACGATCACGACCACGGCTCCAGCGCACCAGGCGACCCAGACCCAGCCGTAGCCACGCGGTCTTGGCGCACGATGCGCACCGACTCGTTCAAGGTCGTCTGGCACCTGATCGAAGCGATCGGCGGGGAACTTCTCTGCCATGGCCTTGGTGGGGGTTCCTTGACGTCGGGCGGGGGCTTCCGCTGATGGGTGGAGTTCGGCTCGATGCTCAGCGCGGTGGGCGCAGTCGCTCCGTACGCGCCTCGAGTCTGTCGGCGCGCACTCGTTGCAGGCGACGCACAAGCATCGGATCGTGCACGAGTGCGGCCGGCGACTCGATCACGCGGCCGAGAAGCTGATAGTACCTGGCCGCGGAAAGTCCGAACTGAGAGCGGATCGCCTGCTCCTTGGCCCCTGCGTGCTTCCACCCGCGCGCCTCGAAATCGAGCACGGCGCGGTCCCGGTCGCTGAGCCCGGTCGCCGGGGCGGGGCCGACCGGGGTTCCGTCGGCGCCAGCTCGTTCCGCTTCTCCCACGGGACCACCTCCTACCGACCAGCGCCATTGTAGGTTCGGCGCCGAGCTGAGGATGCGTCGACCTGCCGCGCCGCGCCGATCGCGTTCGCCCGTCACACGGAACAGCACCGGGGTCCCGATCGTTAATCTGGATGAGTGCGCCGCCGCGCGTGCACTCCATCAGAAGGGAAGCTGACATGGCCTACACGGTGTCGAGATCGGACGACGAATGGCGCGAGTCGCTCAGCGACGAGCAGTACGCCGTGTTGCGTCAGGCCGCGACGGAGCGCCCGTGGACGGGCGAGCTGCTCGATGAGGGCCGTGCCGGCGTCTACACGTGCGCAGCATGTGGGGCCGAGCTGTTCAAGAGCGGCACCAAGTTCGACTCGGGATGCGGCTGGCCGAGCTTCTACGAGTCGGTGCGCCCCGAGGCCGTCGAGTTGATCGAGGACGCGTCGCTCGGCATGGTGCGCACCGAGGTGCGCTGCGCGAACTGCGGCTCGCACCTTGGACACGTCTTTCCCGACGGCTTCGGCACCCCCACGGGCGACCGCTACTGCATGAACTCGATCTCACTGGCCTTCTCCGCCGACGACCAGCCCTCCGGCGACTAGGCATGTCGTCTGCACGTGACGCCCTGGCCGCTCGCAGGTCGAGGTCAAAGGTGACGGATGCCGCGCCCTCCCACGAGGAGATCCTCGCCGCCGCGGCCGTCGCGGGTCGTGTCGCCGATCATTCGTCGCTTCATCCGTGGCGACTGATCGAGCTCAGAGGCGAGGCTCGCGCGCGTCTCGGCGAGGCGATCGCGCGGGCGGAGGCATCCGACAGCCCATCGACGAAGCCGCTGCGAGCACCCCTGCTGATCGCGATCGTCGCCGCGAGAAAGCCGAGCACCAAGGTGCCGCACTGGGAGCAGGATGCCGTGGCATCCGGCGTCGCCCACATGCTGAGCCTGCTGCTCGACGAGGCCGGATGGGGCGTGATGTGGCGCACGGGCCACTACACACGCTCGGAGTCCGTCGCCGCCATGCACGGTCTGGGCGACGACGAGCGGCTGCTCGGCTGGCTGTACGTCGGCGGACGGCTCGACGCGAAGCCCGGCAAAGGCGATGGGGCGCCGAAGCTCCTCGACGCTGAACGGTTCGTCAGCGTTCTCGACTGATCCATCGAGGAACGCACGACGTCCTCGGACTCCGCGTCGCGCTCTCGCGGACTACTCGAGGTCGCTCTCCGAGAGGAGCTGCACGCTGTCGACGCCCGCGATCCCGGCCAGAGCCTCGAGAAGGCGATGGGTGTCATCCGGCCCGTTGAGTTCGAGCACCATCGCCGTGACGCCTTCTTCGGCGACGCGGTGATCGACGCGACTCACCACCCAGCCGCCGCTCGTGATCGATCCGAGAACGCTGCGCAGAATACCCCGCCCCTCGCGGTAGACCACCTCGAGCTGGAGTTGGGCGTCCCTGCCGCGCGGGAGCACCCGCGCGAACGCCGTGAGGCCGTACGCCACCACGAAATGCAGCGCCGTCACCGCCACGGCGAGCAACCAGAGCCCGGCTCCCGCCGCCATGCCGATCGCGGCCGTCTCCCACACCGACGCCGCCGTCGTCAGCCCGCGCACGGCCCCGCGCCTGGTGAGGATCAACCCGGCGCCGAGAAAGCCGATCCCGGAGACGATCTGCGCGGCGACCCTCGACGGGTCGAGCACAACGTGATCGGAGAGCACGTCGGTGAAGCCGTACTTGCCGACCAGCAGGAACAACGCCGACGCGGTTCCGACGATGGCCTGGGTGCGCAGTCCCGCGCTCTTGCCCCTGAGTTGGCGCTCGAGGCCGACGAGGGCGCTCAGCAGGAAGGCCAGGCCGAGTTCACCGACCTGCAGCCATCCCTGCCCTTCGAACACCGGAATCGCGTGAGTCATGAGAGCCGACTGCGAGGCTCGAACTCGCGACCTACGCTTTACAAGACCGACACTTGGAGCCTCGACAGCCGTTGTCACGCTAGCACTCCTGCTCGCGGCGACTAAGGCAGTGCGCGCGTGTCAGGTCGCGCCTGACGCTGAATCGACCGACACCGATGGGCGCGTGTGATGGGGCGTCGGACGGTTGAAACGGGCGAGTACGTGGCTTTCGCACGGCGGATCATCCGGGCTGCTGGTGAGCGTGTCGCGCAGGCCGACGACTGGGAGCTGTCCGAACTGCTGTCACTCCGTGACGACGTCGAGGCTGCCATCGCGCGCGGCGTCGAAGGGCTGCGCGAGCAGGGCCATTCGTGGCAGTACATCGGCACGGCACTCGGCATCCGCCGACAGAGCGCGCAGGAACGCTACGGCCGTGGCCCCAATGCGGGGGCCTAGCACACGTGGATGACCCAGCCCCAGCGCTACCGTCCGACGGTGTGCACCAACACCTGACCGTTCTACTTCCCTTGCTCGCGCACTGGAGACTCTGGCAGGAATCGCAGGGCCTGTCTGAGCGCACCATCTATGACCGTGCGTGCGTGATCACAGCCCTGTTCGAGCATGCCGGCGTCGCACCGCTGGAACTCACTCCGTTGCACATCATCGCGTTCGTGGCTCGCGAGGGGCTGTCGCAGGCGTCGAGGGCGTCGTACCACGCCAGCATCCGGGCATGGTGCAAGTGGCTGATGTGGAACGACTACCGAGCCGATGACCCGTCCGTGAAGACACCGCGCCCAAAGCGCCCAGCGGGTGCACCGAGGCCGATCCTTGACGAGCAGCTCGTACGCCTGCTGCGCGCTGCGAACCGTCGACGCACGCGCATGATGATCCTGCTCGCGGCTCTCGCCGGGCTACGCATCCACGAGGTGGCGAAGATACACGGCCGAGACCTCGACCATTCGAGCGGGGTTCTGACTGTGACTGGTAAGGGCGGCAAGACGGCGATGATCCCGTTGTCCGACGAGCTGCTGCGTGAGTGCGAGTCGTGGCCCACTGACGACTGGTGGTTCCCGTCGTACGGTTCTGCCACGCTCCCCCACGTGACGCCCGGCGCGGTCGGCGCGGCTATCTCATCGGCGATGCAGCGGGCCGGGATCGTCGGCACGCCGCACCAACTGCGCCACTGGTACGGCACCGCGCTATTGAAGCGGGGCGCCGACCTGCGGCTCGTGCAGGGCCTCATGCGTCACGAGTCGCCGGCCACGACGGCCCGGTACACGAAGGTCGACATGGAGCAGCTGCGCTCCGGCATCGCCCGCCTGTCTCTGCCGGCGGCCTGAGCTATTCTCACGACCATGACTGACGACACGACTACTGCACGCTGGGCGCCCTCGCACGAGAAGGCCGTCGAGCATAAGCTCGACGGCCTTCAGCGCAGGCTCTCGTGGATCGTGGGCGGCGTGTGGGTTGTTGCGCTCGTGGCCGTGATCAACTTCATCATCGACCTGGCGTTCACACTCGCGCGCTAGTCGTCGCCCTCGTCAAACAGCCCGGCGGGCGGTTTGGGCGGTGGCGGCGGTGATCCACGGTAGATGTGATCTACCAGCTCACGCGTGTAGAGCCACCATGCCCGCTCGCGGTGCTCGAGGCGGCTGATGCGCTCGAACGCTCGGGTGGTGCGGCGGGCATGGTGGGTGAGCACGGTGACGCCGGCTCCGATCGCGGCAGCGAGGATGCCCCCCATGGCAGTGATGATCGCGATCACTTCACCCTCGGTGACCACGGTCGCCGTGCTCACTTCTTACTGATGTGGGCTGCCGCGGTGATCGCCCCGAGCGAGGCGAGCGACGTGGCTGCCGCGTGAAGGATGTTCGGCAGGTCGAGCGGGCGCCCGGCGAGGTCGAACAGTCCGACGGCGAGCGGTGCAGCGGTGCAGTAGATCACCGTGCGCCACCCTGTGGGCAGCGTCACCGGCTCGGCCGGAGTGGTGTCCACCGCGCTCGCGCTCGTGGTGTTGTCGGGCATGGTTGCTCCTTTCGGTATGACGACGGCCGCGCGCGAAGGAATGCTCATGCGAGCCCGCTGATGACGTGCTGGAGCGCGGCGATCTCGCCTTCGTCGGTGTAGGTCGGCACGCCGGCCGGGATGCCTTCGCCGATGTAGTGCGCGACGCCGCCGGAGACGTAGTAGCTGCCGCCGCGTCGTGCGCCCTTCTTGCCAATGATTCCGATGAGCATGTCTGTGGTTCCCTTCGTGTTGGTGCTGATGGTCGTGGTGGTGCCGAGGTTGACGACATCCCAGCCGCCGAGCCAGTCGGTCCATCCCTCGTAGTGGCGTCCGCCCCACGAGGCTTCGATGTCGGCGATGGTGGTGCGGCCGGTGAGGCCGGCCGAGGGCTTGTCGGTGGATGCGGCGTTCTGGCCGCCGAGCGAGTAGCAGATGTGCCCGTCCGCGGTGCCGTTCGAGAAGCGCAGGAGCGCGCCCGCGGGTGGGTTGCGGTCGCCGAGGTGTTTGCGGGATGCCGGGCACCGGTTCCACCAGTCCTTCGCGGTCTGGTAGGCGCCGGGGGCGTCGCTGGTGCCTGCGCCGATGGTGTCCCACACGGCTTCGAGGCACATGCCGGTGTCCCAGTGGCCGGCGGCGAGTAGTCGTGCTGCGCCGGCCTGCCCGTCGACTTTTCCGAGGCTCATGATGCGGGTTCTCCTTCTGTGGTGGGGTCTGCGAGGTTGGTTTGGATGCCGGTGCTCGTGCCGACGATCGAGAACGTGTCACCGGCGATGTTGAGCACGGCATCCGGGGAGCTGATCGTCTGGTCGAGGGAGCCCGACACGATTCGGATCGTGGCCATCACTGCACCTTCGCTTCGAGCGCGGCGATGCGTGCCTGCTGCTGCTGCACGATGGACCACAGCGCGGCGACGATCTTCTCGTAGTGGAGTCCCTGGAGGTCGCCGTCGGCGTTCGTGTACGTGAACTCGGGGATCCCGGCGTCGACGAAGTCGTCGGCGATGAAGCCGACTTCGGTGGGGGCGTCGTCGCCGAGCTCGGCCACGGCTGACTTGTAACGGAACTTCACCGGGCCGATACGCTGCAGCAGGTCGAGCGGATATACGACGGGCTGAATGTTCTGCTTGCTGCTGCGCACCGATGCCGACGCTCGCAGGGTGCCGTCGCCGTTGAAGTAGGCGGCGACGTAGTTGCTGCTGACCTGCGAGTTGCGGCCACCTGTCGAGATGAGGATGCCGCCTGCGACGGACAGGTTGCCGCCGTCGGTGTTGATCGTGCCGCCGTTGGTGTCGATCGCGTGCCCGGCGAGCTGCAGCGGGAACGTCGTCGCGTCGACCACGCACTGCACCTGCGTGCCGGACCACTTGAGCTGAATGTTGTTCGCTGATCCGGTCTTCACCGGCGTGTACCCGAGAGCGGGCTGCGCGCCGAGCGCGGTGAGCGCGTCGGCCGCGTTCGTGGCTCCGGTGCCGCCGGCCGTGACGGGCACTGCGCCGCCTGCGATGTTGGAGAAGTCTGTGCGCAGTCGGCCGGCGACGTAGTCGCGGGTCAGGTTGATCTCGTCGTATCCCTGCCGTCGGTCGGCTGTGCCGGAAACGACTGCCATTCCGTCTGCTGCTGCGGCGTCGCCGTGTGCCATCTCAAACCACCTCGCTAATCCATGAGGCTCCGACCGGTGAGTCGAGCCAGGTTTCGTTTTCGGGAAGCTGTACCCACGCCGACGGCGGGGTGTCGATGAGTCCGCGCGTGCCGACGGTCATGGTGTCGGCCGAGAAGTCCCAGGACACGCTGGAGGCGTACCCGGTCTGATCGGTCGTGCCCGGCAGCGTGGCGGACGCTTCCATGCCGGGCGTTGCGGAGTAGTCGACGGCGGCAGTCAGATCGAGGGTGCGGCCTTGGCCTTGCACGCGGGAGAGGATGTACGCGGCCGCGCCGGGCCCAGGATAGGGGCGCGTGTATTGGACGAGCATGGTCTTTTGCGCGCTGTCTTCGGCAGCCGCGTCGTATGCGGTCTGCTGCGCGCCGGTGCTGTCGGTCCACGTGTACTTGACGACGACGGCGTCGCACCATAGCGGTGTGCCGTCGGATGCGACCGCGTCGAGGCTGATCGTGTCGCTGGCCGAGTAGGCGTTGAAGCCGGTCGCCACGGTCACCCGACCGTCGAGTGAGTATGTGTTGTCCACGAGCCGCCACACCCGCTGCTCGTCGCAGAACAGGCGTAGGTGGGCCTGGGTGAGCACGGGCCCTATGAAGTCCCATGCGTCGTCTCCGGGCTGCCAGGTGAGGGCGCTTGGGTCGCGGCTGACGAGCGGTGTGCGCGTGGAGGTGGATGCGTTCGCGTTGCCCGTCCACGTGTACGTGTAGAACGCGGTCGCCGCGCTCGCGCCGTCCCAGTAGGCCAGCGGCGTGACGCCGTCTGTTTCCAGCCCGTCGCCCTCGACCAGGAGGAAGGCGTTCCACCGCACCTGGCCGATGGTGTTGCCGAGGTAGGCGCGACCGATCACGGCGGTCGCGTCGGCCGGCACCGTGAACGTCACGCCCACCTGGGTCGGGGTGTTCACAGTGTTCGGCAGCTGCGCGGAGTGGTACTCGACGGTGCCGCCGAGCGATGCCGCCGTGACGAAGATGGTGATGGTGCGCTCACGGGCACCCTGCGACGTGCCGGTGCACTTCACCTTGACGTTGCCCCACCCGGAGAGCGTGTATGTCTTCCCCGCCTGTACGCCGTTCTGGAGTGCTGCCGTGTTCGGGTCGAGCTTGAGGTAGCTGTCGGCGGTGGTCGGGTTGTAGAGGTTGCCGCTGTGCGTGCCGGCGACGAACCAGCTCGTGTCCGCCTTGTCGACGGTGCAGTTCACGGCCGCGTATCCCTGCAGGGACGTGATGAACGTTGTGGCCGGGTCGGTCATCATGTTCGTCAGGGCGGTCGTCGTCGTGAAGTCGGCGTCTGCGTCCCCGGCGGCGAGGCTCGCGCCGATCTTCGCCAGCAGCACCTCATTGACGATTGACCGCACCGATGTCTGGTGTGCGAGCGCGGACGTGTCCGGCGTGGTCGAGATGAGCCCGTACGACTGAAGCAGCGCCTCATCCGACGCGAGCGTGAGCTCCACCGTGTCCTCGTTGTGGTCGATGGAGAGCGACCGCACCGACAGGTTGAACGTGCGGGACGACTGCGCGACGAACGCTCCGCCTGAGAGCGTGGAGCGTGCCGCACTGATCGTCACGCGGGCATCGCCGCGCGGGTCGAGTGCGGTCAGGGTCGCCGCGTTCGGCAGCGCGATCGTGAGGTCACTCTTCGCGTAGGGCGCCCAGGCCTCGTCCAGTGTCACGGACCCGGCCTTGACGTCGAGGGCGATGTCGCCGACGACGGCCGAGACAAGGTGCAGTGCGATCGTCATACGCGCACCTCTTGGAAGTCGACGGCGACCAGCCAGCGGCGCAGGGTCTGCGTGTCGAGGGTGCGGTCGATCTTGCCGTCAGGTGCGAGCACGTACGTCATCGCGAGCGTGGTGAGACCGTCGGGCACGTAGGTGATGACGACGGCACCCGAGTGGAGTGCTTCGATCGCCTGCGCGGATGCCTCGTCAGCGCACAGGAACGTGATGGTGCCGGCGCGCAGGCCGGCGGGATACAGCGTCACGTCCTGGTCTGCGCGACCGATCACGTCGTGCCCGATGTTGTGCGAGGGTCGCACGTGCTCGGGGCTGAGCACCCGTAGCGGGGTGAGCGTGGTGGTGCCGTCGCTTACGGTGGCCATCAGAAGACTCGCCTTCCTGCCGAGGTGACGAACTCGACGCCGACGCGGATCGGTGCCTTGGAATTCCACTTGTCATAGGTGCGCTGCGCGTCGGAGTCGTCGGCACCGACCTTGACCTTGGGGCCGTCGATGGTCTTGGGCATGGCCTTCTTCGCGGCGTCGACGTACGCGCCGGAGTTGTCCTTGCCTGCCTCGCCCCAGATCGTGCGGAGGTTCGCCTGCTGTGCTGCTGACGCGTTCTTGTAGGCGTCGAGCAGGATCGACGCCTGATCGGCGCCGAGTGATTCGATGTAGTTGGTGGCATCCGCGCCCAGGCCGCCGCCGAGCGTCTTGAGGTTCTCCTGGTACTCCTGGAGCGCCTTCTGCTTCGCCTGCATCGCGGCGATGTACTTCGACGTGTCGAACACGCCGGTCTCGGAGTCCACGTAGTCATCGACGCTGCTGGCGGCATCGTCATAGGCGTCGTTGACGCCCTCGATGAGCTTCTGCTTCCGTTCCATGGCAGCAGCGCCAGTGTCGGCGTATTCCTGCTCTTCCTGGGCTGCGGCCTTGTTCTTCTTACGAACCGCTTCGAGGGCGGCGATCTGATCCTGGTAGCCCGAGACGGCCTTGTTGTTCGCGTTCGAGAGCGCCGAACCGAAGTTGCCATAGTCGGTGCTCGCCTCCGCGGCCTGTCGACTCAGCTTCTTGAGCATGGTGATCTGCTCATCGAGCTGGTCGCCCCCGGCGGCGTAGGCAAGCGCGAGGTCTTTGAACGGCACGCTGAGCTGCTTTGCCTGGTCGTGAATTTTCTTCAGGCTCACGGCCGTGGGATCGGTCTCGGTAGCCATCTTCTTGAGCTGGTCCACGATGTAACCGATGGAGTGCTGACCCTTGGAGCCGGTCTCGATGAGGTCGGTCGCGAGGTCCGCCACGTCCTGGCGGAACTGCTGCGTGTCCTCATCTGCTTTGCCGAGGGCGCCGTTGATGAGCCCGATGCCGAGGGCGCCGGCCGCGCCGGCCGCGAGCCCGACGGGTCCGAGCGAGGCGACGAGTCCGCCGAGGGTGCCCTGGATGCCGTCTACGAATGACTGTGCTGAGCCGTCGAAGCTGGAGAAGGTCTCGGCGGCGTTCTGCTTCGCCTCGTCGCCGATCTCGTGAATGGTCTCCTTGGAGAGCTTGGTCTTCTCGCGGGTGCTCAGCTCGAAGCTGCGCCCGGTGTCGTCGTCGGCCTGCTTCGCTGCGCGTGCGGCTTTCTGGTAGTCGCGCTGCATCTGCTCGGTGGCCTGCCGAGTGTCGTCGCCGAGCTTGTCGGTGGCGCGCTGTGCGTCCTTCAGCTCGCGTTCGAGCTGGTCGGCACCCTTGTTCTTGCCGAGCCCTTCGAGCGCGTCGTCGGCGTCCTCTACGGGCTTGATGATGCCCATGCGCACACCTTGCTCGAACAGGCGCGTGTCCATCGCGGCGGCGATGGTGTAGCCCTTGGATGCCATCAGTTCGTTTTCCCGTCGAGTGCGTCGTAGAGCGAGCGGCCACAGGTTTGGATCACGAGCGACGTGACGCGCGGGATCGCGTCGTCAACGGCGGGGAACACAACCTTGCCGGCCTGCTTGCGCGGGCCGAACGCGCTGCCTGCGCGTCGTAGGTAGCTCTTGCCCTTGGGGCTGTGGGTGGAGATGTACGAGCCGGGCGACATGCCGAACTCGGTTGCGGCGGCGAGCGTGCTCGCTGCGGTGCCCGTGCTGAGCTTGCCGGCGGTCGCTGACTTGAACTGGATGTTGCGCGCGGTGACGGCGACCTTCGCCGTGCGCACGAGCACAGCGGACTGCAGTCTGGTCGTGGCCCGCTCGGCCAGCTCTTCTTTCCAGATCGGGGTAGCGTCCTGGCGTGCGGCGGCGAATAGGTGCCGGCGCGCGTCGGCATCGACTCCCCGCAAGCGAATCAGGAGATCACGTAGCGGGGAGTCGATGAGGAGACTGATCTGGGCGGGCATGTGTCAGGCAGCCGCTCCGAAGTCGGGCTGGCCGAGCACGGGCAGTGTGCCGGACGAGGTTGCCACGGCGCCGATCTGACCGCCCATGCCGACGGGAACACCGATCACGTCGAACTCGGCGACCGATGCCGACGTGTCGGAGAGGTTCGGCGTGAGCGTGAAGTGCAGCGTCTCCCCCACGTGCGAGTTGAGCACGTCCCACAGCGCGCCGGCCGTCGTGATGTCCTGCGCCAGCTCCAGCGAGCACGACCAGTCCGGGTCGGTGATGTCCTTGAAGACGGAATCGGGCGTGCCGCCCTGCCACGTCACGATCGACACGTTGGGGTCGACGGTGGCCTTGGAGATGTGGGCTTCGAAGTCGCCGAGGTCGGCGGGCTCGGCAGCCTTGGTCTTGATGTTGAGCTTGGGCCGCTTGAAGATGTACGGCTTGACGGCGATGACAGTCACGGTGGTGTGCTCCTTGTCAGTTGGTGGAGGTGAGGACAGCGAGGGAGACGCGCCACACGAGCTGGCCCGTCTCCATGCGCTGTTTCTTGGCGGTCGACCATGCGACCTGGTCGGCCTGGTCGACCGCGACGATGAGGTCGAGCACAGCCTTGTCGGCGTCGTCCTCGCCCTTCTTGTTGTCGGTGGACGCGACAGAGACGACGAGGTCGAAGTCGCAGAACACGGTGCCCTGCGGCAGCGTCTGCCCGTTGTAGTCGGAGCTGATGCCGGTGAACTCGGTGTAGAGCACGGGCACGAGCTGCTTCGCTTGCGGAGTGTCAATGTTCGGCACCGTCTTCCAGTCGGCGGGCAGCACCGGCTTGAGCACGGCGTCGAGGGTGGCGCGCACGTTGTCGAGCCGCGACGCGGCGATGGTGTCAGAGGACATCGGGTTTCCCGTCGATGGGGCGGATGATGGTGCGGATCGTCTTGTCAAGCGGTCGCGGCGTGAAGCTGAACCCCTCGGGGCCGACATCGCCGGTCGGGCTGGCGCTGCCGGCGTTCCAGAGGTTGATGGTCTGCTGGAGCTGCGCGTACACGAGGCGGGCAGGCGGTGCCGCTTCCCAGTCCTCGCCGTCGGGCGGGGCGGGAGCGAACGCGAGCACCTGCGTCTGGGCCACGTCGAGGATCATGGCGAGCAGGTCGAGGTTTTCGACGGGTGCCTCAGGCCATGCCGCTTCGAGGCGCTCGACCTGTTCTTGCGGCTCGGTGGTGTACCAGGTGATGGTGGTGGCCACGTGTTCGCTCCCGCCTATGCTCAGGCGCTCTTGGTGCCGACGAGCACGAGCGACTCGGGGCGTACGACGAACGTCTCGAGGTAGCCGATGACGGCCTTGTCGACGCCGCCCTGTGCGATGTTGAGGGCGTCGATCTGGATCGGCGTCTCTCCCTGCTCGCGGAACTCGATGGCGGCCTTCGCGCCGACGATGACCTGCGGCTTGGTGGCGTCGAGGCCGGCGAAGAAGCTGTCGGCCGCCTTCACGATCGTGACCTTGCCGTCGGCGTTCGCGTCGCCGGTGCCGGCCCCGATGCCGAATGACACGTACTCGGGCACGAGGTCCTTCGCCGTGTAGAGCAGCTGCTTCCACGCGGCCGGGTTGACGATCGAGAACGAGGCGGTGTCGTCGGCGTCATAGACGGCTTCGATTCCCTGGATGACCATGCCCATCGCGCCCTCGTAGTCGTGCCCGTCGACGGACGGGTACGTGTCGGGTGCGACGAGGCGGTCGAGCGCTGCGGCGCTCTTCGAAGCGGCGAGGAAAACGCTGCTGAGCGCGTCCTCGTCGGTGATCTTCGCGTAGGAGTCGACGACGCCTTCGAAGAATGCCTGGAGCACCTCGGCTCCGCCTTCGAGGTCGTACCACTCCTGGGCGATGTCGGCGGCGTAGCCGTACGCCTGTCGGGTGCTGGAGGTGAGCGACGTGCTGGCGGTGCCGGAACCGATCGCCGCCTTGTTGCCGGCCCACTGGGTGACGAGTGCGGTGCCCTGCGCGAGCTTGAATCCCTTGCGCCCGCCGAGCTGGATGCCGCCGTACAGGTGCGTGAGCAGGTCGAGGTACTTGCGCTGGTAGCGCCGCCCCTGCCAGAGGCGGCCGACCCATGCGGGCTGGAGGATGCCGGAGTTGGCTCCGGTAAGTCCGCCGGCCTTCTCGACGGTGATGTCGGAGAGCGCGGCGAGCAGTGTGGTCGCGTCCTGGTAGGCGGGATCGTTGCTCGTGCCGGCCTTGATGGTCGCCATGCTGGCGAACACGCTGCCGAGGTCAACGACGGGCTCTTTGGTCGGGGTGTTGCCGGTCGGTGCTCCGGCGAGCAGCGTGGACGCGACGGGGCGGACATTGCCGGGTGCGGCGTTGGCCATGATGGTTTCCTCCTCAGGGTCTTCCTCGTCGGTCTCTTCGACCGGCTCGGCGGGGTTGTCGTCGGGTTCTTCGACGGTGTTGGTGACGGTGGTCTCGGTCGTCGTGCTCGTGCCGTCGGCCGATGTGGTGGTGGTGGAGTCTTCGACGCGACGCCAGGTGACGCCGTTCTCGTCCACGTACTCGGACTCGTAGTGCCCGCTGGTCTCGGTGTCGTCGGCGGCGAGCAGCGTTGCGCCGTCGAAGGCGGGGTGCTCGACCACTGCACCGGCGAACAGGACCGCGCCGGGCAGCGCCTTGCCGCCACGGATGCGCACGTTGGCGACCTCGGCGGAGAGGTTCTTCCGCTTGCCGCTCTTGGCGTCCTGGTAGGCGCGTCGGCCGGCGGGCGTGTTCGCGAACTTGAACGAGCTGTAGACGCCGTCGGACTGTTCCCAGACTCGGGAGAACGCGCCGATGACGTTCTCGCGCTTGTGCTCGACGTTGAGGCTCATGCCTGTCACGTCGGACGGGAGCGCGATGTCGCCGGCCGAGAAGGTGAAGGTGCCGAGGCTCGATCGGGACTCGACCCCGTAGGGCACGAGCCGTCCGGTGGCGGTGAGGTCTTCGCCGGAAAAGTCGAGTGTTCCGGCGTCGATGATGACGGTATTCATTCAGTCCTCGCTGGTGGGATCGGTGTTCGGCTCCGGGAGCGCGAACATGTTGGACAGGTCGCCCCGGATCGAGAGGCCGGGGTCGCAGATGTCATCGAGGGACATGCGCGCCTCGAACGCGAGCGTGAAAGCCTTCGCAAGTCCGAAGTCCCACAGCTCGTTTCGGCTGGCGCCGTTCGCCACGCCGGTGTACTTGACGTTGGAGGTGCCTGATCCGCCTTGGCTGACGCCTTCGAGAAGGCTGGCCGGCGTCTGAGTGTGGTTCGCGATGTCGAGGCGGACGGCGTTGCGGCCCGACTCGAACAGGTCGACCTGGGTGTCGTGGTAGTCGACGGGGTACTCGGCGACCTTGACGGCGACGCCGCCCTTCTTGCGCCCTTCGATCCACTGCGTCTGGTAGGCGCGACGCTCTTCGGGCGTCCACTGGTGCCAGTCATCCTTGGGGATGCCGAGCGTGGTGAGCGGTACAGGGTTCTCGAGGCGGTCTTTATAGGTGGCCTCGATCTGGCGTGCCTCGCGGAGCGTGTCCACGGCGTCGATGAGTAGGCCGTTCTCGCCGTACCCGACCGGGATCGCGACAGGGAACTGGGTGTAGTCGGCCGGCACGATGTCCTCGTCAACCCACACCTCGCCGGTGCTCGGGTCGATGCCCCACGCACCGAAGGGCACGTGCAGGCAGTCGGCCTCCGGGTCGTGCGGATCGGTGTTGAAGCTCAGGCATCCCCACCCGTTGAAGAACAGGTCGGAGCCGAGGCCGTGCATCCGGTGGTAGGGCGAGACGCCAGAGTCCGAGGTCGTGAGCCAGCGCGGCTGGGCGGCTGCCGGCGTCGCGTCGTCCATGAGCTTGAACGGGATGCTGGCGAACTGGCGCACGTGGATGCCGTGCGCTCGCTTCACCCCACCGATCCGGAGCGCAACGTCGCGCACCATCGGCGCGTCACTGCCCTCGACCGCGTCGCGGAACAGCTGTTCGACCGCGAACTGGGTGAGAGCGTCAGTCGGCGCCCACGGCGAGGCGACCGCGAGCGGCATCGTCGCCCGCGATCGACTCAGCTCGTACGCCTTGCCGATCTTGCTTCGCGTGAAGATTCCCACGTGTTCGAGGCTCCGGACGATCCTCACATCTCACGAATGCGCGGCGTGTCGGGCGCGCTCTTGACGCACTGTGCGCGCGTGCCGTTGGCGGTCGTCGCCGGTGTGTTCGCGCTCTTCGTGAGCGCATGCGGCGTCCCAGGCGTCGTCCTTCACGAACCGGGAGGCGCGCCACCAGGGGTGCTCGGTGCAGTAGATGACGATGAGCGCGGCGGAGCAGTCGAGCTTGATCGGTGACGGGTTGGGCATCGTTGCGGGTCTCCTAGTTGAACTCGATGACGGCACCCGGGGTGAAGGGTGCGGTGGGCCGGTCGGGCAGCGCGTCGACGGCGAGGGCAATGGCCTCAAGTGACGTGCAGTCGGCCGCGTCGTCGCCTCGTGGCGGGCGGAGTAGGAATCCCTGTCCCATTGACTGGGCGACGGCGACCTCGGCGGCCTTGTCGAGCGGGGCTTGCTCCCAGTGGATGATGTCGCCGCGTTCGAGCCCGTTGACGAGCTGCGCGTGCGCGACCTTCACGTCTTGGAGCTGGTAGGTCGTGGTGGCCGGTTTCGGTCGCGCCCGTGCCAGCATCCGTTCTACGACGGCCCGCGAGTTGCTGGTGCCGTGGTCGTAGACGACGGGCGTGTTCAGGCGGCGGGCGTAGGTGAGCAACACGCGCTCCAGACCTTCGACGCCGCGCTGGTGGTGCACGAGTTTGACGGCCACGCGGTGCGGTTCCTCGTGCTCGGTGCCGTCGAGGTCCCATGCCATGGTGGCGAAGTCGGCCGGCGGTTCGTAGTGCCATGCGACGGCGACGGATGCCCAGGCGCCGAATTTGTCGACGGCGACGGCGAGGCTGCCGGTCGTGATGCCGTGCGGGTGCTCGCCGGGCTGCTTGCCCTTGCGCCACGCGGCCGAGGTGATCGCGGTGCGGGTGCCGGTCTCGTCGCCGAAGTGCCCGCAGTATTCGAGCGCGAATCGATCAGCGCCGAGGTCGGGGAAGTTGGATTCGATGCGAGCCAGGTTGGTGAGGCCGTCGAGGCCGGGGTGGAGCTTGTCGATGATGGGGCCGACGGTCGCCCAGTCGAGCAGCAGCGTGGGGTCGATGTCGTCGGGCACGCCGTATCGCACGCGGCCGGCGTCGGCATCGTGGAGCGTGGACCAGAAGTATGAGCCCTGCCGGTACCTGCCGCCTGTGCCTGCGAAGACGAGCTGTGCGCCGCGACCTTCCTCATCGACTCGGGTGTCGAACGAGGGCACGACGGCGGCGATGATGTCTTCCCACATGTCGGGCTCGGCCTCGCCGCTCTCGTCCATGATGAGCAGGTCGTAGGCGCCGGATCGAACCTCGTCGCCCTTCGGTGCGAGCACGTCGAGGTTCGAGAAGTTGGGGAACGCGATGCCCTTGCCACCCTTGCCGTCTTCGACCTTGAGCGGGCGAGTGGTCTTGTCGCGCCACTGCATGAGGATCGGGTTGCGCACGTCTTCCTCAAAGCGCTTCTCGGCGCTCTTCGCCTTGGTCAGCATCGTGTAGCCGGCCTGGTACTGGGGCCGCATCCAGCACCGACCGATCGCGACGCACCACAGCGATGTGGTCTTGGCGCTTCGGCGCGGCTCCAGCACCGCGTTCCTGAATCGTTCGGCGTTGAGCACGTCGGCCGTGATGAGCATCTGCGGCTGGAGGTTGGCCAGCAGCGAGCCGCCGAGTCTGCGCGGCACAACCTTGTCGAGCACCCACGCGCCGACGAGGAACTCGACGCGGCCCTGGTAGGTGGTGACCATCGGCGACACGTCGGACGGATGCCGGCCCGAATCGCGCTTCGCGACCCATGCCGCCTCATCGAGAAGAGGGTGCGCGAGCACGACCGGGGGAATCGGAGTGCCGTCCCAGTCGTGGGGATCGGGCTCAGCGTTCTGGGGATATACAAGTGAGCCGTTGGCGTGGGTTTCACTGTCTCCCACTAAAAAAACGGCGTTGCCCTGTTCGGATTCTACAGGCTGTTCAGTCGCGGTAGTCATAGTTCCCATGTCTGGACGTCACGTGCGGGCGGTCGGCGGTTGGTGATGGCTGCACCCATGCGGCCCCCGTCGGCACGGTTGCCGACGCACGAGGCGGTCGCGTGGCGGTGCTCGGGTGCGAGGTTGTCGAGGCCGTGCCCGCCGTTGGGATCGCGGTGCCCGACATCGAAGGGTTGGCCAGGAAGGATCGAGCGACGGCAGCGCCAACACGTCACGGCCTCGCCACGTGTGTGCAGGGTGCGGACGCGGCCACGGATGATGCGGGCGTTGCGCTGGTACTCGGGTGCGCTGTGCTTCGCGGTCATAGCCGAGCGCCTGCCTTGTCGTCGGCATCGCGGGCAGCGAGGCAGTCGGCGCAGGTGACGCGGCTCCAGTCGGTGGTGATGCCCACCCGCGTGCGGATGCCGCGTCCGCAGTAGGCGACGCCACGCGACGTGGTGCCACAGACTCGCGATGCGTTCGGCGTCGAGACTGAGGGTCGCTTGAATGTGTCGCGCCACTGCTTCATCGGTCCCTCGCTCATTGCTCTACCCCTGCCAGGTGTGCGTCGCGTAGCGCGTTCAGCTCGGCTTGCGTGTAGTCGTGGCCGGGCCGCCACACGGTGCCGTCGGGGCCAGTGAGCCGGCCGTCGCTGCGGTAGTTGCAGGTCATGCACCACCCGCTGATCGGGTCGAAGTCGTGCACGTGCGGCACGCGGGGCCGATCGGCACGAGGTGCGTGCTTCGCTGTCGTGCGGCTCATCTCCATCGCCTCTCGATGAGTGCCTGCTGTTCGAACGCCTCGAACGTGATGCGAGGGTGTGTGCGCCAGTGCTCAATCAGCTCGTCGGAGGCGTAGGCGTAGGCGCGCACGGCCGGGCCGAGGAACAGCGAATAGGCATCGATGCCAGCGCGTCGACCTCGACGGTTGAGCAGCTTGCCTCGCGTGACTTCTTCGGCCCGCTCGTAGGCGGCTTGCAGCACGAGGTCGTAGTCGGCTCGTATCTCCGCCCACTGGTCGAGGAATGCAGCGAACGTGGCGGACCGGGATCGGCTCATCTGTGCGACCTCCACACGAGCACGGCGTAAGTCGCCCAGGCCAGCGCCGCGGTGGGCAGCAGCACCCACCACGGCGCGGCGAGGTCGAGCGGCTCTACCATGCGGCACCGACAGTTACGAACGTGCCGGCCACGATCGCCAGCACGACGGCGACGAGCGAGCCGATGAAGGTGAGCTGCTCGCCGACGGTCCAGTCGGTCGGCCGGTGAGTGCTGCGGCGGCGGTGCCTCATGCGCCGACTGCGATCATCTGGTCAAACAGCTCGATCGCGGATGCCTGGAGCTTCGCCACTGTCGGCGCCAGCGCGTCCCGTGCGGCGTCCCGTGCGGCGTCCCGTGCGGCGGCCCGTGCGGCGGCCCATGCGGCGGCCCATGCGGCGTCCCATGCGACGTCCCATGCGGCGTCCCATGCGACGTCCCGTGCGGCGTCCCGTGCGGCGTCCCGTGCGGCGGCCCGTGCGGCGGCCCATGCGGCGGCCCATGCGGCGTCCCATGCGGCGTCCCGTGCGGCGGCCCATGCGGCGGCCCATGCGGCGTCCCATGCGACGTCCCATGCGGCGTCCCATGCGACGTCCCGTGCGGCGTCCCGTGCGGCGTCCCGTGCGGCGGCCCGTGCGGCGTCCCGTGCGGCGTCCCGTGCGGCGTCCCGTGCGGCGTCCCATGCGGCGGCCCATGCGGCGGCCCATGCGGCGTCCCCTGCGGCGTCCCGTGCGGCGGCCCGTGCGGCGGCCCGTGCGGCGGCGGCTTTGCTCTGCGCTGCGGTGATGGTGGGCATCGCGGCTTGGAGTGTGGCCCCATTGGTGATCGGGTCGAGGTCGGTGAAGCCACTGGAGTCGATGCCTGCGAGGTCGAGCCAGGCGGGCAGGTAGGTGCGGATGAGCCAGTCCATGGCGAGGAATCCGCGTGCCTGGTCGGAGGCGTACTGGTCGTCGGTGCCCATGATGAGCGGGAGCCTGGTCTTGAGCTGCTGCCGGTCGGTGTCGTTGAGCGCGTCGTTCAGGCCGCGCCCGAAGGCACCGAGCACGGGCGAGACACAGGCAGGTCGGTCGCTGAACGGCTCGCCCGCGACATAGGAGGCGGCTTCGAGGAGACACGTTCCCTGGCCCTGGTTGTCGTGCGCCCCGTAGGCGAGCGTGATGGTGTCGAGATCGATGGTGGTCATGATGTTCTCCGGTTGCTTCGGTGGTGAGGGTGGACGGGAGGTGCGGCCCCCTCCATGACTGGAAGGAGCCGCGAGACTCGTGCTTCGGCGGAGCCGGGCATCGGTCGTTGCGGGCGCGTCTCTCGATCGCGCTACTGACAGGCCCCCGGAGCGGGCTTGAATGTCGGGGAGAGCGCCCGGTCGTACCACTTACCGCTCACCCGTCCGGGTCGGTGTTGGCATCTGCCAGCGGCTCGCACTGGTCAGACGTGCGGCCGTCCGCACACTTGGTCCCCGGTCGCCTCCCGGGTCTCCCAGCGCATCGGACTCGTCGACTGCGCTAGGTGCTCACGCCGTTGTGAGCGGGGTTTCCCCTGCCGGGTGCGCTGGTGGTGGGCGTGCCTCGGTTGTTTGCATGCGCCCAAGATTGAGGCGTGCGACTCAGACACGCAGGCATTCGAAACGGCGTGTCGCAATATTGGGCGCGCTACCATCGGCCTATGAGCATGACGATTACGTGGACGCTCGGTGAGCTGATCGCGAAGGCACGCAAGGCTGCAGGGCTCGACCAGGCCGACCTCGCATCCGCGGTTGGGATCGCCCGAAACTCGCTATCGAACTACGAGACGGGCCGCTCGGTCCCGCCGTTCGACGTGATGGTGCGCATGGCCACGGCCTGCGACGTGAGCCTCGAATGGTTCGCGACGGCCGTTAACGCCGAAACCCCTGCCGGCACGGTTCGTGCAACGGCAGGGGTCGGTGAGCTGCGGACGTTCTTTGGAGCCGACTGCGAGGCTCGAACTCGCGACCTACGCTTTACAAGAGCGTTGCTCTACCAGCTGAGCTAAGTCGGCACGGGCGCTGACGCCCGAGTCACCATCTTACGGTCTTCAGTTGGTCGCGGTCGGCGTCGGGGTGGGCGTCGCCGTGCCCGTCGACTTGGAGTCCGAGTACGTGTCGGCCTGCGCCTTGACGATGAAGGCACGGAACTCGTCCGCGTCGGTGAGTGAGCCCTGATACTGCTTGCCGTTCACCAGGACGAGCGGTGTTCCCTTGAGCTGCTTGACCGTCGAGTTCGGGATCGGGCCGGCCAGCGTGCGGTCGAGAGCGGTCTGCGCCCACGACTCGTAGCGACCGTCGTCGATGCACTTCGAGACCGAGTCGTAGGTCTTGACCCCGGCGTCCTTCACCAGCTGCTTGATCTGCTGGTCGGTGAGGCCCGCCGTGTTCTCCTGCGGTTGGTGATCGAAGAGCTCGCGATTGAACGCCCAGAACGAGTTCGGATCGTAGTTGGCCACGCAGGCCGCGGCGTTGTCGGCCCGCAGCGAGTACTTGGTTCCGTTGGAGTGGCTTGCCAGCAGCGGGATCGGGTGAATCTCGATGGTCGCGGCCCCGCTGTCGACGAGCTTGCCGATCTGGTCGGCGTTGGTGCGCTCGAACTCACCGCAGTATGGGCACAGATAGTCGACGTAGGTCACGATCGTGACCGTCTTGCCCGACGAGTCGAGCTTGTTCGCGACCGGCTTCGCGTCGGGGTCGGTCGCGGCCGTGTGCTGCGCCTTCATGTCCTTGCCGATGAGGATGCCGTCGCTCGCCATGTTCGCCGGCCCCGGCGACGGCGCATGGATCGACGACACGATGACCACGGCGACCACGGCGGCTGCGGCGATGACAACGGCGATGATCGTCGACCGCACGGCGGCGCGACGGCGGCGCTCCTTCTTGCGGTGCGCCTCGCGGAGTTGACGGGCCTTCTCGCGCGCTGCGGCACGGCGCTCACCGTTCGACGGCGTGAGCGCAGGATCGCCGTTGGTCATTCGATCTCGCTTCGGGTGTGGAGCTCGGGAGGGGAGGACGGCGGACCACGGCTGCGCGTGGACGCCTCGAAAGATGTTAAGGGCGCACTCTGGGAAATGCCCAGACGGGTGCTGGAGATGACTCGCACGTCGGTGCAACGAATGCTGCGATCCCGCCTGACCCTACGGCCGCCGATTCGCCCGCTCGCGCACCGTGACGTAGCATCGGTCAAGGTCATCGGCGACCGATGGTCATACAACATCCATCACAACGGATCGTCCGGCACGTACCTGCCGGTGAAGGAGACATAGAACCATGGCAACAGTCACGTTCGACGATGCGACGCGCATCTATCCCGGTGGCACGCGTCCTGCCGTCGACAAGCTGAATCTCGACATCGCCGACGGCGAGTTCCTCGTGCTCGTCGGCCCCTCCGGTTGCGGAAAGTCCACGTCGCTCCGCATGCTCGCCGGCCTCGAAGAGGTCAACGAGGGCAACATCTTCATCGGCGACCGCAACGTCACGGATGTTCCGCCGAAAGACCGCGACATCGCCATGGTCTTCCAGAACTACGCGCTGTACCCGCACATGACCGTCGCCGAGAACATGGGCTTCGCGCTCAAGATCGCGGGCGTCAAGAAGGAAGAGCGCGCGACCCGCGTTCTCGAGGCGGCCAAGCTCCTCGACCTCGAGCCCTACCTGAACCGCAAGCCGAAGGCGCTCTCCGGTGGTCAGCGTCAGCGCGTCGCCATGGGCCGCGCCATCGTCCGCAGCCCCCAGGTGTTCCTCATGGACGAGCCGCTGTCGAACCTCGACGCCAAGCTGCGCGTGCAGACCCGCACCCAGATCGCGTCGCTGACCCGCCGTCTCGGCGTCACCACCGTGTACGTCACGCACGACCAGACCGAGGCCCTCACCATGGGCGACCGCATCGCGGTGCTCAAGGACGGCGTCCTGCAGCAGGTCGGCACCCCGCGCGAGCTCTACGCAGAGCCCAACAACGTGTTCGTCGCCGGCTTCATCGGCAGCCCGGCCATGAACCTGTTCACGGCAGACGTGACCGATGGCGGCATCCAGTTCGGCAGCGCCGTCGTGCCGGTCGACCGCGAGGTGCTCGCCAAGGCGGGCAAGCAGGTCACCATCGGTGTTCGCCCCGAAGACGTCGTCGTGTCGACGACGGCGAGCAACGGCCTCACGGTGGGCGTCGACCTCGTCGAGGAGCTCGGCGCCGACGGTTACCTCTACGGCCACACCACGGTCGACGACAAGCGCGTCGACATCGTGGGCCGCGTCGACGGACGCGTGCACCCGAACGCCGGCGAGACCGTCTACATCACCCCGAAGCCGGGCCACGTGCACGTCTTCGACGCCGAGAGCGGCGAGCGCCTCGGCGGCGCCGTGGTCGACTGACTTTCGGCAGGCTGACACAGTCGCAACCAAGAACGCCCCCGGCCGCGGATCTCTCTCCGGCCGGGGGCGTTCTTCGCTCTCATCGTGCGGCCGGCGATGGGGCCGAGACGTCAGAAAATGCGGTCACGACGCCGCTGCGACCGCATTTTCTGACGTCTCGACGAGTCTCGGTCCGGCGGGACACACCCTAGGCTGGGAGTTCTATGGCTGGCTCCGTCAACATCACCGCGGCAACCGTCGACCCGGCCCTCCTCGATCTGCCGTGGAATCTGCCGCTCGACAAGTGGTCGAACGAGCACATCGCTCTGCTGCCGAAGGGCATCTCGCGCCACCTCGTGCGATTCGCCAACCTCTCCGGCTACGTCATCGCCATCAAAGAGACCACCGGCGAGATGGCGCGACGCGAGTACGACATGCTCCGCCTGTTGCAGCGGCTCGACGTGCCGTGCGTCGAACCGGTCGCCGTGATCGAGGGACGCACCGACGACGCGGGCAAGCCGCTGAAGCCCGTGCTGGTCACCAGGCATCTCAAGTTCTCACTCCCCTACCGCGCGCTCTATTCGCAGACCCTGCGGCCCGACACCGCCACGCGTCTTGTCGACGCGCTGGCCGTTCTTCTGGTGCGGCTGCACATGGTCGGCTTCTTCTGGGGCGACGTCTCGCTGTCGAACACGCTGTTCCGGCGCGATGCCGGCGCATTCGCGGCGTATCTGGTGGATGCCGAGACCGGCCAGCTCTATGAGGGCGGCCTCTCGAACGGCCAGCGAGAGAACGACCTCGAGATCGCGCGCGTCAACATCGCCGGAGAGCTGATGGACATCCAGGCCGGCGGCCGGCTCGCCGAGGAGGTGGACCCCGTCGAGGTGTCGGGAGGCATCGTCGCCTCCTACCGCTCGCTCTGGAAGGAGCTGACCGGCAGCGAGTCGTTCTCGGCATCGGAGCGCTGGCGCATCGCGGAGCGCGTTCGCCGGCTGAACGAGCTCGGATTCGATATCGAAGAGCTCGCGATCCGCACCGGCGCTGACGGAGCCAATGTGCGCATCCAGCCCAAGGTTGTCGACGCCGGTCACCACCAGCGCAGGCTGCTTCGGCTGACGGGGCTCGACACGGGCGAGAACCAGGCGAGGCGCCTGCTCAACGACCTCGACGCGTATGCGGCGACCGTCGCGAAGCCGGGCCTCGACGAGGAGGCCATCGCGCACGAGTGGCTGATGCGCGTGTTCGAGCCGGTGGTGCGCGCCATCCCGGCCGACCTGCGCGGCAAGCTCGAGCCCGCCGAGGTGTTCCACCAGCTGCTGGATCACCGCTGGTTCATGTCGCAAGAAGAGGGTCGCGACGTGCCGCTGGCCGAGGCGCTGTCGTCGTACATCAACGACGTGCTGCGGCATCGCCGCGACGAGGCCACCGTGATCGCGCCGGTCACCGAGGCGTTCACGATGCCGAACGCCGTGATCGACGATGGCGATGAAGACGCCGACGACGACTGGATGTCGAAGGTCTGAGGCCCTCCGCTCCTCAGCCCGCCGATGGCATGGCCTCCCAGCTGATCGTGCCGTCGGTCTGCCAGATCACCGTGATGGCCAACGGACGCCCGTCGAGGTCGCGCACGGCGTCTTTGGTGAGCGTGAGACCCCGGCGTGCGAGGTCGTCCATGGTCGCGCAGGTCTCGGCCGCTCTGCCCTGATCCGTGACGGCGACCAGACAGTACTCGCCGTCGAGGCGACGAGCGGCATAGATCGCGCTGCTCTCCTCCATCATGACGCTCCCCGCCACCAGGTGGAACGAGGTGGCGTCGAAGCCGCGCGTGACATCGGCCGAGAGGTCGTCGATGCGCGGCGCGCTGGCGAAGTACCGGGTGACCGCCTCCAGGGTGTCCGCCTCGTCTCCGTTCCCCGGCCCCGTCGTCGGGCCGGCGGCATCCGCCGTTCCCGATGACGCTGCCCCGCCGGTCCCGTCAGGTCCCCACACGGTTCCGACCACCCCCTGCGCACCGAGCACGACGAGCGCCCCGAGCACGAGGCCGCCGGCTGCGGCCAGATACGGCACTGCCTTCCTGCGACGCGCACGACGCGAACCGGTCCCCGGCGACGGTGACGCGGCATCCTCGGCCTCTGCCGAGGATGCCGGTGTGTCGTCGATGTCCCCAGTCCCGATGCCGGCGTCATGGGCGGCGTCCTCCGGCGCGGCGACGCCGTTCCCCGCTGCATCGGAATGCTCGCGGTCGTACTCGGCCAATGCCCACTGGCCCGGTGTCATCCACACGCTCTCGCCGGTGGCCGGATGCCGGTACTCGCGCAGCTCTTCCTCGGCGCCTTCGCGCGAGTAGAGGTGCTCGATCAGCCGCTGTCGCTCGTCCATCGCACCACCCCCGCTGCGTCGCGAGCCGTCGTGCTCCAGGCTACGTTCCCCACCGCACGACGATCCCGTCTAGGTCGTGTTGCCGAACTCAGGGTCGGGCGAGGATGTGCACGGTGCGGTCGATCGCAAGGAAGAGGAGGAGAGCCTCAGTGGTGGTGAGGCCGACGAGGATGACGAGGCGAGCGGCCCTGCCGAGTGCACCGCGGCCCACCATGAGTTCGGTAACACGGCCTAGCCGATCGATGGTGCGCTGTCCACGACGAGCGAGCCGTCACGCTGCCAGATCGCGGTGACCGTGAGCAGTCGGCCGGCCCCGTCCGTCCCGTCTTTCGTGAGTGAGAGCCCGTGCCGCGCGATGTCCGCGACATTGCCGCACGTCTCCGCGACGCGGGCCATACTGCTCACGGCGACCAGGCAGTACTCGCCGTCTCCGCGCTGTGCGGCATAGATCGCGGTGCTCCCGTTCGGCGAGGGAGTTCCGTCGAGAAGATGGAACGAGCCGGGGACGAACCCCGTCGTGATCTCGTCCGGCAGATCGAGCGAGGCGTCGTAGCTGCTGAAGTAGTGTTTGATGCTCTCCGCGGTCTGCATACTCGCTCCCGCGGCGGGCGCACGGGTGGGGCCGAGATTCGCGAGCGCGCCGCCGCTTCCGGCAGTGACCTCGGAGCTCGTCGACCGGGATGCCGACGATGACGTGCCACCCACGGCCCCTGTGATGCCGGCCGTCAGGAGTGCGCCGAGCACGAACGCCACCGCCGCAGCGGTCGCGGTGACGACGAGGTGGCGGCGGCGCGAGGCGTGCTGCCGAGACGGATCGGCGTCGGCATCCTCGAAGTCGGCGTTCGCCGTGCCGTCGACGCCTGCGGTCGCGCGGTCCGGCAGACGATCCGAAGGACCGTCGCCGAATTCGCCGATCGTCCGAGACTCCGCGGGTGAGGACCCCGCTGCCACGGCCCCGGCTGCACCGTCGTCCGCATGGGCCCGGTCGTATTGCGCGAGGGCCCACTGACTGGGCGTCATACGCAGGGCGGCACCGGTGTCGGGGTCGACATAGTCGCGCGGCTCCTCCTCGGCACCCTCACGGGAGAAGAGCCGTTCGAGAAGGCGCCGTCGCTCGTCCATGTCGGCTGCTGTCAGCGGCCGCCCTCTGCGCGACGCTTCGCGATCTCGTAAAGGGTGACGCTGGCGGCTATCCCGGCGTTGAGCGACTCGGTGGCCGCACTGATCGGAATCGACACGATGGCATCGCACGTCTCACTGACGAGCCGTGAGAGCCCCTTGCCCTCGCTGCCCACCACGATGACGACTCCGCGGTCGGCGAGCTCGAGCGAGTGCAGCGACACGTCGCCGCCACCGTCGAGACCGAGCACGAACAGGCCACGCTTCTGCAGGCCCTGGAGGGTCTGCGTGAGGTTCGACGCCATGGAGACGGGTGTGCGCGCGGCGGCGCCGGCCGACGTCTTCCATGCTGCCGCGGTCATCCCGACCGATCGGCGCTGCGGCACGATGACGGTCTGCCCGCCGAATGCAGCGGTCGAGCGGATGATCGCCCCGAGATTGCGGGGATCGGTCACCCCGTCGAGCGCGATGAAGAGCGGCGTCTGTCCCTTGCCGAGCACCTCGTCGAGCACATCGTCGACGTGCGCGTACTCGTACGGCGGCACCTTCAGCGCGACGCCCTGGTGCACGGCGTCACGGCCGGAAAGGCGGTCGAGCTCCGGCCGCATGACCTCGAGCACAGGCACGCCGCGCCTGGTGGCGAGGTTGAGGATCTCCTTGACGCGGTCGTCCACCTCGATGCGGGCCGCGATGTAGAGGGTCGTGGCCGGGATGCGCGCGCGCAGCGCCTCGAGCACCGAGTTGCGACCGGTGACGATCTCCGCGTCGTCGGGCGTGGCACGACGACTCGCCGACCCGCCTGCGGTGTTCGAGCGCTGGCCGCCTCGACCGGCGGCCTTCGCCGCCGAGCGCTCGGCCAACGCCTTGCGCTTGGCCGCCGGGTGGTATTCGCGCTCCTCGGCCTTCGGCGTCGGGCCCTTGCCCTCCAGCGCCTTGCGGCCCTGTCCGCCCGAGCCCTTCGTGGGCCCCTTCTTCGTCTTGCGCACGGCTCCCGCGCGCGGCTTATTCGCCATCGATACTCCAATGCGCACCCGTCGGGGTGTCTTCGATCGTGATGCCCGCGTCGGCGAGCTCGGTGCGGATGCGGTCTGCCGCGGCGAAGTCGCGCGCCTGACGGGCAGCCTGCCTGTCGTCGAGCAGTCGGCGCAACAGCGCGTCGAGGGCGGCGCGGGCCGGGGCATCCTGCCTCGCCTGCCACTGAGGGGAGAGCGGGTTGATGCCGAGCACCTCTGTCATGGCCTCGACCTCGCCCCTGGCCGCCGCAGCAGCCCCCAGGTCTTCTCCGTCGAGCGCCTGGTTGCCCGCCCGCACGGTGTCGTGCAGCACGGCGAGTGCCTGCGGCACGCCGAAGTCGTCGTCCATGGCGGCGGCGAAGGCATCCGGAATGCGCTCCACACCGCTGGAGGCGAAGCGGGTGCCCGCCAGTCGCCGATCAACGCGGTCGAGGAACCCCGCGATGCGTTCGAGGGCCGCTTCGGCCTCGGCGAGCGAGCTCTCGGTGAAGTCGATGGTGGAGCGGTAATGGGCCGACCCCAGGTAGTAACGCACGACGAGCGGACGTGCTGCGCCGAGCAGATCGGCCGCATAGATCGAGTTGCCGAGCGACTTCGACATCTTCTGACCAGAGACGTTGACGAGCCCGTTGTGCACCCAGTAGGTCGCGAACGCGTCACCGGCCGCCGTCGACTGCGCGAGCTCGTTCTCGTGGTGCGGAAAGCGCAGGTCGAGCCCGCCGCCATGGATGTCGAACGCCGTGCCGAGATACCGCGACGACATGGCGGAGCACTCGATGTGCCAGCCGGGCCGTCCCTGTCCCCACGGGCTCTCCCATACGGCGGAGGCCGGCTCGTCGGCTTTGCGGCCCTTCCACAGCGCGAAGTCGCGAGAGTCGCGCTTGGCGCGCGGGTCGGCATCCGCCGCCGCCTCCATCGCGTCGATGCTCTGCTTGGTGAGTTCGCCGTAGCTCGGCCAGCTGCGCACGTCGAAGTACACGTCGCCGGAGCCGTCGTCGGCCGCGTAGGCATGACCGGCGTCAATGAGCCGGGTGATGAGCTCCTGCATCTGCGGGATGCTGCCTGTCGCCCTCGGCTCGTAGGTCGGCGGTTGGATGCCGAGCGCGGCATACGAGTCGGTGAACTCGCGCTCATAGCGATACGCCAGCGCCCACCACTGCTCATGGCTTCCCGACGCCTGCGCCGCTGCCGCGTTGATCAGCACCTTGTCGTCGATGTCCGTCACGTTGCGCACCAGCGTCACGTCGAGCCCGCGGTAGTTGAGCCAACGACGGATCTGGTCGTAGACGAGAGCTGAGCGCAGATGCCCGATGTGTGGGGAGGACTGCACGGTGGGACCGCAGACGTAGATTCCGACTCGGCCGTCGACCAGCGGGGTGAAGTCGCGCAATGCCGCGGCGCGCGTGTCGTAAAGGCGGATTCCCACCCGTCAAGCCTAAAGGGAGCAGGTGGGCGCGCGCCCCATCGTGACGGTCGGTCTCGCGCCGGACCTGCCCGGCGTGGATCCGCGGCGAGGGGACGCCATCGCCCTCAGTCCGCCGGAAGCAGGAGCGCCGTGGCGATGGCCGTGATGCCCTCACCACGGCCGGTGAATCCGAGGCCATCGGTCGTGGTCGCGGAGATCGACACCGGTGCGCCGAGGATGCCGCTCAGCATCTGCTCTGCCTCTGCCCGCCGACCCGAGAACCTCGGCCGGTTGCCGATGAGCTGAACGCTCACATTGCCGATGCGGAAACCCGCTGCCGCCAGCAGTTCCCCGGTCGCGCTGAGGAACACCTCGCCGTGGGCTCCCGCGAAACGCGGATCGTCGGTGCCGAATGCCGTTCCGATGTCGCCGAGTCCGGCGGCGGAGAGCAGGGCGTCGACCATGGCGTGTGCGACGGCATCCCCGTCGCTGTGGCCCGCCAGGGCCGCCTCACCCGGCCAGCGCAGTCCGGCGAGCCACAGCTCGCCGTCGGCCGCGAACGCGTGGGTGTCGGTTCCCAGCCCGATGCGCGGAACAGCGACCGTCGCCGCCGACGGAGTGAGGCTCGACGCCGCGAGAAGCTGCTCCGCCCTGACGAGATCGGCGGGCGTCGTCACCTTGAACGCCAACGCGTCCCCTCTCACGATGCGCACTGGATGCCCGGCCGCGGCCACGAGTGCGGCGTCGTCCGTGACCTCTTCGGTCGCGAGCGCATAGGCCTCGACGAGGTGTGCCCGCGGAAACCCCTGCGGAGTCTGGACGGCGACCAGCTCGGAACGATCGACGGTGTCGGTGATGCGGCTGGCGGCATCCGTCCGCTTCACGGTGTCGCTCACGGGAAGCCCGGGGACGGCGCCCTCGCCGCTCGATTCGACCGCGGCGACCACCGCGTCGAAGAGCGCCGTCGGTGTGAACGCGCGCGCAGCGTCGTGCACGAGCACGGTCTGCACGTCATCGCCCAGCGTCTCAAGGCCGGCAGCGACGGATGCCTGACGACTCGCGCCGCCAGGGACCACCGTCGCCTGCGCGACGGACCGCAGCAGGGCCCGTGACTCGTCCACCCGATCGGCGGGCACGACGGCGATGACCTGCGCCTCGTGCTCCATGCGCCGGATCGAGGCGACGGCGTGCTCGAGGAGGGTCGCGCCGGAGACGGGCACGAACGCCTTCGGCATCCCGGCGCCCAAGCGGGTTCCGGAGCCTGCGGCGACGACGACCACGGCGACGCGCGAACGCTGCGGAATGCTCACGTCTCGACAGTAGCCGCCACGAGAGCCGCAGCAGGGGCCTCCGCGGCAGACACCCTAGGAGGCGAGAACCTCGTCGAGCACGCTGGATGCCTGCTCTTCGTCGGTCTTCTCGGCGAGTGCCAGCTCGGAGATGAGGATCTGACGGGCCTTGGCCAGCATGCGCTTCTCACCGGCGGAGAGTCCGCGGTCCTGGTCGCGACGCCACAGGTCGCGCACGACCTCGGAGACCTTGATGACGTCGCCGGAGGCGAGCTTCTCGAGGTTGGCCTTGTAGCGGCGGGACCAGTTGGTCGGCTCTTCGGTGAACTCGGCACGAAGAACCTCGAAGACCTTGTCGAGGCCCTCTTTGCCGATCACGTCACGCACACCGACGAGGTCGACGTTGTCGGCGGGAACCTCGATGGTGAGGTCACCCTGAGTGACGTTGAGCTTGAGGTAGACCTTCTCTTCGCCCTTGATGATTCTTTTCTTCACCTCGGTGATAGTTGCGGCACCGTGGTGGGGGTAAACGACAGTCTCGCCGACCTCGAAAAGCATAGATAGCAGTCCCTTCAGCAGCGTCTAGGATACCACAGCACCTTCGTGCTACCCTCTGCCGCGCACCCTGAGCACGCTCCCGCATGCGCTAGGCTCAAGGAGCATTCCGCGGTGTTCGTAACAGGCCGATCCGGCCGGCCCGGTGCGACTTGGAGGACCTCAGTGAAGGCGCGCGTCACGGCATCCATTGTTCTTGCTCTCGGTCTCGCCGTCGGCATGACCGGGTGTACGTTGATCACCACGCAAGACACTGTGCACATCAAGGAAGCCGCTGACGGCGTCAACGGCACCGTCGGCAAGATCGACATCCGCGATGCCGTGGTGATCGCCACCAGCAAGGGAGCGGCGGGCAACCTCGTCGCGACGTTCGTCAACAACGACGACAAGGCGCACTACCTCTCGGTTCAGCTCGGCTCGAAGACGCGCTCGGTCGCGGTTCCGGCGAACGGCGTGAAGAAGATCGGCGCGTCCGACTCCGACCGTGTCGAGTTCATCGGCCTGGGCTCCAAGCCCGGCTCGCTCATCGACCTCTACTTCACCTACGCGGGTGTGACGGGCACGAAGCTGCGGGTGCCCGTGCTCTCCTCGACGTTCCCCGGATTCGAGGACTACGCGCCGAAGCCGCAGCTCACGCCGGCTCCGGTCGAGACCCCCGGCGACACGTCGACGGGCACCGCGACCCCGGCTCCGTAAGCCCGTTCACCCGCGCTCGGCCGGTTCGCTGCATTCGATGCACCAGAGCCGGATCCCTCGCCTCGTCTGCGCGTGAAGCCTTGGTCTCGCCTCAGCTGGCCTCGAAGCGGTAGCCGAGACCACGCACCGTCACGAGCATCCTCGGCTCGGATGGGTTCGGCTCGATGCGCGATCTGATGCGCTTGATGTGCACATCGAGTGTCTTGGTGTCGCCGAAGTAGTCGCTCCCCCACACCCGGTCGATGAGCTGTCCTCTGGTGAGAACGCGCCCCGCGTTGCGCAGCAAGAGCTCCAGCAGCTCGAATTCCTTCAGCGGCATGGGCGTCTCGATGCCCGACACCGACACGGTGTGCCTGTCCACGTCCATGCGCACGGTCCCCGCTTCGAGGATGCCATCGTCGAAGAGTCCCTCGTCGGTGCGGCGTCGCAGCACGGCACGGATGCGGGCCAACAGCTCCCTCGTCGAGTACGGCTTGGTCACGTAGTCGTCGGCGCCCAGCTCCAGCCCGACGACGATGTCCACCTCGGAGTCCTTCGCGGTGAGCATGATGATCGGCACGGCGGAACGAGACCGGAGCTGCTTGCAGACCTCGGTGCCCGGCATCCCCGGCAGCATGAGGTCGAGCAGCACCAGGTCGGCTCCGTCCCTGTCGAACTCGGCGAGCGCCCCGGGGCCGGTATCCGCCACGGCCACCTCGTAGCCCTCGCGGCGCAGCAGGAATGCGAGCGGCTCGCTCAGCGCTTCCTCGTCTTCGACCAGAAGGATGCGGGTCATGTCGTTCGTTCTCCTTGTGCTTGTGCAACGGCCGCAGGCGTGAGCGGCGGCGTGGTGATGTGCTCGGCCTCCGGCAGCCGGATCGTGAAGGTCGAGCCGCTGCCCGGCTTGGACCAGGCACGCACCTCGCCCCCGTGGTTCTGCACCGCGTGCTTCACGATGGCCAGCCCGAGTCCGGTGCCGCCCGTGGCACGCGACCGCGCCTGGTCGACACGGTAGAACCGCTCGAACACGCGCTCGAGGTCGTCGGCGGGGATTCCCGGCCCCTGGTCGGTGACCGTGATCTCGACGACGCCATCGTGCAGACGCGTGCCGATGCCGACGCGGGACTTGTCCGGCGAATACCGCACCGCGTTCGAGATGAGGTTGTGCACGGCCGTGGTCAACAGGCTCTCGTCGCCGAAGACCACGGCGTGCGAATGCCGCCCCGTCGCCAGCTCGATGTTGCGCGACTCGGCGAGCACCCGGTTCTCGTCGACCGCAGACGCCACGACGTGGTCGATCGAGACGCGCTCGGCGTGCGGAACGATCTCGGCGGCCTGCAGTCGCGAGAGATCGATGATGTCCTGGGTGAGTCGCGCGAGCCTCGCCGCCTCGCTCGTCAGCCGGGCCGAGAAGTGCCGCACCTGGTCAGGATCGTCCGCGGCGCTCTCCAGCGCCTCGGCGAGCACCGTGATCGCTCCGATCGGCGTCTTCAGCTCGTGGCTGATGTTCGCGACGAAGTCGCGACGCATCTGCTCGAGGCGCACCGCCTCCGTGCGGTCGTCGGCGAGCAGCAGGATGTAGCGGGAGCCCAGGCGCGCGACGCGCACGCTCAGCTGGATGGTGGCATCCCCCAGTGCACTGCGGGCCAGCTCGAGCTCTTCGTCGACCGGGTCGCCCGTGTGGCGCACCTGGTCGACCAGCTCCACGAGCCGCGGCTGGCTCAGTGCGGCGTTCCACACCAGGCCGAGCGAGTACGCACCGGGCGATGCCCGCACGACGTTGTTGCTGGGGTCGACGACGATGCCGGCGGTCGAAAGCGCCTCGAGCACCTGATCGACGCCGTCGGGCACGCTCGGATTGACGATCTCCGTG
Source organism: Humibacter ginsenosidimutans (assembly GCF_007859675.1). GTDB lineage: Bacteria > Actinomycetota > Actinomycetes > Actinomycetales > Microbacteriaceae > Humibacter > Humibacter ginsenosidimutans. The sequence continues at coordinate 1,790,425 of NZ_CP042305.1, forward strand.
GCCCGATGGCTGCGCGAGGTCGCCGAGAAGAGCAGCCAGACGAATCCGGCCCCGACCACGAGGCCGAGTGCCAGAGACAGCAGCACCAACCAGGTGGAGTCCATAGCGCCAGGCTACCGGTGCGGTCCTGCGGACCATCGCCGAGAGCGGTGCCGGAAGCATGCCCTTCGCGGAATGTTCGAGTGCTCGACACCGCCCGTTAACCTGGCACGGTAAACATGGCACGCGGACCGGACAGCCCGGTCATCGAGCGTGCCGCCGGGAGGGCGAGTCGACAATGCGTGACGTATTCCAGCACGAGATGCGCGAGGTGCAGGACCGCCTCGTCGAGATCGCCGAGCTCGTCGCGGAATCCATCCGCAACGCCACCCGGGCTTTCAACGAGTCCGACGTGTCGCTGGCCGAGACCGTGATCCAGAACGACCAGAAGATCGACGCGCTCACCGTCGTGCTCGACGAACTGTCGATCCAGATCCTCGCAAGGCAGAACCCCGTCGCGCGAGACCTGCGCATCGTCGTGAGCGCGCTGCGCATCAGCGCATCTCTGGAGCGCATGGGCGACATGGCCGAGCACATCGCGCAGCTGGCCCGTTACCGCTTCCCCGACAAGGTCGTTCCGAAGAGCCTCCGTGGCACGTTCGCCGAGATGGGACGTCTCGACGTGCTGATCGCCGAGCGCCTCGTCGAGCTGCTGCGCACTCAGGAACCGCGCGTGGCCGACGAGATCCGCAACCAGGACGACGAGATCGACGAGCTGCACATCAGCGTGTTCGACAAGGTGCTCGGCGAGACGTGGAAGGGCCAGGCCGTCGACACGGTGGATGCCACGCTCGCCTCCCGCTACCACGAGCGATTCGCCGACCACGCGGTCTCCATCGCCAAGAAGGTGCAGTACCTCGTCACCGGCGACTGGGTGCCGGAGGACTAGGCAGGCGATCCCGACGGCTCTGCGGTCGCTCGGGCGAACGCCCAGCAGTCAGACGGCAGAATTGGCCCATGCCCGACTACGACGTCACGACACCGCTCGACACCGATTACTACGAGGTCTTCGCAGGCATCCCCGCCGCCGACCGCGCGTTCTGGGACCGAGCCCGACAGTTCTCCCTCGAGTCGGGCGACGAGCTCGCCGACGCCTGGGACAAGGCGGAGTACCCGCTCCACCTGGTGCGCCGGCTCGGTGAGCTCGACCTGCTGACCGACGGAGTCGCGGGCGACGGACTCACACCGATGTCTCCGCTGGCGGCCGGCCTCGTGAACATGGAGATCTCACGCGGCGACGGCTCCATGGGCACCGTCATCGCCGTACAGGGCGGCCTCGCGCTGCGCAGCATCGCGCTGCACGGCAGCGACGAGCAGAAGGCGGCGTGGCTCGCGCCGCTGGCACGAGCCGAGAAGCTCGGCGCCTTCGCGCTCACCGAGCCGGACCACGGAAGCGACTCGACGTCACTCGAGACGACCGCTCACCGCACGGCCGACGGCTGGGTGCTCAACGGCGAGAAGAAGTGGATCGGCAACGGCTCCGTCGGCGATGTGACGGTGGTGTGGGCGCGCGACGATGAGGGGAACGTGCGCGGATTCCTCGTCGAGCAGAACACCCCCGGCTACAACGCCGAGACGATCACCGGCAAGGCGTCACTGCGCGCGATCCACCAGGCGCACATCCGCCTGGAGAACTGCCTCGTCCCTGCCGACGCCGTGCTGCCTGGAACCCGCACCTTCCGCGACACCTCGACCGTGCTGCACGCCACCCGTGCCGCCGTCGCCTGGTCTGCATTGGGGCACGCGACCGCCGTGTTCGAAGCGGCCCTCAGCTACTCGAAGCAGCGCATCCAGTTCGGCAAGCCGCTCGCCTCGTTCCAGATCGTGCAGGAGCGTCTCACCGAAATGCTCTCCCAGCTCACTTCGATGCAGCTCTATTGCCTTCGCGTGGCAGAGCTGGATGCCGCGGGCGCGCTCGGCCCCACCCAGGCGTCACTCGCGAAATACCACTGCACGCGCACCGCACGTCAGGTGGCGGCGAACGCGCGCGACCTGCTCGGAGGCAACGGCATCCTCGTTCAGAACCGCGTGATCACGCACATGGCCGACATCGAGGCGATCCACACCTACGAGGGCACGGAGAGCATCCAGGCGCTCCTGATCGGCCGCAGCCTCACGGGGGTGTCGGCGCTCGCGCGCTGACACCGTCCTGTCAGCGGTCCCGTCGACACGACGAGTGCCCGTTCCGGACGGATGTGCCCGGCCTGACGGCCGCACACGTCCGGAACGGGCACTGGTTCGTGAAGGGTGCTACTTCGCTGCGCCCTGCGCGGCGACCGCGGCGGCGCCGGCGGCGGCGGCCTCGGGGTCGAGGTACTCGCCGGGGCCGAGCGGGGCGAAGCTCTCGTCGAGCCGGTAGACGAGCGGAATGCCGGTCGGGATGTTCAGCTCGGCGATGTCGTCGTCGCTGATGCCGTCGAGGTGCTTGACCAGGGCGCGCAGCGAATTGCCGTGCGCCGTGACGAGCACCGTCTTTCCGGCCGCGAGGTCGGGGATGATGTCCGACTGCCAGTACGGCAGTATGCGGGCGATGACGTCTTTCAGGCACTCTGTGCGGGGCAGCTCGGCGTCGGTGAGGTCGGCGTAGCGCGGGTCGCCCACCTGCGAATACTCGGCGTCGTCGGCCAGCACGGGCGGCGGCACATCGAACGAACGGCGCCAGAGCATGAACTGCTCGTCACCGTACTTCTCCTTGGTCTCCGCCTTGTCGAGACCCTGCAGCGCCCCGTAGTGACGCTCGTTGAGACGCCACGAGCGGCGCACCGGGATCCACAGCCGGTCGGCGGTGTCGAGCGCGAGGTTCGCGGTCTGGATGGCGCGCGACAGCACCGAGGTGTGCAGCACGTCGGGCAGGATGCCGCCGGCCGCCAGCAGCTCGCCGGCGCGCGCGGCCTCGGTGCGGCCCTTCTCGCTGAGTCGCACGTCGACCCAGCCGGTGAAGAGGTTCTTCTTGTTCCACTCGCTCTCGCCGTGGCGCAGCAGGATCAGGGTGTAGGGAGCAGGCATGCCTCCAGGTTATCGATGAATCCCGGCCACGATTCGCACCTCCGGGCCCGCGAAGCGCTGCATCGGAGGGCCGCCACGCGACCGCAGGCTGACGCCCGCGATACTGGACTGATGGCGGGCGGCACGGACGAGCGGGCGACGAAGCGTCCCGTCGGCACCATCACCCGCGGAACGACCAACACCAACCGGCTGCGTCGCGTCGACCGTTGGATCGCCGTGCAGCCCGTGCTGCGCAGGGCCTCCGATCCGCTCGTGGTCGACCTCGGATACGGAGCGAGCGGAGTCACGGCGTTCGAGCTCGAGCGGCGACTGCGCCGGGTGCGGCGCGACGTGCGCGTGCTGGGGCTCGAGATCGACCCGGAGCGGGTGGCCCGGGCATCCGCTCAGCTGGAGCAGGTGCGCGCCGGGGAGACGCCGTTCGCCCCCGACGCACGCGTGAGCTTCGCCCGCGGCGGCTTCGAGGTGCCGATCGCGGGCGGCGAGAAGGCCGCCGTGATCCGCGCGTTCAACGTGCTTCGTCAGTACGACGAGGGTGAGGTCGCCGACGCGTGGAGCCGCATGTGCTCCCGGCTGCAGGTCGGCGGGATGCTCGTGGAAGGCACCTGCGACGAGATCGGCCGGGTGGCGAGCTGGGTCGCACTCACCGCCGAGAGGGCATCCGACGGGAGTGCTGCGGTGCCCGTCTCGTTCACGATCTCGCTGCGGCTGGCGGGGCTGGAGCATCCGTCGATCGTGGCGGAACGGTTGCCGAAGGCGCTCATCCACCGCAACGTGCCTGGCGAGCGAGTGCACGCCTTTCTCGCCGACCTCGAGCGGTCATGGGCTCACGCCGCCCAGCTGGCGGCCTACGGCCCGGTGCAGCGCTGGATCGCCGTCGTCGAGAGCATGCGCGATTCCGGGTGGCCGGTGAGGGACGGTCGAAGCAGGTGGCGGCTCGGCGAGCTCAGCGTGCCGTGGAACTGCGTGGCTCCCGCGTGACGGCGTTGTCTCTCGAAACCGCGCCCAAGCGCGGAATGCGGGGCACGTTGGCCTCTGCGCCCGCGTCGGTGGGCACGATCTGCTCCTGCGCGGCGGCCACGAGGTCGTCGTCGACCCGCACGACGAGGTCGGTCGAGGCATCCGTCGTGCGCTTCACCACGGCGAGTGCGATCGGCCCGAGCTCGTGGTGCACGCCCGCCGAGGTGACGTGTCCGACGACCGCGTCGCCGGCGAGCACGTCGTCTCCCTGCCGCACGGCGACGTTCTGCGAGCCGTCGAGATGCAGGAAGACCATGCGGCGCGGCGGATGCCCGAGGTTGTGCACCTTCGCCACCGTCTCCTGCCCGCGATAGCAGCCCTTGTTGAGATGCACGGCCGTGCGCAGCCAGTCCAGCTCGTGCGGGATCGTGCGCTCGTCGACGTCTGCGGCGAAGCGCGGACGCCAGGCTGCGATGCGCAGCGCCTCGGCGGCCAGCGTTCCGGCGGCGCCGATCGTGCCCGCCGTCACCTCTGCGGCGAGCGCACCGAGCGCCTCACGCGGCACCAGCGTCTCGACCCAGCGATAGTCGGCCCCGGGATGCCCGTCGGCCGGCCGCGCATATTGGTGGCCGCCGGTCACGAGCGTCGGCCACGGGTCGCCCCAGCTCAGCGGAACTTCTTCGGAGGTGGCGCGAAGGGATGCCACGGCATCCGGAACCCCGAAGGATCCGACGGTGGCGAAATCTGCGGTGCGATCCGCGGGCTCCACCCGAAGCATGAACCGCATCTTCTGCAGAAAGTCGAGCACGGCTGCGGCGTCTGTGCGCTCGAGGAGGAGCCAGGTGGTCTCGCCGTCGTCGAGCACGTGCAGCGCGTGTTCGACGTGGCCGTGCGGGTCGAGCAGAAGCGCCTCCGCGGACTCCCCCGGCCGCAGACCGCGCAGCGACTGGCTCGACATCGAGTCCAGCCAGCTGAGCCGGTCGCCGCCGGTGACGCCGACCACTCCGCGAGTGGAGAGGTCGACAACGGCAGCGCCTCGCTCGAGGTCGCGCTGCTCGGTCAGCGGAGAGCCGTAGTGCGCCGGCACACCCGCGTCGGGATCGGTCTCAGCGGTCGCGACCGCGCCAGGCAGCGCGAGGAACGGAGAAGCGGGAAGGATCGGATCGGTCTCGGCCATGCGGCTCACGCCTCGTCCGTCGCGGTGTTCGCTGTGTCGCCCTCGGCGCCGTCGTCAGCGCTGTCGCCGACGACCCGGTTCTCCGCGGCATTCGTCGCCGAGAGGTCGAGCCGCGCGAGACGGGCCGACGCGTGGGTGCGGAGCTCCTCGCCGAACGCCGCGATGTCCCACGCCCAGAGAAGGTGCGACTCGACGAGCCCGTACAGCCGGGTGGCCGCCGAGTACTCCTTGGCGCCGGCGGTGCGGAGCACGGCATCGGTCGCGAGGTCGATGCGGGGCCCTTTGACCTGACCGAGGTAGAGCTCCGAGATGCCGTCGGGGTGGAGGATCTGCACCTCGATGTCGAAGCCGCCGGCCGCGGTGCGCAGCGCCTCGACGGACTGCGCCGTGGAGAACGGGCGCACGTCGGCGCCGGGAAGCAGCCCGGGACCCTGGTCTTCGGGAAGCAGAGTACGGCTGAGCCGCCAGTATCCGATCTCGTCGGCCAGCGGGGTCTGCTGCTCGTCGAGCAGCCAGGTCGACGAGCGATAGCTCAGCACGGGCACGCCGTCGCTCTCGAAGCTGACGCGCTGCCCGAACTCGCGCTGCACGTGGTCGTCGCCGACCGTGTAGTCGAGCACACCCGTGCCCTCCCAGACTCCGATGAGCCAGGACAGCGGCACGAGCTCGGCGGGGAGCCCCTCGGGCAGCGTGATCAGCGCTGGCCCCGGAAGAGGTTGTAGACGACCAGAACCGAAACGCCGGCGATGGCGAGCACGGCGAGCGAAAGCAAGCCGACGAACACGAGTTCGAGGGTGAGTTCCATGGCATCCAGTCTATCGACGTGCCGCGTCGTCGCGGTGCGCACCGGCGCGGGCGGGGCTGCTCACGTGTAGATCAGGTAGAGCACGAGGGTGGCGACGGCGAGGATCACGAACGATCCCGAGAGCGTGGCGCCCATCCGCACGACGAAACCGCGCCGCTCCTGCGTAGCCAGCTGCACGCACATCGCCACGAGCACGCTCGCCGCCATGGCGACGCCGAGCCAGCCGAGATAGGCGGACTGGGTCGCGAAGACGCCGATGAGCACCGCGGCGACGGCCGTGGCGATCCAGACGGCGGTGATCGAAACCCACCTCATGGTCGGTGTGAGTGGCTCTTGCGGCTCGGCGGTCACCCGCCCATTGTCCCCCGGGAACGGACTCGCCCGCACGACCTAATAAAGTTGGAGGTACTCAACTGGCGGGAGGTCGCGTGGCCGAACTCTTGGTGCTGACGCCGACGCCCGAGTCCGACGTGCTTCCGTCGCTCGCGCTGCTGTCGCACAGGGTGCGGCAGATACCGTCCGACGCTGCTGCCCTGGCGAAGGCTCCGGTGAGCGACCTGATCATCGTCGACGGCCGACGCGATCTGGCGGGAGCCAAGGCGATGTGCGGCATCCTCTCGTCCACAGGCGGCAGCGTTCCCGTGCTGCTCGTGCTCACGGAGGGCGGGCTGCCTGTCGTCACAGTGCAGTGGCACGTGGCCGACGTCGTGCTCGCCGGCGCGGGACCGGCGGAGACGGATGCCCGCATCCGGCTCGCGCTCGAGCGGCGCGAGGATGACCCGACGCAGCAGAAGATCAGCGCATCGGGCGTGACCATCGACGAGGCGAGTTACTCGGCCAAGGTGCACGGTCGCCCGCTCGACCTCACGTTCAAGGAGTTCGAGCTGCTGAGATTCCTCGCCCAGCACCCCGCGAGGGTGTTCACCCGCGAACAGCTGCTCAGCGAGGTGTGGGGCTACGACTATTTCGGCGGAACCCGCACGGTCGACGTGCACGTCAGGCGCCTGCGTGCCAAGCTCGGCGACTCCGACTCGCTCATCGGCACGGTGCGCAACGTGGGCTACCGCTTCAACACCGTCGACGACGATGAGTGACGGCGCGACGCCTTTCGGGCTGAGCGTCGACACGGTCGATGGCGATGGTCTGAGCGATGTGCTGGGCGTGGCCGACGCTGCGCGCGACGACGACGGCGTCGACCCGTTCAACGAGCAGACGCGGCTCGACCTCGCCTCGGGGCGCCGGGTCGGGCACGTCGGCACGGCGGGCGGCGTACCGGTCGCCGCCGCTGCGACCGGCGCGGGCCAGCTCGACCTCGTCGTGCTGCCCGCCAAGCGCGGCAACGGGTACGGCTCGGCGATGCTGGGCTCGCTCCTGCCTGTGCTGGAGCGGGATGCCTCCGCCTGGTCGCACGGCGATCACCCGGCCGCGCGGGCGCTCGCCGCGTCACACGGATTCGACCGCGTGCGCGTGTTGCTGCGTCTGCGGCTCGACGAACTCCCCGCGGGCGACGACGCCGGTGCCGGCGAAGCTGTTGGGACGGGCCCGGCGACCGACGGCATCCAGTTCGAGAGCTTCGATGCCGAACGGGATGCCGCCGACTGGCTGGCGCTGAACGCGCGGGCTTTCGCGTCGCATCCCGAGCAGGGCGGCATGACCGCCGATGACCTGCGCGAGCGCATGGACGAGGACTGGTTCGACCCGCACGACTTTCTCGTGGCCAGAGATGCCACCGGACTCATGCTCGGCTTTCACTGGATGAAGCTCGAGCCCGACTCCGACGACGCCGAGGTGTATGTGCTCGGCGTGGCACCCGACGCCTCAGGGCGAGGGCTCGGTCGGAGGCTGCTGGCGGCCGGGCTGCGCCACATGCGCGAGCGGGGTCGCACGTCGTCGTCGCTCTACGTGGAGGGCGACAACCGGCCGGCGCTCGCGCTCTACCGCAGCGTCGGCTTCGTCGACGACGCCGTCGACGTGCAGTATCGGCGATTGAGGGTCGGCTCGTGAGCTCGCTCACGAAGTCGGCCCGATTGAGTCGGTGAGCGGCAAAGCCGCGATATCGGCGATTGAGGGTCGGCTCGTGAGCTCGCTCACGAAGTCGGCCCGATTGAGTCGGTGAGCGGCAAAGCCGCGATATCGGCGATTGAGGGTCGGCTCGTGAGCTCGCTCACGAAGTCGGCCCGATTGAGTCGGTGAGCGGCAAAGCCGCGATTTCCGCGCCGGTCACCGCGGTAGAACTCGCACGCTCGGCGATCGATTTCCCCGCGCCCGCGAGCAGAAAAGGGCACTCTCGTGCGCAGAAAGAAACGCCTTCGGGAGCGGGAAGGGACACCCTCGGGGACGGGGACGTGTGCGCGTTCACCCCGCGTTCTCCCAGCGGTGTCATGATGAGGGGATGGATGGCGAGGACACCCTCATCGGAACCGGCCTGAGCCCCGAATTCGACGACGATTTCGATCAGCCGTGGAACCCGGAGCTCGATCCGAGCCTGCCGCCGGACAGGTATCTCGATCGCGAGCTGAGCTGGTTGGCGTTCAACCAGCGCGTGCTCGAACTCGCAGAAGACCCGCTCGTTCCCGTGCTGGAGCGCGCGAACTTCCTCGCCATCTTCGCCAGCAACCTCGACGAGTTCTTCATGGTGCGCGTCGCGGGACTGAAGCGGCGCATCCTCACCGGGCTCGCCGTGCCGACGAACATCGGCCGCGCCCCTGTCGACGTGCTCGGCGACATCAACGCCATGGCGCACAGACTGCAGACCAGGCACGCGGATGCCTACCATGCCGGAGTCCTCCCCGCCCTCGCCGACGCAGGCATCACGGTCGCCACCTGGGACAGCCTCGACGAGGCCGACAGAGTGCAGATGCGCGAGGTGTTCTCACGGCAGATCTTCCCCGTGCTGATGCCGCTCGCGGTCGACCCGGCGCATCCGTTCCCCTACATCTCCGGCCTCTCGCTGAACCTCGCGATCCGGGTGCGCAACTCGAAGAGCGGCAAGGAGCAGTTCGCGCGCCTCAAGGTGCCGACCATGCTCCCCCGCTTCGTGCGCATCGACCAGCGCGAGTCGGTGGGCCAGATGCGGTTCATCATGCTCGAGGACCTCATCGCCCATCATCTCGGCGACCTCTTTCCCGGCATGGAGGTGCTCGAGCACCACGTGTTCCGGGTGACGCGCAACGAAGACGTCGAGATCGACGAGGACGAGACCGAGAACCTCATCCAGGCACTTGAGCGCGAGCTGCTGCGCCGCCGCTTCGGGCCACCGATCAGGCTCGAGGTCTCCGAGGACATGGACGAGATCACGCTCGGCCTGCTCGTGCGCGAGCTCGACATCACCGAGCAGGAGGTCTACCGCCTGCCTGCGCCGCTCGATCTCGGCGGCCTGTTCGAGCTGTCGAGGATCGAACGCCCCGAGCTGCACTACCCCAACCACGTGCCGACGACCCCCGCGCAGCTCATGCCGCTGGAACCGAATGCGAAGGCGGATGTCTTCGCCTCCATCGCGCGCGGCCCCATCCTCGTGCACCATCCGTACGAATCCTTCGCGACGAGCGTTCAGGCCTTTCTCGAACAGGCCGCCCGTGACCCGCACGTGCTGGCCATCAAGCAGACGCTGTACCGCACCAGCGGCGACAGCCCGATCGTCGAGGCGCTGATCGACGCGGCGGAGCGCGGCAAACAGGTGCTCGCACTCGTGGAGATCAAGGCGCGCTTCGACGAGCAGGCCAACATCGACTGGGCCCGCAAACTCGAGCGGGCCGGCGTGCACGTGGTGTACGGCCTGGTCGGGCTCAAGACGCACTGCAAGCTCGCGCTCGTGGTGCGCGAGGAAGACGGTGCGCTCAAGCACTACAGCCACATCGGCACCGGAAACTACAACCCGAAGACGTCACGCATCTACGAGGATCTCGGCCTGCTCACCTGCGACGACCAGGTCGGCAAGGACCTCACCCGGCTCTTCAACGAGCTGTCGGGCTACGCGATCGAGAAGAAGTTCAAGCGGCTGCTCGTCGCCCCGCTGCACCTGCGCAAGGGGCTGATCAAGGCGATCGACAACGAACGCGTCAATGCAGAGGCGGGGCGGCCCAGCGGCATCCGCATCAAGGTGAACTCGATCGTCGACGAGGCGATCATCGACGCGCTGTACCGCGCCAGCCGGGCAGGCGTGCCCATCGACGTGTGGGTGCGCGGCATCTGCGGCCTCAAGGCCGGGCAGGAGGACTACAGCTCGAACATCCGGGTGCGCTCCATCCTCGGTCGCTACCTCGAGCACTCGCGCATCTTCGCGTTCGCGAACGACGGCGACCCGCAGGTGTACATCGGCAGCGCCGACATGATGCACCGCAATCTCGACCGTCGCGTCGAAGCTCTCGTGCGCCTCACGGAGCCCTCGCACATCGCCGAACTGGCCGACCTGTTCGATCGCGCGATGGACGATCGCACGTCGTCGTGGTGGCTCGAATCCGACGGCAGCTGGGCCAGGCACAGCCTCGACGACGATGGACAGCCGCTCGACGACCTGCAGAATAGGCTCATGCAGTTGATCTCGCACCGACCGCGAACGGGCAGCCGCCGGTGACGGAAACCGTCATCTACGCCGGAGGGGCGGTGTGCTGGCGTGTCCTCGACGGGATGGCGCACATCCTGGTCGTGCACAGGGCGAAGTACGCCGATGTCACGCTGCCGAAGGGCAAGGTCGACCCCGGCGAGTCGCTGCCGCAGGCCGCCCAGCGCGAGGTGCTCGAGGAGACCGGGCTCAAGGTCACCCTCGGCGTGCCGCTCGGCATCACGAACTACGTGATCTCCAGCGGTCGCGAGAAGTTCGTGCACTACTGGTCGGCCGAGGTGACGGAAGACGCGGTGCACGCGTCGACATTCGTGCCCAATGACGAGATCGCCGCGATCGAGTGGGTGCCGCTGCGCCGTGCGCGCAAATACCTGAGCTACGAGCGCGACGTGGAGATCATCGACCAGTGGGCGGCCCTCTTCGACGAGGGAGTGACCTCCACCTTCGCGCTCATCGTGCTGCGGCACGCGAAGGCGATCTCCCGATCGCGCTGGGAGGGCGAGGATGCCCTGCGCCCGTTGACGAGACTCGGCGTGAGCCAGGCCGCGAGCAACGTCGCCACCATCGCGGCGTGGCATCCCAAGCGCATCGTCACCTCCACGGCGGTGCGCTGCGCCGCCACCGTCGCACCGCTCGCCGCGGCATACGGCATCATCCCGAAGCGCACGGACGCGCTCTCGCAGGACGTGTGGGAGACGGGGACGGCGACGGAGGGCATCCGCGAACTCGTCGGCAAGCGCGTTCGGTCGCGCAAGACGGCCGTGCTCTGCAGCCACGGGCCCGTGATCCCCGACGTGCTACGGGAGATCTCGCTCGCCACCGGCACCGCCGCGGGCAGCTACATGAGGGATGCCGCGGCCCTCGAGGTCGGCGAATACTCCGTCGTGCACCTGTCGAAGTCGAACCCGGCATCGGGCATCATCGCGATCGAGACGCACAGCCCGCGCGGCTGACCTCCTCGATCGGTAGCCCTCCGTTCACCTCGCGTTTACCGGCGCGGAGGACTCTGGTCACACCCCGCGCATACGTTCGCATGCGGGCCGGAAAGGTCCATGCCGTACGTCACCCGAATCACGCTGAGCCCGAGGACACAGACAGGGGCTGAAAGCACGTACGTCGCGGCAGTCACCCACTTCCGAAAGGGAACACAGTGAAGTTCAAGAACGCAGCCGTCGTGGGCGCCGTCGCGCTGGCATCCGCGCTCGCCCTCTCCGCCTGCTCCAGCGACGGCGGCAACGCCGGCAGCGACAGCACGCCGAGCGCGACCAAGTCGGCGACCGTCGACTACAGCTCGCTGTCCGGCACGATCACCGCCGGCGGATCGAGCGCGCAGGCGAACGTGCAGGCCGCATGGACCGCCGCGTTCCAGGCTCAGGCCAGCGGCGTCAAGATCAACTACGACAAGTCGCAGGGCTCCGGCGGCGGTGTCACCAACTGGCTGAACGGCTCCTACGACTTCGCGGGCACCGACGCGGCCCTCTCCGCCGACCAGTTCACGCAGGCCAAGACCACGTGCGGCTCCGACGGCGCCGTCAACATCCCGGTGTACCTGTCGGGCGTCTCGATCATCTACAAGCTCGACGGCGTCTCGAAGCTCAACCTCGACGCGAAGACGATCGCCTCGATCTTCTCCGGCAAGATCACCAAGTGGAACGACCCGGCCATCGCCGCGCTGAACAGCGGCGTGACGCTGCCCGCCACCGCGATCTCGGTCGTGCACCGTTCCGACGGATCCGGCACGACGAACAACTTCACCACGTACCTGCACCAGCAGGCACCGTCGGTGTGGACCTGGGACGCGGGCACCGCGTGGCCGAACAACATCGGCAGCGGCCAGCAGGGCGGCTCGGGCGTCGTGAACACGGTCGAGGCCGGCAACGGCACCATCGGCTACGCCGACCAGAGCTCGATCGGCAACGCCACGCAGGCGGCCGTCGAGGTCGGATCGACGGGCAAGTTCGTCGAGTACAGCGAGGCGGCGGCCACCAAGTCGCTCGACGAGTCGGGCCAGATCACCCCGCAGGGCGAGGGCGACCTCACCGTGACCATCGACACCACCAAGATCACGGACACGTCGGCCTACCCGATCCCGCTGCTCTCCTACGACGTGCTCTGCAAGTCGTTCAAGGACGCGACCCAGGGCAAGATCACCTCGGCCTACCTCGGCTTCGTGGTGAGCAAGACGGGCCAGGAGATCGGCGCCAAGAACGCCGGCGCGGCCCCGCTGCCCTCCTCCTTCCTGACCAAGGCCGCCAAGACGCTCGCGTCGGTGAAGTAGCCTCGGCCTCGATCGACTGAACCACCGGCATCCGCCCCGTTTCCGACACGCTGTCAGAGAGAGTGAAGTGACAGAGAACACCGCTGTGCGACCTCAGCTCACGACCGTGTCAGGAAACCGGGCGGATGCCGCGGGTCAGGGCCCGAAGCGCCCGAACGGCGATCGCCGCTCGGCCAAGGTGAAGTCCAGGCCCGCCGACCGCATCTTCCGGTTTCTGAGCACGGGATCCGCCGGCCTGATCATGGTGATCCTGGCCGGCGTCGCCCTGTTCCTCATCATCAAGGCCGCGCCGGCCATCGGCGCGAACTGGTCCACCTCCCAGGACCTCTCCGGCGGCACGACCCACGGGTTCAGCTCGTTCTGGTCGTACGTCGGCCCGCTTCTCTGGGGCACGCTGTGGTCGTCGCTGATCGCGCTCGTGCTCGGCGCTCCGGTCGCGATCGGCATCGCCCTCTTCATCTCGCACTATGCACCGCGCCGGCTCGCAGGCATCCTCGGCTACCTGGTCGACCTGCTGGCAGCCGTGCCGTCGGTGGTCTTCGGCCTGTGGGGCATCTTCGTCATCAGGCCGTTCATCATCCCGTTCCAGGACTGGCTCAATCAGTATCTGGGCTGGATCCCGCTCTTCTCCGGCCAGGCCTCGCGCACCGGATCGACGATGCTCGCCGGCGGAATCGTGGTCGCCGTGATGATCCTGCCGATCATCACCTCGATCTCCCGCGAGATCTTCCTTCAGACTCCGCGCCTGCACGAGGAGGCTGCGCTCGCTCTGGGCTCCACGAAGTGGGAGATGATTCGGCTCGCCGTCTTCCCGTACGCACGCAGCGGCGTCGTCAGCGCCGTGCTGCTCGGCCTCGGCCGCGCCATGGGCGAGACGATGGCCATCGCCATGATCGTCTCCCCGATGATCGGCTTCTCCGTCAGGATCATCACCGACACCCAGAACTCGCAGACCATCGCGGCGAACGCGGCACTCAACTTCCCGGAGTCGAACCCGCTGCAGCGCGACGCGCTGATCGCGACGGGTCTCGCTCTGTTCGTCATCTCGTTCGGCGTGAACTTCGTCGCACGCTGGATCATCGCCCGCACCGGCGGCCTCAGCAAGCGCAAGCTGAAGGCCGTCGGCCAGCTTCCGCCCACCGACCCGACCTCGGCGCTCACCGACGACGCCACGGCGAGCCCGCTGCACGTGCGTTCCGAGATCGCAGCCGAAGACCTCGAAACCGGCGACGATCGCAGTGAGCTGTCCCTAGAGGAGAACCCGGACCGATGACTCAGGCCACTGTCTCCAACGGCCGCCGCCCGCGCGGCCCGGTGCCGAATGCGCTCACGTCAGCGCAGCTGCCGCGCTTCGTGGAGCTGTACACGTTGGCCGGCGCTCTCGCCGTCAGCGCAGCGGTGCTGGCCATGACCGGGTTCAGCATCGCCGGCTGGCTGATTCTGTCCGCCCCGCTCTATCTGGTGGGCATCGGCATCCTCTCCACCGTCGTGGAGAGCCGCAGGAAGGCGACCGACCGCGTCATCCGCGGACTCGTGACCATCGCGTTCCTGCTCGCGCTGATCCCGCTCATCTCAGTGCTGATCACGGTCGTCACGGGCGGTGCCCCCGCACTGACGTGGGACTTCATCACGAAGACCGGCGGCAGCGTGTTCGACCCCAAGACGCTCAAGGTCACTGTCGTGCAGGGCGCATGGGCCGCCGTCGTGGGCACGCTCATCATCACCGGCATCACCTCGCTCATCTCCATTCCGATCGGCATCATGGCGGCCATCTATCTGGTGGAATACGCGCAGCCGAAGCAGTGGATGGCGCGCACGATCACGTTCCTCGTCGACGTGATGACGGGCATCCCGTCGATCGTCGCCGGTCTCTTCGCGTTCGCCTTGTTCACCCTGATCGTCGGCCCGAAGGCGTTCAGCGGATTCTCCGCGTCGGTCGCGCTGTCGGTGCTGATGATCCCGATCGTGATCCGCTCCACCGAGGAGATGCTCAAGCTCGTCTCGCACGATCTGCGCGAGGCATCCTTCGCCCTCGGCGTCTCGAAGTTCTCCACGATCGTGCGCATCGTGCTGCCGACCGCCATTGCGGGGATCATCACCGGTGTGATGCTGGCCATCTCCCGCGTCATCGGAGAGACGGCGCCCATCTTCATCGCTGCGAGCTTCACCGACAACCTCAACGTGAACCCGTTCGCGAACCCGATGCAGACGCTCGCCGTCATGGCGTACTCGAACTACAAGTTCCCATCGCAGAACATCGCGGAGTCCTTCCAGTCCGCGTGGGGGGCAGCGCTGCTGCTGGTCATCCTCGTCGTCATCCTCAACCTCATCGCACGTATCGTGGCCAGGGTGTTCGCGCCCAAGGGTCTCAGGTAGACCCAGGCAGAACGCGACCCGAACAGGAGCAAGCGTGTCCAAGCGCATCAACGTGAACGACCTCAACGTCTACTACAGCGAGTTCCTCGCCGTCGAAGACGTGAGCATGACGATCGAGCCGCGCACCGTCACGGCCTTCATCGGCCCGAGCGGTTGCGGCAAGTCGACCTTCTTGCGCACGCTCAACCGCATGCACGAGGTGATCCCCGGCGCCCACGTCAAGGGCGAGGTGCTGATCGACGGCGACAACCTCTACGCGCCGGGCGTCGACCCCGTGCTGGTGCGCCGCCAGGTGGGCATGGTGTTCCAGCGGGCCAATCCGTTCCCCACCATGTCCATTCGCGACAACGTGCTCGCGGGCGTCAAGCTCAACAGCCGCCGCATGTCCAAGAGCGACCAGGACGACCTCGTCGAGACGTCGCTGCAGGGCGCGAATCTCTGGAACGAGGTGAAGGATCGCCTCCACCTGCCCGGATCCGGGCTGTCCGGCGGTCAGCAGCAGCGTCTGTGCATCGCGCGGGCGATCGCGGTCTCCCCCGACATCCTTCTCATGGACGAGCCGTGCTCCGCTCTCGACCCGATCTCCACGTTGGCGATCGAAGACCTCATCGAGGAGTTGAAGAAGGAGTACACGATCGTCATCGTGACTCACAACATGCAGCAGGCCACGCGCGTCTCCGATCGCACCGCCTTCTTCAACATCGCGGGCACCGGCAGGCCGGGCAAGCTCATCGAGTACGACGACACCGCGACCATCTTCACGAAGCCATCCGTGCAGGCCACCGAGGACTACGTCTCGGGCCGATTCGGGTGATCCGCATCCGGTAAACTTGTCGGCGGCCGGGCCGCAGTAACCCCGGGCTCCATCATTCGCCGCTTCGAGCGGCCTCGCGCCGAGAGGCGTTCTGCGGCCTGGCTGTTTCTTTTGTGCGCGGGCACCCCAACCCGCGCACCGCAGTCAGGTCCGCGAATGACTGGGTTCGGCGGCGTCCACGCCGCCGCCTCGGGGAGCGGGTCACCTTTGCGCCTCCACGTCGGCGACACTGCGCCGGGTCCTTCGCATCGGGCCGGACCTTGCGGCGTCGGCAGGGCACAGCGGGGATGCATCTTCGCCTCGTTAGACTCGCACGGCCATGTCCGCGCACAGCTATTCCGAGGTCGCCCCTCTGCCGGCTCCGACGCAGGGCCGACGCCATCTGGCCGGCCTCGACGGGCTGCGCGCACTCGCCGTGCTGGCCGTGATCGCGTATCACTACGCGCCGGCCGGAATGCCCGGCGGGTTCATCGGCGTCGACGTGTTCTTCGTGATCAGCGGCTTTCTCATCACCGGTCTGCTCGTCGGCTCGATCGGCCGCAGAGAACCCATGGGCCGGTTCTGGCTGCGCCGGGCCAGGCGACTGCTTCCGGCGCTCGTCATCGTCGTACTCGTGTGCTCCACCGCCGCGCTCTTCGTGGGCGGCGACGTGCTCGCCGGCATCGGCTCGCAGATCGGCGGCGCCTTCACCTTCAGCAGCAACTGGGTATACATCGCCCTCGACCAGAGCTACTTCACCGCTGACGCCCCTCAGCTCTTCCGCAACCTCTGGTCGCTGGCCGTCGAGGAGCAGTTCTACCTGCTGTGGCCGCTGCTGGCCGTGCTGCTGCTGACGAGGATGCCCCGCCGCGGTCGCGCCATCCTGCCGATCGTGCTCGCGTTCGTCTCGGTGCTGCTCATGGTCGTGCTGTATCCGCAGGGCGGCGACCCCAGCCGCGTGTACTACGGCACCGACACCCACTTCTTCGGCCTCGCGCTCGGGGCGGCCCTCGCCCTGATGCTCGACGGCTCCGCGCGCTGGGACCCCTACGGCACCGAGAGCGGCGGCGAGCGCTTCACCCGCAGGTGGGCGCCGGCGATCGGCGTGCTGGCGCTGGCGCTGCTCGCCGTCTACGCCGTCTTCGTGCCCGACACCAGCCCTTTCAACTACGACGGCGGGCTGCTGCTGGTCTCGCTGCTCGCAGCGGCGCTCGTCTGGTCGGTGACGCGTTCCGGCTCCGTGCTCGGCCGGGTGCTCGACATGCGACCGCTGCGCGCCATCGGCGTGCGCTCCTACGGGCTCTACCTCTGGCACTGGCCGGTGTTCGTGCTCGTCACCGCCGCCTTCGCCGTCCGGACCGATGCCTCCCCGTGGACGGTCTCGCTCATCGCTCTCGCGATCAGCGCCGTCGCCACGTGGCTCTCCTACCGGTTCATCGAGACGCCGGTGCGCACCAAGGGCTTCGGGGTGCTGTCGCGGCCGTTCAGCGGTGCGTGGCGCGGAAGGCCGGCGCTGCTCGCTGCGACGGGTGCGGCATCCGTTCTGCTCGTCGTCGGGGTGGTCGGCACGTCAGCCGCCGCGATCGAGGGCACCAAGGGCACGGCGGCTCAACAGCAGATCGAGGCGGGGCAGCGGGCGATCGAGCAGGCGCGCCGCTCGCCGCCGCCTGCACCGACCGCGCCACCCAGCGGTCGGACCGGGTCGACGCCCGCCCCGTTGCCGTCGAAACCGGCACCGGCGAGTTCTCCGAGCGCGGCACCTGCCACCGTGACCCCGCCCACTCCGCGCGATGGAAGCCAGATCTCCGCGATCGGCGATTCCGTGATGCTCGCCTCGGCACCGGCGCTCGTGCAGGCGTTTCCCGGCATCGACATCGACGCGGTCGTCTCGCGGTCTCCGAGGGACGCGCCCGGCATCCTCGCGCAGAAGGCCAAGGCGGGAACGCTGCGCAGCACCGTCATCATCGGCCTGGGCACCAACGGCTACCTGGGCACCGGCACCCTCGATCGCGATCTCGCCGCGGTAGGACCCGACCGACGCATCGTGTTCGTCAACATCTACGCGGACCGGCCCTGGCTGGGCGAGGTCGACGACGATCTCGCTGCGTTCGTCACGGCGCACCCGAACACGACGGCGCTCGCGGACTGGCACGACGCGATCGCGAGCCACGTCAACCTGCTCGGTCCCGACCACATCCATCCGGGTGGCGAGGGCGGGGTACTCTATGCCTCGTGCGTGGCATCCGCGCTCGATCGCCTGCGCTGACCGACGCGACATCGGCCTCAGTCGAGCGAATCGCTGCGCCAGAGCGACGCGGCGGTGGTGAGCTCCGATGCGAACTCCGAGAATCGCAACGCTCGTATCGTGAGCACACTGGCCCGCTCGGGTTCGGTGGGCTCCGCGTCGTCGGCGAGGCTCGTGCACCCCACAGCGCTCACTCGGCAGAAGGCCGCCGCGCGTTCGAGCGCCACGGCGAAGTCGCCCTCGAAGACGCCGCGCAGAATTCGGTCGGCCAGTTCGATGATCTCGCTCGGCCCGGTGGGCGTCTCTGCGCCGGCCACCACGGAGTCGATGGACTGCAGCGTCTCGCTGCCGCGTTGGAACTGCAGGCTCGTGGCGTGCGGATCCTCGCGGATGGCGAGTCTGAGCAGGTAGATGCGCCACAAGGCGCCGGGCAGGCTGAACGCGCCGGCCCTCGACCAGAGTTCGGCGATCGCGTCGATGCCGTTGTCGTCGGTGTAGGACACGAGCCTCGACACGATCTCGGGATCGGGATGCCTGCGCACGCGCTCGAGCAGCGCCGCTGCGGTCTCGTGCGCGATGCGGCTCGTCTCGGCGGGATCGTCTCCGCCGTGCAGATTGTCGAACTTCGCACCGGTGAACTTGGTGGGCCGATGGAACGGGCGGTGCTCGTCTGTCACCCCGCCATGATTCCGTATTCGCCCCGCAGCCGCAGGGTGGGCGGGCGCGGAGCAAAGGACCGGTAGATTGGTGGTCGCGCCCCTCTAGCTCAGTTGGTAGAGCATCGGACTTTTAATCCGCGGGTCGCCGGTTCGAGCCCGGCGGGGGGCACCTTGGCCGAGCCGCTGTCTCGCCCTGGCAGCCGGCGCACTCCGCTTCTGGGCGCCCGGTGATCTGTGTCTTCAGGGTGTCGCAATTCACGCAATTGGCGCATATCCGAACACGATTCTTCTATGGCCGCCACCACGCCGCCGCCCAGCTGCTGGGCCTGGCGGGTTGCACCACGATGCGGGAATGATTGTGACGGGACCCGTGTTCGATATCTATGCAAACGCATACAACAGTCGATCGGTCGGACCGACCGGCGCACCTGGAGGGTTGACCCCATGCAGTTCGGCATCTTCTCGGTCAGCGACATCACTCGCGACCCCGTCACCGGCATCACCCCGAGCGAAGCCGAGCGCATCGAGGCGGTCGTGCAGATGGCCGTCAAGGCCGAGGAGGTGGGTCTCGACGTCTTCGCCATCGGCGAGCACCACAACCCGCCGTTCTTCTCCTCCTCCCCCACCACGCTGCTCTCGCACATCGCCGCACTGACGAAGCGACTGGTGGTGACCACCTCAACGACACTGATCACGACGAACGACCCCGTGCGCATCGCCGAGGAGTACGCGATGCTGCAGCACCTGTCCAAGGGCCGCATGGACCTCATGCTGGGACGGGGCAACACCGCGCCGGTGTACCCGTGGTTCGGCCAGGACATCCGCCAGGGCCTGCCGCTCGCGCTCGAGCACTACAACCTGCTGCACAGGCTGTGGCGCGAAGACGTCGTCGACTGGGAGGGCCACTTCCGTACGCCGCTGCAGGGCTTCACGTCGACCCCGCGTCCCCTCGACGACGTGCCGCCGTTCGTCTGGCACGGCTCCATTCGCACCCCGGAGATCGCCGAGCAGGCTGCCTACTACGGCGACGGCTTCTTCGCGAACCACATCTTCTGGCCGCCGGAGCACACGCAGCGCATGGTCGAGTTCTACCGTCAGCGCTTCGAGCACTACGGCCACGGCACCGCCAAGCAGGCGATCGTCGGGCTCGGCGGTCAGACCTACATCGCGAAGACCTCGCAAGATGCCCGAGCCGAGTTCCGCCCTTACTTCGACGAGGCGCCCGTGTACGGCAACGGCCCCAGCATGGAGCAGTTCACCGAGATGACGCCGCTCACGGTCGGCAGCCCGCAGGAGGTCATCGACAAGACGCTCGGCTTCCGCGACTACGTCGGCGACTACCAGCGCCAGCTGTTCCTCGTGGACCACGCCGGACTTCCGATCGAGAAGGTGCTCGAGCAGATCGAGCTGCTCGGCAGTGAGGTCGTGCCCGTGCTGCGTCGCGAGTTCGAGTCGCTGCGCGACCCGGAGGTTCCGGATGCCCCGACCCACGCGAGCCTCGTGAAGGCCAAGTACGGCGACGCCGAGCCTCGGCAGCCCCGCCCGAACGCCAACCGCGGTGACAACGTGACAGGCGGCTCGCCGTACCAGGACACGGACGACGTCGAGACCTCCACCGAGGACGCGCCCTA
Organism: Humibacter ginsenosidimutans; assembly: GCF_007859675.1. Lineage (GTDB taxonomy): Bacteria > Actinomycetota > Actinomycetes > Actinomycetales > Microbacteriaceae > Humibacter > Humibacter ginsenosidimutans. Next base: position 1,810,952 of record NZ_CP042305.1, read on the forward strand.
CGCCGGCGAGACGTTCGGTGAGGACGAGTGACATGACGACGCCCGAGACTCCCCGCACGTTCCGCCTCGCGGTCGTGAACGCGGGCATCAGCGATCCTTCGTCCACGAAACTGCTCGGCGACCGCATCGCCCAATCGGTGCGCGAGACGGCTGAGAGCAGAGGACACCGGGTGCAGATCACCACGATCGACCTGCGCGAGGTGCTGCCCGAGTTGTCGGGGGCACTGGCATCCGGTCTGCTGGGGCCGCGGTTCACCGCCGCCGTCGACGCGCTGCGCGACGCGGACGGCGTGATCGCGTCGACACCCGTGTACAAGGCCGGCCCGAGCGGGCTGTTCAGCTCGTTCTTCCAGGTGCTCGACAACGATCTGTTGATCGCGAAGCCGGTGGCGCTTGCTGCCACCGCGGGCACCGCCAGGCACGCGCTCGTCGTGGACGAGCAGCTGCGGTCGCTGTTCGCCTACCTTCGCGCGTTGAGCGTTCCGACGTCGGTCTTCGCCTCGACGGAGGACTGGCAGGACAAGGCGCTGGGCTCGCGGGTGGACCGCGCCGCGTTCGAGCTGCTGCTGCTCATGGAGAGCGGGTTCGAGAAGGACGTGCGGGGCGACAGCTGGCGCCGGTATCAGCACGAGTACGGCAGCGCGGGCGGCACCGAGCTGGCGATCGACCTCGACAGCGATCTCATGCGGCTCGCGACCGGCGGATCACTCAAACCGACGAACTCCGCGATCGAGGGCATCGACGAGGGCTGAAGCCCCGCGGCCGACACGCTGCCGAGTCGAGGTAGGAAAAAGGGCAGCGCCCGGCGACGTCGAGTGGCTAGTATAGGCGGCATCCCTCGATGAGAGAGCGCTCTCACACATTCACGGACGAAGGCGACTCGTGACTGGTTCGGAATCATCGTTCACCCGCAGGCAGCTGTTCGGAGCGGCCGGAGCCGTGGCACTGGGCGGTCTCACGGCGACGACGCTCGCCGGGTGCACCGCGCCCGTCGCACCGACGGCATCCACCTGGACCCCGCCCGCCACGCCGATGCGTTTTCCCAAGGGCTACGTGTGGGGCGCCGCGACCAGCGCCTACCAGATCGAGGGCGCGTGGAATGTGGACGGCAAGGGCCCCTCCATCTGGGACACGTTCTCGCAGGCGGGCCTCGGGCACATCGCCGACGGCTCGACCGGCGATGTCGCCGCCGATCACTATCACCGCTGGGAGGGCGACTTCGATCTGCTGAAGACGCTCGGCGTCGGCGCCTATCGGTTCTCGCTGTCGTGGCCGCGCATCCAGCCGACGGGCGCGGGCGCCGTCAACCAGAAGGGCCTCGACTTCTACAAGCAGCTGCTCGACGGGCTAGCCGAGCGCGACATCCGACCGGCCGTCACACTGTTCCACTGGGACCTGCCGCAGGCGCTGCAGGATGCCGGCGGCTGGCCGAGCCGCGACACCGCGAACCGCTTCGCCGACTATGCAGACATCGTGTTCGGGGCGTTCGGCGACATCGATGCGGAGTGGCTCACGCTCAACGAGCCGAAGACGCTCGCCTTCAACGGCTACTGGTACGGCAGCCACGCGCCCGGCATCATGGACCCGAATGCGGCGGCCGCGGCCGTGCATCATCAGCTGCTGGCCCACGGTCTCACCGTACAGGCGTTCGGCGCCCACAACGTGAAGGGACGCATCGGGCCGGTGCTCAACCTCACGCCGGTGACGCCGACCGATCCTGCGGCCAAGGATCAGACCGAGAACGTCGACGCCGTGCAGAACCGGCTCTTCCTCGACCCGGTGCTCAAGGGCAGCTACCCCACGAACGCCATCGGCACCGAGAACGGTCAGCTCCCCGCCGATCCCGACCAGTTCGCCGCGCTCGTGCGCGACGGCGACCTGGCAACGATCTCCTCCCCCATCGGGATGCTCGGCGTCAACTACTACGGAGTGGCGGGCGTCGACCTCAACGGCACGATGGTGAAGATTCACAAGACCTCGAGCGCAACCTGGCAGCAGATCTGGGCACCCGGTCTGTACACGCTGCTCACGCGCATCAAGCGGGATTACAAGAAGGTGCCGATCATCATCACCGAGAACGGCATTCCCGACGACCCGATGCAGAACGGGCTGAACGACAGCGCACGCATCGACTACCTGCGCAGCCACTTCCAGCAGGCGGCCCGCGCGATCGAGGCAGGCGTGCCGCTCGAGGGCCATTACGTGTGGGCACTGATCGACAACTTCGAGTGGGCTGAGGGCTATACGGAGCGCTTCGGGCTGGTGAACGTGAACTTCGACACCCAGAAGCGCTCGCCGAAGAAGAGCTTCGACTGGTACCGCGGCGTCATCGCGAAGAACGCGGTGGCGCCGAAGTAGCGCCCGCAACCTCCAGGTCGAGCCCGTTCTCGAGGTACGAGAAGGATCGATCGATGAGCTCGGCCATGTCGCCATCGGGGTCGTCGGTGAGTTGCGCGAGCACCGCGAACATGCAGCCGATGATCGCGCCGGCAACGGTCCTCACCTCATAGTCGTCTGCCGACCTTCCGACCCGATCGGCGATGGCCGAGGTCAACAGGAGCATCGCCTGCGAGAGCTGATCCAGCAGTGCTCCACGCAGAACGGGAACGCCGACCACGAGGGCGAGCCGCTCACGCTGTTCCTCGCGCTGCTCGTCCGTCAGACCGGACATGGCCTCTCGCAGAGCGGCCCGCATCGCCGCGACCGGGCCGGTTCCTGGCGGCTGCGCCTCGAACGCCGCGATGATCGCCGGATCGAAGTCGTCGAAGAGCACGACCGATTCCTTCGTCGGAAAGTAGCGGAAGAACGTGCTCTCCGACACCTCGGCGGCGTCGATGATCTGGTCGATGGTCGTGGCGTCGTAGCCCTGCTCGGTGAACAGCCTCAGCGCGTGCGACTGGATGGACGCTCGCGTTCGCGCCTTCTTGCGCTCGCGAAGACCCGGTCTCGGCACGTCATCGGTTCGATTCGGCATGCGTGGCACCTCGCTTCGTCGTTGTCGCGGACGGCGTTCCTGTTTCGGCCGGCCTCGGTCCTGGAAGGATCACCACTGCCATGATGGCCCCGACCGCGGCGATGGCTGCTGAGACGAGCAGCGAAACGGTCATGCCGTGCGTGAACGCTGTGCGCACGGCGTTCGCGAGCTCGGAAGAGTGCAGCCGTGCCGCCAGCGTCACACCGGCGTAGACGCTGGATTTCACCTCTGCCACCACGCTCTGATGGGCGGCCAGCACGGGCAGCTCGCTCAGCGAACGCATGAGCTGCGCCGAATATGCGGCGGCCACGATGCTGCCGAGGATGGCCGTTCCCAGTGGCGCGCTCGTCTTCTGCAGCGCCTGCACGACTCCGGAACCGACACCGCTGCGCTCGGCCGTGAGCTGCGACACGGCGGCCGACATCGCTGCAGTCAGGGCCAGCCCCGCCCCGGCGCAGACGATCCCCATCCAGATCGCGATGTACACCTCGCCGGTCGATCCGACGGTGAAGGAACCGAGCACGGAGCCGATCGCGATGACGACGAAGCCGATCGTCACCGTCGCCTTGAAGCCGATCGCCGAGCTGATCCGGCCCGCAGGCAGCGCCCCGACCAGCATGCCGCCCACGAAGGGAAGCAGTCGCAGCCCTGACACGAAGACGTCGACGCCCTGGACCGCCTGGAAGAACTGCGGCATCACGAAGAGCATCCCGACCATCCCCATGCCCGCCACGCCGGCGAGGATCGCCCCGCCCGCGAACGCCCTGGACCGGAACAGCCGGGTGTCGACGAGCGGGGATCCCCCTCTGCGCGTCAACGCGATCTCCCAGAACACGAACCCGGCCAGCACCGCAGCCCCGATCGCGAGACAGGCGAGTGCCGCGGCATCCGACCAGCCGTTCTGGCCGGCCTCGATGATGCCATAGGTGAACACGACGAGACCGGCGACCGAGGAGAGCATGCCCACCACGTCGATCCCCGGACGCTCGGTCGCACGCGACTCCGGGATGAGCAGGGCGACCGCGAGCATCCCGACGGCGACGACGGGAACGTTGAGCAAGAAGACCCAGCCCCACCAGAGGTTGGCGAGCATCCATCCGCCGACGATCGGCCCGAGCGGAAGAGACAGGAAATTCGCCGCGGCGAAGACCCCGACGGCCTTCGGCCTCGTCGCCTCATCGAAGAACACGGTGACGGCCGTGAGCGCCATGACGGCGATACCCGCGCCGGCGAGTCCCATCAGCAGTCGGGCGATCAGGAACTCCTCCGGCGACGTCGAGTACGCGCAGAGCGCGGAGCCCACTCCGAACACGAGAAGAGACACCAGGAGAACCTTCTTGCGGCCGAAGCGGTCGCCCAGAAGGCCGACGGGGAGAACGGCGGCCGCGAGCATGAGCAGATAGCCGGAGGAGAACCACTCCAACTGGGACTCCGAGGCATGAAGCGCCCCCGCGAGCGTCGGCAACGCGATCGAGAGCACGGTTCCGTCGATACCCACGGCGAGCACACTCAAGCTGACCGCGGCGAGCGCCAGCCACCTGCGTCGTTCCACAAACATGACAGTAACCTCCTTTTAGAGGGTACCCCCTTTGTGGAGGTAACTGTCACAATTGCGGGAAACCGTTGCCGTTCAGCGCTCGACGACCACCTTGCCGACGGTGCGGCCCGATTCCACGAGCCGATGCGCTTCACGGAAGGCGGCGGCATCCCACCCCCGCAGCGTGGTCTGCAGCGTGGTCGTGATGCGTCCGGCGTCGACGAGGTCGGCGACGGCATCCAGCAGCTCGTGCTGCTTCACCATGTCGGGCGTGCGCTGCACTGGCCTGGTGAACATGAACTCCCAGTGCCAGCTGAGGCTCTTGGGCTTGAACGTGTCGAGATCGATCTGCTGCGCGTTGTCGATGGCGACCACGCCACCGAACGGCTTCAGCAGGCGCGCGAAGTCTTCGCTGCGACCGGCGCTGTGCGCGGAGAAGATCCAGTCGACGCCGTCGGGCTCCGCCGCCAGCGTGTCGCCCACCAGGTCGCCATGGTGGTTCGCCACGGCGGAGGCGCCCAGCGATCGCACCCACTGCGCGTTCTCGGGGTTGGATGCCGTCGCCACCGTGCGCACGCCGGGCAGCAGCTCGCGCACGAGCTGCAGCAGGATGGAGCCGACGCCTCCCGTGGCGCCGACGACGAGCAGCGCGCCCTCGCTCGAGGCGTCCAGGCGCAGCTTGTCGAACAGCGACTCCCACGCCGTGATGGTCGTCAGCGGCAACGCGGCGGCCTCGGCGAAGCCGAGCGAGGAGGGCTTGCGGCCCACGATGCGCTCGTCGACGAGCTGCAGGTCGGCATCCGACCCCTGCCGGTCGAGCTGACCGGCCCACCAGACTTCGTCGCCGGGCCGGAACAGCGTGACCGCGGAGCCGATGGCACGCACCACGCCGGCACCGTCGAACCCGAGCACGCGCGGCGCAGCGAGCGCGGGGCTCGACGCACGCTGCTTGACGTCGACGGGATTCACGGATGCCGCGCGCACCTCGATCAGCAGATCGTGCGGCGCAGGCACGGGGTCGGGCAGTTCCACATCGACGAGGCTGCGCTCGTCGTCGACGGGCAGTCCCTCTGTCAGTGCGATCGCGTGCATCGGCATCCCTTCTGCGTCAGCTCTCGTGCATCGGGCTTCTCGGCGTCAGACCAGGCGCGGCTCGATGCCCCACGCGGTCTTCATGGTCTCCCCCGTCGCCAGCCACGACAGGCCTTGCGATGAGTTGAGCGCGTCGGCCGGCGCCGTCATCGGCTCGATCGCCACGGCGACCTCGCCGGCAGGCAACGTCGCGAACGATCGGTGGGTGAACGCCTGCACGTAGCCGTATGACGTGTCGGCCCAGAGCACAACGGAGCGTCCGTCGGGCGCCGTCAACGAGTGCTCGGCGCGACCGCCGCGATGCATCACACCGCCGAAGCCGTCGTCGAGCTGCAGGTCGCCCACCCTGCGACCGTTGCGCAGGTCGAACTCCGTGCCGTGCACGGGATGCTCGCCCACCACGTTCATGCGCTCGTCCACCTCGAAGTGCGTGGTCGCCTCGAGCTGCAGCACGAGGTCTTCTGTGGGCACGCCGCCGATCTTGAGGTAGGGATGCGCGCCGATCGCGACCGGGGCATCCTTGGCTCCCGCGTTGGTCACCGTGTGCTCCACCATGAGCCCGTCAGCGGTGAGGGTGTACCGCACGCTCGTGTCGAGCAGAAACGGATATCCCGGCTGCGGATAGACGGTGGCCGACAGCGTCACCGAGTTCTTCGTGCGCATCACGAGAAGGTAGGGCGTGTAGCGCAGCAGACCGTGGATAGCGTTGCCGCGCGCCGGCTCCGTGACCGCCAGCTTCTGCTCGCTCACCGACCCCGACTCGTCGCGCCACCACCAGGTGGCGTTCGCCACCCGGTTCGGCCAGGGCACGAGCACGATGCCGCACCCGGAGGGCGTGGCCAGCGATTCGTCGTAGGGCTCCGTGACGTCGATGCCGCCGACCGAGTACGAGCGGATGCCCGCGGCCAGCTGCGTGATCGTCACGCGCGCCTGACCCGCCGGGGTGTCGCAGGCGAGCTCGTACTGGTCTCCCGTTGGTGCGCGCATGGCACCAGCCTAGGGTGCCTGGAACGCGCCGATCGTGCGCCCGACCCGACCCGGCAGGTGGCGGTCGTGGGCTCCGATCCGAGGGCCGCGGCTGTGCCGGTGGGAGACTGTCGCCATGACCATGGGGCGTCCCGTGCGGTGCGCAGCGCTCGTCATCGCGGTCGCGGCGCTCACGGTGCTGGACGGCTGCACCGCCGCGTCGCCGTACCCGGGTGCGTCCGGTCGACCGCACGCCACCTCGGGTCCCGACGTCTCCCGACTCGTCGACATCGGCGACGGGCGAATGCTGTATCTCGAGTGCCGGGGATCGGCGGCGCGCGCCGGCACCCCAACGGTCGTGCTGCTGTCGGGCACCGGCGGCGCCGCGGACGAGTGGATGAGCGTGGCCGACGACGCGAGCCCTCAGACGCCCGCGACATCCAGCCCGCTGTCCGTGTTCGACACGCTCGCCCGCACCGAGCACGTGTGCGCCTACGATCGCCCGGGGACGATCTCGTCGGCCGGCGCACCGTCACCCTCAACCATCGTGCACCAGCCGACGACGGCGCAGGACGGCGTCGATGACCTGCATGCGCTGTTGGCCGCTGCGCACCAGCCCGGGCCTTACGTCGTGGTCGGCGCGTCGTGGGGCGGACTGATCGCCCAGCTGTACGCGCGCGAGCACCCGGAGCAGACGAGGGGCATCGTGCTCGTCGACTCCGCGTCGGCGTACCTGAAGCAAACGCTCACACCGACCCAGTGGTCGAGGTGGATGTCTGTCATTGCGAACGCGCACACGAACCCCGACCTCGAGTCACCCGACTACGACAGCAGCCTGACCGAGCTCGCCGCCGCTCCCGTCCTGCCGCGCATCCCAGCGACCGTGCTCTCCTCCGACCAGGAGTGGGACCTCGGTGTGACGCCCGGCCGGTCGACGTGGCCCGCGTGGCTCGCGGCCCAGGATCGACTCGAGCGCTCGCTCGGCGCGACGCACATCGGCAAGACCGACAGCGGACACGGCATCGCGGTCGAACGACCGGCCCTCGTCGCGCGGGCGATCGAGGCGATCGTGCGGAAGACGCTGACCACGCGGTGATACACGAGAGTTCGCGGCGGCAACGAGGTCTTCGCACCAAGGTCAACTCTGGTGCTGGAGCGGCGCTTCTTCCGCCGTGTGTGGGCCAAGTGGGGTCCCGGCGGCGTAGACCAAGCAATCATCACGAGTTGGTTCGGCATCGCTCGGATCATCCGGAGCCTGAACGCGGCGGGCTATAGCGTCCGCTGGCTCACTCTTTGGATTCCAAACAGTCGTCAACCACATCACTTGTGGATCGGTCGGCGTGCGTCCTCACGATGTCCGACCGCCTGCGAGCTAACGTGCCCGATATGGAACGGATAGTCATTCGAAAGGCCAGAGCTGAGGAGCATGAAGTGATCTCGGCCCTGGCGCTGCGTTCAAAGGGACATTGGGGCTACTCGGCGGATTTCCTGGAGGCGTGCCGAGCCGAGCTGACCTATGACGCCGAAGAGTGCGAGTCCGGCCGCATGTGGGTTGCCGAATTCGAAGGCGCTGACATAGTCGGCTTCACTCTGATAACAGGCGCGCCACCCACCGGCGAGCTGGCTGCCCTCTTCGTCGACCCGCTTGCAATCGGCACCGGGTGCGGCAAGATGCTGCTCCAGCATGCTCTGAGCCAGGCAACCTCACGCGGATATGCGCGACTGACGCTTGACGCCGATCCGGGTGCGGAACCGTTCTACCTGCACTTTGGCGCAACCAGAACCGGATCGAGCCCCAGCGCATCAATCCCAGGGCGGCTGCTTCCTCAACTGACCTTCTCGCTGCCCTCACCCAGCTGAACCGCAAACACAGCCCGATGGACGATCTGCTTGTACAACGCGTCTCGCCGCCCCTGTCTCTTCGTCCTGGTTGCCTCGTCAACATACGATCGTGACTGGATGAGCAGACGTTTGCATCGACAGCGGAGCCGCATCGTGGGGTGCGCGGTCCCTCTGCTCGTGCTCGGCGTCGACCTGCTGAAGTCTCTTGATCCGTACCACGTCATGACCGGGCATCTGACCGGCCGACAGCGCGATTCAGCAACCCGAGTCAGGTGCGGGCTGGCACTGATGTGGACCTCGTCCTCGAGTCCGCCCAGGGAACGGCACTGGGAAATCCAGGCATGGTCGCTTAGCGCTACGGCAAGCCCGACACCGACCGGATAGAGATGCTTCCCAGCCCTGACGTCTCGCACCCTAACGTCGTGTACGGTGACGGATCCGGCTGCGGGCGAGTAACGCTCGTCTGGTGGGTGATCGCTTGCGGATATGGCCGGTGAAGGCTCAGTGTGAGGTCACCATCAATGCTGCGGCGGTGAGGATCAGTAGGCCGGCGACGGCGCCGGCGAGCGACGCACCCCCTACGCGTCGACCGTGACGACCCTGTCGTGCGTGCGGCGCAGCTCTCGCAGCGCCGCCGTGTCGGCGGAGGCGCCGAGGAACACCGTCTCGAACTCCAGCAGATCGCCGATGCGACCGAGGTGCACCTGCCCAGCCTTCGATCCGTCGGCCACCACCACAGCACGCGTTGAGGCGAGCACCATCTCGCGCTTCAGCTCGGCCTCGGGCAGGTTGATGTTCGTGATGCCGGCGCGGGCGTCCACGCCGTTGCAGCCGATGAAGGCGAGGTCGGCGTGCACGTGGGTGAACATCGCGGCGGCCAGCGGCGCGACGAGTGAGTGCTGCAGGGGACGCAGGGTTCCGCCCGTGACGAGCACCTGGAACCGCGGAATGGCGTTCTCCAGCTCGAAGGCCGTGGTCAGGCCGTTCGTGATCACCGTGACGTCGTGCAGCTCATCGCGGCGCACGAGCTCGCGCGCCACGGCCAGGCACGTGCTGCCCACGTCGACGATGACGCTCATGCCCGGCTCGACGAGGGCGGCCGCCGCTCGCGCGATCGCCCATTTCTCCTCGGCCGAGCTCTCCAGCGCTTCTTCGAACGAAAGCTCGTGCGTCGCTCCCGTCACTCTCGGCATCGCTCCGCCGTGCACACGACGGATGCCCTGGGTGCCCTCGAGCACGGTGAGGTCGCCGCGCACGGTGACATCGGAGACACCGAACGTCTCGCTCAGCTCGCCGACGCGCACGAATCCGCGCTCGCCGATGAGGCTGAGCATGCGCTGCCGCCTGATGGTCGCGGGAGCGCCGGCGTCGGGAACGGAGTCGGGCGCGTCAGGCACAGGCTCAACTTACGTTTTCTTTTGTTTTGTTGTCAATCCGTAAGCTAGAGTCACTGCGTGGGCACCATCACGAAACGCGAACACCGCCTCGCCGACGGCCGCGAACTCTTCTATTTCGACGATGCGGACACCACGCTGTCGCCGGAGCGCGCACCCGACCTGCGCACGCTCACTCCCCGCCCGGAGACCGCCACCATGCGGCAGGACCCGCTCACCGGCGAGTGGATCTCGATCGCCACGGCGCGACAGAACCGCGTCGTGCTCCCGCCCACCGAGCTCGACCCGCTCGCCCCCCAGTCGCCTGGCAACCCGTCGGAGATCCCGAGCGACTACGACGTGGCCGTGTTCGAGAACCGGTCGCCGTCGTTCGGCCCGCTGCTGACCGACGAGGATGCCCCGCACAGCCTCGCCGACCTGTCCGAGATCGGCATCGGTCGTGTGCGCACCTCCATCGGCCGGTGCGAGGTCGTCTGCTTCAGCCCCGAGCACACCGGCGCGTTCGGCAGCATCTCGGCGTCTCGTGCCCGCACGGTGATCGAGGCGTGGGCTGACCGCACGGCGGCGCTGTCGGCGATCGACGGCATCCAGCAGGTCTTCCCCTTCGAGAACCGCGGCGAGGCGATCGGGGTGACGCTGGGGCATCCGCACGGGCAGATCTACGCCTACCCCTACATCACGCCGCGCACACAGCGGCTGCTCGCCTCGGTCGAGGCCTACGGGTCGAGACTGTTCGGCGACATCCTCGACTTCGAGCGGGCGGGCGAGAGGATGCTCATCGCAGGCACCCGCTGGAGCGCCTACGTGCCCTTCGCGGCGAGGTGGCCCCTCGAGGTGCACCTGATGCCGCACAGGCAGGTCCCCGACTTCGCGCACACCACCGACGACGAGCGCGCGGAGCTCGCGACCCTGTACCTGCGGCTGCTGCGCGGCGTCGACGCCCTCTACGACACGCCCACCCCCTACATCGCGGCATGGCATCAGGCTCCGGTGAACCTGCATCGCGACGACGTTCGGCTGCACCTGCAGCTCACCTCGCCGAGGCGTGCGGCCGACAAGCTCAAGTTCCTCGCCGGCAGCGAGGCCGCCATGGGAGCATGGGTCGGCGACATCCCGCCGGAGACCCAGGCTGCAGCCCTGCGCGAGGCGATCGCACGAGCCGACGAGGAGAATCCCGTATGACCGACCGCTCCGCCGCACTGCGCGCCCGCTTCACGGAACTGTTCGGACACGCACCGCAGGGCGTCTGGTCGGCACCGGGCCGCGTGAATCTGATCGGCGAGCACACCGACTACAACGACGGCTTCGTGTTCCCGTTCGCGATCGACCGCCGCACCGTCGGCGCGCTGGCGCTGCGCGAGGATCGACGCATCCGCCTGGCGTCGTCGTTCACCGACCACATCGTCGAGACATCGATCGCCGACCTCGGGCCGGGCGCCGAGCACGGCTGGCAGAACTATCCGCTCGGCGTCGCCTGGGCGCTCGGCCTGCTGGGAGCCGACCTCGACGCGGTTCCCGGTTTCGACCTCTTTCTCGACTCCGATGTTCCGGTCGGCGCGGGACTCTCCTCGTCGGCCGCCATCGAGTCCGCGGTCGCGGTCGCCCTGAATGACGTGTGGCGGCTCGACCTCGACCGCAAGACACTCGTGAAGGCCGGGCACCTCGCCGAGAACGAGGTGGTCGGCGCCCCGACGGGCATCCTCGACCAGTCCGCGTCGCTGCTCGGCCAGGCCGACGCCGGCATCTTCATCGACTGCCGAAGCCTCGAGACCGACGTGATCCCGCTCGGGTTCGACGAGGCCGGGCTCGAGGTGCTGGTGATGGACACGAAGGTGCATCACGAGCATGCGACGGGCGGGTACGCGGCGAGGCGGGCATCCTGCGAGGCCGGCGCCAAAGCGCTCGGCGTCGAGTCGCTGCGCGAGGTGTCGGTGGCAGACCTGCCGAAGGCGCGCGACGTGCTCGACGGCGAGACGTTCCGCCGTGTGCGGCACGTGGTCACCGAGAACCAGCGTGTGCTCGACACCGTGCGCACGCTGCGCGAGCAGGGCCCGCGCGCCATCGGCGACCTGATGGATGCCTCGCACCGCTCCCTGCGCGACGACTTCGAGGTCTCCGTGCCGCAGCTCGACCTCGCGGTGGAGATCTCGCAGAACTACGGCGCCATCGGGGCGCGGATGACCGGCGGCGGCTTCGGCGGTTCGGCCATCGCCCTGGTGCCGCACGAGCTCGTGTCCCAGGTGGAGGCCGCGGTCGATGCGGCGTTCGCCGAGCACGGCTACGCGCAGCCCGACCTGTTCGGTGTGGTGCCGTCGGCGGGCGCCTCCCGCGACGAGTAGCCCCGCACTCGCTCAGCGAACAGCATGCGCTCTAGCCTGGAGGGCATGACAGCTCATCCCGATGCCCGTCTCACCGCACTCGCCGACCGCGCCTTCCCCGAGGTGGCGACCTTCGCCTGGGCTGCGCCCGGCGCTCAGCTGATCGGCGCTGTGACGCTGCACGATCAGGCGAGCGTCTGGTACAACGCGGTGCTGCGCGCCGACAACGAGCCGATCGTCGTCGGCGAGCGATCGAACATCCAGGACAACTGCTCGTGCCACGTCGACAACGGCTTTCCGCTCACCCTCGGCAGCGGCGTCTCGGTCGGACACAACGCCGTGCTGCACGGCTGCACGATCGAAGACGACGTGCTCATCGGCATGCACGCGACGGTGATGAACGGGGCCGTGATCGGGACGGGCTCGCTCGTCGCCGCGGGAGCGCTGGTGACGGCGGGCACCGTCGTGCCGCCTCGTTCCCTGGTGGCCGGAGTGCCGGCCAAGGTGCGACGCGAGCTGAGCGACGACGAGGTGGCGGGCATCCGTCGCAACGCCGAGGTGTACCTCGAGCATCTCGAGCTGCACCGCGGCGGCACCCAGCTCTGAGCCGCCCTCCGGGCGAGTTCCGGTCGCAGCCGTTACGCCGGCTCGACCTCGACCTCGGTGCCGCCGGTCAGCTCGACGAGCTGCTGATACGTGAGCGGGAAGACCGTGTGCGGATGCCCCGCGGCGGCCCAGATCTCCGGAAACTCCCGCAGCGCCGTGTCGACCCACGTGCGCAGCGGTGCGGGGTGGCCGGTCGGCGCGACGCCGCCTATCACCTGTCCCGTCGCCGCCCGCACGGTCTCGGCGGATGCCCGTCGGAGCTTTCCGCCCAGCAGCTCGCTCAGATGGGCGGTGTCGACTCGGTGCCCGCCCGACGTCATGACGAGCACGGGCTCGTCATCGAGCGTGAAGACGAGCGAGTTCGCGATGGCGCCGACCTCGATGCCGAGCGCGGCGGCCGCGGCCGCCGCCGTCGGCGTCGCCTCGTCGAGCCAACGCACCTCGCCGGTGATGCCGTGCGAGCGCAACTGCCGTTCGACCGCCTGCACGGCGGCGTGAGAGGTGTCGATCGTCATCGATCCAGCGTAGCGAGCACCGCGTCGACGTCGGTCAACTCGATGAGCGGTGCGTAGAGGGCCATCGCGTCGAGCGCGCGGGCGTGGTCGGCGTCGGTGGCGCCCGCGCAGGCATCCGTTGCGATGCGCACGTGCACCCCGGCGTCGGCAGCGGGCAGCGCTGTCGAGATGACACAGCAGTCGGTGGAGACGCCGGCGAGCACGAGCTCACGCGAGCCTGCGGTCGCCGCCTCGAGCACCGGGCCCCACTTGCCGAACGTCGTCTCGGTGACGAGGCGATGCGTGGCATCCGGCTGATCGACGAGGTCGTACAGCGACGAATCGCCCGGCACCAGCGCCCACGGCCACTGCTCGTAGTACGCGACCCACGCTCCGGAGGGCCGTACAGGAGCCTCGAACCTCGTGTGCACGACCCGGTCGCCGAAGGCGGGCATCAGCCGCCGGATGCCCGCCCGCGCCTCCTCGAATCGCGGCGTGTACCAGCCGCTCTCGGGATCGCCGAACACGGTCTGCATATCGATCACGACGAGCCACGGCGCGGAGCGCGGCGCACCGGTCATGCTGAGGCCTCCGGCTGCTGGGCGGCGTCTTCCGCCGGGAACGGCGCCTCGCTCGGCTCGACGCCGTCGTCCTGCATCGCCTCCTGTCTGCGCACCCTGCCGCGACCGAAGAGGACGACACCGAGGTAGCCGACGACGAGGGCGACCAGCACACCGAGGTTGGCGCCGCCCCAGATACCCGTGCGCCCGCCGAGTCCGAACGGTGCGAGCAGGTAGCCCTGCCAGTTGAGCCAGTCGAGGCCATAGGGGTTGATGACGAGTCCCCAGCCCAATGCCGTGCCGATCACCAGGAGCGCGATCGCGAGCCAGTTCCAGCTGCCGTTGCGCCCCTGCGCATTGAAGAGGTCGCGATCGGAGTAGTTCTTGCGCCGCAGCGTCATGTCGGCGAGGAACACCCCGCACCAGGCCGCGATCGGCACGCCGAGCGTGATGAGGAAGCCCTGGAACGGACCGATGAAGTCGGTGGCGAAGAACACGATGTAGATCGCGCCGGCGATCATGATGACGCCGTCGATCAGCGCGGCGACCGGACGAGAGATGCGCGCCCCGGCGCTGAGCAGCGCGATTCCCGACGAGTAGATGTCGAGCACGGCACCCCCGATGAGGCCCAGCACCGCGACGATGAAGAACGGCACGAGGAACCAGACGGGGAGGATCGTGGTGAGGGCGCCGATGGGATCGCTGCCGATGGCATTCGACAGGCCCTTCGACGACCCGGCGAGCATGAGGCCGAACACCACGAGGATGACGGGGGGCCAGCGAGGCTCCGAACGTCGTCCAGCCGACGACACCGCCGCTCGACGAACGTCGCGGAAGGTAGCGCGAGTAGTCGGCGGCGGCCTGCACCCAGCCGAGGCCGAACCCGGTCATCATGAACACGAAGCCGCCGATGAGCTGCGGCAGGTCGCCGTTCGGGACGGCCGCGATCTTCGCGAAGTCGATGTGGTTCCAGACGAGTCCGATGTACACGACCGTGAGCACAGCCGTGGCGATGGTGATGATCACCTGGAGGCGCATGATCACGTGGAAGCCGAACACGCCGCCGCCGATCACGAGCGCCACGACGACGACGAGCGTGATCACCTGCGTGACCGTTCCTCCCCCGCCGCCGAGCTCCTTGAAGACCGTTGTGGTGGCGAGCACGGCGAGCGCGACGAGCACGGTCTCCCACCCGACCGTGAGCAGCCAGGAGATGATCGACGGCACCGTGTTGCCGCGCACCCCGAACGCCGCGCGGCTGAGCGTGAGCGTCGGTGCGGAGCCGCGCTTGCCCGCCAGCGAGATGAAGCCGCAGAACAGGAACGACACGACGATGCCGAGGATGCCCACGATCGTCGCCTGCCAGAACGAGATGCCGAAACCGAGCAGGAACGATCCGTAGCTGACGCCAAGCACGGAGACGTTCGCCGCGAACCACGGCCAGAACAGTCCGCGTGGAGTGCCCCGACGTTCGGACTCGTCGATCGAGTTGAGCGCGTTGAGCTCGATGGTCAGCGCAGTGGGACGCGGCGCCTCTGCGCGATCGTCGTCGATGGTGGTCATGGAACGCTCCAGGGTGCGTGACCGGTGTGGTCGAACGGGATTGCAGCGGATGCCAGGAATGTAGCGCACGGGGACGTCACGCGACAGAGCCGCCTGGACCTGCGTCCGCCGCGAATGTCGCGGGTATGCGGCACGATCATCTGCATGGAGCTTCAACTGGCCATGGTGCTGCTCGAGGTGCGCGACCTGGATGCCTCGATCGCCTTCTATCGTCGCCTCGGTCTCGACATCCCCGACCCGGCCGGCGAGCGTCCGATCGTCATCCACCGCATGGGCAGCGGCGTCAGCCTGCTGATCACGACGCAGTTCGCCTCGGCGTACGACCCCGCCTTCGAGCGCCCAGCAGGCGGGTATCAGCAACTGCTCGAGTTCTACGTCGGCGAAGACGCGCTGGTCGATGCGAAGTGGACCGACCTCACCAGTGCTGGATACCACGGACGTCTGGCGCCGACGCAGACCGCGGGTCCGTACGCGGCCATGGTCGACGATCCGGACGGCAACGTGATCCTGCTCACCTCCGACGAGGCGGCGGCGCCGGGCGACTGACGACGCATGAACCGCACCGACCGCCTCTACGCGCTCGTCGCCGAGCTTCGCGCCGTCTCTCCCCGTCCCCGCAGCGCGACTTGGCTCGCTCGACGGTTCGAGGTGAGCGTGCGCACGATCGAACGCGATCTCTCCGCGCTCCAGCAATCCGGCGAGCCGATCTGGGCAGAGCCCGGCCGCACCGGCGGGTATTGCATCGATCGGGACCGCACCCTACCGCCGGTGAACTTCACGCCGTCCGAAGCCGTCGCGATCGCCGTCGCCCTGCGGTCATCGGCGGGCTCTCCGTTCGCGCAGGCGGGCAACACCGCCCTGCGCAAGCTGGTCTCGGCCATGCGCGACGCCGACACCGCGCAGGCGGACGAGCTGGCATCCCGAGTGCACTTCGTCGGAACGCCCGGTGCCGCTGCGGGGCCGGGCGACGCCGTCCCTCCCGCCATCGTCGAGGCCGTCACGTCTCGACGGGTGCTGCGGCTGGCCTATCGCGACGGCTCCGGCAACCGCACACGACGCGAGGTGGAGCCCGTCGGGTACGTCGGGGCGACGAGCGGCTGGTACCTGCTCGCGTGGTGCAGACTGCGCGAGGGCATCCGCGCCTTCCGGTTCGATCGCATCGAACACGTCACGCCGACGGCGCAGCTGTCACCGCCTCGCCGCGTGACCGCCGAGGAGATCCAGGTGCCGGAGGGCGACCTCCGCACGCTCGCGCTGTTCTGAATTCACGGCAGCGCGGTCTCATCCCGCCGACCGCACGGGCCCCGACGACATCGTTCCGAAACACCGACAGGGGGTTGTCGCCGCGGCGCGAAATCCTGGGGTCACACCAGATGCCGGACGCCGGCATCGAGAAAGGACCCCCATGAATCTCGTCTCCGTGCGCCTCATCACCGACGATGTCGATCGTCTCGTCGCCTTCTACGAGTCGGTCACCGGATTGAGCGCGGATCGGCCGGCACCCGTCTTCGCGGAACTCCGCACCCCGAACGGAACCATCGCGATCGGTCACAGCTCGACCGCCGAGCTCTTCGGACCTGGCTCCGTGCGGGCGGCGGAGAACCGCAGCGCGATCGTCGAGTTGCTCGTCGACGACGTCGACGCCGCCTTCGACTCGGTGCGGACGCGTGGCGTCGAGGTCGTGCAGGAGCCCACGACGATGCCGTGGGGCAACAGGTCGTTGCTGCTGCGCGACCCCGACGGAACGCTCGTGAACCTCTTCGCCCCTGTCACGCAGCAGGCGATCGAGAAGTTCGCGGCGTTCCGCCGGTAGCGCGGCGCGGGCCGCGGAGTCGCTACGCGCGCTCCGCGGCCTCCACCACGTTCGTCATGAGCAGAGCGACGGTCATGGGGCCGACGCCTCCTGGGTTGGGCGAGAGCCAGCCCGCGACATCCTCGACTCCCGGCGCGACATCGCCGAAGACCTTGGACTTGCCGGTCTCCGGAATGTCCTCCCGGGTCACGCCGACATCGAGCACGGCCGCGCCGGGCTTGACGTCTTCGGGACGCACCAGGTGCTTGACTCCCGCGGCGGCGACGATCACGTCGGCCTCGCGCAGGTACTTCGGCAGATCGACGGTGCCGGTGTGCGTGAGCGTGACCGTCGCGTTGATCGACCGCCGTGTCAGCAGCAGACCGATCGAGCGGCCGATGGTCACGCCGCGACCGACGACGACCACGTGCTTGCCCTTGAGGTCGTAGTCGTTGCGTGTGAGCAGCTCGATCACGGCTCGCGGCGTGCACGGCAGCGGCGTCTCGATCGGCGCGTTCACGTTGAGCACGAGCCGCCCGAGGTTGGTCGGGTGCAGGCCGTCGGCATCCTTCGCCGGATCGATACGCTCGAGCACGGCGTCGGTGTCGAGGTGCTTCGGCAGCGGCAGCTGCACGATGTAGCCGTGGCAGGCGGGATCGGCGTTGAGCCTGTCGATCGTCGCCTCGACCTCGTCTTGCGTGGCATCCGCCGGCAGCTCGACCTGGATCGAGTTCATGCCGATGGCCTCGGACTGCCTGTGCTTCATGCCCACGTAGAGCTGCGACGCCGGGTCTGCACCGACGAGCACCGTGGCGATACCGGGGGTGATCCCTCGCTGCTTCAACGCGACGACGCGCTCGGTCAGTTCCTGCTTGATGGCGGCGGCGGTCGCCTTGCCATCGAGCCTGATGGCGGTCATCGTCAATTCTCGATCGACGACGCGAGCTCGACGCTCTCGACCGGGAAGCCCGACGGGCCGAGCCCCGGGTAGAGCGGGAAGGCATCCGTCAGCTTCTTGACGCGTGCGCGCAGCGCAGGGATGTCGGCGTCCGGCTTCAGGGCGAGCGCGATCACGTCGGCCACCTCGGTGAACTCCTCGTCGCCGAAGCCACGCGTCGCGAGTGCCGGCGTGCCGATGCGCAGGCCGGAGGTGACCATCGGCGGGCGCGGGTCGAACGGCACCGCGTTCTTGTTCACGGTGATGCCGACCTCGTGCAGACGGTCCTCCGCCTCCTTGCCGGTGAACTGCGAGGTGCGCAGGTCGACGAGCACGAGGTGCACGTCGGTGCCGCCGGTGAGCACGTCGACGCCGACCTCCTTGGCGTCGGATGCCGTGAGCCGCTCGGCGAGGATCTGCGCGCCGCGGATGGTGCGCTCCTGACGGTCGCGGAACTCGTCGGTCGCCGCGAGCTTGAACGCCGTCGCCTTCGCGGCGATGACGTGCATGAGCGGGCCGCCCTGCTGGCCGGGGAACACGTTGGAGTTGATCTTCTTCGCGATGTCGGCGTCGTTGGTGAGGATGAAGCCGGAGCGCGGGCCGCCGATCGTCTTGTGCACCGTGGAGCTCGTGACGTGCGCGTACGGCACGGGGGACGGGTGCAGGCCGGCGGCGACGAGACCCGCGAAGTGCGCCATGTCCACCCACAGGGTGGCCCCCACCTCGTCGGCGATCGCGCGGAATGCGGCGAAGTCGAGGTGGCGCGGGTAGGCGGACCAGCCGGCGATGATCACCTTCGGCTTGTGCTCCAGCGCCTTCTCGCGCACCACGTCCATGTCGACGCGGAACGTCTCGGGGTCGAGGCCGTACGAGACGACGTTGTAGAGCTTGCCGGAGAAGTTGAGCTTCATGCCGTGCGTGAGGTGGCCGCCGTGCGCGAGCTCGAGGCCGAGGATGGTGTCGCCCGGCTGCGCGATCGCGCTCAGCACGGCGGCATTGGCGGACGCGCCGGAGTGCGGCTGCACGTTCGCGAACTGCGCGCCGAACAGCGACTTGGCACGCTCGATGGCGAGGTTCTCGGCGATGTCGACGAACTCGCATCCGCCGTAGTAGCGACGGCCGGGGTAGCCCTCCGCGTACTTGTTGGTGAGCACGGAGCCCTGCGACTCGAGCACCGCGCGCGGAACGAAGTTCTCGCTCGCGATCATCTCGAGGTAGTCGCGCTGGCGGCCGAGCTCGAGGTTCAGCACCTCGGCGATCTCGGGGTCGACCTCGCTCAGCGGGGCGTTGAAGGTGGGGGAAACGGTCATGCTCGGCTCCTCGTGATCAGGCGGGCGGATGTATGCACGGAACGTGTTCGCGTCGGCCCAGGCGCGCGGCCGAATCCGCCCTCGATAATCTCGAAAAGCTGTCCGTCGCTCCCCGATGGTGAACCATCCGCGACGGATTCCGGATGCCCGAAGTCACGCCGATACGCCAGTTGCGACGCGCTCCAGCATATCCTGCCCGGCGGCGCCGAAACCGGCCGTCAGCCGAGCTGGTGGATGCGCACGCCCTTCACGACCCGGTTCACGTCTCCGCTGGGGAAGGGGTTGTCCGTGGTGATGCCGAGGCGCTGCGACTGGCCGAGCGCGAGCGTCTGCGCGAACACCACGTACGGCAGCGCGAGAACCTCGTCGGGCAGCTCGTCGATGCCGGGCAGCGCCCACGTCTGGACGCCGTCGATCTCCGGCGCATCTGCCGTCGTGCCGTCGGCGACGACGGCGATCACGTCGTGCTTGCCTGACGTCGTGTGCAGCTCGGCGATGATGTCCAGGTCGTACTGCCGCGTGTACGGGTCGGACGACACGTACACGACCACCAGCGTGCGGTCGTCGAGGATCGACTTCGGGCCGTGCCGGAAGCCGAGCGAGCTGTCGTGCACGCCGACGATGCGGCCTGCGGTGAGCTCGAGCAGCTTGAGCGCCGACTCCCGCGCGAGTCCGGTGAGCGGTCCACTGCCGAGGTACACGATGCGGTCGTATGCGGTGTCGGCGGCGTGGAGTGGAACGGCCTGCCCCTGGGACAGAGCCCAGTCGCCGGCGCCGGCCGCGGCATCCACCGTGCCTGCGAGCGCCGGAGCGAAGGCGAGCAGCGCGGTGAGCAGCATCGAGGAGAAGCTCGAGGTCATCGCGAAGCTCTGATCGTTGGTGCCCTCCGGCGTCACGAGCACGAGGTCGTCCGCGCGCTGCGAGTGCACCTGAAAGAGGTCGCCCGTGGTGTCGCACGTGATGATGAGGTGGTGCACCGTCGTCAGCAGCTGGTCGGCGAGCTGCGTCGCCGCGACGGACTCCGGGCTTCGGCCGGAGCGGGCGAACGAGACGAGAAGCGTTGGCAGGTCCTCGGCGAAGACCGCGCGCGGGTCGGCGACGATGTCGGTCGTCGCGACGGCATCGACACGCCTGCCGAGGACGCGCGCCAGACCCGGGGCGAGGATCTCGCCGATGAAGGCCGACGTTCCCGCTCCGGTCAGCACGATACGGGCGTTGGCGGGCACGACTCTCGTGAGGAACTCGTCGATCCGCGCGCGCTGCTCCGCCACGGATGAGCTCACCTCGCGCCAGACCCGAGGTTGCTGCGCGATCTCGCGCGTCGTGTGTTCGGCTCCGGTGCGGGCGGTGTCAGTCACGATGCTCCTTGTCGTGGGTGCGTGGTCATGGGGACGAGTCGCGAGGCGATGCGCGTGCGACGACGTGCGACGGTCGCTCATTCGCGGATGTAATCTGCGCCAAAGTGCGCTGTTACGATCACAAACTAGCAGAGCGAGGGTGTCGTTCCGACGAGAATCCGAGCGGTCCGCTGCGCGGTTCCCCTGTAGACTCGCATCACCATATCGACCGAAACTGCAGTTTTCACGGGTTTTCTGATCATCCTCGATCACCGACCATCTGCCTTCCGTCATCCTGGAGACACCATGACCACACTCGGACCCGGCGCCGCGGTGCTCGCGTTCGACGTGGGCGGCACCGACATGAAGGCCGCCCTCGTCGATGAGACTGGCGTGCTGCGCGACACCGTGCGCGTACCGACTCCGCTGGCGAACGGCGAGACCGGCGACCGTGTCGTCGCCGAGGTCGCCGCGCTCGCGGAGCAGTTCGCGAAGCGCCATCCCGATGTGCACCCGGCGGCCGCCGGACTCCTGGTGCCTGGGCACGTCGACGACGTGCACGGAATCGGCGTGTTCGCCGAGAACCTCGGCTGGCACGACTATCCGTTCCGCGAGCGGGCGGAAGCCGCGCTGGGCCTGCCGGTCGGCTTCGGCCACGACGTGCGCGGATCCGGCGAAGCGGAGCACCGGCTCGGCGCCGCACGCGGATTCGACGATGTGGTCGTGGTGACGATCGGCACCGGCATCGCCGCGGCCCTGTTCATCGGCGGAAAGCTCTACACGGGAGGCGGGCTCGGCGGGGAGATCGGCCACGACCGGGTGGCCGAGGGCCCCATGTGCGCGTGCGGAGGACGAGGATGCCTCGAGGCCGTCTCCTCCGCCGCCGCCATCGCTCGTCGCTACTCGCTCCGGACCGGCCAGGAGGTCGCGGGGGCGAAGGAGGTGCTCGAACGCAAGCGGCGCGGCGATGCCAACGCCGCGGCATCCTGGAACTCCGCCCTCGACGCGCTGGCTCTCGGGCTCTCCCACGTGGTCGCGCTGCTCGCACCACAGGCGATCGTGATCGCCGGCGGGCTCTCGGAGGCCGGCGAAGAGCTGCTGCAGCCGCTGCGGGAACGGCTGGACGGCATCCTCACGTTCCACCGCCGCCCGCAGCTCATCAAGGCGACCATCGGCGGCGACGCCGGCCTGTACGGCGCCGCACTGACCGCCAGAGACGTCCTGAACGGAGACGACGCATGACCCTCACTCCCACCGGTGACCTGATCGCGGATGCCGCGAGCCGCCACGTCGGTATCGGCGCGTTCAACGTGCTGCACCTCGAGACCGCCGAAGGCATCGTCGCCGCGGCCGAGCGCGCCGATCTCCCCGTCATCTTGCAGATCTCCGAGAACTGCGTCACGTATCACGGCTCGCTCGAGCCGATCGCGCTGGCCTGCCTCGCGCTCGCGCGCGAGTCGTCCGCCCGCGTGGCCGTGCACCTCGACCACGCGGAGGACGAGCGGCTCGCCCTGCAGGCGATCGACCTCGGCTTCGGCTCCGTCATGTTCGACGCCTCCAAGCTCGACTACGACGCCAACGTCGCGGCGACGCGCAGAGTGACCGAGTACGCCCATCGGCACGGCATCGTCGTGGAGGCCGAGCTCGGCGAGATCGGCGGCAAAGACGGCGCGCACGCGCCCGGGGTGCGCACCGATCCCGATGAGGCCGTGGCCTTCGTGGCAGCGACAGGGGTCGACGCGCTCGCCGTCGCGGTCGGCTCGTCGCACGCGATGACCACGCGCGAGGCATCCCTCGACCTCGACCTGATCTCCAGACTGCACTCAGCGCTGACCGTGCCGCTGGTGCTGCACGGCTC
Source organism: Humibacter ginsenosidimutans (assembly GCF_007859675.1). Classification (GTDB taxonomy): domain Bacteria; phylum Actinomycetota; class Actinomycetes; order Actinomycetales; family Microbacteriaceae; genus Humibacter; species Humibacter ginsenosidimutans. The sequence continues at coordinate 1,833,532 of NZ_CP042305.1, forward strand.
CTCGGGCGTCGCCGACGATGTCATCGCCGCCGCCATCAGGGCAGGCATGACCAAGATCAACGTGTCGACGCATCTGAACGGTTTCTTCACACGCGCCATCCGCGACTATCTCGAGGAGAATCCCACGGTCGTCGACTCCCGCAAGTATCTGAGCGCCGGCCGCGCCGCACTCAGCAGCGAGGCCGAACGTCTGCTCGAACTGTTTGCGCACCAGAGCGAGGGGCGGAGCGCATGAACCGCGCCGACCGGCTTCGCGCCGTGCTCGATCTGCTGGCCGAGACCGGGCAGATCGAGGTGGACGACATCGTCGAGCGGCTCGGGGTCTCCCCTGCCACCGCGCGCAGAGACCTGGACGCCCTCGCCTCGCAGCAGCTCCTGAGCCGTACGCGAGGCGGCGCCACAGGGCAGTCGGTGGCCTACGACCTGCCGCTGCGCTTCAAGAAGGGGCAGAACGCCGCCGAGAAGCTCGCGATCGCCCAGGCAGCGTCGGCGCTGATCCCCCGCGGGTCCGTGGTCGGGCTGTGCGGCGGCACGACGAGCACCGCGGTGGCGACCGCACTGGGCTCTCGACCCGACGTCGCGGAGCCGTCCACGCGCCCCACCCTCACCGTCGTGACCAACGCGATCAACATCGCCGCCCAGCTGCTCATGCGCCCGCAGATCAAGGTGGTCATGACCGGCGGTGTCGTGCAGCCTCGGTCATACGAACTGGTCGGCCCTTACACCGACTCGGTGCTCGCCCAGATCACGCTCGACTTCGCGTTCATCGGCGTCAACGGGCTCGATCCGAAGCTCGGCCCGACCGTGCACGACGAGCACGAGGCCGCCGTGAACGCACTCATGGCGCAGCGCGCCGAGCGCGCGGTCATCGTCGCCGATTCCAGCAAGATCGGCCGTCGTGCCTTCGCCTCCGTGGCGGAGCCAGGCGCGTTCGACACCCTCATCACCGACGACGGCATCACGACGTCGCAGCGCACCGCTTTCGAGGAGGCGGGGCTGCGGGTGATCGTGGCCTGACGGCATCCACGGCCCGGCCGCCTGAAGGTGGTGGTGCGGTCGGATTTCACATCGACCGCACCACCACCGGCTTGCCGCGTGGCCCAAGCCCCCAAGTTCCACGCGGCATCCTGACCGTTTCGGGTCTCAGCCAGGACCGTCGCACCGAGGCGGTGCACAACACTGCCGAAGGCCGAATGATTCGCGACGGTGGTCCGTTTCACTGAGAGAAGACGTCGAACCCGGCCGATCATGACGCGGGTCGCACAAAACATTTCGAGGAATTGCGGATGCCCTGATCACGTCGGAGAATCGAACCACCCCCGTCCATCCCTGAGCAGGAACCCCCACCCCACGGTCCGCCGCCGCATGTGCAGCAGACGACCGAGAGATCGCAGGCCGATGAGGCCCGGAAGGCAACCCGAATGTCATCGCACGCCGCCACGCGCAGACTCGAGCGCGCAGGTGACGCCGAGCTCGTCACGCTGACGCGCAAGGGCGACACGGATGCCTACGCCATGCTCTTCCGCAGGCACGCGTCGGCCGCCACCTCGGTCGCGCGCTCCGTGACCAGCACGTTCGAGCCCGACGACCTCGTCTCGGAGGCCTACACGCGCATTCTGCAGGCGCTCAAGGCGGGCAACGGGCCGACCGCCGCGTTCCGCCCCTATCTGTTCACGACGGTGCGCAACATCGCGGCGTCGTGGGGGCGTTCGGGCAAAGATGCTGTGCCGCTGGAGCCCGTCGAGCTCGAGGCGCTGGCCGTCGAAGCCGACCCCACGCTGGCCGAGCTCGACCGCTCCCTCACCGCGCAGGCGTTCCGCACGCTTCCGCCGCGCTGGCAGGAAGCGCTCTGGTACAGCGAGGTCGAGGGCATGCAGCCCGCCGAGCTCGCGCCGCTGCTCGGCGTGCGCGCGCAGGCCGCAGCAGCGCTCTGCTACCGGGCGCGAGAGGGCCTGCGTCAGGCCTGGATCCGCGCCCACCTGAACTCCGCGCACCTCGAGCCGGAGTGCGCGTGGACGGTGGAGCGCCTCGCCGCGCGCTCACGAGGGCGCCTCGGCAAGCGGGACCGCGCGAGAGTCGATGCGCACCTCGACACCTGCGCGAAGTGCGCCATGGCCGCCGCCGAGGCGGAAGAGACCGGCTCGCGGATCGCGCTCGTGCTGCTGCCGCTCGTGCTCGGTTCCGGCGCGGCGGCCGCGTATGCGGCGAGCGTCAAGGCCGGCCTGGTCGTCGGAGCCGGAGCCGGCGGTGCCACCGCTGCCGGAGTCGGCACATTCGGGGCGAGCGCGGCGGGCGCCCAGGGAGCAGGATCCGCAGGGGCGGGTGCCTCGTCGGGCTCGTCCAGCGGAGGCCTCAGCGGCGGAGCCGGGGTTCTCATCGGCGTCGTCGCCGGCGTGGTCGTGGTGGCAGGCGCCGTCGCCGGGGTGCTCGTGGCCACCGCGCCCGGGCACGGCTCGGATGCCTCGCCCGCCGTTCAGCAGGACTCCTTCGGCTCCTCAAAGGCGGGCGACTCGTCCTCCAGCCCCGATGTCTCGGTGCCCGGAGCGTCACCCAGCGCCACACCCGCCCCGACCGCCGATCCTGGTCGAGACTCGAGCACCGGCCCTGACCAGACCCCGAGCACCGCGAACCAGAACTCCTCGTCGACCCCTGCGTCGTCGAACCCGGCGTCCACTCCGAGCGGCACGACCTCCTCCCCTGCGGCGCCTCCGACGTCGAGTCCGCCCTCGTCGCCCGGCACCCCGAGCACCCCGGCCCCCGTGCCGCCTGCGCCGCCGACCATCACCGCCGACACGGGCGACGGCCGCTATCTGCCCGTCGTCTCGGGAAGCGCGCTTCCCGACGCGACGGTGACCGTCTCGGGAGGCGGCGCGACCGCCACGGTGCGTGCCGACGCGAGCGGTGCCTGGCGGGTGACGGATGCGTTCGGAGACTTCCCGGCAGGCGCGGGCACGGTGAGCGCCAGCCAGACCGATGCCGAGGGCCTGAGCTCGGCGACGGCATCCGTCTCGTTCTCCCTCTCCGCACCGCAGCTCAGCGTGACCGGCATCGGATCGTCGCACTCGCCTCTGATGACGGTGCGGGTCACCGGTGTACCAGGCGCGCGCATACAGGTGCTCGTCGACGGGGTCTCGCAGAGAATCAGCAGTCTGGACGGCTCCGGACAGCACAGCTACCTGATCGCGCTGCGCCGAGGCACGCACGACATCGCCGTGCGCTACGCCGACGGTTCAGGCCGGCTCGGCCCCTCGACGCACACGACGGTCACCGTCGGGCCGTGACCACGAACGCACCGTGACCGCGAAGAACACCATCGACACGATCAGGATGCCGAAGGCCACCCACGGCACGGCACCGATGCCCCACGCGGCGTAGACCGCGCCGCCGACGACGGCTCCGCCGCCGATGCCCACGTTGAACGCCGTGGTGTAGATGGCGCTCGCGGTGTCGCGGAACCGTGACGAGGTGGCATGCAGCATCTCGGTCTGCAGCAACGGCGGCAGGATGCCGAACGCCAGCGCCCACAGTGCGAACGCGGCGATCGCGAACGGCGGCATCCCCGGCACCAGCGCGAGCAGCAGCACGCCGGCCGCGGTGAGCACGAGCCCGATCACGAGCGAGCGGATCGGCTTCTTGCCGAACCAGGCGCCGACGAGCACGACGCTCACCGCGCCCATCACGCCGCCGACCGAGAGCAAAGGGCCGACAGCACCCGTGCCGAGGCCCATCGCCTCGGCGATGTAGGGCGCCACGTACGCGTTGAGCGTGAAGTTGCCGAGGGTGATCACGCCGGTGAGCACGCAGATGAGCATGACGGGGCGGATGCTCGCATCGCTGCCCCGCATGCCGCGCGCGCTGCGCACACCGCCTGCATCGTCTCCCGAGGTCACGGTCGTGATGCCGCCGGTGACCGTGGCGATGCCGCCCGTGACGGCGGGCACGGCGCCGGTGACGAGCGGCGGATTCTCGGAGCGCGGCAGGATGGCGCCGATCGCGAACGCGCCGACGACGAGCAGGCATCCGATCACCGCGAAGGCCACCCGCCAGCCTGCGGCGTGGCCGAGGATGGTCGCCAGCGGCGAGCCGAGGATGAGCGCGATGGACACGCCGCCCGAGGTGATGGCGACGGCGCGGGCGATCTGCTGCGGCGCCACGATGCGACCCGCGTACGCACCGGTGACCGCCCAGAAGACGCCGTGCGCCGAACCGCCGATGATCCGCGCGATGACGGCGACGCCGTAGTTCGGCGCGATGGCCATCAGCAGCGAGCCGATGCCGATCACGATGATGACGATCACCACGAGCAGCCTGCGGGGAACGCGCCTCGTCAGCGCGGTGAGCGGCGTCGCTGCGATCACGACGGTGAACGCGTAGACCGAGACGAGCATGCCGGTCTGCGGCGTCGTGGCGTGCAGACCGTTCGCGATCTCCGGCAGCAGGCCGGTGGGCAGCGACTCGCTGGTCACGGCGAGAAAGGCCGCGGCCGCGAGCGCGAGCATCGCCACCCACGGGAAGGGCGGTGAGGCCGGTCCCTGCGCACGACCGGGTGCGCCTGCATCAGACGACGACATCGGCTTCGACCCCCTGGTTGCTCACGCCTGACGCACGGCGTTTCGATTCCCCACACTCTAATCGATTCGATGAACGCGGAAATGCGGCTCCGCCCCCGTGCCCTACCCTTGGGGGATGGATCAGCAGATTCCCGACGGCACCCCCGTGCAGCACTGGGTTCTGACGCTCAGTTGCGCGGATCGCCCCGGCATCGTGCACTCCGTCAGCGGGGCCGTCGTCGAGGCGCGCGGCAACATCACCGAGAGCCAGCAGTTCTCCAGCGCCGACACCGGACGATTCTTCATGCGCCTGCAGATCCAGTCCCCCGCCGACCGTGCGGAGTTCGAGGATGCTCTGCTGCCGGTCACGCGACGCTACGACATGACGTGGAACCTCGATGTCGTCGGCCGCCCGCTGCGCACGCTCGTGCTGGCCTCCACCGCTGCGCACTGCGTCAGCGACCTGTTGTTCCGCCAGAAGGCGGGCCAGCTGACCGTCGACATCCCGCTCGTGCTCGCCAACCACGGCACGCTGCGCGAGCTCGCCGGCTTCTACGGCGTGCCGTTCGATTCCCCTGCCGGTGACGGATGCCGCGAGCAAGGCCGCCTTCGAAGCCCGCGTCCTCGAGGAGGTCGAGCGGCACGACATCGAGCTCGTCGTGCTCGCCAGGTACATGCAGATCCTCTCCCCCGAGCTCTGCGCGGCCCTCGCCGGCCGGTGCATCAACATCCACCACTCGTTCCTGCCGGGGTTCAAGGGCGCGAACCCCTACAAGCAGGCTCACGCGCGCGGCGTGAAGCTCATCGGCGCCACGGCGCACTTCGTCACCAGCGACCTCGACGAGGGCCCGATCATCGAGCAGAACGTGGTGCGCGTCGACCACGCGCAGTCGCCTTCCCAGCTGGTCTCGATCGGCCAGGATGAAGAGAGCCGCACCCTCCGCCAGGCCGTGAAGTGGTTCGCCGAGAACCGCATCCTGCTCGACGGAGTGCGCACCATCATCTTCCGCTGACGGGTTCGGCCGGGGTTTCTCCCACCCTGCGCCCACTATCGCCGCTCCGCGGCTCGAGGTCTCAATCGGGTCGGCCGTGCGAGCACGCTCCCACGGCGCTCCCCTCAATCGCCCCTATCATGGAAGGCGATGTCTGCCCAGAATTCCGAGCATCCGCGCGTCCAGATCGACTTCTGGGACGTCGCGCGATTCGTGATCGAACTGTTCGCCTTCGTCAGCCTCGCGGTCTGGGGGTTCATCGCCTGGCCGCTGCCGTGGAACATCGTGGTCGGCATCCTCGCACCGGCACTCGCCGTCGTGCTGTGGGCGCTGTTCCGCTCTCCGAAGGCCGTCGTCAAGGTGGATGCCTTCGGCAAGGCGATCGTCGAGATCGTCGTCATGACGGCCGCGGCCTTCGCCTGGTGGGATCTCGGCCAGCCGATCGTGGCGGTCGTCTTCGCGGTCGTCGCCCTGGTGAGCGGCATCGTCAGCGGACGGAAGGAGCTGGCATGAGCGCCGCGCGCGTCATCCACTCGGCACGCAAGCTCGACGCAGACGGTCAGATCGACGACTTCTGGCTCGCGACCGACGGCGAGCGCATCGCCGCGACCGGTGATGGAACGGGGTGGCGCGCCTTCGCGGAGGGCGCGGAGGTGACGGATGCCGGCGGTCACTGGCTCACGCCCGGCTTCATCGACCTGCACGGGCACGGCGGCGGCGGCTTCGCCTACGAGGGCGGCAGGGAGGCCATCCTCGGCGCGATCGCCACGCACCGCGGCCACGGCACCACCCGTTCGGTGCTGAGCCTCGTCGCGAACCCGATCCCCGAGCTCTGCACCAACCTCGGACTCATCGCCGATCTCGCCGACGCCGATCCGCTCATCCTCGGCTCGCACCTCGAGGGGCCCTTCCTCAACGAGAAGCGCAAGGGCGCGCACAACCCCGAGTTCCTGCGCGCGCCGAACGATCCGGAGGCGATCGAACAGCTCATCGGCGCCTCGCGCGGCACCCTCAGACAGATCACCATCGCTCCCGAGCTCGACGGTGCCCTCGAGGCGATCGACGTGCTCGTCGAAGCGGGCGTGCATGTCGCCGTCGGCCACACCGAGGCCACGATGGAGCAGGCGCAGGCGGCGTTCGACCGCGGTGCCCGGCTGCTCACCCACGCCTTCAATGCCATGCCGGGCATCGGCCACCGAGCACCGGGCCCTGTCATCGCCGCGCTCGACGACGACCGGGTCACGCTCGAGCTCATCCTCGACGGATTCCACGTGCACCCGGATGTCGCGCACCTCGCGTTCGGCGAGGCCCGGCACCGCGTCGCCCTCATCACGGACGCGATGGCGGCCGCCGGCTCCGCCGACGGCGCGTACCGGCTCGGCTCCCTCGACGTCGTCGTGACGGACGGTCAGGCATGGCTGGCCGACGGCTCGACCATCGCCGGTTCCACGCTCACCCAGGACACCGCCCTCGGCATCGCCGTCGAACGCACCCGTGTCGAGCCCGCCGCCGCCGTCGAGGCGCTCACGCTGACGCCGGCTCGCGTGCTGAACCGCGAGCACGAGCTCGGCCGCCTCGCGGCCGGCTACCTCGCCGATGCCGTGCTGCTCGATCACGAGTGGCGCGCCAGCAGCGTCTGGGCCGCCGGCTCGCAGCTGATCTGAGCCCTCGCGCCCGACCCGTCCCTCGCCAGCACTCCTCGCTGCCGCCCCACCACCACGTCGCCACCTCCCATCTCTCTTCGACCGATCTCCCCCGCCACCTCTCATCTCCCCTCCCGCACCGATTTCCTGTCGCAGGATGCCCCCACCCGGCGCCGCAATGGGCCGTTTGCGCCCACAAGTCGGTGGTGGCGGCAGGCGCAACGGGCGCGACCGCCCGTCGTCCACAGCGGGTGCTGAACGCAGGTGCTCCACGGATGCGCCGCCGCGACTACGCGAGCAGATGGCGCCCCGGCAGTCTGGGCCGCATGTCTCGCACCGCAGCCGCGCTCCCCGGCGACCTCGGCGACGGCTTCGCGGTTCGCGCCGCCCGAGAGGCCGGCGTCGCGGCCAAGCGGCTGCGTGCCTTGGACCTCGAATCCCCCTTCTTCGGGGTGCGCACTCGCCGCTCCGAAGCCGACCGACGCTCGCCGCAATCCGCTCCCGTTCGGGATAGCCGTGCAGACGAGACGCGACGGCTCGCAGACCTCATCGCCCGCAGAGCGAAAGCGTTCGCGGCGATAGCCGCTCCCGACTCGTGCTTCTGCCATGCGACGGCTGCGGTCATGTGGGGACTCCCTCTGCCGTTGCGGGTTCTCCGGCGCGTCGCCGCGGCCACGGAGCGCAACGGCGAGAGCGTCGCACCCCGGGGCATCGATGTCGGCGTGCTCGCGCCCGCGCGCCCGTCGCGCGCGGCCGGCGTGAAGGGTCGTCAGCTGTCCGCACGACTCATCGACGTGAGAGAAAGCAACGGGCTCCGACTCACGAACCCGGCCACGACATGGGCGATGCTCGCAGACGAACTCGCCGTCGACGAGCTCATCGAGCTCGGCGATGCGATCGTCTTCATTCCGCGGCGACGCGGGATGCTCCGCGGCACATCCGAGGACGCTCTCGGCACGCCCGCCGAGCTTCGTGCTGCCGCGAATACGCCTTACCGACGACACTCGGACAGACTCCGCTCTGCCGTCGACGAGATCAGGATCGGCGCGGCATCACCGGCCGAGACTCGCTATCGGATCGCATCCATTCGCGCGGGACTCCCCCTGCCCGAGCTCGACTTCGACGTGTTCACGGCGACCGGGGCCCCGATCGGCTTCACCGAGATCGCTTACCCGGATTACCGTGTTCTGGTCGAATACGAGGGCGACCATCACCGAATCGATCGGGATCAGTGGAATCGCGACATCGAGAAGCACTCGGCATGTGCGGATGCCGGATGGCGGGTGATCCGCCTCACGGCACGACACCTCTACCCGTCGACCGCGCCCGCCGTGGCGCAGGTGCGCACAGCCCTGTTGCGCGCCGGCTGGCGCCCCAGCTCATGATGCGTCGTGCGATGACCGTGCGGCGACTGCCGCGCGACTTCCTGTCGCAACACGCCCCTATCGCTGCGGCGAAGGGGCGTGTTGCGACAGCAATCCGCTGGTGCCGGATGCGCTGGAGTGGATGCGTGGGGTCCTAGAAGCCCGCTTGGCAGCGGCGACCCGAAGGGTCACAGCTGCCAAGACGGCTTGTTGTCGTACGTGTAGGTGTAGTAGTCGGCGAGCCTGAGCTTGCTCGCCGCCGCCTCGTCGATGATGACGGTCGCATGCTCGTGGAACTGCAGCACGGATGCCGGGCACATGCTCGAGACGGGGCCCTCGACGGCCGCGGCGATGGCATCCGCCTTGCCTGCGCCCTGGGCGACGAGCACGAGCCTGCGCGCGTTCATGATCGTTCCGAGTCCCTGGGTGACGCAGTGCGTGGGCACCTCGTCGAGCGAGTCGAAGAAGCGGGCGTTGTCGGCCCGCGTCGTGGGCGCGAGTGTCTTGATGCGGGTGCGGGACGCGAACGATGACGTCGGCTCGTTGAAGCCGATGTGCCCGTTGGCGCCGATGCCGAGGATCTGCACGTCGATGCCACCGGCATCCGCGATCGCCTGCTCGTAGTCGCGGCATGCGACCTCGATGTCGATGGCGCGGCCGTCGGGCACACGCACGAGCGTCGGATCCATGCGCAGCGGCTCCACCACCTCCGTGCGGATCACCGACGCGTAGCTCTGCGGGTGCTCCTCGGGGATGCCCACGTACTCGTCGAGGGCGAAGCCGCGCACCCCGTCGAAGTCGAGGGTGCCGTCTGCCACACGTCGTGCCAGGTCGGCATAGATCGCCAGCGGCGACGATCCCGTCGCGAGGCCGATCACCGCGCGCGGCTTGGATTCCACGACACGACCGATCAGTTCGGCGGCCAGCGCTCCCACCTCGTCGGCGGTCTGCTTGATGACGACTTCCACGCGAATGCCTCCTCGGGCTTAAGGTTCTGTACTCAGTCTTGCGGAGTCAGGCGACGGGTTCCACCGCGTCGAGCGTCTCCGTCGAGCCGATCAGCGCTGCGCCGACCGCTGCTGCCGACAGATGCGGGGGAAGCATGCGCACCCGCTCGCCGAGTTCGAGCGATCGCAGGAACGCCGAGTCGTGCTCCCACTCGGTGAGCACCTCGCGCACCGGAGCGAGCAGGCGGTCCCCGAGATTGCTCAGTCCGCCGCCGATCACGACGAGTTCGACATCGACGGTCAGCACGAGCACCCGGAGCGCGGATGCCACGCCCGCCGCGATCGTCCGTCGCACCTGCAGGGCGCGCGGGTCGCCTGCGTCCGCGGCGTCGAAGAGTTCGAGCGCGGGCAGCGGAGCGGAGGACGGCCACATCCTGGCCAGGCCCGATCCGCTCGCGACGGTCTCGAGGCATCCGCGCTGACCGCAGCTGCACACGGCGCCGAACGGATCGAACGGAATGTGCCCGATCTCGCCGGCACCTCCACGGGCACCGCGCCAGAGCACACCGTTCACGACGACTCCGGCTGCCATGCCGGTGCCCAGGTTGAGCAGTGCCGCGGCCCCGTCGAGCTGGAGCAGGTGGTAGGCGCCCAGGGAGGCCGCCTTCACATCGTTCTCCACGCGCACCCGAGCGCCGACCCGTTCGCCGAGCACATCGGCGAGCGCCAGGTCGGCCACGCCCAGGTTGACGGCGTGGTGAACGTGCCCTGTCTCCGTGTCGACCATGCCCGGAATGCCGACGCCGATGGTCTGGATGTCGTCGAGCTCCGAGCCGTCCTGGATCACGACTTCGCGCACCGCACGCTCGGCGGATGTGACGACCGCCTCGGGGCCCGTGCCCGTCGGGATGCGCACGTGCGCCCGCACTCCCCCGTCGTCATCGAGCACGACGGCATCGATCTTGGTGCCTCCGATGTCGAGTCCGAGCCTCACCGCTCGTCTCCGGAGGCGGCAGTACGGTCGAGCAGATCCATCAGCGCACGGCCCAACAGCCGAGAGGCGCCGAAGGTCGCGACGTCGGCGTAGGCACGATCGTCGGACGGCCAACCCATGTCGACGACGACCGTCGGTCGGTTCGCCCGCAACGTGTCGACCACGCGACGCGCGAACGGGTAGCGGTGCACCGCCTTGCCGATCACCACGACGGGGAATCCCTCCGGAACCTCTGCCAGAATCCCGCCGAGCACGGCGTCCTGCCCGGCGTCGACCTCCGCCACGATGTGCTCGGGATGCTCCGCCCAGGCACGCGAGTCGGCGGCGTCCGGGTCCGCCGCGGTCTGCGCGAACGGCCCCCACGGTGCCACGCCGACGGCGATATTCGCCTGGGTCTCGATCCGCACGACGGCGAACGGCCGGTCCCCGCGCAGCGCGTCGAGCGCGCCATCGCGCACGTCGAAGGCCTCCTGGGAGCGCTCGATGCCGACGGGCGCACCCGTCTGGGTCGCGGGGAGAGCGCGGATGTCGCTGCGCAGCCGTTCGAGGCGGCGCGCCAGGGCACGCACCCGACCGGCGGCATCCGCGACGCGTTCGGCGCTCAACCGTCCGGCTGTGATCGCGGCATCGATGGCCGCGATGACCTCACCGACGAGCTCGTCGGTGGTCTCGCTGCCGATGCAGAGCAGATCGCAACCCGCCCGCAGTGCACGCACGGCGGCCTCGGGGATGCCGGTCTCGCCGCTCGCACCCTTCATGTCGAGGGCATCGGTGACGATGACGCCGTCGAATCCGAGCTCGTCGCGCAGCAGGCCCTGCAGGATGCGCGGCGAGAAGGTGGCCGGCGCATCCGGGTCCACCTTGGGCAGCACGATGTGCGAGGTCATGATGCTCAGCACACCGGCTTCGATCGCGGCGCGGAACGGCACGAGCTCGCGCTCGCGCAGCTCGTCGAGCGACCGGTCGATGACGGGCAGGGCGAGGTGCGAGTCGAGCGCGGTGTCGCCGTGGCCGGGAAAATGCTTCGCGCAGGCCGCGATGCCCGCCGACTGGATGCCCCTGGTTGCCGCGGCGCCGTGACGCGCCACGAGCGCGGTGTCGCTGCCGAAGCTGCGCACGCCGATCACCGGGTTGTCGGGGTTGGAGTTGACGTCGATGTCGGGCGCGAAGTCGAGGGTGCACGAGGTGCGACGCAGCGCGAACCCCACGGAGTTGCCGACCTTCTCGGTCAGCTCGGTCTCGTCGAGCCTGCCCAGAACGGCGTTGCCGGGGTACGGCGAGCCGTCGGCGTAATTGAGCCGGGTGACATCGCCGCCCTCCTCGTCGATGGCGATCACGGCGAGCGGAGCCACGCTGAGGATGTCGTCGTTCAGCTGCTCGAGCTGCTGCGCGGATTCGATGTTGTAGCCGAAGATGCAGACGCCGCCGAGACCGTTCTCGAAACGTGTGCGCAGCGCGTCCGGAACGCTCGTACCGACGAAACCGGGGAGCAGGGTCGCGGAGATGGCGCGGTTTCTCGCATCCGGGTCGTTCATGTCGATGGTCGGCTCCGGCACGACGGCGGGAGCGCGCGGAGGCGTCTCTGGCTCAGACATGTTTGTTAGTAAAGCTTACGAACACCTGCCCTCGCAAACCCTCCTTCGTGGGCCTCCAGCCGAGACCTGTTTTTCGGGGCGTTATCAATTCTTTACTCACTCCAACTTGACAAGCTGTTTGTAAGGCAGGTTCACTAACAAACCGTTGGGTAGTGACCCAGAAAGCGCAAAGACGCACGAATCGAGGTGAGCACATGGCGCAGTTGCGCGTGACGTCGAAGGCGTTGCCAGAACACAATCGTCAGCACAATCGCTCCCTCCTCCTGCAGACGCTCCTTCACGACGGCCCCATGAGCCGTGCGGATCTGGCACGCGAGTCCGGACTCACGAGGGTGACCGTCTCCGACCTCGTGAACGACCTCGCCTCCGAAGGGCTCATCAACGAGCTGGGCACCCGCACCGGGGCCCACGTCGGCAAGCCCGCCAAGCTCATCGGCCTCAACGAGAACGCCTACCACGTGGTCAGCCTCGACCTGTCGCCGGACGACCGCTTCGTCGGAGCGATCATCGCCATCGACGGCAAGATCGTGCATCGCGCCGAAGTGCCGCTCGAGAACGCCACCGGGGAGGCAGCGCTGCGCAAGGCCCTCGACCTCGCCGGCGATCTGGTGAAGCGCACCACCGCCCGGCTCCTGGGCATCGGTGTGGGTACCCCGGGCATCGTCGACTCGGAAGGCGTCGTGCTCGCCGCCCCCAACCTCGACTGGCGGGGCCTCGACCTCGCCGCCGCGTTCCGCACCGAGTTCTCCGTGCCCGTGCACGTCGGCAACGACGCCAACGGCGCCGCTCTCGCGGTGCGCACCTTCCAGGAGTCCGGTTCGAGCTTCATGCTCGTCGCCATCGAGCACGGTGTCGGCGCCGGGCTCATCATCGGCGACATGCTGATCGAGGGCATCCATTCCACAGCGGGCGAGATCGGCCACCTCGTCGTCGACGAGAACGGCGAGCGCTGCGCCTGCGGCCGGAGGGGATGCCTCGAGCAGGCCATCGCCGTCCCTCACCTTCGCGACCGGATCCGCGACGCCGGCGCCGACAAGCGCGACGCCGTGCTCGCCGATGCCGGTCACTCGCTCGGCCTCGCGCTGGCTCCGATCATCGCGGCCCTCGGACTCGACGACCTGGTGCTCGCCGGCCCGCAGGACCTGCTCGAGGGCCCGTTCGTCGATGCGGCCCTCGACACGGTGCGCGCGCGCATCCTCACCACCGTGGGCGACGGCCCCACGGTGCGCATCGCACGAGACAGCGACGACCTGGTGCTTCTCGGCACCGCCGTGTTCGTGCTCTCAGCGGAACTGGGGGTGTCGTGATGAGGCACCCCCAGCCCCTAGCCACAGACGTCTGGGCTCAGACCCCAGTCGGCGGCCGCGACCTCGTGTCGACGATCGCTCCCCCGAGTCCGTGCTGTTGCGCGGACGTCACTCCCTCACTAAGGACGCGGAACGCCCGCGCTCAACAACACTAGGAGATAAATTGCGCAAGTCACGCATTCTCGCGGTCGGTGCCGTCGGCATCGCCGCAGCGCTGGCGCTGAGCGCCTGTTCCGGCACCGGATCGGGCTCCTCGGGCGACAACAACAACAGCTCGAGCATCGGCAAGGTCGACGGCAAGGGCAAGACCCTCACGGTCTGGGAGATGAACGGTGACCTGAGCACCGACACTCTGAACGCCATCAACAAGGAGTTCACGAAGCAGACCGGCGCCAAGGTCAAGGTGCAGATGCAGCAGTGGGACGGCATCGGCCCCAAGGTGACGACGGCCCTCTCCACCTCCACCCCGCCCGACGTGATCGACATCGGAAACACCCAGGTCGCCGGCTACGCGGCCAACGGCGGTCTTCTCGACCTCACCAAGTACAAGAGCGACCTCGAGCAGGGTGGCACCTGGCTCGGCGGCCTCGTCGACCCGGCGACCGTCAACGGCAAGCTCTACGGCGTTCCCTCGTTCGCCGGCACCCGCGCCGTCATCTACAACAAGAAGATCTGGGCCGCAGCAGGCGTGACAGAGGCTCCGACCACCTACGACGAGCTCACCGCCGACCTCGACAAGGTCAAGGCGGCCAACGCGTCGAAGGCCGACTTCTCGGCGTTCTACCTGCCCGGCCAGAACTGGTACGCGGGCACGCAGTTCGTGTGGGATGCCGGCGGACAGATCGCCACGCAGAGCGGCAAGACCTGGAAGGGCGGCTTCTCTTCCGACGCCGCGCAGAAGGGCCTGAACGACTTCAAGAAGTTCGAGAACGCCTACTCCGTGGCCTCGGCTCGCACCCTCGACACCGACAAGCCGGACCAGGACCAGGTCTTCGCTGACGGCAAGGCCGGCGCCATCCTCGGCAACGGCTGGGAGATCGGCTCGATCACGACCGACAACAAGAGCCTGACGACCGACGACCTCGGTTCGTTCCCCTTCCCCGGCACCTCGGGCAAGAACCAGCCCGTCATGCTCGGTGGCTCGGTCTGGAGCATCCCGGTGAAGAGCAAGAACTCGCAGCTCGCTCTGGTGTGGACCAAGATCGCCTCCAGCCCGTCGATCCAGAACAAGTACGTCTACGGCGTGCAGAAGTGGATCCCGAACACCGTCGAGGGCGCCAAGAAGGCCATCGAGGACCCGACCCTGCCCGAGATCCAGAAGGGCTTCTTCACGGCAGCCCAGAACTCGAAGTCGACCCCGTCGTCGGCTAACTGGGCCACGATCGAGAGCACCAAGGCCATCAACCAGTTCTTCTCCTCGATCGCTTCCGGATCGGCGACCCCGGCCGACGCCGCGAAGTCGTTCGACGCGACGCTCGAGAAGACGCTGAACGGCAACTAAGAGAGCACACGCCGGCGGGCGGCCCCTGAGCGAGTCGCCCGCCGGCGCACCCTCCCATCCGATTCGCCCTTCGAATAACGGAAGATCAATGAGCTCTCCCTCTGCAACACTCGTTGCAGGCGAAGCTGCGGTCGCCGCGGACTCCCCGCGGCAGCCGCGGTCCCCTCGCCGCAACTCCGCACGCTTCTTCCCGCTCTGGCTGCTGACGCCGGCGGGGATCGTGATGATCGCCCTCGTGATCGTGCCGATCGCGTTCCTCCTCTTCACGTCGTTCACCGACTACGACCAGCGCTCCCTGTTCACGGGCGAGTTCAGCATCGTCGGCTTCCAGCAGTACGTCACGATCTTCACGGATCCCGACTTCTGGTGGGCCATCATCCGCACGATCCTCTTCACCGCGGCCATGGTGCTGGGCACCATCGCGATCGGTATGGGGATCTCCCAGCTGCTCACCCGCCTCGGCACCACGATGAAGTACATCCTCACGATCGTTCTCGTCTTCGCGTGGGCGATGCCCACCGTGGCATCCAGCCAGATCTGGAACTGGCTCTTCCAGCCCGGTTACGGCGTGGTCAACTGGATGCTCACCCAGCTGCACATCTTCGGCGACATGACGAACGCAGCGTGGGCGAACAACGCGTTCCTCGCCTACACCTGCATCTGGCTTCTCATCGTGTGGGGCGGTGTGCCGTTCATCGCGCTCACCATGTACGCGGCGCAGTCGCAAGTCGACCCCGCATACATCGAGGCCGCCCGTCTCGACGGCGCGAGCGAGGCCCGCATCTACTGGACCATCGTGCTGCGCTTCCTCAAGCCGACTCTGCTGCTGGTCACGATCCTGTCGGTGATCTGGGACTTCAACGTGTTCAACCAGATCTGGCTGGTGTCGCAGGGCGGCCCGAACAACGCCACGTCGACGATCGGCATCTGGGCGTACAAGACCGCGTTCGTGAGCACGCACGTCGGCACCGGAGCGGCCATCACCGTCGTCGCCACCATCATGCTGCTGGCTCTCACCGGGCTGTACATCCGCAACCTGCTGAAGTCGGGAGAGGAACTATGAGCACCGTCACCGAACCCGTCGGCGCACCCGTTCTCGAGGAGGTCCCTGCCCGACCGGTCGCGGCGCGCAAGCGCCGTCGCCGCCGTCCGCGGATCGTCTCGAACGTCGTCGCGATCGTGCTGTCCGTGATCTGGGTCTTCCCGGTCTACTGGATGGTCAACACCGCGTTCAAGCCTCGCTACGAGGTGATGACCCCCACGCCGATGTTCTTCCCGCAGCACCCGACGTTCTCGAACTTCGTCGCCGCGGCGACGGAGAGCACCTTCCTGGTGAACCTGCGCAACAGCCTCATCGTGGTGGTCGGAACCCTGATCTTCGCGATCGTGCTCGGCGCCCTGGCGTCCGCCGCACTGTCGAGGTTCCGTTTCCGCGGCCGCAAGCTCATCCTGGTGGTCGTGCTCGCGGTGCAGATGCTGCCGGGAACGGCCCTGCTCATCCCGCAGTTCGTGGTGTTCAACCAGATGGGTCTGACCAACAACTACTTCGGTCTGATCCTCGCGTACGTGGCGGCCACGCTCCCCTTCACCATCTGGGTCATGCGCGGCTTCTTCGTCGCGATCCCCGTCGAGATCGAAGAGGCGGCGCGAGTCGACGGCGCGACCAACTGGCAGATCCTCTGGCGGGTGCTGTTCCCCCTCGTGACACCGGGCATCATCGCCAGCAGCATCTTCGCGTTCATCGCGGCGTGGAACGACTACCTGGTCGCCTACACGTTCATGAACGACCAGTCGATGTACACGCTGCCGGTGTGGTTGGCCACGTTCACCACACCGACGACCGGAACCGACTTCGGCGGGCTGATGGCGGCATCCGTGCTGTTCTCGCTGCCGGTCGTGATCTTCTTCGTGATCATCCAGCGCAACCTCGTCTCCGGCATGTCGGCCGGGGCGGTGAAGGGCTGATCACCATGAGCTGAGCCTGGACCCCCAAACGGGCTCCGCGCCGCTGTGCGGGGACTCGACGCGACACGTCGCCACTTCAGGCGGCTGGCCGGCGTGTCGCGCCGATCCTCCGCACAGCGGCGCACTTCTGTGTCCGGGGCGCGACGTGCCTTGTCCATGCGGGGATGCCGCCGGCGAATTCCAGCGTGAACGCGCGGGACTGCCAGCGGAATTCGTTTGCCTACAAATCCGCGCGCTGCATCGCCACGCGCGCTGTGCCGAGCATCCATGCGAGGTGGCGGAAGGCCGGGGCCGGAGTACGTTCGAGCGTGCGATCGCATTCGCGACGCATCCTCTTCCAGCGCAGCGCGGCGCCGCCACGCGACCGACCGAGAGCGGACGAGATGAGCAACGGCATCCTTTTCGAGGTCTCCGACGGCCTCGCCCACATCACCCTGAATCGACCGGAGCGGCTGAACGCCATCGACGCCGAAGCGGCGCGGCGGTGGCGCGAGCTGGCGCAGGAGGTCGCCGAACGCGATGACATCACCGCCGTGCTCTTCGATGCCGCCGGGCCCGCGTTCTGCGCCGGCGGCGACGTGGCGGCCATGGCGACCATGGGCGGAAGCGGGGAGGTCGTGCGCGAGCTGGCCGACATCATCCACGACGGGCACCGCGTCTTCGCGCAGACGCCGAAGCCCATCGTGGCGGCCGTACAGGGGGCCGTCGCAGGCGGAGGCCTCGGCTTCATGCTCGTCGCCGACTACGTGGTGGCCGGCGAGGCGGCGTTCTTCGTGTCGAAGTACGCCGACATCGGTCTGACACCCGACTGCGGCGTGAGCACCCTGCTGCCGGAGGCGGTCGGCGTGCGCCGGGCGCTGCAGCTCCTGCTCACCGACCGCTCGCTCACCGCTGTCGAGGGTCAGGAATGGGGCCTCGTGGCCGAGGTGGTGCCCGACGACCTGCTCGCCGCACGTGCACGTGCCGTGGCCGAGCACTGGCTCTCCGGCGCGACCGGCGCCTATGGCCAGGCCAAGCGACTCGTGCGCGACAGCGTCGCGCGCAGTTACGCCGACGGTCTCGACGACGAGGCCCGCACGATCGGCGCCGCCTTCGACACACCGGATGCCCGCGCGCGCGTCGCCGCCTTCGCCGCGCGCTCCACCCGCTGAGGCGACCTCACGCCGGCTTCACGACAGACCGAACGGAGAACCATGACCGAGAACACGCCGAGCGGAACGCTCGAGGGCCGCACGATCCTGATGTCGGGCGGCAGTCGCGGCATCGGACTGGCGATCGCCGTGCGCGCGGCGCGCGACGGTGCGAACGTCGCGTTGCTGGCGAAGACCGACACGCCCGATCCGCGGCTGCCCGGCACGATCCACACGGCGGCCGACGACATCCGCGCCGCGGGCGGCAACGCGCTGCCGATCGTGGGCGACGTGCGCAATGACGACGACATCGCCCGGGCCGTCGAGGCCACCGTCGCCGAGTTCGGCGGCATCGACATCGTCGTGAACAACGCCAGCGTGATCAACCTCTCGCGCACGCTCGACCTGGAGCCGAAGCGCTACGACCTGATGCAGGACGTCAACGTGCGCGGCACCTTCATGCTGTCGCGCGCGGCCGTCCCCCATCTGAAGAACGGGTTCAACCCGCACATCCTCTCGCTCAGCCCGCCCATCAACCTCGACCCGAAGTGGCTCGGCGCGCACACCGGCTACACGCTGGCCAAGTACGGCATGAGCATGGTGACGCTCGGGCTCGCCGCCGAGTTCGCGCGCGACGGCATCGCCGCGAACACGCTGTGGCCGCGCACCACGATCAAGACGGCGGCGGTGGGCAACATCCTCGGCGGCGAGGCACTGTTGGCCAAGAGCCGCACCCCCGAGATCTACGCGGATGCCGCGTACCAGGTGCTGACCGCCCCCACGCGCGAGCTCAGCGGCCGCTCCCTCATCGTCGAGGACGTGCTGCGCGACGCGGGCGTCACCGACCTGGCGCAGTACTCGCCGGGAGTGGCAGAAGCCGACCTCTTCCCTGACATCTTCCTGTAGGCGCGATCGCCCAGCACATCATTGCCTGGCGTGGAACGTCCACTCGTCTCTCGCGCCGGGGCCCGGGCCGAACCTGCGGGCGATCACCCGGCCCCCGGCATCCGAGATGGCGTACTGCCCCGTCTGGATGTCGGTGATGGTGCCGTCCGTGTTGACGGACCATTGCTGCAGCGGACCGCCGTCGCAATGCTCGAGAACGATGCTCGTGGCGGTGTCCGAACCGATCTGTGCACACAGTCCGTGCGCCATGAGAAAGGCGCCGTTGAACACGAGGCTCTGGTCATCGTCGGCTGAGCACGGCGCGGTCGACAGTGGCGAGCCGACCGTCGTCCCGGCCGCGGTCAGGCAGTTGCCGCTGGCCCGGTTCGCGTAGGTCCCCGTCGTCGAGTCGGCCTTGGCTCCACCGAAGCAACGGCCCGTCGTGGCGTCGAAGAGCGGCTGTGTGCTGACGCGCTCACCCGGACCGGGATCGATGACGACCGGCTCGAGAACGGGGCCCGAGTCGTCGTAGCGGGTCAGCGCATCCTCGCAGTCGATGGCGTCGAACGCGTTGCCCCCGCGTCCGCCCAGCCAGAGGTCGAAGTGCACCAGCCCCGGACCGCCGTTGGGGCCGGGCTTGGTGTGATCACGGCCCTGCCCGCGGTAGTCGACGCCGCACTCCTGGCAGGAGTCCTCGACGATGAAGTACTTGCCGACGCGCGGCACGTAGACCCGGCTGCCCGGCCTGAGCTCGGCAGAGGACGTGGCCAGCGTGATCGGATCGGCATAGCTGCCGGTGCCTCCGGCCGTGCGGTGCAAGCCGGGGAAGGCGATGGCCCCGCCGGGCGGCGTGTTGTCCCACCATCCGTAGAACGTGAGGAACGCGGTGTGACGCCCGGCCGTCAGCTGCTTCGCGCCCGTGGACGACGACGGGGCCGAGACCACCGCGAGAACACCGCCGATCCCCAGCAGCACCGCAACGGCCGTGGCGACGATCATCACGACACCGGAGCTTCCCAGCCCGGGGCGGCCGGCCTTCATGAGGCCGCCGCCCACGCATCTCGTCGGCCGCCGAAGTCGGCGCCGACCCGCTCGACGGCCTCGGCGTCGCATCCCGCCGATTCGAGGGTCAGCAGCAGAGCCCCCAGCACAGGCGGATCGACCACGAGACGCATGCGTCCCCTCGGGGCCCGCACCGCGAGACCGGCTTGCACGCGATCGAGGAGCCGCGCATCCCCCGAGGCCACGACGCCGCCGCCGAGCACGACAGGAGCGTCGACGCCCAGGAGATCGAGCCTGCGGAGGGCGGCGACCGCGCAGGAGACGATCTCGTCGGCCTGGCGATCGACCAGACCGGCGGCGATGCCGTCGCCCTCCCTGGATGCCGCCAGCACAGCGGGTGCCAGCCGTGACAGCGAGTTCGGGTCGATCGAGCCGAAGTGCAGGCCTCTGACCACCGCGTCGAGATCGGCGACACCGAACATGGCCGGTATCGACTCGACGAGCGTGCTCTCCGGGCCACGACCGTCGGCCGCGCGCACGGCGTGCCAGAGGGCGCTCTCGCCCAGCGACCAGCCGCCTCCCCAGTCGCCGGAGATGGTGCCGAGCGCCGGGAAGCGCACCACATCGCCTCGCTCGGTCACACCGACGGTGTTCATTCCGGTGCCGCAGACCACGGCGACGGCGTTCCGCTCGTCGGTGCCGGCCCGCAGCAGGGCGAACGTGTCGTTCTCCGCGACGAACTCGTCGGCGCGAGCCGGCAGCCAGCGCTTGGTGCTCACGGCCCGACGAAATGCATCGATCTCCTCGGGAAGGTCCAGCCCCGAGAGGTAGGCGTTCACCCGATCGGCACGGCGCAGCGAGAGCTGTGCAAGCAGCCCGTCGATGAGGTCATCGATGACCGCCACGGCGTCGTCCAGGCCGATGATCTGCGGGCTCGACCCGCCGGCGTGCGCTGCCGCGAGCACGCGTCCGTCGGGAGCCACCGCGTAGGCATCCGTCTTGCTTCCGCCGCCGTCGATCGCGACGAAGACGGGCTCGACGGTCAGCTCGCCCACGGCAGGTGCTCTCGGTTGCCGGCGATCAGAAGATCGGTGAGCTTCTCGGCCCGCTCGAACTGCTGCACGAGCGGATGCGCCATCATCGCGCGCAGCACACGCTCGCGGCCGCCGTTCACGGCGGCGTCGAGAGCGAGTCGCTCGTACCCTGCGACGTGCTCGACGAGTCCAGCCAGGTCGACGGGCAGCGGCTCGACGGGGAGCGCCGTCACCCCGCTCGCCGTGACGGTGGCGGGCACCTCGATGACGTGATCATCGGGGAGGAACGGGATGCTCCCCGCGTTGCGCAGGTTGACCACCTGAACGTCGCCGCGGTTCGTGTTCAGCGAGGCGATGAGGTCGACAGCGGCTTCGGAGTAGTACGCGCCGCCTCGCTTCTCGAGCTCGCCGGGCTTGGTGTCTTCTCGTTCGTCGGCATAGATGGCGAGCAACGCCCGCTCCACCTCCTGCACGGCCTCCGCCCTGGTGGGCTCTCCCAGCTGCTCGCGCAGCACCTCGTCGTGCGCGTAGTAGTAGCGCAGGTAGTACGACGGCACGCAGTGCAAGAGCTCCAGCAGGGCAGGAGGCAGCTCGGTGTGCTCCGCGAGCTCGGCGCCCCGGGTGCTCAGGAGCTCGGGCAGGACGTCGCGCTCGCCGTTCGTGCCGGTCACGTTGACGCTGCGCTCCCAGGTGAGGTGATTGAGGCCGACGTGCCCGAGGCGCACGTCATGCGGAGCGACGCCCAGCATGCCTGCGAAGTGCCGCTGGAACCCGATCGCCACGTTGCACAGGCCGACCGCGCGGTGCCCCTCGTTCAGGAGAGCGCGCGTGACGATGCCGACCGGGTTGGTGAAGTCGATGATCCAGGCATCCGGCTTGGCGTGCTTGCGCACGGCCTCGGCCACTCTGAGCACGACGGGAACGGTGCGCAGTGCCTTGGCGAAGCCGCCTGGCCCGGTCGTCTCCTGGCCGATGCATCCGCAGTCGTGAGGGAAGGTCTCGTCGCCCTTGCGGGCATCTTGCCCTCCCACCCTGAGCTGGATGAGCACCGCGTCGGCATCGGACACCCCCGCGACGAGGTCGCTGGTGGGAACGACCCGGCCGGGGTGTCCCGCCGCCCTGAACATGCGGGCGCTCATGCCGCCGACCAGGCCGAGCCTCTCTTCGTCGGGGTCGACGAGCCACACCTCGTCGATGGGCAGCTGTTCGCGAAGCCGGGCGAACCCGTCGATGAGCTCGGGGGTGTAGGTGGAGCCTCCACCGATGACGGTCAGTTTCACGTGTTATCCCTTCACGCCGGTGAGTGTGATGCCCTCGACGAAGACGCGCTGGGCGAAGAAGAACACGACGACGACAGGGATGGTGACGATCAGCGTCATCGCCATGGTGATGCCCCAGTCGGTGCCGTGCACGCTGCGGAACGACGCGAGACCGTATGCCACCGGCCATGCCGCGCTGTTCTCCGACGTGTAGAGCAGCGGGCCGAAATAGTCGTTCCACGAGTTGAAGAACATGAAGATGGCGGCGGCCGCGATTCCCGGCTTGGCCATCGGGACGATCACCCGCGTCAGAACGCCGAACTCGCCGTTGCCGTCGATGCGCGCGGCATCCGCATACTCCGTCGGGATGGTGAGGAAGAACTGCCGCATCAGGAAGATCGAGAAGGCGTCGCCGAGCAGGTTCGGCAGGATCAGCGGCCACAGCGTGCCCGTCAGGCCGAGCTGCGACCACATGACGTAGATCGGGACCGCTGTCACCTGCGGAGGCAGGAGCATGGCGACGATGATCGCCACGAACAGCACGTTCGATCCACGGAATCTGAGCTTGGCCAGCGCGTATGCCGCCGGCACGCTCGAGACCAGCATGAAGACCGTCGCGAGAACGGCGTACAGCAGCGAATTGCCGAACCACAGTGCGAGCGGCGCCTGGGTGAAGGCGCGCACGTAGTTTCCCCAGTCGAACGGGTTGGGCCACAGGCTCGGCGTGAGCGTCTGCGAGCTCGACATCAGCGAGGTCAGCAGCACGAACACGACGGGGAACAGGAACAGCACCGCCAGCACGCAGAGCACGGTGTGCTCCGCGATCCACAGCAGCATGGCCTTCGGGCGGCGCCCGCGGTCCCGCGCCCGACGATCCGCGGGCAGTGTCGTCGTCATCGTCTCGGCGGTCATCGCGCGCCCTCCGGGGTGAAGGCCTTCACGCGGCCGAGGAGAAGAACCAGGAACAGACCGGCGACCACGAACAGAACGACGGCCATGGCGCTGGCGTACCCGAGCTGGAAGTTGGCGAAGCCGCGTTCATAGAGCCACTGGGTGTAGGTGAGCAGAGAGTCGCTCGGATAGCCGATGACCTGGGCCGCGCTTCCGCCCACGGTGGCCTGGCCGCTGGCCACGCTGGATGCCACCGCCGCCTCGGTGAAGTACTGCAGAGCGGCGATCACACCGGTGATCACGGCGAAGACCAGCACAGGAATGAGGTTCGGGTAGGTCACGTACCTGAGCTTCTGGAGGCCGTTCGCTCCGTCGAGGGATGCCGCCTCGTACTGGTCGGCAGGCACATCGAGCAGCGAAGCCAGGAAGATGATCATCAGATCGCCCATCACCCAGACGCCCAGCAGCAGAAGGGACGGCTTCGACCAGGCCGGATCGTTGAACCACAGCGGACCCTTGATGCCGAAGAAGGCGAGCACCTGGTTCACCGGTCCGGTGCCCGGGTTGAAGAGGAACACGAAGGCCACCACGCTCGCCACCGGAGGCACGAGCGCCGGCAGGTAGAACAGGGTGCGCCAGAATCCGGACGCCCGTTTGGCCCTGGCCAGCAGACCCGCGACTCCCATCGCCGTGACGATGCGAACCGGCACGAGGATGGCCACGAACCACAGCGTGTTCAGCGTGGCCGTGACGATCAGCGGGTCTTCGGTGAAGAGATAGGTGTAATTGCGCAGCCCGATCCACTGGGGAGCCGAGACCAGATTGAAGTTCGTAAACGAGTAGTAGATGCTCGCGAGCAGCGGGTACGCGAAGAAGATCACGAGACCGAGCACCGACGGAGCGATGAACGCGGCGATGGTGAGCCGACGACGAAGCGAGGTGCGGCGGCGCCGGGGACGGGTGGTGTCGACCGCCCGCCCCGCTGCGCCCCGCGCAATGGCGGGAGCTGTCATCTCACGGCCCCGTCGAGAGGGGAGATCGCATCGTTGATCTGCTTGTCGACGTTCTTGAGGCCGGCCTTCAGATCGCCGCCCTTGCCCGACTGGAACTTGGTCCAGAAGTCGTTGAACGTCTGCTGGTATCCGGCTCCGACGGGACTGGGCGGCGTGGTGTCGGAGTGGGGGCTCTTCATCACGTTGAGGAACGTGGTGAAGGTGTCGCCGAGGGAGAGATCGGGCGAGGTCAGGGCATCCTGCGTGGTCGGGACGTTGCGGAGCCCGTTCGCCAGCTTCACCACGGCACTGGTGTCGGTGGTGAGGTACTTCAGCAGAGCCCACGCGAGCTCGGGGTTCTTCGATCCCTTCGCGATGCCCGCGATGTTGCCGGTGATGTACCCGCCTCCGAAGAGATCGGTGTGGTCATCGGCGGTCGGGAACGGGGCCGTGCCGTAGTCCATTCCCGGCTTCTGGGACTTGATGAACGCCGTTCGCCACTCACCGTCGAGCACCATGGCGACCTGTCCGGTCTGGAACGCGTAGTTGGAGGAGAACTCCTGGCCGAGCCCCGAGCTGAAGGCGTTCAGCTTGTCGTAGCCGATCTTGTCGACGAAGCCCTTCTGCCAGTTCATGAGCTCGGGCCAGCCCGGCGAGGTTCCGACCGCCGATTTGCCGTCGGCCGTGAGCCACTGCGCGCCCGCCGCCGGTCCGTAGTGCGCAGCGGCGTTCTCGGCCCAGCCCATGAACGGATTGAAGCCGAGCGTCTTGATGGAGCCGTCGGCGTTGTACGTCGTCATCTTCAGCGCCATCGACTCGAGCTGCGACAAGGTCTTCGGCGGCTCGGTGTACCCGAACTTCTTCAGGATGTCCTTGTTGTAGTAGAGCCCATATGTGTCGGCGAGCATCGGCATCGTGCAGCGCTTCCCGTCGAACTCGGTGTAGGAGCGCACCGTCTCCGGGAACTGGCTCAGATCGATCTTGTCCCGCTTGATGTAGGGAGTGAGGTCACGGAAAGCGCCGGACGAGCAGAAGCTGCCGACGATGTCGGTGGAGTAGGAGATTCCGACGTCGATGTCTTTGCCCGCCGCGATCGCCTTGGTGAGCTTGTCGTCGTCCTGTCCGCTGTGCACGACCACCTTCACGTCGGGATACTTCTTCTCGAAGTCGTCGACGACCGACTGGACGACCTTGGCCTCGCGGTCGGTGAAGAAGTGCCAGAGCGAGACGGTGCCGCTCAGATGTGACGGCGCCTCGGAGGCGACGCTTTGATCGCTGCTCTGCCCTGAGCATCCGGCGAGCGCCAGCGCGCCCACCGCCACCGCAGCGGTGACGGCGAGACGCCGCGTGAATCGAGTTATCACTGGGTAGCCTTTCTGGTTGTGGGAGCGGTGGCCGCCTGCGATGCCTGGCAGGGTTCTTCGGCGGCCACCGTTTCTTCGTGGCGGCAGGACCACCGCCACGAGGTTCATGGGGACAATCGTTCGATCCGATCGAAGAGCTGGTCTTGCAGCGCACCGGCGAGACGCTCGCACGCGCCGAACAGCACGGCATGCCTCGGGATGCCCGTGGGCACGACGCGGGGATTCCACCCGGTGGTGCGCCTCACGTGCGCGGCGACCGCCGTGGCGAGCTCCGCGCCCCCCATCGCACCTGTGGGGCCGCCGAGCACGATCTGCTCGGGATCGAGCAGGGCGAGCACGGGGATGATGCCGAGCGCCACACGAGGTGCGAGCTCTGCGACGACCTCGGCTCTCGCCTCGGTGGAGGTCGTCAGCCGATCGATCGTCGCGGAGTAGCCGCGGCCGGCGGCGCCGAACCGTCTGGCGAGCCGCACGAGGGGCCCTCCGCCGATGAGGTCCTGCAGGTCGCGCGCGGCCGGATCGAGGGATGCCGCCTCGCGCGGCACGGGCAGGTAGCCGATTTCGCCCGCGCCGCCGCTCGTCCCGGGCTGCACCACTCCTGCGAGGTCGAGGGCGAACCCCAGGCCCTTGCCCAGCCAGAGCAGCCCGAAGCCGCCGGCTCCTGCCGCAGCGCCGCGCGTTCGCTCGGCGACCGCGGCCAGATTGACGTCGTTCTCGATGGTGACGGCGAGTCCGAGCTCGTGTTCGAGGCCCGCGCGCACGTTGCGGCGCTGCCAGCCGGGAAGCGTGTCCGTGAAACGCAGCGCGTCCGTTCTCGGGTCCACGGCTCCCTGCACGCCGATGCAGACGGCCGTCACGCTGTCGACGTCGGCGCCGGCAGCTGCGCACGCGGCATCGATGGCCGCTCGCACGTCGCCCGTCGCCGACCGTCGCGCGCCTCTCGCCGGCAGCTCGAGTTCGACCACCTCGCGCTCAGCGCCGCTGACGTCGACCACGGTGGCGGTCAGCAGACGCTCCTCGATGTCGACCGCCACACCGAGCGCGACGTCGAGCTGCACGCCGTAGCTCACGGCATTGGGCCCTCTGCCGGCCGAGACCTCTCCGGTCTCCTTGATCACGCCGGCAGCTGCGAGCCGATGCACCATCTGCGAGGCGGTGGGCTTCGAGAGGCCCGTGAGCTCGCCGAGCTGCAGCCGCGTGAGCTCACCGTGCTCGAGCAGGAGCGCGAGCGCCTCGCGATCGTTGCGCGTGCGGAGCCATGCCGGAGTGCCCGGTGCGGTGGGGCGCGTGCTGCGCGGCATCCGTGTCATCCCTTCGTCGGAACGAGTACGGAGTGAAGGTATCAGTAAAGACTCCTAACAGTAAAGAGAGTTTATTGAATCCGTCGGCAGATCACCTGACATCGCGGCGCGCCACGACGTCGATCGTTGTGAGCGGCAGCGGAGCCGAAGAAGCACGGCGTGCGAGACGACGCGAGGGGAAGGAGCGGCCGACATGGGCACGAACGCGACGGCACGAGACGACGAGGCCATCAGACGGCAGCTCGAGCGGATCGTCACGGGCATCCGCTCGAAGGACATCACGGCGCTGGCGGCGCTGTACTCCCCCGATGTCGTGTCGTTCGACGTGGAGCCGCCCCTGCAGCACGTCGGTGTCGCGGCGAAGCTGGCCAACTGGGAGCGAGCGTTCGCCGCGTTCGCCGACGTGGATTACGAACTGTGCGACCTGACCGTCACGGTCGGAGGCGATGTGGCGTTCGGTCACGCGTTCGGCAGACTCCACGGCACGCTGCGCAACGGCATGGTGACGCACGGCATGTGGGTGCGCGCCACGTTCTGTCTGGTCAGGACAGAAGGAACGTGGCTGATCGCGCACGACCAGGCATCCGTGCCCTTCGACATCGCGACGGGCAGGGGCGTGACCGACCTCGTGCCGTGACGGTGGGCCGCGCGCCTACGCGCCCTCGATGCGCGACGTCAACGGGCTGAAGTAGGCGGTGCGCTGCTGAGGCGTGACGGGACGGCCGATGACACCCGGGCGTTCCTGCCACGGCCGCGGACCTGACGAGCGCCGGTATTCGACACCGATGGCGTCCAGCCGCTGCAGGTGCGTGTCGAGCCGGAACAGGAAGTCGTCGTAGTCGCGCTCTCCGTCGAGCCAGAGCGCCTCTGCAAGCGCGCAGAGCCGCGGGAACGCGAAGTAGTCGACGGTGCGCGGCGAGTCCATGTGCTCGGTCCAGATGTTGCCCTGGCCGCCGAGCACGTGGCGCGCCTCGTCAGGCGTGAGCTCTGGCGGAACCGGGTCGAAGCGGTAGACATCGGCGATGGTGAGCACCGTGCCCACCGGAATGGGCTCGTCGGAGCGCTCCGACTGCCGGTAGTCGAGATACACCTGGTTGTCGGGGCAGGAGACGACGTCGTGACCGGCCCTGGCCGCCGTGATGGCGCCGGTCATGCCGCGCCACGACGCGACGGTCGCACCCGCGCTGACGGAGCCGGTGAGGCCGCCCTCGAGGATCTCGTCCCAGCCGTAGAGCCTGCGGCCCTTGCGGGAGAGGTGGTCGTCGAGCCGGCCGATGAACCAGGCCTGCAGCTCGTCTTCGCTCGCCAGTCCGAGCTCCGCCTTGCGCTGCTGGGTGCGCTCATCGAGCCGCCAGCCGTTCTTCGGGCATTCGTCGCCGCCGACGCCGATGAACGGCGACGGGAAGATCTCCATCACCTCGTCGAGCACGTTCGTGAAGAACTCGACTGTCGAGTCCTCGAGGTTGATCACGTTGTCGTCGATGCCCCAGCGCGTCCACACGCCGAGCGGCTCGCTGTCTTCTCTGGCGAGCCCGAGCTCGGGGTACGCGGCGATCGCCGACTGCGTGTGGCCAGGCATGTCGATCTCGGGCACGACGTTGATGGCGCGATCCGTGGCGTAGGAGACGATCTCGCGCAGGTCGTCCTGCGTGTAGAAGCCGCCGTGCGGACGGGAGTCGCCGCGGGAATAGGATGCTCCGCCCAGCTGGCTCTCTCGGCGCCACGATCCCACCTCGGTGAGCCGCGGGTACCGCTTGATCTCCACGCGCCATCCCTGGTCGTCGGTGAGGTGCAGGTGCAGCGTGTTCAGGCGGTGCATGGCCATGAGGTCGATGAACCGCATGACGTCGTGCTTGGGCATGAAGTGCCGCGCGACGTCGAGCATGACGCCGCGCCAGCCGAAGCGCGGAGCATCCCGGATGCTCACCACCGGCACCACCCACTGCTCGCCGAGCACGCGGCCCTTGCGGTAGATCTGCGGGGGAAGCAGCTGCAACAGCGCCTGGCATCCGTAGAACACGCCGGCGGGGCCGCCGCCCGCGATGCGGATGCCCGTGAGCTCGACATCGAGCGTGTAGCCCTCTGGAGACAGCTGCGGGTCCCACTCCAGCTGGATCGCGCCGTCGGGGCCGGTCTCGATCGGGAACCCGGTGGCGGGACGAAGCGAGTTCTGCAACCAGGATGCCGCCCCCGCGAGCTCGGCGGGCGCCGTGATGCGGGTGACGCGGGTGAGCTCGAACACGCCCTCGCCGATGGAGAGTTCGGTCGGTCGTGGGATCAGCATGGGTTCTCGTCTTTCTCGGTGTGAAGAATTCGGTGAGGGATTCGGTGTGGGGATCGTGGGAGCGGAGCCGGGCTGCGGGCGAACGTCTGCCCCGCGGGTCAGCCGCGCAGGGCCGCCGTGAACGCGGCGGCGCGATCGCGGATGTCGGTCCAGTCCGACTCGGCGAGCGACTCCGCAGGCACGACGGAAGACCCCGCCGTGACGGCATAGGCACCGGCGTCGAGGAACGACCGCGCGTTCTCGGCGACGATCCCACCCGAGGCGATGAGCTTCGCCATCGGCATGGGACCGAGCAGATGCTCGAAGTGCTCCGGTCCCGCCGTCTGCGCCGGGAAGACCTTGACAGCCCACACGCCCTGGGCGAGCGCCTGCATGATCTCGCTCGGGGTGAATGCGCCCATCATGAGCGGAACGGATGCTTCCGCGGCGATCTGCGCCACCTGCGGACTGAGTCCCGGTGTCGCGATGAACTGGGCACCGGCATCCAGCGCACTGCGCGCCTGCGCGGGAGTGAGCACGCTGCCGGCGCCGATCAGCGCTCCGGAATCGGAGCTCAGCGCGCGCTCGATGTGGCGTTCGACGTCGGGAGTCGTGAACGTGAACTCGATGGCGTGGATACCGCCTGCGACGAGCGTGTCGGCGAGCGCCGCGGCATCCGGGATGACACTGGCCCGGATGAGCGCCATGGCGCGGTCTTCGCCGATGATGTCGATCGCGGCCATGTCGCCTCTCGTGCCTGTCGTGGTGCTGCACGCCTCCCCTGGCACAGTATCGCCCACGGGTGACACGCGTCGAACCGGGACGGCACCGCGAATCGGCGAACGACGACCTGACACCGGTGCGCGGTGTTCGACGGAGTCACGCCGATCAGGTCGACAGGAGCGCGCGGGCCGCGCCGATCTCGTCCGAGACCGACGACAGCAGATCGTCGTCGGGCAGCTCGACCGGGTCCGGCGCGCGGTTCGCGCGGATCGCCTCCGCGATCGCGGCGAGTGCGGAGCGCAGGTCTTCGACCGAGCGCTCATCGGCCGAGAGGTGGGCGTGGAAACCACGGATCGCCGTCGACGTGATGGCGTCGGTGACGCGTTCCATGGCCACGATCTGCGGCCACCACGCCGCGGCGGCGGTGCTGATCGGCGGGGGCTCGGCGAGCGTCTGCTGCACGAGGGTGCGCAGATCGGAGAGGCGACGATACGTGGCGCGCCGAGCCGCTGAACGATCACGTGAGCTCGCCCTGAGCGCTCCGTCGCCGGGGTCGGGCGGCACGGGCGCCAGCGCGACGGTGAGGTAGGAGGCCACGTCGTCGACGACGTCGGCGACCCGCGATCCGAGCTGCCGCGCCGATCGCCACGTCGACGGCCACGGCAGGTAGCCGACGACGAGCACGATGGCGCTGCCGATGAGAGTGTCGGTGACCCTGCTCACGATGAGGCCGGGGTCTTCGCCGTGCGCGAGTTCGAGCAGGATCACGATGACGGGGGTGATGAACGTGGAGAACAGGCCGTAGTTGCGACGGATGGCGACGGGCATCCCGCCTGCGAGCACCGCGAGGGCGATCACCTGCGGCCAGCCGAGGGGCAGCACGACCACGACGACGGCACCGATCAGCACGCCGACCACCGTTCCGAGTCCGCGCTGCACGGCCCTGGCGAACACGGAGCCGAAGTCGGGCTTCATCACGACGGCGACGGTGAGCGTGATCCAGTACGGACGCTCAAGGGGCAGAAGAACGCTCACCGCCTCGGCGACCGCCACGCAGAGCACGAGCCGCAGCACGGCGAACCACGTCTCGCCACCGCTGGAGAGATGGTCGCGCAGGGAGCGAAGGCGGTCGCCGGCCGTCACGTGGGGCAGGCCGACGGCATCCGGACGCTGGATGGGCACGGTCATGGTGACGGGATCGTCTCCCGCCAGCAGCGAGCCGACGAGGCGCAGCGACGAGGCGAGGGCCGCCCTGCCCGGCGTCGAGCGGTCGGGCGGCGGCATGGCCGGGGCCGGGGCGGCCGGATCCTCGATCGAACGGGCGATGGCCCGCAGCGCGTTGGGCACGCGCGACGGCACGTGCTGCCCCTCCGCGACGACGGCCGTCGTCGCCTCGACGATGGGGGTGGCCGCGTTGAGCAGGGTGACGAGCGTGCGCCACCGAGGATCGCGACCGGCGAGCGAGGTGCGGGCCGACACCATCAGGTCGTAGGCCTGGTTGAGCGCGGTCGTCACGTCACGGCGCGCCGCGTCGACGGCGGGTGTGCCCGCGGCATCCAACTGCGCGGCGACGGCCGTGTAGACGGCCGCGACGGCGGCCCGCTCCGGGGCCCGTGGATGCCTGTCGAGCAGAATCGCGACGCCGGTGAGTGCCAGTCGCCACGCGGCCCCCGCCAGCACCACCAGCGGTGCCAGCCAGAGCGGGCGCAACCCGAAGTCGATGCCGCTGCCCACGATGGCGTAGACGAGGAACTGCAGCGCGGCCGACGACGCGTTCGCACTGACGACTCCCGCCACGCCCGACACCAGCGACGCGGCGACGACGATGAGTACAGTGGCGACGTCGTTGCCGAACGCGAGAGATCCCGCGAGGAGCCCGACGGCTGCGAAGGCCGCCGTGACCGCGATGCGACGGGCGCGGTCGACGGCCGGCCCCCCGCGGTCGGCGATCGACGCGACCAACGCGCCCATCGAGGTCAGCACCCCGAGGCCGAGGATCGCCGGATCGTCGCTCATGAACAGGAGCGAGACGCCGACGGGAACAGCGACGGCGATCGCAGTGAGGATCGCCAGGTCCCACGGCACCGGCGCCTTGCGGCCCCGCACGAGCTCGCGCATCCAGGAGCTGGTCGGGGCTCCCGGCTGTGTCGACATGACGCTCACGCTACGCGTGCCACGGCCCCTCGACCGAACGGCTCAGCGTGTCAGCGCGCGCAGTGCCCACAGAATGGTCGTGAGGTCGACGGCCTCTTGCAGCAGGGCGCCGATGATCGCGGGGATGACGCCGAACACGGCCACCAGCATGAGCACGACGCTGAGCGCGATGCCGATCCAGATGCACTGCAGCGCGACATCGGTGGTGCGCCGGCCGATCTCGATGGCGCGCGCGGTCTTGCCGATGTCGTCGACCATCACGACCACGTCGGCGGATTCGCTGGCCGCCGTCGATCCACGGGCGCCCATCGCCACACCGACGTCGGCTGACGCGAGCACGGGCGCATCGTTCACGCCGTCGCCGACCATCATCACGGGGCGTCCAGGCAGCTCGCGCACGAGGCGCACCTTGTCGGCGGGCAGGCAGTCGGCGTGCACGTCGTCGATGCCCACCTCTGAGGCGATGTGCTCGGCGGTCGGGCGCTGGTCGCCCGTGACCATGACGAATGCACGCACGCCGAGGGCGCGCATCCTCTGCACCGTGTCGCGCGCGTTGGCGCGGACCCGGTCGGCCAGCACCACCTCGCCGGCGTAACCGCCGTCGACGGACGCGTAGACCGCGCTCTGCCCACCCTGCGGCAGCGGGGCCGTGACCTCGGCGCCCTGCTCCGTGACGAACGAGCGCTTGCCGACCGCCACGCGCGTGCCGTCGAGCGTGGCTTCGACGCCGTTGGTCGCCACCTCGCGCGCGTCGTGCGCCGGCACGAGCCCGATGCCTCTGCGCTCGGCCTCCTCGAGCACCGACGCGGCGAGCACATGCGACGAGTACTGCTCGGCGCTGGCCACCGTGGCGAGCAGCCGCTCTTCGCTCAGACCGTTCGCCGGCCGCACGGCGACCACCTGAGGTGTGCCGCCGGTGAGGGTTCCGGTCTTGTCGAAGGCGACGGTGTGGATGCGCGCGAGCTGCTCGAGCGTTCCCCCCGACTTCACGATCACCCCGTCTCGCGCACCCCTGCTCATGCCCGAGATGAACGCGACGGGTGCGGCGATCAGCAGCGGACACGGCGTCGCCACCACCATCACCTCCGCGAATCGCACCGGATCGCCGCTCACCCACCAGCCGACGGCCGCGATCACGAGGGCGAGCACGGTGAACGGCACCGCGTAACGGTCGGCGAGCCGCACGATCGGCGCGCGCGATTCGCTCGCCTCGGTGACCAGGCGCACGACCTGCTGGTACTGACTGTCGGCGGCGACGGCATCCGCTCGGATCGTCACAGCGGTCGGGCCGTTCACCGAGCCGCTCAGCACACATCCGCCCCGCTCCACATCGACAGGCAGGCTCTCGCCGGTCAGCGACGACTCGTCCATGGTCGCGGTGTCGCTGAGCAGGCTGCCGTCGACCGGCACGACCTCGCTGGGTCGCACGAGCAGCGTCTGCCCGACGCGCACCTCATCCACCGGGATGTCCGTGATCGCGTCGTGCTCGTCGACCAGGTGCGCTTCGACCGGGCTCCGTGCCAGCAGCGACCGCACGGCCGTGCGCGCTCTGCGACCCGCGAAGTCCTCGAGCGCCTCGCCACCGGAGAGCATGAGCACGATCACGAGAGTGGCCCAGTACTCGCCGACGAGAATCGTGCTCACGATCGCAATGATCGCGAGCACGTCGATGCCGACGTGGCCGGAGCGAAGGTCACGGAGCATCCCCCAGAACTGGATGCCCGCCACGACGAGCCCGAAGCCGCTCACCAGCCACTGCGCCCCCACCGGCCATCCGGCGAGCTGCAGCACGCCGGCGACGATCCCCACCGCGACGGCGATCGCGACGATCGGATACCTGCGGATGAACGTCCCCACCTGACGCATGGTCGCCAGTATTCCAGCGGGCCAGGGGCGGCGGGGCGCGAGCGTTCGGTAGGGCGACTCACGCATGTCGCCACCGTCAGGCAGCACTGGAAGGACCCGCTGGGCCCGGTTTCATGAGGCCGGCATCGATTCCGAGATAGTGTGCGAGCGCGAGCTCAACCTCGGCCACTTGGTCGCGAGTCAGCACGTCGACCGGGTCGCCCACGATGTAGTCGGTGTCGATCGATCGGACCTGGTCGACCAGAAGCCGCGTGGCTCGGCCGGCGATCTCGAGCGCGGGACGGTGGATCGATGCACCCGCCGAGGTCGACGTCCGGAACCACCGTCGCAAC
Organism: Humibacter ginsenosidimutans; assembly: GCF_007859675.1. GTDB lineage: Bacteria > Actinomycetota > Actinomycetes > Actinomycetales > Microbacteriaceae > Humibacter > Humibacter ginsenosidimutans. Next base: position 1,867,586 of record NZ_CP042305.1, read on the forward strand.
CGACAGCGGCGAATCCGAGGGCGACACGATCAGACCCAGACGTCTGCCGCCCTGCTCGTGGCCGCGATGACGCCCGAGATCGATGCGGTAGACGGCGCCGCGGATCACCAGGCGTCCGGCTCTGCGTTGAGGTTCTCGTTCGCCAGGGTCTCGGCGTCCGCACGGAACTGCATCAGCCATCGTTCGTGATCGAGCAGTCTGAGCGCCCGCCTCAGAGTGTCAGAGGTCGTCTCTCCTGGCTGCGCCGCCTCGCGAAGAATTCGCTCGTCGTCTGCGGTAGGCCGGAATCCGATGGTTGCCGCCACGGTCAGCATGGTACGCCTCGTGTTCGACAGATGTGTAACAGATGCTGCACGAGGTCTCTCCAGACCGGGCGTGATCGGGTCGCCCGTTCTGGCGAGTACAGCCGCAACCACCGACGCGTGAGAGCCCTCCAAGACCGGGCGACCCAGCTCTGTGCACAACCCGGCAGAGCGGCGGGATGGGAACGCAGAGATCGCCCCACGCGATCGCACTCGCTATCGCGCCACGTGGGTCCTCGCGAGCAGCCTGTCGAGGGCAGCGAAGCCGAGCCGCTTGTACAGAGGGACGGCCCCGCTGCTGGAGTGCACGAGCACCCTCGGAATCCCGCGGCGATCCGCCTCGGCACAGACCAGGGTCACCAACCGTGCGCCGACACCATGGGCCCGGAACGCTGGCTGCACGTACACGCTCTGCACGTCGGCGCTGACCCGATGCACGTTGCCGAAGTCGGGAACGCGGTCGAAGACGACCATCCAGGCCATGCCGACGACGTGCCCGCCTGATTCCGCGACCCCGCAGACGAGCCGATCGCCCATCGTCTCCATCCAGTCGGCGAGCGCCGCGGTGAAGGCATCCTTCTCGTCGCGCGAGACCTGCCCCGGCTCCACCCACTCGATCTTCAACCGTGCGAGCCCCTCGACATCGGCGACGGTTCCCACTCGGATGCTCACGGCGTCGGTCATGCAGCCATTCTCGCGGCACTCGATAGGGTGACCGCATGCGGTGGCCGGTGTCCGTCAAAGGCGTGCTCTTCGACGACGTCGGCGAGGTCTTGCTCGGACTGAACGATCGGGACGAGTGGGAACTGATCGGAGGGCGACTCGAGCACGGCGAACAGCCGGAAGAGGCGCTGGTGCGGGAGTTCAGGGAGGAGAGCGGGCTCGATGTCGTGCCGTCAGGACTCGTGACCGCGTACTGTTTCGACCCGGTCCCCGGTCGAACCGTGTTGATCGTGGCCTACCGGTGCCTGCTGATCGGCGGTCGGCTCCGCGGCTCCGACGAGCACTCGAACGTGCGGTTCCACCCGCTCCCTCTCCCCTCGTCGCTCGCACTTCCACACGGCTATCGGCACGCGATCGAACTCTGCAGCTGAGGCAGGCGAATTCGCCAGGATGTCTCCGCCCGTTGGCACGCCTCCTCTTGCCCTGACCGCTGCGGCGGGTTAGGAACGAAGGAGCCGACGACAGGGGGAAACGGCATGTACTACAGCAACGGCAACTACGAGGCGTTCGCCAGGCCGCGCAAGCCGGAGGGGGTCGACGACAAGACGGCCTGGTTCGTGGGGGCGGGGCTCGGCAGCATGGCCTCCGCGATCTTCATGATCAGGGACGGCCGCATGGCGGGCGAGAAGATCACCATTCTCGAGGAGCTGAAGCTGCCTGGCGGCGCGCTCGACGGCATCCGGTACCCGGAGAAGGGGTTCGTCATTCGCGGCGGCCGCGAGATGGAAGACCACATGGAGTGCCTGTGGGACCTGTTCCGTTCTGTGCCGTCGCTGGAGATCGACGATGCGAGCGTGCTCGACGAGTTCTACTGGCTCAACAAGGACGACCCGAACTCCTCGCTCTGCCGTGTGACGGAGAAGCAGGGGCAGGACGCCCACTCCGACAAGCTCTTCACGCTCAGCGACAAGGCGCAGAAGGACATCGTGCGGGTGATCATGGCCACCCGCGAGCAGATGGAGGACAAGCGCATCGACGAGGTGTTCTCCGACGAGTTCTTCGCCAGCAACTTCTGGCTGTACTGGCGCACGATGTTCGCGTTCGAGTCGTGGCACTCCGCGCTGGAGATGAAGCTCTACCTGCACCGGTTCATGCATCACATCTCTGGACTGCCCGACCTGTCGGCCCTCAAGTTCACCAAGTACAACCAGTACGAGTCGCTCGTGCTGCCGATGTACAGGTGGCTGCTCGACCAGGGCGTCACGTTCCTCTTCGAACACACCGTGACCGACGTCGAGTTCGATTTCAGCGACGGGCGCAAGCAGGCCACGCGCATTCAATGGACGACTCCGGATGGCCCGGGCGGCGTCGACCTCACGGCGAACGACCTCTGCCTGGTCACCATCGGATCCCTCACGGAGAACTCCGACGACGGCGACCAGCACACGGCCGCCGTGATCAAGGACGGCCCCGCTCCCGCGTGGGATCTGTGGAAGAAGATCGCGGCGAAGTCGCCGGACTTCGGGCATCCCGAGGTGTTCTGCGGCGACGTCGACAAGACCAAGTGGGAGTCGGCGACCGTGACCACGGTCGACGAGCGCATCCCGAGGTACATCGAGCGCATCTGCCACCGCGATCCGTTCAGCGGCAAGGTCGTCACCGGAGGCATCGTGACGGCGAAGGATTCCGCCTGGCTGATGAGCTGGACCGTCAACAGGCAGCCGCACTTCAAGGCGCAGAAGCCGAACGAGATCGTGGTGTGGGTCTACGGCCTGTTCGTGGAGACGCCGGGCGACTACGTGAAGAAGCCGATGCAGGAGTGCACGGGCGAAGAGATCACGAAGGAGTGGCTGTACCACCTCGGGGTGCCGGTGGACGAGATCGACGAGCTTGCGGCATCCGGTGCCAAGAGCGTGCCCGTGATGATGCCGTACGTCACCGCGTTCTTCATGCCGCGCACCGCAGGCGACCGGCCGCAGGTCGTGCCGGAGGGCAGCGTGAACTTCGCCTTTCTCGGGCAGTTCGCCGAGACCACGCGCGACTGCATCTTCACCACCGAGTACTCGGTGCGCACGGCGATGGAGGCCGCGTATCAGCTGCTGGGCATCGATCGCGGGGTGCCGGAGGTCTTCAACTCGACGTACGACATCCGCTATCTGTTGAAGGCGACGACGCGGCTGCGGGATGGCGAGGCGACGAAGATCCCCGGGCCGAACTTCCTCAAGGGACGGCTCTACGACAAGCTCGACAACACCCAGATGGGCGAGCTGCTCACCGACTTCGGGCTCATCCCCGAGACCGCGGGCACGAAGCGGCGCGAGCGCGCCGACGACGCGGTGGAGTAGGAAAACAGGCAGAATCGCGCTCTCCGCGCGGAAACAGGCACGATCTGCCTGTTTCCGCGCGGAATGCCTGTTTTCAGGGCACGCCCTGCTACAGCGCCCGGCGCACGCGCAGGGTGACCACCTGGAACGGGCGCACCGCGAGGCGCACGCCCGACACGTCGCTCGCATCCACACCGTCGGGTTCCGTCAGCTCGCGCTCCAGCAGGTCGGTCTGCACCACGGATGCCGCACCGAACCCGAACCGCACGCTCGCGGTTGTCCTCGTGCCGAGCGCCTCGTACAGGCGCACGATCACGTCGCCGGAGCGGTCCTCCGCGAGCTTCACCGACTCCACGAGCACGCCGTCGCCGTCGACGACGACCAACGGCTCGATCGGAGCCGCGCCGGCGCGCAGCGGAAGGTTGATGGCGTAGCCGGCGGCGACGGCATCCGCGACCTCCGCACCCACCGTGAGCGAGGAGCGCAGCACGTGCTCACCCTGATCGGCCTCGGGATCCGGGTAGACCGGTGCGCGCAGCAGCGACTGCCGCACCAGGGTCGTCGTGCCGCCGCCGCGCCGCGTCTGCCGCGTGACGTCGTGCCCGTAGGTGGAGTCGTTCGCGACGGCCACACCGTAACCGGGCTCGCCGACGTGCACCCAACGATGCGCCGCCGTCTCGAATCGGGCGAAGTCCCACGACGTGTTCTCGTTGGTCGCGCGGTAGACGTGCCCGAACTGGGTCTCGGACGCCGCACGGTCGGCCCGCACGTCGAGCGGGAAGGCGAACTTGAGCAGCTTCTGCCGTTCGTGCCAGTCCACCCGCGTGGTCACCTCGAGGGTGGCGGAGTCGCACGCCAGCGTGAACTCCTGCTCGATGGTCGACTCGCCGATGCGACGTGTGACGCGAACAGCGCCACGCTGGTCGTCCACGTCGAGCACGACGTCGACGTCGAGGTCGGTCTCGTGCCTGCGATAGTGCTGATCGATGTCCCAGGCGTCCCACTTGTTCGGGGTGTCCCGGAAGATCTGCAGTCCGGCCGACTCCCCAGGAGCGATCGCCTCGCGACCGCTGGCGGAGTCGACGGCGGAGACCACCCGACCCGTGCCGTCGAGAGTGAACCGTGCGCGCTCGTTCTCCAGCACCACGCTGTCGCCGTCGAGACGAACGGAGGTCTGCACGGCGGCATCCGGCACCCCCGCTCCCAGCGCGGGAACGCCGCGCACCGGCACGGGAGCCGCGTTGACGAGCACGCCGGTGCTGGCCGCCGCGCCACCGGCATCCGCCGTCGTGCCCAGAGCCCCGAGCGCGTCATCGATGAGTGCACCGACGCGTTCGGCGAGAGCCGCATAGTTGCGCTCGGCCTCGCGATGCACCCACGCGATCGAGGAGCCGGGCAGGATGTCGTGGAACTGCTGCAGCAGCACGGTCTGCCACGCGGACTCCAGCGCGTCGTACGGGTACTCCGCTCCGCCGCGAATCGTCGCGGTCGTCGCCCAGAGCTCCGCCTGCCGCATCAGATGCTCGCTGCGCCGATTGCCCTGCTTGGTGCGCGCCTGCGACGTGTAGGTTCCGCGATGGAGCTCGAGATACAGCTCGCCCGACCACACCGGCGGGTGCGCGTACTCCGCCTTCGCCTTCGCGAAGAACGCCTCCGGCGCCTCCACGGCGACGCGCGGCGATCCGTCGAGCGACGCGGTGCGATGCGCGGCGGCCATCATCTCGCGAGTCGGTCCGCCGCCACCGTCGCCGTGTCCGAAGAGCGCGAGCGACGAGTTCGCCTCGCCCTTCTCCGCGTACTGCCTCTCCTGCCTCGCCAGCTCTTCACCGGAGAGGATCGAGTTGTAGGTGTCCATCGGCGGGAAGTGCGTGAACATGCGGGTGCCGTCGATGCCCTCCCATTCGAAGGTGTGATGCGGGAATCGGTCGGTGTCGTTCCACGAGATCTTCTGGGTGACGAACTGCTCCAGTCCCGCGCCGGCCAGAAGCTGGGGAAGCGCGCCCGTGTAGCCGAACGAATCGGGCAGCCACCCGGTCGTCGCACGCACGCCGAACTCGCGCTCGAAGAAGCCCTGCCCGGCGACGAACTGCCGCACCATCGCCTCGCCGCCCACCATATTGGTGTCGGACTCCACCCACATGCCGCCGACGGGCACGAACCGGCCGTCGGCGACGCGGGCGCGGATGCGCTCGAAGAGCTCCGGGTAGAACTGCTTCATCCAGGCGTACTGCTGAGCGGACGAGCAGGCGAAGACGAAGTCCGGGTAGTCGTCCATCAGCGCGAGCACGTTGGAGAACGTGCGGGCGCACTTGCGAATGGTCTCGCGCGTCGGCCACAGCCAGGCCGAGTCGATGTGCGCGTGGCCGACGGCACTGATCCGATGCACACCCACCGCGGCCTCGACGCCGAGGACGCCGGCGAGCGCATCGCGGCCCGCTGCGGCCGTGCCCGCGACGTCGTGCGGGTCCATGGCGTCGCACATGTGCTCGAGGGCGCGAAGGATCTGGGCCGCGCGATTGGATGTCTCAGGCAGCTCGGCGTGCAGCCCGAGCAGCGTCCACACATCGCGCTCAAGCTCCCACACCGTGACGTCGCGCACGGCGAGGTCGATGTGCCGCAGCACGTAGATCGGCGCGGTTCCCGCCGTGGACTTGTCGCCGAGCGGCGTCACGCCCCACTGCCACGATCCCCCGATGTTCGGATTGGACGCGGCCTCGACGTAGAGGTCGACGGTGGCTCCGTCGATCCGTACCGCGCTGTTGAACGGCTCGACGGCCTTCACCGTCGTGCCGTCCGGCCGGAACACGAGACCCTCGGCCTGGAAGCCGGGAGCGTCGCCCTCGAATCCGAGGTCGACCAGCATCTCGACCGGACGGGAATCGGATGCCGACAGCCAGGCATCCGGAACGCTGCCCGTCACGTGGAACCACGTGGTGCCCCACGGCTTGCTCCACGGGCTTCCCGCGGTGAACGGCTCGAAGCGCTGGCCGACCGCGTCGGCGAACGGCACGGGCTCGTCCGGGACGTCCCACGCGGTCAACGAGAGCGGGATGCGCTCGGGATAGACCGCGGGAGAGATGCGTTCGCCCAGGAATCGGGTGATGCGCTCGAGAACGAGGCGCGAGTCATTGTGCACGGTGAAGCTCCTTGATACTGCGTGCTGGTGTCGTGTGGTCGGTCGTACGCCCGGTCATCCCTTGACCGCGCCGGCGAGCGCGGACCCTCCGCCGAGGAAGCGGGAGGTGACGACGTAGAGGCCGAGCACGGGGATCGAGTAGATGAGTGAGAACGCGGCGAGCTTTCCGTAGGCCACCGCGCCGTACTGCCCGAAGAACTGGTAGATGCTCACGGACGCCGGCATGTTGTCGGGGCTGAGCAGCAGCACGAACGGGATGAAGAAGTTTCCCCACGCCTGCACGAACACGAAGATGAACACGACGGCGAGGCCCGGACGCATCAGCGGCACCACGATGCGGGTCAGCGTCGACATCATCGACGAGCCGTCGGTCCAGGCCGCCTCCTCGAGGGTGATCGGCACGGAGTCCATGAAGTTCTTCATCATCCAGATCGCCATCGGCAGGCTCGTCGCCGCCATGAAGAGCACAGTGCCCCAGACGGAGTCGAGCAGGTTCAGCGACACGAAGAGGTTGTAGACCGGCACCATCATGGCGGTGATCGGCAGGCAGGTGCCGAAGAGGATGCCGTACATGAACGGCTTGTTGATGCGCATGCGATACCGAGACAGCGGGTACGCGGCCAGCACGGCGATCACCACGGTGATGATGGCGCATCCGAACGAGATCACCACGCTGTTCCACAACGGCTCGAAGGCCAGGCTGGGCGTGAGCACCGACGTGAAGTTGTCGAGGGTGAACGGAGCGGGCAACTTCAACGTGAGGTTCGCGGTGCCGTCGAACGACGCGATGAGAAGCCACAGCAGCGGGAGCAGGAAACAGAGCCCGGTGATCACCAGGATCGTGTTCGAGACGATCTTCAGGCCGCGCCCGGAAGGCGATGACAGTTTCATTTTCAGTCCACCTCCGGCTTCAGCGCCCTGATGTAGATCACCGAGAAGACGGCGCCGATGATGAGCATGACCACGGCGATCGCCGTGCCGAGCCCGAGTTGCGAGAACTTGAACGCCTCCTGGTAGGCCAGCACGGGCAGCGTCGAGCTGTCGGTGCCCGGGCCACCGGCGGTCATGATGTAGATGAGGCCGAATACGCTGAGCGTCTGCAGCGTGGTCAGCATGAGGTTCGTCGAGATGCTGCGCCTGATCATCGGCAGCGTGATGTAGATCAGCCGCTTCCATCCGCTCGCGCCGTCGATCTCCGCCGATTCGGTGATCTCCTCCGGCACCTCGGTGATCGCCGCCGAGTAGACCATCATCGAGAACGCGGTTCCGCGCCAGATGTTCGCCAGGATGACCGAGACCATGGGCACCACGTAGAGCCAGTCGGGCCCCTTCAGGCCGACGACCCCGAGAATCGCGTTCAGGGTGCCGCCTCCGTTGAAGAACGCGTAGGCGCAGAAGGCGCCGACGACCTCGGGAACCACCCACGACGTCACCACGAGGGTGCCGACGATGCCGGAGACCACCTTGTGACCCGAGCGCATCAGCATCGCGAGCGCGAGCCCCAGCACGTTCTGCCCGATGATCGCGCTGCCGACGACGAAGAGGATCGTCAGCCACACCGACTTCAGGAAGTCCGGGTTCTGAAACAGCTGGATGTAGTTCTGGAACCCGATGAACTCGGTGGTCTGCGCGGCGGCGCCCGTGAGCGCCATGTTGGTGAAGGAGCCGTAGAACGCTTCGATCACCGGCCCGAGCAGGAAGATCGCGACCATGATCATGGCCGGAAGCAGCGGAAGCGTCCGGCCGAATGCTCGACGGGCACGGTGCGGGCGGGAAGGGGAATCCCCTCCCCGCCCGGGAGCGCCCGTCGCCACGGCTGTCTGCGTGAGCGACGTCATGACCGTGCGCCTACTTCGTGACGACGTTCTTCGCGCCGCCGACGGCCTGCGGAAGCGCCTGGTCGAACACCTTCTGCGCTTGCGCCGGCGTCTGCTGGCCCGTCATGACCGACTCCATCGCGACCTGGATGTTGTTCGACACGGCCGGGTACGACGAGGTCGCAGGGCGGAAGTTGGTGATCTTGACGAGGTTCGCGAAGAACGCGTTCGTCGGGTTCGACTTCACGTAGGTCGGATCGCTGGCCACGTCGGTACGCACCGGGATGTTCTGGTTGCTCGTCGCGTAGTACAGCGAGTTCGACTTGTTGAGCGCAAGCGAGATGAAGTTCCACGCCGCGGTCGGGTTCTTCGACTTCGAGCCCATCGCGAGCGTCCAGCCGCCTGACATGCTGGTCGCGCCGGGATCTGCGCCGTCCTGGGTCGGCATCTTGGCCTGGCCCATCACGGAGTTCCAGTTGCTCCAGGGCGCGACTCCCGCGCTGCCCCAGCTGCTCGAGACCCACGAACCGTCGAGGCTGATGCCGAGCTTGTTCTGGGAGAGCAGTGCCGGCGTCTGGTTGCCCCAGTTCGGGTCGAGCGCCTGCTGCGCCGTCGGTCCGAGGCCGCCGCCGTAGACATCCTTGATGAACTGCAGCGAGTCCTTGAAGCCCTTCGAACCCGCGACCCACTTGCCGTCGCTCGTGGTCAGCTTGTCGCTCGTGCCGTACAGCAGCATCTCGAAGCCCTGCATGGTCGAGCCCTCGCCCGTTCCCTTGCCGGAATAGATGTTGAACGGGATCACGCCCGGCTCCGCCGCCTTGATCTTCTTGGCGGTGTCGAGGATGTCCTGCCATGTCTTCGGCTGCCACGGCACGGAGACGCCCGCCTTCTGCAGAACCGTCTTGTTGTACCAGAGCGCACGGGTGTCTGTGCCCATCGGGATGCCGTAGAGCTTGCCGTCAGCGCCCTCGCCCGCCTGGCGTGCGTTCGTCGGGAACTGCGACCAGTCGCTCCACTTCTTCACCTCGGAGTCCAGCGGGGCCAGATAGCCGGCAGCGGCATCCGACTTGATGAGGAAGGTGTCTTCATAGAGCACGTCGGGCGCGGTCGCCCCCGACTTGTTCATCAGAGCGAGCTTCGTGTAGTAGTCGTTCTCCGCGGCCTGGATCGGAACGAGCTTGGCCGTGTAGCCCGGGTACTTCTTGTCGAACTGCTTGGCGATGCGCGACATGTAGTTCTGCATCTGCTTGCCGCCGTACGACTCGTACGCGATCGTGATCGTCTTGCTTCCACCGCTGCTGCCGCCCGACGAGCAACCGGTCAGCGCCGCGGCTGCGACCACGCCCACCGCGATGGCGGAGATGATCCGTTTCTTCATGATGCTCCTTTGCCTCATGGTGCAAGGGGTGCCGGGCGATCCGCCGGCACGAACGTCGTTAGTAAATCATTTGCATTTATTGCCGTCAACATGTCAAGACAAACGCTCAGCCACCGATACCAATCCGTGATCAGAGGATGCGCTGGGCGCCGAGCGACGGCGGTCGCGCTCCCCTCCGCGCGGATCCGCACCGCCAGACGATGGGTGACCGGATGCCTGCCACGGCTCGCTCGAGAGCAGCGGATCGATCTCGACCGAATTCATCCAATTATTTGACTGATTGCCGGACTCTCGCGCAGGATGGCCTGCAGTGCACCCCGCGAACGCGCCCGCAACGACGGCGCCGACGAGTGGTGCACCTCTTCCACCGATGACGAATGGAGACGACGATGTCGGCCGAGACCCGGCTCAGAGTTGCCGTGCTGAGCTTCTGGCACGTGCACGCAGACGACTACGCGAAGACCACCGTGCAGCATCCGGACACGGAGCTCGTCGCGGTCTGGGATGACGACGAGGAGCGAGGCCGGGCGGGCGCAGCACGTTTCGGCGTCGACTTCGAACCCGACCTCGATGCGCTCCTCGCGCGCGACGACATCGACGCCGTGACCGTCACGACGTCGACGAAGGATCATCGCGACATCATGGTGAAGGCCGCCAGGGCCGGCAAACACATCTTCACCGAGAAGCTGCTCGCCCCGACGGTCGCCGAGGCCGAGGAGATCATCGGCACCTGCGACGAGAACGGCGTGAAGCTGATCGTCTCGTTGCCCAGGCTCTATCACGGGTACACCCAGGTGGTGAAGGAGGTGCTCGCGAGCGGATCGCTCGGCACCGTCAACTACAGCCGAGTGCGACTCTCGCACGACGGTGCGGTGGTGGGCTGGCTTCCCGAGCAGTTCTACGACGCCGACATCACGTTCGGTCTGGCCCTCGCCGATCTCGGCTGCCATCCCGTCTACCTCACGCAGCTCTTCCTCGGCTCGCGCCCGGCCACGATCGCCTCGACCTACACCCACGTCACCGGGCGCGAGGTCGAGGACAACGCCGTCGTCACCGTCACCTACGACGGCGGCGCCATCGGGGTGATCGAGGCGGGCGTCGTCTCGCCCGACCCGTTCCTGATCGAGATCGGCGGCGCGAGCGGCTGGCTCAGCTATGCGGAGCATGACGAGCACGTGCGCGTCGCGGTCAAGGGCGAAAAGACCCGGCTGATTCCGGTGCCCGATGATCAGCCGAGCGCGTTCGACCAGTGGGTGGCGCACATCCAGCACGGCACCCGCGCCGACGACAACCTGGCGCGCGCCGTGGAGCTGACCCGGCTCGTCGTCGCGGCCAACAACGCCGCCATCAGCACGAAGACGGAGGACTACTCATGATCAAGGTCGGACTGATCGGCGGCGGCGGCATCGCCAGCGCGCACATCCGCGGCTACGACGCGCATCGGGACTCCATCAGAGTCGTCGCCGTGGCGGATGCCTTCGAGGAGACCGCGAAGCGTCGCGCAGACGAGCTCGACGCGACGGCGTACACCGACTACCGCGACATGATCCACACGGAAGAGCTCGACGCCGTCGACATCTGCCTCCCGCACCATCTGCACGCCGATGCGATCGTCGCCGCGGCGGAGGCGGGACTGAATGTGCTGTGCGAGAAGCCGCTCTGCCTCACGCCGGACGAAGCACGCAGGGTCAACGACGCCGTCGCCGCGAGCGGCGTGACGCTGATGAGCGCCCACAATCAGCTCTTCATGCCCGCCGTCGCGAAGGCCAAGGAAATACTGGAGGCCGGCACGATCGGCACCGTGTACGAGGTGCGCACCACGGACTCGTTCTACAACGACTTCGACCCGGCCAACATGGGCTGGCGCGCGCATGCGTCGACCTCAGGCGGCGGGGAGCTCATCGACACCGGATACCACCCCAGCTACCTGATGCTGCACCTCGCCGGCGCCAAGCCCGTTGAGGCGACGGCGATGCTCTCGACGCATCGACTCACCTTCATGGAGGGCGAGGACAGCGCGCAGGTGCTCATCCGCTTCGACAACGGGGTCGTTGGCCAGCTCGTGACGAGCTGGGCCTATCAGCCGGCGACCTCCACGGAGCGGTTCTCCGTGGTCGGCGAGCTCGGGTCGCTCACCAGCGACGGCACCACGATCAGCTACCGGCTGCGCGACGGCGGCGAGGAGTCGTTCACCTTCGACGAGGTCGACACCTTCGCTGCGGAGATCGGATGCTTCGCGCAATGTCTGGAGACCGGGGCCCGACCTCCGCATACCGAGGTGGAGGGCATCCAGGTGCTCGGCATGCTGCTCGCCGCCTACGAGAGCGCGCGGGAGAAGGTCATCGCACCTGTTCTCGACGTCATCGACGGCTGAATCCGGCCGGCGCATTCGGGCCCGGCCGTCCCGCAGACTCACGTTCGGAGCACGAGCATCCGACCGTGGACGTTGCGGAGCGGCCGAGCCCGCGCCGTCGTCAGCGCCCGATGAGGAACGCCTGCGGACGAGGCGACAGGATGTCGTCGAGCACGAGACAAGCGGCGCCGATGGCCGCGACATCCTCGCCTATGGTCGACTCGGAGAACGTGACCTCGTGGGGCAGGCGGTACAGGGGCGACCCCATCACCAGGTCGGGGACGCGACCGAGCACGGCTTCGCTGAGCGGCGCGAAGTAGGGGCCGCCGAACACGACGTGGTCGACGTCGAGCAGATTCACCAGGATCAGCATGGCGCGCGCGATCTCGGTGACCGCGGCATCCACGAAGCGCGCCACGCGTGGATCGTCGTCCGAGCGCAGCATCTGCGCGTAGGCGGCGGCGACCTCCGCGATCGTCATGGTGGCGGCATCCCCCTCGACGACGCCGTCTTCGATCGCATGGTCGACCATGAGGCGCGGCGACAGCGCCCAGCCCAGTCGCCCGCGGCTGGTGCTGTCCTCGCCCTCGACCTCCGACGAGATGTCGCCGACGATGATGCTGCCGACATCACCGGCGTTGTTGGAGAATCCGCGCAGCACCTCCCCGCCGGAGATGACGCCGAGGCCGATGCCGGTGCCGCAGTACATGAACGCCGTGTCGGTGCGCTCGCCCGCCGTGTCCATCCACAGCTCGGCGATGACGGCCGCCGTGACGTCTTTCTCCAGGATCACCGGCAGTCCGAGGGCTGCCGCGAGCTCGTCACGAACGGGAACGTCGTGCCACCCGGTCAGCAGGGGCGGATTGAGCACCACGCCGGTCGCCGTGTCGATCGGTCCGGGAGCCGCGATGCCGACGCCCATGATCCGCTCGGCGTCGACTCCCGATCGCGTGACCAGTTCGGACACCGCCCGCGCGATCCGCGCCACGGTGCGCGAGGCGCGTGCCTCCGGCGTCGTCTTCAGCGTGCGGTGGGCGACGACCTCTCCTGCGAGGTTCAACAGCACGAGAGTGATCACCGACGGGTCGAGGTGCACCCCGACGGCGAATCGTCCGCCGGGCTCCAGCCGCAGGATCGTGCGCGGTTTGCCGACACCGTTGCCGCGGGTGCCCGCCTCCATGACGAGCCCGTCGTGGATGAGCCTGCGCACGATGTTCGTCACGGTCTGCGCCGACAGCCCGGTGCTCGTGGCGACCTCGATGCGACTGACGCCCTCTGTGGCACGTCGGACCGCGTCGAGGATCACCGCCTGGTTGTAGCCCCCGACGGCAGGAAGATTGCTTCCCGCACGCATCGTCATCCCGTCATACCCGTGCCACGCCGGCCGGCGCGTCTGTCGAGACTATCGCCAGAGCGACGCGGCGACGGCGAAGACTCCCGGCTTCTCGCGATCTCGACGAGATCGCCTGAGCCCTCAGCGGGCAGGGGGCGAGCGGCGAACTTTCACGTTTTCGTCGCTCGGTGCATCCACAGTCGGTGCACGGTGTACCGATAGGGTGTTCTGGGCCCGAAGGCGGGCGCCAGAATCCGCCGGGTGGTCCGGTGGGGGGGAAAGGACACAGTGAACACTCGACGCCGTATCGCAACCATCGCCATCGCCGCGGTTCTCGCCACGGGCGCCCTCAGCGGCTGCAGCGCAGCAGCGGGACTCAGCAAGGCGGCAGGATGCGCCGCGCTGGCGAAGGCGGGCAACACCCTTGAGAGCTCGGCCTCCTCCGCCGTCTCCAACGCGACGAGCGACCCGAAGGCCGCCGCCGAGAAGCTGGACAAGGCCGCAGACACGTTCGACGCCGCCGTCAAGAAGATCGGCGACCCGGGCGTGAAGGCCAAGGCGGAGGGCATGTCGACCGCCTACAAGAAGTTCACGACCGACTTCAAGGCCTACGCGAACGACCCGCAGACCGCCGACGCGAGCGCCATCACCGACGACGCCACAGCACTGCAGAACGCCGCGGATGCCGTGGCGAAGGTCTGCGGCGGCAAGTAGCAGACGGTCGGACTCCACACGGTGACGCCCGACTGACACGCAGCCGCCGATGGCCCCCGCGCACCGCGCGGGGGCCATCGCGCGTTTCGGTCACGGCCGCCCGTCGGGTATCGTCGAAGCGAGACAATTTATCTTGACGTCAAGATTATTTCCCGCCGATTTCCGCCGATAGGAGCGTGCAGAGCGCGATGGCCAAGATCATCTACACCCACACAGACGAGGCGCCGCTGCTGGCGACCTATTCCTTCCTTCCGATCGTCTCCGCGTACGCGAAGAAGGCGGGCGTCGAGTTCGAGACCCGCGACATCTCGGTGGCCGGTCGCATCCTCGCGCAGTTCGACCTCGCGGACGACGCTCTGGCGGAGCTCGGCGAGCTGACGGAGTCGCCGGCCGCCAACATCGTCAAGCTGCCGAACATCTCCGCCTCCATCCCGCAGCTGAAGGCCGCGATCAAGGAGCTGCAGGAGAAGGGCTACGACGTTCCCGACTACCCCGACTCCCCCGCGACCGAAGAAGAGGCGGAGATCAGGGCCAAGTACTTCAAGGTGATCGGATCCGTCGTCAACCCGGTTCTCCGTCAGGGCAACTCCGACCGTCGCGCGCCCCAATCGGTGAAGGCGTACGCCAAGAAGCACCCGCACACCAACAAGCCGTTCGGCGAGGGCTCCAAGACGCGGGTCGCCACCATGGGCGAGCACGACTTCAAGAGCAACGAGAAGTCGGTGACCATGGCGGCCGACGACACGCTCACGATCGTGCTGGAGACCGCCGACCGCGAGCAGAACGTGCTGCTCGAGGCGCTGCCGGTGCTGGAGGGCGAGATCGTCGACGCGACGGTGCTGTCGGCATCCCACCTCGACGCGTTCCTGGCGAACGCCCTCGCCACGGCGAAGGCCGACGACGTGCTGTTCTCCGCCCACCTCAAGGCGACCATGATGAAGGTCTCCGACCCGATCATCTTCGGCCACGTGGTGCGTGCCTACTTCAAGGACGTCTTCGAGCAGTACGGCGCTGAGCTCGCCGCCGCCGGCCTCAAGGCGAACGACGGCCTCGGCGCGATCCTCGCCGGCCTGGATGCCCTCCCGAACGGCGCCGAGATCCGCGAGGCGATCGATGCGGCCCTGGCCGCCGGCCCCCGCCTCTCGTACGTCAACTCCGACAAGGGCATCACGAACCTGCACGTGCCCTCCGACGTCATCATCGACGCGTCGATGCCCGCGCTCATCCGCAACGGCGGCAAGCTGTGGGACGGCGAGGGCCTCGAGGACGACACGCTCGCGGTCATCCCCGACTCGTCGTACGCCGGCGTCTACGCCACCGTGATCGAGGACGTGAAGAAGAACGGCCCGCTGAACCCCGCCACGATCGGTTCTGTGGCCAATGTGGGCCTCATGGCGCAGGCCGCCGAAGAGTACGGCTCGCACAACAAGACGTTCGAGATCCCGGTCGCGGGCACCGTCAAGGTGCTGAACAGGGCCGGCGACGTGCTGCTGTCGCACGAGGCGGAGCCCGGCGACATCTGGCGCGCATGCCAGACCAAGGACATCCCGGTCCGCGACTGGGTGAAGCTCGCCGTCGCCCGCGCCCGCGCCACGGGCACCCCCGCCGTGTTCTGGCTCGACGAGACCCGCGGCCACGACGCGCAGATCATCGCCAAGGTGCGCACGTACCTCGCCGACGCCGACCTGGTCGGCGACACCACGGGTCTCACCATCGAGGTGCTCGCGCCCGAGTTGGCCACCGAGTACTCGCTGGAGCGCATGCGCAAGGGCGAAGACACCATCTCGGTCACCGGCAACGTGCTGCGCGACTACAACACCGACCTGTTCCCCATCCTCGAGCTCGGCACCTCGGCCAAGATGCTGTCGGTCGTTCCGCTGATCGCGGGCGGCGGCCTGTTCGAGACCGGTGCTGGCGGCTCCGCGCCGAAGCACGTGCAGCAGCTGCTGGCCGAGAACTACCTGCGCTGGGACTCGCTCGGCGAGTTCTTCGCGCTGGTGCCCGCCTTCGAGAAGTACGCCGACTTCGCCGACGACGCAGCGGCGAAGGTGCTCGCCGACGCCCTCGACCGCGCCACGGCGACGTTCCTCGACGAGGACCGCAGCCCCGGCCGCAAGCTCGGCACGATCGACAACCGCGGATCGCACTTCTACCTCGCCCTGTACTGGGCGCAGGAGCTCGCGAAGCAGACGGATGACGCGGCACTGGCGGCAGCGTTCGCCCCGCTCGCCGAGACCCTCACCGCGAACGAGCAGACGATCGTCGACGAGCTGATCGCCGTACAGGGCTCCCCCGCCGATGTGGGCGGCTACTACCTGCCGGACCCGGCCAAGGCGAGCGCCGTGATGCGCCCCTCGGCCACGTTCAACGAGGCGCTCGCCGCGCTCTGATCGAACCTCACTGCAGCCGTCGGAAGAGCCGCGCTCTTTCCGGCGGCTGCAGTCCTATCCGGGGCATCAGCCATCTCAGCCCCGACGCGATCGCACCGGAAGCCATGGCCCAGTCGTGCCGTGCGTGAGGAATCTCCATGGTGGTCACGCTCATCCCCGCCTTCGCGGCCATGGCGCTCACCACGGGCATCGCGGGGCCGTAGACGGTGTCCAGCTGCGCCGCCGTGAAGTACGTCTGTTCGCCGGAGTACCGCCCGTGTGCGGCCATCTCCGCACCGGGCTGCGCCGCCTCGTAGGCGGAGAAGTCTCCACGGAACCCCTTCTGCACCGTCGTGTCGACCGTGCCGAGGGTCGGCCCGAGCTCGCCGGAGACGTCGATGATGTTGCCGAACAGGTTCGGCAGCCCCGCTCCGAGCTGGATGGCGCACGTTCCGCCCTGCGAGAAGCCGCCGATCGTCCACGCGGACGCCGCGGTCTGCACGGCGAGGTGGGCCCGGATCCAGTTCGGCACGTCGCGGGTGAGATACGTGCGACTGTTGCCGAGCGGGCCGTCGACGCACATCGGGTTGTTCGTGCCCGTCTCGAGCTGGTCCGGCACGACCACGATGGGCGCCAGGCCGCGATTCGTCGACGCGATGGCATCCATCATCGTGCTCAGATGGCCCTGGAGCTCGAGGTCATCCGGCGACGCATCGCGGCTCTGGCCGGAGAGCAGCACGACCACCGGCAACGCCGGCGGATGCGCGACGAGTGCGGCGGGCGGCAGATAGACCAGAGCGGGTCGCGCGGCGAAGTGCGAGACGGTGCCGGGTATCTGCTCCTCGAGCAGGACCCCGGTGGACGGTACGTCGGCGGGCGGCGCCCACGACGCGTAGAGCGCGGGATTCGCGGCGACCGACGTGCGAGTCGCGTGCTGTGTCGCGGGGATGCTCGTGCCGGCGCCTGCGATCGGCGCGGCCGTCGGCGTCGCCGGCTCCGCGATCCCCGCAGCTCGACCGATCGACGCCAGCACATGCCGTGCTCCGCCGTGATGCTCGACCGTCCAGCCGCCGGCTGCTCCGATGGCGAGGCCGACGACGAACATCGCGATGCTCGCCGTCACGATCACTCTCGTGCGAGGCCGCTCAGGGCGCATGTGACGCCCGACGACACTGCGGGCAAGCATCCGCGCTCCTCCTCGTCCCTGGTGCCGGCACACCACGCCCCGGCCCTCCGAGGCTATCGACGGAGACCTGCGTTCCCGCCGTGTCGACTTCGTGCCTTCTGAGGCGTCGCACAGCTTGCGGAAAGGTCGGCGTCGCGACAGCAGCGACGCCGACCCGCTCCGCCGGCCGGTCAGTCGGCGCGGCGGGCGCGCACGAGCATCCTGGCCCCGACCAGACCCGTTCCGATCAGGAGCGCGACGCCTCCGACGAGCAGCGCGAGCCAGACGTCGGACCCGGTCGTGGCGAGCCCGGATGCCGCGTCCTGCGCGACAGGGACGTTCGCCGCGCCGCTCGGCTGAGGCACCGGTGTCGTGGCGCCCGTGCCGCCGCCGGCACCGGGCGTGGTCGTGCCGCCCCCGTCCGTACCGCCCGGGGTGTCGGTGCTGCCGCCCGAACCGCCGTCGTCAGACGAGGCGGCCAGGCCGAACGTGGTCACCACCGCGCGGTGGTCGCTCGTCCAGGCCTGCGTGACGACGGCCTTCGCCGACGGCCACCCGGCCACGAGAGTGTTGGAGCCGAGCACCTTCAGCTGTGCGCCTGCGTAGTCGACGTAGTCGACGCGCTCCTGAGAGTCGGAACCCGCCGCTTGCGCAGCGCGGGCGCCGGACGCCGCAGAGTCCGTCGAGCCATACAGCGGCCACGTCGCGCCCGCGTCGGTCACCGGGTCGGCGTGCGCGACGCGATAGGAGTCCTTCAGCCCTGTGGAGGCGAAGAGTGCCGGTACGGGCCAGGCCACGGCCCCCGCGTCGCAGTGCGACGACGACGTCGCGGCCGTCCAGTCGGCGCCCGACGGCGACTGGAGGTCGCCGAGCACGACGACGGGCACGTCTCCCGCGTGCTTCACGTCGTCCTTCAGCTCGGAGACCACGGCCTGTGCCTGCGCGTAGCGCGTCGTCGCCTTCTCCGCGTCGATGGCGGCGAATGCCGTCCCGCCCGCGCTGCAGACGGCATCCGGCCCGTAGGCTCCGCCGTCGAGCCCCACGCTCCACACCCGCACGTCGGTGCCGAGCACGTGAGCCGTGACCGCCGTGGCAGGCGCCGCGTCGGAACCGGTCACCGCGTCGGCGACCGACAACGGGTAGGCCGAGACGATGCCGACCCCGGATGCTCCCTCGTAGCCGTACCAGCCGAGGGCAGCGGCGAGCTGGGTCGCGACCTGACCGCCGTCGGACTGCACGCCGATGACGTCGAGGCCGTCGGCTGCGATCACCGCCAGGTCTTTCAACGTCGCATCGCTGGTGTGCGAGCCCGCGTCCCAGAGATTCCAGGTGGTCGTCGCGAGCTGCGCTGCATCCCTCGCACCGATCACCGGCACCTCCACGGTGATGGTCGAGGTGGTCGTGCCGTCCGTCGCCTTCACCTGGATCGTCCCAGGGTTCTGCTGTGCCGCGCTCGGGGCCGTTCCGCTCACGACCCCGTCGGCGCTGACGTCGAGCCACTCATCGCCGGACACCTTCGAGAATGTCGCGGCTCCCCCGTTGAAGAGCGCCTTCAGCGGCTGGGCGACGGTGCCGCCGGCTCGCACCTGCGGGGCTCGGAACGTGTCGGAGACGAAGCCCTTCTGCACGCTCGAGCCGTCGACCACGACGGTGGGCGGAGGCGCCGTCGCCGAGTAGTCGTTCTGCACCTGGGCGGCGCTGATCGCCTGGTCGTAGAAGTCGAAGTCGTCGATGTCGGCGTTGACGAAGCCGTCGACGGTGTCGGTCGTCGAGCCGTCGGAGCCGATGCGGAACGGATAGCCGCTGGTCAGGGTGAACGCGCTCGTGAGCGCCGTGCTCTTCGCGCTCTGCTGCCCGTCGAGGTAGGTGGTCATCGTGCCCGCCGACCTGTCGACCACCACGGCCAGCTGATGCCAGCTGCCGATCACGGAGTCGGTGCTCACGTTCGGCAGGTAGTTCTGCGACGTCGACGTGCCGTTCTGGCCGAAGCACGCCCGCAGCACGCCGGGGCTCCCCGACGTGTTGTAGAGCGTCGTGCCCTTGTCGTAGCAGTGCGTGAAGTCCTGGTTGGAGACGATCGGGGAGTCGGAGCTCGACGACGCCTCCTTGAGCCAGAACGTGTAGGAGAAGTCGGCCGACCCGTCGGTGCGTCCCGCGATGAGCGGCAGCGTGATGTGGTTCACGCCCTGCTTCGATCCGTCGGGCGAGTTCACGTAGGCGGACTTGCCTGACACGCCCGTTGCGTACGAGGGCGTTCCCGACCAGGTTGCGTTGTAGCCGCTGCCCGAGTCGTCGACGACCGTCGAACCGGAATCGTTCTCGAAGTCGTAGGAGATGATCGGGGCGACGGTGTCGCCCGCAGCCCGCATGCGGTTCCAGACCGCGTACAGGGTGACCGTGCCTCCGTCGGTCGAGGTGAGGTCCTTCACGCTCTGTCCGTCGGTGAAGGCGATCGGGCCGCTCGGGCTCGTCGCCCAGCCGCCGAAGCCGTAGCCCGCGCGCGTGAAGCCGTTCGCCGTGAGCCCGGCGGCGAGGCCCGTCGTCAGCTTCTCGGTCGCGGTCGCACCGCCCGTCGCCCCGTTGCCGTCGAAGACGACGTTGTACGAGGCCCCCGTCGCAGGCTTGGTCGCGGCGTAGTCGGCCGCGATCTGGGATGCCGTGATCGGCGCGTCGTAGAAGTTCACGTCGTCGAACAGCGCGTCGACCGAACCGTCGCCGGTGTCGGTGAGGCTGCCCTCCGAACCGAGGGTGAAGGCGTATTTGGCCAGCGCGGACGACGCGCCGATCGAGCTCGACGTGTCGACGGCCGTGCCGTCCTCGTACGTGGTGACCGTGCCTGCGCCGCGATCGACGACGGCCGCCAGATAGTGCCACGCTCCGTTGGTCGGTCCGGTCGTCGCGGCGAGGTACTCCTTCGTTCCACCGGGGGTCAGTCCCCAGCACGCCTTCAGCGTGGAGTTGCTCGCCGAGGTGTTGTAGTAGCTGAACCCCGGGTTGTTGCACGAGGCCGTGTTCGCGCTCGCGAACACGGCGGCATCGCTGCTGGTGGAGTTCTGGAAGTACCAGAACTCGAACGAGAAACTGCCACTGCCATCCGTCGTGCCCGCGACCAGCGGCAGCTGGATGACGTTCTTGTTGCCGCTCACGTGGGCGGCGTTGCCCGAGATGCCCGTGGTGTACGAGGGAGTGACGCCTCCCCCGGCGACTCCGTTGACCCAGGTGGCGTTGTGACCGTTGCCCGACGAGTCGACGACGGTCGTGCCGCTGTCACCGTCGAAGGTGTACGACGCGACGGGCTTCACCGCGTCGCCCGGATCGTAGGCGGTCGCGGCCGCGGCCGACTGCGCCCAGCCGAGGCTGATGCCCGCGATGATCAGCACGAGTGCGATCGCGCCTGCCATGAGGAACCTGAGCCGCACGGCGAACGATTCGAAGGGGCCGCGACGCGCGTCGGGCGAGGGGGATGACGATTCCATGGGGATCTCCGGCTGACGTGACTGGTGCGTTCGAGGGAAGGGAGAGGATGCCAGGGTCAGGCCGAGAGCTGAGCGATGCGGCCCGCATACCTGTGCTGCCACCCGGTGCCGGTGTCGGCCGTGATGGCGATGTCGTAGTAGCCCTCGCTGGTCGGCCAGGTGAGCCGCACGGTCTGCCCCGGGAGCACCCAGACGGTCTTCGTCCCGCCCTCGAAGTCGTTCGCGGTCACGACGTAGCGCACCTGCTGAAGGCCGTCGTTGTGCAGCGCCAGCTGCACCGTCGGCGTGGTGCCTGTTGCGAGATCCACGTCGACGCGCGGGACGCCAGCGTTGTTCTGGCCGGCGGGCAGCACCGTTCCGTGGTGCGAGCGCACGAACCCGTCCGGACCATAGACGGTGAAGGCGTACCTGCCGTCGTACGCCGTGGCGTCCCACGAATAGGCGGCCGGGTTGGTCGCCGACACGGTGTGCGGTGTGTTGGAGAACGTCTGGTACGCGTCGGGGAACGCCTGCAGGCTGACGGCCTTGCCGTCGGGTCCGCCGACCAGACTGAGGTTCGCCGTCACCGTGCCGCTCGCGCGGTCTTCGGCGAACGTGCCGTGCGGGTGGTAGGACAACGGACGGTGCTGGAGCGTTCCGCCCTCCCACTTGTCGGCGGCGGGCACCTGGGTGCCGATCGTGCCTCCCGCGCGGGCGATCTGCACCAGCGCCTCGGTGTCGGGCAGCGATGGCGTGTCGAACACCGGGTGCGCGAAGTCCATCGCGCTCGTGAGGTCGCCGCTGATGCCTCGGCGCCACGGCGTGATCGTCGTGCTCAGCGCCGGGGTTCCGATGGCGGTCGTCCAGTTCTCCAAGAAGCGGATGATCGACGTGTGGTCGAACGTCTCGGTGCTGACCCAGCCGCCGCGTGTCCACGGAGAGACGAGGATGCCTGGCACGCGCGCCCCGTACCCCAGCGGCGTGCTGCCCGAGTACTCGCCTGCCGTGCCCGCCTCCGCGTACGGCGGAAGCACGTGGTCGAAGTATCCGTCGTTCTCGTCGAACGTCATGATCAGCAACGTGCTCTTCCACAGCTCCTCGTTGGACTGCAGCGTCTGGATGACCTTGTTGCTGAAGTGCGCACCGTGCTCGGGGTTGGCGGAGGGATGCTCGCACCACCCGTACGGCGCGACGATCCACGAGACCTGCGGCAGCGGGTGCTCTGCTTGCGGCTGGCAGGCCGCGATGAAGTCGGCGAGCACGGCATCCAGGTTGGCGTCGCTGTCGTTGTTGGCGGCCCCGCTGGCGGCGTACGGCTCGGATCCGGCCCGCCAGACGAGACCGGTGCCCGGCGCGTTCTTGACGGCATCCGCCCGGTTGGCGACGTCGGTGGCCGTGGAGCCCGAGGTCGTGAAGGCGGCGAACCCGCGGATGGGGTTGTCGGTGTAGTCGCCCACCCAGCTGCTGCCGTTGTTGCTGTTGTCGACGTAGGTGCGCCACGAGACGCCGGCGGCCTGCAGCACCTCGGGGTACGTCTGCCAGGTGCGCGTGCCGTTGGACTCGCCGCCGTTGTCGGTCACACCGTTCGACGTGCCGGTCCAGTGGTACAGGCGGTTCGGCGTGGTCGGTCCCATCAGGGAGCAGTGCCAGTTGTCGCAGATGGTGTAGGCGCTGGCCAACGACCACTGCCACGGGATCTCCTCGCCCGTCACGTACTGCATCGTGGCGGCGCCCTTCGAGCCGACCCAGTTGTTGTACCTGCCTGTCGACCATGCCGACAGTCCGCCCGAGTAGGAGTGGTCGAGGCCCGTCGTGGTGCCCGCCACTGTCGTCACCCGCGTGGGCTTGACCACGGCGGTGCCGTTCGGCTGCGAGAACACGTCGGTGCCGTTCGGGAACCGCAGCGCCTGCTTGTCGTCGAACCCGCGCACACCGGGCAGCGCGCCGTAGTAGTGGTCGAACGCACGGTTCTCCTGAATGAGGATGACCACGTGCTTCACGTCGCTGATGTCGCCCTTGAACCCGTCGGGGAGCGCTGCGGCGGCGGCACGCGCCGACGCAGGCCGTGCCATGGCGGCCTGCGCCCCGCCGAGCGCCATCGCCCCGCCGAGCAGGCCCATCGCCTGGAGCATCCCGCGGCGTGAGAGACCCGACTTCAGCACGGAGTCCGGCACGGTCCTCGTGCGCTCGTAGGGATCGGGGGTGAAGGGGGTGGGCTCGCTCGACATCGTGTTCCTCGGCTCGAAGGTCTGGTGACGGCAGTCAGCCGAGCAAAGCCGGGCGAACAGGCGGTGAACGCGAGCGGTCCACGCGTCTCCGACGCGCCGGATCGGCGCGATCCGTGCGCCGACTGTGCACACTGGGCGACTCCGGGCGCACGCGCCCGCTCAACTGAGCGTTCGGACGCTCTCCCCCGCCGCGACCTCGAACGCGATGACGCCGGCGCGGTAGCGGTCGACACCGAGCTCGACGATGCGGCCGTCGCTCGTCGTGGTGATCCTCGTGACCTGCAGCAAGGGGCTGGACCGCCGAACGCCGAGCAGCTCGGCGTCGTCGCTCGAGGCCGCGACGGCCTCGATGCGGTGCGTGCCCGACGACACGTGGATGCCGGCATCCGCGAGCGCCGAGGTGGTGGATGCCACGTCGTCGGGCATCGCGTCGATCACGTTCGCGAGCCACGGCGCCCAGGTGGAGCGCTCGACCATCACCACCCGCCCGTCGAGAGTGCGCACTCTCGTGAAACGGCTGAGCGGTTCACCGAGGCGCATGCCGAGCAGGCGAGCCTCCCTGGCATCCGCCGCACGTCGCTGCCTGCCCGTGATGCGACCGCCCGCCTGGCGTCCGCCCGCCGAGGCCCACTGCGCGAACGAGAGCATGCGCTCGAAGTCCTGCGTGCGATGTCCCGCGCGCACGTGCCAGCCCTCTCGCGGTCGCGAGACGATGAGGGACTGCCTGGCCAGCTGTGCGAGCGCACCGCGCATCCTCGCCCTTGTCACGCCGTACTCGAGCGCGAGCGACGTCTCGGAGGGCAGCCGCCCGGCCGCGCCGAAGTCGCCGTCGAGCACTCGGTGACGCAAGTCGTCGGCGAGCCGCCGGGAGGCGGGAACGGATGTCGGCGGCGGGCTGTCATCCGGCGATGGATCGGCCTTGCGCGGCCCGAGCATCCCCACCTCCACTATCGGTGCGTCGGGGGGCCAGGATACTCTGTCTGCATGGCTGAGCTGCGACTCGAGGAACTGTCCGCCGCGAACATCTCGGCGGCGAACGCCCTGACGCTGAAGCCCGGTCAGGAGCAGTTCATCACCCCGGTCTCGTACTCGGCGGCCGCAGCGGTCAACGACCCCAGCATGACCTGGCAGCGCGTCGTCGTCGACGGCGACGAGGTCGTGGGCTTCGTGATGGGCAGCTTCGACCAGGATGCCGACGATGAGTTCCGCTCCATCCTCTGGCGCATCAACGTCGACGCCGAAGACCAGGGCCGCGGCATCGGCAGCTTCGCCGTGAACGCCCTCGCGGACGAAGCCCGTCGGCGCGGCATCGACCGCCTCTACGTCATCTGGGAGCTCGGCGAGCTCGGACCGCAGGAGTTCTTCCTGCGCGCCGGCTTCAGCGCGATCGGCGAGACGCAGTACGGCGAAGTCATCGGCGCGATGGACCTCTGACCCCCATGCCAGGCGGCCGACGGCCGGGCCCGTCAGAGGGTTTCGTCGAGGCCGTGCTCGAGGTGGTGGCCGACATCCCTTCCGGCCACGTCATGACGTACGGGCAGGTCGCCGCCGTGCTGGGCTCGCGCGGCGCACGCGTCGTGGGGCAGGTCATGGCCAGATACGGCGATGACGTGCCGTGGTGGCGCGTCATCCGCGCGTCCGGCGCACCGCCGGCCTGCCACGAGGGAAGAGCGCTCGAGCACTATCTCGACGAGGGCACACCGTTGCGCGGCATGAGCGCCGAGCGGGCGAGCCGTGAGGATGCCGCCACCGAATATCGCATCGACCTCACGGCCGCCCGCTGGTCCCCCGAGCTCGCCTGACCCTCAGAACTCCTCGATGTACTCCTCGGTCGGCCCGAGCTCCGGTGCCTCGCGCACCTCGATCGCGTCGCCGAACGCGTCGAGCTCGAGCACGGTGAGGAGGTTGTCTCCCCGCTCGAGCAGGGGGCCAGGCACATACAGCGTCTGCTGCGGCCCGATTCCCCAATAGCGGCCGAGCAGAAAGTCGCCGATCCAGACGAAGCCCTTGCCGAAGCCGGGAAAGGCGAGAAAGGCGTCCGCCGGCTCGTCGACGCGCAGAACGGCGGTGGCGAAGCCGCTCTCGCCCGACGCCCCCGCGTCGCGTGCCGCCGCGAGCGTCGCGGCGTTCCACGTGTCGATGGGCAGGCCGACGGCCTCCCAACCCAGCACGAGTCGCCGGTCGAGCTGCACGTGGCCGAGGATTCCCTTGCCCTCTCCCAGCATCGGCCCGTAGTTGATGCGGCCCTGGTTCTCCACGAGCACCTCGAGGCCTGCGACCCGCCTCGGCCCCGCGATCGCGATCTCGGCTTCGCCGTGTTCGACGACGCCGATGCGTTCGCCGTCGAGATGCACGATGGCGCGGTCGTGCACGCCGTGCAGCGCGAGCACGTGCTCACCGGCCGGCAGCAGCACTTCGGTGCGGTAGAGCACGAGTCCCGACGGCTGGTCGAGCTGCTCGAAGGTCGGCGGCCGAAGGCCGTGCACACCGGATGCCGCGCGTGCTGCGGCCAGCAGCGCACCCCGTCTCGTGACGGCCAGGGTGCGGGCCGGCAGCGTCTCGGGCTGCGCGACGATGCTCGCGTCGAGCGGCGGGGCATCCTGCCCGAGCAGCCGTGCGCGCAAGGCGTGGAACTTCGGCGTGAGCCCGCCGTTCTCCGCGACGGGCGCGTCGGAGTCGTAGCTGGTGATCGTGGGCTGCAGCCGCCGTCCGTCGTGATTGGCCCCGGCCGAGAGGCCGAAGTTGGTGCCGCCGTGCGCCATGTAGATGCTCACCGAGCCACCGGCATCCAGGATCTCCTCCACCGTGCTCGCCGCACTCTGCGCCGAGCGCGTGTGGTGCGCCTCTCCCCAGTGGTCGAACCAGCCGTTCCAGAACTCGGCGACCACGAACGGCTCGCCGTCGCGGCGCGACCTCAGCAGTTCGCGCGCCTCCGTCGGCTTCGAGCCCAGCGTCGCGGTGGCGAGCACCCCGGGGATGCTCCCGGCGTCCTGCATGAGCTGTGTCGGCCCGTCGGCGGTGTAGAGCAGCTCGGTGACGCCGCGCGACAACAGCGCCTCGTGCACCCAGCGCAGGTAACCGTCGTCGTCGGCGTAGCTGCCGTACTCGTTCTCCACCTGGAACGCCACGATCGGACCACCCGCCCCGCGTTCGAGCGCCACGAGCCGCGGGATCAGCTCGTCGAACCACTCCGTGACAGCGTCGAGGTAGGCGGGATGCGACGAGCGCACCTGCATGCCGGGCATGCCGGTCACCCACGCGGGCAGCCCGCCGTTGTCCCATTCGGCGCAGATGTAGGGCCCGGGTCGAACGATCACATCGAGTCCGGCCTCACCGGCGAGCGACACGAAACGTTCCACGTCGCGCCAGCCGTCGAATCGTGCGGGCTCGCCACTACGCGGGCGGTGGAAGTTCCACGGCACGTAGGTGTCGACGGTGTTCAACCCCATCGCGGCGAGTCGCGTCAGCCGGTCACTCCAGTGTTGCGGGTGCACGCGGAAGTAGTGCAGCGATCCGGAGAGAACGCGGTGCTCCACCCCGTCCCTGAGCAGCCGCCCCTCGTGGAATGACAGCGAACGCGTCGTCGGAATCAGGTCGATCGTCATCGGGCGGCACCGCGAACGGGCGTCATGTGCAGGGGCATGACGATCATCATGGCATAGGTTGATATCCATATCATTTGAGCCTCATGCAAGGCTGCCCCGCGATGAGGGGTGTCGCCTGTCGTGCCGATCAGACATCCTCTACCATCGTTGCCAGGGCTGGCAGCGGCGAACATGACCGCGACGCGGCCGCACCGACGGCATCCCTCGTCGATATCGATAACCCACGACGTCAGCGCGATCAGCGACGAAAGGCGAGCATGGACGAGAACCCCAACGCGCACCGGCCGGGAATGGCCGACGTCGCCCGGCTCGCCGGGGTGTCGGCGCAGACCGTCTCGCGCACGCTGAGCGGCCACCCGAACGTGCGGGAGCACACCAGGGCCAAAGTGCTCGCCGCGGTCGAGGAACTCGGCTACCGCAAGAACGACGCGGCTCGGATGCTCTCCTCCGGGCGCAGCCGCACGCTCGGCATCGTCGTGTTCGAGACGATGTTCTACTCGCGGTCAGCCGTGACGGTGGGCGTCGAGCACGCCGCCCACCGGGCCGGGTACTCCGTGAGCGCCGTCACCGTGTCGTCGCTCGACTCGACGGCCATCCAGGACGCGATGACCCGGCTCTCGGAGCACAACGTGGAGGGGATCATCCTCGCCCTTCCCCTCGTGCAGGTGAACAAGGGCATCGAGGACCTCACGCGCACCATCCCCACCGTGTGCACCGACGGCTCGCGCACGCCCTCCACGCACGTGGTCACCGTCGACCAGACCATGGCGGCGCGTCTCGCCACCGAGCACCTGCTCTCGCTCGGGCACGAGACCGTCTGGCACGTGAGCGGGCCGGAGAGCTGGCTCGAGGTGGGCGGACGCACGAAGGGCTGGCGCGAGGCGCTGGAGGAGCAGGGGCGTTTCGTGCCACCGGCGCTGCAGGGCGACTGGTCGCCGGCATCCGGATACCAGAACGGACTCATCGTGGGTCGTATCCCCGACGTGACTGCGGTGTTCGTCGCCAGCGACGAGATGGCCTTCGGCGTGATCCGCGCCCTGCACGAGCTCGGCAAACGCGTGCCGGAGGACGTCTCCGTGGTGGGTGTCGACGACATCCCGCTCGCCGAGTACTGCTCGCCGTCGCTGACGACCGTCGCCCAGCCGTTCGAGTCGATCGGCGAGCGCGCCGTGGAGCGGCTCATCGCCGCGATCGAAAATCCGTCGTCCGCCGCGCAGACCGAGACGATCGAGCCGTCGCTCATCGTGCGCTCGAGCACGTCGGCTCCCGCCTGACGGGTTCGCACCTCCTGACCGGGTCGCGCCTCCTGGCGCACGTACCGATTTCAGGTCGACGCCGCCTGCACGGCCGTTCTGTGGCCGTGCAGTCCGCCTCCGGCCTGAAAAGTGCACGGTTGCGGCACAAACCGACCACTTCCCCGGTCATCGCCGGCGTGCGCGCGACGGCGATGAGTCTCTGACTCCCTCTGTCTGAGTCAGCCCTGCGAGTGGCGCCGGCGAGATGGACGAGCGCGCCGGCCTCCTGAGTGTTAGCGATACCGTGTGGCGCTGCCACAAACATCCCTGCAGGGATTTGGTCTGGTGTTATCGATAACTTCGGTTTAGTGTGTACCTGCTCTCCATTGCCCCGACGAAGTAGCGAGGAAGATCCATGGCCCTCCCCAGTCCCACTCATCCGCACCGGCGTCGTGCGGCCGTCTCGGGCGGCATCACGCTCGCGGTCGTCGCGGCGACACTCTCGCTCGGTGCCGTGACCCCCGCTCACGCGGACACCACGGCCCCGGCGGGAAACGCCATTCCCGACACGCAGTACACGCTGCTCGACGTCGACTCGCAGTCGGCCCCTTACCCGGCACCGCCGTCGCTCGACGGCACCGCCGCGGGAGCCTTCGACGGCGACTACAGCACGCAGTGGGCGTCGGACTACAACGGCGGCGACCCCGACCCGATGCCGCACTACCTCACCTTCGACATCGGAGCGGAGCATACCCTGACCGGGCTCGGCTACTCGGTCAAGGTGCAGGGCAACGGCCCTGCCAAGGACGTGGAGGTGCTCACGACCGATGACGCCTCCGTGGCAAAGGACGGCACCAGCAGCGGATGGGTCGAGGCGGGCACCGCCACGTTCCAGCAGCCGACGAGCAACACGCAGATCCAGTACGTGACGTTCTCGAAGCCCGTCACCGCGCGGTACGTCGAGTTCAAGGTGCTCGACGCCGTCAACGGTTCGGCCAACGCCTCGGCTTCCGAGATCGTCGTCTACTCCACCGACTCCGTCGCCGGTCAGCCGGCGGGCAAGCCGATCACGAACGCGCAGTACAGCGTCGTCGGCGAAGACTCCCAGCAGAACGACTCCGGCGACGGTTCCGCGGCATCGGCATTCGATCAGAACGCCGGGACGCAGTGGGCGAGCGAGTGGTCGCCGGACTCCGCTCCGTATCCGCACTGGATCACCTTCGATGTCGGCGGGTCGTTCGACCTGACCGGCCTCGGCTACTCGGTGAAGGTGCAGGGCAACGGTCCGATCGCCGACGCCAAGGTGTACACCACCGACGACGCGACAGTCGCGAAGGATCCGACGGCATCCGGCTGGACGCTGTCGGGCACCGCCACCTTCCAGCAGCCGACGAGCAACACGCAGATCCAGTACGTGACGTTCTCGAAGCCGGTCAAGGCGCGCTACGTGCGGTTCGAGGCCGACAGCTCGGTGAACGGCTCCGCCAACGCGTCGGCCTCGGAACTCGTCGTCTACTCGACCGACTCCGACACGACGCCGGTGACCACCACACCGCCGCAGACCGGTCCATACACGGTGACCACCGACTCCGTCACCACGAACGACTGGAACTACCCGGACGACACCCCGGCGAGCCCGTTCATCGACAAGGACGGCACGTTCTACTTCGGTGAGTCGCACGCCAACTACTACAACGAGTCCGATGGCAGCAACGGCGACATCAGGCAGTGGAACTGGTACACCGGCACGAACCTCGACACCGCGAAGCCCGACCAGGCCCTGAACGCCTCGGGAACGAACCCCGACACCACGAACTTCTGCAACTCGAGCCCGACCGGCAAGGAGTCGACGAAGGCGCCGTCGGGTTCCAGCTACACCCAGCCGAACTACTGCGACATCACCCAGATGTGGGTCGACCCCGATTCCGGTGACTGGTACGGCCTCGTGCACAACGAGTTCACGCCCCAGCCGTTCGGCGACGGCCTGCACTACGACGCGATCGACTACGCGGTCTCGACCGACCAGGGCAAGACCTGGACGATCCCCGGTCACGCGATCACCTCGCCGTACAGCACCACGCGCGGTGACACCGACGCGTTCCCGCAGCAGACCTACTACTACGGCGACGGCGATCCGCGACTCTACGTGGACTACGCCTCCGGGTACTTCTACGCGTTCTACGGCTCGCGGGTCGTGAACAAGAACGGCGGCTGGGTCGCGTTCTACGAGCACGTCGCCCGTGCGCCGATCGCCGACAAGATGGCCACCGGCTCCTGGGAGAAGTGGTACGACGGCACCTGGACGCAGCCGGGCATCGGCGGCAAGGAGAGCAACATGACTCCCGTCACCGACGACTCCCCGACGGGATACACCGCACCCGACAAGGAGTACAACCCGAACACGGCAGGCTCCGCATCGCAGCAGATCAAGAACGGTCAGATGCCGGCGACGTCGCCCCTGTTCGTGATGGACGTCACCTATGACGCCTATCTCGGTCTCTACATCGGCGAACCGCAGAACCCCGACCAGTCGGGCACCGCGCCGCAGGAGTTCTACGCGACGAAGAACCTCGCGACTCAGAAGTGGTTCAAGCTCGGCGACACGGGCAAGGACTACCAGACCGCATCGTGGTACCGCTGGTTCCTCGACCCCGCGAACAAGACGAACACGGCGGTCGTGGGCAAGAGCTTCCGCTCGTACTGCTCGTTCGGCTGCATGAACGGGTCGTACGCCGAGTTCGCCAACATCACGATCGACGGCGACTCGCCGGCCGACGCGGTCGACACGTCGAAGCTGTACTCCATCGCGAACGGCGACAAGCACGTGCTCACTGTGAACGCCGACGGCACGTCGGTCTCCTCGGCCACGACCTCGGACAAGGCGAACGGCGCATGGACTTTCGCCGCGACGGGTGACGGCGCGTACACCATCTCCGACCAGGCAGGAGCACTGCTCGGCGTCGCGTCGTCGAAGCCGGCCACCCGAGCATGGGGCACCGCCCTCACCCTCACGGACAAGGGCGACGCAGGCGTCGGACAGCAGTGGTTCGTGCTGCCGAACACCTCGGCCAAGACGGGTGACGCCACCGGGTCGGTGCGCCTCGTCAACCGCTACAGCGGTCTGGTGCTGGGAGTCGGCGACGACTCGGCGGCGACGACCCCGGGGCGCAGCTGGGACGCGAAGTCCACGACGAACGGCGCCGTGACGTCGGTCGCCGCGCAGACGCTGAGCCTCGCCGAGTTCATGAGCGGCGGAACCACCCCCGTAACGACGACACCGTCGCTCGACGCCCCGTCGACGGTCAAGGCGGGCACCGCACTGACCGTGAAGGCGCACGGCTTCCCCGCCGACACCCCGGTGACGCTGGTGCTGCACTCGTCCCCGCTGAAGCTGGGCACGCTGAAGACGGATGCCTCCGGCGACGGCTCGCTGACCGCGACGGTTCCTGCGGACTTCGCCGCTGGCGCCCACCAGCTGCAGGCATCAGTCAATGGCGAGGTCGTCGCCACCAGGGCCATCACGGTCAGCGCAGCCTCGGCCGCGGCCGGCGGGTCGGGCTCCGGCAGCCTGGCGAGCACCGGAAGCGACCTCTGGTCGCCGATCGCGATCGCCCTGCTGCTGCTCGCCGCGGGCGCGGCGAGCGTGCTCGTCACGCGCCGTCGACGGGCGCGCGGCTGATGTCGTCGACGTGCGTGCGCCTCATGCTCCGCACGAGGTGCACGCACGTCGCGATGAACACGACCAGCCAGGCGGCGAGAGCCAGCCACAAGAAGATGCGGCCCGTCCAGGCCACGACGGGGAGGGCATCCGCCTCTCCGAGGTTGATGCCGCACACGGCGTACATGCCGAGCGGGAACACGATGCTCCACAACGCGGGCTCGTAGCGCAGCGGCACCTTGTGCGTCACGTGCCGCCACCATCCGACGGCGACGAGCACCGGGATGAGCCAGGTGGCGAACGACCAGAACACCACGGATCCCCCGGCCGCCAGGCTCGTGGTCACCGCGGTCATGGCGGTCGCCTTCATCTCCACCACGTGCGACCCCGCGAGCACGGTGATGGAGGCGGCGCCCATGGCCACCCAGTACGGCGGGCCCATGCCCTCCGGCGTGATGCCGTACACGAGCAGCCGCACCACGACGGTGATGCCGATGATGGCGTAGAGGATGATGCCGACGCTCCACGACGCGAAGGCGATGATGGAGAGGAAGGCGCGCAGCGGCGGCAGCTCCGGCTCCAGCGTGGCCGACAGTACGGCGACGGATTGGCAGGCGACGGCCCAGACGAACCAGGCTCCGTTCATGCCGCTCAACGTCTCTTTGCCGCGTCGGTCGAGGATGACCGCCCACGGCACCGCATAGCCGAGCACGAGCCAGACGAGACACGACAGGCCGAGCAGCACGGCGGCAGGCAGCGTGTCGCCATCGACGGCGAGGCGGGTGCCGAGCACGTTCGTGCCCGCGACGAACGTGTAGAAGAAGAACGCCACCTGCGGCGACCTGAAGTCGTGCACCACCTCGCGCGGGTAGGCGACGATGCGCCACACGTTGAGCACGACGAGCAGCAGATAGGCGATCGCCGCGATCACCAGCAGCGCCTCGGAAGCGACGAGGAACCCCTCGGCGTGCAGCCCGACCGACAGGATGCCGGTGGCCATCACGAGCGCGAAATACCCGGGCGGCAGCACGCGCACGCCCGCCAGCACGCGCTCCGCGAGTCCCTGCGTCACGTGGCAAGACTAGGTCGTGTCGCCTGGTGCGCGGCAAGTCGGCACGCTCGGCAGCCGTCGGACGCCGAACGGATCGACGACAGCCGTCGACTGTTAGCCTTAGGTATGCCTAACCTCACCGCGACATCGACGGGTCTCGCCGACCTCGTTCGCGAGCGCACGATGGCCGCGCACCGCTCCGCCGAGAGCCGACCGTTCATCGTCGACCTGATGGGCGGGCGACTGTCGCTGCGGGCCTACGCCGCGTATCTGGCCCAGCTGTCGTACGTGTACGAGGCGCTCGAGGCGAGGGGGCATCTCGCGCTCGACCCTGACATCCTCGACCCCCGACTCGACAGGGTGGATGCCCTCCGCAGCGACCTGCGCCACCTCGGCGTCGTCGACCGCGACCTCGAGCATCCCGCGTCACAGGCGACCACTGCCTACGTGACGCACCTGCGCGGCATCCCGGCAGACGACCTCGCCGGATACCTCGGCCACCACTACACCCGCTACCTCGGCGACCTGTCGGGCGGGCAGGCGATCGCCAGGCTCGTGCAGCGGCACTACGGCGCCACAGCCGACCAACTCGACGCCTACCACTTCGAGGGCATCGTGCCCGTGCCGTTCAAGCGCGAGTACCACGCCGGGCTCGACGCCCTCGCGTTCGACGGAGCGCAGGTGGAGCGGTTCCTCGATGAGGCCGGGCTGGCGTTCGAGCTCACGTCGGCGGTGTTCGACGACCTCGGTGCCGCATACCGCCCCGGCAGCTGACGACATGCTGCACCAGAACGCCCTCGACGGCCAGCTCGCCGACCTCATCGGCAACGCCGGCGTGCTGCTGTTCTACCTTGTCGTCTGGGGCCTCGTGCTCGTGGGCACCGCACTGTTCGTCGGGGCGTTCGTGCCGTTCATCACCGGCGACTCGCTGCTGTTCGCGTCGGGGATCGTGGCGGCAGGGGCATCCGGTGTCGACATCGCGGTGCTCGCCCTCGGCACCGGCATAGCCGCGTTCGCGGGCGACCAGGTGGCCTTCGTGCTCGGCCGCCGGCTCGGCAGGCCCTACCTTCAGCGGCACGGCGGGCGCCGGACACAGGCTTTGATCGCGAAGACCGAGTGGTTCTATCGCACGTTCGGCTGGTGGTCGGTGGTCGTCGCCCGCTTCGTGCCGTGGGCGCGCGTGTTCGTGCCGGTGATCGCCGGTGTGGCGGGCATGCGGTACTGGCGCTTCGTCACCGCCAACCTCGTCGGCACGCTCGTGTGGGCGGTCGGCATCACCGTGGCCGGGTACTTCGCGGCGTCGATCCCGGCCGTGCGCATGGTCACGTACGCCGTCGCCGTGGTGTGCATCATCGCGTCGGTCGTGGCGGGCATCCGGGCCTGGCGCATCGACAGGCGCGAGCGGGCTTCGGCTCTCGCAGGAGCGGAGACGGCCGAGGGCGACACGGCCCACGGCACCGCCGGGGCCTGATCGGGGCTTCGTCAGTCCAGGGCGTGCAGCTGCTTCGACACCGATCTCGCAAAGGCGTAGTCGTTCGAGGCATCCCAGTTGATCGACCAGGTCATCGCTCCGCGCAGGCCGCGGTATCTCGTGCTGGGCACGTAGTTGCCGCATCCCGTGCCCTCGGTCAGGCAGGTGAGCGCCCTGTCGACCTTGCCGGGATCGAGGTAGCCGTTGTCCGCCGAGGCGTGCATGGCGGGAAACCCGATGCCGAGTTGCTGCGGCGCGAGGCCGGCGCGCACCTGCGCGCAGGTCTGCGCCGTCGCGAAGTCGATCGTCCCCGCCTCGTAGACGCCGTTGCCGCAGCCGACCATCGATCCGGAGTTGTAGTACTGGGTGTTCACGATCGTGAGCACGTCGCGCACGGCGAGCGCCAGCTGAAGGTAGGGGGCCGCCGCGTCGGCCATGTCGGCGGTCTGCGGCGCCATCGTGATGATCGCGCCCGGTCTCGCCGCCGCGATCGCCGTGATCGCCTTGGCCAGGTGCACGGGGTCGATGCCGTTCTCCAGGTCGATGTCGACGCCGTCGAAACCGTACTTCGTCATCAGCGCCTCGACGCTGGAGGCGAAGGCAGCCGCACTGGCGTCGTCGGTCACGGCGACATTGCCGAGCTCGCCGCCGACCGAGAGGATGACGTGCTGTCCTCTGGCGTGCAGCGTCGCGACGTCCGCGATGAAGTCCGCGTCGGTGTATCCACCGACCGCGCGGGCGAGGTCGGCGTCGATCGCGAACGTGACCGCGCCCGGTGTGGCCGGATCGGCGGACGCGAAGGCGACGGCGACGAGGTCGTAGGCGCGCGGCACCTGGGCGAGCTTGAGCGGCTCGGCATTGTTCTGGAAGTCCTGCCAGTAGCCGGTGAGCACGTGCTTCGGCAGCGCGGCAGCCGCACCCGTGAGGTGCGGGGCGGACGGAAGAGGATCGGGGGCCGCGGATGCCGTGTGCGCAGCGGTCTCTGCGCCGGGCGACGTGCAGGCGGTCAGGATGCCGGCGGCCGCGATCACGACGGCGGCCACGGCGAGGCTTCGGAACGGGCGCAACGCAGAGCTCCTCGATGAACGAGTGGGATGCGGCGGCGGTTCAGCCTATCCAGGCGCGGGGACGCCGGTCAACGACTGACGCCCCCGCGTGGCCACTCGTGTCTGCGCCGGCTTGTGTCGCTCGCGCCGGAAAACCTGGCGCTGCAGTCACAAGCCGGCGCAGTCAGGGAGCCGCCATCACACCAGCGAGTCGCGCCAGGCGGCGTGCAGCTGGGCGAACCGTCCGGTGCCGGCGATGAGGTCGGCCGGCGTGCCGTCCTCCACCACCTTGCCGTGCTCCATCACCAGCACCCGATCGGCGATCGCGACCGTGGACAGACGGTGCGCGATGATCAGGGCCGTGCGGTCCTTGAGCAGAGTGAGCAGGGCATCCTGCACCAACCGCTCGCTCGGGATGTCGAGCGAGCTCGTCGCCTCGTCGAGGATGAGCACCGCCGGGTTCGCGAGAAAGGCCCGCGCGAACGAGATCAGCTGTCGCTGACCCGCCGAGACGCGACCGCCGCGCTTGTTCACGTCGGTCTCGTACCCGTCGGGCAGTCCCTGGATGAACTCGTCGGCGCCCACCGCCACGGCGGCGGCACGGATCTCGTCGTCGGTGGCGTCAGGCTTGCCCAGAGCGATGTTGTCGGCGACGGTTCCGGAGAACAGGTACGCCTCCTGCGTGACCATGACGATCGCGCGGCGCAGGTCCTTCGGATGCAGGTCGCGCAGGTCGACGCCGTCGAGCGTGACCGAGCCCTTCGTGGGGTCGTAGAACCGCGCGATGAGCTTGGCCAGCGTCGACTTGCCCGCTCCCGTCGAGCCGACGAGCGCGATGGTCTGCCCTGCCGGCACATCGAGCGTGAACTCGGGCAGGATGACGCGATCGCTCTTGTAGGCGAACGTCACGTCGTCGAAGTTCACGTGGCCCTTCGCCTGCCACAGGTCGACGGGCCGCACCGGATCCGGCACGCTCGGCTCCTCCTCCAGCACGCCCGAGATCTTCTCGAGCGCTGCCGCGGCCGACTGGTAGGAGTTGTAGAACATGGCCATCTCCTCCATCGGGTCGAAGAACCGACGGGTGTAGAGCAGCACGGCCAGCAACACACCGATGGGCAGCGCCCCGCTCGCCACGCGGAATCCACCCACCAGCAGCACGACGGCGACGGTGATGTTGCCGATCATCACGAGTCCCGGATCGAAGATCCCGAACAGCTGGATGGTCTTCGCGTTGACGTCGCGGTAGTCCTCGACGAGGTCGCCGAACTCCTTCTCGTTGCGCTTCTCCTTGCGGAACGCCTTGACGGCGCGGATGCCCGTCATGGTCTCCACGAAGTGCACGATGAGCTTCGCGGAGGCGACACGCGAGTGCCGGAACAGCACCTGCGAGCGCTTCTGGAACCACCGCGTCAAGAAGTACAACGGCACAAGAGAGCAGAACAGGATGAGCCCTGACACCCAGTCGTTGATGAACATGAACACCGCGATGAACCCGGAGTAGAGCACGCCCTGCACCAACTGGTTGATGCCGGAGTCGAGCAGCTCGCGGATCGAGTCGAGATCGCTGGTCTGGCGCGAGATGATGCGGCCCGACGTGTACGACTCGTGGAACTCGAGGCTCAGCCGCTGCGTGTGCAGGAACACCCGCTTGCGCAGATCGAGCAGGATCGCCTGGCTGATGCGCGCCGACTGCACCGTGTACCACGACACGGTCAGCGCACCCACGATGCCGGTCATCAGGTAGGCGGCGCCGGTGAGGGCGATCGGCCACCAGTTCTGCGAGGTGAGCGCCGAAATCCCCTGGTCGACGCCGATGCCGATCAGCGTCGGCCCGATCACCTGGGCGAGCGTGGAGATCACGATCACCGCGAGCGCCCACATCACCTTGCCGCGCAACGGCCGCATCAGCGACCCGAGCAGCCTCAGCGAACGCCGGCGGATCTGCCGCGACTCCTCCTTGGAGAAGTCGTTGCGCTCCTCGCCGGCGACGCCTTGAACGGTCACCGTGCTCATACGTTCACCTCCGTCATGATCTCTTCTTCTTCGTCGTCTTCCAGGCTCGAGATGACGAACCTGTAGTGCTCGTTGGATGCCAGCAGCTCGCTGTGCGTCCCCACCGCCGTGATGCGTCCCTCCTCGAGCAGAGCGACCCGGTCGGCGAGCATCACCGTCGACGGACGATGCGCCACGATGAGGGCGGTGGTGGATGCCAGCACTCGCCTGAGAGCGGCCTCCACGAGCGCCTCCGTGTCGACGTCGAGCGCCGACAACGGGTCGTCGAGCACGAGCACCTCGGGGTTCGCGGCGACGGCGCGCGCGAGCGCGAGCCGCTGCCGCTGGCCTCCGGAGAGGCTCAGTCCCTCTTCGCCCACCTTCGTGTCGACGCCCTCAGGGAGGTCGTAGGCGAAGCCCGCCTGCGCGACCTCGAGGGCTTCCGTCATGACGGCATCCGCTGCCGTCTTCGTCGCCGGATCGTCGCCGACCAGGTCGGCACGGCCGAGCAGCACGTTGTCGCGCACCGACGCGGAGAACAGCGTGGCATCCTCGAACGCCATGGCGATGTGCGTGCGCAGCTCGCCCCTGGTGAGGTCGCGGATGTCGACGCCGTCGAGTGTGACCCGGCCGCCCGTCACGTCGTAGAGACGCGTGGTGAGCGCGGTCAGCGTCGACTTGCCGCTGCCCGTGAGCCCGACGAGCGCCATGGTCTCCCCCGGCTCCAGTTCGAGGTCGACGCCGTCGAGCAGGTCGGGGTAGCCGTCCGGCGTGTCCGGATAGCGGAAGTGCGCGTCGCGGAACGCGAGTCGCCCCTGCGGGTTCGCGATGGTCTTCGGCTGCGCGGGGTCGTCGATGTCGTTGGTCGTGTTCATCACGTCGAAGAACCGGTCGGCGGCCGTGCGGGTGTCGAAGGTCATCGACAGCAGGAAGCCGATCGACTCGATCGGGAACCTCAGCACCGTCGCCGTCGCGAAGAACGCGAGCAGCTGGCCTGCTGTGAGCGACCCCGTCGACACGAGCCACACGCCCACCACGAGACACACGGCGAACGCGACATCGGGCACCAGCAGCAGCCACAGCCAGATGCCGGCGATGGCCTTCGCCTTCGCGATCTCCGTGCCGCGCAGGTCTTCGGCCTGCTTCTCGAAGTTGCGCAGGGCGTGCCGACCGCGGCCGAACGCCTTGAGCACGCGGATGCCGTGCACCGACTCCTCGACGGCCGTCGCCAGGTCACCGGCCTGGTCCTGGCTGCGCCGGGCGATCACCGAGTAGCGGCTCTCGAAGACGTAGCCGTAGATCCACAGCGGAATGGAGCACACCATGAAGATCACGGCGAGCAGCCAGTTCCAGGTGATCAACACGACGAAGCCGATGATGATCGTGAGGATGTTCACGAACAGCAGCACGAAGCCGAAGCTGAGCCAGCGACGGATCAGGTTGAGGTCGCTGACGGCACGGCTCAGGAGCTGACCGGAGGGCCAGCCGTCGTGGAAGCTCACCGGCAGGTCCTGCAGCTTCGCGTAGAACGCGTTGCGCAGATCGGCCTCCACCTTCGTGCCGGGCGTGAGCACGAACCAGCGGCGCAGTGAGATGAGGACCGCCTCCGCGACGCCGAGCAGCAGCACGAGCAGCGCGGAGGGCACGACCTGCGAGGGGTCGCCGTCTTTCATCGGGCCGTCGACCAGTGCCTGCAGCACGATCGGGATCAGCAGCGCCACGATCGACGCGCCGATCGCCGCGACCATGCCGAGGTAGATGCGCCGCATCGCCGGCTTCGCGAAGGGGTGGATGCGCGCGAGGGAGCGGAACGTGCTCAGCCGCTTGGGATCCGAGGGTGCGCGTTCGTGTTCGGGTGGATGGATCTGGTGTGCCTTGTCGGCAGCCATGGTTCACCGTTTCGTGTCGAGATGGATTGATGGCGACAGCTGTGCTGTCGGGCGGAGAGGTCCGAGCGGGGGTCGCGTCGAGAAGAGTCGACAGAGGTCCCGTACAGGTCGGACGTTCGCAGTTCCGGACGGAGTCCGGTGGTGCCGGATCGGCTGTGGTGCTGGGCTGGGCGGTGCCCCTGCAGTCAGCTCATCGGGCGGGCGGCCGCGTCGATCCCGGCGATCCCGCCCGGCCGCTTGCCGTACCCCGCGGATGTTTCGGTCGGTGTGCCGAGGACGGCGGGCACGACACGAACTGCGAATCCCGCACGCGTACGCGTGATCTCGGTCTTCGTCATCATGATGCCCTCCTCATGTTCGGGGACGCTTCCGACAATGGAGGCCCCGCGTACCGACCAATCTTCCGTCTGCCGCGCGCGTGCAACGATTCAGTGCTCGAACCACGAGTCACGACAGCAGATCAGGCTATACCTCTCCCGACGCGTGACGCAACGCACGATTTCCGGTCGCCGACATGGCAAAGGCCCGGAAACATGCCGGTCTGGCATGTTTCCGGGCCGAGGGTGCGATCCGTCCCGTCCGGCGAACGCCGCGGGGCGCCGCGAAGAGCGGCTCAGACCAGGGCGGGGACCGCGTCGAGCCTGGACAGGGCGAGCGCTTCGGCGGCCGCGAGGGTCGTGGTGTCGCCGGAGCGGGCATCCTCGAAGATCTGTGCCACGGTGTCGCCGATCTGCTCGACGCGCTCACGGGTGGCCTCGGCTGATGCTCCCGGCCTGGTCAGCGTGTCGAGGAAGATCACGCCGCCGGCGTTCACCACGAAGTCGGGCGCCCAGGCGATGCCGCGCTCGCGCAACAGGTCGGCGCCGCTCCGCTCGGCGAGTTGGTTGTTCGCGGGTCCGACGACGGCCTTCACCTGGAGCGAGTCGATGACGTCGGCGGTGAGGATGCCGCCCACCCCGGCGGGAACGAGCACGTCGCCGCGCACGCGCACGGCCTCGTCGGGCTCCGTCCATTGCGCGCCGAGCGCGGCCGCCACCTCCCGCTTGGCGGGGTTGACGTCGGTGACAGTGAGCACGGCGCCGTCGCCGGCGAGCCGCGTCGCCAGCAGCGATCCGACGTGCCCGAGGCCGACGACGGTGAAGCGGCGGCCCGCGACCGTGCGGTCGCCGAACGCGGCATCCAGGGTGGCGAGGATGCCCGCGTACACCCCCTGCGCCGTCGCGTCGCTCGGCTCCCCCACACCGCCCTTGTCGGAGGGAAGTCCGCACACGTCGCGGGTGCGCTCGGCCACGACCGCCATGTCGTCGGCGCTGGTGCCGACGTCTTCCGCCGTCATGTAGGCGCCGCCCAGACTCTGGATGGCGTCGCCGAGATCGAGCATGACGTCACGGCGTCGCTCTGCCGTCAGCTGCGTGCCGCGCGGAAGGTAGATGACGGTCTTGCCGCCGCCACGCTGCAGCCCGGCCGCGGCGTTCTTGTAGGTCATGCCCTCTGACAGGCGCAGCGAGTCGTAGACGGCGTCGGTCCAGGTGTCGTAGGTCCACAGACGGCAGCCGCCCAGCGCCTGGCCCAGCTTGGTGGAGTGCACCGCGATGCTGATGGTCAGCCCGCTGCGCTCCCCCTTCTGGATCGACAGCTTCTCGTGCGGCAGATCGGTGCCGATCGAATCGAGAGAGGGCATGACAGACATCGGTGTCTCCTTGGGTCACGGCCGCGAGCACGGGTGGGCGTCGGGCGAAAGATCCCGCCTCATGAGCGGGACCCCACCATCCTGCCACCGTGCGCCCGTGCGGCATCGATCATCGCCGGTTTCGGCGTCACGAAAACCGGAGTCGACGACGAAGGGCGGCGAGATTCTCCGGTATTCGTGCCGAGAGCGCGATCACTCCGCTCTTCGGAACGGGCGTGGCCGGATCAGCCGACCAGGATGCTCAGCCGACGAGGATGCTCAGGCAGGTGACGCAGCCCTCGAGCTTCTCGAACTCCGAGATGTCGACGGTGACCACGCGGTAGCCGAGGTCGCCGAGCAGCTCCGCCGTCTTGGGGGCGGATGCCGCCAGCAGCACCGTGTCGGCCGACAGCGCCACCACGGCGACGCCGCTGGGCTCCGGCACCGGGATGAACCGCGTGAAGACGCTGGTGTCGGCGATGAGGTCGGCATTGCCGATGACGGTTCCGTCGGGCAGCGCGGTGACGACGGACTTGAGGTGCAGCGCACCCTTCACGGGCACCGCGACGACCGAATGGCCGTGCTCGGCTGCGATCGCCCGCAACTGGCGGACGCCTTCGGCATTCGTGCGCTCGCTGCGACCCACGTACAGGGTCGAGCCGACGTGCAGTACATCGCCGCCCTCGAGCGTTCCCGGTTCCTGGATGCGCTCGATCGGCAGTCCGAGCTCGGTGAGCGTCGCCTCCGTGCCGGGGGTCTCGCCGCGTCGCTGCTCGGCGCCCGGGTGGGTGATGACGGCGATGTCGTCGAACACGACGGCGGTGTCTTCGACGAAGACCGAGTCGGGCAGCACCTCGGCGGAGGCGACCTCCACCGTCTCCCAGCCGTTCTCCGAAAGCGCGGCGACGTAGGCATCCCACTGCTCGTCGGCCTTGGCCGTGTCGACGGGCACCCGCTCGATGTTCGAGACGATGCCCTCCGCGAGGTTGGTGGCCGGGATGCGCACCAGCGCCACCCTGCGGCCGCGCACGGCGGCGGTGTCGTAGCGCGTGATGGCGCCGTACAGCCAGCGGCCGAAGGTGGGCGTGAGCACGGTGACGAGCAGGATGTAGACCAGGTTGCGCTCGCCGGTGACGCTCCAGAGCACCGCGATGTCGGGCTTCTGCGAGTTGGTGACGAGATAGATCATGGTGTCGAGCGCCGTGGCGATGACGCCGGTGACAAGACCGGTGATGAGCGCGCCCCACCAGGTCGTCAGGACGTCGAACAACGCGGCGACGGCCAGCAACACGAAGGTGAACACCGACGCGAGCGTGAAGAAGCCGCTGAAGAACACCACTGCCGCCCAGCCGGCGCTCTGCGCGCCGAGGAATGCCTCGTTGCTGAGAACAACGGTTCCGATGTGCACCAGAAGCGCGACGAGGAAACCGGTGAGAACGGACGCCACGATCTTGCGGCTCCAAGCGACAGTCATGAAATCGACACTAGTGGAGCGGATGCTATGCGACCGCTGGACGAAAGCGGCACCGGCCGGGGGCTTCGTCGCTACGGTTGCCTCATGCCACTCGTACGAATCGACAGCACCGACGCGCCCCTCGACCTGCTCGAGCGTCTCGGACAGGCCGTGCACGACGCGCTCGTGGAGGCGATCGGCATTCCGACCGACGACCACTTCCAGGTGCTCAGCAGCGGGGCATCCCGCGTCATCGCCGATCCGGGGTACGTCGGCGTGAGCCGTGACGAGCACGCGGTCATCGTGCAGGTCGTGCTGCGCTCCGGCCGCACCGTCGAGCAGAAGAAGGCGTTCTACGCGGCCGTCGCCGCGAAGGCGTCCGCCGCGGGTGTCGAGCCCCGCAACGTGACGATCGTGCTGATCGAGAACGAGCTCGAGGACTGGTCGTTCGGAGAGGGCATCGCGCAGTACCTGCGGTGACCGGGCTCGCACGGCCTCGCCCGATGGCCGAGCGATGCCCGCGGTCAGGCGCGGCGACGACGACGGAGCAGGAGAAGCAGTCCGGCGAGCAGCGCGATGGCCGCGAGGGCCAGCTGCGGCGCGGCATCCGATCCGGTCGGCGCGAGGCCGGAGCCGCTCGCCGACGACGTGGAACCACCCGCTGAGGCGCCGCCGTTCGTGCCGTTCGCGCCGCCGTGCGGCGGTGCGGGGATGACCTGCGGCGGCTGCAGGTTGACGTAGACGTTGCGGATGCTCGCGTGCTCGTACGCGGGATCGTCGCTCTCGCTGGAGTGGCTGATGGTCTCGACGATCTCGGACGGATCGAGCACCGCGCCCGTCGCGTACTGCACGTAGACGGTGTGCTGGCTCATGTCGCCGGCGGGGATGATCAGCATCACCGTCGGCGCGAACGTGACGCCGTCGAGTGAGACCAGCGCGTAGGGCGCGCCGGGGCCGTAGGCCACCGAGATGGTGATGTAGACATCGGCGGTCGGTGCCGTCGCCAGCTGGATCGTGTAGCTGTCTTCGGTCTGACCCGTCGGCAGGACGATCGTGCGACCGCCGGTCTCCGTGACGATCACCTGGCCGTCGCCTGCGACCGGGTCGACGACGGGGATGACCGGGAACACGACGGGGTCTTCGTCGGGCAGCAGGTACGGCGCGGACACGATGGGGCCGAGGTGCGTGCGGCTCGGCGCAGAGCGGAAGCTGCGCAGCAGCAGGT
Source organism: Humibacter ginsenosidimutans (assembly GCF_007859675.1). Lineage (GTDB taxonomy): Bacteria > Actinomycetota > Actinomycetes > Actinomycetales > Microbacteriaceae > Humibacter > Humibacter ginsenosidimutans. The sequence goes on from NZ_CP042305.1 coordinate 1,911,117, forward strand.
TCAGTCCGTCGCCGCTTGCTCCGTTGATGTTCGAGGAGACGTGGCCGAGACCGCCGAGGACCTGGATGTTCACCGTGCTGGCGCCCGTGCCGCCGTCGACGGTGACGTACCCGTCGGCGAGGAACGCCGTGCCTGCCATCAGCGTGCGGAACACGAACGAGTCGTTGCCGCTGCCCGCCTCGAGCCGGAGCTCGGCGAGGTTGTGGTTCACGATGAAGGTGTCGTTGCCCGCGCCGCCGTAGATGGTGGTCGGGAAGCTGATGCCGGGGCTCACGTAGCCGTCACTCGTGAGGATGGTGCTGAAGGCATCCTCCGGGTGCACGGCCGGCGCAACCCTCGGCGTCGCGTAGAGCTGACCGATGAGGAACGTGTCGTTGCCGTCTCCGCCGTTGAGCGTGGTGATGGCGCTGTTGTCGTCGACGGCGAACACGTCGTCGCCGCCGAGCCCGTTCACGGTGAGCCGTGAGTTGATGTGGTCGTCGTAGTCGATGCGCTCCGCCGCGGTGGACGAGTGCAGCAGGGCGACGAACGCGGGCTGCTGGGCCTGCGGCTGGTCGGGGATGATGGATGCCCCGCGCAGCAGGAACACATCGGGTCCGTCCGACCCGTTGACCGTGAGCGTGTTGAGTCCGCCGCGAGCGCCCGTGTCGAGCACCTCGATGCGGTAGTCGTGGTTCAACGGGTCGACGCTGCCCCAGGTGGTGATCACGTAGGTGTTGTCGCCCAGCTCGCCGTCGAGGTGCAGGGTGTCGCGCACCTGCTGGCCGTCGTAGGCGTCCCCTGAGGTGTCGAGGTGCGTCGTGGTCATGGTCTGCAGGTGGTCGACGACGAACGTGTCGTCGCCGTCGGGGGCGGATGCCGTCGCGCTCGGCCCGCCGTAGACGTCCGTCTGTCCGCCCAGGTAGGTGTGGTCGAAGACGAACGTGTCGTCGCCCGCGCCGCCGAAGACCTCGGCGGGCGCCCCGGTGAGCGTGCCGCCGAAGTAGAGGGTGGAGCCGATGGGCGACGCCGGGCTCTGACCGTACTCGGCCACGATCGTGACGGTTGCGCCCTGGATGACCGCCCCCGCCGGCTCGCTGAGATCGTCGCCGACCTGCAGCAGCACCGCGTTCGCCGCCACGATGCGCCCCTGGGCGACGAGATCGGCACCGTCGAGCGTGGCCCCGATGTTCACGATGGTGAGATCCGAGTCGTCGCTGCCGTCGTACGGCACGGCCAGTCGCACGCCGCCGAACATCGACTCGGCGCGCAGCACCGTCAGCGGCCCTGCGATCTCGGTGACGTCGATGTCGGCTGGCGGGTTCGTGCCGACCGGCAGGGATGCCGTGCGGTCGGTGAGGGCGTAGAGCCGGCCCGTGGCTGCGGTGTCGATCTTGAACGTGGAGCCCGTCGCGCCGATCGATCCGTTGTGCGCGATGAGGTCGATGTTCGCGCCGGACACCTGCAGAGCTGCCGTCGGGTCGTCGTCGAGGATGGAGCCGTTCGCGTTCGTCAGCGCGACATCGCCGGTGAGGGAGTCGACGACGCCGACGTACAGGTCGCCGGTGGTCTGCGTGAGGTAGATGCCGTCGCGAGCGACCGCCAGCACCTTGCCGCGAGCGGCGTTCGACGAGTGGATCTCGAGGTAGTTCGCGTCCGGAGTCACGTAGCCGATGCCGCCGAAGAGGGCGACCATCGTGATGGTGTTGCCGGTGACGCGTGCGCTGCCGTCGTGGATGGCATCCACATCGAAGATGGAGGCGCCGGAGGCGTCGGCGGCCGTGAGCGTCACGTCGGAATTCGTCGACGTGATGGTGCCGATGCGCAGGTCGCCCGTGGTCTCGGTGTCGGTGATGAAGCCGTTGGTGTCGATGTCGATCTCGCCGACGTTGTCGCTGGTGGAGAACGGAACAGGGAACTCGGCGCCCGTGAGCGTGGCATCCACGTTGGTGGTGGCGTCGATGTTCAGGGTGGCCTTGCCGCCGGTGTGGGCGATGCGGATGTCGTTGCCTGCGCTCAGGTCGGGGAAGACGTAGGTCGAGTCGATGGGCGTGTCGACCGTCCCGAATGCGGTGAGCACCAGCGACAGGTCGTAGCTCGGCGTGCCGTCCGGGTGGAAGTAGGTCTTGTATGCCCCGGTCGGCGGGAATGTGGTGCCGGCGTGGTCGGCGTTGTAGACATTCACCTGGATGTAGTCGGACGAGATGGTCGGCACGTCATCGCCCTGCAGGCTGTCGCCCAGCACGAGGTCGATGTCGTGTCCGGCATGGATCGGACCGAGCGTCGGCGTGAACGCCGCGGGCGCGCCGCGCAGGATCGACGTGATGTTCAGCACCACATCGTCGAGCGCATCGGCCACCAGGGCGACGAAGCGGGTGGGGTCGACGTTGTCGACGAGGTAGTCGCTCTGCACGAGTTCGACTGGGATCGGTGTGCGCACGCGTGTTCCGCCGCTGGTGGTCACGGTGCCGATGGTGCCCGCGTCCGCGTAGATCGCGAGCGTGTTGGTGATGATCAGCGGCGAGTCGGGACCCGCGAGGATGTCGCCGTGCTGGTTGTCGACGTGCGTCGAGCCGATCGGATTGTCGATGACGCCGTCGATGACGAGCTGCGGCGTTCCGCCGCCGTCGAGGTAGTCGTCGATGTCCACGGCCGTCGGCGTGAAGATCGGCATGCCGACGGTGAAGCGGAAGGCCGAGCTCCCGTTCACCTCGATCTGCACCGTCGCCGCCGTTCCCGTGAGGTTCGCGACGTCGATGGCGTGCACGACCATCGAGCGGCTGGAGTGGTTGTAGAGGCGCACGAAGTCGAACGTGTTCTGCACGGTGAACGTGCCTGCCGTTCCGGTGAGCGACGAGCTCGGTGCGCTCGCGCCGTTCGGCTGGGTGGGAGGCGTGTTGGCGTGGAAGACCACGGTGGCGCCACCGGTGTTCACGATGTTCTGCACCTCGATGATGCGGCCGGAGGGGATGACCGACCCGAGCGAGTACGTGTTGCCGAGGTCGTCTTTCACGGTGACCCCGTAGAGCTTGGTGATCTTTCCCGTGGTGTCGACGACGAGCTGCGGGTCGGGTGCGTGCAGGTAGACGTCCGCGTTCCACACGATGCTGCGGACCGCGTTGTTGGTGTCGCTGCCTCCCCTGCCGCCGCCGTCGAACGCCGCGCCACTGCGGTCGCGCTGCCAGGTCCAGCCGAGTTCGTTCTGCAGAGCCTCCACGTCGAGAGCCGCCGTGCGGATGATCGCGCCGGCGTCGGCCGTCACGTTCGAGGTGCTCTGGTAGTTGTTCGTCGCGTCGGAGTCGGTGTCGCCGCCCAGGCAGCCGCAGTTCGCGTTCGAGTGCGCGATGAGCTGGATGTTCTGGTGCTCCGCCGTCAGCGTGACCGATTCGTAGCCGACGATCTTGGTGTGGTCTTCGATCAGCAGGTCGGCGTTCGAGCCGACGTCGATGTTCGAGGATGCCTTCGAGCCGGCGCCGACCGCCTTCGCGTGCGTGTAGCTCTGGTTGTTCAACGTCATGTCGGCGACGTCGGAGGTGACGGCGACGTTGTCGCCCGTGATCGATGTGCCCGGCTGCAGATCGACAGTGGTGTTGTCGGTGACGTTGATGTCGCAGGTCGGTCCGCCGCAGCGCCCGGCATTGGCGTCGGCACCGAGACCACCCGCCTCGGCGTGCGTGCTGACGCTGGCGTAGGCCTGGCTCTGCGACCCGATCGCGACATCGTCGCCCGCCACGATGGTGCCCGCGATGTTCGTCGTCGCGGTGATCGTGACGGTGGCGCCCGCGTCGGACTCCACCCCGGAGCCGAGACCGGTGGCGTCCGACTCACTGGAGGCATCCGCCTGGCCGATGGTGACGGGAGCGATCGTCACGTTGTGGGTCGCCGTCAGGGTTGCGCCGGAGGCCACGGTGACCGTCGTGGTGGTCTTCGTGGTGGACGTCGCCTCCGCGCTGCCGATGGCCACGAGACCGCCGCCGCCGTTCGAGGCGTCCGAGTCGACTCCGGCGTTCGAGTCGGTGGTGACGGTGATGTCGCCGCCCGCGTTCAGCGACGCGCCCGCCCCGATCGTCACGGCGACGACAGCCGTCTCGTTCGCGGTCGGCGTGGCGCTCGACGAGGAGATGAACCCGCCGCCGGAACCGCTCACGGTGGCGGTCGACGTCTGGCCCCCGCCCGCCGTGGTTCCCGAGATGCCGAGCGCCGTGATGCTCTGCGTTCCGCTGCCGGCCGACGAGAGGTCGAGCACGAGCTCCTGGCCTGCGCTCCCGCCTGCACCGAGACCGATCGGTGCCGCGACGAAGTAGCCGATGCCCGTGATGCCGCTGCCGTTGAGCGGGATCGGGGTGCCGCCTGGCGTCTTCGACACCTGGAAGGCGGTGGATGACGCGCTGACGACGTAGTATCGGCCGCCGTCGTCCAGCCCTTGGATCGGCTGCTGGCCCGGCAGGTAGAGGCCGTGCGTGACGGCCTCGCCCGCGGCCGATGTGTCGGGCGTCAGGGTGATCGGGGTGATCGGGATGTCGTTGTCGTCGCCGTCCTTGCAGCCGCCTGTCGCCTCGCATTGCGTCGCGGCGAGCTGGATGACGTTCGCGTTGACGACGATGACGTAGTAGGTGTTCCCGTTGGTGAGGCCGCCGAGCGGGTCCGAAGCACCCTCGTAGACGACGGCCTCTCCCGTCGCGAGACCGTGGTTCGGGATCACGATCGTGTTGTTGCTCTGCGGCACGACGTTCGGCGGGTTGCCCGTGATGACCGGGTTGCCGTTCGAATCGGTCTGGATGTTCACCTGCTGGCTGGAGAACGTGACCAGCGCGCCGGGCGCGTGATAGGTGACGGCGTCACCAGGGCGATACGCGTTGCCGACGGTGAACGTGTTGCCGCCCGTGACGTTCGACCCGGTGACCCCGACCTGGGACTGCGACTCGGCGGGGTCGAAGAGCTGGATGTGCGAGGCATCGACGACGTGCACCAGGTAGCTGTGCCCGGAGATGAGGCCCGGCACAGCTGTTCCCCCGCTCGGCACGACATAGACGACGATGTCACCCTCGTGCAGGTTGTGATTGAGCGGAACGAAGTTGCCGCCGATCGTGGTGCCGAACGCGATCGTGTCGGTCGAGGTGTCGATCTGGGCACCGTCGAAGAGCGAGCCGAGCTGCACGGTGTCGTCGCCGAGCACGATGACGTTGTAGTTCAGACCGTCGTGCAGACCGCCGACCGGGGTTCCGCCTTGGGCGCTGTAGGTGACGGTGCTCCCGGTGGTGAACGAGTGCGGGGCGCTGAGCGTGATGACGTTCGTGGCGGTGTTCACGCCGCTCGATCCGTCGAACTGGCTGGAGTTCGACGACGGCGGCGCCTGCGTGTTCTGCTGGGCCGTGGCCGTGATGGTGCCACCCGCGTAGATCTGCGCACCCTGACCGATGGAGAGGTTCACTGTCGGGTCGGTCGTGACCGTGGCCGAGTTGTGCGCCAGGTCGAGCGCGATGCCGACGTGCTCGCTCTCCGACGAGGAGATCGAGACCGGGTTCGAGGAGACACCGACCGAGATGTCGCCGACGGTCGTGATCGGCTTGCCCGAGCTGCCGAGGTCGGTCTCGACCGTGGTCGCCGTCGTTGCGCTCGCACCCGCACTCGCGACGGAGAGCCCGCCGATGCTCGTGTCGCTGATCAGCGCCGTCGAGGAGTCTGTGCCGGTGGCGAGCACCTGCAGCGACTTGGCTCCGGGTGCCGAGGCCGTCGAGCCGTGGGCGGCGCCGAGCATCCGCGCGTATGTGTCGGCATTGTCGGTGGCCGTCGGGTTGGCGCTCGAGATGGAGCCGAGGCCGCCGTTGGTCGAGCCTCCCTTGGCGAGCGCCGTGTTCGTGGCGGTGGCGATCACCGAGACGACGGCGTTGGGTGCGTCGAGCACGGCGGAGGAACCGATGTTCGCCTGCGTCACGACGCCGGCGGTGATGGTCGCCTGCGGCGACGAGTCGGATGCTCCCGCCAGTCCGAACGCGCGCGCGCCAGACGTCGATGACACGCTTGCCGTCGACGTGGCCGAGACCGCCAGTCCCGTGCCGCCCGTGAGGAGGCCGTCGAACTCCGCCGCCGTCGGCGCCGCCACTCTGGCGATCGGCACGCTGGCGTTGCCCGCGATGAGGCCGCCGTCGAGCGTGTCGGTGTTCGCCGTCGCCGTGTTGCCGCTCGTCGCGGACACCGTGACGCTGCCGGACGTGACGAACGCGCCTGCCCCGTAGCCCGCGCTCGTCGACGCCGTGCCGAGCACCTCGGCGTCGACGGCGGCGCCCGTGATGCTGCCCAGCCCGATGCCGAGGGATTCGGTCTTCGCCGTGGCGGCGTTGCTGCCGGACGCCCGGATGCTTCCGCCGGTCGATCCGAGGATCGCACCGCTGAATGCGGCGGTCACTGCGGCCCCGACGAGTGCCTTGGCGAAGAAGATGCCACCGTGGATGAGGCCGCCGCCTGTCGAGGTGATCTCGGCGTCGGCGCTGTCGCCGCCCGTGCCCAACGACGCGGCGACCGTGACGAACCCGGATGCGGTGAGCTTCGTGCTGCCGCTCACCGTGGCGGTGACGCCCGCCGACTGCTGAACCTCGGCGTCGGCGAATGCGCCCGTGCCGCCGATCACGCTGAAGTTGTCGGCGCTCGCCGCTGCAGCAGCCGCGTTCTGGCCGGATGCCGTGACGGAGAAGGCGCCCGAGGTGGTGGTGCCACCGTCGAACTCCGCGTTCGTCGCCGCTGCCACGATGGCCGTCGGGGTGAGCGCCCCGATCGAGATCACGCCCACCGAGAGCTGCGACGGCGTCGCCGTGGCATGGTTCGCGGAACTCGCCGACACGGTCAGCGCGCCCGGACCGGCGTTCACCGTGGTGGCGCTCGCGTCGACGACGGCGATGACGGACGCCGATGAGGTGATGCGGGCATCCGCTCCGCCGATGGAGCCGGAGAGGATGCCGATGCCGAGCAGCGAGGAGTCGGCGGTCGCCGTGTTGGCGCCCGTCGCCGACACCGTCAGGCCGTTCGCACCGAGCACGGAGTCGCCGAGCTCGGCCTTGGTGGGAGCCTCGACGTGGGCGAACGGCAGCGTGGCGCTCAGCGTGAACGCGCCGATGCTGCCCACCTCCGTGTCGACGGTCGAGGTGTTCGCCGCAGTGGCGGAGACTGTCACCTTTCCAGTGGAGGTGATGGTGCCTCCCGTGACGACGGCGGTGGTGGCCGCACTGCTCGCGATCTCGGCGACCACCCCGGCGAGGCTGACGCCGGCGAACGACATGGAGCCGACCTTCGTGCTGGCGTTCGCATCGCTGGTGGAGTCGGCCGTCACGGAGACCCCGCCGGAGGAGGCGACCGTGGTGCGCAGCTCGGCTGTCACGGGGGCGAGCAGTTCGGCATCCGCGGTGTACACACCGGCGTTGATGAAACCGCCGCCTCCACCGAGCACCTTCGCGAAGGCGTAGTCTCCGTGGCCGGCGGAGTCGATCGTCGTGCCTGCCTTCACCGAGACGAGTCCTGCCGAGTGCACGCTCGCCGATGCCCCGACGCTCGCCAGCACCTGCGCGCTCTGCTCCACATGCGCGACCGGGAAGGTGCCCTGTCCGCCGCCGAGCAGCGCGATGTTCAGCACATCGGCCTCTGCGCTCGCCTGGTTCTGCCCGGCGGCCGACACCGCGATGGCGCCGGATGCCGTGACCTGGCCGTCGAGATGCGCCTCGGTCGTGCCCGTGACCAGGGCGATCGGCAGCATCAGCGTGACGCCGATGCCGCTGAACGTGCCGCCCTGGGCGAGCACCGAGGCGTGGTTGGCCGACGTGGCCGACACGGCGACCGTGCCTCCGCCGCTCACGCTGGATCCCTTGCTCACGCTTGCCACCGTGGTGCGATCGTCACGTGCGACGACGACCATGATGCCGGCCGCGATGGTGCCGGTCGACACGCCGAGGGTGCTGGCGGAGGTGGTGTTGGTGCCCTCGGCTGCGACGGACAGCCCACCGACGAGCGTGGCGTGTCCGCTGAAGGTCGCCGTGGTCGCTCCGCTGAGGTGGGCGATCGCGCCGGCTCCCGTGATGCCGACGCCGATGCCGCCCTGCACCGAGAACGCCTGGGTGGGAACGGTGATGACCGATTGAGCCAGCATCGTCACACCGCCCGCCGGGGCTTGGCCGCCGATGGTGACATTGCCGATCGTGGCCGTGGTGTCTCCGTCGACCTCGGCGTCGGCGACGGCGGCGCCGACCGCGCCGGCTCCGACCGCGAGGCCGATCGCGAGCGGGTTCACGGTGCGGTACGCCTGCGCCTCGACATCGACCGTTCCACCCGCGGTCGGGATGACGACGCCGGAGTCGATGTGCGCGTTCTGCGAGGCGTGGCTCGTGATGACGACGACCTGCGCCCCGACGCTGACGAGGCCGGCCTGGCCGGAGAACGCCACGCCGAGGTCGTTCTCCGTGACGACGGACTGCACGCTGACGTCGCCGCCCGCCGTGACCGATGCACCCGCCGCGATGCCGGCATCCGTGCTGCTGGTGAGGTTGGCGATCGCGACGGAGCCGCCGGCCGCGACCACGCCGCCTGCCACGGTGCCGACGACGCCGAGGTAGGAGTTCTGCTCGTTCGCCCGCATGTGCAGGCTCCCGCCGATGACGATGACGGCTCCCGTGCCGATCTCGCTCGTCGTGCTGCCCGGCACCTGCGGCGAGTCGAACTGCTTGTTCACCAGGTCGCTGCTGGGGGCTGCGCCCTGCACGGAACCGGATGCGCCGTTCAGCGACGGCGCGATGCGCGCGTTCGTCTCGGAGTCGGCCGTGCCGCCGCCCGCGTTGTCGAGGATGTGCTGGTATCCGCCCGTGCCGGAGCCGTTCGCCGTGTCGCCGGACTGCGATTGCGCGGTCGTGCCGCTCGACGGTGCGAGGGCATCCGCGGCCGCCTCCCATTGCGAGTGCGAGGTGTCAGCGACGGGGTTGAGGGTGGGGTGGTCGATGAGCGCGCCGTACCGCTGTCCGTCTGATCCGGTGACCACGTCTCCGGTGAGATAGCTGCCGGTCGACGACCAGGTGCCCTTGTCGACGCCGTTCGCGCCCGCGTTGTACGACGACGTCGGGTCGGTGCCGACCGTCCATACCGACACGGATGCCGCGATACCGACCACGCCGGCGCCGACGCTGAGCGCATAACTGCGGATCGACTTGGCCGCGAGTGCGTTGAGCGTCAGGTCGTGCGCGGCGTAGACCGTGGCGTAGCCGCCGATGTACGCCTGCGTCGTGGTCTGCGCGATGCCGATGTCGATCCCGCCAGCCACCCCGACGAACCCACCGGCCGCGCCGCCTCCGATGGTCAGGGCGGAGGTCGTGTCGGCCGCCGACACGTTCACCGACTGCTGCGAGCCCGCCCCGGCCGCGGTGTTCACGCGCGTGCGGTTCAGCAGGTTGCTGTCGATGAACGCCGCCGTCGTGGCGTGCAGCACGGTGACGTTCACACCGCCGGCGACTCCGACGGCGCCCGCCCCGACGGCGACGGCCAGGCCGAAGATGTCCTCGCTGGAGCCGGCCTGCACGGCGAGGCCGTTGAACGGGCCGGTTCCGAAGCCGATGCCGACGAACGAGCCGTCGTACACGCCGCCCAGCGTGGTCGTCGGCTGCGTCGCCTTCGCGTCGACGATGCTTCCCGCGCCGATGAACGCCTCGGTGTCCTTGGTGATCGAGGTGACCGCGACACCGATGCCGACCCCGACGAATCCTCCCGCCGCGCCACCGCCGACCGCGATGATCGTGGTGTCGTCATGCGCGCCGATCAGCACGTTGTTCCCCGCGGAGATCGTCACGGCCAGGCCGGTGTCCGCATACGTGTGGGTCGTGAGCACGATGACGGATGCTGCCCCGGCGACGCCGACGAAGCCGCCGGCACCCGTGAGGGCCACGGAGGTGACGGCATCGGTCGCCGTGGCGACGACGTCGACGTCGCGCTGGGCGGCGACGTACGCGCTCTGGGCGATGAGGGCATCCGTCGTGAGCTTCACGATGCCGACGGCGGCACTCGCTCCGACGCCGACCGTTCCTCCTGCGGCGACCGCCGAGATCATCAGCAGGCTGAACGCGTTGCCTGCGTCGACGAGGACCGACTGCGCCGCGTTGGCGCCGGAGTTCGCCGCGTCGATCTGTGCATACTCGCCGACAGAGGCCGTCGTCGTCGCCGTCACCACGTTGACACTGCCGCCGACGCCGACGCCCGCGATGCCGGCGAAGCTCGCTGTGACGCCCGCCGCGGAGATGTCGTCGCTGTTGTTGGCCGTGATGGCCACCCCGCGGAAGCCCGTTGCCGTGTTGCCGGTGACGGTGTGCTCGCCGAGTGTGGCAGCCGCATCCGGCGAGGGCTGAGCGCCCTGCAGCACGATGCTGTGTGCCCGACCCGTCGCGACCGACGGGTTCAGGGCGATGGCCTGCTGCACGGCACCGGGAGCGCAGCCGTTCGCGGACGGGTTCGCCTGGCAGAGTGTGGCGGCGAGCTGGATCTGATGCGATCCGGGTGCTCCTGGGATGACGTAATACTCCCCGCCGTCGACGAGGCCACCGATCGGAGCGCCGCCGCCCGAGCTGTAGATGACCGGGTCGCCGAGCGAGACGTCGAGGTCGTACGGCAGCGTGATGACAGTGCCGGAGGCATCGTGCGGATCGAAGTACGGGGTGTCGCTGACGGGCGGCGATGCCTGGTCGGTGGGCACGAGCCTCTGCGACTCTCCGCCGCGGGACGGAGCCGTGAGGGTGATCGGCGCGCCACCGGGAGTGAGAGAGAGCTGGATGTCCGTCGGCGACAGCACGTGCACGTAATACACACCGCCCTGCACGAGACCGCCGATGGCGTCGCCGCCCCCGTCGTCGTAGAGCACCTGCTCGCCCTCTGTGTAGCTGTGCGTGAACGGCAGGTGGAGTGTGACATGGTCGGCCTGGATCGCCGCGGGCGAGAAGCGGGTGTCGACGGCGGTGGTCGTGAAGCCGCCCGTGCTCACGGTGAGGCCCGGCGCGTTGCCGAGGGCGTTCAGCACGGAGAAGTCGCCGAGGAACGCGGTCGTCGTCTTGTCGACGACCGGGACGGCTGCCGCGGCGCCAGCACCGACGGTGCCGGCAGCGGCGATGGCGCCGGCGACGACGGTCATGGTGAGCTGCTCGTTCGCGGCCACCCGAGCGTTGCCGCCTGCGTTCACGACGGAGCGCGACGACGTGCAGTTCGCCGGCGTCACCTGTGCCGCCGCGCAGTGCTCGCCGATCCACGCCTGCGTGACGATGGTGAAGACCGGCACCGCGGCGTTGACCGCCACGGCGACCGCGCCGCCGCCCGCGCCGCCCGTTGAGATGGAGGTGACCGTCTCGCTCGAGGTCGCATCGACGGTGGCGTCGCCGTTCACCGTGACGCTCACCCTCGGCGCGATCCACGCCTGCGTCGTCTTGTTCAGCACCTCGACGTCGGCACCAGCTCCCACGCCCGCCGAGCCGCCGATCGCGAGCTGACCCGCCGCACCCTTGAGGGTGGTGGTGTCGGATGCCGCCAGCGCGATCCCCTCGCCGGCCTGCGCTCCCGTGTTGTCGCCGTTCACCGTCACGCCGGAGTCGATGTGCGCCGTGGTCGTGTCGTTCTGCACGCCGACCGTCGCCGATCCGGAGATGCCGGCGGTGCCGCCCGCGCTGCCGCCGATCGCGAGCAGTGTCACGTTCTCGGACTGCGCTGCGCCGATGGCGAGGCCCGGGGCGCCGTGGGCCTGCACGTCGTCGTTCGCCGCGATGAACGCATCCACGATTCCCGTGCGCACCAGCACGGCGGAGGAGACGCCGACGCCTGCTGTGCCGCCCACCGAGAGGTTGCCGGCGTAGAGGGCCAGCGTCGGCACCGTGTCAGAGGCCTGGATGCTCATGCCGCCGCCGGCATGCACCGTCGTGGGTCGCGCTCCCCCGTCGATGTAGGCGCGCGTGCCGGGACCTCCGGCGCCCTGGTTGATGACCGCGACGATGATGGAGCCGACGACCGCCGTGTTCGTGGAGGCCCCGGCATCCACGGCCACTGCCGTCAGCGAGTCGGTGGCCGTCGCGGCGAGCAGAACGGCACCGCCGACCCGCGCCGCCACACCGTCGCCGATATAGGCGCGCACATCTTTGTTCACCACGTCGACGACGAGACCGAGCCCCACGCCGACGGAGCCCCCGGTCAGCGCGATCGCACCGGCGAGCTGCACGAAGGTCGTGGTGTCCTCCGCCGTGATCGTGATGGACTGCGCCGCGTTCACGGGCACGTGCTGGTTCACGGCCGCGCCGCCTGCGATGTAGGCCTGCGTCGTGAGATCGATGACGTCGACGATGACGGATCCGCCGATCGCGACACCGCTCGTTCCAGCGCCGCCTGCGATCGCCACAGAGGTGACCGCGATGGTGATCGAGGGGATGTCGGGCACCACGAGCGCGGCGACTCCGGCGCTCGAGGAGATCAGGATGGCACCGCCGGCGTCGACTGTTGTCGGCGACGTCGGCGACGAGTCGATGAACGCGAGCGTCGGGATGGTCAGGATGTTGACCGCGATCGCCGCGCCGACCCCCGATCCGTTCAGCGAGAGCCCGCCGGCCGCCGCGATGTTCTGCAGGCCCATCGGGTTGCTCGCCTGCACGGCGATTCCGCCCGCCGAGGTGATCGTGGAGCCCGCGCCGATCTCCGCCGTGGTCTCGAAGTCGATCACCTGCACGCCGACGGATCCGGCGACGGATGCCTTGCCGTTGCCTCCCGCCGCCGCGAGTCCCCAGACCACGAAGTCGTTCTCGGCGCCGGCGGGAGTGATCGCCTGCACGGCGATGCTTCCCGCGCTGATGCGCGTGTTCGCGCCGATGGTGCCGTCGTTGACCACGGTCGCCACGTTCAGCCCGATCCCGGCGCCGATGTTGGTGCTGTTCAGCTTGAGCGCCGTGCCGATCGACTTGGCCGTGGCATCCACCGAATCGGATGCCGCGACGACCAGTGCGCCGGTCGCCACGACGGTCAGCCCCGCGGGGATCGTCGCCGTCGTGGTGTCGACCACCCAGTTGACCGTGACGGCCGCGCCGACACCGACGCCCTGGCCGGACTTGCCGGACTGGCCGCTGGCTTGACCGTTGGCGCTGCTCACGTTGTCGCTCGCCGACGGCAGCGTTCCCGTCGTGCCGGCCGTGCTCGGCGTGCCGTTGAGCTGCTGGCTCGCCTGCGAGTCCGAGTTGCCTGCCGTGTTCTGCGCGGCGCCCTGAGCGCTCGCCGTCGCCTGGGCGCTGCCCGCCGTCACGGTCGCCGCGCTGATCACGACGGATGCGCCGGAGACGTTGCGGTCGGTACGCGCCGTCGTCGTGACGGTGAGGATGTTCAGCGCGATCACCGCGCCCACCGCAACACCGTCACCGGCCGCGTTCGCGTCGCCGGTCGCCGACGTGCCGCCCGTGTACGACGCCGCAATCGTCACCGCTCCGGTCGCGACGAGTCCGCCTCCCGCGGCCGAAGGCGCACCGAGATGGGCGATCGTCACCGGCGACACGACGTTGATCGCGACCGCAGGGCTCACCGCCACGCTGCTGCCCGCGGAGCCGGCCGTGACCACGGCCGTCACCGGGTCGGCCGCCGTCGCGCTGAGCGTCACGTCGCGCCCTCCGGTGAGCACGGCGCCGTCGACGACCTCTGCTCGTGTGACGTTCGTGGTGAGCACGTTGATGGCGACGGACGCGCCCACGCCGACCTTGCCTCCGCCGCCGAGTGAGGCGTCCGCCTTCGCGGTCGCGGAGTCGGTGCGCACGTTCTGGGCCGTCAACGCGACGTCGCCGGTGCCCGCGTATACGACGGCGGTGCCTGGCACATACGCCTCCGTGTTGTCGGTCACGAGGTTCAGGGCGACGGCGCCTGCCACGCCGATGTCCTTCGAACCGGCGCCGGCATCTGCTTCGACCGCGAAGGTGTGCGTGGTGTCACCGCCGACGTTCGTCATTGTCGCCGACTCGGTGAAGCCGTTGCCCGTGACGGTGGTGCCATCGCCGAGGTAGGCCTCGTTCACGAGGGTCACGAGGTTCAGGGCGACGGCGGCGCCGACTCCGACGTCCGACGCCTGAACGGCGGTGCCATCGGCTTTGACCGTGCCGTCGGCGTTCTCCGAGCTGCTCAGGCTCACTGCGCCGCCTGCGACGAGCGTCAGCCCGTTCGGCAGCGTCGCCGTTGCGGTCACATCGGCCACGTTGATGGCGATGGCGGCGGCCACGGCGACCTTGCCGTCTGAGGTGGATGCCGACGGGTTCGGGCTGCCCGTCGAGCCCGCACCCTTGTACGTCTGATCGGTGGTGCTGGCGAAGTCGCGCTGGGACTGGGCCTGCTGATCCACGTCGCCGGAGGGAGCGTTCTGACTGCTCGTGCCCGGTGCGCCGCTGGCCGATGCACTCGCCGCTGCGCCGTCGGCCGAGGATCCGTACGCGCCGAATGCGATCGCTCCGGCCGCCGTGATGTTGCGGCCCGTCGTGGCGGTGACGGTGTGCGTGACGAGGTTGAGGCCGAGCGCGATGCCGACCGACGCTGACGATCCGCCGGCCGCGACGGCACCCGCCGAGCTCGTGGCGCCCGCGGTCTGGTAGGCGTTCGCTGCGAACGACCCGCTGATGACGAGTCCTCCGGTCGTGATCGTGCCGATCTGCGCCGAGGTGACGACATTGGAGATGGTGATCGCGATCGCCGGGGTCACCGCGACCTTCGCGCTTCCCGTGCCCTGCGCACCCATCTTCGCCTCGGTCGTGGCGAGGTCTCCGGCACGAGCCGTCAGGGTGAAGTCATGGGCACCGGTCACCGTGATGCCGTCGTCGAGCAGCGCCGTCGTGGTGTCGGTGACCAGGTTGAGAGCGACGGATGCCCCGATGCCGACATCGCTCGCGCTCACCCCGCCCGGTGTCGGCTCCGCCTTCACCGTGCTCGTCGCGTTGCTGCCGGCCGTGATCGCGACATCGCCGCCGGTCAGCGTGACGACACCGGAGAGCTCGGCGAGGGTGGTCTGATTGACCACGGCAAGCGCGAACGAACCGGCGACGGAGATCTTGCCGTCGCCCGCACCGCTGGCGGACTGCGCGCCATAGGTGCTCGTGGCATCCGTGCCGCCCGTCGACGTCGTGAACGGCGTCTCCGTGGCACTGACCGTGAGTGCGTGCGCGTGGACGGTGTCGCCCTGCGGCAGTCGCGCCGTGTTCGTCACGTTCGCGAGCGTGATCGCGACGGCGGCGCCGACCGTGGCCGAACTTCCGTGCGAGGCGGAACCGTCTGCGTCGGTCGCGGCGTCGGTGTTCTGACTGGAGGCGAGGGTGACCAGTCCGCCCGCCGTGATGTCGAGACCATCGTGCTCGATGGTCGCCGTCGCGGTGACCGTCGCGATGGTGATGGCGATGGCCGCAGCCACGTTCACCTTGCCGTCGCTCGTCGAGGCGCTCGGCGTCGAGGTGCCGCCAGAGCCCGCGACGTGGTTGTTCGCGGCCGACTGGTCGGCGAAGTCGCGCTGACCCTGCACCTGGCTGTCGACGCCGTCACCGCTGGAACCGCTGGAACCGCTCGACTCCGGCGCTCCCGACGCCGACGCCTGCGCCGCTGCGGCGGAGGCCGAGACGCCGGACGCGGACAGCGTCACGTCGCCACCGGCCACGATGCTGCGGTCGGTCGTTCCGCTCACGGTGTGGTTCGCGATCGTCAGGCCGAGCCCGACGCCGATCGCCGCCGAGGACGATCCGCCCGTCGCGGCTCCGGCGGTGCTCGAGGCGCTCGCGATCTGCGTCGCCTGCGCTGCGAGGTTGCCGCTGAGCTGGATGGCCTTCGGCAGCGAGCCGATGCGCGCGGTGGTGGTGACGTTCGACAGCGTGATCGCCACGGCAGGGGCGACGGAGACCTTGCCGCCCGTCGCGCCCATCTTCGCCTCTGTCGCGGCGTCGTCTCTGGCGGTCGCCGTCAGCGTCACGTTGCGAGCACCGATGAGGGCGATGCCGTCGTCGAGGGTCGCGGTCGTGGTGTCCTGAATGAGGGCGAGCCCGACGGACGCCCCGACTCCGACGTTCGTCGAGGTCACTCCGCCCGGTGTCGGCTCCGCCTTCACCGTCGTGGATGCCGCGCTCCCCGCCACCACACTCGCGTCACCGCCCGTCAGCGTCACGGTTCCGGCCAGCTCGGCCAGCGTCTGCTGGTTCACCACGGCCAACGCGAACGAACCCGCCACGGAGACCTTGCCGCCACCGGCACCCGACGTCGACTGCGCACCATACGTGCTGGTGGCATCGGCGCCATCCACGGTCTCCGTCGCCGAGACGACGAGGCTCTTCGCGTGCACGGTGTCGTTCTCCGGCAGCACCGCCGTGTTCGTCACGTCGGCCAGCGTGATCGCCACCCCGGCACCGACGTTCGCGGTGCCACCCTGCGTCGCCGAACCGTCCGCCGAGCTGGCGGCATCCGTGTTCTGGCTCGACGACAACGTCACCGTGCCGCCGGCCGTGAGGTCGAGACCAGCGCCCGAAATGGTGGCGGTCGCCGTCACGGTGGCCAGATCGATGCCGATCGCCGCGGCGACGTTCACTCCGCCGTCGGACGTGGTGGCCTTCGGCGTGCTCGCCGAGCCCGTGCCCTTCACGCCGTTGTTCGCCGCTGACTGATCGGCGAAGTCGCGCTGGCCCTGCACCTGGCTGTCGACGCCGTCGCCGGCACCACCGCCGCTGCCCGCACCGCCTGAACCGTCCGTGCTGTTCTCCGGCGCACCCGACGCGGATGCCTGCGCGCCGGCTGCCGAGGCCGACTCGCTCGAGGCGCTCAGCGTGATGTTCCCACCGGCGTTCACGCTGCGTGCTGTGGTCGCGGTGACGGCGTGGTTCGCGATCGTGAGCCCGAGACCGACACCGACCGCAGCAGAGGATCCGCCGCTGACGACGGCACCGGCGGTGGTCGAGGCGCTCGCCTTCTGGGCCGCGCTCACGGTCAGCGACCCGCTCAGCTGCAATGGGCCGCCGAAGGTGCCCAGCGAGGCGGACGTGGTGACGTTCGACAGCGCGATGGCCACGGCGGGAGCGATGTCGACCTTGCCGCCCGCGGCACCCATCTTCGCCTCGACCACCGCAGCATCGTCGGCGGTGGAGGTGAGCGAGACATTGCCTGCGCCGATGATCGCGATGCCGTTGTCGAGCGCCGCCGTCGTGTCGTCCTCGATCAGCGCGATGGCGACCGAAGCCCCGACGCCCACATTGGTGGAGGTCACCCCGCCGGGAGTCGGCTCCGCCTTCACCGTCGTGGATGCCGCGCTCCCCGCCACCACACTCGCGTCACCGCCCGTCAGCGTGACCGTACCGGCCAGCTCGGCCGACGTGGTCTGATCGACCACCGCCAACGCGAACGAACCCGCCACGGACACCTTCCCGCCACCGGCACCCGACGTCGACTGCGCACCATACGTGCTGGTGGCATCGGCGCCATCCACGGTCTCCGTCGCCGAGACGACGAGGCTCTTCGCGTGCACGGTGTCGTTCTCCGGCAGCACCGCCGTGTTCGTCACGTCGGCCAGCGTGATCGCCACCCCGGCACCGACATTCGCGGTGCCACCCTGCGTCGCCGAACCGTCCGCCGAGCTGGCGGCATCCGTGTTCTGGCTCGACGCCAACGTCACCGTTCCGCCGGCCTTCAGATCCAGTCCGGTTCCCACGATCGTGGCGGTCGCGCTGATCGTCGCGAGGTCGACGCCGATGGCCGCCGCCACGTTCACGCCGCCGTTCGAGGTCGTCGCCTTCGGCGTGCTCGCCGAGCCCGTGCCCTTCACACCGTTGTCGGCCGCTGACTGATCGGCGAAGTCGCGTTGCCCCTGCACCTGGCTGTCGACGCCGTCGCCGGCACCACCGCCGCTGCCCGCACCGCCCGAGCCGTCGGCGCTGTTCTCCGGGGATCCTGCGGCCGATGCCTGCGCCGTCGCTGCCGAGGCCGACTCGCTCGAGGCGCTCAGCGTGATGTTCCCGCCTGCGTTCACGCTGCGTGCTGTGGTCGCGGTGACGGTGTGGTTCGCGATCGTGAGCCCGAGACCGACGCCGACCGCAGCAGACGAGCCGCCCGTCACGACGGCACCGGCGTTCGTCGCGGCACTCGCCTTCTGAGTCGCCGCGATGGTCAGATCGCCGCTCAGTGAGAGCGTTCCGCCGAATGTGCCGATCAGCGCCTGCGTCGTCACGTTCGACAGCGCGATGGCCACGGCGGGAGCGATGTCGACCTTGCCGCCCGCGGCACCCATCTTCGCCTCGACCACCGCGTCGTCGTTCGCCGTCGACGTGAGGCTGATGTCGTGAGCGCCCGTGATCGCGATGCCGTTGTCGAGCACCGCCGTCGTGTCGTCCTCGATCAGCGCAAGGGCGACCGAAGCCCCGACTCCGACGTTCGTCGAGGTCACTCCACCCGGTGTCGGCTCCGCCTTCACCGTCGTGGATGCCGCGCTCCCCGCCACCACACTCGCGTCACCGCCCGTCAACGTGACCGTACCGGCCAGCTCGGCCAGCGTCTGCTGGTTCACCACGGCCAACGCGAACGAACCCGCCACGGACACCTTCCCGCCACCGGCACCCGACGTCGACTGCGCACCATACGTGCTCGTCGCATCCGCCGTCGGCCCGCTCCCGTCGACCGTCTCCGTCGCACTCACGGTCAGTCCGTGCGCGTTCACCGTGTCGCCGGTCGGCAGCTTGGCCGTGTTCGTCACATCGGCCAGCGTGATCGCGACAGCGGCCCCGATGGTGGCGGTCCCACCCTGGGATGCCGAGCCGTCTGCCGCAGAGGCGGCGTCGGTGTTCTGGCTCGACGACAACGTCACCGTTCCGCCCGCTTTGAGCGTGATGCCCGTGCCCACGATCGTGGCCGTCGAATCCACCGTCGCGACGACGACCCCGATCGCGGCCGCGACGTTGACCTTGCCGCTCGACGAGCTCGCGCTCGGCGTGGCCGTGGAGCCGGACTTCGCGCCGCCGTTGGCCGCTGCCGTGTCGTCGGCGTTCGTGCGCTCCTTCTGGATCTGCTGGTCGACACCGTCGCCCGCGCCACCGCCACTGCCCGCGCCGCCCGCGCCACCGCCACTGCCCGCGCCGCCCGCGCCGTCAGCACTGTTCTCCGGCGCACCCGACGCCGATGCCTGTGCCGATGCCGCCGACGACGAGATGCCCGAAGCGCTCAACGTGATGCCGCCGCCCGCCGCGATCGACCGCGCCGTCGTGCCGCTCACCGTGTGGTTCGCGACGGTCAGCGCCAACCCGACGCCGACGGCGGCCGTGGTCCCACCGGCCACCACCGCGCCGGCCGAGGTGTTCGCCGACGCGTTCTGCGTGGCCGACGACGTGACGTCGCCCGATGCCGAAAGACCGGCGCCGAGCGTCCCGATCACGGCCGCGGTGGTCACCGTCGAGAGGGTGATCGCCACGGCGGGTGCGATGTCGACCTTGCCACCCGACGCCCCCATCTTCGCGTCGGTCAGAGCGTCATCCTGAGCCGTGCTGCTGAGCATGACGTTGCGCGCGCCGGTGAGCGCGACGCCATTGTCGAGAGTGGCCGTCGTGGTGTCGGTGATGAGATTGAGGGCGACGGATGCCCCGACCCCGACGTTCGTCGAGCTCACTCCGCCCGGTGTGGGCTCCGCCTTCACAGTGCTGGCTGCTGCGCTGGCCGCCACCACGCTCGCGTCTCCGCCGCCGAGGGTGACGGTGCCTGCCAGCTCGGCCGTCGTGTGCTGGTTGATCACCGCGAGGGCGAGCGACCCCGCAACGGAGACCTTGCCGCCGCCGGCACCCGACGTGGACTGCGCGCCATAGGTGCTCGTGGCATCGGTGCCGTTCACGGTCTCGGTCGCGCTCACGACGAGAGCGTGCGCGTTGACGGCATCGCCCGTCGGCAGCACCGCGGAGTTGGTGACGTCGGCCAGCGTGATCGCGACGGCGGCGCCGATCGTGGCCGTCGCACCCTGGGATGCCGAGCCGTCTGCCGCAGAGGCGGCGTCGGTGTTCTGACTCGACGCCAACGTCACCGTGCCACCGGCCTTGAGCGTGATGCCCGTGCCCACGACGGTCGCCGATGCTGTCACTGTCGCGACGACGACCCCGATCGCGGCCGCGACGTTGACCTTGCCACTGGAGGTGGAGGCGCTCGGCGTGGCGGTCGATCCGGACTTCGCGCCGCCGTTGGCCGCCGCCGTGTCGTCCGCGTTCGTGCGCTCCGTCTGGATCTGTTGGTCGACACCGTCGCCCGCACCACCGCCGCTGCCCGCACCACCGGAACCGGCAGCGCTGTTCTCCGGCGCACCCGATGCCGATGCCTGGCCCGCCGCGGCGGGAGGCCGACGCTCCGGACGCGCTCAGTGAGAGATCGCCGCCCGCTGTGATCGACCGTGCCGTGGTGGCGGCGACCGTGTGGTCGGTCACGGTGAGCGCGAGTCCGACGCCGACAGCTGCTGTGCTTCCCCCGGCGACGACGGCGCCCGCCGACGTGTTCGCCGACGCGTTCTGGGCGGCCGATCCGCTGAAGTCTCCGCTGAGCGACAGGATCGCGCCGAGCGTGCCGACCACGACCTGTGTCGTGACGGTCGAGAGTGTGACAGCCACTGCGGGCGCGATGTCCACGCTGCCGCCCGATGCGCCCATCTTCGCGTCGGTGAGGGCGTCATCGCTTGCCGTGCTGCCGAGGGTGACGTTGCGTGCGCCGGTGAGCGCGACACCGTTGTCGATCGAGGCGATCGTGGTGTCGGTGATGAGGTTCAACGCGACAGAGGCACCAACGCCCACCTTCGACGTCGTCACACCGCCCGGAGTCGGCTCCGCCTTCACCGTCGTGGATGCCGCGCTTCCCGCCGTCACGCTCGCGTCGCCGCCGCCGAGCGTGACCGTGCCCGCCAGCTCGGCCGTCGTGTGCTGGTTGACCACGGCGAGTGCGAGGGAGCCTGCCACGGAGACGTTGCCGCCGCCTGCGCCCGACGCGGACTGCGCGCCGTAGGTGCTCGTGGCATCCGTGCCGCCCCCGTTCTGCGGAACGGCGGTCTCGGTGGCGGAGACCGTGAGATCGTGCGCCTTGATCGTGTCGCCGGTGGGCACGAGCGCCGTGTTGTCCACGTCGGCGAGTGTGATGGCGACGGCGGCGCCGATGTTCGCGCTCGACGCCCCGGCCGCCGACCCGTCGGCGCTCGTGCCCGCATCGGTGTTCTGGCTCGATGCCAGAGTCACCCGTCCGCCTGCCGTCAGCGTCAGACCGCTGTGATCGATGGTGGCCGTGGAGGTCACCGTGGCGACCACGACGGCCACGGCCGCTGCGACGTTGACCTTGCCACCCGACGTGGATGCGCTCGGGGTCGAGGTCGATCCGGACTTCGCACCGCCGTTCGCCGCCGCTGTCTCGTCGGCGTTCGTGCGTTCGTTCGCGATCTGCTGGTCGACGCCGTCGCCCGCACCGCCACCGGCGCTGGAGTCGCCGGGAGCACCGCCCGCGGATGCGGAAGCCTGCGCCGCCGATGCCGAGCTGCCGAACGCGGCGAACGCCAGGTCGCCGCCCGCCGTGATCGAACGGTCGGTCGACGCCGTCACAGAGTGATCCGCGATCGTCAGGGCGAGTCCGACGCCGACGCCAGCGGTGCCGCCGGTCGCCACGGCCCCAGCGGTCGTCGATGCCGACGCGTTCTGAGTGGCGGAGGCGTCGAAGGATCCGGAGATGCTCAGCGCCCCGGATGCCGCATCGACGTGCACGCTCGTGGTCACTGTCGACAGCGCCACGGCGACCGCAGGCGTGATGCTCACCCCGCCGCCTGCGGCGCCCATCTTGGCCTCGACGACCGCATCGTCGTTCGCGGTGCTCGTCAGCGTGAGGTCGCCGGTCTTCGTGAATGTCGCGGTGCCTGCGACGGACGATGCCGTCGTGTCCGTGATGATGGCGAGCGCGACGGATGCCCCGACGCCCACACTCGATGCCGACACGCCGCCGGGCGTCGGCTCCGCCTTGACCGTGCTGGATGCCGCGCTGCCCGCCGTGACGGCGGCGGCGCCCGCGCCGCCGAGGTTCACGCTGCCCGCGATGACGGCGGCGGTGTGCTGGTTCGCGATCTCCAGGGCGAGCGAGCCGGCGACGGAGACGTTGCCGCCGCCAGCGCCGCTGGCGGACTGCGCGCCGTAGGTGCTGACGGCATCCGTTCCGTTCACCGTCTCGGTCGCCTGCACGACAAGGGCGTGCGCGACGACCGAGTCACCGGCGGGCAGCGTCGCCGTGTTGTTCACGTTCGCGAGCGTGATCGCGACGGCGGCTCCGATGTCGGCGCTCGAGGCTCCGACGGCCGAACCGTCGGCGCTCGTGCCCGCATCGGTGTTCTGGCTCGACGCGAGGGTGACGGTGCCGCCGGAGCTCAGCGTGAGACCGGTGCCGACGACGGTGGCGGTGACGTTCACCGTGGCGACGACGACGGCGACCGCCGCCGCGACGTTCACCTTGCCCTGCGAGCTCGACGCGCTCGGCGTGGCCGTCGACCCGGACGTCGCTCCGCCCGACGCGGCCGAGGTGTCGTCAGCGTTCGTGCGCTCCTTCTGCAGCTGGCTGTCGACGCCATCGCCTGCGGCACCGCCCGACCCGCTGCTCCCGGGAGCGCCGGCGGCGGACGCCGACGCCTGTGCTGCGGAGGACGAGGTGCTGGACGCCGTCAGCGAGAGGTCGCCGCCCGCCGTGATGGATCGTGCCGTCGTGGCGCCCACCGTGTGGTTCGACAGGGTGAGGGCGAGGCCGACTCCGACCGCCGCGCTCGAAGCTCCCGTCGAGACGGAGCCGGCTGTCGTCGATGCCGACGCGTTCTGCGTCGCCGTCGCTGCGAAGGCACCGCCCAGCTGCAGAAGGCCGCCGGTGCCGACCGTCGCCCGGGTCGTGACCGTGGAGAGCGTGACGGCGACGGCCGGTGACAGGTCGACGCCACCGCCTGCGGCACCCATCTTCGCCTCGGTGGTGGCGGCATCCGTCGCCGCGCTGGTGATCGTGACATCGCCCGCCCCGCTGAACGCCGATCCGTCCGCCACGGTGGCGACGGTGCTGTCGGTGACGAGGTTCAGTGCCACGGAGGCGCCGACGCCGACCTTGCCGCCGGAGACGCCGCCCGCAGAGGGCTCGGCTCGCACGGTGGATGCCGCCGAGCTGCCCGCCGTGACGCTCGCGTCCCCGCCGGTGAGGGTCGCGGTCCCCGCGAGAAGCGCCGTCGTGTTCTGGTTGACGATCGCGATAGCGACGGACCCCGCGACGGAGACTGTGCCGCCGCCCGCCCCGCTCGCGGACTGCGCGCCGTAGGTGCTGGTGGCATCCGTTCCGTTGACGGTCTCCGTCGCACTCACCGTGAGGCCGTGCGCGTGCACCGTGTTGCCCGCGGGAAGCGACGCCGTGTTGTCGACATCGGCGAGGGTCAGGGCGACGGCCGCGCCGATCGTCGCCGTCGCGCCCTGGGATGCCGTGCCGTCGGCGGCGCTGCCCGCGTCGGTGTTCTGGCTCGCCGCGATGGTGACGGTTCCGCCGGCGGCGAGGGTGATGCCCGTGCCCACGATCGTCGCGGTCGACTTCACCGTGGCGACGACCACGCCGACCGCTGCCGCGACGTTGACCTTGCCGCTCGAGGTCGACGCGCTCGGCGTCGCTGTGCTGCCCGAGGCGGCCCCGCCGTTCGCGGATGCCGTGTCGTCGGCGTGCGTGCGCTCTCCCGCGATCTGCTGGTCGACGCCGTCGCCGCTGCCGCCCGCACCACCCGACGATGAGTTGTCCGTGGCGCCCGATGCCGACGCCGTGGCCGACGAGGCCGAGGCCGAGGTGCCCGTCGCCTGCAGCGCGATGGCTCCGCCGACCGTGATCGAACGTGCCGTCGTCGCCGTCACGGTGTGGTCGGCGATGGTGAGCGCGAGGGCCACACCGACCGCCGCCGTCGATGCGCCGCCGACCGAGGCGTCGGCAGTGCTCGACGCCGACGCGTTCTGCGTCGCGCGCACGACGAGGTCACCGCTCGCCGTGAGCGTCGCTCCCGTGCCGATGGTGGCGAGCGTGGTGACGGTCGAGAGCGCCACGGCCACCGCCGGAGCGACGTCGACGCCGCCGCCGGACGCGCCCATCTGCGCCCGCGCGGTCACGGCGTCCGCCGCCGTGCTTGTGAGCGTCACGTTCGCCGCACCGGTGAGGGCCGCGCCGTTCGCGATCGTCGCCGTGGTCTGGTCCGTGACGATGGCGAGGGCTGCCGACGCGCCGACTCCCACAGTGCCTGGCGATACTCCGCCGCCCGTCGGCAGCGCGTCCGCTGTCGTCGTCGCGTCGCTGCCCGCCGCGATCGTCGCGTCACCGCCGGTCAACGCGGCGACGCCGGCGAGCTGGGCCGTCGTTGTCTGGTTGACGATGACGAGGCCGAGGGATCCCGCGACCGAGACGTTGCCCCCGCCTGCACCGCTGACGGATCGGGCACCGTAGCCGGAGATCACATCCGTGCCGTTCGCGGCCTCGGTCGCCGAGAGGCTCAGGGCCTTCGCGTGCACGGTCACGTTCTGCGGAAGCACGGCGGTGTTCGTGACGTCGGCGAGGGTGATCGCCACGGCCGCGCCGATCGCCGCCGACCCGCCACTGGACGCCGAGCCGTCTGCCGAGGTGTCGGCATCCGCGTTCTGCTGCGCGGAGAGCGACACGGTTCCGGCCGAGGTGAGAGTGAGGCCGCTGACCGAGTTCGAGACGGTGGCCGTCGAGCTCTGCGTGGCCACCACGATCGCGACGGCAGCGGCGGCGTCGATCTTGCCGCCCGAGGTCGACGCAGACGGCGTCGACGTGACGCCGGTGGGGTTCGTGCCGCCTGCCGCGCCGTTCGCCTTCGCGGTGTCTCCGGCGAACTGCCGCTGGGCCGCGACCTGGTCGTCGACACCCGAGCCGCTCGACCCACCGCCGCCCGACGCCTGCTGCGCACCCCCTGCCGACGCCGTCGCCGTCGAGACTGATGACCACAGCCCGGTCGCCCCGAACGCGATGTCGCCGCCGGCGTTGATGCTCCGCGCCGTCATGGCATGCACATCGTCGTTCGCGATGGTCAGCGCGAGGCCGATGCCGACGGCCGCCGTCGAGGCACCGGTCGCCACGGCGCCCGCCGTCGCCGACGCCGTCGCGGTCTGGGACGCCGTCACCGAGAGACCTCCTGTGAGCGTCGTCGTACCCGCCAGTGTTCCCACGCTCGCCGATGTGGTGACGTTCGCGAGGGTCACGGCGACCGCCGGCGTGACGGCGACGCCGCCGCCGCTTGCTCCCATCTTCGCCTCGGCGCTGGCGGCATCCTTCGTCGTCGCGCTCAGCGTGATCGACCCGACGCCCGTGACGACCGCTCCGTCGGCGATGGCGGCGACGGTCGAATCTCCGATCAGATCGAGAGCGACGGATGCCCCGACTCCCACACTGCCGCCCGACACTCCCGACCCGACCGGCTCAGCCTGCACTGTCGACGAGGAATCGCTCGTCGCCGTGACCGTCACGGCCCCCGCCCCGGCGATCGTCACCGTGCCTGCGACCTGAGCCAGAGTGTCGAGACTCAGCGTCGCGAGAGCCAGCGAACCTGCGACGGAGACCTTGCCGCCGCCCGCGCCGCCTGCTGACTGAGCACCGAACGTGTGGGTGGCGTCCGTGCCGTTCTGCGTGACGGTCGCGGAGAGGACGAGCGCGTGGGCATGGATCGTGTCGCCGGTCGGCAGCACCGCGTGGTTGACGAGGTGGACGAACGTGATGGCGACCCCGGCGCCGATCGAGGCCGATCCGGGTGCCACGGCCGAGCCGTCGGCCGACGACGCGGCATCCGTGTTGGCGCTCGATGCCAGCGTGACGGTGCCGGCCGCCGTGAGATCGATGCCGTTTCCGACGATGGTCGCTGTCGAGTCGCTGTTCGCGACCACGACGGCCACGGCCGCCGCCACGTCGACGCCGCCGTCGCTCGTCGACGCCGACGGCGTGCTCGTCGACCCTGACCCGGCGCCGCCGTTGGCCTGCGAGGTGCTGTCGGCGAAGCTGCGCTGATCGGCCACCTGCTGGTCGACGCCCGATCCCGCACCGCCTGCGGTGCCCGCGCCCGGTGCGCCGGCGGCCGAGGCCGTGGCCTGGGCGGCCGACGCCGAGATGCCGGATGCGGTCAGCGTGAGATCCCCGCCCGCGTTCAGCGAGCGGGCAGTCGTCGCCGTCACCGTGTGGTTCGCGATCGTGAGCGCGAGGCCGACGCCGATGGCCGCCGACGAGGCATCCGACACCGCTGAGCCCGCAACGGTCGACGCCGACGCGCTCTGCGTCGCGGCCACGCTGATCGCCCCGGTCGTGGAGATGGTCGCTCCCGCGAGCAGCGCCGCGGCCGTCGTGACGTTCGAGAGCACCGTCGCCACGGCGGGCGCGACGGCGACCCCGCCGCCCGACGATCCGGACTTCGCCTCCGCCGTCGCGGCATCCGTCGCGACTGCCGAGAGAGCCATGGAAGCGGCTCCGCTCACCGTGCCCGACACCGTGGCGCTCGTCGTGTCGGTGACGAGGTCGAGGGCGACGGATGCCCCGACCCCCGCCTTCGTCGCCGTCACGCCACCCTCGGTCGGCTCCGCCTTCACGGTCGAGGTCATGCTCGAAGCCGCACTCACCGCTACCGCGCCCGCCCCCGACGGCGTCAGCGCGACATCGCCCGCGAGCAGCGCCGTCGTCTGCTGCGTGACCACCGCGAGCGCGAGGGACCCGGCGAGCGAGACGCTGCCGCCGCCCGCACCGCTGGTGGCCTGAGCGGAGACGGTCGAGCCCGTGTCGGCGCCGTCGACCGCGACAGTCGCGGAGATCGTCACTGCGCCCGCCTGCACGGAGTCGCCGGCGGGCAGCATCGCCTCGTTCACCGCGTGCAGCAGCGTGATCGCCACGGCCGCGCCGATGACGAGGTCGGACGTGGAGACCGCCGATCCGTCCGCCGTCGTGGCGGCGTCCGCGTTCTGCGCGGCGGAGATCGTCACGGCGCCGCTCGCGGTGAGGGCGACGCCCGTGCCGACGATCGAGGCTGTCGCACTCGGAGTCGCGACGACCACCGCGACGGCGGCCGCGGCATCCACCCCGCCCTGCGACGTGGCCGCGCTCGGTGCCGCCGTCGACCCCGGGCCCTGTGTGCCGGTCTGGCTCGCGAAGCCGGAGGCCGCCCCCTTGGCGTCCGTCACGTTCTGGTCGACACCCGTGCCCGAGGCGCCGGATCCCTGGGGTGCACCCGACGCGGAGGCGGTGGCCGATGCCGTGCTGCCGCTGATTCCGGTGGCCGAGACGGTGATGGATGCCGCGCTCACCGACCGCGCGACAGAGGCCGTCACGTTGTCGGTCGCGATCACGAGGGCGAGTCCCGCGCCGACCGCCGCGGTGGCTCCGCCTTGGACCGCGCCCGTCGCGGAAGCGGATGCCGTCGCATGCTGCTGCGCGCTCACGGTGACGGCACCCGACGCGGCGAGCAGCGCCCCCGTGCCGATCGCGGCCGTCGTGGTGACGTTCGCGGAGACGACCGCTGAGAACGGGGCGACGGACACGTTCGCCGACGAGGCGCCGTCCTGCGCTGTCGCGGTCGCGTCGTCGTGCGCGAGCGCGGAGAGCGTGATGTCGGAAGCCCCGGTGACGTCCGATCCGTCGCCGATCGCGGCGGTCGTCGTGTCGTTCTCGAGGGCGAGTGCGAAGGAGGCGCCGATGCCGGCCGTCGATCCGCCCGTGCCGTTCGCCGCCATGAGGGCGGAGACGGTGGAGACGACGGCGGAGGTCGCCTGAGCGGAGAGCGCGCCGCCCGTGCCGGCGGAGCCGAGTGTGACGGAGGGTCCGATGCCGCCGCTGGTCAGAAGGGCGGCCGAGGTGGTGACCGTCGCGGTCTGGAGGGCGACGGAACCGGCGACGCCGAGCGTTCCGCCGCTGCCCGCACCCGCGGTGGCGGTGGTGCTGAAGCGATCGGTGGCGTCTGCTGCGCCGGATGCGGTGGTCGGGCCGACCCCGGCGGTGAGGCTGAGTGTGGTGGAGGTGATGACGGTGTGGGGTCCGACATTCGCGGTGACCGTGACGTCGGCGAGAGTGACCGCGACAGCGGCCGCGATGCTGGTTCCGCCTCCCGGTGGTGCGCGCGTCGACGGGCCGCCCGACGCGGTGGTCGCTGTCGAGGCGTTCTCGGTGGCGGTCAGGCTCACGCCGTCGGCGATGATCGTGACGCCGTCGATGGAGGCATCCGCGCTCGCGCTGTGCACCGTGATCGACACGGCCGCCGACACGCTCACGGTTCCGGCGGGCGTTGCCGGGGTCCCCGGTCCCGGGCTGTCGCCGGTGCCGCCCGCGCCGCCGGGAAGCCCGCCGCCGGAAGTGGGCGCCTCACCGTCCGCGAAGCCGCGAGCGCCGGAGGCGAGGTCGGCGGGCGACGGGCTGCCTGCGGCATCCGTTCCGCCCGCGCCCACGTTCGACGCCGTCGCGCTCGTCACTGCACTCGAGGCGCCGTCGGCCGTCAGGCTGAACGTGCCGCCCACCGTCACGTCGCGAAGCGTCGTGGCCTGCACCGACTGGTTCGCGTAGGTCTGCGCGACGGCGACGCCGAGCGATCCGTCCGCCTGCGCCTCACCCGTCGCGGTGGTGGAGACTGTGGCCACCTGATGCGCCGTCGCGGTGTAGTCACCGGTCAGGGTCAACAGCGAGCCGGTGTCGGTGTTCGCCGTGGTGCGCACGTTCGAGGTGGTCAGCGCGTAGACCGGGGCCACCGCCACGTCGGTCGAGTACGCGCCGCCGCGTGCCAGCGTCGTGGCAGGCGACACGGATTCCGCGTCGAGCGTCAGGTCGTGGGCGCCGGTCAGCGTCGACCCGACTGCGAGGCCTGCCGTCGTCGTGTCGTTCACGACGTTGAGCGCGACGGATGCACCGATCCCGGTCGCCGCACCCGTTCCGTCCGTGCCGGGCGCCGCCGTGGCCAGGTCGGTGTCGTTCGACTTCGCCGTGAGTCCCACATCGGTTCCGGATGCCGTCACCTGCGCGCCCGAGACCTGAGCGCTCGTCTGCAGCGTGGCCACGTTGATCGCCACCGATCCCGCGACACCGACGTTCTTCGCGCCACCCGCACCGGAGGTCGCGCTCGCGGAGAAGGTGTTCGTCGCGCCGTCCGTCGCGGGCGCGGTCGCCGCCGCCACGTCGAGCGCGGGGGTCGTCAGTGTCACTCCGGACACGTGCGCGTCTGTCGTGACATTCGCACTGTTCACCGCGACGGCCACGCCGACGCCGTTCGGGTCGCTCGCCGCCGCGCTGCCGTCCGCGGAGGCGCTCGAGCCGCCCTCGTTGCTCGCGTGCACGCTCACGGGTGCGCCACCGGTCGAGCCGGTCGTGCCGGTCACCGCGATCACGAGCCCGCCGCTGATCGGGGCGATGTACGCGCGAGTCGACTGCTGCACGTCGGAGTAGGCCAACGCACCCGCGACATCGATCGTGCCGCCCGGCGCCTTGGCCCTGCCATCCGTGGTCGCCGACGGCGACTGGTCGTTGCCGGTCGAGCCGCCGGGGCTCGCCTTCGCCACCGTGACGACCACGTTGTCGGAATCGGCCGAGACATCCACGCTTCCGGCGTTCACCCCGAGGTCGCTGTTGCTGTCGATGTACGCCGCGGTGTTGCTCGTCACGCGGGTCACGCCGATACCCGCTCCCGCGGTCGCCGCCGTGGCGTCCGCGGTGGTCGTCACTGCTGTGTTGTTCGACGCGGCGAGGGTGAGCGAGCCGCCTGCCCTCACGCTGGCCGTTCCGCCGACGTGCGTGGTGGCCGTGCTGTCGATCGCGGCGGTGGCGAGTGCGGCGTCCACAGCCGAGTCGGCGCCCGTGCCGGTCGAGGCGACGGTCGCCGTCACCGTCGATGCGCTGGCGAGCGCGACCGCCCCGAGTGCATCGAGCACCGCCGATCCCGTCACCGAGACCAGAGCCGACGACGAGGCGTTCACGACGTTCTCGCCGACGACCGGCGTCGCCGACGGCGTCTGGGTGGCCGTGGCCGAGAGGGTGATGGTGCCACCGTGGATCGTGGCCGAGTCGACGGAGACCGCAGCGGATGCCGCCGTGCCGGTCTCGGCATCCGTAGCCGCGAGGGTCACATCGCCCGCGGCCCCGTTCGACCGCGTGTCGATGGTGACGCCCGGGTCGACGGTGATGCTCGCGGCGTCGATCTCGATGCGGGCTCCCGGCAGCAGCAGGTCGCCCGCGATGATCACGGCGACCCCGGATGCCGTCGCCGCGATGGTCAGCGACCCGCTCGGCACGTCGATGGTCTGGGTCTCCATCGCCGGCGAGCTCACGATGAGGTGGCCGGCTCCGTCGGAGGTGACCGTGACGGTGTCGTTCGCCGTCGCCGGGTTGACCACCACGTCGGTGACGCCGGTGATGGTGACCGGCTCGAGTCCGGTGTAGGTCACGAGGTGGCCGCCGAACGAGACCGTGCCGCTCGACGGGTCGCTCGGGGTGGAGACGACGGTGCCGCCGGCGCCGTGCAGCACGAGCGTGTCGTAGCCGCCTGCGCCGCCGTCGACGATGCCGTCGAGCGAGCCGTTCGGCGAGAACACGAACGTGTCCCGGTTGTTCGCCGCGCCGATCAGGTTCTGGAAGCCGGAGAACGACTGCTGCGCGACGGTCCCGGAGTCGTGGCCCGTGACGTTCCACGTCGTGTCGGCGCTCGGTCCGTGCAGCGAGGTGCCCGTGCCGGTCGCGGCGATCGTGCGAACACCGCTGTACGCGACGCCGGCGAGAGTCGGGGCCGAGACGGTGCCGCCGGTCGTCGAGTCCGCCGTCCAGTCGAGATCGTTGCCGACGACCGCGACGGTGTCGGCGCCCGACCCGGAGAACGTGATCGGCACCGTGACCGCTCCTGCCGACGTGTCGATCGTCAGGCTCACGGCCCGGCCGTCGACACTGCGGATGAGCGCCGAGCTGAGCGAGGAGATGGCGACGCGCGTGAGCACACCGCCGTCGTCGATTACGAGGTCGCCGCCGTCGACGTACACGCGCACGCTGTGCGGCGCGCTCGTCGTCTGCACGGTGTACGTGTACGCACCCGGCGTGGTCGTCGCCGACCCGCTCGTCGTGGAGGTGGATGCCTGTGCGCCCGCCGCCGAGTCCTGGCTCGCCGTCGAGTCGCTCTGGCCCGCACCGGTCTGACCGGTCGCGGCCGGCTGCCCGTTCGCGGCACCGCCGGTCGTTCCGTCAGAGGCCGCCGGGGTCTGCGTTGTCGTCCCGCTCCCGTCCTGACCGGCCGGCGTGGTGGCCGCAGCGCCGGACGGCGTCGCGGCATCACCGCTCGTGCTCGGTGTCGTGGCGCCCGACGGGTCCGACGCGCCCGACGCACCTGAGGAGCTCGGCTGCGACGTGGCGTCCGACGTGCCCTGCCCGGAGCCCGACGTGCCGGTCGACGAGGGGTCGGCGGCCGGGGTGCTCTGCGAGCCGGAGGTCGCGCCGGTGTCGGTGCCCGAGGCATCCGGTGCGTCGAGCCGCACGACGTGGGTGCCGACCGAGGCGCCCATGCCGCCGTGCAGCACGGCATCGCCGTCGGCGCTCGGCGTCGAGGCGGGATCCGGAGTGGGCGTCGACGAATCTGTCGGCGTCGGCGTGGACGAGTCGGTGGGCGTGGGAGTCGAAGAGTCGGTGGGCGTCGGCGTCGAGGAATCGGTCGGCGTGGGAGTCGGGGTCGGAGTCGGCGTCGACCCGCTCCCGGACTGCGTCGAGCCGCCCACCGTCGCCGGCCCGGTCGTGCCGGGTCCGCAGACGAGCGTGCTGCTCGAGGTGCTGCTCGACGACGAGCTGGTGACCGTTCCCGTCGTGGGATCCACCGTGGTGGTCGGCGTGCTCGCCGGCGCGGAGCCCTTGGTCATGTGGCAGTTCGAACCGTACGGCGATGTCGTCGTCTGGTGCGGGACGATCGTCGCCCGCACGCCGTTCGGCGTCTGCGACACCGCGCCCACCAGCGCGCTGATCACCGAGGAGTCCACCGGCTGCGTGGTCGTCGTGGTGCCGGAACGCGTGATCGTCGTCGGTGTCGCCGTCGGGGTGACAGTGGGAGTCACGGCTTGCTGGGGCACCTGCACCTGCAGTGTCACGGTCGAGGATGCCTGCGGTTCTGCCGCCTGCGCGGGGCCGCCGATCACGACGCTCTGCGCCAGCGCGAGAGCGAGTGCCGCCAGCGCGGCGACCAGCGCGAAGGCCACCGATCCACGACGCGCGCCGACCACCGCCGAGTCCATGGCTCGGCCCATGCTCGTGCGCGCTTCACGTGCCACGATTCAGCCCCGAACTGACCCTGCTGCTCTCGACGCTCTGCAACGTCGCGACCCGGCCCTGGTCGACAGCTACTGACGCTAAGCCCGCGCGGAGCGGGGTGCAATGACTTTTCTCCCCCTGAACGAAACGACGGCACAGGCGACGTCTCAGAGCGTCACGGCGTGTCGCACGCGCTGGCGCGGATCGGCCGATCGAGCACCAGAGTTGACTGTCCCTCGAAAAGGGGGTGGGCCGCCACGACCCCGAACGAGGCACGGCCGGTTCGACGCCTCCGGTTCGTCACCGTCCGCCACGTGCCCCGGGCACCATTCAGGTCGAACGGCCCCTCGCGCACCCCGTGTGTCGACGGCCGGCCCCGTGGACCTGAATCATGTGCGGCAACGCGCGGGCGCGCTGCGCGCTCGACTGACTCAATCGGCCCGGTTGAGCACGCGAGCGTGCTCTGCTCCCGCCTCAATCGTCAGTAGTCGCGCTGCGCGCTCGACTGACTCAATCGGCCTGGTTGAGCACGCGAGCGTGCTCTGCTTCCGCCTCAATCGTCAGTAGTCGCGCTGCGCGCTCGACTGACTCAATCGGCCTGGTTGAGCACGCGAGCGTGCTCAACCAGGCCTCAATCGTCAGTGGAAGAAGTGGCGCTCTCCGGCGAAGTACATCGTGATGCCTGCGGCCTTCGCGGTGTCGATCGTGAGCTGGTCGCGGATCGATCCGCCCGGCTGCACGATTGCCTTCACGCCGGCCTGGATCAGGATCTCCGGACCGTCGGGGAACGGGAAGTAGGCATCCGACGCCGCCACCGATCCCGAGGCGCGATCGCCCGCGCGCTTCACCGCCAGGTCGCACGAGTCGACGCGGTTCACCTGCCCCATTCCGACACCGACGGATGCCCCGTTCGACGCCAGCAGAATGGCGTTCGACTTCACGGCACGGCACGCCGTCCACGCGAACTCGAGATCGGCCAGCGTGGCCTCGTCTACGGCGTCGCCCGCCACGAGCGTCCACTCCGATGCGGGCGCGAAGTGCCGGTCGGACTCCTGCACGAGCGCGCCGCCCGAGATCTGCTTGACCTCCGTGGTGGGCAGTGCGAAGTCGGGCCGCAGCTTGAGGATGCGCAGATCCTTCTTGGTCTGCAGCAGCTCCAGCGCCTCCTGCTCGTACTCCGGCGCGATGATCACCTCGGTGAAGATCGGCTTCACCGACTGCGCCATGGCCAGCGTGACGGTGCGGTTGGCCGCGATGACGCCGCCGAACGCGGAGGTCGGGTCGCACTCGTGGGCCTTGCGGTGGGCATCCGCGATGTCGTCGTTCTCCCCCGTCACGGCGATGCCGCACGGGTTGGCGTGTTTGATGACCGCCACCGCGGGCAGTTCGAAGTCGTACGCGGCGCGCAGTGCGGCATCGGCGTCGACGTAGTTGTTGTACGACATCTCCTTGCCGCCGAGCTGCTCGGCCTGCGCGATGCCGTTGCCGTCGGCGCTGGCGTAGATGGCGGCGGCCTGATGGCTGTTCTCGCCGTAGCGCAGGGATGTCTCGCGCGTCCACGTGCGCCCGATCCACGCAGGCAGACCCGCGCCTTCGCCCTCGGCGCCCGCGTCGTCCGGTGCGAGCTCGCCGCCGAGCCACGTGGCCACGGCGACGTCGTAGCTCGCCGTGTGGCGGAACGCGTCGCGGGCCAGCTCGGCGCGGAACGCCAGTGTCGTGCCACCCGCTGCGACGGCATCCGCCACCTCCGCGTAGCGCGACGGCGAGGTGACCACGGCGACGTTGGCGAAGTTCTTGGCGGAGGCGCGCACCATGGCGGGGCCCCCGATGTCGATGTTCTCGACGATCTCGGCCGCGCCGGCCCCGGAGGCGACGGTCTGCGCGAACGGGTACAGGTTGCTGATCACGAGCTCGAACGGCTTGATGCCGAGCTCGCCGAGCTGCTGCTCGTGGTCCTCCAGCCGCAGGTCCGCGAGCAGTCCGGCGTGCACCGCAGGATGCAGCGTCTTCACCCGGCCGCCGAGCGACTCGGGGAATCCGGTGAGCTCGGTGACGTCGGTGACGGCGATGCCCGCCTCGCGGATGACCCGCGCCGTGTTGCCCGTGGAGACGAGCTCGACGCCCGCCGCGTTCAGCGCGGTGGCCAGCTCGACGATGCCGGTCTTGTCGATGGCCGAGAGCAGGGCCCTGCGCACCTGCACGAGGTCGCGTTCGCGGTAGAGGCTCGGGTCTGCGGCGTGCGGCGCGCTCATGCTGTGGCCAGCTCCTTCAGGTCGATGTGTGCGTTGGCGATGTCGAGCACGGCCTGGATCAGCAGGCGGCGCTCCACGATCTTGATGCGGTCGTGCAGGCTCGACTCGGTGTCTCCCGGCACGACGGGCACGCGTTCGCGGGCGATGATCGGTCCGCTGTCGACCCCGTTGTCGACGACGATCACGCTCGCGCCGGTCTGCTCGACGCCTGCGGCGAGCGCGTCGCGCACACCGTGGGCGCCGGGGAACTCCGGCAGGAAGGCGGGGTGGGTGTTGATCATGTTCGGGCTCAGGGCATCCACGACCCGCGGCGGGAACAGCCGCATGAAGCCGGAGAGGATGACCAGGTCGGGCTGCCACTGCGTGATCTGCTCGAGCATGGCATCCCCCCATTCCGCACGATCGTCGAACGAGGAGAACGCCACGGTGAAGGTCGGGATGCCGAATTCCTCGGCCACCGCGAGCCCGCCTGCGTCGTCTCTGTCGCTGCCGACCGCGACCACGCGGGCGGGGAACTCGGCATCTTCGGACGCTGTCAGCAGTGAACGCAGGTTGGACCCCTGGCCAGAGACCAGTACGACGAGCGAGAGCACGTCACCAGCCTACCGGGGCCGATGCGCGGATGAGCACGCGGGGAGCGCCGCTGCCGGCCCGCTGCGTCGCGCCGATTCTCCCCAGCCCGATTCGGGGGGCGCCTGTCGTGCGCGGGAGCTATCGAGGCGGCCCTGCTCGAGCCGTGCCGCCGTCGGCCGTGCGCGGTACCGTCGCTGGATGCCTTCCGCTCCGAACCTCGAATCGCTGACCCTCCACCACGCCGAGCGGATGCGCGCACTTGATCCGCTGGTGGCGGCTGGAGCGGTCCCCGACCCGGGTGCGGCCACCCTCATCGAGGTGGACGGAGCCGTCGGAGTACACAAAGTGGTCGACGTCCGACCCCGAAGCGATCAGCGCGACATGGGGTCCGCTGCGTCGGCACAGCCTGTCGCAGGTTCGCGTCGGGGACGCCGACCCGGCGGGAGCCATGCGTCGATTGTTGGCCGCCTGGCGTGAACGCTTGGCACGGGCATCCATACCGGCACACGGAGAATCCGCTGCCGTGCTGTCGTGGGCCAGTCGCGACGCCGCGGTCGTCAAGGTGCTGCGCAACAGCGGGTTCACGCCGACGGCCGTGCTGGCCGCACGTGTC
This sequence comes from Humibacter ginsenosidimutans, assembly GCF_007859675.1. Classification (GTDB taxonomy): domain Bacteria; phylum Actinomycetota; class Actinomycetes; order Actinomycetales; family Microbacteriaceae; genus Humibacter; species Humibacter ginsenosidimutans. The sequence continues at coordinate 1,946,811 of NZ_CP042305.1, forward strand.
GGCGCCGCGCGGCCCGGCCCAGAGACAACGATGGTGACGGTGCGTGCGATCGCGCCGAGCGATGTCGAGACGGTCACATCTCTTCACGAGACCCTGATCAGGTGGGACGACAATTTCGGCGGCGCCCATTGGCGTGCTTCCACTCCGGCGCGCATGCACGACTACGTGACGGAGTTGATCACCGGCCCACGACCCCGAGCGTGGGTTGCCGAAGTCGACGGACACGTCGTCGGCTCCTGCGATGTCGAGTGGCCGGAGACTGCCGGGTGGGCCACCGGTGGTATCGCCGCCGACCCTGCGACGGTCGCCTACATCGGCACGATGAGCGTTGCTCCCGGCATCCGCGGCACGGGAATCGGCAGCGCCCTGATCGCACACGTCCACCGCGAACTGAGCGCTTCGGGCATCAGTCTGCCCGTTCTGCACTACGCCCCGTTGAACCCGCTCTCGGCGCCTTTCTGGCATCGGGCCGGATACCGCCCCGTGACGACGACCTGGACGGCACAACCCCACACCGTGCTCCGCGACGGTCGTGCGGGCTGACGAGTTGCGACGACGGCATACGAGCCGACCCACGACGATCACGGCGCGATCGCGTCGAGCCCCGGCACCCGGCCGCCATCACACCAGCCGCAGGTGCCACCGCTCCGGGGCGAACCGGTACACGATGCGGTAGGCGGCCGTGCCCACGAGCACGCCGATCGCGATGGCCACCAGACTGGCGCCGATGCCTTCGATCGTGATGGTGGCCGCCGTGTCGCTCGCCGACTGGGTGAGACCGATCAGGCCGGCCGCGCCGGGCACGAGCAGCCAGAACGCGGGCAGAAAGCTCACCACGGCTGGCGGCGCGCTGGGCAGCGACTGGGCGAGGTAGGCGACGAGCGTGAGCAGGAACGCGCCGAACAGACCGCCGCCGATCGTGCCGCCGCCTGCGGTGCCGCTGGCGAGCTGACCGACCCAGTCGCCGAGCAGCTGCCCGCCGTAGGCGATCAGCAGCGTGAAAAGCAGGTAGTACAGCGAGAACCTCGGCCCGCAGAAGTAGAGGAAGAACCCCACCGACATCAGCACGACACCGATCCACGCGGCGTACTGCCCCACCACCGAGCCCGACGACGAGAGCGCGAACCAGTCGGGAAGCCCAACCACGACGTTCGCGGTGAGGATGCCGAACGCCAGGAACACGAGCTGCGCCACCCCGTACACGAGCCGGGATGCCCCCGCCATCATGTCGCCGGACGCCAGCTCCTGCACGGCCACCGTGAGCACCCCTCCGGGCAGCAACGTGACCAAAGCGGGTACTAGTACCCAGATCGGCTCGCGCGCGATACCCCAGTCCGCCGCGAGGAAGGCGACGAGCGAGATCACGAACGCGGAGACCGTCGGCAGCAGCACCGCCGCATACGAGCCTGGCCGCACGAGCAGCTTCATGCCGCCGACGAGAAGCCCCAGCACGAAGGTGAGCACGAGCGAGGCCACGGAGGCGCCCGACAGCACCAACGCGACGCCGAGGGCGATCGTGCCGTGACCGAGCACCCGCAAGGGCCAGCGGAACCGGGGGCGGGAGCGCTCGGCGGCATCCAACGCCTGCAACCCGTCACCGGCCGTCAGAGTGCCGGAGATGGCACGCTGAGCGATCGACGAGACGAGAGCGGCCCGGTCGAAGAGCACCTCGCCGCTGGCGGCATCCGACACGTCGATGCGGGTCTCCTGCTCGCCCGGCACACCGACGAAGACGGCGGTGGGCAGCACCACGATCACCGCGTCGGGAGCGCCCAGCGTCACGGCGGCGTTCTGCAGCGTGCGCTTGATGTCGGTCACGGCGATGCCCGTCGAGACGAGAGCGCCGCCCAGCCGCACCAGAAACTGCTGCAACTGCTGCGCAGGGCGCGCAGCCTTCTGCCGTGGCGACACCGGGCGGAGCCGCAGCGGCCATTGCCAGTGCCAGCGCCATGCCCTTGGTGGAGGCGGCTGCACCGTCGCCGGCCTGGTCTGACCGGAGTGCACGACCCCGCCGTCCGACCCGCCGTTGTCTGCAACGCGCGAATGGGTCGGGTCGTGATTCTGAGGCCCGGGATGCGCCTGGCCGGGCTCCGCCTGCGCGTCCCTTTCGCGAGCGGAGTCCTGCGCCGGCTTGTCGGTCATGGCCGACGGCTGCCCTTTCCACGTCCCCTGGCCCGCACCACCGGCACGGGCTCGGTGTCGGCCTCTCGATGCCGGTCGTCGGCTGCCGCAGCGGGGGCGGCATCGGCCCGGCGGCCGCCGAGATCGAGCTCGTCGAGCCAGGCGAGCGCTTCGGTGACGGACCCTGTTCCCGGCACGCTCGCCTTCGGTCCGTTCGATGCCGGCCGAGCCGACGACGGGGCCACGACCGGTGTGCGCGGGGCCGATGGTGCGGACTTCACGCCCGCGGTCTGCGGCGCCGGCGACGTGGGTGGGACCGGCTTCTGAGCGGCCGCTCTCTGCGTGGCGGACTGCGAAGCGTGCGGCGCGACATCCGAAGTCCTCGCCCTGCGCTCGCTCAGAGTCAGCGACTCGGATGCCTCCTCGCTGCGCCAGCGCACGGCGAGGCCGATCGCGGTGCCGACGAGCACCTCCGCCGCGACGGCGGCGCCGGCCAGCAGCGGATCCGGGCCGGCGTGCTGCAGCCGTCCAGGTCCGATCGCGCCCCCGGACCACCACGTCAGTACCCCGAACGCCACGCCGGCCACGACGCCCGAGCCGAGTGCGACGAGCGCGAGCCGGCCGGGGCCCCACGGAACGACGCCAGAAGCGGAGCGCGGGGCGGGCATCCCATCAAGGCGTCGCCGCACCAGCACGCCGGCGACCGCGGCGCAGAGCACGGGGACGAGCACCGCGATCAGCCCGAACCCTGGGTCGCCCTGCGGGAGCACGCCGAACAGCGGCACCGACGGCAACGGGCCGAGGGAGGTCTGGGTAACGTCGACGCTCGACCCGGTTCCGATCGCGAAGCCCGGTCCGGCCAGCCACGATGCCACCCACAGCACGGCGTTCGGCACGAACGCCAGCTGCGCGAGCGTGAGGGCGGCCGCACCGACGATGCCCGGATGCAGCGACTGGTACAGCCCCGTGATGCGCGCGTAGTCGAACACCATGAGCAGGGTCAAGGTCACGGCGGCCGCCGCGACCAGCAGTGTCACGGCCGCTGTCGCGCTGCGCAGTGCGGCGGCCAGAAGCGCTCTGGTCGCGGGGCTCCAGGATGCCGCCGGCCACGACAACGTCGCATCGCGCTCCGCGGTCTCCGGTCCGGCGCGGTGGCGCAGTTCGGCCGCGACCAGGCCGACGCCGATGCCGAGCGCGAACACCGCCCCGGGCAGCAACGCTCCCTGCAGCAGCGAAGGCACGACGGGCAGCACGTGGGCGCTGAGCGTGACCAGGGTCGACAGCACGGCGAAGGTCGCCACACCGGAGATCACCGCGGTGACCGGATGCGGCGTGGCCCAGGCCCGACGACCGGTGCGCACCCCGAACAGCACCGTCAGCAGCGCGAAGCCCAGAGCGGCGATCGACACCGTGAACACCGCAGCCGCGTCGAGACCGAACGATGCGGCGAGCGTCGGGTCGAGGGTGACCGTCACGTCGACGCCGTGGCCCAGCAGCCAGATGTCGCCTGCCGCACGCCAGAACGGCGCCCAGTCGCTGGTGAGACCGGACTGCACGCCCCACATGGCCGTGAGCGGCACGAGTGGAATCGCCACGCCCACGCCGAGCGCGATCACCGCGTCGAGCGCGGCGAGAAGGATGACGGTCATGCGGTTCATGCGCTGACGACCCTACCGGCGGGCGTGGGCGGCACAGCGCGGGCACGCCCGTGCCGCGCAAGACCTCAGGTCGGACTCAGTTCGCCGCAGCCGGTGCGGGCTCCTGGGTGGAGGCATCCACCGCCGGCGGCCGGCTCACCAGCTCGAGCACGGCGATGACCAGCACGGCGATCACGGCGGTCCAGATGATCACCGGCGGGGTGAGCGGGCGCAGGAACACCACGACGGCCGCCGCCGCGAGCCCGACGATCACGCGCAGCAGAATGCGCTGCGCGTACATCCACTCCCCGACCCGGCCCGTCGTGATCCCGTGCCTCTCCGCGCCGCGCCGAACGGCGGCGAAGCCGGAGCCGGCGTATCCGCGCAGGGCGCGCGCCCAACGGAACGGCCCGCCGATCATCGCGATGACGAACACCGTGATGGCCAGCACCGCGACAACCACCACGATGGACTGCACGAAGCCGAGGATGCCCGCATAGAGCGTGCCGGCGGCATCCGCCGGTATGGCGCTCGAGACCTCGAGCACGAACACGGTCTTGCCCACCGAGATGCCGACGCTGACGAGGATCATCGACAACGCGAGGGCCACGGATGCCCAGATCAGCGCGATGCCGCGCCGCCGGGCGACGAGCACACCTGCGGCGAGCAGCACGAGAACGACCCACGGCAGCCAGATGCCCACCGCGACCACGAGGTTGTAGAGCCCGATGTAGAGCGTGACCGAGCTCGTCTTCGCGATCACGATGGTCTTGTCGATGGCGGGGATGTTCTTCGCGAAGGCGAATCCCTGATCGACGAGCTGGGTCTTGACCGCCTTGATGATCGGTCCGAGCTGCACGCCGATCTGCCCGTTCGGTCCCACACTGATCGCCGCGTTCTTGTCGCCGTTCAACGTGGCCAGCAGCTGTTTGTGCGTGATGGTGAGCGTCTGTTTCCAGATGTCGGAGAAGGCCTCCGAATGCACGAACTTGGTCACCGTCTGCGTGATCAGGCTCTTGATGCCCGCCACGAGCGGCGCCTGCAGCGTGTTCAGCGCAGTGGATGCCTTGGGCCCGAGCCCGAGATTCTCCAGCCCCGTGAACACGTCGGAGGTGATCCCCTCGATGTCGACGTTCGACTCGATCGCGGTCACGGTCTGCGTCACCACGAGGTCTTGCACGGCGGGCTTCGTGGACAGCGGTGCGAACGTGTCGACGAAGTAGTTCGTGTCGGTGAGCTCGCGCTGCGCCCAGGTGGAGACCACCGCGACCGGAGCGAGGATCGACGCGATCACGATGAGCACGGTCGCCAGCAGCGTCCAGCCCCAGCCGCGCTTCTTCTTCGCCGTGGATGCCTCGCCCTTCGCACCGGCGGCATCCTTCTCGGCCCGAGCGGCGGCGGATGCCCGAGCAGCCTCAGCAGCGTCGGCTCGCGAGCGCTCCTCGTCGAGACGCGCTGCCAGCGCCCTCTTCTCCGCCTCGAGGGCGTCCTTCTCCGCCTGCGCCCGGGCGAGTTCGGCTTCCAACTGCTGATTGGTCAAGCGCGCCATGCCATCCCCCTGGCTCTCGCCATCGTCACGACGGCTCGCCACGAGCCTAGAACCGGCGTTGCCTGGAGCCCGAGCACCGGGCGGGTTGATCATCCGGAAGGGATGACGGCGTGCCGAGCCCGGAGCGCAGGCGAGAACGCAGAAGGGCGGATGCCGAAGCATCCGCCCTTCTGTGTGCTCTACGTCGCCTACAGGCTCGCGTAGACCTCGCGAAGAAGCTCCGCGGTCTCGCTCGGCGTCTTGCCGACCTTGACGCCTGCAGCCTCGAGGGCCTCCTTCTTCGCCTGCGCGGTGCCGGCCGAGCCGGACACGATCGCGCCGGCGTGGCCCATGGTCTTGCCCTCCGGGGCAGTGAAGCCCGCGACGTAGCCGACGACCGGCTTGGTCACGTTGGCCTTGATGAAGTCGGCCGCCCGCTCCTCGGCGTCACCGCCGATCTCGCCGATCATGACGATGGCCTTGGTCTCGGGGTCGGCCTCGAATGCGGCGAGCGCGTCGATGTGCGTGGTGCCGATGATCGGGTCGCCTCCGATGCCGATGGCCGTGGAGAAGCCCAGGTCGCGCAGCTCGTACATCATCTGGTAGGTCAGGGTGCCCGACTTGGAGACGAGTCCGACGTGGCCCTTGCCCGTGATGTTCGCCGGGGTGATGCCCACGAGCGCCTCGCCGGGGGTGATGATGCCGGGGCAGTTCGGCCCGATGATGCGGGTCTTGTTGCCCTTGGCCTTCGCCTCGGCCCACGCCTCCGCGCTGTCCTGCACCGGGATGCCCTCGGTGATCACCACGAGCAGCGGGATCTCGGCCTCGATGGCCTCGAGCATGGCGTCCTTCGCGAACGCCGGCGGCACGAAGATGATCGAGACGTCGGCCCCGGTCTTCTCGATGGCCTCGGAGACCGCGCCGAAGACGGGCAGCTCGACGGCGTTGCCGTCCTTGTCGGTGTGCGACACGGTCGTGCCCGCCTTGCGGGCGTTCACGCCGCCGACGACCTGGGTGCCGGCCTTCAGCATGAGGGCGGTGTGCTTGGTGCCCTCACCGCCGGTGATGCCCTGGACGATGACCTTGGAATCCTTGTTGAGGAAGATCGACATTATTTACTCAGTCCGTTTCAATTTTCGGCGAAGCCGGCGCTACGCGGCGGCCGCCGACGCCAGTTCGGCGGCCTTGTCGGCGCCCTGGTCCATGGTCTCGGCGAGCGTGACGAGCGGGTGGTTGTAGTCGTTCAGGATGGCGCGCCCCTCGTCGACCTTGTTGCCGTCCAGCCGCACGACGAGCGGCTTGTTCGCCTCGGCACCCAGCGTGTTCAGCGCGCCGACGATGCCGTTGGCGACTGCGTCGCACGCGGTGATGCCGCCGAAGACGTTGACGAAGACGCTCTTGACCTGCGGGTCGTTCAGGATGACGTCCAGACCGGCCGCCATGACCTCGGCGGATGCTCCGCCTCCGATGTCGAGGAAGTTGGCCGGCTTCACGCCGCCGTGCTTCTCACCCGCGTAGGCGACGACATCCAGCGTGCTCATCACGAGCCCCGCACCGTTGCCGATGATGCCGACCTGGCCGTCGAGCTTGACGTAGTTGAGGTCGTGCTGCTTGGCCTTCGCCTCGAGCGGGTCGGCAGCGGACTTGTCTTCGAGCGCCTCGTGGTCCGCGTGACGGAAGTCCGCGTTCGCATCCAGCGACACCTTGCCGTCGAGCGCGATGATCTCGCCCTCGCCCGTGAGCACGAGCGGGTTGACCTCGACGAGGGTCGCGTCCTCGCCCTTGTACACGTCGTACAGCTTGACGAGCACCGGCGCGACCTTCTCGATCAGGTCGTCGGGGAACCCGCCGGCCTTCGCGATCTGCTTCGCCTTCGCCAGGTCGATGCCGGTGAGCGGGTCGACCTCGACGCGCGCGAGCGCCTCGGGCTTCTCCACGGCGAGCTGCTCGATCTCCATGCCGCCCTCGACGCTGCACAGCGAGAGGTAGGAGCGGTTGGCCCGGTCGAGCAGCACCGAGAAGTAGAACTCGCGGGCGATGTTCGCGCCGCCCGCCACCATGACGCGGCGCACCACATGGCCCTTGATGTCGAGGCCGAGGATGGCCTTGGCTGCCTCTTCGGCGTCATCCGGGGTCTTGGCGACCTTGACGCCGCCGGCCTTGCCGCGACCGCCGGTCTTGACCTGAGCCTTGACCACCGTCACGCCGCCGAGCTTCTCGGAGGCCGCACGCACCTCCTCGGGAGTGTCCGCGACGATACCCGGCAGGACCGGGACCCCGTATTTCTCGAACAGGTCTCGTGCCTGGTACTCGTAAAGATCCACTGCTTCCCAATCCGTTTGCGAGTGAAATGGCGGTCGGTGCGGGCCCGCGTCCCGATGGGCGCGTGCGTAAGGCACTTCGGATGAATAGCTCGACGCCGAGATAAATTGCCACCGACAGCCTACCCGAGCCGGGCGACTGCTCCCTGACCCCCAGCTCCTCGTGACGAGCCGTTGCGCTGGACACGATCGCGCGGCGTTCGCGACCATGAAGGCATCGGATGACGAAAGGGCTGCACGTGGGCGATCGACCTCGAGTGACCGTTCTGGCGAGCCTCAACCTGGACCTCGCGGTGACGACGCCGCGGCTGCCCGCCGAGGGCGAGACGCTGCTGGGCAGCTCCCTCGTCTCCTCCCGCGGCGGCAAGGGCGGCAACCAGGCGGTCGCGCTGGCGCGCCTCGGCGTGCCGACCGCGGTCATCGGATGCCTCGGCGACGACGACGCCGGAGCCCGCTATCTCGAAGCCCTCGTCGGCGAACACCTCGACGTCGCGCACGTGCGCACGGCGCACGGCGCCCCGACCGGCACCGCCCTCATCACCGTCGACGGCTCCGGGGCCAACACCATCGTCGTCGTTCCGGGTGCGAACGCCCTGCTCGGTGCTGCCGACGTGACCGATGCCTCGCGCACGATCGCAGCGTCTCGCGTCGTGCTGGCGCAGCTGGAGACGCCCGTCGCGCCGACGACGCGCGCGTTCGAGCTCGCGCGCTCCCACGACGTGATCACCGTGCTCAACCCGGCGCCCTCCGTCGACGGCCTCGACGAGCTGCTCGCTCTCACCGATGTCGTGGTGCCCAACGAGCCGGAGTTCGCCGGCCTCGTCGGCTGTACGCCGAACACCGATGACGAGCTGCGGCACGCGTGCGCGCGTCTGTTCGAGCACGGTGTCTCGTGGGTGGTCGTGACGCAGGGGGCCGCGGGATGCGTCGTGATCGGCCCAGAGAGCATCCACCGTGTTCCCGCGCTGCGAGCGGACGCCGTCGACACCACGGCGGCGGGCGACGCGTTCGTCGCCGGCCTCGTCGCCGTCATCGCGGAGACGCAACGCCTCGACGAGGAGACCATCGTCGCCGGCGCGCGGCGAGGCTCGGCCGTCGCGGCGCTCTCGGTGCGCCGGCGCGGTGCGCAGACCTCGCTGCCGACGTCTTCGGAGGTCGGCGCCGTTCTCCGCGACGACGCACGCTGACTCCGGCCACCGAGAAGGTTCGACACTGCGCTCCCCGAGCGCCGATCGCTGCGGCCTCGTCTCGTCGTCCGTCGCCGTTACGCTCTGAACATGGGCGAACGTCGCGTCTCCCCCGTCCGCTCGCTTGCCGACCTCGGCGGCGAGTGGGTGATGACCGCTGGCGGTGGGTGCGCCATCCTGCTGCAGCTCGCGAACCCCTCCGTCGGTCGTGGGGTCGCCGAGCACAGCGACTTCGCGAGCCGCCCGTACGACCGCCTCATCGGCACACTCACCTACGTCACGGCGGTGGCCTCCGGAACCGGCGACGATCTGCGCGCCGCGCGCCGCATCGTCGGCGAGGCGCACGCTCCCGTGCGCGGAGACGAGCGCGAGGGTTCGCCCGCGTACTCCGCCTACGACCCGCAGCTTCAGCTCTGGGTCACTGCCACGCTGTACTGGTCGGCGATGCAGGTGCAGGAGCGCGTGTTCGGTCCGCTCTCGCCAGCGGCCGCCGACCGGATATACGCCGAGTTCGCCGCCGTGGGAACGACATTGCAGCTTCCCGCCGGGCTCTGGCCGGCCACCCGTTCGTCGTTCGACGCGTACTGGCTCCGCAGCGTGCGCGAGCTCACCGTGACCCCGGAGGCGCGCCGCCTCGCCCACGAGCTGATGCGCGCCGAACACGCGCCGGTGTGGATGCGCCTGCTCATGCCGTGGGCTCGCGTCGCGACCGTCGCACTGCTGCCGCACGAGGTGCGGGCGCAGTACGGGCTCGTGCTGAACGGACGCAATCGGCGGCGGTACGAACGCATGATGTCGCTCACCGCGGCGGTCTACCCGCGGCTGCCCGCCGGCATCCGTCACGTCGTGCGCGACCGGCTGCTGCGTCGGCTGCGACGACGTTCCTGAGCTTTCGTCTCGTCAGGGCGCCTGCCGCACCCTAGGCTTCTCGGCGACCATCCCAATCGTCGACGCCGCGGCGCTCGCGGCAGCACCCGAAGGAATGCCCGATGTCCTCCTACTACGACTGCTTCATCTCCGGAGACCACGAAGCCGCGAAGCACCTCATCGCCGATGCGGTCAATTCGCAGGGCTTCCTCGTCGAGGTGCAGCAGGACGGCAATTGGCTGGTGCGCCGAGGCAACATGACGAGCACCGTGTTCGTCGGCGCGCTGGCCGGCGACAACTTTCAGATCACCTTCGGCGTGCAGTTCTTCCAGGATGCCGCGGGCCTGCTCGTCGCCCGCCTCGACAAGAACACCGCCGCCGGGTTCTTCAAGGGCGGGGTCTGGGGCCTCAGCAAGATCGACAAGGCGTTCAGCGAAACGTGCATGGCGATGTACAACACGCTCGTCTCCGCCGGCGTGCTGACGAACACCGCTGAGGGCTGATCCTGCGCCCTCAGCCTCGATCGATGCCGAACAACCGGCAGGTCGTGTTGTAGTAGTCCTCTGTGAGGCCGAGATCGCGCATGCCGATCCGTAGCGCGACCCGTTGCGACGCCTCGTTCTGCGGGTAGGTGACGGCCAGGACGCGGTCGAGGCCGTTGTCGAAGGCGTGTCGCAGCACGCGGGATGCCGCCTCGCTCGCGTAGCCGTGGCCCCAGGCATCCGGGTGCAGGTGCCACCCGATCTCGGTCTCCCCCGAGGGTCGGAGCGGCACGTCGGCGCCGGACGCGGGCAGTTCCTTGAGCAGCAGCGCTCCGTACGGACGGGCCGTCTCGGCGTCGGTGATCGCCCAGATGCCGTGCACCGGATCGTTCTGCGCCACGAGTCTCTCCGCCCGCGCCACGGCGTCGGCCCTGTCGGTCATGACGCGTGGCTCGCGTCCGAGAAAACGCTGCACCTCCCACCGGGAGTAGAGGTCGAAGAGGAAGTCGGTATCGTCGAGCGTCCACGGACGCAGCGTGAGGCGCTCGGTCTGCAGGGTGAGCATCACGGTCAGGCGGCGCGCTGCACGCGGGAGGCCGAGATCGCCGTCTCGCTCGCGCTGTCGGCGTCGTCCGCGCACTCCACGCAGAGCCAGCCCGCCGCCGTGTCGAGAACGGCGTCGGCCCCGCAGTCCGCGCAGCGGTGAGTCGACAGCAGCACGTCGAGGTCGTCGTCTGCCGCCGCGTTCTCGATGATGAACTGCTCGTCTCGGGTCATGACCCCATGGTGCGACGTACCTCCGACAGAGTCGGTCGCCCGCGCCGGAAATCGGAGAACCGCGAGGGCCGGCGGCGTGCCGCCGGGCATTCGCGGCGTGTCGCGGCAAAAGTCCGATTTTCAGCACATGGCAGGCCCCATGTACAGCATGCGGTGCAGGGCGACAGCACGCCGCAGCCATCCGCAGGATGCGACCATCGCCAGGGGCAAGGCGTCAGGATGCCGCCGCGACGGCCTCCCGAAGCATTCCGTCGTGCTCGTGCAGCAGGCGCACCGCCTCGTCACCGGCGAGGCCGGTCACGACCACGAGGATGGCCGCCTTGACCCAGCCGTCGACTGCGGCGAGCGCCGAGGCCGCTGTGACGGCATCCGTTCCCGTGGCGAGCATGACGATGCGCTCGGAGCGTGCGCGCAGCTTCTCGTTCGTGGCGCGCACGTCGACCATGAGGTTGCCGTAGACCTTGCCCAGCCGCACCATCGTGAGCGTCGAGATGGTGTTGAGCACGAGCTTCTGCGCGGTGCCGGCCTTCAACCGCGTCGATCCGGTGACGACCTCGGGGCCGACGACGGTCTCGATGGCGACATCGGATGCCGCGCCGATCGGCGATCCGGTGTTGCACGCGAACCCGACGGTGGCGGCCCCGCGCTCGCGTGCCCGGTTCAACGCGCCCAGCACGTAGGGCGTGCGGCCGGACGCGGAGATGCCGATCACGGTGTCGTTGCCCGAGATCGCCAGCTCGTCCATCGCTGCTGCGCCGGCGACATCGTCGTCTTCGGCATTCTCGACGGCCGTGCGGATGGCGGTGTCGCCGCCGGAGATGACGCCGACGACGCGCGAGGGGTCCATACCGTAGGTCGGCGGAATCTCGCTGGCGTCGAGCACGCCGAGCCGACCGGGCGTGCCCGCGCCGACGTACACGATGCGGCCGCCCTCGCGCATGCCTGCGACGGTGAGCTCGATCGCCGCGGCGATCTGCGGTGCCTGTGCGGTCACCGCGTCGGGCACCACGGCGTTCTCTGCGCACATCAGAGCGACCTGCTCGTCGAGCGGCAACAGGTCGAGGTCGGTGGTGGCCGGGTTCACGCCCTCTGTCGAGAACGAGCCAAGGCTGGTGCGCAGTGCGTCGCGCGGGTCGTCACCCGTCGGTTCAGTCATGCCTTCACGGTACGCGACCTCAGGCGGCCGCTCGGTCGTCGCGCACGAGCCGGCGTCCGGCGATCACGAGCAGCAGACCGATCCCGGCGCCGAGCACGGTCTCCACGAGACGATCGCCGAGCAACGGTCCGACCGAGCCGGCGCGACCGAGCTCCGACACCGACAGAGCGAGCGGCGTGATGAAGACGAGTGCGGCGGCGTAGAACCAGCCGACCAGCAGCTCGGTGACGAACTGGCAGACGCCGATCGCGGCGATCAGCACGCCGTCCGACGGGTTCGGCAGCAGCAGGAGTGCCGCTGCCCCGACGCCGATCGCCGTGCCGACGATGCGTTCGATCGCACGCCCCGCCGAGTTCGGCCCGTGCGGCGGCGGAATCACGGCCACCAGGCTCACGACCGCCCAGTACGGATGCCCGATGCCCAGTCCCAGCGCAATGCCGCCCGCAACCAGCGCACCGATCCCGTTCTGCGCGACGGCCAGCCACACCCTCGGGTTGCGGCTCACGCTTCGACATCGAGCGCACGCAGCCGAGGCAGCCGGGGTGGGAGCATCCTGAGCCGCCGCACCGCCCGCTCCCCGCTGCTCAGAGCTTCTCGATCGGCGCGATCTTGATGAGCAGCTTCTTCGCGCCCGACTTCTCGAACTGCACGTGCGCCACCCGTTTGCTGCCCTCGCCCGTCACCGCCGTGACCTTGCCGTCGCCGAAGTCGACGTGACGGATGCGATCGCCGGGCTCGAGCGTGAGGTCGCCGTTGTCGCGCACCTGCGCGGTGACCCGGTTGGGCCACGCGGATGCCGGAATCTCCGGTTTCGCTCCGAACGACCCGCCTGCACCGGAGAGGCCGCGATCGGGCTGGCGGCTCGCTCTTCTCGCGTTGAGTGCGCGGGACTGCGTGCCGCCGCGGGAGTTCGCGAATCCCGGCGACTGCTTCCACTCGATGAGCTCGGCGGGGATCTCCTGCAGGTATCGACTGGGCAGCGCCACCGCGACGTCGCCGAACTGCGCCCTGGTCATGGCCAGCGACAGGTAGAGCCGCTTGCGGGCACGGGTGATGCCCACGTAGAACAGCCGACGCTCCTCAGCCGGGCCGCCCGGCTCGTTCGCCGACATGCGATGCGGCAGCAGCTCCTCCTCGACGCCGGTGATGAACACGGCGTCGTATTCGAGGCCCTTCGCCGTGTGCAGCGTCATGAGAGAGACGGTGCCGCTGGCGTCGTCGATCTCGTCGGCGGCGGCCACGAGCGACACCTCGGTGAGGAACTCGACGAGCCCACCCTCCGGGTTGTTGCGCTCGAACTCCTTGGTGACGGCGACGAGCTCCTCCACGTTCTCCGCACGCGCCTCGTTCTGCGGGTCGCGGCTGGCGCGCAGCGACTCGACGAGGGCCGAGCCCTTGAGCAGGTGCACGAGCACGTCGCTCACCTTCGACTGGCCCGCCGGATTCTCGGGATCGATCATGGTCGCGCCCTCATCGAGCAGGCGCGCGAGCTCGACGATCGCGGAGGTGACCTTCGGACCCATGCCGAGGGAGCCGGCATCCCGCATCGCCTGGCGGAACGTGAACCCGTTCGCCTCGGCATAGCCGGCGAGCTGTGCCTCGGTGGCGGGACCGATGCCGCGCTTTGGCGTGTTCAGCACGCGCCGCAACGCCATCTCGTCGGCGGGGTTGGCGACGGCGATGAGGTAGGCCATCGCATCCTTGATCTCGGCCCGCTCGTAGAACTTGGTGCCGCCCATGATGCGGTACGGCAGAGCGGAGCGGATGAAGATCTCCTCCAGCGCACGCGTCTGCGAGTTGGTGCGGTAGAAGACGGCGATCTCGTTGTAGGGAACGCCCGCGCTGTGCAGCTTCTCGATCTCGTCGGCGACGAACTGCGCCTCGTCGTGGCCCGAGTAGCCCGTGTAGCCGATGATCTTCTCGCCGTCGCCGCCCGCCGACCACAGCTTCTTGTCTTTGCGATCGAAGTTGTTGGCGATGACCGAGTTGGCCGCCGAGAGGATGTTCTGGCTCGAACGGTAGTTCTGCTCCAGCAGCACCACCCTGGCGCCGGGGAAGTCGCGCTCGAACTCGGAGATGTTGCGGATGTCCGCACCGCGGAACGCGTAGATCGACTGGTCGGAGTCGCCGACCACGGTGAGGGATGCCCCCGGCACCCGCCCCGTGGCATCCACCAACTTGCCGAGGTTGTAGTCCTTCGCCTCCAGCTCGGCCACTTCGTCGGGCTCGATGGGCTGGGTGAGCGCGTGGATGAGCTCGTACTGGGCGTGGTTGGTGTCTTGATATTCGTCGACCAGGATGTGCCTGAACCGTCGCTGATAGAGCGCAGCGATGTGCGGGAACGCGCGGAAGAGGTAGACCGTCTGACCGATCAGGTCATCGAAGTCGAAGGCACTCGCCCGCGCCAGCTCCCTGGTGTAGGTGCGGAAGATCTCGAGGAACATCGCCTCCTTCGGATCCGACCGGTCCGCCGTGCGCGCGAAGGAATCGACGTCGGACAGCTCGTTCTTGAGCTTGGAGATGCGGGCAGCGGCGCTGCCAGGCGTGAACCCGAACGTGTCGGCCTCGAGCTCCTTGATGATGCGCTTGAGCAGCGCCTTCGAGTCGCCGGCGTCGTAGATGGTGAAGTTGCGGTTGTAGCCGAAGTTCTCGGCCTCGCGGCGCAGGATGCGCACGCACGCCGAATGGAACGTCGAGATCCACATGCCCTGCGCGCTCTCACCGACGAGCGCCTCGACGCGTTCGCGCATCTCGGCGGCGGCCTTGTTGGTGAACGTGATCGCGAGGATCTGGCTGGGCCACGCCTCTCGGTTCGCGAGCAGGCTCGCGATGCGGTGAGTGAGCACACGTGTCTTGCCCGATCCGGCGCCGGCGACGATCAACAACGCCGGACCGCGGTACTCGACGGCCTCGCGCTGCTGCGGGTTCAGCCCGTCGAGCAGCGTGTCTCCGCTCTCGCCGTGCGGTCGGAACGAGCGGTCGTCGATGCCCACGTCGACCCCGTCGAGAATGATCGGGGCGGATGCCCTGAACGCTTCGGGGTCGCGCGTCGCGTCGTCGAGAACAGGGGTGTCGTCAGGCGTCGTCATGCTGCCATCAAGTCTAGGTACGGCCACCGACCTCGCACGCGTCTCGGAGCCCGCCGATGTCGGTGGCTCGTCGCATGATCGACGCATGAGCGAGTCACCGACGATCGTGCTGGTTCCCGGGTTCTGGCTGGGCGGTTGGGCGTGGGATGCCGTCGCCTCCCGACTGCGCGACCGCGGCTTCCCCGTCGTGCAGCTCACGCTGCCCGGGCTCGAGTCCGCTGACACGCCGCGCGCCGCGATCACGCTCGCCGACCACGTGGATGCCGTCGCCGACGCTGTGCGCGCCGCAGGCTCCGACGTGATCCTCGTGGGTCACAGCGGGGCAGGAGCCGTCATCACGGGCGCCGCAGACCTGGTTCCCGATCTCATCGCCCGCCTGGTCTTCGTGGACAGCGGACCTGCGGCCGACGGACACGTCGGCTCGCCCGACCTGCCCGCCGACGTGGTCGAGATCGCGCTGCCCTCGTGGCGGGAGCTCGAAGCCGCGGGGTCGAGTCTCGCCGGGCTCGACGACGAAGCGCTCGCGCAGTTCCGCGCGCGCGGGGTGCCGCACCCTGCCGGGCCGGCCCGCGAGACGATGCACCTGAATGACGACCGGCGACACACGATCCCTGTCACCCTGGTGTGCACGTCGTTCCCCGTTGCGCAGGTGAGAGCGCTGATCGATGCGGGGCATCCGTGGTTCGCCGAGCTGACGCTGTTCGACTCCGTCGACCTCGTCGACGTGCCGACGGGGCACTGGCCCATGTGGTCGAAGCCCGACGAGGCGGCGGCGGCGATCGCCGACGCCGCTTCGTCGGCATCCGTGGGTTGAGGAGCACGCCGAAGGCGCGCGCCTCGAAACCCGATGTGGTCAGCGCTCCGGTTTCGAGACGCCCGCAGCTTCGCCGCGGGCTCCTCAACCTGCGGGTGGCGGAGCCGACGCGTCAGCCGGCGAGCGCGTCGCGGGCGACGATCGCGAGATCCGGGTGGTCGGCGAAGACGGCATCCACACCCGTCTCCATGATCACCTCGTACTCGCGCTGCCAATCGCCGAAGTGCTCCGCGGCCCCGCCGCGGCGGAACCGCGCACCGAGAAAACGGTTCTCGGGCCGTAGCGTCCAGGTGAAGATCTGCAGGCCGACGCCGTGGGCACGGTCGACCAGGTCGGTGGTGCCGTCGCCCGCGGCATCCAGCAGCAGTGTCTTGCTCACGCTGATTCCGTCGATCGCCTCGTGGCCGGTCGCCGTGGCGAGCGCGTAGAGACCGGCCCCGTCGATCTCTTGCGCGTAGGTGCGCGCCGCGGCACCGTCGCGGGCGACCGCGTCGAACGGGGCGCCCGTCGCCTCGATGAGATAGACCGACTTCGCTCGTACCGAGCGGGCGCGGATACCCGTCAGCACGGTGCGCTCGAACGACTCGACCACGAGACGGCCGGCTCCGTCGTTCCAGCCCGCGTCGAGCAGCGCCGACGCGAACAGTTCGTCGAGCGGCAGCCCGAGCTGCTCGAAGTAGGTCGCGTGCTTCAACTCAACGACGAGTCCGAGGCTGCGCCCCGCACGCTCCGACTCACGGTCGACGAGATCGAAGAGCTGCGACAGCCGCATGATCGGGTAGCGGCCATCGAAGCTGGAGCTGCCCTGCCGCAGCTCGGGCAGGCGCTCCACGGCGCGCAGCGTGGAGAGCTGCGCCCAGGTGAAGTCCTCGGTGAACCACCCGGTGCGCCGCACGCCGTCGACGAGTTTCGTGGTGCGCAGGTCGGTGAACTCCGGCCTCGACGCGACGTCGGTGGTCGCCGAGATCTCGTTCTCGTGGCGCAGAACGAGCACGCCGTCCTTCGTCGCCACCACGTCGGGCTCCACGGCGTCCGCGCCCAGCGCGAACGCCAGCTCGTACGAGGCCCGAGTGTGCTCCGGCCGGTAGCCGGGCGCGCCGCGGTGACCGATGATCATGGGCACGGAAGGCGACGGCATGCGCAGATCATAGTCACGGCGCACCCGCACGGAGTGAACGCTGGACGACGCGACGTTCACTCTGGCGCTGCGCGGCGAGCACGCCCCGCGTCAGCCCACAGCGGAACCTCAGCCGTGCCACGCACCCCCTCCGGTAACGTTGGTGCATGGCCCTCTCGAACCCCGCGTTCTCCCGCAACCCGGCATTCAAGCCGAACAATCCCGTTGACGGCGCGAACGTCGCCGCCACCGCGACCGAGACGAATGCACTCGCCACGGCAGAGGGCATCCAGTCGCTCTACGAGGCGCCGGCGGCGACCTCGTCCGACACCGGTCGCATGACCTACGAAGACACCGTCGTGAAGACGGTGCTGCTCTTCGCGGTCATTCTGGCGACCGCGGTGGTCGGATGGTTCTTTCCCGTGCTCACGTTCCCCGGCGCGATCGTCGGCTTCGTGCTCGGACTCGTCAACTCGTTCAAGCGCAAGCCCTCCCCCGCGCTGATCCTGCTGTACGGCGCGGCGCAGGGCCTCTTCATCGGCGGCATCTCGGCCCTGTTCGAGAACCTTTGGCAGGGCGTCGTCATCCAGGCCGTGCTCGCCACGCTGGCGGTGTTCGCCGTGACGCTCATCCTGTTCGCGAACGGCAAGGTCCGGGCATCTGCGCGGGCCACCAAGGTGTTCCTCGTCGCGCTCATCGGGTACGCGCTGTTCGGCATCGTCAACCTCGTGGTCATGATGTTCGGCGGCTTCAGCTCGGCCACCACCGGCGGCCCGTTCGGCATCTACTCCATGCACATCCCGTGGCTGTTCAACATTCCGCTCGGCGTCATCATCGGCGTGCTGGCCGTCATCATGGCCGCGTACTCGCTCGTGCTCGACTTCGACTTCATCCAGAACGGTGTGAAGAACCGCGCGCCGCGAGTGATGGGCTGGTACGGCGCCTTCGGCCTCGCCGTCACACTCATCTGGCTCTACGTCGAGTTCCTGCGCCTGTTCGCGATCATCGCAGGCGGCAGCCGGAACTGAGCCGCGGCGCAGAAGCATCGACGCGGGCTGTCCTTCGGGACGGCCCGCGTTCGTGTTTCCTCCGCAAGCCTGCCACCGGCCGGCCCGTGCGACACGCCCGGGTTGCACGATTCACTCTCGGTCGGTAATCTCATCGAGTCCTGTCCGCCGTGTTGGGAAGTCCCTTGATCTGAATCGTCGCCTCCGCGTCCTGTCCACGCGCTGATCCGACGATCCTTCCCGCCGTGCCGCACCAGGCATCGAGCATTCGGTGCTCCTGCATCGAGCTACTGCTTCGAGTCCCGGCATCCGGTCTTCGACGTCTGTCGATGACCCTCGTTGTTCAGCGCACCCGCACATCTCCGGGAGTCGCTCATGTCAACACCGCTTGCTTCATCGGTCGTGCTCGACCGCCTCACCTTCGCCTGGCCCGACGGATCTGTCGCACTCAACTCCGTCTCCGGCGCGTTCGGCACCGGCCGCACCGGCCTGGTCGGCCGCAACGGCTCGGGCAAATCCACACTGCTGCGCCTGATCGCCGGCGAGCTGACGCCCACCTCGGGGTCGGTCTCCGCGACCGGCGAGGTCGCCTACCTTCCGCAGCAGCTCACCCTCGAGACGGACGAGAGGGTCGCTACACTCCTCGGCGTCGCCGAGGCTCTCGACGCCGTCCGGGCGATCACCGCCGGCGACGTCGACCCGGCACACTTCGACGCCGTCGGGGACGACTGGGACGTCGAGGCACGCGCCCAGGTCGCGCTCGCCGACGCCGGACTCGATCCGTCCTTCCTCGACCGCACAGTCGGGGAGCTCTCGGGAGGCGAGGCCGTGCTGGTCGCCGTGGCGGGCATCCGCGTGCGCCGCGCGCCCATCACCCTGCTCGACGAGCCGACCAACAATCTCGATCGGGATGCGCGTGCCCGGCTCGGCGAGCTGGTGCGCGGCTGGCGCGGCACGCTCATCGTGGTCAGCCACGACGTCGCGCTGCTCGAGCTGATGGATGAGACGGCCGAGCTGTACGGCAGCGACCTGAGCGTGTTCGGCGGCCCGTATTCCGAGTGGCGGGCCTGGCTCGACGCCGAGCAGGATGCCGCACGGCAGGCCGAGAGGGACGCCAAGCAGGCCTTCAAGAAGGAGAAACGCCAGCGCATCGAGGCCGAGACCAAACTCGCCACCAGGGCGCGCATGGCGCACAAGGCGGAGGCCGAGAAGCGGGTTCCCAAGATCGTGGCGCACGGCCGGCGCATGCAGGCGGAGGTGTCGGCGGGCAAGCTGCGCACCGAAGTCGCCGGAAAGGAGGAGATGGCCAGACAGGCGCTCGACGCCGCAGGGCACCGGGTGCGCGACGACGCCTCGATGAAGATCGCGCTGCCCGATCCGGGGCTCTCGACCGCGAGGCGCATCGCGACGCTCGGCGACTCCTCACGCTCGTGGGCGATCCAGGGACCGGAACGGGTCGCGCTGATCGGCCGCAACGGCGTGGGCAAGACCACGCTGCTGCGCAAGCTGCTGCCCGGCAGTGCGGATGCCGCTTTCGACCCGAATCCCGAAGCGCGCGCCCACGCGCACACCGACCGCATCGGCTACCTGTCGCAACGGGTCGACGGGCTGGATGACGCGGCATCCGTCGTCGAGAACGTCGCGGCCGCTGCGCCGAGCGTGCCGGAGAAGGAGCTGCGCAACCAGCTGGCCCGGTTCCTCATCCGCGGTGCGGCCATGGATCGTCCGGTCGGCGCCCTTTCGGGCGGGGAGCGTTTCCGTGTCGCGCTCGCGACACTGCTGCTGGCCGATCCCGCGCCGCACCTGGTGGTGCTCGATGAGCCGACGAACAACCTCGACCTCGACACTGTGGACCAGCTCGTCAACGCGCTGCGCGCCTACCGCGGTGCCGTCATCGTCGTGAGCCACGACGACGCCTTCCTCGGTCAGCTCGGGCTCGATCTGACCCTGGAGTTGGATGCCGATGGCCGGCTCACCGAGATGGGCTGACGCCCGCTCACCGATGCCAGTCGTTGAGGTGCGCCTGGGTGAGCCGCTCCATCTCCTCGTCGCTGAGCTCATCGATGGCCTTGGCCTCCCTGTCGTCCGTTCTCGCCCAGCGCAGGAACAGGATGATGATGATGGGAATGTCGGCCACCTCGGCGATGAACCAGATGAAGTCGCCTGCCAGATGTTGGTCGTGCAGCGGGTTCGGAAACCACGACGGCATTCCCGCCTGCACGTTCGTCACGCCGTCGATGACGACGTTGTGCAGTCGCAACAGGATGCCCGGAATCGCGTCGAAGATCAGGGCCGCCATGGCGATCATGAACTCGAACATGAGCGAGAGGCTGAGATGCTTTCTCGTCGACTCGGCGATCGGCACAATGGTGAGCAGTCCGAAGAGCGGGATGAACACCGTCGCGAAGGTCTGCGGAATCGGACTCAGGCGCAACCACGCGGCAAGCGGTGTGACGAAGAGCAGAAAGATCACCATCGTGAAGATCGGCTCGAACACGGCGTTGCCGACAGTGCGCACGAACCTGCTCTGCAGAAAACTGTCGAGGCCGGCGCGACCCCGATCGTTCAGTGCCGCCCGTGCGAGCGCCACCGGACGCCCGAGCGCCAACAACCACGGCACGAGGAACAGCAGCAGCGCCCAGCGTGTGATCTCCGCCCAGCGCAGTTCATAGGTGAAAGCGCCGAGAAACCCGAACGAGACGGCAGCGTACGATCCCAGTCCGAGAACGAAGAAGCCGAGGGTCGGCAGAGCCGGCCACACCGTTCCCCTGCGCCTGGCGGCGATGATTCCGACGACATATGCGGCGGCGAGAACGACGAGCGTGACGGCGGCGACCCAGTCGAAACGGAACGTGGTCAGAACGACGGAGAACGGGGGCATGACGATGGGAACGATACCCGCCCATTCAAGGGATGCGCCGAGTCACGCCTGAGCGCGGTCACAGCCGAGAGGGCCGCCCCGTCTCACTCCCACTCGACCGCTTCGCGCCCGAGTGCCACCCTGCACCTCCTGCGAGCGGGAGTGCCGCCGCCCGCGTCACTCCCACTCGATGGTCGCCGGGGGCTTCGACGTCACGTCGAGCACTACGCGGTTCACACCCTCGACCTCATTGGTGATGCGGTTGGAGATGCGGGCCAACACGTCGTAGGGCAAGCGGGTCCAGTCGGCGGTCATGGCATCCTCGCTCGACACGGGACGCAGCACGATCGGATGTCCGTACGTGCGTCCGTCGCCCTGCACGCCCACCGAGCGCACGTCGGCCAGCAGCACGACGGGGCACTGCCAGATCTCGCCGTCGAGGCCGGCCGCGGTGAGCTCGTGGCGTGCGATGGCATCCGCCTTGCGCAGCAGCTCGAGACGTTCGCGCGTGACCTCGCCGATGATGCGGATGCCGAGGCCCGGTCCGGGGAACGGCTGACGCGAGACGATGACCTCGGGCAGACCCAGCTCGCGGCCCACCGCGCGCACCTCGTCTTTGAACAGTGTGCGCAGCGGTTCGACGAGCTCGAAATTGAGGTCTTCCGGGAGGCCGCCGACGTTGTGGTGGCTCTTGATGTTCGCGGTGCCCGTGCCGCCGCCCGACTCCACCACGTCGGGGTAGAGCGTGCCCTGCACGAGGAAGCGGATCGGGTCGCCGTCGGCCGCGGCCTCGGCGACGAGGTCGGCCTGGGCGCGCTCGAACGTGCGGATGAACTCGCGCCCGATGATCTTGCGCTTCTCTTCCGGATCGGTCACACCGGCCAAGGCGGAGAGGAACACGTCGGATGCGTCGACGGTGACGAGCCGCACGCCCGTGGAGGCGACGTAGTCCTGCTCGACCTGCTCGCGCTCATCCTGGCGCAGCAGTCCGTGGTCGACGAACACACAGGTCAGCTGGTCACCGACCGCCTTGTGCACGAGCGCCGCGGCGACCGCGGAGTCGACGCCCCCGGAGAGGCCGCAGATGACGCGGCCGGTGCCCACCTGGGCCCGGATGGCCGTGACCTGCTGCTCGATGACGTTCTCGCTGTTCCAGTCGGCGGGGATGCCGGCCGCACGGTGCAAAAAGTTCTCCAGCACGGCCTGTCCGTAGGCGGAGTGCTTCACCTCCGGGTGCCACTGCACGCCGTACAGCTTGCGCTCGTCGCTGGCGAACGCCGCGACAGGCGTCGACGACGTCGAAGCGAGCACGTCGAAGCCCTCCGGCGCCTGCGTCACCGAGTCGCCGTGGCTCATCCACGCCGTCTGGTCTGCCGGCTGTTCCGCGAGCAGGGTGCCGGCATCCGTGACCCGTACGTCGGTCGAGCCGTACTCGCGCGCACCCGTCTTCGACACCACGCCGCCGAGCGCGTTCGCCATCACCTGGAAGCCGTAGCAGATCCCCAGCGTGGGCACTCCGAGGTCGAAGATGGCCGGGTCGAAGCTCGGCGCGCCCTCCTCGTACACACTCGACGGGCCGCCCGAGAGCACGATGCCCGCCGGCTGCTTGGCTGCGACCTCGGCCGCCGTGATGGTGTGCGGCACGATCTCGGAGTACACGGATGCCTCGCGCACCCGCCGCGCGATCAGTTGCGCGTACTGCGCCCCGAAGTCGACGACGAGCACGGGGTGCTCGCCGGCGTTCGCTGCGGCGTCGATGGGCGTCTCGGGGGTGCGCTGCTCGCTAATGGGATGCCTCCACCTTGGGCTCGGTTGACGGAACGGGGTTCTCGGCGAGGAACTTCCTCACCTGCTTGGTGATGAAGTGCTCGACGATGAACGACATGAAGGGCACGACGCCGCCGAGGGCGATTTGCAGGAACTTCGTGAACGACATGCGCATCAGCGACCACAGCCTGAAGTCGGCGATGAGGTAGAGCACGTACAGCCAGCCGTGCGCGATGAGAATGCCGGTCGAGACATCGAATCCCGCCTGGCTCGATGCCGCGTCGCCGGTGTACGGCACGAGCGCGACCACCGGCTGCCCCGGCGCGAACGCGTAGACGGAATACCCGACGCCGTATTTGAGGATCATCTCCGCCACGAGCAGCAGCAGCATGATTCCGGTGATGTAGGCGGTGACCTGATAGAACCTGAGCGCGCCGGGGATCTTGGGGATGTCCACCGTGCGCGGCCGGGCCGAATTCGCTGATCGGAGCTGCTCGATCGTGCGCTGAAGAAGGCTTCCGCCGTCCTCGTTCTGGGGGAGTTCGGCATGAGGATCAGTCTAATTGGGCTCGTGTGACGAGTTGCTGGGTGCGGATGGCTCTGCCTCTGCTTCTGCTTCTGCCGCCGAAGGCACGGAGGCGTCCGCTCCGGGTGCGACGCGCTCCGCGGCGTCCCTGGCGGGTGCGATGTCGTCGGCCGGTGCGGCACCTTCGGCAGGCGCGGCCCCCGACCATGCGGCGAGCGCGGCCTCGTACTCGGCCTCGGCGTCTTCGCGCTGCTTCTCCCAGGCATCCTTCACGACCCGATACCAGAGGAAGATCGCGAAGCCGGCGAAGAGCGCCCACTCCGCCGCGTAGAAGATGTTCAGCCAGTTGACGGTGGTCTGCTCGACCGGTGGGGGCGAGTAGATCGGCTGCAGACCGGCGGGCACCGCACCGTGCTCCACGAGGTAGGAGCTGTAGATGTCGGAATCGCCGATGCCGTGCCAGCGATTGACGAGCGAGGCGACCGACATCTCCTTCATGAGGAACGGGTCGGGTCCGGCGGCGGGTGCCGCGGGCGCCTCGGAGGGCAGCAGCCGTCCGACGAGCGTGACCGCCTGGGGTGTCTGCGCCTTCAGCCGGGCGATGGCCGCCTCGGCCCGCTCCTCGGTCGGCGCCCAGCCGCGGGCCACGGCGAGCTGAGCTGTGCGACCCTTCACATCCGGGTCGGAGGGCGTGAACCGAGCGATGACCCAATACCCGGCGGCACCGTTGTTGAGCCGGTCGGCGAGCATCCCGTAGTCCTGTGGCGCGAACGTGCCGCGCGTGTGCACGAGCTGACCCTCGCCGTCGGTGGTGGGAGCCGAGTTCACCCTGCCCACCGAGTTCAACGGCAGCACGTGCTCCGTCGAGTGCTCCACGACGTGACCGGACTCGACGGCGCGTTCGAGCTGCCACTGACCGAGCCAGGCGAAGCCGGCCGCGACGACGAGAGCGAGCAGCAGTGCCGCGATCCACTTGGGGCGCACCATCGTGCGACCCAGCGACTCGGTCTTCGGCAGCGCGGGTCTGGTGTCGGCGCTGCCCGGCGCCTGCGGGGTGTGCGTGGAGATGTCAGTTCTGCTTTCGTGAGTCGTCTGCGCCTGCCTGCCGCATCGCCTCTTCGACGACGCGATCGACCGCCTCGCGGCTCGGCTCGTCTTGCGGATCGCCCTCGTCGGACTGCTGTCCGCTGGTGACGGCATCCACGAGGCCGATCTCCTCGTCGAGCACGGGGTTGCGCCCCTTCTTCGAAGGGCGGCGACGCGGCCTGATCAGTGCAGCACCGATCCTTTCAGAATTGGCTGTGAGCACGGGCCCGAGGATGGCCATGATCAGCACGTAGAGACCGGCGAACGGCTCGAGCTTCTGGTTGAGCCCGGCGGCCAGCGAGAGTGTGGCGAGGATCAGCGTGAACTCGCCACGGTTCATCAGCACGGCGGCGATGTTGATGCCGTCGCGGGCATCCAACCGGTTGAAGAGCGCGATCAGCTCGCCGGAGATCACGTTGAGCACCACGGTGAGCACGACGGCGATGATGACGAGCCACGCCACGCTGCCGAACTCGGCGATGTTGAGCGCGAGCCCGAAGTTCAAGAAGAAGAAGGCGGCGAACACGTCGCGCAGCGGGATCGAGATGCGCTCGATCTTGCCCGAGAAGCGGGTGGCGCCCAGCACGAGGCCGATCAGGAACGCGCCGATGGCATCCGTGACCCCGATCAGCTCGCCGAGGCCGGCGAACAGCAGCGCCAGACCGAAGAACAGAATGGTGAACAGCTCGTCGTCACGGGTGCGGAAGAGCGCGGAGAACAGGCGTGCGCCCCAGCGCGCCACCGCGAACATCACGACCAGGAACACGGCGGCTATGGAGAGTTGCAGCACGACGGGCCAGAACTCGGTCTTGCCGCTGAGCACCACGGAGACGATCGCCAGATAGATGGCGATGAAGACGTCGCCGATGACCGTCGCGCCGAGGATGGCAGGGGTCTCGTTGTTGGCCAGCCTGCCCAGCTCGATGAGCATCTTGGTGATGATGGCGCTCGAGGATGTTCCCACCATGCCCGCGATGATCAGCGCCTCGCGGGTTCCCCAGCCGACCAGTTCGCCGAACAGGAAGCCCATCCCCATGTTCAGCACGATGTAGGTGCCGCCGGAGATGAGCAGACGGCCGGCGTTGCCGAAGAACTCGTCCTGGTCGAACTCCAGCCCCAGGTTGAACAGCAGCAGGATCAGACCGAAGATGGCGATCAGCTCGATGTCGCCTGAGTCGAAGTTGAGCGGGAAGAAGCCCGTGTGCGGGCTCGCCAGCAGCCCGACGAGCATGTAGATCGGGATGGCGGGAAGCTTGACCAGCTTGCCCAAGCGGCCGAGACCGTATGCGATCACGAACAGTGCGCCGAGCACCATCAGGTCGGTGGCCACGGAGTCGCTGGCCCCGGCGGAGCGGGTGAAGAACAGGGTGGGGACGGCGGCGACCACGCTCACACTCCGGGCGGCGCGTCAGCAAGGGCGGGCTTGGCCACCTCTCCGGTGCGGAAGTATGTGAACGCCTTGGCGACCTTCTCCGGCGAGCCCGCGACGACGAGCGTGTCGCCGGGGAACACCTTGAAATCGGCGGCAGGCGCCGGGTTCGTGGAGTCGCCGCGCACGACGGCGACCACGGTGAGGCCGACCATGCCGACCTCGGCGGGGCTGCCGAGGCGCTGGCCCGCGATGTAGTCCTCGTAGTCGACCGTGAACCAGTCGATCGACAGGCCCGGAATCTGGTCGAGCGCCGTCAGCGACTCGGTGATCTGGGTGCCGCCGAGCAGTTCGGCGAGCGTGTGAGCCTCGTCGTCGCTGAGCCGCAACGACACCTTGGTGACCTTCGCCGTGTCTTCGTCGTCGGAGAACGTGATGAGGTCGGAGTGCCCTGATCTGTGCGCGATGACACCGACCTTGCCGCCGTCTTCCGTGACGAAAGTGTGCAGCACCCCCACACCGGGAAGCTTCACCCGTCGTACATCAACCATCGCCAAGGACTCCCCTGATTCGCGCGTCATTCCAGTGTAGTCAGCGGTCCGCGCGGGGTTCCCGGGCGGCGCTCCGCCCTGGGTGAACGGGCGCTGGCGGCCTCGCGCCGCGGCTGGGCGCCGCTCCGCCGACGGTGCGCGCAATTGCGCCAGGTATCGGCATTCGCGCCACGTTTTCTGGCGCGATACGCAAATCCTGGCGCACTAGAGGATGCCTCGTCCATCGAGCTGCGGCACGATGACCAAGTCAGCGGGCACCGCACTCGTCCTCCACACGACACCGTGTACGGCGGTAGTGCACATTTCGGACCTCGGCTCGGCGAACGACCGACTCATCGTCGAAGAATGCCGCGGTGACCGACGCCCAGCGAACCGAACCCGAACAGGCGCTCGTCCTCGCCCGCGACCTCCGTGCGCTGGGCCGATACGACTCTCAACGCGCGGTCCGCGGTGCACACGAGCTCACGTCGCTGAGATGGGGCGCGTACGCAACGGCATCCGATCTCGCACACCTGAAACCTGCGGAGACGTACATGCTCCAGGTGCTCGCAGCGGCGGCGATGCGCAAGGCCCCCGTGGTGACCGGTGTGTCGGCCGGCGTTCTCTGCGGTCTTCCACTGGTGGGCTGGAATCCGCCGATGGTCTTTCTGATGGGCACAGGGACGAGCGGGCGCCGTCGGAACGGGGTGGTCGAGGTGCCTCGGTGGCGCTCGGCCACTGTCCTCGACGGAACACCGAGCATGACTGCACTTCCCGACACCCTGATCGAAGTCTGCAGAACGGCGCCGTTCCTGACGGCGCTCAACATGGTCGATCAGGCGCTGCTCATCGATCGATTCGGGTCGCGGCCCCCGATGACGACCCCCGCCGAATTGGCGGACGCGTTCCAGCGCCGCATGCCGTTCCGCGGATCTGCCCGAGTGCGCACCGTGCTCGACTTCAGCGACACCCACGCGGAAAGCGTCTTCGAGACGCTCAGTCGCACGACGATCGCCGAAGAGGGATTCCCGACGCCAGTCACACAGATCGAGGTGATCTTGCCCGACGGCACCGCGGTCTACAGCGATTTCGGCTGGCCGGAGTATCGCGTCCTGGGTGAAGCCGATGGATGGGGCAAGTACGTGAACCCGCGATACCCGTCCGCGGGATCGCTCGAGGAACGTGTTCGAGCGGAGAAGGCACGAGACAATGCACTCCGTCGCGTCGAGTGGATGCCCGCGCACTGGGAATGGAACGACGCCTGGAATCGGAGCCCTCTGACGGCGTGCCTCCAGGATGCCGGTCTTCCGATCGTGCGACGGCGAATGCGGCTGAGGTAGCCCGCTGATGCGGCCACGTATGGGCAGACATCCGTGGGTACTGCGCCAAGTCTCGGCTCTTGCGCCACGTTTGCTGGCGCAAGAGCCGAAATCTGGCGCAACTACGCGCAGGCATCGACGCCCCGGCACCGAAGAGGCGGCCTCAGCCGATGTCGGGAGCCTCCAGGCGCACGCGGTCGGCGGAGGCGTCGTCGGGCTGCTCCTGCGAGGCGCGCTCCGCGGCGACGCGGCGCAGGTAATACGCGATCTCGCGCTCGACGCGCTCGGCGTCCCAGCCGAGCTCCTCGCCCATCAAGCGTGCAGCAACCGGGGCCGCGGAGACTCCACGATCCCAGGCCTCGATCGAGATGCGGGTGCGACGGGCGAGCACATCGTCCACGTGCAGCGCACCCTCGTGCGACGCCGCGTAGACGACCTCGGCGGCCACATAGTCGTCTGCGCCGGGCAGCGGCTCGGCCAGTTCCGGCCGCTCGGCGATGAGGTCGAGCACTTCCTGGGCCAGAGTGCCGTAGCGGCCCAGCAGGTGCTCGACGCGGCTGACGTGGATGCCTGCCCTCCGCGCGATCCGCGCCCGCCGGTTCCACGCGGCCCGGTATCCGTTGGCGCCGACGAGCGGCAACTCGGCGGTGGCGGATGCCGGCACCTTGCCGTCGAGGGCGCTCGCGGCCGCGTCGATGGCATCCTTCGCCATCACCCGATAGGTGGTCCACTTGCCGCCGGCGATCACCACCAGGCCGGGCACCGCGTGCGCCACGATGTGCTCGCGGGAGAGCTTCGACGTCTGATCGGACTCCCCCGCCAGCAGCGGACGCAGACCCGCGTAGACGCCCTCCACGTCTTCTCTGGTGAGCGGAACACCGAGCACGGCGTTGACGTGCTCGAGCAGGTAGTCGATGTCGGCCGCCGTGGCCGCAGGGTGCGACTTGGAGAGGTGCCAGTCGGTGTCGGTGGTGCCGATGAGCCAGTGCCTGCCCCACGGGATGACGAACAGCACGCTCTTCTCGGTGCGCAGCAGCAGGCCGGAGGCGGACTGGAACCTGTCGCGCGGCACCACGAGATGGATGCCCTTCGACGCCCGCACCTTGAACTGGCCGCGTTCGCCCACCATCGACTGGGTGTCGTCGGTCCACACGCCGGTGGCGTTGACGACCTGCTTCGCCCGGATCTCGAACAGCTCATCGGTCTCGCGGTCGCGCGCCCGCACGCCCACGACACGCTCGCCGACCTTGAGGAATCCCTCGACGCGCACCCGGTTCGCGACGTGCGCGCCGTAGTGCGCCGCAGTGCGGGCCACGGATGCCGTGTACCTGGCGTCGTCCACCTGCGCGTCGTAATACGTGATCCCGCCGACGTAGGAATCGGCAGCGAGCGACGGCGACAGCTTGCGCACCTGGTTGCGCGTGAGGTGCCTGTGGTGCGGCACGCCAGGCGGGCGCAGGCCCGTGTAGCTGAAGAGGTCGTAGAGCAGCATGCCGCTGCCGACGTAGAACCGCTCGATCACGCGGCGCTTGAGCGGGTAGAGGAACCGCACCGGCTTCACCAGGTGCGGCGCGAGCTGCTGCAGCAGCAGGCCGCGTTCGATGAGCGCCTCGCGCACGAGCCTGAAATCGAGCTGCTCCAGGTAGCGGATGCCGCCGTGCACGAGCTTCGACGAGCGGCTGGAGGTGCCGGATGCCCAGTCCCTCTGCTCGACGAGACCGACGGTGAGGCCGCGCGTGACGGCATCCAGTGCCGACCCGGTGCCCACGATGCCGCCGCCGATGACGAGCACGTCGAGCTCGTCTGCCTGCATCGCGGCGATGGCCGCCGCACGCTCGGCTGGGCCCAGCTTGGCCGAGCGTTCGATGGATTCGGACGCGCTCATGGACGGGACCTCCTGGCGAGAGACGGGCGTTCGTGGTGCTGTGCTGTGGTCGCTTTCGGCCGACGTTCCGGTGGTTCTGCCGCCCACTCCGTCGGGCTAGTGGCCCTGGTAGGGAGCGACGACGACCTCGACCCGCTGGAACTCCTTGAGGTCGGAGTATCCGGTGGTGGCCATCGACCGCTTGAGCGCCCCGACGAGGTTGGCGGTGCCGTCGGCCACGCCGGCCGGGCCGTAGAGGATCTCCTCGAGCGTGCCGGTCTGGCCGACCTGCACGCGGTGCCCTCGCGGCAGCTGCGGGTGGTGCGCCTCGGCACCCCAGTGCCAGCCGCGACCAGGGGCGTCGGTGGCGCGAGCCAGCGTCGTGCCGAGCATGACGGCATCCGCTCCGCACGCGATGGCCTTGACGATGTCGCCGGAGGAGCCGAGGCCGCCGTCGGCGATGACGTGCACGTAGCGGCCGCCCGACTCGTCGAGGTAGTCGCGGCGAGCGCCCGCGACGTCGGCCACCGCGGTGGCCATGGGCGCGTGGATGCCCAGGGTCGTGCGGGTCGTCGACGCCGCGCCTCCCCCGAATCCCACGAGCACGCCTGCGGCCCCCGTGCGCATGAGGTGCAGGGCCGCCGTGTAGGTCGCTGCGCCGCCCACGATGACGGGCACGTCGAGCTCGTAGATGAACTTCTTGAGGTTGAGCGGCTCGAGGTGCTTGGAGACGTGCTCGGCGGAGACGGTCGTGCCACGGATGACGAACAGGTCGACGCCGGCATCCACCACCGTCTGGTAGAACTCCTGGGTGCGCTGCGGCGAGAGCGATCCGGCGACCGTGACACCGCCTTCGCGGATCTGGGCGAGCCGGTCGCGGATGAGCTCGGCCTTGATCGGCTCGGCGTAGATCTGCTGCATGCGTGCCGTGGCCCGATCGGCGGGAAGCGAGCGGATCTCCTCGAGCAGGGGCTCGGGATCCTCGTATCTCGCCCAGACTCCCTCGAGGTCGAGCACACCGAGTCCGCCGAGCTGGCCGATCATGACGGCCGTGGCCGGTGAGACCACGGAGTCCATCGGAGCGGCGAGGAACGGCACCTCGAAGGTGTACGCGTCGATCGACCACGAGACCGAGACGTTCTCCGGATCGCGCGTGCGCCTGCTCGGCACGACGGCGACATCGTCGAACGAGTACACCCGCCTCGCCCGCTTGGCCCTGCCGATTTCGATGTCCATGCTCACCCGTCAAGCCTAGGGTGTGTCTGACGTTTCGAGGCTGGTTGCGACCTGCTCACCGGCCCTCGGACTGCCAGACGCATCCGGGTACGTGCTGCGCGAGATCGCCGTGCCGCGACGAACGAGTCCCCGGGTGCGCACACCCGAAGCGGACGAGCACACACGAAGTGAGCGCGCGCAGCGTGCGGCTTCGGACGTTCCGTGTTGGTTCGCACGCTCAGTGTCGGTTCGCACGCTCAGTGTCGGTTCGCACGACACGCGGAGGCTCGCCCGCTCGGTGCGGTCGCGTCAGGACGCCGCCTCGGCCGGCGTGCCGTAGCGACCGGAGCGAATGGCCCGCGCCCGCGCCTTCGCCGCCTCCTCCTCGCGGTTCTTGGGCGGAGTCGTGGCGACGAGGTCGTCGAGAAGGTGCTGCGTGATGTGCGCGATCTCGTGCACGGCGTGGTCGAAGGCATCCTGGTTCGCTTTCGACGGCTTCGTCGTTCCCGCGATCTTGCGCACGTACTGCAGCGCCGCGGCCTGCACTTCATCGGAGGTGGCTGCCGGCTCGAAGTTGTGGAGGGTGTGGATGTTGCGGCACATGCTGTCGACGCTAGCCCCGCCCGTCGGCGATCGCACGGGTCGCCGATCGACTTGATACCCCGTGCGGCGTCCTCCTCGACCAACGAGATCACGGTCGGCGCGGCCGTGACGGATGCCGGTGGCATGCTGGCAGTCATGGATCGCGTGCCAGCCCAGAGCCTCGAGACGCTTCGCACCCGCACGAGCGAGAAGTGGACGGCGTACCCGCCCGACGTGCTGCCGCTGTTCGTCGCGGAGTCGGACTTTCCGCTCGCCGCCCCCGTCGCATCCGCTCTGCACGCGGCCATCGAGCGCAGCGACACCGGTTACATCGGCGACGACCACGGCGCGACGACGACGTCGTTCGCCGAGTTCGCCCTGCGCCGTTGGGGGTGGGATGTCGACCCCGCGCGGGTGAGGACGACCACCGACGTCAGCGTGGTGATCGTGGAGGCGCTGCGCCGCATGATCTCCCCGGGAGACGGTGTCGTCATCACGCCGCCCGTGTACCCGCCGTTCTTCGAGCTCATCCCCGAGGCGGGCGGACGCGTCGTCGAGGCGCCGCTCGGCCGCACCGACGACGGCGGTCACGAGCTCGACCTCGACGCGATCGATGGCGCACTGGCATCCGGTGCCAAGGCCGTGCTGCTGTGCAACCCGCACAATCCGCTCGGGCTCGTGCACTCGCGCGAATCGCTCGTCGCGCTGAGCGAGATCGTGCAGCGACACGGCGCCGTGGTGCTCAGCGACGAGATCCATGCGCCGCTGACGCACAGCGACGCATCCTTCACCCCATACCTCACCGTGTCGGACGCCGCGCGCGAGCACGCCATCGCCGCGCACTCCGCGAGCAAGGCCTTCAACCTCGCGGGCCTCAAGTGCGCCCTCTTCGTCACAGCAGGCGATCGCATGACGCAGCTCGTGCGCGACCTGCCTGAGGAGGTCGAGGTGCGCACCAGCCTCTTCGGCCGCATCGCGACCACCGCCGCGTTCACACACGGCGATGCCTGGCTCGACGGGGTCATCTGCGCCATCGAAGACAACAGGCGTCTGCTCACGACGCTGCTGGCCGAGAGGATGCCGTCGGTCGGCTACCGCGAGCCCCGCGCCGGCTACCTCACCTGGCTCGACTTCAGCGCACTGGGCTGGGGCGACGATCCCGC
The DNA here is from genome assembly GCF_007859675.1 of Humibacter ginsenosidimutans. Taxonomy (GTDB): domain Bacteria; phylum Actinomycetota; class Actinomycetes; order Actinomycetales; family Microbacteriaceae; genus Humibacter; species Humibacter ginsenosidimutans. The sequence continues at coordinate 1,979,195 of NZ_CP042305.1, forward strand.
CGCCATCGCACTGCAGAGCGCCAGGGTCGCCCTGAACAGCGGGCCCACGTTCGGCCGAGAGGGCGCGGGACACGTGCGACTCAACATCGGCTGTTCCGCCGAGGTGCTCACCGAGGCGATCGACCGCCTCGCGCACGCCGCCGGCTGAGCGGGCGGCGTCGTTGAGCGCGACCGGCGGCATCCGCTCGGCTTGGGCCGCCCTGGTTCGAAGCCTCGCCGATCCGGGCCTGCTTCGACTTCGCACCGCCTCTGTCACGTTCGTGACGGCGGTGCTCGCCGCGCTCGTCGCCTGCATTCCGGCCGTCACGCTCGGAGTCGGCGACTCGATCGTCGTGCTCGCGGTGATGCTGTCGATCAGCTTCACGGCCGAGCGGGCGGGAACGCGAACCGCGCACCGCGTGCTGTCGCTCGTGCTTCTCCCGATCGTCGGAGTGGCCGCCGGTGCCGTCGGACTGCTCATGGTGACCGTTCCGGTGGCAGGCGACGCGCTGTTCGTCGTCGTGCTCTCCGCCGCGATCTGGGTGCGCCGCTTCGGGGCCCTTGCCGCCCGCGTCGGCACTCTGATCGCGCTGCCGTTCATCGCCGTGCTCGTCGTGCCGGTGCCTTCACCGGTGGGATCCGGCCACGGCTTCGTGCCTTGGGCGGCGGCGATCGCTCTGGCGGTTGCACTGCTCGCGCTCGTGGTGCAGTGGATCGCGCGGGCCACGGGCATCCTGCCTGCATCACCGCAGTCGAACGACGCCGTCGCGCCGCCACGTCGACCCTCCCGGCTGCGTCCGATCGCGAGTTCCCGCATGGCCGTGCAGATGGCGATCACCCTGACCGGTGCGTTCGTGATCGGACACCTCGCGTTCGGCGAGCACTGGTTCTGGGCGGTGCTCACCGCGTACATCGTTGCGAGCGGCAACCGAGGGCGCGGCGACGTGCTGTTCAAGGGCGTGCACCGCACGATCGGTGCTCTCGGCGGAACCCTGCTGGCCGGCATCCTCTCGTTCGCGGCGCCGAGCGGGCCGATCACGGGGCCGGCCGCAGGGATGATCGTGGGCGCCATCGCGATCATCCTCGCTCTCGGCCTGTGGCTGCGCCCCGCCGGCTACGGCTGGTGGGCCGCAGCCATGACCGCGATGCTGTCGCTGTTCCACGAGTTGGACGGCACCGAGCCAGGGCCGGCGATGCTCATCAGGCTCGCCGCGATCGTGGTGGCGGGCGCCCTGGCAGTGGCGGTCGCCTGGTGGGTCCTCCCGGTGCGCACCGGCGACGCGCTGCGCGCCCGCACGTCCGCGGCACTGGCCGCGTTGAGCGAGTTGCTCGTGGCGTGCCTCCGCGAACCGGATGCCGTTGCCCGCTCCCGCGCCGCGTTCGGCGCGGCGCTCGGCGCGCTGCGCCAGCTCGGCCCCACGCTGCGACTGGAGCGCTCGGCACGGGTGCGCGGGAGGGACGGCGGCCACCGGGCAGACATCATCCCGGCGCTCGACGCGTGCTGGGCGAGCGCCGACGCCATCGCGGCCGGGGTGGAGCACGGGCATCCTCTGCCCCCAGCCTCGGCACGGGAGCTGGGAACGATCGCCCGGCGGGTCGGCGCGTGCCGGAGGATGCTCGGCGGCGGCCAGGCGCCCACGGCTGCGCCCCCGGTCGTGGCGAGCCCTGCCGTTACGGGCACGGCCGGCCCGCCCGCTCAGCTCGCCGACCTCGCCGCAGCCGTCGACGCTCTTCTTCCGCTCCTCGCGCTGATCGCCCGGCCCAGAGACCCGGACCCCGACGCGCAGCCACGACAGGACGACCCGGACCCGAGCGCCTGAGCGCCCGACATCCGGGTCGTCGTGATCGCGGCGATCTCAGGCCGCCGCGCGCGCCCCAGCAGCATCGAGCACCTCGAGGAACGCGCGCATCCACGGTCCATTGTCGGGCCACGCCCGTGCCGTCACGAGCTGTCCGTCGACCACGGCCGCGCCGTTCTCGAAGACGCCGCCCGCGGTCTCCACGTCGACGGCGAGCTCCGGGTACGCCGACGACGTGCGCCCGTTCAGCACGCCGGACGCCGCGAGCAGCAGTGGTCCGTGGCACGTCGCGGCGACCGGCCTGTCCTTCTCGAAGAAGTACTGCACGATGCGCTGCGCGTCTTTGTTGTTGCGGATGTACTCGGGCGCACGTCCGCCTGGCACGACGATGGCCACGTAGTCGGACGGGTCGAGCGTCGGCGAACGCGATGTCGGCATCCCAGGTGTGGCCGGGCTTCTCCGTGTAGGTGTCGAAGCCGTCGACGAAGTCGTGCACCACGAACTGCAGCTTGCGCTTCTCGGGCGCGGCGATGTGCACCTCGTAACCCGCCTCCTGCAGGCGCTGGTAGGGGTAGAAGACCTCGAGCGTCTCCGCGGCGTCTCCCGTGAGAATGAGGATCTTGGACATCGGTACCTCCCTGTACTCGAGCGACTCGTGCCTGTAGACGACCGAGTCGCCGGTGAACGATTCGTCTCCAGGGTGAGCTGCCTGCCCCGCGACGTCACCGTCCGATTACCGCCAGGTGAGAATCGGTCCCGCCATCGACCGCGCGCACGCCTACGGTGGGACCCATGACGACGCAGTCGCGGCCTACGCGAGGTGCCGAAGCGGATGCCGGCATCCGCTCGGCAGCGCGGGCCCTGCAGGCGCTCCGCGCGATCGGCGCCTCTCCCAGCGGCCTCACCGCGGCGGAGATCGCCGCCGAGCTCGGGCTGGGACAGGCGACGACGTACCGCCTGCTGTCGACGCTCCACGACGGCGACTACATCGGCAGGCAGCCGGGCGAGCACCGGTACATCCTGGGCCGTGCCGTCGACGAGCTCGGACGCGCCGTGCAGTCCCAGCTGGTCGTCACGCCCGAGGTGCGCGCCGCCCTGCGCGGTGTGCACGACAGTGCAGAGGCGCCCACCTATCTGACGGTGTTCCGCGGAGACGACATCGCGGTCGCACACATCGAGGACTCGCTGCGACATCCCCAGATCACCCAGCTGCACGTCGGCTTCTCCGAGGCGTCGCATCTCACCGCGTTCGGCAAGCTCATGCTCGCCTCGCGCGACGAGGCCCAGCTCGCCCGCTACCTGGAACGGCACGGACTGCGCGCGCTCACCCATGACAGCGTCACGGATGCCGCGAGCCTGCGCGAGCAGCTCGACGAGGTGCGGGCCCAGCAGATCGCCGTCGAGCTGGAGGAGTATCTGCCGAAGCTGGCCTGCATCGCGGCTCCGGTGCGCAACGCGACGGGCAGGCTTGTCGGCGCCGTCTCGGTCTCCGTGCAGGCGAAGGACTTCAACGCACGCGCGTACCAGCTGGAGCGCGCCGTGCGCCGCGGCGCCTGGCAGGTGTCCGCCGTCATCGGCTGATCGGGTCTGGCATCCGGGGCGCCGAGACGGCATGGTGGAGACATGGCCGACTACGCGAACCCCCTCCGCCCGCACGAACGGCTCGGCGACCGCGATCGTCAAGAAGCGATCACCCGGTTGGCGAGCGCCCGCGACGAGGGCAGGATCACCGCCCAGGAGTTCGAGCAGCGTTCCGAGGCAGCTCGTTCGGCGGTGACCTGGAGCGACCTGGTGCCGCTCTTCGACGATCTGCCCCGACCCCAAGCGGCCGCGGCGCCGACGGAGGACTGGAGCAGGCACTCGCGTGCCCTCGGCGGCGCGTGGGGTGCCACCGTGATGGCGTTCATGCCGTTCATCGCGCTCGGCCTGTTCTTCATCTCGGGCTTCGTCTGGGACGGCTGGGCGTGGGGCTGGCTGTTCTTCCTGCTCATCCCGATCGCCGGCATCATCATCTACGGCCCCGGCTCGGAGGATCGCCGCCGCAGGTGGTGAGCTCGATTCACGTGGACAAGGTCGACCGGGCGATCATCGCGCAGCTGAGTGCGGACTCTCGGCTCTCGGTTCGCGCACTCGCCGAACGCGTGCACATCTCCCGTACGGCCGCCGCCAACCGGCTGCAGCGGCTCATCTCCTCCGGCGTGATCACCGGCTTCGGCGCGCGCGTCGACCGCAAGGCGATCGGGTTGCACGTGACCGCGCTCGTGATCGTCAAGGTCGAGCGTCAGCCGGGGTGGCAGGATGTCGCGCACGCCCTCGCGGCCCTGCCATTCGTCGAATCGGTGCAGGCGGTCAGCGGCGACCTCGATTTCGTCGTGACGGTGAGCGCACCCGACCACGAACACCTCAGCGATGTGATCATGCGGCAACTGCATGCGGTGCCCGGCGTGGCATCCACGCGCTCCTACATCGTGCTGGAGTCGTGGGACGGCACGGCGCCCGGCATCGCCATGGGCACCTGGGATTCAGGAGCCGCGAGGGACGTCGGGGACGCGTAGTTCGAGGGGGCCTCGCTCAGGCCGCGTCTTCGGTGTTCGCCTCGGCGTCGGCCTGACGCTTGATGGCCGAGATCTCGAACTCGAGGGTGATCTTCTCGGAGACGAGCCAGCCGCCCTGGTCGAGTGCCATGTTCCACTCGAGACCGAACTCGCGGCGATCGATGCGGCGAGTGCCCTCGAATCCGGCACGGAGCGCGCCGAACGCGTCGACCTGCGCACCGGTGAACTCGATCGGGATGGTGAGCGGCTTGGTGACGTCGCGGATCGTGAGGTCGCCGGAGACGACGAGCGCGTTCTCGCCGACCTCTTCGATGCGCGTGCTGCGGAAAACGATGTCCGGCCACTTCTCCGCGTCGAAGAAGTCGGCGCTGCGCAGGTGATCGTCGCGCTGGCCGTTGCGGGTGTCGACGCTCGCCACCTTGAGCACGACCTCCGCGCTGGATTTCTCCGGCTCGTCGAAGTCGGCGTGCAGGCTGCCCGTCACCTCGTTGAAGGCGCCACGAACGTTCGCCACCATGGCGTGCTTGGCCGAGAAGCCGATGCGGGTGTGAGCGGGATCGAGGTCCCAGTCGCCGCCCAGGTCGGGTCCGTTGTCGGTCATGATCTCCCTATCGGTCGTCGCATGAACTCCCACAGTCTCTCATCCGCGGGATGATCGAATGCCCAGAGCGCCCGCGACGTCGACCACGGCGATGCGCTCGGCTCCCCTGGAAGGCTACCCCGCGAACGGGGGCCAACCACAAGGGTCGACCCGCATCGGCTGCCCGCGTTCCTGGTGGACGAATGGCATTGTTCGCGGGTTGCGACGTGGCCGATCGGCACGGAGCACGGCCGATGCGTGCCGTCTGCATCGACCTGAGCGGGTGCCCGTGCTCCGGCCGCGCGCACCACGCACCATGGCGGTGTGAGTGACCACGATGTCGCGCGGCCCGGCGCGGAGCCGATCCGACTCATCGACGAGCGCGGAGACGCCGCACCGCTTCAGCGTGCGCCGGGGTTCGCGATGCCGGATGCTGGCATCCTGCTCGATCTCTACCGCCGCATGGTGCTGGCGAGACGCTTCGATGTGCAGGTGAGCGCGCTGACCCGCCAAGGTCGACTGGCGACCTACCCGAGCGCGCTCGGCCAGGAGGCGTGCGAGATCGCCGCGGCCGCAGCGCTGGCCGATGGAGACTGGCTCTTTCCGACCTACCGGGATTCCATCGCCCTGCTCGCCAGAGGGGTGCGGCCGGTGGAGATCCTGTCGTTCTTCCGAGGCGACTGGCACTCCGGGTTCGATCCCGCGTCGTACTGCATCGCCCCGCAGACGACGCCGCTGGCGACGCAGGCGCTGCACGCCGTGGGCTTCGCGATGGCGGCGAAGCTGCGCGGCGAGACGACGGCGACGCTCACGTTCCTCGGCGACGGCGCTACGAGCGAGGGCGACGCACACGAGGCGTTCAACTTCGCGGGCGTCTGGCAGACGCCGACGGTGTTCGTCGTCCAGAACAACGGCTACGCGATCAGCGTGCCGTTCGCCAGGCAGTCTCGCGCGCGCACGCTCGCCGACAAGGCGATCGGCTACGGCATGCCAGGACACTTCGTGGACGGCAATGACGTGGCCGCCATGTACGCCGTGATCGCGGATGCCCTCGAGCGGGCTCGCGCGGGCGGCGGCCCGACCATGATCGAGGGTCTCACGTACCGCATGGAGGCTCACACCAACTCGGACGACCCGAGCAGGTACCGCGCCGACGAGGAGGTCGAGCGGTGGCGGGCTGCGGACCCGATCGCGCGACTCGAGGCGTATCTGGTGACCGACGGCATCCTCACGCCCGAGCTGCAGGGCGAGATCGGCCACGAGGCCGAGCGGCTCGCGGCCTCCACCCGCGACGCGATGAACGAGGCGCCGCACCTCGACCCGCTCGAGCTCTTCGATCACGTGTACGCGACTCCACGGGCGGCGCTGGCGGAGCAACGCGGGTTTCTCGCGGACGAGCTCGCGGCATCGCACGCACCACAGGCATCCACAGCGGGGGCATCCACGGCAGACGAAGGGCGCACGGCATGACGATCATCCATCACACTGATGCCCCTGCGGAGGCGACCGGAGAGGCGCCGACGACGCTGACCTTGGCGGGCGCACTCGGCAGGGCGATCGGCGATGCGCTGGCCGAGGACCCGAGCGTCGTCGTCTTCGGCGAGGACGTGGGACCCCTGGGCGGCGTGTTCCGGGTGACGGACGGCCTGAACGCCCGGTTCGGCGACGAACGGGTCTGGGACTCGCCGCTGGCGGAGGCCGGCATCGTCGGCACGGCCATCGGCATGGCGATGAACGGCATGCGGCCGGTCGTCGAGCTGCAGTTCGACGCGTTCAGCTACCCGGCGTTCGAGCAGATCACGTCGCATCTGGCCAAGATGCGTAACCGCACCAGGGGCGCGGTGCAGCTGCCGATCGTGATCCGCATTCCGTACGCGGGCGGCATCGGCGGCGTCGAGCACCACTCCGACTCGTCGGAGGCCTACTGGACGCACACCCCGGGCCTCACGGTCGTCACGCCGTCGAATCCGATCGACGCCTACTGGATGCTCCGTCAGGCCATCGCGAGCGACGATCCGGTGATCTTCCTCGAGCCGAAGAGCCGGTACTGGACGAAGGATGCCGTGCCCCTCGACCACGCGCCGGCCCCGCTCGATCGCGCCCGCGTCATCCGCACCGGCACCGACGTCACGCTCATGGCCTACGGCCCCACGGTGAAGACGGCGCTGGATGCCGCCGCGCTCGCCGAGCTCGAGGACCTCTCGATCGAGGTCATCGACCTGCGCACGCTGTCGCCATTCGACGACGCGACGGTGAACGCCTCGGTGCGGAAGACGTCGCGGGCCGCGATCATCCACGAGGCGGCGCAGTTCGGCGGCTACGGCGCCGAGGTCGCCGCGCGGGTCACGGAGCGCAATTTCTTCCATCTCGCCGCCCCCCTGCTGCGCATCGCCGGATTCGACGTGCCCTACCCGTCGCCGAAGCTCGAGGAGTTCTACCTGCCCACCGCGGAACGCGTGCTGAACGCACTCGACACCTGGGAGTGGTGATGGGCGACGAGCGCGCGCGCTTTCTGCTGCCGGACCTCGGCGAGGGACTGACCGAGGCGACCATCGTGGGCTGGCTGGTCTCGCCCGGCGATGTCGTCGCGGTCGACCAGCCGGTGGTGGAGGTGGAGTCGGCGAAGTCGATCGTGCAGCTGCCGTCGCCGTACGCCGGACGCGTGCAGTCGCTGGACGCCGCCGTCGCCGACGTGGTGCAGAAGGATGCTCCGCTGCTCACGATCGACACCGCGGCGGCGGACGTCGGCACGACCGTCCCGACGGGCGACGTCAGCGCGGTGGGCGCGACGACCGAAGGTGCCGACGTGGTGCCTGGCACCGCTCTGCGGGCCGACGGGGAGGCATCCGGTGCCGTGCTCGTCGGCTATGGACTCACGGCATCGACCCGCACGTTCCTCACGCCGCCCGCCGGACGCTTCGGCCGCGGCAGACGTCACACCGGCGTCACGACGCGGTCCCCCGTCGTGTCCCCGATCGTGCGCAAGCTCGCGCACGACCACGGCTTCGATGCCGCGGAGCTGCGCGGCAGCGGGCGGGGCTCGCTCGTCGTGCGCGACGACGTGGAGGCGGAGATCGCGGCGCGTTCCGCCCGCGACGCCGCGTCGTCCACGGCGGGCGCGGAGGCGCCGCGCGGAGCCGCGCGCCGGACTTCTGGGGCGGATGCGGCGGCATCCGACGTGCACATCCCCATCGTCGGTGTGCGCAAGGCCGTCGCCGACCACCTCACACAGTCGCGCCGGACCGTGCCCGACGCGACCATCTGGATGGACGTCGACGCCACCGAGCTCGTGCGCGCGAAGCGTCGGCTGGAGGCGACGACGGGCGAACGGTACAGCGTGACGGCCCTCGTCGCGCGGTTCGTCGTCGCGGGGCTCGAGCGCTTCCCCGTGCTGAACTCGTCGGTCGACGAGACTGCGGGCGAGATCGTGCAGCACGCATCGATCAACCTCGGGCTGGCCGCCCAGACGGGGCGCGGGCTGATGGTCCCCGTGGTGCACGATGCACAGGCGCTGTCGCTCGCACGGCTTCGGGATGCCGTCGCCGACCTCGTCTCCCACGCTGAGCGCGCCGACTATCCGCCGTCCGCTCTCGCGGGCGGCACGTTCACCCTGAACAACTACGGAGCCCTCGGCGTCGACGGCTCGTCGCCCATCATCAACTCGCCCGAGGTCGCGATGCTGGGCCTCGGCAGGCTGATGGAACGGCCGTGGGTGGTCGACGGCGAGCTCGCGGTGCGCACGGTCGCGACGCTGTCGCTCGTGTTCGACCACCGGGTGTGCGACGGTGACGTGGCATCCGGGTTCCTCACGTTCGTCGCCCGATGCGTTCAGGAGCCGCTGATCGCCTTCGTCTGACGCGTCCGGTCGCCGTGCCGCGGTCCACACACCACGTGGGCACCCCGGTGCTCGCCGCCCGCTTCGCACACCGGCACAGACCGTGCGCGAGGTGCGAGCGCTCGACGAGCTGTCGCGCGGCCGATTCGAACTCGGCTCGTGCCCCTCGTCGCCGCGCTCAGCGGCCTGTGGCTCACGATCGGTCGTGCGGCTCGCGTCGGTGCACGCCCCGGCTCCGGGCCGCGGCCTCGGAAGTGGGCGCCGGCGACGGGTGCCGCGGCGGTTCCCGAGGAGAAAGGCCGCGAGTGCGGCGCACTCGAGCCCCGCGGCCCCCCACAGCGCTGCGCCGGTGGTCGCTGTGGCGGCTCCGGCGGCCGCGCCGGCGACGAACCCGAGAACGATCAGCGCCGCGATGGCGAGCTCGTGCAGGGTGGCGGCGGATCGCCTCCGCCAGGCGTTCGCCGTGGCGTCGACGAGCCGCATCAGGTTGCCGGTGGTGGCGATGCTCACGAACCCGACGCCCGCAGCCCCACGGAACAGCTGAAGTCGAATGCCGCCGATCACGGACAAGGGGATCACGAAGGCCGCGCTGGGTGCGTCGGCCGGCAACGACGCGAGCCCCGCGAAGACGATGATCTGGCCGACGAAGACAGCCGCCATCGCTCGACACGGCAACTCCGGGGCGAAGCCTCGCAGAACGTGCGCTATGGCCAGGCCGCCCAGGTAGGCGAGCAGCGGCCATACATACGGAAGGCCGGACTGCCCATGCACGATGGCGACGGCGAGGAAGACGACGTTGCCGGTCTGCGCGAACGCGAAGACACCGTGGCAGAGGAACATGAAGGCGTCGACGCACCCGCTCACGGCCGTCATGAGCACCGCCCCGGCAACCCCTACGTCGCCGACTGCGGCCGGCGCGGCGGGTCCCGTCGCAACAATCACAGGGGCCGCGCTCTCCGCTCCGTCTGTCGTGATCATGCTCATCGGTGTCGGCTCTCCTCTCGTTGACGGGCCGGCGCCTTCTGCGCGTTCGCGACGACGACCGGCCCGCCTGTCTCTTCTCAGGATGCGAGCGCCTGGCTTCCGCACCGATCCGCCGATCGGTGGACCGGCTGGTGGACGCCACGATCCACCTGCCCGTCCGCCCGCCGGCCGATGAGCCCGAGAACACGCGTGACGAGGCTGAATTGCAGGCCCCGATCGGGCCGTCAATCGCTCGGCGGGCATCCGCCGGAAAGGTCGGTCACCCATGCTCGCCTGGCTCCTGCATCTGAAGATCCAGGACATCTCCTTCCTCGCCACCGTCGCCGGCCTCACCGTCGTCGCGGTGCTCGCGCTGATCCTGCGCAGGCCCACCAAGCGCTGGATGCTCACCGCCTCGATCGGGGTGACAAGCGGCGCGGGCGTCGGCTACCTGCTCGCCTGGCTGGTCGGCGACGTGTGGAACCTCTTCGGCGCCCAGCTGTCGACCTCCGAGACCCTCTGGGTCGCGCTGGTGTTCTCCGGCCTCGGGCTCGCCATCGTGAGCACGTGGCGTTCGCAATGGTGGCGCAAGCTGGTCGCCCTGGTCGCAGTGCCGCTCGTGATCGTGACGGGGTGCGCCTTCGTGAACGCCGACGTCGGCTACTACACCGACGTGAGCGATGCGCTCGGCATGCAGCAGTATCAGGGCGGTGCACTCGGCCACGAGCACGGGGACCCCCTGCACGGCACCATTCCCGTCGTCGACACGACGACCTGGACACCACCCGCCGACTTGCCGAAGGCCGGCGAGGTGCTCTCTGTGGCGATTCCCGGCACGGTCTCCCACTTCGCCGCCCGCGACGCGGTGGTTTATCTGCCCCCGGCGGCCCGGGTCGCCGATCCGCCGGCGCTTCCGGTGATCATCGCCCTGTCCGGCCAGCCCGGCTCACCGAGCGACTGGTTCGCGTCCGGGCACATCGCCCAGGTCATGGATGCCTACGCCGCCGCCCATAAGGGCATCGCGCCGATCGTCGTGTCGCCCGACCAGCTCGGGCCGACGGCATCCAACACCATGTGCGTGAACTCGCCGCTCGGCAACTCGGCGACCTACGTCACCACCGACGTGGTCGACTGGGTCACCAGTCACCTCTACGTCGCGACCGACCGCGATGCGTGGTCGCTGTTCGGCTTCTCGCAGGGAGCGACCTGCTCGTCGCAGTTCCTCACCGGTGACCCGGCTCGTTTCGGGTCGATGCTCGCCGTGTCGAGCGAGATCGGTCCCGAGAACGGGCCCGACACCGTGGCGCAGGCATTCGACGGCTCGCAGGCCGAATACGCCGCCGCCATGCCCATCGCGAAGATGCACGCCCACGGAAGGTACCGCGACACGCTCGCCGTCTTCGCGGTCGGCTCAGAAGACAGCAGGTACGTCGGCTGGGACGAGCAACTGCACGCCGCCGCTCAACGTGAAGGCATGAACACGCAGCTGTATGTCTCGCCGGGTACCGGGCACGACTGGTTCACCGTCGCCTACGGGGTGCAGAAGGGGATGCCCGCCGTGCTCGCCCACATGGGACTCGGCTGACACCGGCCCCGGTATGCGCGGGCGTCGCCCGATCGGTGGAGGGGATCATCCCCCGGTTCATCCGATCAGGCGACGCCCGAGAAGCCTCAGCTCGCCGAGGCTGGATTCAGACGGCGGAACTGCTGGTCAGCGATCCGCTCGAACATCACTCGTCACCACAAGAAGGATCAGACCCGTCATGACCACCGCACTCGTCTCGGCGTCGGAGCCCACTGTCGCCGGTACCGGCACCGCGGGATCCCCCGCTGTGCCCGGCGCCTCGACCGCCTCGACGCCCCGCGACGCTGCTCGCGCAGTGATCGGCGCGGTCCGCAGCGCCTCAACACGCGTCGGCCGCGTCGCGCGGAGCTTTCCGGTCACCCTGACCGTGATGACGGTGTTCGCGGTCGCCGAGCTCATCGCCGCCGCGCTCCCCGGGCCGCTGCTCGACGCCCTCTCGTGGGCGGGCACCGGAGTCGGTCCACTCGCCGACGGGCACTGGTGGACGCCTGTCACGTCGCTGTTCTTCGCCGATTCCCCGCTGCAGTTCATCTTCGCCCTGGCAGCAACCGGCGTTCTCGTCGGCGCTGCAGAGCGGCTCATGGGTGGCGCGCGCACGGCGCTGGCGTTCGCGGCGACCGGGGTGACGGGCATCCTCGCCGGGATCGGGCTCCAGTGGTTGGGCCTCGTCGCCGGTGTTCCTTGGGTGCAGAGCACCGAACATCTGATGGCCGTCACCCCGTTCACCGGAGCGCTCGGCGCCCTCGCCGCAGCGAGCGCATTCGCCGGTGTGCTCTGGCGCCGCCGGATCCGATTGATGTCGCTTCTCGTTGTCGGGGTGTTCGTGCTGTACGCCGGGCAGCCCACCGACCTCTACCGCGTGCTTGCCGTGCTCGCCGGGACCGCGATGGGCGAGCTGCTCGTGCGCCTCACCGATCAGGAACGCCCCATCGCCAGCTGGACTCGCAGCTCGAACCGCGAGGTGCGCGTGCTGCTCGCGTCCGTGGTGGCAGCGGTCGGCGCGGGGCCTGTCGTTGCTCTGCTCTCACACGGACGATTCGGCCTGCTTGCGCCCTTCGCCGAGCTTTTCGCGACTCCGGCCACAACGCCCGCTTGTGCGACCGGCGTCGTCAGCACCCATTGCCTGTCGGCGTTCTCGATGTCGCCGATCGCCGGCGGTGCCGCGGTCGTCTTCTCGCTGCTGCCGCTGGGCGTGCTGCTCGTCACCGCCTATGGACTGGTCTTCGGAAGCCGCTTCGCGCTGGTGATCGCCACCGTGGTCAACGTCGTGCTGGCCTTCTGTGCCGCGATCTCGTTCGGCCTCGTCTCGTCCCTCCTCGACTCGGGCATGGGGCCTCTGACCGGTGCCCGCGGGTTACACGTCGCAACGGGGCTCGTGATCGCCGCCATCGTGCCGCTCTGCGTGGCGGTCGCCCTCGTGCTGGCCCGCCGCAGGTTCACGGTGATGCCGTCGCGGCGCTCCGTACAACGCTTCGCGGTGATCGTGACGGTCACGGGAGCGGCTCTGGCGGGGCTCTGCCTGGCGGTGTCGTGGCTCGGCGACGCCGCAGTGCTCGCGGCCGCCACCCCGTTTCAGGTGACCGTCGACATCGTCTCGCGATTCCTTCCGTTGCGTGCGGCGGTCGCGCTGCACACAGCCGGCGAGCCGTTCGCCGTCTGGCTGGTGCTGCACGCAGTCGGGCCGCTGTTCTGGGCCGTCGTGCTCGTGGCAGCTCTTCCGCCGATGCTCACGATGACGGCCGGATCCCGCGCCGGCGACGCCCGCGCGGCACAGCGGCTCGTGCGACGCGGAGGTGACGCGCTCGCATACATGACCACCTGGACCGGCAACCGCTACTGGTTCGACGACGCCGACATCGATGCGGCGGCAGACGCGCACCCCGACGCCGACGACCGCACCCCGCGGACCGCCGTCGCCTACCGCGTGATCAACGGCATCGCGATCACCACGGGTGGCCCGCTCGGGACGCCCACGTGCCACGAGGCCACGCTGCGACGGTTCGCCCGGTTCTGCGACGACCACGGCTGGGTGCCGGTGTTCTACAGCATCGACGGCGACCTGTCGCAGGCAGTGCAATCGATGGGGTGGCGGAGCATGGTCGTCGCCGAGGAGGCCGTGATCCTGCCGCAGCTCTGGAGCACGGCCGGCAAGAAGTGGCAAGACGTGCGGTCTTCGGCGAACCGGGCGCAGCGGGCCGGCATCCGCGCGGTCTGGACCCGCCACAGCGAACTGTCGCCTGCCCAGCAGACACAGCTGATGGAGATCTCCGATGAGTGGATATCGGGCAAGGACCTGCCCGAGATGGGCTTCACCCTCGGCGGGCTCGACGAACTGCGTGACCCGGAGGTCCGGCTGATGCTGGCCGTCGACGAGGGCGGACGCATCGAGGCGGTCACGAGCTGGATGCCGCGCTACCGCGACGACATGGTCGTGGGATGGACGCTCGACTTCATGCGGCGCCGCACCGACAGCATCAACGGCATCATGGAGTTCGTGATCGCCGCTTCGGCCGAGCAGATGCGCGACGACGGTGCGATCGAGATGAGCCTCTCTGGCGCCCCGCTGGCCCATGCCGGAGCCGGCGAGTCCCGTGGAGCGCTGGACGGCATCCTCGCCCGCCTCAGCACCACGCTCGAGCCGATGTACGGGTTCCGATCGTTGCTGCGGTTCAAGCGCAAGTTCCAGCCGGAGTTCCGGCCGATGCTGATGGCGTACCCCGATTCCGCGGCACTGCCGCGCATCGGCGTCGCAATCGCGCGCGCGTACGCTCCCGAGCTGTCGTGGGCGGATGCCGCCCGGTTCGCCCGGGGCGCCCGCGGCTGAGCGCGGCGTCACGGCGCCTTCGACTCGCCTCCGGCTCGCTCAGGGAGAAATCCCTCATGGGCCGGAGGCGATCTGCGTCGCCTCGGGCGGCGCGCCATGTCGAAGGGCACGAGTCGCCTCTGCGTCGCCGTCTTTCCGCGTCGTGATCTGACCAGGACGGCTCGTGGCGGTTGCGGTGCACCGATCCGTCAGGCTTCGCTCGTTGCCTGAGGTTCGACCGTGTACTTGAAGCCGATGTGCGAGTCGACGAAGCCGAGCCGTTTATAGAAGCGATGCGCGTCGGCGCGCGCAGCATCGGACGTGAGCTGAATGAGCGTCGCACCCGTGGTCGGTGCCGCGGTGTCGATGACCCAGTGCATCAGGGTGCTGCCGATCCCGGCGGACCGGCGAGCGGATGCCACCCGTACGGCCTCGACGAGCAGGCGCGTGCTCCCGCGGCGGGCCATGCCGGGAATCACTGTGAGCTGCAGCGTTCCGACCAATCGACCCGCCGCGTCCTCTGCAACGACGAGCTCGTTCGATTCGTCGACCAGAATGCGCATCAACGCCTGCCGGTAGGCCGGCTCGTCATCACCGATGTTCAGGTCGCCGCGCCCCGCGCTGATCGGATCATCCGACAGCAGCAGCATGAGCGCGTGAAGATCCCGCTGCTCCGCCCTGCGGACCGAGATCGTCTCTCCCTGAGCCATCAGGGAGACAGGCAGCGCGAGGTCGGTGAGCACGCTCCATCATCGCAGCGCCGCCTCGCTCGTTGAACGCGTTGCACGCACCGGCAGCCTCTGGAGGGTCCGGCGGCACGCGGTCCCGCAGGTGCACAGTCTCGGAACCGCGCACGACGACGGGTCCCGCAGCACTGAGCTGCGGGACCCGTCGTCGTTTCGGTGTGAGGCTCGCTCGCCTCAGCCCTGCGGAAGAGCCTGGAGCACGCCTTGGATGGCGGGCGCTGCGGCCTGCGGAGTGGTCAGCATGTTCGAGGTGAGCGAGACCCAGTAGCCGTCGGCGAAGATCTCGAAGTCGCCCGTGTAGGTGCCGCCTCCTTTGACCTCGTAGACGTGCACATTCGGAGAGTAGCCGCCGACCGTCGTCGACGCCTTGGCGACGGCCGCTTGCTCCTGCGGGAACGAGCCCTTGACGATGCCGATCGTGAAGACGTTGCCGTCGGTTCCGATGTACTGCTCGCTCTGCCCGCCGAGTCGGCCCTGCGTGAAGACGTAGCTGCCGGGCACCGGCTCGAACCGTGCGTTCGAATACAGCGTGTGGTCATAGACCGGCTTGATCAGGTTCCAGACATCGTCTGGCGTGAGGGTCGTGTTCACCGGCGTGGAACCGCCGCCGTTCGAGGGTGCGAGGTGTCCACCGCCCGTCGTGTGTCCGGCGGGCACGACCGGCGACGGCGTGTGCGTCGAGGTGTGGGCGACCGGATGCGTCGCGCCGTGGTTGTCGAGCACGAGGGCTGTTCCGACACCGCCGAGCGTCAGGCCGACGGCGAGGGCGCCCGTTGCGGACAGGACGATGACACGCTTGAGGTTCACGATGGTTCTCCTTCTTCGAGGTGGTTCGAGATGACGTTCGAGCTGGCCGAGACGTTCGAGATGGCGACGGACGTTCCGTCGATGTCTTCTACGTTTTCAGCGGCCGCGGATCGCCGGTGTCGTCCGATCGGCGGACCGGGTGGGGGAATCCCGGTCATCCACCCCGGATGCGCACGCAACGTGAAGGGTGCGTGAGCCGTCCTCACATGTGAAGATCGATCTCGTGCGGAGGTCGTTGTGCAGCAGATGATCACGGTGGTGGTGGTCGACGACCACCCGTTCTTTCGCGACGGCATGGTTCGTGGGCTCACGCAGAGCGGCCGCATCCGGGTCGTCGGCGATGCGGGTGGCGGCCGGGACGGGCTCGCCATGATCGCGGAGCTGCAACCCGACGTCGCCGTCGTCGACTATCAGATGCCCGATCTCGACGGAATCCACGTGGTGCAGGCGGCGGCACGCGACAAGCTCGATACGCGCATCCTGCTCGTCTCCGCCATCACGGATGCGCCCATCGTCTACGCCGCACTCGAGGCCGGCGCCGCCGGCTACATCTCGAAAGAGGCGTCGCGACCCGAGATCGTCGCCGCGGTCGCGGATGTCGCGGCGGGCCGCACGGTGGTGCCTCCCGCACTGGCGGCGGGGCTGGTCGACGAGATCCGGCTGCGCAAGACGTCCGACACTCCGATCCTGAGCGAGCGGGAGCTTCAGGTGCTGCAGGGCTTCGCGCGAGGGCTCTCGATACCCCAGATCGCCGATGAGCTGTTCCTCGGCGCCAGCACGGTGAAGACCCACGCCGCCCGGCTGTACGAGAAGCTGGGCGTCAGCGACCGGGCCGCCGCCGTCGCCGAGGGCATGCGGCGCAAGCTCGTGGAGTGACGATGAGCTCGACCGGCGCCCCCGAGGTGTCAGTACTACGAGATCTCGCTCGCGTGCCGGAGTTGCGGGCACTGCTCATCCGTCACGCGGCGAGGGGTTTCCGCGTGCAATCCGTGGTGCGCACCGTGCTGGTGGTGTTCCTCGCGCTCACCGTGCTCATCGTGCCGCCCCCAGCCGGGGCACTGGCATGCCTGCTCGTCGTCGCCGGGTACGCCGTGTGGGCTGTCTTCGTCTTCGCCGTCGTGCGTGGCGACGCTGCCCGCGTGCTCCGCTTCAGCTGGCTCGCGCTCTACGGCGACGTGCTGGCCGTCGCGGTGATCGTGGCCGTCGCGAGCCTGTCCGACGATCGCAGCAGCACCGCCGGCATCCTGCTCGACGGCATGTTCCTGCTGCCGGTGGTGGCCGCCGTGCAGCTGCGCGTCTGGGCCGCCGTTTCGGTGATCGTGCCGACCATCGTCGTCTTCGTGGTGTGCAGCGTGCTCGCCGTGCAGACCTCGGGTCAGCTGTGGGCCATCGTGCCGCTGCGCTCACTCGCCCTGGCAGGCGTGGGTCTCGGATGCGTTCTGCTGGTGCGTCTGCAGGCCTCGCGCGTGCTCGCCCTGGGGCGCGAGTACACCCGGCGCGGCGCGCTGCTGTCCGAGCTTCTCGTCACCGAGTCTCGTGAACGGGCGACCCTCTCCGAGCACCTGCACGACGGCGCGCTGCAATACGTGCTCGCCGCCCGCCAGGAGCTCGACGACCTGCCGGCCGAGACGGACCCCGCTGTCGCGGAGCGGCTGCGCGGTGCACTGGGTGAGGCATCCGTTCTGCTGCGCTCGCAGGTGGCCGAGCTGAGTCCTGCCGTGCTGCAGCAGGCAGGCCTGGCCGTCGCCGTTCGACGCTTGGCCGTCGACACGGCCGCGCGCGGGCGTCTCGACGTGCAGGTCGACGAGTCCGGGTGGTCTGACACTGTCGGCACCGCGACGGAGCAGCTGCTCTACGACAGCGCGCGTGAGTTTCTCGGCAACGTCGTCAAGCATGCGCACGCGTCGCACGCGACCGTCACCCTCGCACGTGACGAGACGCAGGCCGTGCTCGCCGTGACCGACGACGGTGTCGGCGCCGATCCCGAGGAGCTGGCGGCGAGACTGGGGGCTGGGCACATCGGGCTGGCGACGCGACGCATTCGGCTCGAAGCGGCGGGTGGGCGTCTCGACCTCGAGGCTGGGACGGCCGGCGGCACCGTGCTGCGCGCTGTACTTCCCGTGGCGCGGTGAGACCGCGTCTGCTGCCCCTCACCGCCCGGCGAAGCGTGGCCGCCGCTTCTGCCGGAACGCGGCGAAACCCTCGGCGTAGTCGGCCGTCGCCGAGAGTGCCACCTGGGCATCCGTCTCGTCGGCCATCGACTGCCACAACCCGATGCGTTCGTCGCGCACCCTCGCGATAAGCCGCTTCTCCGCGACGAACGCGGCAGTCGGTCCTGCGGCGACGGCTGCCGCCTTCTCCCTGGTGAACCCGACGACCTCGTCGGCGGGCACGACGCGGCTGAAGAGCCCGGATGCCACGGCCTCCGCCCCGCTCATCAGCTCGCCCGTGTAGATGAGGTCGAGCGCGCGGTGCGTGCCGAGACGCTCCACGAAGAGTGCGTGCGCCCCGGAGTCGAGCGCAGCGCCCAGGGCCGCGAACGGGGATCCGATGCGCGCCGTGTCGGCCACGTAGACGACGTCGGTCGCGATGAGGATGCCGAGTCCGACGCCCAAGCAGGCGCCCGTCGCCGCCGCGAACGTCGGCGCGGGGAACTCCGCGAGCCGGTGCAGCAGCGCGGTGAAGGTGTCGAGATAACCGCGCGGATCATCCGTGGCCGGGTCGACCTCTGACACGTCGCGGCCGGCGCAGAAGGCGCGCCCCTCGCCGCGCAGCACGAGCGCCCTGGCGCCCTCGGCTCTCTCGAGCGCGGCGTCGAGCTCGAGAAGCGCCTCGAGGTCGAGCGCGTTCAGCTTCTGCGGCCAGTCGAGCACGAGCTCGACCACGTCATCGCTGTGCTCACTGCGGACGGGCATGGGAGGTCCTTTCTCGTCGGCCCCGGAGCGCCGCGAAGCGGCGCGGCCCCGCGGGTTGAGGAGCCCCGCGAAACAGAAGCCCCATCACGTGTCGTAGTCCACTTCGACCCGGTCGCTCGTGGGGATCGACTGGCACGTGAGCACGTAGCCGCGGTCGAGCTCCTCCTGCTCGAGCGCGTAGTTCTCCACCATGTCGACGGTCCCCTCGCGCAGGACGGCGCGGCAGGTGCCGCATACCCCGCCCGCGCACGCGAACGGCACGTCGCCGCGCACCCGGAGCGCCGCGTTGAGGATGGTCTCCTGCGAGTGCACCGCGCTCGTCACCGTCGAGGTGGTGCCATCGAGACGGAACGCGATCGTGCGCACCGCCTCCCCCGGGTCGACCACGATCGGCCTGCCGCGCTGCGGCGCCGGGTTGCCCTGCTCCCCCGTGGTGAACAGCTCGTAGCGGATGCTCTCGCCCGGCACCCCGCGTGCCCCCAGCGCGTCGCGGCAGAGCTGCACCAGCTCGAACGGGCCGCACAGGAACCACTCGTCCACACTCTCCACCGGCACGAGTGCGCCGAGGATCTGCGCCACCTTCTCCTCGTCCAGCCGCCCGCTGAGCAGCTCCGAGCTCCGGCGTTCCCTGGTGAGCACGTGATAGAGCGCGAGCCGAGAGGGGTAGCGGTCCTTGAGGTCGGCGAGCTCGTCGACGAACATCGTGTCCATCGCGGTGCGGTTCGAGTACACGAGCGAGAACGTGTTGCGGTCATCGAGCGCCAGCACGCTCTGCACCACCGCGAGCACGGGAGTGATGCCGCTGCCCGCGGCGATCGCCGCGCAGTGCACCGGCTCGCCCGCCTGCGCCCGTGACGTGAACCGGCCCTCCGGGCTCATCACCTCCAGCGTCATGCCCGGTGCCAGGCTCTCCAGCGCCCAGCCGGAGAACACGCCGCCGAGGTCGCGCTTGATCGCCACCTTCAGCTCGCCGGGCAGCTCGCCGGCATCCGGTGCCTGACAGATCGAGTAGCTGCGGCGCAGCACGTCGTCGCCGAGCGTCGTGCGCAGGGCGATGTACTGGCCCGGCTGATAGTCGTAGGCGTGAGCCAGCTCGGCGGGGACGGCGAAGGCGACCTCGATGGCATCCGGAGTCAGCTGTCTCACCGCGGAGACCGTGAGCGTGTGGAACGCGCCGCGCCGCTTCGACTGCGACGGGAGCGGCGACGAGGTCTCCATCAGTGCGCCTTGAAGTGGTCGAAGGGCTCCCCGCACTTCTGGCACACGTAGAGTGCCTTGCACGAGGTGGAGCCGAAGTGCGACACCTCACGGGTGTGCAGCGACCCGCAGTGCGGGCAGCGGATGCCCAAGCCCAGCCCCACGCGCCCGTCACCGCCGTGCACCGCGCTTCGCGGCGCCGGCGGAGCGATGCCGAACGCCTCGAGCTTCGCCTTGCCGGCCTCGGACATCCAGTCGGTGGTCCACGCGGGGGCGAGCACCGTGCGCACCGTGACGTCGTCATAGCCCGCGTCGGTGAGTGTCGTGACGATGTCGTCGTGCATGGCGTCGATGGCGGGGCACCCCGAGTAGGTCGGCGTGATCTCGACGGTCACCGCCGGCGCACCGTCGCGGTCGGCGACGTGCACGGAGCGCAGCACGCCGAGATCCTCGATGGTGAGCACCGGCACCTCCGGGTCGCACACGGTCGCGGCGAGCGCCCACACGCGTCGCTCGTCGTCTTTCGCCAGCGTCACATCCATCACCACGTCGCCCCCGGATGCTGCCTTGCCAGCACCTGCATTTCCGCGAGCAGGTGCCCGAACACCTCCGTGTGCACGCCAGCGCGCCCGCCGCCGGCCGCCGGCGCGACTGCCGGCACCGCGAGCCCCGACTCCACGATCACCGCCGGCACCGTGCGGTCGAACTCGTCGCGCAGGGTCTCCGGGCGCACCGCAACGTCACCGAGCACCTCGATCGCCGCGTCGGGGCGGAACAGCTCGTCGACGAACGGCCACAGGGCATCCAGCCCGGCCTGCATCCGCCGATGCGACTCGTCGGTGCCGAGCCCCAGCCGCCGCACCCACTGCACGCTGTGGTCCACGTGGTAGGCGACCTCCTTCGCCGCCTTCGCCGCGATGGCGGCGAGCGTCGGGTCGCTGGATGCCGTGAGCCGCCCGTACAACGCATCGAAGTACACCGAGGCGATGAGCTGTCGGGCGATGGTGTGCGCGAAGTCCCCGTTCGGGCGCTCGAAGAGCTGGTGATTGGTGAACTCGGGTTCGTCGCGGAAGTAGGCCAGATCATCCTCGCTCTTCTCCCACGCGGAGCCCGCGTAGGTGAGGAAGCTGCGCGCGTGCCCGAGCAGGTCGAGGCCGATGTTGCCGAGGGCCACGTCTTCTTCGAGCTCCGGCGCGTGGGCGATCCACTCGCCGAGCCGCTGCGCGAGGATCAACGCGTCATCGCCGAGGCCCAGTGCGTAGCGGGCGACGGCGTCGCTCGGGCGACCGAGCCCCGTCTCGAGTTCGCGTTCGATCGTCTCCGCCGAGACTGCCGTGGAGACGGCACGATTCGTGTGCCTCACAGATGCGGCACCCCCTCCGAGGCCGTGTAGTAGGTGGCGTGGCGGAATTCCTTGCCCTCCGAGGTCTCGAAGAACGCGCCGCGGGCATCCACGTCGGAGGTCGTGATGGCGCTCGACGGCACGACCCACACCGAGACGCCCTCGCCTCGACGCGTGTAGAGGTCACGCGCGTTGCGCACGGCCATCACGGCATCCGGAGCGTGCAGCGACCCGGCGTGCACGTGCGAGAGTCCGCGGGAGGAGCGGATGAACACCTCCCACAGCGGCCACGTCTCGTGGTCGGCTGCGCCGGAGCCCGGGCCGGTGCCGGTGCTCTCCTGCTGCGGTCCATTCGCGGACTGCTCGCTCGCGGCGGCCATCACGCGATCCTCTCCAGCAGAGTCGAGCGGTCGGCATCCTCACGTGCCGCGTATGCCCGAGCGGCCTCGCGCACCCACGCGCCGTCGTCGTGCGCGGCGCGACGGTTCGCCAACCGCACCGTGTTGGCCTGGCCGCGACCCGCCAGCACCTCGTAGAACTCGTCCCAGTCCAGCACGCCGAAGTCGTAGTGTCCGCGCTCCTCGTTCCAGCGGATGTCCGGATCGGGCAGCGTCACGCCGAGCACCTCCGCCTGCGGAACGAGCATGTCGACGAAGCGCTGCCGCAGCTCGTCGTTGCTGAACCGCTTGATCTTCCACGCCATGCTGCGCTGCGAGTTCGGCGATTCGCCGTCCGGCGGCCCGAACATCATGAGCGCCGGTGCGTACCAGCGGTTCACCGACTCCTGCGCCATGCGCTGCTGCTCGGGCGTGCCCCGCATGAGCGTGAGCAGAATCTCGAAGCCCTGCCGCTGATGGAACGACTCCTCCTTGCAGATGCGCACCATCGCGCGACCGTACGGCCCGTACGAGCAGCGGCACAGCGGCACCTGGTTGCAGATGGCGGCTCCGTCGACGAGCCAGCCGATCGACCCCATGTCGGCCCACGTCGGCGTCGTGTAATTGAAGATCGACGAGTACTTGGCCGTGCCGCTCAGCAGCTGGTCGTACATCGCGTCGCGGGAGATGCCGAGCGTCTGCGCTGCCGAGTAGAGGTAGAGCCCGTGGCCGGCTTCGTCCTGCACCTTCGCCATCAGGATGGCCTTGCGCTTGAGGCTCGGAGCACGCGTGATCCAGTTGCCCTCCGGCTGCATGCCGATGATCTCGGAGTGGGCGTGCTGGGAGATCTGACGGATGAGCGTCTTGCGGTAGGCCTCGGGCATCCAGTCCGTGGGCTCCACGCGCGAGTCCGTCTCGATCAGCCGCTCGAACTCGAGCTGTTCGGGCGTCGGCGCAGGCTGCTCCACATCGCGCTGGCGCGAAAGCTCTGCTTCTGTCATCGTCGACTCCGTTTCGACACGGTTATACCAACCGAACGTTCGGTTAGTATATTGTGCCATATGGAGCGCGACGAGGAGCATCCATGAGCAGTCAGACGATGATGCAGCGTGATCGCGCGTCCGCGAGCCTCGGCATGGAGGTCGTCACCGACGAGCCCGGCCACGCGGTGGTGAGGATGCCCGTGCGCGACGACATGCTCAACGGTTTCGACATCATCCACGGCGGCCTCGTCTTCGCCCTGGCCGACACCGCGTTCGCGATCGCCTGCAACGAGGACGAGAACGTCACGGTCGCCGCCGGAGCCGACATCACGTTCCTCAAGTCCACGACCACGGGCGCCGTGCTCACCGCGACCGCCACCCGGCGAGCGCTGAGCGGACGCACCGGCCTCTACGACGTCACGGTCGTCGACGACGCCGGCGACGCTGTCGCCGAGTTCCGCGGCCGCTCGGTGACCACCCGCCGCACGGCACCTGCTTGACGCACGCTCCGACCCGAAGAGCCCCACCACCTCACGAGGAGACGTCGATGACGACGACCCACAACACCGCGTCCACCAGGACTGCCCCGCTGCACGTCACTCCTGCCGCCGCCGCTGACCTCGACCCCGAGGAGCGGATGAGCGTCGACGAGCTGCGCGCCCTGCAGCTCGAGCGGCTGCAGCAGACGGTGCGCCACGCCTACGAGAACGTGCCGTTCTACACGCGCAAGCTCGACGAGGCGGGCGTGCAGCCGGGCGACATCCGCTCGCTCGACGACGTGCGGCTGCTGCCGTTCACCACCAAGTCCGATCTGCGCGAGTCGTATCCGTTCGGCATGTTCGCGGTGCCCATGTCGAAGGTGGCGCGCATCCACGCGTCCAGCGGCACCACAGGACGCCCCACCGTCGTCGGTTACACCCTCGGCGACCTCGACCGCTGGGGCGACCTCGTTGCGCGCTCGCTGCGGGCATCCGGAGTGAAGCCCGGCATGAAAGTGCACAACGCGTACGGCTACGGGCTGTTCACAGGCGGGCTCGGAGCCCACACGGGCATCGAGAAGCTCGGTGCCACGGTCATCCCGGTCTCCGGGGGCCAGACGGCCAGGCAGGTGCAGCTCATCGTCGACTTCGAGCCGGATGCCATCATGTGCACGCCGAGCTACCTGCTCACCATCGCGGATGCCATGGAACAGGCCGGCGTCGACCCCCGCTCCACGAGTCTCAAGGTCGCCATTCTCGGCGCAGAGCCCTGGACGAACGAACTGCGCCGCACGATCGAGCAGCGCATGGGCATCGACGCCGTCGACATCTACGGCCTGAGCGAGGTGATGGGACCCGGCGTCGCGAACGAGTGCGTGGAGACGAAGGACGGCCCGCACATCTGGGAGGACCACTTCTGGCCGGAGGTGGTCGACGACAACGGCACACCGCTGCCGGACGGTGAGACGGGCGAGCTCGTGTTCACGTCGCTGACCAAGGAGGCGTTCCCGGTGCTGCGATACCGCACGCGCGACCTCACCAGGCTGCTGCCCGGCACGGCGCGACCCGCCATGCGGCGCATGCAGAAGGTCACCGGACGCAACGACGACATGATCATCCTGCGCGGCGTGAACATCTTCCCCACGCAGATCGAGGAGCTCGTGCTCGGCATCGAGACGCTCACCCCGCACTTCGTGATCGAGCTCACGCACGAGAACCAACTGGATGCCATGACCGTGCGCATCGAACGCCACCCCGAGCTGCCCCGCGAGACCTGCGAAGCCGCGGCCGTCGTGCTGGCGCAGCGCATCAAGACCCACGTCGGCTCCACCGTCGCGGTCGTGCTCGAGGAGCCGGGCGCGCTCCCCCGCAGCGAGGGCAAGTACAAGCGCGTCTACGACCTGCGATGAGCACTCCACCCGCCCTCCGCTCACTCGCCTTCCGCCCACCCGCCTTCCGCCCTCGTCGGACGCTCAGACGCCGGGTTCCGAGAACCGGAGAGGTCGCGCTCTCGCGCCGAACACCGGAGAAATGCTCCGGTAGCGGGCACCGCCTCCGGTTTTCGTGCCGGGACGGCGCAGCTGTACGGCGGCGAGAAGTCACCGACTGACAGACTGGAACCGATGACCGAGACCACCGAGCCCACCGAGCCCGTCGCCAAGCGCGGGCGCCCCGGCTACGACCAGCGGGGCATCCTCGAGGTGGCCGTCGCGGCGTTCAACGAGTACGGCTACGACGCCACGTCCATCGGGATGCTCGCCGAGCGGCTGGGACTGTCGAAATCGGCCATCTACCACCACGTGGCATCCAAGGACGAGCTGCTTCAGCTGGCCCTGAACGAGGCGCTCGACGGCCTCGAGGGTGTGCTGATCGAGGAGAGTGCCCGAACCGGGGATGCCGCAGACCGGCTCGCGTACGTGCTGCGGGGCGCCGTTCGCGTGCTCGTGGATCGGCTGCCGTACGTCACCCTGCTGCTGCGGGTGCGCGGCAACACCGACGTCGAACGCTCGGCACTCGCGCGGCGCAGAAGGTTCGACCGCGCAGTCGCGGCGCTCGTGGTCGCAGCGCGGGACGAGGGATCGCTGCGCGCTGACATCGACCCGGGAATCGCCACGCGCCTGCTCTTCGGCATGATCAACTCGATCGTCGAGTGGTATCGGCCGGGCGGCCCCGAGAGCGCCGATCAACTCGCCGACGACGTGCTCACGGTCGCGCTCGACGGGCTGCGGGTCGACGCGAGCGCGAAGCGCTGAGGATCAACCCATTTGATGCAGTGAAGTCAATGCGGCCGCAAGGACCAGCCCCACCGCGTGCAGGTCGCTCTCATCGGGCTCGGCGACCGACGTCACACCTCGACCCGGTTCGCCGCCCTGACCCCGAGCACCGCGCCGATGATCGTGCCCAACACGAGCACCGCCAGCGCGACGATCACGAGCGTCACGCCGCCCGACGAGTCTGTCGTGCCGGAGAACACCGTCAGCGCGAGCACGGCGAGCACGATGTTCACGACGGCGCCGCACACCATCGGCACGATCGCTGCGCGGTGACCGGCGGTCCACGCGGCATCCGAGGCGAACAGCGGCGGAATGCGCAGCCCCGCCCACGGGTTGCGCGGGATCACGCCGACCCCGCACAAGATGATCAAGACGGCGCCCAGCACCGACACCACGCTCAGAACGATGACCACTGCCAGCACATCCGCAGTGTACTGGCCGTCACTCCTTCGCCACGAGCGTCAGCACGTCGTACGTGGCGACCACCTCGTCGCGCTGGTTCGTGAGCACGGCGTCCCAGCGCACCTCGCCGTAGTCATCCGTCTCGCGCGGTGTGATCTGCTTCGCCGTGAGGTCGACGCGGATGCTGTCGCCCGGCGACACCGGCGTGAGGAACCGCAGGTTCTCCAGCCCGTAGTTCGCGAGCACCGGGCCCGGTTCCGGATCGACGAACAACCCGGCGGCGAACGAGACGAGCAGGTAGCCGTGCGCGACCCGGCCAGGGAAGAACGGGTTGGCCGCCGCGGCCTCCTCGTCCATGTGCGCGTAGAACGTGTCGCCGGTGAACTCCGCGAAGTGCTCGATGTCGGCCAGCGTCACCTCGCGTGATTCCGACGACACCCGGTCACCGAGCTGCAGCTCTGCGAGCGTCTTGCGGAAGGGATGCCGGCCGCCGGCATCCACCGCGGCTCCCGCATGCCACTCTCCGGTGATCGCCGTCAGCATGTCGGGCGAGCCTTGAATGGCGGTGCGCTGCATGTGGTGCAGCACGGCGCGGATGCCGCCCAGCTCCTCGCCGCCGCCTGCACGCCCCGGACCTCCGTGCACGAGGTGCGGAACGGGCGAGCCGTGCCCCGTGGACGACCTCGCGTCGTCGCGATCCAGCACGAGCACGCGGCCGTTGTACGCGGCGATCCCGCTCACGAGCTCGACCACCTCGCTCGGATCATGGGATGCGACCGAGGTGACGAGGGAGCCGCGGCCCGCGGCGACCAGCCGCACGGCCTCGTCCGCGGTGTCGTAGCCGATCACGCTCGCGACCGGGCCGAACGCCTCGATCGTGTGCACGGCATCGGCCCACGGGTCGTCGAAGCGCAGCAGCACGGGTCCGACGAACGCGCCCCCGGGTTCGACCGCGGTCGTGCCATCGGCCCTGCGCACCTGTGGCGCGTCAAGGGACCCGTACACGATCTCACCGCCGCCATCAATGAGCTCCTGGATGCGCCGCAGCACCTCCTCGCGCTGCTCCCGCGACGCCAGCGGCCCCATCGTGACACCCTCCGCCCTCGGATCGCCGACGACGATGCGCGAGGAGATCCGCTCGGAGACCGCGGCGATCACGTCATCGCGCAGCCCGTTCGGCACGATGACGCGACGGATCGCCGTGCACTTCTGCCCTGCCTTCACCGTCAGCTCCGTCACGACGCCGCGCACGAACGCGTCGAACTCGGGGGGTGCCTTGGACGGCATCCCGACCGAGCACCGACGCGTTGATCGAGTCGGTCTCGCTCGTGAACCGCACGCCGCCGGTCTGCACGCACTCGTGCGCGCGCAACGTCTGAGCGGTCGAGGCGGAGCCGGTGAACGCCACGAGGTCACCCAGCCGCAGCTCGTCGAACAGCCCGGGGACGCTGCCGGAGACGAGCTGCACGGTACCGGCGGGCAGCAGGCCCGATTCGACGAGCATCCGCACCATCGCCTCGGCGATGTAGCCCGTTGGCGTCGCCGGCTTCACCAGAGTGGGCACGCCGGCCAAGAATGCCGGCGCGAACTTCTCCAGCGACCCCCACACCGGAAAGTTGAACGCGTTGATCTGCACGGCCACACCTGGCCGCCGCGAGTACACATGCCGCCCGAGGAATGTGCCGTCCTTCGACAAGCGCTCCGCCGGGCCCTCGACCACGAGCTGTGTGTTCGGCAACTCGCGTCTGCCCTTCGACGAATACGTGAAGAGCACGCCGATGCCGCCGTCGATGTCGACCATGGCATCCGTCTTCGTGGTGCCCGCACGCGACGACAGCGCGTACAGCTCGTCCTTGCGCTCGGTCAGTGCCTGAGCGAACTGCTTCAGCAGCAGCGCACGCTGGTGAAAGGTCAGCGCGCCGAGGGATGCCCGCCCCACGGTGCGCGCATACTCCAGCGCACCGCCGAGATCGAGGCTCTCCGTGCTGACGTGCGTCACCACCTCGCCGGTCGACGCGTCGAGCACCTGGTGCGCTCCCTCGTCGCTCGTCGATGTCCACCACTGTCCCTGCACGTAGCTGGGAAGGATGCCTGTCATGCTGCGCCTCCTGCACTGCACACCGCTTCTGCGCGGCGGCCGGGCTGATACTCTGCCGAACGTTCGGCAGAGTCGATGAACGAATCGGGGTGCACCGTGGCGCACGAGACGGAACCGCGCGAGGCGGAGAGCGAAGAGCCGTGGCGCATCGTGCTCGGCGAGCTCGACACGAAGATGGGCGTGACGATCCTCGAGCAGTCGGCGCAGCGCGTCGTCGCGACCATGCCCGTCGAGGGCAACCGCCAGTCATTCGGGCTGCTGCACGGCGGGGCGTCCGTGGCCTTCGCCGAGGCGCTCGGATCGTGGGCTGCGGTCATCCACGCCGGCCCCGGCCGCTCGGCCGTCGGCCTCGACATCAACGCCACGCACCACCGCTCGGCCAGATCGGGCCTCGTCACCGGCGTCGCGGAGGCGATCAGCCTCGGCCGCCGCGTCACATCGCACGCCGTCACCGTCACGGACGACCAGGGTCGCCTGCTCTGCACGGCCCGCATCACGAACCTCATCGTCGACGCCTGAGCCGCACGTCGCGACGACGGCCTCAGCTCCATTCGAAGAACCCCTTGCCGGTCTTGCGCCCGAGCTCGCCGGCGGCGACCTTGTCGCGCAGCAGCTGCGGCGGCGCGAAACGCTCGCCGAGCGCGCCCGCGAGGTACTCGGCGATGCCGAGGCGAACATCCAGCCCCACGATGTCGGTCAGCCGCAGCGGTCCCACCGGATGCCGGTAACCGAGCACCATCGCCGCGTCGATGTCGTCGGCCGAGGCGACGCCCTCTTCGAGCATGCGGATCGCCTCGAGCCCGAGCGCGACGCCGAGCCTGCTCGAGGCGAAGCCAGGGGCATCCGACACCGTCACGGCCGTCTTGCCGATCGCGGCGACCCAGCCCTGCACGACGGCAAGCATCTCCGCCGACGTCGCTGCGCCGCGCACCACCTCGACGAGCGACGACGCCGGCACCGGATTGAAGAAGTGCATGCCGAGAAACCGTGTCGGATCCCGCAGCGTGGCAGCCAACTCGTCGATCGAGATCGACGATGTGTTGCTCGCGATCACCGCATGCGGCGCGGATGCCTCCACCCGCGCCAACGACTCCGCCTTCAGCCCCAGCGCCTCGGGCACCGCCTCCAGCACGAGGTCGCACGGGGCGAACGCCCCATCGTCCACCCCTACCTGCAGCCGCGCCATCAGCTCGTCGGCGCTCTCGCTCGTCGTGCCGCGCTCCACGCTTCCGCGCACCGCGTGCGCGACGCGCTCTGCCGCGGCATCGCACTGCTCGCGGTCGCGCTCCACCACGTGCACGCGACAGCCCGAGACGAGGAAGGCGTGCGCGATCCCCGCCCCCATCGTTCCGCCGCCGAGCACGCCGACGGTCTCCGGCAGCGCGGGAGCGACTGCAGTCATCGCGCCCTCCGCGCTCGTCGCTCCAGAAACTCCGCCATGCGCCTGCGCTTCTCCGGCGACTCGAACAGCACGGCCTGAGCCTCGAGGTCGACCCGTGGATGCTCGTCGCGCGGGGCCGCGAACACGGCCTTCGTCGCCCGCGTGGCCGCGGCATCCAGCGCAGCGATGCGGTCGGCCAGTCGGTGCGCGGCGGGCATCAGCTCATCCGGTTCGACGACCTCGCCGAGCAGTCCCCAGCGCAACGCCTCCTCGGCGTTCAGCCGCCGGCCCGCGAACAGCACCTGCTTCGCCATCGGCTCCCCCACGAGTTCCTTGAGCCGCCAGGTCGCCCCCGCCGCCGCGATGATGCCCAGCCCGGTCTCCGGGTTGCCGAAGACAGCGCGCGGCGTGCCGATGCGCAGGTCGGCCGCGTAGGCGAGCTCCGCGCCGCCGCCGAGTGCGTAACCGTCGACGGCGGCGATGACGGGCATCGGGAGCCGCGCGACGCGGATCGTGAGGTTCATGTTGATGCCGGCGAGGGCGTCCTCTGCCGTGCGCTCGATCATCTCCGCGATGTCGGCGCCCGAGGCGAAGACGCCGTCGGTGCCGGTGATGATGAGGATCTTGGGGTCGCGCTCCAGCTCGGCGCACACCTCGTGCAGCTCGTCGACCATGCGACGATCGATCGCGTTGCGCACCTGCGGCCGGTCGAGCGTGACCACGACGCGGTCGTCGCGTCGCTCCACCCTGATGCTCTCGGCCATGCCCATACCGCCCTCGCCGTTCACGCCTCGTCGCGTCGGCCGTCGTCGCACGCCGAGGCGCGCATTAGTTACCGACCGTTCGGACAGTAATTCTGTCAGACGTGCCCGAGCCGGTCAAACGAGGCGTGCCCAACGGTCGCTCGCTGGTTGAGGAGCACGCGGCTCCGCCGCGCGCGTCACCGTGGGTTGAGGAGCACGCGGCCTCGCCGCGAGCGTCTCGAAACCCAGCCCTC
Organism: Humibacter ginsenosidimutans; assembly: GCF_007859675.1. Taxonomy (GTDB): domain Bacteria; phylum Actinomycetota; class Actinomycetes; order Actinomycetales; family Microbacteriaceae; genus Humibacter; species Humibacter ginsenosidimutans. The sequence continues at coordinate 2,009,291 of NZ_CP042305.1, forward strand.
GGAGTACCCGGTCTCGAGACGCGCCGCTTCGCGGTGCTCCTCAACCCGCCGTAGCGCGGTGCCTCGCGTGCTCCTCAAACCTCGGGTCCGGGTCGCGGACGCGTCAGCCGCGGTAGTTCGGTGCCTCGACGGTCATCTGCACGTCGTGCGGGTGGCTCTCCTTGAGCGACGCCGACGTGATGCGCACGAAGCGGCCCTTGGACTGCAGCTCCGGGATGGTGCGTGCACCCACGTAGAACATGGTCTGATGCAGGCCGCCGACGAGCTGGTGCGCCACGGTGCTCAGCGAGCCCTTGAACGGCACCTGGCCCTCGATGCCCTCCGGCACGATGAGCGAGTCGTCGGCCACCTCGGCCTGGAAGTAACGGTCTTTCGAATACGACTTCTTGCCGCGCGACGACATGGCGCCGAGCGAACCCATGCCGCGGTACGCCTTGAACTGCTTGCCGTTCACCAGAATCGTGTCGCCGGGCGACTCCTCGGTGCCCGCGAGCATGGAGCCGAGCATGACCGTCTCGGCGCCGGCCACGATGGCCTTGCCGATCTCTCCCGAGTGGCGCATGCCGCCGTCGGCGATCACGGGAACGCCAGCAGCACGGGCGGCCAGGGATGCCTCGTACACCGCGGTGATCTGCGGAACGCCGACACCGGTGATGATGCGCGTGGTGCAGATCGAACCAGGACCGACGCCGACCTTGATGCCGTCGACGCCCGCATCGACGAACGACTGCGCGCCCTCGCGGGTGGCGACGTTGCCGCCGATGACCTGCACATCGCGCGTCGCCGGGTCGCTCTTCAGCCTGGCCACCATCTCGATGAGCATGCGCACGTTGCCGTGCGCGGTGTCGGCCACGAGCACGTCGACACCCGCGTCGATGAGGGTGGTCGCACGCTGCCACGCATCGCCGAAGTAACCGATGGCGGCGCCGACGAGAAGCCGACCGCTGGCATCCTGCGACGCATTCGGGAACTGCTCGGACTTCACGAAGTCCTTGACCGTGATGAGCCCGGTGAGACGACCGGAGCCGTCGATCAGCGGCAGTCGCTCCAGCTTGTGCTTGCGCAGCAGTGTCGTGGCCTCTTCGCGCGTGATCGTCGACGGGCCGGTGATGAGAGGCGCGTGGGTCATCACGTCGTCGACCTTCGTCGTCGCCCATTCGGCGACGGGCGTGAAGCGCAGGTCGCGGTTGGTGACGATGCCGATGAGGTGCTGGTCGCCGTCGACGACGGGGAATCCGGAGATGCGGTACTCGCCGGCGAGCTTGTCGAGCTCCTCGAGCGTGGCATCCGCACCGATCGTCACGGGGTTGTCGATGATGCCCGTCTGCGTGCGCTTGACCAGGTCGACCTGCCGGGCCTGGTCGTCGATCGAGAGGTTGCGGTGCAGCACGCCGATGCCGCCCTGCCGGGCCATGGCGATGGCCATGCGTGCCTCGGTGACGGTGTCCATCGCCGCCGAGACGAGCGGAACGCGCAGGGAGATCTCACGGGTCAGCCGAGAGGTCGTGTCGATGTCGGAGGGAGCGAGATCCGAGTAACCGGGAAGGAGGAGCACATCGTCGTAGGTCAATCCCATGAAACCGAACGGATCTGCCTCGTTCATCGCTCCCCTGTCGTTATCGGCCGCTCGTGTCGGCCCGTCGTGATCGGCTCGTCGTGATCGCCCGCCACCGGCCACGTGTCGTGGCCCGCCGGGCCCGCCGCTGAAGAAGGGTGGATCGTGGTGCAATCCCCCTGCACCAGCGCTCTCGGATGTCCCATGCTAACGCCGCAGGCCCTGCGAGAATTCCGGATGCCCGCGGGCGCTGCGCGCGGTCGGCGTCCGCGCAGCGCATCCGGGATCACTCCCGTATGCCCCCGCTCACGCAGGCACGGGCGCGACGGCCCCCGGTCGCGGTATCAGGCGGGAGGCGATGCGACGGACACCGGCACGGATGCGCCGCCCCGTCCGCTTGAACCAGTCGTCGTCGTCCTTGTCCCGGTTCAGGATCAGGGTGAGGATGCGCATGGCGCCGATCGCAAGCCAGACCGCGGCGAACACGGTGTCGCCACCGGCCACATCGATGATCGCGATCACGGTGGACAGCACCGCGACCAGGCACGCCAGCAGCACGTACCTGCTCCGCCACACGTAGCGCTGATGGGAGCCCCGCACCGCGGCGCGGTACATCGTCAGCGCGTGCGTCTCAGCGAAGCTCGCGCCGACCGTCCCGCCCAGCAGGAGCAGCACGCCGACTCCCATGCCTCCACTATGCGCCGCGTGCCGTGCGGCGGACCGGGCACAGAGTGTGAATCACTCGGGCAGCGGGTCGGACTCCACGGCCTCTGTCGCCTCGCCCTGCACGGCATCGGCCCGCGTCTGCCCCACACGGCGCTGCGCGCGCACCGCACGCACCATGTCGACGGTGAGCACGATGAGCGCGACCCAGACGAGGGCGAATCCGATCCAGCGCTCGAAGGACATCGCCTCGTGCAGCAGGGCGACGCCGACGATGAACTGCAGGATGGGCGTGAAGTACTGGATGAATCCCATCACCACCAGAGGCAGCCTGCGGGAGGCCGCCGCGAAGAACAGCAACGGCACGGCCGTGATCACCCCGGCACCGATCAGAGCCACGGTGTGCAGCGTGCCTTCGTGGCCGAACGTGATGCCGGTGGTCACGCCCACCACGAAGAGCTGCACGACCGCCACCGGCGCGAGCCATGCGGTCTCGAGCGTGAGCCCGCTGACGGCATCCACGTCGCGCCCCACCTGCTTCTTGACCAGGCCGTAGAGGCCGAACGAGAAGGCGAGCGCGAGGGCGATCCACGGCAGCTGCCCGTAACCGACGGTGAGCACGACCACCGCGATCACCGAGATGCCGATCGCCACCCACTGCGTGACGCGCAGCCGCTCGCGCAGCACGATCACGCCGAGCAGCACCGTCACGATCGGGTTGATGAAGTAGCCGAGGGAGGCCTCGACCACCTGCCCCGACGTCGTCGCGTAGACGTAGGTCTGCCAGTTGATGTAGATGAGCACGCCGGCCGCGCCCATGATGAGCACGATGCGCGGTCGTTTCAGAATGGCGAGGAACGGTCGCCACGCACGCGTGACCGCGATGGCGATCGCGCAGAACACCAGAGAGAAGAGCACCCGCCAGGCCACGATCTCGAACGGACCGGTGGGCGCGAGCGCGATGAAGTAGATGGGAAGGAAGCCCCAGATGAGATACGCGGCGACCGCGTAGACGATGCCGCGCCCCGTTGCGGATGCTCCCGCTCGCGCCGCCTGCGGCTGCTGTTGTTGCGGGGCATCGGTTTCGGACACCGACTCATCGTAGATGCGGGGTACGACATCGGTGCTGCTCGGGGAGCACAGAGCCGCACACGCAGAAGGGGCCCGGATGCATGGCATCCAGGCCCCTTCTCGAGCTGCGTGAGTGTCAGCGCTCGACGATCGCCAGAACGTCGCGGGCCGAGAGCACCAGGAACTCGTCGTTGCCGAACTTGACCTCGGTTCCGCCGTACTTCGAGTACAGAACCTTGTCGCCGACGTTCACGTCGAGCGGAACGCGGTTGCCGTTGTCGTCGATGCGGCCGGGTCCGACGGCGATGACCTCGCCCTCCTGCGGCTTCTCCTTGGCGGTGTCAGGAATGACAAGGCCGGACGCAGTGGTCTGCTCAGCCTCGACCTGCTTGATAACGATGCGATCCTCGAGCGGCTTGATGGAGACCGACACGGTTGACCTCTTTCTGTACCTCGTACTGAAGACGTTGTTAGCACACTGACAGTGAGAGTGCTAATGAGAGTGTAGGCGCACGGTTGGCACTCGTGCAACGTGAGTGCAAAGTGAGCGCGGTCAGCCCAGCCGACGGAACTCGCGATCGACGTACGCGACCGGGTCGCCGAACTCGCCCTGGTAGATGTCGAGCACCTGCGAGAGCACGAGCACCGACGAGCCCACCGCCGTCGTCTGCAGAATACGACAGCGCAGCGCCACCCGCGCACCCGCGAGATGCGGCTCGCCCGTCGGCAGGCTCGACCAGCCCTGCTCGGGCGTGAAGCGATCGGTTCCTGAGCGCGCGAAGACCTGGGCGAGGTCGACGTGCTGCGCGTCGAGCAGGTGGACGACGTGCGTCGGCGCCCCGAGGATGCCCCCGGCACTTCCCGTCGCACGCGTCACCGAGAAGGCGAGCGCCGCGGGGTCGATGCCGACCGACGCCACGCTCGAGGCGGTGAGTCCCACCGGCCCCTCCGGCGTCATCGCGGTGATGAGCGCGACGCCGGCTGGATGGAGGCGGAAGGCATCCTTGAACGCCTGGGCGTCGACGGCGGAGCCCGGGCCGGACCCCGCGACGGAGGTGAGCTCGGGTGCCCCGTGACGGGTCTCGGAGGCGCGGGTGGTGAGAGGTTCTGTCGCTGTCATCGCGGAGGATTCGTGCCGATCGCGGCGGGTCGGGCGCCCGCCCTTGCTCATACGACGTTAGAACCTCAACCTGAGTTGAGGTCAAGTCGGCTGTCCGATGCACGAGACGGGTCCGCAGCACGGCGCGATAGGTTGGCGCAGTGGAACGCGCGGAACTGGTCGAGCTGCTGAGCCCCGAGGGATTGCGGCTGCTGGACTCGCTGCCGCCGTACGAGTCGGCGGCAGACGTGGTGCGCACGGTGTCACTGCTGCGCAAGCAGGGGCATCCGGCGGGCCTCGTCGCCACCGTGCTCACCCAGTCGAAGCTCCGGGCCAAGGCCGTCGCCAAGTTCGGGCCGTTCGCCTCGCGGATGCTCTTCACCGAGGCGGGCCTCGAGCAGGCGACCCGGTTGCAGGTGGCCGCGCGACATGCGGCACGGTACGCCAGGGCCGGTCTCACCCGCGTGGCCGACCTCGGCTGCGGCGTCGGCGGTGACGCGATGGCGATGGCCGCGCTCGACCTCGAGGTGACCGCCGTCGAGGCCGACGAGGTCACCGCAGCGATCGCCAGCTACAACCTCGCCCCGTTCCCGAACGCCGGTGTCGTGAACGCGAAGGCCGAAGACATCGACCTCGCAGGCATGGATGCCGTCTACCTCGACCCCGCCCGTCGCACATCGGGTCACGGCAACACGCGTCGCCTCGCCGACCCGTCCGACTGGTCGCCGAGCCTCGACTTCGCCTTCGGCCTCGCGAGCACGCTGCCCGTCGGGGTCAAGCTCGGCCCGGGCGTCGATCGCGAGCTGCTGCCTGAGGACGCCGAGACGCAGTGGGTCTCGGTCGACGGCCAGGTCGTGGAGGCGGGCGTGTGGACGGGCGCACTGGCGAGGGACGGCATCCGTCGCGCCGCGCTCGTGGTGCACGGCGATTCCGCGCACGAGCTCACCGGCTCCGCCGACGCCGACGACGAGCCGGCGGGCGACCTCGGCGAGTTTCTGTACGAGCCCGACGGCGCCGTCATCCGCGCCCGACTCATCGGCGACCTCGCGCGCGGGCTCGGTGCACGGATGCTTCGCCACGACATCGCCTATCTCACCGCGGACACGCACCTGGCGACGCCGTTCGCCGCAGCATTCCGCGTGCTCGACGAGCTGCCCTACAAGGAGTCCGATCTGCGCAAGGCGCTGGCGCAGCGCGGCATCGGCACCCTGGAGATCAAGAAGCGGGGCGCGGACGTCGACCCGGCGGCCCTGCGTAAGCGGCTGCAGCTGAAGGGCGAGGCATCCGGCACCCTGGTGCTCACCCGCATCGGCTCGAGGCACGTGGCGCTGCTGGTCGAACGTCTGGGCTGAGCGACCGCTGAGGCCGCCAGGCCCGACCGCCCCGGCGCACTGCGAGCCGCAATGCAGGAGGGCCGCCCCGAACGGGACGGCCCTCCTGCGTTCAACGGCTCAGTAGCCGTAGTCGTAGGTCGCCGACGCGATGGCGCCGAGCACGATGATCAGGATCCAGAACAGGATCAGCGCGATCGACACGAATCCGAGGATGATGCCGGTCAGCCAGAGTCCCTTCGCCTGCGGCTCCCGCGACTTGCCCAGGAAGCCGAGAACGATGGCGGCGATGCCGAAGATCACGCCCCAGCCGAGCGAGATGACACCGATGATGCCGCCGATGAGGGCGAGGATGCTCAGAATCGGCGACTTCGACGGCGCAGGCGCGTAGGGCTGGCCGTACTGCGGTGCTCCGTACTGGGGCGCACCGTACTGCGGAGCAGCGGGCTGCTGCGCGCCGTATTGCGGGGCCCCGTACTGCGGCGCGGGCTGCTGGGGCGCGCCGTACTGGGGTGCGGGCGGCTGCGGTGCGCCATACGCGGGCGCGGACGGTTGCTGCGGGGCCGCAGGTTGCTGGGCACCGTATGCCGGCGCCGGCGGCTGCTGCGGAGCGCCGTACTGCGGCGCAGGCGGAACCGGCGGCTGCGGCGGCACGGGTGCCTGCGGCGGCACGGGCTGCTGAGGCTGCACGGGCTGCTGCGGTTGCTGGGGCGGCGCGGGCTGCTGCGGCTGCACGGGCTGCTGCGGTTGCTGGGGCGGCGCGGGCTGCTGCGGCTCCTGCGGATTCTGCGGATTCTGCGGATCGGACATTGCTGGACTGCCTTTCGGTGCTGGAGGTCTTCCGTGCGGGTGATGTGTGCCGACAGCCGGAGAGCCGCCCGAGATCGGGCGGCTCTCCGGTCGAAGCGCGCGTGGGTCAGTAGCTGCTGAGCTGACTGCCGATCGAGGCCAAGACCACCACGGCGATGATGATCACGATGACCTCGAGCGCGATGGCCACGAAGCCGAGAATGATGCCCGTCAGCCAGAAGCCCTTCGCCTGCGGCTCCTTCGACCTGCCGAGGAAGCCCAGCACGACGGCCGCGATGGCGAACAGCACGCCGAAGTAGAAGAACGCACCGATGAGGCCGACGATGCCGGCGACCAGAGACAGGATGCTCAGGATCGGCGACTTCTGCGCGGGTGCGGCTGCATAGGGCTGGCCGTACTGCGGTGCGGCGGGTGCCTGCGGCGCACCGTACTGCTGAGCCGGCTGCTGCGGAGCGGCGGGCGCGCCACCGTACTGCGGAGCTGCCGGCTGCTGCGGGGCAGCAGGCTGCGGCGGCGTCGGCGGCTGCGGAGCTGCCGGTGCGTCGTACTGCGGGGCAGCAGGCTGCGCGGGCGCCGCGGGAGGCGGCGGAACCGGCGACGACGACGGCTGCTCAGGGTTCGGGGTCTGCGGGGTGTTGGGGTCGGACATGTGCCTGATCCTTTCGACTGGGCCAACCTGGTGTTCGGTCCGCCGTGGAAGCTCACGCACGGATAACCTGAGCGAAAGCTGAGTATTCCAATGCTGACATTGACACGGACAGGGTGTCAATCATCTAAATTCTGCGCGTGTCGCGATGTGACGATGATCCGTTGCAGCCGCTGCCGCGCTGAGGCGTTGTTCGCCCTCTTCCGAGCTGCGCGTCAGACCTGGATGTCCGTGACCGGCAGCGTCGAATCCGCCCCGAAATCGAGTGTGCTGGGTTCGTGGCCGGCCGCGATGCGCTGCGCGGCGAGGGCGGCGATCATCGCGCCATTGTCGGTGCACAGAGACAAGGCGGGAATGCGCAGGGTGATGCCCGCGGCATCCGCCCGCTCCTGCGCCAACTGGCGCACGCGTGCGTTGGCCACGACCCCGCCGCCGAGCAGCAGCCTGGGCACCTCACGGTCGACACAGGCCGCGATCGCCTTGCGCAGCAGCACGTCGGCGACGGCCTCGCGGAAGCTCGCCGCGACATCGGCGACGGGCACCGGCTCTCCCGCGTCCTCCCGCTGCTCCACCCAGCGGGCGACGGCGGTCTTGAGCCCGGAGAACGAGAAGTCGTAGCGGTGCTTCGCCATGTCTTTCGGCAGGGTGAGCCCACGCGGAAAGCGGATGGCCTTCTGGTCGCCGTCGAGCGCGACCCTGTCGATCTGCGGGCCGCCAGGGTAGGGCAGGCCGAGCACGCGCGCGACTTTGTCGAATGCCTCCCCCGCCGCATCGTCGATGGTCTCGCCGAGCAGCTCGACGTCGTCGGTGAGGCTGCGCACGTGCAGCAGCGAGGTGTGTCCACCGGAGACGAGCAGTGCGATCGTGGGCAGGTCGATGTCGCGGCCGGGCCCGCCGTCGGCATCCAGCAGGTCGGCGCCGACGTGCCCCACGAGATGGTTCACGCCGTAGAGCGGCTTGCCGAGAGCCACGGCGAGCGCCTTCGCCGCACCGACGCCCACCATGAGGGCTCCCGCGAGCCCTGGGCCCGCGGTGACGGCGACCGCGTCGAGCTCATCGAGCCGGATGCCGGCCTTCTGCACCGCCTCTGTGATGGTCGGCTCCAGCGCTTCGAGGTGTGCACGCGCGGCGACCTCGGGCACGACTCCGCCGTAGCGCGCGTGCTCGTCCATGCTGGAGGCGATCACATTGGCGAGAAGCTGCGTGCCGCGCACGATGCCGATGCCGGTCTCGTCGCACGAGGTCTCGATGCCGAGAACGAGAGGCGCCGTCGCGCCGCCGGGTTTCGAGACGCGCACCTGCGGCGCGCTCCTCAACCCTCGGGCTTCACCGCGATCTTCCTCCAGCGTGAGCCGCATCACGATCGCGTCGACGTCGTCGGGCTGGTAGTAGCGCGGACGCACCGCGATGGCCTCGAAGCCGAGCGACTCGTACAGGTGCTGAGCGCTCGGGTTGTCGGCGCGCACCTCGAGGAACACCTCGTGGGCGCCGCGGCGAGAAGACTCGTCGATCATGGCGTGCATCAGCGCGCGGCCGAGGCCGAGACGACGCGCGACGGGAGCGACGGCGATGGTCTGGATGTCGGCATCCGCCCCGCCCTGCGCCGCCCGCAGGCCGCAGTAGGCGACGATGTCACCGTCGCGTTCGATCACGAGGTAGTACGAATACGGGGCGAGCAGTTCCTGGCGCATCATGGCCGGCGACCAGGCATCCGTGACGAAGATCGACGTCTCGAGCGCCATGATCGCCTCGAGGTCGGTCTCGGTGGCGCGACGGATGCCAACGGCCGCGCCGTCGGCGAGCGCTTCGCTCATGCGGTCACCCGCTTCGGCCCCGCAGACGGAGTGACGTCGGGCGAGCGCAGGTACAACGGCCGATCGTCGGCGAACGGGCGGCCGTGCTCGTAGAGCCACTCGGCGAGCAGTCCGAGCTGGCCGGCCGGGACCGTCGCGGCGTCGAATCGCGCTGATCGGCCGCCTCGCCCGTGCACCTGCGGCACGTCGTCGGGCTTCGAGAGGCCCGGACCGCCGGTGCGCAGCGGGATGCCGTGCTCATCGACCCCGCCGTACTCGCTCCAGTAGAGCTCGCGACGGCGGGCGTCCGTGACGATGAGCAGGGGGCCGACGTGTCCTGCGCCGTACCGCTCGAGGGCGACCGCGTCGTGACTGACGACCGGCACCAGCGGCTTGCCCGCTCCGATCGCGAAGGCCTTCGCCGCGGCGATGCCCACCCGCAGGCCGGTGAACGGCCCCGGCCCCATGCCCGCGACCACGCCGGAGAGCCGGGCGGGCGGCACGGATGCCTGCGCCAGGGCATCCCGGATCATGCCTCCGATCACCTCGGCGTGCCGCATGGTGTCGGCGGTGGTCAGCTCGCTGAGCACGCCGGCGTCGCGATCGACCACGGCGACGGAGGTGCCTGCCGAGGTGTCGATGGCGAGGAGCATCCCTTCAGCGTAGCCGGGTGCGGCTCAGGCCCAGCGCGGGCCGTGCGGCGTGATCGTGACGGTGCGGGGCTCCTCGGGAGCGGCATCCTCGTCGTCATCGCGAGCGGCATCCGCATCGGTCGGCGCGGTGTCGGCCGAAGAGGCGTCGCCGCCGGTCGGGCGCTCGATCGTCACGTCGAGCCACGACTCGGCGACGCCGTCGAGCATGCCGCTGCCCCACTCCACCACGACGACCGAGCGGGCGAAGTCGATGTCGAGGTCGTCGAGCTCGAGGGCGGAGCCGAGGCGGTAGGCGTCCACGTGCACGAGCGGTGGGCCGCCGGCGAGCGAGGGATGCGTGCGCGCCAGCACGAATGTCGGGCTCGTCACCGGCCCCCGCACGTTCAGCCCCTCGCCGATGCCGCGCGTGAGCGTCGTCTTGCCCGCCCCGAGCGGCCCGGTGAGCACCAGCAGATCGCCGGCGCGCAGGGATGACCCGAGCAGATGCCCGAACTCCTCCATGGCCTCCGACGTTGCCACCGTGTGCGCGCCGATGAACTGCGACGCCGCGGGGCCTCTGCCGTCACTCGCCGACATACGTGCGCCTCACCCGTGAGCCGAGACGGGTCACGATGTCGTAGCCGATCGTGCCGGCGGCGCGCGCCCAGTCCTCGGCGGACGGAACCCCTGTCGCCGGGTCGCCGAACAGCACGACCTCGTCGCCGACCGACGCCGGAGTGCCGTCGACGTCGACCACGATCTGATCCATGGCCACCCGGCCCGCGACGGGACGCCGCGCCCCGCCGATCCAGACCTCCGCTGCTCCCGAGGCCTGCCGCGGCAGGCCGTCAGCGTATCCGACGGGCACGAGGGCGAGGTTCGTGTCGCCGGACGCGCGGTACGTGTGCCCGTACGACACGCCCTGCCCGTCGGGGATGCTCCTGGTGGCGACCACCCGCGAGCGCAGTGTCATCGCCGGCGTGAGCCCGAACTCCGCAGGCTCGCGGTCGGAGAACGGCGAGAGCCCGTAGATCGAGATGCCGAGCCGCACCGTGTTGTACCTGGTGCCCGGCAGTGTCAGCGCCGCGCCGCTGGCCGCCAGGTGCACGAATTCGGGATCGAGGCCGGCGCGGGCCGCGTCCGCGAGCCCGCGGTCGAGGGCGTCGGCCTGCGCAGTGTCCGCGTCGGGCGAGGTGCCCGACAGGTGGCTGAAGACGCCCGCCACGCGGACGAGGCCGGCCGTCTCTGCTGCGCGAGCGGCGCGGGTGGCGGTGGGCCAGGCATCCGCGGACAGACCGTTGCGGCTGAGGCCGGTGTCGAGCTTGAGGTGCACGACGGCCACCCGACCGGTGCTCTTCGCCGCGTCGATCGCCGCATCGAGCTGGTCGAGCGTGGAGATGCCGAGTTCGACGTTCGCCTCGACGGTCCTCGTGAAGTCGGGTCGCGCACCGTGCAACCAGGCCAACAGCGGCGCCGCGATGTCCGCCTCGCGCAGTTCGAGCGCTTCGGAGACGTCGGCGACGCCGAGCCGGTCGGCGCCTCCGGCCAGCGCGGCACGGGCGACGGGCACCGCGCCGTGTCCGTAGGCGTTGGCCTTGACGACGGCGATGGTGTGCTCGGTGCCGATCGTGGCGCGCAGCGTCTCGACGTTGCGGCGCACGGCACCGAGGTCGACGACGGCCTCGCGATCGGGGGCGGCGTCGGTCATCGTGCGTCCTCGGTCTCGGCGACGACGAACGCGCAGGCCACGCCTGCGTCGTGCGTCATGGTCAGGTGCCAGTGCCGGATGCCGCGCTGCGCGGCCAGCTCCGCCACCGCGCCGTGCAGGTGCAGCGATGGGTTGCCGTGCTCGTCGGAGACGACCTCGATGTCGATCGCGCGCACGACGTCGGCCCTGCCGAGCGCCTTGATGACGGCCTCCTTGGCGGCGAAGCGGGCGGCGAGCGAGTGCAGCGGCAGATCGCGTTCGCTCTCGGCGAACAGACGCGGAACGAGCTTCGGCGTGCGCGTGATCGCCCGGTCGAATCGGGCCAGATCGACGATGTCGACCCCGATCCCCGTGATCATGACGCCCCCTGCCCTCGAACTCGCACCCGAACTCGCACCCGTTCCGGACGTGTGCGCCCGCCCGGCCGGACGCACACGTCCGGAACGGGAACAGGTTGTGGCACGCGACGAGGCGAACGGGGGCTGGGCACGGTCTACTCCACCGTGACCGACTTGGCCAGGTTGCGCGGCTGGTCGACGTCGAGGCCCTTGGCCGCTGCGAGCTCCATGGCGAAGACCTGCAGCGGGATGACCGCCAGCAGCGGCTCGAAGAGCGGCGCGGCGAGTGGGATGCGCACCACCTCGTCGGCGAACGGAAGCACGGCGGCGTCGCCCTCTTCGGCGATCGCGAGCACGCGAGCACCGCGAGCGCGGATCTCTTGGATGTTCGAGACCACCTTCTTGTGCATCTCGTCGCTTCCGCGCGGGCTGGGCACGACCACGAACACGGGCTGGCCGGCTTCGATCAGCGCGATCGGGCCGTGCTTCAGCTCGCCGGCGGCGAAGCCCTCCGCGTGGATGTAGGCGAGCTCCTTGAGCTTGAGCGCACCCTCGAGGGCGATCGGGAACCCGACGTGTCGGCCGAGGAACAGCACGGCTCTGGTGTCGCTCATCCAGCGGGCGAGCTGCGCGACGGAGTCGCTCGACTCGAGCACGCGCTCGAGCTTGCCCGGGATGTCTGCCAGCTCGTCGAGGTTCGCCGCCTGTTGAGCGGACGTGAGGGTTCCGCGCAACCGCGCGAGGTGCAGCCCGAAGAGGTACAGCGCGGTGATCTGCGCGACGAACGCCTTCGTCGAGGCGACGGCCACCTCGGGGCCGGCATGCGTGTACACGGCGCCGTCTGACTCGCGCGGGATGGTCGCGCCCTGGGTGTTGCAGATCGAGAGCGTCTTGGCGCCGGCATCCTTGGCGTACTTCACCGCCATGAGCGTGTCCATCGTCTCGCCCGACTGGCTGATCGAGACCACCAGGGTCGACGGCGTGATCACCGGGTCGCGGTAGCGGAACTCGTGGCTGAGCTCGACCTCGACGGGGATGCGCGCCCACTTCTCGATCGCGTACGCACCCACCTGGCCGGCATACGACGCGGTGCCGCAGGCGATGATCGTGATGCGGTCGATGCCGGTGAGGAGCTCATCGAGGTCGCTCAGCTCGGGGATGACGGCCGCGCCGTCTTGGATGCGACCGCGCAGCGTGTTGGCGACGGCATCCGGTTCCTCGGCGATCTCCTTGGCCATGAAGCTCGGCCAGCCGCCCTTCTCGGCGGCGGCGGCGTCCCACGCCACCTCGAACGGCTCGACCTCCACGCCGGCGCCGTCGAAGTCGGTGACGGCGACCTCGTCGGGGGTGATGACGACGATCTGGTCCTGTCCGATCGCGACGGCGCGACGGGTGTGCTCGACGAAGGCGGCGACATCCGAGCCGAGGAAGTTCTCGCCGTCACCGAGGCCGATGACCAGCGGCGAGTTGCGGCGAGCGCCGACGACGACGCCCGGCTGCTCCTGGTGCACGGCGAGCAGCGTGAACGCGCCGTCGAGGCGCGAGACGACGCGACGGAACGCCTCGACGAGGTCACCGGTCGCGCGGTACTCGCGGCCGAGCAGCACCGCCGCCACCTCGGTGTCGGTCTCGCTCGTGAACGCGAAGCCTTCGGCGAGCAGCTCGTCGCGCAGCGCGGCGAAGTTCTCGATGATGCCGTTGTGGATGACGGCCAGCCTGCCGTCGTCTCCGAGGTGCGGGTGGGCGTTGCGGTCGGTCGGGCCGCCGTGGGTCGCCCAGCGCGTGTGCCCGATCCCGGTCGCACCGTTGCCGATGGGATGCCGCTGCAGCTCGTCTTCGAGCACGCCGAGCTTTCCTGCGCGCTTGGCCACGTTGAGGCTGCCGTCGCGCGCGTCGATCACGGCGACGCCGGCGGAGTCGTATCCGCGGTATTCCAGGCGCTTCAGTCCGCCGAGCAAGACCTCCAGCGACCTGTCGCTGCCCACATATCCGACGATTCCGCACATCGCGGGCAAGTTTAGGCGACCGCGGCCCGGCCATTCCTCCGAGGGCGCGGCCCTTCCCCGCCGACGCACCGGTCCACTCCCCGAGAGTGCGGGTTCCTGCTCCCGCAGAGTGCAGGTTTGGAGTCGCGAACATGCGTCCATTCCTTGCGGAGAGTGCGACTCGCCATCCTCGGAGAGGCCATCTCACCGGGCCGGGCCACCCGCCGCCCCGTTGACGCGATGGGGCCCGCTGTGCCGGGCCGCCGACATCCACGCCGCCCCGACCCCGGTAAGCTTGTCGCCCATGGCAGGGAACGGTCCGGCGCAGTCCGCGCAGATCACGCCGTTCGTCGAACTCGACCGTTCCGACTGGGCTGAACTGGCACAGAGCACGCCGCAGCCGCTCTCCGAGCTGGAGATCGTTCAGCTGCGCGGGCTGGGCGATCCGCTCGACATGCGCGAGGTTGCCGAGGTCTATCTGCCGATCAGCCGTCTGGTCAGCCTCTACGCGACCGGCACGCAGCGCCTGCACCGTGTGACGAGCGACTTCCTCGGCGAACGAGCAGCGCGCACGCCGTTCGTGATCGGCGTCGCGGGCTCGGTCGCCGTCGGCAAGTCGACCACTGCTCGCCTGCTGCGCGAACTGCTCAGCCGCTGGCCGACGACGCCCAACGTGCAACTGGTGACCACCGACGGATTCCTGCTGCCGAACGCCGAGCTCGAGCGGCGCGGCCTCATGGACCGCAAGGGCTTCCCCGAGTCGTACGACCGCCGAGCACTGCTGCGTTTCGTCACCGCGGTGAAGAGCGGTGCCGACGAGGTGCGCGCGCCGTTCTACTCGCACCTCAGTTACGACATCGTGCCCAACGCACAGGTGGTGGTGCGGCGCCCCGACGTGCTCATCGTCGAGGGTCTCAACGTGTTGCAGCCCGCCGGCGGCGGCAACCGTCTGGCCGTGAGCGACCTCTTCGACTTCAGCGTCTACGTGGATGCCCGCTCCACCGACATCGAGCGGTGGTACGTCGAGCGGTTCCTCAAGCTCCAACGCGGCGCCTTCGCCGACCCGAAGTCGTACTTCCACCGGTACGCGACCCTCACGGAGGAGCAGGCCACCGAACGCGCACTGTCGATCTGGCACGCGATCAACGAGCCGAACCTGCTGCAGAACATCCGGCCCACCAGGTCGCGCGCGAAGCTCGTGCTGCGCAAGGACAGCGATCACACCGTGTCGTCGGTGCTGCTGCGCAAGCTCTAAGACCGCGAAGCCTCGGGCGCTGGAACGGCGACGCTCGACGAGGCGAAACTCATGCTCTCGCGGTGAGAGATTCGCGGTTTCGATGAGCGAAACAGACACCCTCGAGCGGGAATCAACACTCTCGCGAGCAAGAACCGACACCCTCGGTGCAGAGAACCAACGCTCTCGAGGGAGGCCGCGGCGGGCCTGGGACGGAGCCGGCGCGCTACAGCGCCAGCTGGGCGCGCACGACCTCGGCGAGGGTGTGCGCGTGCCGGTCGGCGGTGTCCTGGTCTGCGGCCTCGACCATCACGCGCACCATGGGCTCTGTGCCCGACGGACGCAGCAGAACACGCCCCGTCGAGCCGAGCTCGTGCTCGGCGGACTTCACCGCGTCGGCGATCACCTCGTCGTCGTGCAGCCTGTGGTGGTCGACGCCGCGCACGTTCACGAGGATCTGCGGATACACCGTCATGCACGCGGCGAGCTCGCTCAGCGGCTTGCCTTTGCGCGCCATCTCGCTCACCAGATGCAGCCCCGTGAGGATGCCGTCGCCGGTCGTCGCGAATTCGCTCATGATGACGTGTCCGGACTGCTCACCGCCGAGCGAGAAGCCGTTCTGGTTCATCTTCTCGAGCACGTAACGGTCGCCGACACTGGTCTGCACGACGTCGATGCCGTGCTCGGCCATCGCCAACCGCAGACCGAGGTTGCTCATCACCGTGGTGACCAGGGTGTTGTCGTGCAGCTTGCCGCGCTCGGCCATGCTCAGCGCGAGGATCGCCATGATCTGGTCGCCGTCGACCGGGGTGCCGTCGGCATCCACCGCGAGGCAGCGGTCCGCGTCGCCGTCGTGAGCGATGCCGACGTCGGCGCCATGCTGAACGACGGCCTCCGCCAGCTTGTCGATGTGGGTCGACCCCACGCCGTCATTGATGTTGATGCCGTCCGGGTCGTCGCCGATGACGGTGACGCGAGCACCGGCATCCGTGAACACCTCGGGCGAGATGCCTGCAGCCGCGCCGTTCGCGCAGTCGATGAGCACGTGGATGCCGTCGAGCCGGTGCGGCAGGCTCGCCAGCAGATGCAGAACGTAACGGTCTTCGGCGTCGGAGAAGCGGCGGATGCGCCCCACCTCCGCCCCCGTCGGCGTCAGCTTCGGCCGACTGAGCGCCGCCTCGATGCGGTCCTCGACCACATCGGGCAGCTTCGTGCCGCCGCGGGCGAAGATCTTGATGCCGTTGTCGGGTGCCGGGTTGTGGGATGCCGAGATCATGACGCCGAAGTCGGCGCCGATGTCGGCGATGAGGAACGCCGCTGCCGGAGTCGGGATGACTCCCGCGTCGAGCACGTCGACGCCGGAGCTCGCCAGCCCCGCGGCGACGGCGGCGATCAGGAACTCGCCTGAGACGCGCGGGTCACGGGCGACGACGGCGACCGGCCGTTTGCCCTCGGCACGACGCGCGTCTGCGCTGCGTCCCTGACCGAGCACGACGGCCGTGGCCTGGGCGACGCCGAGCGCCAGATCCGCCGTGAGCGGTCCGTTCGCGAGTCCGCGAACACCGTCCGTACCGAAAAGGCGTGCCATTGAGCGTCTGTCTCCTCATCCACCACGGCCATTGCGATGCCGAACATCGCGTTCTCTGCGTTGTGCTCGTGGGCCGCACCGAGTGCGGCATCCGCGTCGACGATGCGGACGCGGTGTCCCGGGGCGCCGTCGCTCCATCGCGACGGATGGGCGGGCGGCACGCCCCGGGAGAGCCTACGTCGGCAGGATCAGCGCTTGGAGTACTGAGGCGCCTTGCGCGCCTTCTTGAGACCGGCCTTCTTGCGCTCGATCACGCGAGCGTCACGACTGAGGAAGCCGGCCTTCTTCAGCGCGGGGCGGTTGTTCTCGCGGTCGATCTCGTTCAGCGCGCGGGCGATCGCAAGGCGAAGAGCACCGGCCTGGCCGGAGGGGCCGCCGCCGGTGATGCGGGCGATCACGTCGTAGCTGCCGATCAGGTCGAGCACCTTGAACGGGTCGGTGATGAGCTGCTGGTGCAGCTTGTTGGGGAAGTAGTCGGCGAACTCACGGCCGTTGACCGTGATGGTGCCGGAGCCCGGAACGAGGCGCACGCGAGCGATGGCCTGCTTGCGACGGCCGACGGCCGCACCGGGAACGTTGAGAACGGCACGCGGGGCGGCGGGCGCCTCGGTTGCCGGGGTTTCGGTCGAGAAGCTCTGCGGCACGTCCTGAGCCTCGAGCTGGTCGGAGATCTTCGCCACGATTGGTGATTCCTTGTCTTGAGTCGAGAAGAGTTTGCTGAGGCCGGCGCTTACTGAGCGACCTGGTCGAAGGTGTAGGTCTTGGGCTGCTGAGCGGCGTGCGGGTGCTCGCTGCCCGTGTAGACCTTGAGCTTGCGCAGCTGGGCGCGGCCGATCGTGTTCTTCGGCAGCATGCCGCGAACGGCCTTCTCGACGGCGCGGACCGGGTTCTTCTCGAGAAGCTCGGAGTAGCTGACGGCCTTCAGACCGCCCGGGTAACCCGAGTGGCGGTAGGCCTTCTTCTGCAGCGCCTTCTGGCCGGTGAGGGCCACCTTGTCGGCGTTGATGATGATGACGAAGTCACCGGTGTCGACGTGCGGGGCGAACGTCGGCTTGTTCTTGCCGCGCAGAATGGCGGCGGTGTGGCTGGCCAGGCGGCCGAGCACGACATCGGTGGCGTCGATGATGACCCAGTCGCGCTGGATCTCGGATGCCTTGGGCGTGAAAGTGCGCGTCACAGTAGTGGCTGCTTTCTTGTCTCGTGGTTGGGTTGGTCGTGAATCCCGCTCCTGTCGGGTGTTGCGCGTTCGATGAACGGCAACGCTCCTGGTGGAGGGCTCAACTACGGATGCCTGCCGCAGTAAGGCGGACACCAAACGGCAAGCTTACCCGACGCCCGGCATCCGGTCCAATCGACCCTGTGCGGGAGCGCGCGCCGACCCGCCCGCACATGACATCGCCCGGTTCCTGTCTGTTCATTCAGGGGCCACCGATGCGCCGGATGCCGCTCCTAGCTTGGCGCCATGTCGACTCTCGAGCGCGTCGTCGCCGTCATCCCCGCCCGGGCGGGATCCGTCGGCGTGCGCGGCAAGAACCTGCGCGAGGTCGGCGGGGTTCCATTGGTCGCGCGAGCCGTGGCATCCGCGCTCGCTGCCGCCTCGATCGATCGCGTCATCGTCTCGACGGACGGCGACGAGATCGCAGCGGTCGCCGAGGATGCCGGCGCCGAGGTCGTGCGCAGGCCGGCCGCGCTCTCGACCGGCACGGCATCCAGCGAGAGCGCCGTCACCCACGCGCTCGACGTGCTCGCGGCGCGCGGCCAGGTTCCGGAGGTGGTCGTCTTCATGCAGGCGACGAGCCCGTTCACCCGAAGCGAGGACCTCGACGCGGCAGTCGCCCGCGTCACCGGCGGCGAGAACGACGTCGTGTTCGCCGCCGTCGAGACGCACGCCTTTCTCTGGCGGCTGGGCGAGCACGGTGACGCCGAGGGCGTCAACCACGACCCGTCGTACCGGCCGATGCGGCAGGACCTGCAGCCGCAATATCAGGAGACGGGCGCCTTCTACGTGCTTGACGCCGCCGGCTTCCGCCGCACGGGCCACCGCTTCTTCGGCCGCGTCGGCGTCGCGGTGATCGAGAGCTCCTTCGACATCGACACGGAGCACGACCTGCGGGTGGCGGATGCCATCGCCCACCTGCAGCAACCCCGTCCGGTCGCGTCGGTGGCCGCGTCGTCGGCCGGCTGCGACGCGATTCCCGCGCCGCGGGCATCCGTCGACCACGGCGCAGACCGGAGCCTGCTCGCGTCGTCGGCGTTCGAGCTGGAGCAGGAGTTCGGCCGCGAGCTCGGAGACGAGCTCGCGGGTCTTGCCTCGGTGCGCGCCGTCGTGACCGACTTCGACGGGGTGCACACCGACGACAGGGTGCAGGTCGACCAGAACGGCATCGAGTCGGTGACGGTGAACAGACGCGACGGGCTGGGGGTGCGGCTGCTGCGCGAGGCGGGCATCCCCGTCGTCATCCTCTCCACCGAGGCAAACCCGGTCGTCGGCGCGCGCGGCGCCAAGCTCGGCGTCGAGGTGCTGCAGGGCATCGACGACAAGGCTGCGGCGCTCGGCCGGTGGGCCGCGGATGCCGGAGTGCCCCTCGCCGACATCGCCTATCTCGGCAACGACCTCAACGACCTCGGTGCCTTGCGTGCCGTCGGCTGGCCGTTCGCGGTCGGCGACGCGCACCCCGCGGCGATGGCGGCATCCCGACACGTGCTCGCCACCCCCGGCGGTGCCGGTGCGGTGCGCGAGCTTGCAGACCTCATCCTCGAGCAGCACGCTCCTGACCAGAAAGCACAGTCATGACCGACACCTCCGTTCGCATCGGCTCCCACCTCATCGGCACCGACAACCCGGTGTACGTCATCGGCGAGATCGGCCTCAACCACAACGGTGACGTCGAGATCGCCAAGCGCCTCATCGACGTCGCGGCGGACGCCGGAGCCCAGGCCGTCAAGTTCCAGAAGCGCACTCCCGCCATCTCCACGCCCGAGCACATGAAGAACACGCCGCGGCAGACGCCGTGGGGCGAGATGACCTACCTCGAGTACCGCTACCGGGTCGAGTTCGACCGCGACCAGTACGTCGAGTTGGGCGATCACGCCACGATGCGCGGCCTCGACTGGTTCGCATCCCCGTGGGACGTTCCCTCCGTCGACTTCCTCGAAGACCTCAACGTGTGCGCCTACAAGGTCGCCTCCGCCTCGGTCACCGACTCCGAACTGCTCGAGGCGATGAGAGCGACCGGCAAGCCCGTCATCCTGTCCACCGGCATGTCGACCATGGACCAGATCGACAGGGCTGCTGCGGCGCTCGACGGTTCCCCGCTCGTGATGCTGCACGCGACCTCCACCTACCCGCTTCCCGCCGAAGAGGCGAACCTGCGCATGATCGGCACGCTGCGCGAGCGATTCGCCGGCGTGCCGATCGGCTACTCGGGACACGAGCCCGGCCTGCAGATCTCGCTCGCCGCTGTCGCGCTCGGCGCCGTCGCCGTCGAGCGGCACATCACGCTCGATCGCACGATGTGGGGCAGCGACCATGCGGCGTCTCTTGAGCCGCAGGGGCTGCAGCACCTGGTGCGGGACATCCGCATCATCGAGCAGGCCATGGGCGACGGCGTGAAGCGCGTGTTCCCCGGCGAACTCGCGCCGCTGAAGAAGCTGCGCCGCGTGGAGGCGTGATCGTGCCCCGCAGCATCATCGGCATCGTCGACTCCGACTCGTTCGTCAAGTGGGGTGCGAGCCTGCTCGCCACCATGCCCGCCGGCTGGCGAAGCTCGCTCGTCGCCGTCAACACGGCGGCGACCGCGAGCGACGGCCAGCTGAGGAGTGCGCTCGGCGCATTGCCCGCTGTCGAAGGCGTTCGGGGCGGTGCAGGCTCCATCGGCGATGGCACGGCGCCGGGCGTCGGCGAGGTCGAGCGTCTCTCGCGCCCTGAGATCATCGAGCGCATCAGGCGCGAACGTCCGGATGCGGTGCTCGTCGCCACGCGCGGACCGATCGCCGAGGTGCTCATCGACGAGATCCATCAGCGGGTGCCCCGGCGTCCGGTGATCGTCACCGGCCTGCCCGGAATCTCCACGCCGGCGAAGTGGAAGGGACTGTTCCTGCGGGCGCGCGCCGACCTGTTCGTGCTGCACAGCCACCGGGAGATCCGCGAGTACCGTGCGCTGGCGGCGTCCCGCGGCATGACGCACCGGTTCGGACTCTCGACCCTGCCGTTCCTGCACGGGCGCGCCAGGGGGCCGATCGGCGGCCGGCGCGACCGCATCGTGTTCGCCGCCCAGCCGACGGTTCCTGCGGGCGTCGAGGCTCGAAGGATGCTCGTCTCCTGGCTCGCCGAGACCGCCGCCGCTCATCCGCACCTCGAGGTCGTCATCAAGATCAGGGCCACCACAGGGGAGGGGCAGACCCACGTGGAGCGGCACCCCTACCGCGACCTCGTGCCCGAGGATGCCCCGGCGAACCTCGTCGTCGAGGGCGGCTCGATGGCGGCACAGCTCGACCGTGCCGTTGGCTTCGTCACGGTCAGCTCGACGGCGGCCCTGGAGGCGATCGCCCACGATGTGCCCTCGCTGGTGCTCGCCGACTTCGGGGTGAGCGGCAAGCTCATCAACGAGGTCTTCATGGGCAGCGGTCTGCTCGGCACCTCGCGCGACCTGGTCGCCGGCCGGTTCAAACAGGTCGTCGACGGCTGGCGTGAAGACAACTACTTCCATCCGGCGGTGGACGACGACTGGGCTCACCAGCTCGACATGCTCGTCGCTCTGCGGGAGACGGCGCGGCTGCCTGAGCGGCCCGCCGTGCGGGTGAGCCGTGGCGGGTCGTTGCGTCGCGCGTGGGAGCGCAAGCGCGCGTTCGGACGACACGACCACAGTGCGATCGGCTACGTGGCGCTCGCGGTCGGCACGCCGTTGCGGGCCGCGCGCAACGCCGCCTTCGCTGCGCTGCCGAACGTCAGCCGCGAGGAGCCCGTCGACGTGCTCGTCGAACAACCGGAGGCGCTGCGTTCTGCGGCGGACGCCCTCTCGCAGGCCGCCACGCCTGCTTCCTGAGCGAGCGAAGCGAGTCGAAGGATCCGACGGCTGAGCGGGCTTCGCCCGCTCAGCGAGCAGGGCTTGTGGCCCGCCGCGCGTCACAGCACACGTCGCGCCCGCGTCTGCTCCGCCCTGGCCGCGAGCTCCGCCCCGTGCGGGTAGCCCACTTCCATGAGCGTCAGGCCCTTCGCCGGCATCACCTTGAACGCGCTCGTTCGCGTGCCCACGTCGCGCAGCAGCACGAGGTCATCGCCGTCCAGCCGGCCCTCGCCCACCGCGACGCAGGCGCCGACCAGCGCGCGCACCATGCTGTGACAGAACGCGTCGGCCTGCAGCCGAGCGACGAGCACGCCGTCCCCGTCGCGCGCCCAGCCGAACTCCTGCAGTGTGCGAATCGTGGTGGCGCCTTCACGCGGCTTGCAGTACGCGGCGAAGTCGTGCAGCCCGAGCAGTGTGCCGGCCGCTGCGTCCATCGCGTCGACGTCGAGCGTGGTCGGATGCCAGACCGTCGAGAACCTGTGCAGCGGGTTCTTCGGCGCCGCGGCATCCGCCACCCGGTACTCGTATCGCCTCCAGAGAGCCGAGAAGCGGGCGTCGAAGCCGGGCTCGGCCAGCTGTGCGCCTGTGACGATCACATCGGAGTCGGCGGGGCCGAGGATGCCCGTGAGCCGCCTGCGCAGGGCGGCGGCGGCATCCGCGTCGTCGGCCGCGTTGCGCGGCTTGCGCGGTCGCAGCAACGAGTTCGCCTGTGCCGCAGTGAGGTCGACGTGCGCGACCTGCCCGATGGCGTGCACGCCGGCATCCGTACGTCCAGCGACCGTCAGCGTCGGCGCCGGTTCGTGCCGGCGGAACAGCGTGTGCAGCGCTTCTTCGAGCACGCCCTGCACCGTGCGCAGGCCTGGCTGGCGCGCCCAGCCGTTGAAGTGCGTGCCGTCGTACGCGATGCCCAGCCGGATGCGCGTTGGCGATTCTGCCGCGTCCGTCGTCTCCGCCGTCACCTGGGACATTGTACGGACGTGCGATGACGGGCATCGTCGCGCGTCCCCGCTGTCACAGGTTGGCGGGCGCCGCCACACCCTCGCTCTCGCGGCGCGCACCGTTGCGAATCGCCACACCCGGTCCGCCGATCAGCAGTGCGATCACCGCGACCGTGACCATTGCCCACCCGGCTGCCGTGTATCCGAACGGCACATACCCGAAGAGCAGGAACACCGCGACGCCGGCGACCGCGAACGCCAGCCACACGATGACGGCACCGAGCGGCGTGCGGCGGACCGAAGGCGCAGGCCACAGGCGCTCCACACGCGGCACCACGAGGCAGCACAGTGCGACGATCGCCGCGATCGCGAGGATCCACAGCGGTCTGGTCGCCCACCAGGCCGGCGACAGGACGGGCGGGTACCGCAAGCCCAGCACGAGCTGCAACGAGACGACCACCGCCATCGCGAACGTGTGCCACAGGTAGATCACCATGCCGTAGACCCCGAGCACCACCACGGCGCCGAGAACGGCGCGACGGGTCATCGCGCGGCGGATGGCCGGCTGCAACAGAGCGAACAGGCACGCCTGTCCCAACGACAGACCGAGAATCGCCAGCGTCGGCGGATTGAGGTTGTCGAGCATGTCGTGCGAGTACCCGAAGACCACGACCAGCACCGCGATGAAGCCGTACGAAGCCGCCGCGATCGCAGCGAGCGTCCACCTGCTGCGCCGCTCGAACCATCCGTCACGGAGCCCGAACCCGAGCTGCTGGGCGAAGAGCCACACGAACAGCCAATTCAGGGCGCCCACCGGCACGTGAGCACCGCGGGCGAGCACGTCGACGAGTACCGCACCGGCGGCCAGCACGAGGTAGGTCGGATACGGTGCCCTGCTGTGCAGGCGACTCATCAACGGAACGAGGGCCGTGCAGATCAGATAGACCGGGATGAACCACAGCGGTTGGGCGAGGCGGATGGCGAACGACTGCACGAACGACGCATCCATGCCCGCCATCGTCATGCCTGCGAGCACGAGAGCGACGCAGGCGGTCAGCAGGACCACCGGCTTCGCGAGACGCACGGCACGAACACGCACGTAGTGGGCGACGGTCTCGCCGCGCCGTCGCAGCCGACGCCACTGGGTGATCGAGGCGAATCCGCCGCAGATGAAGAACACCGGCATGATCATCAACGGCCAGGTCGCCCACGCCAGGGGCTGAAAGCCCTGCAGCGCGTTGAAGGCACGCAGCGGGTCACCGCCGATGCCCATCTGCATGGCGTGCAGCAGCACGACGATCGGCAGGCAGAACGCCCGCGCGAAGTCGATCGACAGGTCGCGATCCTGCGGAACCGCCATCGGCGCTTTCACGGATGCCACGGGCATCCCCTCTCCCCGCGTCGGCGTGCGGTCACGTCATTGTGGCAGACACGGCGGTCTGCACGCGCCGCAGGCGAGCGGCTCTGTGCACAACGAACGGAACCCCCGGCATCCATCGGATGCTCGGGGGTTCCGTTCGCTGCGTGAGGTGCTGTTACTTGGCGTCCTCGCCGGCGTCGACGCTCTCGTCGTCGGTGTCGGTGGCCTCGACGGCCTCTTCGGACTCGTCGGCGCTTTCAGCCTTGACGGCCTCGCTCGCCGGGGTCTCCTCGACCTCGGTCGCAGCGGCGTCGTCGGTGGTCTCCTCGACGGCCTCGGCCTCTTCAGCGGCCTTGGCCGCCTCTTCGGCGGCGACCTTCGCGGCCGGCGACGGCGGGGCGGCCGGCGCCTTGCGCTTCGGGGTCACGGGCTCGAGCACCAGCTCGATGACCGCCATGGGCGCGTTGTCGCCCTTGCGGTTGCCGATCTTGGTGATGCGCGTGTAACCGCCCTGACGGTCGGCCACCTGGGGCGCGATCACGTCGAACAGCTCGTACACGACACCCTTGTCCTGGATGACGGACAGCACGCGACGACGCGCGTGCAGGTCGCCGCGCTTCGCGAACGTGATGAGACGCTCGGCCAGCGGGCGAACACGCTTCGCCTTGGTCTCGGTCGTGGTGATGCGCTTGTGCGTGAAGAGGGCTGCGGCCAGGTTCGCGAGCAGCAGGCGCTCGTGGGCAGGGCCGCCTCCGAGACGGGGGGCCCTTGGTGGGCTTAGGCATTGTGTTTCTCCGTTGTCAGTTCAGTGGGGTGGGGGCGAGACGAATCAGCGGTACTCGTCGTCGCCTGCGCTGTAGAAGTGGGAGCCGTCGAACCCGGGAACAGAGTCCTTGAGCGACAGGCCCATCTCCGTCAGCTTGTCCTTCACCTCATCCACGGACTTCTGACCGAAGTTGCGGATGTTCATGAGCTGCGTCTCGGAGAGCGAGACCAGTTCGCTGACGTTGTTGATTCCCTCACGCTTGAGGCAGTTGTACGACCGCACCGACAGCTCGAGGTCCTCGATGGGCATCGAGAGCTCGGAGCTGAGCACGGCGTCGACCGGCGCGGGGCCGATCTCGATGCCCTCCGCCTGGTTGTTCAGCTCGCGGGCGAGACCGAACAGCTCGGTGAGGGTGCGACCGGCGGAGGCGATGGCATCCCGGGGGCTGATCGCCGGCTTGGTCTCCACGTCGACCACGAGGCGGTCGAAGTCGGTGCGCTCACCAGCACGCGTGGCCTCCACGCGGTAGGTGACCTTGAGCACCGGCGAGTAGATGGAGTCGATCGGGATCTGACCGGCCTCGCTGTACTCGTTGCGGTTCTGCTGAGCCGAGACGTAGCCGCGACCGCGCTCGATGGTCAGCTCGACCTCGAAGCGCGCGTTCTCGTTGAGCGTGGCGATGACCAGCTCGGGGTTGTGGATCTCCACGCCCGCCGGAGCCGAGATGTCGGCAGCCGTGACCTCGCCGCTGCCCGTCTTGCGCAGGTAGGCGGTGATCGGCTCGTCGTGCTCGCTGGAGACGACGAGACCCTTGATGTTGAGGATGATCTCGGTGACATCCTCCTTCACGCCCGGGATGGTCGTGAACTCGTGCAGCACGCCGTCGATGCGGATGCTCGTGACCGCTGCGCCCGGAATGGACGACAGCAGGGTGCGGCGCAGCGAGTTGCCGAGCGTGTAGCCGAAGCCCGGCTCGAGCGGCTCGATGACGAACCGCGAGCGGAATTCGGAGATGTTCTCTTCGGTGAGCGTGGGGCGCTGTGCGATGAGCACTGTTGATTCCTTTCGGCCAAGCGTCCGCTATATGACGCTTGCTCTGTACAGGTTTTGAGTTATGCACGCGCTGTATCGGGATGCCGCGGTGCTGGCATCCCGATACAGGAGAGAACTAGACGCGACGACGCTTCGGCGGGCGGCAGCCGTTGTGCGCCTGCGGGGTCACATCGTTGATCGAGCCCACCTCGAGGCCGGCGGCCTGAAGCGAACGGATGGCGGTCTCGCGGCCCGATCCCGGACCCTTGACGAAGACGTCGACCTTCTTCATGCCGTGCTCCTGCGCCTGGCGAGCAGCCGACTCGGCGGCCAGCTGCGCGGCGAACGGGGTCGACTTGCGCGAGCCCTTGAAGCCGACGCCACCGGAGGACGCCCAGCTGATCACGGCGCCGTTGGTGTCGGTGATGGAGACGATCGTGTTGTTGAACGTCGACTTGATGTGGGCCTGGCCCACGGCGATGTTCTTCTTTTCCTTCTTGCGCGGCTTGCGGACAGCCGACTTGGGTGCAGCCATGTTTTTCCTACTCCTGAGATCTCGAAGCGCTGGCGGTGGCCTAGCGGGCCTTCTTCTTGCCGGCGACGGTGCGCTTCGGTCCCTTGCGGGTGCGCGCGTTGGTCTTGGTGCGCTGACCGCGCACGGGCAGGCCGCGACGGTGGCGCAGGCCCTGGTACGAGCCGATCTCGACCTTGCGGCGGATGTCGGCGGCCACCTCGCGGCGCAGGTCACCCTCCACCTTGAAGTTGCCCTCGATGTAGTCGCGCAGGGCGACCAGCTGGTCGTCGGTGAGATCCTTCACGCGGATGTCACCAGAGATCCCGGTCTCCTTCAGAGTCTGAAGAGCGCGGGTGCGGCCGATGCCGTAGATGTAGGTGAGGGAGACCTCCACGCGCTTCTCGCGCGGGATGTCAACGCCTGCCAGACGTGCCATTTCGGCTTCTCCTGTTGTTCAGGTGGAGGTGTGGAACAGCATCGGTGCCCGGGCCTCCAACCCGAGGTGTCCCCCGCTGAAGCGGGTTCTGATGCTGCAGTTGTTCGATATTGAGTTATGCCCGGATGCCACGGCACCCGGAAGTCGTGTGCTCCACCTCTGCGTGTTGCTGCGCTGCCCCGTCGCGATCGCTTGCGATCGTGATCAGCGGCACTGCCTCGCAAGCACCACAAGCAGAGGCGGGGCCTAACCCTGGCGCTGCTTGTGGCGCGGGTTGCTCGAGCAGATGACCATCACGCGGCCGTTGCGGCGGATGACGCGGCAGTGCTCGCAGATGGGCTTGACGGAGGGCTTGACCTTCATGAGTGATTCCTTATTCGCTGTCGTCGTGCGCCACGACACGCGGATGCTCCGCGCACGTCGCCGTGGGCCGTTACTTTTCGGGACTGCTGCTTACTTGTAGCGATAGACGATGCGGCCACGGGTGAGGTCGTAGGGGCTCAACTCCACGATCACGCGGTCCTCGGGAAGGATGCGGATGTAGTGCTGACGCATCTTGCCCGAGATGTGGGCCAGAACCTTGTGTCCGTTGGTGAGCTCAACACGGAACATCGCGTTGGGCAGCGCCTCGACCACAGATCCCTCGATCTCGATTACGCCGTCTTTTTTGGCCATAGCCTCACTATCGCTTCAGGCACTGCAGTGCCGGTCGTGCGGTGGATGGACGGTGTCGATTCCACCCCCGAGAAACCTCGAGAGGGCGCACCGCGAAACGGGTGCAAGACACCAAAGATCTATCGTAGGCCATACGGCGCGTCTTCGCCACTCGGCTCCATCGCCCCCTACAATCCCGGCTTCCGCGATGCTTTCGGCCTCCGGCGCGTCCCTACAGACTGGCGGCGGAAGAGGCGCCGATGGAACCCGCGGCTCAGTCCTCGCGTGCGAGCAGCGCGGCGTTCATCTCACGGGTGAGCTGAAGGTCGATGGGCTTCGGCACGTCGTCGATGGCGGTGATCGGAGCCGCGAGGCGCACGCTCGAGACCAGCCACGCGGCATCCGCGCTGCCCAGGTCTGCGACGGGGACCAGCGCTTCCTGTGTGCGCAGCCCGCGGGCCTGCGCGAACGCGAAGACGCTGAGCTGGCTGGTGCCCGGCAGGATGCCGATGTCGGTTCGCGGGGTCACGATGCTGTCCCCGAATCGCAGGATCACCGTCGCCGTCGGCGCCTCCATGACGAAACCGTCCGAGCTGACGAAGATGACGTCGTCGGCGCCACGACGGTGCGCCTCGCGGAGTGCCGCCATGTTGACGGCGTACGACAGGGTCTTCGCCCCTGGGAGCAGCCACGGTGCCCGCGCAGCGACATCGCTCGCGTATCCCCTGTCGAGCGTGACCACGCGAACGCCGGTCTCGCGCTCCGCGAAGTCGCTGCTCGATGCCGTGGCGACGATCCACCCTGTCGGGGTGTTCGTTCCTTCCACGCCTCTGGTCAGCACGACCTTGATGCCGCCCTGCCGATCGGTGGGGAGGGATGCCGCCGCCACCTCGATCGCGCGCCGCCACTGTGCGACGTTCGGCTCGGGCAGCTCGAGCAGAGCCGCCGAGTTCACCAGCCGTGCGACGTGCGCGTCGACGGCCTGCGGATGCCCACCGACAACGCCGAGCGTCTCGAACACGCCGTCACCACGCGACGCCCCGAGGTCGCGCACGTCGAGCGTCGGTGCTGCGGAGTCGAAACGGTGGATCGTGGCATCCAGGTCGACCGACTCCGGCGCACGCGCCGGCAGCACATCGATCATGAGAATCGGCATGGGGTGCAGCCTACCCGCGGCGCTCAGCGCCGATGATCTGACGGGGGCCGCGGCGACACCGCGACCCCCGTCAGGTCACTCCGTCGGCCCGGCGAACACGGGGCCGCTGTCAGGCACGACGCCTGCGACGCACGATGGATGCTCCGGCAACGCCCGCACCGCCGAGGAGCACGACGCCCGCCGCGACGATCAGCGCGGGCACCGCGTCGGAGCCGGTCTTGGCGAGCCCTGCGCTGGCCGCGGGGGTGGCGTAGGGCGCCGTGAGCGGAGCGGTGCTCGAGGCATCCGGAGTGTCCGACTGCCGCGCGGCAGGGGTGGTCGAGTCGCCGGTCGGCGTCGAGCCATCATTCGTCGTGGGCGTCTCAGCCGGAGGGGTGCTCGTGCCCGGAGTCGAGGGCGTGTCGGTCTGCGAGCACCCGAGGCCCTTGCCGCCGATCCAGGGGTAGTTGTGGATCTCGTTGCCGATGCCGTGCATGGTGATGTCGCCGCCGACGTACAGTCGCCCGTTGAGGCTGGCCGTGACATCCACGCTCGCCTTCGGGGCGAGGATGCTGCCCACGATCTGGCTCGAGCCGCCGAGCGTCACCACCGTGGCGGCCGGGAAGTTCCACAACACCCGCGAGGCCGTGGTGCCGAACAGGGTGGTGGTGCCCTGCTCCGCCGCATTGTCCGCCCGATTCGCTCCGACCGCGATGTAGTTCGGAGAGAAGACGGCAGAACCGGAGCCGGTCACGTCGACGACCACCGACGATCCGACCGGAAGGCTCTCGAACGTCACGGCCTGCACACCGCTCAGCTGCGAGACCGTGATGTC
The DNA here is from genome assembly GCF_007859675.1 of Humibacter ginsenosidimutans. Taxonomy (GTDB): domain Bacteria; phylum Actinomycetota; class Actinomycetes; order Actinomycetales; family Microbacteriaceae; genus Humibacter; species Humibacter ginsenosidimutans. The sequence goes on from NZ_CP042305.1 coordinate 2,038,480, forward strand.
GAAGACCTGCTGGCTCGCGGAGGACGTGCTGGTGAAGGTGACGGAGTCGCCGCTCACCGTGGTCGTTCCGGTCGTCGTCTCCGAGCTCAGCGACCCGGCGAGCGAGCCGATCGCCGACGACAGGCCCGAGAACGGCGCGAGTGCGTTCGCGTCGTGCTGCTTCAGCGTTCCGCCGTCGGTCTCGAGCGTGCCGGAGACCGCGCCGGCGACATCCACGCCTCCGCCGTCGGGGTGACCGACCTCCACGGTCGAGCCGGAGCCGACGGTGACGTCACCGCCGGAAGCGAGCATGAGACCCTTTGCCGGCGGCACGATGCCCGACCCGGCGCCCACGACGCCGAGGTTGAAGTAGCCGCTGGCGAAGGATGCTCCGCCACCGGTGACCATGAGACCCTCGGACTCGGCGGCGCCGCCCTTCGCGGAGAACGTTCCTCCCGCGTACACGGCAACACCGGTGTCGGTGAACAGCGGGTCGTTGCCGATACCGGGAGCCTGCGTGCCTGCGGGGCACGAGGCCGACTGCCCCGGCGCAGCGAACGCCGGAGAGGCCGTGAACAGAGTGCCGCAGGCGATGACGGAGAGTGCCGCGGCGGCGGACAGCGCGCGAGCGCGCGGGCGCGAAAGGGCGCGGGAAACGACAGGCATGGTAAGCGCTTTCGAGTCAGATGCCGGCGCAGGGCTGCGCGACACGAGGGGCTGGTTCGGGAGCGAGAACGACTCAGGCGGGTGTCGTCATCTGTTTTGCTAGCGTTCCTAACAAACTCCTCAAGCTTATCGGACTTCGGGGTCGGTGAGAAATGCTCGCCGCCGATGTCCGGCCCCTATCCGGGTGGCCGCAGGCGTGACAGTTCGTAGCGGGCCGGCCCCGGTCCGAAGACCCGGGTCGACCCGCTGCGAACGAAAGCGGCTGCTGCCTACGCGTGGCGCTTGTGCGCCCGCAGCGCGAGCACCGCACCGATCGCGGCGGCTATCCCCGCCAGCACGGCGGCGAACGTCGCCCCCGTCGTGTCGGAACCCGTGTCGGCGAGTGCACCGTTGCATCCACCGCCGCCGGGAGCGGCCGGTGTGGAGGGCGTCGTCGGCGTGGTGGTCGGCGTGGTCGTCGGCGTCGGGGTCGGCGTGCACGTCGGAGTCGGTGTCGGCGTGGTGGGGGTGGGCGTCGGTGTCGGCGTCACGGTCGACAGAGTGTTCGTCACCGTCACGACCTCGATCGTCTCCGGATCATCGGAGATGGTCACGCCGTCGGCCGGATCGATCGTCGGGTTGGTCGCCCATTCGGCCCCGTCCACCGCGGGTGGGGCGTTCTCCTTCACCGTGCAGACGTAACCGACGGGAATGCCGCTGATGGTCGTCTGGTTGCCGGCCGTGGTGCTCCAGGTGCCGCTGATCGGCAGCCCCTCGCGCTCGAGGCCCGGCACGCAGCTGTAGGTGCCGCTGAAGGCGAGCGTTGGGTCGAGCTCCACGCCGTCGGGGTTCGAGACCTTCTTCGCCACCGCGAAGCTGCCCGTCGGCGTCTCATCGCCGGGACCGCAGAACGGGAAGTTGTGCAGCTCGTTGCCGACGCCGTTCATCGTGATGTCGCCGCCGACATAGATGCGGCCGTTGGTGCTCGCCGTGATGGTCGTGGTGGCGTACGGCGCGAACACCGAGCCGAGGATCTGGCTCGAGCCGTCGAGCGTGAGGTCGGTGGCACTCTCGAAGTTCCATGCCAGGTGGCTGGAGACCTCGGCGAAGAGCTTCGTGCCCAGCACGTCGGCGCGCACGCCGTTCACGCTGTAGTAGTTCGGCTGCAGCGTGGCCGTCGTGGCGGGCCCGGTGACGTTCACGACGACGGATGCACCGGTCGGGATGTCGTTGAAGTAGAGCTCCTTCACGTTCGCCAGGTCGGAGGCTGTGATCGTGAAGTACTGCGCCGAAGCGGTCGAGGTGCTCGTGAACGTCGCCTGGTCTCCGGCCACCGCCGTGCTGCCCGTGATGGCCTGACCCGCATAGTGCTGGGAGTCGCTGATCAGCCCCGAGCCGAACGACGACCAGGTGCTCGTCGCCGCCGTGCCCATGTTCTGGGTGAGCGTGCCGCCATTCGTGGCGATCGCCGAAGGGTTGCTGGCGGTGCCTCCCACGTTCACCGACCCGCCGTAGTTGCTGGCGACGTCGATCCTGTTGGTTCCCGGAGTGGAGATGTCGTTGCCCACAGCGAGCATCACGTCGTTCTGCGCGGGAACGTAATCCGACCCGCCGACGACCACGCCCACGTTGAACAGCCCGTCGGGGTTCTTGGCAACGGTCATGCCGCCCATGGCGACGAGCAGACCTTCGGACTCCGCGGCATTGTTCTCCGCGGTGAAGTCGCCTCCCGTGTAGACCGCGACGCCGGAGTCCGTCGTGCCGTCAGGCACCGTTCCGCCATCGGTCCAGGCCGGACAGTCGGCGGCCTGCACGACGGCGTTCGCCGGCAAGGTGCCGAGCATCACACCGCCGGCCGTGATGATGAGCCCGGCGGTCACGCCGGCTCCCAGCTTGAACAAGCGACGGCGTCTCTTTGCGCCGGCAACCTTCCTCATGTTTCCCCCTCGGGTCGGGTGCGCATCATGCCCGTCCGGCACCATTGCCGTGACAGACACAGATGTCTAGGCTACCGCGAGCCATTCGGCGCGCCGAGTAGACCGCATCCCCCACGGGGGCCGCCTCGCCGATGCGACGAAGCCTTCGAGGCTCACCGGCCTCAGGCGGGAGCCACCGGCGTGATGCCGAACTGCGCCAGTCCGGCCGCCCCGCCGTCGTGCGCGGTGAGCACCCAGATGCCACCCTTGTGCACGGCGACGGAATGCTCCCAGTGCGCCGCCGACGAGCCGTCTTCGGTGGCGACGGTCCAGCCGTCGTCGCGCACATACGTGTCCGCCGACCCCGACACCACCATGGGCTCGATCGCCACCACGAGCCCAGGGCGCACCTCCGGGCCCCTCTGCCGAACGCTGTAGTTGAAGACCGGCGGGGCCTCGTGCATGCGTCGGCCGATGCCGTGACCGACGTAGTCGGTCAGAATGCCGTACTCCCCCTGCGAGAGGATGTACGCCTCGATCGCGTCTCCCACCTCGTTCAGGTGGGATGCCTGCGCCAGCGCCGCGATCCCGTGCCACAGCGACTGCTCGGTCACCTCGCTCAGTGCGCGACGCTTGGCCACCAGGTCGGGACGTTCAGGATCGTCGAGCACCACGGTGAACGCCGCGTCGCCGTTCCAGCCGCCCAGGATCGCGCCCGAGTCGACGGACAGGATGTCCCCGGCCTCCAGAACACGCTCACCCGGAATGCCGTGCACGACCTCGTCGTTCACCGACGCGCAGATCGTGTGCCGGTAGCCGGGCTCCAGCTTGAAGTTCGGCTTGCCGCCGCGCGCTTCGATGGCCTGCTCGGCAGCAGCATCCAACTGCAAGGTCGTGACGCCCGGCTGCACGAGCGCGCGCACGGCGTCGAGGCTGTCGGCGGTCGCCAGCCCCGGCTCGCGCATCAGCGCGAGCTGGGCGGGCGACTTGTAGATCGAGGAGCGGATGCCGCGCACGCGTCGCCTCAGGCCGCTGCGGGGTCGCCGGCGACACCGATGCCGCGCGCCGCCAGTGCCTCGCGAATGCGGGCGGCCACCTCGTCGACGCCGCCGATGCCGTCCACCTCGACGAGCAGGCCGCGACCGCGATAGATGTCGATGATGGGCGCCGTCTGCTCGTTGTAGACGTTCTGGCGGTGCCGGATGGCCTCTTCGGTGTCGTCGGCACGACCCTGCTCATGGGCACGGTGGGTCAGGCGGCGCACCAGTTCGTCTTCGTCGGCGGTGAGCCGCACGACGGCCTCGAGAGCGCCGTCCTGCGCGAGCAGCTCGTCGAGGAAGCGCACCTGGTCCGCCGTGCGCGGGTAGCCGTCGAGAAGGAACCCCTTGGCGCAGTCGGACTCCGAGAGGCGCTGCGCGACGAGCTGGTTCGTGAGCTCGTCGGGAACGTAGTCACCGGCATCCACGATCGCCTGCACCTTGAGGCCGAGCTCGGTCTTGTGCGTGATGTGGTGGCGGAAGATGTCGCCCGTCGAGATCGCCGGAATGCCGAACGCCTCGGCGATGTAGGCGGCCTGGGTTCCCTTGCCGGACCCGGGAGGGCCGACGATCAGGAGCCTGGCTCCGCGTTCCCGGTTGGTCTCTTCGTGCGATCCGCTCAACGCAGCAACCCTTCGTAGTGCCTCTGCTGAAGTTGCGAGTCGATCTGCTTGACCGTCTCGAGTCCCACACCGACGATGATCAGGATCGAGGTGCCGCCGAACATGAAGTTCTGACTGGTGCCGAGCAGAGCGAACGCCACCAGCGGGATGAGCGCGACGATCGCCAGATAGATCGACCCGGGCAGCGTGATGCGCGTGAGCACGTAGTCGAGGTATTCGGCGGTCGGACGGCCGGCCCGGATTCCCGGGATGAAGCCGCCGTACTTCTTCATGTTGTCGGCGACCTCTTCGGGGTTGAAGGTGATCGCGACGTAGAAGTAGGTGAACCCGATGATCAGCAGCGCGTAGATCAACATGTACAGCGGGTGGTCACCCTTGGTGAGATAGTTCTCGACCCAGTTCACCCACGGCGCGGGCTCCTTGCCGGCGGCCGGCTGGTTGAACTGCGCGATCAGGGCGGGAAGGTACAAGAGGCTCGAGGCGAAGATCACCGGGATGACGCCGGCCATGTTCACCTTGATCGGAATGTAGGTGTTGTTGCCGCCGTATGTGCGCCGGCCGACCATGCGCTTCGCGTACTGCACCGGGATGCGCCGTTGCGACTGCTCGACGAAGACGACGGCCGCGACGATGAAGAGGCCGATCACGATCACGACGAGGAAGACCTCGAAGCTCTGCGACTGCTCGACGGCCCAGAGCGAGCTCGGGAACTGCGCGGCGATCGACGTGAAGATCAGCAGCGACATGCCGTTGCCGATGCCCTTCTCCGTGACCAGCTCGCCCATCCACATGATGAGGCCGGTGCCCGCCGTCATGGTGACGACCATGAGCAGAACGGCGTACCACGAGTCATCCGTGATGAGCTGCGAGCACTGCGAGGTGCTGTTCGACCCGAACAGCGCGCCGCTGCGGGCGACGGTGATGAGGGTCGTGGACTGCAGCACGCCGAGGGCGATGGTGAGGTAGCGGGTGTACTGCGTCAGCTTCGACTGACCCGCCTGACCCTCTTTGTACAGGGTCTCGAAGTGCGGGATGACGACCCGCAGCAGCTGGACGATGATCGATGCCGTGATGTACGGCATGATGCCCAGCGCGAAGATGGAGAGTTTCAGCAGCGCACCGCCGCTGAACAGGTTGACCAGCTCGTAGAGGCCGGTCGTGCCCTGGTTCGCCTGCAGACACGCCTGCACGTTGCTGAAGTCGACGAACGGGGTGGGGATGAACGAACCCAACCGGAAAAGCGCGATGATCCCGATCGTGAAGCCGATCTTGCGGCGAAGGTCCGGCGTACGGAAGATCCGCCCGATGGCGTTGAACAATTCAGGTCCTGCTTTCGGTTCGAGGAGCCCCCGTGGGGTGGAGCTTCAAGAAGTCAGTCGGGTGGCCGAGTTGGCCACCCGACTGGACTACTTTACTCAGGTGTTTCGGATGCTAAGAATCCGGCAGCTGCGAAGAGCTACTTGACCGAACCCCCGGCAGCGAGGATCTTCTGCTCGGCGGAACCGGAGACCTTGTCGACCTCCACGTTCAGCTTCACCGAGATCTCGCCATTGCCGAGAACCTTGACCTTCTCGTTCTTGCGCACCGCGCCCTTGGCGACCAGGTCGCTCACGGTCACGTCGCCGCCCGAGGGGTAGAGCTCGGCGAGCTTCTCGAGGTTGACCACCTGGTACTCGACGCGGAACGGGTTCTTGAACCCGCGCAGCTTCGGCGAACGCATGTGGAACGGCAGCTGGCCACCCTGGAAGCCCGGACGCACCTGGTAGCGCGCCTTCGTTCCCTTGGTACCGCGGCCGGCGGTCTTACCCTTCGAGCCCTCACCACGTCCGACGCGGGTGCGGTCCTTCTTGGCACCGGCCGCCGGGCGCAGGTGGTGCACCTTGAGGACCTGAGGACGTGCCACCACGTCGGCAGTGTCCTTCTTGGCTGCGGGCTTCTTCGCGGCAGGCTTCTCGGCCTTCGCGTCGTCGGCCTTCGCGGATGCCTTGGCCGGCGCCTTCTTGGCCGGAGCCTTGGCGTCGTCCTTGGCAGCCGGAGCCTTGGCGGTGGTCGCCTTGGCCGCAGCGGGCTTCTTCTCGGCCGCCGGCTTCGCAGCGGTCTTCTTCTCGGCGGCGGGGGCGGACGCGGCCTTGGTGGCCTTCTCGTCCTTCTTCTCGTCGGCCATTAGTCGATCTCCTCAACCTTCACCAGGTGAGCGACGGTCTTGACGTACCCGCGGTTCTGCGGGGTGTCCTCGCGGACCACGACATCGCCGATGCGCTTCAGACCCAGGCTGCGAAGGGTGTCGCGCTGGTTCTGCTTCTCGCTCACTTTGGACTTGATCTGGGTCACCTTGAGCTGCGCCATTATGCACCAGCCTTCGCGGATCGGGCCGCCTCGGCGGCCTCAGCCTCGGCACGCAGCAGGCGGGCGGGCGCGACCTCGTCGAAGTCGAGCCCACGACGGGCAGCAACGGCACGAGGCTCCTCGAGCTGCTGCAGCGCCTCAACGGTGGCGTGCACGATGTTGATGGTGTTCGACGAACCGAGCGACTTGCTCAGCACGTCGTGGATGCCTGCGCACTCGAGAACCGCGCGCACCGGACCACCGGCGATGACACCGGTACCGGCGCCGGCCGGACGCAGCAGGACGACACCGGCGGCCGCCTCACCCTGCACCGGGTGCGGGATGGTGCTGCCGACGCGAGGAACGCGGAAGAAGTTCTTCTTCGCCTCTTCGACGCCCTTCGAGATCGCCAGTGGCACCTCACGGGCCTTGCCGTAGCCGACACCGACCATGCCGTTGCCGTCGCCCACCACGACAAGCGCGGTGAAGCTGAAGCGGCGACCGCCCTTGACCACCTTCGAGACGCGGTTGATGGTCACAACGCGCTCGAGGAACTGGCTCTTGTCGGCGTCGCGGCCACCACGGTCGCGGCCCTGGTTGCGGTCGCGTCCGCCGCGGCGGTTGTCACGGCCGTCGCGGGCGTCACGGCTCGTGGTGTCCGTGCCCGCCGCGGTCTCGACCGGCTTCTCCGCAGTCGTCTGCTCGGGCACGTCCTGCCCCTTCTTCTCGCTCTCGCGCTCTACTTCACTCACAGGCTCAGCCCACCTTCCCGGGCTCCATCGGCGATCGCCGCTACGCGACCGGCGTACTTGTTGCCGCCGCGGTCGAAGACGACCTCGTCGATGCCGGCCTTCTTCGCACGCTCGGCGACCAGCTCGCCGACCTTGCGGGCCTTGGCGGTCTTGTCACCGTCGAACGAACGGAGGTCGGCCTCGAGGGTCGACGCCGAAGCAAGGGTGTGGCCCTTGGAGTCGTCGACGACCTGCACGAAGACGTGACGCGCGGAGCGGGTCACGACCAGGCGCGGACGCGCAGCCGTGCCCACGACCTTCTTGCGAAGGCGCGCGTGCCGGCGGTCGCGTGCCGCTGACTTTGTCTTGACGCTCATGCTTACTTACCAGCCTTTCCGGCCTTGCGGCGGACGACCTCGCCTGCGTAGCGGATGCCCTTGCCCTTGTACGGTTCCGGCTTCTTGATCTTGCGGATGTTCGCAGCGGTCTCGCCGACGGCCTGCTTGTCGATGCCGGCGACGGTGACCTTGTTGTTGCCCTCGACCGTCAACGTGATGCCCGCGGGGGGCTCGACGAGGACCGGGTGCGAGAAGCCGAGTGCGAACTCGATGGACGAGCCCTTCTGGGCCACGCGGTAACCGGTTCCGACGATCTCAAGGCCCTTGGAGTAGCCCTGGGTCACGCCGATGATCTGGTTGTTGATGAGGGTGCGGGTCAGGCCGTGCAGCGAACGCGAGTTGCGCTCGTCGTCGGGGCGGGTGACGAGCACCTGGTTCTCTTCGAGCTTGACGCTGATCGGCTGGGCCACGGTGAGCGACAGCTCGCCCTTCGGGCCCTTGACCGTCACGTCCTGCCCGTCGACCTTGACGTCGACGCCGGCAGGGATGTCGATGGGGAGTCTTCCGATTCGGGACATCTTGTTACCACACGTAGGCGAGGACTTCCCCGCCGACGCCCTTCTTCTCGGCCTCGCGGTCCGTGAGCAGACCGGAGGAGGTGGACAGGATGGCGACCCCGAGGCCGCCGAGCACGCGGGGCAGCTCGGTGGACTTCGCGTAAACGCGCAGGCCGGGCTTCGAGACGCGCTTGATGCCGGCGATGGAGCGCTCGCGGTTCGGGCCGAACTTGAGGTTCAGCGTGAGGGTCTGGCCGACCCGGGCGTCTGCGACGGCCCAGTCGGAGATGTAACCCTCGTTCTTGAGGATCTCGGCGATGTGCGCCTTGAGCTTCGAGTTCGGCATCGACACGGTGTCGTGGTACGCCGAATTCGCGTTGCGCAGTCTGGTCAGCATGTCTGCGACCGGATCTGTCATGGTCATGGATTGTTTCCTTTGTTCACCTGGTTTCGCTGACCTTTACAAGAACAGCGACCATCGATGGTCTGCCGACCGGGTGGCCGGCAGTGGTGCCGGGCGGGACGAACCCGCCCGGCAAGTTGTGCACTCAGTCGTTCGACTTGAACGGGAAGCCGAGCGCCTTGAGCAGCGCGCGACCCTCGTCATCCGTCTGCGCGGTGGTGACGACGGTGATGTCGAAGCCGCGGACGCGGTCGATCTTGTCCTGGTCGATCTCGTGGAAGATCGACTGCTCCTGCACGCCGAACGTGTAGTTGCCGTGGCCGTCGAACTGACGGTCGGACAGGCCGCGGAAGTCGCGGATGCGCGGCAGCGCCAGCGAGAGCAGACGGTCGAGGAACTCCCACGCCCGGTCGCCGCGCAGCGTGACGTGCGCACCGATGGGCTGACCCTCGCGCAGCTTGAACTGCGCGATGGACTTGCGGGCCTTCGTGACCTGCGGCTTCTGACCGGTGATCTTCGTGAGGTCGGCGATCGCACCGTCGATGATCTTGCCGTCACGGGCAGCATCGCCGACACCGCTGTTCACCACGACCTTGACCAGGCCGGGGATCTGGTGAACGTTGCTGTAGCCGAACTGCTCCTTGAGCTGGGCCTGGATCTCGTTCTTGTACTTCTGCTTGAGGCGCGGCTGGACCCTGTCGTTCGAGGGCGCGCCAGCCTGCGCGGCAGTTGCGGTGTCGGTCATTACAGGTCCTTACCTGACTTCTTGGCGTAGCGGACGCGGACGGTCTTGGTCACGCCGTCCTTCGTCACCTTCTCCTCGCGGAAGCCCACGCGGGTCGGCTTCTTGGTCTCGGGGTCGACCAGCGCCACGTTCGACACGTGGATCGGAGCCTCGTGCGTCTCAAGACCACCGGTCTTGGCGCCGCGCTGGGTCTGACCGACCTTCACGTGCTTCGTGACGTAGTTCACGCCCTCGACGATGACGCGGTTCTGGTCGACGAGCACCTCGATGACCTTGCCCTGCTTGCCGCGGTCTCCGCCGCGGGCCTGGCTCGGACCCGAGATGACCTGCACCAGGTCACCCTTCTTGATGTTCGCCATGGATCAGATCACCTCCGGCGCCAGCGAGATGATCTTCATGAACCTCTTGTCGCGCAGTTCGCGACCGACCGGTCCGAAGATGCGGGTGCCACGGGGGTCACCGTCGCTCTTCAGGATCACTGCGGCGTTCTCATCGAACTTGATGTACGAGCCGTCTGCACGGCGCGTCTGCTTCACGGTGCGGACGATGACCGCCTTGACGACGTCGCCCTTCTTCACGTTGCCGCCGGGGATGGCGTCTTTCACGGTCGCGACGATGACATCGCCGAGGCCCGCGTACTTGCGCTTCGAGCCACCGAGAACGCGAATCGTGAGCAACTCCTTGGCGCCGGTGTTGTCGGCAACCTTGAGTCGGGATTCCTGCTGAATCACTTCTTACAACTCCTTGTCACAAGCAAGCCAGAGGCTTACTTGGCCTTCTCGAGGATCTCGACCAGGCGCCAGCGCTTCGTGGCGCTGTACGGACGGGTCTCGCTGATGGTGACGAGGTCGCCGATGCCGGCGGTGTTGTTCTCGTCGTGCACCTTCACCTTGTTGGTGCGGCGGATGACCTTGCCGTACAGCGGGTGCTTCACGCGGTCCTCGACCTCGACGACGATGGTCTTGTCCATCTTGTCGCTGACGACGTAGCCGCGGCGGCCCTTGCGGTAACCGCGAGCCGCGGCATCCTTCACGTCGTGTTCGGCGTGCTCGTGACCGGCCGGAGCGGCGGTCTCAGCCTGTGCCTTGGTGGCAGCCATTACTCCGCCTCCTCCTTCGTCTCGGCCTCTGCCTCAGCGGCGGCGGCCTTCTTGCTGGTCTTCTTCGCGGCCTTCGCGGGAACCTCGAGCGGAGCCGGGGTCGCACGGATGCCCAGCTCGCGCTCACGGATGACCGTGTAGATGCGAGCGATGTCGCGCTTGACGGCGCGCAGGCGGCCGTGGCTCTCGAGCTGGCCGGTCGCGGACTGGAAGCGCAGGTTGAACAGCTCTTCCTTGGCCTTCTTCAGCTCGTCGACGAGCTTCTCGTCGTCGAACGTGTCGAGCTCGGTGGGGACGAGCTCCTTGGATCCGATAGCCATTACGCGTCTCCCTCCTCGCGCTTGATGATGCGTGCCTTGAGGGGCAGCTTGTGGATGGCACGGGTGAGTGCCTCGCGGGCCAGCGTCTCGTTGACGCCGGCGACCTCGAAGAGCACGCGGCCCGGCTTGACGTTGGCGACCCACCACTCGGGCGAACCCTTACCGGAACCCATGCGGGTTTCGGCCGGCTTCTTGGTGAGTGGACGGTCGGGGTAGATGTTGATCCACACCTTGCCGCCACGCTTGATGTGACGCGTCATGGCGATACGAGCGGACTCGATCTGACGGTTCGTCACGTAAGCGGGGGTCAGGGCCTGGATGCCGAACTCGCCGAAGGTGACCTTCGTGCCACCGGTCGCCTGGCCGCTACGGCCGGGGTGGTGCTGCTTGCGGTGCTTGACTCTGCGGGGAATCAACATGGTTATGCACTGGCTCCTTCTGCCGCGGGGGCCTCGGCCTGCTGCGCGCGGGGCGCACGGCGGGGGCGGTCGCTGCGGTCGGGGCGGCCGGACTTGGCGGCGGCCTGCTCGCGAGCGAGTTCCTTGTTGGTGATGTCGCCCTTGTAGATCCAGACCTTCACGCCGATGCGGCCGAAGGTGGTCTTGGCCTCGTAGAAGCCGTAGTCGATGTTCGCGCGCAGCGTGTGCAGCGGCACACGACCCTCGCGGTAGAACTCCGACCGGCTCATCTCCGCGCCGCCGAGGCGACCGGACACCTGGATGCGCACACCCTTGGCACCGGCGCGCTGGGCACCCTGCAGACCCTTGCGCATCGCACGGCGGAACGCCACGCGGGCGCTCAGCTGCTCGGCGATGCCCTGGGCGACGAGCTGGGCATCCGCCTCGGGGTTCTTCACCTCGAGGATGTTCAGCTGGATCTGCTTGCCGGTGAGCTTCTCGAGGTCGGCGCGGATGCGCTCGGCCTCTGCACCACGACGACCGATCACGATGCCCGGGCGCGCGGTGTGGATGTCCACACGCACGCGGTCACGGGTGCGCTCGATCTCGATGCGCGAGACGCCGGCACGGTCAAGCTGCGTCTGAAGCAGCTTGCGGATCTTGACGTCCTCGGCGATGTAGTCGGCGTAACGCTGACCGGGCTTCGTCGAGTCCGAGAACCAACGCGACACGTGGTCCGTCGTGATGCCCAGACGGAAGCCGTACGGGTTGACCTTCTGACCCATTACTTCGTCCCCTCGTCAGGTGTGGCCAGCACAACGGTGATGTGGCTGGTGCGCTTGTTGATGCGGAACGCACGGCCCTGAGCGCGCGGCTGGAACCGCTTGAGCGTCGTTCCCTCGTCGACGAAGGCACGGCTCACATAGAGGTCGCGCTCGTCGAGGTACTGGTTCGTTGCGTCGGCCTTGACCCGGGCATTCGCGATCGCGGATGCCACGAGCTTGTAGACCGGCTCGCTCGCGCCCTGCGGGGCGAACTTCAGGATGGCCAGGGCCTCCTGCGCCTGCTTGCCGCGGATCAGGTTGACGACGCGACGAGCCTTCTGAGGCGTAACGCGGATGTGTCGCACGCGTGCGATCGACTCCACCATGTCTTTCTCCTCCTTATGTCACCGCGTCAGCGGCGACGACCCTTCTTGTCGTCCTTCACGTGTCCCCGGAAGGTGCGGGTCGGGGCGAACTCCCCGAGCTTGTGGCCGACCATCGTCTCGGTGACGAAGACCGGGATGTGCTTGCGTCCGTCGTGCACGGCGATCGTGTGGCCGAGCATGGCCGGCACGATCATCGAACGACGCGACCACGTCTTGATGACGTTCTTGCTGCCGGACTCGTTCGCGCGAACCACCTTGGTAAGCAGGTGCTCGTCGACGAAGGGGCCCTTCTTGAGACTGCGAGGCATCTTCTACTAACTCCTACTTGCGCTTCTTGCCAGCGTTGCGGCGGCGGACGATCAGCTTGTCGCTTTCCTTGTTCGGGTGACGCGTGCGGCCTTCCTTCTGGCCCCACGGGCTGACCGGGTGACGACCACCGGAGGTCTTGCCCTCACCACCACCGTGCGGGTGGTCGATCGGGTTCATCGCGACACCACGGACGGTCGGGCGAACGCCCTTCCACCGCATGCGGCCGGCCTTGCCCCAGTTGATGTTCGACTGCTCGGCGTTGCCGACCTCGCCGATGGTGGCGCGGCAGCGGGCATCCACGTTGCGGATCTCGCCGGAGGGCATGCGCAGCTGGGCGTAGGGGCCGTCCTTGGCGACGAGGCGAACGGATGCTCCGGCGGAGCGGGCGATCTTCGCGCCCCCACCCGGCTTGAGCTCGATCGCGTGGATCACGGTACCGGTCGGGATGTTGCGCAGCGGCAGGTTGTTGCCGGGCTTGATGTCCGCGTTCGGGCCCGACTCCACGATGTCGCCCTGCTTGAGCTTGTCGGGAGCGATGATGTAGCGCTTGGTGCCGTCCACGAAGTGCAGCAGCGCGATGCGTGCCGTGCGGTTCGGGTCGTACTCGATGTGCGCGACCTTGGCGTTGACGCCGTCCTTGTCATTGCGACGGAAGTCGATGACGCGGTACTGGCGCTTGTGGCCACCACCGATGTGACGGGTCGTGATGCGGCCCTGGTTGTTGCGTCCACCGGTCTTCGACAGGGGGCGGAGCAGCGACTTCTCGGGCGTCGATCGGGTGATCTCGGCGAAGTCGGCAACGGACGAACCACGGCGGCCCGGGGTCGTCGGCTTGTACTTGCGAATAGCCATTGTTGTTCCCTTGCTCCTTAGCCGACAGCCGTGAAGATGTCGATGGAACCGGACTTGAGGGTGACGATGGCGCGCTTGGTGTCCTTGCGCTTGCCGACGCCGTAACGGGTGCGGCGCGTCTTGCCCTGACGGTTCAGAGTGTTGACGGATGCGACCTCGACCTTGAAGATCTTCTCGATCGCGAGCTTGATCTCGGTCTTGTTCGAGCGGGGGTCGACGAGGAAGGTGTACTTGCCCTCGTCGATGAGCGAGTAGCTCTTCTCGGACACGACCGGGGCGATGATGATGTCGCGCGGGTCCTTGTTGATGGCGGCCATTACGCGTTCACCTCTTCCTTCTTCGTCTTGGAAGCGACGAACGAGTCGAACGCACCCTTGGTGAAGACGATGTCGTCGGAGACGAGCACGTCGTACGCGTTGAGCTGGTCGAACGCGAGCGTGTGCACCGTCGGGATGTTGCGAACGCTCTTCACGCCCGTCTCGTCGCCACGCTCGGTGACGACGAGCACGTGCTTGGAGGTCGCGATGGTGGTCAGCAGCGCGATGGCATCCTTCGTCGACGGCGCGTCGCCGGCGATCAGGGACTCCACCACGTGGATGCGCTCGCCACGAGCGCGGTCGCTGAGCGAACCGAGCAGGGCTGCGGCGATCATCTTCTTGGGGGTGCGCTGCGAGTAGTCGCGGGGTGTCGGGCCGTGCACGATGCCACCACCGGTCATCTGCGGGGCGCGGATCGAACCCTGGCGGGCGCGACCTGTGCCCTTCTGCTTGAACGGCTTACGGCCTGCACCGGAGACCTCGCCACGGTTCTTGGTCTTGTGGGTGCCCTGGCGCGCCGCGGCGAGCTGCGCCACGACGACCTGGTGGATCAGCGGAACGTTCACCTGAACGTCGAAGATCTCCGCGGGCAGCTCGACGGAACCGGTCTTCTTGCCGGTGACGTCGAGAACGTCGATCGAGGTAGCCATGTGACTACGCTCCCTTCACTGCGTTGCGGACGAAGACGATGCGGCCGCGAGCGCCGGGAACCGCGCCCTTGACGAGCAGCAGGCCCTTGCCGGCGTCGACCGAGTGCACCGTGAGGTTCAGCACCGTGACGCGCTCGGCGCCCATACGGCCGGCCATGCGCATGCCCTTGAACACGCGGCTCGGGGTCGACGATGCGCCGATCGAACCGGGCTTGCGGTGGTTGCGGTGCGAACCGTGCGAGGCGGAGACGCCCTTGAAGTTGTGGCGCTTCATGACACCGGCGGTGCCCTTACCCTTCGAGGTCCCGACGACGTCGACCTTCTGGCCGGCCTCGAACGTGGCCTCGACGGTGAGCTCCTGGCCGAGCTCGTACGAGCCGGCATCCGCGGTGCGGATCTCGGTGAGGTGGCGGCGCGGCGTGACGCCGGCCTTCTCGAAGTGGCCGGTCGCAGGCTTGTTGACCTTGCGCGGGTCGATGGAGCCGCTGGCGATCTGCACGGCGTTGTAGCCGTCGACCTCGGGGGTGCGCAGCTGGGTCACGACGTTCGGCGTGATCTCGACGACGGTGACAGGGATGAGCTTGTTGTTCTCGTCCCACACCTGCGTCATGCCGAGCTTCTTGCCGAGCAGGCCCTTGACAGTCTTGGTTTCGGTGTTCGACATCGTGACCCCTAGAGCTTGATCTCGATGTTGACGTCGGCGGGCAGGTCGAGACGCATGAGCGAGTCGACGGCCTTCGGCGTCGGGTCGATGATGTCGATCAGCCGCTTGTGCGTGCGCATCTCGAAGTGCTCGCGGCTGTCCTTGTACTTGTGGGGCGAACGGATGACGCACACCACGTTCTTCTCGGTGGGGAGCGGCACCGGCCCGACGACCTGAGCGCCGGCACGGGTCACCGTGTCGACGATCTTGCGCGCCGAGGTGTCGATGACCTCGTGGTCATACGACTTAAGCCGGATGCGGATCTTCTGTCCCGCCATATCTGACTCTCTCTCTACTGTTCAGGCGTCGTACGGCAGTCAGAGCCGCATTGGACGCATCGCGTTCCCGCGCTTTCGCGCTTCCCGCTTTGCCGGCACCACGTGTGTCGCACCGCTGTTCATCTGTCAAGGGCGAGGTGGATGCTTGTGCTCGCGCCTCGGCATCCCTCGCCTTCAACCGACCCCCGCGCTCGGGCGTGTCGCCCTCGCAAGGCACATGGATGCCCACGGCCATTCGGATGTCGATTAAGCTGCGTGCTTCGAGTCGGGCTCGCGCCCTTCTCCGCACTAGTTCTTCTGCCTGCGGCCTAACCTGAACTCCGAGGACTCATCTCGCTGCGGTTTCCCGCGGAGATTCCGGCCCGTTCGGAGCGGCTATGCACTGCCTGGCAGTGATCCGGCTGACCGCACGCGGACGCGCAGAACCGAAATGTTGAACCCCAAAAGTTTGCCAGATATCGGGGTTCTCTGCAACTCGGGCGTGTCGCGCTCCCCGCCCCTCAGCGCGGCAGGTCGGCGGCAGCGCCGGTCTGCCAGTTCCACTGGTCTGCGCACGCATCGTTGATCGTGCGCGTCGCACGCCATCCGAGCGCCGATTCCGCGCGCCCGGAATCGGCGACGCTGATTGCCACGTCGCCGGACCGGCGTGGCGCAGCCTCGCGCGCGATGGGACGGCCCACAACCTGCTCGAACGCGGTGACGAGCTCCAAGACGCTCGTGGCTCGGCCCGTCCCCAGGTTGTAGGCCCGGAAACCGGGGTCTCGATCGCCGAGGGCCGCCACGTGCCCGCTGGCCAGATCGACGACATGGATGTAGTCGCGCAGCGCCGTGCCATCCGGTGTGTCGTAGTCGGCTCCGAACACGTGAACACAGGGCAGCGCGCCTGCGGCGACCCGAGAGACGATCGGCATCAGATTGCCCGGCTCCGATTGCGGATCCTCGCCGATGAGACCGCTGGGGTGCGCCCCGACCGGGTTGAAGTACCGCAACGCGATCGCCGTCATCCGCGAATCGGCGGCACACACGTCACGCAGCAGTTCCTCGATGATCCGCTTGGTCTTGCCATATGGACTGGAGAGTGACAACGGCGTGTTCGCGTCTTCGGAGACGGGCAGCTGGTCGGGTTCGCCGTACACGGTGGCCGAACTCGAGAACACGATCGTGGTGATGTCGTTCGCGCGCATTGCCCTGAGAACGCTGACCGCCGCTGCGATGTTGACGCCGTAATAGTCGACCGGCTCGACCAGCGAGTCGCTGACCGATTTCAGCCCCGCAAGATGGATCACGGCGTCGACCGGAGCATGCGCTCGGATGAACGCGTTCAGTGCATCCTCGTCGCGCACGTCGCCGATCAGCGCGGGTACCGTGCGGCCCACCAGAGTCTCGACCCGAGACAACGCCTCAGACCGGGCACCGACCAGGCTGTCTGCGATCAGCGGCTCGTGCCCCGCCTCGGCGAGCGCGACCGCTGTGTGGGTGCCGATGTATCCAGCACCGCCTGTGAGGAGAACACGCACCGACTCATGTTAAAGGAGGACGAACGCACGCCACGACGACCACGAGAACGCGGAGCCATCGCAGTCGGGGCTCGGCGACGACCGGTGCGACGTGGCCGGCAGGCACGACGGATTCACCCCGTGCGCCGCACCGCGAAACCAGAACCCGCACAGTCTCGACAGGCTCTCGAACATGCTGTCTGCCCCCGTTTGCAGGTAACGAAAGTCCCTGATGATGGCTGATAAAGTTGCCGCATTCCGGCCCGCGAAAGCTGGTACGCCCCGGTCGGCATGGCTCATGGCTTGCCGGGTACGGTGACAGTCGATGCAATGACGATCAGGTGAGAATGGCGATCAACGAGGGTCTGCACTCACCGAGTGGCCCGCAATCCCCTACCGCGCACACTGCGACTGGAAGGGGATCCCGGAACGCAGAACAGCGCGTTTCGCGCCACCCGCCGTTCGAAGTGGCGGCCCCGGCGTCGGTGAAGGCTCGGACGTGGACGCGCACGGTCGCCGCACGTCTCGCCGTGACGGATCTGGTCGTCGTCATCGCCGCCATCGCCGTCGCCCAGGTGGTGCGCTTCGGCTTCGACCCGCAGAGGCTCGTGATCACCGGCGAGCATTCCGTGGGGTTGCCGCCCATCGACTACACCATCGTGTCCGTCGTGCTGGCGCTGAGCTGGTTTCTCTCGCTTTCGTTGGCCGGCACGCGCAGCGCTCACGTCGTGGGGACCGGCGCTACCGAGTACAAACTGGTGGTCCGTGCGACGGTCGTCTCCTTCGGCTCCGCAGCGATCGTGGGATTCGCGCTCCAGGCCCAGATCGGGCGCTCGTACCTGCTCATCGCACTGCCTCTCGGCGTCACCCTGCTGTTGCTGAGCCGCTGGCTCTGGCGGCAGTGGCTCGTCGCCAAGCGCCGACGCGGTGCCATGATGAATCACGCCATCGTCGTCGGCGACCTGGACAGCGCCAGGCACGTCGTGCAGCAGATTCACGGACTCCCCGGATCGGGCATCTCGATAGTGGGAGCCGCCGTGCAACCTGGACATGACTGCGGCGAATTGGCCGAAGGCGTGCGTGTGCTGGGTGACTGGAATGATCTGCTCCACCACGTCGACGAGTCCGGTGCCGACACCGTGGTCATCACCGGATCGCATCCGTTCAAGCCACGGCAGCTCCGCGAATTGGGCTGGGGCCTCGAAGAGCGCCACGTGAGCCTCATCGTCGCGCCGGCGTTGACGGATGTCGCAGGCCCGCGTATCCACTCCACTCCGGTCGCGGGCCTGCCGCTCATCAGGGTCGACTACCCCGAGCTCACGGGCTCGCGGGCCGTGGCCAAGCGAGCCTTCGACATCGTCGCCAGTGCCGTCGGCCTCATCGTCAGCTCACCGATCCTTCTGGGCATCGGTATCGCGGTGAGGCTGACCAGCCCCGGTCCCGCGCTCTTCCGGCAAGAACGCGTCGGGCTGAACGGCGCGACGTTCTCCATGCTCAAGTTCCGCACCATGGCGAGGGACGCCGAGCAGCAGCTGGCTCCGCTCCTTTCTGCGAACGAAGCCCACGGCGTGCTCTTCAAGATGCGCGACGATCCCAGGGCCACTCGGATCGGCCGTGTGCTGCGGCGCCACAGCTTCGACGAACTGCCCCAGCTCTGGAATGTGCTGAAGGGTGATATGTCGCTCGTCGGTCCTCGACCGCCGCTGGTGAGCGAAGTGCAGGCGTACGAGCGCTGGGTACATCGTCGCCTGCTCGTCAAGCCGGGCATCACGGGCCTGTGGCAGGTGAGCGGTCGCAGCGACCTGTCGTGGGAGGACAGCGTGCGCCTCGACCTCTATTACGTCGAGAACTGGTCGCTGACGTCGGATCTCATCATCCTCTGGCGCACGACGCGGGCGGTGCTGACCAAAGATGGAGCCTATTGATAGGGAAGGCTCCTCCTCTCTGCGCCCTGGTGATCCCGGAGTGTTGCTTCAATCACTGACCCGTTCGATCGGCTGGAGCCTCGCCTTCGCGACGCTGCTGATCGCTGTGTATGCGGCCGCGGTGTTCACCCGGTGGGGACAGGTGCATCTGGACGTTCGCGGGCTCGGCCTGCCGGCGGCCTCTGCAGCGCTGGTGCCGCTCGCTTGGCTTCGTACGGGCATCCCGGTCGCGATCGGCGTGGTGGCCGTTGTCGTGACAGTGTTCGGTCTCGCCCGACGGCGATGGCGCGAGGTCGCCACGTGTGCAGTGTGCACCGTCGCCGGCATCGCCGCGTGCATACTGCTGCGAGACGTCGTCTTCGTGCGTCCGGCGTACGGTGCCGTCGACGTGGTGAACTCGTTCCCGAGCGTGCACGTCGTCACGACGCTCTCGCTGAGCATCATGGTGGTACGTCTGTGGCCGGTCGCGAGCACACGGCGCCCCGTGGCCGCGGCACTGGTCGCTGCCACGATCACGGAAGCACTCGTCTCCGTGGCGACGTTCGCCCACCGTGCGAGCGACACCGTCGGCGGCGTGCTGCTGGTCGGGGTGTTCGCCTCCGCGTTCGCTCGCGGCCTGGTGCCCACCCCCCGCCAGGCGTTGCACTGCACACGCCTCGGCGGGATCATCGGGGGAATCGCGATCGTGGGTGGTGCCGTGATCGCCGTCGCGCCCTTCGGAGTCGTGCAATATGCGGGCTTCACCATCGCGACCGCAGCGGCAGTCGGCGTGATGAGCGCGATCGTCATGCGGGTAGCGAGCGGAGAGCGGGACGAGCCCGCCCGCGACCGCTCGCGCGATCTCCTGAACACCCCCACTTAGGGGGTACCTACGGGCGATGCGTCTTGTGAGAGGCCGGTGCTGCCCGACAGAATGGCCCGTGGTGCAGGACGCTTGTCGGGTGAGCGTTCCGCCACATAGGGGAATAGACACGTATGAATTCGGGTAAGTACGGCAACTTCGGCGACGGCAACTTCGGCGACGGCGGACTCGCCGGCAGCGATCTCAACGGAAGCTCGTTCGGAAAGCCATCGGGAATCTCGCGCAGAACAGTCATGAAAGGGGCGGCCTGGAGCGTTCCGGTGCTGGCCGTATCGGCGGCCGTTCCCGCGTACGCAGCGGTGAGTCCCACCCAGTGTTCGCCCGCGGGAACACTGTTCAACGCACAGTCTCGCGGCATTCTGCTCAGCGGCACGGTTGCGGGCACGGACCTTGACGATGTGGCGAAGCTCGAAGGAGTGCACGCCACGGCATTCTCGACGAACACGCCGCCGAAGGACGTCCAGGACACCGAGACGAGCCCGCTCGATGTGACCGCCCTCAGCGCAGTTCAACTGAACCTCACGGGCGTCGGCACCGTGTTGAGCGACATCCTGAGCCTGGTCTCCGGCAATCAGAGCGTCGGCACCGTGAACCAGTACGCCTACGCACACGAGGATCCGACCGCGCATCCCACCCTGGGTGCATCCGGTGCGGTGACGGACTCGGGTGCCATCGCCCTGACGACCAGCTCCCAGAACGTGCCCGAGGTCGCCGATCTCAAGCTCAAGACCATCCTCCAGCAGGTCACCGGCAACTCGGCGGTGACCGCACTGCTCAGCTCGATCACCGACCTCGACCTGCAGGTCGGTGCCGCAGCGGGTCGCGCATCGCTGAGCTCCCTCTGCCTGACACCTCGCCCCAGCGAGCTGGACCGCGACTATCTCATCGCATACATCAGACTGCTGGTGACCTCGCAGGTCGTCGGCGACCTGCTCAGCGGACTTACGACCGCGGTGCCGAAGTTGACGATCAGCACGGATGCCGTCTGGGGCTTGTTGGGGCAGGTCCCGCTCCTGGGACCCCTGCTCGAAGCACTCGGCGAAGGCGTGCTGCATGCCTCGCTCTCGTTCAACATGGACCTGCTGACGGCTGCACCGATACCGAATGTGCCGACCTCCGCGCTGCAGGTCGATCTCGCCAAGGGAACTCTGACCATCGATGTCGCATCGCTCCTCGGCGGTGCCTACACCGGCGAGATCTCGCCTCTGCTGAACGAACAGAACCCGAACACTCGCCTGTTCATCGACTGGGAGCTCCCCGCCGACGCGGCCACTGAGCTGGTGAACAACTGGGTGACCGCCGTCACCGACGTGCTGTACAACGTGATCTCGATCGACATCACGGCGGGCAGTGTGAGCGGCGTCCTTCCCACCGGGCTGGAGCTCACAGGGACGCTCGGCCAGTTCCTCAACGGCACGGCGACGGTGAAGTTCGTCCTTGCCGGAGTACCGATCACTCTGGCTGCTGACGTGCTCGCGGGCCTCCTGGCCGGCATCGGCGGCCTGGTCACGGCCGAGATCGCCGCTCTGTTCGCCCCTGGAGGTGCACTGGCGTCTGTGCTGACCGCGCTGAACGGGCTGCTGAGCAGCCTGTTCACCGTGCTGCAGGACGTGCTCGTGCTCACTGTCAACGCGCAGAACGCGGCGACGGGCGCGATCCCGGACTACTTCCAGCACATCACGCCCACAGGCCGGTACGACGTGGCGGCGTTGAACATCCAGCTCGTCGGACTGCTCAACGTGCTGAGCCTCAACCTCGCACGGGGGTCGGTCGGCCAGAACGTCGCACGTTAGCAGTGGCGCTCTCCGCGGGGGTGGCTTGGTCAACGGCCGAGCCACCCCCGCGTCGTCGGCAGGCGAACCCGTGGTCGGCAAGAGGATGCCGCTGACGGGCTCCCGGCAACGCGCCACAGCGCCGCCCAAGGAGCGCGTCAGCAGTGAGCACAGGCGAAGCGCGAGACTCAGACGGCCCTGAGCACGCCGAGTCGGGTCAACTCCTCCACAACAGCGGCGACGGCATCCTCGGGATCGACTCCGGGTGGGGCGCCGTGCGCAGCGACGGCCGCCACGGTGAGCTCCGCGAGGGTCGCCCCGTCGGCCGCACGCCAGAGGGTAGGGGCGATGCCTGCGAGCAGCCAGAAGTCGCCCGTGCCCAACTCCTCGGACGCCTTCAGCAGCGCGAGCCGGTCCGGGTCTCGGAAGGCGAGCACATCGTGGGTGCGAGTCCTCCGGTAGCGAAGCTCGCCCGCCCCCGACGCGGCCACAACAGGCTCGCGCCCGCTGTCCGTCGGCGTCGGAGCGGACTCGCCTCCTGGCACTCGAATGCCCTCGGCCAGAGCGGCCTCACGCGCAGCGCCTCGCGATCGCGGCAAGCCGACGCCATCGTCTGCCTCGCGTCCCGGAAGGGGCGAGTGCTGCGGGGTTCTGGCGAGCAGCTGATCGAGCACCGCGACCAGCGATTCAGCATCCCGGTATCGCACCCGCAGCACCCGTGTCTCGACCGCGTGGTTCGCGATCGTCCGCAACGGTGCGGGCATCGTTGTCAGATAGCTCGACTGCATCACCAGGTCGGACAGCGCGTCGGCGAGATCGACGGGCTCGACGACGGCGGTGACGTCGGCGTTCTCGGCACGTTCGAGCAGCACAAGGGCGGCCAGCCGAAGCTGTGACTCCGGCAGCTCCCGCAGATGCAGTTCGGATGGCGACCGCTGCACCTTCGGCGCGTTGACCTCCTCGATGACCGACAGGGGTTTGCGATAGGGCCAGACCCGGCCCTCCTCATCGACGGCGACGGTCTCGTCCGAGACATAGCCGAGGTGAGAGCCGAGCGCTCGCGCGGCGGTCGTCTTTCCGCGACCCGACGGCCCCACGAGGGCGACCACACGTCCGTCGGACGATGCGAGGCCGGCGGCGTGCAGCATCCAGAGCCTTCCGCGCTGCCGTTCGATCGCCGCCAGAGTGACACGCTGCGACAGCTCCGAGAGCACCGAGGCCGCCTCGGTCCATGGTGCCGCCGTCACCTCGACCGCGTCCGGCCCCGTGCCTTGCTCCCCGCCGTCGCCGGCATCCGGCCCGGCGGAGAGCTCCGTGCATGACGATGGAACGAGGGCATCGCGCCAAGCGGCCGCCACGGCCTCGCGGGTGGCCTCGTCGAGGTCGTCGCCGCGGATGCGCACCTTCACGCCCAGCGCGTCTACCAGCACGCTCCACCCCACCGCATCAGTCTAGGGGGCGCCAGGAAACGGCTGCACCGAGCGTCGAACGCCTGCACCGCTCACAGTGCCCGCTGCCCTGCCTGGACGATTCGTCGTCGCACGCGAGCCGCT
This sequence comes from Humibacter ginsenosidimutans, assembly GCF_007859675.1. Taxonomy (GTDB): domain Bacteria; phylum Actinomycetota; class Actinomycetes; order Actinomycetales; family Microbacteriaceae; genus Humibacter; species Humibacter ginsenosidimutans. The sequence continues at coordinate 2,061,463 of NZ_CP042305.1, forward strand.
CCCCGCAGACGAGCGCGCAATAGACTCGCTACGCCCACCCGCCACGTGTTTCCCACACGACGCCCGCCCGCTGCGAAGGAAGTGCCCCTCCGTGCCGCAGAACGCCCGCCTCCGAGCCGTGACCGACGTCGCCATCGCCACGAACAACGGCGACATCGGCGGCGGCGAAGTCATGATGCTGCGCATCGCGACTGCGCTCCGCGAGCGGGGCATCCGGGTCACCGTCGTCGTCCCGCGTGCACCTGACGCGGTCGCCCAGGTCGCCATGCACGCGGGCCACACCGTGGCGGTGCTCGACGCGGACGACCGCCCGGAGTGGATGCGCGCGCTGCGACGCTGGGACGCCCGCCGGCGCACCGGAGTGCTGTGGTGCAACGGACTCGTTCCGGCGGTCGCGACGGCCGGGCATCGCCGCCGTGTCGTGCATCTGCATCAGCGGCCCACCGGCATCCACCGGCCGCTCTCGGTGATGGCGCGCGCACGGGCATCCGCCGTGCTTGTGCCGTCGCGCAGCATGCTGGCGGAGGTACCGCACGCCCGGGTACTGCCGAACTGGACGGATCCTCTCCCTGCGACCACCCGCCTTCGCGCCCCGGGCGACCCGTTCGTGGTCGGCTTCCTGGGACGGGTCTCGATGGACAAGGGCATCGGCGTGCTGGCGGAGGCGCTGCGGATGCTCGACCAGCGGCATCCCGGAGCATTCCGTCTCGCTCTCGGCGGCGAGTCACGCTTCGTCTCGGACGCGTCAGTCGCCGCATCGGAGGCGGCGCTCGCGCCGATCGCACCGATCACGGACCGGCTCGGCTGGATCGACCCCGCCGATCTCTTCGATCGCATCGACCTGCTCGTGGTGCCCTCGGTACAACCGGAGACGTTCGGGCTCGTGGCCGCCGAGGGCATGTCGGCCCGAGTGCCCGTGCTCGTCACGGATGCCGGTGCCCTGCCCGAGGTGGTCGGCGACGAGCATCCTCTCATCGTGACAGCAGGCGACCCGACGGCGCTCGCCGAGAAGATCGTCGCAGCGAGCGATGGCCGGCTACGCGCAGACGTCGACGCCCAGTACGCGCGGTGGCTCACGTGCTTCTCGCCGGACACTGGCGCCCGGCACGTGCGCGAGCTGCTGTCGGAGCTCGCTCCGTAACGTCGGACTCGCGCTGTCGCATCGAGCCTCAGGCCGTCGCCGTGCCCTCGTCCTGCACGGCCAGCAGGCCCCTCCGCGTGAGGATGTCGAGGAACTCGGAAACCTCGACACCGTCGAACGCGTCCTGTGCTCCTTCGGCGTCGGCCGCGGCTCGCAGCTCGTCGACGGTCGAGGCACCGTCGGCGAGCAGCACCCAGATCAGCCACGCGGTGTCGTTGAGCACGAACGTCTCCCCTGTGGCCAGGTCGGCGACCCAGGCCGTGCGCTCGCGACGTCCGCCGTCCAGAGCATCGATCCAGGCCAGGTCGTTCCTGATGGCGTACCGGACGGTCACGTTGAAGCCCCATCGTCATGCCCGCGAAGGCGGGATGCCAATGCCCGCCCGGCCGAGCCTGCTGCCTTGCCGACGCGCGCGAACTGCTCGGCCACGACCTCACGGCCGGTCGGTTCGTGACCGAGCCGTATCCGCAGGTGGGTGCGGTTCACACGCGTGGCCCGAGCCAGCACGCGCATGCGGGCGCGGAATCCCTCCGCCGAGCGGAAACGAGCACGCCACTCTTCCAGCCGATCACCGCCCTCGCGCGACCAGTAGTCCCACAAGGCGTAGTCCGGGTCATCGCGATGGAGCTCGAGCTCGCCGATCCCCGCCGCGAACGCCGCTTGTCCCTCCAGCTCCTCGGCGAGCGCCCGCACCTGGGGCTTCAGCTGCTCGGGGCACTGCTGCCACGTCTCTGACTGGTCGTACCCGTGCGACCGGGCCACGTGCATGGTCTGCACGAGCACTTGTCCGCGCGGCGAGAGCACGGTGCAGGGCCGGTGCGCGATCGCGAGAACGCCTCGCTCCCGCCACAGCCGGTCGAACACTGTCTCTGGGCTCTCTCGGAATCCGGGGATCCTGCGGTGCACATCCACCCAGGTCCACGATGGATGCTGGTAGTTGGCCGCGTGGCCGAACGGCGATCCCTCGTCGAAGTCGGAGTACAGCGACCAACCGCGGGCTCGAAGTGCCCGAACGAACGTCTCCAGCTGTTCCGGGCGCACGAGCACGTCGGCATCGGTGGAATCGTGGACGGCGGCGCGGAAGGCGGCATCCGTCGGCCCCTTGATGTGCAGGATGTCCACCCTGGCCTCGTCAGCCACAGCCTGCAGCGCTGCATGGGTGAGGTGCACCCTTGCCCAGACCGGAACCGACTGCACGGAGTCATTCCCCGCTTCAGCCACGAGCGCGGACCCGCGATGACGAGCCGGACGCCGACGTGCCTGCCACGAGCGGCTCGCGATACCACGGCTGTCGTGCCGGGGGAGCAACGCCCTGATTCTCGACCGAGGAGACGGCGAGGTTCGCAAGTCCCACCCCGAGCACGAGGAATCCGGCGGGGCTCAAGAAGACCTCACCCAGACGGCTGGCGCAGTAGAAAACGACGAGGGTTGCTGCTGCCACGACGCGAGTGTCGTAGTCGGTGACGCGGATCACTGACGAGCGAGCACGCATCCCGAAACCCGCCAGTACATAGCAAAGGAGGATACCTACGGCGAAGATGACGCCACCCTCGACGATGAGGTCCTCATAGGAGCTGTTGAAGAACCACGTGGCACCCTCAAGGTGCACCACACCCTGCGCCAGACCGTCCCCGTACCAGGGCGTGGCAGCGGTCTTCACAAGCGATGCGGCATCGATGCGAGCGCGCAAGGCATCCGAGCCCGCCCGGTCCGTTGCGATGACGCCGATGCCCTGTGCGATGGTCAAGTTGGCCCAGACGAACGCACCCGTGAGCGCGGCACCGAGCAGTACCTGGAACGCGCGCCCCAAGCGCTGCGTGCAGCACAGCCAGATCACCGCGGCGGCATACGCTGCCATGCCCGTCCTTGATCCCGTGTCCACGACAGCAAGCGCTCCCAGCACGAGTATCCCTGCGCGCAACCAGACGCGCCGCACCACCACGGTCAAGAGGATCGTCCCGACTGCGTAGTAGAGACCGGCGGCATTGGGGTCCTGCAGAAGGCCCGTCAGGCGCCCGTCGTAGTCATTCGGTGCGAGATGCAGATAGAACAGTCCGACGTTGACGGCGAGACCCAGACCCAGCCCTTTGATGACCGAGCCGACGTCGATCCTGCCGCTGGCCATGAACGCAGCCGTGAATGCGAGGATGACGATGTTCGCGGCGCGGCGAAGCGGATCGACGCCGTTGTACAAGGTCTCCAGGGCTGCATAGGCGATCAGCACCAGTGCCAGCCACGGGAACCAGCGCGCCAGGCCCAGCGAGCGTGTCGGGCGACGAAAGGCGGCGACGGCAACGAGCAGCACCAATGCCAGTTGTGCCGTGGGGATCGAGCCGCCGATGAGGGATATGCGCACAACGACGAATCCCGCGAGCACCGCGTCGACGATGCGGGCCGAGTGCGGCAACGGCACGAGCCTGCGCGTCGGAGGATGCAGGGCCGCCCGCGATCCTGCTGGACTGATGGCGGTCATCATTCCATTATCGAGGAGGTTGTCATGAGCTCAATGTGCGCAGACAGAGCAGCGATCTACATCGAATGAGACATCCGCTCAGATCGCCGTCGTACCAAGACCTCAACAAGGTACAGGAGGCCGTCAGCCGAACGCAGTGTCCGGACCGCCGAACCGCTCACCGAGTCTCATCTGAAGCACACTCGTTCGCGGACGATCGTGGCTACGGCGGACCACATGTGTCGGGTGGTGTAGCGGGCACCGACCATCTCACGCGCGGCAGCTCCGAGCCTCGTCCGGAGCTGCTCGTTCTGAACCGCCTCTTCCAGCCGAAAGCGTAGTTGATCAGCTTGACCAGGCTCACTGAGTAGAGCGGTGCTGCCGTCGTGCAGGTATTCGCTCAGCGCCTGCGAGCGCGTGGCGACCACACAACAGCCGGCAGCTGACGCCTCCAAAGCAACACTCTGCCCAGTGGGGTACGCAAGGTCGAAGGTCGGCACGGCCACGACCTGGGCACGGTTCAGCAAGGAGACGTATTCCTCGTACGGGACCGGGGCATGCACTGTGACGTTCGAGGGTGCCTGAAGGCCCGCGAGGTTCACCGGTTTGCAGTACAGATCCACTCGCGTCCGCATGCCCTCAACCGCACGAAAGAGCGTTCGATAATCACGCCCGCGATCAAATCCGACTGACAAGATCGGGATATCGCGCTCACGAGAAGAGGGCGGAGTGGGGAATCGATTCCACTCGATACCGAACGGAACGGCCGCGAGCTGGCCTTCTGTAAAACCAGCATCCACGAATATCTCTCGCTGATTCTCACTCAAGAACAAGATCAGGTCGACTCCCGCGAAGCGCCTCGCCACTGATCGTCGCTCGGAGGGCGACATTCGCCTGAGCTCTTCGGATAGCCAACACGAGAGCATGACGACAGGATGCGCGTGATAAGGAGGAATTCGCAGCTTCTTCAGCTGGAGCGGCGCTAATGCGAACTGTTCGAGCAGGGCCAGAGTCATGTCGGCGCGGGCACCGATGCCACGGACTGCTTCCTCCCACTTCATTCCCGAGCGATGCTCAACGACATCCCGAATCTTCCGTGCAGCCCTCAAGGCATGTCTCCGAGGAATGTCAAGGGTGAATCCGTGATCAGCGAGGCGCCCGACATCGTAGGCGAGCCGCCCATCTACCGGCGTTTCAGCAAGCACGAGAGCGGAGACGGTCGGCTCTGCGGTCATTCGGCAGAACCTGTTCTTCCCGTCGATCGGCGACGTCCCCAGAAGGCGAACGGCGCCCGAATCATCTTTACCACCCTCGGGAATCGAGTGCGAAGGTTCTCGAGCCAACGGTATCGATGTCGCAGGTCATTGATCTGATCTTGTTGGCTGAAGATGAACCGGAACAGATCTTCAGCATGCTCGACATAGAGACGATGATTGTTGCGCAGCAGGCGCGCGCTGGTCTCCACGAGCAAGTCTCGATCTTTGGCAAAAGAATCGTTCATCGATCGGCCGGACTGGCGGTAGTGGAAGTAAACCCCGTCAAGACGCACTGGATATCCCCCGAGTGCAAGAAGTTTGAGGACGAAATCATGATCTTCTCTACCCCGCTTGAAGAACGGGTCGTATCCACCAACCCTTACCCAATCGGCTCTGCGGTAGAGGCACGAACAAAAGATCAAATTGTGGACAAGGATTCTCTCCCACGAGAAGTCCGGCAATTCCCACGGACCCGTGCGGGTCCCGAACAACTCGGCCCGACTGTACACCAGACGCGCATCCGGCTGTCCAGACAACGCCAACACCGCTTCTTCGACATACCGGGGGTCGATCAGGTCGTCTGCATCCAGCGGTAGAACGTATTCAGCGTTGCTGGCGGCGATCGCAGCGTTCCGCGCCGCTGACAGACCGCTGTTCTCTTGGCGGATCAACCGCACCCGCGGCTTCTGTGCGACGCGGACGAGCGCATCCAGCGTCCGAAGATCCGTCGAGCCGTCATCGACGACAATGACGTCGAGGGGTACGTAGGTCTGGGCCAGAGCAGACTCCACGGATTCGATGACGACATCGCCAGAGTCGAAGCATGGAACGACGACCGAGACGGAGCCCGACCCACCGCTCATGCGAGTTCTCCTAGTTCCACCAGACGTGCAAACGACGGCGTGGACGCACGAACCTCTGTGAACGAGCCCTCGCCCTCCACCGTGCCATCACTCAAGAACACGAGCTTGTCCGCGTCTCGCACCGTAGAAAGCCTGTGGGCGACGATGATGACAGTGATCTGCCCGTGCAGTGCTCGGAGCGTCTGAGTAATCTGATGCTCGGTTTCGTTGTCGAGTGCTGACGTCGCCTCATCTAGCACGAGAACGCGTGGTCTTCTGAACAAGGCCCGCGCGAGACCGACCCGCTGACGCTGCCCGCCGGACAGACGCGTACCGCGCTCACCGACGATCGTCTTCAATCCATTGGCCAGGCTCCTTACATACGAGTCGAGTTGCGCCATCCGCACGACCTCGTGCAGCAGGGCACGATCAGCGTCGTCGAGGGGCCTCCCGTAAGTGATGTTCGCTTCGAGAGTGTCGTTCAGAAGGAAGACGTCTTGCGGCACCACGCCCAGGCCCTCGTACCATCGAGCCACATCATCGTTGATCGACACCCCTCCGCAGGTGATCTCTCCCGATGTCGGCTGCTGAAGGCCCAGGATGAGGTCTATAACCGTCGACTTTCCCGCGCCGCTTGCACCCACGATCGCGGTCGTGGTGTGCTCGGAGATCTTCATGTCGAGATCTCGAAGCACCGGGGCCGGGTCATCCGGGTAGTGAAAGCCGACCGAACGCAGGACGATGTCTCCGCGGTAGGGTTCGGCGGACCGCGGCGCCTCGCAATGAGCCACGCTCCGATTCAACGTGTCCGCAGCCTCCGTGAGGAGGCCCAGGCTCACGGTCCCAGAACGCACGGACCCGATATTGGCCGACACCCTGGTCATTGTGGGCAGCCCTCGGAGCGCGGCGGCGGCAAAGATCGCCAGCACCGTAAGCGCATCGGACGCCGAACCTGTGACGAAGAGGATGGCGGCCATTCCCGCGACCGCAAGGATGAAGATGATCTGCAGTAGATACTTCGGCAGTTCCGACAGCAATGAATACGCCTGATTCGCACGCGCCGTGCGGATGCGCGCCTCCCCGAAGCCACGCACGAAGCGTTCAGCGCTCGACGAAAGCCGGGCCTCACGGAAACCATCGAGCACTGGCATGATGTGCGCCCACGCATCAAGGCTCGCTGCAGCCAGCTCTTCGCCCACACGCAGCTGTCTTCGTCGAAGAGACCGCTGGAAGGCCACCATGGCACCGGCGAAAAGCGCGATGGCGAAAAGCGTGACCAGCGGCGACGCGATCATGAGCACGACACAGATCCCGACGAGGGTCATCGCATCCGAGACGACGGTCACGGCGTTCAGCAACGTGTTGCTCGCTATGGTCGTCATGTCATTGATGTTCCGATACACATCGGGCAGATTCCTCGAGCGATGGTCGGCGTACGGGGCCAGCGCATAGCGCCTGAGAAGCTCCGTCGCCGCGTCGGCTCCGATTCGTGTGGTCCGTCCCAAGAGCCACCACCGGAAGAGGATCATGAGCGCACTGCTCACGATGAAGAGGAGCGCCACGCACAGCGCAAAGGCCGGGATCAACACAGCGGGATCGTTGGTGCCCAGAATGTCGACAACCACCTTGACGACCGACGATTGACTCTCCGTCGTCGAGAAAAGCTGCATGAGTGGAACCATTGCTGCAACGCCGATCATGTCGAGCAGCGCCAGCAAAAGCGAGAGCACAGCCGTCGTCACGACCCAGCGTGCGGGATGCACCCTAGCGAGTTGCAGGAGGACTTTCATGCCGTGTACGGACCGTGAGTCCGCGTTCTCTGTTGCCATTCAGTGGTCTCCTGGTGCATCCGCCATCTGTCTGGACGCGGCACCCTTGCCGTAGATCGACGAAAGTGCCGTACACATCTGTCTCACGGTGGTCCCCTTACAGGACTCGGGGCGCGGAGCCACTGACAGCACCCGTCGTACGATCACAGACGCACTCACTTCTTGCACGAGTGACGCCTCATCGAGGATTTCCCCATTCCCACCGACATCCGCGGCGACGACCGCTATCCCATTGGCCCGTGCGTCCAGAAGAGTGTACGAGCAGTTCTCCCACACCGAGAGCTGCACGAGCAGGTCGGCCTCCGCCATGGCAACATCCGCATCCACGAAGCCCGGGAACGATACTGAATCCGCCAGATCGAGTCGGGCCGCCTGCGCGACCAGTTCGTCCCGCAGCGGTCCTTCCCCGGCGATCGTGAGCGTGGCATCCGGCCGCTCCATCTTCACCAGGGCGAACGCGTCGATGAGCTTGTCGATGCGCTTCTCTGGGGACAACCGCGACAGCGAGAGGATCCGCAGGGTGTCCGGTCGTCCCATGCGCGGCTCGACGCCCGGTGGGAGGTCGACGCCGTTCGGGATGACCTCGATGGACTGTCTGACATGCCACTTCGCGATCATCGCCTTGCGTGTGGCGTTCGCCACGGCGATCACGCCGTCGAACCGAGGGAACCGCGCCCGGTGTACGAGGGCCATGAGGCGAGCCTGCGTCGTTGAGTCGTGGTAAACCGCGTCGTCGCCCGCGATGCCGTGCTCGGTGGTGAAGCGCCGGGCGCCACGCGGCAGCCGGGTCCAGGCGTTGATGATATCCGCGTAGGCAAGATGCGAGTGCACGATATCGGGTCTGAGCGCGCGTGCCGTGAGGGCGAGGGAGCGGCGGGATGCCCGGACGCCCGCGCCCGGACCGAACCGCCCGGCGACGACGGCACTCCCCTGGCTCCGCAGCCGTTCGGCCAGCGCCCCCTCGGGACACAGCACGACGACGCGCCATCCCGGGATACCGGTGCGCGTGACATCGAGGACGTGCCGGGCCACGCCACCGAGATCGGGCACGGGAACGAGCCAGAGCGCGATGGGCGGGCCCGCCGCTGAGGAACCCTGATCACGCTCATTGAACCGCTCGTCGCCCTCGCCCACCTGCCGTTCGACCGTGTCGCGGCTCTCCTGCCAGGCGTAGCTGGACAGATATGCCGGTCCGGCACGATATCCGGCCTTGCCTGCAGCCTCGACACCCAGCGCGATGAGGCGACCGCGCAGCGAGATCGGTGTTCCGGCAGGGGAGTCCGTCGACGGCACGCCCGTACCGGCGGCACCCGGCAGCCGACCGGAGCGCGAATGTGAATGCGTTGACGCCCGCAGCCCAGAGCCAGGCTCGAAGGGAGCCCCAGACGGCATCCTCGTGACGGACGCCCGGATGCGCTTTCGCGAACGCCTTGCGGCTGGCCCCCGAGAGGAACGCGCGAGGTATACGATGCTCGGCGTCCGGCGCCGGCCCTCGGTGCTCGATCTCCAACTCGGGATCGATGATGATGCGCACCCCGGACTCATGAATGCGGAACCCGAGCTCGCTGTCTTCCCCATAGGAGAAGCGGGTATCGAACCCACCCGCGCGGTCCCACGTTTCTCGCGTCACCGAGTTATGAGCGGCCCAGTGCATCCAGATCATGTCGTCACGCCGGCGGTACACGCCGGCGAGGTGACGTCGATTGGCCGGGATGCCGTACGCGCGCGCGTAGGGCGTGTCGGCGAAGACATCCCTGGTCGCACCGATGACTCCCACGGGAGCTTCCGTCGTCGCGTGGTGCTCCACGTGGCGACGCACCATGTTCGGTGCCGGGCTGAGGTCGTCATCGCATCGGATCAGCACGGCACCGGCGGCGGCCTCATAGGCATCATTGAGCGTCGCACAGACCCCGCGCCTCTCCGTCGATGCAACAACGCGCAGCGGCAGTCGATCCCGATATTCGTCGAGGATGTCGCGCGAGCCGTCGGACTCGCCGTCCAACGCGACGACCACTTCCCATGTGCCTTCGAAGTCCTGACGTGCCAAACGCTCCAGAAGCTCAGGAAGGCGCCGTTCTCCGCGGTACGACGGCACGATGACCGATGCCGCGACGAACAGCTTGTCGTTCACAGCCACCGCTCCAGCCGGTCGAGCGCGGTCCAGAATCCCTCGCCGCCGTTGATGTGACCCTGCCAGATCTCCGGGATGAACGAGACGCCCGGCGCAAGGCGGTCGAGCGCAGATGCGAAGTCGGGCCAGTCGATGTCACCCTCGCCCACCTGCACTCCCTCGCCATCGACGCCCGTGGCATCCACGAGGTGCAGATGGATGGTGTGCGGCAGCAGCAGTTCGGTCGCCTCGGAGAAGGGGATGCCCAGGAAGTTCGTGGCGAGCTTGGTGTGGGATGCGTCGAAACACAGAGCAGTGCCCGTCTCGGCCGCGAACTGGGCCGTGTCGCGCGGGTCGACGAACAGATTGTGGAACTGCTGGCCGCCCATCAGCCACGGATACGGCGGCAGGGTCTGTGCGGCGAGCCGCACTCCGTCGGTGTCGAGACGGGCGAGGGCATCCGCGATGCGCGCGTACTTCGCAGTGCGCTCGACAGCGGCGATGTGCCGGTCCTTCGTGAAGCCGCCCATGGTGACGACCATCACCGGATCGTCTCCGCTGATGAACCAGCGGCGCAGCCGGCGGGTCACGTCGACGGTGCGCTGCACCTCATGGATCGAGCGCTCCCAAACCTCATCGTCCATCGACGCGAGGTCGACCAGAAAATCACCGGCGAAGAGATCGGGCAGGTGCGTGGTGAACGCAAGGTCGAGCGGAGCGGAGAAGAACTCGTCCATCTCGACGTCGAGGTCTTTGTACGAGAAGTGGAACTCGAGAAAGTCGGGATTGGACTGCGCGGCGAGCGCTGCATGGTCGTGATAGCGCACCGGCAGGCCCCACGACCGACGGAACGAGAATGGCCGTCCGGTGGGGGTCTCGTCGTGCAGATCGCCGTCGAAGAAGAAGTCGCCTTCGGCGAGGCTGCGACGCATGGTGCGGCCGAGCAGGCGCGGCAGCACGTTGGGTTGCAGACCACGACCGGGACTCTTCACCGCCACGTCGTCGCGCGTGACCATCGCACCGACCGCGATCGGGCGTGCGGCGACGAGAGACTTCGCCAAGGTCACCCGGTTCATCATCTCGCCGGTCGACACCGCGCGCTCGGCACGCGTGCCCATGGCGAGCTCGATGTCGCGAATCTGCTCCACCATGACGCCGAACTCGTCGGGCAGCAGCGATACCGTGTGATCGTTGCCCTCCATGGTGCGGTCGACGGTGAAGTGCTTCTCGACGATGCGCGCGCCGCGAGCGACGGCGACGACGGGAACGTGCCACCCACGCTCATGACCCGAGTAGCCCACGACGCACTGGCCGATCTCGGCGAGCCGATCGAGGTAGGCGAGGTTCAGGTCTTTGTAGGGCGCCGGATAGGTCGACTGGCAGTGCAACAGCGCGAACGCGGCCCCCTGATCATGGAGCAGCGCGACCGTTTCGATGATCTCGCTTTCGCGTGACATACCGGTGCTGAGCACGAGCGGCAGGCCGCGACCCGCGGCGTTCGCGATGAGCTCGTGATTGGTGAGGTCGGCCGAGGCGATCTTGAGCCCCGACACGCCGTACTCGGCGAGTGCCTGCACGCTGGGGGCATCCCACGGGGTGCACATGACGTCGATGCCCGCGTCGCGGGCGTGGTCGAACACCTCGAAAAGCGAGTCGGCGGGCAGGGAGAATCTACGCAACAGGTCGAGCGTGTACTGCACGCCGAGGTCTTCTCCCCCGGTGGCGGCGCCCGGCTGCCGGTACAGCGCATTCAGGTCGCGCAGCTGGAACTTCACCGCGTCGGCGCCTGCCGCCACAGCAAGATCGACGAGGTGCTTGGCGAGATCGACCGAGCCGTTGTGGTTGTTGCCGATCTCCGCGATGACGAATGCCGGATTCTCTTCGCCGATCTCGTGCCGGCCAATGCGCAGCACATCGGCACGGTCGATGGCGATGGCAACCAGGTGACCGCGATCGTCCACCAGAGGAACATGGCTGATGCCGCCCGTCGTAAAGGCGCCACGCACCTCCGCAGGTGCGGCCGTCGCGGGCATGGTGCGCACCGCAGTGTTCGCGACTCCGCCTGCGGAGACATCCATCGATGCCGTGGGATGCTCGATGATCCAGCGCCGGAAATCGCCGTCGCTGATCGACCCGGTCAGCACGCCGTGGGCATCCACGCAGAACACGATGCGCTGCTTGTTGGCGTTGATCTTCGCCAGCGCCGTGAGGACCGGATCCTCCGCGAACACGACGAACGGAGTGAGCTCCCGCTCGATGATCACTGCTCCACTCCCTCATTCAGCTCGGCGAGCACCTGCTCCGCCACCCGCAGGTCGACCAGTGTGTCGATGTCGACGCCCTCGCGCTCATCCAGCACGAAAAGTCCCACGCGTCCCCCGATGCGGTTGTTCTGCTGCTCGTAGATCTCAGTGCGGGTGATGTAGAGCGAGCCGTTCTCGAAATAGTGGTAATCAGCGGCGCCCAGCTCTTGCCGCCGAGGCCGGGCGGCCACGTCGTAGGCGGCGCGCGCGCCGCCGTCGGGTTCGCCGCCGAGCCGCCAGAAGAACGGGGTCTGCGGCACCACGCCGACCAAGGCATCCACGCCGCCGGCGGCGAACTGCGCGACCGCGCGCTCCAGGGTGCCGGGCAAGCGCACCGGCGAGGTGGCCTGCAGCAGCATGACGGCGTCGGGCCGGCGGCCTTCAGCCGTGCGGAAGTCGATGGCGTGCCTCACCACGGGTTCTGTCGGCGTGGTGTCCTGCGCCAGCTCGGCGGGGCGAAGGAACGGCACGTCGGCCCCGGCCTCGCGAGCGATCTCGGCGAGTGTCGGGTCGTCGGTGGAGACCAGCACGTCGAGACCGGGTACGGCGAGCGCCCGCTCGATCGTCCAGACCACGAGAGGCTTTCCGGCCACCACGCGCGCGTTCTTGCCTGGCACGCCCTTGGATCCACCGCGCACGGGGATGACACAGAGCACGTTCATACCTCTCCGCTCACGACGGCGAGCGCCCGCTCGGCGACCGCACGGGCAGGCTCGATCTCGGGCCGCAGGGGGAGCCGGGGTCGGCTCGCCGCCCCAGACAGCCAGCTCGTAGCGCTCCCAGAACTCCTGCACCCAGGCCGGTGGGCGCAGGCAGGTCACCCACGATGGCACACCGCCCGCCGCCGCCTCCAGCACACCGGTGGAGAAGATGGAGACGACGGGCCGGGGCCGGTCGAGCATGCCGCCCGCGGGCGCGAAACGGATGCCCCGACGCCGCCACAGCGCATGCTGCAGCCGCGAGATCCGATCGACCTCGGCGGGATGCGGCCGGTACTCCGCACCGAAACGACGGCAGAATGCAACAGCCGTGCCCCCGCTGATGCGACGTGGCAGCTCGGCTCCGTGCAGTTGGCCCAGGAACACCGGGGTCGCTGCTGCGGCCGGAGGGGCATCCACGGGGGCGGTGCGGGCGACGTGCCGCGCCGCTTCCCACAGCAGCTGGCTGCCGATCGCGTCGGCGGTCACGTCTGTACGGCCGGAACGCCAGAAATCGCCATCGCGCTCACTGAACGCAAGCAGATGTGCGCCATGCGGCAGCGGGGGTGCGAAAGGCGTCATCAGTCCGTGCTGCACGACGAGGAAGCGTGCGCCGAGACGTCGCGACCACTCGTATGCAACCGCGCCGGCAGGCAAGAAGTGACCGCTGGCGACGACGGCACGGATGCCGCCGAGCTCCGTCGGCAGTTCCGGGACCACCCCGAGCGGGATCGTCCGCCAGGTGCCGGGCAGCAGAGCTGTGGCATTGAACGGGGCCACCACCGCGGCTGGCACGCCACCGAGATGCTTCAGAGGCACGGTCACCGAGGCGATCGCGGTGGGAGTGGATGCCTCGAGCGCGAACAGCACGACAGGATCGTCCGTGGGCAGATGCAGCGTGAGCCCCGGCGGAGACGGTCGGCGCAACAGGTCGCGCGCAGCCCGCAGACCGTGCCGACCGCGCTGCCAGCGCTGCCATGCCATGAGGTCGTCAGGAAAGATCAGGCCCACTGCCGCTGCACCTCCCCCATGCGGTGCGCGAGGGTGTGCTCGGCGAGCGTACGTTCGCGACCGGCGGCACGGATGCGATCAGCCCATGCGGGTTCCCTCCGAGCATGCTCGACGTGGTCGACCAGTTCGTCGTCGCTGGTGAACACGAGACACTCGGAGCCGACGTCGTAGTGCCGGGCCACGTCGGGCCGGTCGATGAGCTGCAGTCCGCCCACTCCAGACGCCTCGAAGGTGCGCATCGAGAAGCCGTCGTGACCGTCGCCGTGCACGTTGAGCGTGGCGAGGCTGCCCGCCATCACACCGTAGTAGTCGGCACGTGGCAGATCTCGACGGCCGGGAACGCCGCTGGAACGCCACAGGCCCGTGCGCGCCACGTCCCATGGGTGCCGCGACCACTCTCGGCCGTATGCGACCACCGGGATGTCCCGAGCGGCCAGCACACGCAGGCTGTGCACGCGGCCCGGATAGCGCGCACCGACGAAGGTGACCGCCTCGCTCCGCCGCGCCTGGAACGGGGTGAACGAGTCGTATCCGTCGGGGAGATTCGCCGCCGCGACGCCCGCTGTCCGAAGCGTCTCGACATCGTGCGGGCTGTAGCTGTGCACCCGCTCGACAGATCGAAGGGTCTCGACCGAATAGCGCATGCGGCTCAACTCGTCGTAGAGCCAGACGGCCGTGCGCGCACCGGATCGAGCCACGGCATCCCACCAGGAAGAGCCGAGTGCATCGCCCTTGACGACGAGTACGGCATCGGGCAGCATCCGACGAAGCGCGGCGATCGCTTCGTCGGTGGCGGCAGACTCGTGCCGGGCGCGCGTGGCGGACACGCGCTGCGCGACCGCGTTGCGCAGGCGCGCGCGCCGGTCGCCCGCGTCGTAGCAGTGCGTCGACACCTCGTGTCCGTGCACAGCGAGGCCCGCCGCGATCGCTTGCCAGTACCCGTGGAACACCGGGCTCACGACCAGCACCTTCACGCGCGACCCCGCGATGCCTGGTCGGTGCGCGCCGGTCGCAGGCAGGCGAGTTCCTGCCGGAACACCGTCACGGGCTCCACACGACGTCCGGCGAGCCGGCGCAGACCATTAGATGCCAGGTTCACGACGCTCGCGGCCGTCAGCGCAGCCCGCAGACGGCCCGGCCCCTCGTGCCACTTGCGGGCGTAGCGCAGTCGCGCGTGCGTCACCCAGGCCCGGCGCCGTCCGTCGTCGGAGGAACCACCGCCAGCGTGCACTGCCGTCACGCTGCCGAGGAAGATCGACGGGATGCCGCGTGCCCGCAATCGCCGCTGCAGATCGACCTCCTCGCAGTTCATGTGGAACCCCTCGTCGAAACCGCCGACGCTCCGTACCAGTTCAGTGGGCATCAGCAGCACCGCGCCGACGACCCAGTCGACCGGCACCGTCGCACGGACCACGGCACGCGTGTCGTGGCCGATCGCCTCATGAAGCCTGGGCCGGAACCGTGCAAGCACCGTCAGCCACTCGATCACGTAGTGCCGGGTACGCGGGAATGTGCGCCCCGCCCATTGATCGTGGCCGTCCGGGCCCGTGAGGTGGCATCCGCACACAGCCGGCATCCATGGGGCGGCGGCACGGCAGAGGTCCCCGACGAAATCGTCGGGCAGATCCAGGTCGCTGTTGAGCACGAGCACGGCATCGTGCACGGCGGCGAGCATGCCGGTGTTGACGGCGGCCCCGAAGCCCCCGTTGCGGTCGCGGCGCACCAGCTGCACGCCCTCGAGCTCGGGGAAGGGCTGCGGCGACGCGTCGTCGACGACGATGACCTGCATGATCGGGGCATCGACCTGCGCCCGCAGCTGCATCACCAACGATTGGGCCGATGCAGGGTCGCCGTAGTGGGGTATGACGATCGAGACGGCATCGATCGCCGTCTCATGGTCCGTCATCGCTCCCCGCTCCCGGCACTTCCGACAAGAACATGTTCGGCGGAGTGCCGCTGCGATCGGCGGGTGGGCAGCGGCCGAGCCTTGGGCGGCATCGCGTCGGCCGAGACCGAGCCGATCATGGGAAGGATGATCCGCAACAGCTCGTCGATCCGTTCCACGGCCGTCTCCGCCGCCTCGACTCCCAACCCATAAGGATCCGCGAAGTCGTCCGCCTCGGTGTAGGCCCGCGCGTCAGCCACCAGCGCCTGGATCGCCTGATCGGGGGTCTCTCGGCGTCGCGCGGCCCGCCTCAGAACTCTGGCCGCTCGGAGCACCGTGAACGTGCGGTTCCGCACAGCGGGCTCCTGCTCCAGCACCCACGAACGATGGGCAGACTCGAATGCGAGGATCAGCTGCGCGCCACGGAGATCGGCCGGCGTCGCCTGGCGCGCCACGTGCCCGCGCACGGAGATGCTGCGTCTGCGCAGCGCGTCGCCGATCTCGGAGTCGATCGGATGTCCGACGAGGGCCCGGACTCCCGCACTGGACACGTCCCACTCCGGCTCGACGTGGGCTGCGTGCCCGGTTCCGATCAGGCGTCGCGCGATGAGCTCGGCTGCGGCGGACCGAGCGATGTTCGCATGACAGAGCAGAAGCAGCCGTCGCGTCACTGATCGCCTCGAGGAAGACCGGAGGCACGGCGTCCGCTTCGACGCGAGGTGAGCTGCGATGGATCGGACGCTTGGTCGGACAACGACGGATCGGGCAGGTCGAGCTCCGTGAAGGGCCACGGTGATTCCTGCTGCGAGTCGACGGGCTTCGGTTCCACAGGTCCGGCGCTGGGCGACGTCACGGGAGTCGGCGCTGCGGGAGCCGGTGCGACGGGCGCGGGCATCTGCGGCTCGACGAGCCGAGCCTGCGGCATCCCGGACCGGCCGGCGGCCGCCGTCGCGCGCGCTTGAGCGGCGGTGGCGGGGGAAGCGACTTCATGCGGTGCAGGAACCGGCGTGACCTTTTTCGCCGCGTCCCTACGACGCTTGCCGCTCTCGGGACGCGTGTAGTAGCTGCGGTTGTTGTGGTAGTAGCTGTATCCGCCATCACGGTCGTTCACGGGCACCTTGTTCAGCACCACGCCGAGCAGCCGGGACTTCGCCTGTTCGAGCAGTCGGCGCGCCGCGGTCACCTCGGCCTTGCGGGTCTGCCCGACCGCCACGACGAAGAGCGTGCCGTCGGCGACAGCGCCGACCAGCAGGGCATCCGTCACCGGGAGCACGGGCGGAGCATCCACCACGACGAAGAACCGCTCGCGGAGCTCGCGCAGCAGCGCTTCGAAGGCGTGCGCACCGAGCATCTCGGAGGGATTCGGCGGCGTTCCGCCTGCCGGCAGCACCATGAGGTTCTCCCGACCAACGGTGCGGACGGCCTCCTGCACCGGGACCTGGCCGCTGAGCACCTCGCTCAGCCCGATGGTGCCGTCCATGTCGAACTGACGCGCAACGGACGGTCGCCGAAGGTCGGCGTCGATGATCAGCGTCGGCTGGCCGGACTCGGCGATGACGGCGGCGAGCCGTGCGGCCACGGTCGACTTGCCCTCGCTCTGGTTGGGACTCGTCACCACCACGCAGCGCACTTCGCCATCGACGCTCGAGAAGCGCAGTCCGGTGCGCACCTGCCGGAACGACTCGGCAGAGAGCCGATCGAGTTCGCCGCCCCGCACACCGCCCTTGCCCTTGAACCGTGGCACGCGGCCGAGCACGCCAGTGCCGAGCAGTTCGATCATGTCGGTGCCTGCGCGCACGCGAACGTCGAGTGCGCGCCGCAGAAGGATCACGATATAGCCGAGGACGAGCCCGGCGAGCGCACCGATCGGAAGGACGAGCTTGGGCTTCGGCGAGACGGGCGTGGAGGGTGCGGTCGCGTTATCGAGCGGTATGACTTTGAGGTGCGGGGTGTCCGATGCGCCCCCCGCCTTCTGGATCTCGGTGATCACGTCGGCGAGCGCCGAGAGCGCTCCGTTGGCCAGCCGCGCAGCCCCCTGGGGGAGCTGGCCGTCGCCGTGACCTGGATCATCGTGGTACCGGCTACGAGGCTTGCGTCGAGGTGCCCCCTGATGGCGCCCGGGTCGATACCCTCTGTCTTCGCGATGCGGTCGTAAACGGGCGCACTCGAGATCAGCGGCAGATACGATCCGGCCTGCTCGGTGGCTTGATCTGTGCCGGCGACCACGCTCGATCCGGAGCCGCTGATGAACCCGTTGGAACTGGCCTGGTAGGTCTTCGGCGCAAGCAGCACGTATGCGCCGGCCACGAGCAGCCCGAACACCACGGCGAGCAGAAGCGTCTTCCAGCCGCGGCGCGTGAGCGTGACGAAGTCGAGCACGGTCACGACGCGATCACCCCCAGAGAATGCGGTTCACCCGCGTGTGAATGCCGACACGAACACGGGCGTCGGTCATGCACCATCGGCCGTGCGGACAGTCTAACCGGCCCGTCAAAGGCAATCCGCCTGCAGGGAGAAGACGACGGTGTCCTCCCTGGCGGGTGGGCGATGCCGCCCGCCCGCCAGGGAACTCGCTCGCTTGATGAGGTCGGGAGAAGTCCACTCTTGGTTTGATCGAATCGGGTGATGCGGTCGAGCCCTGTCTCAGACGTACCAGGGGCCGGCGTTCGTGGTGGATTCAGTTGTCGCCGTGCCATCGGAAGGGGCAACCGACTCGGGGCTGACAACGTTCTGCTGCTGCACTCCGAACAGTCGGTTGTTCGAGCAGCCGTCGTCGAGCGGGCCCACCCATCCGTTGTTCCGCCAGTGCATGTCATTGTTGCTGGTGGTGGGGTAGTTGGCGCTGCCCCCGCAATAGTTGCCGTTGTAGGACCCGCTGCAATTCGACATCTGGGTGCTGTTCAGCGAGTACGTGTACGCGTGCGACACCCACAGATCACCGCCGGTGACACACGAATTGGATTTGATCGTGAACTTGTAGTCGGGGGTGAGGTGGAAGACGCCGTTCGAGTCGACGTCTCCCGCTCCGACCGTCACCGGCCCCGTGAGCTTCGTCACCCAGGGATAGTACGTGTGAGAACCGGGCCCGATGATGGTGCCATAGGTCGCAGCGTCGCAAACAGGAGCGGACCACTTGCCCGTACCGGTGCCCGACTGGTTCGACACTGTTCCGCTGTTGAACGGCAGCCAGTAGATGTTGATGATGTTGCTGTAGACCTGGCCGACTGACGCGTTGGGGAAGAGAACTCCGTGGTACGACAAGCCCGAAGACGACGTGTTGTCGATGGTCCAGCTGTAGGTGCCGCTGCTTCCCGAGCACCTTCCGCACGTGACGGTGCCGTCCGTGTTGCCCCAGCTCGAGAACACCCTCGGGATGTCGGGGCCTGAAGCCGCGGCGATCGGCACTGCGACTGCCACCGCTACCGCGGGCACGGCCCAGGCTGCGCCCTTCACCAGAGAACGTCGGGAAAGGTGACTTCCAGGCTTTGGGGCCCGGAAACGGTCACCCGGCTGATTTTCGGGCATGCTGTCTCCTGAGTCAGGAGGGCGCTACAAGACACCACGGGCACGGTGCCGTTCGGGTACGCGGGCACAGCGCCGTTCGGGTAGGGGTGTTGACGCCCAAGCTGATGAGATCCGGCTTGTCGGGGACATCGGAGTCTCACCCCGCACATTCGGGTTGCGGAGCGTTTCTCAGGTTAGCATCCGACTTGAAGAATTCTCAATCCACGCCTCTGTCACGTGGATCATGCTCGTCCGACGGCTTGTCGAGAGCCGATCTTCGACCGATCTGCCTGAGCCGTCCTCCGCCCCGGCGACAGTTCGACCCACTCTTCCGACTCGGCTGAGAGCTCATCCTTCACCGTGAAGGCTCTCGTCTATCTCGGCGATGAAGTGCTCAATACCTCCGCTGCCGATGATGGGACCTCCCGCGAGCAGACCGTCGACGCCGAGCAACACCGCGGCGGGCGTCGACCAGTCTTGGATCGAGCCGCTCACATAGCCGTTACTGTCATGCAACGACTGCGGCTCGTCGTGCTCGATGAGCTCGCTCTCCTCGGGCGTCGAGCGGAGCAGGAAACGGATGTCCACCTCGGGGAGCAACGCCCGCCAGTCGCCGATTCTCTCGATCACGGGCAGGCAGGCCGAACAGGTGGGCGAGACCGCCAGCAACAGGACGGGCCTCTGCCGGGTCAGGGTGCGCAGATTGTGCACGGTGCCGTCGGCAGCGGTCACCGGCACGGCCGGCGTTCGGGTGCGAAGGTAATCCAGTTCCTCCCCCGCTTCTCCGGCGTCTCCGAGCCGGGCATCCGGATGCGGGACGGCGTCGCGCGAGGCCGAGGGCTCCCCGCCCTCCGGCCACAGGATCAGCGCCGCGGTGACCGCCGCAATCAATGCGACGAGCGCAGCGGTCAGGCCGGCGGACCTCGTGAGCCCGGTCAGCGCACCGCCGAGCGTGGTGGATGCTCCCGTCACTGTCGCCGAGCCGACCGCCACGAGCAGCAGCCAGATGTTGCGGAACACCGTGACCCAGGTCACGCGCTTGCGCGCACCGAAGCATGAGCACGATGCGTCGGCCTCCTGCCGCACGGCCCGCAGGACGAGCCACGTGTAGGCAGCCATCAGCGCGACGGCCACGAGCGAGAGGACCACCCCGGGCACCCCGCCGAACACCGCGACGCAGACCCCCAGCACCAGTTCTCCCCACGGATGCAGCCGGAGCAGCCACTGGCGACGGAACATCTTGGGCACGCCGAGCTCGGCCCAACCCTCAAGGCCGTCGGGCGCACGAAGCTTGCCCAGTGCGCTGGTGACGAGAACGACCGCCAGGGTGAGGGGAAGCACGGTCGAGAGTTCTACCAACACAGAGCCGATGCTAACCGGGGTGCGAGCTCATGCCGCGCCTCGCCTCTCCCGGACATCGCCGACGGCATCCGGATGTCTGACGATGACGGCGGCGCGACTCCTCGCCGGAGACGGAGCCGTGACCTGGGTCATCGTGGTGCCGGCCGTAAGGCCGGCTCTGACATGATCCCCACCAGCAGCTGGTGGCCGCGTGCCATCGCGGCGAGTGACACGCGGCCGACGACACGGACTAACAGCTCGACGGGAGCTCGATGACGTACGCACCGCCGAAGTAGTTGCTGTTGTGGTAACCCCACACACCGAGATCGGCCGCCTTCGTGGTGAGCGGGATGGACAGTGCAGACGGGCTGGGCACGTTGTCGAGATTGCCGAACCAGACCCAGACCGTCCCATCGCTCGCAAGGGCGATGTAGGAGCCGTCGGACGAGAATGTCTTCGTTATCGTCTTGCCGTTCATGCCTGCCACTGACTGGGAGGTGTAGCCGTTCAGCCCGAACATCTCGGTGACAGTCCCGTTCACCACGTACGCACCGCCGAAGTACTGGCTGTAGCCCCACACGGACACACTCGAGACGTTCTGGGCCCGCCGGGTCCACGACCTGCTGCTGACGCCACCGGCACTGTACGGGTTGTATGTGTACAGGTCGCCGTTCGTGGTGAGCGCAGCGAGCCCACCGCTACCGGCGCCCACGTACTTGACTCCCGAGACCGCCGACGATCCGGTGCCTCCGGTCCTCACCGTGGCGAACGTGCCCGGCGGTTGCGACTTGCCGGGAGCGGCGACCACCAGATTGCCAGAGTCTCCGACGACCGCCACCACGCCGGTGTAGTACGACGTCTGGGGTCCGCTGCTCGGCAGTGCGTCATAGTAGCTCGACATCTGGGTCACGGGACCGGTGACGCCGCTCGGCAGGACAATGAGCGTCGGCGTGATCGCGGCCGAGCCAGACGTGGCGGTCGGCCAATAGTAGACACCACCGCTCGTCAATGCGTAGCAGTACCCCGCGTGCGCCTGCACATCAGACACAGTGGTCCCCGCAGGGAGTGTGACACTGAGCACGGTGGGGGTCGCCGTCGGAGTGCTGGCATACCACTGCCAAATCGCCGACTCGCTGGCCGCGACGCCACCCACGGCGGCACTCGACGCACCGCCGCTGGTGGTGTTGGTGCTGTAGGTGCTGACGAGCGTCGCCCGAGTCACGGTGGAAAGCTCCGTCGGGCTCACCGTGGAGCCGTTGGCGAAGTCGGGGCTGGCCGGGACGGTCGTCGGGTTCTCCGCATGGGCGGACCAGTAGAGGACCGTGCCAGAGGCAGAGACGACGGCTGCGTAGGTGGTGCCCCAATTGTTGCCGGAAATGCCGCCCGTGGTCGCGGCCGCATCGGTGCTGCGCTGGACGATGTTCCTGTCGCTCGCGTCACCGTATTCGTACGAGCCCCAGACCTCGTCGACCTTGGAGCTTCTCACACCGACGGGGATCACCAGCAGCGCTCCGGTGGAGGCGCAGTCTGTCGTGACCGTCGCGGAGTAGCTGCCTGCAGCCACGCTGACGACCGTGATCTCAGGAACGTCCGCGTTCCCGCTGCTGTCCGTCTGGACCGAGGCCGAACTCGCACCACCGGCGAAACTGAACCCTGCAGGCAGAGTGATCGTCACCCACGACACCTTGCTGGTGTTTCGGTCCACGTGCACCGTCCAGGTGCCCGCTGGGATGGTGTCGCACGGCGGGAAGGGACTCGGATTGCCAATCACCGACGCAGTGCAGGTTCCGGACGCGGCCGCAAGCGGCACCGTGGCCGCGACGGCGACGGCGGGCACGGCCCACGCGGCGCCCTTCACAAGCGTGCGGCGCGAGAGCTGCTGGCGTTCGCGGTTCGGAGACGCGGTATCGCTCGTCGTCTCGGGCATGTCTCAGCCTCCAGATCGGGGCGCACCGACCCGTCAGAGACGGTCGTCCGCTCCCGCCGGGCCGACTCCCCGGCGGGTCAGGGACAACGATTGAAAATCGGGCTGTGCGGTTGTGCTATTCGGGTTAGCGGCTTCCGCAGGCAGAAGCACGCGGTCACGTTAACACACATCCGCAGAAAGTGATAACGTCTCATATTCTGTCGGCGGTGCACGTTTCCCGCCGGATCGCTCGAGCTCGTGGCCACCGGTGATTCACCGCGTTCCAGCTCCGTTCCAACGGCCTTCGCCCCCGAACGCGGGTCCTGACAGCCGGCCACCCGGCGGCTACTCTGACGACGCGAGGCACTGTTCTCGCATGCATCTGGCCACCCTGCCGTTGAGCGCCGAACCTCCGGGCGGCTTGGTGTCCGCTTGTTGCCCGCGATCAGCACTCCTCCCGTGGTGTCGCACGCCTCTACACGTGCAATCGCGGTCTTTCTGGTGCTCTCTTAGCCCGAACGGAGCTGCCCATGACCGCTGAGGCACACGACCTGGCCGTCACGCTCGCCGCCGGGAACGCGTCTCACGTCGGCCGTCGCCATTCCCCCGAGACAGGCTCCGCAGTGGCTCGGCGCGAACGCTGGAAACGCGCCTATGGACGCAGGCTCATCGTTGTGGACCTGGGAGTCGTGGTGCTCGCAGTTGCGCTCGCAGCATGGATCCAGCTCGTATGGATCGCCAATGCGCACCTTTCGGCCATCAGCTCTGCGCCCTGGCAGTACACGCGTGTCGCTCTCCTCATGTGCGCGCTGTGGATCGTCATGCTGATGCTGTTCCAGACGCGCGACCACAAGATCGCAGGGCATGGAACGGCGGAGTACCGAAGAGTCATCAACGCCACTGCGGTCGCCTTCGGTGTCGCAGCCATCGGATTCGTCATCATGCAATCGCAGGGCATCCGCACCCAGCTGCTCGTCGCACTTCCCGTCGGTTTCGTCGGACTAGTCCTCGGACGCTGGTCATGCAGGCAGTGGTTGGTACGCCGCCGCAACGCGGGCGAGTACATGTCACGGGCGCTCATCATCGGCAATCACCGTGACACCGAGTACGTCATCAACGCCTTGCGCACTGGCGGTGATCTCGGATACGCGGTGGTCGGCCTTGTCTTCGATGGTGCGGTTCCAACGCCCGCAGCACCGTCCGTGGCAGGACACGCCGTCCCGACGTTCGACGACGTGAGCCAGGCTGCACACATCGCCGAGACTCTGGATTGCGATGCCGTGATCGTCGCGAGCACGCGCCCCGATGATCCGGAGTTCGTGAAGCGCCTCGCCTGGCAGCTCGAAGGGGCTGTGGCCGAGCTTGTACTGTCCAGCCCGCTCGCCGATGTCGCAGGCCCCCGCATGGCGCTGAAGCCCATCGAAGGCCTTCCGCTGATCCAGGTGGAGATCCCGACCTTCGATGGCGGGCGCTATGTGACCAAACGCCTCATGGACATCATCATCTCGATCGGCGCCCTTATCGCTATCGCGGTGGCCACGCCCTTCATCGCCGTGGCGATTCTGGTCGATAGCCGCGGCCCGGTGTTCTACCGTCAGGAGCGCGTCGGGCGTGACGGTGTGCGATTTCGGATGTTCAAGTTCCGGTCGATGATCGCCGACGCTCATGACCGGCGCCACGCCCTATTGGTACAGAACGACGGCTCGGGACCCTTATTCAAGTTGAAGGCCGATCCGCGTATCACCCGTGTCGGCAGGTTCCTGCGCAAGTTCTCTCTCGATGAGCTTCCGCAGTTCTGGAATGTGCTGATCGGCGACATGAGCATCGTCGGCCCACGCCCTCCGCTTCCCGAAGAAGTCGAGGCGTACGAAGGAAGCGCGCATCGCCGCCTCTACATTCGCCCGGGCATCACCGGTCCGTGGCAAATCAGCGGACGCAGCGACCTCACCTGGGACGAGAGCGTGCGGCTGGACCTGAGTTACGTCGAGAACTGGTCGGTGCTTTACGACCTCACCATCATGCTGCGCACGCCGCGCGCGATCCTGAGTTCCCGCGGGGCGTACTGACGAAGCCACCCCTCGCACCGTTGCGCTTCCTACTCCTCGAGCAGAGTTCGATGCCACATGCATTGGATACGGTAAGTCCGTGACCGTGTCCGCCTCGCGCCCCAGAACCCGCGGACTCTATGCGGCGTGGCGCCGGTTTCGGTCCAGCGCATGGTTTCACCTCATACTCGCCCTCGTCGTTTTCGGATTGGTCCTGGCCTTCATCGCCAAGCCTTATGCGGTGCCGTCCGGCTCCATGGAGAACACGCTGCAGCCGGGCGACCGCATACTCGTGTACCGCCTCGCCTATCTCGGCAGCCAGCCGCACACCGGAGACGTGGTCGTCTTCGACGCCGACTCTCAGTGGGGCACGTTGCCGCCGGAGAGCCCGCTGAAAGCAGTGCTGCGCTGGTTCGCATCGATCAGCGGTTTCGGCCCGACTGGCGCTCACACGCTCGTGAAACGAGTCATTGCGGGCCCGGGCCAGACGGTCAGCTGCTGCTCGGCGCACGGGGCTGTCGTCGTGGACGGGCATCCTTTGGACGAGCCATACATCACCCACAACCTCCCCTTCACACCCGGCACGCTCGACTGCTCGACGACCCCTCGGTCGCAACGATGCTTCGGGCCGGTGACCGTGCCCAAGGACTCTTATCTCGTCTTGGGCGACAACCGTGCGAACTCCTCAGACTCGGCCTTCCGCTGCCGAGGGGCGCCCGTGGGAGACGTCTCGTGCTTCCGCTGGGCGAGACGAAGCGAGATCGTCGGGCGCGTGGTCGCGACCCTCTGGCCGATCGGGCGGTGGCGTGCTTTCTAGACGCATGCTCAGCACCGATCGCGCTCCTCGGCGACCACCGCGCGGAGCCGTTCGATGAAGCGCACCTCGGAGAAGGCGTCGGCGTGGCTCTCGAGAGCAGCGGCATCCCATGACCGGCCGAGCATCGTCACCACCCCGCCCGCAATGGCGTCGGCGTCTGGGCTCTCGAAGAAGACGCCCGTGCTGGCCGGCACCACCGTGTCGAGGTAGCCACCGGCGTGCAGCGCCGCCGTGGGCTTTCCGAAACCGGCGGCTTCGAGCGGAGAGAGCCCGAAGTCTTCGTAGGATGCCGCAACCAGTCCCTCGCAGTTCTGGTACAGCCATGCGAGCTGTGCGTCGCTGACCCGTCCTACAAGTACCGTGTGGCCGACGTTTTCGGCCAGTGCAGCGAGCCGTGCGCGATCAGGGCCATCCCCGACGATCACGAGTCCCACATCGGGGATCTGCGACACCGCCTGAATGACACGGTCGACGTTCTTATAGGGAAGCAGGCGGGCGACACAGAGCACGAAGCGCTCGTCAACACCCGGCACAGCTGCAGCCTCGTCGTCGAGTGCCAATGTCGCCGGCGGCGGCGGGAGCACTTCGGCGTCGATTCCATAGACGTCGGCCACCGCGTGCTTCACGACCGTGGAGTTGACCAGATAGCGCTGGGCGGAGTGGGCGGCCCGCTGATCCCAGCTGCGCAGTCGCGGCCCCAAGGCGGTGACAGCCGCCTCGATGGCACGCGAACGCGTCGACGCTCCGTGGTCCGCTGCCCCCGCATACCGATCCGTCTGGTACAGCCAGCGAGCAGGCGCGTGGCAGTACACGATCTTGCGTCCGTGCGTGGGGAACCCGTGCGCCCATCCGCTCGAGCTCGCGAGAAGCACGTCGGCGTCGATCGGATGCCTCGACACCGCGCCCGCGAGCAGAGGGAGCGCCAGGCGATGGTGATGCCGCAGCACGCGCATCCTATTAAGAGGGAGTGCCTCGACGGGAACGTCCGCGAAGTCGGGGAACGTCGAGGACTGCTCGTACAGCGTCGTATGGAGGGTCGCACCCGTGAAGGCACGGGTCATCGAGAGGGCGACGCGTTCGGCCCCGCCGCGCTGCGTGAGATAGTCGTGGGCGAGCACGACATCGGGCCTTGAAGAAGGCATTCTCCCAGTCAACCAGACCCCGGGCCCGTCGTTACTTCAGCCGGCAGACTGCGTATTGCGAGGCGATGCGGACGGCGTCATCCGCACACACCGCGTGCAACTCCGCAGCGAACGCGGCCTGCCCCGGGTCGCTGAGCTCGGGCGTCCACAACACCGCCGGAAGCTCGGCGGCGTCCGGTCCCTGCTCGCTCGTGAAGGGGACTCCGCTGAGCAGGATCGCCCCGAGCTGACTGCCCCACGGTGTCGCGAACCTCCGCACATCGAGGTTGGCGAGCTGCGCCGCCACGTCGCGCTGCTGAGGCAGGGTCTCCCCATAATCGGCTTGGCCCGCCGCCACAACGTGTTTCTGCACGCTCGTCGCGGCCGCGAGCACGATCACCACGCACGCCAGCGCAGCGACTGCCGCAGACATCCATCGCCACCACCGTAGAGGCGGCAGACCTTGCGCCGGCCTTTCGTGCGCCTGCGCTGCGCCCGTGCTGACCGCCGGCTGCACACGGCCCGACGCGGTGAGCCAGAGCATCCGCACGCTCAGCACCGCGGCTGCGGCGAAGATCGGGATGCTCACCAGCAGCCCCGGCGCCGGGTACCGGATCCAGGTCGGCGTGGTTCGTGACACCGACCACCAGCCGACCCAGACGACGAGGTTCACTCCCGCGGTGATCAGCAGCAATGTGACCTCCCGGGCAGTCGTGTGCGCCCCCGCACGGCGCACGAGTGCATCGGTGTCGCGACCGGCGCGGTGAGCACGAATCACGAGCACCAGTCCGAGAGCGCAGAGCACGATCGCGGCCACGATGACCGCGATGACCACCTGCTCACCGACGAACCAGCTGTTCACCAGCGCGGTCAGCTTCTGGTCGAGTGTGGTTGCCGCTTGTTGGCCGCCATTGCGCAAGAACCACAGGAACTGGCGCACGTTCAGCACGAATCCGCTCGGCCCCAAGGAGATGAGCACCACGAGCCAATACAGAGCTGTGGGGATGACCGCCCAGATGGCGGCCCACACACAACGCATCAGCCGCGCGCGCCACGGTTGCCCAGCTATGAGGAACCACGCGTAAACAAGCAGCGCCGGCGCGCTGAGCAACGCCACGAACTTCGTCTGCAGAGCCAGGCCAAGCATCAGGCCCGCGAGCCATGGCCGCTTGCGAAGAACGACGACCGCCCACGCAAGCAGGGCTGCTGCAGGAAACTCGCCCAGAACATCCACCGGGCCCTGAACGGGTGAGGGCAGCTGGTTCGTGCAGAGCACCAGGGGCGCCACGATGGCGAACAGCGCACCCCATCGCCCGCCGATGCGACGCCCCACAATCCACAACGCGGCGAGCAGGCCGATGTAGAAGAGGAGCGGAACGAGCCGGCCGCCGATCACAGGGTCGATGCCGGTGGCGAGCACAGCAGCGACAGGGAGCAAGACGACAGGGCCGGTCGAGATGCGCACGTCGAACGGTGCGAGCTGCCCCGAACTGAGCAGACCTGCGCTGGAGTAGCCGTGTCCGGCGAGCAGATTGAGAGGCACTGTGAGGTTGAATGCTTCGTCTTCCCAGAGCCGAGTCGTGACGAACTCGGGCACGATGACGGCGACCTGTGCCGCGACCACCGCTGCGAAGAGCACCCAGAACAAGACCGTCGCCGCGACCGCAGGCACCCGAAGGCCACGACCTTCGGGCGCGCTGGAGACGGTTTCGGTCCCGGGCGGAACGAGCGGAAGCTGCTCGCGGCTCACGCTGTCAGGTCCGCAGGGCGGGCCGGGGGCACCGGACGAGCGAGCACGTCGTATCGCCACACCTCTCGCGCTGCACGAGCGCTGAACTGCAGCAGCCGCTTGGGTGGCAGCTTCGGCTTCGCCGGGGCGGCGCCCCACATGGTGCCCGTGCTCGAATCGCCCCGACGAGGGATGCTCCGCACGGGTACGAACGCACGCGTGACGTGGTGCCGCTGCTCGGCGATGGAGAAGTGCACGTGAGGTACGAGCGCGTCGGAGGGGCAGGCATCCAACAGGCGACGCAGCGTGCCCGCGCGGTACAAGCGAAGCGGCGTGTTGACGTCGGGCACGCGACCGCGCGCCAGGACGGCAACCCCGAGCCCGACGGACCCCGTCAGCAGGCGCCGGAACCACGGCTCGTCACGCCCGGTGCGCACGCCGTGCACGACCTGCACGTGTTCGAGCGCATCGATGACGCGGGGAAAGTCGTCGCCCACGAACTGTCCGTCGCCGTCGACATGCAGCACGGCATCGGGATGCGTCTCCAGCCCGGCACGGTAGGCCGCAAGCGCCGTGGGCCCGTGCCCTTGATTCTTCGGGGAGCGCACCACGATCAGTTCGGGCAGCTCGAGAGCGAGGGCGTCGAGCACGTCGCCCGTTCCGTCCGTCGACCTGTCGTCGACGACCACGATGCGCAGCCGGTCGGTGTGCGGTCGCACCGCTTCAGCGACTTCGCGCACGAACTCGGGCAAGCCCTGCGCTTCGTTGTAGGCGGGCATCACCACGGTGAGTGCGGGCAGATGCATCGGCGGACCTTCGGGTGGCTACCCCAGTCAAGGGCGCAGGATGCCTTGCGGGGTTAGGGGTGAGCGTTTCTCGTTGTAGCGTAATGCAGTCATGATCACCTCAGAACGCCTGCGTCAAGCGGCCGGCCTCAGCGCACGGTTCCTCATTGTCGGCGCGCTGAGCACGGTGATCGAGATCGGCCTCTTCAACCTCTTCTTTCTGGCCTTCGGCTGGAGTCCGGTGTGGGCCAAGATCGCCTCGTCGCTGATCGCGCTCGTGAACGCGTACTTCGGCAATCGGGAGTGGGCGTTCCGGCATCGCGGCAGGCACGGCCGCCTGCGCGAAGCCATTCTCTTTCTCATCGTGAACGCGCTCTGCACTGGTCTGGGCGTGGCCATCGTGTGGGCGGGCGAGTGGATGTTCGGCCGCGGTCCGTTGGTCGTCAACATCGTCAACGTGGTGAGCATCGGCATCGTGGTGCTGGTGCGGTTCGTGCTGTACCACTGGGTGGTGTTCCCCGGGCACAAGGACGCCCGGGTCACTGCCCCTCAGGAAACTCCGGCGTAGCGTCGCCGACGCCTACTTGCTGCTCTTCCCGTCCGCCCCGCAGCCCGGCGTCGTGAGGGTGACGGGCGTTGGGTGTGCGAGTGCCGTCGTGTACACGCTCAGCGGGCCGTGGCTGCCGGATCCGCCGGTCATCGTGTAGCTCACCGAGAGCTTCTCCCCCGGCGACAGCAGCACGGAGATCTTCGCCACCGGTCGCCCGAGGTTCTGCCCCGTGTAAGTGGGCTTCACCGCCTGCCCGTTGACCTTGTAGTCGCTCATGGTGCCACCGACCGTGCCGTACAGCGTGACATCGATGGCCGTGCGGCCGTTGTAGAAGACTCCGATGACGTAGGAGGGGAGCGTGCTCACCGCGTTCGCCGGCGTCTTGTCGTCGAGCACGACCGTGCTGGTGAGCGTGGGCTTCGACGCCGTGCATCGGTTGCTCGTGACGGTCACCGACGGGTAAAGGTAATAGTCGAGCTTCGCCGCGGTCGTGTCATTGAGAAAGACGCCGACGCCGGTGGTCTTGGCATTGGTGGCGGGCAGCGTGCCTGCGAGCGCCGTCGGAGCGATGAGCTTCTGCTCCGCGGCATCCGCGCTCCAGAACAGCAGACGGTGCTCGGTGACGGCCTGGCTCAGCGCAGTGAGCATCGGCATCGTCTGCAGATTGCCCTTCTCGACCGTGTCGAACACCGATGCCGCCGCGGCAGCGAAGAAGGCGTCTTGCATCTTCGGATCGCTGTATCGGAAGTACACCTGGCTGAGCAGCAGCTGAACCGCATTGTCGCTGGTGAGCACGTCACCGGTGCTCAGCTTGATGGGGCCGGTGGCCTTGAGCAGATAGCTGAGCGCCACCGGATCGAATGACATGACGCCGTCGATGGGTGTGCTCGAGTGCTGCTTCCAGAACGCGCTGATCAGCCTCGCCGTGGTCGGAAAGTCGGCTGGCGTGGTGGTGTCTTGCATGTAGCGGCCGATCTTCGACCCATAGAGCGCCTCCATCGAGGGGTCGAGCGCGACGATCGGCTGGGCGAGGCCGTTGTCGAAGTCACTGCTGCTCGCCTGGGCGTCGATCGAGATCGCTCCGTCGGTCACGGTGACCAGAAGCAGAGCCGCCGGGTTTCCCGCCCAGCCACGCGTCTCGGCGTTGTTCTCGAACAACATCAGGTAGTGCTTGGTGCCATGCTCGCCGAGCGCGGTGGGGAGCACCTTCACGGCGGTCTGCACACCCCTGAGCTGCGGCGCCAACGAGTCGAGCGCAGACGAGAGCTGCTGCACTCCGGACTTCACCGGCCCGATGAGCCCCGACGTGTCGACCGTACGCAGGTCAGCCTGCGCTGCGTCGACGGCCTTCGCCGCACCGTTCACCGTGTTCGTGACCTTGCTGATCGCCTCGACGTTGATGCGACCGTTCTGCGGCTTGAACGAATCGAGTGAGAGAGCGGATGCCGGCACCGCCGCATTCGCCGCCACCGTGTTCGCCGAGTCTGCGGCGACCCGCACCGCGTGCAGGTTCGCTCCGATCACAGGCACCCATTCCACGGATCGCCAGAGGATGCCGTCGGTGGCGGAGGCGGCTTTCGACGTGTGCTGCTGCATGGTCTTCGCCGCGCTCTGAGCACTGGCCGTGTTGCCGGACAGCATCCCCGCCTCGACCTGTTTCGCCAGCGGAATCGCCGCCTCGAGTTCACTCCTGGCCGTCAACGCCTTCGGCACCAGCAATGCACCGACGACGACAACCCCGAGCACCACAACGACGATTCCGACCGGCACCCACAGCCTTGCGCTCTTCAGCAGCGGCCGTCGACGCTTGCGGCGGTGCCCGGTGTCCGGTGTGTCGTCCATTCCGAGGAGCTCGGCGAAGCCATCGGCCGGCTCACGTTCCGTCGGCTCAGGCTCTGCACGCGCACTCTCAGCAGCCGCACGTTCCGCGCGCTCGCGTTCGGCGCGTTCGCGCTCCCGCAGCTCACGCCGCGATTCGGGGGTGTCGGGCATCCGTCAAGTCAATCAGGCACAGCGAGTTTCAACCTGCGATCTCTCTCGGAGCAGGCGCCGCACGCCGTCCCCATTCATGGGTACATTCGCGCGGCATCCTGTCCAACCGGTGTGTGCAAGGGCTCGCCTGCTGCCAACTGGGCGGAGCGGGTCATCCCTTCGGCGTGAGTGCGGATCCTCCGCGAGAGGCGGATCGTGACGCACGGATGTGCGGCTCAGCCGCTACCCGAGCTCACCTCGGTTGCGACGGCGCCACCACAGCAGGCTCATCAGTGCCGCGCCGATGACCACCAGCACGCCTCCCCCGCCGACCAACGGCCAGATGTCGGAGCCGGTGCCGGGAAGGTTGCCGGCCTGCGGCGGAGTGGTTCCGGTCGGAGTGGGCGTGGGTGTCGGGGTGGGCGGTGTGGGCTCCGAGCAGGCGTCGTCGGAGACGGTGCGGTCGTTCGACAGCGCAGTCGCCTCGTTGTAGAAGCCGCCGCCCTCCTCCGTGCACTTCGTGCTGCCCGAGGTCCACGCGGAGTCTGCGACCGTGGCGTTCACGGTGACGACGAAGACGTCGCTCGCCGCCGCCGCCAACTCCCGCGTGCTGGTGAGCACCGCATCGGTGCCGCTGAACGTGCCGCTTGTGGGACCGGTCCAGCTCGCGCTGTTCACCGTGATGCCCGTTCCGAACGAGAGCGAGTCGGTGAGGTCGTATGCAGTCGCCACGTAGGTGCTCGCGTTGGTGACCGTGATGTCGTAGACGATGGTCCACGAGCCGTCGGCGTTCTGCGTGGTGCTGTGCACGGTCTTGTCGATCGTGACCCCCTGCTGAACGGCGTCGTTCTCGATGGTGCACGTCACGACCTGCCCCGGGTTCAGCGCGCTGAGCGTGGCGGTGCCCGTCGTGTCGCCGGCCTGCACCGTGGTGGATCCGCCTGAACTGTCGGTGCAGACCCAGTCCCCCGCCTCGAACTGACTGTCGTCGAAGCCCGAAATCGGTGCCTCGCTCAGGTCGTAGTCGACGCCAGCGGACACCGCGGTCGGCCCCGCGGAGCCGTTGCCGGTGACGGTCGGCGAGTCACCGCTCGCCGGCGCCCCCGTCAGCGTCCAGTTCGTCGCGGGTACCACTTCGCCGCCGACCTGTTTGACCAGGCTCAGCGTCGGAGCGACGTCATCGTTCACGAAGCGGCAGACCACGGTCTGGAGCGGGTCGAGACTGACTGTCGCTGCGGAATCGGCAGTGAAGGGACCGTCGTTGACGCTGCACGTCAAGGCGGTTTGCGTGTAGCCGGAAGGGCCCTGCTCGGAGAGCGCGTAGGTCTGGCCGGGCAGAACGTTGAACGATTCGCCGACGAGCGAGCCCGTCACGGTCTGCGCCACGACTCCGGAAGGCACTGTGCCGGTCGGCGTTGCGGTCAGCTGCCAGTCGCCCGGCACGGCCGACCCGCCGTTGTCGTTGATCACCTGCTTCTCGAGAATGAGGGTCGCGGTCTGGTTCACGGCGGTGCACCGCACGCTGAAGCCGAGCGGCACGCTCACCCCGCCATTGATACCGTCGCTGTAACCCGCGATGACGTTTCCCTCGGCATCGACCTGCACACACGTCATCGAGCCCGTCGACAGCGGGTTCGACTGCAGGTTGGTGCGCTCGTCGACCTGCTTGTAGAGCGGATCACCACCGCTCTCTGCGAGCTGATACGTGACGTTAGGAGTCACGGATGCCGACACCCCGCTGTGTCCGCTCGGCCCCGGAAGCGCGCCGTCAGGGGCGATCCCGGTCAAGGTCCATTCGGAGGGGTCCGCATCACCGCCCTGCACCTGCTTCACGAGCGTGAGCTTCGTGTCGCAGGTGACGGTGTTGGTCACCGTGACCGTGTTGTGCTCCTGCGTGAGGGTGGCCGTATAGGGCAGCGCGGCATCCGTCGTGGCGCCGTTCACCGAGGTGACCTTCGACGAGTCGACCGTGCACAGCGTGGGACCGATGATCGTCGTGTTCTCGTCGATCTGTGCGGTGTCGTTCACCGAATAGCCCGTGCGCACCACATTCCACGGCTGAGGAGTCGCACCGACGCTTCCTGGACCGGTGAGGGTGGCGCTGGCCAGGAATGCGGCGGGCTGATTCGGATCGGCATATGTCTGCCCGTTGATGACCCACTGCTTCGACAGCGTGACATCTGCTGTGGGGCTGGCCGCGCGGTTGTAGACCGTACAGCTCACTGCTTGATCGGAGCCCACTCTGGCCGTGAATCCGAGGCTGCCCGAGTTTCGCACCGTGACCGCCAGTCCGGTGTTCAGGTCCGTGCAGACCGCGTTCATGCCCGACACCTGTTGCAGGGTGAAGCCGTCTTGCTGTGTCTCCGTCGCTGTGAAGTCGGCACTCGGTGTGCCTCCGGGGAACGCCAGGCCGAACCCGATGGCGCCGGTGCCGGATGCCGTCTCTCCTGTGCTCGGGGACACGGTCACGCCGTTGTCAGCGCTCGCGTCGAACGTCCATCCGCCTGCCGGTTGGGCTCCGTCGGTCGAGCCGGGAGGCGCTGTGCTGGGTACGACCTCCTTCACCACGGAGACGGTGCCCGCACAGTTGCCCAGTGCCAGGTTGCGGAGGGCTGTGCCCACTTCGCCGTAGTTGTCGGTCTGGTAATAGTCGGCCGCAGCCGTGTTCGACCCGTTGTAGGCGACGGGACCCGAGATGGCCGCGAGGTTGAGCGCAGCCGAGGCGCTGGAGACCCCGCTCCCCACGCCCACTGCGATCACGCGCGTCGTCAGGTCGGACTTGATCTCATTCGCGGAGAAGATGCCGTTCTCCACCTCGCGCGCACGGGTGAAGTTGCCTGGACCCTGTTGCGGGTCGTTGTAGTAGGTCGGGCTGCCGTCGGTGATGACGACGACGACGTTGTAGTCGGAGGCGTTCGCCGCCGCCGAGGCGAGACCGCGATCCCAGTTCGTGCCGCCGCCCGAGGTCCAGTCCGCATAGAGAGACTGGAAGGCGTTCGCCTGCGCCTGTGTCGTCACCGGCATCAGACCGGGGTAGTTCTGCGTCGCTCCGCTTGCCGGCGACAGCGTGGAGAAGGAGAACAACGCCATGCTCGACGCCGTGCCGACGAGCGAATCGGTGAACGTGTCGGCAGCGCCCTTCAGGTCGCCGATGTCATCGCCGACCGACCCGGAGAGGTCGAGCACGAGGGCCACCTTCAGACCGCACTGCTGAATGAGAGTGGGATTCGCCCGTGACTGCTGCCAGATGCCGCCCGAGGCCAGCCGGGTCGTGTTGCCGGATCCCAGCATGAACCCGTTGCTGCCGGTCTGCGTCGAGCTGTAGGTCTGACCGCCCAGAAGAGCGGGAGTCTGGAAGGCGTACGGAGTCGACTGGCTGCCCGTGCCGTCGCCGTTCCCTGTACGCAGTGACGTGTTGGCGACCCAGCCGGTCGGCACGCCTGTGCTCGCCTGGCGCACCCAGAACTGCTTGTTGCGGTTGGTCCCACCAGGGCCCGTCGCCGTGACGGTGAAGTTGCAGTCGCCGTCTGCGTCCGACACGCACGTGAAGAGCGCGGCGCCTCCGGTCTGAGCCGCATACAGGCCCAGGGTGACACCGGCCAGGCTTGTCACGCCCGTGACGCCGCTGCGGTCTCCGCCGACCTTGACCGTCACCACCGAGGTCGTCGCCGTGGGGGCGGGCACGACCAGCGGAGTGATCGCCTGTGCCTTGAGCTTCGGGCCCCCGCTCTGCGTCGGCTCGGGTGTTGAGGGATCTGTCGGGGCGGGCGTGCTCGTCGCCGAGGATGAGCCGGATTCGGTCGGCGTCGCTGACGGCGAATCAGGAGGCGAGCTCGTGGGGCTCGCGGTCGCATCGTCCGTCGGGGTGGTACTCGAGGGACTCGAGCTCGGCGAATCGGTCGGCGTGCCTGTGGCGGTCGCATCGTTGCCGGACTGCGTTGCCTGCGCGCCCGTCGATGATGAGCCGTCGTCCGCGTGCGCCGGAAGACTCAGCCCGCCGAACGCGATCGTCACCACGACGGCCGGAGTGATCATCAGAGCGAGCTTCATCCGCAACGATGGTCTGCCGTCGGCGCCGAGCGACGGCAGAGGACTCGTGCCGCGTCTCGACGAACGCAGAAACCGATCGGACCGCTTCGGCATCACGAGCCACCCCTCGCCATTCGAGCTGTCACCGTCGCAATCGAACGGGATCCCCTCAACTCGAAATGAATATCCTTCAGCATAGGCGGGTGCTCAGGCGAACAACAGGTTCCCAAAGGCCTTCGGAGCGCATCAGCGGATGCCCCGCCGCAGCATGTGCTGCAACGGGGCATCCTGGTCGGTTCGGGTCAGCTCCTACTCGAGCTCACCCTCGTCGCGGCGCCGGCGCCACAGCCAACCCATGAGCGCGGTGCCCACCACGAGCAACCCGCCGGCCCAGCCGAGCAGCGACCAGATGTTGGAACCCGTATCGGCGAGAGGACTGCCACCGTTGAGGTAGACCGTGGCGCTGGCATCCTCACAGCCCGTCTCGCTCGCGTTGTCCATGTTCTTGAAGCACAGCGTCGCCGTGTTCGTGATGCTGGTCGCGGTCGTCGTGGGCCGCACGCTCACCGAGAGGTTGACCGCCGGTGTGCTCGGCGCGCTCAGTGAGATGTCTCCGAAGAGCGTGCAGTTCAGCGTGCCGCCGTAACCGTTGGCGTCGGTTCCGGTGACCGCGCAGTCCTGCCAGCGCGGGAACGCCGTGGTGCTGGTCTCGATCTTGGTGACCTTGATGTCCGACGGGATCGGGTCCTTGATCGTGACCGGGCTCGCGGCGCCCAGGTTGAGGTTGTGCGCTGCCATCGAGTACGTGAACGAGCCACCCGGTGTGGTGTTCGTCACGCTCGCGGTCTTGGTGAAGCCCACCTGGGTCTCACGGGCGACGGCACAGGCCGCTGTCGCCTCCGGGTAGTTCACGATGTAGGTCGCGGTCGGGTTGACCGACACCGTCACCGTGGACTGGTAGCGCCAGGCATCCGTCGCCACATGGGTCGGGTCGTAGACCAGGCCTGCGAAGGCCGGCACGCTCGGGTCCGGAAGCACCAGGACGCCGTTCACATAGTCCGACTCCTGGATGGGCCGCCAGCCTGGGAACCCGATGCCGATGCCCTGCGGGTTCACCGCACCACCCGGCCAGAGGATCGAGCCGGAGTCGCCGCTGTGCAGCGTCTTGGTGAGTGATGCCGGATCCGGCGGGAGGTCGGTGCTGGGCACGCCACCCTGACCCGGCTGGTTCGCCGTCCAGAGCAGGGTCACCGGATCGCTCGACACGTTGTCGGTCGTCTGGATGTCGTAGTGCAGGTACGGGATGTCCGCCTTGCACTGCACCCACACGTTGGCGTCGACTGCCTTCTGAGTGACCGTGGCGGTGCCGCAGTCATTCGTCGGGTCGATGTCGTTCGGCATGCTCACGCACGCCGTGTTCGAGATGTCGGCCGGCGGTGTCACCGGAGCAGGGCCGTCCTCACCGGGCTGCACGATCGGAGCGGTCTCCGTCACCGGGTTGACCTTCACGAACAACGTGATCGTGTCGGTCTCACCCAGCCCCATCGAGGCGATCGCGATGGTCACGGTGTTGGTCGTCGCATCGTAGCTCGGCGTCCAGCCGGCCGGGATGTCGGAGAAGCCGTTCGTGCCCTGCGTGGTGTCGAGCGAGATCTCGCTCGGCAGCGCGTCGGTCACGGTGGATGCTCCGACCGCCTCGTCGCTGTTGTTCGCCACCTCGAGCGAGTACTCGTACTCACTCGTGGCGCCGGCGTCGTCATCCACCGGACCGGTGAAGTGCTCACCGTCCTGCAGCGCCGACTTGGTGATGCCCAGGTCGAGGTGCGGTTCGTGGGTCGTGGTCGTGCAGCTCGAGCCGTCCTCCGGGAAGTCGTTCTGCACGTCGCCGGGCGAGTAGACCTCGGCTTCGACCTCACCGAGGCAGTAGCCGACGGTGCCGGGCTCCATGGTGTTGACCAGGTCGGCGCCGTCCGGTCCCGGATCGGTGCTGTCGACTGTCACCGTGAACGAGACTTCAGCGGT
This sequence comes from Humibacter ginsenosidimutans, assembly GCF_007859675.1. Lineage (GTDB taxonomy): Bacteria > Actinomycetota > Actinomycetes > Actinomycetales > Microbacteriaceae > Humibacter > Humibacter ginsenosidimutans. The sequence continues at coordinate 2,098,810 of NZ_CP042305.1, forward strand.
GCCGTCTGCGTCGATCGCCGGCAGCGTCCACGTGAGCGTGTGGTCGCCGTCGAACGCCAGGCCATCGGGAAGCGGGGTGTCCAGGGTGGCGTGGTCGAGCACGCCGCTCAGGTCGTCCGTCTCGGTCTGACCGGCAGGGAGATCTGCATCGGTGTAGTTGTACGCGTGCAGCGTGTACGTGATCTGTCCGCCGGGCAGCACCTGGTCGTTGTTGTTCGGGTCGTTGCCGGCCGTCACCTCCGACGTCTTCCAGAGCACCAGGTCGGGAGTGTCACTCGTCGTCGAGCAGTTGTTGTCGCCGACGCAGGTGAAGTTCGGCGGCGGTGTCAGCGCGTTGTAGAGCGACACGCCCCAGGCATCCTTGTTGACCGTGTAGGAGTAGGTCACCACGAACGACTGCGAGAAGTCGACGCCGGTGTAGCTGTTCAGGTTGAAGAACACACCCTGATCGGCTCCCGCGGAGTTGAGGGAGACGCTCCCACCGTTCGTCACAGCGACGTCGCCGTTGTAGGTGGCGTCCCCGAGCCCGGTCAGCGGGTCGATGTTCTCCGCGGAGGCGAACAGCGGCAGCGCCGGCCACGACGTCGTCGGGTCGTGGGTGATGGTGACCGTGTAGCCGATCGTGTCACCCGGCATCACGCTCAGACCCTTGTCGCTGGTCTTCGCAATCGTCCACTTCGCCGGTGTCGGCGTGTTCGTGAACGTGCAGGTGACGTTGTCGCCCTCGGTCAGGTCGACCGACGGGTTGTCGACATCGATGCCGTCGATGGTCTGCTTCGTGTTGTTGTCGACACAGGTCAGATCAGTCAGCGTGTAACCCTGCGTGCGGTAGGTGCCGTCCGCCAGCTCGCTCAGGTCGTACGTGCCGACCTTCACGCCCTGGTTGACGATCGAGTCCGAGCCGCCCGCGCCGGTGACCTTGGTCGGGCCATCGGCCGTCAGGGTCCAGTCGGAGGGCTGGCCCGCACCGGTGAAGTCGCCGCTCGACGCGACATCCTTCACCAGGGTCAGCTTCGGCTGGATGGCGGTGTTGGTGATCTCGCACGATGCACTCTGCCCGTTCGCGACGGTCAGCGTGGCGGTGTGCGTCGTCGGATCGGTTGCTCCGACGCTGCCGCCGGTGCAGGTCCAGGTGCCGGCGACGAAGCCCGCGGGTCCGGACTCACTCAACGTGTACTGGCCCGCGAAGATCGCGACGTTGTTGACGCCACCGGCCGTGGTCGGATCTCCGTTGCCGGAGACCGTGCCCTGACCGGTGATCTTGATCGGGGTCGCCGTCAACGTGAAGTCCTTCGCGGTGACGTTGCCTCCCGCCTGTGTCTCATCGACGTCCTTCTTCAGCGTGAGGTGCGCCGGCTGGTCCTGGTTGGTGAACGTGCAGTCCACGTTGTCGCCGACCGCCAGCGTGAAGCTGGGGTTGTCGACGCCGACTCCCGACATGGCCTTCCCATTGTTCGTGCACACCAGGTTGCTGAGCGTGTACGCGGCCGAGTTGCCCGGGTTCTCGCTCAGCGTGTAGGTGCCGACCGGGGAGACCACATCGGTCACCGATGCGTCGCCGTCCTTGCCCGTCACGCTGGTGTTGCTCGGACCGGCCGCCGTCAGCGTCCAAGCCGTCTTGAGCGCGCTGCCGCCGTGCGTGTTGTTCACGGTCTTGTGCAGTGTGATCGTGCCGGACTGCGCGGTGTTGGTGTACCGGCAGATGACGGTCGTGGCGTCCTTCGGGATGGTCAGGCTCGTACCCTGGTCGTCCGTGCTGCCGAGGGACACGACGTTGTCGCCGTTCTTGCATTCGAGGGTCGAGGTGTAGCCGACCGCACCGTGTGTGACCCCCTCTTTCAGGTGCACTGTCGAACCGGTGTACGTGCCGGCGCTCGCTCCACTGTTTCCGCTGTCGACCTGGTTGCCGCCCACAGCCGTGGACATCCACGGGGTGAAGTACTCTCCACCGGTGATGAGCAGGTTGGCGGTGTCATTCGCGACGCCGTTGACCCACGACTTGTACAGCCACACCGTGGCCTTGGTCGCACTGTTCTCGAGCGTGCACGTGACCGTGCTGCCTGCGGTGACGGTCTTCGGGATGTTGAAGCTTCCGTCAGCGGCGACGGTGACTCCGTTGTCGCAGGTCAGGGTCTGCGTGTAGCTCGCCGCATTGTCGGCGCCGAGCGTCTCGCTTCCCTTCAGCGACGCTCCGACCGGCACGTTGTCGATCGTTGCGGTCTCGCTCGTCTCTGGTGCTGTCACCGTGCTCGAGTCATCCGACGCCGAACCAGGAGCGGTCTCCGTCAGGTGCAGCACCGTGGTGTCGCCCGCGTGTGAGTTCTCCCATGCCTTCTGCAGCACCACGTTCACCGTCTTGTTGGCGTTGTGGAACGTGCAGGTCACGTCCTTGTCGGGCATCGTGAACGAGCCGCCCGTTGGCGTCGCGTTGTCACACGTCAGCGAGCTGGTGTAGCTGCCGCTCGGTCCCGCAGTCGACTCCGCGAGGTTCACGGTCGAGCCGACGCCGACGGATGCCGTTGCCTGCTGCGTGCTGGTGAAGTCACCGCCCGTGGTGGTCGCCTTCACCGCCGTTCCGTTGTTGATGCTGAGGTTGGTCGAGTCACCGGCGATCGAACCGGTCCAGTCCTTCTTCAGCGTGACCGTGTGCGTGTTCTGCGTGTTCGTGATCGTGCAGCTCAGGCCCCCCTGAGGAACCGTGGCGTTGTATCCACCGGAACCGAGTGCGACAGAACCGCTGCCGCAGTCGATGGTCGCCGCGTAGCTGCCGAGCGGTGATCCGTTGGTGCCTTTGCCGCCGAGCACTTCGGCGAGGGTCACGACGGTGCCTTGCGGAATCTGCGCAACTGCGGCATGCCCGGCGTCGATGCCGTTGGTGCCGTTGTAGGTCGAGGTATTGGTTCCCGGCGTGGCGCCGTTCACGATGATCTGCAGCGCCGCCGTGTCACCGTTGACGCCGCCCTGCCAGTTCTTGGTCAAGGTGACCGTAGACGCCTTGGGCGTGTTGACATAGGTGCAGGTGACGTCGGAGCCGTCCGTCGGCGCCGTGAATGCGCCGTCCTTCACCGTCACGTTGTTCGAACAGGTGAGGGTGCCGTTGTACTGGGCGTAGTTGGTCAGGCCCGGCGTCTCGCTGAGAGCCACGGTGCCGCCGCCGATGACCTTCGTGCTGACACTCGCCGACGGCGTGCTGTCGACCTGGCCGTTCGTTCCCACAGTCGCAGTGGTGCTGGCCGCGGTGCCGAAACCGGCCTGCGGTGCGATCTGCAGGGTCTCGGAGTCACCCGTGGAGCCGATCTTGACGCCGCCCTGCCACTTCTTCTGCAGGGTCACCGTGCTCTGCTTCGCGGTGTTGGTCACCGTGCACGTCACCCCTCCGGCGACAACGACGGTCACCGGGTCGTTGTTGGAGTCGACACAGGAGACGGCCTCGTTGTAGCCGCCGCGATTGGTGCCGAGAGTCTCATGTGCACCGATCGTGGTCCCGAGAGCGACCTGAACCTTGTTCGCCAACACATCGGTCTGCGTGGCCACCACCGAACCGACCGTGCCGCCGACTGTGGAGAGCCCGCTGTACGGGGTGCCGTCGAGGTAGACCGTCGCGGAGTCGCCACCGATTCCGTTGATCCACGTCTTCTTCAGCGTGACGGATGCGGTGCTCAGTTTGTTCTCCACCTGGCAGCTGACCGAGGTGGCTGTCTTGGGCACCGTGATCTGGTAAGACCCGTTGACGACGGAAACGGTGATCGATTTGCCGCTCTGGTCCTCGCAGGTGTAGCCGACCGTCTGGTAGGTGCCCACATTCGTGTGGCCGGCGGCCGGAACGACCTCCGCGATCGTCACGGTGCTGCCGAGAGTGGCGTTCGCTGTCGCCTTCTGGCTCGAGACCTGCCCCAGGGTTCCGTCGGCGACCGCGATCGCACCCGTTGCCCCTGTGACGCCACTGCCCGAGATCGTGAGACCGGCGGTGTCATTGGCGATCGACGTGTCCCACAGCTTCGAGAGCGTGATGGGCGCACTGCCGTTGCTGTTGGTGAAGGTGCAGTTCGTGTTCGCCTTCACCTGGAAGGTGTACGACTTCGTGCCGTTGGAGTCGGTCGTGGTGACCGGCGCTCCTGCACACACGAGGGTGGTCGTGTACGCACCGTCGTTGTTGGCCATCGTCTCGCTGACCGTCACGTCGCTGCCGATCGGCACGCTCACCGTCGCCGGCGTGGTGTCGTTGTAGGTGCCGCCGGCAGCCGGCACGGTCGAGTTGTGCGAGTCGTCGAGCGATCCCGGTCCGTTGATCGAGATGGTCGACACGTCGCCGCCGATCGCGCCGCTCCAGTTCTTGTACAGGTTCACCGTGGCCGTGCCGTTGGTGTTCGCGATGGTGCAGGTCACGTCCTGGTTCGGCATCGTGAACGAACCGCTGAACCCGGTTCCACTCGTGGGCGTGCCGCTTGTGCACGACCAGTTCGCGGAGTACGTGCCGCCGTTGGAACTCTGAAGGGCCTCGGTGATCGCGACGCTCGAGCCGACCGGAACGTTCAGCTCCTTCACGACATTGGTCGTGTCGGTGAAGCTGGGCGTCGACCCGACTGTCGAGGTGTTCTTCGTGCTGGCGTCGCCGTTGACGGTGAGGTTGGTCTTGTCACCGGGGACACCGTTGATCCACTGCTTCTGCAGCGTCACAGTGTGCGTGGCGTTGTTGTTGTCGGCCGCGCACGTGACGTTCGCCGCCGGCATCGAGAAGGTCCAGACGCCCGTGCTCGGGTTCTGGAGCGGACTCACCGTCACCGTGCTGCCGTTCTGGGAGTACGTGCACTTCAGCGACTGGGTGTATGCGGCGCCCGGAGCAGTCAACGCCTCATTCACGGTCATCGCCGTTCCCGATGCGTACCCGGCGCTCGTTCCGAGCGACTGCGTGCCGCTTCCGGCGGACACCGGCGAGTTGGGCAGCGCCTTCCCGTTGACGGTGAACGCCGCAGAGTCACCGGAGTTCCAGTTCTCCCACGTCTTGTTGACTGTGACGGTATAGGTCGGGATCTGCTTGTTCTGGAAGACACAGCTCACCGTTGAGGTCGTGGTGGCGGTGAAGGTCACCGACGCCTGTCCTGCCGTGTTCTTCACCGTGGTCGGCGTGCCTCCACCGATCGGCGTCAAGGTACAGACCGCGTTGTTGAAGGCGTAGCCGGCCGGTCCGGATGAGGTGTTCTCCGAGACCGTCACTGATGCGCTGCCGCTGCTGGGGAACGTGATGTTCGACGAAGCGTAACCGTTCTTGCCCGACGACTGCGCCGTGGTCACCGGCGACTGAACCGTCGCACCGGTCGTGCTCGTCGTGACGTTGTACGTCCAGTTGTTGGTGTCGGCCGAGTTGTCGATGACATTGCCACTCGTGTCGAGAACCTGCTTCTGGATGTTCACCTGGCCGGTGCATCCCTGCGTGGCCAACGTGGTCAGAAGCGCTCCGAAACCGCTGCTCGTCGATGCGTAGTAGTTGGCACTCGACGTCGGGTTCGAAGGATCACCGGCGCTGAGACCGGTGACATCGGCGAGGTTCGCTGACCCGCCTGCCGTGGTGCTCAGCCCGATGCCGATGCCGATGAGGGCCGACCCCTTCGCCTTGATGGCGTTGGCCGATGCCACTGCCTGCTCCACGTACTGGAAGTACGAGCTCTGCCCATTTCCGCTGTCGTTCGGCGAGTACGTCGTCGGGGCACCATCGGTCAGGAACAGGACCAGGTCATAGGTCGTCGATGACTTCGCGACGTTGTACAGCCCGTCGTCCCAGTTCGTCGATCCGTTGGGGCTCAGCCCGCCGATGAAGCTGTTCAGCGAGGCGACATCCGCCGCGTTGCCGAGCGACTTGTTCAGCAGAGGCGTGTTGGCCGTGTCTGCGAAGGGATAGACCGACATCGTCGACGGCGTGTTCTGCAGACCCGAGACGACCTGCTTCGCGGCGGCGATCAGGTTCGCCTCCTTGCTGTTGTCCGCCATCGAACCGGACTGATCGAGAACCAGTGCGATGTTCAGGCCGCACTTCTGGGGAATGCTGTTGTCGTCGAGACCGACCGCCATCGTGCCGCTGAAGTCGTTGCCGCTGTGCAGTGCGTCGGCGTATGTTCCGTTGGCGCTCCACGTGCCGCTGGTCGGGCCGGGCACGTTCTGCGTGCCACCCGAGTTCAGCGTCGTGGTCTGGAACTGGTACGTGGTCGAGTTCACGGTGCTCGAGGTGCCGTACGACATGGTCGTGAGCGGGAACCAGCCCGAGGGCGTGCTGACCTCGGAGACGTTCCACTTGTAACCGGCGGGAACGGAGATCGTGCAGGTGCCTGCTGTGGTCGTGCAGGTGAAGGTGCCGGGGTTGCCCGTCGTTGCGACGGCCTGGAACTTCGTGCCGTCAGGCGCGTTGCCTGCGTTCGTGCCCGCGGTGCGGGTGCCGCTCGCGTGAATGACGATCGAGGCAGGCGCCTTGTAGGTCTGCGTGAAGGTACACGCGGCTGAACGTCCGGTGCTTGACCCGAACGTCACGGTGAACGGCGCCGTCGTCGTGAAGCTCGTTCCGCCTCCACCGCTGGTCCTGCAGGTGAACGTGGTCGCGTAGTTCAGCTGGATTGCTGCCGTCGCCGTCGCCGTCAGTGTGTACGTGTTGCTCTGCGGAACGTTGTGGGAGTCGCCCGAGTTGAAATCGTAAGTGTTGTTTCCCTGAGTGGCCACCAGGGTCCAGTCACCGACGCCCGCCGTGCCGCCGCCGGTGTTGACGACCGTATTGGTGACCGTCAGCGCCGCGCAGTTGGTCGTACAGTCCGCGGTCGCGGCGAGCGGAGTGATGGCGTTCTGTGTGCTCTGGAGCGACTGGGTCTTCAGACTCGAGGTCTGCGATGGCGACGGGCTCGGAGACGGCGAGCTGCTCGGCGTCGATGACGACGTGTCCGTCGGCGTGCTCGACGACGTGTCGCTCGGCGTCGACGACGAGGTGTCCGTCGGCGTGCTCGATGGCGTGTCCGTCGGGGTCGAGCTCGACGTGTCCGTCGGCGTGGGGTTCACGTCGGCCGCATACGCCGGCAGGCTCAGGCCGCCGACGGCGACGCCGATCGCAAGCACGGGCGCGGTGACGAAGGCGAGGAACGCCTGACGTCGATTCCAATACCCGGGTTCCCGAGTGCGGCGGTGCCGAGACCGCCCCTTCTCCTCGTTGGTCTTGCGAAGGAACGGATTCCGCCGGTCACGCATCAGAGCCACCTTGATTGATCGGGACTCGCCTCGACCCCACCGTCGGGACGCCGTCGGTATATAACACGACGATTCCTCACACTATGCAGGTCCCTAGTACAAAAGTGAGTTGTAATCAAATCTTGATCATCTGAGCGGTCCCCAGTGCGGGGGGCAGAAGACGAGCCGCTCCGCGCGCACTAAAAAGGGGTCGGGCCCGAAGGCCCGACCCCTTTCGAGATCGAAGTAGGGAGACTACTTGATGATCTTGGTGACCGTACCGGCACCCACGGTGCGTCCACCCTCGCGGATGGCGAAGCCGAGGCCCTCCTCCATGGCGATGGGCTGGATCAGCTCGACCGTCATGTCGGTGGTGTCGCCGGGCATGACCATCTCGGTGCCCTCGGGCAGCGTGATGACGCCGGTGACGTCGGTGGTGCGGAAGTAGAACTGCGGGCGGTAGTTCGAGAAGAACGGGTTGTGACGTCCACCCTCGTCCTTGGACAGGATGTACGCGGTGCCCTCGAAGTTCGTGTGCGGCGTGACCGAACCCGGCTGCACGACGACCTGGCCGCGCTCGACATCCTCGCGCTTGGTGCCACGAAGAAGCAGACCACAGTTCTCACCGGCCCACGCCTCGTCGAGCTGCTTGTGGAACATCTCGATACCCGTGACCGTGGTCTTCTGCGTCGGGCGGATGCCGACGATCTCGACCTCGGAGTTGATCTTCAGCGTGCCGCGCTCGGCGCGACCCGTGACGACCGTGCCACGACCGGTGATGGTGAAGACGTCCTCGATGGGCATGAGGAACGGCTTGTCCTTGTCACGCACCGGGTCGGGGATGGAGTCGTCGACGGCGTCCATGAGGTCGAGGATGGACTGCGTCCACTTCTCGTCGCCCTCGAGAGCCTTCAGGCCCGAGACGCGGATGACCGGGGCGTTGTCGCCGTCGAAGTCCTGGCTCGACAGGAGGTCGCGAACCTCGAGCTCGACGAGCTCCAGGATCTCCTCGTCGTCGACCATGTCGGCCTTGTTCAGCGCGACGAGCAGGTAGGGGACGCCGACCTGCTTGGCGAGCAGAACGTGCTCACGAGTCTGAGCCATCGGGCCGTCGGTCGCCGCGACCACGAGGATCGCGCCGTCCATCTGAGCGGCACCGGTGATCATGTTCTTGATGTAGTCAGCGTGGCCCGGGGCGTCGACGTGTGCGTAGTGACGTTTCGGGGTCTCGTACTCGACGTGCGAGATGTTGATGGTGATGCCGCGCTGGCGCTCCTCGGGAGCCGAGTCGATCGACGAGAAGTCGCGCACGACGTTGACATCCGACGGGTACTTGTCCGCGAGCACCTTGGAGATAGCTGCGGTGAGCGTCGTCTTGCCGTGGTCGACGTGACCGATCGTTCCGATGTTCACGTGCGGCTTGGTCCGCTCGAACTTGGCCTTAGCCACTGTGGGTCCTCCTCAGGACTCTCGTGTAGAAGCTGCGGGCGGCTTCGACCGACCGGACATTCTACGGGGATCTTTTCTATGTTACGTGATCTTTCGGGTGAGCCGAACCGTGGGTCCGGCTCACCCGGGTCTGGTTTCGAGACGCCGCTTCGCGGCTCCTCAACCAGCAGAGGGCGTTACTCGCCCTTGGCCTTCTGGATGATCTCGTCGGCGACAGCCTTCGGGACCTCCGCGTAGCTCTCGAACGACATGGAGTAGACGGCGCGACCGGAGGTCTTCGAACGAAGGTCACCGATGTAGCCGAACATCTCCGACAGCGGAACGTGAGCGCGCACGACCTTGACGCCCTGGGCATCCTCCATGGCCTGGATCTGGCCGCGGCGGGAGTTCAGGTCGCCGATGACGTCGCCCATGTACTCCTCGGGCGTGCGCACCTCGACGGCCATCAGCGGCTCGAGGATGACCGGGTTGGCCTTGCGAGCGGCCTCCTTGTACGCCATCGAACCGGCGATCTTGAACGCCATCTCGGAGGAGTCCACCTCGTGGTAGGCGCCGTCGAGCAGGATGGCCTTGACACCCACGGTCGGGTAGCCGGCGAGAACGCCGACCTGCATGGCATCCTGGATGCCCGCGTCGACCGAGGGGATGTACTCGCGAGGAACGCGGCCACCCGTGACCTTGTTCTCGAACTCGTATGTCGTCTCCGCCGTGACCTCGAGAGGCTCGAGCGAGATCTGCACCTTCGCGAACTGGCCGGATCCACCGGTCTGCTTCTTGTGGGTGTAGTCCAGCTTCTCGACCACCTTGCGGATGGTCTCACGGTAGGCCACCTGCGGCTTGCCGACGTTGGCCTCGACCTTGAACTCGCGCTTCATGCGGTCGACGAGGATGTCGAGGTGAAGCTCGCCCATGCCGCCGATGACGGTCTGGCCGGTCTCCTGGTCGAGCTCGACGCGGAACGTCGGGTCTTCTTCGGCCAGCTTCTGAATGGCCGTGCCCAGCTTCTCCTGGTCGGCCTTCGTCTTCGGCTCGATGGCGACCTTCAGCACCGGCTCCGGGAACGTCATGGACTCGAGCACGATCTGGTCGTGCGGGTCGCACAGCGTGTCACCGGTGGTGGTGTCCTTCAGGCCGATGACCGCGTAGATGTGGCCGGCGGTGACGGAGTCGACCGGGATCTCCTTGTTGGCGTGCATCTGGAAGATCTTTCCGATGCGCTCCTTCTTCTGCTTGGTCGAGTTGATGACCTGCGCGCCGGAGTCGAGATGACCCGAGTAGACGCGGATGTAGGTCAGGCGACCGAAGAAGGGGTGCACAGCGATCTTCGAGACCAGCGCGGAGAACGGCTCGGTGGCATCCGCGTGACGCTCCAGCACCTTCTCGGGGTCGCGAACGTCGTGACCCTGAACGGCGGGAACGTCGAGCGGGCTCGGCAGGAAGTCGACGACCGCGTCGAGCATGGGCTGCACGCCACGGTTCTTGAACGCCGAGCCGCACAGCACCGGGTAGATCTCGTTGTTGACCGTGAGCTTGCGGATCGCCGCCTTGATCTCGGGAACCGTGATCTCCTCGCCGCCGAAGAACTTCTCCAGCAGCGCGTCGTCGGTCTCGGCGACGGTCTCGAGCAGAGCGGCGCGGTACTCCTCGGCCTTCTCCTTGAGGTCGGCCGGGATCTCCTCGATCTCGTAGTGGGCGCCCATGGTGACATCACCCTTGGCGTCGCCCGGCCACACCAGCGCGCGCATCTCGATCAGGTCGACGACACCGACGAAGTCGTTCTCGCTGCCGATCGGAAGCTGCAGCACCAGCGGCTTGGCGCCGAGGCGGTTGATGATGGTGTCGACCGTGAAGTAGAAGTCGGCGCCGAGCTTGTCCATCTTGTTGACGAAGCAGATGCGCGGAACGTTGTACTTGTCGGCCTGACGCCACACGGTCTCGGACTGGGGCTCGACGCCCTCCTTGCCGTCGAAGACGGCGACGGCGCCGTCGAGGATGCGCAGCGAGCGCTCGACCTCGACGGTGAAGTCCACGTGACCGGGCGTGTCGATGATGTTGATCTGGTTCTTGTTCCAGAAACAGGTGACCGCGGCGGACGTGATGGTGATGCCGCGCTCCTTCTCCTGCTCCATCCAGTCGGTCGTCGAAGCACCGTCGTGCGTCTCACCGATCTTGTGGTTGACGCCCGTGTAGAACAGGATGCGCTCGGTCGTGGTGGTCTTACCGGCATCGATGTGCGCCATGATGCCGATGTTGCGGACCTTGTTCAGGTCTGTGAGCACGTCTTGTGCCACGGGGATTCCTCCGGAGAAAGATTGGTGTGATTGCCGTACCGGCTCAGCCGGCGCACGGGGCGGGGTATGGTGTCCAGCCGCCTCGCGCGTCCAACGAATACAACCCGAAACGGGCTGCGAATGTTCCGTACGACCGGGCGGCAGCCGCAGTGCCGGCCCTGCGGCCGGACACTGCGACTACCAACGAGCTGCTACCAGCGGTAGTGAGCGAACGCGCGGTTCGACTCGGCCATCTTGTGCGTGTCCTCGCGACGCTTCACGGCGGCACCGAGGCCGTTGGAGGCATCCAGGATCTCGTTCATGAGACGCTCGGTCATCGTGCGCTCGCGACGGGCCTTCGCGTAGCTGGTCAGCCAGCGCAGCGCGAGCGTGTTCGCGCGGTGCGGCTTGACCTCGACGGGAACCTGGTAGGTCGAACCGCCGACGCGACGGCTCTTGACCTCGATGGTGGGACGCACGTTGTCGAGCGCCTTCTTGAGCGTGGCGACGGCATCCTGACCGTTCTTGGCGGCGACGCCTTCGAGCGCGTCGTAGACGATGCTCTCGGCGAGGGACTTCTTGCCGTCCTTCAGGATCTTGTTGACCAGCTGGCTGACGATGGGCGCGCCGTAGACCGGGTCGGCGACGACGGGACGCTTGGGAGCGGGACCCTTGCGAGGCATTACTTCTTCTCCATCTTCGCGCCGTAGCGACTACGAGCCTGCTTGCGGTTCTTCACGGCCTGGGTGTCGAGCGCACCGCGGATGATCTTGTAGCGAACACCCGGGAGGTCCTTCACACGACCGCCGCGCACGAGCACCATCGAGTGCTCCTGCAGGTTGTGGCCCTCACCGGGGATGTACGCGGTGACCTCGGTGCCGTTGGAGAGCTTGACGCGGGCGACCTTGCGGAGCGCCGAGTTCGGCTTCTTGGGCGTGGTGGTGTACACGCGGGTGCACACGCCGCGCTGCTGCGGGTTGGCCTTCAGGGCCGGCGCCTTGGTCTTCGCGACCTTCGGCGTGCGGCCCTTGCGGACCAGCTGCTGAATTGTTGGCACTGTTTCTCCTAGTTGTGCTGCACGGTGACAGCGTTGATGGTGTTTTCACATCACGACCCACCGGACGCCGCAGAAGAGCGGCCTCGTTCACGACGTCGCCCGAGGGCGACCTCTTCATATGGTGGGTATGCCGTGGGGGTGACCCGCCGAAGCAGGGTTCCCGTAAACAGTGTGGTTTCGGTAGGAGCCGGTTCCGCTCCGTCTTCGGCTGACGCCGAGCGACGGGCGCGGTTCAAGCGCGCACAGAGCGCACACCCGACCTAGCTTACCCGATGCCGCGTGTCGCGACAAACGAGCACGGTCTGATGCGGTAGGCGCGGCCGCGCGGAACGCGCGCATCGCCGGCGCGCGGCGCGCATGGGGAGCGCTGCCCATCGCCTCCGCGCACAGGGCCCCGTAGTCTCGTGGCTGTGAGTTCTGACAGGACAGGGCTCACGCGCATCCGCCGCCCGAGAGCTGAGAGGCCGCCCATGCCGAACGCCGTGACCCAGCAACGCCCGTGCCGCGGCGGTGAGCGATGAGCGACCTGAAGATCGATCTGCACGAGCTCGATGCGGCCCGCCGACGACTGGCGCAGGCGACGGCGGCCTTCGAGAACGCGCACCTCGGTGCCCACGAACTGGCCGATCTGACCGGGCACCAGCGCGTCGCAGGCAAGGTGCGCGACTTCGCCGACAACTGGGACTACCACCGCGGGCTCCTGCTGCAGAGCATGCACGTCGTGCTCTCGGGACTCGAGGCGATCCACGACACCTTCGCCGAGGTCGACGGGTCGCTGGGCCGCTCGCTCGGGGAGCACGCCGCCGCACCCGCGCAGGGCGGCGCGACGTGAACGAGCAGGCCGTGCACGACGCCTGGGACTACCTGCTCGACGGAGACCCGCAGCTTCTCGACGACCGCGCCTCGACGCTGGGGGCCACAGCCGATGCCATCGTCGACGCCGCGAAGGCGCTGCAGAACCTCGCCGACGACTCCACGAGCGAGGCCGTCGACGCGCTCCGCTCGAAAGCGACGGATGTCGCGCACGGACTCAACCGCGCCCACCGCAGATACGCGGGCACCGCCTCCGCCCTCACCACGTATGCCGTCGAACTCGAGCCGATCCAGCGCAGCGCGCGCACGCACATCCATCAGTTGATCACCGACTCGGCGCACGCGGATCTCGCCCAGAGCGCGGTCGACGATGCCGCGAACGACGTGCGGACCCAGGAGCACGGAGGCGGGACGGACGACATCGTCGAACACGCCAGGCGCGACCTGCGCGAGGCGCAGCAACGGGTGGAGACCGCGGCGCACAACGTGCGCGATGTCATCGCCGCCCTGCAGGCCGACGACAGCGCCCGCGAGGATGCCGCGGACCGCGCCGTGCGCGCGATCGAGAACGTCATCGGCGACGGCAAAGACAGCTGGCTCGACAACCTGCACCAGAAGTTCGACGAGGTGGTCACCGCACTGGCCGCCGTCACGCACTGGGTGAGCGAGATCGTCGGCCCGATCGTCCACGCGCTGCTCGGTGCACTGGCAGCGCTCGTGCACGCGCTGATCTTCGTGTTGGAGCTCGTGCTCGTCTTCACCGCGTCAGCACTGCTGCTCACGTTGCTCGGGCCGCTGGCGCCCTTCGTCGTGGCCCTGATCGCGCTTGCCGTGGCGGGCATCCTGCTCAAGGTCTTCTTTCAGGAGTCGTTCGGCAACCCCAGGCACCTCGCGCCCGACGGCGCAGAGCACACGAAGACCACGCGGCGCAGCGGTGCGGCCGCGGCGCACGACTACGGCGATCTCATCGGTCAGGTCGTCAAGCAAGACGGCGACGGCACCGCGAAGCACGCCACCGACATCAGCGTGGTGGCCATCACGAACGCCGACGGCGAGGTCGTGGCCTGGCGCGTGCAGCTGCCGAGCACGCAATACTGGAGCCCGCTGAACGGCGACGGCGTCAACGACCTGAGCACCGACGTTCTGCTCTCGATGTTTCCGGGCATGCGCGGCGAATACGAGAAGGCGGTGCTCGACGCCATGCATCGCGCGGGCGTTGACGAAAGCGACGCACCCATCATGTTCACCGGCTGGAGCCTCGGCGGCATGATGGCGGGCAAGATGGCCACGAACCCGCTCTACTCCGGAAGGGTGCAATCGGTGGTCACGGCAGGCAGCGCGATCGACAAGTACCGCAGTGATCTCGGGCCCGATGTGCGCGTCACGCAGTTCGACAACACGCTCGATCCCGTGCACCACCTGGAGTTCATCGGGCTCGGTCCCGGTGATGCGAAGGCGTCGCCGAACTGGCAGACTCACTGGTTCACCGACACGCGCATCCACGACGGAGCGATGTACGAGCAGGGCGCCGACGCCACGGCTCCCGCCGTGCGCGACGGAGACCGGGTCTTCTTCGCGAACGACGCCGACGGCACGTACGAGCAGGTCTACACCGATAGGTACAAGCGATGAAGAAGGCGACGAGCAGGGGGATCATCGTGGCAGGTGTGCTCGCGGCACTGCTGACCCTGACCGGATGCGCGGCGAGCAGTGCGTCGGCGGTGAAGGAGCACATCTCTTCGGCGCAGGGCGTTCAGGGCGTGAACGTCGTCGTGTCGCATCCCGGCGCTCCGTGGAACACGACGACGCTCATCACCCTGTTCATCCCCGACAGCTCGGCGCAGTCGATGATCACCGCTCTGCGGTCCTCGACCGCGGCGATCGCCAACGACCCTGTCGCCAAGCACGACGTGGTGTTCTACCTCGTGCCAGGCAAGCCCTCCGATTACCCCGATCTCGACTCCAGCGATCCCGAGCTCGACATTCCCAAGGCGGTCTTCGACGACCTCGGCGTGGAGTACGACCCCGGCACGAGCATCCGCGTCACGCCCGAGGACATCACGCGGATCGCCGCCGAGTCATGACGGGCGCCGCACTCCCCCGGCTGGAGCTTCGTCTGCTCGGCCGGTGGGTCTCGCTCGATGTGCGCGACGGGGTGGATGCCGAGGGCCAGCTCTCGCGCGTCGCCCGCGAGCTCATCGGTGCCGCCGACGACGCCGCGACCGCTCGCCGTGAAGTGCGCAACCAGTTCGCCGATGTGCTGACCGCCGCCCGCGACGCGCAGGCGCAGCGCGTCTTCGTGTGCAGGGAGATCTCCGGGCTGCCGGTACCCGTCGCCATCACCGTGCACTCGCCACGTGGCCTGCGCATGACCCCGACGGTCGGCACGGCGCCGGATGCCGTGACCGCCACCCTGCTCGACAGTTTGCGGGAGCTGGAGGTCGAGGGTGTCGACGACGCGACGCGGGTGGGGGACGCGGGCTCTGGCATCCTTCGCCTCGTGCACGCTCCCGTCGAGGTGGTCACCACCGACGACGGCGAGCGGATCACCTTTCGGCGGTTGCGCGCCGACTACTGGTACGCGGTGCCCGACTCGAAGCAGATCGTGCTCGTGAGCATGACGACGCAGCTGGGCGACATTCCCACGGTCATGCTGCGGTTCTTCGACGCCATCGCCGGCGCGGCGACCTTCGTCGACCCCGTCGACGCGGAGAGCTGAGCCCGCTCGTCCTGGCAGGCGCGTGGCCGCGCGCGAACCGCCCTGCGACGCCCCGGCCGTAACGTGGGGGCATGCGATTCGGAACCTTCCTTCCCCAGGGCTGGCGATTCGACCTCGTCGGCATCGACCCGGCCGATCAGTGGGCCACGATGCGCGGCCTCGCGCAGCGAGCGGATGCCGGCCCGTGGGAGTCCCTGTGGGTCTACGACCACTTCCACACCACTCCCGTGCCGAGCGAGGAAGCGACCCACGAGGCGTGGACGCTGATGTCGGCGTTCGGCGCATCGACCTCGCGCATCCGTCTCGGCCAGATGTGCACGTGCATGGGCTACCGCAACCCCGCCTACCTCGCCAAGGTCGCCGCGACGGTCGACCACGTGTCGGGCGGCCGAGTCGAGATGGGCATCGGCGGCGGTTGGTACGAGCACGAGTGGCGGGCGTACGGCTACGGGTTCCCCGAGGTGCCCGACCGGTTGCGCATGCTCGGCGAGGGCGTCGACATCATGCGCCAGGCCTGGACGACGGGAACCGCAACGCTGCACGGCAGGCACTACGACGTGGACGGCGCGATCGTGCGTCCGCTGCCCGTGCAGCCAGGCGGCATTCCTCTGTGGATCGCCGGCGGCGGCGAGAAGGTCACGCTGCGCATCGCGGCCCAGGCGGCCGACTACACCAACTTCACCGGAACGATCGATGAGTTCGACCACAAGCTCTCCGTGCTGCGCGAGCACTGCGCCCGGCTGGGCCGCGACCCCCAGGAGATCACCCAGTCGTCGAACTTCAACACCATCGTCGGGTCGACGCAGGCCGAGGCGCGCGAGCGACTGGATGCCGTCATCGCCCGGCTGCGTCCCCACGTCGGTGACGCGAGGGCCGAGCACATCGAGCAGGAGTACCTGGCATCGGATGGCTACGGCACGCCTGAGCAGGTGACCGAGCGCCTGCAGACGCGGGCTGCGCACGGGATGGGGTACAGCATCCACTACTTCCCGGAGCTCGCGTACGACACCAGCGGCGTCGAACTGTTCGAGCGGGAGGTCATTCCGGCGCTGGCGTAGCGCGAGAGCGCGCGCCAGTCGTTCCCGCACTGCCGGCCCTGCTTCGGTGCAGGCCGGACGTCAGCAGTGCCACGCCGATGGCGAGGATGAAGGCCGCGGCCGCGTTCGGGTCCGGCGGGATGTACCACGATGCCGGCGCGAGGTATCCGGAGACGAGCCATGCCCCGCCGATGACGATGCCCGCGATGCCGAGCCAAATCGGGAGCCGGCGCGACGAGGGTCCCGCGCCGGCCGAGCTCGGCTTCCAGTAGCCGCGGATGCGCCACTGGTAGACGGCGACGCAGAGAAGGATGATGCCGAGGATCAGCGTCACCATGAGGTACACGTTGCTGAACGACTGCCACCACGGGTTCGTGTTCCACAGCGCGGTGGACGGATCGAACGGCACATAGCTCACGCTCACGGTGGTCGGAGCGTCGGTCAGGGTGGTCACCGTCGAGCCGGAGACGAACCGATAGGTCGTGCCGTCGACCTGGTACTCGATCTTCGGCATGTAGGTGATGGTGCGCGCGGGCACGGTGACCCAGCCGAGCACCACGCCCTTCGTCGTGGGCAGCGCAGTGGCGAGCAGCGGGCCGGCGATGGCCTTGTAGACGCTGGTCACCGTGAGCACGATGCCGATGGCCCAGAGCCAGGCCTGGCCGAACGGGCCGATGGCGTAGCGACGGCGCGCGGCATCTGTGTTCTCGGTCATGCGCTGCGGAGTGCCGAGCAGGTTGACGCCCTCCGGCACGGGGCGGGGCTCTCGGCCCTTCCCTTCATCGCCATCGCGGGGATCGAGGAGGTTCCGCTCACGAGTCGCCTCCCTTCCGATCGTCGCACCCTGAAGTCATTCCGTGTCTTCCGTCTTTCGGCTGCGCCGGTCAGGATACCGGTCGGCCGGTGCGGCCGACCGGTTGCAGGCAGACACAGCACGAGGGCCGTGAAGCGGATATCCCCCTCCGCTTCACGGCCCTCGTGTGGATTGGGTCGCCCCTCCGCGACCGGACCGCGACTAGTGGCCGCCGATACCCGACGCCAGCGACTGGTCGGTCTGCTGCAGCGCGTCTGCGGCCTTCTGCAGGAACTGCGACATTCCGTCGAGGCCGTTCACGGTCTGGGTGGCACCGTGCGTGAACTGGGTGTACGAGTCGTGGAACGCGCCCGACGCCGAGTCGGTGACGAAGCCGTCGCTGACAAGCTGGTTGACGAGCGTCTGCAGCTCGTTCAGCTTCGAGACCAGGTCGTCCTTGCCACTGGTCAGGCGGCCGGCGGCAGTGTGCATGTCGCCGTAGGTGACGTTCAAGTTCGCCATGAGATTCTCCTTGGTTCGGTCTTTCGGCCAACCGCTCAGGCCGACCTCGTGACCCCGACGTTACCGGTACCCGTGGCAGGGGTGAAATGGGGAGTACTCCCCATGCCGGCAGATCTGCGCCTGGCGCGGTCCTCGGCGGCTCAGTCCAGGCCGAGAAGGGTCACGATGATCGCGATGATGAAGATCACGACGAACGTGCCGACGGGCACGCCGATGAAGAGAAGTCCCAGAATGAGCGCAAGCCACCGCCCGGAGCTCCACATCTGTCCGACGTGCAGCGCGCGCGGGAACGCCTTCTTGAAGTCGCGCCGCGAGTAGCCGTCGCCTGCGAACGGGGCTTGCACGTGCCGGCGCGCGGGAAGCTGCTTCCAGACCTGCTCGATCGGGGCATCCGACCCGACCTGGTAGACGACGTGCGCGAGCATGCGCCCCTTCGCGTCGAGCAGGATGAGGCCGCCCGTGCGAAAGAGACTTCCGCCGTTGCCGCTCGCCCTGGCGCTCATGTCACGGTAGTCCTGGCTCGTCGCGGCGAGCGGAACGGACGTCACGGGCGCGACCACCATGGCCGGCTGCTTCGGGGGGAAATACACCGCGGTGTCGATGCGGGACGTGTCGAAGGTCTTGCCGCGCCCGAACGACGAGTCCATGACGGTGACGCGCCCGTCTTGGATGACCAGTGACTGCCTGTTGCTCCGCCGGCCGGACGTGAAGATGAAGAAGAGAGGAAGGCCGATGCACAGGATGAGCGCGACCGGCACGCCGATCGCGTATGCCCACCACGGGTCGTTCATGGTCGCTCCTTCATGCGCGCAGCGGACGGGATGACCGCGGGGTCCACCTTAGAAAACCGCGGGTCGTCATGCCTGCGCCCGGGATGCGTCGCGGGCGGCCTCCGCGATGGATGGGCCGACTGCCGCAGCAATTTCAAACCGCTCACGCACGAGCTGAGGAACGAAGTTCTTCTTGCCTGCGGAGGCGCTCCGATCAGGCTTCATCAAGTACAGCCACCCGCCGGACAGGTGCAGGTCGTAGCCCAACGCGACCCTCAAGATGACGCCCAGCACCTGATCGGTCAGATACGGTCTGGCCGCCTCATACTGCGGTCTGCCGTCGATGGTCGCCCAATGCCTGGCGAAGAGGTCACCTACCGTGTAGTTCGCCTGTAGAAGGTCAGCGGCCTTGTCCGCGGGCCTCCTCCGATGCGTAAGAAAGACCGTCGGCGTCCTCACCCCGAGCTCAAGCGCCACGACCAGGAACTCGTTGAACTCGACATCCCGACCACTGATGGCGCCTTGCGCCTTGACGTCTTCTTCGAAACACGTCATGACCCGCTGACCATCGGCACCGCTCCCGATGAGCACGTCGGTCAGTGTCGTGGCCTTCTTGCTCTTGCCAGGCCAATGCGCCGGATTCGCGTGAAATGTGTAGGTCATGCCGTTGGTCTCCGCGAACGCGTTGAGCCGATACCGGCGTTCCCAGACATCGTTGTTCGTCGGCTGGCCGAACAAGCCTTTCTTCGACATCGGAGCCTTCTGCTCATCGAAGCCCGTGCTCGCGTCATAGCCGAAGACCTCCCGCGGGCGCCGATACTCGGCAAGCTCCGCCTTCGAGGGCCGAAGGCTCAACGGCGCGTAGTCGATCGGTCGCGGCATCATCAGTCGGCTCCTCGTCGTTGGTGCGATCGATTCAGTGGGCTGCGGCGCCACAGACGGTCTTGGATGGGACGGCTTGCAACTGAGCAAGCTCAGCCATTGGTCTCGTTCCACGCGCTCACGAATGCCATCACGAAGACGACGATAAAGGCCGCCACCGGGATGCCGATGAAGACGAAACCGATGATCGTCCAGAGCCAGCGCCCGCCGCCCCAGAGTTCGCCGAAGCGCAGAGCCTTCGGGAAGGCCCGCTTGAAGGCGGCACGCGAATACCCGGTCCCGGTTCTGTTCAGAGGTGCCTCGACACGGCTCTGCGCCGGAATCTGCTTCCACACGGTCCAGAGAGGAGCATGCGATCCGACTTCGTAGGCGATGTGGCCGATCATGCGTCCACGGGTATCGAGAATGATGATGCCGCCGTTGGTGAACATGTTCGCGCCATTGCCCAGTGCACGCGCCTGCGTTCTGCGATAATCCTCGCCCTGGGGCGTGTCTGACATGGCGAGCGGGAGAGAGGTCACTGGTGCAACGACGATCCCCTGCTCCCTCGGTGGAAGGTAGACGACGGTGCCGATGCGATCGACTGGAATCGCCCTTGCTCCGCCGAACGCGGCATCCGTCACCGAGACGACACCGTTCTCGATCACGACCGACTGCCGGCGCGCGCGACGCGACGATGCGACGATGCCCCAGAGCGGGAGACCGATCACGGTGCCGAAGACCACGACGACCGCGATTACGTACACCCACCACGGGTTCACGGAGTAGTCCACGCTGTCACCCTTTCTGCCGCGGCCGTGCGCCGAGGTCGAGCGTCCCTCGCGTCACGGACGTCTCCGGGCAGACGAGCCGCCACGAATCCGTCTGTAGTACATGCCCGCCGTCAGCATCCCGACGCCGAATGCGCCGACGAGCGCGGCGAGAACGTTCGGCTCCGGGGGGGATGACCGCACCGCCGGGCAGCAGGTATCCGGAGACCGCCCAGGCGACTCCCGCCGCCGCGAGCACGACGCCGATAACGATGAAGAGTGTGGAACGAGCCGCGTTCGACGCCGGAAAGCGCGGGCTCCAATATCTGCCGATACGGGACTGATACATGGCGGCGCCCAGAAGGATGAGTCCGAGGATCAGCGTGACCATCAGATAGGTGTCGAAGAAGCCCTGCCACCACTCGCCACTGGTCCAGATGGACACGGAAGGGTCCATCGGCAGATAGCTGACCGTGACCGTCGTCGGCGCGTGCACCTTCGTCGTGATGGCGGTGCCGGACACCACGGTGTACTGATTGCCCGCGACCTCATAGGCGATCTTCGGAACAAACGTGAGAGCCCGACCGGGAACCGCGATCCAATCGACCACGGTGCCGGGCACCGTCGGTAGGGACGCGGCGATGATCGGCCCCACGATGGCCTTGTACAAGCCCTGCGCCGTCAAGAAGACCGCGAACGTCCAGAGCCACGCCTGGCCGAACGGACCGATGGCGTACCGGCGGCGATCGGCGTCGGTGACCGCCGTCGCCTGCTCCGGTGTGCCGAGCAGATTCACCCCCTCAGGCGCCGGCTGTGCCTCAGGGAAGGGCTGAGCGTCGGATGGCGACCAGCGATCTGAGTCGTCGCCGCTCATCGCATCCCCTGCCGCGATCGTCGCGTCGCTGTCATTGTGCTGCCGTCGCCTCGGCCAGGGCGGGGCCGAGTGCGACCGCGATGCCGAACAGCTCACGCAGCGATTCCGGCTTCGTCAGCTCGCGGGGACCGGAAACCTTGCGATGAATCACGACCTTGTTCTCCACGAACTCGAGATGGAACCCGGCAGCATGCTGCACGATCTGCTCTCCCACGCCGTCGCCGAACCACGCGGATGCCTGCTGTGCAGCACCGGCGGCATTCTGCTCGGCGAGCGATTTCGACTGCTTGCCGGCTTCGCGGACCCGCTTCAGCCAACCCGCCTTCGGCTCCGGCGACGGGTTCTGACGAGTCATCCAATCGGGCACGCCGTCAACCGGACTCCACTGTGCGCCGTCGAAGGTGAAGTGGCGTTCCAACATCCCGGCAGCGTCTCGATTCTCGCGAGCCCTTGGGATCAGCTTGAGCGGCGGCACCTCGTGTCCCAGGTCGATCGCCACGAATTTCACAAGGATGCCGTACCCATGGGAGAACCGGCCGAAGGACTTCGTCGATCCCACGGCGACCCGTCTGTCCGGGGTGCTGATGATGTCGAGCACCCAGACATCCGCGTCCCCCTCGGATGGGAAGTCGACCTCGGCGTAGAGCTGGTCGTCGGCCCGCCGTGCGTAGTCGAGCCGATTCGCACTCGCGAAGTTCTCCAGGCGCAGCCTGTCACGCCACTCGTCCGAGTCGATCGTGCGCTGCGACGCAGGCAGGGAAACCTCGAGCGCCGACCGGTCCGCTTGGAACCGGGCAAGGGCCTGCTTGTCGACACGTTCGGTCAACGGCCCGTAGTCGAGCCCCAGCAGCCACTCCAGCCCAGACTCGTCTGCCACTGTGTTGTCCCTCCGTCGAAGACGCCCTGGGGCGCCGATGAACACGAATGCTTCGTGCAACGCTAGCCGACCGCTGGACGGCGCCTCGCCCCGGCGTCGACGCGCAAAGTGGAGATGACTCCGGCTACTCCGGAGCGGGTGCCCATCTCAGCGACTCGACGATCGTCTTGAACAGCTCGATCATCAGTTCGCGTTCGTGCGGGAAGTTGGTCGAGAACGAGAGCAACGCCACATGCTGAGTGCCGGGAACGGCGACCCAATAGTCAACGACGAGCGTCGAATATTCGGGGACATCGCCGTCCGCCTCATGCGTGATCGTCTTGCAGCGGCGGAAAGTCGCGCTCGCTCCGAGCGTTGCAACCTCTTCGTCCGTGTATTCGCCGGCATCCGAGGCGGACTGCAACGCGATACGCACGAGCTCGATCACGGTCGACGAGTCCGACGGCGTCGATCCCAGCACGTTGAGGTCTGGCCAGAACACGGCGATCGACATCGGGATCGGCATGCCGGGCACGATCTCGAGCGCCAGATACAGCTCGCCTGCGCCACCCTCTCGCGCCGTATCGGTCAGCTCCGTGAGCTGCCGACGCAGGTCCGCGCGCAGCCGCGCGAAATCGTCCATCTTGTTCGTGACCTTGTTGGCCAGAGCATGGATGGCGCGCTTCGACGCGTCTTCATCGGTGATGGGAATCGTCCACCAGCTCCCCGGCAGCACAATCTGAGCGGACGGCCCTTTGTTGCTCACGTCGGAGGCATTCGCCGCAGTCACGCTGCGCTCCTCACGTTCGAGAACGTGAAGGTGTCTGCGATCGTATCCCCGTATCCCACGATGTCTTCGAAAACGCCAAGGTCCTTCGTGATGATCGACATGAGCAGCACCGTCGACAACACGGGTGTGAAGAGCACCGCACGGTACGTCTCGGTCAGCTGACGGTTCCCGCTGTCGTCTGCCGGTGCCTGCATGAAGTCACGACCCGAGACAGCTCGCCGCCCCGACAGGGTCTTCTTCTCGTAGTCGCGAAGCCACATGTCATTTCCACCGCCCGGCTCGAATGTCGACCATGCGTTCAGAAACCAATCCTGATCCAAGCCACGCACGGTCAACGTCTCCAGCGTGAGGTATGCATCGACCCGTCCCGCCTCACGGTCACCCACGCCGGCCCAAGTGCGGCGGTTCGGGTGAGGGTCGGCAGCGGTCTCTTCGCTGGCGACACGAGCCGCCCGGCCGAGCAATGCCCGGGCTTCGCTCGTGTCGACGAGAGCGTCGAGTTCGGCTCCGATGGCAGCCAAGCCCTCTTCGGTGCGCGGAACCTCAAACCACCCGTCGGGCACAGCACATGTGAATGCGAGAGTCACCTTCGCTCCGTTCTCCGTCGGCCAAGCCGTGTTGCCATCAGTGAGCGCCGGCCAGCTCCGCTGTCTCCACTCCCTCGAAGTGAGGGATCGCCTTCGACCAGTCAGCCGTGAAGGCCGAGGCGATCGTGGGAGCCGCGATGCCGTGCTCCGCAGACACGAAGTCTACGTGCGGTGCGGACTCCGGAACCTCCCACTCGAAGCCCGACGGGTTGTGGTCTTGCTGGTGAAAGACGTAGCTGTCGAGCGAATGGCTGCCGTTCGAGACCACCGTCGTCTGCACGCCGTCCCTTGCCACGTCGACAGCGACGTTGGTCAGGCCGTTGGCATTGTTCTTCCAGGTCTTGACGACATCTTCCGTCAACTGATGGGACACACCGGCAGCGACGGCGTGTCCGTGAATCGCCGCGCTGAGCGAGGACGCGCCTTGCTGGATGCTCTCACTGTAGGCATCGGCACCGGCGTCCATCGCCTGTCCCTCGATCTTGGACTTGTTGAGGTACTTGCCGAGTGCGCCGGCTTTGTCGCCGACAAAGTCTCCGATCTTGTCGAGCTTGTCGGCGATCTTCTCGTCGACCTTCGACAGCGTCTTCATGCCGGCATGCGAACCGAAAGCCTCCATCTTGCCACCAAGGCTCTGCGCAAAGTGCTTCATGCCTTGATTCGTGATGTCGTCTGCGGTCTTGGTGAGCGCCTTGCCCGCGCCCTTGACTCCCGCCGCAGACAAGACCAACGTGATTCCGGTCGAGAGCACGTCGCCCCACGTGCGATCTCCGAGCCCGACCAGTGCAAGCGTCGTGAGGAAGGACAGCGCGGCGAGGCCCAACGTGATGAGATCCACAGCTGCGGCAATCGGCGCAAGGAACGGTAGGAACACCGCCGCGATATTGAGCGCCAACGAGATCCAGCCGAGGACGTTCGTCAGCTGCTCAGCGATCTTCTGGATCACGTCGAGCACGGGAGCCAGGTACTTCTTCGCCCAGGCGACGGCATCGTGCCAGGCGCTCGAGATCGCATGGCCGAGCTTGTCCCAGAAGCCATCATTCAGGCCGCTGTCATGGATGGCCTTCTTGATCTGGGAGATGGCGGTGTTGGCGGCGGCGTCGACTTCGGCCTTGGCCTCGTTGTACTCCTTGATGGCATCCGTCACCGCCTGATTGGCGTCGTCGACCGCCTGGTTCGCCAGGCGTCCGGCAGGAGTGTTGCCGAACTTCTCCGGCGGCTCGTTGGTGTCCGAAGGGTGCTGGGCAGCCGCCGTCGCCTGGTCGTGCCGGTACTGGTCGGACTGGTTCTGCAGGTGGGACTGCGCCGTGCTCGCCTGCTGCACCGCGCTGTTGTGCGCCGAGATCGCCCGCAGCGCGCGCTGCTGAGCGCTCTCGAGCTTCGGCGCGTAGTCCTGAAGCGCCCGCGCGGTGCCTGCGTACCTGACCTGTGCCTTGGTGATGTTGTCGGCGACGTCACGGGCGTCGCCACGAACCTTGTCGATCGCGAGGCTGACCGTCGCGTCGTGGTCCGACAGCTTGCGGAGGTGATTGATCGCCGCCTGGATCTGCTCCGCCGCCGATGCCAGCCCGTCGGCCTTCGCCTTCAGCGCCGACGGATCACCGGGGAGCGGAGTGAGTTCAGTGTGCGCCATGCGTCGATCCTCCGTTGCCCTTCGCCGGCTTGGCGTCGAACGCCTTGGACAGGTCTTTGTCCGCTTTGTCGAAAGTGGTGTTGATGACCGCGACATGGTCGTGGATGCCCGTGGTGCCGTCGATCATCTTGCCGCGGTGCACGGACCAGTCGCTCGCGAAGTCGTGCACGTGCCCCGCCAAGCCGTCATGCCCGACGAGATTCCCGATGTCGTTCGAGAAATGCGTGGAGTCACGGAGCTGGTCGACGATCGACTTCAGCCCGGACTGCAACTCGTCGAGAATGCCGTCGGTGATCTTCAGGTCGCTCACGTCTGATCCTCTCTTTGTACGGCGCTCGGGGCTCTGGTTGCCGCGTTCGTTGTGGAGGCGTCGGCCCCCAGCGCATCACGAGAGTATCCGCAGCCCGCTGCGCTCCGCGATGGGGAGCACTCCCCATGTCTGCTCCGCGCGCTCATGGCAGCGGGACCTGCACACGCTCGAACGTGCCCTTCGCGATGTACATGCCTCGACCGGGCGGGAACTCACTGCGTGCGAAACGGGGCAACGGGGTCTTGAGCAGAAGGTCGCCCTCCATGCTCTCCGGCTGCAGCAGCAGGCCGCGGCGCCCGTTCTTGACCTCGGCCATGAGACCCCAGCTGGAACCCCAGCCGCTGGTCTCGCCCTCCGCGAGCAGGAAGTGCGAACTGCGGCGCACGGCCTTGATGAGCTCGACGAGCGGCGCATCCGCCGTGGATTGGAGGAAGTCGCCGATCGACTCGATGAAGATGCCGAAGCGGTCGGCGGAGCCGACATCGGTGACGGCGCCGAGCAGGTCCTTCGCGATGCCGCCGACCTCTTCGACGGTGGTGGCGACATCCGCCCACGGATAGGCGCGCACGAGCGGCGAGCGCGCATTGCCCAGGTAGTAGAGCTGGAACCCCGGGTCGAAGCGATGCAGCGCCTGCGCGACCGAGAGGAAGGCCGTGCTCCGCCCGCTCGCAGGCGGCCCCGCGAGCACCATGGTGCCCGTCGGATCGAAGCCCACCGGTTCGAGATCCTGCTCGCCGATGCCCAGCACCGGAAAGTCGTTCACGCGATCGGGCAGCGTGGACTGCGCGTACTCGGTGGGCATCGAGCCGATCGCCGGCGGCGTCGTGACGCCGGCGCGTGCCATCGCCTCCGCGAGTTTGCCGACCTTCGCCGACTGCTCGGAGACGCTCGAGGTGCCGCCCAGCACCGCGATCTGGGTCTCCATGCCGTCGACGATCGCCCGGCCGGGAGGCGAGGATGCCGACAGCACGTCGCCGGGGGCATCCAGCAGGCTGTAACCGTCGTCGGCCAGGCGCAGCACCACCTTGCGCTGCACGCTCGAGCCGACCGCGCCCGGAACGGCGCCCGCACGGTCGGCCGTGAAGGCGACGTGCATGCCCAGCTGACGGCCGTCGGTGAGCACGTCGCGGAACGTCTCGTAGGAAGGCGCCCGGTTGGCCGCCACCTCGAAGTCTTCGCGGAAGCTCGGGAAACCGTCGAGCAGGAGCAGGATGCGCGGCTCGTCCGGACGCCCGGCGAGTTGGCGGTACTCGGTGATGTTCGACGCGTTGGCCTCGGCGAAGCGCGGGGCGCGGTCGTCGAGCTGGGCGCGCAGCATGCGGAACAGACGAACGACGCGCTCGATGTCGTCGCCCTTGATCACGGCGCCGACGTGCGGAAGCTGATCGAGCATGCGGAGGCTTCCCGCACCGAAGTCGAGCGCATACACCCACACCGGGCCACCGCGCGGAGTGATCGCCGCCGAGCAGGCCAGCGTGCGCAGCACCGACGACTTGCCGGAACCGCCGGTGCCGTAGATGGCGATGTTGCCGTCGACGTCGGGCTCGAAGTAGACCGGCACCTGCTCCTGTCGCTCCGGCACGTCCGCGACCCCGAGCAGAAGCTCGGCGTCGGTGCGCTGGCGCAGCATGCTGAGGTCGTATGCCGTCGCGAGCTCGTCGAGCCATGGACGACGCGGCGACGGGATGCCCGCAACCTGCTGCGCCCCCACCATGGCCGTCACCAGTCGCTGCTGGTCGGTCGGGCCGAGGTCGCGCTTGAGGTCGACATCCTGCTCCCCGCCTCCCGGTTCCTCCCAGCGCACCTCGCCGCCGAAGCGCAGCTCGGCGACCTCGATGCCCGCGCGCTCGGGCTCGCGGCTCGTCCAGCCGCCCGCGTACCCGGACTGGAAGAGCGTGAGCCGACCGGGACCGGTCTTCGCGACGCCGCGACCGGGGATGCCCGGATCGAAGTGCGCGGCCTCCTTGGTGCCCACCACATCGTCGGAGTCGGACTCGTCGGCCATGCGCAGCGCGACCCGGAGGTTGGTGTTGGCGCGCAGGTTGTCTTTGATGACGCCGGCCGGCCGCTGCGTGGCCATGATCAGGTGGATGCCCAGCGAGCGTCCGCGCTGCGCGATGTCGACGACGCCGTCGACGAACTCGGGCACCTCGCCGACGAGAGCCGCGAACTCGTCGATGACGAGCACGAGAGCCGGCGGGCTGTCCGGGTCGCCGCGCTTCTCGAGCTCGAGCAGATCCTTCGCCTTCTTGCGGTTCAGCAGGTGCTCGCGGTGGTGCAGCTCGGCGCGCAGGCTGGTGAGCGCGCGCCGCACCAGGTGCGGGCTCAGGTCAGTGACCAGGCCGACGCAGTGCGGCAGGCTGACGCAGTCGGCGAACGCCGAACCGCCCTTGTAGTCGACGAACAGGAACGTCACGCGGTCGGGGCTGTACTCGGCCGCCATGCCGAGCACCCACGCCTGCAGGAACTCCGACTTGCCGGCACCCGTCGTGCCGCCGACGAGGGCGTGCGGGCCCTGCGCACGCAGGTCGAGATGCATGACGTCGACACCGCCGGAGCCGATGGTGGCGCGCAGCGTGCCGACCCTGCGCGGCGTCAGCGGTCCGCCGCTGCGATCGTGGATCGAGTTGTTCTGCCGCCAGCGGTCGACGACCGCGTCGCTGGTCTCCGCGAGCTCGTGGCCGAGCAGCGTGACCATCGAGACGCTGCGCGGCAGGTCGGACGAGTCGGCGACGAGTGCGCTCGCGTCGATCACAGCGGCCATGCGGCGCGCGAACTCCAGTGCCTGCCTTCCGTCGACGGTCTCGGTGGCGACGTTCTCGATGGTCTCGCCGAGGCGCACGAAGCCCACCCGGCCGCGGCCGGGCTCGTCGCCGAGTTCGAGATAGGTGCGGCAGACGGCCGGGAGGGAGGGAACGTCGTTGGCGATCCAGATGGGGTAGACACCGGCATCCGCTGCCCGCTCCGCCACCTGCACCAGGCGCGCGCGGTCGACCGCTGCGTCGTCGGAGATGAGCACGACGACGGCGGGGATGGGCGACTTCGTGCCCGTCGCGCCCGCGTCTTTGCCGACGTCGGCGCCGCGTTCGAGCGCTGCTGAGTCGACCTGGATGGCGCCGCGGCGCTGCACGGACCGGTTGTCGGCGAGCCTGGCGTCGATGAGGCCCTCGAGCGCGGAGAGCAGGTTCGTGCCGCTGGCCGCGCTGTCGGCCAGATGTCCGGTCTCGATCGGCGACTGCGGGCTGGAGGTGTGCGGAATCCACTTCAGCCACTCGAGCTCCTGCGACCAGCGCGGCGACACGATCGCCGCGACTGCGAGCTCGGCCGGGGAGTGCAGCGCCGTCAGCTGCGCCATGATCGAGTTCAGGCTGCCGATGGCCTGCTGCGGCGACCCCGCGATGCCCAGCGCGCCGGAGTCGAAGAGGTTGTCGATGATCGGAACATCGTCGATGTTCTTGTGCTTCTCGACAACCTCGTCGAGCCGTTCCTGGTAGGCCTTGAGGATCTCGCCTCGACCGCCCTGCTTGATCGTGTTGCGGCTGGCCATGGCGCCCACGCCGAGACGCACGTTGAGGAACGACCAGTGCTCCGGGCGTCTCGTCCACAGCAGAGGACCTCGGTAGACGGCCTGGGCGAGGGCATCCTCGGTCGACGGCGATTCCTTGGCGCGCGTGTCGTGTTCGGTGGTGCGCTCGGATGCGAGTTCCTCGGCGAGGCTCTCGAGTCGCTCGTCGAACTCCGCGATCGACTTCTTGAGGCGGCGCTTGTCACGGGCCTTCGCGGTCATGGAGTTGCCGACCATCATCAGCGGCGACATCAGCACGAACAGCAGCGACGTGGCCTGCCCCGAGACCGCGAACATGACGCCGCCCATGAGGATGGGCGCGATCATGGCGAGCAGGGGGAAGGGCATCGGCTCCTTCTTGGTCGGCACCTCGGGGGCACCGAACTCCTGCCCTGCGTAGCGCGCCTCCACCTTCGGCGAGCGGTTGAAGAAGACCGGGCCCGCCTTGGGCGCCACTCCGGCGAGCGCCTGCCGGTCGGTGATGGTGAGGCGCACCTCAGACCCGCCGATGAGCAGCGTCTCCTCGCGCGTGACGCGCAGACGCGGCACGATGCCGCCGTCGACGACGATGCCGTTGGCGCTGCCCAGGTCGATCACCTCGACGGCATCGGATGCCTCGAACCGCACGTGCCGCTTCGAGACGAGCTTGTCGTGCAGCACGATGTCGCACCCGGGGTCGCGGCCGAGCACCGTGGTGCCGAGCGTGATCGGGAACTCGCTGCCGGCATCCGGGCCGCTCAGCACCGTGAGCGTGGCCACCTGGGCACCGCGGCCGAGGCTCTTCGGCTGGTAGTGCAGGCCGGAATCGGCGAGCTGCACCATGGCGCCGCTGGCGATCCACGCCTCGCCGACCGGGGCGTCGGGGGGCAGCAGCACCCACTCGGTCTGGCCGGGCAGCGCGGCGTGCAGTGTGAGAGACGACGGGGTGGCGGCATAGGCGTCTGCGCCGTTCGCCGTGGGGTCGAGCCGCTGGACCGCGGCGGCGATCTCGGAAATGCTGGCGGCGGCATCCGCGGTGACGACGATGTCGGCGGGCTGACCCGACGGTCGGTTGAGCGTCAGCTTGAGGCGCATGGGCGGGGGACTCCTGAACGGGACCGGCGCGGAGCCTGCATCGCTGGCATCCGGCGTCGCGGGAGCGGCGGCCGCGACCCACCCACCCTATCGGGGCACGGTGTCGCCATCAGACAGCGTGGTCTTCCCGGTCGCCGCGGCGCTCGCGCGCAGCGCGCCCTGCGCCCTGCGCCCGCGGCACCCGCGGCGGCGCCCTCCCCCATTCCGCTGTCCCTTCGTGTCGGGTCTTCGAGTCTGAGGCGACACGAAGGGACAGCGGAACCCGGGGGGGTGTGCAGGGCGGAGCACGAGGCTGTCACTCCTCGACTCCGCTGTCCCTTGTGGTCGCATTCGCCTTCGGAAGCGACACGAAGGGACAGCGGAAGGCCGCGACGTCGCGAGGCGCCCCGGCGCCATGACACTGCGACGGTGCTACGCGAGAGGGCAGCGGGCGACGGCTACGCCAGTCGACGGTCTCGCGCCGCGCGCACGCGGCGCACGAGCTCGCCCGGCGCCCTGAACAGCAGACGACTGTCGACCCGGATCACGTGCCAGCCCAGCGCCGCAAGCGCTTCGAGGCGATCGATGTCTCTGCTCCACTGCTGCCGGTCGGTGCGATGGTGGTCGCCGTCGTACTCGATCGCGATCTTCAGCTCGGGGTACGCCATGTCAAGACAGGCGACGAATGTTCCGTACTCGTCGAAAACGTCGTAGTCGAGCACGGGCTCCGGCAGGCCGTTGTCGACGAGTGTGAGGCGCGTCCACGCCTCCGGACGCGACGCGGCGCCGGTGCGCACCCTGGGAAGCGCAGTGCGCAGCGCCTCGACGCCCACTCGTCTGCCCGCGGCGACGGATGCCTTCAGTTCCGCCACCGAGGCCAACGGCTCGGTGCGCGCGTCCGGCGGGAAGGGGAAACCGGCGGGCATGCGGGGAACGCGCACGACGGCATCCGCTGCAGCGACCACGTCGTAGTGATGGGTCAGAACCGCACCGAGACTCGCCCAGGTGGATGCCGGGCTCGAGACCCGAAGACCCGTCGCCGGATGCCTCGTCACCGTCACGCGCCCCGCCCTCGCCTGATGCGCGGAGACGTTCGGCCGCTTGGACGCCCGATGCGGCGCGAGAACGCTGACGTGGAGTTCGTCAGGGACGACGAGTGCATGCGGGATCGGGATGCCCCAGATGACGGCGGCCGTGACGTGGCTGAAGAACTCGTGCTGCGTCATGCAGCAGGCGTAGTCGTGGGCGCTCTCGAGGATGCTCGACTCTGCGACGCTCCATGCGATGCCGCCCGGCTCGTTCGAGGGTGTGGCCGGCGCCGGGCCGGCGTCCGCCGCTCTGCGCACACCCCGGAAGGGGATCTCGAGGTCGGCGGCGCGCATCCGCCGGGGTGATACGCCGGCCGCCCGGCCGTCCCGAACGGAGAACGATCGCGCGAGTGCCGGCGGAAGCTCTGACGGACGCATGCCGACAGGATGCCGTGGGGGCGGGCATCCACCGCCGCGGTTGTCCACCGGGGCGGCCCCGCCGCAGGTTCCGCTGTCCCGTCGTGTCGCCTCCGCGCCGCCCGAGCGACACCATGGGACAGCGGAACGGGATGGGGTGGGGCGGCGCCCGACGCGGGCGCGGCAGCAGCGGTGCGCGTTACAGGCTGCGCTGGTAGCCGCGCAGGGCGCGCACCGACCACACGAACGCGAGCACGGCCAGGACGACGAGACCGCCGACGTGCAACAGCGCAGAGGCATCCGTGGTTCCCGCGAGCGTGGTGCGCGCGAGATCGACCGCCCACGTCATGGGGTTGTACGTCGACACGTTCTGCACCCACTGCGGCATGAGGGATGCCGGCATCATGGTCGTCGACAAGAAGGTCACCGGCAGCACCACGATCTGCGAGATGCCGATGAGCGCGACCTGATTGCGGGCGGTGAGCGCCGCGGCGGTCGACAGCGAGCAGAAGATGGTCGCGAGCAGCAGCGCGGCGAGCAGCGCGAGTGCCATTCCGCCGACGCCGCCCGGGTACGTCGCTCCGCCGAGCCAGCCGATGAACAGCACCACGATCGACTGCGCGAGGCAGATGAGCAGCTGCTGAACGAGCTGTCCCGTGATGATCGCGCTGCGTGCGACGGGTGCGGTGAGCAGCTGGTCCATGACGCCGGACTTCATGTCGTCGATGTAGCCGGTGCCCGCCCACGCGCCGCTGTAGAGCACGGTCATCATGAGCACACCGGGCACGAGGAACGTGACGTAGCCTGCATCGCCGAACCCCGGCAGAGTGCTCAGCGATGAGAACACCTGGCCGAAGAGCAGGATCCACACGATGGGCTGCACCAGAGAGAACGCGGCGCCCCACACCTGCCTGCGCACGTTGATGAGCCAGCGCAGCGTGATCTGCCCGGTCTGGGTGAGCCATGCAGCGCGCACGGGATGCGACGGAACGGTCTGGGTGAGTGCTGTGGCGGTCATGCCGCTTCCCCCTTCTGGGTGGGACCGGTGTGGTCCGGGTCGGATGCTGCGGCTGCCTCGGAAGCGGAGGCATCCGCTCGCTCGAACGAACGCCCCGCGTAGTGCAGGTACACATCGTCGAGACTCGGTCGCGACGCCGACACCGCGCCGAAGACGACGCCGGCGGCCTCGAGCGCGGCGATCGTCGGCGCGACCGCCGCGGAGGCGTCGCCGGTGCGCGCGACGAGCTGCCCCGCCGTGCCCTGCGTCTCGACGACAACGTCACGCAGACCCGGCACGGATGCCGCGGCCCGGCGCACCCGCTCCACGTCGGGTTCCACGAGCGAGACGCGCACGGTGTCGCCGCCAAGGGACGCCTTGAGCTCGTCCGGGCTGCCGCCGACCACCCTCGTGCCGTGGTCGATGATCATCACGTCGTCGGCGAGACGATCGGCCTCGTCCAGATAGTGCGTGGTGAGGATGACCGTGATCGCGCGCTCAGCGGACAGCCGACGGATCTCGCCCCACATCGCGGCGCGCGCCTCGGGGTCGAGCCCCGTCGTCGGCTCGTCGAGGAAGAGCACGCGAGGGGCGTGCACGAGGGCGGCGGCGACATCCAACCGCCTTCGCATGCCGCCGGAGAACTTGCCCACCGGGCGATCGGCGGTGTCGGCGAGACCGAACTCCGTCAGGAGCGCGGTGGCGCGCGAGCGGACGTCCGACGCAGGCATGCCGCGCAGGCGCCCGGCGAGCATGAGGTTCTCGGTGCCGGTGAGCAGTGGGTCCGTGCTGGCACCCTGCGAGACGTAGCCGATGTGCTGCCTCACCTCAGCGGGGCGGCGCACCACGTCGATGCCGTCGATGAATGCCGTGCCACCGGTCGGCCGGCTGAGCGTGGTGAGGATCTTCGTGGTCGTCGACTTGCCCGCCCCGTTGGGACCGAGCATGGCGAACACGATGCCGGCCGGCACCTGGAATGTGAGGCCGCGCAGAGCGTGCACGGGGGCGCGGTGCGGACCGCGATAGGTCTTGGCGAGGCCGACGACGTCGACCGCGCGCGTGTTTTCAGGCATGGCGAAGCATCCCTTCCGTTCGATGTGTGTTGTGACGAAGAGTGGTGTGGCGGGGGACGCTCACCGAGGGGAGGTCCCCGATGTTGTCTGTTGCTCAGCGCTCCGAGTCGTCGCTGTGGCCGAACAGCATGCGCGCGAGCAGGAGCAGCATGGCCGCGAGTCCGCCGACGAACGCGACGGGCGCCCACCACCAGCCGACCGTGAAGACGAGCACGGCGATGATCACGAAGGTGACGATCCAGATGACGGCGCTGTAGATGCCGAAGCGCGCGGCGACCTCGGGATGCTCGTCGAACCGGTTCGGCGGCATCGTGTCGCGGGCGACACGGGTCCACGCCTTGTGCCGATTCGTCTGGGAGGCGCCGAGGAACGCGTAGAGGATGATCGAGGCGATCACGCCGAGCGCGGCGAACACGACGCACCAGATCGGCAGCGCCTGCAGCCCCACGAGCCCGGCGAAGCCGAGCCCGAAGAGAGCGAGCAGGCTGGCGGCGCCATAGCCCGCCGCCCTGTACTGCGGCATG
This sequence comes from Humibacter ginsenosidimutans, assembly GCF_007859675.1. Classification (GTDB taxonomy): domain Bacteria; phylum Actinomycetota; class Actinomycetes; order Actinomycetales; family Microbacteriaceae; genus Humibacter; species Humibacter ginsenosidimutans. Next base: position 2,132,778 of record NZ_CP042305.1, read on the forward strand.
GGGTGGTTCGTTGTCGTCTCCTGCTGCAGCGAGTCGCTCACCAGCAGTCCGAGCCCGGTGGATGCCACGCCCAGCGCGAGGATGATCGGCCCGGCCACCAGAGGGAGCACGCCCGTGGCGCCCAGAGTGGCGACCGTCACCCCGGCGACGATCATCACCGCCCACACGACGACGCGCACCACGAACCCGGGTTTCGGGCGCACCCGGTTGCGCAGCGCGAGCGCCGCGTAGCCGTACGGGGATGCGGTGCGACCTGCGCCGGACCGTGCCGGGTCGCCCCGGCCCGCTGATCCGGACGCTCCTGCAGCAGAGCCCGGGCCCGTCACGTCAGCGAGGTCGTCGGGGTCGTCGAGCAGCTCGCGCACATCGCCGAGCTCGGCGATGGCCCGCCTGGCGGCCTCCCCCGGCGCGACGCCGGATGCCTCGAGGTCATCGGCCCTTGCCACCAGGTTCGCCCGCACCTCTTCTTTCAGGTCCTGGGCCTCTGGAGTCATCTCGACGCCGGCGAACGCCTCGTCGAGCAGACGGTGGATGTCGGGGTTCATGTCAGCGTTCCTTCGCGTCGAGCAGGGAGTCGATGATGCGGCGCGTGGCGATCCATGCGGCCACGTTGGACGTGTAGACGGCACGTCCGGCGTCGGTGATGCGGTAGTACTTGCGGCGGCCGCCCTGGGTCTCGTCGCCCCAGTACGGTTCGATGAGCCCGTCTTTGGTGAGACGACGGAAGCTCGCGTAGAGCGTGGCCTCCTTGATCTCGTACTCACCGCCCGCCGCCTCGCGGATCGCCTTGTGGATCTCGTAGCCGTAGTTGTCGCCGCGACGCAGCACACCGAGCACGATCGTGTCGGTGTGGCCGCGCAGCAGGTCCGCCGCGAAGGCGCCGGAGGCTCCGGCTCCGTCGCGTGCGGTGTCGGGGATGCCCGCGCCCGCGCGCCCGGCGTTCCCGCCGTCCGCACCGTGGGCATCCGCGTTCGAGTTGACTGCCATGTCAAGTACTATACGTGATCAAGTACTCGTGTAGCAAGGCTTCTTGAAATTCGCCGTTCCCCTGGAGCCCTGCCGCGCTCTATGCTGGCGACCGCGACGCCACCAGCTTCCGTGTGACGTCAGCACGACGCACGGGAGCCATGAATGAGTGATGCCGGATACCCCTCGCCCTTTTCGCCGCAGCCGACAGGGTCGCCGCAGCCGACGGGAACGACGACGCGGCGCCGATCGCGGGCCCGATGGTACGTGTCGGCAGTGGCGGCCGTACTGGCCCTCGTGCTGAGCGTGACGGCGGGCATCCTCGGTGTCGGCTCGGTCGTGCGCAGCGTCGACGACGTTCGCGCGTCGGTCGCCGCTGCGGCGCTGTATCGAACCGCCCTGACGAATTCCCTGGCCTCCGACGCGAACGACCTGGCTGCCAGTGCCACCGTCTCGTGGAACCAGGGGCGCTGCGGATTCGAACAGGATCAAGAGGCTGCTCAGCAGCAGATGACGTGCACCTCGCTCGCTCAGGACGACGATGGCGCGCCGTATCTGATCAAGGACCGCTATCTCTACACCGTGGGCGACGGCAAGGCGGAGTCGTACTACAAGGTGCTCGACGTCACCGCGGCGAAGGACTCCTCACTGACCACCTCGGACATCAGGTCGGGTTACCGGTACGTGCTGGGCAAGTGGGACAGGTACTACTCCGCGAAGGCGGATGCCGACTGGCTCGGCATGGGTGCGCGCAACCTGTCTCAGGAGGGGCCGATGGGCATCCTCGCCGGTGTGCAGCACATCTTTCAGGCCTCCTACTTCGACGAGTCGCTGTCGGCGCACGACAGGGCCTCGTATCTGAAAGCTCTGACTGCCGCGCACCCGTTCCGGGTGAAGGGCGTGACGCAGCATGTGAGGTACCAGGGCATCGATGACGTGACGCGGTTGACCGTGACCGTCACCCGCGCCGCGTATCACGCGTTCGATCAGCGACTCGCCTCGACGTTGTCATCGTCGGTGCACTACTCGGCCGACTCCACGTCGTTCGACGACTCGGTCTTCGGGCGCACCGGAGTGCTCACCGCGCAGATCTACCTCGACGCCAACACCCGCATCGTCGGCGTGGCCACCACCATGCCGTTGGCCGCGCCGGTGCCGGAGAAGGTCTACGGAACGACGATGTCGACGGTGCGCACCTCGTTCACCACACTGTACGGGCAGAGCAATGAGCTCACGGTTCCTGCGGACTCGAAGACCATCTCCGATCAGGCGTGGAGCAAGGCTCTCGATCAGGGCATGGGAAGCGGCTTCGGCGGGGCCTGACGCCGGCACGAGCCGTCAGTCGTCGCGCTTCTCCCACGGCCACCGCGGCCGGCCGCGCTGCTCCCGCCGCGAGGCGAGCACGATCATTTCCAGCAGCACGACGACGAGGGAGAGGATGCCCGCCGCCGCCGCGAACGGCCCGATCAGCTGCTCGACGAGGAACGGCAGAAACCGGTAGGGGTTCGAGACGCCCACGACGATGCCGGCGCCGGCCGCGTATCCCACGTACGAACCGAGCGCGAGAAGCAGCGCCGTTCCGATCGCGACCTCGTGCCCGCGGTCGCGGCCGCGACGATCGACGGGCCGCCGGAGCGCGCGAACCAGCAACCCCGTGAAGACCACGGCCGTGGCGACCGCGCACGCGACGGGGCCGGCGAAGGCACCGGCATCCGGGTCGTCGATCACATCGCGCTCGAGCAGCAGGCTCAGCACGCCGAGCGCCGCGATGAGCATGGCGAGATAGAGCGCCGTCGCGAAGGCGGCGATGGCTGCGGCGTAGCGGCGGAAGTCCATGGGTTTCACGTTGTGCGGAGACGGGAGGCTGCCGCGGCGAGCGTCGGGCCTCGCCCGCACCTCACCAGGCTACGACGAGGGGACGGCCCGATCAGGCGTTCTGTCCGGCCGCCATCGAACGGTCGTACTCGCGCTGCGCCTCGAGATTGCGGGCGCGAACACGCCGCCCGCGGGCGGCGATCCACGCGCCGAACCACATCGCCACCTCGCGTGCCACGATCGCCGAGGCGATCGTGAGCGGATGGGCCCACAGCGTGCCGATGAACTGATTCGCCTGATCGAGGCTGAGCGTCCACGCCTTGACCGTGAGCAGCGCGCCGCCGATATAGCCGAAGTAGACGATGACGCCCACGAAGAACGAGCCGAGCACGTAGGCCCACCAGCCGCCGCGGTTCACGATGGCGATGAGCAGGGCGTACGCGAGGAAGAAGATCACGACCGGCACCCAGAAGCCGGCCGTCGGCAGGTAGTGCTCCCACGTGTTCATGACCGTGCCCGGCGCATGCAACGCGAAGAGGTAGAACAGTCCGAGCACGACGGCGGCGAAGACCACGGCGAAGGCCAGCGTGGCGACCACCCCGACGAGGATGCCCATCAGCCGATTGCCCTTGCCCTTCGGCGGCGTCGGCGCTGTCACGTACACGGGCACGGGCTGCACGGGAGCTGCGGTCGCTGCGCCCGTGTCGACATCCGCGTCCGCGCCCGTCCCGGCCATGGATGCTGCGCCGGCGGCGGCAACGCCCGTCGCGTATGACTCTCGCTCCGGTTCCCCTTCGGACGCCGATTCGGTGATGGCGTCGGCCGCCGCTCCCGGCGCCTCGACAGCCGGTTCCGGCTCGCCCTCGTCGACCGGCACCTCGTCGATGCGGTGCGGCTGATCGGCGAAGATCGGCGCCGTGCCCGATGCGCCGCCCGCGGCATGTGCCGACGCCGCCACCGGCGGCACGTCGGCCTCGTCGAGGTCGGCGTCATCGGTGTCGAGGTCGGCATCGGCAGTGTCAGCGGCGACCGTCTCCTCGTGTGCGGTCGTCTCGACGGTGTCGACGGGCGTCCCGGTGAAGGCATCCTCGTTCTCATCGCCGACGGCATCCGTGGCGTCGGTCTCGTCGGGTCCGCCCGCGGACTGCGGAGTCTCGTTGCTCATGGTGCCCCTTCCGACAGGCGGCGCGCACGGCGCGCTCGGTGGTGCCCAGACAGTCGTCGTCACGCTAACAGGGGGTGCCCGGCGCCGGGATGAGGCGCACCGCGGCATGGCCGCTCGTCGTGCGCCCAGACGGCGAGGAGCCCCGCGCCGGGTTGTGGCGCGGGGCTCCTCGGGTGTGGGGGGGGTAGCGGCAGTTATATCGCCGCTTCGCGGCTCATGACTTCAATCGGTCGGAGGGAGCGAGCGAAGCTCGCGCTGTTCCTGCCTCAATCAGTTATGTCGCCGCTGGCGCGGCTCATAACTTCCATCGGCTCGGCCGAGCGAGCAAGCTCGCTCGGCTCTCGCCTCAGTCAGTTATAAGTCCCCGGGGTGTAGTCGTCCGAGCTGAAGCTGTCGAAGTCGACGAAGCTCAGGTCGTTCTCGTTGAACACGGTGTCGTCGGTGAAGATGCGGTTCGGGTAACGCTCCGCCTTCGCCTCCTCCGTGGCCTCCACCGACACGTTGCGGTAGCGGGTCAGACCCGTACCGGCCGGGATCAGCTTTCCGATGATCACGTTCTCCTTGAGACCGATCAGCGGGTCGCGCTTGCCCTCCATGGCGGCCTGCGTGAGAACACGCGTGGTCTCCTGGAACGATGCGGCCGACAGCCACGACTCCGTCGCGAGCGAGGCCTTGGTGATACCCATGACCTCCTGGCGGGCGGATGCCGTCTTCTTGCCATCGGCGAGCGCGGCGCGGTTGATCTCGTTGTAGCGCGAACGGTCGACGAACTCGCCAGGCAGCAGCTCGGTCTCGCCGTGGTCGACCACGGTGACCTTGCGCAGCATCTGGCGAACGATGACCTCGATGTGCTTGTCGTGGATCGGCACACCCTGCGAGCGGTACACGCCCTGCACGCCGCCCACGAGGTGCTCCTGCACCGCGCGGATGCCGCGCACGCGCAGCACCTCCTTGGGGTCGACCGTGCCGACGATGAACTGCTGACCGAGCTCGACGTGGTCCCCGTCCTCCACCAGCAGCGTCGAACGCTTGAGCACCTGGTAGCGGTGCTCCTCGTCTCCGTTGTCGGGGGTGAGCACGACATAGCGCGCCTTCTCGGTGTCCTCGATGTGCACGCGACCGGCCGACTCGGCGATCGGGGAGGCACCCTTCGGGGTGCGCGCCTCGAACAGCTCCTGCACGCGGGGAAGACCCTGCGTGATGTCGTCGGCGGATGCCGAACCACCGGTGTGGAAGGTACGCATCGTCAGCTGCGTGCCCGGCTCGCCGATGGACTGCGCCGCGATGATGCCGACGGCCTCGCCGATGTCCACGAGCTTGCCCGTGGCCAGCGAACGGCCGTAGCACTGCGCGCACACGCCGACGGCGGACTCGCAGGTGAGCACCGAACGCACGCGGATGGTCTCGACGCCCGCCGCGATGAGCTTCTCGATCAGCACGTCGCCGACGTCCTGACCGGCCTCCGCCACGACGGTGCCCTTCTCGTCCACGACGTCGGTGGCCAGGGTGCGAGCGAACGAGGAGTTCTCCACGTTCTCGTCGCGCACCAGCTCACCCTCGGCGTTGCGAGCGGCGATCGCCAGGTCCAGACCCTTCGTCGTGCCGCAGTCGTCTTCGCGGATGATGACATCCTGCGAGACGTCCACCAGACGACGAGTGAGGTAACCGGAGTCTGCCGTACGAAGAGCGGTGTCGGCCAGACCCTTGCGGGCACCGTGCGTCGCGATGAAGTACTCGGCCACCGAGAGACCCTCGGAGTAGCTCGAGATGATCGGACGCGGGATGATCTCACCCTTCGGGTTGTTCACCAGACCGCGCATACCGGCGATGTTGCGCACCTGCAGCCAGTTACCACGAGCGCCGGAGGACACCATGCGGTTGATGGTGTTGTGCTCCGGGAAGTTCTCGCGCATGGCCTTGGCGACCTCGTCGGTGGCATCCGTCCAGATCTTGATGAGCTCCTGACGGCGCTCGGCCTCGGTGGTCAGACCCTTCTCGTACTCGCTCTGGACCTTCGCCGCCTTCTTCTCGTAGGAGGCGATGATCTCCTTCTTCGAGGGCGGGGTCACGATGTCGCTGAGCGCGACGGTGACGCCGGAGCGTGCTGCCCAGTAGAAACCGGCATCCTTGATGCGGTCCAGCGTGGCGGCGACCTCCACCTTCGGGTAGCGCTCGGCCAGATCGTTCACGATCGAGCTGAGCTTGCCCTTGTCGGCGACGTCCTCGACGAACGGGTAGTCCTCGGGGAGCGTCTCGTTGAAGATGGCGCGGCCGAGCGACGTCTCGCGCAGTGCGGTGCCGCCCTGCACGAAGCCCTCCGGGGCATCCTCTTCGGCCAGGTACAGGTTGTCGAGACGGATGCGCACCTTGGCGTTCAGGTCGAGCGAACCCTGGTCCTTGGCGAGGATCGCCTCGGACACCGACGCGAACGCGCGGCCCTCGCCTGTCGCACCCTCGCGGATGGTGGTGAGGTGGTGCAGACCGATGATCATGTCCTGTGCGGGCAGGGTCACCGGGCGGCCGTCGGACGGCTTCAGGATGTTGTTCGACGCGAGCATGAGGATGCGCGCCTCGGCCTGTGCCTCCACCGACAGCGGCAGGTGCACGGCCATCTGGTCACCGTCGAAGTCCGCGTTGAACGCAGCACACACGAGCGGGTGGAGCTGGATGGCCTTGCCCTCCACGAGCTGCGGCTCGAACGCCTGGATGCCCAGACGGTGCAGCGTGGGCGCACGGTTCAGCAGAACGGGGCGCTCGCGGATGATCTCCTCGAGCACGTCCCACACCTGCGGGTTCGCGCGCTCCACCATGCGCTTGGCGGCCTTGATGTTCTGCGCGTGCTGCAGGTCGATCAGACGCTTGATGACGAACGGCTTGAACAGCTCGAGCGCCATGTCCTTCGGAAGACCGCACTGGTGCAGCTTGAGCTGCGGGCCCACGATGATGACCGAACGGCCCGAGTAGTCCACGCGCTTGCCGAGCAGGTTCTGGCGGAAGCGACCCTGCTTTCCCTTGAGCATGTCGCTCAGGGACTTCAGGGCGCGGTTGCCGGTGCCCGTGACGGGACGGCCGCGGCGACCGTTGTCGAACAGCGCGTCGACGGCCTCCTGCAGCATGCGCTTCTCGTTGTTCACGATGATCTCGGGGGCACCGAGGTCGAGCAGACGACGAAGGCGGTTGTTGCGGTTGATCACGCGGCGGTACAGGTCGTTCAGGTCGCTCGTGGCGAAGCGGCCACCGTCGAGCTGCACCATCGGGCGCAGCTCCGGCGGGATGACCGGAACGACATCGAGCACCATGGCGGCCGGCGAGTTGCCGGTCTGCAGGAACGAGTTGACCACGCGCAGACGCTTGATGGCGCGGATCTTCTTCTGACCCTTGCCGTTGGCGATCTGGTCGTGCAGCAGCTCGGCCTCGGCCGTCAGGTCGAAGGCCTCGAGCCGCTTCTTGATCGACTCGGCACCCATGTAGGCCGTGAAGTACAGGCCGTAACGGTCGACGAGCTCGTTGAAGTCGGCATCCTCGGGCTTGAGGTCGCCGACCTTGAGCGTGCGGAACGACTCCCACACGCGCTCGAGCCGGGCGATGTCCTCGTCGAAGCCCTTGCGGATCTGCGACATCTCCTTCTCGGCGCCGTCGCGGGTGCGGCGCTTCTGGTCGGCCTTGGCGCCCTCCTCTTCCAGAGCAGCGAGGTCGCCCTCGAGCTTGGCGAGGCGGTCGGCCACGCGGGAGTCGCGCTGGTCGGTCAACGTCTTGATCTCGAGACGGAGCTCGTTCTCCAGGCCGGGCAGGTCGTCGTGACGACCCTGCTCATCCACGTCGATCACCATGTAGGCGGCGAAGTAGATGACCTTCTCCAGGTCCTTCGGAGCCATGTCGAGCAGGTAGCCCAGACGGCTCGGAACGCCCTTGAAGTACCAGATGTGCGTCACAGGGGCGGCGAGCTCGATGTGGCCCATGCGCTCGCGGCGCACGGAGGACTTGGTGACCTCCACGCCACAGCGCTCGCACACGATGCCCTTGAAGCGCACGCGCTTGTACTTGCCGCAGGCGCACTCCCAGTCGCGCGACGGCCCGAAGATCTGCTCACCGAACAGACCGTCCTTCTCGGGCTTCAGCGTGCGGTAGTTGATGGTCTCGGGCTTCTTGACCTCACCGTGGGACCAACGACGGATGTCGTCTGCCGTGGCCAGGCCGATACGAAGCTCGTCAAAAGTTGTTGCGTCGAGCAATTTCTCTCCTCGTAAGAAAGTTCGTCAGTAGGGTCTGGCTGGCTTCAGATCTCGTCGATCGACGAAGACTCGAAGTGGCTGGACAGGTTGATGCCGAGCTCCTCCGCCGCGCGGTAAGCCTCGTCGTCGGTGTCCCGAAGGCTCACCGGGGTGCCGTCGGCCGAGAGAACCTCGACGTTCAGGCACAGCGACTGCATTTCCTTGATGAGAACCTTGAAGGACTCCGGGATGCCCGGCTCCTGGATGTTCTCGCCCTTGACGATGGCCTCGTACACCTTCACGCGGCCCAGGATGTCGTCGGACTTGACGGTGAGCAGCTCCTGCAGCGCGTAGGCGGCGCCGTACGCCTCCAGGGCCCACACCTCCATCTCACCGAAGCGCTGACCACCGAACTGCGCCTTACCACCGAGCGGCTGCTGGGTGATCATCGAGTACGGACCGGTCGAACGCGCGTGGATCTTGTCGTCGACCAGGTGGTGCAGCTTGAGGATGTACATGTAGCCGACCGAGATGGGCTCCGGGAACGGCTCGCCGGAACGGCCGTCGAAGAGCTGCGTCTTGCCGGTGTGGTCGATCAGACGCTCGCCGTCGCGGTTCGGGGTCGTCGAGTCGAGCAGACCCGCGATCTCCTCCTCCAGCGCACCGTCGAACACCGGGGTCGCGACCTTGGTGTTCGGGGCGGCCTCACGGGCGACCTCGGGCAGTGCCTTGGCCCACGCCGGGTTGCCGTCGACCTTCCAGCCCTGCTTGGCGGCCCATCCGAGGTGGATCTCCAGCACCTGGCCGAAGTTCATGCGGCCGGGAACACCCAGCGGGTTCAGGATGACGTCGACCGGCGTGCCGTCCGCGAGGAACGGCATGTCCTCAACGGGCAGGATGCGCGAGATGACGCCCTTGTTGCCGTGACGGCCGGCGAGCTTGTCGCCCGCGGTGATCTTGCGCTTCTGGGCGATGAACACCACGACTCGCTGGTTCACACCGCTGCCGAGCTCGTCGTCGCCGTCGACCGCGTCGAACACCTTGACGCCGATGACCGTGCCCTCTTCGCCGTGCGGAACCTTCAGCGAGGTGTCGCGCACCTCACGGCTCTTCTCGTTGAAGATGGCGCGCAGCAGGCGCTCCTCGGCGCTCAGCTCGGTCTCGCCCTTCGGGGTGACCTTGCCGACGAGGATGTCGCCGGGGCGAACCTCTGCACCGATGCGGATGATGCCGCGCTCGTCGAGGTCGGCCAGCAGGTCCTGGCTGACGTTCGGCAGGTCGCGGGTGATCTCTTCCTTGCCCAGCTTGGTGTCGCGGGCATCCACCTCGTACTCCTCGATGTGGATCGAGGAGAGGGTGTCGTCCTTCACCAGGTTCTGGCTGAGGATGATCGCGTCCTCGTAGTTGTAGCCCTCCCACGGCATGAACGCCACGAGAAGGTTCTTGCCGAGCGCGAGCTCGCCGTTCTCGGTGGCCGGGCCATCCGCGATGACCTCGCCCGCCTCGATGCGCTCGCCCGCGTTGACGATCACGCGGTGGTTGTAGCTCGTGCCCTGGTTGGAGCGGTCGAACTTGCGCAGGTAGTAGGTCTGCGTTCCGCCCTCGTCGAGCTGGATGGTGACGGCGTCGGCCGAGACCTCGGCGACGACACCGGCCTTCTCGGCCGTGAGCACGTCGCCGGCGTCGATGGCTGCGTAGCCCTCCATGCCGGTACCGACGTTCGGAGACTCGCTGCGCACCAGCGGCACGGCCTGACGCTGCATGTTCGCACCCATGAGGGCGCGGTTCGCGTCGTCGTGCTCGAGGAACGGGATGAGCGAGGTGCCGACCGAGACCATCTGGCGCGGCGAGACATCCATGTACCCGATCAGGTCGGCCGGAACGAGGTCGACCTCGCCGCCCTTCTGACGGGCGAGCACGCGGTCTTCGGCGAAGTGGCCGTCGGCCTTCAGCGGCGCGTTGGCCTGGGCGACGATGAAGTCGTCCTCTTCGAACGCCGTGAGGTAGTCGATGTGGTCGGTGACCTTGCCCTTGACCACGCGGCGGTACGGCGTCTCGATGAAGCCGAACGAGTTGATGCGGGCGAAGGATGCCAGCGAGCCGATCAGACCGATGTTCGGGCCTTCAGGCGTCTCGATCGGGCACATGCGGCCGTAGTGCGACGGGTGAACGTCGCGCACCTCGACGCCTGCGCGGTCACGGGACAGACCACCGGGGCCGAGCGCCGACAGGCGGCGCTTGTGGGTCAGACCCGCGAGCGGGTTGTTCTGGTCCATGAACTGCGACAGCTGGCTCGTTCCGAAGAACTCCTTGATCGCGGCCACGACGGGGCGCACGTTGATCAGGGTCTGCGGCGTGATCGCCTCGATGTCCTGCGTGGTCATGCGCTCGCGCACCACGCGCTCCATGCGGCTGAGGCCGGTGCGCACCTGGTTCTGGATGAGCTCGCCGACCGCGCGGATGCGACGGTTTCCGAAGTGGTCGATGTCGTCGACGTCCAGGCGGATGTCCGCGGCCTTGCCGTTGCGCGTGCCGTCGATCGCGTAGACACCCTCACCGAGCTGCTTCACACCGGGAGCTGTCGGGTCGTGCAGAGCCACGATGTACTTGATGGTCTTGATGATGTCGGCGTTGGTCAGCACGGAGTCGGCCAGCGGGGCCTCGAGACCGAGCTTGCGGTTGATCTTGTACCTGCCGACCTTCGCGAGGTCGTAGCGCTTCGGGTTGAAGTAGTAGTTGTCGAGCAGCGCACGCGCGGCCTCTGCAGCGACCTGCTCACCCGGACGCAGCTTGCGGTAGATGTCCTTGAGCGCCTCCTCCTTGGTGAGGATGGTGTCCTTCTCGAGGGTCAGCTCGATGGACGTGAAGCCCTTGAACTCCTCGAGGATCTCCTCGCTCGTGAGGCCGAGGGCCTTGAGGAAGACGGTCACGGACTGCTTGCGCTTGCGATCGATGCGCACGCCCACCTGGTCGCGCTTGTCGATCTCGAACTCGAGCCATGCACCACGGCTCGGGATGATGCGCGCCGAGTAGATGTCCTTGTCGGAGGTCTTCTCCGGGGTGCGCTCGAAGTACACGCCGGGGCTGCGCACGAGCTGGGACACGACGACACGCTCGGTGCCGTTGATGATGAACGTGCCCTTCTCGGTCATCAGCGGGAAGTCACCCATGAACACCGTCTGGGTCTTGATCTCACCCGTGATGTGGTTCATGAACTCCGCCTCGACGTACAGCGGCGCGGAGTAGGTCTTGCCCTTCTCCTTGCACTCGTCGATGGAGTACTTCTTCTCCTCGAGGAAGGGGTTGGTGAAGCTCAGCTGCATGGTCTCGCCGAGGTCTTCGATCGGAGAGATCTCCTCGAAGATCTCCTCGAGACCTGAGTGGCTGGGCAGATCCTGACGCCCCTGAGCCTCGGCTTCTGCGACGCGAGCCTTCCACGCGTCGCTGCCGACCAGCCAGTCGAAGCTCTCCGTCTGCAGTGCGAGGAGGTCCGGAACTGTGAGGGTGTCGGTGATCTTGGCGAACGAGAGACGAGAGTGGTTTCGTCCGTTCTTGGGTGTGATGGTGGAAGATGCGTTGCGCGCAGCAGCCAAGGAAATAACCTCCATGGGGTCCCTGAGCGGGGACCACGGGTGACTGTCGGTCAGGTTGTGGTGTGGACGAGGACTCCCGCTACAGTGATGCCGTGCCGTTGTGCTCTATCTGACCGGATGCCGTCACCGCTGCTTCAGACTCTGCGAACAGAGGCCCTGAAATCAGGTGATCGGCGGCCCAGCCCATGCACACACCGGGGACACGCAGAGCCGACCGCAATATGAAGGCGTGAGTGTGGGAGCGCAAAGTACGAGTATATGCGCAAGAACACGCGCGTGTCCAGCGGATTCTTGACCTGAGACTCGTCTAGGGGTATAAGCGCAGCTTCGCGGCCCGTATTCCCGCGGGTTCGGCGCGCGGCGCGGCCGCTGCGCCGGCCGCCGACGTACACAATTCAGGTCCAGCCGGCCACCCACGCCCACGCCCTCCGGCATTCCGTGGTCTCAGCCTGAATTGTGTACCGGTCGGCGACCCAAGGAACAACGGTCGCCCGCTCAGACGAGTCAGTCGAGAACAACGCGTCGACCCGCGCCGCGGCGCAGATGACGGCGCTCGTGGATGACCGTGAGAATCGCCGCTTCCGCTCGTTCCCAGTGGTACAGCACGTGGTCATAGCGGAGACGGATCACGATGTACCCCATCGCGACCAGGGCAAGGTCGCGATCGTAATCTCGCTTCGAGGCGTAGCCATCGTGGAATCCGCTGCTGTCGCATTCGATGACGAGGCGGTCTCCGACCAGCAGATCGACAATGCCGACACCACCGATGCGTACCTGGCTCCGCACCCGAACGCCCAGGCGGCGCAGGCGGTCCCGCACCAGGGACTCGGTTCCCGACTGACTTGTCCCGTCGAGACGTGCAGCGAGCGAAGGCAGACAGGAGTCGACTTCTTCGCGGCGCAGGACGTTCCGATAGATCGCAGAGTCCGCCATGGCGATGACGTTCTCAGCGGGCTGGCAGATGCCGGCATCCATCAGCACGCGGCCGGCGATGACGATCGCCTGTCCGAACGCGCCCGCGACCGGCGACCAGTGCAGACAGATCGGCGTGCCATGGCGGTCCACGAGGACCCCTTCATCGTCGTGGGTGCGACGAAGCCGCGAGGCATTCGCGGGAACGGCGACGTGTAGCCGCCCATCGCCCATCGTCCACATTCGGTGATGAGGCGCAGCCGAGACGCTGGTGAGCGCGCCTCCGAGGTAGACCGCCTCGATGGCATCCTCATCGGCATCGCTGCGCGCGTACCATCCGCGGCGAATGCGGGCGAGCGCGCCGGTCTCGAGGGCCATCGCGATCTCGCGGCGCGTCGCGCCGGAACAAAATAGGTCCGCGATCGACACGACACCGAGATCGCCGGCTTCGAGATCGCTCTGCACGGGTTGACGATGCCCGAGCGAACGAGCCGCCGCGTCTGTCGGCCCTGAATTGTGGAAACCCGGCCATAGACCAGACTTGTGGAGGCGAAGTGTCCGCGTGCACAAATCAGGTGTGAGCGGCCTGCGGCGACCGCAGGACGAGCCGGCCGCGGATCGTCACCTGAATTGTGCACCTGAGCGGCGGGGCCGGCCGAACGGCGAGGCGAGCAGAACGGCGGGGCCGGCTACGACCGGGCGAGGGCGATCGCCTGGGCGCGGTCGCGCACCTGCAGCTTGGCGAACAGCGAGTTGATGTGCGTCTTCACGGTGGCGACGCTCACGAACAGAGATGCCGCGATCTCACCGTTGCTGCGACCCTCGGCCACCAGCGCGAGCACGTCCGCCTCCCGCGCCGTGAGCTGCGGATGCCGTGCGCGCAGCTCCGCGGCAGACGGCGCCGTTCGCGGAGCGAGGGGTGGGACACCGTCGCCGGACCGCGCCGGACCCGGCGTAGAGGGCGGAATGCTGTGGGCGGACGGCGAGCCCGGGGTGGTTCGTGGAGTGCTGTCGGCGGGTGCCGGAGGGTTGTGCCCTTCGACTCGCTGCGCTCGCTCAGGGAGCAGGGCGGGGGCCGACGTCGGCTCGAGAGCGCCGGGAGCGCCGGGAGCGTCGCGAGAATACGGCGCCCGCTCAGCGGGATCGGGCGAAGGAGACGACGGCGTCGGGCCGCCGGCGGCGGCCGAAGGAGACGTCAGCCCGCCGATGAGGCGGGCGCCGACGTCGCCGGAGAGCGTCGTCTGGCCGCGCGCGACCGAGCGCACCGCGGCGGCGACCTCGGCACGGGAGGCATCCTTCGTGAGGTACCCGCGGGCTCCGGCCCGCAGGGCGCCCATGATCGAGGCGTCATCGGCGTAGGTCGTGAGCACGAGCACGGCGGTACCCGGATGCTCGGCCACGATACGGGCGGTGGCCGCGGCGCCGTCGAGCACGGGCATCCTCAGGTCCATCAGCACGACGTCGGGCGCCGTCTCGGCGACCAGTCGGCATGCCTGTTCGCCGTCGGCCGCCTCGCCGACCACCTCGATGTCGGGCAGCAGATCGAGCACGGTCACGAGTCCGTCGCGCACGATCGCCTGGTCGTCGGCGACGAGCACGCGGATCGTCTCGGCTTCCGCCTCGGTCATCGCTCTCCTCCGGTCATCGCGGCACCGCCGCGCGCGCGTGCACCACGAACTCGTCGCCGTCGCGCCGTGCCGTCACCTGCGCAGCGGGCAGCTCGCCGAACCGTTCGGTCATGCCGACGAGTCCGCGCCCGCCGCCCGAGGTCGCGAGCGCATCCGTCGGCGATGCGTCGGGCACCGGGTTCGACACCGTCAGCTCGACGCCGTCGTCCGTCCAGGTCACGCGCACGGTCACCCGACGTCCCGGTGCGTGCTTGCGCGCGTTGCTCAACGACTCCTGCAGAGCGCGGCGCAGCGCCGTCGCGAGATCGGCCGGCACATCGCGCGGCGTGCCGAGCTGCTCGAAGTCGATGCGTCCGCCGAGCCGTTCGTGCGCGTCGATGAGGTCGATGAGCGCCGTCGCAAGGTCGGCCGAGCTCACGGATGCCACGGCATCCGGCTGCGCCCTCAGCGCCTCCACCGCACGTCGGGCCTCGGCCAGTCCCGAGGCCGCCATCGAACGGGCGTCGCCCAGCCGGGCGAGCGCGGCATCCGTCTTGCCCGCCTCGAGCTGCGCCTCGACGGCGTCGAGCTGGATGACGAGACCGCCGAGGCTGTGCGCCAGCACGTCGTGCATGTCCCTCGCGAGCGACTGCCTGGCGGCGAGCGTGGATGCCTTCGCCTGTTCCTCCCGCATCGTCGCGGTGCGCTGCGCCAGTTCCGCTGCAGCCTCCTGACGTGCCCGCGACTGCCGCCGGTTCACCCCGCCGAGCAACGCGACCATGACGGCGAACTCGATGGAGACCACGCCCTCGACGGTCACGCCCCGCTCCCCGTTCACCGCGGCGAGAAGAGGCGGGACTGCGACCAGGACCGCGGCGATCACCGCGAACGTCCAGACCAGCCAGCCGGGTTCGCGCGGCGAGGCTATCGAGATGATGCCCGCGATGACCGGAACGATCAGGAGACCGTTGGTGGGCCAGGCGACGACGCCTCCCGCCATGACCATCGCGAACAGGAGCACACGAATGGTGCTCCGCCACCGCGCCGGAACGGCGAGCACCGCAGCCCAGGCGAGCACCGAGACCGCGGCGACCGGTATGGTCCAGGCCGGCACCGCTCCGATCGACCACTGGCGCAGCAGGTAGCCGGTGACGGCGAGGATGCCGACGAGGCTCAGCGCGAGTCCGAAGCCGGTGCGGCGCATCGGGTGCTCGAGCGCGCCGTCGCCCATGCTCGTCACGACGGTCACCTCCCCCTCCGCGTCGCCCGACGCGGAGGATGCCGCGCGAGGCGTCGACGACGGATGCCGGAGCGCCGCGCGCGGCACGGCATCCGGGCTCCATCCTGCCGCATCGGGGGCTGCGAGTGCTGGGCCGCGCACGCCTCGGCCGGTCGAAGTCGGATCGTGCACGCGCGAGCGGCTCGAAGCGGCACCGGTCATGCGCGCCGCCCGAACCCCGAGCGGTCGGCGTCGGGCTGTCAGACCCGGGCCGGCGTCGTGACGCGACTGGCGCGGTACATGATGACCGCAACGCGGGCGATACGGTTCGCGGCGACCATGAGCAGGATCACCCCGGTGGAGGCGGCGAGCGCGGAGCCCGCCATACCGGCGAGCACGTCGATGCCGACACGCACCGCGATCAGCACGAGCCACAGCACCATGCCCAGCCACCCGGTGCGGGTCTCGAGGGTGACGGGGCTCGCGCTGGGCCGCTTGTCGTTCGCGTGCGCCTCCCGGTACAGGCGCACCCCGTCGTCGCTCAACGGCCGGATGATGGCGATCGCCCCCATGAGCGCGCCGAGCCCCACGGAGACGCCGAGCTCGATGAGCAGCACGGCCACGTCCACTCCGGTGAGGGCCTGCAGCTTCGTGGTACCGCTCAGAGTGGCGAGGCCGACGATGCCCAGAATGACGGGCAAGCGCCACATGCGACCTGGATCGATCGCCCGCCAGGTCAGCTGCCGGTAGCCCACGAAGACGACCACCGCCACGATGATGAGCGCGTTGCTGAGGAGCTGGATCGAGAGGGACACGGTGTTCCTTGTCTGAGAGCGGACGATGACAGGTGACTCACGCCGCGCGGTCCGACCGCGCACGTCGAGCCGTGCGGGCCGAGCCGTCTGGCCCGAGGATGCTTCCACTCTCGCGCCCCTGCACCGACGGCGACACCGCCCGCGGGTGGAGGTTCGGGTGGAGATCGGGTGGAGACCCGCACGAGCGGGGTGGGAGGATTCCGCCATGGATGCCCGCCTCGCCGCCCGAGAACTCCGCGCGCTCGAGCCGATCTTCCACCGGTCTGCCGCCGGGTCGCCGCGCTCGGCGTTCGAGGCGATGGTCGACGAGCAGTACTGGGAGGTGGGGGCATCCGGAGCCGTCTACGAGCGGGAGTTCGTGCTCGATGTCGTCGAGGAACGTCACCGGGGCGAGCCGGAGGACCGCGGCCTGCATGTCGACGACTTCGCGGTGCGGCTGCTCGAGGGCGACACCTGGCTCGTGACGTACGCGCTGCTGCAGGACGAGCGGCACTCTCGGCGGTCGACGATCTGGCAGCGTCGCGGCGAGCGCTGGGTCGCGTTGTACCACCAGGGGACCCTCTCCTGAGGCGCGGCTGCGTAGGCTTGAGCCGTGCGTGAGCATCCTTCCGTCGTCTTGAAGAACAGCGGTCTGCGCGCCGTGATCGAGCCCGACAGGTGGGTGCCGGGATCGTTCCAGCTGGTCGTCGACGGAACTCCGCAGTCGCACGTCGACCTCGATGACCCGACGCGGCTCTTCTTCGAGTACGTGCAGCGCATGGGCAACGTCATCGATCTGCTGCGCGAGCCGGGAGAGCCGATCACGGCCGTGCACCTCGGGGCGGGCGCCATGACGCTGCCGCGCTACATCGCCGCGACGCGTCCGGGTTCCCGGCAGCAGGTGATCGAACTGGAGAGCGACCTCGTCGACCTGGTGCGCACCGAGCTGCCGCTGCCGAAGAGCGCCCAGATCAGGGTTCGACACGGGGATGCCCGTGAGGTCGTCGCGAAGCTGCCTGGCGGCCTGCGCGGCACGGTCGACCTGCTCATCGTCGACATCTTCAGCGGTGCCCGCACCCCGGCGCACGTGACGAGCGTGGAGTTCTACCGTGAGGCGGCATCCCTGCTGGCACCCGACGGAGTCGTGCTGGTCAACGTGGCGGACGGGCCGCCGCTGTCGTTCGCACGAGGACAGGCGGCCACGCTGGCGTCGGTCGTCGAGCACGTCGCGGCACTCGCCGAGACGCAGGTGCTGAAGGGCAAGCGGTTCGGCAACATCGTGCTCGTCGGGTCGAACGCCGAGCTGCCGATGGACTGGCTGCCGCGGCTGCTGGCCAGCGGGCCGCACCCGGCGAAGGCCGTCGCGGGCGACGAGCTGAGACAGTTCACCGCCGGCGCTTCGGTGGTGACGGATGCCACGGCCGTCGCGTCTCCGCTGCCCGGCCGCAGCGTGTTCCAGCTGCGCGGCTGACGGGCGCCGAAGTCTGAGCGAGTCGGCCGCGGGGGCAAGCGCCCTGCACGGCATCCGTACCTCTGCACGGCACCTCTGCACGGCGCGCATCGGACGCGAAAACCGGAGGTTGCGTCGAATGCCGAAGGATTGCTCCGGTATTCAGACCGAGAGCGCTATCACTCCGGTTTCTGGAACCGGTGGGTCGGCGTGGGCGAAGGACGGCGGCGCAGGCGCAGCGACGCAGGCGCGGCAGCACGAGCACCTCAGCGGGCGTGACGGAAGCGCACGCGCTGATCCGGGCGAAGCTGCGCGAAGAGGTCGAGGTCGGCATCGGCCACCACGGCGATCACCGGGTAGCCGCCGGTGACGGGCCCATCGGCGAGCAGCACGGTCGGCTCGCCCGACGGCGGCACCTGGATGGCGCCCGGCACCATCGGCTCGCTCGGCAGCTCGGCGGCCGCGAGGGTGGATGCCCTGCGCAGCACGACGCCGTCGCGCGACCGCAGCCGCATCCCCACCCGGTTCGACGCCTGCGTCACCTCCCACGCGACGTCGTAGAAGTCGGCGACGGAGGCCGCGTCGAACCAGTCCTGGCGCGGACCGGGCACGACGTGCACGTCCACTTCGTCGTCGGGCGGCGACCACACGGTGAGCGCGTCGACGGCCGGGATGCCGCCTGCCGTGTCGGTGCCCAGCGCGATCGAGTCACCGTCGCGCAGCGGATCCGGCCCGATGCGGGCGCCGACGTCGGTCGAGGCCGAATCCAGTGTGAGCGGCGCCCGCACGCCTCCGCGCAGGGCGACGACGTAGCGCAGGCCGTGCTCCGCTGCACCGAGTTCGAGCAGGTCGCCGGGGGCGGCGGGCAGGGCGGCATCCGGCTCGATGGGATGCCCGTTCAGCGTCAGCCTCCCCCGCGCGCCGGTCACCGCGAACCATGTCGACCGCTCGAAGCGCAGCCGCGCGCCGAAGGCCACCTCGAGTCCGGCCGCCGCTTCGACGTTGCCCACGAGGCGGTTGCCCAGCCGCAATGCGCCGCGGTCGAGCGCGCCCGAGCGGCCGGCGCCGATGGACGCGGATCCCGTGCGGCCGAGGTCTTCGATGAGCAGGAGCATCCCGGCCGAGACGACGGTGAGGGAAGGCGTCTCCGCACCGGCCTCCGCCTGCGCACCGGGTTGAGTCTCTGCACCGAGGTCGGCGTCCGCACTCGAGCGAACGCTTGCGTCCGGCGAGGAGTCCGACTCGGGCCGCGCCGTGCCGGACAGCTCCTCCACGGCGCGGAACCGCACGCGGGTGCCCGGCGCGAGCAGCGCGGGCCGGGCGTCGGTCGGGCGCCAGAGCGGGACATCCGTGCGGCCGATGAGCCGCCATCCGCCTGGACCCTGCCTCGGGTAGACGCCGCTGAACGGGCCGGCGAGACCCACCGCACCCTCGGGCACGACGGTGCGCGGGGCCGCTCGCCGCGGCACCTCGAACCAGTCGTCGTCGGTGACGAGATAGCCGAATCCCGGGGCGAATCCGCCGAACGCGACGCGCCAGGCTGCCTCGGTGTGCCTTCGCACGATCTCGGCGGCGGGGATGCCCGTGAGCCCCTCGACCTCCGCGAGGTCGTCTCCGTCGTAGACGACGTCGATCACGACGGTCGTCTCGTCGCCCGCATCACGCGCGCCCGCATCGCTCCCCCGCTCCGCCGCGATCTCGTCGAGTGCGTGCTCCAGCCAGGTGCGCGCGCTGTCGAGCGGGAGCCGCGCCGGATCGACCATCACCGCGAGGGTGCGCGCGGCCGGCACGATGTCGAGCACACCGGCGGGCCTCGTGCCCGTGAGCGCGGCGCGCAGCGCGAGCACCGATCCCAGGTCGGCCAGGTCGACGAGGAGCGCTCGGTCGCCGAGGAGGCGGATCGTCGCGATCATGCGAAGGCCTCGATCTCGATGCCCGCCGCCGTCAATGCGGCGCGCACGGCGACAGCCATGGCGACGGCATCCGGCGAGTCGCCGTGCACGCACAGCGAGGCCGCGCTCAGCGGGACGGTCTCGCCGTCGATCGTGCGCACGACACCCTCTGCGGCCATCAGCACGGCGCGCTCCGCGACGCCGTCCGCCGCACCGAGCACGGCGCCCGGCATGCCGCGCGGAACCAGCGTGCCGTCGGCCAGGTAGGCCCTGTCGATGAACGCCTCGCGCACGAACGGCACGTCGCGCCGGGCGCATGCCCTCTCGATCGCGCTGTCCGCGAGGCCGAGCACCGAGAGCCGCGCTGGGAAGGATGCCACGGCATCCGCCACCGCCGCCGCCTGCTGCTCGTCGGTCACGATGCGGTTGTACAGCGCACCGTGCGGCTTCACGTAGCGCACCTCGCTGCCGACGGATGCCGCCACCCCGGCGAGTGCGGACAGCTGGTAGAGCACGTCGGCGTGCAGGTCGGCGGGCGCGACGTCGATGAAGCGACGCCCGAATCCGGCGAGGTCGCGGTAGGAGACGTGCGCGCCGATCACGACGCCGCGGTCGCGGGCCGCACGGCAGGTGGCGAGCATCGTGGCCGGGTCGCCGCCGTGGAATCCGCAGGCCACGTTCGCGCTCGAGACGTTCTCGAGCATGGCCGTGTCGTCGCCCATGCTCCAGGCGCCGAACGACTCCCCCAGGTCGCAGTTGAGGTCGATCGTGCGCATCCCTCATTATCGGCGCGAACCGGCGTGCGACGCATGTGCGACGACGCCACGCGCACCCGCGCGATGCATGCGACGCCGCGCCCGCCCTTGCCTGCACGACCCGGCGGCGCGCAGAGTGAAGGTGCGGCCGCATCGAGGCCCCGCGCGACCGCGATGACGATGAAGCGGCCGTCGCGGTCGCGCACGACCGGCGGAGGTGCAGGTCATGGAGCACAGCACGCGCGGCACTCGCCGCGGGTTCCGCGCGTGGGTCGCCGCCTGTGCGCTGACCGCTCTTGCGCTCGTCACCGGCTGCACCCACGTGCCGACCGCGCCGGGACCCGCCGCGCCGACCCTGCCGACCTCGACCGCCTCGCCGAGCGCGTCCACGCCGACCGCCCTGACCGCTCCCGCAGAGCCGGTCGGCACGCCGACGACGATCATGAAGAACCTGCACGCTCCGTGGTCGGTGGTGCCGATGCCCGACGGGTCGGCACTGATCGACGATCGCGACGACGC
The DNA here is from genome assembly GCF_007859675.1 of Humibacter ginsenosidimutans. Classification (GTDB taxonomy): domain Bacteria; phylum Actinomycetota; class Actinomycetes; order Actinomycetales; family Microbacteriaceae; genus Humibacter; species Humibacter ginsenosidimutans. The sequence continues at coordinate 2,153,676 of NZ_CP042305.1, forward strand.
ACGCGTGCTGGAGCGCGCGGCCGACGGCAGCACGCACACGGTGGGAACCGTGCCCGGCGTGGTGCATTCGGGCGAAGGCGGACTGCTGGGGCTCGCGGCGCTGGGCGGGGCATCCACGACCTACCTCTACGCGTACCTGACCACTGCGGACGACAACAGGGTGGTGAGGATGCCGCTCACCGGCTCCGCTGGCCACCGCGCCTTCGGTGCGCCCCGCGTGGTGATCGCGGGCATTCCCAAGGGCGTGTTCCACAACGGCGGCCGCATCGCGTTCGGACCCGACGGGATGCTCTACATCACCACGGGAGACGGCACCCAGACCTCGAACGCACAGAACCTGCACTCGCTGGGCGGCAAGATTCTGCGGGTCACGCCGACCGGCGCCGTGCCCGCAGGCAACCCGTTCCCCGGCTCGCCGGTCTACTCCTACGGACACCGCAATCCGCAGGGCTTGGCCTGGGACTCGACCGGGCAGCTGTGGGCGAGCGAGTTCGGGCAGGACACCTGGGACGAGCTCAACCGCATCACTCCTGGGTCGGACTACGGCTGGCCTGTCGTGGAGGGCATCGCACACGACCGCCGGTTCGTCGATCCGGTGTACCAGTGGCGCACCGACGTGGCGAGCCCGAGCGGAATCGCGATCATCGACGACACCGTCTTCATGGCGTCGCTGCGCGGCGAACGGCTGTGGGTCATCGACCTGCCGCGGAACGGACAGCCGGCGCGGGCCAAGGCGTACTACTCGGGCGAGTTCGGACGGCTGCGGCTGGCGGTGGCCGTGGGGCCCGACACGCTGTGGCTGGTGACGAACAACACCGACGGGCGCGGAACGCCGGCAAACGGCGACGACCGCATTCTGCGCCTCACCGTCGGGCCGGCGCGCTGACTCCGCCTCCCCAGGGCGCGCAGGGCGCTCGGAGTGCACCGTTGCCCGGCGCGCCGCCACGGGCACGCGCCGCACCGCATAGCCTCGAACCGTGGCTGAGTTGGTACGTGTTCGCCGGTGGGCAGAGGCCCTCATCGCGATGCATCTCGACACGGATGCCTGGACCTTCGGCTTCGACAACGCCAAGACGCGCGGCGGGCAATGCGACCACAGTGCCAAGCGCATCACCGTCTCCCGCCATCTCGCCGCGCGTTTCGATGACGACGAGATCCATCAGGTGCTGCTGCACGAGGTGGCGCACGCCATGGCCGGTCCGTCGGCGGGGCACGGCCCGCGATGGAAGGCGATCGCGCGCGAGATCGGCTACGTGGGCAAGCGCACACTCGACAAGCCCGTCGCCGAAGACCTCGCACCCTGGGTGGGAACCTGCCCACGCGGACATCTGCACTACCGGTACCGCAAGCCGGCGAAGAGCCTGTCGTGCGGGCGGTGCTCGGGGCGGTTCTCGCGGGAGTTCCTCATCGTGTGGGAGCACAGGGCGCCCGCGCGCTGAGGCCGGACTCCGACCGAACGCGATCCAGCGCCCACCGAAGGCCATCGAGCACCCGCCGAACGCGATCGAGCACCCGCCGGAGGCGGGCGCTCGACCTGTGCGATGCCGTCTACGCCCCGATGGCCGCGAGCGCCTCCTGCAGACCGTCGGCGGTGTCGCCGGCCCAGGCGACCACGCCGTCGACGCGCACCAGCGTGAGCGGGGCGGGCGCGGCATCCGTGGCGAAAGCGCGCACCGCGTGACCGTCCAGTTGCGGCACGTCGATTTCCGGCAGGTGGGCGAGCACGACGTGGCCCTCGGCGGCGACGTCGAAGAGCGAGCCGCCGTCGGCGTTCGTTCCCGCCCAATCGTCGGCGAACGTGCCGGCCGGGCCGTCGTCGGACGCGTAGGTCACCAAGTCGCCGGCGACCACGCGCAGCACCTCGGTGGCGCCGTCCGGCGTGTTCATGAGGCGGGCCACGAGGCGTCCGGCCGCGCGGGAGCGCTCGTCGGTGCGCATGAGGCCCACCTGGGCGCGACTCCACTCCAGAATGCGCTCGGCCTCAGGACGACGCTCGTTCTCGTAGTCGTCGAACACGCTGACGGGGAGACGACCGGCGACCACGCCGGCCAGGCGCCAGCCGAGTCCCGTGGCATCCAGCAGACCGAGCGAGAGGCCCTGACCGCCGAACGGCGGGTGCACGTGGGCCGCGTCGCCCGCCAACAGCACGCGACCCTTGCGGTAGTGATCGGCGACGCGCGTGTTGTCGGTGAATCGCGTGGCGCTGATCACGTTGGTGACGGTGGCGTCGACGCCGGTGACCCTGCGGATGGCGCCGGTGAGGTCGTCGGCGGTGATGACGGCCGAGCGGTCGGCGGGGGCACCGTCGAACTCGGCGGTGAGCATGAGGTTGTTGGGCATGCGGCGGAACACGCCGGTGGGCGTGATGTTCCAGCCGACCGGAATGTCGTCGAACCCCTCGCCCTGCACCAGCATCTGGTGGCCTGTCATGATGCCGTCGAGCCCGTCGAAGCCGAAGCCCGCGCTCTTGCGCACGATGCTGCGGCCCCCGTCGGTGCCGACGACCCACGACCCCTCGAACTCGCCCGCGTCGGTGACGACCCGCACCCTGTCGTCGCCCGACACGACGTCGGTGACCTGGATGCCCCGCCGCACCTGAACCCCGCGCTCGGCCAGGCGCTCCTCCAGCAGCTGCTGCACCTGTTGCTGGCTGATCATCGCGGAGGACGTCGAGTGCTCCAGCTCGTTCCACTTCACGAGGTCGGCGGGGATGATCATGCCCGCGACGTGTCCGACGAACCGCGGCGGACGCGGTGCCTGAGCGCCCTGGCCGACGGCTGGGGCGACCGAGGCCGCCGGCGTCCCCGGTGCCGATGCCGGCGAGGATGCCCCCGGCTGCCTGCGCCCGACCGTCGCGCCGCCCGGCCCGAACGCACCGAGGCCGAACTCGACGCCGCGGCGACGAAGGGCGTCTGCCGCCCTGCCGTTGAGGGAGCCCGCCTTGATGGTCGGGTCGATCTCGGCGCCGCGCTCGAGCACGAGCGGCTCGACACCCGCGAGCGACAGCTCGAGTGCCAGCATCAGTCCGACAGGTCCGCCGCCAACGATGATCACGTCGTTCATGGGTTCGATCCTTTTCGCAGTGGGTTCGAGTGGAACTGATTTATGTTCCACCTAGTTTTAGGTTCGACCCAATCTTGGTACGATGGGCGCCATGACGTCAAGTGCAGGTTCTGCGCAAGGCTCGCCGCGGGCATCCACCGGGCCTCTCCCACAGGGTGATGAGGCGAAGCCCGTGGTGATGAGCGCGAAGCAGCGTCGGCGCAAACGCATTTCCGACACCGCCACCACGCTGTTCTTCGAGCGCGGCTTCGACGCGGTGTCGATCGCCGAGATCGCCGAGAAGGCCGGCGTGTCGAAGATGACCGTCACCAACCACTTCACCCTGAAGGAAGACCTGATCTTCGACGAGTTCGACGACGAACTCGCGCAGGTCGGCGAGGCGCTGGCGAACGTGAGTTCCCTCGGCGACGCGATCGACACGATCGAGCGCTATTGCATCGAACGCGAGCACTCCGGGGGCACGGCCAGAGCGCTGTCCGCCCAGTATTTTCCGAACGCGTGGCACAGCTTCGCCGACATGGTGCTCGCCAGCCGCGCGCTCACGCAGCGCTTTCACGCGCACTATGTCGACATGCACACGGTCATCAGGGCAGCGCTGCCCGCGGCCATTCCCGCGACAGATGCCACGATCGCCGCCTGGATGCTCGCGGCCACCGTGCATCTCGTCGACTGGTGGCCGTTCGAGGCCGTCGGCGACGGGCTCTCCGACGCGAAGATCCGTGAGCGGCGCGCGGTGGTGCGCGCCCGCGCGTTCGCCCCGCTGCGCTCCGGCGCCGATCCCACCGCGACGTAACCGCCGCCCGCGGTTACAGTAAGCTGCCGCTCGCAGATATCCCGGATCCGCCGGGCGAACCACGAGCCGGGATCAGGGCATGACCAGCACGACCGACGCTGCCGCGGGCAGCTCACCCGCCATCGACGAGCGCGACGCGCACGAACAGGCCGGGCACGAACGGACTCGAGGCGAGCGGGCCGAGCGCCTCGGCGAGACGGGCCAATGGTTCCAGACGCCGGACGGCATCCGCTGGTGGTTCGACTCGGGATGCCTGTGCCTCGACTTCGCCTACACCGGCGCGATGGACCCCGCGGGAGCGGGCCGGCGCGTGCCGAACACGCCGTGGGAGCAGTTGTCGACGCCGGCCGACCTCGCGGGCTGGCTGCACGAGCGCTTTCCCACGATCGACGCGCGCTGCGCCGATCACGAGCTGCGGGATGCCCGAACCCTGCGCGAGGCCATCGCGAACCTGACCTATGCGGCGTTGCGCGGGCATCCCTTCTCGAGCCGCGACGTCGACATCGTCAATCTCTACGCCTCGACGCCCGACCTGCCGCCCGCACTCGACGGCGGCGGGCGCCAGGCCGGCCGCACCCGACCCCGCGCCACCCAGGCGCTGTCGACGATCGCACGCGACGCGGTGGCCGTGTTCGGGGAGGATGCCCGCGAGCGGCTCCGCGAGTGCGGCGCCGACGACTGCGACCTCGTCTACCTCGATGTCTCGCGCAGCCGCAACCGCCGGTGGTGCTCCATGCAGCGCTGCGGCAACCGCGCGAAGGTGCGTGCCCACCGCGCGCGCAAGGCGGCGACGGCGTAGGTCGTGCGTCGCGGCGACGTCGCAGGGGCGTGGCATTGTTGCGCACATGACCAGTGTCGGCGCCGTCTTCAGCCCCTATTCGAATGCGCCTGAGGCGCAGCTTGCGGCGGCGGCGGCCGCCGAGCGCGCGGGCGTCTCCGAGCTCTGGCTCTGGGAAGACTGTTTTCGCGAGTCCGCCTTTGCCGCGGCTTCGGCGGCCCTGGCCGTGACCTCGACGCTGCGCGTCGGCATCGGCATCGCCCCGATGCCCCTGCGCAATGTGACGGCGACGGCGATGGAGATCGCCACGCTCGCGCGCATGTTCCCCGGGCGGCTCTTGCCGGGGGTGGGACACGGCGTGCAGTCGTGGATGGCGCAGGCCGGCGCTCGTGTGGCTTCTCCGCTGACGTTGATGCGCGAGTACGCTCCCGCGCTCCGCGCACTGCTCGCAGGCGAGACCGTGACCGCGAGCGGCCGGTACGTGAACCTGAACGCCGTGCGCCTCGACTGGCCGCCGGCCCAGGTGCCGCTCGTGTACGCCGCCGCCGAGGGGCCGAAGACGCTGCTCGCGTGCGGCGCCGCCGCCGACGGCGTGGTGTTGAACAGCCTGCTCACCGTCGAGGAGGCGGAGCACGGCGTCGCCCAGGTGAACGTCGGCCGCACCGAGGTGGGACGAACGGGTCGACATGACGTGGTCGCCTATGTTGTCACGGCGTTCGGACCAGACGGCATCGAGCGCGCGGCGTCGTCGTGGAGCGGCGAGGCCCCGGCCGACGCGTCGCAGCGCGTGCTCGGGGGCGGGGTCGAGGATGTCGCGGCGGGCGTGCGGCGCTACGCCGCCGCCGGCGTCGATCACGTCGTGCTTCAGCCGCCCGGTGACGAGCCCGATCTGGCGAGCTACTTCGAGCTGGTCGGCGAGGTGGCGCGGCTCGTTCGCTGAGCAGGGGGAGCTGACTCCGGCGCGCGGAGGCGGCTCACGGCATCCACCACGAGGTCCATCAGGCCGGCGAACTGCACGTCGCGGTCTCCGAAGGCCTCCGGCCCGGTGGCGGCGATGAGCGGATGCTCGCGCGCGCCCACCCGCTCGGCGCGCACCTGCAGGTCGTAGTTCTGGCGGGCATCCGCCTGCCGCACGCCCTGTTCCTCGATGCAGAAGCCCACGACGAAGCTGTTCGTCAGCGCGAACGCGCGCACGACGTCGGACAGCACGAAGCCCTGGTCGAGCCAACGCTGCAGCCCGGCCTCGCGCGCGCCGAGCACCGAGCCGTCGGTGAGGTAGGTGCCGCTGAACGCCTTCGCGCCGTCTCGATGCTCGAGCAGGGCCGCCCGCAGCACGTCGGCGAAGCACCTCAGGTCGTCTTGCCATCCGGCGTCCGCGGGAATCAGCGCCAACTGCTCGCCGATGCGACGCCACACCTCGGTGGCCATCTCGTCGACGAGCTCGGCCTTGTCGCGCACGTGCCAGTAGAGCGCAGGCGCCTTCACGTCGAGCCGTGCGGCGAGCGCCCGCACCGTGAGTCCGTCCATGCCGACCTCGTCGAGCAGGTCGAGGGCGGCGCCCACGATCGCCGCCTTGGTGAGCCCCTTCGCCATGCGCGACCTCCGATCGTCGATTCCGCTTGACAGTTTAACAATGTTAAGGGACGATGCTCTTTAACAACGTTAAGGACGTCAGGAGGCACACCATGAAGGCAGCAGTCATCGACGCAGCGGGCACGGCCCCGCGCCACGGCGACTTCGCCGAACCCGTCGTCGAGGAGGGACGCGAGCTGGTCTCGCTCGTCGCGACGGGCATCCACCCCATCGTGCGGGGACTCGCGTCGGGCGAGCACTACGGATCGCAGGCCGCGTGGCCGCTCATTCCCGGAGTGGATGCCGTGGCGCGCACCGCCGACGGCACCCTGCTCTACACCGGCTACGTCACGGCTCCCTACGGAACGATCGCCGAGCGCATGGCGGTGCCCGCCGGCCTTCGGCTGCCGCTGCCCGCCGGTGCCGATCCCGTGCAGGTCGCCGCGGCGATGAACCCCGGGCTCTCCTCGTGGATGCCGCTGGTCACCCGCAAGAACGAACTCGGCTCGTTGGGCACGGTACTGGTGCTCGGGGTGACGGGCACAGCGGGCCTGCTCGCCGTGCAGAACGCGCTCGCGCTCGGCGCCGACCGCGTGATCGGCGCGGGCCGGAACGCGGAGCGGCTGCGTGCCGCCGGCGAGCGCGGTGCGCAGACCGTGGCGCTCACCGGCGACCGGGCGGCGGATTCCGCCGCGCTGCGCACCGCGCTCGGTGACGGCAACCCGTCACTCGTGCTCGACTTCGTGTGGGGCGAACCGGCGGAGGCCGCGTTCGACGCGCTCGCGCGCAAGGGTCTGGCCGAAGACGAAGGCGACACCAGCTACGTCGAGATCGGCGCGCTGGCGGGGGAACAGGCATCCCTGCCTGCATCGCTGCTGCGCAGCACGCGCATCAGGGTGCAGGGCTCGGGAGCCGGCAGCGCCTCACTGGCCGATCTGATGGGTCAGCTGCCGGTGTACCTCGACCTGATCGCGACGGGGGCTGTCACGGTTCCGGTGCGGCAGTACCCGCTGAGCCGGGTGGCGGATGCCTGGGCCGACTCGGATCGCGCAGGTGTGCGCTCCGTGGTCGTGCCGGACTGAGCCAACCGAGCGCGCGTACGGACCCCTGACCGCGGTGACTCGGGCAGAGACCGGCGCACAAGACGACTCAGTCGACCACCTCGACCTCTTTCCAGAAGGCGACGTAGTTGCTGAAGTCTTTGCCGACGCGGTCGAACGCGGTCGGGTACGGCGTGGGGTAGCTCCAGGCGCGATCCTGCAGCCGCTGCCCGCCCGCGTTCACCGTGAAGTACTGGCACTCGCCCTTCCACGGGCACGTGTACGGAGTAGGACTGGTCTCGAGCAGCTCGGACTTCACACTCGACGGCGGAAAGTACCAGTTGCCCTCGATCTTGATCAGATCCTCGACCGGAGCCTCGGCGAGCACTGTGTCGTTCACGACGGCTTTCATGGGTCATCCTCTTTCGAATCTTCGGGTGCCTGATGCCGGCGTTCAGCGGCGGCGGCGGGTGACGGTGGCGTCCCAGCGTCGCACCGATGACCCGAATGCGCTCGCGCCGAGAACACCCTGTTCACCGTGGCTCGGGGCGTCCGTTAGGCTGTGCTGACTCTGGTGGACTCCGACCGCCCCGCGCGATTCGAGACATCCGACGATCAGCGGAGCTCAGGCCTTGTCGCCCTGTCTCTCACCCCAGGTTTCTCACGCACAGCGCGGAGGCGGCATGACCGACGACGGCCCGATCGACGAGGCGGCTTCGCCGCAGCCGGCGCGCAAGCGCAAGGGGCTGCTGATCGGTCTCATCGGCGGCGGCGTTCTGCTGCTGGCTCTGCTCGTAGGCGGTGGCGCGTGGTTCGCCGTGCAGACGGCGGCGCACACCCCGCAGGCCGCTGCGCGCCCCTACCTCTCCGCGCTCGCCGCCGGCGACGTGGCCACGATCAAGCGGCTCGGCCACATCACGACCACGAGCCCGCTCGTCACGCAGAAGGTCTACGCGAAGACACAGGGGCACATCACCGCGTACAGCGTGCGCCCGGGTCAGACCTCCGGCCAGACCGCGACCGTCATCGTCGGCTACACCCAGAATGGCCACCGGCACAGTGAGACGCTCGCACTGAAGAAGACCGGCACCGACATGCTGTTCTTCACGACGTGGAAGCTCGAGTCCGTTCGGCTGCCGACGCTCAAGGTCGCGTTCGACGCCCCCGATACGGCCGCGGCCACCGTGAACGGCGCAGCGGTGAAGCCCGACAGCACGGGCACCGCGATCGTCGACGCGCTCCCCGGCGACTACGACGTCGAGCTCGCCGACAACCGTGACTACGAGGCGGACGGCGCCAGCCTGTGGGTCACGGCCCTGACGGGCAAGACTACGACGCCCACGTCGCTCGTCACGCTGCAGGCGCGTCTGACGGATGCCGGCACCACGGCAGCGAAGGCGGCCGTCAACGCGTGGGTCGCCTCCTGCATCGCGCAGCACACGATCACGCCGTCTGGCTGCAGCTTCGGCCTCATCAACGACTATCCGGACCTGACGCTGACGAACCAGAAGTGGACACTCGTGAAGGCGCCCGAGTTCGACGTCGGTCTCGGGGGCGGCGGCGACTGGGAAGACGGCGGCTGGATCGTCACCACGGTGACCCCTGGCTCCGCCACGTTCTCGGCGGATGCCTCCGCCAGCGACGGCAGATACGGAACGCTGACGTCGGTCTCCCCCGTGCGCGTCTCCGTCGAGGGCGCGATCACCGGGTTCGACGGCAAGGGCGATGCGATCTTCCGCTCGATCGACTGGTCGGGCAAGGAGGCCACGGCGAACGCGTGACGGGCGACGGAGCTCAGCCGGCGAGACCGAGGGCTGGACGCACGATGGTGCGGAACAGCTCGCGACGTGACGTCGCGCCCTGCGACGTGCCGCTGATCAAGGATGCGAAGGCGAGGTCGGTGATCATCAGCGAGGCCAATCGCCGGAACAACGCCGGCTCATGCTCGATCTCGCCGCGCTCGGCAGCAGCCTCGAACACGGCCACGATCTCTTCGACGACAGGTGTGATGATGTGCGCCCGAAGGGTTGCCCCGAATTCGGGGTCCGCTGCTGCCGTGTTCAGCAGCATGAAGCCCATGCGCACGTCGCGGTCCGAGATGGCATCCGAACATGCGAAGTGCTCGAAGGCCTCATCGAGCGAGCGCGCCGGGGCCTCACCGAAAAGAGGCTGATGCTTGGCGCTGCCGGTCGTCAGAGCAGCCATGACCAGTCCGGACTTGCTGCCCCATAGCCGGTAGAGCGTCGCCTTGCTCGTGCGGGCTCGTGCCGCCACCGCATCGAGAGTCAAACGGTCATAACCGACTTCCAGCAACAGATCGTGCACGCAGCCGAACAGCTCTGCGATGCGCTCAGACGACATCCTGGAACGGGGTGGGGTATCGGCCGACATGCAATAACTGTACGATACCGTTTCGTTCAGTTCAACGTGAGAGTGAGATCCCGCATGAGAATCCTGATGTTCGGCCGCGGCGTGATCGCGACCATCTACGGTTGGGCGCTGGAGGCCGCCGGGCACGAGATCGAGTTCTACGTGCGGCCGGGCCGCGCGAGGGCATACGGAGATGCCATCGACCTCGATGTCGTCGACACGCGAATGCGCAGGCGGGGCCGGCACGTCGCTCAGAAGTGGCCCGTGCGCTTCCGCGAGACCCTCGAGCCGGACCATGACTTCGACCTCATCGTGCTGAGCGTCGCGCACAACAGACTGCCCGAAGCCGCGAAGTTTCTCGGGCCGCGCCTCGGCGACGCCACGGTGCTGGTGCTCGGCAACATCTGGTCGGAACCGGAGACTGCGCTCCGCCCCGTGCCGGTCGATCGGCTCGCGTGGGCGGCTCCGCAAGCCGGCGGCGGCTTCGCGAAGAGCGGGCTGCTCCGCGGGATGCTGCTGCCTTCCGTGATCTTCGGCACTCTCGAGCGCCCCGCGACCGAGCGGGAGACGGCCGTGCGCAGCGTGTTCCGGGACGCCGGATTCCGCATCAGAGAAGAGCCAGACATACGCGGCTGGCTCTGGATCCACTTCGCAGCGGACGCCGGCATGCACTCCCGAGGGCTGAGAGTCGGCTCGCTCTCGAAGCTGAAAGGGTCGCGGGCCGGCTTCCGCCAGGCTCTGCTGACCACGCGCGAGCTTCTGCCGCTCCTCGAGGCTCGGGGCGTCGACCTGCGCCGACACAGGCGCAGCACGCTGCTGTTCCGGGCTCCGTCCGCCCTGACCTCTTCGGTGCTCGCGTGGGTGACGGCGCACATCCCCGCGGCGGGCCGCTCACTCGACGCGCACGACGATCCCGACGCGGAAGAGCCGCGAGCGGTCTGCCGCGACGTGCTCGAGGAAGCGCACCGTCTGGGCGTCCCTGCTCCACGTCTCGAAGCCGCGCGCGCCCTGTGGACCGCCGACGGCGCCGTCGACGCCGCAGCAGAAGGGCGCTGAACGCGGTGACCGGGCGAGCAGGGCTCGCGCGGGAGACGGAAGCTACTGCATCGCGGAGGTGCGGGCCGCGACCGCCTCGGACGAGGCATCCTCGTAGACGCCGTCGACCAGCACGGGCACGGTGGTGGAGACGTCGGTCTGGAAGGCCACCTCGATGTCTTCGCGCTGATCTTCTTTGAGCAGCTCGCCGCCGCTCACCGAGGCGGTGAACATGTGGCCGATGCCGCGTGCGAGTCCGGTGTACGCCGCGCACGCCGCGGCCGCCTCCGGCGAGCACGCGTCGATGCCGAGTCTGCCGAGCGCGTCGATGACCGCGCCCGCGGCGAGCATGTCCTCGACGGCGAAACGCACCGTCTCGTCGGTGCGGGTCTCGCCCGCCGCGACCACCGAGACCATGGCGCGGCGGCCGATGCGCTGCTGGTAGTCGAAGATCCACTGGGCGACCGCCGTGCGATTGCGCAGTGTCGCCGCGACGACCGGCACGCCGAACGTCGCCGCAAGCGCCGTCAGACGCGAGCCGTTGAGCGACGGGACGACGGCACGACCTGCGCCGAACTCCGCCACGTTGGCGGCCGTCATGCTCGACGGAGAGAGCGAGACACCGGGGGCGCCGCGTTTGCCGGCGAGGCGGGCGTCGCCGAACCGGCCAGCGGCATCCGCAGCCTCGGCCTCGTGTCGAAGGCCGGCGAAGGGCTGCACCTCCAGACCGAGGGCCACGCCCATCTCCACCGTCGTGGTGAACGAGATGGCGTCGATCACGACGATCACGCCGGCACCGTGCGCGATGCTCCGCAGCCCCTCGCGTCCCCAGTCGAAGCGCACCTCGTACGGCTGCTGAGTGGGGTCGTCGGGGGCGAGCGGCATCTTCACCCGGTCATCGTATCGGGGGCGTGGGAGGCCAGTCCGGCGGGTCTGCGGTCACGGTGCAGGGCATGCGTGATGCGGCGTCGGATATATCGACGGCGCGTCAGATGTCCTGCACGAGTGCGGACCGCCCGGGGAAAGCCTGGGGGGGGAGGGGGGAGGAGATGGAACGATCAGACCCGCACAAGGGTCAGCCGCTGCGTCGGCCTCGTCATCGCGACGTAGAGGGCGGATGCCCCGCGCGGCGACTCCGCGACGATCGCGTCCGGATCCGCGATCACCACCGCATCGAACTCCAGACCTTTCGCGTCCTGCGCCGTTAGCACCACGATCGGCTTGGCGAGGCCGGATGCCCCACGGCCGGCGAGCGCGCCGAAACGCGTGGCGGCGGCATCCCCTACCGCGTCAACGACGGCAACGGGCGCGATCACGGCGAGGCTGCCCGAGTCGTCGATGCCACGGTCGTGGGCGATCGCGTCCACGACCGCTGCGGCGAGCGCGTTCGCGGCGACGCCGGCGCTGTCGGCCCAGACCTCACGCACAGGCCAGTCGCCCTCGCGCACGGCGCGCGCCGGCGTGATGGGCAGCCCGTGGTCACGCGCGAAGCGCTCGGCCGGGCGCGCGATGAGCGCGGGCGTTCGGTAGTTGACGGTGAGTTGCTCGAGACGCCAGTGGTCTTTGAAGAAGGGGCCGACGGCATCCGCCCAGCTGCGTCCGCCGTGCGCAGACGACGACTGGGCGATGTCGCCCACGATCGTGAACGACTTCATCGGGCAGCGCCGCACGAGCAGTCGCCACTGCATGGGACTGAGCTCCTGGGCCTCGTCGACGACCACGTGCCCGTAGGTCCAGGTGCGGTCCGATGCCGCCCGCTCGGCCGTCGTGAGCCCGTCGCCCTGCTGACCGGCCTGGTCGACGAGCTGTTCGGCGGTGACGAACGACTCGGCGCCCGCGTCGGCGATGGCCGCCTTCGCCATGCGCAGATCGCGCCTGCGCTGCTCCTTCGCCGCCTGGCGCAGCGCGCTGTCCCTGGCGTCGGCCGTCTCGCCGAGCAGCTCGGCGGCCTCGTCGAGCAGCGGAACGTCGCTGATCGTGAGTTGCGCCTCGCGCGGCCGGTGCAGCAGCGCGCGCTTCTCGTCGCTCCACCGCGGCGTGAGCTCCGCGAGCCACTGTGGCCTGGCGTAGAGGTCGGCGAGCAGCTTCTGCGGGGTGAGCGGCAGCCACGCGGTGTTGAGCAGAACGCGCGCGTCGTAGCTGGTGCGCACGTCTTCACGCAGCACGGCGAGGTCCTCCTCGTCGAGCGTCTGTCCGCGGGCGCGCAGCTGCGCGGCGAGCTGAGACGTGAGCGCGGTGAGGGCGTGCTTCACGAACGTGACACGCGCCACGTTGTGCGGCTTGCCGGTGCGCTGGGCTCGGCGCAGGGCATCCTCGATCAGCGCGGGCTCGACCACGAGCCGCTCGCCGTCGACATCGAGCTCGGATGCCTGCAGCGGCACCCGCTGACGCGACTCGACAGCGCGCCGCAGCAGCGTCGCCATCTGCTTCGAGCCCTTGAGCTGGGCGGTGGCGGGCGCATCGTCCGCGTCGGTCTCGACCCCCGGGAACAGCCGACCGAGACTCTGCATGACCACCCCCGTCTCGCCGAGCGACGGCAGCACCTCCTCGATGTACGACAGGAACGCGCGGGTCGGCCCCACGACGAGCACTCCGGATGCCTGCAGCTTCTGCCGATGCGCGTACAGCAGGTAGGCGGCGCGGTGCAGAGCCACCGCCGTCTTGCCGGTGCCCGGACCGCCCTGTACGACGAGCGCATCGCGCAGCTCGGAGCGGATGATCCTGTCCTGCTCCGCCTGGATCGTTGCGACGATGTCGTTCATGCGCCCCATGCGCTGAGCCATCAGCGCGGCCATGAGCGCGGCGTCGCCGGAGACCTCGTCGGGCCTGGAGCCCGCCTCCTCGAGCAGCCGCGCGTCGAACACCTCGTCGTCGACGCGCAGCACGTCGCGGTCCCGCATGGTCAAGCGACGCCGCGCGGCGATCCCGAGCGGGCTCGCGGCGGTGGCCTGGTAGAACGCGCTGGCCTGCGGCGCGCGCCAGTCGAGCAGCACGGTGTGCTCATCGTCGTCGCGCAGGCCGATGCGGCCCACGTAGCGCAGCGCGGAGTCGCGGAGCGGGTCGGCAGTGGGGGCGGGCGGTGCCGCCGGCGCGGAGTCCGCTTGCGCCAGCTGCAGCCGGCCGAACACCAGCCGGGGGTCGACCTCGCGCAGCTGCAGCAGGCGGTCCTCGTAGAGACGGGCGTAGGCATCCCGCTCACCACGCGCCTGGTGCGTGCCCCCGCGGTCTGGCGACGCACGGCGGCGAGACGTTCGACGGTGTCGGCGCGCAGGGCATCCAACCTCGCGTACAGCTCGGAGACGACGTGCCGTTCCCGCTCGAGTTCCGATTCGCGCACGCGCCCCCCGTTCGAAGTCAGGACCGACCAGTTTAGTCGGCGTGCCCCGGCCCGCCTGTGCGCTCTCTCGACCCTGCCCCGCCGCCCGCCATCCACGCCGACTGCGGCGGCCGCGGGCGAACACACCGGCGGAGGGCCGCCGACGCGCCTGATAGACTGGCATCTCTTGCGGTCCCATCGACGGGTGCCGCCTGCGTCGTCAGAGCGCATCATCCGCGGCCAGGTCCACGTTCACACCGAACGGCTGTTCACACAGAAAGACCGCCGCGTCGATTCCTTCTCACGGCGAACGGATGCGTCCACCGGCGCGTTCGCCACCCACCACCGTCGCGCCCGAGACCAGGTCGTACGACCACGACAGCGACGGCTGCATGCCCGAAAGGCAACCCCATGACTTCCTTCTCCGAACTCGGAGTTCCCGCGCCCCTCGTCGCCGCCCTGGCGGCCGAGGGCAAGACCGAGGCGTTCCCCATCCAGGTGGACACGCTTCCCGACACCCTCGCCGGCCGCGACGTGCTCGGCCGCGGCAAGACCGGCTCAGGCAAGACCATCGCGTTCGCGCTGCCGATCGCAGCGCGCCTCGGCACCACGCTGGCCGGCGGAAGGCGCAGGGCGTCGCATCCTCTCGCCCTCGTGCTCGCCCCCACGCGCGAGCTCGCGACGCAGATCGCCGCGACCCTCGAGCCGCTCGCGGACGCCTACAACCTCACGACGACCACCATCTTCGGCGGCGTCAGCCAGAAGCGACAGGTGGATGCCCTGCGCGCCGGCGTCGACATCCTCGTCGCGTGCCCCGGCCGGCTCGACGACCTCATGAAACAGGGTCTCGTCTCGCTCGACGCCGTGGAGATCACGGTGCTCGACGAGGCCGACCACATGGCCGACCTGGGCTTCCTTCCCGTCGTGACGCGCATCCTGGACAAGACCCCGACGGGCGGGCAGCGCATGCTGTTCTCAGCCACGCTGGACAACGGCGTCGACAAGGTCGTGAAGCGTTTCCTGCAGTCCCCCGTGATGCACTCCGTTGACGACGAGACCAGCCACGTCGACCGCATGACGCATCACGTGTTCGAGGTCGCCGACCTCGACGCGAAGAACGACCTGGTGAAGGCGCTCGCCTCCGGCAAGGGCCGGAGCATTCTGTTCATGCGCACCAAGCACCACGCGAAGCGGCTGGCCAAGAAGCTGACCGAGCAGGGCATTCCGGCGGTCGACCTGCACGGCAACCTGTCGCAGCCGCAGCGCGACCGCAACCTCGCCGCGTTCGGCGACGGTAGCGTGCGCGTCATGGTGGCCACGGATGTCGCGGCTCGCGGCGTGCACATCGACGACGTCGAGCTCGTGGTGCATGTCGACCCGCCGACCGAGCACAAGGCCTACCTGCACCGCTCGGGCCGCACAGCCCGCGCCGGCGCGACCGGCGACGTCGTGACCATCATGCTGCCGACCCAGCGCGGCGACGTGCGCGACGTGCTGCGCAAGGCGGCGATCGCGGCGACCCCGCTCGCGGTGTCGGCGACCTCCTCACAGGTGACGACGCTCGTCGGCGAGCCCGCACCGTACGTGAAGCCGGCGCCGAAGGTGCAGCAGCAGCGGCAGCCGTCGCGCAAGCCCGCCGGGCAGGGCGCAGGCGGTCGTGGCGGCGAGCGCGGCACAGCTGGTTCGCGCGGCGGGGCGGGCAACGCCTCGTCACGCGCGGGTTCTCGTGAGGATGCCGCGGGTTCGGCCCAGCGTTCGGGCGGCGGTCGCCGGCGTGGGCGCGGCGCAGGCGGCGGTCAGCAGCAGACGGGCGGGCGCTCGGCTCAGCAGACGAGCGGAGGACGCGGTGGGCAGGCTGCCGCCGGCCGCTCCGAGCGTGCGTCCGGGCGCGAACAGCAGGCATCCGGTCGCGGGCAGCAGTCGTCGCGCTCGTCGCGTACGACCGGTGGTGCGAACAACTCGTCGTCGGGCCGCAGCGGTCAGTCGATCGGTGCGCGCACGGGCATCCGGGTCGGCGACGTCGTGCGCGGCAACGGCAGCACCTCGCGCGGCCGCGGACCGCGTCGCGCCCAGGGCTGACGCGGCAGACGCCTGCTCGGTCAGACGGGGCGGCGGCCCGACGCGACGATCGCGGTCGACGGAAGGTCGAGCATCCCTCGCCCATCGACGATCGCCTCGAACGCATCGCGCATGCGCGACTGCGTGGGCCTCGGCTGCGCCAGGTACGTCGTGCCGATGCCCGCGATGCCGGCCTCGACGCCGAGCCAGAGTGATTCGGGTGTCGCGCTGAAGGTCCACGCCGTCTCGGTCGCCGTGACCTGGTCGAGTCCCGCTTCGGTCAGCAGGCCGGCCACGCCCCGTTCGCTGCGCTCGAAGTCGTCCTCGGGCGGCAGTCGCAACCCTGACGGACGCGCGGCGCCCGACCTTTCGATGACGTCGTTCCACAGCGCGTTGAACGCCGACACCGGTTCCGACGGCCAGATCGTCACCGCGATGACACCGCCGGGCCGTGTGACGCGTGCGAGCTCGCGCACGCCGGTCAGTGGCACCGCGAGGTGGTTCACCACGAAGTTCGCGACGGATGCGTCGAACGACTCGTCCGCGTACGGCAGCGCGAGCAGATCCGCTCGCTCGAAGCGGATGCCGTCGCCCCCCGGCTGCGCGGCCGCATAGTCGACCATGTCCTGCGCGGCATCCACCGCGGTGACGTCGAAGCCCGCCTGCGCGAGGGCCGCGGCGGCGCGGCCCGTTCCGGTGCCGGCGTCGAGAACGTGCGGGACGGCATCCGCGGAGGGCAGACATCCGATCAGCGCGGCAATCGCGCCTTCGCAGAGCCGAGCGAACGATGCGTCGTATGCGGAGGCCGTGCCCACCCAGTCCGTTGCCACGCGGTCGAGCCTAGGGTGCGGTGGCCCACGACCGGCGGCGACATCAGCCAGGTGGCGCCGGCGCGGCCTGCGCCACGACTCAGGGCCGAGCGGCCTGCGCCAGACGGTAGCCGCTGAAGCTCGTCGCGCAGCCGAAGAAGTGCTTGCGCGCCTCGACGACGAGCAGTGGATGTCCGGCCAGCGCATCGAGCGTCCGTCGCCCGTCGCCGTACGCGCGAAGGTAGCGCCCGAGCATCCGGTACTGCTCGGTGTCGGCAACCAGCAGTCTCGCCAACGCGGGAACGATCGTTCCGATGTAGAGGCCGTACAGCATTCTGAGCAGGAGGCTCGGCGGTTCGGTCACCTCGATGAACGCGAAAGTGCCTCCTGGACGAAGGATGCGCGCGAGCTCATCGGCGAACCGCACGGACTGCTCCTGATCGAATGTCTTCACTCCGTATGCGCTGATGACCAGGTCGAAACTCGCGTCCGGCAGCCCGCTCGCAAGCATGTCGCGCTCGAGAACGGCGAAGCGTCCGGCGTGCCGCGATAAGTTGCGCACCCGAGCACGCCCGGTCATCTGCGGTGAGAAGTCGAGCGCGGAGAACCGCGCATCTGCAAACCGGCGCGTGAGCACATCCCACGTCTCACCCATCCCGCACATCGCGTCGAGGATGCTCGCCCCTCGCCGCTGCATCGGCGCCAGTCGCGCGAGCTGCCGCCGCCACCGCGCCGAGAAGCCCAGCGACAGCACGACGTTGACTCGCTCGTACGTGCGTGACATGCGATCGAAGAGCTGACGAACGGAGTCTGCTGCATAAAGATCGGTGCCGGTCGGGGCGCCCTGCGATTTCACGACGAGCTTGCGATCGACCAACGACGCCGACGAGACAGAGGACGTCATCGCCGGTTCGACTCCTCGGCCGATACCAAGGCTCTCGCGTCTTTCGACAGCGCCAGCCGAGAGGTCGTCCACCAGCCGACAACCACGACGAAACCGCAGGCCCAGGTGTACGCCCGCAGCGGCGACCACGCATCGAGCAACGTGCCGAACGGTCCCGAACCGAAGCTGAACACGTATTCGATGGCCAGACCGAGCGACAACCCGAACGCCAGAAATGCGAGAACGTGCACCCAGTCGTGACGGACCCTTATCAGCGAGCGTCCCAGCAGATACGCGAACGGAACGCCGACCACCGTGGCCACCGCGCTCACGACGACACCCCCGATCAGCCAGAAGAGCGCGCCAGCAAGAAGTGCTGCCCCGATGCCACCGTCCGGGTACGACGGATTCCCCAATCCAGAGCCGACTCCCAGAATGACCGCACCGATCGGCTGGAACACCGCGTACGCGATCGCGACACCCCGGAAGAATTCCGACGTCCTGAACGCCCGCGGATGCTCCTTATCGCGCGGTATCGCCGTTCCGTAGCGCCCGGCGATGGCAGTCACAACCCCACCTCCGCAACCAGGTCGAGTACTGAGCGCACCGGGGCGCGAAGGAACGGCATCCGGATCGCCGGCAGCGCCACTTTCAGCAGCCGCAGTCCCTGGTCGAGCAGGCGCTGAGTGCGCTGTTGGCCTTCCGACTGGTCGTACGACCAGTACAGGCTCAGCTGAAGGTGACCGAGCCAGAGCACGTCGGGCATCCTCGCCTCGAACTCGGCCGGCAGACGGTTCCTCGCGCCGGTGACGGCTTCGCGGAAGAGTCCGACCGTGATCTCGCGCGCCGGCCCCGACTCGGGCGACAACGGGTTGAGCGGCGACGTAGGCGAGATCATCGCGTTCAAGAATCCCGGCGCGAACTCGTGGAACGGCGCCAGCTGAGCCAGCCCCTCGCGGTAGACGATGCCCAGCCGCTCGACGAGATCGGTGGACGCCCGCAACCTCGGCTCGACCGCCGAGCGATGCGCCTCCTGCACCTCGACGTACAGCTCCTGCACGAGGTGGTTCTTGGTCGGGAAGTAGTAGTACGCGTTGCCGAGCGACACCCCCGCTTCGTCGGCGACCCGGCGCATCGTGGTCGCGTCGAAGCCGTTCTCGCGGAAGGAGCGCACGGCCGTGTCGCGGATTCTCGTGCGCGTGCGCTCCGCCTTCGAGAGCGGCCGGCCCGGTTCCCCCGGCTCGATGTCTCCGTTTTTGAACACGTTCAAAAGATACAACGGAGATGCCCGGCCGACAAGCCCCGTACGTGGCCGCGGCGTTGGCCAAAACTCACGTCTGCCGGCGGTCTCACCAACGAGCACAGCCGAACGCACACCGCTCCGGCTTCGAACTCGTGCCCTGAACGCCGCTCCTGCAGAATGTCCGGATGGCGATTTTCCCCAAGACCGTCTTCTGGCTGCAGTGGGTGCTGCCCGTGTTCCTCGGCTTCTGGTGGTTCCTGATCCCGGGGTCGGGCAATCCCGGATGGGCCGGGGTGCTGATGATCTTCGTCGTGCCGGTGATGTTCGTGCTGCTGCTGATCCCCCCGATCATCAGCGTCTGCATCAGGGCCAACCGCACGGCGGGCATGGCGGGCACGCCCTATTCGTTCGCGATGCTGGCGCTTCTGGTGCTGCTTCTCGTGCCGCCGCTCGCCATCGACGGAGCGAGCGATGTCGCCGCCTACCCATCCGTGTTCGGGAACCTCGGCATGTCCCCGGCGGCGGAAGGCGTGCTCATCGCCGTGATCATGTCTGCCTGCAGCGTGCTGTGGGTCACTTGCCTGGTGCTCGCCGCGTTCCCGAGCCGCAACGCCGAGAAAGCGGTGACCGTCGAGACCCCGCCGAACGCTCCGGTCGCATAGCCCGCGGAGCGCTCGTCGCTGCGTGAGCGTCAGTGAGTGATCCTCGCCGACGCAGGTGTCACCGAGAAGGCGTCAACGGGTGGGCGCCCCGCCGCACGGCGGGGCGCCCATCGAGTCAGTCGCGGTGCTGCCGGTAGTACTCCAGGAGCGCGCGGGTCGACGCGTCCTGCGCTGCAGCGGCATCCTCGTCGCCCTCGATCGCGGGAGCGATCTGCAGGGCGAGCTGCTTGCCGAGCTCGACACCCCACTGGTCGAACGAGTTGATGCCCCACACCACGCCCTGCGTGAACGTGATGTGCTCGTACAGCGCGATCAGCTCGCCCAGCACGCGCGGCGTCAGTGCCGCCGCCATGATGGATGTCGTTGGCCGGTTCCCCGCGAACGTGCGGGCAGCGACCAGCGCACCGGTCGTCCCCTCCGCCTCGACCTCCTCGGCCGTCTTGCCGAACGCGAGCGCCTTCGTCTGCGCGAGGAAGTTCGCCAGGAACAGGCCGTGCACGTCCCTGTCGCCGTCCTTCAGCGGATAGGCCGGGTTCGCGAACGCGATGAAGTCGGCAGGGATGAGCCGCGTGCCCTGGTGGATCAGCTGGTAGAACGCGTGCTGGCCGTTCGTGCCCGGCTCGCCCCAGAAGACCTCGCCGGTCGTGGTGGTGACGGGCGAGCCGTCCCAGCGCACGGACTTGCCGTTGGACTCCATCGTGAGCTGCTGCAGGTAGGCAGGGAAGCGGTGCAACAGCTGAGCGTACGGCAGCACGGCGTGCGACTGGGCGCCGAGCAGGTTCGAGTACCAGACATTGAGCAGACCCATGAGCACGGGCACGTTCCGCTCCAGCGGAGTCGATGCCACGTGCTCGTCGACGGCGTGGAACCCGGCGAGGAACTCGCTGAAGTTCTCCGGCCCGAGCGCGATCGCCAGTGACGTGCCGATGGCCGAGTCCACGGAGTAGCGGCCGCCCACCCAGTCCCAGAAGCCGAACGCGTTGTCGGTGTCGATGCCGAACGCTGCGACCTTGTCGAGCGCGGTCGAGACGGCGATGAAGTGATGGGCGACGGCATCCTTCTTGCTCTGCTCGTCGTCGGCGATGGCGCCCGCCGCGATCAGGCCCTTCCACAGCCAGTCGCGGGCGAGGCGCGCATTGGTGAGCGTCTCGAGCGTCGTGAAGGTCTTCGAGGCGACGATGAAGAGCGTGGTCTCGGGGTCGAGGTCGGCCGTCTTCTGCGCGAGGTCGGTCGGGTCGATGTTGGAGATGAAGCGGGCCTCGATGCCGGCGTCCGCATAGGGCTTGAGCGCCTCGTAGACCATGACCGGGCCGAGGTCGGAGCCCCCGATGCCGATGTTCACGACCGTGGCGACCTTTTTGCCGGTGACGCCGGCGAAGTCGCCGGAGCGCACCCGGTCTGCGAACGCGGCGATGCGGTCGAGCACCTCCTGCACGTCGTGGTCCACGTGCTGGCCGTCGACGACGAGCTCGGGCGAGGCATCCGCCGGTCTGCGCAGCGCCGTGTGCAGCACCGCGCGGTCCTCGGTCGTGTTGATGTGCACGCCGGCGAGCATCTGCCGGAACCGCTCGGCGACGCCGACCTGCTCGGCCAGACGCAGGAGAGAGGCGAGGATGTCGTCGGTCACCAGATTCTTCGACAGGTCGACGTGCAGGTCGGCCAGCGGGAAGCTGAGGCGTTCGACGCGGGTGGGGTCGGTGGCGAACCAGCCGCGCAGATCAGGCGCGAACGATTTCTTGTGGGCCTCGAGCTCGGCCCAGGCAGCGGTGGTGGTGGCGTCGATCGGAGAGTTCACGGGGTCAACGTTAGTCAGCCGCCGCCGTGCAGGATATTCGTGCAGCCGAGCACATATCCGACACGAGCGCACGCATATCCTGCGTCGCTGCACAGCAACGCATGGTCAGAGAGCCGGACGCGCACCCGTCAGGCCGTCTTCATCACGGTGGCCGTGAAGTTGTGCACCCGAGTGAGCAGGGCATCCGCCCGCTCCGCGATGTGCTCGGACGACTGCGCGTGCGGCGGCACGATGCGGATGAGCAGCGAGCACGCCAGGTCGTCGCAGATGTACGAGCCGATCGTGTTGCCGTTGCGGCCGGCGTCGCCCGCCCGCGGCGCGCTGAACATGCGCACCTGGGTCGCGGGCTGCGACGAATGGCAGAACGAGCACATAGCCGCGATGCCGGGGCGGAGCCCGCCACTGGCCGCCCGCAGCACGATGCCGGTGGGGCGGTCGTGCATCCAGTGCACGATGTAGCCGAGGTGGGATGCCTGCGGGTCACGCCACCCGAGAAACTCCCGTTCGTCCCACAGCGTCTCGTGAATCCCCGGAATCGGCAGCCTCGCCAGCTGCTCGTCGGTGGCGTTCACGAACGACCCACGGATGTCCTGCTCGGTCAGCGGCTTCACGCGGCTCCCCTCGTCGGCACGATCGCAACAGGATAACCGGGTGGTCACTGACGCGGGTTGAAGCACACTCTGCCCCGCGGGTTGTACCGCTACGGCAGCACGCCGACCGAGGCGAGCGCCGCGCGCAGCAGCGTGCCGCGACCGCCCTCCATGTCGGCGGCGACCTGCGGAGCTGATGCCTCGGCCGGCGTCATCCACGTCAGCTCCAGCGCGTCGGGTCGCGGCTCCGTCGTCCCCGTCATCGGCACCACATAGGCGAGCGACACCGCGTGCTGCCGATCGTCGTGGTACGCCGAGACGCCCGGGATGGGGAAGTATTCCGCCACCATGAACGGCACGGGGCTCGCAGGCAGCTGCGGAAAGGCCATCGGACCGAGGTCCTTCTCCAGGTGCCGGAACAGCGCGTCACGCAGCGTCTCGCCGTACATCACACGGCCCGATACGACCGTGCGGGTGATCTCGCCCACGGAATTCGCACGCAGCAGCAGGCCGATCTCGGTGACCTGGCCGAGGCCATCCACTCGCACCGGCACTGCCTCGACGTAGAGGATCGGCATGCGCTGACGCACCTGCTCCAGCTCGAGGTCGCTGAGCCAGCCGGGGCCGACGCCGGGCAGTGCCCCGCCGTCGAGCGCGCTCGCGTCGAGCGCCTCGTCCACCCCCGCGGAGTCCCGCGACGGCAGGGAGTCATCCGGATCCGGATCGGGAGTGCGCACCGCCATGGCTCGATCTTACGGATGCTCTTGTCCGCAGCGGCCCACGCCTACGGATGCGCGTTCCCACCGCCCGAGATCGCCGACAGCACGACCCCCACCGGGATGCTCACCAGCAGCACCACGAGCACCGCACCGCACGCCCACGCCCAGACCCGTCGCCCCGGCACGGTGTGCCTCAGCTGCACGAGCTGCGCGACGAGCACGGCGGCGAGCAGCACTCCGCCGACCGCGACCACGACCGGGATGCCCGCCAGGTCGCCGCCCGCGACGGCAGCGTTCCCGAGGTTCCAGCCCACGAACACGAGCACGAAGCCGCGCGCTGTGAGGGGCGCGGGCGCGATCATCCTCTGCACGCCGAACAGGCACTGCGCCACGCCGCACACGAGCACGAGGTAGGCGGCGAGCCACGATCCGTCGCTCCAGGACAGCGGGCCGGCCGCCGCCGACACGAGCCCGCCGAGCACGACGAACGCGGCACCGGCGACGACGAAGGCCGTCGCCCACCGGTCCCAGAGCGACCGCCCGGCGTTCGACGCCTGCGCGTAGTCGAAGGCGTGCGGCCCGCGGACCTTCGGAACCGGTCGCCGCTCCGTGCGCGACACCGTGCGATCCGTCATCGCTCCGCTCCTCGTCACGCCGCGCTGTCGGGAAGCACGGAGGCCAGCTGCAGCCGCCACGCCTCCGGCCCGCGTTCGAGGTAGGTCACCTCGAACCGGTCGCCGTGCCGCTCCCCGATCTGCCGCAGCAGCGGCAGCGGATCGTGCCCTGCGACGAGCACGATGCCGCCGTCGGCGCCGAGCGAGTCGAGGGCGCCGAGCACGACGGCGTGCCGGATGGCGTGCGGAACCGTGCGCACGTCGAGTTCCGGGTACTCTCGGGCATCCTCTTCGCCGCACGTGCAGTCCGCGGGATGTGCGGACTTCTCCGAGAGCACCAGCGGGGTGACGCCCGCCGGCGGCGTCGTGAGGTCGGCGAGGTGGGCGTCCACGGCGACGCCCGCTGCGTGCTGGGAGGCGTGGTCGCGCCCGTCGTGGTGGTGGTCGTGGTCGCTCGTTTGCCCGCTGGTCGCGACGTGGTCGGCGAGGATGAGCAGCAGGTGCACCGCCGTCACGCCGTAGAGCGAGTGCGGCACCCGCGCGGCGACGTACAGCGAGCCGCCGGTGTCGAAGCGCGTGACGACACCCTCGGTGTCGATGTCGACCGTGCCCTCGACCACCTGGATGAGGATCGGCACGGCCGCCTGGTGTTCGCGCATGGTCTCGCCCTCGTCAAGCGCGATGCGCACGGCGGTGAAGCCGGGAGCCTTGAGGATGCGCCGGGTCGCCACCGCCCCCGGACGCATCGGCAGCAGGCCGGTCACCCCGGCTGCGTCGTGCGCGATCACGCGGGTGCCGTGCGTGGCGACGGCGTCTGTGGTGGGCGTGTTCACGGGGTCCTCCTCGAGGTGCCAGCTGTGCCCGATGTCCGCGCCCGACGAAGAGAGGGGCTTTTAGAGCACGAAATTCCTGTTTATTCTAGGCGTAGATCGCTTCCGCCGACCACCCGATCGACGGCGAACGCGAAAGGAGCGTCACAGATGGTCTTCGTCATCGCAGAACCCTGCATCGACGTCATGGATCGTGCGTGCGTCGATGAATGTCCCGTCGACTGCATCTACGAGGGCGGCAGGTCCCTCTACATCCACCCCGACGAATGCATCGACTGCGGCGCCTGCGAACCCGTGTGCCCCGTGCAGGCCATCTTCTACAACGCCGACCTGCCCGCCGAGTGGCAGGAGTACGAAGACGACAACGCGCGCTTCTTCACCCAGACCCTCCCGGGGCGGGACGAACCGCTCGGCTCTCCCGGTGGAGCGGCGAAGCTCGGACCGATCGGGGCCGACACACCCCTCGTCGCCGAGTTCCCGCCCCGGGAGTGACCGTCCGCTCGCTCGGCCAGTCAGCGCGCTCAGCTAGCCGGCGCGACGCGACTCAGTCGCTCTCGTCGTCCTCGCCGAGCGCGTCGACCACGAGGGCTGCCAGCTCGTCGGGCCTCGTGTACTGCGGCCAGTGGCCGGTGGGCAGCCCCACGATGTGCAGCGACGACAGCCTCGACACCTCGTCGAGCCACGGTGCACCGCCGTCGATGTACTCGTTCATCTCCTCCGGCGTCATGCTCGAGGTGATGATGGTCGTCGGCACATCGAGCCGCTTCTCGTCGTGCACGTGCAGCGGGTCGACCGCCGCGTGTGCGGGCGATGGATGCGTGTGGCTCGCGATCTGCGCGCCCAGCTCGGGAGTGATGTCGCGCACGTCCTGCTCCTCGAAGGCATCCCATCCCGGGAACGGCATGTCGGCGTCATCGTGCGGAATCTCGTCGTTCACGATGGCCCCCTCGCCACCCGGCCACGAGTCGACGTAGACCACGCGCGTGACCCGGTCGGGACGTCTGTCGACAGCACCGTTGGCCACGAGCGCCCCGCCGCTGTGCGCGACCAGGGCCACTTCTTCGTCTGCGGGCGCGTGGTCGATGAGGTCGACGACGTAGTCGATGTGCGAATCCAGCGTGATGTGGCTGCGATCGGTCTCGTCGGACTCCAGGCCCGGCATCGTGAGCGGATGCGCGTGGTAGCCGGCCCGATCGACGGCGCGGGTCACGACATCCCACGACGATGCATCCAGCCAGAGTCCCGGGATCAGAAAGGTCTGCATGGGGCGACGGTACCCCGCCCCGCCGACAGCGGCATCAGGCACCCGTGCGTGTCAGTCGCCTGTGCTCGCCACCGCTCGACAGGACTCCATCCACTCGGCCATGCGAGCCAGCTCGCACGTCTCTCGTGTCAGTCGCCTGTGCTCGCCACCGCTCGACAGGGACTCCATCCACTCGGCCATGCGAGCCAGCTCGCACGTCTCTCGTGTCAGTCGCCTGTGCTGTGATGGATCGATGAGTGAGGTGCTCGAACGCTTCTCCCCCGCCACGCGCGCGTGGTTCGAGGGTGCGTTCGAGGCGCCCACTGCGGCGCAGCTCGGGGCGTGGGATGCCATCTCCCGCGGCGAACACACGCTCGTCATCGCGCCGACCGGATCGGGCAAGACCCTCGCCTCCTTCCTCTGGGCGATCGACCGGCTGATGCACGAGGCCGTCGAGCCCGGCATGCTCGCCGGGCTCGAGGCGCCGACCGGCGGGACGGCGACAGGCTCGAAGAAGACCCGCGGCACCCGCGTCCTCTACATCTCCCCCCTGAAGGCGCTCGGTGTCGACGTGGAGCGCAACCTGCGCTCACCGCTCGTGGGCATCACGCAGACGGCGAAGCGTCTCGGCACCGAGCCGCCGCGTGTCACGGTCGGCGTGCGCAGCGGCGACACTCCCGCGAACGAGCGCCGCACTCTGCTGACGAAGCCGCCGGACATCCTCATCACCACGCCGGAGTCCCTCTTCCTCATGCTCACCTCGCAGGCGCGCGAGACGCTCGCGAACGTGCAGACCGTGATCGTCGACGAGGTGCACGCGGTCGCGGCGACCAAGCGCGGCGCCCACTTCGCGGTGTCGCTTGAGCGACTGGACGCCATGCTGCCGAAGCCCGTGCAGCGCGTCGGCCTCTCCGCCACGGTACGTCCGCCGGAAGAGGTGGCTCGATTCCTCGGCGGCCGCAACCCGGTCACGATCGTGGCGCCGGCGTCCCAGAAGCGCTTCGATCTGAAGGTGGTCGTGCCGGTCGAGGACATGCGCGACGTGAGCCCGTCGGCGCACGACGACGACCAGAGCCCGCAGGGCGGATCCATCTGGCCGCACGTCGAAGAGGCGATCGTCGACCGCGTGCTCGAACACCGCTCCTCGATCGTGTTCGCGAACTCGCGACGGCTCGCCGAGCGCCTCACGGCCCGCATGAACGAGATCTACGAGGAGCGGCTGAGCGAAGCGGCCGCCCCGTTCCCCGAGCACGTGAGGCGCGTCGACGGGCCGCCCGTGCCGCTCGGGCGAGCGCTTGACGAGGTGGATGCCCGTACTGGGCCGCGGAGTCGCACTCCGGCCGATCTCATGGGCGGATCCGGCCAGACCAGGGGAAGCCGCGCCGCGGCATCCGTCGACCCGTTCTCGGTGAGCACCGTGATGGAGGAGCGCAGGCAGCCGCGGGAGTGGACGGCCGGGGCCGGCGACGAGGGGGGCGCGAGCAGCGGCATCCTCGCCCGCGCCCACCACGGATCGGTCAGCAAGGAGCAGCGCGCCGTCATCGAAGACGACCTGAAGACCGGCCGGCTGCGTTGCGTCGTCGCCACGAGCAGCCTCGAGCTGGGCATCGACATGGGCGAGGTCGACCTCGTCGTGCAGGTCGAGGCGCCGCCGTCGGTGGCGAGCGGCCTGCAGCGCGTCGGCCGCGCCGGGCACCAGGTGGGCGAGGTGTCGAAGGGCGTGATGTTCCCGAAGCACCGCTCCGACCTCATCAACACGGCGGTGGCCAGCGAGCGCATGGTCGCGGGGCTCATCGAGGAGCTGCGGGTGCCGGCGAACCCGCTGGACATCCTCGCGCAGCAGACCATCGCGGCCACGGCCCTCGACCCGGTGGATGTCGACGGCTGGTTCGACACCGTGCGTCGCAGCGCTCCGTTCGCCACGCTCCCCCGCAGCGCGTTCGACGCCACGCTCGACCTCGTGGCCGGTCGGTATCCGAGCGACGAGTTCGCGGAGCTGCGGCCACGCGTGGTGTGGGACAGAGACCGCGGCACGCTCACCGCACGCCCAGGAGCGCAGCGGCTCGCGGTGACGAGCGGTGGCACCATCCCCGATCGCGGCCTGTTCGGCGTGTACATGGTGGGCACCGACGAGCTGAACCCCGCCAAGGGCGGGCGTCGCGTCGGTGAGCTCGACGAGGAGATGGTCTACGAGTCGCGGGTCGGCGACGTGTTCGCGCTCGGAGCGACGAGCTGGCGCATCCAGGAGATCACGCACGACCGGGTGCTCGTCACGCCGGCGTTCGGCGAGCCAGGGCGGCTGCCGTTCTGGAAGGGCGACGGCCTCGGCCGACCGGCCGAACTGGGCGAAGCGGTCGGGGGGTTCGTGCGCGAGGTGGCGGCGGCATCCGAGCAGGAAGCCCGCGGCCGGGCCTCCGCCGCCGGCCTCGACGCGTACGCCACCGGCAACCTGCTCACGTACCTCGACGACCAGAAGAAGGCGACCGGACACCTGCCGACCGACCGCACGCTCGTGGCCGAGCGGTTCAGGGACGAGCTCGGAGACTGGCGACTCGTCTTGCATTCCCCGTACGGCATGCAAGTGCATGCGCCGTGGGCGCTGGCTGTCGCCGCCCGCGTGCGCGAGCGGTTGAACATCGACGGCTCGTGCATCGCCAGCGACGACGGCATTGTGGTGCGCATCCCCGACGCCGAGGCCGAGCCGCCTGGCGCCGACCTGTTCGTGTTCGAGGCCGACGAGCTGGAGCAGCTGGTCACCGACGAGGTCGGGGGGTCGGCGCTGTTCGCGTCCCGCTTCAGGGAGTGCGCCGCCCGCGCACTGCTGCTGCCCAAGTACAACCCCGGCAAGCGGTCACCGCTGTGGCAGCAGCGTCAGAAGGCGTCGCAGCTTCTGGATGTCGCGCGCAAGCATCCGACGTTCCCGATCATCCTCGAGACCATGCGCGAGTGCCTGCAAGACGTCTACGACCTGCCGGCCCTGCGCCGCATCGCGGAGCGCATCGCCGCGCGGGACATCCGCATCGTCGAGGTCGGCACCGAAGAGGCATCACCGTTCGCCCGGTCGCTGCTGTTCGGATATGTCGGTGCGTTCATGTACGAGGGCGACTCGCCGCTCGCCGAGCGCCGAGCGGCGGCCCTCGCGGTGGATGCCTCGTTGCTGTCCGAGCTGCTCGGTCGCGCCGAGCTGCGCGAGCTTCTCGACCCCGCGGTGATCGAGCGCGTCGAGCGCGAGGTGCAACGGCTGACGCCGGAACGCCGGATGTTCGGGCTCGAGGGCGCGGCCGACCTGCTGCGCCTGCTCGGCCCGCTCACCGTCGACGAGGTCGTGCAGCGGTGGTCGCCTGAGCGACCGGCGGACGCGTCGTCTCGTGGGTTGAGGAGCGACCGCGAAGCGGACGGGTCTCGAAACCCCGAGCCGGGCGCGGGTTTCGAGACGGCGGCTGCGCCGCCTCCTCAACCGGCGGAGCCGTTCGCGGCCGACCCCGCCGCGGCACGCGCCACCCTCGACGAGCTCGTCGCGGCGAAGCGCGCCCTGCGCGTCACCATCGCGGGCGCCGAGCAGTACGCGGCGATCGAGGATTCCGCCCGTCTGCGCGATGCGCTCGGTGTTCCGCTGCCGATCGGCGTGCCGACCGCGTTCATCGAGCCGGTCGACGACCCGCTGGGCGACCTGCTCGGTCGGTACGCGCGAACGCACGGTCCGTTCATGGTCGGCGATGCGGCATCCCGCTTCGGGCTCGGCGCCGCGGTCGCCCACGACACGCTGCGCCGCCTCGCCCAGGATCGGCGCATCACGGAGGGCGAGTTCCGGCCGCAGGCCAGCGGCACCGAGTGGTGCGATGCGGAGGTGCTGCGGCGCATCCGTCGGCTCTCGCTCGCCGCGCTCCGCCACGAGGTCGAACCCGTCATGCCGACGACGTTCGCGCGGTTCCTGCCCGAGTGGCAGCACGTGGGCGGCGGGCTTCGGGGAGTGGATGCCGTGGCGTCCGTCATCGAGCAGCTCGCCGGCACACGTATTCCCGCGTCGGCATGGGAGAGTCTCGTGCTGCCGGCGCGCGTCTCCGACTACCAGCCGGCCATGCTCGACGAGCTCACCGCCAGCGGCGAGGTGCTGTGGAGCGGCAGTGGATCGCTGCCGGGCAATGACGGCTGGGTCGGCCTGCACCTCGCCGACAGTGCGGCGTTCACCATGCCGCCGCCGCTCGATCACGCGATGGACGAGCTGCAGCGCGAGGTGCTCGGGGCACTCGGTGCCGGCGGCGCCTTCTTCTTCAGGCAGCTGGCGGATGCCGTCGGCTCGCTCGACGACGCAGCCCTCGCCACCGCGCTCTGGGATCTCGTCTGGGCCGGCCTCATCACGAACGACACGTTCGCTCCGCTTCGCGCGCTCACCGGTGGCCGCGGTGCGCACAAGCCGCAGCGTGCGACACCTCGCGCAAGGGTTCGGATGCCCAGGGCATACGGCAAGC
Organism: Humibacter ginsenosidimutans; assembly: GCF_007859675.1. Taxonomy (GTDB): domain Bacteria; phylum Actinomycetota; class Actinomycetes; order Actinomycetales; family Microbacteriaceae; genus Humibacter; species Humibacter ginsenosidimutans. The sequence goes on from NZ_CP042305.1 coordinate 2,183,558, forward strand.
CCACGATGGTCGAGGGCCTGCGTGCCGCGTCGGCACGCTCCGGTCCGCCGACCACGGCGGGCCGCTGGTCGATCCTCCCCTTGCCGGAGACGGATGCCACGCTGCGCGCGAAGGCCTCCGCCGAGACGCTGCTCGACCGCTACGGCGTCGTCACGCGAGGCTCCGTCATGGCCGAGAACCAGCCTGGAGGCTTCGCGCTCGCCTACCGGGTGCTCAGCGGGTTCGAGGAGTCCGGCCGCGCCCGCCGTGGCTATTTCGTGGAGACGCTCGGCGCCGCGCAGTTCGCGACCAGCGCCACCGTCGACCGGCTGCGCACGTTCACGCTCGACGGCACGCTCGAACCGCCGCGCAAGGCCGTCGCGTTGGCGGCGACCGACCCGGCGAATCCGTACGGGGCCGCGCTGCCGTGGCCGCAGGCATCCGCCGAGGTGTCGGCGACCGGGCACCGTCCTGGACGAAAGGCCGGCGCGATCGTCGTGCTCGTCGACGGGGCGCTCGCTCTCTACGTTGAGCGTGGTGGCAAGACCACGCTGTTGTTCGAACGCGACCCCGAGGTGATGTGGCCGGCGACGCGGGCGCTGGCCGACGTCATCCACCGCGGCCGCATCTCGACGCTGACGATCGAGACCGTCGGCGGCGAGTTCGTGCTCGGCACGCCGTTCGGCGAGGCGCTCGTGGCGGCGGGGTTCGCGCCGACGCCGCGCGGCCTGAGGCTGCGCTCGTGAGGTGCTCGTGAGATTGCGCCGGCCGCTCGACATGACACCGGCCGATCGGGCATGTTCTCGGCGCGAGAGCGTGATCTGTCATGTCGACGGCGCGCGGACATGGCGCGGAGCGCACGATGCCTGAGGGCGACACCGTCTACCAGCAGGCGCGGCTGCTCAACGACATGCTCGGCGGCCACATCCTCACCCGCTGCGACCTGCGGGTGCCCGCGTTCGCCACGACCGACCTCAGCGGCATGCTCGTGCACGAGGTCGTGAGCCGCGGCAAGCATCTGCTGATGCGGGTGGGCGACAGCACCATTCACAGCCACCTCAAGATGGAGGGCGAATGGCGCGTCTACGCGCCGGGCGAGCCATGGCGGCGTCCCGCATTCCAGGCGCGCGCGGTGCTCGCCACCGAGACGGCACAGGCCGTCGGCTTCGAGCTCGGCCTGCTGGAGGTGCTGCCGACCACACGCGAAGCGGATGCCGTCGGCCACCTCGGTCCCGATCTGCTCGGCCCCGACTGGGACGAGCGGGAGGCCGTGCGGAGGTTGGCGGAGCATCCCGACGCGCCGATCGCCGTCGCGCTGCTCGACCAGCGCAATCTCGCGGGGCTCGGCAACGAGTACGTCGACGAGCTCTGCTTCGTGCGCGGGATGCTCCCCACCCGCCCCGTGCGCGATGTCGACCTCGCGAAGACGGTTGCGCTCGCCCACCGCATGATCGTGGCCAACCGGGATCGGCGCATCCGCTCGACCACCGGCGAGACGCGCCGCGGACGCACGTCATACGTGCACCGACGCGAGGGGATGCCGTGCCGCCGCTGCGGCACCCACGTCGAGCGCATGCGCCTCGGCCCGAGCGAGCTCGAGCTGCGCGAGACGTGGTATTGCCCGAGGTGCCAGACGTAGCGAGGCACTCCGCCGGGCGAGCAGACTCACGCCGCCGGGCGACGAAAGCGACAGCCTCGGCAACCAGAATCGACACGCTCGGCGACGAGAACGGGCACTTTCGGCGGGAGAACGCGAAGCAGCCCGCGCCCTGGAGGGGCGCGGGCTGCTTCGCGGGGTGCCTCAGGCGGCGGGGCCCGAGGTCAGCGTCACCGTCGCGGTCTGCGAGGCTCCGGAGGAGTCCGTCCACGTGATCGAGACGGAGTCGCCGGGGCTGTACTTCTTCAGCGCGGAGGTGAGGCCGTCCGACGAGGTCACGGTCGTGCCGCCCACCGCCGTGATGGTGTCGCCCGCTGCGAGTCCCGCCGAGGCGGCCGGCGTGCCGTCGATCACCTCGGCGATCGTGGCGCCCGTCGCGGTCTGCGTGCTGCCGTCGCCGCCGCTGTAGCCGTAGTCGCCGCCTCCGTAGCCGGAGGAGCCGCCAAGGCCAGAGCCGAGACCGGAATCGCCGAGCCCGGTCGAGGCATCCGTGCTCGCGACCTCCACGCCGAGGAAGGCGGGAAGTCCGATCGTGATGTTCGAGCCGGCGTCGCCGTTCTCGATCTTCGTCACGATGGAGAGCGCGTCGTCGATCGGGATGGCGTAGCCGTCGGAGACCTGGGTGTCGGCGGAAGCCGCGGTGTCGATGGCGATCACCTTGCCGGAGCTGTTGTAGAGCGGCCCGCCGGAATCACCGGACTGGATGCCGGCATCCGTCTCGATGAGCCCGCTGAGGCTCTCGGAGGCCACCGAGCTCTCCGCCTGGGTCGTGATCGACTTGTCGGTGCCAGTCACGGTTCCGGATGCCGCCGTGAGCGACCCGGTGCCGCCCGCGTTGCCGACGGCGGTGACGTTGTCGCCCGTCGACACGTTCGACGAGTCGCCGATGGATGCCGTGGTGAGCCCGGATGCGCCGCTCAACTGCAGCACGGCGACATCGTCGGTGGCGTCGGTGCCGACCACCTTGGCCGTGTAGGTCTTGCCCGTGGAGACCACTGTCACCTTGATGCTCGTGGAGCCTTCGACCACGTGATTGTTGGTGAGGATCTCGCCGGAGCTCGTGAGCACCATTCCGGTGCCCGCCGCCTCCGCCTGGTCGTAGGAGAGCACCGTGTCGATGACGACGATGCCCTTCGCCTGGGATGACGTTGCATCCGTTCCTGAGGAGCTCGAGCCCGAGCCGTCCTGCCCGTAGCCGTAGCCGTACGAGTTGCCGTTTCCGCTGCTGCCGCTGCCGCCGCTGCTTCCCTGCGACCCGTAGCCGTAGCCCGCCCGCTCGGCGGCCGACTGCGATGCGACCGCTTTCGAGAACGCGGAGACCGCGTCGCTCACGGTCAGCACACTGGCCGTCATTCCTCCCGCGGCGACCACAACGGATGCCGCGACGGCGGCCGTGATCCAGCCGACCGTGCGACGAGTGCTTCTGTCGTTGCGCATGATGATCTGTCCGTTCCGTCTTGATGCGATGACTCCAGTGCAACGCGAGCTGTCGCGAAAGCTCTTTGGCTGATCCATGCACTTGCTATGAACGCTGGGCGCCTTCCCTGCGTTTGCTTAGCGCCCGCAGAGGCGCCGGCCAGACTTCGCGCACTCGCGGGCATCCAATTGCCCGAAGTGCGAACAAATTCGACAGACTGGAGTCGTGCGCCACGCGGCCCCGCCGCGATCGCCACGCCTCACGAGCAAAGGAGCCCGAATGACCCTGCGCAGCCAGGACTGGTACGGCGGTGATGGCCGCGACCCGTACATCCACCGGGCGTGGATGCGCCGCGGCATTCCGGGGGATGCCTTCGACGGCAAGCGCCCCCAGATCGCGATCGCGAACACCGCCGGCGACCTCGTGCCGTGCAACCTGCACCTGAACGAGGTCGCACAGTACGTGAAGAACGGCGTGTACGAGGCGGGCGGGATCCCGCTCGAGATCCCGGTGATGGGGCTCGGCGAGACGCTCGTGAAGCCGACCGCCATGCTCTGGCGCAATCTGGCGGCGATGCAGGTCGAGGAGATGCTGCGGGCGAACCCGGTGGATGCCGTCGTGCTGCTCGGCGGCTGCGACAAGACCATTCCCGCGCTGCTGATGGGCGCGGCATCCGTCGACATCCCGGCTGTCGTCGTGCCGGGCGGCCCGATGCTGAACGGGCACTTCCGCGGCGAGCTCATGGGCTGCGGCACCGGCGTGTGGCAGCTCAGCGAGGAGGTGCGCGCCGGCACGCTGAGCGAGGCGGAGTTCGAGCGGTCGGAGACCGCGATGATCCGGTCGAAGGGCCACTGCAACACCATGGGCACGGCGTCGACCATGGGCATCATGGCCGAGGCGCTCGGCATGACCATTCCGGGTCTGGCGGGAACGCCCGCGGCGGATGCGCGCCTGCTCGAGGCAGCGCACGCCACCGGCCGGCTCGCCGTCGAGCTCGTGGCCGAGCAACGCACCGTGTCGAAGGTCATCACGAAGGAGTCGTTCCACAACGCGATCGTGGCCCTGGCCGCGATCGGCGGGTCGACGAACGCGGTCGTGCATCTGCTCGCCATCGCGGGACGGCTCGGCATCGACCTCACGCTCGACGACTTCGATCGCATCGGCGCGAACGTGCCCCTGCTGGTCAACCTGCAGCCCGCGGGCGAGTACCTCATGGAGGATCTCTTCCGCGCCGGCGGCGTGCTGGCGGTGTTCGATCAGGTGAAGGACCTCTTCGATCCGAGCGCGCAGACCGTGATGGGCGTGCCGTTGACGGACTTCCTCGGCGAGCATCCGGTGTGGGATCGCGACGTCATCTCCTTGCGCGAGGATCCCCTGCAGGACGACGCGGGCATCGCGGTGCTGCGCGGCAACCTCGCCACCCGGGGCGCGATCATCAAGCCCGCGGCCGCGACGGCGGAGCTGCTCGTGCACCGAGGCAAGGCCGTCGTCTTCGACTCGATCGAGGACTTCCACGCCCGCATCGACGACCCCGACCTCGATGTGGATGCCGACTCCGTGCTCGTGCTGCGCGGCTGCGGTCCCAAGGGCTACCCCGGGATGCCGGAGGTCGCCAACCTGCCGCTGCCGCCGAAGCTGCTCAAGCAGGGCGTGCGCGACATGGTGCGGGTGTGCGACGGACGCATGTCGGGCACCGCATACGGCACCGTCGTGCTGCACGTCGCACCGGAGGCCGCTGCTGGCGGCACACTCGCCCTGGTTCGTGACGGCGACATCATCTCGCTGGATGTGCCGAACCGCCGCATCGAGGTCGAGCTGAGCGACGAGGAGCTCGCGGCACGCAGACCGCCGTTCCGTGAGACCGGTTCGTTCGCCCATGCCGAGCGCGGCTGGCAGAAGCTGTACGTCGAGCACGTGCAAGGTGCCGACACCGGCGCCGACCTCGACTTCCTGGTCGGCTCGAGCGGCTCAGTCGTGACCCGGGAGTCGCATTGACTCCCCGCCTGCCTTTGCCCGCCCCTCCGCCCCTCCGCCAGACAACGTGTTCCCGTTCCGGACGTTCGCGTCCGCCGGGACGGGTGCACACGTCCGGAACGGGAACAGGTTCACACACGAACGTCACGAAAGGACGACCCCATGACTGACATCACGGCCCGCGCCCCGATCGGTCTCGCGCGCGTGCGCTCCGGCGACGACGTGCTCTGGACGGTGCGCAACGGCGACGTGTACGCACCACTGGGCGCGACGCTCGCCGAGCTGCTGCGTCTGCCGCGGGACGAAGCGCGGGGCGTCGTGGAGAAGGCGCGCGTCGATGCGGTGGGTGCGGGCATCCACGTCGACGCCGTGCTCGCTCCGGTCGACCCGGAGCACGAGGTGTGGGCGGCGGGCGTCACCTACCTGCGCAGCCGCGACGGCCGCATCGAGGAGGCCACGGACGGCTCGCCTTACGACCGCGTGTACGTCGCGAAGCGTCCCGAGCTGTTCTTCAAGGCGACCGGCCGCCGCGTCGTCGGCCCCGGCGAGCCCGTCGGCGTGCGCGTCGATTCCGGCTGGGACGTGCCGGAGCCCGAGCTCGGTCTGGTGATCGACGCAGGGGGCGACATCTTCGGCTTCGTGGCGGGCGATGACGCGAGCAGCCGTTCGATCGAGGGCGAGAACCTGCTCTACCTGCCGCAGGCCAAGGTGTACACGGCATCGTGCGCGCTGGGACCGGAGATCGTTCCCGCCTGGCTGGCCGCGCCGCCGTTCGACATCGCGATGTCGATCGCCCGCGACGGCGCCACCGTGTTCGAGGGCAGCACGACGACGGATGCCATGGCCCGCACCCTGCCCGATCTCGCCGACTGGCTCTTCCGCGGCCTCGACTTTCCCGACGGCGTCATCTTGCTGACGGGTACCGGCGTGGTGCCCGGTGCCGACTTCACGCTCACGGCTGGCGATGTCGTGACGATCGCCGTCGACGACATCGGCACGCTGACGAACCCGGTGATCGCCGTCGGGCGCTGACACCCCTCACCCGGCGGGTTGAGGAGAACGCGAAGCGCGCCCCGTCCTGTGGGTTGAGGAGCACGCGAAGCGCGCGTCTCGTGACCCCCGGCATCTTCTGCGTACCGGGTTTCGAGACGCGCGCCATCGGCGCGCTCCTCAACCCTCGGTGTGTGCGAGTGGTCGCGAGCTGCTCGGCCCGCGGGCCGACGCGCATGACTACGGCGTGACGAACCTGCCTTCTGCTGCGTCCTGCGGCGCCTGTTCCTTGAGCTTGAAGTGCTGCTTCTTGCCGGTCGCCGTGTAAGGCAGCTCGGTGACGAACGTGTACCGCCTCGGACGCTTGTAGTCGGCGATCGCGACGCTCGCGCGCAAGAACGCGTCGAGCTCGCGTGCCGCATCGGCGGCATCCGTCAACGCGCCGTCGTGCGGCTGCACGTAGGCCACGACGAGCTCGCCCCACTGCGGATCGGGCAAACCGACGACGATCGAGTCGGCGACGCCGTCGTGCCCGGCGAGCACCTCTTCGACCTGCACCGGATGCACGTTCTCGCCGCCCGAGATGATCATGTCGTCTTTGCGGCCCACGATCGTGACGATCTCGTGCTCGTCCCAGGTGGCGAGGTCACCGGGGTAGACCCACCCCTGCCGGAACTTCTCCGCCTGCTCCTCGGGGTTGCCGAGGTAGGCGTAGCCGCTCTTCACGCTGCGCATGATGACCTCGCCGATCTCCTGCCCGTCCTTCTTCGCGTGCTCGTCGGGCGCGGAGATGCGATCCTTCTGCACCTTCACCACCGCGACGTCGTCGTCGAGGCAGGCACGCCCGGCCGCGCCCGCCGCGTCGGGCAGGTCGTCGGGACGCAGGTACGTGTTCCAGAACGCCTCGGTCGTGCCGTAGCCGTTGGCGATGCGCGGGGTGAGCACGCGCTGGTAACGGAGCGCGGCTGCACGGTCGAGAGGGGCGCCCATCGTGACGATGCCATGCAGGGAGCCGAGGTCGCGCGGCTGCCGCTCTTGGGCATCCGCGAGCCGCTCCAGGTTCGTGGGGGCGCCGATCACGTAGGTGAGACGGTGGTCCTGGATGCTGTCGAGCACCACCTGCGGATCGAATCTCGGCAGCGTGACGACCTCCGCGCCCACGAAGAACGCGGTGTTCGGCCCGGCGCAGTAGTTGCCGCCGCGATGGAACCACGGCGACATGTTCATCGTCTTGTCGCTCGGCGACAGCGGGAAGTGCATGATCACGTCGTGTGCGGTGAGCACCTCGTTGAGGCTGGTGAGCGGCACCGCCTTGGGCATGCCGGTGGTGCCGCTCGTGTAGAGGCGGGACGTCTCGTCCCAGGTGCTCGCGTCGGCAGGGGCGCGGAAGGAGGGCGCGGCATCCTCGAGCAGGTCGTCGAACGCGATGGCACCCGGCAGCAGCTCGCCGTCGCCGACGGCGGCGAGGATGCGCGGCGCGTGCGTCGCGAGCTCCAGTGCCGAGGCGACATTCGCGGAGTCGTTCGCGTCGTACACGAACACGGTGGGCTTCGCCTGATCGAGGATGTGCGCGGTCTCGGCGGGCGCGAGCCGGAAGTTCATCGGTGAGCTGACGGCGCGCAGCCCCTGCGCCGCGATGTAGAGGAACGCGAACTCCGGCGTGTTCATGAGCTGGTAGCAGACGATGTCGCCGACGCCGACGCCACGAGCACGGAGCCCTTCGACGAGGCGCCCGGTCACAGCGCCGAGTTCCTCGTACGTCCACGACCGGCCGGACGGCGGATCGGTCAACGCGGGAGAAGAGGCATACCTGTGCGTGTTGCGCTCGAACGCGGCAGCCCACGTGAAGTGGCTCTCGAAGACCTTCTGCAGCTCGCTCGGGTCGTAGTCGGTGTTGCGGGACTGCGCGTTCATGGACTGTGCGTCGTCGGTCATCGTGGCCTCTCTTCTCCTGTCGTTTCTCGTCGTTCGGGTTCGCGGCTCTCGCGCTGCGCGGCGCGCACCTCCGACCAGTACGGCGGTGCGACGATGGTGAGCCCGCCGTCGACGACGAGCGTGTGACCCGTGATGTAGCTCGCCTCCGGCGACAGCAGGAACCGCACCGCATACGCCAGGTCGTCCGGGGTGCCGATGCGTCCCAGCGGAACGCGCTCGGCCATGGTCGCGGCATCAGGCAGTGCAGGGTCGTCGTAGTAGTGCCGAAAGGAGTCGGTGTCGAAGAGACCGCCGTTCACGGCGTTCACCGTGATTCCCCGTTCCCCGAACTCGGCGGCCATGTGACGCACCCACGACTCGAGAGCGGCCTTGTCCGCCCCGATGGCGCCATAGGCGGGGAACGCACGCTGGGCGCCGTAGCTGGTGACGGCGACGATGCGGCCGCTGCGGGGCATCCTCGTCACGGCGCGCTGCGCGAGCAGCACGAACGAGCGCACGTTGGTCTGCCACGACCGCTCGAGGTTCGACGGCGAGAGCCGCTCGATGGGTTTGAACGCGGATGCCGCGGCATTGGCCACCAGCCAGTCGAAGCGTGCCCCGTCGGCGAAGAGCGCCTCGATGTCGTCGGTCGACTCCAGTTCGAGTCGCACGGCTTTCGCGCTGCCGCCCGCTGCGCGGATGCCGGCGACGACCTCGTCCGCGGACTCGCGCGATCGGCGGTAGGTGATCGTCACGTCGACGCCGTCGGCCGCGAGGATCGCCGCGAGACGGGCGCCCACTCCGCGCGATCCGCCCGTGATGAGCGCGCGCGGCATGACGCGGGGCGCGTGCGGGTCGGGCACGGCGGGGTCGGGCATGAGCTGCTCCCAACGGGACGAATCCGTCGAGCTGGTGGCGCTCGGCGTCGGGTGTCGCCAGCTTAGAACCGCGTGCCGCGATCGCGGGAGACTCGGCCGCGTTCGCTACCCTGTAACGGCCATGCAGACCCCAGCAGCAGACCTCCGCGTCGACGAACGGCTCGTGCGCACCCTGCTGGCCGAGCAGCATCCCGATCTCACGGGCGAGCTGCGGCTGGTGGCGAACGGGTGGGACAACGTCATCTACCGGCTCGGCGACGACCTCGCCGTTCGCGTTCCGCGCCGCGACGTCGCCGCGCACCTCATCGCACACGAGCAGCGATGGCTGCCGGTGCTCGCGCCGCAGCTCCCGGTCCCCGTGCCCGTGCCCGTGCGGATCGGCGTGCCGAGCGCCACGTTCCGTTGGTCGTGGAGCGTCGTCGAGTGGGTCGAGGGGATCGACGGCGCGGATGTCGGGGCATCCGAACGCACACAGCTCGCGGTGCCGCTCGCCCGCTTCGTGACTGCACTGCACACCCCCGCCCCGCGCACGCCGGAGGGTCATCTGCATCCCGACGTGCCGATCAACCCGGTGCGCGGGGTTCCCCTGGCGTCGAGGGACCGCGCCGTGCGCGAACGACTGCGCGAGCTGGATCGGCTGTGGGATGTCACGGCACTCGGCTCGGTGTGGGAGGCCGCCCTCGACGCGCCGCGCTGGCAGGGACCCCCGATCTGGCTGCACGGCGACCTGCATCCCGGTAACCTGCTGCTCGACGACCGCGGCGCCCTCGCGACCGTCATCGACTTCGGCGACCTCACCGCGGGGGACCCGGCGACCGACCTCGCCACGGCCTGGCTCTCGTTCCGGCCGGAGGCCCGCGCCGTGTTCCGCGCCGTGGTCGCCGACGGCTCGCACCCCGACAGCGGGGCCAAGGATGCCGCGACCTGGCTGCGCGCCCGCGGCTGGGCGCTGTGCATGGGAACGGCGCTGGCCACGGCATCCGACGACAACCCGCGCATGCACGCGCTCGGCACGCACGTTCTCGGCGAGCTGCTGCGCGAGGCGTACGAGAACGCCTGACGGAACGGGTCGAGGAGCACGCGAAGCGCGCGTCTCGAAACCCGTCACGTTCTTGTTGCAGGGCCGGGTTTCGAGACGCCCACGGCTGCGCCGTGCGCTCCGCAACCCTCGGTGTCTCCGCCCACGGCTGCCGCCGTGCGCTCCGCGGCCCTCGGGACTCTCATAACCTCGGCATACCGCGCGCCGAACCCGCCCGGGAAACATGGCGCCATGCCCGACTACGCCGCCGAGATCGAATTCCTCGCTCCCGCGTTCGCGGGCGCCGAGTTCCGCATGCTCCGTCGCCAGCTCGTTCCCCTGCTGGAACAGTCCTGCGGCGTCGAGCAGGTGCGCGCCGATCGTGCCGCCCGCTCCATCACCGCCGACGTCGTGGTGAACGCCCCGAGTTCGTCCACAGCGGCGGCCAAAGCAGGGTCGATGGCGCGGGCGGCGCAGGCTCAGACCCGCAAGGTGCGCAGCGGGCTGATCACCCTGCGGGTCGAGCTGCGCCGCGACTGACGCGCGCCCACGATCGCGGCGTCGTTCCTCTCCGAGGATCGGCATGCATGCGCGCGCATACACCCCCCGAACAGGGGTCAGACGTCTGGTAGGTTGGAGATGGTTTCGCTGGATGTGGCATCGAGCACTCCAACCGGTTCGATCCGGGAGGGAGGCAGTCGATGCGTTCCCGGTCGGGACTCAGGGAATCCTGGCGGTCGAGTGTTCGGGTCACTTCGCCTCCGGGATTCCCGCTTGCCGCCGATCATCAGAGAATCGCCCGCACCGCCTCCCGCCTGCTCGACACGCCGAGTTTGCGGTAGATCGTCCTGGTGTGCGTCTTGACCGTGTTCACCGAGAGCCCGAGCTGCTCGGCGATGTCGGTGAGGCGCAGGTCGGTGCGCAGGTAGCCGAACACCTCGCGCTCCCTGTCCGACAACGCGACCTGCGTGTGCGACGGCGCGGACAGCGACGCGATGAACCCGGTGTGCGTGCTGCCCCATGCGCCGTGCTCGCGAAGCAGGGCGCGCAACTCCGGGAGGTCATCGGCGAACGGCCGGCGGATGCCTCGCGGGGCTGCGAGGTCGAGCGCGTGTTCGAGAAGCTCGTGGGCATCCTCGATGTTGCCCTCGTCGCGCTGCACGAGAGCCAGGGTCACGAGCGAGGATGCCCGCACGAACGGTGCCTGCCCCGTCTCGCGGATCTGCCGCAGCAGCGCCACCGCGTCGGCGTCGCCGAGCACTCGCCTCGCGGTGCCTGCGAGAAGCACGGCAGCCGCCGGAATGTTGCGCACGCGCTCGAAGCGCGTGATGATCGCCGCCGCGCGGTCGTTGCGCCCCTCCGCCGCGGCCAGCATCGCCAGCGACACCATGCGATAAGCGGGCCACGGCACTCCGTGCAGTTCGGTCTCCGGGATGCCGCGCAGCAATTCGATCGCCTCGGCCCGCTCTCGCCGATCCCCCGCCACGGCGGCGATGATGCCGAGGTAATGGCGGGCGATACCCGCGAACGACGTAGGACCGGCGCCGCTCTCGATCACCCTGCGAAAACGGGTGCGCGCCTCGTCGAGATCGTTCGACCAGAACGCCACCCAGGCCGCCGCGGTGTTCTCCGCGCCGCCGATGTAGGCCTGCCAGTTGTCGCGCGCAGCCTCTTCGGCGTCGAGGTCGGCGAGCAGTTCTCGCGAGCGCTCGAAGTCGCCCCGGAACGCGAGCATGAAGGCGAGCATGCCCGTCGCCCGGCGCTGCATGGTCGACTCGCCGATCGCGATCGCAGCCGCCCGCGCGGCCGACAGCGTCTCGACCCCGCCGTCGATGTCGACCCGCTGGTACACCATCGTCACGCCGATCAGCAGCAGCAGCGCGGCACGCGCGAGCGCACTCGCCGGCGGATCGGCGTCGAGTGCGGCGCGCACACGCGTGATGGTCTCCACGAGTTCGCCGTAACTGTCGTGCAGATAGAGGCCGGCGACATCCGCTGTGCGCTCCGCCCGTGCCCGTTCCGGCATCGCGAGCTCGCCCACCAGCGACCGCGCCCTGCGGAAGAGCCGCTGTCCATCGGTGCGGTTGCCGCCGACGTCGATGGCGCACGCCCTGATCATCAGCACCTCGGGGTCGGATGCCCAGGGCTCGGCGAGCGCACGGCATGCGTGATCGAGGGCGTCGCCGTTGGGACCCAGCAAGAGCGCGACCCAGCTGTCTCTGAGCACCTGCACGGCGGCATCCACGTCGCCGCCGGCGATCCACTGATCGATCGAGCGCAGGGGATCGCTGCCCGCCAGAGCCTCGGCGGCGACTCTGTGCAGCCGACGCGCGCGACGGGAGTCGTCGCGCTCGAGCACGGCGCGGCACCGCACCGCGAACACCGAGTGCCAGCGATAGACGGCGGACGGGCCGGGCTCGCCGTACCGGTCGAGGAAGAGGCCGCGGCGCACGCACTCCTCGAGCACGGAAGAGGCATCGGCACGACCCGTGAGCGTCTCGGCGAGGGCGCCGTCGAGCACCGAGGTCGTCGTGGCGGCGAGCACGAACTCGCGAAGCTCAGCCGGCAGCACGCCCAGCACCTCGTCGGCGATGAAGTCGGTGAGACTCGGGGTTCCCTCGTGCAGGGCCGTCGCGCTGGATGCCTCGCCTGACACGAGCGCGAGTCGCACCGCCGCCGCCCAGCCGTCGACCTCGCGAGAGAGACGTTCCGACTGCTCGGCGCTCATGGCCACCCCGAAGTGCTCGGCCGCCAGCCGCGTCTCGTCGCTCGTGAGCCGCAGCACGTCCGCACCGATCGACGCGGCGTCTCCGGCGAGCAGCAGTCGATCCACAGGGAGCAGCCGGTTCTCCCTGCTGATGAGCACGATGCGCAGCGACGTCGGGGCCCGTTCGAGCAGGGCGCCGACGATGCTCGCCTGCACCGCGTCCTTGGCCCGGTGCAGGTCGTCGATGACCAGTGCGATGGGCTCTCCGGATGCCGTCAGCGCGTCGGACACCGCCGCGTACAACGCCGCGTCGTCGCGGGAGTCGGCGTCGACGCCGAGCATCTCGGCGAGCTCAGGGTCGTCCGACCGCAGGGCGGCGCCGCGCAGCGCGAGCACCACCCCGGCGGACAGTCGTTTGGCGTCGGCATCGTGACGGGAGAGGGAGAGCCAGGCCACGGGCATCCTCGTCTGCCTCGCCCATTGAGTGACGGCGACGGTCTTTCCCATGCCGCTCGGCGCGGTGACCAGTGTGACGCGATGGTGCTCGACCGCGTCGGCGACGGCGTCGACCACGCGCTGCCGCAGAGCCACGCGCGATGGCGCGGGCGGTGCGAAGCGCGCATCTCCGTCGAACACGTCGGGCCGCGACTGCATGAGTCGAGATTACGGCGTGTCGGACAGGGGCCGTTCGTCTGGCCCTCCGTGGTCGCGCAGGAGGAGTCTCAGGGGGCCTTGACGGCGCGCGATCGATGTCGTATTTTCCTTGTGTGGAAATTTCCTCTACAGGAAAATATGCCGACACCATCGGCCCCGTCTTCGCCGCCCTCTCCGATCCGACCAGACGTCGCATCGTCGAGACGCTGCACGACGGCGAGTCCACCGTCGGCGACCTGGCGTCCCGGCTCGGCGTGGGCGCACCGGCGATGTCGAAGCACCTCACGGTGCTCGAGAATGCAGGTCTGGTCTCCCGTCGACGCGACGCCCAGCGCAGGATGTGCCGGCTCGTGCCCGCGGGGTTCCGCGACCTGAATGCCTGGGCGCGCCGCTACGAAGCGCTCTGGGCCGGCAGCCTCGACAACCTCGGCGACTACCTCGAGGAGCTCTCGGCCGAGGGAGGCGCACGATGACGGACACGGGCATCCACCTTTCCCGCACGCTGCCGGCAGCACCGGAGCTCGTGTTCCGCACACTGTCGGAACGCGAACACCTCATGCGCTGGTGGGGTCCGCCGAACTGCCGAGTCGTCGAGTGCGATGTCGACTTCCGGGTCGGTGGCGTGTGGCACTACCGGCTGGCATCCGCCGACGGCACGCAGCACTGGAGCCGCGCGGTCTATCGCGAGATCGAGCCGAGCCGACGCATCGTGTACGCGGAGACCGGATCGGATGCCGCCGGCCGCGTCGTGCACGACCGCCCGGCATCCGTCGGCACGATCTCGCTCACAGCGGTGCCGACCGGCACGCTGCTCGACGTGCGCCTCGTGTTCGTCTCGCCGCTCGATCGCGACCGCGCGGTGGCGAACGGCGTCGTGACGGGTTTCACGGCCGCACTGGACCAGCTCGAGGACATGCTGGCGCAGCCGGCCCGGTGAGCGCGAACGAATTGGATCGAAGGGAAACGACGATGTCTGAGACCACGACCACCGCGGTGCACTCCGCCGACGGAACGGCCATCGCCTACGAGCTGCACGGCGATGGGCCGGGCGTCATCCTCATCGACGGCGCCATGTGCTTCAGGGGCGCGGGCCCGATGCGCGGACTGAGCGCCCAGCTCGACGACGACTTCACCGTGCTCACGTACGATCGCCGGGGACGCGGCCAGAGCTCCGACACCGCGCCGTTCGGCGTCGATCGCGAGCTCGACGACCTCGACGCCCTGCTCGAGCCGCTGCTCGACTCCACGGGAACGGGCTGCGCGGCTCCCGCGCTGCTCGGCATCTCGTCGGGCGCCGCGCTTGCGCTGCGCGCGGCCGCACACCTCGGCGATCGCATCCGCAGCGTCGTGGTCTACGAGCCGCCGTTCATGCCCGAGCCGTTCGTGGCGGGCGCGAGCGATTACACGGCGGCATTGGGTGCGGCCCTGGCCGCCGGGGACCGCGACCGGGCCGTCGCCCTGTTCCTCGGTCGGGTCGGGATGCCCGAACAGGCCATCGCGGGCATGCAGCAGTCCCCCGCGTGGCAGGGCATGACCGCCATCGCGCCGACCCTCGCCTACGACGACGCACAGCTGGGCGACAGCAGGGTGCCGACCGAAATCGTCGCGCGGATCGCGGCGCCCGTGCTGGCCCTCGCGGGCGGAGCGAGTCCTGAGATGCTGCAGTACGGCGCCCGCGAAGTGGCGGCGAGCGCGCGCAACGGCGCGTTCGACGTGCTCCCCGAGCAGGGGCACGACGTGGATGCCGCAGTGCTGGCCGCGGGCATCCGCGAGTTCCTGCGCCCCTGAGTCGCCCCGGCGGCAGGCCCCGACCCCGCCCGCCCCACCCCGGCCACTCAGCCCCGTGGCCGGCTACTCAGCCCCCGCGGCCGGCGGCTCCTCCCGGGCCGCCGCCGAGCGCTTCAAGTCGCGATTTTCGCCCTTATGGCGCCGCATAAGGGCGAAAATCGCGACCTGAACGATGACGGGACGGGAGCGGAAGTCGTGACGGGAGCGGCAGGAGTTGGGCGACTGGCGGGATGGGCGGAAGGTCAGTCCAACGGGACCTCGATGCGGCCCGCCTCGGCGGCCTCGCGGTAGAAGAGCACCGAGGCGACGCTGAGCCACGCCCACGACACGACGACGGCGATCGTGAACACCACCGTCGCCAGCGCCGATCCGGCGCCCGACGCCACGAAGCCGAATCCCACGAGCAGCAGCACTCCCGCGATGACACTGCACACGGCGAGTGCTCGGGAGGTCTGCCCCACTCGGCGCGCCACGAGGAACGCCCACACGGCGAACGCGACGAAGCCGAGACCGCCGCAGGCCAGATGCACCATGCCGTGCCAGGTGAACGAGGCTCCGGCGACGTCGGGGGCGAACACCCCGGCCCCGACGAGCAGGATGCCGTACCCGGCCAGGTAGGCCCATGCGGTTCGCGCCGCTCCGGCACTGACGTGTCGGTGGATTCCGACCGCCCCCGCGATCACCATGAGACCGGTGAGCACGAAGACGACGACGTGGATCCAGCCTGCCGACCCCGTCGACAAGAGACTCCAGCTGTCATGCGCGAAGTCGAAGCCCGACGTGAGCAGGCCCTGGATGACCGAGGCGATCACATAGAACGGACCCGCGATCACGCCGTAGCCGAGCAGGGACTTCGTCACGCGCGCCTCCGGCGTGCAGTCGATGCGCACGTTCGGCGCTGCCGCACCGACGCCCTGTGCGGCAGCGCCGCTCTCCGATGGCGACATGACGATCACCCTCCACCTGATCCCAATCGAAACCGAACCGTTCAGTTTTGTTTGATGCTAGGCTCGATCCACGACGAGGTCAAGAGCGTGTCGCGTGAGCGCGCCATCGCGTGCGGCGGGCTCCGATCCCGCCAGCTCATCGAAAGCGTCGTCCCATCGAAAGCGGGGAGCAGAAGGATGCGCGCACGCAAGTCGGCAGAGATCCTCACCGCCGCCCGCGAGCTGTTTCTCCGCGATGGCTTCGCCGCCACCTCGATCGACGCCATCGCGGGTGCCGCCGGCGTCTCCAAGGCCACCGTCTACAGCAACTTCGCCGACAAGGATGCCCTGCTCATCGCCCTGCTCGCGGCCGTCACCGAGGAGTCGGCCGCGATCCTCGCCCGAGCGGCCGACGTGCTCGAGGGCGACGGGCCGGCACGGGACCGCTTCATCGCGCTCGGCACCTCGGTGGTGAACGGAGTGCTGCGACCCGAGGTGCTGAGCCTGCGGCGGCTGGCGATTGCGCAGGCATCCGCGTTCCCCGAGCAGGTGGCGGAGTTCTGGCGACGCGGACCGGCCTCCACCATCGAGCTGGTCGCGGGCCAGCTCGAGCGCATGACGGCAGCGGGCGAGCTGCGCACGCCCGACCCGCGCGAGGCATCCGTGCAGCTCACCTACGCGCTGACCGGGTCGTTCCAAGACCGAGCGCTGCTCGTCGGCGAGCGCCCCACCGCGAAGCAGATCTCGGCGCACGTCTCGGCCACGGTCGACGCATTCCTGCGCGCCCACGCCGCCTGATCGGCGTCGCCGGCGTCACAGACGTCGCCTGCGTCACCAACGTCGCCTGCGTCACAGACGTCGCCTGCATCGCTGACCGACTCTCCGTTCAGGTCGCGATTTGTGCCCTTGTGAGCCGCCATAAGGGCACAAATCGCGACTTGAGCGGGGTGGTGACGGGAAGCGGCCGGTGGTGACGGGAAGCGGCTGGTGGTGACGGAAAGCACTGACGGTGACGGAAAGCACTGGCGGTGACGGACAGTACTGGTGGTGACCGGGCACGCAGGATGCCCGGACCGAACCGGCCCGGGCATCCACGTGGTGCGCCGTGCTCTATTCGCGCGCGAGCGCGGCGAGCGCCTCCAGCTCGAGGTCGAGGTATTGCTCGTCGCTGACGTCGATTCCGACGCCGAGCAGCGTTCCACCTGTGAACGGGAAGCCGTCGGAGTACTGCTCACTCACCGGGTCTGCGCTGTCGAAGCCCACGCAGAGCCCGTCGCCGGCGAGCGTGAACTTGCCGATCTGCGCCCGCATCGGCCCCTCGGCGACCACCTGGTCGTCGACGTACAGCCGGCACGTGCCGAGCGACTCGCCGTGCTCGCCCGCGCTCTCGCGCACGAACTCCACGCCGAGAGCGTGCTTGCCAGGCGTGAGCGGCCCCGATGTGAACGTCTGTTCCGGCGGGATGCCGAGGAAGTTGTACACGTAGTTCAGCGTGCCTTCCTCGATGAACAGCGAGTGGCCGCCGAAGCGGGAGCCGTGCGCGAAGAGCACTCCCTGGGCACCGTCATCGAGCACGACGTCGGCGATGATCTTGTACGACCTGCCGCGCAGGCTCACCGCGACGCTCTCGGCGACGGCCGTCGTGTGAGGGTAATAGATGTAGCGGTTGCGCGCCGGCTCGGACTGCGGGCGCTCGATGTTGAGCTGCTCGCGGGCCGACCTGTCGTCGAGCGGCAGCACGTTGTTGCTCTCGGCCTCCTCGAACCACACGTCGATGAGCTCCTTGAGCTTCTCGGGATGCTCTGCGGCGAGGTCTTTCGACTCCGAGCGGTCGGCATCCACGTGGTAGAGCTCCCAGCGGTCCTCGTCGAAGCGACCGTGGCCCGTGAGCGGCGCATGGATGGCGGATGCCTTCCAGCCGTCCTTCCAGATGCCGCGCGTGCCGATCATCGCGTAGTACTGCACGTGCTTCTCGGTCGGCGCATCGGGCTGGGCGTCGAAGGAGTACTTCATCGAGACGCCGTCCAGCGGCCGCTGCTCGACACCGCGGAACACCGACGGCATCTCGATGCCGATCACGTCGAGCACCGTCGCCACGATGTCGACGGAGTGATGGTACTGGTGCCGCAGCTCGCCCTTCGCCTTGATGCCCGCCGGCCAGTGCACGATCAGCGGGTCGCAGGTTCCCCCGAGAACTGCGCGTAGCGCTTGAACATCTGGAACGGCGTCGAGAACGCCGTCGCCCACCCCGTCGGGTAGTGGTTGTAGGTCTCCGGGCCGCCGAGCACGTCGATCTTCGACAGGTTCTCGGCGAGGTCGTCGGGGAACCCGTTGAAGAACTTGTTCTCGTTGACCGATCCGTCGGGTGATCCCTCTCCTGACGCCCCGTTGTCGGCGCAGTAGAAGATGAGTGTGTTGTCGAGCTGCCCCGTCTCTTCCAGGTAGTCGATGATGCGCCCGATCTGGACATCCGTGTACTCGCTGAAACCGGCGAACACCTCCGCCATGCGGCTGAAGAGCCTCTTCTCGTCGTCGCTGAGGGTCTCCCACGGCTTCACGTAGTCGGCGGGGTTGGCCTGGTCTTCGGGAATCGGGTTGATGGGAGTGAGCGCGGTGTCGGCCGGCAGGATGCCCCGCTCGATCATGCGCGCGAGCACCCACTCGCGGTACGCGTCGTAGCCGTCGTCGAATGCGCCCTTGTACTTCTCGATGTACTCCTCGGGCGCGTGATGAGGAGCATGGTTCGCACCGGGGCAGAACCACGTGTACCAGGGCTTCGAGGGATTCGAGGCGTTCTGGTCGCGGATGAGCCGGATGGTCTGGTCTGCGAGGTCTTTCGAGAGGTGGTAACCCTCTTCGGGTGTGTACGGGGGCTCGACGAAGTGGTTGTCTTCGACGAGGTCGGGGTACCAGTTGTTGGTCTCGCCGCCGATGAACCCGTAGAAGCGGTCGAAGCCCTGGGCGAGAGGCCACTGCTCCTTGCTGCCGCCCGTCGACACGTCTTCTTCTGGCACGTTGTGGTCTTTGCCGACCCAGAACGTCGAGTAGCCGTTCGACTGCAGAACCTGGCCGATGGTGGCGCAGTCGGGCGCGAGGTGCCCGGAAGCGCCGGGGAATCCGTTCGTCGCCTCCGTGATCACTCCGAAGCCGTTCGGATGATGGTTGCGGCCGGTGAGCATCGTCGAGCGGGTCGGCGAGCACAGCGCGGTAGTGTGCCACTGCGTGTAGGTCAGACCGTTCTTCGCGAGGCGGTCGAGGGTCGGCATGTTGATGCGGCCCCCGTAGGGCGACCACGACGCCAGACCCGTGTCGTCGTAGAGGATCACCAGCACGTTGGGCGCGCCCTCCGGCGCCTTCGGCGACTCGTACGGTGCCCAGTCGGCGACCGAATCCCGCACATCGAGCTTGATCGTTCCGTTGAACTTCTTCGACATCGTTCCTCCCCAGCAGACATCAGCGTTCTGCGGTCACGGTACCCACGAATGGATGCCGCGAACGGAGTCAGTGCGCAGGGATCGTCCGCCGCGGGTGAGCGACGATCGCCGGGGATCGGGTGGCCGCCGCGTGCGACGGCCACCCGTGGGTCAGACGCGACGCCTGCGACGTCGAGCAACGAGCGCGGTGAGCGCCCCCGCGAGCATCAGGCCGGCCGCGGTGAGCAGTGGCCAGAGCAGGTCGGATCCGGTGCCGGGCAGCGATCCGCCCGACCCGGGCGTCGGCGACGGAGTCGGCGTCGGCGTCGGCGGATGCGCGTCGTACCGGTTCGTGATCGTGACGATCTGCGCAGCCGGAACCGGGTCATCCGATGTCGATGCCTCGGCGATCGTCACCGACGACGGGTCGATGGTGCGGGCATCCTCTCCATACGAGCCCGCATCGCCGTTCTCCGCTACGTCGCAGGACGCGCCGACCGGGATCCCGTCGATGCGGCCCTCGAGACCATCCGCCTTCGTCAGCGTGAGCGTCGACGCGTCGCCGAGGTCGAGCTGAGCATCGGCGGCGGCGCAGGTGACGTCGGCCTCGAAGCTGTCGGGCGCGCGGGATGCGTCGGTGCCGGTGACCTTCTTCACCACCTGCAACGACCCGGTGAGCGGACTCACCCCGACCTTGGTCGGTGCGGATGCGAGCGGTGCCCCTCCGCCGACGAGCGTCGCCTGCACTCCGACCTGGTTGTAATCGACGATGCCGGGCTGCGGCACGGTCGTCGTCATGCCCTGCGGATCGGACGCCGATTCGGGCTCATTGATCGTGCGCACCGACGCGGTGATCTTGTCACCGGGCGCGAGCGGTGCATCCTCGGGAAGGGTGACCACGACCCTGAGGCCGGTGATCGCGTCGGGCGCCCCCGTGTAGTCGGCCAGCGCCGTCCACGTGGAACCCGAGCACGTGGGATCCGTCGACCACTGGGTGGGCGTGCCGGAACCGATGCAGACCTGCGGGTCCGTCGACACCTCGAGAGTCTGAGTCGAGCCGTCCGGCGCGTTCACCTGCAGGCCGTAGGACTCGTCGAAGACGGCCTTCCAGTCGCTTCCCCGCGCCGCACCCGTCGCGAGCAGCTTGTCACCGGGCACCGGCAACGGGTCGACGAGCGTGACAGAGGTGTACGGCACGGTGCCGCTGTTGGTGACGGTCACGAGCCACTCATCGGTTCCACCCATGCGGGTGTTGGCCACGCAGGGCGCGTAGTAGTAGCCGTTCACCGGCAGGCATGTCAGATCGGGGTTGTTCGGGTCGCTCGCACCGCTCACCAGCGAGTCGACCACGTCACCCTGCACGCCCTTCGTGGCCTGCAGCGCCGGACCGGGAACCGGCTGCACGTAGTTGGTCGTTCCGCAGTCGGTCGCCGGCAGCCCCTGTACCGTGCCCTGTCCGTTTCCGGACGTGTTCGTGCACGCTGAGAGAGTCTGATCGGTGTTCACGACCATCTGGTTGGTGGTGGACTCGCCCTCGTTCAGCCCCGGCTGAAGGATGAGCCCGATCGTGATCGTGAACGTCTCACCCGGTCTCATCTGCTGACCGTCGTCGGGCCAGCTGAAGGTCAGGGTGCGCGCCGCGGTGTCCGGTGTCAGCGTGACGTCGGTGGACAGCGTTCCTCCCGCACTGTCGGTGTACGTGGGCTGCGTGCCGTTCCAGGTGAGGTACTTCGGCAGCGTGTCCACGAGTTGCGGCACGGTCAAGACGCCCGTGCCCGTGTTCGTGAACGTGAGCGTCCACGGCACCGACGACCCCACCGTGACCGTGTGCTTGTTTCCGGCCGGAGCCTTCGCCACGTCGAGGCGGAAGCTGCCGGGATCCAGAGCGAGCGACGCATCCGCGTCGTCCGTCACATCCGGGTAGAGCTCCGACGTTCCGTCCGTGCGCTGGGTGAGCGCGCTCGACCTGTCGTCGACGCTTCCCGGGAACGGAATCGTCGTGCCGTCGCGCGCGGTGTCGAGCAGCTGCACGTGGAGCACGGCGCTCGCGGTCCACGGTTGCGGCGGCGCCGTGTTGGAGAACAGCCCACCGTCGGAACGGGAGAACACGAAGCGGATGCCCGTCACGGCGTCCAGCTGCGTTCCCGCGGGCAGCGCCGCTGCTGCGGCCGCCGTGCCGAGGGTCCACGTGGTCGAGCCGTTCAGCTGCACGTCGACGCGCACCTGGTCGGCCCCGGCCGGCAAGGTCACGTCGGAGGCCGCGAACGACGTGAGCTTCATGTCGTTCCAGAACGACTGGTCGCTGTCTTCGATGGTGACCTGGTTGGTCGGCACTGTCGCCTTCGGCCCCTGCGTCGCGCCGAGCGTCACCGTCACCGGATTCGTCCGGTCGGCCTGCAGCATGCTCGTCGGAGAGATGGTCTTCGACGCGGTGACGTCGAGCTGCCCCTCGGTGAGCTGAACATCCTTTCCATCGCTGGCGAACGGCGTGCTGCCTTGCTGATCACCGGCCGGATAGAGCACGGGGTCGTAGGACTGGGCGAACGCCTGGTTCGAGACGGTTCGAGGCGTCACATAGGTGGTCGGGTCGCTGCGCAGGGTCTGCCGAACCTGCGTGTGCATGACCATCGTGAGCTTGTCGCCTGACGTGATGGTCCCGCCCGTGGTCGCGGGATCGGTGCCCTGGTAGACGACGCTCACCCCCACGACATCCGCGAGATCGGCGGCCGACATGGCCTGCGCCCCCGCGATCGTCGTGGTGGTCGTCGTCAGCTGACCGCCCGACCCGTAGTGCAGCAGGGTGACGACCGACGCGTTCGGATCGACCTCCGCCGCGTCATAGCTGAAGCTCACGCCCGTCAGCGTGAAAGCGTCGAACGGGTTGGCCGCGGTGTACGAGTAGCCGACATAGGGATCGGCCGCCCAGTCTTCCGGAGCGCTGACGCAGTCGCGGACCGTGTTGACACTGCACGGCATCGGGTCGGTGACGCGCACGTACGAAGCGCGAGACGACGACGTGCTGTTCGCGGTGACGGTGAAGTCGTTCGTCGGATAGTCGGCGACGGGCACGTCACCCGGGTGCGGGATCGGAATGGTCGTGTTCTGCGTCGCCTTCGTGACGCTGACACCCGGCGGCTGATCGATGATCAGGATCTGGTCGTCGGCTCCCGTGGTCTGCGGAGCGCCGTCCTGCGGAACGGCGTCGATCTGCTCGTGGTTGTTCACGAGCCCGTCGGCGTCGGTGTTGTAGTGGGTGGTGCCGTTCACCCAGGTGTTCGTGTGGCTCGGCACCCGCAGGGTGTTGCGCAGTGTCCACACGAGGTCGAACTCGCGGGGCACCGAACTCGACGCGATACCGGAGCCGGGCAGGGGACGCGTGGGGTCGGTCGATGCGGTCCGCGCATCGTCGTTGGGCACGACGGTGATGCGCATGCCGGTCGTCGCCTCCTGCTCCGCGGGAGACAGCGAGTAGCCCTTGAAGCCGGTGGCCGACATCCAACTGCCACTTGGCGGGTCGATGGTCACCCAGGCGCCGTTCTCGTAGAGCTGGACCTGTGAGACGGTGTCCCACTGCAGCAACGGGTCTTGCGTCGTCGTGATCGGAGCGATCGCCGTGAGGTTGAACGCCTGGAAGACGGTCGAGCCGGGATCCGCCGGCTTGTCGTCGCTGCCGAATCCCGGATCCGACACCGTGAGCGACGCGTATCCGGTGGACGTGACGCCCCAGTTCAGAACCGTTCCGGCCTGCTCGCTCGACTGGCTGTCGATCTGCGACTTGCCGGTCGAGAAGTTCGTCGGTTCCACCCATGACTTGCCGCGGATGAGCGTTCCGTTCGCGCCGGAGTGCGTCTCGATGGATGCGTTGTCATCGTCGGTCACGGGCTTGCCGGTGATCGTCGTCCCGCCGGCCTCGCCCTCGCCCTGCGCGGTGGCGGTGTTGTCGTAGACCGTGGGGCCGGCATCCGGCACGCTCGTCGGATCGTTGCCGTAACGTTGGTCAGCCCTCGCCTGGAACGTCAGGTTCGGCTGCACCGTCGTGCCCTGCGGGAAGCCATCGGGATCGGTGAACTCGAATTTGAGGCCCGTGATCGAGCCCTGCAGGCCGCTGGGGATCGTGCACTGATAGACCGTGACGCCCGCGACGGGAAGGCCGCACCAGTCCGCGGCCGTCCAGGTGTCACCGTCGTCCGTCGTGTACTCGATGTTGAGCGTCGCTCCCGCCGGCACCTGGGTCGGTGCGATGGCGATCGGGTTGAACGCGTTCCAGAAGCTCGTGGTGTCGTGCGGAACAGGAGCGACGTCGGTCACGGTGATCGAGTTGGGCTGGACGAACTGCGTCTCCGTGCTCGTCGTCGTCGGCAACTGCACGGTGACGGTGCCACCGGGGGCCACCGGGCTTTGCGCGGCGTCCGGAACGATCTTCTTGGTGAGGTCGAGATCGATGTCGGGTGCGTACACCGTGAGATCGGCGTTGGCGTCGGCCTGCGCCGACTTGTCGCCGCTGGCTCCCGACACGTCGACGGTGTTGGTGGACGTGCGAGGGCTTTCGGCAGCCGTGTACGCCAACGCCGGCGTCACACCGAACGACGCCGATGCGCTCGCGCCCTGATCGATGGGTCCGTGGAACGTGATCTCGAACCCCGTCACGTGGGCGGATGCCGGCGGGCTCGCCGACGGCGGGTTGTCAGTCCCCGGGCCGAAGTCCGAGGTGCTCGTCGAGTCGTCGCTGTAGGTCCAGACGATCGTGGCGGAGGTCGACGACGCGGGGAACGTCATCGGCCCGGTGAAGCCGTCGAACGGCAGCAGCGCGGTGAAATAGCCCTGGTCGGAGATCGTGAGGCTGTCGAGGGTGCCGTCGGAGGCGTTGGTCGCCGTGACCTTTCCGATGGACTGTGTGCCGCCCGGAATGCTGCTCGGAGTGAAGCTCTTGTCAGCGGTGACCCGCACGTTGATCGGCACGACGGAGTGCTCTGCCGTGGCATCCTTCGTGACCGGGTCGTGACCGGGAACATTCACGGTGCCGGAGGCCTCGTTGGTCGCGGTCCAGCCGTTGTCGAGCGCGGCGTCGGTGTCGCGGTTCGTCGCACGCTGCGTCACGGTGATCGGCACCGATCCCGCCGACCCGTTCGCGGTGATCGTGTCACCCGTCGAGCTCGAGAACGTGATGCGGATGCCCGCCACGTCGGCGTTGTCCGTCACAGAGCCTGGCAATACCGCGGGCGGCGGACCCGGATCGCCGTTCACCCAGCTGTAGGTGCCGTCCGGTCCTTTGACGTAGGCATCCACCTGCACCCGATCGGCTCCGTCGGGAAGCGTGATCGTGCCGAGCCCGGCGAAGTCCGTGTAGAGGAACGGATTGCTCGGGTCGAGCGTGGACGCACCGTCGACCGCCGTCGCGGGCTCCTGCAGCACGAGCGTGCTCGCCGGAACGTTGGAGGTGTTCTGCGTCGTGAGGTTGATCGTCGACTGCGCGCCCTCGGCGTACTGCTCGCTGGTGGGCGTCCAGTCCTTCGTCACCGCGGTGTCCACGGTCACCGGAACGTTGATGGTGACGCTCGCCGAACTGGACTGGGTCGCCGCATTGTCGGCAGTGACGGAGGCCTCGTTGGTGATCGTGGTGCCGTTGTAGGGCCAGGTCGGGGAGAGATCGCTCGGCACCTTCAATGTCACGCTGAGTGTGACGGCGCCTCCCGATGGCAGTCCCTTGCCACCGCCGGCCAGCGGATGGATCGCCGTGACCACAGCACCGCAGCCGTCGACGACGGTCATATTGGTGCAGCCCGTGACCTGCGCGGTCCAGTCGACGCCGGGGGTGCCGGGAGTCACGTTGTAGTTGACGATCGGAAACCCGTCGAACCCGTCGGGCAGCATATCGGTCAGCGACGCGTTCACGCAGTCGTTGTCGCTGCAGCTCACGCGGATGTTGAAGGTGAACTCGTCGCCCGGTGCGGGCGTCGGGTTGCTCACGGACTTCGCGATGGTCAGCGCGCCTTCACCGGCGGCAGCAGCCGGTGTCGTCGTGACGAGAACCCCGCCGAGCACGACGGCGATCACCCCGGCGAACGTCGCGATCCGCATCTTCCACGAACGTCGTTGCACGAGCGATCCCCCCGAATCGTGGCGTGAACGGTCCCCCGGTGAGCCGCTCCCCCTCCAGCATCCTGCGCCGTTGTCGCGTCGTTCGCCACCCCGAGCCCCATCCACCGCGGGTGATCCCGCCACTCTGACCGCGCCATACGATCGCCATCATGGACGTACGAATCGCCTCGATCGTGCTCATCCCGCTGCTGGCCGTGCTGGCGCCGATCCTCGCGACAGTGGTCGGACGAGTCGCGAAGATTCCGCTCGTGGTGTTCGAGATCGTGCTGGGAATCCTCGTCGGTCCGAGCGTGCTCGGCTGGATCCCCACGTCGGATGCCCTCACCACCGTCTCGAACTTCGGCCTCGCGTTCCTCTTCTTCATGGCGGGCTTGGAGATCGACTTCGCGACCATCAAGGGCAGGCCGCTGAAGCGGGCGGTCGTCGGCTGGATCATCTCGCTCGTCGTCGGCGTGCTCCTCGGCGTCGTGCTCGCACCGACGCCGATCTCGGGCATCTACGTGGGCATCGCGCTCTGCTCGACGGCGCTCGGCACGCTCATGCCGCTGCTGCGGGATGCCGGCGAGCTCAAGACCCCGTTCGGCCTCGCCGTCACCGCGGTCGGAGCGATCGGCGAGTTCGGCCCCCTGGTGGCGATCTCGCTGTTCCTCTCCGGACGGTCGCCGCTGAGTGCCGGCATCGTGCTGATCGCGTTCGTCGTGGTCGCCGGCGCCGGTGTATGGCTCGCGTCGCGGGGAACGCACGAACGGTTCCATCGCCTCGTGCGCGCGACTCTGCACACGAGCGGGCAGTTCGTGGTGCGGTTCGTCGTCGTGGTGATCGCGGCGCTGGTGGGGCTGAGTCTCGCGCTGGGACTGGACATGCTCTTGGGGGCGTTCGCGGCGGGCATCCTGAGCAAGGTGCTGCTCTCGGGAGCACGCGAGGTCGACGCCGAACAGATCGAGGGCAAGCTCGAGGCCGTGGCGTTCGGGCTGGTGGTGCCGGTGTTCTTCATCGCGACCGGCGTCGGGTTCGACCTCAAGGGGCTGCTCGCCGACCCGAGGGCGCTCGTGCTGCTGCCGATCTTCTTGGTGCTGCTGCTCGTGGTGCGCGGGCTTCCCGGACTGCTGGCCGCACCTGCGGGCTCGACGGGCAGAGACCGAACGGCGCTCGCGCTGTTCACCGCCACAGGTCTGCCCATCATCGTGGCCGTCACGAGCATCGGGCTGGAGACCCACGACATGACCTCGGGAACGGCGAGCGCGCTCGTCGGGGCCGGGATGCTCTCCGTGTTGCTGTTCCCGGTGATCGCGTTGGCGTTGCGGCGCGGCTCGTCCGACGGCGGTGTGCGACCGCCTGACCTGCAGCACGTGCCGACGGAAGGCTGACGCGGGGGTGCGGCCCACGCCGCTCTGGCCCGAGCCGAACATCGGAGTTCTGCGTCGACACGCCGCGCGCCATCGGTCGTTACGGCGTGTCGACGCAGAACTCCGATTTCGGGCGCGGCGAGCCAGGACGGGGGGTGGTGGTGGCTGCAGTCAGCGGGCGACGGTGAACGTCTCTCCTGGTCGCACCGCGCGCAGCTGGTAGGCGCCGACGAAGCCGAGCGCCTGCGTCTGCCAGCGCGGCGTGACCACGCGGCTCTCCGGGTCGAAGTACAGCGAGAGACGATGCGGGGTGTCGATGAAGGCGAGGTCGACGCGCAGCGGGCCGTGCGGGGCATCCGTGTCGAGGATGCCGCCCCGCACCGCCACCGGAACCTCCAGGGTTCCCGACTCCCCACCTTCCGTCACCGCCCACACGCCGTCCCCGACGGGGCCGCCCACCGTGCCGGTCGGCGTCGCCGCGTCGCGCAGCGGGCCGACGGCCGCCGCCCAGCCGTCGTCGCCGCCCAGCGCGGCGACATCCTCGTGCAGCGTCACCCGCCACCCGGAGTCGACACGCTCCAGCGTCGCCCGTGCCAGCGCGCCGTACTCCTGCGCGGAGCGGGCGTCGGCCGCACGCGTGTACTCGCCGGAGGCGTCCGCGGGCAGCGCGGCCGGCGACCTCAGGGCCGGGAACGCGATGTCGCGCACGATGCCGTGCAGGGCATCCCCGCCCTCTGGCGCCGCCGCGAGCGGCGCGTCGTGGAACGCGGGAAGCAGATGCTTCCAGACCCGGTCGATGAGGTCTTGCATGTCGGCGGTCTGCGACGTGATGGCGACGATGGCATCGTGCTCGGGCAGCACGATGCAGTACTGGCCGAAGGCGCCGTCTCCGCGGTAGCCGTGGCGAGACATCCAGAACTGAAAGCCGTAGCCCTGCTGCCAATCGTCCGACTCGGCGGCCACGGGGCCTCCGGGCACCGCGTTGGCGACCTGCACGCTCGTGGCCTCGTGCACCCACGAAGCAGGCAGCAGCCGGCGACCGTTCCAGACTCCGTCGTCGAGGTAGAGCCGGCCGAGTTTCGCGACGGCTTCCGGCGGTGCGAACAGACCGGAGAAGCCGAGATCGACGTCGGCCGGCTGCTGCTGCCAGCCCATCGGGTCGATGCCGAGCGGCTCGAACAGCCTCGGTTGCAGGTACTCGGTGAGCCGCTGGCCCGACCTGCGCTGCACGATCACCGCGAGCGTGTACGTGGCCATCTGGTTGTACGTGAACAGGGTTCCGGGCTCGCGCTCCGGCGGTGCGGCGAAGAACGCCCTGATCGGATGCTCGCGATCCGCCCCGAACGCCGTGATCATGTCTTCGAGATGCCCGGTCGCCATCGACGCGAGATGCCGAACGAGGATGCGCCTGCTCGCCGGCGCGACGCTGTCGGCATACTCCGGAAAGTAGTCGGCGGCCGGAGCGTCGAGATCGAGCAGCCCCTCGGCGACGGCGAAGCCGGCCGCCGTGCTGGTGAAGCTCTTGCTCAGCGAGTAGACGAGCTGCGGCCGATCGATCGCGTACGGCGCCCACTGCGCCGACGCGATCACGGCGCCGTGCCGCAGCACGATCACCGCGTGCGGATCGATCGTGGGTTCCGCGTCGATCTCGTCGAGCAGCGCCAGCACGGCGGCCGGGTCGACGCCCTCCGCCTCGGCGCTGCTCGCGCGCCATGAGGATGCCTGCGGCACGGCCTGCGAGGCTGCCGCGGAATCTGCTGGGTGGGGTTCGGTGGCGGGCATCGGCATCCTCGGATCGATTCGAAGCACGTGACGGCACGTGCTTCGAGCTTCTCACGGCGACGCGCTCTCCTCGCCTGCGTGCACGCTTCCTATGTGTTTTCCGAACGTGGTCAGAATGATTCTCTAATGATTTCTGTGGGGGCTCCAAGGTCGCGGAAGGGCCTCGGATAAACCGCGCTCGTACCGTTCCAGCATTCCCCCGGTCGGTCACACACCCGACCACAGGCATCCGGCGACGCACGACCCGAAGGAGAGACCCGATGTTCCTGACCTATCTCAGACGTGAGCTGAGCAACCGCAAGAAGCAGAGCGTCATCATCGCCATAGGCATGGCGCTCGCCATCGCGCTGGTGATTCTGGTCAACGGCGTCTCGACGGGCGTGAAGGATGCCGAGGCCACCGCTCTCGAGTCCGTCAACGGCGTCGGCACCGACGTGACCATCACCAAGACGGTCAAGCCAGGCTCGGCGTCGGGCAACCAGCGCTTCGACTTCGGCTCGAAGAACAACGGGAACGGCAGCGATGGCTCGACGAACCTCTCGCAGAGTCGGCTCTCGACCACGATGGGGACCTCCACCTACAGCGAGTCTTCACTCGCCAAGGTGAAGGGCGTCGACGGCGTGAAGGCGGCGACCGCGACGCTCTCGCTGCAGAACAGCACGTTCTCGGGCCAGATCGCCCAGGGAGACAGC
The DNA here is from genome assembly GCF_007859675.1 of Humibacter ginsenosidimutans. GTDB lineage: Bacteria > Actinomycetota > Actinomycetes > Actinomycetales > Microbacteriaceae > Humibacter > Humibacter ginsenosidimutans. Next base: position 2,212,792 of record NZ_CP042305.1, read on the forward strand.
TCGAGCAGCGGCTCCGGCACGAGCGGCTCGACGAGCGGGCAGGCATCCCCACCCTCTGGCAGCGGAAGCGAAGGCGGCAGCATGGGGCCGAGCTCGTTCGGCATCGACCAGTTCACCGTCACCGGCATCTCCACGGGCGCACGCACCGTCGGCCCGATGAGCGCCACCACGCTGAGCAGCGGCCGATACCTTGACTCTGGCGACAACGGCAAAGACGTGGTCGTGCTCGACTCGAGCTACGCCAAGAGCGAGAGCCTCAAGGTGGGCAAGACCGTCACGATCGGCGACACGAAGTTCACCGTCGTGGGCATCGTGAAGTCCACCTCGTCGTCGTCGACGACCGCGTCGAACGCGTACATCCCGCTCGACACCGCGCAGAAGGTTGCCGACCTCGACGGCAAGATCAGCAACATCTACGTGACCGCCACGTCGGCCGGCGACGTCGCCTCGCTCAAGACGGCGCTCGAGAAGGTTCTGCCCAGCGCGACCGTGAGCACGGAGGCCGACCTCGCATCCAGCGTCTCGGGCTCGCTCTCCACCGTCTCCGCTCTGGTCACCAACCTGGGCACCTGGCTCTCGCTGCTCGTGCTCGCCGCGGCGTTCCTCATCGCCGTGCTCTTCACCATCTCCGGCGTCAGCCGTCGCACCCGCGAGTTCGGCACGCTCAAGGCCATCGGCTGGAGCAACGGACGCGTCGTTCGGCAGGTGACCGGCGAGTCGCTCGTGAACGGCCTCATCGGCGGCGCCATCGGTGCGATCGTCGGCATCGCCGCGATCGTGGTCGTCAACCTCATCTCGCCGACGCTGTCGATGTCCGCGAGCGGCAGCGCCGGTGCGCCGTCAGGCGGCCCCGGCGGTCAGGGTGGCGGCATGGCACAGGGCGCAGCGCAGGCCGCGCAGGGCGGCAGCGAGATCGCGCTGCACATCCCGCTCACGGCCGGCATCATCCTCATCGCCGTCGGACTGTCGGTGCTCGGCGGACTCGTCGCAGGCGCCTTCGGCGGCTGGCGCGCTTCGCGGCTGCGCCCGGCCGAGGCCCTGAGGAGCGTGGCGTGAGGATGCCAGCGCCCACGGCATCCACTCCGCTCCGGGCCGCCACGTCCCGGCGCCGCCCTCCCTTCCGACCCGCTACGACAAGGAGCACACCATGACCGACACCGACACCCTGCGGATCCCGTCGGAACCCGCGAACGACACCGTCGGCATCGCCTACTCGCTGCACGACGTCACCAAGACGTACACGCAGAAGGGACGCACCGTGCAGGCGCTGCGCGGCATCGACCTGGAGATCGCGCGCGGACAGCTGGTCGCCGTGCAGGGCCCGACCGGTGGCGGCAAGTCGACGCTGCTGCAGATGCTCGGCGCGCTCGACCGGCCAACGTCGGGAACCGTGACGCTGGGTGCGCACGACCTGTCGCAGGCATCCGACAGCACGCTGGCGACGCTGCGCGGCACCGAGATCGGGTTCGTCTTTCAGGGCTTCAACCTGATCCCAACGCTCAACGCCATCGAGAACGTGGAGACCGCCTTCGCCACCGACGACGTGCCGCGCGCCGAGCGCAGACGACGCAGCGCGGAGGCGTTGGCCTCCGTGGGCCTTGCCGACCGGGCCGATCACCGACCGTCGGAGCTCTCCGGCGGACAGCAGCAGCGCGTCGCCATCGCCAGGGCCCTGGTGAAGGAGCCCACTGTGTTGCTGGCCGACGAGCCGACGGGTGCACTCGATGAGGCGACGCGCGACGAGATCATGGCGCTGATCGAGCGGGTGTGGCGCGAGCAGATGCTCACGGTCGTCATCGTGACGCACGACTCAGCGGTCGCGCGCCGCGCAGAGCGGCGGCTGCGTATCAAGGACGGCCGCGTCAACGAGATCTGACGCGGGCCCGCGCCCGACGCGAGAAGAGGCCGCCGAAGCCGACCGTGAGGGTCGGGCTTCGGCGGCCTCTTCGTGTTCGCAGGGCGCGGGTTTCGAGACGCGCGCCTGCGGCGTGCTCCTCAACCAGCGGGCGTTGCGGGTGGGGTCGGCTCGCCGAGCGAGAGCATGAGACGGTTCGCCCAGTTGAAGAACGCCGCGCCGTGGATGACATCGGCGATCGCCAGGTCGTCGAGTCCCGCCTCGCGCAGCTGCCGCACGTGCTCGGCGCCGAACTCGCCAGGGGTCTTCGTCAGCGCCACGGAAGCGTCGATCGTCGCGCGCCACTGCGGGTCGGACTGCGGGGCCGAGGTGCCGGCATCCAGCAGGCGCTGCACGTCGTCGGGACGCTTCGACTTCTGCGAGGCGAACCGGGAGTGCACGGAGGCGCAGAACAGGCATCCGTTCGTACGGGATGCCGCGGCGGCCGACAGTTCGCGCTGCGCTCTCGGGAGCCCGCCCTTCTCGTTGTAGAAGATGTCGTTGTCGGTGCGAGTGCGGGCGCCGAGGATGTCGGGATCGCGCACAAGCAGCCTGAAGTATGGACTGTTCGCGCGGCCCTTGTCGACGAGGCCGTCGTAGTGCCGCTCGGTCAGCTCGTCGATCGGCAGGGGCTCGAGCCACGCCTCCCAGCCGAGCTGCGCCTGCGTGAACACGTTCGGCACGTCGAAGTCGTGCCGAACGACCTGCTCGCCCGTTGCAGTGCTGTCGCTCATCGCAGTTCTCCCTTCAAGACGGTGAGCCCCGCGACCACGCGGAGCTGGAAGTTCAGGAACGACACCAGCTGCGAGAGCGTGACGATTCCCGTCGTGTCCCAGCCGGCATCCAGCAGTGCCTGCAGCGCATCGGCGGAGGCGTCGCGCGGCCGATACGTGAGCAGGTGGGTGTGCTCGAGAGCCGCGGCGAGGCGGACGCCCACTGCCGCGACCAGCTCGGGCGGCGCCTGCCAGTGCAACCCCTGCTGGTTCTCCACCGACAGCGGGCCATCGGGGTAGTCGCCATACGGACCCGTGGTGACGGCGCCGGGAAGCGCGGCGTCGAGCGCGGCCAGTGTCTGCGGGGACTCGGCCGCAAGCAGGTCGCGGTAATGGGGAGCGACAACGCTCTGCGCGAGCGCGACCGCCCAGTAGGCGATGGCCAGCCGCTCCGGCCGGCCCACGTGCTCCAGCGCGTCTGAGGCGAACAGCGCGTCGTAGCTCGCCTGGGCGTTGCGCTTCGCGTCGGGACGCTGCACGCGCAGCGCGAAGACGGGGTCGCCCTCGTCTATGCCGACCAGTCGGTCGATCACATCGGTGCTCATGGGGTTCCTTTCGTGTACGAACTGCCGGGATGCAACTTCCTGTGGGGCGGGCGCATCAGCCCACGGGAGCAGTGGCCTTCGGCACCCACCCGAGCTCGGGCGCGAGGCGCTCGGCGATGAGCTCCAGCGAGCGCAGCACCACCGCGTGCGGTGGGTCGACGGGGTGCGGCTGAAAGACGATGTCGCTCGCGATCGGCAGGATCGGGTCGCCCTGCAGTGTCTCCAGCACCTGCTCCGCCGTGCCGATGTGCAGGTCGAGAAAGGCGGCGAGCTCGGCGTCGCCGGCCCCGTCGGGAATGACGACGCCCTGCGCCCTCAGGGTGGGCAGCGAGCGCGCGATGCCCTGCGCCCGCCAGCGCACGGCATCCTCTTCGTCGTCGACGACGAGCACGGAACGGGATGCCATCACTCGCGGCTCGACTCCGGCCGGCAACGCCTCGGTGTACGCGTCGACGATCGCCACCTGGTCGGCGGCGGAACCTCGGCCCGTGTACTCGTTGCGCGGTTGTGTGCGGGAGAGCATGAGTCCGTTGCCGGCGCCCCCGATGCGCGCGGCTCCCGATGCCGAGAACGTCGCCTCCCACAGGCTGTCGGCCAGCTGCGGCGCCGGCGGGTAGAGCGCCCCGCCGTCGGAGGTGAGCACCTCGCCGCTCAAGGCACGCAGCAGGGTCGCCTTGTGCTCGGCGTAGATGGCCGGGCGGTCGGCGGGGTCGTGTCCGAACGGCGGGAACGACGACGAGGTGCCGCCGGAACCGATGCCCAGTTCGAGCCGGCCGTCGGAGAGCAGCCAGAGCACCGCGGCATCCTCGGCCACGCGCAGCGGCTCCTCGAGCGGCAGGGTCACGATGCCGGTGGCGAGCACGATGCGCGACGTCTTCGCCGCGGCCTGCGCGAGCAGCACGAACGGCGACGGCAGACCGCCCTCGTCACGGTGGAAGTGGTGCTGGGCGACCCACGCCGTGTCGTAGCCGAGCTGCTCTGCACGCACGAACTGCGCGATGGCGTTGCGGTAGCGCTCGACCGGTTCGACGTCGTCGAGCAGCCGCGTGAAGTAGCCGAGTCGGGGTCCTGTCATGACTGATTTCCCTTTCCGAGGTAGGCCTCTTGGATCTCGGGGTTGTCGAGCAGCTCGCGCGCGCTGCCCTGCAGCACGATGGCGCCGGTGGCGAGCACGTAGCCGCGGGATGCGATAGAGAGCGCAAGCTCCGCCTGCTGCTCGACGAAGAGCACGGCCACGCCGAGCTCGGTGTTGATGCGCACGATCTCGTCGAGCACCTGGTCCACGAGCTTGGGCGAGAGGCCCATGGTGGGCTCGTCCATGCAGATGAGCTTCGGACGGCTCATCAGCGCCCTGGCGAACGCGAGCATCTGCTGCTCTCCACCTGAGAGGGTGCCGGCCTCTTGGCGGCGACGTTCGGCGAGGCGCGGAAAGTGGGTGCGCATCCTTTCGAGGTCTTCGTGGATGCCCGCCCGATCGCTTCGCGTGTACGCCCCGGTGAGCAGGTTCTCGTCCACCGTCAGCTGCGGGAACACCCGCCGCGCCTCGGGCACCGACGCGATGCCTGACTTGACGCGCTGCCTGGTCGACGCCTTCGTGATGTCGCGCCCGCCGAAGTGCACGGAGCCGGACTTCACGGAGGTGAGCCCGAGGATGGTCTTCATCGTCGTGGACTTGCCGCTCGCGTTGCCACCGAGCAGCGAGACGATCTCGCCGTAGCCGACGGTGAGCGTGTTGCCGCGCAGGGCGTGGAACGGGCCGTAGTAGACGTTGACGTCGTCGAGCCGGAGCAGATCTGTCATGTCAGGTCCTCCCCGCCGAGCCCGCGCCGCCGCCCCAGGTACGCCTCGATGACGGCGGGGTCGCGACGCACGGCATCGGGTCCGCCCTCGGCGATGATGCGGCCGCCATCCATCACGATGACGCGGTCCGAGACCGTCATCACGAGGTCGAGCTTGTGCTCGACGAGCAGGATGGCCTGCCCGTCGGCCTTGAGGTCGAGCAGCTGCTGCAGCACCTCGGCGGTCTCCGACTGGTTCATTCCGGCCGTCGGCTCGTCGAGCACGAGCAGCTTGGGCTTCAACGCGAGCGCGCGGGCGATCTCGGTGCGCCGCCGGTTGGCGTAGCTGAGCGTGTACGCCGGGTCGTCACGCCGCGGTCCCAACCGCGCCTCGAATCGCTCGATCTCCTCCGCGATGGTCGCGTCGATGACCTTGCGCTCCCGTCGTGCTCCCGGTGAGCCGAAGATCGCGATGAACAGCTCGGCGAGCAGCGGAATCCAGCGCAGCAGAAAGAGATGCGACAGCCCCCGGAACGGCCTGCTGGCGTGCAACGTCGAGTGGATGCCCACCTCGATGTTGTCCGCCACCGAGAGCGTCGGAAAGACGCGACCGTTCTGGAACGTTCGCGCGATGCCGTCCTCCGCGATACGGGCGGTGTCGGCGTGCCCGATGTTCCTGCCGTCGAGCATGATCGTGCCCCCGTTGGCCCTGATGGTCCCCGTCACGAGGTTGAGCGTGGTCGTCTTTCCCGAGCCGTTCGGCCCGATGATCGACACCACCTCGTGCGGCGCCACGGTGAACGAGATGCCGTCGACGGCCTTGAGGCCCTCGAAGTGGCGCTCGAGGCCGGTCACCTCAAGCAGTGCGTCGCTCATGAGTTCCTCACCAGGATGCCGCCGGGCCTGAACCGCACAGCGAGGATGAGCACCAGGCCGTAGACGATGATGCGCAGCTCGTCGGTGAAGCGCAGCGCCTCGAGCCCGCCGATCAGGATGATCGCGCCCACCACCGCGCCGTACGGCAGGTTCACGCCGCCGAGGATGACGATGGTCACCACGAGCAGCGACATCATCATCGTGAAGATGGTGGTGTCGATGTACGTGTACTGATGCGCCAGCAGGGAGCCGCCCAACCCAGCGAAGAACGCGGAGATCGCGAACGCGAGGGCCTTGTAGTCGCGCACCCGTACCCCGGATGCCAGCGCGGCCACCTCGTCGGCGCCGACCGACGAGATCACCCTGCCGAGATGCGACCTGCGGATGCGCCACATCACCAGGAGCGTCAGCACGAGCACGCCGAAGTCGATGAAATAGAAGTCGCGGGCGGAGAACAGCACGGTGTCGCCGATCTGCGGCCACGGGATGCCCTGGATGCCCATCGGGACGACGAGCTGGATGATCGCCACGATCACGATGCCGATGCCGAGCGTCGCGATGGAGATGTAGTGCCCCTTCACGCCCCAGATCGGTGCGGAGAGGATGGACGCCACGATCGCGGCGACGATGCCCGCGATCGGCAGCGCCAACCAGAACGAGACGTGCAGGTAGAGCGTGATGAGTGCCGACGTGTAGGCGCCGATCGCGATCGGGCCGGCCTGGCCGAGCGCCATGACGCCGGCCTGACCGGCCGTGACCGTGAAGCCGGCGGCGATGATCGCGTACACGAGCACCTGCGTGCCCGTGCTGAGGATGTAGTCGTTCGACACCAGCGGCACGACGATGCCGCCGACCACGAAGGCGCTCGGCCACACCCACTTCGGAATGCGGAACGGCCGCCCCTTGCCGAGAAACGTGCCGGTGAGGGGCTCGCTGGAGATGAGCGGCACCTTGCCGAGCAGCCCGCCCGGCCGGATGATCAGCACGGCGATCAGGATGACGAAGACGATGATCTGGTCGGCGCTGCCGCCGAAGATGTAGACGCCGAACGACTCGAGGATGCCGAGCACGAACCCGCCGATCACCGCGCCGACCAGTGAGCCGAGACCGCCGAGCGTGGCCGCGACGAATGCCGTCATGCCCGCGTTGAGGCCGGAGGTCGGATCGGCGACGCCGACATACAAGGCCATGAAGATGCCGGCGAGACCGCCCAGCGCCGAGGCGATCACGAACGACAGGTTCTGCACCGCGCCCACCGGGATGCCCATCTGCAGCGCGGCCTCCTGGTCCTGCGCCGTTGCACGGATGCCGCGCCCCACTTTGCCGTACTTGAGGAACAGCGACATCACCACCATGAGCACGGCCGTGATGCCGAGCATCACGACGTCGGCGGTGCCGAAGCGCATGTTGCCGATGTGCAGATTGGATGTCTGCAGCACCTGCGGAAACACCCGAGAGTTCGCGCCGAACACCATCTGCGACGTGTTGTCGAGAATGAGCGAGACCGCGTAGGTGGAGAGCATCGCCGCCAGCGGAAGGTACTTCGCGAGCGGACGAACCACAGCCACGTTGGTCAGCAGGCCGATCACGGCGCATACGGCGAGCACGAGCGGCAGCGCCACCCAGAAGGTGAGCCCCAGCTGCACCACGAAGAACCAGGTGAGCATGGCCCCGAGTCCGAAGAACGAGAACTGGGCGAAGTTGACGACGTTCATGACGCCGAAGACCAGGGAGATGCCGACGGCTCCGAGGGCGTAGACGTTCCCTCGGAGCACGCCGGCGATGAGCGTGTCAAGCATGAATGCGTGTCTCCGTCGCAGCGGCGATCAGCCGTTGTAGACGACCCACTTCCCGTCCTTCAAGATGGTCGGGGTCAGGTGCGGAGACGCCACGCGACGGGTGGAGGGATCGAAGGTGATCTTTCCGTACACGACGCTCGGAACATCCTTGATCTCACCGAAGCCCTTGAGGATGCCCTCCCGCGTGATGCCGCCCTTCTTGGCCGCGGCCACCGCCACGTTGAGCGCGTCGTAGGCGCCGGCCTCGAAGCTCGTGACGTCGGTCTCGCTGGGGTACTTCTTCTTGAACGCGGCGACGAACGACTTCACCTCGGGGTCGGTGCTCGTCTCGACGAACTCGCTGCCGATGATCGATCCGGTGGCTGCGGAGGTGCCGTCGAACGACTCCTCGTCCTGGCCGCCGTAGAACGTGCCGTTGTAGCCGATGGAGCGCAGCTGCGTGACGATCTTCGCCGAGTCGGGCCCGTATCCGATGTGCACGAATGCCTGCGGGTTGCCCTTGACCGCCTTGATCAGCGACGGCTTGTAGTCGTCAGAGGTGTCGAGCACGCCCTCGGCGTCGGTGATCTTGAGGCCGATCTTCTTGGCCTCGTCCTCGAACGCCTGGTAGGCGGGGATGCCCCAGTCCGAGGTGTTCAGGTACGTCACGCCGACCGACTTCACGCCCTGCTTCTTGATGTAGTCGGCGGTCCACTTGTAGGTGGCGCTCGTCGTGATCGAGGTGGACCACTGATACTTGGTGCCCTTGGCGGTGAAGTCGGGGTTCGAGTTGTTGAAGCCGTATTGCAGCAACTTGCCCGCCGTGTAGATGGGCGAGGCGGGAATGGACGCCGCCGACGAGTAGTCGCCGAACACCAGGATGACGCTCGAGTCGCCCACGAACTTCTGCGCCACCGGCACGGACTGCTTCGGGTCCGACTGAGAGTCCTCGTATTTGAGGGCGACGGGATGCCCGTTGATGCCGCCCTTCGCGTTCACCTGGTCGACGGCGAGATCGAACGCCTCCTTGAACTGCTGGCCGTACTGCGCGTACTGCCCGGTCTCGGCGGCGGACACCCCGAAGTAGACGGTGCTCGGCTTTCCCGAGGTGTTCGAGGCCGCCGCCTCACCGCTGCACGCCGCGAGGCCCATGGCCATGAGTCCCGCGACGGAGACGACGGCGGCGCGTTTCAGGACCTTCTTCATGGTGATTCCTCTTCGGGGTCGGGTGGTGCTGCTGTGAGTCGCACGGGCACGACGAAGCCCCGGCTGCCGATGCCTCAGGTGCTGTGGCCGCAGGAGATGGGGAACGAGGATGCCCGACGCGACGATGCGAGAACCGTGTCGGCGAGTGCATGGCCGGCGCGGCGTGACGCCACACTATGCTCGCTGCGCGACGCAATGCCATCGGGCCGGTAACACAGTTGCGCCGGTCGCAACGCGGCGGAACGCGGCGTCACGGGCGGTCATCTCGGCGCGAGTTTCGGGGCATCCGGTTATAGCGGCGCGCCGGTTCGGCCGAGCCTGTTCAGCGCCGCGCCAGCGACATCACCTTTCGCCGGGCGGCGTCGACCGCCGCCTTGTCGTCCGCGTGGATGCGCACCGCACCGTTCTTCTCGATCGAGATCTGCGCACCGGTGTCCAGACAGATGGACCGGATGGTCGCGCCGCCGCGCCCCTTCACCCGCCCGACGGCACCAGCCGGAATCATGAACCTGGCCACATGATTCCAGGCCGTCGACTTGACGACGATCTCGCCGGCGCTCGGCCAGGGTTCAGCGACCCAGACCTTGAGCACTCTGTCGTCGAAGTCGCCCTCCAGCCGCACGCTGTTCTCCTCGACGTCGCGATCGACGCGCGCCGGCTTCGCCAGCACCGACTCGAGTTGCACAGCGGTCACACCGCGCTGCGCCATCCGCTCCCTTGCATGGTTCGTGTAGCGAACGGATGCGCCGACTCGCGCGCGCGGGCCCTGGCGCCTCCGCGCCCGCACCGCAAGCACGATGACGAGCGCGAGCACGACCACCGCGATCGGCAGCCACAACCAGGACGCGTGCACGCGCGGCCCCTCTCCGCCGGACCGTCGGATTCACCGGCACAGCCACCGTAGCTGCGACGGGTCGGTGCCGGCCGGACACCGCGACGAGAGTCAGTCGCCGTGCGTCTCCTCATCGAGCTTCGTGCCGAGACCGGAGAACCTGAACTCCTCGACAGGGAACGGTTTGTGGGCGGCAGCTGATTCGAGGGCTCGCTGCGCGAAGACCGTCTCGATGATCGCGCGGGAGAACCCTTCCAACCCACGTCCGATCTCGACCACGGTGAGCAGCGGGTCGTCGGAGCGCGGAATCTCGGATCGCGCCTTCGTCGTCACGAGCACCACGGGCACGCCCGCGTCGAGCAGCGGGCCGGGCACCGTGAGTTCGCGGTCGTCGCCGAACAGCACGACGAGCGAGTTCTCGAACGCCGATTCCATCGGTCCGTGCAAGAACTCGTAGGTCTCGTGCGCCGTGGCGGGAACCCGTAACGCCTCGCGCACCATCAGGGCGAACTCGGTCGCGGTGGCGAACGAGACTCCGCTCGCGACGACATCCACTGAGTCGGCGCCGCCGAGCAGGCTGCCCACCGCATCGAGCAGTGGCCGGAATGACTCCTCGTGCCGCGCGATCGTCGTCTCGATGTCGGCAAGGCCCTTCGCGGCATCCTTCACGCCCCAGCGTTCGGCGAGGTACCCGAAGGCGAGGAGCGTTCCCGTGTAGCCGACGGAATACACCGGCGAGTCCGGCACGCCGCCGAGGTCGACACACCGGTCGACCGCATCGCCGATCTGGGCCTCAGGAAAGTTCGAGACGCCGATTCGCCGCCCTGGTGTCAACCGTCGTGCCGCCTCGAGGGGCTCGGGGCTGCGTCCGGACTCCGACACGATCACGTAGTGGTCGCCAGGCTGGTACCCGTCCGGTCCGATGAGCACCTCCGACGCCGTCAGGTCGACAGCGCGATGCCCCGCCTTCGCGAACACGGCGACCAGTGCGTTGCCCGCGTTGCGGGAGGCTCCCATCGCCACGACCGCGACCGTCTCGTGCGGCCCGAGAACAGGCAGATCCATGCCCTCGATGCTGTGGGTGACGGATGCTCTCACGGTCGAGAGCTGCTCGGCCTGCGTCGCCAATGCGTCGGCGAACGGGATTCTTGTCGTTGGCATTGCTATCCCTTCACGGAGCCAGTGGACATGCCACTGACGATGTAGCGCTGGAAGATGATCGCGATGATCACCGGTGGTAGTGCGGCGAGAAGCCCGCCTGCGGAGACGAGGCCGAAGTCGGTGGTATATCTGCCGGCGAATTCGCTGATCGCCACGGGCAGCGTCTTCGCCGCGTTCGTGGACGTGAAGATCAGGGCGTACATGAACTCGTCCCAGGCAAGAAGGAACGCGAACATGATCGCCGCCACGATGCCGGGGCGCGCCGCAGGCAGGATGACGTAGAACAGCGCCCCGAGCCGAGTGGTGCCGTCGATACGAGCCGCCTCTTCGAGCTCCTCTGGAATGGTCATGAAGTAGTTGCTCAAGATCCAGAGCACGAACGGGATGACGAGCGAACAGTCCACGAAGACCAGGCCGGCCTGCGTGTTGAGCAGTCCGAGCGAGTTGAGGATCAGATAGAGCGGAATGAGCAGGGCGATCTGGGGCAGCATGTACGTTCCCAGGAACAGCAGCAGCACCACTCGGCGAAAGCGGAATCGCAGCCGTGCAAAGGCGTAGGCGCCGAGGATTCCGACGATCATCGAGATGATCACGGTTCCGATGCCCACGACGAGCGAGTTCACGAACGCCGCTCGGAACGTCGCACCGACACTGTCCGCCCCGCCCCGGAAGATCGTCACGTACCTGCTGAAATCGAGTGCGCTCGGAATCCAACGAAGTGGAATCGTGATCAGCGTTCGCTGCGGAGTGACGCTCGCGAGCACCATGTACGAGATCGGCAGCAGACAGCACACCGCGACGACGAAGGCCGCGACGTGAATCAGGATCGAATTTCGCGTTGCTCGTCTCATAGCAGGCTCATGTCCGAACGTCGAAGGAACCGAAGATAGATCGTCGTGAGCACCAGGATGACCAGCACGATGATGATCGCCAACGCTGATCCCACTCCGAAGTTCTGGTCGGAGAACGCCCTGATGTAGGCGAAATAGGCGATCGTGGCCGTGCCGTTGATGGGGCCGCCCCGCGTCATCGCGTAGATGATGTCGAACACCTTGAACGCCTCCACTGTTCGCAGCACGAGCACGATGGAGATCGACGGCACGAGCAGGGGGAGGACGATCGAGCGAAGCATGCGCGGCCAACCGGCGCGATCGATGCGGGCGGCCTCGTAGAGTTCCGAGGGAATCGCCGTCAGCCCCGCAAGCAGGAAGAACGCCACGAGAGGCGTCGTCTTCCAGACGTCGGCGATGATGACCGCGTTGAGCGCGCTCATGGGCTCGCCGAGCCACGCCTTGTACTCGTGGATGACCCCCAGCTGTGTGAGCGCGGCGTTCAACGCGCCGTACTGAGCGTTGTAGATGCCCTTCCACATGGCGGCGTTCACGATCGTCGGAATGGCCCATGGAAGAACGACGATCGTGCGGAACAGCCACCGCCATCTGAGCTTCGCGTTGAGCAGACCGGCAACGATGAGTCCGAGCACGAGCTCGAGCGCCGTCGAGACGACGGTGAAGTACAGCGTGCGCCACAACGAGTTCCAGAACTCGGGGTCTTGCAGCACCTCCACGTAGTTGCCGAGGCCGACGAACGGGGTGTCGGTCGCCAGTGCGGAGTTCACCTGGAAGAGGGAGACCAGGATGGTGCGCGCGATCGGATAGAGCACGACACCGAAGACCGCCACTCCCGCCGGGAGCAACAGCCAGAAGGCGAGTCGGCCTTGTCGATCACGTTTGCCGCGGCGCGGGAGGGAGCGCTTCTCAGGCGCTCCCTCCTTGCTGCCGTTCAGGCTTGCAACGGTCATTCCTGGTCAGTCCTTGGCCGCCGACGCCTGGGACTGAGCGGCGTCGAGCGCCTGCTGAGGCGTGACCTTGCCCAAGAGCGCGTTCTGCAGTTGAACCTGGAGGATCTGCGACACCGTGTTGTAGTTCGCGACCTCCGGACGGTTGATCATCTTGTCGTACGCCTGGCCGGCGGCCTTGAACACCTCGGGGTTCGTCTTGACCACGTCGGGGTTGCTGAAGCTGGACTTCCAGTTCGGCATGGCGCTCTTCGCATACTTGTCCTGCACGGGCTGGCTGGTGATGTATTTGATGAACGTCCATGCGGCGTCCTTGTGCTTCGACCCGGTGGGGATGGCCAGCGCCATCGAACCGTTCACACCGGGGTTCAGCCCGGTCGGGCCGGTCGGAGGGGGCGTCACGACAGCCTGTCCGACGATGGACGAGATCGACGAGTCGTTGAAGTCGCGGAACGCCGACTCCCAGTTGAGCTGCATGGCCGAGTGGCCGGCAGCCATCGACTTGTCCGTGTCGTCTTCCAGATACGTCAAAGATGCCGGGTCGGTCAGACCGTCCGTGATGGTCTTGCGCATCCAGGTCAGCGCGGCGACGCCTTCTTTGCTGTTCAGGTCGAGCTTGCCGTCGCTGGTCGTGAAGTCGCCGCCGAATGCACCGAGCATCACCGCGTAGTCGCAGATCAACGCCTCCGCCTGCGACCAGCTCCACGTCAGCGGATACTTGACGACCCCGGCATCCTTCAGCTTCTTCGCGACCGCGAGAACCCCGTCCCACGTGGTCACGTCGGCGCCGGTCGCCCCGACCTTGGCGAGCATCGCCTTGTTGTAATAGAACAGCTTGGTCGACGGGCCCCACGGCACGCCGTAGTACTTGCCCTTCCACTCTGCAGAGGTGAGAGCGCCACCGAGCATCTCGTCTTTCCAGCTCGACGGGAACTTGTCAGACAGGTCGGTGATCAAGCCCTTCGACGCGAACTCGGTCGGCCAGATGACGTCCATGAGTGCGACGTCGTACGTTCCGGCCGGTGCAGACGTGACGATCTTGTCGTGCAGCGCCTCGTACGCGACGAACGTCGGATTGACCTTGATCTTCGGATACTTCTTCTCGAACGACGAGATCATCGCGTTGACGTCCGACTCGCTGTATCCCGCTTGTTTCATGAACAGTGCGTTGATGGTCCCGCTGTCGCCGCCTCCTGCACCCTGATTGCTCGTCGCACCGGTCACGCTGCAACCGCTGACGACAAGCGCGACGGATGCCGCTGCCGCGAGCGCGGTGACGATGCGCCGCGCCGTGCCCTTCCTTATCTTCATCAGACCCTCCATTGGTGTCTTGGGATGGATTACTTTCCGAGTCGATGGCCCAGTGCGATCGCGCCGTGCACGGGGGGATCCTGAGCAGGCGCACCGTGAGACCGAGATCGAGAGCGAGAACGGCCGCCTCGAACGCGCTGAAGAACCTCGGCTGATTCGTCACGACACCGCCCGCGCACACGACCACCTCGCCGACGGCGCCGCGTCGGACCGCGTGCAGCACGTCCTGTGCCAGAACGGCGGCTGAGGCCTCGATGACCTCGGCGGCGATCGCGCTTCCCTCGTCTGCCGCGTTGAACACCAAGGGGCCGACACGTGCCCAACGGGCCAACGTCGCCTGTGATCCGAATGCGAAGCTGAGGGCCGGTATGTCTTCGGCCGCCATCTCCGTCATCAGCATCTCCGCGAGCAGGTCGGGCTCCTCGCCGCGATCTCTGGCGGCGAGAACGGCACGCACCGCCTCGCGGGCGATCGCGGGCGCGCTTCCGGGGTCCCCGATCAGATAGCCGTATCCCCCAGCGTCGATCAGCTCGCCGCCGGCCCCCCGGCCGACGACCTTCGAGCCCGTGCCGACGATCACCTGAATCGACTCCTCGAGGCCGGCTGCCGGCCCGACGAGCTCGACGTCGTTGACGGTCGAGAGCATTCCACGATGCACGCGCGACATCTCGCGGTTGAACTCCGCCACCTGGGCGTCGCTGTCGAGGCCGTGCGCCCCGACGACCAGAGCGGCCTCTGCGGCTCCTGGAATGTGCTTGAGCAGGTCGACAAGGCGCTCTGCGTTACCTCGGCCTTCCGCGAGCGTGCCGTGCATCCAACGGCTGGTCGGCACTGCGAAGTCTTCGAGAACCTCGTTGCCCTCCGTGACCAACACATGGGTCTTCGTGCCACCCACGTCGATGCCGACGATCACAAGAACCTCACTGTTCCGATAGTTTTCTATCTGATCGATAAAAAGTAGGACAAAGCTAATCCCGCGACTCGGAGCCTGTCAACTCACGATTCGGTCACGGCGGAGAAGGGAAGGCGCGACGAGCCTCCGGCACATTCAAGGCCCGCCGGCCATGCGGCTCAGAGGTCTTCGACCTCCCTGGACTCAGTGCGACAGGTAAGCGAAGTCGTGCACCTCTGCAGCCGCCAGCTCCGCCGCGCCGACGATGACTGCATCCTCGCGAAGCGACGCGGCAACGACCCGCGGAACGCGGATCACACGACCGGCCAGTCGCTTGTGGATCTCGGCCACGAGGCGTTCGGCATCACCGTAGCTGCTGCCGACCACCAGGAGATCGGGGTCGAGGACAGCCACCAGGGCGGTGGCGGCGATCGACGCCATGTCGAAGATCTCGACTTCGAGTTCGGCCGCGTCAGCGTTGCCAGCTGCGGAGAGCGCGAAGACGTCCTCGGCGGCCACCCATCCGGTGGCCGGAATCGGGATGCCCCGCTCGCGGGCAGTTCGAGTCAGGGCGACAGATCCGATGCGATCCTCGAGATCGCCGTGGTCGGTGAAATACCGGGAGAACGCCGCCCTGTTGGTGAGCAGGTAGCCGACCTCGCCAGCACGCGCTCCCGCACCGCGGTGCAGTTCGCCGCCGCTGATGATGCCCGCGCCGAGACCGCGTCCGATCAGCAGCGCGACCATGCCCGCCGAGCCCCGACCTGCTCCGCGCGTGAGCTCACCCCAGGCCAAGGCGTTGGCATCGTTCTCGATGACCAGCGGCAATGCGACACGTTCGCGAAGCAATCGGCCGAGCGGTGTCTCGTTCCAGCCCATCTCCGGCATGCGTGCGACGGTTCCGTTCGCGTCGACGTTGCCGGGCACCGCCACTCCGACCGCGAGGCAGGGAGAGCCCATGCCCTTCGCAGTGGCGATCAGCGTGCCTGCCAGTTCGACCAGCTGCTCGACCTGCAGGGCTTGTTCGTGCTCGATCTGATCGGGCTTGGCGTCTTCGGGAATCGGGTTGGAGAACGGCGCGACTCGCCGAAAGACGATCTTCCCGTCGAGATCGACGAGAACTCCGACCGCCCTGTCCGCAAGCAGCTGCAGTGCCGCGACCAGTCGCGTCTCACCGGCGAACCGAAGAAGCATCGACGGGCGTCCGCCTGTCGATGGCTCATTGCCGGCCACCGCGATCACGTTGTCGCGGAGCAGCGTCGACGTCAACCGATTCACCGTCGCCGAACTGAGTCCCGTGCGTGCGCCGATCTCCTGGCGCGAAAGAGCCCCCGACTCCCGCAGCAGCTTGACGATCGTCGTACTGTTCACGCGGGACAGCTCACGCGTCGTGGCCCCGTGCGGAGAACCCGACTCGCTCGCAGACGTCATAGTGTCACCGCCGCCGACTTGTTGCTCACAGTGTCAACTTAGTCGGTCTTCAGCGGAAGCCAGGAACGGCACGGGTGCGCGGCCGCGGCATCCGGTTCCGGCCCTGCGCGATGCGGGTGGTCCCCCTCACCGCGCCGTCGTCGAGACCCACCCTTCCGGGGTCGTTCCCGACGTCAGAAAGTCGCGCAGCCCGTCACTCGCCTCGGCGTTCAGCACGTCGTCGGCGCGCGTGTAGATGATGGGCTCCTCTTTCGAGTTGTGCGCATCGAGCAGACCGAGCAGCTCCCGGCAGGAATCGACGATGGATGCCGGGGCCGCACCCTCCGCGAGCAGCGCGTCGAGAGCATCCATCGCGTTCCACAGCGCACCGTGCTCGCGCAGCATCACCATGACCGGCATCATCATGCCGGCCTCGCGCAGCGGGGGAAAGAGAAACTCTTCCTCGAGGTAGATGTGTCGACGCAACCCTTCCATCGCACCCCGCAGCAGATCGGTGCGCTCGCCGCCGCCGTCGGCGATGTAGGCCTCGATTCCGCCGTCGATCCGGCGGTGCTCCCGCTCGAGGGCGGCGGCGAGCGTCACCGGCCCAGGCTGCGCGGCCGGTGTGGACGAGGCATCCATCACGACGCCGACGGGGTGCCGGTGCCGACGTACGCCGCGGCATCCAGCTCGGGCAGATCCTGATGGGTGGCGATCGCGAGCCGGTTCCACACGTTGATGGCGCTGATCGCCATCAACAGCCGCACGAGTTCCTGATCACTGAACGAGTAGGTCGCCGGCACCCAGACGTCATCGGGCACGCCGTCCTCGCCGATCAGCGTGACGGCTTCGGTCAGAGCGAGGGCTGCCTGCTCGCGCTCCGAGTACAGGTCTGGCGCCTCGTGCCACCCGGCGAGCACGTCGAGGCGGCGCTGGTCGACGCCGGCGGCGCGCGCTTCGCGGGCGTGCATGTCGAGGCAGTACGCGCATCCATTGAGCTGGGATGCCCGCAGCTTGACGAGCGCGAGAAGGTCCTCTCCCATCGCCCCCGCGTGGATGTACTTCTCCATCGCGAGCATCGGCGCGTAGGCCTCGGGCGCCACGCTCTGGATGGCGAGGCGCTGCTCGGTGCTCGTCGGGTGCCCCGAGCTCATCAGGCGCTCGGAGTGAAGAAGGACTCGACGGTGATCTGGGCGCCGGCGAACAGCCGGGACACCGGGCACAGTGCGGCGGCCTCGTCGAGGATCGAGGCGAACTGCTCAGCCGAGAGGCCGGGGACCGTCGCATCGACGGTCAGCGCGGACGACACGATCGTCGGAACGCCGTCCACAGCGTCGAGCGTCACTGTCGCGTCGACCTGCAGCCGCTCGGGCTCCGAGCCATGCTGCCCGAGCGTGAGGGCCAGAGCCATCGAGAAGCACGACGAGTGGGCTGCCGCCGCCAGCTCTTCCGGCGAGGTCTTGCCGTCTGAACGCTCGGTTCTGGATGCCCACGTCACCGGAAGCTCGCCGAGCGCACCGCTTCGTCCCGTGATGGTTCCGGACCCGGATGCCAGCGGCCCGGTCCAGACGGTCTCGGAATGGCGTTCGGCAATGCTCACGATGCACCTCCAGTGCTCCGGCGCCGCGCGGGGATGACACGACGCGATGGCTCCAGAATATAACGGATGATCGTGCTTTTAACCCCAAGATCGCATCGACCTACGGCATCACGGCGGCCCGGGTCAGAGCCCCACCTGACTGGCTGCGTACTCCGCCTGAGCTTCGGTGAACTGGCTGCCGTATGTCGAAGTCATCTGCTGGATCAGCGAGTCACGCGAGTACCCCATCCCCGTCGCCATGTAGTTCTTCGCTGCCATGACGGCCTGCGCATTCCAGTCCGCACCGGAATGATCGATGCCGTACTGCGCTTGGCTTGGGACGAATTTATTTCCGGAGGAGGACGTCAGCTGTTGCAGCAGCCCTGCCTGCGAGAACCCTTGACCGTCAGACAGATAGTTCTTGGCGGCAGCGACGGCCTGTGCATTCCAGTCGGCGCCGGCGTGATCGATGGCCCACTGTGCATCCGCCTGGGCGAAGCCGTTCCCGAACTGCGAAGTGAGTTGCGACAACAGGCCGGCTTGAGAGAAGCCCTGCCCGTCCGCGAGGTAGCTCTTCGCTGCGACCAACGCCTGCAGTTGTGCAGCCGTCCCGACGGGCGCAGCTGCCTTCGACGGTGACGACTTTTTCACGGGCGCCGATGACGTGCCCGGCGTCGCCCCATCGGCCGCGGCGGACCGGCCCGGCGTAGCCACTGGCGACGAGTGCGCCGCGGAGTCGGCGACCGGCACAGATGAACCCGCCGACGCAACTCCGTAGACGACCGCGAAGACGATACCGAGAACGAACGCGGCCCCACCGAGAATCGTCCCGGCGATGGCGCGGCTGCCCTTCTTCAGGACCGCGCCGATGATTCCCAGTGCCAGAGCGACGACACCGAGGAAGATTCCGAATCCGGATGTGTGCGGGATGAGCGCGAAGCACACGCCGATGATGCCGAGCACCAATGCCCAGATGCCCAGAGCGGACTTGCTGGAAGCAGGAACGGTCGCCGATGCGGAGATCGGTTGGGCGTCCAGACTCGAGCCGGGCACCGATGCATACGGCGTTCCACCGCCCGCTGGCGCCTGCGGCGTCGAGTAGGTGAGTGTCGTCGGATCGACGGTCGGGGACGGTGACGCCCCGACTGCCGCGTACTCCCCCCAGGTCCGACCGTCCCAGTAACGCTGTCGCCCCGATCCGTCGTCGTAGTAGCCGGGCGGCGCAACGAGGTTGTCGCTCATGTGGGTCTTCCTCAAACTTCAGAGTGCTGTGAACGACCACACGTTACTGAGCGTTTGCTCACCATTTCGGCGCCGGAGCCGGTTTGAACCCGTTTTGGGGGTGCATGTCTTTGCATGCACAATCCGGGGCTCGCAGCGCCAAGGCTCCGATCCGGCTCCGGCTCACCGATGGCGTGCGACAGTGACGGGCGCTGAGACGTCAGGCGCGAACCGGATGTGTCGCATTCGACCCCTCATGCGCGGCGCTCTGCTGCGCTGATGCGACAGCGTTCGCCACAGCGACAGCATCCGTGACGTCATAGTGGTCATCCCCGCCGCCAGGGCCCGACGGGCCCCTGCTTGCTCGCCCACGAGCCGAGAGATGGATCGCGTCGACTCCGGATGCCACGAGCGCGGGAATGTCCGGCACCCGCACGCCTCCTCCCGCCACGATCTCGAGCCGTCCGTGCAATCGCTCGCTCAGCGCCGCGAACGTCTCGACCGCATCGACACTCCGCTCGGCACCCCCGAGGTCAGGACACTCTCGACGCCGAGTGCGGGGAGTTCCTCGACTGCGCCCACCACGTCGGGCACGACATCGATGGCCCGGTGGAAGACGAACCGCGCACCGGGCGCCACATCTCGCCATCTGCGGAGCGCGTCCGCGTCGACCGAACCGTCTTCCGTGAGTGCTCCGACGATGAGCCGAGCGACTCCCGATGCAACGAGATGCCGGATGTCGGTGGCCGCCACCGCGATCTCGTCGCGGTCGTACACGAATCCGCCGGCACGCGGCCGAACCAGCACTCCCACCCGCGTCGGGTCGCCGGCCGCCGTCAGAACGTGCTCGACCGTTCCGAGAGACGGTGTGAGCCCTCCGGTGCCGAGCGCCTGGCAGAGCTCGACGCGATCGGCGCCGGCGTCGAATGCGATTCGTGCGCCAGCGGCATCCTGAACAGCGATCTCGACGACGGTCATGCTGGTGCGTCGCCGACCGTGAGCACGGCGACCGGCTCGCCGCGGAGACCTGCCGGAATCGCGACCTCGAGACCGGAGCCGTCGCGGAGAGCCACCTCGGCGGCCGTCCCGTCGGCCCAGCTCAGCTGCCGCGCTTCGCTCAGGTCGGCAGGAAGGTCGAGGATGCCGGTGGCCGGGTCGAGCGCGTGAACGTGCAGGCCCCGCTCGGAGGCGGTGTAGGCACGCGGAGCACCGACGGACTCGGTGGCACGACGCCAGGGCCGCGTGCCGTAGACGGCGTCTCCGTTGATCGTCAGCCATGCCCCGAGCGCCCGCATGGCCTGGAGCTGAAGCTCCGGGATGGACCCGTCTGCTCGCGGGCCGACGTTGATGAGCAGGTTGCCGTTCTTGCTCACGACATCGACCAGAAGCCGCACGAGAGCTGCACCGCTCAACGAGTGGCGCGCATCCTCGTCTTGGTTGTAGCCGAACGAGAATCCCAGTCCGCGCGTCGACTCCCACACGGAGTCGAGGGCACCAGCGACATCGGTGTATTCGCGGGTCAGATAGCCGTGATACGGGACTCCCCACCTGTCGTTGACCACGCCGTCGGGAACCCTCGAGAAGTACCGGGTGAGAAGCGCGGAGACCGAATAGTCCTGAGCCCCCTTGCCGCCGTCGGGCCAATCGATGTCGTTCCAGAGCAGATCGGGCGAGAAGCGCTCGATCAGCTCGTCGACCTGGGATGCCGCGTACCGGGCGAAGTGCTCGTCGTTGCGTCGAAAGCGGAAGAGATCCGTGTCGGACTCGATGGGGGGAAAGTCGCTCACGTGCCAGTCGAGCGCACCCGAGAAATAGGTGCCGAATCGCGTCCCGCTGCGTCGCGTCGCGTCGTGCAGCTCGGCGATGAGGTCGCGGTGCGGTCCTCTCTGTCCGGCATTGAAACGAGTGGTCGCCGTGTTCCAGAGACAGAAGCCCTCGTGATGCTTGGTGGTGGGCACGATGTACCGCGCCCCTGCGCCGACGAGTTCCGCGACGAACGAGTCGGCGTCGAAGGCCTCGGCATGCCAGAGGTCGGCGAGGTCCTCGTAGCTCGTGCCGGTTCCGTAGACGCGCTGATGGCGCTCCCAGGTCGGGCTGCCGGCGATGCGCACCGTGTTCCCGTACCACTCCGCGTACTGGTGATAGGCATACGCATCCTCGGTGGGCACCGCACGATCGCCTGCAGTCGTCCCCCACGCGGGCACGGAATAGAGGCCCCAGTGCACGAAGAAGCCGAGCTTGGCGTCGCGGTACCAGTCGGGCACGGCGTTGTCGGGATAGTCCGGTGCATCGGCGCCGAAGTCCGGACCGACGCGGCTCTCGAAGTTCATCATGCGCGCGCATCCTCTCCGCGGCGGGTCACCACTGCCAGCAGCTCGGGTTCGTGTGCTGAGGTGTCGAAGGGGAACACCCCGGGTGCCAGGCGGTGGTGTCCGAGGCGCAACAGATCCTGATCGACGCCGCCGGGGGTGAGGGCGAGCGTCCAGTCCTCGGCCAGCTCGTAGAGCTCCGGCTCGAGATATCCGATCTTCACGATCAGCACGTCGATCTCCGTCGGCTCGAGGCCGAGCATGCGGAAGTCGTTCAGATGGTGGAATGGCTTGCGCCGAGTCGTGATGATCGCGTGGACGGCGCCCGATCGGATCACGACCTGCGTGCCGGCGTCCGGGTCGCCGTCGGTGACGGAGAACACCTCGCCCGTGAGTGTTACCGGGCCGCTCGGGCCCGCATCGACGTGTCCTCCGACCTCGACGGTGACCTGCGCGCCCACGCCCGCCGCGACGGCGGTCTGCACCGCGACGGGATCGAAGATGGATGCCGCCGCCACCGTCAGCGCCGGATCTCGGAGGTCGGCCCGCTGCAGGAGTCTTCCGAGCGTCCACGACACGTCGCCGGCGCCGCCGGCCGTCGGGTTGTCGCCCGAGTCGGAGATGACGTATGGCCGAGCCGCGTCCGGCTCGAGCGCCCGATCGAGTGCTTCGTCGAGGGTCGCGACGGGTCCGACGAAGGCGAAGTCGTCTCGGGCATCCCAGTACCGGCGCGCAAGCCGCTCGGCCTCTGTTCTGATCAGGTCCGGATCGTCACCGGTGACCACCACCGCCGCCTGGCAGCGTGGTTCGTCGGCCCAGGCATAACCCACCCAGAGCGCCGCGTCGACGACGCCAGGCAGCTCTTCGATCTCCGGCACCTGCTCGTAGATGCCCTTGGCGGGCTCCAGCCGCGTGCTGGTCTTCTCGCCAGGCAGGAGCACGGGCACCTGCAGCCACGCTTTGTAGGGGCGCCGGGCGACGGCGTCAGCACCGTGCGCACCGCGAAGACGGGTCAGCAGGTTGAAAACGGCGCGTTCCTTGGTGTTCAGCCAGTCCTCGTGCGGCGCCATGCGGTAGCAGGTGATGAGGTCGACAGCGTCGAGAAGCCTGCGGGAGACGTTGCCGTGCAGATCCATCGCCGTCGAGACGAGAGTGTCCGATCCGAGCGCATCTCGGATCGCCGTCGCGAGATCGCCCTCGGCGTCATCCATGCCGATCACGCTCATCGCGCCGTGGATGTCGAAGAAGAAGCCGTCGAAGGGGCCGCTGTCACGGATGCCCGCCACGATGGCATCCCTCATCGTGCGGTACGTCTCGGGCGCCACCGGGCCACCGGGGAACGCTCGCCCATGAGTCAACGGCACCCAGGTCGCCGCGGCCCGCAGCTCACGTCCCTCATCGAGGAACGGGTAGTACGCGAGCAGATCGGCACCGGTGCGAACCGTGAACGCCTGGTCGTCGGAGATGTGCGGAGAGAACGTGCTCGCCTCGATCGAGATTCCGCCGATGCCGATGCGCGGGGCTCGAAGTCCTCCGTCGGCGACGGGCGCAAGGGCGCCCATCCACACCTCGTGCGGCTCGGGACGGGTGGTCATGCTGAAGTGCTCCTTCTGGTCTGGCGGGGTGCGACCCCGTTCTCGAGCTCGCCGTCGAATCCCGTGGCGCGGCGGAAACGATCGAGCATGGATGCCGCACTCTCGCGCTCGCCGTCCCACAGATTCGCCTGCTCGGTTGGGTCGCCATCGAGGTCGTAGAACTGACCGTCGGTCGACGCCGCCGAGACGGGAAGCCCGACGGGATCGCTGAACCCTCCGGAGCCGGAGCTGAAGATCGCCTTCTTCTCGGCATCCCGAAGGATCAGTGCGCCGTCGTACGCCTGGTGCCCGAGCACCCGTCGCGGCCGGTCGACCGCCTCCGAGGTGAGCAGGCCGACGAGGCTGGTGCCGTCCGCTCCGGTCTGCTCGACGCCCATCAGCTCACCGGCGGTAGGCAGCACGTCGAGAAGCGACACGGTCTCATGGCGCACGACGCCGCCAGGCACTCCCGGTCCGCTGACGATCAACGGCACGCGGTGTCCGCCCTCCCAGGCATCGGCCTTCTGTCCGCGCCACGCGCCGTTCGGGCGGTGCTCCGTGACGTCGCCGTCTTCAGGGAAGATCATGGGAGCGCCGTTGTCGCTCGTGAAGAGGACGATCGTGTCGTCGAGCACGCCCGACGCTTCGAGGGTGGCGAGGATCTCGCCGAGCATCCAGTCGACGAGGCAGACGGAGTCACCGCGGTCTCCCGCCTGCGACCGACCGCGGACGAACGCCGGCGGGGTGCACGGACGGTGCGGCGCGGCCGACGCGATGTAGGCGAGAAACGGCTCGTCGGCATCCGCCCGGGCTCTGATCCAGGCCTGCGCCTCCCGGGTGAATCTGACGTCCACCTCGTCGTCACGCCAGCCTTCGACCTGCAGACCGGGGCGCTGCGAGGTGATCAGCGGAGACTTCTCGCGGTCCGGAACACCGACGGTACGGTCCTGATCGATGAAGCAGTAGGGCGGCATGTCGAGCGACCCCGCGATTCCGAAGAACCTGTCGAAGCCATGATCGACGGGGCCGCTCCGCGCCGGCCGCGCGTAGTCGATCTCCCGGCCGGACGCCTGCATCTGGGCTTCGAACGGATCGTCGTCGAAGGCGCTGCGGCGCCTCCCGTCGCGATCGGTCCAGTCCATCCCGAGGTGCCACTTCCCGAAGGCGCCGGTGCTGTAGCCCGCGTCGCGTGCGAGCCGGGCGATGGTCTGCTGGCCGGGCGCGATGATGCTCGGATCGGTGCCGCCCAGCACCCCTGCTTGGAGAGGGCTCCGCCACGGATAGCACCCGGTCAGCAGGCTGTAGCGGCTCGGCGTGCAGACGGCCGACGACGCGTGCGCGTCGGTGAACCGCACGCCGCCCGCGGCGAGCGCGTCGATCGCCGGCGTGGGAATGCGGGTGGCGCCATAGCTGCCGGTGTCGCCCCAGCCGAGGTCGTCGGCGACGAAGACGATGATGTTGGGTCCGGTCATGCCACAGGCTCTCTCTGCGCGACTGTCATGTTCCGCACGTGCTCCCTGGCCACCTCGGCAGCCCCGACCATGCCGGCTTCGTTGCCAAGCCGCGCCCTCACGAGCTCTGGACCGTAGTGCACGCCGCGCACGCTCAGCTCGGCGTTCAGGTGGCGCCGCACCGCGGACTCGAAGACGTCGCCCGCGGTGGCCACGCCACCGGCCAGAACGACGACCTCGGGGTCGAGCAACGCGACGACGTCGGCCAGCCCGAGCCCCAACCACCTGCCGAGCTTGTCGAACGCGGCGAGCGCGTACGGTTCTCCGGATGCCGCGGCGTGGGCGAGATCATGGGCGATCGGTTCGCTTCCGTCTTCGCGTCTGCGGAATGACCGCGCATAGCGTGCCAGCGCTCTGCCGCTCCCGTACTGGTCGAGACAGCCGAGGCCACCGCAGCCGCATTGTCTGCCGCCCGGCTTGACGGTCATGTGCCCGACCTCGTTCGCACCGCCGTGCGCACCGGTCATGAGCCGTCCGGCGACGATGTGGCTTCCACCGATGCCGGTGCCGACCGTGAGCATGAACACGTCGTCGGCGGTGGTCGCGTTCCCGAACGCGTGTTCGGCGACCAGCGCGGCGTCCGCGTCGTTGAGCAGGATGCATTCGCCGGCGATCCGCGCCTCGAGCGCGTCGACGAGGTGCGCGTCGACGAGATTCAGGTTGGCCGACTGCGTCATGACCCGCCCCGAGACTCGTCCGGCGACGGCGACGCCGACGGCGGACGGGCGGTCCGTCAGTTGGGAGACTGCCCCGGCGACGGCGTCGGCGAGCGCCGTGACCGACCCCACCGGCGTCGCCACCCGCACCTGGCGTTGCACGGCGCCGTACGCGTCGACGATGCCCGCGAGGATCTTCGTGCCGCCGACGTCGACTCCGACGGCCTGGTGATCGAAGGATGCTGTCGCTTCAGGCATCCCGTCAACGCCCCGCGAGGCCGATGGTCGCGATGCCCTTCACGAGGTGCTTCTGCAACAGGATCACCACGAGAAGCGTCGGCGCGATCGAGATCACGGAGGCTGCGAGCACCAGGTTCCATTGCGCGCCGTGTTCGCCGAAGAACGTGTCGAGACCCAGTGGCACGTTGCCGAGTTCTTGGGTGTTGTTCACGACGATGAGCGGCCAGAGAAAGCTGTTCCAGTACGTGATGAAGGTCCATACGGCCAGCACCGCGAGCGACGGCTTCGCCAATGGCAGCACGATGCGGGTGAAGGTGCGCCAGCTGCTGGCGCCGTCCATACGGGATGCCTCGACGAGCTCGTACGGCAGACCGACGAAGAACTGGCGCAGCAGGAACGTGCCGAAAGCACCGAACGCCCACGGCAGGATGAGCGCCTGCCACGTGTTGATCCATCCGAGCTTCTGCATCAGCAGGAACATCGGGATGACGAGCACCTCCTGCGGGATCATCATCGTCGCGAGGTAGGCGAGCAGCGTGCGGTCGCGTCCCTTCCAGCGCAGAACTCCGAACGCGTACGCGGAAAGGGGAGGAGACGATGAGCACGATGATCGTGCCGCCCGCGGACATGATGAACCCGTTGAGGATGTACCGCATGAACGGCGTCGACTCGAGAACCTCTTGGTAGTTCTGCCAGAGGAACTGCGCCCCGAACAGGCTCGGCGGGGTCGAGAAGATCTCGCCGTTCGCCTTGAACGACGAGGTGATCGTGAAGACGATCGGAAAGATGAAGGCGAGCACGACGATGCCGAGCCCGATCTCGCTGAGCAGGCGACCTGTCATCCTCAGGCCGCTGCGTGAGCGAGGGGTTGCCATTGCGCGGTCACTCATAGTGCACCCACTTCCTCTGGCCGTACCACTGGAACAGCGTGACGACCAGGATCAAGACGAAGAGCACCATCGCGGGTGCGGCGGCCTGTCCGAGCTGACCGCCTTGGAAGGCGGTCTCGTAGACGTTCATGACGACGGTGGTGGTGGAGTTGCCCGGTCCGCCGGCCGTCATGACGTAGGGCTCCGAGAAGATCTGGAAGGCCTGGATCATCGTGACGGTCGAGGCGAAGAAGATCGCCGGGGTCATCAGCGGCAGCTTGATGTGCAGCAGCTGGCGGAACCCGGTCGCGCCGTCGAGCGATGCTGCGGCGAGCACGTCATCGGGCAGCTGGTCGATGGCAGCGGAGAAGATCAGCAGGTTATAGCCGAACCCCTGCCACAGAATCATGATCACGACGCAGATCAGCGCCGTGCTGCTGCTGCCCAGCAGGTTGGGCAGGTGGATGCCGAACGAGAGCGCGATGCTGGAGAACACGCCGTTGGGCTGGTACAGCATCGACCAGATGACGGCGGATGCCACGCTCGGGGTCACGACCGGCAGAAAGAAGAGCACGCGGTAGAGCCTGCGAAGCCTGCTGGAGGCCACCCAGAACGCCATCGAGACCGTCAGAACGAGGTTGACCGGTACGACGATGACGGTGAAGAGGATGGTGTTGAGCAGCGCTTGCGGAAACGTGCTTCCCGGCGCGAAGAGCTTCGTGTAGTTCGCGATGCCCGCGAACGAGATGTCGCCGAACGTGGGCCAGTTGAACAGGCTGGTGATCACCGCCAGGATCGACGGGAACAGCACGAAGAACGTCAGGCCCAGCGCGCTCGGCGTCAGGAACCCGAGCGCCGCCCTGGTGTCCGTCCGTTTCCGGCCGCGCCGCTTGACGGCGACGTGCGATCGCGGCGAGGCCGCTCGGATGGTCGTCATGTTTCTCGTACCTCGTGGGTTGAGGAGGGCGGCACGGCTGCCGCCCTCCTCAACGCTTCTCGACTACTGGCCCTGCTGACTCTGCACGTTCTGCAGTGTCTGCTTGGGTGACTGGCTCCCGGTATAGGAGAGGATGAACTGCCTGGCGATCACCTTGGTGGTCTGATCCCAGTTGCTCGTGGAGATGAACGGCGTCGCTCCCTTGCTGGAGTCGGCCAGAACCTCCTTCGCCTGCGCGGAGAAGCCGGGGGTCTTCGAGTCGACCTGCTTGGCGACCGCGTCGAAGAACACCGACTGGTCAGCACTGCGTGCCGGCTGGTTGCCCTGCTCCGCCGAGGTCTTGGAGGCGTCGGCGCCCACGATCACCGAGATCGCCTGCGCGGCCTGCTTCTTGTACTGGCAGGTCTTCGAGATGCCGAATCCCGAGTTCGCCGACAGGGTGCCACCGCCCTTGGACCCCACGGGAAGCGTCACGACGCCCACGTTGAACTTCGCGGTGGTCGCGTTCTGCACCAGGTCCCAGGTGCCGTCGACGGCCATGGAGACGTTGCCAGCGACGAACTGCTGCTCGCCCCAGGGGATGTCGGCCGAGCTCGCCGGCGTGCTCGCCGTCTTCTGGCCCGTGGAAAGTCCGCTGTACCAGCTGAAGGCCTTCTCCATCGCGGAGTTCGTCAGGTCGAGCTTGCCCTTGCTGGTGACGGGCAGAGCGCCGTCCTTCGCGTAGAGCATGGAGAACATGTGCAGGTCGGAGAACGACTGCCCGAACGCGGGCTTGCCCGTCGCCTCGGTGATCTTCTTGGCGTCGGCCTCGAAGTCCGCGACGGTCCAGCCCGGCTTCGGCTCGGCGAGACCGGCCTTGGCGAAGGCATCCTTGTTGTAGTAGAGGATCATCGTCGACAGGCCATACGGAATCGCGTACTGCTCACCGTTGTACTGCAGCGCCTTCAGAGCGCCGGAATCCCAGTCGCTCGTCTTGAAGCCCTGCTCCTTCATCAGGTCGCCGAGCGGCTCGAGGGCGCTGGCGAAACCGGGGAGACGAAGGCTCTGCATGCTCACGATGCACGGGGTCGTGCCGGCCGCGAGCTGCGACTGCAGCTTCGTGAAGTAGTCCGCGAACGGCGGCTGCGTGAGCTTGACCGTGATGTTCGGATACTTCTTGTGAACCTGGTCAGCGAGCTGCTGATAGGTCTTGTCGCCCGCAGCGCCCTGGTCCCAGAAGCCCCACTGCAGGGTGACGTTCTTGTTCGCAGAGTCCTGCGACGAACCAGACGACGTACATGCGGACACGCCGGCGAGCATGGCTAGCCCGACTGCGATGGCGCCGAGCTTCTTCAGCCTCAGCCTCATTGCTGCCTCCATAAAAGTAGGATCTTCGGTGCGAGATCGAGTTAATATTGAGGCGTAATAAGTCCCGTGTCAACCTAGACATCCGATGTTTCTGCCTCGACGACGAAAGAAGCACCGTGACCACGACTTCCCGAAGCAGTGACGCCGTCAGCCGGGCCGCCATCCTCGCGGCGCTCACCAGGCAGCCGGGCTTGAGCCGCAGCGAGCTCGCCCAGACGCTGGGATACGGTCCCGCCACCATCGGCAGCCAGGTGAAGCGGCTCCTCGAAACCGGCTTCGTGCGCGAGCTCGAACCGCAGTCGACCGGATACGGGCGTCCCAGGGTTCCGCTGGAGTGCGTCGCGGACGTCGCCTACGTCATCGGCATGAGCGTGCTGCCCGACCACATCCGACTCACTGCGGTCGGAACCGACGGAGCGCTCCTTTCCGAGTCCACGGCCGCCTTCGACCCCGCGACCAATGTGGTCTCGCAGCTGGCGCGCCCCGTGAGTGATCTCATCGCGAGCCTGGACAGCCGGGGCGCATGCGTCGCGGTCGGGCTGGCGCTGTCGGGCGTCGTCGACAGCTCGACGGGAACGGTCTCTGTCTCGGTCATCCTGCGCTGGCGCGACATGCCACTGGCGCACGAATTGGGCGCCGAGCTCGGGTTGCCCGTCTTCGTCGACAACGATGTGTACGTCGCAGCCACGCACAGCCTCACCTTCGACACGGGCTCGACGCCGGATTCCTTCCTGCTCCTGTCGGTCGGGCAGGGCATCGGAATGGCGATCGTCTCCGACCGTCGCGTGCTGCGCGGCGCCCACGGCGCTTCGAGCGAATTCGGCCACGTCTCCGTGGACCCGAACGGTCGCCCGTGCCCATGCGGGAACATCGGATGTCTGCAGGGTTACGCCGGTCTCGGCGAACTGACCCACGACATCGAGACGGCGCTCGCGCAGCAGGTCACGTCATTCGAGCACCTCGCTCGCCTTGCCGCCGGCGACGACCAACGGGTGAGCGCGATCTTCGCCGGCGCAGGAGTTCTGCTCGGGCGGGCCGTCGGCGCAGCGATCACGCTGCTCGGCATCGATCGCGTGCTGATCACCGGCCGCACCACGCCGATCTGGTCCGCGCTCGCATCCGGCTTCGATCGGGGCCTGGCCGCGACGACCCCGACACTGAACAGCACGCCCGTCGTCTCCCTCACCTCGTGGGCGGAATACGACGACGCCGTGGGGGCAGCCGCGCTGGCTCTGAATCGTTCGCTCGGCGGATCGGCGCGATCGTGATCCGACGCCGAGTCAGACGCAGAGCCTGATCACTGCACCATCGCGTCAACGGGATGCGGCGCCTCCACCGGCCGCCCGAGCGACGAGCCCTCGACGTCGACGTTCGGCACGATGCGGTCGAGCCACCGCGGCAGCCACCATGCGGCCTTTCCGAAAAGGGTCATCACAGCGGGCACGAGTGTCATCCGCACGACGAACGCGTCGACCACGATGCCGACGGCCAGCGCGAAGGCGATCGGCCTGATCGTCGAGTCACCCTCGACGACGCCGTTGCCGAACACGCCGATCATGATGAGCGCCGCGGCGACGACCACCTTCGCACCTTGCTGGAAGCCGGTCGAGATCGCCTCACGCGCACCCTCGTGATGCACGAAGTGCTCGCGCATGCCCGTCACGAGGAACATCTCGTAGTCCATCGAGAGTCCGAAGAGCACTCCGATCACGATGGTCGGCAGAAAGGCGAGCAAGGGCGCAGGCGGGTCGACGCCGAAGAGACCGCCGAGCCATCCCCACTGGAACACGGCCACGGTGACTCCGAGGGATGCGCCGAGGCTGAGGAGAAAGCTCACGGCGGCCTTGAGCGGCACGAGGAGGGAGCGGAACACGGCGACCATCAGCAGGAACGCGAACAGCGCGATCAGCCCGAGATACAGAGGAAGCGCGCCGGCGAGCCGCGCGGAGATGTCGATGTCCACCGCTGTCTGTCCGGTCACCTCGAGTCTCGGCGAGCCCGGCAGAGAACGAGCGAGGGATGCCTCGCGCAGCGAGTGCACAAGGGTGACGGTCCCGGCATCCGACGGCCCGCTCTTCGGGATCACCGCGACCAGCAGCTGATCGCCCTTCAGGCCGGCGAGCCGACTCTCCGAGACGCCCTTCGTGTTCCCGATGCGCTGCGCAAGCACGCCCGCTTCGGCCTGCGTCGGCGCCTGCCGATAGGTCGCGAGAACCTCGAGCGGACCGTTGCTGCCGGCTCCGAAGCCCTCGGCGAGCAGGTCGTACGCCTTTCTCTGGGTTGTCGTGCTCGGCTGAGTGCCGTCGTTGCCGAGACCGAATCGCATTCCCATGACGGGCGCAGCGAGCACGGCGACGACGACGATCGAGGCGAGGAAGAACACCACCGGCCGCCTCTGCACCGCGGCGATCCAACCCGCGGCGATGCGACGGCTGCGCTTGACCTCGCCGAGGGCGAGGCGTCGTCGCGCCCGACGGGTGATCACCCGTGAGCCGGCGAGCGCGAGCAGCGCAGGGGTGAGTGTGAGCGAGACGAGCATCGCCACGAACACGGCGAAGGCGGCGGCCAGACCCATCTGAGTGAGGAACCCCAGGTTCTCGACCGCGAGGCCCGCGAGCGCGATGATCACGGTCGCGGCAGCGAAGAACACTGCGGTTCCTGCTGTCCCGACGGCGAGCGGCAGCGACTCTTCGGGACTCATGCCGTCGAGCAGCTGTCGACGGTGGCGGCTCACGATGAACAGCGAGTAGTCGATGCCGACGGCGAGACCGAGCAGCAGTGCGAGGGTCGGCGCGACCGAGGTCAGCGAGACGAAGCTCGTCGCCGCGTAGATCGCGGTGATGCTCGTCCCCAATCCGACGAGAGCGGAGAGCAGGGGCATGCCCGCTGCGACTGTGGCGCCGAAGGTGATCAACAACACGATCAGCGCCAGGACGATGCCGGGCAGTTGGTTGGACGACGAGGCCGCCTGCCCCACGGCATCCGAGCCGGCTTCGACCTCGAGTTGCGGGCTGCGGGCATCCACCACGGCCGAGAGGATGCCCCGCGCCGTCGTGCCGGACAGGGTCGCCGAGTCGAGTTGCACCGTGATGTAGCCGATTCGACGGTCGGGAGCGAGCCCGCCGGCTTTCGGCTGGGAGAACGGGTCGATCGCTCTGCTGACCCCGTGCACCTCGGCGAGCTTCGAGCTCAGCGCAGCGACGGACCGCGCATCGGCCGCCGTCAGCGTGCTCCCCTTCGGCGCGGCGAAGACCACCCGGCCCTCGGCGTTGCCGCCGCCGAAGGTCTTCTGCACCGAGTCGAGTGTCGTGATCGATTGGAGGCCCTTGACCGTGATGCTCCCGTCAAGGGGCTTCGAGAAGGCCACCATGCTCGCGATCGCGACGACGAGCAGCACGATCCACGCCGCGATCACCCACCAGCGACGTCGGGCGCTGAAAGCTCCGACCCGGTACATCCACTTGGCCACGCGCTCTGCCTCTCGTGCTTCTGACGCCGGCCGTCGGCGACTTCATCGATCGTGCTCTGCGAGTCGGCTCCGCACCTCATGCCGAGGGTGGAACGTGGGGCTATCCACCCAGGGGTGGAAGGAAACGGGATCTGCGTCAGGTGCAGCCACAGCTCATCGGGCGACGGCTCCCGGCCCGCCTCGGATGCCGCAACCCCTGGGACAGCACCTTGACGCGGCTCGTGGGCCCGTCCGCGCTCGGCGGTTCGCACCCGGAAAGGTCACGACTACCGAGTCGTGGCGAGGTCGACGGAGGGTGCAGCCTCTCCGCTGCCTCTCTCGCGCAGCGTGACCGGCAGCATGAGACGGGCGACGGGCAGGTCGTGTTCTTCGATCCGCCTCAGGAGACGGGTCGCCGCGGTCCATCCCAGGTCTTCTGCGTCGCCGGCGACGACGGTGATCGGGGTGGGGAGGAGCTCCGCGTACGGAAAGTCGTCGAAGCCGACCAGTGCCGGATGCACCGGCACGCTGCGCATCGCTCGGAGCGCCCCGAGCGTGAGGAAGCTGGTTGTGGTGAAGAGCGCCGATGGTGCGTCGGCGCGGGCGAGCAGGCGTCGGCATCCCTCCTCAGCTGATTGCGATGACCCTTCACGCAGCCGAAGGACAAGGGCATCGTCCACTCGCTGCCCCGCTCCGCGCATCGCGTTGCGAAAGCCGCGGAGCCGCCATCCGGTCGTGTAATGAGAGGGTGCGACCAGCACCCCGATCCTGGTGTGGCCGTGCATCAAGAGGTGCTCGGTGGCGATCCTCCCTGCCGCTTCGTTGTCGAACAGCACGACGTCGCGGGTGACCCCCGACGCAGGGCGGTCGACCATCACGGTCGGCACGCCCATGCCCTCGCCGCGCTGGTCCATGTATCCGTGGTCGCCTTTGTCGGGAACAAGGAGAAGTCCCGCCACACCGCGTGCCAGCAGCCCACGAATCGCCAGGCGCTCCGCTTCTGGGTCTTCGTCCGCCATCGCGATCACCACGGCGTATCCCTGTCGAGCCGCGGCAGCTATCGCGCCCTTCACGACGGTTGCGTAGAACGGATTCGTGAGATCACCGGCGACCATGCCGATGGTCTTCGGCGCCTGTCCTGGCCGAAGCGATCGCGCGATCTCATTTCGACGGAAGCCCAGCTCGTCGATGGCGTGCTCCACACGGGCTCTCGTCTCGGGCGTCACGGACGACGAGTGGTTGACGACCCGAGAGACCGTTCCGACTCCGACGCCGGCACGCCGGGCGACGTCATTCATGGTCGGAGGCTTCTCCCGCCCGCTGTTCACTCCCGAAACCCGCCCTCCGTCTGGCGCCATTGTGTCAGCACTTCGGCGATCGGGTCTTGACCCCCAACCGGATGTCACCACTACTATCAATTCTTGGAAACGTTTCCACGGAGCGATGACATCGCATCCGATCAGCGGCTCCATCCGAATTCGAAGGAGAACTATCGATGTTGAGCAGAAGGACACTCCTGAAGGCCGGTCTCGGCGCGGTCGGCGGCGCAGCGCTCTCGGGCACCGCAGCAGAAGCGGCGCTGGCGTCGCCGGCATGGCCTCCGGTTCACCCCGGCAACGCGAATTCCATGCGGGCGCTCGAATCCTGGTCGGCCCTGCAGCGGTTCGTGTTGGCCAACGACGGGTCCAACCTCGTGCACGAGACGTACCCGGCGCAATCGGGCGATCCGGCGTACGGCTACGAGTGGTCGCACTCACAAGTGCACGTCGCAGCACTCGACCTCGTCGCCATGCGTCCGAGCAACACGGCTCGTGCCGCTCTGTCCTCGTTGGCAACCGGTCAGGAGCACTACTGGGAGAACTCGAGCACCACAGGACGACCCGGCTACGCGTCCGGTGCCCAGGCTCCGTACGGCAACAGCGGCGATCTGTTCTACGACGACAATGCCTGGGTAGCACTGGAGAAGATTCAGCTTCACCTGATGACCGGCGACAAAGTCGCCCTCCAGCGTGCCGAGCAGATCTTCGCCCTGCTTCAGTCGGGCTGGGACGACGATCCGACCCACCCGGACCCCGGCGGGGTCTTCTGGACTCAGGCCTCGTGGAGCCAGGACCGCAATACCGTCTCCAACATGCCCACCGCGCTCATCGGGGCACGGCTCTACGCGATCACCGGCAACCGCGACTATCTGACAGGTGCGCTGCGGTCCTATGACTGGACGAACCGGTACCTTCTCGACACCGACGGCCTCTACTTCGATCACGTCAGCATGGATGGAAGCGTTGAGAAGACCAAGTGGTCATACAACCAAGGCATCCCGCTCGCCGCGGCATACGCCCTCTACCTGGCCACCCACGACCGCAGGTACCTGGACCATGCGGTCGATGTCGCTCAAGCCAGCTACGAGTACTACGTCGAGTCAGGGTCCATCGGGCAACAGCCGATCTACTTCAACTCGATCTATTTCAAGTCGCTTCTCCTTCTCTCCACGGCGACGCGGAGCCGGGAGTATTACGACGCCATGAACGACTACGGTGACCTGCTCTGGTCGGCGCGCAGGGATGCCTCGACTGGCCTGTTCTCCCAGGACATCAGTGGTGCGACCAAGGCACTGGAGCAGGGCGCCGCCGTTCAGGTCTACGCCAGCTTGGCGGCGAATGCCTCCAGCTGGTCCCGCCTGTACTGACGTCGGCTCGCGACGGAACGTCGAGCACTTCCGTCCCAGCGCTGAGACAAGCGAGAACCCCCGGATCCCTGGTAAACACCGGGATCTCGGGGGTTCTTCGTGGCGGTACCGGTGGGATTTGAACCCACGGTGGAGTTGCCCCCACACATGTTTTCGAGACATGCTCCTTCGGCCGCTCGGACACGGTACCGCCGTCTACTGTACGCGACGCGGCGGCAGCGACCAATTCGAGCGGCATCCGCCCCGAGCCGCTGATGTCAGTTCTGGATCGGCTGCGTCGCCGTGGTCGCCGTGGGACTCTTGGCGACCGTGCGCCGCACCGTGCTCGCGTTCTCGATCGCCTTCACCACGGCAGATGCCGCGAGCGCGAACAGCGAAGCCAGCAGGCCGAATGCGGCGAGCCCGAGACCAAGGCCCGTCAGCCAGGGCCCCACCCATGAGTCGACGTCCCAGCTGCGCACGAGCGCGAGCACGCCCAGGAACACGAGCACACAGCCGAGACCGATGCCGATCACGGTGATCCACACCAGCGCGCTCAACGCGGCGTTCCTCCTGGCCATGCCCGAGCCCTCTGTTCGACACCGGCGATCGCCGAGCACCATCCCGACGAGGCGCCGTGATCAGTTCAGCATGGCCCGGCGGCCGTCGCAGCAATCGGCGCGGGCGCGCCGGGCGAATGCGGGGGCTACGCCACGGCCCGCACAGGCTGCACGAGGTCGGTGACCCATTCCGACTGCGGGCGATCGCCTGGTGTCCAGTACACCTCGCGGCACACACCGGCCAGTTCGTAGCCGTTCTGCGTGATCCAGTCGGTGAGGGCCATCCACGAATCATCGATGCCGTCCACCTCGCCGCGATGCACGGTCACCGCCGCCAGGTCGACTGCGGCAATCTCGTGAACGTCGAGGCCGGGCACCTCGCGCGTGTCCTCGGGGACGACGAATCCGGCGATGACGAACATGCCTTCGCCGTCGCCGCTCTCGTCGGCTTCGTAGAGGGCGACCGCGGGACCGTAGCCGGTGATGCCGGCCGCGTCGAGCATCCTCTCCGTCTCCGGGTACATGGGACCGATCACCGGCCCCACGTTCTCCGAGCCGTACCCGGGGGCGCGCCGCGTGAGCGTCGCCACTCTCTGCGGTTCGACGCTCCGAACGTCGACACTGATGCTGCTGGTCTGAGCCATGACACTCTCTCCTCTTACTGTTCGGAGTCTTGCGTCGATGCGGTCGAGCCGCGCGGCATCCTCGATGAGCGACCTCTGCAGTTCGGCACGAACGGTGGTCAGCATCACCTCCAGCTGCTGCGTTCCGACTTCGCCGTCCACGATCCGCCGCACCTGATCGAGGGTGAGCCCGAGCTCCTTGAACTCGACGATGCGGTTCAGCGCGATGATCTGCGCCGGCGTGTACGAGCGATAGCCGGTGGCCTGGTCGACGACGGCGGGGTGGAGCAGGCCGATGGCGTCGTAGTGACGCAGCATCCGCACGCTCACCCTGCCGATCGAGGCGAATTCTCCGATGCTCAACATGACTTCATCATGGTCGCCCCTGACACGGTGTGAGGGTCAAGCGTCGATCACCGCATAGTGTGAAAACCGTGCGGGCACGATCACGGATGCCATGGGTCACCGCGACGATCGCGGCATGCGTCGCGCTGCTGCTCACCCTCGCAGCCCTGACACGGGGCGCGCTGCGTCGCATGCGTCGCGCGGCGTCAGCGCTGAACGACACGATCCCGGTCAACTCGGCGTGGTGGCGCGCACGGGCGAAGGAACAGGGAGATCTGCTCTACGCGGCGCTCGGGGACAGCGCCGCTCAGGGGCTCGGTGCGACCGAGCCCGACGACGGATACGTCGGCCTCCTCGCCCGCAGCATCGCACTGCGCGGAAGACGCTCGGTGCGCACGGTCAACCTGAGCGTGTCGGGCGCCACTGTCGCGCAGCTGATCGACTATCAGCTGCCGCGGTTGGCGAAGCTGCAGCCCGACGTCGTGACGGTGGCGATCGGCTCCAACGACATCGCACGGTGGGATGCCGTCGCCTTCGCCCGCGGCCTCGTCACCGTCTTCGACGCTCTCCCGTCGCACGCCATCGTCGCCGAGCTTCCCTACTTCTATCTGCCGCGGAACGAGCGCAAGGTCGCCGAAGCGAACCGGATCGTGCGGCGGCTCGCGACCGAACGCGGACTCGCTGTCGCGCCGGTACACAGGGCGACGCGTGCCCTCGGCCCCCTGGGCGCGCTGCTGTGGTTCGCGGGTGACCACTTCCATCCGAACGACGCCGGCTACCGCGTGTGGGCGGCAGCCTTCGAACCACTCGTCGCGCGGCGCGTCGAGGAGCTCTCTGTGCACGAGATCTCTGCGCACGCACCCGCCGCGATTGAGCCCTCCACAGGCGCCTCCGCGGAGCGGGATTCCACATCGCCGCCCGCGACGGAAGGCGGCGTCGGAGGCCGCCCGTAGCCTTGGTTCGTCGCCGGCGCAGGAGGTCGCCGCCCGATCACGCTGTCACGAACGGCCGATCGGTCGCATGATCCGGACGCACGGCACGATCGAACGAACACGGAGGCTTCATGGCGAAGACGCAGGGCGGGTACCGCTGCACGGTGTGCGGATGGACCACGGCCAAGTGGGTGGGGCGCTGCGGAGACTGCCAGGCGTGGGACACGATGACCGAGGTGCTGCAGGCATCCACTCGCCTCACCCCGACGCGCATCGCCGATGACCGTGCCGCCACTCCGATCACGAAGATCTCGACTGATGCCGTGTTCCACTGGCCCAGCGGCATCACCGAGTTCGACCGCGTGCTCGGCGGCGGCGTGGTTCCCGGTGCGGCCATCCTGCTGTCGGGGGAACCGGGCGTCGGCAAGTCGACGCTGCTGCTGGAGGTCGCCTCGCGCGCGGCCGCGGCGAAGTCGCGTGTGCTGTACGTGTCGGCGGAGGAGTCCGCAGGGCAGGTGCGACTCCGTGCCGAGCGCACCGGCGCGCTGCACGAGAACCTCTATCTCGCGGCCGAGACCGACCTCGCGGCCGTCGTCGGCCAGATCGATGCCATCGACCCGCAGCTCGTCATCGTCGACTCCGTGCAGACCATTGCGAGCTCCGCCGTCGACGGGCTGGCGGGCGGCCCGAGCCAGGTGCGGGAGGTGGCGACCACGCTCATCCGAGTTGCGAAGGAGCGCAATCTGCCCGTGCTGCTCGTCGGGCACGTGACGAAGGACGGACAGGTCGCCGGCCCTCGTACGCTCGAGCACCTCGTCGACGTGGTGTGCCAGTTCGAGGGCGACCGTCAGACCGCGCTGCGCTTCGTGCGCGCGCTGAAGAATCGGTTCGGTCCGACGGACGAGGTGGGCTGCTTCGAGATGTCCGGCGACGGCATCGCCGAGGTGCCCGACCCGAGC
This sequence comes from Humibacter ginsenosidimutans, assembly GCF_007859675.1. GTDB lineage: Bacteria > Actinomycetota > Actinomycetes > Actinomycetales > Microbacteriaceae > Humibacter > Humibacter ginsenosidimutans. The sequence continues at coordinate 2,250,821 of NZ_CP042305.1, forward strand.
GGACTGTTCCTCAGCCGGTCGTCAGCTGCGGTCTCCGGCACGTGCGTGACCGTCGCGATGGAGGGCAGACGCGCCATCCCCGTCGAGGTGCAGGCACTGGTCATCGACACGAGCGCCCCCAACCCGCGCCGCGTCACGAGCGGGGTGGATGCCGCGCGCCTGGCCATGCTGCTCGCCGTGCTCGAGAAGAGGGCCGGCATCCGTGTCTCCGACAAGGATGTCTACGTGTCGACAGTGGGCGGCGTGCGTCTCACGGAGCCCGCCGCCGACCTCGCGATCGCGGTCGCCGTGGCCTCCGCCGTGCGGGACCGCGCGATCGCCCACAACGTCGTCGCGTTCGGCGAGATCAGCCTCGCCGGAGAGGTGCGCGCCGTTGCTGCCGCGCGTCAGCGGGCGGGTGAGGCTGCCCGGATGGGCTTCCGCGAGGTCATCGACGGTGAGGCAGGCGGCATCGGCGAGGCTCTTCGCCTCGCCTTCGCCACGGGACTGAGCGCACGCGAGCGGGAACTCGACGCCGCGTTCTAGCGGCAGTGGTGTCAGCAATGTGGCCGCTTCAGCGCGGCGACCGGGTCAGTACAACAGGAACTGCTTCGTACCGGAGGAGACGACGCCATTCACCGTGACCTGCAGGTGATACGACGCACCGCCGGCGGGCACGGCCGGGCGAGTCTTGGCGTTGCAGGTCGACGGATCCGAACGGGTTCGATCCCAGGTGATCGGAGCCGATGCGAGCGTCTTGCCCGGCTCCAACAGAATCACCGTGCTCGCCGGCTTCACCTGGCAGTCCGTGGACTTCCAGTAGACCTCGGTGCCGCTCGTGATCGTGAACACCTGCTTCGCTGTGCCCACGTCGAAGGTGCACGCTGCCGTTCCGGTGTTCGTGATGGAGAACGAGAGCTTCGGCTGTTGGGCCGCGGCGTAGTTGTCGTTGTCCGTGATCGCTTCGACATCGACATCCGAGTTCTTGCACGTCTTCGCGGCCGCCGTGGTCTTCGTCGTCGGCAACGGTTTCGCAGTCGCGGTCTGTGTCGTCACCGGCGTTGCGGTGCCGACCGGAGCCGACGCGTGCGTCGGCGTCTTGGTCGGGACCGAGGTGTGGGTGGCGACCGGTGCCGAGGCATCCGAATTGCCCCGCGGAGCGAAGACGATGAGCAAGATGACCACGACGATCGCCAGCAACGCCAGTCCCACCACGAGCCGGCGACGCCAGTACACCCTGCTCGACTGGGGGCCGACCGGATGCTTCAGGCTCGACATGCCCTCAGGTTAGGCGCGCCCCATGCGACACCTGAGACAACTCGCCGGGGTCAAACGGCAATTCCAGGCCCGCAGCGTGGTAGCGGATGCCGCTGCTCACCCGCGAAGGACGCCCGCCTCTACAGGTGCTTGATCATGCGCGTGTTGCCGAGCGTGTTCGGCTTGACCCGCGCGAGGTCGAGGAACTCGGCAACACCCTCGTCGCGGCTGCGCAGCAGCTCGTTGTAGATCTCAGGGTCGACGGTCTCGTGTCCCATGTCCGCGAAGCCGTGACGCGAGAAGAAGCGCACCTCGAAGGTGAGGCAGAACAGACGGCTCAGACCGAGGCCGGAGGCGTCGTACTCGAGGCGCTCGAGCATCGCGTGGCCCACGCCTCGGCCGCGCCAGGAATCCGCCACGGCAAGCGTGCGCACCTCGCCGAGGTCTTCCCACAACACGTGCACGGCGCCGCACCCGATGAGGTTGCCCTCGAGGTCCTGCGCCACACGGAACTCCTGCAGCGCCTCGTAGAGCGCGACCCGCTCCTTGCCCAGCAGGATGCGGCTCTCCACGAGCGGCTGCACGAGCTTCTGGATGCCGGGCACGTCACTCGTACGAGCGCGACGCACGCGGAACCCGCGTAACTCGTTCGTCGATATCGGCTCGGTGAGGAGGTCTGCCACGCCGTTCAGTCTACGGAGGCGGTGCGCGCCCGCGCTGAGCGAGGTCGTGGCATGACGTGCAAGAGGGGCCGGACCCTGCCGGGCCCGACCCCTCTTGTCGTGCTGGTGGATGCCTACATGCCGGCCGCGAGGTCGGGCGTCGCCGATCCCGTGCCGACTCCGCCTGCCGCGATGGCCCCCACCGGGTCCTTGCGTGCTGCCGTGGTGAACACGAACTCGCCGTCCCTGAAGTCGACGGTCACGTGGTCGCCGGCGCTGAGCTCGCCGTGCAGGATCTTCTCGCTGAGCCGGTCCTCCACCTCGTGCTGCACCGCGCGGCGCAGCGGCCGAGCACCGAGTGCCGGGTCGAACCCGACCTCGATGAGCTTCTCCTTGGCGGGGGTCGTGAGCTCGACGGTCATGTCGCGGTCGAGCATCCGGTCGCCAAGACGCTTGACGAAGAGATCGACGATCTGCAGCAGTTCTTCCTTGTTGAGCTGCGGGAACACGATGATCTCGTCGACGCGGTTGAGGAACTCGGGCTTGAAGTTCTTCTTCAGCTCCTCGTTCACCTTGCCGCGCATGCGGTCGTACCCGGACTGGCTGCCCGTGTCGCCCTCGGCCTGGAAGCCGACGGGTCCGCCGGAGATCGCTGCCGTTCCGAGGTTGGTCGTCATGATGATGACAGTGTTCTTGAAGTCGACGACGCGGCCCTGGCCGTCGGTCAGACGTCCCTCCTCCAGAATCTGGAGCAGCGAGTTGAAGATGTCGGGGTGCGCCTTCTCGATCTCGTCGAACAGCACGACCGAGAACGGCTTGCGCCGCACCTTCTCGGTGAGCTGGCCGCCCTCTTCGAAGCCGACGAACCCGGGAGGGGCGCCGAACAGCCGCGAGACGGTGTGCTTCTCGCCGTACTCCGACATGTCGAGCGAGATCATCGCCGACTCGTCGTCGAACAGGAACTCGGCGAGCGCCTTGGCCAGCTCGGTCTTTCCGACGCCGGTCGGGCCGGCGAAGATGAACGAGCCCGACGGGCGGTGCGGGTCCTTCAGGCCGGCACGCTGACGGCGGATGGTGCGGGAGAGCGCCGAGATGGCCTCCTCCTGACCGATGACCCGCTGGTGCAGCGCCTTCTCCATGAAGACGAGTCGGCTCGACTCCTCCTCGGTGAGCTTGAACACCGGGATGCCCGTGGCCTGCGCCAGCACCTCCGCGATGAGTCCCTCGTCGACCTCGGCGGTGGTCTTGACGTCGCCGCTCCGCCACTGCTTCTCGAGGCGGAGACGCTCGCCGAGGAGGTTCTTCTCCTCGTCGCGCAGGCTCGCGGCCTTCTCGAAGTCCTGCTCCTCGATCGCCGCTTCCTTGCGCTCGCGCACCTTGGCGATCTTGTCGTCGAACTCGCGCAGCTCCGGCGGGGCCGAGAGGATCGACAGGCGCAGGCGGGCGCCGGCCTCGTCGATCAGGTCGATGGCCTTGTCGGGCAGGAACCGGTCGCTGATGTAGCGGTCGGAGAGATTCGCGGCGGCGACGATCGCGCCGTCCGTGATGGACACCTTGTGATGCGCCTCGTAGCGGTCGCGCAGGCCCTTGAGGATGTTGATCGCGTGCGGGAGCGACGGCTCCGCGACCTGGATCGGCTGGAAGCGGCGCTCGAGCGCGGCATCCTTCTCGAAGTGCTTGCGGTACTCGTCGAGGGTCGTGGCACCGATGGTCTGCAGCTCGCCGCGCGCCAGCAGCGGCTTGAGGATGCTCGCGGCATCGATCGCGCCCTCGGCGGCGCCGGCTCCGACGAGGGTGTGGATCTCGTCGATGAAGGTGATGATGTCGCCGCGGGTGCGGATCTCCTTCGTCACCTTCTTGAGGCGTTCCTCGAAGTCACCGCGATAGCGGGATCCGGCGATGAGGGAACCGAGGTCGAGCGTGTAGAGCTGCTTGTCTTTCAGCGTCTCGGGCACGTCGCCGCGCACGATCGCCTGGGCAAGCCCCTCCACGACGGCGGTCTTGCCCACGCCGGGCTCACCGATGAGCACCGGATTGTTCTTCGAACGGCGCGAAAGGATCTGCATGACGCGCTCGATCTCTTTCTCGCGCCCGATCACGGGGTCGAGTTTGTTCTCGCGCGCCGCCTGCGTGAGGTTGCGGCCGAACTGGTCGAGGATCTGGCTGCCGCCCTGAGCACCCTGCTGCTCGTTGGCGCCGACCTGCACCTGCTCCTTGCCCTGGTAGCCGGAGAGCAGCTGGATGACCTGCTGGCGCACCCGGTTGAGGTCCGCGCCGAGCTTGACGAGCACCTGCGCCGCGACGCCCTCGCCTTCGCGGATCAGGCCGAGCAGGATGTGCTCGGTGCCGATGTAGTTGTGGCCGAGCTGCAGCGCCTCGCGCAGCGAGAGCTCCAGCACCTTCTTGGCGCGCGGAGTGAAGGGGATGTGCCCGGTCGGCTGCTGCTGGCCCTGGCCGATGATGTCCTGCACCTGCTCGCGCACAGACTCCAGGGAGATCCCCAGCGACTCCAGGGCCTTTGCCGCGACGCCCTCACCCTCGTGGATCAGGCCGAGCAGGATGTGCTCGGTGCCGATGTAGTTGTGGTTGAGCATCTTGGCCTCTTCTTGGGCCAAAACGACGACGCGACGGGCTCGGTCGGTGAATCTCTCAAACATGTGGTCACTCCTCTCGCGGCCGCTGGCGGTATGCCGGATGCCGTGGGTGCGGCAAGCAGCGGTCGGTCGCGATACTTCGAGGGTAATGAGCGACGGCGAGCCGGTGGGCGCTGTTCGCCGTCGGCGTTAAGGGCGCCCGTGTTGGCGCCTGCGCCGGTCCGGCGTCGCTCGCACGACGACGCTCCGCTGTCCCTTCGTGTCGCTCGTCCTCCCGCGAGGCGACACGAAGGGACAGCCGAGCGACCAGCGCCCCTCGCCGCGCGAAGACCCTGTCGCGGCCGGCACATGGGGCGCCGCGATGGGGGCGACGCGCGACAGTGAATCGATGTCGGACGGACGCTGGGCCGCGTGGGCGGCGGTGGGCGCGACGGGAGACAGGGCGCGACGCGGCGCGACGGGCGATGCGACCGCGGCGGCGGGCGCGACGGAGTGCGACTCTATTTGGTGAGGCCCCCCGAGGATCCAGGTCATGCCCTGGCCGCTGATGGAGACATCCGTGGAACGGTCGATCGTGTTCGGGGTGGCGAACACGGTGGTGTGCGGCACGTAGTCCATGGTGCAGATCGCGTTCTTCTTGCCGGTCGAGATCGTCAGCTTCATCTTGTTGTGTCCGGTGAGCGTGAACTTCGTGGCGACGGGCGGACACTTCGAGCTGCCGTACAGCGTGACCGTGAACTGATCGCCGTTCTTCAGCCACACCGAGAACGGTGCGCCGCCCGCGCTGCTCGACGGCGCCTCGACACCCTTCGGCTCGCCGTGGTAGTCGGTGATGGGCTTCGTGGAGTTCTGCGAGCATCCGGCGAGCGCCACGACCGTGAGTCCGGCGACGGTGGCGGCGAGGGCGAGACGTGCGAAACGGCGCGGCATGGCTACATGGTAGGGGCAGCAGGGGCCGTGCGGACACCGTCTGCACGCGATCCTCTGCCCGAGAGCTCGCCACCGAAACCCGAGGGCGCCGAACCGGGCGATGACGGCGGCGCCTGGCGGGAACCGCCGTCGTAGGCTCGTGCGCATGAGCAACCTGGAGCGGCACCCGACGGAGCTCGTCGCGGACTGCGACGCCACGGTGAACGAGGATGCCCGTGGCGCGATCGCCGTGCACGACGCGCCGCACGCAGACGGCATCTTTCTGATCGAGCCGCGGGACGTGCCGCTCGGCGGCCCGCGCGCGATGCCGGTGCATCGCACGCTGCCGCAGCGTGCCAAGTCGACGATCGGCGGCTGGTGCTTTCTCGACCACTACGGTCCCGACGACGTCTCGGTGACCGGCGGCATGCGCGTTCCGCCCCACCCGCACACCGGGCTCCAGACGGTGAGCTGGCTGTTCGAGGGCGAGATCGAGCACCGCGACAGCGTCGGCTCGCACGCGATGGTGCGCCCGGGCGAGCTCAATCTCATGACCGCCGGTCACGGCATCAGTCACTCCGAGGACTCCACCCCCGAGACGACGGTGCTGCACGGCGCACAGCTGTGGCTGGCACTGCCGGACGCCTGGCGCGAGCAGACGCCGTTCTTCGAGCGCACGCTGCCCACGCCGGTGCGGATCGGAGGCGCCGTCGCGCGCGTGTTCATCGGGGAGCTGGCCGGGGCATCCGCCGACGCCACGGTGTTCAGTCCTCTCGTCGGCGCCCAGCTCGACCTGGATGCCGGTGCCACGCTCATGCTCGACGTGCGGGCCGAGTTCGAGCACGGCATCCTTCTCGACCTCGGCGATATCAGCGTCGAGGGCGTCGAGGTGCCGCACCGTCACCTCGCCTACGTGCCGCCTGGGCGCAGGCTGCTGCGGCTGTCGTCGGTGGGCGGGGCACGCATCCTGCTGCTGGGCGGCGAGCCGCTCGGCGAGCAGATCGTGATGTGGTGGAACTTCATCGGCCGCGACCACGACGAGATCGTCGCCTCGCGTGATGAGTGGCAGCGCGAGGTGATCGACGGCGAGGATGCCTCCGGCCGCTTCGGCACGGTCGCCGGCTACCCGGGAAACCCGCTTCCGGCTCCCACGATGCCGACCGTGAGACTCAAGCCGCGCCGCTGAAACTAACCGCCCAGTTCCTTCCCTCTGGCGCAGAGGCGCCCCGACCCGTCAGACGGGCACAGGAGCGCCGCACAGGCTCGGAGCGTCGCACGAGCGCCGGGGCGCCACGCGAGCGTCAGTGATAGAGCGGATGCCCGTCGGGTCCGGCCGGCACGCGCGTGCCGTCCACGTGGACGGGCCAGGTGAGCGGCAGCCCACGCACCTGCTCGAACGCCGGTGCACCATCGGGGCCGGCCGGCACCAGCCGCCCATCCGCGAGCCGCGGCCAGGCAAGGGGCGGATGCGGCGACGTGGCGGCTGAAGCAGCGGCCGGCGCCGTCGCGGGTGCGACGGGAACGGCGCCGGCGGGCGCGGCCGGCGCGGTGGGACCCGCCGGCGTCGCCGTCGCGGCCGGCGCGGAAGCTGCCGCCGCCGCTGCTTGTGCGGGCGCCGAGCCCGCCTGCGCTCCCGACGGCTGGGCGCCGGGTACGGGCGCGGCGGGTGCGCCGGGCAGGTAGGCGCCGGGCGCGCCCGGAACGTACGCCGGCGGCACGGCAGTCGGATAGTGCGGCGCGGGTGCGCTCGTGCGGTGGCCCCGGTTGATGAGCAGGCTCCAGAGCGGGATGAGCACGAGGGCGACACCGCCGATCACCGCGAGTGCCGCCACGATGCGGCCGTAGTACATCCAGTCCCACAGGTGGTTGAACGGTCGCGGTGTGGGGATGGTGACCATCACGGCGATGATGCCGAAGGAGATGCCTGCGACGAATCCCAGCGACCGGGTGACGGTGGAGGTCCAGCGTCCGACGAGGATCCGCACGAGATCGACGAGCGCGAGCATGACGCGCACGAAGAGCAGGCAGAGGAATCCCAGCCAGCCGGCGAGCCACAACGGCATGCTGTCGTCGCCCGATCCGTAAGAGCCGTACGCGCTGTCGGGCTCCGACGCCGTCCAGACCGCGACGATCCAGATCAGCAGCAGGTAGGCATCCACACCGAGCGACGCGAACTCGAACCACTCCGGCCGGTACGCGCCGATCGCGGTGTCGAGCCAGACGAGCAGCGCGAAGAGGATGAGGGCCACGTCGGTGATGATGACGCGCGCGATGGTGTCGCCGCCGCTGCCGAACAAGATGAACACCACGGACACGAGCGCACAGGCGCCGACCACGATCAACACGATTCTCGCGCCCCATGCGCCGAGCACGCTCGTGCGCTTCAGATCGACCGGCGCCTGCGGATATGCGGGATGCTGGGGATACTGCTGACTCATCGGCGTTCACTCCTCATCGTGGTGCTCCGTGGGTCTGGCCGGCCTCATGGTGCCTGCCTGTGCGGTTGGGCCAGCGTATCGAACCGGGGTGGACAGCACGCGTTCTCCACAGGCCGGTCGGGCATCCGGCGCCCTGGACGACCGTAGTGCGACGGCCGCGAACGGCCCGCGCTCACTGCAGCGCGGACGTGAGCCGCGCGAGGTTGTCGAGCACCGTCGATCCCAGGGACTGCCCGAGCCATTCGTCGAGCGTCAGCTGCTTGCTGGCCTCCCGGTAGCCCTGCTCCACCTCGCGCATCGCCGACACGAACGACGCACCGTGCACCATGAGGGAGATCTCGGCGTTGAGCTGGAACGAGCGCATGTCCATGTTGCTCGATCCGATGACCGCGACCTCGTCGTCGATCGTGAAGTGCTTGGCGTGCAGGATGTACGGCGCCTTGTACATCCAGATGACGACGCCCGCCCGCAGCAGTTGCTCGTAGTAGGAGCGCTGGGCGTGATAGACGAGCCCCTGGTCGCCGATCTCCGAGACGAACAGCTCGACCTGCACACCGCGCTGCACCGCTGTGGTGAGCGCGGCGAGCATCGCCTCGTCTGGCACGAAGTACGGCGACGTGATGATGATGCGCTCCGTCGCGTAATAGAGCAGGGCCAGGAACAGCTTCAGGTTGTTCTCGCCGCTGAAGCCGGGGCCGGAGGGCACGAGCTGGCAGTCCAGCTCATCGTCGGAGCGCACGGGAGCGGCGATGTCTCGCTCGCGTCCGAGAAGCTCGCCGGTCTCGAGATACCAGTCCGTGATGAAGATGGCGTTGAGACCGCTCACGATCGGACCTTGAAGCCGGGTGACGAGCTCTTTCCACTTGAGGCCGCGCTTGATGTTCTTGCGCTTGTTGTAGCTGCGGTCGATCACGTTCTGCGAGCCCATGAACCCGATGTGCCCGTCGACGACGAGCAGTTTGCGGTGGTTGCGCAGGTCGGGCCGCTGGTACTTGCCCTTGAGCGGCTGCACGGGAAGCATCAGGTGCCACGTGGCCCCCATGCTCGTCAGCCGCTTGATGGTGCGCGCGTAGTCGCGCGTACGACGCGATGCGATGTGATCGAGCAGCACTCGAACGATGACGCCGCGCTTCACCGCATTCTCGAGCGCGTCGAAGAACGGGCCGGTCGTCTGGTCCCAGCTGAGGATGTAGAACTCGACGTGCACGTAACGGGAGGCGGCGTTGACGGCCGCCGTCATGGCATCCAGCGAGCCCTGATATTCGCCGATGAGGGATGCCGTGTTGCCGCCGACGAGCGGCATCGCGCCGAGATTGCGGTTGAGCGTGACCACCGACTGCAGCCAGCCGGGCCATGGGCGGTCGCGACGCACCAGCTCGATGCCGTCGGTGGACTCCAGGATGATCTCGTTGATCTGCTGCTGCCGCAGCCTGCGGATCTTCGGCAGCTTGAAACTGCCGATGAGCAGGAAGAACAGCCAGCCGAAGTACGGGATGAAGTAGATCGCGAGCAGCCACGCCGTGGCCGAGGTGGGCCGGCGGTTGCGCGGAATGACGATGATGGCGACGATGCGCAGCGCGAAGTCGATGACCAGCGCGGCGATGATGATGATCGTCGTCAGCGTTCCGCTCTGCATCTGCTCCCCCGAGGCTCCGATCGCACCCCTGCCCGGGTCGCGATGGTCGACTCGCGGCGTGCCCCGGCTTCGCCGACGCTAGCACTCCGGGAAACCGCAGAGGCTGCGCGGCACAGTGATCCACCGCGACGGGTGAGAAGCGTCGGAGCTGCCGTGGGCGAGGATGCCCCCACCCACCTCGCGCTGCAGGTCCTCAGCTCTTGGGTGCGAGCCCGCGCCGTGCCCGCTCCTGGGCCTCGACCTTGGCATACGCCTTGCGCTCGTTGCGGTCGGCATGCACGACGGAGCGCATCACGACCCAGAAGACCAGCCCGACGAGAATCGTCGGCGCCAGAGCCCAGATGATGCCTGCCCACACGCCGTCCATAGTGGTTCAAGGATACGCGCGCTGCGGCTTCGCGTTCGCCGTGCAGACCCTCAGACGGATGAGGGCTCGGACAGCGCGGCCGTCGAACCGCGTGCGACGAATTCGGCCAGCGGAGCCGTGACGTCTTGCGGCTGACCGCCGTCGATCACCGTGAGCAGCGCCTCGGCGGCGAGACCGCCGAGCTCTCGCACGTCATGGCTCATGGCGGACAGCATCGGCGTCGCGAGGCGGCACAGCGTCGAGTCGTCCCACGCGACCACCGAAAGCTCCTCCGGCACCCGCACCCCGAGCCGGGCGGCCTCCTCGAGGCCCGCCACCGCCATCACGTCGTTGTCGAAGATGATCGCCGTCGGTCTCTCGGCCCCGCTCAGCAGCAGGCGAAGGCCTGCAGCTCCGCTTTCCGGCGAGTAATCGCCGACGGCCGTGAACGCCGTGCCGCCGACGGCCGCCATGGCGTCGGCGAACGCGGCGGTGCGTGACTGAGTGTGCACGAGGCGCTCCGGGCCGGAGACGCGACCGATCAGACGATGACCCAGATCGGCGAGCTCGTGCACAGCACGAACCGTCGCCGCCGCGTTGTCGACGCGCACGACGGCCCCGCCCGCGGCATCCGTCGGCTCGCCGAGCGTGACGTGCGGCACGCCGAGCTCGTTGAGCAGTGGGCCGCGCGAGTCGTCGACCGTGAGGTCGCTGAGCGCGATGCCCGCGACGATGCCGGCGCTCACCCAGTGCCGATACACCGCGAGCTCATCGGCCTGGCTCGGAACGGTCTGCATGAGCACCTGCATCCCGCGCGGATGCACCGTGTCTTCCATGCCCGCGATGATCTCGCTGTAGAACGGATCGACTCCGCTCGGGGAACGCACGAACGCCATGCCGATCACCGCGGGGCCGACGGATGCTGCGCTCATGGCATCAGTATCGCCGACCACCTCGACTGCACTCATCGAAGCAGTGCGTTGGCCGATGCCAGGACGGGCCAGCGCGTGAAGAGCCCCGGATCGAGGTCGGCCTCGCTGGCGACGTGGAAGACCGCGACCTCGCCCGCCAGCAGCGAGACGAGCCCCGCGTCGACGCGAGCCGCCGGGTCGAGACGGTCGACGGCGAGGAACACGTCGCGCAGGTACGAGCGCGCACGCACCGAAACCCGATAGCCGCCCTCGGTGCGCACGGCGGATGCCTCCGCCGCGTCGGGAGCGAGCCGTTGCGCGATCACGTCGGCGCCGTCGTGCACGGCCCGACCGAATCCGTCGAGGTCGGCGACCACCAGCTCGTCGCCGGCGTCGCCGATCGCGGCGACCTCGGAGGGCAGCGCGTACGTCGACACGGAACGCGCAGCGACGTCGACCTCGACGCGCGCCACCCCGAGGACGGCGCCGGCGAGGCTCCGTCGGGTGAGGAGCGCGGTGCCGGCGAAGGCATTCGCGGAGTCGTTCACGAGCACGAGCGCGAGGCCGCCGTCGCGAGGCTGGATCGTGGCCAGACGCGGTGCGTATGCGTCGCGCATGGCGTGCCAGAGCGGCTTGCGGTGTTCATCGAAGTCGACGGCGGCCCACGACACGACGGGCCAGTCGTCGTTGAGCTGCCACAGGATCGTGCCCGTGTTGTGCGGGGTCAGCGACCGGAAGTGCTCGACGCCGAAGCGGATGGCGTGCGCCTGATTGAGCTGGGTCGCCCAATGCCACTCCTCGATGCCGCGCGGCGCCGGCAGGTGGGGAGCCATGCCCAGCTCGAGCTTGAGGTTGCCGCTCTCCGCCTTCTGGTGCACGAGCATCTCGTGTCCATACGGTGCCAGCGGCTCGTCGTGCACCACGCGTGTCAGCGTGGACCACGCCGGCGGCCCCTGGAAACCGAACTCGCTGACGAAACGCGGGGCGTAGTCGCGGTAGGCGGTGTAGTCGCGCTGGTTCCAGACGTCCCAGATGTGCATGGTTCCGTTGCGCTCGTCGTTCGGATGCGCGTAGTCGACGAACGAGTACGGGCTCGCGGGCGAGTACGCCCTTGTCGGATCGAGCTCGGCGAGCAGCCGAGGGAAGAGATCGCGGTAATACCCGTCGCCCCACCCGCGATCGCCGAGGGCCTCTCGCCAGCCCCACTCGACGTAGCCCCAGATGTTCTCGTTGTTGCCGTTCCAGATGATGAGCGACGGATGCTGCGCCAAGCGCGCGATCTGCTCGCGCGCCTCCGCCTCGACCTCGTTCGCCAACCATTCCTCTTCGGAGTACGCGGCGCACGCGAACAGAAAGTCCTGCCACACGAGCAGGCCCGCTTCGTCGGCGAGCTCGTAGAAGTCGTCGGACTCGTAGAACCCACCGCCCCACACCCGCAGCAGGTTCACGTTGGCCTCGAGCGCGTCTGCCAGCCTTCGCACGTAGCGATCGCGATTCAGTTCGGTGACGAAGGCGTGGTCCGGAATCCAGTTGACGCCCCTGATCAACACGTCCTCGCCGTTCACCCGCACCACGAAGCGGTTGCCGGAAGCGTCGGGCGCGGTGTCGACCTCGACCGTGCGAAAGCCGATGCGGCCTGCCCAGCGGGCTGCGGGCATTCCGGTCACGGCGACCGTGACGTCGTACAGCGGCTGCTCGCCGTGCCCGATCGGCCACCACAGCTTCGCGTCGGCCACCCGCACGGCGACGGATGCCGACACCTCCCCGGCAGCGACCGTGACGGCGCTCCGTGCCTCGCCGACGCGCACCTCGAGGTGAATGGGCGCGTGCTCCGACACCGCGTCCCGCTCCACCTCGACGTGCACCGTCGCGACGCCGTCCGTGCCGTCGACGCCGACGAGAGGCCGCACCGAGGCGATGCGGATGCCGCTCCATGACTCGATTCCGATCGGCTGCCAGATGCCGCTGGAGGCGACGTCGATGCCCCAGTCCCAGCCGAAGGTGGAGGCCGTCTTGCGCAGCTGGTTGAAGGGGTGGTGGTTGACGTGCGGCCACGCTCCGTGCTCGGCGTCCCTGCGTTCGGCCTCCGTCACAGGCGGAGCGAACGTGACGGTCAGTTCGTTCGCCCCCTCGCGCACCAGGTGCCGCACGTCGAACCGGTGGCTGCGATGCTGGTTCTCGGTGCGTGCGACCAGCTGACCGTTGAGCTCGATCGTCGCCACGGTGTCGAGTCCGAGAGCCACGAGGTCGTGCCTCGTGCTGCCGTCGTCCGCCCAGTCGAACGTCGTCGAATAGCGCCACTGCGTGCTGCCGATCCACTGCTGGGCTGCTTCGTTGTCGCCGTCGAACGGGTCGGCGATGAGTCCGGCTCGCAGCAGGTCGGTGTGCACGAGACCGGGCACGACGGCGGGCACGGGTTCGCGAGGGAACCCGTGCGGCACGTCACCGCCTGTGGCGGTCAGGTGCCAGGGGCCGGCGAACGGGGCGAAGGTGGAAGGGAGGCGCATGGTGGTGGTTCGGTGCTTTCTGTGTGTTTCAGGACGTGGTGGGACGCCGGCCGCGGTAAGCGCGGCTCTATCCCGCGATCTGGGCCAGCCGGCGCTCGGGGTTCGGCGCCGCGGCGGCGAGCAGCTTCGTGTAGTCGTGCTGCGGGTTGAGGATGACCTCGTCGGACGGTCCGCGCTCGACGATCTCGCCCTTGTACATCACGAGGATTTCGTCGGAGAAGTGCCTGGCCGTCGCGAGGTCGTGGGTGATGTAGAGCACGCCGAGGTTCTCCTCGCGCTGCAGCCCGGCGAGCAGGTTGAGCACGCCGAGTCGGATCGACACGTCGAGCATCGAGACCGGCTCGTCGGCGATGAGCATGGTGGGAGCCGGCGCCAGCGCGCGGGCGATGGCCACGCGCTGGCGCTGACCGCCAGACAGCTCGTGCGGGTGCTTGTCCGCGAACTCCTCGGCGGGGGTCAGCCGCACGCGCTCGAGCAGCCTCTCGACTCCGGCATCGACCTCGCGACGGGTTCGCGCGCGACCGTGCAGCCTGAGCGGCCTGGCGAGGTGGTGCCAGATCGAGTGGTAGGGGTTGAGCGAGGCGAACGGGTCTTGGAACACCATCTGCACTTGGTGCCGATAGTCCTGCAGCCCTCTCCCTGCACGCCTGACGGGTGCACCGTCGAGAAGGATGCGCCCCTCACTCGGATGCTCGAGCTGGAGCAGCAGCTTCGCGATCGTCGACTTGCCGCTCCCGGACTGACCGACGAGCGCGACGGTCTTGCCCGACTCGAGTGTGAAGCTCACATCGTTCACGGCCAGCAGCTCGCGAGCGCCGCCCGCGCCGCGCACCTTGTACCGCTTGGTGACGTTCTTGAATTCGAGCGTGGTCATCGGTCGGCTCCTTCGCTGTGCGCGACGGCGGTCACGGCATCCTCGACGCCGAGGCGGGCGTCGGCGACGCCTGTACGGATGAAGTCCCCGCGCTCGCCCGTCAGCGACGGAAAGGAGGCCAGGAGCCGTTTCGTGTAGGGATGCTGCGGGTTGGTGTAGAGCTCGTAGGCGTCGCCGAGCTCGACGATCTCGCCGCCCTTCATGACCGCGATCCGATCGCTGATCTCCAGCAGCAGGGGAAGGTCGTGCGTGATGAAGATGACGGCGAATCCGAGCTCGGAGCGCAGCCTGGTGATCTCGTCGAGGATCTCGCGCTGCACGACCACGTCGAGCGCGGTGGTCGGCTCGTCCATGATCATCACCTGCGGGTCGAGCGCCATCGCCATCGCGATCATGACGCGCTGACGCATGCCGCCGGAGAGCTCGTGCGGGAACGACTTCAGGCGCGAGCGATCGACGCCGACGCGTTCCAGCAGATCTCCAGCGACCTGTCTGCGTTCCTTCCACTTCATCTCGGGGCGATGAGTCGTGAAGATGTCTTCGAGCTGGGCCTGGACGGAGATCACCGGGTTCAGCGAGTTCATCGCGCCCTGGAACACCATCGAGATCTTGTCCCAGCGGAACGCCCGAAGGTCGGCGCCGCCGAGCGATGCGAGGTCGACGCTGTAGCCCTCACGGGAGTGGAACGTGGCGGACCCCGAGGTGATCAGCGCCGGCGGTTTGAGCAGCCGGGTCACCCCGTAGGCCAGCGTGGACTTGCCGCAGCCGGACTCGCCCGCCAGTCCCAGCACCTCGCCGCGTCCGAGCGTGAGCGACACGTTCTTCACCGCATGGGTCGTGCGCTCGCCGAGGTAGTCGACGCTGAAATCATCGATCGTGAGCACGGGGTCGGTCTCTCTGCGCGGCGGGCGGATGCTCGTTGCCTGGCTCACTTGATGTCCTCCTTCTCGAGGCGCTTGATCTGCTCCGACGTGAGTCCCCACGACTTGCGTGCTGCCCTGGTCTGGTTGCGCAGCTTCGGGTTGATGATCTCGTCGATCGAGAAGTTGATCAGCGAGAGCGCCGCACCGAACAGCGCGATGACGAGTCCCGGCGGCACGAACCACCACCACGCACCCTGTGTGAGCGCGAGGTCGTTGTAGGCCTGAAACAGGATGGTGCCGAGGGTGAACGTGTTGTTGGCGCCGAGGCCGAGGAACGACAGCCCCGCCTCGCCGAGGATCGCGAAGATGACGGCGAAGACGAACTGCGACGCCATCACAGGGATGAGGTTGGGCAGGATCTCCACGACCAGTACCCGCCACGTCTTCTCCCCCGCGACTTTCGATGCGGCGACGTAGTCGCGGTTGCGCAGAGACAGTGTGACGGCCCTGAGCACGCGGGCCGATCCTGCCCAGCTTGTGATCGCCAGAACCAGGGCGATGAGAAAAAGGCCCCGCTGTTCCTGCGGAACGTAGCTGCCGATCACGATGACGAGCGGCAGACCGGGGATGACGAGCACCACGTTGGTGAAGAGCGAGAAGCCTTCGTCGACGAATCCGCCGATGTAGGCGCCGAGGATGCCGAAGAACGCCGAGAGCACGGTCGCGAGCACGCCGACGGCGAAGCCGATGATCAGCGAGCCGCGCACGCCGTACGCGATCTGCGTCCAGACATCCGCGCCGGTCTGGGTGGTTCCCAGCCAGTGCTGCGCCGACGGTGGAGCGAAGAAGTCGGTGCTGATCGCGGTCGGGTCGCCGACGAGCAGGGGCCCGACGATGCCCCACAGGATGATGACGCCCGCGATGATCAGGCCGGCGATGAGCTTCGGCGATCGGGACGGCATGAGCCGGGCGAAGCTGCGCTTCGACGTGGCCTTGGGCGGTGCGACCTCGGTCGCGACGAGTGTGGATGCCATGTCAGGGCCCTCCTAAGACCGCGCGCGGGTGCGCGGGTCGATGATGCCGTTCAGCACGTCGACGACGAGATTCGCGCCGAGCACCGAGAGTGAGATCACGAGGAACACACCCTGCATGAGCGTGTAGTCGTTGTTCGAGACGGAGGAGAACAGCAGTTGCCCGATGCCGGGGTAGCTGAACACCTGCTCGGTCACGATCGACCCGGCGACGACGAAGCCGAGCGAGATGGCGAATCCGGAGAGCGACGGCAGCACCGCGTTGCGCGCCGCGTAGGTCATGCGCACGCGACGCGGGTTGAGGCCCTTCGCCTCCGCCGTGACGATGTAGTCCTCGGAGAGCGTGGAGACCATCATGTTGCGCATGCCGAGCATCCAGCCGCCGATCGAGGAGAGCACGATCGTGAGGGCGGGGAGGAAGCCGTAGTAGATGGCGCTGCCGATGAAGTCGAGTGAGAAGCCCGGGGTGGTCGTCGCGACGTTGTAGCCGCCCGCATAGGGGAACAGCGGAATCACTCTGGTCAACACCAGCACGAGGATCAGCGCGAGCCAGAAGTACGGCACCGATTGGAACATCGTGGTGACCGGAATGAGGTTGTCGAGCCACGACCCGCGCTTCCAGCCGGCGAGCATGCCGAGACCGACGCCGAGGATGAACGAGATCACTGTGGCGAGCCCGACCAGCGCGATCGTCCAGGGCAGCGCCTGGCCGATCATCGTCGTGACCTGTTCCGGGTAGTTGCTCGACGAGATGCCGAGGTTTCCGTGCAGCAGGTTGACGATGTAGTCGCCGTACTGCTGCAGGATGTTGCCGCTTCCGCCGCCGAGCTCGATCTCGAGGGCGTGCCTGGTGCCCGGGGCGATCGTCATGCCCGCCGCCGACATCTTGTTCATCATGATGTCGACCGGATTGCCGGGCATCATGCGAGGAATGAAGAAGTTGATCGTGACCGCCGCCCAGAGCGCGACGACGTAGAACGCGATCTTCTGCAGGTAGAACCGCATTTCTGTCTGCTTTCTGCGCGACCGGGGCCGGGTGGATGCCCTTGGCACCCACCCGACTCCGGTCCCTGTCGCGTTGTGGTTACTTCACCGGGCGGATCGTCTTGAGAACGATTCCGACACCCCAGTTGCCGCCCCACGGAAGCGGGAATGCGTACTGGTTGTTCTGGGTCGGCCATCCGGTGGCGCGCGAGTTGTTGTACTCGGCGAGCGCGGAGTTCACGTACACCGGCACGTACGGCATGTCCTTGACGATCTGGTCCTGGATCGTCTTGTACGCGGCCTGCTTCACCGACTCGTCGTTGGTGGTGGCGAGCTTCTTCACAGCGGCGTCGACAGCGGCGTTCGAGTAGCGCGTCGTGTTGGTCGACGGAGCGGGGCTGCCGACCTTGGCCGTGGCCGACGACGCGAGGTACGCGCTGTACTGGTAGTACGGGTCGCTCGAGACGCCCATGTTGACGGAGTTCATCGACATCTGGAACTTGCCGGTCGACTCGGCCTGGCTCCACGCGTTCTGCGCCATCTGATTGACGGCGAGCTTGATTCCGGCCGCCTTGAACTGACCCTGCAGCAGCTGGCAGATCGTGTCGTAGTCGGTCCAGCCGGACACGACGTTGATGGTGAGGTCGAGTTCCTGGCCGTTCTTCGCGTAATACCCGTTCGATCCGAGCTTCCAGCCGTCGGCCTCGAGCAGGCTCTTGGCCTTGGAGACGTCAGCGGTCTGCGGAACCTCCATGTAGTCGGGGCTCGTGATCTGCGACTTGTTCACCGTGTTGAGCAGCAGAGACGGGGATGCCGGTGCACTGAAGCCGGCCGCGGCCTGCGTGTCGAGCTGCTTGCGATCCATCGCGTAGTACATCGCCTGCCGAACGGCGGTGTCGGTCTGCGGTCCGGTGCAGCCGAGCGAGGCGTTCTCGCACGTGAACAGCGCGGTGGTCGCCTGCGGCGAGTTGGAGTAGCTGAGGTTCTTGTTCTTCGCCATGATGCTCTTCAGCGTCGGGAGGAACGAGCCCATGTAGTCGGTCTGGCCAGCCTGCAGTGCCGAGGTGGCGGCATCCGCGTTCGCCAGCGAGATGTAGCGCACTTCGTCGACCTTCGGCGCGTTGTCGCCTGTGCCCCAGTAGTTCGGGTTCTTCTCGAGCACGAAGCTCTGCGGCGTGAAGCTCTTCAGCATGTAGGGGCCGGTGCCGACCGGGTGCACGTTGGTCACCTTGGTGGGGTCGGAGATCTTCGACCAGATACTCTGCGGCACGATCGGCTCGTTGCCGAGGATCTGCGGCTCGAGGGTGAACGATGTGGCCGGGAAGGTGATGACGACGGTGTCGTCCGCGGTCTTCTTCGCCACCCATTTGGTGCCCGAGGTGTTCAGCGCCGGGTTGTCCGAGACGAGATTGAGGGAGTACACGACGTCGTCGGCGGTCTCCGCCTTGCCGTCGGACCACTTGACGCCCTGACGCACCTTGACGGTGAGCACGGTGCCGTCGGAGTTCCAGCTGTAGGAGGTGCCGAGCAGCGGCACCGGCTTACCCGCGCGGGCCTTGTTGTAGTAGAACAGCGGCTCGTAGAGCACGCCGTTCGTGGGCTGCAGGTAAGCGCCCGTGTTGTTGAGGGGGTTGAAGTTCTCGACGAAGTTGCCGACCTGACCGCTGAACAGCGTGACCGAGGTGGTGCCAGACGCGCTCTTCGAGCCGCCGTCCGACGAACATCCCGAGAGCGCGAGCGTGGCCGCGGTGGCGACCGCGACCAGAGCGACACCGAGGCGGCGTCGCGTGCTGTGTGTTGACATCCTTGTCCTTTCGTTGACCGTGAGGGGTGCGGTGCAAGGAGCTCACCGCTGCCGCCGAGGCTCACGTTGACGGTGCGCGTCGTTGCGGCTGGCTCTTTCTTAGGCCACTTTATAAAGTGTGTCAAGTTAGTCGCCATGTGCGAAGATTCGTCAAGACTTCACGAAAGGGGGACGGGGTGGCATCGCAACGGGGTGCGCTCGTGGGCGGCACGAGCAGGGGTCTGGTGCTCGACCTGATCAGGGCCCAGGGGCCGATCAGCCGCGTCTCACTGGCAGAGGCCACCGGTCTCACGCAGGCGACGATGTCGACGGTCGTGCGCCAGCTGCTCAGCGACGGCCTCGTCGTGGAGACCGGCCACGGGGAATCGACGGGCGGCAAGCGCCCTGTGATGCTCGACGTGAATCCGAGCTCGCGGTTCGCGGTCGGTGTTCAGATCGGGCGCGAATCCATCACCTACGTGGTGGCCGACCTCGTCGGCGCCATCGTCGGCCGAACGCGCACGCCGGGCATGGACGGCGACGAGCCGGGCGGCATGATCGAACGGCTGGCGCAGGAGATTCGCAACACGCTCGACGGACTCGGCGTCGACAAGGCGTCGGTCGTCGGGGTCGGCATCGCCGCCCCCGGCCCCCTCGACCTGGCGCGCGGTGCGATCCTGCACTCTCCGCATCTCTCGGCATGGGCGGATGCGCCCATCAGGTCGATGCTGTCGACCGCCGTCGGCCTTCCGGTCGTGCTCGACAACGATGCGACCGCGGCCGCGATCGGCGACTTCTGGGGCGGCAAGCTCGACGGCGCCGTGGCGCACGCCAGCGTCTACATGGGATCGGGCATCGGAGCCGGCGTGCTCATCGACGGCATCGTGTTCAGGGGTGCGAGCTCGAACGCCGCCGAGCTCGGCCAGATCGTCGTGACGGATGCGAACGGCGCCGAGACCGTGCTGGAAGAGGTCGCCGGTCCGAGCGCCATAGCCCGAAGCGCGCGCGAGGGCGGAGAGGCCGAGCGCCTCGGGCTGTCCGGCAATGACGACTTCGACGACTTCCGCCTGATCGCGAAGGCCTCGGTGCGCGGCGATCGGGGCGCGGGCGCGCTTATCGACAGATCGGCGGCACACCTGGCATCCGGGGTTCTGACCATGGCCAACCTGTTCGACCTCGACTCCGTGTCGCTGGCCGGGCCGGCGTTCGCCGTCGCCGGACCCGCTTACGTGCGCGCGATCAGCGCTCGGCTGGAGAGCGACTTCTTCGGCCGCGCACAGCACCAGGTGGCGGTGCGGCTGTCGGCCGATGTATCCGACGCCGCTGCGGTCGGCGGCGCCGCCCTCGTGCTGCAGTCCGAACTAGCGCCGCGCACCATGGGGCTGAGCGCCCCCGCCACGGTGTGAGCCGGCGATGCCGGCGCGCCGCGCCGAGTGCCGGCCGCGCCGCCGCTATCCGACGGGGGCGACCGGCCGCGTGACCTCCTCGAGCACCTCGAGAACGTGCCGATACGGGCGCCCTGTCGCTCTGGACATCCCGAGCTCGCACGTGCGGTTCGCCGACACGTAGGCGTCGAACTCGCGTGTCGTGACCTCGACGGCCTCGGCGGACGCTGCGGAGGCCGTGAGCTCGGGATGCAGCATGCCACGGTCGCCCGCGAAGGCGCAGCACCCCCAGGCATCCGGTTCGTACACCTCCTCGGCGACGAATGCGCACACCGCGTTCAGCGCGTCGTCCACATGCAGCGCGGTCGTCGAGCAGGTGCGGTGCACGGCGAGAGAACCCAGTCGCGAGGTGACCGCGAGCTGCGGCAGCAGGGTGTCGCGGGTGAACTGAGTGGCGTCGACGAAACGCAACCCGGCGCCGGCCTCCGCCGCGAGGTTCTGCATGGTCTCGAGACCCTCGGTGCAGGATGCCGCGTCGCAGACGATCGGCAGCCGTCCGCCGTCGCTCGCCGCGTGCAGAGCGGTGAGCACGCGGTGCGACATCTCGCGGTAGCCGTCGAGGTGACCCTTCGACTTCCACGGGGTGCCGCAGCACAGACCGTCGATGCCGTCGGGCACGGCGAGGGACACACCGGCGCGCTCGGCCAGGCTGAGGAGCGCCTGCGTGGCGCCGATGCCGCCCGCCTCCGGCCCGAACATGGTGCCGACGCAGGCGGAGAACAGCACGGCGTCGGGCGCGCCCACCGCGGTTTCTGAGGCGGTGGTGCTGGCTTTGGCTGCGGTCGTTGCGGCAGAAGCGATGGCCCCGGCGGCGGCTGCAGCGGCGGAGGCGGTTGGTGCGCCCATCTCCGCCGCCACTGTGCTGCGCACGCGACCGCCGCCCGGGAGCCCCGCGTCGTAGTGCGGCACCACGTCCTTGCCGAGCACTGCTCTGCCGAGGTCGGTCGCGGCGCCGACGAGCGATGCCGGCACCGCATGCGCGACGGTGAGCGCGGCGGATGCGGCGCGCGTGGAGGCATTCCAATGCCGCGCTGCGGTGCGCCACGTGCGGTCGAGCGCAGGCGTGCGCGTCTCCGCCCTGAGCCGGCGCACGAGGTCGCCTGTGTTGATGCCGACCGGGCAGGCGACGGCGCACATGCCGTCGACGGCACAGGTGTCGACGCCGTCGTAGCCGTAGTCCTGCTCCAGCTGCGCGGCCAGCTCCGTGTCGCCGGCGGCCTTCGCCGTGGCGAGTTCCCTGCGCAGCACGATGCGTTGGCGCGGCGTGAGCGTGAGGTCCTTGCTGGGGCAGCTCGGCTCGCAGTAGCCGCACTCCACGCAACGGTCCACCTCGACCTCGACCCGCGGTGCGGTCTTGATGTCGCGCAGATAGTGCTCCGGGTCGTCCACGAGCAGCACACCGGGGTTCAACATGCCGGTCGGATCCGCCAGGTGCTTGATGCGCAGCATCACCTCGTAGAGCTCGTCGCCGTACTGGCGGCGCACGAAGGGCGCCATCACGCGGCCCGTGCCGTGCTCGGCCTTGAGCGACCCGCCCTGCGCCAGCACGAGGTCGACGAGATCGTCGGTGAACGCACGGTAGCGGCGCATCGAGTCGGCGTCGCCGAAGTCCTCGGTGATCATGAAGTGCAGGTTGCCGTCTTTGGCGTGTCCGAAGACCACGGCGTCGTCGTAGCCGTGCCGCTCGAAGAGCGCGGTCAACGCCGTGCACGTGTCGAGCAGGCGATCGACCGGTACGACGATGTCCTCGAGGAGCGCGGTGGTGCCCGGCCGGCGAGCGCCGGCGATGGTGGCGTACAGGCCCTTGCGCACGTGCCAGAGCGCTGCGCGCTCTGCCGGGTCGGACGAGAGGTCGGCCGGGGCGGCGAGCTGCAACGCGTCCAACGCGGGCCGGGCGGCACTCAGAACGTCGTCGAGTTCGGCGGCGGTGGGGGCTTGGAACTCGACCAGCAACGCCGTGTGGTTCACCACCTGAAGGCGGCGGATGCTGTCGGGGGCGTCGTGCGCGGCCTGCGCGACGCGGAGGGAGGCGGCATCCATCAACTCGATCGTCGCCGGGCCGACGCGCACCAGGTCGGGCAGCGCGGCCGTCGCATCGGCCAGGCTCGGGAACACGAGCAGCCCGGTCGCGATGGCGGGACGCAGCGGCACTGTGACGAAGCGCGCCTCGGCGACCCACGCGAGCGTGCCCTCGCTGCCGATGACCAGGTGGGCGAGGATGTCGATCGCACGCTCGAAGTCAACAAGCGCATTGATGCCGTAGCCCATCGTGTTCTTCATGGAGAACTGGCGACGCACCTCGGCCGTGGCCTCGGGCGACGCGAGCAGCTGGTGCCGGAGCTCGAGCAGGCCCGCATGCAGCGCGGGCTCCGCGTCGCGAAGGCGATCGTCGGCATCCGGCAGAGCGGTGTCGACGACGGTGCCGCTGGGCAGCACGAACAGCAGCGACTCGACGGTGCGATAGCTGTTCTCGGTGATGCCGCAGGCCATGCCGGACGAGTTGTTGGCGATGACGCCGCCGATGGTGCAGGCGATCTCGCTCGCCGGGTCGGGTCCGAGGCGGTGGCCGCGTCTGGCGAGTCGCGTGTTCACGGCACGTACGGTGGCGCCTGGCTGCACGGCGACGCGCCTGCCGTCGTCGTCGATGCGGATGCCGCGAAAGGCACCCCTGGTGTCCACGAGCAGGGCGTTGGTCACGCCCTGGCCCGACAGGCTCGTGCCGCCGGAGCGGAACGTGATGCTGCGCCCGGATGCCCGCGCAGCGTCGAACACGGCCCGCACCTCGTCGAGGCTCCGGGGCTTCACGACGGCTTCGGGCACCAGCAGATAGTGGGATGCGTCGTGGGCCGCCGCGTAGCGGTCGATCGCCCGGATGCCGACCTCGACTCCGCTCAGGCCGGCGAGGCCCGGCTCGCGGGTCGCGGAGTGTCCTGGCTCGCGATGCTGTGTCACGCCTTCTCCCGTTCCGCAGCCGACGCGCACGTTCGGACCGCCGCGGGCCGCTTCGTGCTGAAATCGTACGCCGTGGAACCGGTCTGCCCGCGAGCGCTCAGCCCGTTGCGCTTGGGCGGGCGTCGTTGTCGGCGCCGGTCCGGCGGGCGGCAAGGCAGCGCTGTCGGCGCCGGTCCAGACGTCGACGCTGGCCCGGCTGTCGGCGCCGGCCCAGCCGTCAGCGCAGGCCCAGCCGTCGACATGACACGGCTCTCGGCACCGGCATCAAGAAGCGCGGCGGATAATGACCTGGGCGGCATCCCCCGCCGAGCGTCGACCGTCGAGGTCGCGCCACGACGGTCGCGAGCCCGCGCACGAATCGGAGCCCTTTCACGCCTGATGCACTGACCTTCCTCACCACGTTCTCGTTCAACCCCTACGCGTTCGGGCTGATCGTGGTCGCGGCCGCGCTGTACGGGATCGGCCTGTTCTCCGCGCGTCGCAACGGCACGCGGTGGCCCGCGTGGCCGACCGTGGCGTTCTACGTGTTCGGCCTCGGCTCCTATGCGTGGATCGAGTTCGGGTTTCTGGGCACGTGGAGCACCGAGCTGCGCTGGGCGTTCACCACTCGGGTGGCGTTCCTGCTGTTCGTCGTGCCGGGACTCCTGGCCCTCGGAAGACCCGTCTCCCTCGCACGTGCCGCCCTGTCGGGAACGCCCGCACGAGTGCTCGATCGCATCCTCACGTCGTGGCCTGTGCGGCTGATGGGCAACGCCATCTTCGCCCCCGTCGTCGCACTGGTCGGGTTCTGCCTGTTCCTCACTCCTTTCGCCGCCGCGTTGCGTCTGGACCCGGGATGGGAGGCGGCGATCACCATCGGGGTCCCCCTTGTCGGTCTGCTCATGGTGCTGCCGGTCACCGACAGCGGGCTGCTGCGCACGAGCCTGTTCATCACGGCGGAGTTCATGCTCGCGTTCGTCGAGCTGGTGCTGGATGCCATTCCGGGCATCCTGCTGCGCCTCAACGAGTCCGTGCTCGACCACGCCACCGCGCTGAGCGGTGCGCTGCCGTCGTGGTTCCCGACGGCGCTGCACGACCAGCACCTTTCGGGCGACTTCCTCTGGTTCATCGCGGAGATCGCGGACATTCCGGTGCTGATCATCCTGTTTCTGCGGTGGATGCACACCGACAAGCGCGAGGCCAAGCAGATGGACGACCTCACCGACGAGCAGATGGAGCAGCTCACCCAGGAGCACCTGAAGCGCTTCCAGCGGTAGGGCGCCGGCCGACCGCCGCCCCCGGCGTGCCGGTGGCTGGCAGCACACGCCAGTCGGTCGGTGGCTGCTGTCACACCCCTGAATTGAAGACCGGAGTGATCGCGCTCTCGTCACGAAGACCGGCGGAATTCGCCGGTATTCGTTGACACCTCCGGTCTTCACGGCACCTCAGGGTCGCCCCGCGGCCAGCAGCGTGCGGATGATCTCGATGCATCCGTCGAGGTCTCCCATGACCTGCGCATAGCCGAACCGATGACACCGCATGCCCCGCCGGACCAGCCCCGCGTCGCGCCTGCGGTCCTTCGCGCGTTGCGTGGCCGATGAATGCCACTGGTCGCCGTCGGTCTCGATCACCAGCCAGCCATTGATGACGAGGTCGACTCGCCCGACTCGTGGAACGGCGACTTGCACCTCCACCTTCCAACCTTCGAGCATCGCGGCGACCCGCACGATGGACTCGAGTCCGGATTCGGCTCGCGGCTCGATCAACCGACGAAGGCGACGAAAGCGCCGCGGCAGTCGCGCGAAGAGGTCGGCGAGTTGTGGAGCCGTCATCACGTTCGTGTTCAGTGCACTGTCCACAGAGGCGATGAAATGCACAGGCTCGACGCGGGCCGCCAATTGCGCGAGGGCGCTGACGATATCCGTTCGCCATCGCTTTCCTTCCGGCCATGCGAAGTCATGCGGATAGACGCGGTACTCGTCGTCGCCGAGCGTCGGCAGGTGGCTTGCTCCGGGCGGGGTCGCCACGCAG
This sequence comes from Humibacter ginsenosidimutans, assembly GCF_007859675.1. Lineage (GTDB taxonomy): Bacteria > Actinomycetota > Actinomycetes > Actinomycetales > Microbacteriaceae > Humibacter > Humibacter ginsenosidimutans. Next base: position 2,276,002 of record NZ_CP042305.1, read on the forward strand.
AGCCCCGTGTTGTGCGACACCCACACGCCGAATGAGCGGAGTGCGCTTTCGCCGCCGAGGATGCCACCGAGCTCGACGGCGCGAACCGCGTCGGGCTCCGCCTGCGGAGTGGCGAGCCAAGAACGACGGATGCTCCGTGCGTTCCCGTCGTCGGCGAACCGCCGTAACGACCTTGCGGAGCAGCCCACGACGCGCAGTTGGGAACGGGTCGCGAGTCCGCCACGACGTGACAGTTCGGAGGCGATCGAGGGCATCCATCGATCGTGGCCGGCATCCCGGATGCACGTGAGTGGCAGGCACGGAAATGTGGAGCACGCGACGCCGGGGGCCCCTGTGGGCGCAGAGCTGCCCGGCGCATCCGCAAGCGGATACGCCCCTGAGCCAGCGCATCGAAAACCGGACGTGTGAACGAATACCGGCGAAAACCTCCGGTCCCCGGCGCGAGAGCGCGACCACTCCGGTTTTCGCACCGGTCTGCCGGGGCGGGGGCGGGGGCGGGACCGGGGGCGGGCCGGGGCCGGCTGGCCTACTTCACCAGGGGGAAGAGGATGGTTTCCCGGATGCCAAGGCCCGTCAGGGCCATCAGCAGGCGGTCGATGCCCATGCCCATGCCGCCCGACGGGGGCATGCCGAACTCGAGGGCGCGCAGGAACTCCTCATCGAGGCGCATCGCCTCGTCGTCGCCCTGCGCCGCCAGCCTGGCCTGCTCCACGAAACGCTCACGCTGCACGACGGGGTCGACGAGCTCGGAGTATCCGGTGGCGAGCTCGAAGCCGCGGATGTAGAGGTCCCACTTCTCGACGACGCCCACCTTGGAGCGGTGCGCGCGCACCAGCGGCGAGGTGTCGACCGGGAAGTCGCGCACGAACGTCGGCCGCTCCAGGCCGCCCTTGACGAAGTGCTCCCACAGCTCCTCGACGTACTTGCCGTGGATGGGGTGCTTCACCTCGATCTCGAGCAGCTCGGCGAGAGCCGCCAGCTCGTTGAGGGGAGTCTCGGGAGTGATGTCGGTACCGCCGGTCCACGGAACGCGACCGTCGGAGACGGCCTGCGTGAGGGCATCCGTGAGGCTCTCGTACATCGAGACCGAGTCCCACTCGCCGCCGAGGTCGTACTCGGTGCCGTCGGCCCAGGTCACGACGTGGCCGCCGCTGGTAGCCCATGCCGCGTCTTGGATGAGCGTGCGCGTCAGCTCCGCCATCGTGTTGTAGTCGCCGTACGCCTGGTAGGCCTCGAGCATGGCGAACTCGGGCGAGTGCGTGGAGTCGGCGCCCTCGTTGCGGAAGTTGCGGTTGATCTCGAACACCCGCTCGATGCCGCCCACGACGGCGCGCTTGAGGAACAGCTCCGGCGCGATGCGCAGGTAGAGCTCGGTGTCGAACGCGTTCGAGTGCGTGACGAACGGGCGAGCGGATGCCCCGCCATGCATCGTCTGCAGCATCGGCGTCTCCACCTCGATGAAGCCGCGCGAGGCGAAGGTGGCGCGCAGCGACGCCACGGCCTTGCCGCGATTCACCACGTTGAGACGGGCCTGCTCGCGGGCGATGAGGTCGAGATACCTGCTGCGCATGCGAGTCTCTTCGGAGAGCTCGTTGTGCAGATTGGGCAGCGGCAGGATCGCCTTCGCGGCGATCGTCCACTCGTCGACCATGATCGAGAGCTCCCCGCGACGCGACGAGATGACCTCACCGTGCACGAACACGTGGTCGCCGAGGTCGACGAGCTCCTTCCAGCGAGCGAGGGACTCCTCGCCCACCGACGCGAGCGACACCATCGCCTGGATGCGCGAGCCGTCACCCGCCTGCAGCGCGGCGAAGCACAGTTTGCCGGTGTTGCGGAGATGCACGATGCGACCGGCGACGCCGACCTGCACACCGGTGGCGGCATCCGCCTCGAGCTCGCCGTACTCGGCACGCAGCTCCGGGATCGTCGACGTGATCGGGAGGGTGACCGGATAGGCGCCGCCCGCGGCATCAGCCTCGGCGATCAGCCGCTCGCGCTTGGCGAGCCGCACGGCCTTCTGCTCGCTGACCTCGTCAGCGCTCAGTTCGTCTGCGCGTGGCTCGTCTGCCATGGTTCCTCTTCGTTCGGTGATCGGGTGGTGCTGCGGTGTGCGGTTTCGAGACGCTCGCCTGCGGCGTGCTCCTCAAGCTGCGGTATGTGACTCTTCTGTGTGGCTTCGAGACGCACGCCTTGGGCATGCTCCCGGGCCTGCGGTACGGCCCCTCACCCGATGACCACGCTCGCGTTGTCGATGAGTCGCGTTGTTCCGACCTGCGCCGCGATCAGGGCGAGGGCGGTTCCGCGATACCCGTCGGTGACGGAACGGAAGGTCTGCGGGTCGACGATGGCCAGGTAGTCCAGCTTAACCGCCGAGGATGCCTGCACCCGCGCCCTCCCGGCCTCGAGCGCCGCCGAGGTGCCCCGCCTCGCCGCCGCCGCGAGGTCGTGCAACGCCTCAGACAGCGTGACCGCCTCGCCGCGCGCGTTCTCGTCGAGGAAGCGGTTGCGGCTGGACAGCGCGAGCCCGTCGTCCTCACGCACGATCGGCGCCGCCTCGATGAACACCGGAACATTGAGGTCGGTGACCATCTGACGCACGAGGAAGACCTGCTGCGCGTCCTTCTGGCCGAAGAGCACGGCATCCGGCTGCACGATGTTCAGCAGCTTGTCGACGACGGTGAGCATGCCGTCGAAATGCCCAGGTCGTGACGCTCCCTCGAACAATGCCGCGACCTCGCCGCCGGCGACCCTGGTCTGGGTCGGACCGGTCGGATACATCTCCTCGACGCTGGGCGCGAAAACCACATCGGCGAGTCCCCGCAGCGCGACGACATCGTCGTCGAGCGTGCGCGGATAGCGGTCGAAGTCCTCGGCCGGGCCGAACTGCAGCGGGTTCACGAAGACGGACACGACCACGACCTCGGCGAGCTCGCGCGCCCTGCGCACGAGCGACAGGTGCCCGTCGTGCAGCGCGCCCATGGTGGGAACGAGAGCGACGCGGTCGCCGCGGGCACGGGCATCCTGCACGCTGCGGCGGATGCCTGCGATGGTCGGCTCCACGCTCGGCGTGTGCTCGGCCTCGGTCATGTGTCCTCCGGTTCGTCGTCGGGGTGGGGGCGCCCGCTCGGGGGCGATGCGAGGTCGTGGTCGGCGAGGGACGACCAGTCGCCGGTATCGTCCCACGTGCCGGCAACGTGCGGTGATCCTCCGAGGTCCCAGCTGCCGCTGCGCGGAGGGTCGGTGTGCGTCTGCAGCAGGCCGGGCACATCGAGCGCGTCGAGCTCCGTCGGCGCTCCGGCCCTGCGCAGGGCCTCGTCGACGGATGACCGCACCAGCGACGACAGATAGGCCCCCGGGTTCTCCACCCCCATGCCCGCCAGCAGCCCGGATGCCTGCTCCACGATGGAGCGCGAGAAGGTGGTGGCCGTCGAGATGGCCTCCGCATACGCAGCCCGATCGGCCTCGTCGACCACGACCGGTTCTCCGCCCATCTCCACCGCGAGCGCCTGCCCGATCGGCAGCACCGGTGCCGGCGCTGTGACCGCGAAGTACGTCTCTGCGAGGCGCGCGAGGTCGAGGCTGGTGCCGCTGAACACCATGGCGGGATGCAGCGCGAGCGGAATGGCACCACGCTGCAGGGCGGGCGTGAGCACGCCGACGCCGTGTTCGGGTGCCGTGTGCACGACCAGTTGGCCCGGTTGCCACGCCCCGGCGAGCGCGAGCCCGTTCACCAGTTCGGGCAGCTCGGCTCCTGGCACGGCGAGCAGCACGAGCTCGGCGCGCTCGATGATCTGCGGAACCGCGAGCACCGGCACGCCGGGCAGTAGCGCCTCCGCGCGCTCGCGGTTGACGGTGTTCGACGTGGCGATGCCGACGATGGCGTGGCCCGCGCCGGCAAGCGCCGCACCGAGCACGGGGCCGACGCGACCGGCCCCGATGATTCCGACGCCGAGGCGTCCCGAACGAGGGGGCATCAGGCGTCCTCTCCGTCTGGCGATGGGGTGCCGGAGAGCGGGGCGTCGACTTGCTGCGCTCGCTCAGGGCGCGGGTCGGAGGACTGCGCGCTCCCAGGCAGCGGGTGCGCACCGTGCTCGACCTCGGCCCACGCGATCGCACCGGAGGAGACCAGCGCGAACAGCTCCTGTGCTGCGCGAACATCGGCCACCGGCAGCTTCGCGTGCACGGGGCCGTCGACCAGGTGGGCGTCGGCCGAGGCGAGTCCGAGGATGCGCCGCGCGGGCCCCTGCTCCACCTCCACGCTCTGCAGCCGGGCCAGCGGCACGAACATCACGCGTCGCCAGAGCGCGCCGTGCCTGAACACGACGACGCCGTCCGCGATCGTGTAGCCGGTCTTGCGCCACGAGAACGGCCGCAGCCAGGCGGCGCGGCGCGGCGCGGACGAGAACGCGGACTGGTCGGCGCGAGCGACCATGCCGGCGTGGGCGATGGCATCCCGCACCGCGTCGTCCATGCCGGGCAGCAGCAGCGGCAGCACGCGCTGCACGTCGCGCACGCTGCCGACGGGCAGCGTGGTCGTGCGCGCCTCGCCCGCCGAGTTCTTGCCGTGGGTGTGGCCCGCCGTGTTCATGCGCATCTGCCACCAGCCGAACGGCCGCCAGGCCACCGGCTGCAGCAGCTCGACGGCGTGGATGCGCTGCGGCGGGATGGTCTCGCTGCTCGTCGTGAGCAGCCCGAAGCCGATGCGCACGCCGGCGTCGCTGCCCGCGATGTTGTAGCGCACGGCCTTGCTGAACCGTCGGATGTAGAGGCCGCCGAGGCTCAGCACGGTCGGGAAGATCACGATGATCAGCCACAGCCGTCCGGTCGACGCGCCCGCGATCATCGCGATCACGATGGCGAACATCACCAACGAGGGCCCGCTGAGCAGCAGCGAGCCGGCCAGCCGGCCGGGATGCATGCGCACGACGGATGCCGGCGGTGCGGCATCCGGGTCGAGGTCGGCTGGCGAGATGAACTCGTTCGCCCGGTCGAGGAGGAGGTCGCCGACGCGGCCGCTCCCTGAGCGAGGCGACGCAGAGTCGAAGGGCTGCCCGGGCGCGACACCCTTCGGTCCTTCGACCGGCTCTGGGCGGCGTTCGCCGAGCTCGCTCAGCGGACTCGAGGCCGCCGCCTCGGCCGCCTCCTCCGCCCGCACCCCCGATGCCAGCCGCAGGATCTCCCGGCGCAGAGTCTCCGTCACCTTCGACGGCAGGTAGGCGAGATGCACGTTCGCGTCGTGACCGGCCACCACGATCTCGAGCTTCGCCGCCCCGAACAACCGCGCGAACACGGGTCGCTGCACGTTGATGCCCTGAATGCGGTCGAGCCTCGCCTTGCGCTCCTGCCTGCGCAGGATTCCGCTGCGCAGCTCGACGGCCTGGTGCGTCACCCGGAACGTCTGCACCCGCCATGACAGCGCGAACACTCCGACGCACACCGCGATCACCGCTGCCGCGATCCCGATCGCCGGCCACACGAAGTTGTGTCGCACGATCACGTCGACGGGGTCGCCTGACGGGTAGTCAGGGGTGTTCAAGAAGAAGGCCACGATGCGCTCGCGCAGGTTCGCGACGATCACGCCGACGACGGCGACGATCGCGATGCCGCCGCGCAGCAGCGGGGTCGCCTTGTGCATCCGGTGCCACTCGCCATCGGCGAGGCCGGTCGCTGTGGTGTACGACTGGGTCACGATGGCGTCAGAGCCCCGTGCGCCGCGATTCGGCGAGCTCGATGAGGCGGTCGCGCAGCCACGCTGCATCCGCTTCGACGAGGCCCGGGATGGAGACGCGAGAGGATGCCGCGGCCGTCACGAACTTGAGCTCGGCGAGCCCGAGCATCCTGTCGATCGGTCCGCGCTCGATGTCGAGCAACTGCATGCGGCCGTACGGCACGGCGACGAAACGCTGGAACATGATGCCGCGCCGCATGAGCAGGTCGTCGTCACGAAGCACGTAGCCGATCGCGCGGGCGCGGCGGGGCGCGATGATCAGCTGCACGATCGCGATCACGACGATGACGACGAGCGCGATCCACGCCCAGTCCCAGCGCAGCACGAGCCAGGCGAACACGGCGATCGCCGCGGCGATCACGCCGCCGACCAGCGAGCTGACGATCACCACGACCACGTACTTCGGCGACACCCGCTGCCACTGCGTCGTCGGGTCGCCGGGGGCGATGTCCAGTCGTTGCGGCACTGTGGCTCCTCGGGCATCTGCCGTGGCCCGTGCTGGGCTGCGGCGCGCCATCCATGGTACTGAGACGGTCCGAAGGACGCCCCGGTTAGAGGGTTCGACCAAAGAAGCCGGCGAATGGATGTTCGCCCTCTCACCTCGGGCAGGCATCCGGTGCGTCCTAGTGTGGGTCTGGGCTCGCGCCGACGCCGAGCCGTACACCCCGTCCCCTTCGATCGGAGACCCACGTGTCCCAAGCAGTTTCGGTTGCCACCACTCGGCTCGTCCCCACGCTCGCCGACCGCGTCGTACCGCGCAGCGCCGTCGCGAACACCCTGCTCATCCTGGGCGGCACCGCGGTCGTCGCGGTCTCCGCGCAGATCTCCGTTCCGCTGTGGCCCGTTCCCGTCACGGGGCAGACGTTGGCCGTGCTCCTCGTGGGCGCGAGCCTCGGAGCGTGGCGCGGTCCGGCATCCCTCGCCCTGTACCTGGTGGCCGGGCTCGCGGGTCTGCCGATCTTCGCCGAGTTCACCGGAGGCCCCGCCTCGGTGTTCTCGCCCAGCTTCGGCTTCATCATCGGATTCATTCCGGCAGCAGCCCTGATCGGCTGGCTCAGCGAACGCGCGTGGGACCGCCGCCCGGTTCTCGCCGCTCTCGGTTTCCTCGCCGCGAGCCTCGTCCCGTTCCTCTTCGGCCTGCCCTACCTCGGCCTCATGCTCGCCCGCCTCGGCCTGCCGCACGACTTCACGGCCGTGATGGCGGCCGGATTCACGCCATTCATCATCGGCGGCATCGTGAAGTGGGCCATCGCGGCGGCGCTGCTGCCGGCATCCTGGGCGCTCGTGCGCCGTATCGACAAGCGCTGACGACCAGCCCGCCGACGACCAGCCGAAGTGCCCGGCCGACACTGTGTCGGCCGGGCACTTCGGCGTCGACATGACATCGGACCCGAGACATGCCGATCGGGCATGTTTTCGGCGCGAGAGCACGGACCGTCATGTCGACGCCACACTCCTGGACCGCCTCACCCCTCGCCCGGAGTGACGAACCCGCTCTCGTAGGCCATCACGATGGCCTGCACCCGGTCGCGCGCGCCCAGCTTGGCCAGCATGCGCGCGATGTGCGTCTTCACCGTCGCGTCGCCGATGAACAGGGCTCGACCGATCTCCGCGTTCGACTTGCCCTGTGCCAGCTGCGTCAGCACCTGGCGCTCGCGATCGCTGAGCGCCATGATGTGCTCGCGCAGCTCCCCGTCTCCCGGCGCGCTGCGCACGAAGCGCTCGATCAGCCTGCGAGTCACGGCCGGCGCGAGCAGGGCGTCGCCGACCGCGGCCTGACGCACGGCCGACACGAGCTGCTCGCGCGGGGCATCCTTCAGCAGAAACCCGGCGGCACCGGCCCTCAGTGCCTCGAACACGTACTCGTCGATGTCGAACGTGGTGAGCACGAGCACGCGAGAACGGCGGTGCGCCTCGGTAAGCCGCTTCGTGGCCTGGATGCCGTCGAGCACCGGCATGCGCACGTCCATGAGCACCACATCGGGGTCGTGCTCCGCCACCGCACGCACGCACTGCTCGCCGTCGGCCGCCTCGCCCACCACCTCCATGTCGGGCTCGAGATCGAGGATGAGCCTGAACCCGGTGCGCACGAGCTCCTGATCGTCGGCGATGAGCACGCGGGTCACGACGGCCTCCGGCTCCGCCGCCCGGCCGGAAGGGGCAGCACGGCGTCGGCCTCGAAGCCGCCGTCAGCGGTCGGGCCCGCGTGCAGGGTGCCGCCGAGGGACTCGACTCGCTCGCGCATGCCGCGCACGCCGTATCCGCCACCCGCCGTCTGCTTGCCGCCGACCGCGGATCCGTTCTCACCCGCGGTGTTCGTGACGCGGAGCACGAGCCGAGAGCGCTCCTGCGTGATGGTCACTACGGCGTCCGCGCCGTGCGCGTGCTTGCGCACGTTGGTCAGGCACTCCTGAATGATGCGGTACCCCGCGAGGTCGACCTCGGGCGGCACGAGCGCGTCGGTGAGGCGCACGTCGAGTTCGACGGAGCATCCACTCGCGCGGGTCGCCTCGACGAGTCCTTCGATCGCGCCGATGCCGGGAGAGTCGACCCCAGGCAGCTCGTCATCGTCGGTGCGCAGCACGTCGAGCATGCGACGGATCTCGCCGAGCGCGCCGCGCGCCGTCGAGCGGATGGCCTGCACCGGCGCCGCGGCGCGGTCGGGGGCGCTGACCAGGGCGGCTTCGGCGGCATCCGACTGCACGGCGATGACGCTGAGGCTGTGTGCGACGATGTCGTGCAGCTCACGGGCGATACGCACGCGCTCCTCGGCCACCGCCAGCCGCGCCGCCTCGTGCTGACGCTGCTCGGCCGTGGAGACGCGGGTGCGCCAGTACCTGCTCAGCCGACCGAGCAGCCACAGCCCGCCGAACAGCAACAGGATGAACACGTAGTCGACACCGTTGTCGATGCGCTCCTGCACGAGAAGTGCCGCGACGAATACGGCGCCCGCGACGGCCGCGACACCCTCCGAGCGGTACGCGGCGAGCGAGTACATGGCGATGGCGTAGACCGCGAGCGACCACAGCGACCCCGGCGGCTGCGACGCCACCGTCTGCACGAACCCGGCCATCACGATGATCGCCACGCACACCAGCGGCTCGCGTCGCCGCCAGAGGAGTGCCGCCGTCGTGGCCACCGCGACGGGCAGCGTCAGGGCGACCGGCCCCTCGTCGGGGTTGCCGGTCAGCACGCTGGCCACGGCCACGATGCACAGCAGCGCGGCCAACGCCACGTCGGGCACGGGAAAGCCCGCAAGCCTCCGTCGCCTCAGCCGCACGACCGCGTGCCACATGGTGCCACTCTATTGACCGGCATCCACGGGCCGCATCGCCCGCACGGACTACACCGATCACCCGCGCGGCGCGCACGGTCCGCCCGTGCGCCGACGCGGCGGCATCCTCTCCCAGCGCAGCCTTCAGAGAGCATGCGCATTCCAGCGCACCAAAGAAGGGACAGAAGGATGTCTGCCACACTCGCCAGGGCCGTCTCGGTCTCGGCCCTCGTCATCGGTCCGCTGAGCCTGATCGTCACCAGCGTGACGCAGTGGCTGCTGCAGCCGACCGGCGATCAGCCATGGGGCGCCGCCGCCCAGTTTCCGACCGCCTGGACGGTGATCGCCCTGCTCTCCGTGCTCGGCCCGCTGGTGTGGATCGCCGGCCTGCCCGCCACGGTGTCGCTCGCACCGTCCAAGGGCGGCACCGTCACGCTCATCGGCGCGCTGCTCACCGGAGCAGGACTGGCCGCCGGAGTCGGCCACCTCGCGCTGTTCTTCGGGCTGTACGGTGCGATCGCGGGGTCGGGAGCGTCCGGCCACGCCTCCTCGCAGGTCGCGGCGGCCGGCGATGCCGACGTGCTCGGCACGGTGCTGCTCGTCGCCTTCCTGATCGGGTTCTCGCTCGGCCCGATCGTGCTCACCGTCGGCCTCCGCATCGCGGGCGTGGTCGGAGTGTGGGTGCCGATCGCCACGATCGTCACGGCCGGAGCGAACCTGTTCGGCGGTCCGATCGCCGGTGTCGTGCAGCTCGTGACGCTCGTACTGGTCTGGGCGCCGCTCGTCGTGGCGGTGGCCAGGTCGGGCGCGATCGCGGCGCGGCCAGCTGCAGCGACCGCGGTATGAGCTGCCGCCGCCACAGGCGGGCCCGACACCGCGAGAAACATGCCCCCTGAGCGAGCGAAGCGAGTCGAAGGGACGAACGTCGTCGGTTCCGCTGTCCCTTCGTGCCGGGTCCTCGAGCCTGAGGCGACGCGAAGGGACAGCGGAGCGGGAGTGTGCGGCCGCTCGCTCAGGGAGCGCCAGTGCGGGGCCGGCGCCTAGGCCTGCGCGATGCGGATCATGTTGCCGCTGGGGTCGCGCACCGCGGCATCCCGAACTCCCCAGAACTGGTCGGTCGGTTCCTGCAGCACCTCGACGCCGGGCGCGGCGGCGAGCTTGTCGAACGTGGTCGCGAGGTCGTCGGTGCGCAGCTGCAGCATCTGCAGCTCGCCCTTGGCCAGCAGGGCGGCGACCGCGTCACCGTCGTCCTGCGATCGCCCGGCGTGCGGCTGCTCGAGCACGATCTCGATCTCGGGCTGCGAGGGCGTCGTGAGCGTGATCCAGGTGAACTCGTCTCTGGAGACCTCGTTCTTCACGGTCAGCCCCAGGATGTCTCGGTAGAAGGAGAGGGCGGCCTTCGGGTCGTCGACCAGAACGTGCACGCCGCTGATAGCCACTGTCATGACCTCAACGCTAGGACCCCTGCTGACGGCGTGCTTCTCCGATCCTGCTCGGGTTCAGGATGCCCCGCCCGTCGATGAGGCGAGGTCCCGTTCCTCGAGGTGCGCGCGTCCCTCGCCCCTGCGGTGCCGGGTGAGCACCATCGCCTGACACGAGGCGAACGAGTCCAGCGCGTCGTGGTCGCGGGCGCGATACGCCGACGGGGACTCTCCGACGAGCTCCGTGAAGCGGGACGAGAACGAGCCGAGGCTGGTGCAGCCGACGGCGGAGCAGACATCCGTGACGCTGAGGTCGCCCCTGCGCAGCAAGGCCATGGCGCGCTCGATGCGCCTCGTCATGAGGTACGAGTAGGGCGTCTCCGAGTACACGTCGCGAAAGCGGCGGCTGAAGTGCGCCGGCGACATCAGCGCCGTCGCGGCGAGCGCGGGCACGTCGAGCGGCAGTGCGAAGTCGCGGTCCATGCGGTCGCGCGCCCTGCGCAGTCGACGCAGCTCGTTCAGATCGACGCCCATCGCTCCAGTCTCTCTTCTCAGCGCGCGGGCGCGTGCTCCGCGCGCTCCGCGTCGTCGTCCTGAGGCGGCGGCAGCGTGCAGAAGAATTCGGCGATGAGGCCGGCGACGAGCAGGATGACCGCACTCACCGCCGCGACGACGCTCAGCCAGACCGCGTCCGACGTGGCCGGGATGGGCCGCGTCAGCACGTAGATCACGATGCCGACTCCGGTGCCCGTGAGCAGGGCACCGACAAGGCTGCACGCCTTCGCCAGCACGGCGACGCGCATGGCCCGGAACGGATCGACGTGCACCCGCACCTTGCTGTGCACCGCGCGCCTGATCGGAATCGCGAACAGCACCACGATCACCGCGATGGCCACGAGCGTGATCGACAGCGAGACGGGCGGAATGAGCATGGATGCCCCCGCCGCCACGAGCGCGATCTCCAGCAGGTAGCCGATCACCACCCCGATCACGCCGAGCGCGATCAGCGGGATGGCCCCTGTACGCCTCACGACGCGCCGCCTTCGTGGTCGGCCGTGCCCGTGGTGGCAGTGTCGCTCGCGCCGCCGGTGGCCTCGCCGCCGTGGCCGTCGCGCAGCCGCGCCAGCAGCGCGTCCACGCGTCCCGCCCCCGGCAACTCCGCGTCCGGATCCACCGCGAGCCACGGCGCCAGCACGAACTCGCGCTCGGCCGCGCGCGGGTGCGGCAGCACGAGCCGGTCGTCGGCGATGTGCCTGCCGCCCATCGCGATGAGGTCGAGGTCGAGCGTGCGGTCGCCCCAGCGTTCGGTGCGCACGCGGCCGTGGGCATCCTCGATGCGGTTCAGCTCGTCGAGCAGCGCGTGCGGGTCGAGCGCCGTCGAGATGAGCACGACGCCGTTGAGGTAGCGCGGAGCATCCTCGTCGACGCCGTCGAGGCGCAGCGCGGCGGTCTCGAGGTAGGGCGAGACCGCATCCACCCGCACCCCGGGCGTCGCGGCGAGGTCGTCGATCGCCGCACGCACGGTGGCCTCGCGGTCGCCGAGGTTGCTGCCGAACGCGACAACGGCCGGCTCGAAGGTGCGGAATCGCTGCGGCTTCGGCGTCACCGGTGTCACAGGGCACGCTCCGTTCCCGTGGACTCGGCCCGAGGCGTGGCGGGCCCCGCGTCGTACCAGGCACGGTCGCGAACGACGGTCACGGCCACGTCGCCGAACGGCACCTGGATGGGCGCGCTCGGCTTGTGCACGGTGACCTCGGTGCGCTCCACCGGATACGACAGCACGACCCTGGCGATGCGTTCGGCGACCGTCTCGATGAGGTCGACAGGGTTCGAGGCGACGGCCGCTGCCACGTCCTCGGCGAGTTCGCCGTAGTGCACCGTCGCCGCGAGCTCGTCGCCGCGAGCGGCCGGACCCAGATCGAGCCACGCCGTCACGTCGATCACGAAGTCCTGGCCCTGCTCGCGCTCGAAGTCGAAGACGCCGTGGTTGGCGCGCACGCGCACGCCGGTGAGGGTGATGCGGTCGTCGCTCATCGGTCCATCCTCGCGTCACCCTGCGACAGTCCATGGGCATCGTCAGACGCTCCGACCCAGGCACGAACCACGTCCAACGCGATCTTCGTCGACACCACGTCGTGCACGCGCACACCCCACACGCCGTCGCGTGCGGCGAGCGCGGCCACGACGGCGCTCGGCAGGTCGCGGTCCTGTGCGGTCGAACCGGCGGGCATGAGGTCGCCGAGGAACCGCTTGCGGGATGCCCCGACCAGCACGGGCAGACCGGCCGCCTCGAACTCGCGCAGGTGCCGCAGCACGTCCCAGTTGTGTTCGGACTCCTTGGCGAATCCCAGGCCGGGATCGACGATGATGCGTCCGGGCGCGATGCCCTGACCTTCCAGCGCGTCCACGCGCCGGAACAGCTCATCGCGCACCTCGCGCGCGGCATCCGTGTACCTGGCCAGGTCGTTCATGCTGCGGCTGTGGCCGCGCCAGTGCATCACCACGTAGTCGACGTCGCTCTCGGCGACGAACGGCGCCATGGCCGGGTCCGCGAGCCCGCCGGAGACGTCGTTGACGATCTGCGCGCCGGCATCCACCGCCGCCCGTGCCGTCTCGCTGTTCATGGTGTCGATGCTCACCCGGATGCCCCGCCCTGCGAGCTCCCGCACCACCGGCAGCACGCGCCCCAGCTCCGCAGGCACCGGCACGCGCTCGGCGCCCGGCCGTGTGGACTCGCCGCCGACATCGACGATGTGCGCGCCCTGCGAGGCGAGCTCGATGCCGTGCGCGATGGCCGCGTCGGTGGACGCCCAGCGCCCGCCGTCGCTGAACGAGTCGGGCGTGACGTTGAGCACGCCCATGACACGGGTCGTCGAACCGAGGATCACCGGATGCCCCGCCCGATCAACGCGATCAGCTCAGCCCGCGCGATCGGGTCGCCGAGCTCGCCGCGGCTGGCGATCGTGACCGTCGAGGCGTCCGTCTGCCGTGCGCCGCGCGTGGTCACGCAGGTGTGCGTCGCGTCGAGCACGACGAGCACGCCCCGCGGCTCGAGACCGGCCACGAAGGTGTCGGCGATCTCCTCGGTCAGCCGTTCCTGCAGTTGCGGACGCGACGCCAGGATTTCGACCACCTTGGGCAGCCTGCCGAGCCCGACGACGCGGTCGCCCGGCAGGTAGGCGAGGTGGGCGACGCCGGTGAACGGCAGCAGGTGGTGTTCGCACATCGACCTGAAGTGGATGTCGCGCAGCACCACCGTCTCCGCGTCGCTGTCGCCGAGGGGCACGGTGTCGCGCAACGGCTCGAGCGGATCGAGCGCGAGGCCGCCGAAGAACTCGGCGTAGGCATCCGCCACCCGCTGCGGGGTCTGGTCGAGGCCCGGACGCGCGACATCCTCGCCGATGGCGGCGAGGATGTCGGCGACGGCCGCCTCGATACGTGCGCGGTCGACAGCCATACGGATATTCTGCCCGGTCGGGCGAATCGCTACGCGGTGGCCGGTCGTGGCTTGATCTGACGCGTCCGCTTGGGCTTGGACGACGTCGGGTCGGAGTCGATGTCGCCATCGACGATGCCCTCGTCGATGGGCGCGGTCTCCGGCTCGGGGAACGCGATCGGCGGGATTCCTGGCGAGACCCGGTTGTCGGCCGACACCCACTCGGGGCGCTCCGGCAGCTTCTTGACGTTCTTGAAGATCTCGGCGATCTGGTTGTGGTCGAGCGTCTCCTTCTCGAGCAGCTCGCGCGCCAGGGAGTCGAGGATGTCGCGGTTGTCGTTGATGACCTGCCACGCCTCGTCGTGCGCCTTCTCGATGAGTGCGCGCACCTCGGCGTCGACCTTCTCGGCGATGTTCTCGGAGTAGTCCCGCTGGTGGCCCATGTCACGACCGAGGAACATCTCGCCGGAGGACTGGCCGAGCTTGACGGATCCGATGTCGGAGCTCATGCCGTACTCGGTGACCATCTTGCGGGCGATTCCGGTGGCCTTCTCGATGTCGTTCGATGCACCGGTGGTCGGGTCCTTGAAGACGACCTCTTCGGCGACGCGTCCGCCCATCGCATAGGCGAGCTGGTCGAGCAGCTCGTTGCGCGTCACGGAGTACTTGTCCTCGAGCGGGAGCACCATCGTGTAGCCGAGGGCGCGACCGCGCGGCAGGATCGTGATCTTGGTCACCGGGTCGGTGTGACGCATCGCTGCGGCGGCGAGCGCGTGACCGCCCTCGTGGTACGCCGTGATGAGCTTCTCCTGATCCTTCATCACACGGGTGCGACGCTGCGGACCGGCGATGACGCGATCGATGGCCTCGTCCAGTGCTCGGTTGTCGATCAGCTGCGCGTTCGACCGAGCCGTCAGCAGCGCGGCCTCGTTCAGCACGTTGGCCAGGTCGGCACCGGTGAATCCGGGGGTCTTGCGGGCGACGACCTCGAGGTCGACTCCGGCAGCCAGGGGCTTGCCGCGACCGTGCACCTCGAGGATCTTCTTGCGACCCTGCAGGTCGGGGGCATCCACGCCGATCTGGCGGTCGAAACGACCGGGACGCAGCAGCGCCGGGTCGAGGATGTCGGGACGGTTCGTCGCCGCGATGAGGATGACGTTGGTCTTGACGTCGAACCCGTCCATCTCCACGAGCAGCTGGTTCAGCGTCTGCTCGCGCTCGTCGTGTCCGCCGCCGAGGCCGGCACCACGGTGACGGCCGACGGCGTCGATCTCGTCGACGAAGATGATGGCGGGCGCGTTCTGCTTGGCCTGGTCGAACAGGTCGCGAACGCGGCTCGCGCCGACACCCACGAACATCTCGACGAAGTCGGAACCCGAGATGGAGTAGAACGGCACGCCGGCCTCGCCCGCGACGGCGCGAGCGAGCAGCGTCTTGCCGGTGCCGGGAGGGCCGTAGAGCAGCACACCCTTGGGGATGCGCGCGCCCACCGCCTGGAACTTCGCCGGCTCCTTGAGGAAGTCCTTGATCTCCTGCAGCTCTTCGATGGCCTCGTCGCTGCCTGCGACGTCGTCGAACGTGACCTTCGGGCTCTCCTTCGAGACCAGCTTCGCGCGCGACTTGCCGAACTGCATGACCTTGTTGCCGCCGCCCTGCATGCTCGACAGCATCAGCCAGAAGAAGGCGCCGATCAGCAGCACGGGGAGCAGGATGCTTAGCACCGACAGCCACCAGCTCTGCTGCGGCACCTGGTCGTTGTAGCCCTTGGCGAGGTGCGCGTCGGAGACGGTCTTGACGACCTCGGCTCCGCGCGGCGCCACGTAGTAGAACTGCACCTCTGTGCCGTTGTTGCCGTCGGCCTTCGTCAGCGTCATGTCCACGCGCTGGTCGTTGTCGACGATCGTGGCCTCGCTGACCTTGCCGTCGTTGAGCAGCTGCAGGCCGTGCTCGGTGGTGACCTGCTTGTAGCCCGACATGGTGATCAGGCTGGAGCCGATCCACACGATGACGACCGCGAGCACGATCCACAGGATGGGGCCGCGGAAGATCTTCTTGAGGTTCATGGTGCTGTCAGGGTACCGCCACCCCGCTGGGCGGCATCTGCGTGTTCGCCCTCGGCGTGCAATGCACCCGCTGCCTGATCGCTCCGTGCCCCAGGCGCCGACCGCTCACTCGTAGACGTGCGGGGCGAGGATGCCGACAGAGCGCAGATTGCGGTACTTCTCGGCGAAGTCGAGGCCGTAGCCCACGACGAAGTCGTTCGGGATCTCGAAGCCCACGTACTTCACGTCGACCTCGACCTTGGCGGCGTCCGGCTTGCGCAGCAGCGCACAGATCTCGACGGATGCCGGTCCGCGCGACAGCAGGTTCTCGCGCAGCCACGAGAGGGTCACGCCCGAATCGATGACGTCTTCGACGATGAGCACATGCCGACCCTCGAGCGCAGCGTCGAGGTCCTTGAGGATGCGCACGACACCGCTCGACTTGGTGCTCGCGCCGTAGGAGCTCACGGCCATCCAGTCCATGTCGAGCGGGATGCTCAGAGCGCGCGCCAGGTCGGCCATCACCATGACGGCGCCCTTGAGCACGCCGACGAGCAGCACGTCCTTGTCGTGATAGTCCGCATCGATCTGCGCGGCCAGCTCGTTCAGCCGGTCGTGGATCTGCTCCTCGGTGACGAGAACCTTCGTGAGGTCGCCTTCGATGTCTTCTGGCAGCATGTGCTCAATCGTACGGCGACCCCGCGGCACGACCAGAGCGTGCCGATCGGAGCAGGGGGGCGCATGTGGCTCAGTGCTCGTGCGGCAGCACCTGCGTCGACCCTGTGGTGGAGAAGACGATGTGCCCTCCGGCACGCGACGCGCTCACGCCGCCCGGCAGGTCGAGCGGCTTCTGACCGTGCCAGTCGGTGACGAGCCGCGCAACGGCCAGCACGTGCACCCGTTCGAGAGCCACCCCGAATTCGCTGGAGACCACATACCTGATGATGCGGTTGCGCAGCGCGGGCGGGTTCGCGTCGAGCGCGCCCACCGACACGGCGATGCCCGACTCGGCGGGCTCGCAGATGTCCTCGATGACCTCTTCGATCATCTCGTCGAAGGCTTCGGCGTCTTCGCGCAGCTGCTCGGCCGTACGCGCGAGCGCCTCGGCGACACCGGGGCCGAGCTCTCTCTCGATCACGGGGAGCACGTCGACCCGCACCCGCACCCGCGTATAGGAGGGGTCGAGGTTCTGCGGATCGTCCCACGGCGTCAGGCCCGCATCGAGACACGCCTGCCTGGTCGCCGCCCTCCTGATGCCGAGCAGGGGGCGCAGCAGGCCGGCGGATGCCTCTGCCATGCCCTGCAGGCTCGTCGCACCCGACCCGCGCGCCAGCCCGAGCAGCACGGTCTCGGCCTGATCGTCGAGTGTGTGCGCGAGAAGCACGTGCGTCGCGCCGGTCTTGGCACGGGCCTGGGTGAAGGCGGCGTGCCTGGCGTCCCGTGCGGCGTTCTCCGGGCCGCCGGCGCCGGAGGGCGCTGCGACGTGCACCCGCTCGACCACGACGGGGTCGAGGCCGAGGCCGAGCGCCTGCTCGCGCGCGCGGTCTGCCGTGGCGGCGGAGGCATCCTGCAGTCCGTGGTCCACGATGACGGCGCCGACGTGGATGCCCGCCCTCGGCCCTTCGAATGCGGCGCCGGCCGCCAGCGCCAGCGAGTCGGCACCACCGGAGAGCCCCACCAGCACGAGGTCTCCGTCGGCGATTCCCGCGGCGGCGAAGCTGTCGCGCACGGCGCGCCGGATGTCCGCGATCGGCGGGGTGAGGCGGGGACGGCGCTCGGAGTCGGTCACACCTCCACGCTAGGCGCCTGGCGCGGCCGGATCCCAGCCCCGGCGGTAGATTGGATGAGCGTGTCTTCGGCGGCGACGCGTGCAGTCGGCCGCGACAGGCATCCCACCAGCCATCCCATGAATGGAGCACCGTTATGGCCGACTACGACGCGATCATCGAGATTCCGCGCGGAAGCCGCAACAAGTACGAGGTCGACCACGAGACCGGTCGCGTCTTTCTCGACCGCGTGCTGTACACGAACTTCAGCTACCCCACCGACTACGGGTTCTTCGAGAACACGCTCGGTGAAGACGGCGACCCGCTCGACGTGCTCGTGCTTCTCGACTACCCGCTGTTCCCCGGCGTGGGCGTGAAGGTTCGCCCGGTCGGGGTGCTGCACATGAGCGACGAGGCCGGCGGCGACGACAAGATCATCGCGGTGCAGTACAAGGACCCGCGCTGGACGCACATCCAGGACGTCGACGACATTCCCGAGTACACGAAGAAGGAGATCCAGCACTTCTTCGAGCACTACAAGGACCTCGAGCCCGGCAAGTGGGTCAAGGTGGATGCCTGGGGCGACGCCGCCGACGCCGACCGCCTCGTGCAGGAGGCCATCACGCGCCTCGCCGAGCAGGACCACTGAGCCTGCGGCTGAACACGACCAGGGCGAGAGCGCTCACTGCGGTTGCGGTGAGCGCTCTCGTCGTTGTGCTGGCCGGTGGATGCTCGAGCGTCCCGAATCGGGCCGCTCCGGGCACGCCTGACGTTCGACGCACGGCGACGGCGACTCCCTCGGCTCCGGTCTTCGATGCTTCTGCACTGTCTTCGCAGCTGTCGCAGATCGAGACCCGCTTCGGCGCACGCGTCGGTGTGGACGTGCTCGACACCGGAGCGGGAACAACGTTCGGCTATCGCGCCACGGAACGGTTCGCCCTCGATTCGACGAGCAAGGTGCTCACGTCGGGAATGGTCCTGAGCGAGGCCGACGACGCACGCCTGGCGACGGTCATCCACTTCGGCTCATCGGAGCTTCAGTCGTACTCGCCCATCACGTCGCAGCATGTCGACACGGGCATGACGCTGTCCGCGCTGGTGGCCGCAGCGCTGCAATACAGCGACAACACTGCCGCGAACCTGTTGTACGGGGAGCTGGGCGGCCCGGCCGCGGCCCAGAGCCGCCTGCGGGCATGGGGCGACACGATCACGAACCTCGACCGCGTCGAGCCCGACCTCAATTCCGCTGTCCCCGGCGACGTGCGCGACACCTCCACACCCGGGCAGATGGCGACCGCGCTGAAGGCGCTGCTGATCGGCGACCGGCTGAGCGCACAACGTCGCGCATTCCTCAGGGACACGATGCTCGCCAACACGACGGGTGGCCCGTACATCCGCGCCGGCGTCCCCTCGACCTGGCGGGTCGCGGACAAGACGGGCAACGGTGGCTACGGGTCTCGCAATGACGTCGCTGTGCTGTATCCGCCAGGCGCTTCACCCATCGTTCTGACGGTCTACACCACCAGGAGCACAGCGGATGCCGCGTCGGACGACGGCCTGATCGCCACCGTGACGCGCTCTGTCGTCGCCGCGCTCGACGGACGCTGAGACCCACGGCGCCTCACCGGCGGATCACCTCGCAGGGACGACCTGCCTCTACGCGGACGGGCGGGCGACGTACGGGTACGGCGACCCCCACAGCCCCTCGACGGCGAGCGGTTCGCCGTAGTCGCGGGCCGCGATGATCTGATTGCCGCCCAGGTAGATGGCGTCGTGGTAGAAGCCGTCGTCGTACCAGAAGATGATGTCACCGCGCTGACGCTGGCTCAGCGGCACGAGCTGTCCGCGCGCCTGGGCAACGGCGAACTGGTCGCCGACGTTGTGGTCGCCGACGTAGATGCCTGCCGCGGCGTACGCCATCATCACGAGGCCCGAGCAGTCGTAGTACGTCGGCCCGGCGCCGCCGAGCTTGTACGGCGCGCCGAGATGAGCGTAGGCGTAGTTGATGGCCGTCTCGACGGCGCTGCTGTTCGGCGCGCCGACCGACCCGCCGCCCGACGACGGGGCACCGCCCGACGAGCCGCCCGAGCTTCCCGATGATCCCCCGGAACCGGACCCGCCCGACGGAGCACTCGGCGCCGCCTGCGACGGTGGAGGAGGCGTGGCGGCCTTTTTCTCGGCTTGCTCCTGCGCAAGCTTGGCGACGCCGACCGCGTACTCCCCCGCGACCTTCGTCGACGTGTTCTGCAGCGAGGCCAGCTGCGAGACGAGTTCCGTCTGCTTGGACTTCTGCGCCGCAAGCGCGGACTGGGCGGCAGCGGCAGCGTCGTTCGCGGCCTCGAGGTCGGTGGCCGCGGCATCCTCGAGCTGCTTGCGCGACTTCTCGGCCGCCGAAGCCTGGTCGGCGAGCGAGCTCGCGGTGTTCTTGTCCTTCACCGCCTGCTGGTAGATGGCATTGGACTGCGCGCTGAGTTGGCTCATCGCGCCGAGCTGATAGAGCAGCTTGTCGCTGGTCTCCGCGTCTCCGCCCGACAGCAGCAGACCGAGCGACGAGTCGCCGCCGGTCTGGGCCAGGTGGGATGCCAGCAGTCCGGCCCGCATCACGGAGGTGTGCGCCGTCTTCGCCGCGGCTTTCGACTGCGTCTGAAGGTCGTCGGCCTTCGCCGCAGCATCGTCGAGCTTGCTCTTGGTGACCAGGTACGCCTCCGCGGCTTTGTCGGCGGCGACGCTCGCGGCATCCGCGGAATTCTGCAGGTCGCCGATGAGCGTGGTGATCTTGTCGACCAGAGCCTGCTTGTCCTTGACGTTCTGCTTGGCCTGTTGAACGTCGTTCCAGTTCGGGTAGTCGTCGGCGTGCGCGGGCGGCACGATGATGCCGATGGCGCCCGTCATGACGCCGACGGCGGCGGCACCGATCGACATCGATCCCCGCGAGAACGCTCCTGTGCGGTTCGACGGACGCCGCGTCGTGCCGCCGTCCACGTCCGTCACGGGCCGGCCGGTCGGCCCCCACACGGACGCTCGTGAGCGTTGGCGGCGCGATGCCCCCAACGACTCGTCCTCGCTGTGCTGCGCGCGCACGCGCTCGTCCGACGGTTCCGGTGCCATATCGCCCCCCGCGATATCGTCAGCCGAGCGACACTCCCCGCGCGGCCATGAACGGGATCGGGTTGATCGCGCTCCCGCCATTTCGTACTTCGAAATGCAAGTGACATCCGGTCGAGTTGCCGGTCGAACCGACGTGGGCTATCGGCTGGCCGGCACCGACCCGCTCGCCGTAGCTCACGAGGATGCCTCCGCTCACGATATGTCCGTATCCCGTGGAAATGCCACCCCCGTTGTCGAGCAGCACGAAGTTGCCGTACCCGCCGTTCCAGCCCGCGTACGTGACCGTGCCCGCGTGCGCGGCGTGGATCGTGGCCCCGCAGTAGGCGCCGATGTCGACGCCTTCGTGGTAGCTGGTGCAGCCGGAGCACGGGGCGACGCGCCAGCCGAATCCGTCGGTGATCGGGCCGCTCACGGGGTCGGCCCACCCGCTGGAGGCGACGTTTCCGGCTGCCGCCGCGGCAGCCCGCCTGGCCGCCTCCGCCTTGCGCTGCTCCTCGACGCCCTTCTGATAGCCGGCCACCGTCTTGGCCGTGGTGTCCTTCAGCGCGGCGAGCTGAGCCTCGAGCACCGCGGACTGCGTCTGCTGCGCGGTGAGGGCGGCCTGCGCGCTCTGTGCCGCCACCACCGCCTTCTGATACGCGGCATCGGCGTCGTCGCGCAGCTTCTGGCGCTCCGTGCGGGCGGCGCTGGCCTGATCGCTCATCGCCTTGGCGGTGTTGCGCGCCTGCTCCGCCTGCTCATAGATGCCGCTGGTGTTCTCCACCAGCTTCGAGGCCGAGCCGAGGTGGTCGAGCAGCTTGGCGGCATCCTTCGCGCTCTTGGTACCGCTGAGAAAGATGTTGGTCGTGAGGTCGGCACCGCCTGAGCGGTAGAGCTCGGCGACGAGGCGCCCCGCCTGCGTGGTGGCGGCATCCGCCTTCTTCGTCAGGTCGGATGCCTTCTGCTGCAGGGTGCGCGCGGTCACGTCGGCGAGGTCGAACTTCTGTTGCGCTCCGGCGTATTCGTTGCCCGCCTTCACCGACGCCGCCTGCGTCTCGGTGACCTGCGTCTTCAGCCCGGAGATGAGCGCCTGGATCTTCGTCACCTCTGCCTGCGCCGTCGCCTGGCTCGCCTTGGCGCGCTGCACGTCTTGCCAGCTCGGATACTGGTCGGCCTGTGCGGGAGCCGCGATGCCGCCGACGAGTGCGACAGCGAGAACACCGACGGCCGCGCGGCCCGCCCAGCGCGCGACACCGGAGGGCGCCCCGTGACGGGCGCGCTGCTGCTGGCGGTCGTGTCGGGTCATTGCTCTCGTCCTCGAGTGCGGCTGAAGGGGGCGCCGCCGATCAGGTACTCGTGCGACTGTAACCCGATGCCGAAAGAGGAAGAAGGCCATTCGCCGAGGGTCGTGCGATTGGCCGGACGGGCGCCCGAGACCCCGTCGAACGGCGGGATGCGCTCGGTTTGGCAATCGGCCGAGGTTCCCTTAGGCTTACTCCTCGGTAGTCACACGCGGTGAGCGTAGACGGCCCCATCGTTTAGTGGCCTAGGACGCCGCCCTTTCACGGCGGTAGCACGGGTTCGAATCCCGTTGGGGTCACGCAATGCGAGTCGCGAGAACTACTACAATGGAAAACTGAAAACACATGGCCCTGTAGCGCAGTTGGTTAGCGTGCCGCCCTGTCACGGCGGAGGTCGCGGGTTCAAGTCCCGTCAGGGTCGCGCTGGAGAAGCCCTTCTTTGTGGAGGGCTTCTTTTCCAGTAGGCGTCATTTCACGGATGCCTGGCTCTGTAGCTCAGTTGGTAGAGCGTTCGACTGAAAATCGAAAGGTCACCGGATCGATGCCGGTCGGAGCCACAGTGCGAAGCCCCCGGTTCAGCTGAACTCGGGGGCTTTCTCGTGCGGCCTCTGGCCGGCCGCACGACGTGGAGCAGGAGCGACGTCAAGGCCGGCCGAGTCCGTCCTTCCGGCGCTCGTCCTGCGAGCCGAAGTCGTCGGCCTCGCCGCTTCCATCCTCGAGAACCTCGTCACGAAGTTCCTGTCTGTGCTGGTCCTGTTCTTCGCGGGCATCGCGCAGTTCGTCGTTCTTGCTCTCGTCGCGGCTCATCTCGTCACCCCTCACGCATGTAGTCGTCTTCTCTGTGCTCCATTGTCGACGGCGGTCCGCCGGATTGCCACCGTCGACGAAGGCTGGTGCGATCGGGCGCGCTGCGCGAAGTCAAGGCGACGGCTGCGCCGAACACCGTTTGCCCGGGGCCCGCCGTTGTGGACCTCGCCCGGCCAGGGCCGCAAAGCTCATACTGAAGTCACGCCGCTTCACATCCTCCAGGTGCCTGCGGGCACCACCTGGTGAGTGACACCGCTCCGAGAGAAAAGGCTGGCCATGTCACAGGAAAAGTCGACCGTTCGTCCGTTCTCCGACAACGCCGACTTCGACTTCGAGATCCGCGGCGCTCTCGGCAACAGCGCCGCTGGTGCCGGCGAACCCGGGGAGATTCTCGCCGCGGTCAGCGGCCTGCGCAAAGACGATCACGATGGCTGGTTCACGGCCTGGTCGAACCTGGCGGATCGTACGTTCGCCGTCGGGACTGCTGCCGCAGCTGGTGGCCATGACGTCAGTGCAGCTGCGGCCTATCTCAGATCGTCGGCGTACTACTCCGTAGCGGTGAATGCGTTGGCCGCGCTCGGCGCATCTGACCTGCTCGTTCCCACCTTTCGGAAGCAACATGACGCTTGGGAGCACTTCGTAGCTCATACATCGACTGGTGTGGACAAGGTCGCCATCCCGTTCGAAGACGGCGCACTGCCCGGCTGGTTCTTTCGGGCCTCGGGCGGCGGGGCGACGACCCTTGTCTTGGTCAACGGAAGCGACGGTTCGCTGGCCAGCCTCTGGGGCTCTGCCGGAGCTGCTGCGCTGGCCCGCGGCTACAACGCCTTGGTCTTCGACGGCCCCGGCCAGCAGTCTCAACTCTTCGAGAAGAACACCTGCTTCCGGCCCGACTGGGAGAACGTGCTCACACCGGTCTATGAGTACCTCGCAGGTCTCGACGGTGTCGACAGCGAACGCATCGCGGTCTACGGCATCAGCCAGGGCGGCTATTGGGTGGCTCGCGCGATCTCGTTCGAACACCGATTCGCGGCTGCGATCACCGACCCGGGGCTCGTCGACGTGTCGACATCGTGGACGAGTCATGTTCCGAAGAGTCTGTTGAAGCTGCTCGACGAAGGGCAACTCGAGAAGTTCGACGAAGAGATGGGCTTCGGAATGAAATTCTCGCCCGACACCGCCCGCACCTGGGTGTTCCGTGCGCGTCCGTATGGCACGTCGGGCTATGCGGAGACCATCGAAGCGGTGCGCCGCTACACCGTTGCCGACGTTGCCGATCAGATCACGACACCCCTTCTGATCCTTTCCCCGGAGCACGAGCAGTTCTGGCCAGGTCAGGCGGACCAGCTCGCGAGCCTCACCCCCTCCGTCTCCACCGTGATGCGATTCACCGCCGCAGAAGGTGCCGATGAGCATTGTCAGCCGCTCGCACGCACTCTGACTGCCCAACGCATGTACGACTGGCTCGACGAGCACCTTGCCTGACCAGATGCGTCTCACTCACCGTGCCCGGCAGAGCTGACCGACTGCGGCGCAGCGACCCGAGCGCTGCGGGCATCCGCCGGATCGCGGGCCGAGGCCAGGAGAGCTTCTCGTACGCGACCGAGGAGGGCGGGCATCCGGATGCCGCAACGCTCACCCGCATCGAGGAGCTCGCCGTGCCGCCGGCATGGACGGACGTCTGGATCTGCGCGGACCCGCGCGGACACATTCAAGCAGTGGGAACCGATGCCGCGGGGCGTCGGCAGTATCTCTACCACGAGCAGTGGAGACGGCAGCGCGACGAGGCGAAGTTCGATCGCGCGCTCGAGCTCGCGGCCGCGCTGCCACACGCCAGACGCGCGGTCTCTCACGATCTCGGAAAGGATGCGTTCGGTCACGAGCGCGCGCTCGCCGGGGCGTTCCGGATCGTCGACCGAGCCTCGGTGCGCATCGGTGGCGAGCAGTACCGGCGACTGTACGGCAGCCGGGGAGTCACCACGTTGCGGTGCCGAGACGCGACCGTGGAAGGGGCCGACGTGATCCTCGGGTTCCCGTCGAAGAGCGGACAGTATTGGGAGTCGGCGGTCACCGACCCACTGCTGGCACGCTATCTGCGCGCCGTGATCGAGATCCGCGGCGCGGCCTCTCGCCTTATCGCATGGCGAGCATCGCGCTGGCAACCGATATCGAGCGCGGAGCTCAATGACTACATCCGCACCCGAACGGGCGTCGAGGCCACGGCCAAGGACTTCCGCACACTGCGCGGCACCATCGTGGCCGCGCAGTCTCTCGCACGATCTGCCCGCGAGCCCGGCGGCGAATCCGATGCCGACGTTCGTGCCGCGATGCGGTCCGCCGCGGAGGTTCTCGGCAACACGCCCGCCATCGCACGGGCGAGCTACGTCGACCCCCGAGTCATCGATCGTTTTCGGTCGGGAGAGACCCTGCGCCTGAGCGGGTCATCCGAGTCGGCCCTCCTCGCGCTCCTGTCGTGACGAAGCGCTTGTCGCCCTCGATGCGCAAGCAGACATCCTCGTGGGAAGGGTGATGCTCCACTCGCCTGCGTCGTACGTCAAGGCCTAGAGGCCTGCAATCGCCAGGCGATGCTGGAGGAGTGCTGAAGTCGAGGAGCAGTGAGAACCCGTGAGCGAGCGTGCCATGCGACTGGCGAGCGGACGCCAGACCGGGGTGACCGTGCTCGGCGACCCGGCGGCATCCCGTTGGGTGATGTTCTGCCATCCGGCACCCGGATGCGGCGGCTTCGATCCCGATCCGCTGGCGACGGCGCGAAGCGGGCTGAAGCTCATCACGCTCGACAGACCGGGGTATGCGGCATCCGACCCCTGGGCCATTCCTCCGCAGCCCTCTCCTTTGCGCTGGGCCTTGGACGCGGACGACTTTCTGGCGAGGTGCCGAACCGATGCCGAGTCGATCGGGCTCAGAGCCTATGAAGAGGTCGCTGTTCTGGGCTGGCGCGAGGGATGCGTCTACGCGGCCGCGCTCGCAGCCCGGCTCGGCCGGCAGGCATCCGCTCTCGTGCTCGTGGAACCGATGACGCTGCGGCTCGCGGCACGATCCCTGCGCGCCGATGACGTGTGGGATGCGCGACGGTTCATGCCCGATCCCGACGACGACACGATCGTGGGACTCAGCTCGCGTGTCGAGCGGATGCTGGCCACCGCGGCGATGCAGGGAGACGCAGGTCTGGACGGTGATCGCGAGGCCGTGAAGCAGCGGGTCGTGAAAGAGAGCCTGCGCGCGGTCCGCGCTCCCGCGCTGATCCTGACAGGCACCGACAAGCGCATGCGGCGCGCCGCCCATGCGTACGCGCGGCAGCTGCAGGAGGCTCGGGTCGCGCTGACCGATGCGGAGGTGCCGATCGCGGCCCACTGGGGCCGCGTCCTCGCGTACCTCGAGGAGGACGCGCGTTGAAGGCCCCCGCTGAGCCGTCAGGGAACGACTTGCGTCGAAGCGGTCGAAGGAACTGGGCCCGAAGGAGTCAGTGCGCGCAGCCGCGGTGCGAGCTCATCGGCGAAGAAGTCGATGAAGCCGTCCGGATCCGGGCCGGCATTGTTCAACACGATGTGGTCGAATCCCGCATCGACGAAGGGCCGCACGACCGCCTCTTCGGCGCGCAGCGCCTGCCGTACGAGTTCGGCTGGCGAGAATGCTTCGCTCGAAAGCTTGTATCCGATGTGCATGTCCATGCTCCCTGTCTGCCTCTGCCTGCCCTGCCTGCGCGATCGCGGCGACCGCCCGAGAAGCGGACCATGCAGTGAAGCCCAAGATCCTCAACGGAGACATTGCGTGGGGGCGGAGCCGATCGACCCCACCCCCACTGGCGGCGCGCGTACCGTGCTCCTCGAGTGCATCGCCACCCGAAAGCGATGCTGCTTCTGAACTACGAGCGTCTTGCCGCTTATCTCCTCGACGGTAGCGGGCACCGACCCGCCCCCGACACCCCTTGACATCGCCGGCTCGAACTGCACCCCGAGCATCCGGAATGGGCCGCCGCCAGCCGGAACCGAAACGACACCGTCATTCGTCGTCGCGCTCCACGGCCGAGAGCCCCCAGAGCGGATCGAAGGAGGCGTTGCGCGCCTCGATCTCCGCGAGGGCCGCGGAATCCGTGAGTTCGAATCCGTCGGACTCGACGGTCGACGTCCAGATGGGCACCGCCGAGCAGAGCACCACGTCTGCCGTCTGCCGTGTTCCGTCGGTATCGACGAACGGAATCGTCGCGGGCTCGATGCGATGCAACCGCGCCACACTGGTCCACAGCGCCAGAAGCGCATCGGCCAGATCGGAGCCGGTGACGATCGATGTACCTGCAATGTTGATTCGCTTCATGGCCTCCCAAGACCTCACTTGTCTGGTTCGGTCAGGATGCGCCGCGCTCGCGCCGATAGTCGGGTCGCGGAGGCTGCGTGTACTGCACGTCTCCCTCGCCGCCCTCGCGACCGCCGTACGGCCTTCCGTGGTCGGCATACTCGTCGCGCTGATAGACGACGGTCCACGGCCCGAGCATGAATCGCGCTCCCGTGCGCAGCACCGTCGGCTCCCCGCGGTCCGACGACTCGGCCGGCAGTTCCGACTCGCCTGAGCCGAGGAGGGTCAGAACGTATTCGTCGCGGTCGTCGTGCTGAATCCGAGCGTGCAGCACGTCGAGATCCTCCAGCCGCAACTCGTTGTCGGCCGCAGACCCGATCCGCGTCTCGTCGCCCTCGATGTCGAAGACGAACCGTTGATCATCCCGTGACACCAGCAGACGCGGGTTGCCCGCGCCCCATGCGGCGTGTGTGGTGGTCACGCGGCTGTTCGTCTCTTTCTGCGGCTGGTCAGCCATCGTCTACTCCTCGCTCGTCTCGTGGGCCTCGGTGTGCCATGCTCGCGACGCCCGCCCCCTGACCGCCGAATTCGGCCCGGGCGCCGCGAGGCGGTGCTGCGTCAGTGATGCCGCAGCATGTGGATGACTTCGTCTTTGTTCTTGTGCGAATAGCCGTGGAGCCCCAACTCCTTGGCCCGATGACGCAGGTCAGCCACAGTCCACTTCTCGTACGACGGCGATTTGCCGCCCTCGCTTCCGACCTTGGATCGCCCGCGCTTCGCTGCCGAGTTGGAGATGCGCGCCGCCTTCTCTTCCGATGCGCCGTCCTCTCGCAACTCGTCGTAGAGCTTCGGATCTTTCAGACTCGGTCGTCCTGGCATGTCAGTCCTCCTCTGCTTCTTCTGGCAGTGTTCACGCCTCGTCGCCACGGCTCGACGGGTTGACTTTCACATCAGCTCATGTCACCCGGGCGACGATGACGAAGAGCCAGATGATGGTCCAGACGGGCATGGCGGCGAAAAGACAGGCGAGTACCACGAGCCGCGGCGGTGACGGCAGCAGGTAACGAACGACGATCATCGCCGCGTAGAACAGGGCGACGACGACGGCTCCGATGGCGGCCAGCGGCACACTGTTGCCCCACTGCACGAGCAGCACGATGATGCACACGGCCGCGAGGATGCCGCCGACCACCAACCACACGCGCCCTGACGACGTGCGCAGGGCGGACTGGTTGCGCACCAGGGTCGGATCCGCCGACGCATCGGATTTTCGTGGCATGGTTCACGACCTCCATTCAGCGGTTCGGTACTCGTGGCCGCGGCCGCTGATGCGGATGCCGTGACCCGGGCTCGAGAGGTCGGGCACGAGGCATCCATCGACCAGCTCGGGCACGCCGTCGAAGAGCAGCGGCTCGATCAGCGCGTGATCGTGGAAGTACTCGACGTGTACCGCGGGCCGGGCTGCCGACGCGAGCGTCGCGTGCAGCGCGGGCGCCGTGTGGGCGCTGAGCGGCAGCCCCCAGGCGACGCACTGCTGGGCGGCGTTGGCGAAGCCGGTGACGCCGCCGCACCGCGTGGCATCCGCCTGCAGCACATCGACGGCTCCGGCGGTGAGGAGCGCGCGGAAGTCGGCCGGCGTGTAGCCGTACTCGCCCGCCGCGATCTGCATGCCCGCCGGCGCACGGTCGCGCAGCAGCCGCAGACCGTCGAGGTCGTCGCTCGACACGGGTTCCTCGAACCAGCTCACCCGCGCCTCGTCGGCGAAGCGCTCGGCGAGCGCGAGTGCCTCTTTGCGGTCGTAGGCTCCGTTCGCGTCGACGAAGAGCTCGACGTCGTCGCCGATCGCCTCGCGAGCCGTGCGCACCCTCGCAGGGTCGGCTGCGGCATCCGACCCGACCTTGATCTTGACGGCACGGATGCCCCGCTCGGCCCACCCGCTCAGCTGCGCGCGCAGTTGAGCATCGCTGTACGACGTGAAGCCGCCGCTGCCGTAGACGGGAATGCTGCTTCTGGATGCCCCGAGCACCGCGAGCAGCGGAACCCCCAGCAGCTGCGCCGCGGCATCGTGCACGGCGACGTCGATCGCCGAGATGGCGCCGGCCGCGATGCCGCGCCAGCCGACGTTGCGCACCGCTGCCGCCATGTTCCAGAACAACCGCGGCGCCGCGAACACGTCGCCACCGAGCACGACGTCGGCGAGCACGTCCCGCACGACCCCCAGGGCGGCCGGCGACGCAGAGGCATACCCCATGCCCGTGCACCCTCCGACGTCGAGCTCCACGACGAGCACGCCGGTCGAGTCCCAGCCGATCGTGCCGTCGGACTCGGGCGTGGGTTCGCCGTCGAAGGTGGTGGGAATCGTGTAGGTGGAGGCGCGAACGGCACGAATCGCCGATTCGGCCGAGCCGTGCGCCGCTGCGTCGGTCATGTTGTCGCTCACCTCGGACTCTCGCCGGCGACGTTCACTGCTGCGACTCGTCGGAGTGCTTGCCACCCCGTCCCAGATGCAGCGCACCCTTCACGCGCTCGATGCCCTCCGTGGCGAGCGCCGTCGCCGAGTCGCGGATCACGTCGAACTCGAACGGGTCGCCCTTGAGCAGGGCCAGGCCCGTGTTCTTCGCGTACTCCTTGGTGATGTCGGGTGGCAGCGGCGGGATGTTGCGACTCACGATGGCGTCGATGAGCGTGACTCCCTCGTACGCGAGTGCGGTCTCGATGGCTGATGCGGCATCCTCGTTCTTCTCCACCCGAATGCCCTGAAAGCCGAGCAGGCGGGCGTAGCCGGCGTAGTCGATCGACTCGACGTCCTGGGCGGTGCGCCACACCGGGTCGGCGTCTTCGGTGCGCATCTCCCACGACACCTGGCCGAGGTCGTTGTTGTGCATCACGAGCACGACGAACTGCTTGTTGGAGAACCTGCCGAGGTACTTCTTCAGCGTGATCAGCTCGTTCATGCCGAGCATCTGGAAGGCGCCATCGCCGATCGTGCAGATCACCGGTCGGTCGGGGTAGGCGAACTTCGCCGCCGTGGCGTACGGCATGGCCGCGAGCATGGTGGCGAGCCGGCCGGAGAGGTCGCCGCGCATGCCGCGCTTGAACCGCAGGTGGTGGGCGTACCAGTCGGCGGTGGTGCCGGCATCCGCCGTGACGATCACGCCATCCGGCAGTCGCTTGTTCAACTCGTAGTAGAAGCGGCGCGGGTTCGCCCCGTCGTCGTAGTGCGCCATCGCCTCGGCCTCTTCTTCGCGCTCCCAGCCGCGCATCTCGTCGGCGATCGTGCGCTGCCACGACGGGTCGCTCGTGGGCTCGAGCATCGGGATGAGCGCCTGCAGCGTGGCGCGAACGTCACCCCACAGATTCACCTCGGTCGGGTAACGCAGCCCCAACTGCTCGGGCTTCAGGTCGATCTGGATGCCGCGCGCAGCACCCGTCTCCGGCAGGAACTCCGCATACGGATAGTTCGTGCCGAGCATGAGCAGCGTGTCGCACTCGTGCATCTGGTGCAGGCTCGGCAGGGAGCCGAGCAGGCCGACCTGCTGCGTGTGATGCGGGATGTCGCCGGGAACGACATCCTTACCGCGCAACGCGGTGATGATGCCCGCGCCGGTGAGCTCGGCCACCTTGAGCACCTCGTCGGTGGCGCCCTGCGCGCCCGCGCCGACCAGCAGCGTGACCCGCTCGCCCGCGTTCAGGATGTCGGCGGCCTTGCGCAGCTCCTCCTCGGGGGGCGTGATGGCAGAGGATGCCGGCACCCGGCTCGCGCGCGACACCCAGTGCGCGACGGGCGGCGTCACCGCCTTCATCGCCTGCACATCGTGCGGGAGCACGACGACCGCGGGCTGAAGCCTCGCCCGCGCGGTGCGGAAGGCGGTGTCGATCACGGCCTCGGCCTGCGCGGGGCTCACGATGGTCTGCACGTAGCAGGCCACGTCTTGGAAGACCCGCTCGAGGTTGCTCTCCTGCTGACCGAATGTGCCGAGGGATGCCAGCCCCTGCTGCCCGACGATCGCGACGACGGGCTGGTTGTCCATCTGCGCGTCGTAGAGGCCGTTGACCATGTGGAATCCGCCTGGGCTCGACGTGGCGACGCACACACCGACCTCCCCGGTGAACTTGGCGTGCGCCGTGGCCATCAGGGCGCAGATCTCCTCGTGCGTCGGCCTGATGTACTCGATGCCCTCTCCCTCGCGCTCGGCCTTGCCCAGTGCGCCGTCGAAGGCGCCGATGCCGTCGCCGGGAAACCCGAACACCCGGGTCACGCCCCAGTCCTTCAGCCGTCGAATGATGACGTCGCTCACCGTGTCAGCCATGTGTCTCCTCCTTCGTCATTCGGTCCTTGCCGCCGTCCGCGCCGATCTGCGGGTTTCGAGACGCGCCGCTTCGCGGGACCCCCCAAACCGCGGGAACGCCTCAACCGACGGCATGTCGTGCCATCCGGTCGGCGGCGCGGGCGGCGACCGCCATGATCGTCAGCGCCGGGTTCGCGCTGCCCTGAGTGGGCAGCACGCTCCCGTCGGCGATGTACAGATTGGGCACGGCGAAGGTGCGGCAGTCGGCGTCCACCACGCCGTGCTCCTCATCCTTCGCCATGCGTGCGCCTCCCACGAGGTGGGCGTAGCGCTTGATGGTGATGGCCTCGTCGGCGCCCGCCGCGGTGAGGATGTCTTCCATCACCGCCTGCGCGGCATCCATCAGCTTCCTGTCGTTGTCGCACTGGCTGTAGGCGAAGTGCGCGATCGGCATGCCGTGGCGGTCCTTTTCCTCGGCCAACGTGACGCGGTTGTCCGGCAGTGGGAGGAACTCGCACAGCGAACCGAAGCAGGCCCAGTGCACGTAGTCGCTCATGTAGTTGCGGAACTCGTCACCCCAGTAGCCCTGCGCCATCACGTGCTCGGCCCAGGTGATGGGCAGCGGCGAGATGGTCTGCACCGAGAAGCCGCGCTTGTACGGCTTCGCCGGGTCGGTCTCGTAGAACTCCTCGGTGCTCACCTCGGGTGGGGGCGCCTTGTACATGCGGATCTCCTCGTCGAACCGGCCGGCCGTCTGCGGTGCGCCCTGCACCATGAGGTAGCGGCCCACCTGGTCGAAGTCGTTGCACAGCCCGTCGGGAAAGCGGGCGCTCGCGGAATTGAGCAGCAGCCGCGGGGTCTCGATCGAATAGCCGGCGATGATGACGACGGATGCCCGCTGAAACCGTTCCCGCCCGTCGCGCACGTAGCGCACCCCCGTCGCGCGCCCGGTGAACTCGTCGACGGCGACACCCGTGACCATGCAGTCGGGGCGCACCTCCGCGCCGTGCGCGAGGGCGTCCGGAATGTGCGTGATGAGTGGCGACGCCTTGGCATTCACCTTGCAGCCCTGCAGGCAGAAGCCGCGGTAGATGCAGTGCGGTCGGTGGCCGAAGCGTCCGTTCGCGATCGCGACCGGCCCCACCTTGACCCTGATGCCTGCGCGCTCGGCCCCGCGCAGGAAGACTTCGCCGTTGCTGCCGACCGGGTGCGGCCGGTGCGGGTACGAGTGCGGGTCGCCCCATGGCCAGTCTTCGCCCGCCACTGGCAACTCCGCCTCGAGCTGTTCGTAGTACGTGCGCAGGTCGTCGTATTCGATCGGCCAGTCGGCGCCCACGCCGTCGGCCGAGTGCGTGTGGAAGTCGCTCGGGTGGAACCGCGGCGTGTAGCCGGCGTAGTGCACCATGGATCCGCCGACACCACGGCCCGAGTTGTTCGATCCGAGCGGCACCGGGTCGTCGCCGCCGATCTCGCGCGGCTCCGTCCAGTAGAGCTGGTGGGATGCCGCCTCGTCGCTCACCCAGTCCTCCTCCGGGTCCCAGAACGGCCCGGCCTCGAGGGCCGCGACCCGCCACCCCTTGCGCGCCAGCCGCTGCAGCATGGTCGCGCCGCCCGCTCCACAGCCGACGATGACGGCGTCGAGCTCGTCGCCGTCGTCGAAGTGGCGCATCCGGCGTCGCAATCCGTGGCCGAGCGCGCCGCGGTCGGTGAGCAGCCACGCCGATTCGTTGCGGTCTCGTACCGTCACCCGGACTCCTTGCCGCGCCCCGCCCGTCCCGTCGAACGCGTGACACCGCTGCGTCCGTCGCGGGCCTCTCCAGGCCGACGCAGCGGGTCGTCGCTGGGGCGGGCATCCCGCACCTCGAACGGTTCGAGCTTGTCCACCCCCAGGTTCTTGTATCCCCTCGGATAGGCCGGACCTCCGAAGCCGATCTCGTTCCAGACCGCCGGGTGCGAATAGAAGGCCGTGGCCGCGTACCGCGTCCACAGGCTCCACACCTGCGCGGGCGGCAGATCGTGCCAGCGGTCGCTCTCCCAGGTGCGCACCGCCTCGATCAGCTCGCGCTGGTCGTCGTACGCGCACTCGGCGAAGTCGCGACCGAAGCGGGCGTGGGCATCCTCGTTCAGCGCTTCGAGTGACTGCCGCCACGCCTGCGAGTCTCGCGGCATCGTGTCGTAGTGCCAGCCGTCCGTCTGATTCTCGGCGAGACGAGTGTCGACCATGCGAACCAGGTCGACTGTCGTGTCACCCGGCTCCGCCCGCTGGCCGACCAGACGATCGAGCAGGCACTTCGCCGTCGCTTCCTCGAGTTGCGTGAAGAAGCGCACGGCGGGCTGACCGTGCAGACGCGCATGGATCGCGGCGCGCGTGGCGGTGTCCCAGTGCTTCTGCTGCGCCATCACGTCGAAGCCGGGATACCTGCCGCCCCCGTTCTCCTTCGACAACGGCAGGCTGGTGGGTTGTGCGCCGCCGCGTCGCCGACGCTCGGTCATCGCTCTCTCCGCAGCACGGCGGCGAGCAGGCCCATGCCGCCGACGAGCGTGACGAGGAGCGGTGCGATCAGGGGCGGGCCCATCTCCAGGTTGTAGCGCAGATTGCGCCATCCGCCCGGCTTCTGGTGGATGCCCCTGCCGTGCAGCCACAGACCCTGCAGGCCGTTGCCGAGAATGATGAGGGATGCCACGGGCAGGGCGGTCTTCGCCAGGCGATGGCTGGCGAGTCCGGCGACGCCGGCTGCCACGCCGATCGGACAGGTCACGATGGGCGCCCACATCCAAGGGTCGCCGAAGCTCGCCTTGTCGTGTTCGAGGTAGATCTCGACCGTCGTCACCGCGGCGCCCGCGGCCGTCAGAGCCGAGAGCGTGCGTTCGAATCGCCCGTGCCGCACATTCCGAACGAGATGGTCGATCCCGTAGACGGCGTCGACGACCGGACGGTTGGGATGTGCACGCCGCCGAGTGCGGAGCAGCGGCCGATCCGCAGCCGTCCGGGCGCCGAGTGGGTGGAAGCCTGCGGAGGAGCGGTGGTTCGAAGAGGCCATGTCGCCAGGCTGTGCGCTCTTCCGATTCGCGTCGAGTGGTTGCGTCAACGTCGAGCGCGTTGTAACAGCCGCGCCTCCTCTCGTCGGCGCGCATGCTGCGCGGCCGGCTGTGCGCTGGCGCATGCACGACGAGGCAGACAGGCCGCGCGCTCCTCAATCACATGATGCGGTGATCTGGCAAGGGGTTTCGCCCGACAGTTCGACAGGGAAGAGTACGGACATGATTTCTCTCGCCGTGATCCTGCTCATCGTCGGACTCGTGCTGCTGTTCCTCGGCATTTTCGTCGGTGCAGCCAAGTTCCTGCTCTGGGTCGGGATCGTCATCTTGATCGTCGCCGTCGTCGTGGGCCTGGTGCGTCTGCTGCGAAGAAGCGTCTGAGGCAAGGCGCGACCGTCGGCCGCCCCGTGGATTCGTCCGCGGGGCGGCCGATGTGTGCTTTGGTTTGTGTGGACGATGCAGCGCAGAGGCTTCGCGCTCAGGATGCGCCCAGTCCGGCGACGAGATTCACCGTCGTCGCCACGATCACCGAGCCGAACAGGTATGAGAGCAGCATGTGCCGCAAGACGGCGGCGCGGATCTCCCGGGAGTTCAGATCGGTGTCGGAGACCTGGAAGGTCATGCCGACGGTGAACGCCAGATAGGCGAAGTCCACGTAGTGCGGAGGCTCGTCCATGTTGAAGTCGACACCGCCGACGGGCTCGGTGTAGTAGAGCCTGGCGTATCTCAGGGTGAAGAGCATGTGCACCAGCAGCCACGAGAGGGCCACGCTCGCAACGGCCAGAGCCGGAGACATCGCCCGAGCGAGCGAGCCGCCCGAGTGCGATTCGGCCAGCCCGATGGCTATCGCGCCGAGGCTTGCGATGCTCGCGCTGATGAGCAGGACATCGGCCGATGTCCGCGTGGGGTCTTCCTTCGTGGCGTGCTGTCGCGTCGCCTCGTCATCGAGACGACGTATCGACAGCCAGCTCCACAGGATGTAGGCGACGCAGGCGGCATCCCATCCGAGAACCGGAGCGTTGCCCTCTGCACCGAGCAGCGCGCTGAGCCCGCCGACCAGCAGGCCGACCACGAGCATCACGAGAAGCCGCAGATGCGAGCGATGATCGAACCATCGTCTTTTCTTGGCCGCACCCGTCGCCATGGCACCCTCCTCGCCACTCGTACTCTCACGGTGGACGGCCGGCGAGGGCCGGTGCAGGGGTTGACAGCATGCCGGGTGGCCTTGGGCCAGGCCGCTCTCAGACCGAAGTGGGTCAGCCCACTTCGTCGAGTGCCTTCTGAATGTGCTTCTGCGCCTGAGGGTCGGAGAGGTCGCTTTCGCTCAGCTTCTCAGCGTCCTCTTCGCTGAGCACGATCATCCCGCGCGGGCCGTGGGACGATCTGGACAGCCCTTCGAGCCATTTGCGGTTCAGGGCTGGTGGGGTCGCGTCAGTAAAGCGGAACTGCAACGCGATGGCAGGGCTCAGCCAGAGGCTCACGCGGCCGCCGCCTTCTTCGGCAGGCACACGCCAGCTGAGGAGGAAACCCTCCTTCAGCCGGAGCTTCGATGTGATCGCCACCTTGAGGTGGGCGAGCGTACGGTCGTCGAACTCGTACTCGGAACCGTCGCTGTACAGCAGGAAGCCCATCTGCCGATGATCGCATCATCGGCAGATGGGCACCACTGAGATTCATGCCGCTTTCGCGGAAATTCACGCAGCTTCGTGCACGCGCTTCACCGGACGATCGGTGCGGCGCTGCCCTGCTCTGCCGGCATGTGCGGGCTTGCCCTCTTCATCGAGAACGACGAGGCCGCGCGAACTCTCCGCACCGAGCTCGAGCATCCTCAACCATTCCTTGTTCACCGATGGCACTCGCGAGCCCCAGTACTTGAAGTACACCGGAACCTCGGATGCCATCCACATCGAAGCGCGACCGCTCCCGACCGACAGGTCGTCGAGCCACGACAGAAGAAACGACTCGTGACGCCGGAACTTGTTGACGATCACGATTTCGAGGTGTGTCAGTAGGCGGTCGTCGAACTCGATGTCCTGCGGCCCGTATATCAATACACCCATGGAAGATCACCTTCCCCTTTCACCTCTTCAAGGCAACAACGAAAGGCAGCCGCTGGCAACCGCAAGTGCCCCGTTCGGGTGACCCTTGACATCCGCGGATCGATGTGCGTGTCACGTGGTTATGCGGTGTCTGCAGAGTCTGAGTCTTCCCTGGAAATGCCGGCCAGCGTCAACGACGACCGTCACCGATCGCTCTGTCCGTCCGTGTCGTCCGTCGCCCTGTCGCTTCCCGGAGACGCAGGGAACAGGGGTCCGCGATCGTTCTTCGGGTTGAGCCGCTCCTCGACGCGTTCCGGGTCGTCGGCGTCGCCCTCTAGCCGATCGATGATGCCGTTGGTCTGATCGAACGGATGCGCGGCATCCTTCGCGAGCACGCTG
Organism: Humibacter ginsenosidimutans; assembly: GCF_007859675.1. Classification (GTDB taxonomy): domain Bacteria; phylum Actinomycetota; class Actinomycetes; order Actinomycetales; family Microbacteriaceae; genus Humibacter; species Humibacter ginsenosidimutans. Next base: position 2,312,944 of record NZ_CP042305.1, read on the forward strand.
AGGTCGGCTTCCGTGTCGCCTCCGTGCACGAACCGCTCCGAGTTCTCCTCGGCACTGCTCGTTCCCTGCTCGTCGCCGGCGCCGAACTGCGGTTCGTCCGGGGTCGGAACAGTCGGCTCGTCGGGGGATGGCGGGTTCGGCTCCTGCGGCACGGGAGGCGTCTCGGGGCCTCCCGGCGTGCTCGGCGGGTCCGTGAGCGGAACGTCGGGCTGGGTCGGCCCTCCTGGGCGCCCGGGAAGATCCGGGCTCAGCGGAGGCTCCGGATCGATCGTGTCGTCGTGCGGCGCGATTTGCTGCGCGTCGGCGACGTGTCGGCCGCCGAGACCGTCGTGGAGACCGTCATGATTCTGGATGCTGTGTTCGTCTGACATGCCGCTCACTGTTCTTCGCGACGTCGCCACTCGCCAGGGGTTGACGGCATGCGGAGGTCGTGATGCCGGCCATATGCAACAGGTCGACGTGCAGCAGACCCCGGAGACGCGCGCAGTAGACCCCGGAGGCGCGCGCCTAGCGCCTTCGACGCGGGACGGCAACCGGTTGAGCCGGGTCGCGCTGCCTTCTTAGCCTGCGTTCACGCGCAGCCACGGGCGGCGCGGTTCGAGGGGGAGTCATGCCGCAACGCGAACTGAAGACCGTCAGCACCACGATCCCCGCGCGACTCGACAGGCTGCCGTGGTCGCGCTGGCACTGGATGGTGGTCATCGGGCTCGGCACCGTCTGGATTCTCGACGGCCTCGAGGTGACGATCGTCGGCGCCATCGGCAGCCGCCTCACGGAGAAGTCCAGCGGGTTGGGCCTCACGCCAGGGGGAAGTCGGCCTCGCGGCGGCTGTCTACGTGGCTGGTGCCTGCATCGGCGCACTGGTCTTCGGCTACCTGACCGACCGGTTCGGCCGCAAGAAGCTCTTCATGATCACGCTCGGCCTCTACCTGCTGGCCACCGTGGCGACGGCCTTCTCGTTCACGCCCCTCTTCTTCTTCGCCTGCCGGTTCTTCACAGGGGCTGGCATCGGCGGCGAGTACTCGGCCATCAACTCGGCGATCGACGAGCTCATCCCTGCGAAGCGCCGCGGCGTCGTCGACCTGGCGATCAACGGCTCGTACTGGCTCGGCACCGCCTTCGGAGCCATGCTCACCGTCGTGCTGCTGAACACGAGCATCTTCGCGCCGAACGTCGGCTGGCGCCTGGCGTTCGGGCTCGGCGCCGTGCTCGGGCTGACCATCCTGCTGGTCCGGCGCAACGTGCCAGAGTCGCCGAGATGGATGTTCATCCACGGCTACGACGACGACGCCGAGAAGAACGTGGCCGAGATCGAGTCCGAGGTCGAAGACGACACGGGCGAGAAGCTGTCCGCTGTCGACGACGACGAGGCGATCGAGATCCACCAGCGTCGCTCGACCGGCTTCGGCGAGATCGCGCGGGTGGCGGTGACGAAGTATCCGAAGCGGTTCGTGCTGGGCCTTTCACTGTTCATCGGGCAGGCATTCCTCTACAACGCGGTCTTCTTCACCTACGCTCTGGTGCTGACCCAGCTCCTCAAGGTGCCAGACGACCTGGCGCCGTGGGCTCTCGTGCCGATCGCCGTCGGCAACTTCCTCGGGCCGGCTCTGCTGGGTCGACTGTTCGACTCGATCGGACGTCGGGTGATGATCTCGGTCTGCTACATCGGCAGCGGGGTGCTGTTGGTGGGCACGGGAATCCTCTTCGACCTGCGCATTCTCGATGCGACCTGGCTCACGGTGTGCTGGGTCATCGTGTTCTTCTTCGCCTCGGCCGGCGCGAGCGCCGCCTACCTCACGGTGAGCGAGATCTTCCCGATGGAGACGCGTGCCATGGCCATCGCCTTCTTCTACGCCGTCGGCACCGGCCTCGGCGGAATCATCGGGCCGCTGCTGTTCGGGCAGTTCGTCTCGATCGGTATCAGTGCCGTCGCCCTCGGCTACTTCATCGGCGCCGGGCTCATGATCGCCGCCGGTCTCGTGGAGGTGTTCCTCGGCGTCGATGCGGAGAACAGGTCGCTGGAGGACATCGCAGAGCCTCTGTCGCAGTCCGCGTGAGGCAGACGGCGCAGACCGCGTGTCGGGGCGACGAGACGAATCGCGTCTCGATCAGGAATCGCGTCTCGATCAGGAGGTGCGCGGACTGCGCTCGGCCGCCGCACCGGTGATCTTCACACTGTCGGGGCGAAAGCCGTGCTCGACACCCCAGAGCACCGCCTGGGTGCGGCTGGTGACGCCGATGCGGCGATAGCAGCTGCGGATGTAGGTCTTCACCGAGTTGATCGAGAGGTGCGCCTGCTCGGCGATCTCGCTGTTCGACATGCCCTGCGTGATGAGGGCGAGCACCTCCGCCTCGCGCGAGGTCAGGCCCTCTTCCCGTCCTGGCCAATCGCCCGCCGTGACCGCGGGGCCCGAGGATGCCGTGAAGACGCCGCCCGATCCGGCATGGATGCTCTCCAGCGCCGCCGCGACCTCACGCGCGGGCAGCCCTTTGGAGAGGTATCCGTGGGCCCCGTTCGCCGTCGCCGCGCGAACCAGGTCGTCGTCGACGTTCCACGAGTAGACGACCACCCTGCCGATCAGGCTGTTCTGCACGAGATCGCGCACGCGATCCCGGTCGCCCTGCTGGGAGGCGAACGTGTCGTAGAGGGCGATGTCGACCGGCTCGCTGACGTGCCGGTTGGCATCCAGCTCGACGACCCTGAAGCGCGACTGATACTCGCGGAGCATCGAGGCGACGCCGCGCACGACGACCTCGTAATCGTTGATGAGGGCAACGCTGATCACCATCACCTCACTCTATGACCGAGGTCTTCACCCTTAGGGGTGAAGATGTCGCGGCTGAGATTCCCTACCGTATTTCTCATGCGCAGCGGGCGCTCCCGACCCGTGCGCCCGCACCACACGAAGGCGAGAGATGGGAAAGCTCATCCACGGACCTCTTCAGATCGAGGTCGACGACCGCACCCTTGCCCATCTCGAAACAGTGATCGTGAACAAGTTCCGACGCTGGGAATCGTTCCTGCTCATCTGGCTCGACCAGGGAGCACGAAGAGGATCACCGCCGGTCTCTCTGGATGACGAGCCGCAACCCCGTCTACTTCGAGTACTCCGAGGGTCAGGCGCAGCCCCTCGACAAGGAGTGGCTCCAGCGGTTGCAGAACGCGGCCACGGGTCCTCAGGGCCTCTTCGTGGTCGGCGAGGACGGCGCACCCGCGCGATTCCGCGTGAGGGTGTGAACCCGACCGCCCACCGCCATCGGAATCCACGGTCGTGAATGCCCGGTCCCCGCTCGACCACGGAGCGTACGATGCCCACCATGCGCATGTACTGGCGGCCCGTGCTGTGGGTCCTCGCCGTGATCGGCGCCCTGTTCGTGCTGGGCGTGGTGGTCTTCAAGCTGATCGCGCTGCTCATCCCCGTCGCGCTCATCGCAGCGGTCGTCCTCATCGCGGTGCCTTACGGCGTGCGCAAGGCCCGCGACGAGTCGAAGCATTCCTGACGCGTGGCGGATCACCTCGCGCCAGCGCGAATCACTGTGCTTCAGCGCACGATGAGCACGGGGCAGTTCGCGTGCGACGCGCACTCCGAACTCACCGAGCCGAGCAGCAGGCCCTTGAAGCCGCCGCGGCCGCGCGACCCGAGCACCAGCATCTCCGCGCCCGTGCTGCGCTCGATGAGCACCTGAGCGGGATGCCCGTGCTGAACGACCGTGGTCAGCAGGGCCGGGCGGTCCGAGCCGTAGGCCTCGGTGAGCGACTCGTCGAGAGTCTGCTCGGCGATCTGCTCGAAGGTCGGCTCTGACGTGATGGCGTACGGCGACATCGCCACCGGATACGTCCAGGTGGTCACCGCCTCGATGCGCGCACCGAGCAGCCGCGAAAGCCGGTCGGCCTGACGCAGCGCGACGATGGACTGTTCCGATCCGTCGACGCCCACGATGATCTTCGGTGTGTCGGAGCCGGCGGGGGTGGTCTCGGTTGTCTCGCTCATGACTCCAGCATGCGCCGCCCGTGCTGCACGCGCCACCACCGAGAAGGGTGAAGCGGCGTCAGGATCGAAGCTCGCCAGGCCGTCTTCGTCCTCGTCGTCCCAGTCGGTGTCGTCGACCCAGGGCGCGAGATCGATCTCGTTGCTCTCGGCATCGGCCAGCGTGTACCAGTGCGGTGCGAACTCCTCTGTCACGAGGTGTCCGCCCGCGGCGAGCGCGGCATCGATGCGAGCCTGTGCCAGGGCACGGGGCAGGGCGAGATCGACGTGGATGCGATTGCGCTGCGACCGCGGGGCATCCATCTGCTGGAACCAGAGGGGCGTTCCGATGCCGCGCGGGTCGCGGAGGCTCACCTCTCCGACGCGCTCGTAGCCCAGCACCGCCTGCCAGAACGGCAGCACGAGCGGGATGTCCATGGCATCGATCGCGAGTTTCGAGGTGTGCACCTGCGTGGCGTCTGCCGCGATTCCGAGTCGGCGCGCCGCATCCGAGATCTGCGCCGCGAGGGCGGCATCGCGCTCACTCAGGTCGGAGATCTCGTGCGTCATGATGCGCACGGTGACACCGGGATAGCGCAAGTCGACGTCGGGATGGTGGTTCGCGGCATCAGCAAGTCTGCCGATCTCGTGCACGAACTCGACGCCCTTGTCGAAAGAGCCGGTCGCGAAGTAGGCGGTGGCACCGCCGTAGACCCGGTGCCACGTGTCGCCGGGAACCAGCTCGTGAAATCGCTTGGTGGAGATGGCCTCGACCATGGTGCGCTCCTCGATGAGTCGACGGTGAATCGCTCGGCACGAACGGTTCTGCTCGAACCGCTCCGCCCGAACGCTTCATGCAAACACCGACCGCCGACACGATCAACTGGTGCGCCGCCCTCGTGCTGCGGCGATCGGCGATGGCAGGATGTGACCCATGACCGGCACCCTGCACATCACCGGCGATGCCGCGGCCGACGACCTGCTCTCGACCTCGCCGCTCGCGCTGCTCCTCGGCATGCTTCTCGATCAGCAGGTGGCGATGGAGACCGCGTTCAGCGGGCCGGAGAAGATCCGCGCGCGCATGGGCGCGCTCGACGCGGAGGCCATCGCCGACGCGAACCCGGAGGCATTCGCCGCGCTCTGCGCGACGCCGCCCGCCGTGCACAGGTACCCGAGCTCGATGGCCGCGCGCATCCAATCGGTCTGCCGGGCCGTCGTCGCGGACTGGGGCGGCGACGCCGCGGCGATCTGGACACAGGATGCCCCCGACGGCGCCCAGGTGCTGAAGCGGCTCAAGGCACTGCCCGGCTTCGGCGACCAGAAGGCGCGCATCTTCGTGGCGCTGCTCGGCAAACAGTACGGATACGACGGTGCGGGCTGGCGGAACGCCGCCGGTCCCTATGGCGAGGCCGGATCGTTCCGGTCGGTCGCCGACATCGTCGATGCGACGTCCCTCGCGAAGGTGCGCGAGACGAAGAAGGCAGTCAAGGCCGCGGCGAAGGCCGCCCGATCGACCGGAGAGTCATGATGAGCAGCACGCCAGAAAACAAGGACAACGCGATGGTCGGCTTCCTCAAGCGACGCTGGCTGGCCATCGTGCTGGTCGTGCTGCTGGTCATCGTGGCCATTCAGAACGGCGTCGCCGACGAGAAGTCGACCATCTTCCTGCTGTTCTGGCAGGTGCAGTGGCCCACGTGGGTGCTCGTGCTCGTCATCTTCGTGGTGGGCGGTGTCGTGGGTTGGGTGTTCGCGCGCAACCGGGCAGCGCGCAGAGCGCGCCGCTGACGCGCATCCGACGCTGACACCCCGGGCGCGCTCGCGCCCTCGCCGTCGTCGAGAAGTCGAAAAACGCGCTTACGGCAGCCGTCGTGTCGCGTTTTTCGACTTCTCGTCGGGGCGACGGCCGTGGGGCGACGGCCGTGGGATGACCCGCGAGCGCACGGAGCGGGGGGATGTCAGGCTGAGAGCATGGCGACCTCCACCTACGTACCTCGCGACGACCGTTACGACAGCATGCTCTACCGACGCACCGGCGCCAGCGGGCTCGACCTGCCCGCCCTCTCGCTCGGACTCTGGCACAACTTCGGCGACGACCGCCCCATCCAGACCCAGCGCGACATCGTGCACCGCGCGTTCGACCTCGGCATCACGCACTTCGATCTGGCGAACAACTACGGTCCGCCGTACGGCGCCGCCGAGACCAACTTCGGGCGCATCCTGCGCGACGACCTGCTGCCGTACCGCGATGAGCTCGTCATCTCGACCAAGGCCGGCTGGGACATGTGGCCCGGCCCGTACGGCCAGGGCGGCGGAAGCCGCAAGTATGTGCTCGCCAGCCTCGACCAGTCGCTGAAGCGCATGGGCGTCGACTATGTCGACATCTTCTACTCGCACCGACCCGATCCGAGCACCCCGCTCGAGGAGACGATGGCGGCACTCGACCACGCGGTGCGCAGCGGCAAGGCGCTGTATGTGGGCATCTCGTCGTACAGCGCGGCGGAGACGAGGCGGGCGGCGGGCATCCTCGCCGAGCTGGGCACTCCGCTGCTCATCCACCAGCCGTCGTATTCCATGCTCAACCGCTGGATCGAGGAGGAGGGGCTGTTGGATGCCGCGGCGGAGCTCGGCGTCGGCGTGATCGGCTTCACCGCCCTGGCGCAGGGCATGCTCACAGGGAAGTATCTGAACGGCATCCCCTCGGGCTCGCGGGCCGCAGAGGGCTCCTCGCTGTCGACCGACCTGCTGACGGATGCCGCGCTCGGCCACATTCGCGCCCTCGCCGACATCGCGCAGTCGCGCGGCCAGACGCTGGCGCAGCTCGCACTCGCGTGGGCACTGCGGGACGAGCGGGTGACCTCCCTCGTCATCGGTGCGAGCAGCGTGTCCCAGCTCGAGGAGAACGTCGCGGCGCTCGGTCGCCTCGGCTTCGACGACGACGAGCTCGCCGCCATCGACGGGCACGCCGTGGACGCCGGCGTGGATCTCTGGGCGGCGGCCAGACGGGGCGAGTTGGGCTGACCCTCAGGCGTGGAGGTTTTGCCTACCTTGGATCCAGACTGCTCTCAATTCGCATTCAGGTGATGCTCAATGAGCACCCATACTCTTCAAGTGCGGCCGGGGGTATTCCCCCAAAAAGTCCCCCGGCCGCCAGCACGTGACTTGCCCGAAGTCACCTGCAGGATCCCCGGGTTCGCCGTTTCGCGCATCCGGGGATCCCGTTCCGTCGCCCACTCCTTCCTGCGTGTCGAGGGCACCGCGAAGCGGCGCGTCATCCGTGGGTTGATGAGCACCGCGAAGCGGCGCGTCTCGAAACCCCCGACGTCTCCCCCCAGCCCGGGTTTCGAGACGCGCACGGCTGACGCCGTGTGCTCCTCAACCCTCGGTAGCGCCGTGCGCTCCGGGGGCCGCGGCCACGCGCCTAGGCTGGCTCCATGGCCGCCGCGAATCGTGCACCCGTCACCGTGACCGTCACCGGAGCCGGAGGGCAGATCGGCTACGCGCTGCTCTTCCGCATCGCCTCCGGCCAACTGCTCGGCGCTGACACGCCCGTGCGACTCTCGCTGCTCGAGATCCCGCAGGGACTGCGTGCCGCAGAGGGCACTGCTCTCGAACTGATCGACGGAGCGTTCCCGTTGCTCGACTCGGTCGACGTGACCGACGACGCGTCCGCCGCTTTCGACGGCACGAACGTCGCTCTGCTGGTGGGCGCTCGGCCGCGTGGTGCCGGCATGGAGCGAGCCGATCTGCTGGAGGCGAACGCGGCCATCTTCGGACCGCAGGGGCGTGCGATCAACGAGGGGGCGGCATCCGACGTGCGCGTTCTCGTGGTGGGCAACCCGGCCAACACCAATGCGCTCATCGCGTCGTCGCACGCACCCGACATCCCCGCCGAGCGCTTCACCGCGATGACCCGCCTCGACCACAACCGCGCCGTCGCACAACTCGCGCTCGAGGTGGACGCCCCGGTCACGGCCGTCGACGGCGTGATCGTGTGGGGCAATCACTCCGCCTCGCAGTATCCGGACGTCTCGCACGCCACGGTCGACGGACGTGCGGCCACGGAGCTCGTGAGCGAGCGCTGGCTCGAAGAGGTGTTCGTGCCGAAGGTGGCGCGACGCGGAGCCGAGATCATCGAGGTGCGCGGAGCATCCAGTGCTGCGTCTGCGGCGAGCGCCGCGATCGACCACGTGCACGACTGGGTGCACGGCACCGGCGAGCGCTGGACGTCGGCGGGCGTGAGCACGAGCGGCGTGAACGCCGCCGCTGCCGCCGGCTACGGCGTGCCCGAGGGCCTCGTCTGCTCGCTGCCCGTGCGCTCGGTCGACGGCGAGTGGATCGTCGTGCCTGGACTCGAGGAGCGCGCGGACTCACGCGCCCACATCGCGGCATCCGTTGCCGAGCTGGTCGAGGAGCGCGAAGCGGTCCGCGCACTGGGCCTGCTGCCGGGCTGAGTTCAGGCCGGCAGCCGCAGCATCCGCTCCGACAGTTTCCAGAGCCGGTCGGCCGTGCCAGGGTCGAGCGCACGCGGCAGGTAGTGACCGTATGGCAGCTCGTCGCCGGCGCCGCCCTCGAACGGTTCGGCGAACGTGCAGTTCTCCAGGTACCGCTCGCCGACGCCCTCGAGTTCCGGCGCCACCGCCGCCCACACGAACGTGGCCGCGCCCTGCTGCGGCGTCGACATGCCCGGCGTCGCCAGGTCGTTCCAGCCTCGCGCCTCGATCTGCTCCTGCGTCATGTGACGCTGCAGGCCGGTGCGCACCGCTCCGGGGCTGACCGCGTTGCTCAGGATGCCGTCACGCGCGAACCGCGCAGAGAGCGCCACCGAGAACAGCGCGTTCGCCGACTTGGATCGCCCGTACGCGATCCAGGGATCGTACGGCGTGCGCTCGAAGTTCGGATCGTCGAGGTCGACGTCCGGATCGACGGTGCGCACGCGACGACACGGAGACGACGCGCGCGCCGTGCGCCGCTCTCAGGGCGGGCAGCAGCCCGGTCGCGAACGCGAAGTGCCCGAGATGGTTCACGCCGAACTGCGTCTCGAATCCGTCTCGCGTGCGGCCGAACGGCGTCGCCATCACGCCCGCGTTGAGCACGAGGATGTCAACCGGCCGCCCCGTCGCCACGTGACGGCTCGTCCACGTGCCGACCGAGTCGAGCGAGGCGAGGTCGAGCCGTCGGTGCACGATCCGATCGTTTCCCGTCTCCGCCCGCAACGCCGCAGCAGCGGCCTCTCCCGCTTCGGCGTTGTGTCCGGCGATCACCACCCTGGCGCCGGCGGTGGCGAGCGCCCGAGCCGTCTCGAGCCCGAGTCCGGACGACCCGCCGGTCACGATCGCCTCCTTGTCCGACAGATCGATGCCGTCGACCACCTCGAGCGCGGTGGGCTTGTGCAGGGCCGGGCTCGACGCGCTCATCGGGTGATCCATCCGAAGAACGCCTTCGTCAGCACGGGCAGCACCACGAAGACCAGCAGCGCAACGGCGATCGGAACCATGATCACGAAACGCGCCCAGAGGGGCAGGCTGGCGCCGACCGCGGCGAGAGAGTAACCGAGCCCCGTGATCACGGGATAGATCGCGGCGCAGGTGAGCAGCCACATCTTCCATCGGCGCGGCTGGCGCGGGAGGGGCGGAGGCAGTGGGGCATCCATCACGCCGGCCGGCGCGGCAGACGCGACGGTCGGGGCGGCAGGACGGGCAGTGAGATCGTTCGCGGTCACGGTCATCCTCTTTCGGTCGCGGACCGCCGAGATCGGCGTCCATGGTGTCTGGGACGAGTCTTCGCCCGGACGACACGCGTGAGAAGGCCGGGTCGTTCCTGGCAGTGACAGGGCCAGGAACGACGATCGCGGCGTCGCACGTCGATGGCATGCTGAGGGCGTGACCGACGGGCAGGCATCCACTCGCAACGCGCTCGGCGAGTTTCTGCGCGCCAGGCGAGCACGCGTGCAGCCGACCGACCTCGGACTTCCGCAGGGCACGGGCAACCGGCGCACGCCCGGCCTGCGACGGGAGGAGCTCGCCGCGCTCTCGGGCGTGAGCGTCGACTATTACATCCGTCTCGAGCAGGGCAAGGAGCAGCACCCCAGTGGTGCTGTGCTGACCGCGTTGGCTCGCGCGCTGCGCCTCGACGAGGATGCCCGCGATCACCTCTTCGCGCTCGCGGACCGGCTCGCGGGGCGCGCCCCGCAGCGCAGAGCCGACAACACGGTACGGGCCGGCATCCGGCAGCTGCTGGAGACCCTGCGCCCGTGTCCCGCGTATGTGCGCAACCGCACCAACGACATCCTCGCCGCGAATCCCGAGGGCCTCGCGCTGCTCGCCGGCATCGCCGAGTGGCCGCAGGAGCGGCGCAACACCACGAGATACCTCTTTCGGCATCCGATCGCACGAACGCTCTATCCCGACTGGATGCACGCGGCGAGGATGAGCGTGGCACAGCTTCGCGCCGCATCCATCGGCGACCAGGACGACGCCCTCGCCTCACTCGTCGCCGAGCTCACGGAGGCGAGCCCCGAGTTCGCCGAGCTCTGGCAGCGTCACGACGTGCAGCATCGTCGAACGGAGCGCAAGACACTGCAGCATCCGGTGGTCGGCACACTCAACCTCATGTACGAGAGCCTCGACGTGGCGCCTGACGGCACCCGGCTCGGCGTGTACCAGGCTGCGCCAGGCACCCCGGATCACGAGGCGTTGACGCTGCTCTCGCTGGCCGCCGGGGCGGCCTGAGTCCGCGGCGGGCGATCTCCGCTCGGCTCAGGCGTCCTTCTGCAGCTGCATCAACAGCAGCGGAGCCCGCCTGTCGAGGATGCGCCCGCCCAGCCGAACGCCGATCGCCAGCTCGATCGGGCCGAGCACCACGCCGAGCACGAGCGCGATCCAGCCCCACAGCGCTTCCCCGCTCACGACGGCCACGATCACGAACACGATCTCGGGTGCGGTGAGCACCGCCAGCACGCCCCAGCTGAGGAACGTCGACCCCATCAGAGCCGTGTTCGCGCCGGGTCGGGTCTTGAACGGGTTGTCGCCCGGCGCCGGCGCCGGGTAGACCAGCACCGACGAGGTGACGGAGCACACCGCCAGCCCGCCGAGCAGGAGGCCGACGGCGAGGCCGAGCAGCGCAGGCACGAGCGCCCACTCCCGCGTCAGCGCCGCCGTGACGATGACAACGGCCACCGAGGCAGGCAGCCCGAAGAACAGCACGGCGGATGCCCGCCCCCAGCGGTCCGCACGCCCGGGCACGCCCTTGCTCACATGCAGCACGAACGCCGTCGAGTCGAACGAGACGTCCGCGATCAGCGAGACGCCGAGCAGGAACGCCACCAGCGGGCCCGACCAGAGCACGAGCTCGGACACGTGGGTGAGCGACGAGTAGAACCAGAACAAGATGGGCATGATCGGAATGATCACGAGCTGCCGCACATAACGCGGATCGCGGAACCAGTAGATGAGGCTGCGCGCCGCGATCGCGCCCGCGGGCGTCGCAGGCATGCGGGCGAACATGCCCAGCTTGCCCTGCGCGCGCACCTTCGCCGCCGTGTGCACCGGCGTGACCAGCGCCCTGGCGAGACCCCAGCGCCACACCAGGTACACGACGGCGATCGTGGCCAGCGCGATCAACGCTCGCCACAGTGCTCCGAGCGGGTCGCCGAGCGCGACCTGCGACGGGATGGCCCAGACAGCACCGAGCGGAGTCCACGACATCGCGTCGGCGAGGCTCGGCAGCACGTCCTGCGAGTGGCGCAGCGACGACGTCGTGCCCGCGATGATCGGCCCGAGCAGAAGCAGCGGAATGAAGATGAGGATGCCTGCGGCCTCGCGGAACCTGCGTCCGGAGGCGAGGCCCGCCGCGGCCGACGTGACGGCGCGGGACAGCATGACGCAGAACAGCGCCCCCACGATGCCGCAGAGGAGGGCGAGTGCGGCGATGCCCGGCATCCTCAGCCACGACCCGAACGTGAACACGCAGGCGATGGTGGTGATCGCGCCCGGGATGCCGACGACGCCCGAGATGAGCAGACCGAGCAGCAGCTTGTTCAGCGGGATGGGGTACGCGGCGAGGTGCGGGGCATCCAGCGTCTGCTCCACCGAGAACAACAGCGGCATCACGGCCCAGCCGAGCACCAGCACCGAGCCGGCGAGAACCACGATCGTGCGGGCCAGCTCGATCGACGCCAGGTTGAGGGCGAACAGGCCGACGATCACCATCCCGAGCACGAACAGACCGTAGAGCCCGCCGATGATGACCGCGATGAGCTGGCCGACGCTGCGCTTGAAGCTGTTGCGCAGAACGAGCAGCCGCAGCCTTACGAGTGCTGCAACCACTCCGGGCCCTCCTGCACGCGTCGGCCGCCGACCAGCTCGACGAAGCGGTCTTCGAGGTCGGCGCCCGCGCGCACCTCGTCGACGGTTCCGGATGCCACGACCTGGCCGTTCGAGATGACGGCGACGTGGTCGCACATGCGCTGCACGAGGTCCATGACGTGCGAGGAGACGATGACGGTGCCGCCACCGCGCACGAACCCGCCGAGGATGTCGCGGATGTTCGCCGCCGACACCGGGTCGACGGACTCGAACGGCTCGTCGAGCACGAGCAGCTTCGGCGCATGCACCATGGCGCACGCCAGCGCGATCTTCTTCGTCATGCCCGCCGAATAGTCGACGACGAGCGTGCCCGCCGCCTCCTGCAGGTCGAGTAGTCGCAGCAGGTCGGCGGTGCGCGAGACGGCCGTCGGGCGATCCATGCCGCTGAGCAGGCCTGCGTAGACCACGAGCTGCTCACCGGTGAGCCGGTCGAACAGCCGCGCCCCGTCGGCGAGCACGCCGATCTGGGCCTTCGCCGTCAAGGGGTCGGCCCACACGTCGATGCCGTGCACGGTGACGGCGCCCGCGTCGGGCTTGAGCAGACCGGTCGCCATGCTCAACGTGGTGGTCTTGCCCGCGCCGTTCGGGCCGACCAAACCGTAGAAGCTGCCGGTCGGCACGTCGAGGCTGATGCCGTCGACGGCGCGCTTCTGACCGAACGTCTTGTACAGCCCGCGGATCGACAGCGCGGCTTCGGGATCGGGAGCAGGCGGAGCGAATGCCGCGAGACTCTCGTGCGCGGCGGGAGTGGCTTCGTCGGTCATGGCATCCTTACGTCACGTCCGCAGACAGGTGCTTCCCACCCTATGGGAGTGGTACGACACGAGGCGTCATCCGGTCGGACGACATCGAGTGCACGAGAAGCGCGGCTACCAGCCGACGGCACCGCCAGCGCTGAGGAACCCCACGGTCCAGCACACGATGCACAGCACGAAGGCGCCGACCGCGAGCCACCAGCTCAGTGCCCGACGGAAGATGCGCACCAGGCCGCTCGCCAAGCCCGCCAGTGCGACGACCACGGAGGCCGCCGCCGCGGCAAGCAGGCACGATGCAGCGGCGGCCAGATTGCACGACGGAGCCGGACAGTAGTCGATCAGAGCCAGCCCGACGATGGCAGCGACCGCGCACACCCCGATCAGCGCGGCCGTGATGGCCCACACGACGATCGATACGACGATGTCCCAGGCGATGAAAGGGGGCTTCACCTCGGAATCGGTCACCTACGCGAGTGTACGAACGGGAGCTTGCGTATTGCCCGAAAGCCTCGGCCGCCTGGGCAGCGATCTCACCCATCGCACGTGATCTCGCGACGGCCGTTCCCTGCCGGACCCCGTGCGATCTACCGTGATGGCACGCGCACGTGAGGCGAGCCGTCGGCCGCCGTGCGACGTGATCGGTGAGGGGGCGACCGTGGCGGACACCAGTGCTGCGCACGAGGCCGGGGCGAGCGACGGGGCCGGCCCGAGCATCCGGATACTGCTCCTGCTCTCGTTGCCCGCGCTCGCCATCGGCGTCGTCTCCGCGCTGGTGCTGTGGCTGCTCGACTGGGTCTCCGATCAGCTCAGAACCGGGCTGTGGGATGCCCTGCCGCACGCGATGGGCATCGGCTCGAGCAATCCATGGTGGATCATGACGGTGCTCACGGTCACGGGTTTCGCGGTCGGACTCGTGGTGTGGCTGATGCCCGGTCACGGCGGACCGGACTCCGCCACGACCGGCCTCTCGTCGCCGCCGCCACCGATCGGAACGCTGCCGAGCATCCTCGTGGTCGTCGTCATCGGGCTCGCGGGCGGCGTGAGCCTCGGGCCGGAGAACCCGATCATCGCCATCAACTCCGCTCTCGCCGTGTTCGCGCTCGGCCGGTTCAGCCGCATTCCTCCTGCGCTGGCCATGATGCTGGCGATGTCGGCGACGATCGGTGCGCTGTTCGGCACCCCGGTCGCCGCCGCGCTCGTGCTCACCGGAGCCGTCGCCGCGATCAAGGGCGGCGGGTCGCTGTGGGACAAGCTCTTCCTGCCTGTCGCGGCCGCCGCGGCCGGATCGCTGACGATGCACCTGCTCGGCGGCCAGTCGCTGGCGTTCCACCTGCCTCCCTACGGCACGCCACACGCGATCGACTTCGTGACCGGCGTGCTGGTCGCGGCGCTCTCCGCCGTCATCGGCGTCGCTGCGGCCTTCGTGTTCCCGTATCTGCACGCCGGGTTCCACGCACTGCGCAATCCGCTGCTGATGACGACGTTCGGGGGCCTGCTGCTCGGCGCGCTCGGTGTACTCGGTGGCCCGCTCACCCTGTTCAAGGGTCTCGAACAGACCGGTGAGCTGCTCGAGCATCCAGGCGAGTACTCCGCCGCGACGCTCGCGGTGTTCGCCGGCGTCAAGATCGTCGCGCTGCTCGTCGCGGCCAGTGCCGGGTTCCGCGGCGGCCGCGTCTTTCCGATCGTGTTCGTCGGCGTCGCCATCGGACTCTTCGCGCACGCGATCATTCCCGGCATGCCGCTCGGGCTCGCGGTGGCCTGCGGGGCGATGGGCGTCGTGATGGCCGAGACCAGGGATGGCTGGATCGCCCTGTTCCTCGGCGTCGCCCTCACCGGCGACATCACACTGCTGCCCATGCTGTGCGTGATCACGCTTCCCACCTGGCTGATCGTGACGAAGGCGCCGCCGTTCGAGATCGCGGCGAAGAACGAGGGACTGACTGCGCCTCCTGCCGCGGGCTGAGGAGCACGCGGGACGCGCGACGCCGTGGGTTGAGGAGCGCCGCACGGCGGCGCGTCTCGAAACCCGTACCGCGGAGTGGGTCGGGGTTTCGAGACGCGCGCGGCTTGCGCCGCGTGCTCCTCAACCCGCGGTATGGCGCTTTGTACAGGTCTGTCTGATAGAATTTCGCCCATGGCGACACACGACAAGGGCCCGTCACCGCGGGAGCGGCTGCTCGCCGCCGCCGACGAGCTGTTCTACAGCGAAGGCATCCACACCGTCGGCATCGACCGAATCATCGAGAAGGCCGGCGTCGCCAAGGGCTCCCTTTACTACAACTTCGACGGCAAAGACGACCTCGTTCGCGAATATCTGCTCGGCCGCCATGCCCGCTGGGCCGCCCGCATCGAGGGCGCGGTGGATGCGGCCGACGACCCGCGCGACAAGATCTTGGCCGTGTTCGACGTGCTCGCTGCCACGTTCGCCGAGCCCGATTACCACGGTTGCGCGTTCAGCCGTGCCGTCGCGGAGGCGCAGCCCGACAGCGCCGAGGTCGAGGAGGCGGCGAGCTATCGCGGCTGGGTGCACGGCCTGTTCGGCCGCCTCGCGAACGCGCTGCCCGTGTCCGACGCGCCGACCCTGGCCGAGCAACTCGTCGTGCTCTACGACGGCGCGCGCATGACCTTCCAGATGGACCACGATCCCCGCGCTGCCGAGACCGCGAAGGGGCTTGCGCAGCTGCTGCTGGATGCCTCGGTGCGGGAGCCGGCCGACGCCTGAGCCCGCGGCGCTCGACGGGTCAGCTCGGGTTGGCGAGCTCGTCGAGCTGTTCGCGGAGCGATGCTGTTCCCTCGAGAACGACGGGCGCCCCGAGGCGGGTTGCGTGATCCGCGCGCACTTCGAGCCAGCGTTCACGAGGCATGCGGAAGCGGTTCCGCGTCGCCGGCGCTCCCTCGCGCGCTACCACCTCCGATCCACCGTCGAGATACCCGACCCTGCGAGAGACCGCGTTCGATGCCGGGTTGTCGGCAAAGGCTGTCGATGTCGCCTCGACCGCGCCGAGACCATCGAAGAGGAGCTGCAGCATGAGCATCCTCATGCGCGTGCCGATCCCTTGACCTTGGAACTCCCGACCTAGCCACGACCCCGTGTGCGCACGCCGCAGCACCTGCCAGTCGTCCGCACCGCAGCCTTGCGAGCCGACGACGACGTCGCCGACGAGCACCGCGTATTCGAGGCGAAACTTTTGCGGCGCAACCGCCGTGCGCCGCTGCCACTGGTAGGCGAGCATTCCGCGCATGATCTCGTCGGGCGTGCCCCGCGTCCATGGGTTGCTGAACGGCATGCGCGCCGGGTCATGCACGCCGAGCACCGCAAGCTTCGCGAGTTCGACGATCAGGTCGTCATCCATCCAGCGCAATTCGAGGTCCCCGGCCCGCGCGACGACACCGGCCGCCGGCCACATCGACACGAGAGCGTTCGATCCCATCGCTCAAGCTTGGCACGTCGCGGTCAGCGCGCCGTCGGCACACCGGCCGTGACCACGACGAGCGAGCAGGGCGCGGCATCCACACCTGTCGCCGGGCGGCGTGCCGCACGCTCGCGCGATGTCGCGCGCATCTGCGCCGCGAGCCCGACCGCAGCGGCCAGCATCACGGCGACGCCGAAGCCCACCACGGTACCCGTGAGTCCGAACCACCCGATCAGCAGGCCGCTGACCATCGCCGGAAGACCGAACGACAGGTAGGCGACGGTGAACACGGCGGCGAAGACGCCCGCACGCTCGTGAGGCAGCACCAGCGGTGTGACCGCCCGCAGCGCGCCCGAGAAGATCGCACCGAATCCCACGCCGGCGACCACGCCCCCGGCGACGAACAGCATCAGCGAGGCCGCGAAGACGCCGGCGACCACGATCGCCGTGCCGAGAAGCACGGCCAGCGCGCCGAACGCGATGGCCTTTCGCGCCACCATGCCGCCGAGCACGAACCCGGCGAGCGCCGCGGCAGCGGGCTCGGCGAACGCCGTCGCACCGTCGACCGCGCCGCTGTTGATGTGGAACACGTCGAGCACCACGCTCGGGCCGAGGCCGAGGAACAGGGCGGCGAGCATCCACGCCCCGACGATCGCCGGTGTCGCCGCCACGAACGCGCCCCTGGCCGATCGCGGAACGGATGCCTGCGGCACGAGACTGCGCACCGCGCCCGCGCGCACCGACGAGGTCTCCGGCGAGGCCACCGCGACGAGCAGACCGAGCGCCGCCACCACTGCGAGTGCCACGAAGACGATGCCGTCTGCCGACGTGCTGAACTGCACCGCAAGACCGGCGAAGAGCGCACCGAGCGCGAGGCCGGCCACCGCCGCGGTGCCCGTGACGATCGAGGCGAGTCGCGCGAATCGCGACGGAGCGAGCTCGATGATCGCCGCGGTGAACGCGCTCGTCGCCATGCCGGTCGCGAGCCCCTGCAGCGAGCGAGCGACGATCACCCATCCCACGTTCGTGGCGAACACGAAACCCAGCATCGCGAGCACCTGCACGGCGAGCGCCGCGATGATGACGGGTCGGCGCCCGATGTGATCCGAGAGCCTGCCGGTCACGAGCAGTGCGGCGATGAGCGTGATCGCGTACGACGCGAACGCCACCGTCAACGCCCACGACGGGAAGCCCCACCGCTGCTGCAGAAGAAGAAGGATCGGCGTGGGCGCTCCGGCCGCGAGGTAGAGGCCGGCGAACGCGGCGGAGGTGCCGGCGAAGGCCACACCGGCCGGCAGTGCCAGTCGGCGCCGGCCGAGCGCATCCACCGACGCGACAGTGGCGGCCTCGACGTTCTCTGCAGTCATGACGTTCCTCTTTCCGCGCCGACGGACGCCCGTTTCTCGTCTGGAGTGCTTATCGCACGATTTGAACCGATCTGTTCAATAAGTTAGACCTGTCTGTTTAAAAGTGCAAGCATGAGCATGCCGTCGGGTCGAGGCGTGCGCTGACAGGGGGCCGCGTCCCGTGGGGTGGGGAGCCCGCGAAGCGCGCGCCTCGTAAACCGGTGCGTCTCGAAGCCAAGGGCGCCTTCAGTGCTCCGGTTTCGAGACGCCCACGGCTCCGCCGGCGGCTCCTCAACCTGCGGGAAGCGAGACGGGCCAACCGCTCCGCGGTCGGCTCCTCAACCTGCGGGGACACGGGACGGACTCACGGCGAAACCGCGCTCCTCAACCTGCGGAAGCAGGCGGCGAGATGCGCGCAGCAGAAAAAGAACCGCCGTATCGTGCGCCGCAGGCGGCACGGCACACGATACGGCGGAGGTTCGTCACTTCTTCTTGTTCAGTGTCTTCTCATCGACGGGAGCGTTGCCGGATGCCCGCAGCGCCCGGTAGTACTCCCTCGCCTCGTTCTGACGCTCGGCCTCGATGCCCGTGGCGATCGTGGCCCGCAGGTGCTCGGGCTCGAAGCCGAAGGCATCCACCAGATCCTGCGCCTGCGGCCGCAGGCGGGCGACGAGGCGGTCGATGTAGGCCGTGACGGCCTGGGCGCGCTGCTGCGAGAGCCGACCGTGGATCAGGTGCCAGGCCACATGCTTCTCGATCAGCCCGAGGCCGAACAGGTCGCGCAACCAGGTGAGCACCTGCTTGGTGCCGGCATCCTGCACCGTGGCCAGCGCCTCGGTGAACGCCTCCCACTGCAGCAGCTCGCCGTGGGCGCGCGCAGCCTCGATGAGCTCGTTCTGCTGCGAGTTGAACAGATCGGCCGCCTGCTGCTTCGACAGCTTGTTGGCGTTGCGCAGGCGGGTTGCGACCTCCGCGATCATGGTCTCGACACGGTCGGTGAGCAGCTCGCGCTGCGTCTCCGGGTCGCGCAGCTGGCCGACCGAGCGTGCCGTCGAGCCGAAGTCGGCCACCGTCTGGGCGAGTCGACGCAGCCCCGAGCCGTGGTACGCCCGGTCCGCGGCCTGCGACACGACGTAGCGGGCGAGGGCGCCGGCATCCGCCTTCGCGAATTTCTTCGAATAGTCCGTGAGCAGGCGCTTCGCCACGAGCTGCAGCAGCACGTTGTTGTCGCCCTCGAACGTGACATAGATGTCGAGGTCGGCGCGCAGGCCGGTGATGCGGTTGGATGCCATGAACCCGGCGCCGCCGCACGCCTCGCGCGCCTCCTGCAGCGTGTCGAGAGCGTGCCACGTGGACAGCGGCTTGAGCGCCGCCGCGAGCGTCTCGAGATCTTGCCGGTCTTCGTCGGTGTCGCCCTTGCCGCTGAACACCTCGTCGAACTTCACCAACAGCTTGTCGTGCGCGAAGGCCTGCGCGTATGTGGTGGCGAGCCGCGGGATGAGCCGGCGCTGGTGACGCTGGTAGTCGAGCAGCACCTCTTCGTCGGTGTCGCTGCCCGCCGTGAACTGGCGGCGCTGGTTGCCGTAGGTGATCGCGATGGTGAGCCCCATCGCGGCGCCGAGCGTGGATGCCCCGTCGAGCGACACGCGCCCCTGTACGAGCGTGCCGAGCATGGTGAAGAAGCGTCGGCCTGGGCTCGCGATCGGGCTCGTGTAGGTGCCGTCTTCTGCCACGTCGCCGTAGCGGTTGAGCAGGTTGTCGCGCGGGATGCGCACGTCGGTGAAGTGCAGACGACCGTTGTCGATGCCGTTCAGGCCGCCCTTGAGGCCGTCGTCTTCGCCGCCGACGCCCGGCAGGAACTCGCCGGTCGCCTCGTCGCGAATGGGCACGTAGAAGCAGTGCACGCCGTGGTTCACGCCGCCCGTGATGAGCTGCGCGAACAGTGTGCACGCGATGCCGTCGCGCGCCGCGTTGCCCAGGAACTCCTTCCACGCGCCGCGGAACGGCGTGTTGATGACGAACTCCTGGGTCTCGGGGTCGTAGGTGGCGGTCGTGGCGATGGAGGCGACATCCGAGCCGTGCCCGATCTCGGTCATCGCGAACGCGCCGGGCACCTCGAGGCTCATGATGCCGGGAAGGAACTTCGTGTGATGCTTCTCCGTGCCGAGGTGCAGCACGGCTGCACCGAACAGGCCCCACTGCACGCCGCTCTTGATCTGCAGCGACGGGTCGGCCGTGACCAGCTCCTCGAAGCCGGCGATGTTGCCGCCGGCGTCTTCGCCGCCGCCGACAGACCTCGGGAACGCGCGGTGCACCTGGCCGTCTTCGACCAGCAGCTTGAGCTGGTTGAAGACGCGTGCGCGGTGTTCCTCGAGCGGCAGGCCCTCGATGCGCTGCATGTCCGGATTCTTCGCGAGCTCGCGGGAGGCCAGGCGGATGTCCGCCCAGGTGCCCAGCAACTTGCGGCCGAGCAGGGCGACGTCGACGTGCGCGGGCGGGGCATCCACGTCGATCGGTCCGGTCTGCGCGACATAATCGGTGCGATTGGCGTGCGTCACGTTCTCGGTGCTGGACTTCGCAGCGGTGTCAACCATCGTCGGCCTTCTTCCGTGGTGGGTGTGGGCGGGAGCCGGGCGCGCTGGCGGTTCGTCTGCCGCGGCAACCGGGCTCGAAAAGGGCTCGACTCTCACGCTAGGTCGGCTTTCTGGGAGCGGCCATTCCGCCGTGCGGTTGCCACAAACCCGGCTCGGGGCGATGCCCGTGCCGCTGTGGGTTTGCGCAAGCGATGTCGGTGGCCGCTGCCATGCTGGATGCCATGACCCGGTTCATCGCCCTGCTCCGCGGCGTCAACGTGGGCGGTCGCACGATCAAGTCCGCCGAGCTCGCCGAGGCGTTCCGCTCGCTCGGCTACGACGCCGTGAAGACGGTGCTCGCCAGCGGCAACGTGGTGTTCGAGGCGGAGGGTGTGGCGTCCGATCGGCGCGCTGAGATCGAACGCGCCCTGAGCGACGCCTTCGGATACGACGCCAAGGTGCACGTGCTCGACACGGAGGCGCTCGCCGCGATCGCCGGTGCGTACCCGTTCGCGGAGCGCGACGGCTGGCACCGGTATGTGATCTTCCTCATCGGCGCCGCGGCCGATGCGCCGCGGCCGCCCGACATGGATGCCCTCGTCGAGCGGATCACGCACCTCGCCGTCGATCACGAGCTGGAGTCCGTCGCGGACGGCGGCTCCGTCATCTACTGGACCGTCGAGCGCGGCCACACTCTCGACAGCGTCGTGGGCAAGGGCATCGGGAGCGGCAAGGAGAAGTCGCTCACCACGAACCGCAACCTGAACACCCTGGAGAAGCTGCTGCGATGACGCCTGGTGCCGACCGACCGATCCTCCGCCTGGCCGACGCGGATGCCTGGCGCTCCTGGCTGGAGGAGAACAGCGCCTCGAACTCCGGCGTGCAGCTTGCGCTGGCGAAAGGCTCGGCCAAGGGCATCCGCTATGCCGAGGCCCTCGACGAGGCCCTGTGCTTCGGTTGGATCGACGGGCGCAAGCAGTCGTTGAGTGAGACGGAGTGGCTGCAGACGTTCACACCGCGACGGGCGAAGAGCATCTGGTCGAAGCGCAACCGGGAGCACGTCGAGCGGTTGGAACGCGAGGGTCGCATGACCGATGCGGGACGCGGGGAGGTCGCGCGCGCGAAGGCGGACGGTCGGTGGGATGCCGCCTACGCGGGTTCCAGCACCATCGAGGTGCCCGACGACCTTGCGGCAGCGCTGGCGGCGAGCCCTGAGGCGACCGCGATGTTCGGCACTCTGACGAGCCAGAATCGTTTCGCGATCCTGTTCCGCATCGGCAACGTGAAGCGCGCCGAGACCCGGGCGCGCAAGATCGCCGAGTACGTCGCGATGCTCGAGCGGGGCGACACGATTTACCCGCAATTGAGGCGAGAGTGATGAAAGCTTGCTTTCATCACCGAGCCGATTGCAGCGGGTTGAGCGGCGCGAGCCGCGATCACCCCTGCAGGTTCCGCTTCTAGTTGGCGGATTCCGCGGGGATGTGAAGTTCTTCGAGAACATCGCAGACTTCGAGGACTGGGTCTGCGACCGATCTGTCAGCGCGTGTCCCCGTCAAGGCCGTCGGGCGATGACCGAGAACATCAGCGGAATCTCAGCGCTCGCTTCGGGGAGCACCCAGCCGTTGTCGCCCTGCACAAGGCTGGGCAATGCTTTCCAGGGCATCGACCGGTGTTCAGCGAACGCCTCGATTCGCAGTCCTGATTCCAGGATCGCGGTGAGGATCTCGCCCAAATGGTGAGGCCACTCGTAGGTCACGTTGTTGTCCAGGATGGTCTGGCTCGCGTAGGTGGTGCCGTCATCGAATCGCATCGGCCGACCCGTGGCGAAGTATGGCTCGCCAACGACAAGCAAGTTGTCGTCGCGCTGGTATTCCATCGCGCTCATCATCGGATGCCCCTCGTAGAGGAGGAAGACTCCACCGGGCCGCAGCAACTGCTGGATCGTGCGCGCCCACGATCCCAGGTCCTCGAGCCAAGCCAGAACGCCAACCGACGTGAACACGACATCGAACTGACGCCCCAGGACCTTCGGCGCGTCCTCGTTGGCGCACCGAACGAACGATGCGGTCGCTGTTCCAGCTCGCTCGGCGAGAGCCGTCGCGGCTGCGATCGCTTCCTCGGACAAGTCTGTTCCGACGATGGTGGCCCCACGGCGCGCGAAGCTGATCGTGTCCAAACCGATGTGGCACTGGAGATGCGCCATCTCCAGCCCGTCGAACGAGCCTTCCGGCACAAAAGGCGTGAGGAGCTCTGCTTCCTTTGCCGCCCAGAGAGCCGTTGGATCATCCGCGAAGGCTTCCGCACCGTATGCGACGACGTGATCGGACACGCGCTCGTTCCAATTGCGCATGTTCGCAGCAACAAACTCACTCGACACGAATCCTCCTTGACCGGACGACACGCCACCCTCCCACGGACTGCCGACGTGAACCAAACCAGGTCGCACTACGGTGTCTGAGTGGCCAGTCGGCAGCCCGTGCGGGTACTTTGCGTCTGCGTCGGCAACATCAGCAGGAGCCCGATGATGAGCGCGCTACTGCAGCTCGAGCTCGGCGATGGGTTCGTCGTCCAGAGCGCGGGCCTGGACAAGGACTTGGCCGGCCGTCCCGCCAACGACCGCTCGGTCAACTGCTTGCAGGAACGCGGTCTGGACCTGAGCGGGCACGTCAGTCGCTGGATCGGGAGCATCAGCCTCGACGGGATCGGATGGATCGTCACCGTCGGCGCCGAGGAGGCCCGCCAGGTGCGCGCCTACCTCGGGAACAGCTCGGCCCGCATCATCGTCGCCAACGCCGAGCATGGCGGGATTCCGGATCCCTACGAGTTTGGGTTGGACGGATATCGGGAGTGCGTGGCGCTGCTCGACCGGGTGCTCCCGAACATCGCCCAGCAGCTGAGGACGCGTGAAGGCACCGCGTCGCCGTGAGTCGACCACGAGTGCACCGACGCGGCGTCGCAGAAGGAATGGATCATCGGGCTTCGGTGCGAATCCAGTGGGCATAGGTTCTGAGTCCCTCCTGGAGCGGAATGCGTGTCTCGAATCCGGTGTCGGCGACGAGCCGGTCGATGCTGAGAGGGCCGACCTCCAGGCAGGGCGCGTCGGCCGAGATCGAGATCGGTGCGTCGGGGATGAGCTGGAGGATGGCATCGACGACTTCTTGGTCGGTGGTGGCGCGGCCGCTGCCGATGTTGTAGATCGGGTGGTTCAGCTTTCGAGCGGTGACGACTGAGGCGATGGCCCGTGCGACGTCGTCGACGTGGATGAGGTCGCACGCCATGTTGCCGTCCAGGCTCAGCGTGTTGCCCGCCAGAGCAGCGTGGAGAAGTCGCGGCAGTCCGATGAATCGCGAGGCGGGGTTTCCCAGCGGCCCCCATACTCCGCCGATGCGGAGTCCCACGACATCGGATCCCGTTCTGCTGCGGGTGAGATCAGCGGCGAGTTCGAACGTCTTCTTCGCCGCGGCGATCCCATGCGGCGCGAGCGGAGGCAGCGGCATGTCTTCTCGGTAGGGCGGTTCCACCCCGGCGTACACGCCGATCGAACTCGCATAGACGAGCCGATCCGCCTTCGCGTCGTGCGCGAATCCGAGCGCGTTGCCGAACCCGCGCACGTTGGCGACGAAATCGTCGATCGGACCACCGTCTCCGTGGACGGCGGCGAGATGCACGACGGCACTCACGTGGAAACGCGACGCGAGTTCCTCCCATTGCCGTTCGTCCAGCACATCAAGTTGCGCGACCGTGAGTCCGCCTCGGTTCCGCAGGAACGAGACGGGCTGGCGAGCCGTGCGCGTTGTCGCAAGAACCTCGTGCCCCGAGTCCAGGAGAGCTCTGGTCACATGGGAGCCGATGAAACCAAGGCCGCTCGTCACGAGAATCATATTCGTCACCTTAGCTGACGATCAGATGTGCTGTATGATCTATCTCATGGCGCTGGATCGAATGGGCTTCCTGCTCAAACACGCCTACCTGGCGTATGAATCGCTGGCTGCGGAGAAGTACGACGCGATCGGGGCAACCGCGCGCGAGTGCGGCGTCCTCGCCCAGGTACAGGCGACCGAGAACCCGTCCCAGCTCGAACTCGCGAACGAACTCGGCGTCGACCGCACCACCATGGCGCAGTTGCTCGATTCCCTGGAACAACGAGGCCTGGTCTCCCGCACGCCGCTGCCCACGGACCGGCGAAAGAACCTCGTCTCCCTCACGAAGTCCGGACACGACCTCCTTGCCCGCGACCGCGTCATCCGTGCGGAACTGGACCGAGAATTCCTCGCGCCCGTGCACACCGCCGAACAAGCGACCCTCCGCAGCTCCCTGCACGCCATCGTGAACACCCAGCGCACCTCCTCCCGCACCCCCTAGCAGCAGGCAAGCCATCAGCCCGCAGCGGGATCCCCTTTGGAGAGATTGCACGCACTCGACTGCGGACCCGTGTCGTGCCGATTCCGTGACCGATGCCGGAATCGATGCCTCACCGACACCTGTCGTGGAATCCGACACTTCGACGGGAGACATACACAAAGCACGTCGTCTCGCGTGCTTCGTGGGCGCGAAGATTCGGCACCGTCTCGTCCACGTCGTGGGGCTCCGCGTCCCGCCTCTTCGATAGCGTCGAGCCCATGACTCTCTGGATCTGCGCCACCTGCGGCGTCGAGCACGCCGACACCGAGCAACCTCCCGCCGAGTGCGCCATCTGCAGCGACGAACGGCAGTGGGTGCCGCGCACCGGGCAGGCGTGGACGACAGCGGACCGGCTGCGCGAGCGAGACATCCACGTCGCCCTGCACGAGGTGGAGCCCGGGCTCATCGCGGTGACGAGCACGCCGGAGGTGGGCATCGGACAGCAGTGCATGCTGGTCGTCACGCCGGCGGGCAACCTGCTGTTCGACCCGATCGGCTACGTCGACGCGGATGCCGCGACCCGCGTGCTCGAACACGGGCCGGTGATCGCCGTGGCCGCGAGCCACCCGCACATGTACGGAGCACAGGTGTCGTGGGCACACGCGCTCGGGGAGGTTCCCGTACTGGTCAATGAGGCCGACGAACAGTGGGTGAGGCGGCCGGATGTCCTCGTGCGCACCTTCGGCGGCACGCTCGAGCTCGCGCCCGGGCTGGTGCTGCACACGCTGGGCGGCCACTTCCCGGGGAGCACCGCCGCCCTCTGGGACGCCGGCGCCGACGGCAAGGGCGTGCTGCTGGCGGGCGACGCGATCTTCCCGAACCCGAACGGGGCATCCGTGTCATTCATGCGCAGCTATCCGAACCTGCTGCCGCTGTCGCCGACGGCCGTCGAGCGCGTCGTCGCACGAGCGCTCTCCCTGCGGTTCGACCGGCTCTACAACAACTTCGGACGCAGCGTGCCCGAGGATGCGCACGCCGTCGTTCGCGCCTCGGCCGACCGCTACATCGCGTGGGTGAGCGGGGAGCGTGACGACCTGACCTGAAGACTCCGCCGTCAGGGGGTGGCCGCGACCACCGCGAGCACCTCGTCGCCGTAGGTCTCGAGCTTCTTCGCGCCGACGCCCGAGATCTGAGCCAGTTCGTCGAGCGTCGACGGCCGACTCGATGCCACCCCGCGCAGCGTGGCATCGCCGAACACGATGTACGCGGGCACGCCCTGCTGCTTGGCCTGCTCGGCGCGCCAGGCCCGCAGCGCCTCGAAGAGGGGATGCGCGGCATCCGGCAACTCGGCGACGCTCGCCTTCGCGGCTCGCGATCGGGATGCGCGCTCTGGCCGATCCGGCTGCTGGCGCAGCAGCACCTGCCGTGAGCCGCTCAACACGTCGGCGCTCTCCGGAGTGATGGCGAGCGTGCCGTATCCGTCGTCGTTCACCTGAAGCAGTCCGAGCGCGAGCAGCTGCCGTACGACACCGCGCCACTGCTGCTCGCTGAGGTCGTCGCCGATGCCCCACGTGCTCAGCGCGTCGTGGCCGTACTGGTCGACGCGCGGGGTGCGCTTGCCTCGCACGATGTCGATGAGGTGCCCCGCGCCGAACCGCTGATTGCGCTCGCGCTTCAGCCGTACCACGGTGGAGAGCAGCTTCTGCGCCGGCACCGTGCCGTCCCAGGTCTGCGGCGGGTTCAGACAGGTGTCGCAGTTGCCGCATGGCGTGGATGCCTGCCCGAAGTACTGCAGCAGGTTCTGCCGCCTGCACTCCACCGTCTCGCACAAGGCGAGCATCGCGTCCAGATGGGCCGACTGTCTGCGCCGGTGCGCGAGATCGCCTGGCGACTGCTCGATCATGCGGCGTTGCTGCACCACGTCTTGCAGGCCGTAGGCGAGCCAGGCCACGGCGGGCTCGCCGTCGCGTCCCGCGCGACCGGTCTCCTGGTAGTAGCCCTCGACCGACTTGGGGAGGTCGACGTGCGCCACGAAACGGACATCGGGCTTGTCGATGCCCATGCCGAACGCGATCGTCGCCACGATGACGACGCCGTCGTCGCGCAAGAAGCGGGATTGCGTGCTGGCGCGCGTGGCGGCATCCAGACCTGCGTGATACGGCATGGCGTCGATGCCCTGTGCGCGCAGGGAACTCCGCCGTCTGCTCGACGGTGTTGCGGCTCAGCGCGTAGACGATGCCGGAGACGGGTGCTGCGGCCGACACGGGTGAGTCTTCGTCTCGCTGCGCTCGCTCAGGGAGCGGGGTGCCGAACTCCGTCTTGATGAACGAGACCAGCTGGCGCCGCACCTCGTTCTTCTCCACGATGCGGTACTGGATGTTGGGCCGGTCGAAGCTGGCCACGAAGTGCTGGGCGTCGCCCAGCCTCAGGCGTTCGGTGATCTCGCGGTGCGTGGCCTCGGTCGCCGTCGCGGTGAGCGCGATGCGCGGAACGTCGGGCCAGCGCTCGGCGAGCTCGGAGAGCCCGAGGTAATCGGGACGGAAGTCGTGTCCCCACTGCGACACGCAGTGCGCCTCGTCGATGGCGAACAGCGCGATGCGGCCCCGGGCGAGCATGCGTTTCGTGGCCTCGGACGACAGCCGCTCCGGTGCGACGTAAAGCAGGTCGAGCTCGCCGCGCAGGTAGGCGCGTTCGACGGATGCCCGAGTGGCGGCATCCTGGGTCGAGTTCAGGTAGGCGGCGCGCACGCCGACCGCGTTCAACGCGTCGACCTGATCATGCATCAGCGCGATCAGCGGGGAGACGACGATGCCGGTGCCCTCGCGCACGATGGACGGGATCTGGTAGCAGAGGCTCTTGCCTCCGCCGGTCGGCATGAGCACGACCGCGTCACCGCCCGCGATCAGCCGGTCGATCACCGCGGCCTGATCGCCGCGGAATCCGTCGTAGCCCCACACGGTGCGCAACACGTCGAGGGGGTCGGCGCCGACCATGCGCCGAACGGAAGCCTGCTCCAGCGCCGCCTCGAAGGCATCCGGCGCCGAGTCGCTCGGCCGCGACCCCGTCTCACCGGGATCGACGGTGGCCGTCGTCGTGCCGGCAGGCATCGGATCGATGGGAACGGAGCCGGCGCCGAGGAACTCCGGACCGTAGTCGTCGTCGGGGGGCATGAGACCGTCAAGGTCCCAGGGCTCGGGATCGGGCGCGGCGGGATCGAACGGCTCGGACATGCTCACCGGTCAAGGCTAACGAGCACACCCGACGCCGCCAGCAGACCGCCTGCGACTGTGAGCGATCGCCGCGCGACGCATCCTCGGGAGGGAGAGCCATGCCCACAGCGAAGGGTTCCCGTCCGGCAGCGCATACCCCGGAGGGGAAGGGCCCACACCACTCGCCACGACTACGCTGGAGGAGGTTCGGCTCGGCCCCACGGCAGACTCGAACCGATCATTCGTACGACGGCTCCTGCCACGAACCCGAGCGACGCCTCCGTGCTCGTGTTCCGGACGGCAGCGTCGTGCGACCCGGACGCATGACAGACGCGAGAGGCTCCAGCGATGACGGCACGCGGCATCCGCACGGTGCGGGGCACCGCTGCCGCGTCGTTCGCCGTGTTCGTCGCCGCGCTCTTCCACGACGCGGCCGGCGGCGGACTTCCGTCGGCGCTCGGTGTCACGCTGTCGCTCGCCTTCGCCGTGCCACTCTGCATCGTGCTGGCCGGACGCCGGATCGCGCTGTGGCGGCAGGCCGTCAGCGTGGCGATCAGCCAGGTGCTGCTGCACCTCATGTTCGGGCTGGGATCGTCGGCATCCGGTGTCACGGTGAACGCGCCCTCCGGCCACACCGGCATGATTCACGCCGACATGCACGTGCAGCTGACGGCGGGGCATGCGATGGCCATGCACGACGACGACGCGTCGATGTACCTGGCGCACGCCGCGGCGGCGCTCGTGACCGTCGTCGCCCTCCGGTACGGCGAACGCACGCTGCAGGCACTCGCCGAATTCACCGCTCTTCTCGTGACCGCGATCACGCGCGTCCGTCCCGTCGCGCTCGAGGCGTCGGCCCGGATGCCCGTGCAGACCCGGCCGGTCACGCTCGCGACCCCGACGCGTGTGCTCGGGGCGCTGCGCCACAGAGGACCGCCGGCGGCCGCCTTCCCGGCCTGACCCACGGCATCCCTCACCGGCGACCGTGCGCACCACCGACCTTTCGGCGCGCACGGCGCGCTTCTCGACGGGTGCAGGTGGAGGCACGGCCGCCCCGTAGCGGTGCATTCGTGTGCCCGCTTCCTCACACCCGACCACCCGTCGCGGCATCTGCGCGCGCGGGAAGACAAAGAAGAAGCCCAGATGAAATCCAGAAAGTTCCTCGTCGGCGCAGCAGCGGTCTTGGCGACGGCGGCGCTCGCGTTGAGCGCCCCGCTCGTCGCGAGCGCGCATGTGCGCGTCGACCCCGATCAAGCGTCACCAGGCGGCTACACCGTTCTGACGTTCCGCGTGCCGAACGAGTCGGCCACAGCAGGCACCGTCAAGCTCGAGGTCGACTTTCCGACCGACACCCCCTTCACTTCGCTCTCGTACCAGCCCTTGGCCGGGTGGTCCGCCGTGATCACCACCTCGAAGCTGCCGAAGCCGGTGACGATCTCCGGCGCGACGGTGACGGAGGCGCCGACGAAGATCGTGTGGACCGCCGACCCCGGAGTGCAGATCACGTCGGGCCAGTTCCAGCAGTTCAGCGTCTCGGCGGGCATCGTGCCCGACACCGGGAGCATCATGATGCCGGCGACGCAGACCTACTCCGACGGCACCGTCGTGAAGTGGGACCAGCCGACACCGGCGTCGGGAGACGAGCCGGAGCATCCCGCGCCGACCCTTTACATCGATGACGCCCCGCCGAGCAGTTCGACGCCCACCATCGTGAGCAGCACGACGACGGCGACGCCGAACGCGCAGGGCGCATCGAGCACGGATGCCGTCGCGCTCGGCATCGGGATCGCCGGCATCGCGCTCGCGGCGATCGCGCTCGTGACCGCCGTGCTCGCCCTGACCCGGCGCAGCGGTCCGCGCACGGCGCCGGCTTCCCCGGCGGCGAGGCGCCGACCGGGCGGAACGACGGAGGGGACGGCGAACACCGATGAGTCGAACGGAACGAGCGCGGCCGGCCTCGCGCGTGACGTCCGAGAGCGGGACACGTATCGGGCGGAAGCGTCGGGCCGCACGCACGACACGCCTCGGCATCGCCTCGCTCGCCGCCGTGGTCGGCATCGTCGCGTCGGCCGCGATCGGCGTGCTCACGGCCGCTCCGGCCAACGCCCACGACTATCTCGTCGACAGCTCGCCCAAGGCGGGTTCCGTGCAGACGACGCCGATCCATTCGGTGCGGCTCACGTTCGACGACGTGGTGCTGAGCCTGTCGAAGACCGGGCCGTCGGCACTGCTGCAGGTGACCGGACCCAACGGTGCGAGCACGCACTTCGAGACCGGATGCCCCACCGTGAGCGATCGCAACGTGACGGCTCCCGTCGACCTCGGCGGCCCGGGCACGTATCGCGCCACCTGGCAGATCGTGTCGGCAGACGGTCACGTGGTCTCGGACTCGATCGAGTTCACGTACAAGCCGCCTGCGGGCACGAAGGAGTCGGCGGGATCGACGGCGAGCGCCTGCAAGGGCGCCGCTGCCACCGCCGCACCGGCCGCGACTGCGGGAACGGCACAGGGCACGGTGAACTCCGGCGCCCTGGTGATCGTCGTGGTGATCGTCGCGGCGATCGTGGTGCTCGCGCTCATCGCGGTGCTCGTGATCGTGCTGACCAGGCGGCGCGGGAAGTCGGAGTAGCGAGCGATGCCAGACGGCTCCGGGCGGACCAGTTCTGGGCGCCCGGAGCCGTCTAACGAGCCGCGCGATAGCGGAGGAGAAGATAGCCGTCGCTCGACGTGGCGGTCCGGATCACGTCGAGCCGCGACGACGGCAGACTGTCGAGGAGGCGACGCCCGGTGCCCGCGATTCTCGGGGCGATCACAAGGCTGAGCTCATCGAGCAGACCGGCCGCGAGAAGAGCCTGCGTGATCGAGATGCTGCCGTGCACGCCGATGTCACCGCCGCGCGCGCTCTTCAATTCGCGTGCGAATGCGATCAATTCGCCGTCGATCGCCGTGGAGTTGGCCCATGACGGCTCCAACGCCCTCGATGTGGCGACATATTTGACCGCTTCGTTGATGAACGTCGAGAACGGTTGGATGTCACTTCCCGGCCAGAACCCGGCCCACTCGTCGTAGGTGCGGCGACCGAGGATGACCGCGTCTTGCGTCTCGATGACCGCCGAGAGGTTCGCCTGCATCTCACCGTCCCACTCGGTGATGAATCGATCGGGATCGTCGGCCATCCCGTCGAGCGAGAGCAGCTCGTACGCAACGATCTTTCGCATCTCCATGCCTCGATTCCCATGCCGTTTCCTGGCCGGCGACGTCTCCCAGCAGGTTGCCGAGCACGAGACGGTGCTCGTAGGAGTGATATCCCCATGCCGGAACCGTGTCACCGCCGCCGAGACTGCGGTGTCGACATCGGCGCCTCTCCACGCTACCCACCGAGTGGTGCCCTTGCGACGAATTCTCAGCCGGACGCCGCCCCGATCGACAGCGAGGATGGTGCGACGCGCACCCTCGACGTTCAGCGACGAGGGCACGTCCGCAACGACCGCACGCGCGGCAGACTGGATGCATGTCCACCCATCTGCTCACCGGCGCCACCTCGGGCATCGGCGCCGCCCTCGCACGCGCCCTGCACGACCGCGGCGACCATCTCGTGCTCGTGGTCCGCAACGACGGCCGTGCGGCGCAGCTCTCGGAACGGTATCCGGGAGCGACCACGCTGGTGGGCGATCTGGAGCGGCCGGAGTCGCTGGCGGCATCCATCGGCGAGAGGATGCCCGCCCGCCTCGACTCGCTGCTGCACGTCGCCGGGGTGGTCGACCTCGGCTCCGTGGCGGAGCTGTCAGCGCGGCTGTGGCGTCAGACCCTCGCTGTGAACCTCGAGGCGCCGGCGGAGCTGACGCGACTGGCGCTGCCCGCGCTGCGCGCGGCGTCCGGTCGCGTGGTGTTCGTGAATTCGGGAGCCGGGCTCGCCGCGTCGCCGCGGTGGAGCGCGTATGCAGCGAGCAAGTTCGGGCTGCGCGCTCTCGCCGATGCGCTGCGCGCCGAGGAGCAGGCGTCCGGCGTGCGCGTGACGAGCGTGTTCCCCGGTCGCACCGCGACGCCGATGCAGCAGAAGGTGCACGAGCAGGAAGGCGCCGACTACACCGACGACGAGTGGATTCGGCCGGAGTCGGTCGTGACGGCCGTGCTGACGGCGCTCGACCTGCCGCGCGATGCGGACCTGACCGATGTGCGGGTGCGGCCGGGAAGGTAGTGGCTGAGGCAGCTTGTTGCCGCGGTGTGCCGCGGGTCAGCCGACAGTGAGGACGAGCTTTCCCCGCACGACGTTGCTCTCTCCCGCACGATGCGCCTCTGCGATGTCGTCGAGTGGGAACGTCTTGCCGACCGGGATGCGGAAGCGACCCTCGTCGATCAGACGCGTCGCCAGCGCGATCGCGTAGTCGGCGCGGCCGTCGCCGCCGCTGCTGAAGTGCACGCCGTACTGCCTGGCACCGGCGACGTCGGCGATCGTGACCACGTTCTCGGCACCGCCGGCGAGATCGATCAGTTCCGGCAGGACACCGCTCCCGGCGACATCCAGGGCGCTGTCCACGCCCTCCGGTGCGATCGCACGGACACGCTCGACCATCCCCTCGCCGTATGCGACGGGCTCCGCGCCCAGGCTGCGGAGGTAGTCGTGGGTGGCCGGGCTGGCCGTTCCGATGACGCGCGCGCCGCGCGCGACCGCGAACTGCACGGCTGCACTGCCGATGCTCCCCGATGCACCGTTGATCAGAATCGTGACGTCGCGGGCGACGCCGAGCTGATCGAGTGCGCGTGCGGCAGTCTCCACGGTCGACGGCAGCGCCGCTGCGCCGACGAAGTCCAGCGAGTCCGGGATCGGCACCCAGGTCGAGAGAACGGCGTACTCGGCCTGAGCCGCCCCGCCCCCGCCCATCCCGACCACGGCGTCACCGAGTCGCGTGCCCTCGACGCCGTCGCCGATCTCGTCCACGACGCCCGCCGCCTCATAGCCCAGCGTCTGCGGGAGGCCCTCGTCCATCTGCCCTGAGCGCTTCTTCCAGTCGCTGGCATTCACGCCCGCGGCCCGAACGCGCACGCGAACCTCGCCCGGCCCGGCGTGCGGCTCGGGCAGGTTCACGATCTCGAGCACCTCCGGACCGCCGAATCGACTGAACTGTGCTGCCTTCATCGTGGAACTCCCTTCATTGCGTCGGCGATCATTCCCGAACGGTCGTCGAGAGAGGATCCGCACTCCCGCAGGGGCCATGGGCGTTCGTCGCCGCCGAAGCACTCGCCGATTCCGGGTCGAACGGGGCCGCAGAATCGTCTCGGTCAACGCACACTCCTCGACATCGTCGAAGTGGCGGACCGCTCAGCCCACGTGTCGCCACGCATCCGCTCCCGGATCCGCGTTTTTCCCTCACCGACAACCGTACCGCCGGAACGACGGTTCGCGACATCGCGGTCGCTTGCCCGGTGGCCTTCGCCCTTCGACTCGCTGCACTCGCCCAGGGAGCAGGGCGGAAGGTTCGCCCGTCGAACTTTCGGACTATATTTGCTTCTCGGCAAGCAACTAGTTCTGTCGTAACGCATCTGGAGTTCTGTGACCGCCACCACACCGCCGCCCTCTCGCGCCCTCTTCACCAAGGACCACCCCCGCTACAAGTGGGTGGCGTTGAGCAACACCACGCTCGGCATGCTGATGGCCACCATCAACTCGTCGATCGTGATCATCTCGCTGCCCGCCATCTTCAAGGGCATCAAGCTCAACCCGCTCGGCACGGGCAACGTGAGCTATCTGCTCTGGATGCTCATGGGCTACATGCTCGTCACAGCCGTGCTGGTCGTGACGTTCGGGCGACTCGGCGACATGTTCGGCCGCGTGCGCATCTACAACCTCGGCTTCGTGGTCTTCACCGTGGGCTCGATCGCGCTGGCGTTCGATCCCTTCACGGGCGGACCGGGAGCGATGTGGCTCATCGTGTGGCGGCTCGTGCAGGGCGTCGGCGGCGCCATGCTGTTCGCCAACTCGACGGCGATTCTGACGGATGCCTTCCCCGCCAACCGCCGCGGCATGGCGCTCGGCATCAACCAGGTCGCCGCCATCGCCGGAAGCTTCATCGGCCTCATCGTCGGCGGTCTTCTCGCCGTCGTCGACTGGCGTGCGGTGTTCTTCGTGAGCGTGCCGATCGGCATCATCGGCACCATCTGGTCGTACATCTCCCTCAAGGAGGTGGGCACCAAGAACCCCGGCAAGCTGGACTGGCCAGGCAACATCACGTTCGCCGTCGGCCTGACCGCGCTGCTCACGGCGATCACCTACGGCATCCAGCCCTATGGCGACAGCTCAACAGGGTGGACCAACCCCTGGGTTCTCGGCGGCATCATCGGCGGCGCCCTGCTGCTCGTGGTCTTCATCGCGATCGAGCTGCGCGCGAAGGCGCCGATGTTCAACATGCGGCTGTTCAAGATCCGGGCGTTCGCGATGGCGAACCTGGCCGGCCTGCTCGCGTCGGTCGGGCGAGGCGGCCTGCAGTTCATGCTGATCATCTGGCTGCAGGGCATCTGGCTGCCGCTGCACGGGTACGCCTACGCCGACACTCCGCTCTGGGCCGGCATCTACATGCTGCCGATCACGATCGGGTTCCTCATCGCGGGCCCGCTCTCCGGCACGCTCTCCGACAGGTTCGGCGCCCGCCTGTTCGCCACGCTCGGCCTGCTCATCGTGGCCGTCACGTTCGTGCTGCTGCTGCTCATCCCCGTGAACTTCGACTACTGGCAGTTCGCACTCATCACAGGACTCTCCGGCATCGGATCCGGCATGTTCGGGGCACCGAACCGCACCGCGATCATGAACAGCGTGCCCGCGAATCAGCGAGGCGCGGCATCCGGCATGGCGGGCACCGTGCAGAACGCCGGCACCTCGCTGTCGATCGGACTGTTCTTCTCGCTGCTCATCTCCGGTCTGGCGGCGTCCCTGCCGTCCGCCCTGTACGGCGGGCTCACCTCTCACGGCGTGCCGAGTGCCGCGGCGCAGAAGATCTCGGAGTTGCCGCCGGTGGGCAGCGTGTTCGCCGCGTTCCTGGGCTACAACCCCATCCAGAGCCTGCTCGGCCCGACCGGGGTGCTCGACAAGCTGCCGGCGTCGGACGTCGCCACGCTGACCGGCAAGCAGTTCTTCCCCGAGCTCATCCAGGGCCCGTTCCACGACGGTCTGGTCGTGGTGTTCATCGCAGCAGCCATCATGTCGCTGATCGGTGCGATCGCATCCTTCAGCCGAGGCAAGAAGTACGTGCACGTCGACACCGCTCCCGTGCGCGTGCAGCACACCGCCCACAAGCACGGCGGGGCACACGATGCAACCCCCCACACGGCATCCGCCCCCGCCGCCGTGACGGCAGCCGACGCCCCCTCGGCTGCCGTCACGGGATCCTCGGACCCCGGCTCGGCGGACGGGCCGAAGTAGCCGGACCCTGCCCACCTAGGATCGAACGGATGCCCAGCACAGCCCCCGATGCGCCCCGCGTCACCGAGACGAGCGGCACCGCGGCCACGCACGACACCACGGAGACGGCAGCCCGCCTCGCCGTGGTGATCGGCCGCATCAATCGGCGCATCCGCCCGGTCGCGCCCGGGCTCACGCAGGCGCAGCTCTCCGCGCTGTCGAGCATCCTGCGCAAAGGTCCGCTGCGGCCAGGCGACCTCGCGCGCATCGAGTCGATCGGCGCACCGAGCGCCACACGCGTCGTCTCCGAGCTGGAGTCGCACGGGCTGGTCGAGCGGCAGTCCGATCCGGACGACGGTCGCTCATCGCTCGTGAGCGCGACGGACGCCGGTGCCGCGGCCGTGCTCACCGCGCGCGAGGAACGAGCCGAACGCATCTCGGTGCTGCTGGCCGGCCTCGACGAGCGGGAGCTGGCATCGGTCGTCGCAGCGCTCGACGCGTTGGAGATCGTCTCGGTCCACGTGCCGGAGTAGTCGTCCCGCGCTGCTGCCGCCGGCGTTCCACCGCCGCGACGGACGGCGGACGCTACTGGAACGGCCAGAATGCGCGCACCTCGATCTGCCCGAAACGCGCCATCGGGTGACGGCCGGCGACCTCGACGGCCTCATCGAGGTCGGAGCATTCGAGGATGTCGAATCCCGCGATCATCTCCTTGCCCTCGATGAACGGACCGTCGGTGACGCCCAGCGAGCCCTCGCGCAGACGCACGGTCTTGGCCTCCTCCGCCGGACGCAGACGACTGCCGTCTTTCCAGATCCCCTTGGATCCGACGTATTCGCCCCACTCGCCGATGTTGTCCTCGTCGGCGTTGTAGGGCTCGGCGTTCGGGTCGGTGGCCACGATCATCAGGTAGCGCATTGTTCCTCCAAGTGGGTCGGTCACGTCGGTCGTTCACGGAGACGTCGAACGAAGTCTGCCGTTTTCGACACCAGGCCCACGGCATCCCGCGTGCACAATTCAGGCCGGAGGCCCGTCACGTCGTCGCCCCTGGCCTTCATGCCGCCATCAGGCCTGAATCGTGCACGCGGGATGCACCCGCGAGGCCGGGCTCACGCTCGTCAGGGACGGAGCGCGAGCTCCGGTGGAACGGTGGCGGCCGGGTCCTCGTCGAGCCAGCAGGCGACCAGGCGGTCGGGCTCTGGGCCGATCGCGGTCGGCTCGATCAGGCTAGGAAGCCTCTCACTGCAGACCGGCATGGCGTGGGGACAGCGCGGGTGATACGGGCATCCCGTCGGCAGGTTCACCAGGTCGGGCGGCGACCCTGGGATGCCCGTCATCTCGCGGCGCGGTCCCCGCAGCGGGGGGAACGAGCTCAGCAGACCCTTGGTGTAGGGATGCCGCGGCTGACGATAGAGCCGCGCAGCCGGACCTTGCTCCACGATGTCGCCCGCGTACATGATGGCGATGCGATCGGCGATCTCGATCAACAGCGAGACGTCGTGCGTGATGAAGATGACGGAGAAGCCGAGCCGCTCGCGCAGCTCGACGATCTGCTCCACGATCTGCCGCTGCATGACCACATCGAGCGCCGTGGTCGGCTCGTCCATGATGAGCACGCGCGGCTCCAGCGCAAGCGCCATCGCGATCATCACGCGCTGCCGCATGCCGCCGGAGAGCTGGTGCGGGAAGGCGGAGATGCGACCAGGATCGATGCCGACCATCTCGAGCAGCTCGCGGGCACGGGCATCCCGCTCCGCCTTGCTCGTGCGCGGCCGGTGCGCGGCGATCGCGTCGGTGATCTGGCGGCCGATGCGATGCACGGGGTTCAGCGAGTTCATCGCCCCCTGGAACACGATCGCCGTGTCCTGCCAGCGTCCTGCGCGCAGCTCGCGCTCCGACTGGCGCAGGATGTCCACCGGCTCACCCCCTCCCTCCGGGTGGTAGAGCACCTCGCCGCTGGAGATGAGACCGGGCGGCGGAAGAAGCCTGGTCGCGCCGTACACGAGCGTGGACTTGCCGCAGCCCGACTCGCCGGCGAGGCCGAGCACCTCGCCCTCGCGCAGCGTGAGGCTCACGTTGCGCAGCGCGCGCACCCGGTCATCGCCGTAGCCGTAGTCGACGGACAGGTTCTTGATCTCGAGCACGGGCCGGCCGGATCCGGCGGTGCGCACTGCGGATGCAGCGGCGGCGTCGGGCGCGGAGCCGGCGGCATCCACCGCCGTGCCGTGGGTGTCGATCGTCATCGGGTGACCTCCTGAGCAGTGGCGGTGGTGCGGGCGGCGTGCGACGCGGTGCCCGCGGCGGGACCCCGCGGCGCGTCGCGCACGATCGCGGTGAAGCCGATGCGCGGACGGATGCCCGTCTTGCGCATCTTGCGCGCGCTCAACCCCGCGAGACGCAGCCTCGGGTTCACGAACTCGTCGATGCCGAAGTTGATCAGCGTGAGCGACATGCCCAGCACGGCGATGAGCAGGCCGGCGGGGACGAACCACCACCAGGCTCCGCGCGACAGCGCACCGTTGGCCTGCGCCCAGTAGAGCACGGTGCCCCAGCTCCAATCCGTGACCGACGTGACACCGATGAACGCGAGCGTGGTCTGGGTGAGCACGGCGAACGTCATGGTGCTGATGAAGCTCGACGCGATGATCGCCGTGAGGTTGGGCAGCGTCTCGAACCAGACGATGCGCCACGTGGACTCGCCGTTCGCACGCGCCGCCTCGATGAAGTCGCGGCCGCGCAGCGACAGCGTCTGGGCACGCAGGATGCGGGCACCCCACGCCCAGCCCGTGACGGCCAGCACGAACGCGATGAGGAGGTTTCCTGCATCCGGAACCGCCCCCGCCACGATGACGATGAGCGGCAGCGCCGGGATCACCAGGAAGATGTTCGACAGCGCGGAGAGGGATCTCGTCGGCGATCCCGCCGAGGAACCCGGCGCTCACCCCGATCAGCACGGAGAGCGCCGTGGCGAGCGCACCGGCGAGCAGGCCGACCAGCATCACGCCCTGGGTGCCGACCAGGATCTGCGACAGGATGTCCCGTCCCAGGTGGTCGGTGCCCAGCCAGTGCGCCGCGCTGGGCGCCTGCAGCAGGTCGTCGGTGATCGCGCTCGGATCGTAGGGCGCGATGAGCGGCCCGATGATCGCGAGTATGACGAAGATGCCGAAGATGACCAGGCCGGTGACGGACTTGGCGTTGCGCAACGACGCGAAGCGCCTGCGATGGCGTCTGCCGGCGTGCGAGGTGGCGGTCGGGGTCGGTTGCGCCGCGGCATCCACGCCTGCGACGGCCGCGTCGTTGACGACGGGAGCGTTCGACATGGCTCAGCCCTCCTGACGGGTGCGGGGGTCGAGGAACACGTACACCATGTCGGCGATGATGTTCGCGACCAGGACCGCGATGGTGATGACGAGGAAGATGCCCTGCATCAGGGGATAGTCGTGGGCGTTGATCGCCTGGAAGAGCTGGTAGCCGATGCCCGGGTACGAGAACACGAGCTCCATGACGAGCGTGCCGGACACCACGAAGCCGAGCGACAGCGCGAATCCGGAGATCTGCGGCAGGATCGCGTTGCGCGCCGCGTAGGCGAACATCACGGTGCGCTCCTTGAGACCCTTCGCCTGGGCGACGGTGACGTAGTCCTCCGACGTGACCGTGACCATCATGTTGCGCTGGGAGAGGATCCACCCGGCGACCGACGACAGCACGATCGTGATCGCCGGCAACGCCGCGTGCTGCAGCACCGAGCCGATGAACTCGAGGTTGAACGCCGGGATGAGCGAACCGTCGTAGCCTCCGCCCGCAGGGAAGACCGGCAGCAGCACCGCGAACACCGCGATGAAGATGAGCCCGAGCCAGAAGTACGGCACCGACGAGAAGAAGGTCGTGACGGGAAGGATGCCGTCGGCCCACGTTCCGCGCCGCCAGCCGATGTACGTGCCGAACAGCGTTCCGATGACGAACGAGATGATCGTCGAGATGCCGACGAGGCCGATCGTCCACGGCAGCGCCTGCCCGATCACCTCGCCCACCGGGGTGGGGAAGAAGGCGAACGAGATGCCGAGGTTACCGTGCAGCAGCTGGCCCCAGTACGACCAGTACTGCTCCCAGAGACTCTGGTGCTTGTCCAGCCCGAACAGCACGTACAGCGAGTGGATCGCGTTGGTCGAGAGCTGGCCCTGGAACTTGTTGATGAGCGACTGCACCGGGTTGCCGGGCATCATGCGCGGAATGAAGAAGTTGATCGTGATGGCCGCCCACGCGGTGATCGCGTAGAAGATGACGCGGCGAACGAGATATCTCACGCGGCGACCTCCTTCACCGGCAGAACGGGAGCGGCATCGTCGCCGAGGTCGGGCACCTGAGCGCCGGCACCAAGGGCATCCGTTGCACCCTTGACCTTGTCGGCGTAGCCCCAGCAGGCGACCTGCCGCTTCTGGCCGATCTCGAGCATCGGAGGCGTGGTCTCGCAGATCGCCGTCGCGAAGGGGCAGCGGGTGCGGAAGCGGCAGCCCGTCGGCGGCTTCACCATGTTCGGGGGCTCGCCCTTTGCGCCGGTCTTGTCGAGGTTCGCGAGGTTCTCCGGATCGGGCGCCGAACGCACGAGCAGCTGAGTGTACGGATGCGCCGGCTGCTGAGTGACCGACTCGCTGTCGCCGGTCTCGACCACGCGACCGGCGTACATCACCTTCGTCTCGTCGGCGAAGTACCGTGCAGAGGCGATGTCGTGCGTGATGTAGAGAACGGCGATGCCGTCGCGATCGCGCAGGTCTTGCAGAAGGTTGAGGATGCCGACGCGAATGGAGACGTCGAGCATCGAGATCGGCTCGTCCGCCAGCAGCACCTCGGGGTCGGCGGCGAGCGCACGGGCGATCACCACGCGCTGTCGCTGTCCGCCGGAGAGCTCATGCGGAAACTTGTCGAGGAACCGCTCGGGGTTCAACTGCACGCGGTTCAGGAGGGCGTGCAACTGCGCCTCCAGCTTCGCCCCGCGCAGCCCCGGCGTCTGGATGCGCACGGCCCTGGTGAGCACGTAGCGCACGGTGTGCACAGGGTTGAGCGAGGCGAACGGGTCTTGGAAGATCATCTGCGCGTTGCGCGTGTACTCGCGGAACGCGCGCCCGTGCTTCGCCGTCACGGGAACGCCGTGCAGCAGCACGTCACCGCTGGTCTGCGTGTAGAGGCGGGCGAGCAGGCGCGCCACTGTCGACTTGCCCGATCCGGACTCGCCGACCAGCGCGACCACATGGCCGGGGATGAGGGCGAGGTTGAAGTCGTCGACCGCGTGCACGACCCCCTTGTTGCGCAGTCCGCGCAGCGGGAAGTGCTTGGTGAGATGCACCGCCTCGAGCACTGCCCTGTCTCCACGATCGACGTCGTGGGTGTCGTTGCTCATCATTACCTGGTTCTGCGCGCGCGACGCAGCGAGCCCTCACAGGGGCTCGGCGCGTGCGGCGCGGTTCGCGAAAGAAAGGAATGGCGGGCGGCGAACCCGTCGGGACATGGCCGACGGGTTCACCGCCCGAGCTCCCTGGGCGAGGTCAGCGAGTCGAAGGGTGCCGGTGGGGCGTGATCGCCCTCTTACCGGAGTGCACGACGCGCTTCGCCCGCCCAGGAGCCTGGGTCAGCCGACGGCCTTCAGCTTGGTGAGGATCAGCGCCACGTTCGGCGCGGTCGGCTGCGGGTTGGCGTACGCGTTGCTCTCGGACGGCCAGCCCGTGTAGTACTTCGACGAGAACTCGGCGCCGGCGGGACGGGCATCCATCGCGATGGTCGGCACCTGTTCGACGTAGATCTTCTGCAAGGCGTCGAGGGCCTTGGCACGACCCGCATCGTCGGTGGCGTCGGTGTACTGCTTGAACAACGCCTTCGCGTCGTCGTTCTGGTAGCGACCGTAGTTCCAGACGGCGGTCTTGCCGAGCGGCACGTAGTAGCCGGGGTCGAACATGTCGGAGTACATCTCCCACGGAGTCACGCCGCCGTTGGTCCAGTGCAGGGCGGCCTGGAAGTCGCCCGTGTTGAGGGCATCGGTCCAGGTGTCCGCTGTCGGCGTGTCGACCTTCGCGTCGATGCCGATCGACTTCGCCGAGGCCGCGATGAGCGTCAGACCGGAGTCGTAGTCGTTCCAGCCGGCCGGGTCGGTGAGCGTGAACGTCACCGGCTTGCCGTCCTTGCCGATCAGCGTCGAACCGCTGTACTTGTAGCCGGCATCCGTCAGGATCTTCTTGGCCGCCGTGACGTCGACCTTGTAGTTCTGGCTCTTGTAGTCGTCGGCGATGAACGAGTCACCGGCAGGCGTCGGGATGCCCGTCACGTTCTTCAGCTCGGGGAAGACGCCCGACTCGGCGACCTTGCTCTCCTTGGCACGATCGACGACGGTGTTCAGCGCCTGCCGGACGGCGACGTCGTTGAACGGCGCCTTCTGCGTGTTGAGCGCCAGGTAGTCGATGCCGAGACCGGCGGGATAGAACGCCTGGTTGTGCGCCTTGTCCTTGTCGATGTACACGTTCTGGTAGTCCGCGATGAAGGTCCAGCCCCACTGCGAAGCACCCGTGGCGAGCGCCGTCGTGAGCGCGTCGTTGCCGCTGTACGAGGTGTACCGCAGCTCCGGCGCCGCGACCTTGCCACCCCAGTAGTTCGAGTTGGCGTCCAGTGTGACGGCCTGAGTCGTCCAGCTCTTCAGCACGTACGGTCCGGTGCCCACCGGGTTCTTGTTGGCGTCCTTCGTCGGGTCGGAGATGTTCTTCCAGATGTGCTCCGGCACGATGAAGAGCTGAAGAACCTTGATCTGGTTGACGTACTGGCCGGTCGTGAAGTCCACCGTCACGGTGTCGCCGCTGGTGGTGATGTCGCCGTAGGGCAGCCCCTCGGTGTTCAGCGCCGAGTTGTCCTTGCGCAGCTGAAGCGAGTACGCGATGTCCTTGGCGGTGAACGGCTTGCCGTCCGACCACTTGACTCCGCTGCGCGCTGTGATGGTCAGCTGCGTGTAGTCGGCGTTCCACTTCCACGACTTCGCGAGCCACGGCGTCGGCTTCTGCGCCGGACGCGTGTCGTTGACCTCGGCGAGCGGCTCGTAGATCGCGAACGCGTACCCGAGCGAACGAGCCGCCGACGTGTTGAGGAACGGGTTCGAGTTGTTCGTCTGCGAACCGTTCGGCATGCCGATCGTGAGCGCGTGGGTGCCGGCTCCCGAGCCGCTGTCTCCTCCGGAGCTGCTCGAGCAGCCGGAGAGCGTGAGCCCTACGGCGGCCGCCGCGACAGCCGCGACGATCAGCCCTTTCTTCATCTTCATTTCCTGATGCCTCCTTGCATGGTGGGGGTTCAAGGGTGGTGCTGGTTAGGGTGTTGGTCCGTCTCCGACCTGTGGTGCGGTGACGGTGGCTGAGACCCGCAGGTCACGACTGGAGCGCCCGGCGTGCACCAGATAGGTGCCGTGCGGGGTGGCCCAGGCGTGTGCCTCGGTGTCCCAGGTCTGGAAGGAGCGGAGGGGCACGGTGATGCGCGCCGTGCCCTGCGCCCCCGGTGCGACGTCGAGCGTCGCGAAGCCGGCGAGCCAGCGCAGCGGGCGCGCGGCATCCGCTTCGACCGGCTCGAGGTAGAGCTGCACGACCTCGCGGCCCTGCCGCTCGCTCGTGTTGGTGACGGTGACGTCCACCTCGAGGGAGCCGTCTGCGGCGGATGCCGCGCTCACGGCCTCATACGCCCACGAGGCGTAGCCGAGCCCGAAGCCGAACTCCCGGGCCGGCGTGCGGCCGAGCCGGTCCCAGCCGCGGTGGCCGACGTCGACGCCCTCTGCGTAGACGATGCGACCGTCGACAGGGATGCCGTCGGGCACCGGAACGTCGGCAGTGTGCGCCGGCAGCGTCCACGGCAGCCGCCCGCTCGGCTCCGTCGTGCCCGTGAGCACGTCGGCCAACGAGGTTCCGGCCTCCTGGCCGGGCAGCCACCACCACAGCACGGACGCGACCTCGTCGAGCCACGGCAGCAGTACGGGTGCGCCGGCATTGACGACGACGACGGTGTGCGGGTTGGCCTCGGCGACGCGGCGCACGAGCTCGTTCTGCCTGCCGGGCAGGTCGAGTGTCGGGCGGTCCCAGCCCTCCGACTCGGTCTCGGGATTCGTACCGACGATCACCACGGCGACGTCGGCCGCGGCGGCGGCCGCGACGGCCTCCGCGATCTCCGCGTCGGCGCCGGCCTCGGGGGCGAGGTGTCGCAGGTGCGCACGGGCGAAGCGGCCGAAGGCGCGCGCGTCGACGACCTGAAGCTCGATGCGCAGGCGGGCTGCGGCATCCTCTCCGCCCTGCACTCGCAGCGTGACGGCCTCCGGGTTGGCGTACGAGGAGTCGAGCACCACCTCGGCGCCGACGACGTGGTCGGAGTGCGACACCCGTTCGCCGTCCACCATGATGTCGTGCGCACCCACGGGAGCGATCTCCACAAGGTGCTCGCCCTGCGCGGTGAGCGCGATGGCCGTGGTGAGGCGAACGGATGCCGCGGTGGCGGGCAGACCGGTCAGCCACACCGAGCCTTGGGCCGACGCGAGAACACGGGTCTCGAGCACGGCGCCACGAGCATCCAGCACCTCGGCGAGGATGCCGCACCCGCTGTCGGGTGCGATGAGTGCGGCATCCTCCACCTCCGGCGCGCCACTCGAGGTGCTGCCGCCGCGGTGCCGGGTGACGACGGCACGGG
The DNA here is from genome assembly GCF_007859675.1 of Humibacter ginsenosidimutans. Taxonomy (GTDB): domain Bacteria; phylum Actinomycetota; class Actinomycetes; order Actinomycetales; family Microbacteriaceae; genus Humibacter; species Humibacter ginsenosidimutans. Next base: position 2,356,999 of record NZ_CP042305.1, read on the forward strand.
GGAACGCGGCGGCGAGCGCCTCGAGCGGGTCGGAGAGCAGCGGCGCGTCGACGTGTGCGCTGCCGCCGCCCTGCACGAACGGCTTCACCGCGTTCGCGCCGATGAGCGCGATGCTGCCGACGGTCGACGGGTCGAGCGGCAGCAACCCTTCGTTGCGCAGCACCACCGTCGAGCGGGCGGCTGCCTCACGAAGAAGGTCGCGCACGGCGGCGGAGTCGGGCTCCGGGATGCCCGCATCCCGCTCGCGCACCCGCGCCCCGTCGCCCTCGCGAACCTCGAACGGCGTGCCGAGCGCGCCGACCCGCTCGGCCAGCAGCAGGATGCGTTCCACCTTCTCGTCGATCACCGACTCGGGAACGTCGCCGCGCTCGACCGCCGCGAGCAGATCGTCGTCCCACGGCCCGCCCGGGCCGGGCATCACGAGGTCGAGGCCGGCCAGCGCCGGCTCGACGGCCGACTTCGTCGCCAGCCAGTCGCTGACCACGACGCCGTCGTAGTCCCACTCCCGCTTGAGCAGGTCGGTGAGAAGAGTGCGGTGGGCGGTGGCGGGCGAATCCTCGCCGAGCACCTCGATCTCGTTGTACGCGGCCATGATCGACCACGCTCCGGTCTCGCGAATGACACTTTCGAACGGCGCCAGGTAGACCTCGCGCAGCGTGCGCTCGTCGATGACGGAGTGGTACTCGGTGCGGTCGGTCTCGGTCTCGTTGCCCACGAAGTGCTTCACGCACGCTCCGATGCCCTCCCGCTGCATAGCCGCGATGAAGGGAACAGCCAGGCCGGCGGTGAGCAGGGGGTCCTCCGAGAGACACTCGAAGTGCCGACCGCCGACCGGGCTGCGCTGGAGGTTGACCACGGGGGCGAGGATGACGTCGACGCCCTTGCGCCTCGCCTCGCCGGCCATGACCGTGCCGAGCCGACCGAGCAGATCGCGGTCCCACGTCGCCGCGGTGGCGCTCGGGGCGGGGAGCTGGGCGGAGGGCGTGGCATCCTCATCGACACCGCGAACGCCGATGGGGCCGTCGGACATCGTGATGGATCGGAGGCCGATCTCGCCGAGGGCGTGCAGCGTCCACGTCGTGGCTCCGGTGAGCAGGCGCACCTTGTCGGTGAGGCTCAGCCGTGCGACGTCCGGGGTCGGCGCGGGGGCGTCGGCTTCGGCCGGGAGGGCGGGGGTGAGGGTCACGCCTATACTCCAAAACAGGCTCGTCGTTGAGGGGGTCGCAGGCCATAGTGACACGGTTACTTACTTGTCAGTAAGTTAAACGGATAACGGTTGTGTAACGCGACGACGCTTCGTCGCGTTCGCGCGCCGCCCCGACGACGGCCGAGCTCGAGCCTCGAGCAGGGCACCGCCGTGACCCGAGCCCGACAGGAAGGATCCGCCGTGTCGCATTCCGAAGACGCTCCCGGCGACGACGCGGTCAAACCGCTCTCGAAGCAGCAGGCGCGCACGCTCGAGCGCAGGGAGGCCGTGCTCAAGGCGGCCATGAGCGTGTTCGGCGCGCACGGCTACAACAAGGGGGCTCTCGTCGAGGTGGCCCAGCAGGCCGGCATGACGCACGCCGGAGTGCTCCACCACTTCGGCAGCAAGGAGGGACTGCTGGTGGCCGTGCTGCGCTACCGCGACGGCGAGGCCGTCGACGGGGTGGCGGGCAGGCCGCAGGTGACCGGCCCCGCGTTCCTCTCGCACCTGCTCGACACCGTCGACACGAACACGCACCAGCGCGGCGTCGTGCAGACCTACGCTGTGCTGTCGGCCGAGTCGGTGACCGACGGCCATCCGGCCCAGGAGTACTTTCGCGGCCGCATGGCAGGCCTGCGCGAGAAGCTGATCGGCGTCATCCGCGACGTGGTCGGCGACGGCCCGTCGGAGAAGGACCTGAACGACGCGGCGAGCGCGATCATCGCGGTGATGGACGGGATGCAGGTACAGTGGCTGCTCGATCCGGATGCCGTCGACATGCCCGGCACCGTCGAGCTCGTGATGAACGAGATCGTCGACCGACTGGCATCCGGCCATGCGGCGCCCAGCGCCAGAGAGCGTGCAGAGGCCGCGCTGGAGGAGCAGAGCTCTTCGCCGGCCGTGGAGCAGTGAGCGGCCGCCTGCCCGACAGTCGGACTCCGCCTGCTCCGTGACCGGTCGCGACGTTCATCCTTGACACCCGAGCGCTGAGCCGACACACTTTCATCACGCCGTGGCAGAAGTGAGTTCCAGGCGCATCGAGCGCGCACTTCGACTGTCTTGTCGACCCGGAGTCCTCGGGGGTCCGACCCACGCGCGCCGAGCGCGCCGACTCGTCGTCGCGCACGTTCCGCCTGCTGTTCGAAGGAGAGCACCGTGATCAGATCCGTCATGCGTCCACGCCGATCGACGAAGGTGGTGACCCTTCTCACGACCGCGGCTCTGACGCTCGCCGGACTCAGCCTGATCGGCAGCCTTCCCGCCAACGCTGCGGATGCCCCGCTCTCGCAGGGCAAGACCGCCACCGCCTCGTCGTCGAACGGCGGCAACACCGCCGACAAGGCCGTCGACGGCGACCTCGGCACCAGGTGGGAGGCCGACTGGGGCACCGACACGACGGTGGACGCCGACCACCCGGAGTGGCTGCAGGTCGACCTGGGGTCGTCTGCCGACATCGGCTCGGTGACGCTCGTGTGGGAGACGGCCGACGCCAGCGCCTACACGGTGCAGACCTCCGACGACGCCTCGAACTGGACGACCATCGACACGGTCACGGATGCCTCGGGCATCAGCTGGTCGGGCAGCCAGGGCACGCAGACGCTCACGGGCACCGGCCACGGACGCTACGTGCGGGTGCTGATGACGGCGCGCGGAGACGGGTCGTACGGCCCGTCGCTCTGGGAGTTCCAGGTGTGGGGTCCGGACGGTGACGGCGGAACCGGCGGCAACGCCGGCGATCCGGGTGACACGGGCGGAACCCGCGGGGCGGGCGGAGCCGGCGGCGACGCGACCTGCCCGACCACGAACATCGCGCTCAACCAGCCGGCGAAGGCGTCGAGCGTGCAGAGCGACGCGAACGCGGCATCCGCTGCCGTCGACGGCAACGCCACGACCCGCTGGTCGAGCGCTGCCAGCGACCCGCAGTGGCTGCAGGTCGACCTCGGTTCGAGCCAGGCGATCTGCGGGGTCTCGATCGCATGGGAGGCTGCATACGCCAGCGCTTTCGAGGTGCAGACCTCTGAGAACGGCACCGACTGGACCGACATCTACTCCACGACCACGTCGACAGGTGGCACGCAGAACCTCGACGTGACGGGCAGCGGACGGTTCATCCGCATCTACGGCACCGCGCGCGGCACCACCTACGGCTACTCCGTCTACGAGTTCCAGGTGTTCTCGACCGGAGCCGACGGCAACGACGACCCGACGCTGAACGCGGGATGCCAGCCGGACGGCAGCTACGTCGCCCCCGCCGCCCCCGACTTCGGCGACAACGTGGTCATCCTCGACCCGAGTATGACGAACGCGCAGATCAACGCGAAGCTGGCCGCGGTCTCGAACGAAGACGAGTTCTCCACGAACCGGCACCAGGTGTACTTCCTGCCAGGCACCTACGGCTGCGGCACCGACACCGACAACACCACGGCGACGAACATCATCAACGCCGATGTCGGATTCTACGAGTCGGTGGCGGGCCTCGGCGCATCGCCCGACGACGTGACGATCAACGGCGCTCTGCACGTCGAGCCCGTGCAGTCCGACCCCACCCAGCCGTGGGCCGCACAGAGCCCCGGCTCGCTGGACAACTTCTGGCGGAGCTTGAGCAACGTGAAGATCAACCCGATCCAGCAGCCGGTCGGCGATGACGCGTCGCGGCAGTACCCGGAGGGCGTCACCGACCAGAACACGATGCGCTGGGCCGTGTCGCAGGCATCCCCGCTGCGTCGTGTCGACATCACCGGAAACCTCACGCTCTTCGGCCGCTTCGGCGCCTACGCCTCCGGCGGCTATCTCGCCGACTCGAAGGTCGCCGGTCAGGTGGTGAACGGTTCCCAACAGCAGTGGTACACACGCGACAGCGAGATCGGCAGCTGGAGCAGCGCCGTGTGGAACCAGGTGTTCTCCGGCGTGACGGGCGCACCGAGCGACACGACGTACCCGAGCCCCGCGTACACGACCCTGAGCACGACACCCGAGAGCCGTGAGGCTCCGTTCCTCTACGTGGACGGCGGCGAGTACAGGGTGTTCGTGCCGAACGCCAGGCAGAACGCCTCCGGCGTCGACTGGTCGACGGATGCCTCGGCAGGCACGTCGCTGCCGATCGGCTCGTTCTTCATCGCGAAGCCGAGCGACTCGGCCCAGACGATCAACGCGCAGCTGGCAGCGGGCAAGAACCTCATCATCACGCCCGGCGTCTACGACCTCAGCGAATCGCTGAAGGTGACGCGCGCCGACACGGTGATCCTGGGCCAGGGCGAGGCGACGCTGTCGCCCACGAACGGCAACGCCGCCATCGAGATCGGCGACGTCAAGGGCGTGAAGGTCACCGGCGTCACGATCGACGCCGGCGCGACGACGAGTGACGTGCTCATTCAGGTCGGACCGAAGGATGCCACGGCATCCGACCCCGCCGACCCCACAACGCTCAGCGACGTGTTCGTGCGCATCGGAGGCGCGCACGCGGGCAGCGTGAAGACGGCCATCGTCGTGAACAGCGACAACGTGCTGCTCGACGACATCTGGTCGTGGCGCGCCGACCACGGCACCGGCGTCGGCTGGACGACGAACACCGCCGAACACGGCCTGGTCGTCAACGGCGACCACGTGACAGCCACGGGCCTGTTCGTCGAGCACTACCAGCAGGCCCAGGTCGTGTGGAACGGCAACGACGGAACGACCGTGTTCTACCAGAGCGAGCTGCCGTACGACCCGCCGACCCAGGCGGACTGGATGGACGGCACTCGCGACGGCTACGCCTCCTACCAGGTGGCGGACACGGTGACGAGCCACGACGCATACGGCCTCGGCATCTACTCGTTCTTCGACCCCACGCGCGAGAAGGACGGCGTCGACCAGAACGTGTTCGCCGCCTCGGCGATCCAGGCGCCGGTGAACCCGAACGTGACGTTCCATCACGTGGTGACGCAGTTCCTGAACGGGGGCGGCGGCATCCAGCACGGGGTGAACAGCACGGGCGACACCGTGTCAGCCACTTCGCCGACCGGGTCGACGGCATACATCGTGGACTACCCGGCGGCGGGCACGCCGGCCACGGCGATCACGTTCGCGACGTCGCCTGCGGCTCCGGCGGCATCCGGGTGGTACCGGGGTCCGGTGTCGCTGACCGTCGGCGTCACAGGCGACGACTCGGCCGCGCTGACCGCGAGCGTCGACGGCGCTGACGCGACTCCGGTGACCGGGGCGCTGACCCTCGGCGACGGCGACCACACGGTGACCGTGACCGCGAAGGATGCCGACGGTGATGTCGAAGCCGTCGCGAGCTGGACCGGCAAGGTCGACGGCACCGCGCCGACGGTGTCCGCGTCGCGTGACGCCGAGAACTCCACGGTGCAGCTCACCGCGGGTGACAGCGGCTCGGGGGTGGCGGGCATCGAGTACGCCGTCGACGGCGGAGCCTGGCAGCCCTACTCGGCACCGGTCGCCCTGACCGGCACGCACACGGTCGCCTACCGGGCGACCGACGCGGCGGGCAATGTGTCGAAGGACGCGTCGATCGACGTCGCGCCCGCGATCGTGCTGAGCCCCGCCGGCTCGGTGCGACCGGGCAGCACCGTGAACCTCACCGGTTCGTTCGTGCCGGACGGCGCATACTCGCTCGTGCTGCACTCCACGCCCGCCACCGTCGGGGCCGCGAAGGCCACGGGCGGAGCGGTCTCGACGGCCTTCGTCGTACCGGCCGGCACGGATGCCGGATCGCACGTCGTGCAGCTGGTCGACGCCGACGGCAACGTGGTGGCATCCGCACCGCTCACGGTCACGGCTGCCGCGACCGGTACGACCTCGGGCACGGCGACAGGCGATTCGACGTCGGGGCTCGCCTCGACGGGCAGCGACCTCGCCATGCCGCTGATCGTCACCGTGCTGCTCCTGCTGCTCGGAGCGGCGGCGATCCTGCTGCGCAGGCGCCGGGCGTAACGGCCTTCGGCTCAGACGACGAGGCGGCCGCCTCGCACTCGCGGGGCGGCCGCTTCGTTCGGCATCTGACGCGCCCAAGGCACGCGCGAGCCGCGCGCCGACGGCGGGATCGCCGCCGAGCGGCTCCTCGATGAGCTGATGACCAGGTTCGTGGATTGCCCGACCAGGGCTGACCACCGTGTCGCGGCGTTAGCACCTCGTAAGAGTCCGCGGCACAGGCGTATCGATGTCGTGAGGCCCACGGTCATCCAGGGTGCCGCCGCCACACGCTGGACACATGACATCCACCGGTCATGCGTCCATCACCGCCACCCCATCGCGTCTGCGCCGACTCGTTATCGGCGACCATGTGTGGGGACGCTTCGAGACCCGCGTGCTGGACCGCGGCGGCACCATCGTGCAGCACGTGCTCGTGGTCTACCCGCCCGGCACGAACGAGTACGAGCGCGGGCTGCTCTGGTTCGCGCGCACCTGGCCGTGGCTCGGTGCTCTGGTCGGTATCGGTGCGTTCATGCTCTTCGGCGATGTCATGCCCTCCGGCCCGCTCACCGCCATCGTGTTCGGGGCATATGCGGCCGGCGTCATCGTCGGGCTGTGGCTGACCAGACGCATCCGTCCTCGCGTACGACGTGCCATCGCCACCGTGCCGAGGGACTCGCGTCCCCGGTGCTCGGACGGCACGCTCAGCGTCATCCGTCGTGCCGTCGGCGATCTCGAACAGATCGACCGACAGGAAGCCGACGGCGAGGTTGATCCCGTGGAGTTCGAACTCGAGTGGGGCCGCGTCTACGCGGCGCTCGACCGCGCGGACGTGCGTCCGAAACGCGCGCACTGACTCGATCCGGCACGGTCGGCTCCGACGCGACCGTGGGAAGAACGAACGGACCGGCCGTCTCGCTTGTGCGAGAGCGGCCGGTCCGTTCGTCGGGGTCGTGTGCTGTTCGGATCAGTCCGCGGCGACGACGAGGTCGCTGATGCGCGCGTCGCCCGCCGCGACCTCCTCGAACTCCGCCTGGATCTCGGCGCGACCGAGCAACTCGGTCATGCGACGACGGCGCTGACGCGGGATGAGCGTCACGACGGTGCCCTGCTTGCCCGCGCGGCCGGTGCGGCCCGAGCGGTGCAGGTACGTCTTGTACTCGTCGGGGGCATCCGCCTGGATGACCAGGTCGATGTCGTCGACGTGGATGCCCCGCGCGGCGACATCCGTCGCCACCAGCACCGAGACGCGTCCGTTCGACAGCTTGTCGAGGTTGCGCTGACGGCGCGACTGGCTCAGGTCGCCGTGCAGCGACACCGCGGGGATCCCCGCGTCGTCGAGCTGGTCGGCCAGCTGCTCGGCGAACGCGCGGGTGCGCGCGAAGACGAGCGTCTTGCCGTCGCGATCGGCGAGCTGCTCGACGATCTGGCCCTTCTCGCGGTGCTCGATGACGAACACACGGTGGTCGATGGTTCCGGATGCCTGATCCTCACCCGCCACCTCGTGCACCGCCGGCTCCACGAGGAACTCGTCGACCAGGTTGGCCACACCGGAGTCGAGCGTCGCCGAGAACAGCAGCTTCTGGCCGCCCTCCGAGGTCTGGCGCAGAATGCGCTGCACCGGCTCGAGGAATCCGAGGTCGCACATGTGGTCGGCCTCGTCGAGCACCGTGATGGCGACCTCGCTGAGGTCGAGGTGCCCCTGCGCGATGAGGTCCTCGATGCGACCGGGCGTGCCGATCACGATGTCGACGCCGCGGCGCAGCGCACCCACCTGACGGGCCTGCGGCACGCCGCCGTAGATCTGGGTGGTGAAGAGACCCACGCTGCGGGCGATCGGCTGCACGGTGCGGTCGATCTGCAGGGCGAGCTCACGGGTCGGCGCCATGATCAGCGCGCGCGGCGCGCGACCCATGGTGCGCTTGCCGTTCGCACGACCCGACTCGGCCCACAGCTGCATGAGGCGCTCCACGAGCGGGGCGCCGAACGCGATGGTCTTGCCACTGCCGGTGCGGCCGCGGCCGAGCACGTCACGACCCGCGAGCACCTCGGGGATGGTCGCTGCCTGGATCGGGAACGGCGCCTCGGCGCCGAGCTCGGAGAGTGCGCGCACGATGTTGCCACCGAGTCCGAGGTCACCGAAGCTCACGCCGTCGACATCGGATGCCTCGATCGCCTCGGCCTGCAGCCGCTCGAGCACGACGTCGTCGGCCGGCGAGAAGGAGTGCTGCTCGTCACGCTTCGGGTAGAAGTCGGACTCACGGCGCTCGCGGGGCGCATCCGAACGACGGTCGCCGCGCTCGCCGTCGAAGCGGCGCGCGGGACGGTCGTCGAAGGAACGGCGGGGACGGTCGTCGTTGAAAGACCGACGCGGACGGTCGTCGAAGGAGCGACGCGGACGGTCATCCTCACGACGCGGCGCACGGTCGCCGTCGAAGCGACGGGCGGGACGGTCGTCATTGTCGAAACGGCGGGCCGGGCGGTCGTCGAAGCGACGCGGCTGGCGGTCACCGTCGTCGAAGCGGCGACGGGGACGGTCGTCGTCATAACGACGGGCAGGGCGCTCGTCGTTGTCGAAGCGACGGGCAGGGCGGGCGTCGTTGTCGAAGCGACGGGCAGGGCGGGCGTCGTCGTCGAAGCGGCGACGCGGGCGGTCGTCGTCGTAACGACGCGCGCCGCGCTGGTCGTCGTACCGACGGCCGCCACGGTCGTTGCGGCCCTGGCGATCGTCATACGAACGACGCTCGCCACCGTACGAGCGACGGTCGTCGCGACCGTTGCGGTCGTACCTCGGGCGGTCGTCGCGCGCCGGGCGCTCGTCGCGCTGGCCGCGGTATCCGCCGTTGCCGCGCTCGGTACGCGAGTAGTCGCGCTCGCCGCGAGCGTCACGGCGCGCATCGCCGCGAGCATCGTCGCGAGTGCCGCGCGGACGCTCGGCGGCGTGACCGCGGGCGGCGCGCTCGTCGGAGGTCCAGCGGCGCTTCTTGGGCGCATCCGCATCCTCGGGGCGGTAGCCGCGGTGGCCGGCGCTGCGGCTGCCGGGCTTGGAACCCGACTTCGCGCCGTACGTCTTCTGGCCGTTCGACTTCTTCGCGTAGGGGTCGAAGTTCGGTCGGCCGGCAGGCTTCTGGTTCTTGGGCATGATGGTTCTTCTGGGTTGGTCTCGAGTGTGCACGGCAGAATCCACGACAGGTCGTCGCGTTCTTGCTTCAGCCGTCGGGATGCAGCGCTGAGCGCGCCTCTCCACGAGGAATCGCAGGCGTTGTGCCTGAGCATGCAATGGCCATCCGCCGCGGCGTACATCGACGCAAGAGGTGCAGAGAGCACCAGGCGGAACCGGCCCGAAAGACTTACAAACCCATCCGCGCGAGTGCGCGGTGTCCTGAGCCGACTGATCAAGTGTACAGGATGCCCGCTGGCAGCCCGCTGAGCGCGGTCAGCCGGTCGCGGCGCGCCCGCGCGTTCCCCACTCCACCATGAGCATCAGCACGACGACGACCACGATCACGGCGAGCTGCACGATCACCGGCGCCGCCAGCCCGACGAGGCCCGTGGCCAGGGCCAGCACCGCGCCGACGAGCCGCCACACGGCGAAACCGAGACCGAGCGTCACGCGATAGGCCGCCTCGCCGAGCAGGAAGACCGCGACGCCCGCCGCGATGAACCACACGAACGCTGCGGGAGCCACCGCCAGCGCATCCACCAGCGAGCCGTGCAGACCGGATGCCAGATAGATCAGCCCCACGATCATCACGAGGTGGTCCACGTAGAACGCCGTCACTCCGAGGCTGGCGCGACGCGGCGGCGACGCGTGCTCCATCACCCGCACCGCGCGTTCGTCATCTCCGGAGAAGTAGCACCACCACAGCGCAGCGACGACAGCGACGGTCGCGATCGCGCCGATGACCGCCGCCGGGAGTTCGTGCCTGGCCAGCCCCGCGCCCACGGACACGATCGACTCGCCGAACACGATGATCATCACGGCGCCGTGGCGCTCGACGAAGTGCGCGGGCCCGAGAGCGAACCCCACTCGACGCGCGACCGTCGCCGAGATCGCGAAGAACACGAACGGCAGCAGCCAGAACAGCCAGTCGAGCGGGCCGGTGACGAAGCCGGCCGCGATCAGGCTCGCTGCCGCCAGCAGGTTCAGCGGTCCGACCCTGAGCATCGCGCGCACGCTGCTCGTGCCGCCTCGACCGATGAAGAGACCCGCGTGGATGACGACGACGACCGCATACGAGACGCCGAACAGCAGGCCGTACCGGCCCCAGGCATCCGGGAGGGCCAGCGACATCACGAGGAACGCCGCCATCGCGGTCAACAGCAGCAGCCGGCTGACCAGCGTCTGCTCCGCGGCCTGGTTGGTGAGCCAGGAGTAGGCGTCGTACATCCACCACACGACCCCGACCGTGATCGCCGCCTGCACGGCCACGACGGCGGTGGGATGCTCCACGATCGCCTCCGCCACCTGGCTCACCGCATACACGAAGACGAGGTCGAACAGCAGCTCGAGCGTCGACACCCGCGAGGCGACGTGGCCGGTGCGGCCAAGCGCGGGAGGTCTGCGGGAGGTCACGACCTCTATTCTCGCCACGCCGCTGCATGACGCCAGGCCCGGGTTGTCAGCGAAGGCGACTCACCCCCTGGCCGAACCGCCGCGGCCTCGGTGCTCGCCGCCCTCCTGCATCACGGTCTCGGCCAGGACGAGTCGACGACATGACCTAGCGTCGGAGCGCTCCGCATCCCTGCATTGGGTCGGAGCGGCGGCGAGGCACAGTGCGCGCACCGCGCGAAGGGATGTGATCGGTGGACGCCACGGCGACAGCGACATGGGTCTTGGTCGGCGTGAGCCTGCTCAGTGCCGGGTTCATCGGGTGGCAGCTCATCGATGCGACGCGGGCGCGCAATGCGCAGACGACGTTCCTCCGGCGCCAGGAGACCATGCGGGTGTACGTGTCGGGCCGCGCGGGTCAGGGCGGCTCCGGTGTCGAGCTGCCGAGAGACAGTGATCCGGATGCCGTCGCCGCCCTCATCGAGAAGGCGAAGACGGACGAACTGTCGCGTCGCGCCATCCGCGACTACCTCAACTATTGGGAGTCGATCGCCACCGGCGCGCGGTTCGGCGTGCTCGATCGGGACATGCTGGCCGCCCAAGTGGGCCCCAAGCTCGAGCACATCTGGACCAGCTACTCGCCGTACATCCAGTGGATCCGCTCGACCGAGGTCCCGCCGACGTTCATGGTGGAACTCGAGGGCCTGCTGAGGGAGTGGCGCAAGGCATCCATGTCAGTGGCGTGACCCGCCGATTCGACGGGTGCTGCAGTGTCGTCTCCCACGACGCACACCGCTCTCGGCGAGGCTTCACCCCGCACGGGCGACGCGGTCCCCACGAATCGGGGTTTGCATGAGGGAACACCCGTGTGCCGCCTGGGCGGGCGCGAGTCAGACGTCCCCGTCGCGCTGGTTCACCCTGTTGAGGGGTTGATCGGGCATCGGCGCCGGGTGAGCGTAGTGGCATGGCGGGCGCTCCGATGACCGTGCCCCGCTGCCCAAGGCCGTCAGTCGAGCAAGAGAAGAGGTCTCCAGAATGTCTCACGATGGAGTCCAGCGCGCCGCGCTTCCCATCCCGGATCTCGCCTACACCGGCACCGTCACGTACGATGCCACCGATCCGGACACGCACTACCCTCCCATCACCGAGCTGCGGCCGCCGGCGGGTGCGCCGAACGTGGCCGTCATCCTGATCGACGACTGCGGGTTCGGGGCATCCAGCGCCTTCGGCGGCCCGATCGCCACCCCGAACTTCGAGAGGCTCGCTGCAAAAGGGCTCAAGTACACCCGGTTCCATACGACCGCGCTCTGCTCGCCGACGCGCGCCGCCCTGCTGTCCGGACGCAACCACCACTCCGTCGGCATGGGTGGCATCACCGAGATCGCGACCAGTGCCCCCGGCTACAACTCGCTGCGTCCCAACGACTGCGCGCCGCTGGCCGAGACACTGCGCCTCAACGGATACTCAACGGCCCAGTTCGGAAAGTGCCACGAGGTGCCGGTGTGGGAGACCAGCCCCGTCGGGCCCTTCGGCCACTGGCCCACCCCGGGCGGCGGCTTCGAGTACTTCTACGGGTTCATCGGCGGCGAGACGAACCAGTGGTACCCGGCTCTCTACGAGGGCACCACGCCGGTCGAGCCGTGGGGCACGCCGGAGCAGGGATACCACTTCATGGCGGACATGACGGACAAGGCAGTGGCCTGGGTCCGGCAGCAGAAGGCGCTCGCTCCCGACAAGCCGTTCTTCACCTACTTCGCTCCCGGAGCCACCCACGCGCCCCACCACGTGCCGACCGAATGGGCGGACACGTACAAGGGCAAGTTCGACCAGGGCTGGGACAGGCTTCGCGAGGAGACCTTCGCCCGCCAGAAGGAACTGGGCGTCATCCCGCAGGATGCCGACCTCACCCCGCGCAACGAGGGCATCCCGTCGTGGGATGAGATGAGCGACGAGTTGAAGCCGGTGCTGGCCCGCGAGATGGAGGTCTACGCCGGGTTCCTTGCGTACGCCGACCACTACGTCGGCGCATTCCTCGACTCGCTCGACGACATGGGCGTGCTGGATGACACGCTCGTCTACCTGATCATCGGCGACAACGGCGCCTCAGGCGAGGGCACCATGAAGGGCACGACCAACGAGTCGTTCACCCTGAACGGCATGACGGCACTGGAGACCGACGAGTTCCTCATCGCGCACAAGGACGAGCTGGGCACGCCGCGCTCGTACAACCACTATGCCGTGGCCTGGGCGCACGCCATGGACACTCCCTACCAGTGGACCAAGCAGATCGCCTCGCACTGGGGCGGCACCCGCAACGGCACCATCGTGTCCTGGCCCAACGGAATCCGGGCGCGAGGCGAGATCCGCAATCAGTTCGCGCACGTCATCGACGTCGCCCCCACCGTGCTCGAGGCCGCAGGCATCCCCGAGCCGCACACGGTCAACGGCGTCACACAGCGCCCCTACGAGGGCGTCGCCATGAACTACTCGTTCGACGACGGGGATGCCGAGGAACGGCACACCACGCAGTACTTCGAGATGTTCGGCAACCGAGCCATCTATCACAAGGGCTGGACGGCGGTCGCCCGCCACAAGTTCCCCTGGCAGGGCTCGACGCACGGTCTCGACGAGGACGTTTGGGAGCTCTACGACGTGGAGAAGGATTGGACCCAGTCGCACGACCTCGCGTCGAAGGAACCGGAGAGACTGGCCGAGCTGCAGCGGCTTTTCCTCATTCAGGCGGCTCGATTCAATGTGCTGCCGATGGACGTGCGTTCCATCGAGCGCTTCAACCCCGATCTGGCCGGACGGCCGACCCTTGTCAAGGGCGACAGCCAGATCTTCTTCCCCGGCATGAAGCGGCTCACCGAGAACTCAGTCCTTAGCATCAAGAACAAGTCGCACACGGTGACCGCGAAGATCTCCGTGCCCGACGGCGGCGCCGAGGGCGCCATCATCGCGCAGGGCGGCGCATTCGGCGGCTGGAGTCTCTACCTCAAGAACGGTGCACTGGCCTACGCCTACAACCTGCTCGGCGTGCGCACCGAGCACGTGCGATCGGATCGCGCCCTCACGTCGGGCGAGCACGAGGTACGGATGCAGTTCGCGTACGCAGGAGGCGGCCTTGCGAAGGGTGGAACGGTCACCCTCTACGACGGAGAAGAGATCATGGGCACAGGGGCCATCTCGGCGACCATGCCGATGACCATCTCCGTCGACGAATCGGTGGATGTCGGCCGCGACATCGCGACTCGGGTCACGGATGACTACACGGGCGGCGAATTCACCGGAACCATCGACTGGGTGCGACTCGACATCGGCGACGACGACCAGTCCCACCTCGTCGACCCCCACCACCTCGTGGCGAACGCCATGATGCGGCAATAGTGCGCAGGGCGGGCACGCTGAGGCCGCGTTCCAGGCGGCCATGTCGCGCGACTGATCGCCCCTGCCGTTTTCAGGACATTCGGCGACTCAGCCACATAGTGGGCTCGGGTCGCGATATGTCCTGAAAACGGCAGCGGAGAGGCGGCCGACCCGGAGAGGCGGCCCATCCGCAGGGGCGACCCGACCCGGAAGGCGGCCGAACGCCTCAGCCGGCCGGGGTCGGCTCCGGCACGGTCGGCGACGGCTCGTCCGGCGTCGACGGCGCATCGGATGCCGGCGGCGTCGGCTCCGTGCTGCCTCCGCCCGGGCCGCCGCCGGTACCGCCGTCGCCCGCACCACCCGCCGCGTCTCCGCCGCCGCGCTTCGCCGCCTTGCGCGCCCGCCGCCGGTCGCGCGCACCCTCCACGAGGTTGTACAGCGTCGGCAGCACCACGAGCGTGAGCAGCGTCGACGACACGAGGCCGCCGATCACGATGATCGCCAGCGGCTGCGAGATGAACCCGCCGTGTCCGGTGACGCCGAGCGCCATCGGCAACAGCGCGAAGATCGTCGCCAGAGCCGTCATCAGAATGGGCCGCAGACGGCGGGACGCGCCGTGCCGCACGGCATCCGGCACCGACAGTCCCTTCGTGCGGTACTGATTCACCAGGTCGATGAGCACGATGGCGTTGGTCACCACGATGCCGATCAGCATGAGCATGCCGATGAGGGATGCCACGCCCAGCGGCACGCCCGAGATGATCTGCAGCCCGATGGCGCCGGTCGCCGCGAACGGGATGGAGACGAGCAGCAGCAGCGGCTGGCGCAGCGACTTGAACGTCGCCACCATCACCACGTACACGATGAGGATGGCGGCGAGCATCGCCAGCCCCAGCTGGGAGAACGCGCTTCCCTGGTCGGCCGTGACGCCGCCGATGGTGGCGGATGCCCCGCTCGGCAAGTCCACCTTCTTCAGCGCGTTCGACACCTGCGTGTTCGCCGTGGTGAGGTCGTCGCCGACGGGGTTGGCGGTGACCGCCGCGCTCTGCAGACCCTTCTGCGTGGTGACCGTCGCCGGTCCCTTCGCGTCGTGCACGTCGGCGAGCGTCGACAGCGGCTGCGGGCCGCGCACGGTCTGGATCTGCAGGTTCTTCAGCGCGTCGACCGTCATCGGCTGGTTCTTGTCGGCGATGTAGATGGTGAGCGACGTGTCATTGATCGACACGGTTCCCGTCTGCGTCGGCTGCATGGCCTGCGACACCTGGGTGCCCACCGCCACCTCGCTCAGGCCGTACTCGGCGGCCGTGGTGCGATTCACGCTGACGGCGATGTAGGGCAGCGTCGAGGCGAGGTTGCTCGTCACCTGGTTCACCGAGCTCAGCTTGTCGAGCTGGTCGACCACGGAGTCGGTCGCGGCGTGCAGATCGGCCTGGTTCGACGCGGTGATGTCCACCTCGATGCTGCTCGATCCGCCGAAGCCGGCGCTCGACGACACCTGCAGATCGCCAGGCACGTCGAGGCCCTTGAGCTGCTTCTGCACCGTGGCCTGCAGGGCATCCTGGTCGGCGTTCTCGTCGGTGGTGATCGAGAAGCTGGCGGTGTTCGCACCGCCGCCGCCGAAGGCATCCGCGAGCGCACTGCCCGACGTGCCGATCGAGAGTTGCACGGTCTCGATGCCGTCGATTCCCCGGAGCTTCTTCTCGACCACGGTCGCCGCGTCGTCCTCGGCCTGCAGGCTCGTGCCCGGCTCGAAGGTCTGCGTCACCGAGAGGGTGTTCTGCCCGCTCGATCCCAAGAAGTTCGTCTTCATCAGGGGCGCGAGCGCCAGCGTTCCGCCCAGCACCAGCACGGCGACGATGATCGTCACCGCAGAGTGCTTCAGCGTGAAGTTGATGATCGGCAGGTAGCCGCGCTGCAGGCGCGATGGATGCTCGAGCTCGTCGTGCCCGCTCGCCACGGCCTCGCCGATCGACATGTGGCTCGCTTCGTCGTCGGCCTGCTGCTCGGCCGTCACGCCGTTCTTCGCCTTCTTCGGCTTCGGCGGGCGCAGGAACCAGTACGCGAGCACCGGCACGATCGTGAGCGCCACGAGCAACGACGACAGCAGGGCGATGGTCACGGTGACCGCGAACGGCCGGAACAGCTCACCTGTCACGTCGCCGACGAAGGCGATCGGCAGGAACACCGCGACGGTCGTGATGGTCGACGCGGTGACGGCACCAGCCACTTCGCGCACCGCCGAGAGGATGCTCTGCGCGCGATCGACCCCGGCCACGAGATGTCGCTTGATGTTCTCGATGACCACGATGGAGTCATCCACGACACGCCCGATGGCGATGGTCAGACCGCCGAGCGTGATGATGTTGAGCGTGTAGCCGCTGGCCCACATGCCGATGAAGGTGATGAGCACCGACGTGGGAATGGAGATGGCCGTCACGAGCGTCGACCTGATCGAGAGCAGGAAGATCAGGATGATGACCACGGCGAACAGCAGGCCGAGCAGTCCCTCCTCGGCCAGCGAGTTGATCGACTGCTCGATGAACGGCGCCTGGTCGAAGACCGACGTGAACTTCGCGTTGTGTCCGAGGGATGCCTCGAAGCCCGAGACCTGCTTCTTCACCTCGTTCGACACCTCCACCGTGTTGGCGGTGGGCGTCTTCGTGACCGCGATGGTGAGCGCGGGCTTGCCGTTCACACGCGAGATCGACGTGGTGGGGTCATCCGTGATCGCCACCGTCGCGACGTCGCCGATGGTGTGCACTGCAGGAGTCTGGGCGGCCTGAGCCGCCTCGGCCGCGGCGGCGCTCTGCGAGGACCCTGCACCCTCGGACCCCGCGCGGTCCGCGGCGCTCGACGCCGCCGACCCGGTCGACGCCGATGTCGAGGTCACGAGCGGCAGTTTCGCGATCTCGTCGACCGAGGTGATCGTCTGCCCTGCCTGCACATTGAGCGTCTTGCCATCGGCGGTGATGGAGCCGGCCCCGACGAGCACGCCGTTCTGCTGCAGCGCGGTCTGGATGGACTGAACGCTCACGCCGTCGGCGGCCATCTTGGCCGGGTCGGGCGTGATGGTCACGCGCTGTCCGACGGCGCCGATGAGCTGCGCGGAGGCGACGCCGTCCATCTTGGTGATGTCGGGCAGCACCAGGCGGTCGATGTCGGCGGCGAGCTGCTTCTCGCTCTGGTCGCTGGTGACGGCCAGCTCGAGGATCGGCAGGTCGGAGATGCTGCCGGCGAACACCTGCGGCTGCACGCCGGAGGGCAGTCGCGACGAGATGTTGTTGATGGCCTGGTTGATCTTCTGCTCCGCGGTGTCGAGGTCGGAGCCGTAGTCGAACTTGGCCGTGATGAGCGACTGGTTCGTGCTGCTCACCGCGGAGGTGCTGTCGAGGTTCGGCACGTTCTGAATGGCCGACTCGATGGGCGTGCTCACGTCGTTCTCGACGACCTGCGGCGAGGCACCCGGATAGCTGGTGACGATCACGAGCTCCGGAAAGTCGATCGAGGGCGTCAGCTCCTGCTTGAGGTTCGTCAGCGCGATGCCGCCGAACACGGCCACCACGATCGTGACCAGCGCGATGAGAGCACGGTTCTTCATGCTCAAAATGGCAAGGGAGTGCACGTACGGATCCTTACGTGTGGTGTGGCGCGATGTGCAGGACGCCGGCAACGCCGCCGACCGGGCGATTATCGCACCCTCGGCTGGACCGTTGACCTGTATCAACTACCCTGCGCGAAATGGATGCCTCGCCCCGCCCCCGCAGGTAGCCTCGAACCACACGTGGCGCCGGTTCGTCACCCCGAGCGAGCGGTCGCCGTGTGACCGAGTACGTCCGCATCGGCCTGGAGACGCGCGTGACAGAAGACCGGCCGGCACCGTCCTCATCCACCACGGAGGGGATCATGCCGAAGAAGGGGACCGCGGGCGGCACGGCCGCGGGGACGCGGCACGGGATCGCACGACACGGGCGGTTGCGCAGGCATCCATGGGGGACCTTCGGCAAGGTCGTCGCGTCAGTCGCCGTCGTCGCGGTCGCCAGCGCGATGGGCATCGGCGTCGTCGCCGCGGTGAACCTGGTGAGCGACGCGCCGCCGACCGTGCACCTCGTGGGGCAGACGCCGGGACCCATCCCCGACATCGGAGCGCTGCAGGGCGGCATGAACCTGCTCATCGCGGCGACCGATTCGCGCACCGGCCAGGGCGGCGCCTACGGCACCACCGACGACAGCTCGGGCGTCGGGCTGAACGACGTGACGATGCTGCTGCACCTCTCGCAGGACCACTCGCACGCCGAGGTGATCAGCTTTCCGCGCGATCTGATGATCCCGTTCCCGCAGTGTCCAGACGGCCAGGGCGGCTGGAACAGCGCGATGTCGCAGGCGCAGCTCAACTCGTCGCTCGTCGACGGCGGCCTTCCGTGCACCGTGCTGGTCATCAAGCAGCTGCTCGACGGCCTGGACATCCAGGGTGCCGGCCTCATCAAGTTCAACGGCGTCGTCGCCATGTCGAACGCGGTGGGCGGTGTGCCCGTGTGCGTCGGAGGAGAGGGCATCCACGACCCCGACACCGACCTCGATCTCGATCCCGGCATGCACACTCTGAGCGGTGTGACGGCAGCGCAGTTCTTGCGCACACGGCACGGCGTCAACGGCGGGAGCGATCTGGCCCGCATCAGCAACCAGCAGGTGTTCCTCTCCTCGCTGGTGCGCACGATCATGAGCAGCGGCACGCTCTCCGATCCGGTGAAGGTCTGGTCGCTCGCCAAGGCCGCCCGCACGAACATCACGTTCTCCGACAACCTGAACAACCTGACGACGCTCTACCAGATCGCTCTCGCGCTGAAGGGGCTGAGCTTCGACAAGATCACGTTCGTGCAGTATCCGGTGTTCGACGACCCGGAGGACGACAACCGGGTCGTGCCCGACGACGAGTCGGCGCAGACGCTGGTGGACGCGATCAAGGCGGACAAGCCGCTCGCCGTCACGGCGGGCACGGGCTCGGGGTCCGTGGCCTCGACCGCCTCGCCGTCCGCAGCCCCGAGCACGTCGCCTTCGTCCTCGGGCGGCGGCACGAGCGGATCGCCGACGCCGGCCTCGACCCCTGTCGACCTCGGCGACAACGTGTACGGCCAGAATGCCGCCACCCAGACCTGTTCGAACGGCGCCGGCTGATCGCTTTCGCCGAGCCCGGCGCCCCTCCGGGATCCGGCGCGGAGTCGATCAGCCGTCGTGTCGTCGCGGTGCGACCAGGATGATCGCCGCACTGACCGCGACGAGCGGGAGCACGCACACGGCCGCAACCGTGTAGCCGACAGCGTCGGGCAGCAGGGCGCCGCGCGGGGTCGCCGTCGCGAGAAGCAGCCCTGCGAGGGCGCTGCCCAGGCTGAACCCCACGCTGCGCACGATCTGGTTGATCGACAGCACGCTCGAGGTCTCTGCTTCCGGGATGCCCGTGAGCACGAGTCGAGGCATGATCGCCGACACCCCGCCCACGCCGAAGCCGAGCGCCGCCATCGCCGTCAACGTCGCGACGATCGAACCGGGCACGACCGCGAACAGCACGGCGGCGACCGCCACGAAGCCCGTGAAGACGACGAACGCCCACCGAGCCGTTGTGTGCGCCGTCAGCCACGCGCTGATTCTGCCTGCGACGAATCCGAGCACGGAGAACGGAATCAGGGCGGCACCGGCGAGCACCCCGGAGAGCCCGAAGCCGTAGCCGGCGCCCGACGGGGTCTGCACGTAACGGGTG
Source organism: Humibacter ginsenosidimutans (assembly GCF_007859675.1). GTDB lineage: Bacteria > Actinomycetota > Actinomycetes > Actinomycetales > Microbacteriaceae > Humibacter > Humibacter ginsenosidimutans. The sequence continues at coordinate 2,376,769 of NZ_CP042305.1, forward strand.
AGCAACGAGAACAGCAGATACATGCCGATCGCCGAGACGAGCATGGCCGCGTTGGCGCGCAGCAGTCCGCCGCGTGCCATCAGGCGCACGTCGACGAGAGGACTCACGGCACGGCGCTCGACGGCGACCCACGCGGCGAGCGCGGCGGCCGCCACGAGCACGATGGATGCCCCCACCCAGGGCAGCGCCCAGACGGCGGGCTGGGCGGCGGCCACGAGCATCCCGAGCGTGCCGACGCCGAGCAGCACGGCGCCGGGCAGGTCGATCCTGGCGCGAGCGCGAGCGTCATCACCGGGCACGGTGCGCCAGGCGATCAGCACCGCGGAGAGGGAGAGGACGAAGCCGACGCCGTAGGCGACGCGCAACCCGGCGAGCTGATCGATGAGTCCCATCAGCGGATAGGCCACGCCGATGCCGACCGTGCCCGCGACCGAGATGGTGGCGATCGTGGCGTGCGCGCGTTCGACGGGCAGGTGGTCGCGCACCACACTCATCAGCAGGGCGAGCACGCCGAGACCGAGACCCTGGAGCGCGCGGCCGACCAGCAGCATGCAGAACGCCACGGCGCCGGCGGGGAGCGGGACCGCCGTGAGCAGCCCGCCGAGAGCGACGAGAGCGAGCGTGATCAGAACGGCTGCCCTGCGGTGCGACCCCGTGCCGAGCCGCCCGAGCACGGGAGCCGTGATCGCTCCGGTGAAGAGGGTGACGGTCAGCGTCCACTGCGCGGCGTCGAGCGGCACGCCGAGCTGCAGCGCCACCGAGGTGATCAGCGGAGCTCCGACGCCTCCGATGACGGCGCCGAGGAACGCGACGGCGACCATCGCGCGGCCGAGGCGATGGGTGGATGCCACGGCAGGCGCATCCGCGCTCATCGCTGCTTCTTCATGGTGGCATCGGACTTCGCGCTGACGTTGGTGTCGGCGGTGATGTGGTCGAACAGCCCGGCCTGAATGCGGGTGCGGATGCCCTCGGCCCACGGTTCGTCGATCGCGTCCACGTCGACCGCGGCGCCCACGTTGAGCAGCATGCCGAACGCCAGGAACGACTTCACGGTCACGGCGTCGAGCCCCGTCGTGTCGGCCACGACCCGCCACATGCGCGCGAGCCGTTCTCGCACGACAGCCCGCACCTCGTCGTCACCGCAGGCGGCGAAGCCCTGCAGCTGGAGCAGCAGCGAGGTGCGATCGGCCAGCAGGTCGTAGTACTCAGCGCCCATGCGTCCGAGGCCGTCGAGGCCGACCTCATCTGCCGCTGCCCGCAGCATCCCGTCGCTCACCCGGTCGAACGCCGCCGTCACCAGCTCCAGGAAGAGTGCCTTCTTCGTGCCGAACATGCGGAACACGTATGCCTGGGTGATTTCCGCCTCTCTGGCGATGGCATCGATGGATGCCCCGTGCAGCCCGTTCTGCGCGAACTCCCGTGCCGCGATCTCCCGCACCTGTGCTCGCCGCTCTTCGCCCCGCATGCGCTCCGCCATGGCCGTTATGTTAGTAGTTAGTCACCAGTAACTAAACATTCGAGACCGCGGGCCCCGCATCGAGCAGTAATCGAGAAGCAGCCGGCCGACGCCGCTTCTAGCGTCGAAGCATGAACATCCACAGCATCACCATCGAGGTGGCACACGCGAACGACGTGCACGCCGCCGAATCGTTCTACCGCGACGCCCTGCGACTGGCAGACAGAGTCGCCGTGCGCGTCGCCACCCGGCCGAGCTCGGGCTTTCGCGGGTTCGCCCCATCACTGATTCTGGAACAGCCGGGAGACGTCGACGCGGCCTTCGCCCGAGCGCTCTCGGCCGGCGCGCGGGCGCTCAAGCCCGCTGCGAAGAGCCTCTGGGGGTATGGCGGGTCGCTCCTTGCTCCCGATGGAACCGCGTGGCAGATCGCGAGCGCGAACAAGACGGCGACGGGCGAGGCCACGGGCAAGGTCGAGCGGGTCGTGCTTCTGCTCGGTGTCGACGACTTCAAGGCCAGCAAGTCCTTCTATCAGGAGCACGGACTGACGGTGGCCAAGAGCTTCGGAACGAAGTACGCGGAGTTCGACACGGGCGCGATCCAGCTGGCGCTCTACAAGCGGGCCGCCCTCGCCAAGCAGGTGGGCATGGATGCGACCGGCACCGGCTCGCACCGCCTCGCCGTCGGCGCCGATGGAGCGTTCATCGACCCCGACGGCTACGCGTGGGTGGTCGACGACACCGCCCTCACCGCCGACACCACCAGGTGACGACCTTCTGACCGCTCACACCATCGACGCGAGCGGCGGCGCCTCGGTGTATCGGCGATCGTGTTGTGGATGACTGCGGCGCACCTCGCCGGTATGCCGATCCAGCCGGATCACAGAGCATCGCTCCAGCGCTGGAGAAGCGAAGCACGAAAGACGCGCTGTCTCGTCGCGCTATGGTGCACCGAGGTCAGCGGAAAGCCAGTGTTCGGGCTCCAACTCGATCCGGTGCTCTCCACGGGCGAACGCGACGTATGGCTCCACCTTCTCCGGCGACAGGTACCGGCCGGCGATCGCGCGGAGATCGTCGTCGGATGACGGACCGATCACTTTCGCGCGCCCTTCGACTGAGACATAGCGCGTGGTCGGAGCTACCTGGTGAACAAGCAACGAGAACCTGCCCGCCGCGGCGATGAGCTTGCCCTTGCGCGAGTCGGCACCGGTGGAGACCCAGATCGGGCCACCCGGGGTGTAGTGGTACCAGATCGGCACGATCAGTGGTCCGCGATCGGGGCCGGCGGCCACAGACAAGGCGGCGACATGTGGTTGTGCGAGGAATTCCTCGCGTTCCAGGAGAGAAAGCGCCATGGCGCCAGCTTTCGACAGACCACCGACATCCGCGGTTGACAGAACACCGTTGCACCGACAGCTCGGGCCACGATGGTCGTCGGCGCTCGCACGCCCACACGGCAGCGGGCGATTGTTCCGGTGGCTGCTGGCATCGCTCATGCGTCGGCGCCAACTCACGGACCTCATGCTCCGAGCCGACGAAAGCCAGCCGTAGCGCCGCCGGACGGTCTCGACGGGATTCGCTCGTCGCCGTCGCCGTCGGCGCCGGAACGGACGCCCTACGCCGCGGAGCGCTCGTGCGAGGGTCGCCGCCTCAGCTCGGCGGAGACGATGGGGGGGAGTGTTGTACTCCTGGTCCATGCGGCCGACTCCGGTGCCGGGCGGAACGATCGCATCGATCCGGTCCAGGAGCTCGTCGGTCAGTTCTACGTCTGCTGCGGCGAGCAGGTCGTCGAGCTGCTCCATGGTTCGCGGTCCGATAAGGGCTGAGGTCACTCCCGGATGCGCGATGACGAAGGCGAGCGCCAGATGGGTGAGCGACATTCCGGCCTCGGCTGCGAGCGGGATGAACTGCTCGACCGCGTCGATGCGCCGCTCGTCGCGGAGCGCGGCGAACATGCGAGTGCGACGCAGGTCCGTCTCCTGGCCACGTCGGACGCGCCCGGTGAGCATGCCGCTGGCGAGCGGACTCCAGATCATGGTGCCCATGCCGTATCGCTGCGCGACGGGCAGCACCTCGCGCTCGATCGTGCGGTCCAGGAGCGAGTAGTGCGGCTGCTCGGTGCGGAAGCGCTCCAGTCCACGTCGCTCGGCGACCCACTGAGCCTCGACGATCTCGGACGCCGGCATGTCCGACGTGCCGATCGCTCGCACCTTTCCGCTGCGCACGAGGTCGGTGAGCGCCGAGAGCGTCTCCTCGATATCGGTTCGCGGATCGGGACGATGCATCTGGTAGAGATCGAGGTGGTCGGTCTGGAGCCGGCGGAGGGTGTTCTCGACCGCGGTCATGATCCAGCGACGGGAGCCGCCCTGGTGGTTCGGGTCGTCACCGAGCTGACGTGCGAACTTGGACGCGAGCACGACCTCGTCGCGGCGCCCCTTCAGCGCGCGGCCGAGCATCTCCTCCGAGTCGCCGTACGCGTCGGCGGTGTCGATGAAGTTGATGCCGGCCTCGATGGCGCGGTCGACCATCCGATTCACCTCATCCTGATCGCTGTTGCCGAACGAGCTGAACATCATCGCGCCGAGCGCGAAAGGCGAGACCTGGATGCCTGTGCGGCCGAGCGGACGGTAGTGCATGGTGCTTCCTCCTTGGGACCGTCACGGCTCGAGCTGTAGACTCGAGATAAGCGGAACAGTCGTCCGCAATCATACGGAACATTGTTCCGTTTGTCACGAAGGAATCCGGTGAGCTCAGCCGACACCACTGCGGTCGTGCCTCGACGCAAGCGAGCAGACGCGATGCGCAACACGGAGGCCGTGCTCGAGGCCGCCAAGAAGGCGTTCGCGGAGTTGGGCGTGGATGCGCCCATGCGCGACATCGCCGCCCGCGCCGGCGTGGGGGTGGGCACCATCTACCGCAACTACCCGCAGCGCTCAGACCTGATCATCGCGGTCTTCCGTCGCGAGCTCGACACCACTGCGGAGGAGGCTGAGCGCCTCGCCGCTGAATATCCGCCCGCCGAGGCGTTACGCCTGTGGTCGGAGAGTCTCGCACGCTTCGTCGCGACCAAACGCGGCTTCGCGAGTGCACTGCATTCCGGCGACCCCGCCTACCAGCCGCTGCCGGCCCAATTCCTCGGCATCCTCGCGCCCAAGGTCCAGAGCATCCTCGACGCCGGCGCTGCGGACGGCACCATCCGCGGTGGCGTCAGTGCCGAACACCTCATCCACGCCCTCAGCCGGCTCGCGGATGACGGTCCAGACGACGCAGCCGCGGCCGGTCCCTCGATGACCGACGTCCTGCTGGACGGACTCATCGTGTCGCCTCGCTCGATCGAGCCCTGAGTCGCGACCGCTCACACCACCGACGCGAGCGGAGGCGCCTCGGTGTACCGCAGGCGGGCCGCGACCGGCCATGCTCGCTCCAGCGCGGCGACCGCACGCTCGACCAGTTCGGGCGGATAGGTGATCGGCACCCGCAGAAAGCGCTCGAACGCGCCGTCGACCCCGAACCGCGGGCCTGCCGTGACGAGCAGCCCCTCGCTTCGCGCGGCGAGCGCCACCTGCGAGCTCACCGGCGTGCCGATGTTCACCCAGGCGGCGAGACCGCCGGCCACATGCGGAATGTGCCAGTCGGGAAAGGCGGCTCCGAGCATCCGCTCCACCGCGTCGCGACCGGAGGCGAGCTGGGCGCGACGCTCAGCGAGCACGTCGCCGTAGTGGCCGAAGAGCTCGGCGACGATCAGCTGGTCGAGCACCGGGGTACCGAGGTCCATGTTCGAGCGCACAGCCTGCAGCCGCCGGATCATCGAGCGCTCAGCGCGGATCCAGCCGACGCGCAGGCCGCCCCACATGGTCTTGCTCGCCGAGCCGATCGTGATGACGTGCGCGCCGTTCGCGAACGACGCCAGCGGCGCGTACGCCTCCGGACGGTCGATGTCGAGCTCGGCGGGCGTCTCGTCGGCGATCACGATCGTGCCCTGGGCCGCTGCCGCGTCGAGGATGCGCCGCCGCACCTTCACCGACATGGAACGTCCCGTCGGGTTCTGGAAGTCGGGCATGAGGTAGGCCAGCGTCGGGCTCGTGCGGCGCAGCACCGACTCGAACACATCCACATCCCAGCCGTCGACCGTATCGACCGACACCGGGCCGGTCACGAGCCTGGCGCCTGCAGCGACCAGCGCGTCGTAGGCGTGCGGATACGTCGGCACCTCGATCAGGGCCCTGTCCCCTCGCGAGACCAGGGTGCGCGAGAGCAGCGCGATCGCCTGCTGCGCTCCGACCGTGACGAGCACCTCGTCAGGGTCGGTGGCGAGGCCGCGAGCCGTGTATCGGCGGGCGATGGCCTCCCGCAGCACCGCAAGGCCCTCGGTGTCGTAGCCGGGGCCGGGGAGCAGGGCGGGGAGCAGCGAGGATGCCTCGCGCACGGCATCCATCATCACCGTCGGTGCCGCGAGGGCCGCCTTCGTGAAGTCGAGCAGCGTGCTGTCGAGGGCCGTCGATGCCACGGCACCGCCGGGCAGCGCGGTCTGCGTGCCCGAACCCTGCCTGCTGGTCGCCCAGCCGTCGTCGCGCAGCCGCTGGTAGGCGGCGGTGATCGTGGTGCGACTGACGCCGAGCCCGGCGGCGAGCTCGCGCTCGGCAGGCAGGCGCACACCGCCGAGCAGGCGGCCGTCCATGACGAGCAGCCGAATGCGGTCGGCCAGCGAATGAAAGGCGGGCCCGGTGCCGCGCCACTCGCCGAGCAGGTCGAGCAGGGCACGGGTTGAGATCGACGTCGATGCCACCAGACCACTCTATGCGAATTGGCTATTTATCAGAAGGCCAATCTCCGGTTTGGATACTTCTATGCAGCCCATCGCCGACACCCCCACGGGAGCCACCGCCACGGTGTCCGCCGGAACACCGTCGAAGCGGGTTCGCCTGTCGCTGCCGAGCCTCCCGGAGCCTCGTCCCCTCTTCTCGCGGCCCGCCACGCGTTCGTGGCGTATGGCGCAACTGCTGGTCGGCCTCTTCCTCTACGGCATCGCGATCGCGACCATGATGCAGGCCTCGATCGGCATCGAGCCGTGGGACGTGCTCGCTCAGGGCATCATGCTGCGCACGGGCATCCCGTTCGGCCTGGTCACCAACCTCATCGGCGCGCTCGTGCTGCTGCTGTGGATCCCGCTGCGGCAGCGGCCGGGCATCGGCACGGTGCTCAACGTGCTGCTCATCGGGCCGTCTGCACAGTTCGGTCTGTGGGCCATTCCGGAGCCCGGAGCGCTGTGGGGGCGCATCCTCCTGTTCGCGGGCGGGCTCGTGCTCATCGCGATCGCCTCCGGGCTCTACATCGGAGCCCAGCACGGGCCGGGCCCGCGCGACGGGCTGATGACCGGGCTGCACGCACGCACCGGCCGCCCGATCTGGCTCGTACGCACCGCCATCGAGGCCAGTGTGCTGCTCATCGGGTGGCTGCTGGGCGGCAACGTCGGCTGGGGGACGCTCGCCGTCGTCGTGTTCATCGGGCCGCTCGTGCACGTGACGATCCCGCTCTTCGCGCTCCGGGTGGAGCCGGCGGCGAAGGATGCCGACACCCGACTCATCGAGTCCGACGCGGCATCCCGCGGCCGCCGGCCGGCCCCCGAGCCCTGGGCTCTTGGCCGCCGCTGACACGCAGCCAGGCGCGCTACAGCTCCCGCTCCGCGTACACGCGCATCGCGTCGCGCACGAACGTCGCTCCGTCGATGCCGCCGTAATTCGCGGCGAAGCGCTCATCGGCGACGTACATCTCGCCGAGCCCCACGAAATACACCTTCGCCGGGCGACCGGTCTCACTGCCAGGGGTGCCCGGAATGCTGCCCAGCCAGTCGGCATGACGCCTCGCGAGCGCCTGCGCCTCCTCGCCGGCAGGGTCGATTCCGCGCCCGGCCGCGTCGATCCAGTCCGCAGCCAGCTCCTCCTGTCGCCGCTTCCACTCGGCGCGCTCCGCTTCGCTCTGACCACGCCACCACGCGTCGCTCTTCGCGTACGCGCTCTTCCCCAGCGCTGCTCGACCTCCTGCTTGTATTGCGTGTGGTCGAAGCCGTCCAATGCCGTCTCGGCCATGATCGGTTCTCCTTTCTCCAATGCGTCGATGGTGGATGCCACGGATGCCGCCTGCCGCGCCAGTCGCTCCTGCTCACTGCGCAGCCACGTCAGGTGGTGACGCAGCGCCGCCGACTCGTCTTGTTCGCGGTCCATCACGGCCGCGATGTCCGTCAGTCCGAGCCCGAGGTCGCGCAGCAGCAAGATGCGCTGCAACCGCACAACGGATCGCTCGTCGTAGTAGCGGTATCCGTTGTCACCGACGCGGCTCGGCTTCAGCAAGCCGATGTCGTCGTAGTGCCGCAAGGTACGGCTCGTCGTGCCGGCCAGGCGTGCGAGCTGCTGAATGGAGCGCTCGACGCCCGGCGCAGCATCCGGGTCACCCGTGTCATCCGTCATGACTTCGACGGTAGAGGTTGACGTTACGTCAATGTCAAGCGGTCGTCGCGGTGCGGAACACCGGCCACGCGACCTCGGTGCGCCAGGCCTCGGAATCGGCGGTCTGAAGCCGCGAGACGAGGAAGTCCTCGCGGATCGCCCCAGCGACTCCGATCGCCCTCGCCGCGACGAACGATCCGAGCTCGGCATAGGCCGTGTCGAGGTCGTCGTGCGTGCCGGCGTGCACGAGCACCGCCCACTCGCCGCCCGGCACCTCGTACCACTCGGCCCGGCCCGGCACCGGAGCCCCCAGCACCAGAGCCCGATCCTCCGGCCGGGCGCCCGGCTCGGTGCTCTGCCCGAACGGAACGAACGCCACCAGCTCACCCGCGTCCGTCTCGAACACGTCCTCGAAGAAGAGGGCCCCGGGAACACCGGGTTCACCGAGCCCGAGCTGTTCCCCCGTGGCGAGAATCTCGTTGACGGCGCCGGCGACGAACGCCAACCCGTCGGCGAGCGAGACTCGGCCGCTGATCGCCAGAGCTCGCATGGGAGTCGTCGCTCGGAACTCGATCGGGCGCTCCCCCTCGTTTCACGGGCTGAAGCAGCGTGCGCAGGGATGTCACGGCCGAGCGCGTCTGCGCGAGCTGCTCCTCCATGCGCGAGAGGTGTTCGGCGATGGCGGCATTCCTCGCCGCGACGTCGGGCGCAGACACCACGTCGCGCACGGCGTCGATCGGCATGTCGAGGTCGCGAAGGCGGCGCACGACCTGAGCGACGGGCACCTGCTCGGTGCTGTACCTGCGGTATCCGCTGTCCGGATCGATCGCAGCCGGCGTGAGCACCCCCACGTCGTGGTAGTACCGCAACGCCTTGACCGTGAGATGCGTCATGCGGGAGAAGTCGCCGATGGAGACGAGGGTGTGCGCCACGTCCACGATCCTCGCATCCGCGGACCGTCCGCCCATCAAGCCGGTGCGCGGCACGGTACGCGTCTCGCTCATCGAACCTCACCCCTCGCACGCCCGCCGCGCGGAAGCAGGAACGTGAGCACGATGGCCGCCGCCGCGACGATCGCGAGCGGCTCAAGGCTCGCGGCGAAGGCATCCGCCACGTTCGACCCGCGCGGCGCCGCCGTCGAGCCGAGCGCACCGAAGAACACCGTGCCCACGATGGCGACGCCGAGGGAGCCTCCCACCTGCTGCATGGTGGAGAGCGCACCGGAGACGACCCCGGCGTCCTCGGCGTTCGCCGTGCCCAGCACGAGACTCGTCGACGGCGGGATGCTCAGACCCTGGGCAGCACCGCAGAACACCAGTCCCACGAGCACCCAGCCCACGCTTGCACCGGTCGATGCCACGATCGCGAGCGCTGCGAAGCCGAGCAGGTTCGCGACGCTTCCGAGCACCAGCACCAATCGCCCCAGGCGCGCGACCAGACGAGGCACGAGCGCGACCGCGACGAAGTACGGGATGGCGAGGCCGAGAAACACGGTTCCGGACTCGAGCGCCGTCAGGTTGCGACCGAGCTGCAGGTACATCGTCAACACCACGTAGAACGACGCCTGTCCGCACCAGAACACGAGCTGCCACATGAGACCCCAGCGGAAGGCCGGGGTGCGGAGCAGGAGCTGAGGGAAGAGCGGCTCCCCGCCGCGCGACTCCAGCCGACGCTGCTGAGCGAAGAAGGCGGCGACCAGGATCGGGACGAGCGCGAAGCAGACCCAGATCCACGGCGCCCACCCGCTGTCGCGCCCCTCGACCAGCGGCAGAACGAGCGCCACGATCGCCGCGGTCATCAGCACGACACCCCAGACGTCGACCCGCTTGGCGATCCCCCCTGGTCGCCGGCACGACGAACGGGGTCAGCACGAGAGCGAGGATGCCGACGGGCACGTTGATCGCGAAGATCGAACGCCACCCGAGTCCCCAGACGTCGGCACCGACGAGAAGCCCTCCGATGATCTGGCCCGCGGCCGCTCCGATGCCGAGCACGGCGGCATACAGGCCGACGGCCCTCGCTCTCGACTGGCCGTGGAAGACCGATCCGATCATCGCCATCACGCTCGTGGTGACGAAGGCCGATGCGATCCCCTGCACGAATCGTCCGATGACGAGCACCTCGGCATTCGACGCCGCCGCGCAGAGCACCGAGGCGGCCACGAAGACGGCGATGCCGATCACGAACGCTCTCCGCCGCCCGAACCTGTCGCCGATCCGCGCAGCGGTGAGCAGGGCTGCGGCGGTGCCGAGCGAGAAGGCCGCGATGAACCACTCGACGGCGCTCTCGCTCGCGTGCAGTTCCGCCTGCATCGAGGGAAGCGCCACGTTGACGATGAAGAAGTCGATGGCCGTGATGAACGTGCCGATGAGCAGGGCGCTCAGCGCGCGCCACGGTGGCCGCGTCGCGGCGTCCTCGTCGGCGGTCGTGGCCGCCGTTGTCGGTTCTGTGACCGTGTCATGAGTTGTCATGACACTGTTCTCGCGCCTCCCCCGACGGGAGAGTCAACACGCTCGGCCGCTTCGGTCGCCACGTCGACGCTGACAGCGCATTCCCGGGGAATCCGGATGCCGTGCACCGACTTCGTGCGACGGTGTTGCGCGAATCAGAAACGCGATATATCGTGTTTGAAGAAGTCGCGATATATCGTGAGTTGGATCACACGGCGCGCGGCACCCCAGACATCGAATCAAAGCTGCCACGTCGACCGCGAGGTCGGGAATGGCGGCAGGCAGGAAAGGCACGAACATGGCACAGGAACGCTGGATCGTGAACCCGGGCGACAGCAAGACCATCGACTTCGAGGTCGTGCGCAAGCTCAAGGTGAGCCTCATCGCGGGGCGAGTGGATGTCATCGGTCACGATGAGCGCACCGCCCGAGTCGAGGTGAGCAACGTGACGGGCAAGGAGCTGAAGGTCACCATCGACGGCGACACGCTCGAGGTGGACCACCCGCAGTGGCGGTGGGACAACTTCATCGACGTGTTCCGCTCCTGGCGAGGCAGGGCCGGCGCGGACGTGACCATCCTGGTGCCGCGCGACGTGGAACTGAAGCTCGGCGTCGTCTCCGCCGTCGCGCTCGTGAGCGGGCTCGTCACCGACGCCAAGCTCAGCACCGTGAGCGGGGAGATCACCACCGACGGCATCGTCGGCGACCTCGACCTCAACACGGTCAGCGGTGAGTTGACCGCCCGCGACCACCGCGGCGAGGTCTTCGCGCACACCGTCTCCGGCGACATCACGGTCTCGGGCAGCGTCACCAAGCTCGGCGTCGACAGCGTCAGCGCCAACATCTATCTCGACCTGTTCGGCACACCGTTCGAGGTGAAGTCCAACTCCGTGTCGGGCGACCTCACCATGCGCCTCGATGAGAACGTGGGCGTTCGCTACCGCATCAACACGGTCAGCGGCGTCGCCCACCTCGACGGCACCACCGTCATCAAGGGCTCCATGGGCAAGACCTACACGAGCCAGAGCGGCTCGCTCGACGGCAAATGGCTCGACGTGTCGTCCAGCTCCGTCTCCGGCAACATCTCGGTGGTGCGCAGACAGCCGAGCACCTCCACGAGTGCACAGGCGACGGATGCCCCCGCGACCGACACAGCAGAAGGCGCCGAATGACCCCCGCGGTGTTCTCGCACGGCCGTCTGAGGCTCTACCTTCTCAGCCTGCTCGACGAGCGGCCCATGCACGGCTATGAGCTGATCCAGGCGCTGAGCGACCGCTTCGGCGGCACGTACAGCCCCAGCGCCGGAACCATCTATCCGCGGTTGTCGAAGCTCGAAGAGGAAGGGCTCGTGACCAAGACGACCGAGGGCCGGAAGACGGTGTACTCGATCACGGACGCGGGGCGGGCGGAGTTGCGGGCACGGGCATCCGAGCTCGACGACATCGAGAACGAGGTCACCGACTCCCTGCGACGCATGGCAGACGAGGTGAGGGCCGGCGTGAACCAGGCCATGAAGAGCCTGCGCGCAGATCTCGCCGCTGCCGCCCGCGAGGCGAAGCGCGAGGCGCGCGAGGCGAAGACCGCAGGCGCGACCGCTTCGGGCACGACGGCTCAAGGCTTCGCACCCGACCCCCGCGCCGAGTCACGACTGGCGTTGCGCGAGGCCGAGATCGTGCTCAACGAGTTCCGTCAGCAGGTGCGTGCGGATCTGCGCACGGCCACGATGCACGACGGAATCCCGGATGCCGTCGTCGAGCACCTGCGCAGCGACCTCGCCAGGGTACGCGCCGACCTTCTCGCCCGGCTGTCGCGCTGAGCGATTCCGCAGGCCCCGGAGCACGCCGAAGGCGCGCACAAAGCCCCGTGGGTCGAGGAGCACGCCGGCGCGCGTCTCGAAACCCGGCATACCCGCGGCCAGGGTTCCGAGACGCCCCGCTGCGCGGTGCTCCTCAACCCACGGGACGGGGCTCGGCGGCGCACCGCCACTCCCCGCGGGGGCACCGGATGCCCTGCGCGTCGTCATCGCGTGCGTCACGCGTTCGTCGCGACTCCTCGGCCCACGCTGTTCAAGCTGCCCTGCCGGTCTCGGTCACGGTTCCGTCGGAGCAGCGCAGAAAGACGTGCCCCTCCGACTTCTCCGCGTCGTGAGCGGCGAGCGGCTGCCCGCAGAGCGGGCACGCCGTGCTGTGCGGCGGCTCGACGTCGTAAGGGCCGCGCGGAGCTGGCCCCAACACCGGGACCAGCTTGCCGTCCAGCCACTCGACCGCCTGAGTCAGACCGTGTGCGTGGACCGTGTCGCCACCTGTGTTCCGTGGCATTTCTTCAGGGTAGATCCGCGCCCCCGCCGCGGCGGACGGATCGCGTGGATTCCATGCCTGACGGCGCATTTCGTCCGCCAAACTGCGCGCTCGTCGCGACTGTGCTGTGCGTTGTCTTCACAGCCGCACGCGCCGACTTGACAGGCAAAAGGCAGGTAGTAGTGTCGTCCCTCGTGACAAATGAGGGGAGGGCCCCCGGGTTAGACGGCCGCTCCGCGAAACGGTGGCTGATCGGGGAACCCCTACCCAGCGAGAAGCTCGAGGGACAGCTGCTTCCCAAGCACCTCGCACTGCCCATCTTCGCCAGTGACGCTCTGTCGTCCGTGGCCTACGCTCCGCAGGAGCTGATGATGGTGCTGCTGATCGGCGGCCTCGCCTTCCTCGCCTACTCGCCGTGGATCGCCGTCGCCGTCGTGGTGCTGATGCTCACGGTGGTCGCCTCGTACCGGCAGCTGGTCAAGGCCTACCCGTCTGGTGGCGGCGACTACGAGGTCGCGCACAAGAACCTCGGCGAGAAGGCGGGGCTGGTCGTGGCATCCGCCCTGCTCGTCGACTACGTCATGACCGTGGCCGTGTCGGTGGCGAGCGGTGTGGACAACATCATCTCGGCGCTCCCGTGGCTCAGCGGGGTGCGCGTCGAGCTCGCCGTCGTCTGCGTCGCGATCATCGCCGCGATGAACCTGCGCGGAGTGCGCGAGGCGAGCAAGGCGTTCGCCATCCCGACCTATGTGTTCATCGGGTCGATCGGCATCATGATCGTCACCGCACTCATCCGCACCGCCGCAGGCGCCGCCCCGGTCGCGGAGTCCGCCCAATACGCGGTGCACGCCGAAGGCGTCACGCAGGCGGCGGTCGTGCTCCTGCTGCTGCGCGCCTTCTCGAGTGGATGCTCCGCCCTCACCGGCGTCGAGGCCGTCGCCAACGGAGTCCCCGCGTTCCGCACCCCGAAGATCCGCAACGCACGCACGACGCTCCTGCTCATGGGCGGCATCGCGGTGTTCCTCTTCGCCGGCCTGATGGCCATCGCCCTCATCTCCGGTGTGCACTACGCGGAGAACCCGTGCGACCTGATCGGGTGGAAGCAGTGCGCGACGGAGCCGCAGCGCTCGCTCATCGCACAGCTGGCATCCGCCACCTTCGGCAACAACTCCGTTCCGTTCTTCATCATCCAGGCGGCGACGGCAGTCGTGCTGCTGCTGGCGGCCAACACCGCGTTCAACGGCTTCCCCCTGCTCGGCTCGGTGCTCGCCCGCGACTCCTACGCGCCCAAGGCGATGTCCACGCGCGGCGACCGCCTGGTGTTCTCGAACGGTGTGATCGCGCTCGCGCTGGCCGCGATCATCCTGCTCGTCATCTACGAGGCCAACCTCACCAACCTGATCCAGCTCTACATCATCGGCGTGTTCGTCTCGTTCACGCTCGGGCAGTCGGGCATGGTCAAGCACTGGATCACCCTGCTGCGCGACAAGGAGACGCGACGCCAGGAGAAGGACCGCGGGTCGATCATCCGCAGCATGTCGATCAACGCGTTCGGTGCGCTGCTCACGTTCAGCGTGCTCGTGGTCGTGACGATCACGAAGTTCACGCACGGCGCCTGGCTCGTGTTCATCATGATGCCGATCCTGTTCCTGCTGATGCTCGGCGTGAACCGGTACTACCGCGACGTGGCCAAGGAGGTCGAGGTCGACCCGACCACCACGTTCGGGTCGAGCGGAGACCACGCCATCGTGCTGGTCGGCAAGATGCAGAAGCCCGTGCTGAAGGCCCTCGACTACGCCATCGCGGCCAGGCACCAGTCGATCGAGGCCGTGCACATCTCGCTCGACGACGAGTCGACCGACTCCCTGCAGCAGCAGTGGCACGACATGAACATCCACGTGCCGCTCACCATCATCGAGTCGCCCTACCGGGACTTCGGCGTTCCGCTCATCAAGTACATCAAGCACCGGCGCGAGGAGCACGGCTCCGAGGTGACCACGGTGTACCTGCCGCAGTACATCGTCGGCCACTGGTGGGAGACGTTCCTGCACAACCACCGCGCCCGCCGCATCTCCAAGCAGCTGATGATGCTGCACGGCGTCACGATCGCGCTCGTGCCCTGGCTGCTCGACTCCTCCGAGCTCATCTACGGACGTCGCTCGCACCCGCTGCCCGGCCAGGACCGCCGTGGCGAGCCGATCCGCGCCATCCCGCGCCGACCCCTCGCGCCCGCGCTGCCCAACTCGGCGTCCCGCGGCCGCAGGGACGTTCAGCTCCAGACTCCGCCTCCCGCCGCTCCGACGGAACGCCAGGAGAAGGACGCGCAGGCCCAGGATGCCTCGCGCAAGCCCGGCGACTCCGACCCGCGCTCGCGGTCGCGCGCTGGTCGTCGCTGACGCCCATCACGATCTCCCGCCCTGGGATGACGGGCATCACCCGGGAGGGCGATGCAGCCGGTTTCTCCCCCTCGGACAGGGTGGAGACATGCAGAAGTCATCCAAGAAGTACATCGCCGCCCTCGCGGCCTCGCTTGCACTCCTGGCCGCGGCTCCGCTCGCGGGCTGCAGCATGCTGACCGGAGGTCGGCAGGGGTATCTCGTGTACGACGACAAGGCGGAAGCCACCAGCGAGGGCACCCACGACGTGCCGGCCTGGGTGCCCGACGATGCGACCGCCATCACGATCGACCTTCCCCAGAACAGCTCGGCCTACCTCATGAAGTTCGGCTCGGCGGCGGGTGTCCCGGTCTCGGCGACCTGCACGGCCGTGACCACGACCACGCCGATCAAGCCGACCGTCTCGGTGGACTGGTGGCCGAAGCAGGCGCTCACAACCGATCGGCGTCAGTGCGGCACGGCGCAGGTCGCCCGCATCGGCGACGAATGGTACGTGTGGGACGCGGGCAAGTAGCCCGCTCCCGTTCGACGATCGCCCGTCAGATCAGCGCCATGATCTGACGGGCGATGATGCGTCCAGACCGGCCGGCTCCGATCGTCGACGCGTAGGGACCGTAGCCCGCGAGGAAGATGCGCGGATCGGTCCACACCTGGCCGGACTCCACGACCACGCCACCCTGCTTCTCCCGCAGTTTGAGCGGCGAGAGGTGGCGCAGTTCGGGACGGAACCCGGTGGCCCAGATGATGGCATCCACCGGCGTGAAGGAGTCGTCGGCCCAACGCACGCCGTCGGGCTCGATCGACGCGAACATGGGGCGCTCCTTGAGCAGGCCGCGGGCGACGCCTGCGGCGACCTTGCGCGTCAGCGGCACTCCTGTGGAGCTGACGACGCTGGGCAGGGCGCTGCCGACGCGCGCGGCGGCATCCGCATCGCGCACGGCGGCCACTCCGCCCTCGATGGTGCGCACGTGCTCCGTGCTGTAGTCGATGGGGCGCCTGGATGCCCACGACACGCTCTTGGCCACACCCTCCAGTTCGAGCAGAAAGCCGACGGCGCTGGTGCCGCCGCCGACCACCAGAACGTTCTTGCCGCGGAACTCGTCGGCCGAGACGTACCCGTTGGTGTGCACATGCCGGCCGCGGAATGTCTTCGCGCCTGGGTAGTACGGAACGAACGGCGAGCCCCAGGTTCCGGTGGCGTTCACGAGCACCTGCGCGGCCGTCTCGCCTTCGCCGTGCTGCACGACGAGGTCGGCTCCGCGGTTCACGACGCCGGTGACACGCGACGGGCGATGCACGTTGAACCCGAAGTGGTCTTCGTACCTGCGGTAGTAGCCCGCGACGATGTCTTTGGCCGGAAGCGTGCGGTCCGCCGTCTCGAAGCTGATGCCCAGCTCCGTCATTCCCGGCAGGTCGGAGATCTTGTGCGCACTGCCCATGCGCAGGGCATCCCACCGGAACTGCCAGGCGCCGCCCGTGCTCGGACCCCGGTCGAAGACGACGAAGTCCACGTCCGGTTCCAGTTGAAAGCGCCGCAGGTAATAAGCGACCGAAAGGCCGGCCTGACCGGCTCCGACGATCACCACCTGCGTGCGTGCAGGGGCTGTTGGCACGGTATATACCATCATGCGCCGCTGGGAACGTGCGACCCGGCCGGTCAGGGGCCCCATGCTAAACTGGCCGCTAACTTTCGTTTCCCGTCCAAAGTGCCCGAGAGAGCGTCAACGCCTCGGGCCTGTCATCGTGAGGGGGTCTCGCATGGGGCGCGGCCGTCAGAAGGCAAAGCACACCAAGATCGCTCGCGAGCTCAAGTCATACAGTCCCACCGTGGACTACGACCAGCTCGAGCGCGAGCTCACCGGACACTCGCACGACGAAGATCGTTATGCGGCGTGGGCCGACTACGAGCCAGAGGGCAGCAACGCCGACGACTACGAGCACCAGGAGCGCTCGGCGGGCTGATCCTCGTGTCGTACGTGCAACGCGCATCCCGACGGGGTGCGCGTTTTGCGTCGCCTGCGCAAGGGCTGTGCGGCAATCGGATCAGAGCCACCCGTTCGCGGCGGCCTGGGCCGCGGCATCCGCACGGTTGCGCGCGCCGGTCTTGCCGATCGCTGCCGACAGGTGGTTGCGCACGGTGCCCTCGGAGAGATGCAGCTCGCGGGCGATCTCGTTCACGCTGCCGCCGCGCGCGGCCACCCGCAACACCTCGGTCTCGCGCTGGGTGAGCGGAGAGACGCCGGATGCCAGCGACTCGGCCGCCAGTGCAGGGTCCACCACCCGCAGGCCCTGCGCGACGCGCCGCACGGCATCCGCCAGCTGCGTCGACGGGGTGTCCTTCACCACGAACCCGCTGGCGCCTGCCTCCATGGCACGGCGAAGGTAGCCGGGTCTGCCGAAGGTCGTGACGATCAGCGACCGGCACGCGGGCAGCCTGCGGTGCAGCAGCTCGGCGACGGCGAGGCCGTCGAGGCCGGGCATCTCCACGTCGAGAAGCGCCACCTGGGCGTCGGAGTCGCGCGCGGCATCCAACACCTCGTCGCCCCTGCCGACCTGGGCGACCACGGTGAGGTCGGGCTCGAGGTCGAGCAGCGCGGCGAGCGCGCCGCGCACGAGCGCCTGGTCGTCGGCCAGCAGCAGCCGGATGGGATCGGTCATCGTGCGGTCCCTCGTGTCGTCGCTCCCGCGGTTCCGGCGCCCGGTCTCGAGGCGTCGGCCCGCACGCTCACCGTGGTGCCGCCGTCGTCTCCCGGTTGCACCGTGAGAACGGCGCCGACGGACTGCGCGCGCTGCCGAAGACCGTCGAGACCGTGGCCTGCGGGAATCGTGCCGGGCATCCCTGACCCGTCGTCGCCGACGATGATGGCGCGCTTCTCCAGCGCGACCCAGCAGTTCTTCGCGTGCGCGTGGCGCACCACGTTGGTGATCGTCTCGCGCAGAATCCACGCGAACGTCTCTCGAAGTTCGGGCGCGACGAGCGTCGACCGACACCGGCAGATGGGGTGTGACGTCTGCAGCGACGAGCGCGGCGTTCGCCGCAGACAGCTCGGTGGCGAGTGTCATCTCGCGGTATCCGGCGACGGATGCCCGCAGGTCGGCCAGCGCGGCCCTCGAGAGCCGTTCGATGTCGGCGATCTCCGCCTCCGCCCGTTCGGGATCCCGCGAGACCAGGCGTCTCGCCAGCTCGCTCTTCACCGTGACCACCGTGAGCGAGTGACCGAGCACGTCGTGCATGTCGCGGGCGAAACGCTCGCGCTCGTCGACGACCGCGAGCCTCGCGATCTCGCTCTGGGCATCCCGCAGCCGTCTGATCGCCTTGATCTGTTCTCCGAACGTGAGCATCATCACCGAGATCGACGCGGTGAGTGCCGCCGCGTACCAGTAGTCGACGAACGTGTCGGTCACCAGCATGGTCACGAGCTGGGCCCCGACGATGACGGCGATCGTGGTGATGACGAAGGGCGCAGGCTGCCAGCTCATCGCCGCCATGATCGGCACATAGATCAGCAACCAGATCACGTTGACGCCGATCATCGGGATCGCCAGGCAGACATATCCGATGAACAGAAGGTAGGCGATCGCGGTGATCTGCCACGATCTCCCCCAGAGCAGTGGCGGCAGCACGATGTAGAACGCGCCGAGCACCACCACGTGGATCGTGAGGAGGGTGGCGGAGACGGGGTCGGGGCCGCTGACCCACGTGAGGATGATGGGGATCACGAGGTACGCCAAGCCCCACAGCGACCCGAAGTACCACCTGCGCGCGCCCCGCGCCTTGATCCGACCGAAGGCGTCGCCCCACAGCGCCGGGAACCCCTGGCGGCGCGATACGGCCTCGCCATCTGCCGCCCGCGCTGCCATGTCACTCAGCGTAGGGCCGGGACGGACCGCGTCACCGGATTCCGCTGCGCAGTCCTGTGTGACAGCCGGCGAGTCCGCGCTGGACGGCCTCGACGCAGACAGCCCCGACGCGTTCGCGGAGTGCGGCGCGACGGCCCGCCCGCCGACGGCATCCGAGGGGAAGCCGGCGGGAGGGGCGGGCCGACGCGAGCGGATGCGTGTCACTGGCGCGCGGCATCCCGACGGAAACGCCACACGATGAGCGCACCCAGCACGAGGGTCCAGGCGATGAGCACGAGCACCGGCGCGAGGATGTCGCCCTGCAGGTGCGCGCCCATCTGGCCGAGCCTGTTGAGCCAGTACGACGGCACGAACTGCGCGATGTTCGTCATCCACGACGGCAGCACCGACAAGGGGACCCACAGGCCGCCGAGGATGGCCAGCCCGAAGAAGATGACCATGAACAGCGGCTGTGCGTACTGCAGCTTGGCGAACTGACCGATCAACACCGCGATGAACGCGAACGGGATGACGCCGAACCACAGCCCGAGGGCCGCCATGGCCCATCCCGCGAAGCTCAGCGGCGGGTGGAAGACGATCACGGAGACCGCGATGTTCACCACGATGCTCGCGAGCGCCACCACCAGGGCGGCGGTGACCTTGGAGAGCAGGTAGCCCATGCCGCTCAACCGGGTGAGTCGCAGCTGGCGGTTCCAGCCGACGGAACGCTCCGAGACGATGGTGAAGGCCTGGCCGAGCGCCGCCATCATGCCGCCGTAGCCGGCCATCTGCACGGTCGTGACGACGATCCACGGCAGCCCGGTGACGTGGTCGATCGCTCCGCCTGAGCCGTAGATGCTGCCGAAGAGCAGCAGCATGCCGATCGGCAGGGCGAAAGTGAAGACCAGCGAAGGGATGTTCCTCAGCTGGCGCAGGGACTCGAGTCCCAGGTAGGTGATGCTCATGAGCGGTCTCCGATCAGGGCGGCGTCACGCACGGTCGATGACGCGGAACGGTCGTCGGCGCCGGCGGTCAGCGCCATGAAGGCGTCGTCCATCGAATGCGCCGTGACCTCGATGTCGTACACGTCGGCATGGTGCGAGAGCAGGGTGCGGAGTGCCGCATCCGACTCGTCGCTCACGATGGTGAGCACGTCGCCTCGGCGGTCGACGCTGCGCACACCGGGCAGCTCGTAGAGCTCGGCCTCGGCCTCAGGCGTCCATTCGAAGTCGAAGGATGCCCGGATGCGGCGCCCGCTGACCACCGCCTTGACCTCGGCAGGGGTGCCATCGGCGACCACGCGACCGCCTGCCATCATGACGATGCGGTCGGCGTAGGCATCCGCTTCGTCGAGATAATGCGTGGCGAAGACGACGGTGCGCCCGGCATCCGTGAACTCGCGCATCGACTGCCAGAACGTGCGACGGGTCTCGACGTCCATGGCGGCCGTCGGCTCGTCGAGAAAGATGAGGTCGGGGTTGGAGACGATCGCCACCGCGAACCGCGCCCGCTGCAGTTGACCGCCCGAGAGCTTGTTCACCTTCTGCTTGGCGATGTCGGCGACCTTGGCCCGCTCCAGCGCCTCGTGCACGGGAAGCGGATGTCGGTGCGCTGCCGCGATGAGCGTCACCGTCTGCCGCACCGTGAGGTCGGGCAGCAGCGCGCCGCCCTGCAGCATGGCGCCGACCCGCCCTGCCGTGATGGCCTCGCGCGGGTCGCCGCCGAACAGTGTCGCGCTGCCTGCTGTGGGCGTGGCGAAGCCGAGTGCGAGGTCGATCGTCGTCGACTTGCCGGCGCCGTTCGGCCCGAGCAGCGCGACGACCTCGCCCGCCTTGATGGTGAGGTCGATGCCGTCGACCGCGACGATCGACCCGAAGGTCTTGCGCAGGCCCTGCAACCTGATGGCAGGCGCCTCGGTGGTTGGTGTCGTGTTCACGCTTTCCATCGAAGCGGCGAAGGGATGCCCGTGCCTCGGCCGCCGGTCACGTCGCCGCCGTGACATTTGTCACGCGCGCTCGACGAACTCCGCCCAGTTCTCGTCGACCCAGACCGGCGGCACTGCAGCATCGGCCAGGTTGAGACGGTAGGTCGGGTCGGCCTGCTGCCTGGCACGCACCGACGCGTGCACACACGCGCCGGCAGGGATCCGACGACGTGTGGCGCCGAGAAGGTGATAGGCCCAGGGGTCCTTGTTCACCGTGTTCTGGTTCGGGCCGAAGTCGCCCGTCACCGTGCAGAACCGGCGATAGACCTCGTTCCAGTCGCCGTCGCGCAGCAGGAGGTCGCCACCCGTGCCCTCGAAAACCCACTTGAGGGCGATCTTCGCGAGATCGTGGTTGGCGAACGTACCGCCCACATCGCAGTGCACACCGGCGAACCACACCTCCTCGAAACCTGCACGGTGCTTCACCGGCGAGTAGCCGAACTGCACCCGCCACTCGTCGATCGCCACGGCGTGCCTGAGCGTCCGCACGTTCCAGAGACTCGCCGTGTCGGCCCAGTCCAGCCTGCCGAGGCCGCCGAACCACGACTCGACGGTGTCCCAGACCCCGAGGTACTCGACGGGAACGGCGTGGATGTCCCGCTGCCCGAGAGCGATGAGGAAGTCGTCGGGCGGCGTGCCGGGAGGTGCTGCGACCGGCTGGCCCGCGGTTCCCCAGCACAGGGCATCCGCGAACTCCTTCGCCTCGCGCTTTCTCGTCTCCGCCAGCTTCTTGGTGCGCACCGGACGCACGTACTCCTTCACCGCATACTCGACCAGGTTGTCGGAGCCGGCGCGGAGCATCCCTGGCCTGGCGAGCAGCGCTGCGAACGCGCGCGCCGTGAATGCACCACGGCTGAAGCCGAAGACGTAGATCTTGTCGCCAGGCCGATAACGGTTCATCAGCCACGCGTAGGCCTGCGTGATGTTGGTCTGCATGCCCCAGCCGAATGCGAGGCCGCCCAGCTGCGACCAAGCCTTTCCGAGTCGCCCGATGGCGCCGGCCGCGGGCAGCGTCCCGACTCCGGGGTCGTAGTAGGCCAGCTGCCGACGCGGATGGTCGAGGTCGAGCATCATGAAGATCTTCGCGGCGTTCGTCGCGTGATGATCGAGCAGATTGTTGGTGCCGTCGAAGCAGACGACGATGTTCTTCGGCGACGCGGCATCCGTCTGCTGCGCACCGGGTTGCCCACTGATCATGACCGCTCCTTCGCCGTCACGCCTTTGCGTCAGCTTAGGAGTTTTCGGGCCGATTGCCGAGCGATGCTCAGTGAAATCTACGAAGTGGGGCGACGCGCCTCGAGCAGGATGCGCGAGCTGTACGACACGAAGGCGCCGTCGCGCCGGATGATCTCGTGGATCTCGCGCAATCGGTCGCGGTACGCGTCCACGGTGAAGCCCGGTACGGTCCAGATCACCTTGCGCAGAAAGTGCACGACAGCGGCGATGTCGAAGAACTCGATGCGGGTGCGTTCCTCGCGGAGGTCGACGATCTCGAGACCGGCAGACTGCGCCCGCTCGCGCATCCTGTCGATCGTGCGCACGTCGTCGACCGGCTGAGGCCCGAGCAGAAACTCGTACAGCTCCGCGTTGGATCGCTCCCCGATCTGCTGCGACAGGTACGTTCCGCCGGGCGCGAGCACCCGCCCGATCTCGGCGAAGTCGGTGACCACCGGATGCCTGCTCAGCACGAGCGCGAAGCTCGCGTCGGCGAAGGGGAGCGGGGCATCCTCGAGCGACTCGACGACGATGCCGCCGAACGGAGCGAGCGCCTCACGGGCGAGCGCGACATTCGGATGCCACCCCTCCGTGGCCGCCACGGCCGCGGGTCGAGGATCGGCACCGCGCAGGACCTCGGCGAACACCTCACCTCCGCCGGTCTGCACGTCGAGAACGCCGACCGCTCCTGATGCTCTCCGGGCAGCGAGCCGCGCATATCCCCAGCTCGGGCGTTCTTCGGTGGCGCGGCCCAGAAACCAGGAGAAGTCCCAGCCCTCGGTCGGAACGGCCTCGCCTTCGGCGATCAGAGAATCGAAGTCCGGCATCGGGCCATCGTCGCACGGACGCGATGCGCGGCGTTCGCGCACACGAGTCGTGCATCCGCACTGCATAGTCTGAAGAGGCAGCCGGCTTCGCCGGCGCAGAACGGATGCCATGCCCCTCTTCCGCCGCAAAGGTCCGGCCCCCGACGACGCAGCACCGATCGAGCAGCGCGTGACCGCCATCGCGCGGGAAGTCGCCGCCGAGGCCGGTTTCGAGACCGTGGCCCTCGAGACCGCCGACCCGCACGAACCGGTGCTGGTCGGAGACGACGGCTATCAGTTCGCGCTCTACAACCTCATCACGATGTGCCGCGACGCCGACCCGACGCAG